>CAWFSM010000004.1:0-388532 GCA_963818535.1 uncultured delta proteobacterium | reverse complement strand
TCAAATCCCTTTTCCCGCTCCATCTAACCCCTCGGTTCGCCGAGGGGTTTTTTATTGGTCTACCCGTTGCTCCGCCATTGCTCCGCAGCCTCAGGCATCCCGCCGCCGGTGTCGCCCCTGCCGGACGGGAAGTCGAGGACGCGCACGGCGCCCTTCTTCACGTCCAGAGAGAGATGCGCGTTCGTCATCGTCATTGGGTCCGACCTCGTGTGCCGTCCCGGAGCCGCGCGAGTGACTCCCCGGATTGCCTCGAGGACCTCCGCCGGATCGGCCGGCGTCAGGGGCACGCCCTTCGCGGCACCCTTCACGGCGCGCAGATGGAGACGACCAGGCCGTTCCCGGCCGCCTCCGTGCCGTTGAAAGTCGCGACCGCCCCCGGTAAAGGGAAACCCCCATGCGCAAACTCTCAACGATGGTTGCCCTCCTTCTCGCGACGCTCGTCCTTGCCGGGTGCCAGACCACGGCCCTCCAGTCGGCCTGGTACGACCCGACGTTCACCGGCGGGCCGATGGCTCGGATCACCGTCGTGGCCGCGGGCCTCAATCCCGCCAACCGTCGCCTGGCCGAGGACATCTTCTCCCAGAGGCTCCGGGCCCTGAGAGTCCACGCCGCCCCCGGCTGGGCAGTGGTCTCCGACGAGGCGCGGAACGCCCCGGAACCGTTCACCGAGGCCTTGAGGGCGTCCGGCGCGGAGGGGGTGCTCGTGATTCGCGTGCTCGGCGTCGACACGCGGACCGAGGTGAACACGATGATGGTGACGACGACGACCCCGGTCTGGGGTGGATGGGGCAGCACCAGCGTCTGGGCGACGACCACGGTTCCGGTGACGCAGGTCTCGCAGTACAATCTCGTGATGGTCGAGACCTCGCTCTACGAGGTTTCGACGGGACGCCTCGTCTGGTCCGGCATCACCCAGACGTTGAATCCCTCCGACTTCCAGCGCGACGTGGGCGGATTCGCCGACGTGATCATCGGGCAGCTGGCGGCGCGCGGATTGCTCGGCGCGGTGAGGTAGAACACCGACTCCAGCATCGACCCCTTCCTGATCGACGCAGGGACGTGGACATTTGCTCCTCTCGGTCTGAAGGACTGCGCTGACCCGGCCTATTCGCCAGACGGCGGGCGCATCGCCTATGAGCGTTTCGGAGAAGGCTTGATCAGCCTCCATGTCGTTCAACTTGCACTGGCGGGCCAGCCGACGGGTCCATGCCAGGGAGACATCAAGCGCCGGTAAGCGAGGTCGGCATGATGTTCAGGTTCCCATTCACTACCCTCCTTCTGGTGCCGCTGCTCGCTGGGCTCACCGGTTGCGGCGAGGAGAGGGGGAGCGTGAACGAGTACCCGGTGGTGCTCGTTGAGGGCACGTACCGAGTTGCCTTTGGCCACGGCTACCAGGCCACCGACGAGGCCCGCCTGCTCGCGGTGACGGCACGCCTCGATCGGGCCACGAACCAGGTCGTGTTCACCCTCTCCAACGGGTCGCAACATGTGCGGGCCTTCTCGCCCCGCCCCAGAAGTCAGTGGCAACCCGACTGCGTCACGATGTCGAACCGCGCCCTCGACGAGGTTGCCGATCTCTCGCCCGCACCGCTCCAGTTGGAGTCGTTGACCTTCGTCACTCCGATTGTCTACGCGAAGTGCACGCCGAATCGGATGATTCTAGCGAACGACCTCGATGGAACGTCCCCATTCCTGGCCCTCGACCTCGAATGAGCGGATGGAGTTCCTGCTGCGATCTGGGTGCCCGGTGCTCCCTTGGTCGCACTCAGAAGGGAAGCGGCGGACGCGGCCTCGTGGGAACTTGAGGGATAGACCGTCCCCCGGGTCGCCGGAGAACCTCTCCCGACACCCCCAATGCCCCGTGCCCAAGCTCCCCCCCTCGGGCCTCATTGACGCGGTGACCCGGTCGGCGCAAGGTCGGTCCGGAGACTCCGATGGCGGAGCCCACACTCATCGGCCAGTTCCGCATCTCGTCGAGCGGCGACCTCGTCGCGGTCGACGAGGCGACGGCAGGAATCGTCGGCTTCGACTCACCCGGATCCGTCCTGGCGGCAGGCCCCCTGGGGTTGTTCGAGGAGGCCCGGGCGCGCTCTCGCTTCCGCGAAGGCGGACCGACGCCCCTTTCCTTCAGTCACGAGTGGAAGGGACCGGGCGGGGAGCCCAGGTGTGCGCGGGTGATGCTGGTGCCCAGGCTGGAGGCGGGGGGCGAGGTCGATCACTTCGATGGCGTCATCGAGATGCAAGGGCAAGGCGCGGGCCCGGACAACGTCCCGTCGATGGGGCTGCTCGAAAGCATCCTGGAGGGCCTCCCGAACCCGGTCTTCGTGAAGGACACCCTGCATCGCTGGGTGCTGTTGAATGCCGCGTTCTGCAAGTTCATGGGAAGGGACCGTGCAGAACTGCTCGGGAAGTCCGACTTCGCCTTCTTCCCGGCCTCCGAGGCCCAGGTCTTCTGGAAGAAGGACGACGAGGTGTTTGCCGCTGGCGGCATCAACGAGAACGAGGAGCAGTTCACCGACTCCTCCGGCCGCGTGCACGTCATCATCACGCGGAAGACCCTCCACTCCGACGAGCACGGACAGCGGTTCCTGGTTGGCGTCATCACCGACATCACCGCGTTGCGTGAAGCCTCGGACCAGCTCCGGGCATCCCATGATGCTCTCGAGGATCGGGTCCAGGAGCGAACGGCCAAGCTCACGGAGGCGAACGCGCTCCTGCGAGAGCAAGACGCGAACCGGACGGCCTTCCTGAACATGCTCGGCCACGAGATACGAAATCCGTTGGCCGCAATCCTGACCAGCACGCACCTCATGGAGCGTGTCGATCCGGAGTCGGCAATCGCCGTACGTGCCCGGGAGGTCGTGAAGAGACAGGGCCAGGTCCTGACGCGCCTGTGCGACGACTTGCTCGACGTGAGCCGGATCGCCCACGGGAAGCTGGAACTTCAGCGCGAGCGGGTGAACCTGGTGCCCGTCGTCCGGACCATTTGCCTCGACCAGCGCGTCCATTTCGACGAACAGATGCTCACGCTCGTGTTCGAGGCCGATGAAGATCCGATCTGGGTGGAAGTCGACGTGACGCGCGTGACCCAGGTGGTCGACAATCTTCTCCACAACGCACGCAAGTTCACGCCACCTCTGGGACGGGTACAGGTGACCGTGCGGTCCGCCCAGGGCAAGGCGGAGGTCGCGGTTCGGGACACTGGAATCGGCATGGATTCCCACGATCTGAAGCGGGTGTTCGAGCCCATGGCGCAGGTGCGAAGCGCTCAGTCCCGCTCACACGGCGGGCTTGGCCTCGGCCTGGCCCTGGTGAAGGGGCTCGTGGAGGCGCATGGAGGTGTCGTGACGGCACGGAGCGAGGGCGCCGGGCGTGGCGTCGAGTTCGCGATGGCGCTGCCGCTTGCCCCGCGCCCCGCGACGATCCCGGTGCCGGAGAAGCCGGCGGCGTCACTGCGACGCCTCAAGATCGTCCTGATCGAGGACAAGCCTGACATGCGCGACATGCTGGCGGAGACGCTCCGCCTGGAGGGCTGCGAGGTGAAGACCGCACAGGATGGCCGATCCGGTGTGGACCTTGCCAGGGTGGTCCGGCCAGACGTGGTCATCAGTGACCTCGGCCTCCCCGACATCGACGGTTACGAGGTTGCGCGCGAGCTCCGGTCGGACCTGTCGTGCGCATCGTGCCGCCTCATCGCGCTCAGCGGCTTCGCCCAGCCTGAGGACGTCCGTCGGGCGAAGGAGGCGGGCTTCGACGCACACCTGCCCAAGCCGCTGCGGATGGACGACCTGAGGCGTCTTCTGGCCGAAGCCGCCAGCTGAGCTGGCCAGGCTGGGCTCGACTCACTTGGCGCGGTTGATCTCGGCGGTGAATACGGCTCCGTGCGTTGGCGCGGCCATGCGCGCGCTGGGCTCGGGGGTGACGGTGAGCGTGAAGGTTCGATGGGGTGTCGAGGTGTTCAACATCCCGACGAGATCTGCGTCGACCTTGAGCGCGCCCACGTTCTGGATCTCGGCGTTGCGTGGCTGGATCCAGACGACGTAGACGGTGGCGTCGGAAGCAACCCGCGCCGGGTCGGACAGGTGCTTCACGCGGACCTCGATCTGGGTGTTGTCGTTGGGACCGGCCTTGGCCTCGACGGTTCCCTGACCGGAGGTGTTCGCGATGCTCGACTCCATCGTCTGCTTCGGCGCGCTCGCGCACCCCGCCTGGCTGAAGGCGAGCATGCCGACGGACGCCAGGACGATCACGGGAATGGGTCGGTGGAATCCGCTTCGAATGAATCGCATGACGCTCGCCTCGCCAGGACAGGAGAATGACACTGCTCGATGATGGTTCAATCCATACCGCTCCCGTGTCCCGGGCCACGGGCCTTCCGGGTCTACGGGCGATCCCGTACCCGCCCTTCGGCGAGTGCCGACCTCCGCGTGAAGCGCCCTCCATGCGTCGCCCCGGTCCTCGCGCCCATACGTTCGCGGACGTTCGTGTAGCCCCCCCGGCGCCCATGACGGGCCGCATCCGGACGCGGAATTCCAGCACCGTGGAACGGCCCGCAGCGGAGCACGGCGGATGCATGTCTCGACGCTGACAACTGGTTCAACCCAGGGAGGACGCCATGAGGTTCGGAAGGTCGAAGGGACTGCTGCTCGCGTGCCTGTTCGCGATCGGCGCTGGAGCCGCCGCCTGCGGTGAAGACGCCCCCACGGTCGGCAACTTCACCGGGACTTGCCCCCCGGGTACGAGTTGCTCCTGCAACGTCGTCGGAAATTGCGTGTACGACTGCCCGGGCGGAGGCTGCGCCTTCACCTGTGGCGCCTCGGGCAACTGCCTCTTCTCGTGCGCCGGGGGCGGCTGCGACATCACCTGTCAGAACACGGGCAACTGCAACACGTCCTGCACGGGAAATGGCTGCCACATGACCTGCACCGGCGCCGTGATCTGCTCGCTCGATGACTGCCCCTCGCCTTCGACCTGCACCAAGACCTGCAACAACACCGGTTCGTGCACCTGACCGCCCTTTCGCCCGCCGGTCCGACCCTCAAGGCCCGCGCCGACCTGGCACGCAGGCGACGTCGACCGTGCGCACGAGGAGACGAGGTTCGCCGCTGCGCTGCGGAACGACCTCGATCGTGGAAGGAAACCGGCAAGGCGAACTCGACGCGGGCACGCCATCGAGACGGACGGTGAAGGTCCCCGTGTCGTTCTCCGTCCTCCCTTCCACGGGAGCCGGGAAGTCACGACGATAGAGGTCCTCCAGCAGCGCCAGGAGGCGGAGCCCGAACGCGCCGTCCATCCCGGCGGCAAGCACCTGCACGTTCCTGGCGCCCGACCGCACGGACGCGGACATGAGCGGAACCGCGAGTGCACCGTCGAAGAGCGTGACCTGGTAGTCGTCGTCGACGCGCCTGAGGCTCGCCAGGAACTCCAGGCTGCCAGTGTGGTCCCGATCCACGGTGACGACCTGTGTCACGTCGAAGGACCCGGGGAACGAGTATCCGCCAAGCGCTCGTGGAACGCTGGCGCAGGCGAGCGCCGCCAGGGCGGCGACTGAGGCTGTCAGCCGTCGGGTCACCTGCCTGGCCCCTCTTCGGCCGCCGGCAGCCGGATGAACAGCGCGAAGGCGAGGGACACGGCACATCCCAGGGTCACGGTTGCGCCGAGCTCACGGAGCAGTGGATGCCGCGCCGACCAGAGGACCGCGAACGTGGCGAGCGTGGACGATCCGGTCAGGAGGATCTTGGCCTGCTCGGGAGGGGCGTGGCCGGTCGAGACCAGGATGGAGGCGTAGTCGGTGGCGAGGGCGATGATGAGCGAGAACGCCAGGACGTGGATGATGTCCACGGTGGCGCCGGTTTGGCGGACGTAGACGGCGAAGGCGAGGGCGGAAAGGGAGAGCGGGGTCAGCACGTAGAGGACCCGCGCGACGCTCCTCTGCAGCGCCGCAAGGTAGATCCCCATGACGACCAGGCCCGCCAGGAAGAGCCACGCCAGCTCGCGAGAAGCCGAGGTCAAGATGCCGTCGTAGTAGCGCCGGGGACTCACCGGGATCACGCCGTCGGGCAGATCCTGCGGAGCGCGGGGCGACAGTCCGGCCATGACGAAGCGTTCGCCATCCAGCGTCTCCGTCCAGCGAACGGGTCCGATGGAGCCGACGAGGTCCAGGAACTCCCAGGCGCCGATCGGGTGGGCCGTGGTGGGAAGGTCCTGCGACGGTCGGACCTGGATGCCGCTTCTCGCGAGCAGTTCGGTCAACCGGGCAACGGCCCGGGGATAGCCATCTCGAAGGGTGGCGAGCGCAGTCTCCTGCTCGTCGGACGGGCGCCAGAGGGACAGCGGGTGTCGCGAAAGATCGAGAATCCCGCGGGCCGCGAGCGGCCGCAGCACGTCGCCGGGATCGCCGCCGGTGGGTACACGCACGCCGACGACGTCGTCCAGGGAGAGGGAGGCCAGCCTGCGCGAGAAGTGCTCGACCTGCTGGTCGAGCTCCGCGGTGTGGACGCCGAAGACGTCGATCCTCGTTTCCACCCGGGGGACGCCCACCGCGAGGACGCCCCCGAGCGATGCAGCGCACAGGGCCCCGACGAGCCACGGGCGCAGCGTGAGGCTCGGGACGGCGATGGGGCGGATCCGGATCGTCGCGAGCGTGGACCGGTACGGAACGAGGAAGAGCAGGAAGCCCAGCATCCCCCCGATCGAGGCGATCGCGATCTGCCGGACCATCAGCGAGCGGCCGAAGAGCAGCACGACGAAGCCGAACAGGGTCGTCCCGATGGCCGACCAGATCCCGACCAGCTGCCCCCTTCGCCGCGAGGCCTCGATCCCGGAAAGGTGGACCAGCGCCTCGTTGTTGAACGTGACGAACGTGGAGGTGTAGGCGAGGACCACCGCGTAGACCTCCGCGTGGAAGAGCCGGAGTCCCAGGAGGCCGACCAGGTAGGAGACGAGCGACCCGAAGAGCAAGAGGCCCAGCAGGGTCCACCGGCGGGTGAACAGGGAGAAGATCGCCAGGGTGATGGCGAGGCTGACGATCGAGCAAACCAGGATGTCGCGGAGAGCCGCTCGGTAGTTCTCGACGGCGAAGAAGTCCCCACCGATGAAGTGCACGGGCGGCGACAGGGACTTCAGCATGTCGTACACCGGCTCGACGCGCGAGAAGTCGATGGGACGCGGAGCGCGATAGGCGCGGATGGCGCCGCCCTCCTGGGACCCCGCGTTGCCGAGGAGTCGCGTCGCCAGCGCCGGCGCCAGACCCAGCGGGTCGGCCTCGATCTCTCGAAGGTAGGCATCGCCCCCGGGGAGCATGGCGACCGAGATGGCTTCCTGGGCGCGCGCATCGATCGCGACATCGTCGAGCAGGGCCCGCAGGTCGGTGAGCGGCAGCAGGGGGGCGAGCCGGAGGACCTGTTCGCGAGCCGGTGGCTCGAACACCGGGATCTGCTCGTACCCGGCGGTGCGAAGGGCCTCCTGGAGGCGCGTCCGGTCCAGTTCCCCGAGCGCGCCATCCTCCACGAAGACCCGTTCGCGGAACACGCTCCCACGCTGGTACGCGTCGAACAACCCGGCCCGGACGGGGTCGGGGTCGGAGAGAGCGCGGATCGGATCGTGCTCGAGCGTCGTGCCACGCAGCAGGACCGCCATGCCCGCGATGGCGAGGAGAACGAGCAACGCCTTCCAGACCTCGCGGGACACGGTGGACCTCAATGCGGGGAAGCGGGAACGCGCCGCACGTTCTCGAACAGGAGACTCGTGTGCTCGGACTCGGTGTCCAGGTCGATCGACTCGATGTCCAGTCGATCGTCGAAACGCAGCCGGATGGCCTTGAAGAAGCTCAGATCCGAGGTGGGGCGAGGGGTGGCGACGACCGTTCCCTCCCCGTAGGTCAGCTGGAAGTCCCGCTCCATCGCCGGGAGGTCGAACGCGAGGAGCGCCCGGATGAATCGCACCAGGCCGGCCACCCGAGGGTCCCCGCTCGCGGGCCCCAGGTCGCGCCTCGCTCCCCCGGGTCCGGTGATGGTGATGGACCCCCCTTCGAGCACGACCGTGGCCTTCACCGGGGAGACGGTTTCCCAGACGACCCGCTCGGGCGTGTAGCGAAGCCGGATCCGGCTCTCGAGCGGCCGGGCCCAGTACCTCCCTTCCTTTCGCTGCGTCACGTCGGCCGTCAACTCCTGGACGGCGCCGTACCGCGCGCGCAGGGCCTCCGCCGTGACCTGCGGCTGGGTGGCCCCGAGCAGCCCCATGGCGATCCAGAGGAAGGTCATCGTCGCTCCGGGCTGGCGGAACCGGGCCCCGGCGCGAGAAGGCGCTCGAGAATCGCCGGGGGAGTCGCCAGGCAGAGCTCGCCGGCGTCACTGATCGTGACGAGAACCGTCGAGCCCTCGGCGCAGACCTTCTCCGAGGGGAGGGTGCGCAACTGGTAGGCGACGCGGATGCGGTTGTCGACCTCGACGTACCAGGCGGTCACGCGGAACCGATCGGCATAGTGGAGCGGTCGGACGTGACGGAGGTGCGTTTCCGCCACCAGGAAGACGTATCCGAGCTCCGCCAGGTCGGGTGCGTCCAGCCGCCTGGCGCGAAAGAGGGCCGTCCGCGCGAGCTCCAGGTACTTGCAGTAGTGGCCGTGCCAGGCGACCCGGAGGCCGTCGACGTCGTGAAACGGGACCTCGAGCTCGATGGTGACCGCGCTCGACGTCGGTCTCGGTCCCCGGCTCACGGCTCCTCCGGCGCGCCCAGCGAGAGATCCTGGGCGCGCAGGCGACCGACGATGGCCTCGATGTCGTGGTCCTGCCGCCGGTCGCCCGTGTTCGCCGGTACGGAGCGTCGCACCGCATCGAGCACCTGCCGGCTCCTGGGGCGACAGTCGGGAGGGCCGCGGAGCTGGACGGCCTGGCAGGCGACGAGCAGCGCGATGGCGGCAACCCGCTCGGTGAGCTCTGTCACCCGGAGGGCGTCCCGTGCGGCGATGGTCCCCATCGAGACCTTGTCCTGGTTGTGGGACTCGGTGGAACGGCTGAAGACGCTCGCGGGCATGGTGAGCTTCAAGGCCTCGGCGGTGAGGGCGGAGGCGGATATCTGCATCGCCTTGAAGCCGTGATGCGCGACGTGGTCGGGCCCAGTCCGCATCACGAGATTGGCCGGCAATCCGTGGCTCGTCGACGGGCTGCAGGCGAGGGCGATCTGTCGGTCCATCAGGTCGGCGACGTTCGCCACGGACGACTTGAGACAATCCATGACGTACGCCATGTGGCCGCCGTAGAAGTTCCCACCGTGCAGGACGTCGCCGCTGTCCGGATCGATGAGAGGGTTGTCGCTGGCGCCGTTGATCTCGATCTCGAGCGTGCCGCGGATCGACGGCAGCGAATCGAGCAGGACGCCGACGACGTGAGGGGCGCAGCGGATGGAGTACCGGTCCTGGACACGGGCCCCGCTCGGAGGGCGCGCGGGATCGTAATCCAGGTGATCGCGAATCCACCGGGCGCAGAGCGCGGTTCCGGGGTGGGGCTTGGCGGCGAAGATCCGCTGGTCGAAGTGGCCGGGCTCTCCCTGGAGAGCGTCGCTCATCATGGCCGTGATCGTGGCGGCCGCCCTGGCGATCCGGGTCGCGCGGTCGAACGCGACGCATGCCAGCGCCGCCATCACGCTCGTGCCATTCATCAGTGCGAGGCTCTCCTTGGGTCGGAGAACGAGCGGCTCGAGCCCGACACGGCCCAGGGCCTCGGCCGCCGGGAGCGTCACCCCCCCGAGTCGGGCCTCCCGCTCCCCCATCACGACGGCAGCCAGGTAGGAGAGCGGGGTGAGATCGCCACTCGCACCCACGGAGCCCTCCTCCGGGATCACGGGCAGGAGCCGGTGCTGGAGCAGCTGGCACAGCCGCTCGAGCAGGACCTCCCGGACCCCGGAGTAGCCGCGCGCGAGCGTGGCCAGTCGAACCGCTGTGACGGCCGCCGCCGCCTCGTCGTCGAGCGCACGCCCCGTCCCGCAGCCGTGGAACCGGACGAGATTGGCCGCCAGCTCGGGCGCGAAGGCTCCCGGCACGGAGGTCTCGCAGGACTCCCCGAATCCCGTGGTGACGCCGTAGATGGTGTCACCGGACTCGAGCCGCCGATCCAGGGCGTCCACCGTGGCGCGGATCCTCCGGATGACCTCCGGGTCGCGATCCAGCTGGGGGACTGCCTGCCCCCGGGCGAGGAGGAGCACGTCTTCGATCGTGAGGGCTCGCGTGCCGACGAGGATCACCGGCACTCCGGCGGGATTCATCAAGGCGGGCTCCAGAAGTCGTAGAAGTTGAACCAGTTGTACGGAGCCAGGCGGCAGTGGTGCTCGAGGCGGGCGGCGTACCTATCGACGTAGGCCTGCAGCGCCTCCGCCCGCGTGGCCCGTGGCAGCTCGATCGGGTCCGCGAACGGCTCGCAGTGCAGCTCGTAGCGGTTCGGCTCCCGGTAGAGACCGAACGCCAGGTAGACGGGGCAGCCGAGGGCCGCCGCCAGCAGGTACGGTCCCGTCGGGAAGCTCGCCTCCGATCCGAGGAACGTCGCGCGGGCTTGCTTGCCGTCGAAGCCCACACGGTCCCCCATGGTCCCGACGATTTGCCCTTCCGAGATGCAGCGCTCGACCTCGAAGACGAAGCTCGCGTCTCCGGGCCGGATCTCGATGAGGTGGGTGTCGACCGCCGGGTTCACGCGGCGGAGGGCGGCGTTGATGCGGCTCGCGTTCCCGAAGTAGCCGAGAATGCTCACCGGGAATGCGCGCTCCCGGGACATGGCGCGGAGAACCTCGAAGCTCCCCAGGTGCGAGACGATGAGCAAGGCGCCGCGGCCCTTCGCGCGGAGCGACTCCAGGTGCTCCTGGCCCTCGAAGGTGATCTGGAACGGCCGGAAGTCGCCCCGGACCATGAAGAGCCGGTCCAGGATCACGCGAGCGAAGCAATGCACGTGACGGTAGACGTCCCGGAGCCTGGCCCGACCCTGGAGGCGCCGGAAGTAGGCTTGAGAGGCCCGGCGGACGGGCGAATGGAGCACGACGTACCAGGCGGCGACGAGGGGCAGGATGAGCCCCGGGATGCGCCTGCCGAACATCGTTCCGAGCCGGAAGAGCAGGCTGATCCCCGCCGCCGAGCCCTTCTCGCCCACGTCCTGCCAGCGCGTGCCCACGTTCGCCGTCATGCGGGTCTCAGGGGGCGCCGCGTCATCAGGCGCGCGAGCGCGCCGGCACACAGCTTGGTGTGTGCCCAGCTGATGAGCAGGTTGTCCCGGACCATCCTGAAATGGGACACGCCGCCTTCGGCGGCCGACAGGTAGCGAACCAGGGTCGGCACGTTCACGACGGGACACCCGCGCCAGATCATCCGAACCGCGATCTCGATGTCGAAGTCCATGCGATCGCCGCATCCCCTGGCGCCGATGACGGCGATGGCCGGCTGGACCGGGTAGACCCGGAATCCGCAGAGCGGATCCTGGATGACCCGCTTGCCGGTCTGGAGGTCGGTCAAGGACCGGCTGATGAGCCGGGCCTTGCGCCGCAAGGAAGGGGCCGAGTCGTCGAACATGGGCTGGCCCAGGATCAGCGCCTCGGGTCGAGCCCTGGACGCATCGACGAGACGAGGGATGTCACCGGCGTCGTGCTGCCCGTCGGCGTCGATCTGCAGGCAGTGCGTGAAGCCGAGTTCGGCAGCGAACCGAAGCCCGTCCTTGACCGCGGCTCCCTTCCCGCCGTTCCGGGAGCGTCGGAGCACCCGGGCGAGCCCATCCCGGGCCAGGGCCTCGACCGCGATGCGGCCGGGGTCGGCGCTCCCGTCGTCCACGACGATCACGTCCGGGAGGTGGGCGCGTACCCGGTCCACGACCTCCCGGATGGTCCTCGGGTTGTCGTAGGTGGGCACCAGCCCGCAGATGCGGAACTCGCTCATGGAACGCTCTCGATCGAGCCGAACACAAGGGTCCCGGAGGCGCAAGGCCCGGCTCCGCCATCGATGCCGAAGGTCACCGCGGGCCTGGATGCGTCCAGGGCGAGGCGCAGTTCCAGGCGCTCCCCGGGCCTGACGGGACGCTTGAACTTGAGCCGGAGCGCTTGCCGGGGGGCGCCGAGCTCCGGCCAGATTCGCTCGATCTGGCGGAGGACGAGTCCATCCAGCTGGACGACCGCGGGCAGGATCGGATCGCCGTCGAAGTGCCCGCGGAAATACGGGAGATCCGGAGGTACCCGGAAGCTCAGCACGCGCACGTCCGTCCCGCCGCCGTCGGACGAACGCTCCTCGAGCGGCTCCATCGTCCTCGTCGGGGGAAGTTCGTCGTCCCGGAACAGCTCGAGCAGGCGCTCGTGAACGAGCTTGCCGGTCTCCTCCCGTGGGAGGGCGCGCAGGATCCGGATCCTGCGCGGCATGGCGACCGGGTCGAGCCACCCGGAGAGCGCGGTTCGCAACCCGGCCGAGGTGACCCCGTCGGCGGCCACCGCCACCCAGATCTCCTCTCCGCGGGGGCCGCTGGAGGGGCGAACGACCGCGGCGGAATCCCGCACTCCGGGTACCCGGAGGAGGAACTCCTCGATCTCCCGGACCGACACCCGCTTCCCGGCGATCTTCGCGACGCCATCTCTCCGTCCCAGGAGGTGGAAGCCGCCTCCCTCGACCGGCGAGATCAGGTCGGCACCGAGATAGGGAGGGGTTCCCGAGGGCAGGAACGGGGAAGAGAGAACGATTCGACCATCGTCCGCGGCCGAGACCGATACCCCGGGGAGCGGACGCCAGGGCTCCGCGCCGCTCTTCCAGGCGACCCCACCGGTCTCCGTGGAGCCGTAGACCTCCACGACCCGCCATCCGAATCGCACCCGGAGTGCCTCGGACGTGCCCGGGGGAAGGGGAGCGCTGGACGAGAACACGCACTCGAGGGGAGGGGGGTCGTCCACCTGGGCGAGCGTGGCCAGGTGGGCGGGCACGCTCACGAGGTGGGTGGCCGCGTATCGGCGCAAGGATGCAACGACCGACTCCGCATGGAGCGGCGTCTCGCGGATGATGACACCCCCGGCCCTGAGCGGAAGGAGGACACCGAAGAGGAGGCCGTAGATGTGGCTTGGAGGGGCAGTCGCCAGGATTCGAGCTCCACGCGCCACGCCGAAGACACGAGCGAGCACGGTCGCCTCGCCCAGGAGCTGAACGCCGGTCTTGGGGCAAGGCTGGCTGCTCCCGGTGCTTCCCGAGGTCAGCAGGGTGACCAGGTGCCGGCCGAGGTCGATTTCACGGTACGGCACAGGCGTGATGGATCGGGACAGAAGTTCGCCAACGTGGGTCCCTTCGGCATCTCCGGTGCGATCGTGGAGGAGGACCTGGACATCGGGGTCCTGGCGAAGGGCCCGGAGCGTCTCCGGCTGCCCGTTCTGCGGCAGGTGGACGACGCGGCCGGCCTGCCAGGCGCCGAGCAGGGCCGCAGTGAAGAGGTACCTGTCGGAGCAATGGAGCGCAACGGCGCCGGGCCCGAGATCCAGGAGCTGCGCAGCGACCCGGCCCGCGTCCGCCACCAGGTCGGACGCGGAGAGGGTCCCGCCGGGTCCGACGGCGACGGCTTCTCCGGGGGCGTGCTCGAGAATCGGGTTCACGACGAGACGGCCTCGTGGCCCAGGACCCTGGCGAGGAATCGATCGATCGGGCCTCGCCCGTAACGGCCGAAGCGCCGCTTCCGGACGAGGTATTCGACCGCGAACAGGGCGCCCACCAGCAAGTAGGAGATCGCGCCGCAGTAGACGGCCCACCAGCTGCGGGGTGCCCACAGTGCCAGCGCCGTCGCCACGGAGCCGTTCAACGCGAAGAAGGCACACCAGACGACGGTCACCGTCCGGCAGTATCGCACCTCGGCGGGAAGGAGGTCGGGCGTGATCAGGCGCGCAAGGCGTTCCACCATCGGCGGGCCCGTTCGCAGGGAGAGCGCGAAGGTGGCGAGGAGCACCGCGTTCACGACCGACGGGTACGCCAGCATGAATCGGCTGTCGTCCAGCGCCGCGGCCAGCGCGAGGAGCGCGGCAGCCGTGAGCCAGAGGCCGCCGAGGGGGTGCGGGTCCGATGCCGTGGACCGTGACCCGAGCCGAGCGATGCCGAGCGTGGCCAGGAGCAGGAGCGCCGTGCCACGGGCACCGACGAGCGCGACGCCACCGAGGACGAGGAGCGGGAATGCTCCGAAGAACAGCGCGCGCGCCGCTCCCGGAACCCCGTTCACGATCGCCTGGCGGGCGTGGCCGGTCGCCGGGCCCGGGGGCGCGAGGGGAACCGGCGACGCGGCATCCCCCGGAGCGGGTGGATGGGTTCGCATGACCTCGAAGCCGACGAGCTCGGAGAGCGGAGCCACCCGAAGCCCCTTCTCCCGCAGCCCTTCGAGGATTCCGGCGACCTCCTCGAGCCAGGGAGCGACCGGCACGTCCGGGGGCAGCCGGTCGTGGAGCACCACGATGTCGCCGGCACGCGCGCGATCCAGGACGCGGCGCCTCAGCCCCCGCAGGCGCCGATTCCCGAAATCCAGGGGGCGGCAACTGAAGGTGACGCAGGCCAGCCCGTGGGAGCGCAACGCGCCCAGGAGGCGAGGGTTGGTGATTCCGACCGGCGGCCGGAAGACGAGGGGGGTCACCCCGGCCCTCGCGAGGACGCCCTGGCATTCCCCGATGTCCTCTTCCAGGCGCCTGCAGGAGCGCAGCATCAGGAACGGGTCGTGGGTCTGGGAGTGGCTTCCGACATCGTGTCCTGCCTCGACGATGTCACGGACGAGGGTGGGGTGGGCGGCGGCGCTGCGTCCGACGAGGAAGAAGGTCGCGTGGACCTTCTCCCGCGCGAGCAGGGCCAGCAGGGCCGGCAACGTCCGGGGATCGGGGCCGTCGTCGAAGGTGATGGCCACCGCGCGTCGCGTGCGCGGGCCGTGGGTCGTCGTGGGCAGGAAGAACGCCCATCCAGGGAAGAACGGCGCCGCCAGGCAAGCCAGGACGAAGAGTGCGAGCGGGACCGCCGCGGCGAGTGGGTGAACGAGGGCGAGGAGCGCCGCCGAGACGAACGCCCCGCCGGCAGCCGCGTGCGCGCGTGACGGAAACACCCTCATGCCTCGACGAGCCTCTCCCAGAGCGGTCCCGTGTGTCCGCGCGCGTACAGGCGGGCCAGCAGGGCCGCCGCCCGGTCCGCCCCCGCGCCCACGATCCAGCTGTGCCTTCCCGCGGCGCGCTCCTGCACCCGCCTGGCGATCGTTTCGAGGGGCAGGCCCGGAGGCTCGTAGAACACGGGCTCGAGAAGGCTCTTCCCCGGACCGATCTGGCCGGCGGCCCGTGCGATCTTCTCCAGCCCGGTCCCGGGGCAGATCCGCATCCCACAGAAGAAGAAGATCGCGGAACCGGTGATCCGGTCGCAGCGGTCCAGCGTCTCGTCCAGCGTCCGGAGCGACTCGCCGGGGCCTCCCGGGATCATGAAGTGAGCGACGTGGAGTCCGGCCGAACGCGCGGCCTCGTGTGCACGGAGGACGTCATCGAAGCCGAATGGCTTGCCGAAGCGCGGCAGCATGGCGTCCGAGAGGGACTCCGTCCCGAACTCCACGTGGGTGCATCCGGCGTCCGCCATGCGCGCGTAGAAGCCGTCCGGCGGAGACAGAGGTGCGAAGAAGGCTCCCCAGGGAATGCCCAGGCGAAGACGCCGGAGCTGGTCCGCGACCGCCAGGCAATGGGCTGGATCGGCGTTGAAGACGGAATCCGTGAGGAACAGGTAACGCGCCCCGGCCGCCTCGAGCTGCTTGGCCTCCTGGGCCACGGCCTCCGGTGGGAAGGTCCGGCGCGTGCTTCCCTCGATGCCCGGATAGGTGCAGTAGACGCAGCGCAGGGAGCATCCTCTCTGCGTCTGGATCCCGACGATGCCTCCGTGATCCAGGTAGAAGCCCAGCGCCGGATTGTCGGCGACCGGAGCGCGTCGCGGCGAGAAGCCCTTGCCGAGGGGAGCAGCGGGAGGGGCCGGGGCGCCCGCCACGGCCACGCCCGGCAACGGACCGACCCCCCGACCTCCCTCGAGAGCGTCGAACAGTGCGCAGGCCCGCTCCCCTTCGCCCACCACGCCAAAGTCGGCCCCGAGCCTCTCGAGCAACTCCGCCGGGTAGATCGTGAACCCCGCCCCCCCGAGCACGATGGGGGCGGTCGTGGCCGACCGGATCTCGTCCACCACGGAGCGCATGTCCTCGACGAAGGCGCGAAGGTTCGTCGCTTCCAGGTTGTCGATGTTGCGAATGGAGACGCCCACGGCGCCCGGCGCGAAGTCCCGGATGGCGGCGTGGATGGCGGGCCCTATCGCGGCGTCGTCCAGGGGACAGAGATCGAGGATGAGGGACTCGTGCGCGGGGGCGATGGCGGCCGCCACGTAGTCGAGCCCGATGGGGTACACGGGGTACGGGAAGCGCACCCGGTTCAGCGAGACGAGGAGGACGCGCACCTGCCATTCACCGTCAAGCTCTGTCGCCCTGCGCCAGCTGGCTCTGGACGAGGGACACCATGTCACCGATGGTCCGGACGTCGCGGAGGCGTCCCTGCGCCACCTTGCGGCCGGTCAGCGCCTGGAGCTCCGCGACCAGGTCCAGCGCGTCGAGGCTGGTCAGTTCGAGGTCCTCGAAGCGGACCTCGGGGGTGAGCTTGGACCGGTCGAGATCGAAGAGCTCGGCCATCACCGCGGTGACCCTGTCGAGGATTTCCTGCTGGTCCATGGCTCACCCTGCCTTGCTCTCCCTGTTGTCCGCCACGTAGGCGGCGAGGCTTCGCACCGACGAGAAGATCTCCCGATTCCTGGCGTCGTCGGCGGTCGTCTTCACCCCGTAGCGCTTGCGGATCTCCATGGCGATCTCGAGCGCGTCGATCGAGTCGAGGCCCAGCCCCTCGCCGAACAGCGGCGCAGCCGGGTCGATGCCGTCGACGGTGACCCCTTCGAGGTGAAGGCTCTCGATGATGAGCAGCGTGATCTCGCGTTCCAGGTTTTTCATGGTGGTGAACCGTTCAGGCTGTCGGAGCGATCGAGGGAAGAGGTGGATTCTCGGACGGGGGAACGACCTGCCGGCGGTACGAGGCCTCCAGCTCCCTGGCGAGGAGGACCGGGCGTCGCCCCCGCGCCTCGACGGCCGGCAACTGCCGGATCGTCATCACCGGCGGCCGGTCCGGGATGTCGTACCACGGCCGGCCGCGCATGAGCGTGGGCGGCTCGCACTGGACGAGGAGTGGAATGACGGGGACGCCGGCGCGCGCCGCGATGACGAATGCGCCCGCCTGGAACCTCCCGATCGCGTGCTCGGGGGATCGCGTGCCTTCGGGGAAGATGAGCACCGGGATCCCCGCCTCGAGGCGTGCGACCGCCTCGTCGACGACCGCGGCTCCGGAGAAGGGGCCGTCATGGGTCACCGCGATGTGGTCGCAGTACCGGAGGACCGGTCCGACGAACGGGTTCCGGAACATGCTCGACTTGGCGATGATGGTGGCGTCGGGGACCGTCGCGCCGATGGCCGTGACGTCCACCAGCGTCGGGTGGTTGGCGACCAGCACGTACGGCGCGGGAGGCAGCTCGAGCCGGTTGGTGCGAGGGTCGTATCCGGGCAGGCCGGTGACGCGCATGTAGTCGTGGAAGAAGATCCAGGTCCGACGGACGATCCGGCGACACTTCCGTGCGCGTGCCCGCGCGTCCCGCTCGCCCAGGCGCGCCAGTGGGAGGACGACGTAGGAGAGCGCCACCCCACAGGAGAAGAAGAGCAGGAAGGCGCTTCCGGTGAGCAGGGTCCGGCGCACCCGGTCACCCCAGCCCCTCATGACACCACCACCATGGCGATCGCCACCCGATGGTCGTGGGAGAGGCTCAGGACGGTCGCCGCGCCACCGGACCGGGCGAGAGCGGCCGAAGCGGTCGGGCCGAGGCGCAGCCGAGGCGCGCCATCGGGGTCTCGAACGACCTCGATCTCCCTGAGCGCCACCCCGCTCAGGATCCCGAGTCCAAGGGCCTTGAGGAACGCCTCCTTCGCGGCGAAGCGCGCGGCGTAGTGGAGCTCGGGCCGTCGCTGCGAATCACAGTAACGACGCTCGTCGGATGCGAAGACCATGTCCGCGAAACCGGTCCGCCGGCGCAGGCTGGTCGCCAGGCGGCACACGTCGACGATGTCCGTACCCACACCTTTCACACGGGACTCCCCGACCTGTCAGCGCGGGCATGACCACGAACACAGTGTAAGCGCCTGCCGGGGGCCAAACAAGGCCGGGACCGGAACATGGGGACGACCGGATCGTGCTGCAACATTCCAAATTTCCTGGACTTTTGGGGTATGGTGGGAGGCTGATGCCAGGAGAGGAGCGATGACCGATCCGCACGTGCCCGTGGCCTTCCCCGTGACGGGCTTCGCCGTCGGGAATGCCCTCGGCGCGAACGTTCAGGAGGTTGCGCGCGCCCTGGAGGAGGGTCGCTCCGGACTCGAGCCCTGTCCGTGGGACCTGCCGTTCGAGACCGTGTGCGGGGTCTTCCGGGGACCGCTCGAAGCCCTCCCCCGGTCCCTCGCGGCCTTCGACACCCGCCTCGCGCGCATGGCCATCACCATCCTCTCCGGTCTCGACGGCGAGGTGGCTCGTGCGGTCCGACGTTGGGGCCGGGACCGTGTGGCCCTGGTCATCGGAACCAGTACCGGCGGCATCCTGGAGACGGAACTCGCCTACCAGGCCCGGACGGTCACGGGGAGCCTTCCTGGCGGATTCGACCTCGACCGGCAGCACGCGTTCCACGGCGTCCTCGACGTCTTGAGGGCGCGGACGGGGGCGGCCGGTCCTGCGTACGTCGTGTCCACCGCGTGCTCCTCGAGCGGCAAGGTCCTCGCCTCCGCGCGACGCCTGATCGCCGCGGGCGTCGCGGACGCCGTGCTCACCGGTGGCGTGGACACGCTCTGCCACACGACCCTGCGAGGGTTCGAGAGTCTCCAGGCATTGTCGCGCCGGGCCTGCCGACCTTTCAGCGCGGACCGGGACGGGCTGAGCATCGGCGAGGGGGGGGCCTTCCTGCTCATCGAGCGGGAAGGGGAGGGGCGGGTGCTCCTGCGTGGAGTGGGGGAAAGCTCGGACGCGTTCCACATGAGTCATCCCCACCCCGACGGACTGGGCGCACGGCTCGCGATGGAAGCTGCGCTCCGCCAGGCGGGAATCGAGGCAGGTTCGGTCGACCACGTGAACGCCCACGGGACGGGGACGGTCGCCAATGACGTCGTCGAGGCCTCGGCGATCGCCTCGGTGCTGGGGCGCGGTGCGCTCGTCACGTCCACGAAGTGCTACACCGGTCACCTCCTGGGCGCGGCTGGCGCGACCGAGGCCGTGCTCGCGGCTCTCGCCATCGAGCGGGGTTTCGTCCCGGCGACCCTCGGGGCCGAGCCTCTCGACCCCCGGATCGAGATCGACGTCTGCGTGAAGGGCGCGAAGCGGCTCGTGCGGACCGCCATGAGCAACTCCTTTGCCTTCGGCGGCAGCAACGTCTCCATCCTGCTCGGTGCCCGCACATGAGTCCCGCGTACGTCGGCGGTGTTGGCCTCTGCGCGCCTCGACAGGGCGGCAACGCGAGATGGTCCACGGCCTTCCCGGCCCTGACGCCGTCCGACCCGTCCGGAGAGCTCCTGCCACCGGTCCTCAGGCGCCGGGCCTCGTCGCTGGCCCGCATGGCCGCCGCCGTGGCCGGACAGGCTGCGCAACAGGCCGGCGTCGATCTCGCGAGGGTCCCCCTCGTCCTGGGCTCGGCCTACGGCGAGATCGTGGCCGCCGTCGAGATGATGCGGGAATTCGGCGGCCCGACCGGCCTGCCTTCACCGACCAGGTTTCACAACAGCGTCCACAACGCGTCCGCGGCGTACCTGTCGATCGCGACCGGCAACCATGGCTTCAACACCGCCCTGGCTGCCGGGAGGGCCACCCCGGCGGCGACCCTGCTCGAGGCGATGGCGCTGCTCGGAGAGAACGGGGGCGATGCCCTCGTCGTCATGCTCGACGAGCCTCCGCCCGAGCCCTTCGCGCTTGTCCAGCCCTATCCGGCGGCCGCGGTCGCGATCTGCCTCTCCACGAGTCCGGGCCCGCGTGCTCTCGCGGCCGTGTCGGAGCCGCGTCGCGGTCCCGCCCCGGGCGTCGAGCTGCCGGATGGTCTCGCGTTCCACCCGTGCGCCGGCGCGTTCGCCCTGCTGGCGGCCATCCTGTCGCGCCGTCCGGCCACCGTCGGGCTGGGGGCGGACGGCGTCGGGCCGTGGTCCGTGGACGTCGCGCCGGCGGCATGATCGCGTTTCCCGCCATCGCCGAGGTGCTTCCGCATTCGGCTCCGATGATCCTCCTCGACGAGATCGTCGCGTACGGTGGCGCGAGCATCCGTTGTCGGGCCACGATACGCAGCGACTCCATGTTCGTGGCCGCGGGCCGGGTACGCGCCATCGTCTCGCTCGAGTACATGGCCCAGGCGGTGGCGGCGTTTGCGGGCATGCGTGGCAGGACGATCGGAGCCCCCCCCCGGATCGGATACGTGATCGGAGCCCGGGAGATGACCCTTGAGGTCGACCAGTTCGAGATCGGGGACGAGCTCCTCGTCGACGCCGAGGAGGTCTGGGGCGACGAGCGCATGAGCAGCTTCCGGTGTAGGGTGATCCGTGACGGGCGGTGCGTAGCCGAAGCCAGCCTCAACTTCTACCTGGGCGCTCTGGGGGACCCATCCGCATGAAGCCGCGCGCGCTCGTCACCGGAGGGAGTCGCGGGATCGGAGCGGCCATCGCGGCCGCCCTGGCACGAGCCGGGCACGCCGTCATCCTGAACTACCTGTCGAACGACGCCGCCGCCCGGGCGACCCAGGCGGCGATCGAGGAATCGGGAGGCACGTGCGAGCTCGCCCGGTTCGACGTGGCCGACGGTCCGCAAGCCTCCGCCGCGATCGAAGGGCTCCTTGCCGACGAGGCCAACCCGGTGGGCATCGTCGTGAACAATGCCGGCATCGCCAGGGATGCGGCATTCCCCGCGCTGGAGTCGGAGGACTGGGAGCGGGTGACCAGGACCACCCTGGACGGCTTCTTCCACGTCACGAGGCCCCTCGTGATGCCCATGGTGCGCCGACGCTGGGGTCGCATCATCAACGTCTCCTCGGTGTCGGGGTTGACGGGCAACCGAGGGCAGGTGAACTACGCCGCGGCCAAGGCAGGGCTGATCGGGGCGACGCGGGCGCTTGCGCTGGAGGTCGCGCACCGCGGCATCACGGTGAACGCGATCGCGCCAGGGCTCATCGAAACCGACATGATCGCCCACGCTCCCGTGGAGGAGATCAAGAAGCACATCCCGATGAGGCGCCTGGGCCGGGCCGAGGAGGTGGCGCGTCTGGTGGCCTTCCTCGCGAGCGACGACGCGGCCTACATCACGGGCCAGGTGATCGGCATCAGCGGGGGCCTCGGCTGACGAGCCGTGACGGGGCCAGCTACGGACGATACCGCCCGACGATCACCGACGCGTTGCTCCCGCCGAAGGCGAAGGAGTTGTTGAGGGCGAAATCACCCTCGTAGGCGCGGGAGCCGGTGGTCACGTAGTCGAGGTCGCACTCCGGATCCGGGACCGCGTAGTTGATGGTCGGAGGGACCACGCGGTCCCGCAAGGCCTGGATGCAGCCGATCAGCTCGAGGGCGCCCCCGGCGGCGATGCCATGACCCAGCGCGCCCTTGTTGGCGACGACGAGGGTCCGGTAGGCGCCCTCCCCGAAGACGTCCTTGATGGCGGCCGTCTCGGTCTTGTCGTTCCAGGGCGTCCCGGTTCCGTGGGCGTTGACGTAGCCGACCTGCTCGGCTCGCAGGGCGGCATCGCCCAGGGCCTTCTTCATGGCCCGGGCGGGTCCATCCGGAGAGGGCTGCGTCAGGCTGTGACAGTCCGCCGACGCGCCGTAGCCGAGGACCTCTCCCAGGATCTCCTGCCCGCGCCTCCGCGCGGATTCCTCGGATTCGAGGACGACGACCCCTGCCCCCTCACCCAGCACGATGCCGTCGCGATCGGCGCTGAACGGGCGGCAGGCCCTGGCGGGGTCGTCGTTGCGCTCCGACAGGACGCCCAGCGCACTCCACGCCGCCATGACACCCCGCGTGAACGTGGAGTCGGCCCCTCCGGCGAGGGCCACGTCGACCGAGCCCGCCCGGATCATCTGGAGGGCATGGCCGACGCTGTGGGTGCCCGATGCGCATGCTCCATCCACGTTGACCAGGGGGCCACCGAGCCCGAACCGGATCGACACGTTGGCCGAGGGGCCGGTGTTCATGGACGTGGGGATGATGAACGGACCGGCGCGCCCCTCGAGGTAGTAGTCACGGAAGAGGTGGTCGGCGGCGCTGAAGCCGCCGATCGAGCTTCCGATCATCACCGCGGTCTCCCGCCGATCGACCCCACCCTCCGCGAGGCGCGCCTGACGCACGGCCTGGGTCGCCGCGACGACCGCGAGCTGGGAGGCCCGGCTGGTACGGCGCAATTCCTTGCGCTCGAAGTGGTCGCCTTCGGCGTAGCCCTGGACCAGTGCACCGATGCGAGCCGGGAACGAGGCGAAGGCAGGATCGTCGAGCGACACGACGCCCGAGTCACCCCGGACGAGGCGTCGCCAGAAGAGCTCGACGTCGCAGCCGAGCGAGCTTGCCACCCCGAGCCCCGTCACGACCACGCGTCGCGCACCCATCGCATCCCCCATCAGTCGTCACCCCGACACTCGTCCGTCCTGGCCACCCGTTCCCTCCGGGCTCCTGAGCGTATCAGGGCCCGTGCCGGGTCGCGTCCCGTTCTGGATGCGTGCTACCCGGTCATCTCGTCTGGCTCGATCACGTGGACACCCGGAGCCGCTGCCTTGGCCAGGCCGACCATGCTCTCGACCACCGTTTCCACACGCGTCGGTCGGTACTTGCCGAGAAATGGCGCCAGGACGCGTCCGACGAGAAGTCCCACGGTTTCGCCAGGACGGCTCTCGCCACGATCCCCGTCGAGAATCGACGGACGCATGGCGTACACGCTCGGGAAGCCCAGCAGGCCCAGGTCTCGCTCGGTCTCGCCCTTCACGGCGCCGTAGAAGGTGCGCGACTTGACGTTCGCGCCCAGCGAGGACACGTGGATGAAGGCGTGCGCCCCCTTGCGCTTCGCCCCCTTCGCGAACGCCAGGACCGCGTCGTGGTCCACCTTCCGGAACGCCTCGCGCGAGCCCGCCTTCTTGATGGTCGTGCCCAGGCAGCAGAACGCCACCGCCGGCGCGGCCAGGGCATCGAACACCGACGGCGTCGCGAAGTCGGTCTCCACCTGGACGAGCTTCGGGTCCTGGATCGGGAGGGCCCGACGCCCCACCGAGATGACCTTGTCGAAATGGTCGTCCCGGAGAAGGCGTCTCAGGAGCGCTCCCCCCACGAGCCCGCTTCCTCCGGCTAGCCATGCAGTCGCCATGTGGGGCGGATCCTAACGCGCGAACGTGGGTAGGTCTTGACCCGGGTGCGCGCCGATCACGGGCGGGGAGCCTTTCCCTGCGCACTTTCGAGGGTCCATCGAGGCATGCATCCTGCACACCTGGGCGTGACTCCGAACGACCGGGAGAACCGCCGATGACGACGCCGAACGGATCCGGAAGAGTGGCCCTGATGGCCGCCTTGATGACCGCGAGCGCGTGCGGCGGCACGAGCCAGCCGGACCGTCAGGCCGCGCTCCAGCAGATGGTCGCCCAGAAATGGGCTGCCTACAGCGAAAGCATCGGGTACCCGGCCTCGGGAGGTGCCGTTCTCCACGTGTCGACCCCGGCCGGCGCCTACTTCGCGTCGACCGGCATGGAGAACGCGAGCCCGGACATCCACTTCCGGATCGCCAGCAACACCAAGACCTTCACCGCTGCGGCCATCATGCTCCTGCAGCAGCGAGGCCTCCTCCACATCGACGACTTCATCACGGCGAACATCCCGGGAACGACGACGCCCTACGTTCCGGACTCGGCGAGCTACGCCATCCCGTACAAGGCCAGCATCACGATCAGGCAACTGCTCGGCCACAGGGCGGGGGTCTACGACGTCACCAACGAGGACATCCCAGCCGACGCCCCATGCCCGTACGCGGGGAAGAGCTACCTCGCGACCCAGGACATGTCGCGGCAGTTCACGTTCGACGAGCTGGTGGGAGTGGTCGCCACCTGCGAGGCGTCCTACTCGCCACCGTCGGAGAACGAGTACCACTACAGCAACACCGGATACTCCATCCTGGGGAAGGTGATCGAGCGCGTCTCGGGCCTGTCGTACTCCGACTTCGTCGTGCAGAACCTGCTCGTCCCCAACCAGCTCACCGAGACCTCCTCGCCGAGCCTCCACACCGAGAGGACGATCCCCGCGCCCTTCGCGGTCGGATACTCCCTCGACTACATGGAGTCGAAGAAGCTCGTCGCGACGGTGGCCGACAACATGTCGATCAACGTGGCCGAGGGAAACCTGATCTCCACACCCGAGCAGCTGGCGCGGTGGAACCGGGCGCTCGTGACCGGTGCGGCCGGCCTCGACGACACGACGGTCGGATCGATGAAGTGCGCCATCCCGGCCGGGGCCAGGGACTGCTACGGCCTCGGGATACAGCAGTTCACCGGGCTCGGCTTCGGTCACACCGGAGCCCACAATGGCTATCTGTCGGTCATGCTGTACGACCCGGCCAGCGACGTGTCGATGGTGCTGTTCTTCAGCCTGATCGACTTCGACGACCTCGGCACCGAGGCAAGGGTGCTGTTCGACATCGTGACGCAGGCGAGGGCGATCCTGGGGTATTGACGCCGTCCTCGACGAGCCTCGCGTCCGGGCTCAGGCCGGGGGCGTTGCCGCCGCCGTCGCCCGGGCCGCGTCGCGCGCCTGGCTGACGCGGCGGACGACCTCCACCAGCACGGAGCCGGACCACCCGAAGGTGAAGAGCCCGGAGATGGCGATGATGGGACCGAGCATGCTCCAGCCCGGCGGGGGCGTGCGCGTGGCGTTCCCGAGGGTGGTGTAGCTCGAGGCGGAGTAGGCCGCGGCACCGACCCAGGTGGGAAAGAGGTTCGAGTACTTGAGGGCGGCCGTCCAGACCGTGACCTCGGCCAGTCCTGCGCCCAGCAGGGCCAGGATGACGGATGCCATGACGAGGTCGCTCCGCCAGGCCTGGGGCGAGCGGCGGATGAACGGATCGCGGGCGACGACGTGGGTCTGGACCCAGCGCATCACGACCCCGTGAAGGAGGACGACCCCGATGAGGACCGCCCCGCCGAGGATGAGGGCGCTCGTGGGGAAGATCTCGTCGATGGGCAGGACCTGCTCGACGTTCTGGATGAAGTTGGGCGGCTGCGGAGTGTTGGGCGGCATGGGGAGAATGTAGCGCGTCCACATCCAGGCGCCGACCGGGCTCGGAGCCGCGGCGCAGCAAGAAGCTCCCCTGCGCGATTCGCGTCCCCGGGAACTTCAGAACAGGTAGGTGGCGGTCGCTACGGGCGTCACGTCGTTGTAGAGGGTCGCGATGGCCCGTACCGTCGTCGAGCTGTCGACCGGAATCGGGCCCGTGTAGACCCGTGAGGCCCCCCAGCGCGGTTCGGTCCCATCGAGGGTGTACCAGATCGTGGCGGCCGGCACCGATGACGAGATGGTGACGCGCTGGCTCGCACTGTATGTGCCAGTGCCCGGCGAGAAGGTCGGGGTCGGATCGGGCGGCATCGGTACCACGTACGTTGCAGCGGCCTCGGAACTGGCCTCTCCGCCGACGACGGCGATGGCGCGGACGATGGACATGGAGTCCTCGTACAGGGCCCGGGGAGTGAGAGCCACCGGACCCGAATACCGACGGGATGAGTTCGTCACCGGGACGTCGAGGACGAGTTCGTAGAAGATGTCCGCGCCCGGCGTCGCCGATGAGATCGCGACCTGGACGGAACCGGGGGATTCCCCCGAGCGGAAGGAGAAGGACGGAGGGTCGACTCCCGACTGCGCTTCACCGGATGGCTGTCCGGGCAGGGAGGTCTGCCCGCCATCGGGGGTCCCGCAGCCAGGGACGATCGCCACGGCGATCGTCATCGAGAGCATCGTCCAGAGTCGACTCCAACGGGACGCATCGGAGCTCATCGCCAACCTCCACCGTCGCGCGTCTGCGCACCAGAGGCCATGGAAATGCGCGACGCGGGGATTGTCACCATCGGTCCGGGTCGCTTCAATGGAGCCCGGGAGCAAAGATGGGGCGTAGGTCAAATGTGACTTGCAGCGCCATCGCCCCGCTCACGTCCCGTACGAGCCGGTCAGGTTCGCGGGTTCGCCCGGCGCGGCGCCGACGTACAGCTCGCCGGGGCGATGGAAGACGGCCACCCGTGCGGGCAGGCGCAGGGGGCGGGTGAACCGGACGTCGACGACCTTCAGGGCGCGGACGTCGCCGCCGAGCACGGCGCGATTCAGCCGCGCCACGGCGAGGGCGAGCGTCGCGAAGCCGTGCAGGATGGTCCCGCCGAACCCCGCTGCCTTCCCGTACGGGGCGATCCAGTGCACGGGGTTGAAGTCTCCCGTCAGGCACGCGAACTCGAAGCCGGCGTTCCCGGAGAGCGTGAGCTTCCCGATCTCCCTCGCGTCAGCGGGCACCATCGGCCGGGAGTCGCTGGCCTTCTTCGTCGCGTCCCGCCCTCCGAGCGGAACGATGGCGTACAGGTGGCTCACGAGACAGGTGGGTGCGCTGGCGGTCCCCGTCACCAGGCGCTGGTGGAGGACGGCGCGACGCCCGTCATCGTCGACGTCCTCGAGGTGGGCCGAGAGCCGCAGCGGCTCGCTCGCAGGGATGGGCCCCGCGATCTCGAGGCGGCAACCGCCGTTCAGCACCCTCGCCATCGGGTAGCGGATGCCCGTGAGCGTGCGCGAGAGCAGCGGGAAGCCCCACTGCGCGAAGAGGTGCGGCGGCAGCGTGCCCTTCCAGGCGTCCACCTCGTCTCCGCACCAGCGCAGGTAGTCGCGCACGAGCGCGGGGTCACGGGGGGCGACGGTCTCCGTGAACTCGGGCCCGGGGGTCGCGGGGTGCGCGCCGTCGCGTGCAGCGGGTGGTGGCAGGATCCGCTGGCGGATCGCCTCGAGCGCAACGCGCCCGAGCGTTCCGATCATCGGTCCTTGCCGGAGCACGTGCCGCGCGATCACGACGCCACGTCTACGCCCCCGGATCGGGCCGGGCAAGGGGAGGGTGACGTCGCTTCCCCCCGGCGTCCCGTCGGGAAACCCCGACAACGCCTGCCGCCAACCCCCTGGAATTCCATGGCCCCAGTCTTGGCAGGGGAGGTGCAGTACCTCCTCTCGTCTACCAACGCTGATGGAAACCAAGGAGAACCCCATGAACCGCAAGACCCCCAGCATCGTCGGCGCCGCAGTCGGACTGGCCCTCTTCCTCGCCATCGCCCTGCTCCCCGCGCTCCTCTACGGTGGTTACGCGGGCGTGCTGCTGGCCGGTGGGATCTTCGGGACGCCGGTGCAGGCGACCTTCGCGGTCCGCGCGCTGATCGTCTTCGGGATGGTGATGGGCGCCACGGGCGTGGGCGCGCTCTTCGCGGTGGGTGGCGCGGTGGCCGGCGCCGCGGTCGGCGTCCTCGCCGAGACCCCGGCCCGCAAGGCCGCCGCGGTCGCCTCGAAGTCGTAAGCACGGCAGTTCACTGCGGGTCAGGGGCCCGACAGGACGAGGGGCCGGTCCGAAAGGGCTGGCCTCTTCGTGTTTTCGGGGCGGGCCCATCGCGAGGCGGGTTCGCAACTGGATGGCTGCGCCGGAGGTGTACCCATCCGGGTTCGGGTGTTTTCCGGAGCATCCACCCGGATTCAATCTCCGCCGGCTCAGGACCTCTCCCAATATCGGCCGCCCGCCGGATGGAGCACACTCCTCTTCAGAAAGGGAGAACGAACCATGAAGACCATCAACGGCGGCAGCGCAGTGCAGGGCGGGTACTACCTCTCGAAGAGCAACTGGGAGATCTTCCCCATCGAGAAGGACGGGCAGAAGCTCCCGGGCGCCTCTTCCGAGCACTACGTGAAGCTCAACACCGCGGCGGCCTTGATGGTCATGCCGGTGCTCGGCGGTCTCATGGTGGTGTTCCTCCCCTTCATCGGACTCTACCTGGCGGCGAAGACGGCGGTCGGCGGAGTGACGGGCGCGTTCCGTCGGTCGGCGCAGGACCTGGCCGCCACCGTGACCCCGGGCTGGGCTCCGGGCGCCGCGCACCTGACCGGCAAGGCCACCGACAAGAAGGTGGCCGAGGGCGAGAAGGTCGCGGACCCGAAGCTCGAGGAGCTCGCCAAGGAAGTCGAGGAGAAGCGCAAGGCGTAGCGTGACCGGTTGGCTCCCTGAAGAGGCCAGGGGAGGCGGCGCGAGCCGCCTCTCTGCGTTCCGGCCGACCACAATTCGGGGCCGCCCCTTCGGGGCCATTGGCCCTGCGATCACCCGAAGCCATCGTCGAGGGACGAGGTGATCACCATGGCTTCCCGCCACACCGGCATCCTCGCCGCACTCGTCGCATTGGCGCTTGCCACCGGCTGCGGCAGTTCCGCTCCGCCCGAGCCGCTCACGTTCGAGGCCAGCGTCCCGCTCTCCGCCGACGAGTCCTCACCCGCAGTGGCGGATGCCCCGACCGAGGTCCGGCTCACCTTCGCCGAGCCGCTCGACGGGAGCACCGTCGTGGGTTCGGTCGAGATCGCCACCGCCGTCCCGGGCGCCGACTGGGTGGCGGATCCGCCCGTCGACGTCTCCTGGGTCGCGGGCCGCCCTTCCGAGGTCGTCGTCCGCACCCGGGACGGGCTGGCGCTCCCACAGGGGCATGCGTTCCGGCTCTCGGTGGGCGCCGGGCTCCGCTCCGCGACGGGCAAGGCGCTGGCCTCGCCGAGCGTCGGGTACTTCGCCACCGACAACCCGTCCGCGCTCGTCGAGGGCACGGTGGCCGGACCGCTCGGGGCGCGCAGGGACATCTACGTGGTGAGCGACGTGCACATGGGCGACGAGCGCAGCATCGCGGACCACCCACTCCCGCACTACGGCTGGTTCGTGGACAACCGGGATGCGCTCCAGGAGTTCCTGGAGCGCGCGGGTCGCACCAGTAGCCTGCGGGAGCTGGTGATCGCCGGCGACCTCGTCGACGAGTGGGTCGCTCCCATGGAGCTGAGCGCGTTCGGGGACGGCAAGTCGGAGGCCGAATTCGTCGACAGCGTCGCCAGGGCGAACCCGGGCATCGTCACCGCCTTCCGAACCCTCTCCGCCGGCCCCGACGTCCGGGTCACCTACGTCCCGGGCAACCACGACATGCTGGTCACCGCGGCCGACGTCACGCGCCTGTTCCCGGGGATGAACCAGGCCCGCGATGTGAAGGGGCTCGGGCGCTACTCCCCCGTGGGGCACGACGAGGTGGTCATCGAGCACGGCCACCGGTACGACTTCTTCAACGCGCCGGCACCGCTCGGAAACCCGGACGTCGCCGGCTCGATCCTCCCGCCCGGCTACTTCGTGTCGAAGGTCGCTTCCACGTCCGACCGGGAACGCGGGCGCAGGCCCGGCGTCTCATCCCCCCTGGCCGGGCTGGACGTGGGCCTCACCGCCCAGTCGGGCGGCGAATACGCGTTCTACACCGTCGCCTGGGCCGCCATCCTCATCGCGAAGACCATCGACCCGCCGGGGATGGAGCGCATCATCGCGACCGGGATCGACGGCTTCACCGCGAGCTACCCGCTCACCGACCTCGTGCCGCACTTCGTCGGCGGTCAGCTCGAGGTGAACGTCTACGAGCACATCGAGACGAAGTGGCCGGCTCGCGCCGAAGCGAACGGCGTCACGAACCCCGTCGACACGCGGGTCGCCATCGCCAACTCGGCGGTGAACCGGCTGCTCGACGTGCAGTCGGCGTGGCAGTACTTCGTGCCGCCCGGCACCGGCAAGCGGATCGTGGTCTTCGGCCACACCCATGACGTCCGGCTCGACGTGACCTCGAACGACGCGGGCAAGGCGTGCATCTACGCGAACTCCGGGACCTGGATCGACGCCCACGCGCCGGAGAGCTCGCTCACCTTCGTCTCCATCGTGCCGCCGCACGAGGGGTCCGACGTCACCGTCGTCACCACCTGGCGCTTCGTCCCGGGGAATGAGCCGGTCAAGCTGGCGAGCGCCGCGATCCGGGTCCCGGCGCCGTAGGTTGCGTTGCCCGTCGCCACCATCGTCTTCAGCCCGGACCCGAATCAAACCGCTTTGACGCCTCTGTCGGGGCGTCGCTTCGCAGATCGGGGTCCATCCGGAACGTGCGCGCCACGTGGATGAAGTAGGCACACGCCAGCGGCAGGCCGATGGACGCCCAGACGAGGGCCACGCGCAGCGCGTAGCCCTGTGCGGCGGCCGACTGGGCCGTGACGTCGAAGGCCGGGTCCACGGTCGAGCGGAGCAGGTAGGGCCAGCTCGCCGCGGCGGCCGTGGCGAGGAGGCCGAGCAGGAGCGCCACCGACGACCCGAAGGCGAGGCCGGGGCGCGACCGGGCGAGGCCCCAGACGAGCGCCCCGGCCCCCGCGACGGCCACCGCCATCGTGAGCCACGCGACGGGCCGCTGTGCGACGGACCCGGACAGGCCCGGCTGGACCTCGAGCGTCCCCCAGGTGACGACCGGCAAGAGCGTGGCGGCGAGGACGTAGAGGCGGCGCGCCGTCCGCAGGCTCCGCTCGCGAACCGCCCCGTTCGTGCGCCAGGCCAGGAAGGCGCCGCCGTGCGCCGCGAGCAGGACGAGCGCGAAACCGCCGACGAGGACCGTGTAGACGTCGAGGACGCCCGAGCCCCGGCCCGGGAGGAGGTCGGCGAAGAGCGGCAGGGAGAACGTCCGCGACGCGTCGATGGGAACCCCTCGGAGGACGTTCCCGAGCGCCGCCCCCAGCACGACGGCGAGGAGCGAGCTCCCCACCGCGAAGACCACGTCCCAGAACGAGCGCCAGAGCGGGTTGTCCACGTGGCTGCGGAACTCGATCGAGAGGCCCCGGAGGAGGAGCAGCCAGAGGACCAGGATGAGCGGCAGGTAGAAACCGGAGAAGCCGACGGCGTAGGCCACGGGGAAGGCGAGCACGAGGACGCCGCCGCCCGCCACGAGCCAGACCTCGTTCCCGTCCCAGAACGGGCCGATGGCCCCGAGCACCTGCCGGCGCTCTGCGTCGTCCCGGGCCACGAGGAGGTGGAGCGCCCCCGCCCCGAGGTCATAGCCGTCGAGCGCCACGTAGACGGCGAACATCCCGGCGACCACCGCGTACCAGATGGCCTCCATCACGGCCTCCCCTCGCCCGGCGCCGGCATGGTCGGCCCGTGCGCGATCTCCCGGCCGATCAGGAACAGGAAGAGGATTCCCACCACGAGGTAGAGCCCCGAGAAGCCGAGCAGCGTGAAGAGCGTGTCGCCCGCGCCGACCTGGGGGCTCGTGCCCTGCGACGTGCGCATGAGCCCGTGCACGATCCAGGGCTGACGACCGGACTCGGCCGTGACCCAGCCGGCGGTCGTGGCGATGTAGGGGAAGGGAATGGCGAGCATCCAGCACCAGAGCAGCCAGCGCTGGCGGAAGAGCGCGCCTCGCCACAGCTGTAGGAGCGAGAACAGGGCGAGCGCGATGAAGGCCGTCCCGAGCCCCACCATCACGTGGTACGCGTAGTAGACGAGCGGGACGTTGTCCGGCCACTGGTCCGGCGGGATGTCGTTCAGCCCGACGACCGTGCTCCCGAAGGAACCGTAGGCGAGGAAGCTCAGGAGACCCGGGACCTCGATGGGATTCTCGAGCCGGCGGTTCTTCATGTCGGGCTGGCCGATGATGGCCAGCTTCGCATAGGGCCCGCTGTCGAAGAGCCCCTCCATGGCGGCGAGGGTGGCCGGCTGGTGGTCGGCGACGAGCTTCCCGTTGCGGTCGCCGGTGGGGAAGATCTGGATCACCGTGGCGATCGACGCGGCGATCACGGCGATGCGAAGCCCCCGCGTGGCGACCTCCCGGTGCTGGCCGAGCAGCAACCAGTAGGCGGAGATCCCCGCCATCGCGAAGGAGCCCGTCACCACCGCCGCGGTCATGACGTGGGCGTACTCCCAGAACGCCCAGTTGCTGAACACGAAGGCCCAGAAGTCGGAGAGCTGGAGCCGCCCGTCCGCACTCACGGAGTAGCCGACCGGGTGCTGCATGAAGGCGTTCGTCGCCGTGATGAAGTAGCCGGAGAGCCAGGAGCCGAGGAACAGGGCCACCGCCGCGCCGAAGTGCGCTCGCCGCGACACCCGCCTCTCCCCGTAGAGCAGGATGCCGAGGAAGGTGGACTCGAGGAAGAAGGCGAACATGCCTTCCATCGCGAGCGTGGTTCCGACGACGCCGCCTGCGAACTCGGAGAACCGGGACCAGTTGGTGCCGAACTGGAACTCCATGGGGATCCCGGTCACCACGCCCACCGCGAAGTTGATCCCGAAGATCCGGACCCAGAAACGCGCGGCGGCCTCCCACGCCTGGTCGTTGGTGCGCAGCGCCTTCCACTTGAGGACGACGATGAGGAGCGCGAGCCCCATCGTGAGCTGGGGAAACAGGTAGTGGTAGGTGATGGTGAAGGCGAACTGCAGCCGGTGCCAGAGGACGGGGTCGGTCATGTTCGGTTGGATCGTAATCAAGGACGGCCGCCCGGGACGAGATTCGTAGGGTACTGGCGCCCGCGCCCCTCCCGCCGGGATTCGCTCGTGAAAATCCCCCCGTCGCCGTGGTCGTGATCCTGGCAGCCGCGGCCGGGGCGCGAGTAGACGCGTCCCGGTGTTGGTGTAACGTTGCCGGCATGGCGCCCACCAGCGGGAAGCACCAGGATCTCAAGAAGCGCTTCAGCCACGAGATGAAGAGCTACCTCCTCATCTCCAGCTACCTGGTCGTCTTCCTGTTCTCCTTCGCGACGTACCGGGCCCTCATCATGGCCGAGTACGACCTCGGCTACCTCCAGCTCGGCTGGGTGGTCGTCGAGGCCATGATCCTCGGCAAGCTCATCCTCATCGGCGAGGCCCTGCACGTGGGTGAGAAGCTCCAGGACCGGCGGCTCTTCGTCTCGGTGCTCTGGAAGACCTTCACGTTCAGCCTCTTCGTCCTCGCCTTCAAGATCCTGGAGCACGTGGCGAGCGCCCTCCTCCACCACAGGCCGGTGGCCGAGGTGTTCGATCTCTCCGGGGGGCGCGGCCTCGAGATCCTCTCCCGCGTGGAGCTCATGGCGGTGGCATTCATCCCGTTCTTCGCCTTCCGCGAGCTGGGAAGGGTTCTGGGGGAAGGGAAGCTCATGGAGATGTTCTTCCGGAAGCGCCCCGAGGGTGCACCGGGCAAGGTGGGCTAGCCGAGCACCAGCACCGCGCCGGAGCCAGTCATGCCCCATGACGTGAGCCTGATCGCGACCATCGCAGCGGGCTTCGGCCTGGCGATGGTCTTCGGCTTCGTCGCCGTCCGCCTCCGGATGCCCCCGCTGGTGGGCTACCTGCTCGCGGGCGTCGTGATCGGCCCGGCGACGCCCGGCTTCGTGGCGGACGTGGGGCTGGCCCGCCAGCTGGCCGAGATCGGCGTGATGCTGCTCATGTTCGGCGTCGGTCTCCACTTCTCGATCGGCGATCTGCTGGCGGTGAAACGCATCGCGGTGCCAGGGGCCATCGTCCAGATCGCCGTGGCCACCCTGCTGGGCGCCGGAACGGCCACCCTCTGGGGCTGGAGCACGGGTGGCGCACTGGTGTTCGGCCTGTGCCTGTCGGTCGCCAGCACCGTCGTGCTGCTGCGGGCCCTGGAGGCCAAGGGAATCATCGAGTCCGTCAACGGCCAGATCGCCGTGGGCTGGCTGGTCGTGGAAGACCTGGTCATGGTCCTGGTGCTGGTCCTCCTGCCAGCCCTGGCAGGACTGCTGGGAGCTGCCGACGCGGCACCCCACGCCGCCGCCTCGACCGGCGAGGTCTGGCGGACCGTCGGGCTCACCCTGGTCAAGGTCACTGCCTTCATCGTGCTGATGCTGGTCGCCGGGAGGAGGGTCCTGCCCAAGGTCCTGTGGTGGGTGGCTCGCACCGGCTCGCGGGAGCTCTTCACGCTGACGGTCGTCGCCGTGGCCGTGGGAGTGGCGTTCGGCGCGGCCAAGCTCTTCGACGTGTCCTTCGCGCTGGGGGCGTTCTTCGCGGGCATGATGATGCGCGAGTCGGAGTTCAGCCACCGCGCGGCCGACGAGTCGCTGCCCCTGCGGGACGCCTTCTCCGTGCTCTTCTTCGTCTCGGTCGGCATGCTGTTCGAGCCCGCCGTCATCTGGACCCAGCCGGCGAAGCTCCTCGCGACGATCGCCATCGTCATGGTCGGGAAGACCATCGCCGCGGTCGCCCTGGTCCTGCTGTTCCGTTACCCGCTCAATACCGCCCTGACCGTCGGCGCGAGCCTGGCGCAGATCGGCGAGTTCTCGTTCATCCTGGCGGGCCTCGGGGTGGCGCTCCACCTCATGCCTCCCGACGGGCAGAGCCTGGTGCTCGCCGCCGCGCTGATCTCCATCGCCGCCAACTCGGCCCTCTTCTCCGTGGTGGAGCCGTTCCGGGCCTGGATCCTCCGGAGGTCCGCCGTGGCGCGGCGGCTCGAGCAACGCGACGATCCCCTGGCGAGGCTGCCGATGACCACCGACCCCGCCCTCCTGAAGGACCAGGTCGTGCTCGTCGGCTACGGCCGGGTGGGGAAGCGCATCGCGCGCGAGCTGCGAGAGCACAGGATCCCGTTCGTCGTGGCGGAGCAGAACCGTGAGCTGGTGGATGCGCTCCGGAACGAGGGGATTCCCGCCGTCTCGGGAGACGCGGCGACGCCGGACGTGCTCGTCCAGGCGCACGTGGCCCGGGCGGCCATGCTCGTGGTCGCCATCCCCGACACGGTCGACGTGCGCAAGATGGTGGAGATCGCCCGGACGCTCAATCCCGGGATCTCGGTGGTGCTTCGCACCCACAACGAGGAGGAGGCGGCCCTGCTCACCTCGGAGAGCCAGGGGATGGTCTTCCTGGGCGAGCACGAGCTGGCTCGCGGCATGGCCACGTACATCCTGGGGCACCTGCGCCGGGGGCGTTGAAGGGCGACGGGTGAACTCGGAGTACGCCTTCCCTCAAGGATTGGCGAAGCCGGGAGCCAGCCGGACGCCGGAGGCGGGCGTGATCGTCACCACGATCGTGTCGACGAGCCCTGCCGCGGTGGCCGTGAGCGTCGCGGTGGTGGTGCTCGGGACCGTGGCCGGCGGCGTGTAGTGGACGGGGATGCCCTCGGTCGCGCTGAGGCTCCCCGGCCCGCTCAGCGTCCATTGGACCATCGCGGGGCAACTGGAGAGCCCCCCGACGGCGTCGAAGCCAGCGCTTCCGGCGGCGACCGTGATCGTCGCGGGATGCACCTCGAGCGTCGTGCCGGGCGGGCAGGTGTCCTCCCCGTCACCTCCGTCGCCTCCTGACCCTCCGCAACCGATGGAAGACAGGACTGCCAGCACGACTGCCATGATCCATGCACGCGACATGGTCCCCCCCCTTCTCGAATCACACCCACCAAGCGTGGACCGCACGAAGGGGCCATGCAACCTGCCGGAAGGGCCTCGGGTCGGGGTGGCAACCGTTGCGGGCCGGGGGCCCGCCTGGCTGCCGATCTTCCGGGGCTTTCCGGCACGTCGGGGAACCGAGCCATCCCCCGATTGGTGCCGCCCGCCTGGGGACGTCGTCTGGAGCCATGTGGGCCGACCCGCAGCGGACGGACGCGATGATCGCGTGGACCCAGTCTGGCCCGTCGGCCCGGAGCCGGTCGGATGACGGGAAGAGCGAAGGGCGCCGGTCGGGGCTACAATGCCGCGCGCATGTCACTCGCACGCCTCCTCCGGGCCGTCCTGCCCGTCGTCGTCCTGCTCCCCGCGCTCGCCCTCGCGAAGGACCGGGGCGAGCTCACGATCCTGAGCTACCACGAGATCGCCGACAAGGCCGACGCGCTCACGCCTGCGTACGCCGTCACGCCGACGAACTTCCTCCGCCAGATGGACTGGCTCAGGAACCACGGCTACCGGTTCGTCGGCATCGACGACGTGCTCGCCAGCCGTGCCGGGAAGAAGCCGCTCCCGGAGAAGGCGGTGCTGGTCACCTTCGACGACGCGTACCAGTCGGTCTACGTCCACGCCTGGCCCGTCCTGAAGATGTTTCGCATCCCGGCGGTGGTCAGCGTGGTGGGCAGCTGGCTCGACCAGAAGGAGCTCGTCGACGTCGACGGGAAGCAGCAGCCGCGGAAGGTGATGATCTCCTGGGAGGCGCTGCGGGAGATGAGGCAGAGCGGTCTCGTGGAGGTGGGCAGCCACTCCTGGGACCTGCACCGGGGCATCCTCGCGAACCCGCAGGGCAACCTGCAGCCCGCGGCGACCAACCGTCGCTGGATCCCCGAGCAGAAGCGCCACGAGGACGAGTCCTCCTACCGCCGCCGCATCGAGGCCGACCTCTCGCGGAGCGTGGCCGAGATCCGGAAGCACACCGGCAAGGCGCCCCGCGTGATCACCTGGCCCTACGGCCGGTACAACGCCACCACCGCGGCCATCGCCGAGCGTCTCGGCTTCCAGGTCGGGCTGACGCTCCTGGACGGGGCCAACGGCCCGGACACGCCCCTCCTGGCGCTCCGCCGGCTCATCGTCGACGGCGAGCTCACGCTCCCTGCCTTCGCGAAGGAGCTCGAGGAGCGCGAGGAGGACGTCTCCGACGAGGACCGGCCCCAGTCCATCGCCCACGTGGACCTCGACGCGATCTACGACGCCGACCCGGCCCAGCAGGAGCGCAACCTGTCGCACCTGCTCGACCGGCTGCAGTGGCTGAACGTGAACACCGTCTACCTGCAGGCCTTCGCCGACCCGGACGCCAACGGATCCGCCGACGCGGTCTACTTCCCGAGCCGCCGCCTGCCCATGCGGGCCGACCTCTTCAACCGGGTGGCCTGGCAGATCCGCACCCGGACGCAGGTGCGGCGCCTCTACGCCTGGTTCCCGGCGCTGGCGTTCGAGCTGCCGCCCGGCGACCCCGCCGCGAAGGACGTGGTGACGGCGCTGCCCGCCGGCGCCGGGGGAGACCGCCGGCCGGGTGGACATGGCCTACAAGCGACTCTCGCCGTTCTCGCCCCGCGCCCGCCAGGCCATCCGCGAGATCTACGAGGACCTCGCCCGCTCGGCCAACTTCGACGGGCTCCTCTTCCACGACGACCTGACCCTCTCGGACCGCGAGGACGCGAGCCCGCCCGCCCTCGAGACCTACCGCAGCTGGGGCCTGCCCGGCTCGGTGGAGGCGATCCGCGCGAGCGACGACCTGGTCGGGCGCTGGACCATCTTCAAGATCAACGCGCTCGACGACTTCGCCATGGAGCTCGCCGGCCCTCGTCCGCCGGGAGCAGCCCGCGCTCGTCACGGCCCGCAACCTCTACGCCCAGGTCGTGCTCAAGCCGCGCGCGGAGGCGTGGTACGCGCAGGCGCTCGACAACTCGCTGGCCCGCTACGACTTCACCGCCATCATGGCCATGCCGTACATGGAGAACGCGCCCGATCCGGGCGCCTTCTACCGGGACCTCGTCGCCGAGGTGAAGGCGCGCGGGGCGATGAAGAAGGTGGTCTTCGAGCTGCAGGCGGTGGACTGGCGCGAGGGCTCGAAGCCCATCCCGAGCGACCAGCTCGCCGAGACCATCCGCACGCTCTTCGACCTCGGCGTGCAGCACGTCGGCTACTATCCCGACACCCCGATGAAGAACCATCCCGACCCGGCGGTGATCCGGCGCGTGCTCTCGCAGAGGCCGGCGCCCCCGCGCCCGGCACCCTGAGGCTCCCGAGTGAACGTGCTCGCCACCGTCGGGAGGGTCCTGCTCTCCTACGTCTTCTGGTACCCGCTCGTCATGTCGGCGGTCTGGATGGTGGGTGCGGCCCTGTTCTGGTGGCGGCGGGAGCGCACCCAGCCGCCGGTGGGACGCGCCGGTCCCGCTCGCCGATCCGCCCCCGATCTCGGTCCTCATCCCCTGCTTCAACGAGGAGGAGAACGCCGAGGAGACCATCACCCACGCGCTCGGGCTCGATTACCCGGAGCTGGAGGTGATCGCCATCAACGACGGCAGCCGGGACGGCACCGCCGCCGTGCTGGAGCGGCTCGCCACGATTCACCCGCGGCTGCGGGTGATCCACCTCGCCGAGAACCAGGGCAAGGCGGTGGCGCTTCGGACGGGAGCGCTTCTCGCCCGGCACGAGATCCTCGTCTGCATCGACGGGGACGCGCTGCTCGACCGGCACGCCGCCCACTGGCTGGTTCGCCACTTCGTGGAGAAGCCGGGCGTGGCCGCGGTCACCGGCAACCCGCGCATCCGGAACCGCTCGACGATCCTGGGGCGCGTGCAGGTGGGCGAGTTCTCCTGCATCGTGGGCACCATCAAGCGGGCCCAGAAGACCTTCGGGCGCATCTTCACGGTGAGTGGGGTGATCACGGCGTTCCGCAGGTCCGCCGTGCACCAGGTGGACTACTGGAGCACCGACGTCCTCACGGAGGACATCGACATCACCTGGAAGCTCTACCGGGCCGGGTGGGACGTCCTCTTCGAGCCACGGGCGCTCACCTGGATCCTCATGCCCGAGACCCTCCGGGGCCTGTGGAAGCAGCGGCTCCGCTGGGCCACGGGCGGCGCGCAGACGCTGCTGAAGAACCTGGACGCCTGGTTCCGGCCCGCGCAGCGCCTCCTCTGGCCGCTCCTCCTCGAGATGACGGCGAGCGCCGTGTGGGCCTACGCGCTGCTCGCCCTCTCCCTCCTCTGGGTCCTCGGGCTCGTGCTGCCCGCCGGGATCGTTCCCTCCATCACCTCGCCCCTCGTTCCCTCGTCGGGTGGTGTCCTCCTGGGAACGGTCTGCCTGCTGCAGTTCGTCTTCTCGACCGCGATGGACGCGCGGTACGACCGGGAGCTGGGCCGCACGCTCTTCTGGATGATCTGGTACCCCGTCGCCTACTGGGTCATCGGGGCCGCGACCACCGTGGCGGCGTATCCCCTCGTGATCACGAGGGGAAAGGGTGCACGCGCCCGGTGGGTCAGCCCGGATCGCGGGATCCGCCCTTGAATCTCCTGCGGCGCTGGCGCGTCTGACTGGACAGGAGGGCGCCGATCGGGTAAACCGCGCCCGCCCTGGAGCCGCGCCAGTAACCTGCGGCCGGGACTGGAGAATAATGAAGTCGACGTTGATCATCGAGGCCAGCGACAGCTTGGCCTGGCACCACCGGCTCGTATCCACGGCCTCCACCGCCGCCCTCTGGGGCGGATGGCTGTGGCTCTGGGCTCCCCTGGTGAAGGCCGCCGGGCAGCTCGCCCAGCTGGGCCTGCAGATGCCGACCTGGGGGCTCCAGGTCCTTCCGGCCGGCGCCCCGAGCCTGCCTCTCTCCCTGGCCGCGATCGCCGGGACCTCGGGCACGCTCGTGGCGTGGCGGAAGCTCCCGCGCCGCCGGGCCAAGGTGGAGACGGCCCTGCCGGTCTCCGAGTACGCGCTTCACTTCGACCTGCGGGAGCAGGTCATCGAGGACGGCCGACGGGCCACCGTGAGCGTGGTGCACCACCATCCGGACGGGCGCATCGCGCACATCGAGTGCCGAGACCCGATCTAGTTCGCTACCCGCGGCCCTTCTCGACGCCTTCCACCATGTCGGGGTGCTGCTGCTCGAAGCAGTCCTCGCACATGCCGTGGCTGAAGCGCGCACCGGTGTGGGACGAGATGTAGGTCTCGATGCGGTCCCAGTAGCCCGTGTCGTTCCGGATCTTCTTGCAGTACACCCCCGATGGCGGACAGCGCCGTGGCCAGGATTCCCGGCCCGATGCCCCCCAGCGCTGCCGCCAGCAGCACGGCCGGGTAGGCGAGGATGAAGGTCGGGACGACGTAGACCGCCAGCGCCACCTTCAGCGCGGTGGCGACGGCGGCGGCCAGGACCGCGATGCCATAGGAGATGGCAGACCCCCTCATGGCGCGGGACTTCCCACGACCTCGTACTTGATGGAGGAAGCCGTCGCCTCGAGCACCTCGATGCGCCAGTCCTTGAACTCGATGGTCCGGCTCCGGTCCAGGTCCAGGTTCACCTCCGCCCAGGTCTCGGGGCGCTCGGCCTCGACACCATTCGCGACCTTGTATTCCGCGTACCGCACGCGGATGGTGCTGCTGGCCGCCGGATCGGACCCGAGGAGTCCCAGGTAGACGAATTCCACGCGGATCCCCTCGACCCGGTTCGCCTGCGTCAGGGCCGTGACGGTCACGGTCGTGCGCGTGTCGTTCACCATCCGGCCGCCGACCGCGACCTCCATCACCCCTTCGGATCGAGGGAGCGTGGTGCTGGAGGGAATCGTCTGGACGGACCCGCAGCCGACGAGCGCAAGGGCCAGCGTCACCGCCACGAGTCTAGCCATGGCGGCAGTCTACGGCATGCAGGTCCGGTTGGGTCGATGCTCGCCAACCGCCCTCCGCCTGGTACGCTCCCCTCATGAGGCTCCATCGGCCGTCCGCCCTCGCCTGCTCGCAGTGGCGCTCTGCGCCGTGCCCGTCCTCGCGCCGGCCGACGACTCGTATCCCACGATCCCGGACGACCAGGACTACATGTGCGAGACGATCGCCAGGTCGCCCAGCGCGTCGGTACCGCCCGGGGACCGCGCCTGGTTCAAGCAGACCTGCACCTGCAGCGAGGCGAAGGTCTGCGGACGCGCGGGGTCGCGGAGATACGCGGCGCGCCTCGGGGCCGGGCCGATCGGAGACGCAGGTGCAGAAGGAGGCCGCCGCCAGGATACGGGCGTGGCGGTCGTCGGCGATCCAGAGCACCGAGCACCTCCGCCAGGGCTACCGGGCGTGCCGCGCGGCCGGAACGAACTGCGAGGCACAGATGGCCGCCCTGGAGGAGGCCTGCAACCAGGTGGGCCTGACAACCTGGGACGACTGCCTGGCCCGGGAGTAGGGTCGCTACCTCCCGACCTTTCCCGGGGCGGGAGCCGGTTCGTTCATCGCGAGCGGCCCCTTCTGCAGCGACGCCGCCAGGATCTCCGCCTGGCGAGAGAGGTCGATCGACTCGGCCAGGATCCGCGCGTTCTCCTGCGGGGCGTGGAAGCCCATGGAGTTCTCGGCGGCCACGAAGTCGAGCCGCCACTGGGCTTGGCGCTGCAGCTCGCCGAGCCGGGTGAGGGCAGGGCTCTTGGCCACGGCCTCCCGCCAGAGGACGAGCAGGTTCGCCTTGGTCTCCGCCGCGACCATCTTGTCCTGCTCCTCCTTCGGGAGCTTCGCGAATCCGTCCTTCTTCTCGAGGGTCTCCCGCGCCTTCGCGGCGGCGGCAGGGCGGTTCTTCTCGTCGTAGGGCTTCCGGACCGCCACGATGGCGTCGAGCATGTTCACCGCGGCCTCGCCGGCCCGGCTCATGAGCGCGAAGTGGCGGTCCTGGATGTTGATGACCCGCGCCTTCAGCTCCTCGTCGTTGTACGGGTGGCACGGGGCGCAGGAGCGGTTGGCCGCCAGCAGCGGGCTGCGCACCCAGTGCTCGGAGACCTTCATCGCGCCCTCGCGCTTGTACGGCATGTGGCAGTCGGCGCAGGCGACGCCGCTCTTGGCGTGGATGCCCTGGCTCCAGACCTCGAACTCGGGGTGCTGGGCCTTGAGCACGTCCATGCCGGTCTCGGCGTGGGTCCAGTCCTTGAAGCGGGAGCCCTTCACCTGCATGCCGTCGTAGAGGTGCTCCATCTGCTCCACCTTGAGCCCCTCGGCCCAGGGGAAGAAGATGGTCATGCCCTTGCCGCAGTAGTACTCGACGTGACACTGGCCGCACACGTAGGAGCGCATCTCCTGGCGGGTCCCGTCCACGTTCGGATCGTACGGGGCCTTCCTGTCTCCCCGGCGCCACTTCTCGACGCTGGGCAGGTGCGGCACGTCGGCGGTGGAGGCGGCGAGCTTCTGGATGCCGGTGATGAAGGCCGGCCGCGTGACCCGCAGCTCCATGGTCTTCGGGTCGTGGCAGTCGACGCAGGAGACCGGGTGCGCCTTGCCTCCGGTGGTCTGCTCGAGGAGCTTGAAGGCGTCCCAGTAGTTCATCTCGCTGACCAGCGCGAGCCCCTTCTGGATCTGCTCCGCCTCGGGGGCCTGGGGGAGCGCTTCCTTCCCGAGCTTCTTGTAGAGCGGCATGATCGAGGCGTGGCAGTGGAGGCAGTTGCCCGACTGCTTGGCCTCCGACTGCACGTTCCGCTTCGTCTCCATCTGGTCCTGGAGCATGAAGGCGTGGCCGCGGCGATCGCGGTAGTCGATCGCGAACAGGTAGCCCGCGAAGACGCGCGTGAGCCACGGGTCCCGCACCGACTTCTCCGGGGGCGGCGCTCCCTCGGAGCTCCGCTGGCCGCCGCCGTACTTGGTGCTGGTGGGCTCGGAGGTGCGCTTGTAGCCGTCGTACTGCCGCGGCCAGTTGACGCCCCACTTGGCCGGGTCGACGTCGTTCTCCGTCACCTCGGCCAGCTTCACGAAGGTGCTCTTCGCCTCCTGCTTGCGCTGGAAGATGTTGACGAGGAGCGCCGTGGTCCCCGCGGTGACGAGGGCCACGACGGCTGCGATCGCGATGTAGGCGGCGATGGGGCGGCGATTGCTTGCGTTGTCCATGATCTCCCCTAGCTCGAGGCCCCGTGCCCCACCCCTCGGTGGCAGTGCACGCAGCGAATGGCGTCGTCGGCCCACGTGCTGCCGCGGACGACCTCGTCGACGAGGTCAGCGTGGCAGCGCAGGCAGTTGTCCTGAAGGATCTGGCTGTTCGAGTCCTTGATGCGGATGGGCTCCCGGAAGTAGAGGCTCTCGTCCGGGTTGCCCGTGCTCGACGGCTGGAGGGTGAAGCCCACCGAGTGGTGCCAGCCGTTCCGCCCCTTCGCGACGTACTTCTCCGGGAAGGTGAGCGGCAGGTGGCAGTCGTAGCAGGTGGCCGCCGCGTGGTGCGGACCCCTCCGCCACGAGTCGAACTGGTCGTTCATGATGTGGCAGTTGACGCAGGCCTTGGGGTCGCTGCTCAGGTAGGAGAGCCCGGCGGCGTAGTCGAAGGTGTACCCGGCGACGCCCACCAGCAGGCCTCCGAGGCACGCGATGACGAGCCACCTCTTCGACCAGCGCTTGGCGCTCAAGTCAGCACCCCCATGCGGCTCATGCTGACGCGGCGCGGCGTCGTGGACAACGCGTCAATGTGGTTCCATCCTTGGGGGGGACCCATTCAGGAAGCCCGCTCGCCGCTGGCCCTGCAGGCCCGTTTCCAGCTCCTCGGCGAGGCTCGGCGCCGCCTCCCGGGTCAGCTTCCGGACCACCACCTGCATCCACACGAGGCACGTGACCGAGAGCACGAAGAGGAAGGCGAAGGTCGTCGTGGGCAGGTGCGTCGCCTGCGTCATCGCGCCGAAGAGGATGGGCATGACGAAGCCGCCCAGGCCGCCGATGACGCCCACCAGCCCGCCCACCGAGCCCACCTTGTCCGGGAAGTAGTGGGGGATGTGCTTGAAGACGGCCGCCTTGCCGATCCCCATGGCGATCCCGAGCACGAAGACGATGCCGGTGAAGAGGGTCGGGCCCATCCTGAGGGAGAGGTGCGGTGCGGAGCCCGCGGCCGCGTACTTCGCCGGCACGATGAAGCCCAGGTCCACGTCCGGGAACGAGAGCAGGAAGCTCGTCAGCACGCAGATCGAGAGGACCCAGTACATCACCGTCCGGGCGCCGTACCGGTCGGAGAGCCAGCCCCCGGGCGCGCGGATGATGCCCGACGGGAAGACGAACAGCGCGGTGAGGAGCGCGGCGTCCTTCAGCGGGAGGCCGAAGACGTCGATGTAGTACTTGGGCAGCCAGAGCGAGAGCGCCACGTACCCGCCGAAGACCAGGAAGTAGTAGAGGCTGAACCGCCACACCCGCACGTGCTTGAGCGGCGACAGCAGCTGCCTCACCGACTCCTGCTTGTGGTGGGAGTGGTCGGTGAAGGTGAAGGTCCAGTAGATGCCGGCCGTGATCAGCACCGCGATGGCGTAGACGAAGGGCACGAAGCGCCAGCCACCCGGGACGAGCCCGAGCCCACCCGCCGGCACCACCGTCATGAGCGCGGGAGCGAAGAGCTTGGTGAGCGAGGCGCCGGTGTTGCCCGCCCCGAAGATGCCGAGCGCGGTGCCCTGCAGGCGCTGCGGGAACCAGGCGGAGGTGTAGGCGATCCCCACGGCGAAGGTCGTGCCGGCCAGGCCGATGAAGAGGCCGAGGACCAGGTACTGCCAGTACCGGGTGGCGAAGCAGAGCATCAGGAGCGGGACGGCGGTCGTCACGAGGAGCGCCGTGAAGATGGGACGCCCGCCGATCCAGTCGGTCGCCATCCCGATGGGAAGTCGCAGGAGCGAGCCCGTCAGGATGGGGAGCGCGACGAGCAGCGCGAACTCGGTCTCGCCCAGGGAGAGCTCCTTGCGGATGGCGATCCCCACGATGGCGAAGATCACCCACACGGCGAACATCACCGTGAACCCGAAGGTGTTCATCGCCAGCACGCTGTTGCGCTTCCAGGTCTCCGACCGTTCCATGGCGGCTCCGGCCAGGGCGCTAGCAGGGCATCTCGGCGCGACGCCGCGCGTACACCCACCAGGTGATCGCGATGCAGCTCACGTACACGGCGATGAACCCCACGAAGGCCCAGGCGGGAGTGTGGGTGGCCTTCATCGAGATGCCGAAGGCCCGGGGGATGAAGAAGGCTCCGTAGGCCGCCACCGCCGAGCTGAAGCCGATCACCGCCGCCGACTCCTTGGCCGCGTCCTTCCTCGCCTGGGCGAGCCCGGTCGCTCCCTTCCCCTCCACGAGCCGCTCGTGGAAGGTGAGGAACATCACCGGGATCATCCGGAAGGTGGAGCCGTTGCCGATGCCGGAGGTGACGAAGAGGAGGAGGAACATGGCGAGGAAGCCGGGGAAGCTGCCCTCGTGGAGCCCCTCGTGCTTGCTCCACTCGGGCAGGAACGCGATCACCCCGCCCGCCGAGGCACCCATGGCGACGAAGTTCCAGAGCGTGACCCGGGCGCCGCCGAGCTTGTCCGCGAGCCAGCCGCCCACCGGGCGCGCCAGCGCGCCCACGAGCGGGCCGAGGAAGGCGTACTTCACCGGGTCGACGCCGGGGAACTGGGCCTTGATGAGGAGCGGGAGGCCGGCCGAGTAGCCGATGAAGGAGCCGAAGGTGCCGGTGTAGAGCCAGCACATGATCCAGTTGTGCTTGCGCCGGAAGATGATCGACTGCTCGCGGAACGAGGCCTTGGCGGACGCGATGTCGTGCATCCCGAACCAGGCCGCCACCACGCAGATGGCGACGAAGGGCACCCAGATGAAGCCGGCGTTCTGCAGCCAGATGGAGGCGCCCTTGGCGGTGTGCTGCGGCTCGCCGCCCAGCGTGCCGAAGACGCCGGCGGTGATGACGAGCGGAACCACGAACTGCACGGTCGAGACGCCCAGGTTCCCGAGCCCGGCGTTGAGGCCCAGCGCCGTTCCCTTCTGCTCCTTGGGGAAGAAGAAGCTGATGTTGGCCATGCTGGACGCGAAGTTCCCGCCCCCGAATCCACAGAGCAGCGCCAGGACCAGCATGGTGGCGTAGGAGGTCGTCGGGTCCTGCACCGCGAACCCGATTCCGATCGCGGGCAGGAGGAGCGACGCCGTGGAGATGGCCGTCCACCTCCGCCCGCCGAAGATGGGCACCATGAACGAGTAGAAGATGCGCAGGGTCGCGCCGGAGAGCCCGGGGAGGGCGGCCAGCCAGAAGAGCTCGTCGGTCGTGAACGTGAAGCCCACCTCGGGGAGGCGCACCACCACCACGCTCCACACCATCCAGACCGCGAACGAGAGGAGCAGGGCCGGGATGGAAATCCAGAGGTTCCGCTGGGCGATGGCACGCCCCTCGTTGGCCCAGAACCCCTTGTCCTCGACGTCCCAGCGCTGGAGTACCCGGGAGCTCATCGGGAACCTCCCGGCGAGACGGGGCGGGGGCGCCGCCAGATCACCACCTGCGGAAGGCGCCAGAGGTACTCGACCGGGGCGACCACGGCGTGGGCGAGGCGGGTGTAGGGGACGAGGGCCAGGAGCACGAAGGCGTTCAGCGCGTGGATCTGGAAGGCGAGGGGAAGGTTCGCCATGAGGTCGACCCGCGGGGTCAGCCGCAGGAGGGACGCGAGCCAGGGCGTGGCCACGTGGGGGAACCAGGCGTAGCCCCAGCGCGCCGTGACGCCCGTGTAGACGCCGGTCGCGACCTGCAGGAGGAGGAGCGCCATCACCGTCCAGTCGAGCCAGGTGGTCTCACCACGGAGCGTGAATCGCCGGATGCCCAGGACGACGAGCGCCCAGAGGGCGGTGAGCCCGAGCGCGAGCCCGGTCACCTCGATGGCGACGAGCCGGCCCGGGGAGGAGAGGACCGCCGTGGCCAGGCCCGGGAGGAAGATGACGAGGAGGTGGGCGAGGAGGACGAGGAGGATGGCGTAGTGCCAGGAGACCGAGCCCCAGTACTGGAGGCGGCTCTCGAGCATCTGCGACGACGACGACGTCACCGTGTAGCGCATGACGCGGAAGCGCCGGAACGCCCCCACGACGAGCACCGCGACGGCCAGGTACGGAAACACGCCGAACAGGAAGGGGATCATGGGGCCATCTCCTCGCGGAGCGCCGCGAGCACCGAGCGGTACACGTTGTCCGGTCCGGGGAGCGCCTCGAGCATCTTGTCGAGCGCCGGCACCAGGGCGTCCTCGAGCAGCGCCTCCCGCGACGGCCCCGCGGGGACGGCGGAGAGGTACCGGAGCACCACCGAGACGTGGTCGGGGAGCTCGCCCGAGGGCGTGCCTCCCTCGAAGCCGTCCTGGCGATAGGCGTCGGCCAGGCGGGCCATGAAGACCCCGCGCTTGGGCGTCTCCCCGGCCAGGTGATGGCCGACGTAGGGGGCGCAGGCGGGGTCGAGGTCGAAGGTGGAGGAGTAGATCTCCTCCATCTCGAAGGGGCGGGCCCGCTCGGCCCGGGAGACGAACTCGCCGATGGCGGCCGCCGAGGCACGCCCCGTCACCAGGTCGCGGCAGCGCCGGGCGGCCGGCGCGGGGTCGGACGACGGATAGCTGAGGAGGTCGGCGAAGGTCGCCAGGACCTGCCTCTGTCTGTCGAGCGCGGTCACGGTCACCTCCCGGGGGGCGGACGCAGGTAGGCGAAGCCGGCCGCGTTCTGCCGCTGCGGCTCGACGATGGGCTCGGAGAGCCCTTCGCGCATCATGGGGGGATGACGATCCGCTCGTCCATGCCGGCGAGCGAGGTGAGCCGGTAGATGGCGTCCGCGTCGGCCGGGGCCAGCCGGGCCTCGGTCATGGCCTTCTCCACCGACGCGGCGGGAAGGTCGCCCACCTGGGTGGAGCGCCGGTGCAGGCGCACCGCCATCAGCTTCCGGTAGGTCTCCTTCACGATCTCCTCGTTGCCCGCCGTGAAGAGGGAGGCGAGGTACCTGAGCGGCAGCCGCGCCTTCTCGAGCGAGGTGAAGAAGCTCGGCTCCCCCTCGGCGGCGTCCTGGGCCATGGCGGGGAGGAGGGGCGGGACGTAGAAGAGCATCGGGAGCGTGCGGTACTCCGGGTGCAGCGGCAGCGCGATCTCCCACTCCTTCACGAAGCGGTAGACCGGGGAGCGGCGGGCCGAGTCGATCACGGCGTCGGGGACGCCGTTGGCGCGCGCGGCGGCGGCGACGGCCGGGTCGAACGGGTCGAGGATGACCGAGCGCTGCGCGGCCACCAGCTCCGCGTCGGTCTTGCCCGCGGCCTCCAGCAGCCTGTCGGCGTCGTAGAGCAGGACGCCCAGGTAGCGGATCCGCCCCACGCAGGTGTGGAAGCAGGCCGGGGCCTCGCCGGCCTCGAGGCGCGGGTAGCAGAGGATGCACTTCTCCGACTTCCCGGTGGACCAGTTGAAGTAGATCTTCTTGTACGGGCAGGCCGAGACGCACATCCGCCAGCCCCGGCACCGGTCCTGGTTCACGAGGACGATGCCGTCCTCGCCCCGCTTGTAGATGGCTCCCGACGGGCAGGCGGCCACGCAGGCCGCGTTCAGGCAGTGGTTGCAGATGCGCGGCAGGTAGAAGAAGACCATCCGCTCGATGCCCTGCAGCTCGGCCCGCTCCTCGGCGGAGAGCCCTTCCAGGTTGGGGTCCTGGGCGGCGTAGACGTTCGATCCGGAGAGGTCGTCGTCCCAGTTCGGGCCGCTCTTGATCTCCATGTCCTTCCCGTCGATGAGCGAGATGGGGCGCGCCGTGGGCTGGTCCTTGCCGGCCGGGGCGTTGAAGAGGTCCTCGTACCTGTAGGTGAAGGGCTCGTAGTAGTCGTCGAGGATGGGGAGGATCGGGTTGGAGAAGATCCGCGAGAGGCTCGCGATCCGCCCGCCCTGGCGGAGCTTCAGCGCGTCGCCGTCCTTCTTCCAGCCCCCCTGGTACTGATCCTGGTCCTCCCAGGAGACCGGGTAACCCGTTCCGGGCTTGGTCTCGACGTTGTTCCACCACGCGTATTCCATGCCGCGGCGGTCGGTCCACTGGCTCTTGCAGGCCACGCTGCAGGTGTGGCAGCCGATGCACTTGTCGAGGTGGAACACCGTCGAGATCTGCGAGCGCACGTTCATGGCGTGTCTCCGGTCAGTACTGCGGCGCGCCGACGAGCTTGCGCACGCGGATGAAGGTGTCCCGGTTGTTCCCGGTGGGGCCCCAGTAGTTGAGGGCGAAGGTGAACTGGCCGTAGCCGCCCAGCATGAGCGTGGGCTTGAGCCGGACCCGCGTCAGGCTGTTGTGGCCGCCCGCCCGCTTGCCGCCGCGCTCCGGGCTCTTCGGGACGCCGATGGTGCGCTCCGGCGCGTGGTAGAGCAGGCACAGCCCGGCCGGGATGCGTGCGGAGACCACGCAGCGCACCACCACGACGCCGTGATCGTTCCAGGCCTCGACCCAGTCGTTGTCCTGCAGGCCGATGGTGGCCGCGTCCTTGTCGTTCACCCAGAGCGGATGGGTGCCGCGCGACAGGGAGAGCATGCGCAGGTTGTCGCCGAAGGTGGAGTGGATGCCCCACTTCCCGTGCGGCGTCAGGTAGTTGAGCTGCAGGCTCTGCCGGCCGTTGCCGGACGCCTCCAGGTCCTTCACGACGTCCGGGGTGGGCTTGGGCTTGTAGGTGGGGAGGGATTCGCCGAAGGCGATGAAGCCCGGGTGGTCGAGGTAGAAGTGCTGCCGGCCGGTGAGGGTCCGCCAGGGGACGAGCCGCTCCACGTTGAGGCAGTAGGCCGAGTAGGTGCGGCCATTCCCGGTGATGCCGGTCCAGCAGGGCGAGTCGATGAGCCGGCGCGGCTGCCGGGCCAGGTCGGCGAAGGTGGTCCGGACGTTCCGGCTCCCGGCCACCAGGTCGGTGAGCGGGAGGCCGACCTTCTTCTCCTCGGCGGCGAAGGCGCGGAAGGCCGACTCGCCGTTGGTCTCCGGGGCCAGGTGCAGGATGACGTTGGCGGCGTCCTTGGCGTTCGCGAGGGAGGGGAAGCGCGTCCCTCCCCACTCCTCCGTCGGTCGGTCGCGGACCAGCTCGTCGTAGAGGTCGTCCACCGGCCAGGTGATGCCGTGGGCGCCGATCCCCTGGGCCCGGACCACCGGACCGAAGGAGACGAACTTCCGGTGCAGGTTGACGTAGTCCCGGTCCACGTACGCGAGGCCCGGCATGGTCTTGCCGGGCTCCGGCTCGCACTCCCCCTTCGCCCAGTCGCGCAGCTCCCGCTGGGCCATCTCGGCGGGGGTGTCGTGCATGAGGGGGCGGGTGACGATCTCCCGCACCGGCTCGGGCAGGTGCACCTTCGCGAGCTCGCTCACCTTCTCGGCGATGGCCTTGAAGATGTCCCAGTCGCTCCTCGACTCCCAGCAGGGCGGGACCGCCGCCTGCAGGGGGTGGATGAACGAGTGCATGTCGGTGGAGTTGAGGTCGTCCTTCTCGTACCAGGTGGCAGCCGGGAGGATGACGTCGGAGTAGAGGGCCGTCGTGTCCATCCGGAAGTTGAGGTCGACGACCAGGTCGAGCTTTCCCTTCGGGGCGGGTTCCCGCCAGGCGACGTCGTCGACCTCGCCCTTGGCCGTCTCCGGCGCCACGGTGTTGGAGTGGGTGCCCAGGTAGTGGCGCAGGAAGTACTCGTGTCCCTTCGCCGAGGACATGAGGGCGTTGCCGCGCCAGATGAACCAGAGCCGCGGCCAGTTCTCCGGCGCGTCCGGGTCCTCCACCGAGAACTTGAGCTTCCTCTCCTTGAGTTGCTTCACCACCCAGGAGGACACCTCGGCATCGGTCCTCGCGCCGGCGGCCTTCGCGTCCTCCACCACCGCGGTGGGAGTGCGGTCGAACTGCGGGAAGAAGGGAAGCCACCCGAGCCGCACGGCGCGGGCCTGGTGATCCATGGTGTGCCGCGTGGCGAACTCGCTCGGCCCGGGAAGCGGGTTCAGCTGCTCGTCCTCGCCGGAACGCTCGTACCGCCACTGGTCGGAGTGGACGTAGTGGAAGCTGGGCGCGTTCTGCAGGCGCGGCGGCCCGGCCCAGTCGAGGGCGAAGGCCAGCGCCGACCAGGGCGCCACCGGGGCGAGCTTCTCCTGCCCCACGTAGTGGTTGAGGCCGCCGCCGTTCTTGCCGATGCAGCCGCAGAGGACCAGGCCGGCGATGGCGGCGCGGTAGGCGTGATCGGAGTGGTACCACTGGTTCACGCCGGCGCCGATGATGACCGAGCACTTGCCGCCGGTCTTCTCGGCGGTGGTGGCCCATTCCCGGGCGAAGCGGATCACCTCGGCCGCGGAGACGCCGGTGAAGCGCTCCTGCCAGGCCGGGGTGTAGGCCGCGTCCACGTCCTCGTAGCCCGCCGGCCAGTCGCCGGGGAGGCCGCGGGAGACGCCGTACTGCGCGAAGAGCAGGTCGTAGACCGTGGCCACCTTCACCGGCCCGCGCAGCGTCTCGACGGTGCGCACCGGGACGCCGCGCATGGCGACGCTGCCGGACCCGTACTCGTCGAAGGCCACCTGGGCGACGGCGTCGGCGTCTCCGAGGAAGGTGGTCCGGGCGTCGATGTCCTGGCCGTCGACGCCGTCCTTCATCTCGAGGTTCCACTGCCCCTTCTCGTGCTGCCAGCGGAAGCCCAGCGTGCCGCGGGGCATCCGGGGGGCGTTCGTCGCGCCGTCCCAGACCAGGAACTTGAAGTCGCCGTTCTCGGTGTCCTTCGTGCGGGAGAGCTCGCTGGCGCGCAGCATGCGGCCGGGGCGGAGCCCGCCCTCGTGCTCCGTCAGCTCGACCAGGAACGGGGCGTCGCTGTAGCGGCGCACGTAGTCGAGGAAGTACGGCGTCTGCCTCTCGTGGTGGAACTCCTTCAGGATGACGTGGTCCACCGCCAGCCAGAAGGCGGCGTCCTGGCCGGCGTGGATGGGGATCCACTGGTCGGCGTACTTGGACGTCATGCTGAAGTCGGGGCTGAGCACCACCAGCTTCGCGCCGTCGTGGCGGGCCTCGGCGGCGAAGTGGACGTCCGGGGTGCGGGTCATCCCCAGGTTCGCGCCCATCGAGACGATGAACTTGGAGTGATACCAGTCGGCGCTCTCGGCCACGTCGGTCTGCTCGCCCCAGACCTCCGGGGAGGCGTTGGGGAGGTCGCAGTACCAGTCGTAGAAGGAGAGGTTCACCCCGCCGAGGAGCTGCAGGAAGCGGGAGCCGGCGGCGAAGCTGAGCATCGACATGGCCGGGATGGGGCTGAAGCCGATGACGCGGTCGGAGCCGTGCCGCTTCACGGTGTGGATGGTGGAGGCGGCCACCAGCTCCAGCACCTCGTCCCAGGAGCTGCGGCGCAGTCCGCCCTTCCCGCGGGCCTCCTGGTAGCGCGCACGCCTCTCCGGGTCGTCCACGATCGAGGCCCAGGCGGTCACCGGATCGGCGTGGACCTTGCGGGCCTCGCGCCAGAGGTCCATGAGCACGCCGCGCAGGTAGGGGTACTTCACCCGCAGCGGACTGTAGAGGTACCAGGAGGTGGAGATCCCGCGCTGGCAGCCGCGCGGCTCGTAGGCCGGGACGTCGCAGGAGATGCGCGGGTAGTCGGTGGCCTGTGTCTCGAGCGCGACCACGCCGTTCTTCACGTGGATGTTCCAGGAGCAGCCGCCGGTGCAGTTCACGCCGTGGGTGCTGCGCACCAGCTTGTCGTGCTGGAAGCGGTTCCGGTAGATCTCCTCCCAGCGCCGCTCGTCGGGGTCGAAGATGTCCTTCACCCAGCTCATCGGGAACCTCCCTGGAAGTTTGCGGCGCGGGCCAGCAGGCGAGCCCGGGACGGCGCCTTGCGGCGGCGCCGGGCCAGCGCGAGGCCGAGGAAGAGGAGGAGGGCGATGAACGCCCCGTAGGCCTCGAAGTGCCAGGCGTCGCGCGGGGGCCCCTTGCCGGCGGCGGGGATCAGGTAGGCGACCAGGTCGGCCCGCTCGGCGGGGGTGAGCGCGCGCCCCTCGTACACCGGCGTCATGCTCGGGAAGGGGAGGGCCTCGAGCAGGCCGTCGAGCGCGGCCGGGTCCATCGTCGCGAGCCCGGACGACAGCTCGGGCCCGAGCGACGCCGTGAAGGCGATCCCCTCGCCTCCCAGCCCGTGGCAGGCGCCGCAGGGGGCGCCCCCGTTCTGGAACGGGCGGGCCCCGCTGAAGAGTTCACGGCCCGTGACCGCGGACGGCTCGGCGGCCGTGGCGACACCGGAGAGCAGCCAGACGACGACGAGACCTGCACGCATCCCGACCTCCCAGGCTACGCAGCCACTCCGGCGTGACGCTCCACGAGCTCCCGACCGAGATCCTTCACCTCGTCGCGCCCCGCCTCGATCTGCCTGACCTCGAAGGCGGCGCAGGCCTGGTCCACCCGGCGCATGGCCTCCTCGTCGAGACGCTGACGTGCCATCGGGTAGAGGATGTGGTCCTCCTTCCGGATGTGGCCGCGCAGCAGCTCGGCGTAGCCGCGGGCCGCCGCGACCGTGTCCGCGCGAGCCTGGGCGCTCCAGGGCCCGGCCTGCTCGGCCGCCGCGGCCATGACACCCACGTGTGCGCGCCCGGCCTCGTGGTCCATGAGCATCACGGCGATGGGGCCGCCCTCCCGCGGGAAGCCCGCCGCCACCATGGCCACGAAGAGGACGTCCTCCTCCTTGCCGTGGTGGCGCGCGTCGGCGAACTCGCGGATGAAGCGCACGAACCGGGAGAGCTCCTCGCGGTCGTCGCCTCCCTCGCCCATGTCCGACGGTGAAGGCGTCGAGGGCGTCGAGGGAACGGAGGATGAGCTGGTGTTCCTGCATGAGCAACTCGATGGCGTCCATAGTGGATATATATATCCATAATGTCCACTATTGTCCATCGTCCCTTCTTGGGGTATGGTGGCGAGCGTGAACTTCTCCGCCTCCACCACCCACGCGCTGCGCGCCATGGCCTGGCTGGCGGCCCACGACGAGGGCGAGGCCGTGCTGGGGCGCGACATGGCCCGGAAGCTCAAGATCCCCCCCGACTACCTCTCCAAGGTGCTCGCCACCCTGGCGCGAAGCGGGGTGCTCAAGGCGTCGCGGGGCGCCAAGGGCGGCTACCGCCTGGCCCGGGCCCCGGAGCGCATCAAGCTGGTCGAGGTGGTGACCCCCTTCGAGGGGAAGCGGGCCCGGTCGGGGTGCCTGCTCCGCCCCGACCGCCCCTGTCGCGACTCCGGCGCCTGCTCGGCCCACACGACCTGGGGCGGGGTGAACGAGGCCTACCGGGAATTCCTGGAGAAGACCACCGTGGCCGACATCCGGGACCAGCACTGACCGAGGAGACTCCAATGGCACTTCCGATCGCGAGCACGGAGACGACGCTTCCCGCCTCGGAGGCCCTCCGCTTCGAGGACCTGATCTCCTACGCGCCTCACGGCATCGCCAGCCGCGTGCTGGCGAAGACCGGCGGCGGAAACGTGACGGTGTTCGCCTTCGAGAAGGGGCAGGGGCTCACCGAGCACACCTCGCCCTTCGACGCGCTGGTCTTCATCCTGGAAGGCTCGATGACGCTCACCATCGGCGGCCAGCCGTCGGGCGCGAAGGCCGGTACCGTGACCCGCATGCCGGCCGGCATCCCGCATGCTCTCGACGCCGACGAGCGGACCCGCATGCTCCTGGTCATGCTGCGCGAGCCCAAGGGATAGCGTCACTCCCGTCCCTTTCGGGGCGCCACCAAGGCGCCACTTGCGCGTGCAGTTGCACCCTGAGCACAACCTCGGGCCAGGTGAGCGCCCGTTCCCGGAAACCATGGGGCTACCTCGTAGCCCCGGTGCTGATCGGGGTCGCGGTCGCCCTTCGCCACACCCTCGTCGGCCCGGCCTCGGAGCCGGAGGCCAACCTCCTTCTCGTCGCCGTGGCGGTCGCGGCCTTTCTCGGCGGCCTGGGGCCAGGCCTGCTCGCGACGGGGACGGGAGCCCTCCAGGAAGCCTACTGGCAGATGCAGCCGGTGGGTTCGTTCGGCGTCGCGAGCCCCAGGGACCGCCTGGATCTGACCATCTTCGTGGCAGCGGGCGTCCTCGTCAGCGTCCTCGTCGACAGGCTCCTGCAGGCTCGCCAGCGGGCCTCGGATGCGGCCGCCGCCGCCCGGTCGAACGAGGAGGCGCTCCGGCAGAGCGCCCTCCGGCTCGCGCTCGTGCTGGAGGGGAGCCAGCTCGGAGCCTGGGACGTGATCGTCGGGGAGCCCACCACCACCGTGAACCGGAGGTGGAGGGAGATCGTGGGAGTGGATGGCGAGGGCGAGGAGAGCACCTGCCCGAACGAGATCTGGAAGGGCGCCATCCACCCGGAGGATGCGCCGCTGATGCTCGAGGCCGCCCGGGCCCTGATCGAGGGGCGCCTCGAGCGCTACGACTTCGAGTACCGGCTCCCCGCTGGCGACGGATCCTGGAAGTGGGTTCGGAGCCGGGCGAGGGCCGTGGTCCGGAACCCGGACGGGAGCGCCCGGAGGATCGCCGGAACGCTCGCCGACGTCACCGAGAGGAAGCTCGCGGAGGAGCGGCTCCGCGCCTACTTCGAGTCGCCGGCCGTCGGGATCGCCATCACCAGCCCGGACAAGGGTTGGGTGGAGGTCAACGATCGCGCCTGCTCGATGCTCGGGTATTCCCGGGAGGAGCTGTCCCGCCTGACGTGGACGGAGCTGACCCATCCGGACGACGTCGCGGCCGACGTGGCCGAGTTCGAGCGGGTGGTGGCCGGGGAGATCGAGCGCTACGTCATCGACAAGCGGTTCATCCGGAAGGACGGGACCGTCCTCTGGACCATGCTCTCGGTGAGTTGCTCCCGAAGACCCGACCGCAGCATCGAGTACTTCGTCGCCATCCTCCTGGACATCGGCGAGCGAAAGCGGGCCGACGAGGCGCTCCGGAAGGCCCGCCGGACGTTGCAGATGATCACCCGGTGCAACGAGGCGGTCCTCCGGGCCACGACCGAAGAGGAGCTGTACGCCGATATCTGCAACGTGGTCGTCGACGTGGGCGGCTACCGGATGTGCTGGGTCGGGGTGGCCGAGAACGACGCGCGCAGGAGCGTCCGACCGGCGGCCCACGCAGGGATCGAGGCCGGCTACCTCGAGACGGTCGACATCGTCTGGGCGGACGAGCCCAGGGGAAGGGGAACGACCGGGACGGCGATCCGGGAAGGTCGCATCGTGGTGGGACAGGACTTCGCCGGAGACCCCACGATGGCGCCGTGGAGGGACGAAGCCCTCCGGCACGGCTACCGATCCGTGACCTCCCTCCCCCTCGCGCACGGAGGAGAGGTCCTGGGAGCCATCGTCATGTACTCGGGCGAGGCGGCTCCCCTCGGCGAGGACGAGCTCCTCTTTCTCGAGCAGTTCACCGACGACGTCGCCTTCGGCGTGAACGCGATCCGCCAGCGTGCCGCACAGGCCAGGCAGGGCGCCGAGCTGGTCGCGAAGGACCGCGCGCTGAAGGCGACCGAGGCGAAGTTCCGGACTTACGTCGAGGTGGCTCCCCTGGCGCTCCTGGTCGTCGACGGCCTGGGCCGGTACGTGGACTGCAACCCCGCGGCGCTGGAGATGCTGGGCGTCGACGCGGGCAGGCTCCTCTCGATGTCCGTCGGCGACGCGGTGGCGCCGGAGGATCGGGAGGCGACGCTCGAGTCCTTCGGAGCGCTCGTGGCGACCGGCCGGCTCGACCGTGACCTCAGGCTCGTCCGGGCGGACGGGCGGAAGATCTGGGTCGCGCTCCGGGGGATCAGGATCGCCGACGACCGCTACATGGCCTTCCTCCAGGACATCACGGAGCGGCGGGAGGCCGAGCAGGAGCGGCTGGAGCGGGAGCGGTACCTGGACATGATCCTGACCACCGCCCTGGACGGCTTCTGGGTGGTGGACGCCACGGGACGGCTACGGGACGTGAACCCCGCCTACTGCGCGATGTCCGGCTACAGCCGGGACGAGCTCCTGGAGATGCGGATCTCCGATCTGGACGCCGTGGAGGCGCCGGCCGAGGTGGCTGGCCGCATCCAGAGGCTCCGGGAGCGGGGCTTCGACAGGTTCGAGACGCTTCATCGTCGCAAGGACGGGACGACCTTCCACGTCTCGGCCGCGATCCGGTTCATCGGGCTGGACCATGATCTCATGGTCGGCTTCTTCCAGGACGTCACCGAACGCCACCAGGCGGTCGAGGCGCTGCGGGCGGGGGAGCGCCGGTACCGGACGCTCGTGAGCGGCATGGCCAGCGGACTGGTCCTCCAGCTTCCCGACGGCACCATCGCCGACTGCAACCCGGCGGCCGAGCGATTGCTGGGTCTCACCGCCGACGAGATGAGGGGCCGCAAGTCCGTCGACCCGCGCTGGCGCGCCCTGCGCGAGAACGGGAGCCACTACCCGGGCGAGGAGCACCCGCCCATGATGGCGCTCCGCACCGGAAAGACCCAGGCCGACGTGATCATGGCGGTCCACAAGCCCGACGGCGTGGTCACGTGGCTGAGCGTCAATGCGGAGCCGCTCCGCGACGAGTCGGGGAAGGTGTACGCGGTCCTGAGCACGTTCGTGGACATCACCCGGCGGAGGAAGGCCGAGGCCGATCGTGGCAAGCTGCAGGCCCAGCTGGCCCAGTCGGCGCGCCTGGCGGCGATGGGAACGCTGGTGGCCGGGGTCGCCCACGAGATCAACAATCCCCTCACGGCGCTGACGGCGAGCGCGGGGATGGCCCTCGAGGACGTGCGGGAGTTCCAGAGGTTCCTGCGAGGAGGATCCAGCCCGGACAAGGCCCTGCTCCGCCAATCCGAGGACGTCCTGGAGATGCTCGTCGACGTGAGCACGAGCGCGGACCGGATCTCCCGGATCGTGAAGGACCTGACGATCCTGGGCCGTCCCGAGCAGCGGCGGGAGCGCGTTCACCTGGCGGACGTCGTGAAGGACGCCCTGACGTGGCTGTCCAGCTCGGTGGCGCACCGCGCCTCGATCCGGACCGAGATCGCCGACGGTCCCGGAGGTGCTGGCCTCCTCGGCGCAGATGGAACAGGTGATCGTCAACCTCGTCAACAACGCCGTGCTCTCCGCGCCGGACGGGCGTCGGGGTGAGATCGTCGTCCGCCTGGGCCCCGGCGCGCCGGGCGATGTGTGCATCGAGGTGTCCGACGACGGCCCGGGAATCTCGCCGGAGCTGATGGAACGGATCTTCGAGCCCTTCTTCACCACCCGTTCCCAGGGAAAGGGGACCGGCCTCGGGCTCTCCATCTGCAACGCCATCGTCGGCGCCCACGGAGGCAGGCTCTCGGTCGAGAGCGAGGTCGGCAGGGGCTCGACCTTCCGCGTGGAGCTGCCCGCCGCGGTCACGGCGCCCGTCTTGCCGTCACCGGGCTAGCAGCGCAGGGAGCAGCTCCGCCAGCTTCCGTCCCAGGTCGTGGGGGATCGTCGCCGCGCACCGCTCGGCCGCGGCCGCAGCGATGGCCGGCCACTCCTGGTAGATCCACCCGCCGCTGCGCCGCCCACCCTCGGAATGGACGCGTTCCATGGCGGCGAACAGCTCGAGCCGGACGGCCTCGGCGATCTCCTCGCCCTGCTCCGGGGTGGCGCCGGTCCCTCGACGGACCTCGGCGGCGATGCGCACCGAGAGGAGCCGCGACTCCACGAAGGAGAGCGTCAAGACCTCGGGCGCCGCGAGCCAGGGATCGCCGTGACGGTGCGCGGCCAGCTGCGCCTCCGCCCGCTCGGGCTCGAGGACGCGCGCGTCCTTGCCGAGCGCGGCCCGCGCGAGGGCCGCCACGCCTTCCGCCTCGGGACCCTCCTCGACCGCGAGCCAGAAGAACCGGCCCGACGAGTCCACCCGTGCCGCCGAGACGCCGGGAATCGCCTGGAGACGCGCCAGCACGGGCGCGAGCACGGTGCCTCAACCGAGGCCCGTGACGGGGCCTCAGCCGAATCCGGTGGCGTGGAGGACGATCGAATTCACGGAGGGATGATACATCGTCCGTCCGGACGGGACGACGGAAGCGCCGGGAAGTGACATCCCTCCACTGCGTCATTGTCCGGCCATCCCAGGGTGCTAGGGTCGCGGGGCCCGGACCTATCGCCCATGCCCAGCGTCCTTCTCGTCGACGACGACCAGCTGATCCTCCAGGTCCTGTCCGACATGCTGGAGAGGGCGGGATTCCACACCACCTGCTACTCGCGGCCGCTCGAGGCGCTCGCCGCCATCGAGGTCGATCGCCCCGACGTCATCATCGCCGACCACGTCATGCCCGGGGTGAACGGGGTCGCGTTCCTCGAGCTGGCCGTCACGCGGAGCCCCGAGTCGGCGCGGATCCTCTGCAGCGCCCACACCGACTCCGAGGTCGTCATCCAGGCCGTCAACGTCGGGCAGGTGCACCGCATCATCCCCAAGCCGCCCCGGGAGGTGGAGTTCGTCTCGGCGGTGCGCCAGGCGGCCGAGGTCGTGGCCCTGCGGCGCAGGAACGAGGAGCTGACGGCGACGCTCCGCAGCCAGAACCTGCGCCTGGAGGAGATCGTCCGCGAGCGCACGGAGGCCTTGCTGCAGGGGTTCGTCGGGTCGCTCGACGCGCGGGACTCCGGCACGCGGTGGCATTCCCAGCGGGTGGCGCGGTACGCGCGCCGGCTGGCCGTCCAGCTCGGCATCGTCGAGCCCGAGCTGAGCATCATCGAGCGCGGGTCGCTCCTCCACGACATCGGCAAGATCGGGGTCCCGGACGGGATCCTGCTCAAGGAAGGACCGCTCTCCAGCGAGGAGTGGCGTCAGATGCGGGAGCACCCCCAGGCTCGGGTGGGCGCTCCTCCAGACCGTCGACTACCTCCGGGTCGCCTCGGCCGTGGTGCTCCACCACCACGAGCGGTGGGACGGAACGGGGTACCCCGCCGGGATCTCCGGCGAGCGGATCGCGGTCGGGCGCGCGCATCTTCCAGGTCGTCGACGCCTACGACGCCATGACCACCGACCGTCCCTATCGCCGGGCCACGAGCCACGACCGGAGCTGCCAGGAGCTGACCCGGGCGAGCGGGACCCAGTTCGACCCGGCGGTCGTGAAGGCGTTCCTGGCCGTGCCGTACGAGGACTGGTCGCGGATCCGCCAGCTCATCGACGAGCGGGCCGGCGGGAACCTCTAGCGCCGTTCCGGGACTGGCGAAGGACCGGGAAGGCCGGCATGATCGCCCTCCCCGGGAACGGAGGACGACCGTGCCGCGATTCGCCGCCAACCTCACGATGATGTTCAACGAGGTCCCGTTCCTCGACCGCTTCGAGCGGGCGGCCCAGGCCGGGTTCGCGGCGGTCGAGTTCCTCTTCCCCTACGCCCACGAGGCCGTCGGAGATCCGGCAGCGGCTCGTCCAGCACCGGCTGTCGCTCGTGCTGCACAACCTGCCGGCGGGCAACTGGGAGGCGGGCGAGCGCGGGATCGCCTGCCACCCGGATCGCGTGGCCGAGTTCCGCGCCGGAGTCTCCCGGGCCATCGACTACGCCCGGGCGCTCGGCGTGGGGCAGCTCAACTGCCTGGCCGGCAAGGCGCCGGCGGGCGTGGAGGAGGAGGTGCTGCGACGGACCTTCGTCGAGAACCTGTCGTACGCGGCCGCCGCGCTGGGGAAGGAGGGGCTCCGGCTGCTCGTCGAGCCGATCAACACCTTCGACATCCCCGGCTTCTACCTGAACCGCACGGACCAGGCGGTCTCCATCCTGGCCGAGGTGGGCGCCGACAACGCGTACCTCCAGTACGACATCTACCACGCGCAGCGCATGGAGGGAGAGCTGGCCGCGACCATCCAGAAGCACCTGCCGCGCATCGGACACGTCCAGCTGGCCGACAACCCCGGCCGGAACGAGCCGGGCACCGGCGAGATCGACTATCCCTTCCTGTTCGCGCACCTCGACCGCATCGGCTACGCCGGCTGGGTCGGCTGCGAGTACAAGCCGGCCACCACGACCGAGGCGGGCCTGGGCTGGCGCGAACGCCTGACGAGGAGCACGCCATGACCGCTTCCCCCCTCGACGTCGGATTCATCGGCCTCGGCATCATGGGCACGCCCATGGCGGGCCACCTGCGCAAGGCAGGGCACCGGCTCTTCGTCCACTCGCGGTCCTCCGTGCCCCCGGTCCTCGTGGACGCGGGCGCCACGGCCTGCGCCAGCGGCAAGGAGGTCGCCAGCCGGGCCGACATCGTCTTCGTCATGGTGCCCGACACACCCGACGTCGCCGACGTCCTCTTCGGCGAGAACGGGGTGGCCGCCGGGATCGCCCGGGGCAAGACGGTGGTCGACATGAGCAGCATCTCGCCCATCGAGACCAAGGTGTTCGCGAGGCGGATGGCCGACCTCGGCTGCGACTACCTGGACGCTCCCGTGTCCGGTGGGGAGGTCGGCGCCAGGAACGCGACGCTGTCGATCATGGTCGGCGGAGACGAGGCGGTGTTCGCGAGGGTGAAGCCCCTCTTCGAGCTCCTGGGAAAGAACATCACCCTCGTGGGCGGAGTCGGCGACGGGCAGACCGCGAAGGTGGCGAACCAGATCATCGTGGCGCTCACCATCGAGGCGGTCGCCGAGGGGCTCCTCTTCGCCGCGCGCGCCGGCGCCGATCCGGCCAGGGTCCGGCAGGCGCTCCTCGGCGGGTTCGCCGCGTCCCGCATCCTCGAGGTGCACGGCGAGCGGATGATCAAGCGCACCTTCGCCCCGGGCTTCCGGATCGAGCTGCACCAGAAGGACCTGAACCTGGCGCTCGCCAGCGCGCGTGCCCTCGGGCTCTCCCTGCCCAACACGGCGACCGCGCAGGAGCTCTTCAACTCCTGCGCCGCGCACGGCGGCAAGGCCTGGGACCACTCCGCGATGGTCCGCGCGCTGGAGAAGCTGGCGAACTTCGAGATCGGGTCAGGGGTAGGCGAGCTCAGTTGCACACCAGCAGGCCGCTCGCCACCTCGCCGCTGAAGGCGGGGTCGAGGTAGGAGACGAACGCCCAGAGCGCCAGGAGGGCGAGGAGCCCGACCAGCGACGGCCGCGAGCATCCGAGCGGATCACGCGGCCCCCTCGGCCCGGGCGCGGACCCGCGCCACCGGGACCTCCCGGATGGGCAGGTTGATGAGCGCGGCGAGCACCGCGAGCGCGACCGACATCCACCAGACCACGTCGTAGCTGCCGGTCGCCACGTAGAGGCGCCCGCCCAGCCAGCCGCCGAGGAAGGCGCCGACCTGGTGGAAGAGGAAGACGATGCCGCCGAGCAGGGCCAGGTTCTCGACGCCGAAGACGGTCGCGACCGTCCCGTTCGTGAGCGGCACGGTGGAGAGCCACAGCAGCCCCATGCAGGCGCCGAAGACGTAGGCGGAGCCCTCGGTCAGCGGGACGAGGATGAAGGCCGTGAGCACGATCGCGCGCGCCCCGTAGAGCCCGACCAGCAGCCCGGGCTTGCTCCTGCGCTGGCCGAGGAGGCCGGCCACGTAGGTCCCGGCGATGTTGAAGAGCCCCACCAGCGCGAGCACCGCCGCGCCGGTGGAGGCGTCGAGGCCCCGGTCGGTGAGGTAGGCCGGCAGGTGCGTGGCGATGAAGACCACGTGGAAGCCGCACACGAAGAAGCCGAAGCAGAGGAGCCAGAAGCCGGGCAGGGCGAGGGCCTCTCCGAGCACCTGCGCGGAGGGGCATGGGAGGAGGCCGTGGGGTCCCGGTCCGGGACTCCACGAGCGGCGCCGCGAGGGGAACCATGATCGTCCCGAGCACGGCGAGCGAGAGCAGCGTGGTCGCCCAGCCCCACGCGCTGGATGGCGTTCAGGGCGACGGGGAGCATGACGAACTGGCCGAGCGAACCCACCGACATGGCGACGCCCATGGCGACGCTGCGCCGGCCCACCGGCGTCTTCCGGAGGATGGCGCCGAAGACCACCGGGAAGCTGACCCCGGACAGCCCGATCCCGATGAGGAGCCCGGCCGAGAGCGCGAGCATCGTTCCGGTCCGGGAGTAGGCCATGAGCACCAGGCCCGCCACGTAGAGGGCGGTGCCGCTCACGATCACCCTGCCGGTGCCGTAGCGGTCGGCGATGCGGCCGGCGAAGGGCTGGGCCACGCCCCAGACCAGGTTCTGCAGGGCGATGGCGAAGCCGAACACCTCGCGCGTCCAGCCGTTGTCCTTCGACATCGGCGCCAGGAAGAGGCCGAAGGTGTGCCGGGTGCCGAGGGACACCGAGAGCAGCACCGCGCCGGCGGCCAGCACCAACGCCGGGGTCCGCCAGTCGCGCTGGCCGGGCCCGCTCACGGCAACACCCGCGGGGTGCGGCCGGGAGCCGCCAGGGAGGTCACGCGATGCGCCACCGCGACGAGCCGCTCCGCGTCCTCGCCGAGCGAGTCCGCAGGGAGCCCTCGAGCCGCTTCCACGCGATGCTGGCGCCGCGCACCCGGGTACGTCCCTTCGCCGTGAGCGTCACCACCCGGTCGCGCTGGTCGTCCCCCGCGGAGAGCCGGACGATGCCCGCCGCCTCGAGCACCCGGAGGTTGCGCCCCAGCGTGCTGCGGTCGAGGCCCGTCGCCTCGGCGAGCCCGGTCAGGTTCGGCTGGCCGTGGCGCTCGACGGCGCGGAGCAGGGAGAACTGCGTGACCTTCAGGCCGTGGGGGGCCAGTGCGTCGTCGTAGATCGAGGTCAGCGCGAGGGCGGCGCGGCGGGCGTTCGTGCAGAGGCAGACGACCGGGTCCATCGCGGGCATATACCCGCGACTGGAGGCGGGCGCAACCGGGTCACCTGGGCAGCCTCGCCGTCAGCGCTGGATCACCTTGAACGCGACGAGGAGGGCGACCGCCACGCCCATCAGGCTCTCCCCCGCGATCAGGCCCGAGGCGATGGGCGTGACGAACCGGTCGGCCGAGGCCCGCTTCCACCTGCGCCAGCCCCAGGCGATCAGCGCCCCGAGGAACATGGCGACGGCGTTGCTCCCCGGGATGACCATGGCGATGCCGAGCCCCGAAGGGGACGGCACGAGGTGCTGGACCGGCTTCGGCGCCAGCTTCTCGAGCACGGCCAGCGCGATCCCGAGCAGCAGCCCCGCCGCGATGGCCGAACGCGCCAGGGTTCCCAGGCCGCCCACCCCACCGGCGAAGGCCTGCGAGACGCCGGCCCAGACCAGGCAGGACGGCGCGGGCCACTCCTCCGAGCCGAGCGCGGCGGGATCCTGCCCGATGATCAGGTAGTAGGCCGGCACCACGATGGCCGCGCCGGCCAGCACGCCGAAGAGCTGGGCGTAGAACTGCACCCGCGGGCTCGCCCCGAGGAGCCAGCCGGTCTTGAGCGTGGTCAGCAGGTCGGCGGCGTGCAGGCCGATGCCGCCGGTCACGTTGGCGCTCATGATGTTGCCGGAGAGGTTCCCGGGCGTGATCACCCCGTAGATGAGCTGCGTGACCGGGCCGAGGGCCTTGGTCGGCGTGACGTCGGTCTCGCCGGTGACCCGCGCCGCGACGAAGCCCATCACCACCGCCAGCGGCACCGCGATGACCCCCGCCCACCAGGGGATCTGGAAGAGCCAGGTCATGAGCAGCACCACCAGGGGCCCGAGCACGACGAAGCCGGCCGGGAACCACCAGCCGGGGCACTCGACGGCGTCGATGGGCTCGGCGGCCTCCACCTGGCCGCGCCGACGCGAGAAGAGGCGCGTCAGGCCGGAGAGGGAGCGGGCCACGCTGCGCCAGTCGAGCGCGAACGAGGTGAGGCCGGCCCCGACCAGGATGGCCGCGCCGGGCCAGACCGTCCAGCCGACGATGTTCTTGTAGCTGACCACCGTGATCACGCCACGCTCCACCAGCGCCGGGGCCAGCACGGCGTAGGTGAGCACGCCGCCGAGCAGCATCGACCAGCCGGTGCGAAAGCTCATCAGCGCGCCCGCGCCGACCAGCACGACCTCCGTCTTCAGCACGAAGGTCCAGTCCTTGAGCGCCCGCCCGGCCAGCGTGACCGGCAGTGCGAAGGAGTCCGGCAGGTTCCAGGGCATCCAGGAGACCTTTCCGGACCGCAGCCAGGTCATCACGGCGGCGGCCAGCGCGGAGACGCCCAGCGCCGTGGCCTGCCGGGAGCCCTCTCCGCCGCGGGCATCGGGGGCGCCGTGGATGGCCCGCAGCGTCTCGGCCGTGGCCGTGCCGGTGGGGAACGCCAGCCCCTCCCGGTTGATGAGCTGGCGCTTGATGGGGATGGCGGCGAAGACGCCGAGCGCGGCGATGGCGGCGAACCAGCCGATCATCGGCACCCAGTCCGGCCGCACCGTCGTGACCATCATGAGCGCCCCGAAGGCCGCCATGTTGCCGCCGCCGGTCATGTACCCGGCGCCCGAGCTGACCGTGGTGAGCGCGTTGTTCTCGAGCGCCGTCAGCGGCCGGCGCACCAGGCCGGTGGCCTGCAGGCCGCGGAAGAGCGCGAAGGCCAGGATGGCCGCGGTGATGGTCACGCCCATCGACCAGCCGGTCTTGAAGAAGACGTAGAGGTTCGACAGGCACATCACCGCGCCGATGACCATCCCGACCACCACGGCGCGGGCCGTGAGCTGGGGCGTGTCCGGCTGGTAGGTGTCCTCGAGCCAGCGCTGCTCCGGATCCGCCGACGGGGGCTTCGGGTCGCTCAAGGCGCCTGCTCCGGGATCGTCTGCGGGTGAAAGGTCCCGCCCCGGCCGGCGCAGTCCGCCGATGCGTCACCCGGCGTGAGCACCGGCCCGGAGTACTGGATGGAGAATCGCACGCCGGGCTCGACGACGTCGCAGGTGCCCACGCCCAGTCCGGTGGGACACGCGCTTCCCTGCGAGAACGAGGATGCGGGACCGAGGACGTCGTTGCAGGTGGCCTGGGCCACGATGTCGCTCGAGACGGTCAGGAAATCCAGGCACAGGGCGCCGTCGTCCCGGGCGCAGCTGCTCCCCTCGGCGGACGGGGCGGCGGCGTCGCAGCCGGTGGCGAGTGCGACGACCGCGAGGAGGAGGGCGCGCCGGTCCATGGCCGCCTACTGCACCAGGATTCCGGCCTTGGTGAGGTCGGTCACCAGCGACTTCGCGAGGGACTGGGCGCCGCCCAGAGCGCTCTGGACGTTGAAGGTGTCGGAGGCGCCGCTCCACACCAGCAGCTCGGGATCGGTGTGGGTGGAGTACACGGTGGTCTCGGTCCTCACCGAGGTGTCCTCCTCGACGTAGGCCGTCGAGTAGGAGAACCCGTTGCCGTACCCGTAGGCTCCCCAGTAGCCGCTGTAGTAGGCGGACGCCGGCACGTAGTCGAGCGTGCCCGGGAGGTAGGCGAGATCCGTGTGCTTGATCATCCGCTGGACGATGACCAGGTCGATCCGGTTCTCGCGCACGAAGGCGGCGACCTTCTCCCTGTCGACGGGGTCGTTCACGAAGACCCCGGTCGAGGTGGCGGAGAGGTAGCCCTTTTCCAGCAAGGCCTTGGCCAGCGCGTTCTCGAAGACCACCTTGGCCCGGTCGTTGGACATGACGCAGGCGATGAAGACCCGCTTCACCGGCAGGGGCTGGTACTTGGGGTCACGCCAGGTCGTGACCATCTTGGTGCCGGTGCACGAGACCAGGGACAGCAGTGCCACCGTGGACACCGCGGCGCGGGCGAGCGACCTCATCGGATGCCTTCTTTCTCGTGCCCGCCGGAGCATCCGGTTCGGGAAGCCGCAAAAGGGGGCGAATGGTAGTGCAGGCCCGCTCGGGGGCGCAACCGCGGGAATGTGGGGTCGTGGACGACCCGAAAGATTCGACCCGGGGTCAGCCCCTACCCGCCGGGTCCCGCCAGGGTAGGCTCGCATGGATGCAGGAGTATTGGGCTTTCCGCCGCCCCATCCGGCACGGTGGTTGCTTCGATACCCCCCTCATATGGCCCACATCGACATCGACATCCTCCAGCCTCTCGTCTTCCGCTTCATCGCCGACTCCCGGCTGACTCCGTCGGAGCGGGTGGAGGTCCTCCGCATCGCCCAGGGCTTCGCCTGCAAGGATTCGGCGGCGGCGGCCAACGTCTCGCCGGAGACCATCCGGGCCCGCCGCAAGCGGCTGTACCGCAAGCTCGGCGTCTCCGGCTCGTCCGAGGTCACGGCCCGCCTCCTCGGCCTCTCCCTCGGGATGATCGTGGCCGGCGAACGACTGGATGCCCCGCACCTGTCGTCGGCCGCCTTCATGCCGGCCCCGGTGCAGGGCCTGCAGGCCGCTCTCTAGCCGCGGTCGCCGCGGGACGACGGCCGGACTCGCTCCGCCAGCAGCTCCGCCACGTGGCGGGTGCGGGTGGACGATCCGGCCAGGTCGAGCCCGCCCCCGATCTGCAGCATGCAGCCCGGGCAGTCCATGGCGACCGTGTCCACGCCGGTGGCGCGGACGTTCTCCAGCTTGCGCGCCAGGATCGGGGCGGAGATCTCGGGGAACTTGAGGGAGTAGCTCCCGCCCATTCCGCAGCAGGAGTCGCTGTCCTTCATCTCCCGGATCTCGAAGCCCGCTGCGCCCAGCAGCTGGCGCGGCGGCTCGTGGGCCATGAGCTTCCGCTTCAGGTGACAGGAGTCGTGGTAGGTGACCGCCGGGAGTCCCTGGGCGGCTTCCACGGTGAGGCGCCCCGCGTCGACCAGCTCCTTCACGAGCGACGAGAAGTCCCGGACCTTCGAGGCCACCGCCTCGGCCCGTTCCACCCAGTCGGTGTGCCCCTCGGCCTGGAGCGTCGACACGAACTCGTGCCGGAGCGCGACCGTGCAGGTCGGGCAGGCGGACACGATCCAGCGGACGTCGGGATCCTCGAGCGCCTTCACGTTGTCCTTCGCGTTTCGCGCGGCCACGTCGAAGGCGCCGGCGTAGCGGGCCGGGGCGCCGCAGCACGTCTGCGCCTCGGGGAAGGTCACCTCGACGCCCGCCGTGTTGAGCACCTTCACCACGGACTCGCCGATGCCGGGGTAGGCGAAGTCCACCAGGCAGCCGGCGTAGAAGGCGGCCTTCTCCTTCGCGCCCGCGGGCTGCGCGATCTCGCGGAAGCGGTCGCGGAAGGGCACGTCGGCGATGGCCGGGAGGGAACGGTGCTCGGTCATCCCGGAGAAGAAGAAGGGGAGGTGGCGGATCATCCCCTTCTTCGCGAAGGGCTTCTGGGCCTTGGACGCGGCCCGGAGCAGGCCGTGGAAGACGCGGCGGTCGTTCACCATCCGCAGCGCGGCCTTCTGGATGAAGGGATGCCCCTCCTCCTGCGCCAGGCGCCGGCGCAGCTCGACGATCATGTCCGGGATGTCGATGCGCGTGGGGCAGACCGGGATGCAGGCGCCGCACTGGATGCAGAGCGACTGGATGTCCTTCGAGGACTTGAGCGCGTCGAACCACGCCGCCAGGATGGCGCCGATGCCGCCGGTGTAGACGCCGCCGAAGACGTGGCCGCCGAGCAGCCGGTAGACCGGGCACACGTTGACGCAGGAGGCGCAGCGGATGCAGCGGAGCGCCTGGGCGAAGCGCGGGTCGGCCGCCATGTGGGTGCGCCGGTTGTCGACCAGGATGACGTGCAGCTGCTTCGGCTGGCCGTCGGCCCCGGGAGCCGGACCGGTGAACATGGAGACGTAGCTGGTCAGGAGCTGGCCGGTGGCGCTGCGGGGCAGGGCCTTCAGGATGGGCCCGACGTCGGCGAGCCGCTCCACCAGCTTCTCCACGCCCACGACCGCGACCTGGATACGGGGGAGGGTCGAGACGAGCCGGGCATTGCCCTCGTTGGTGACGACCACCAGCGTGCCGGTCTCGGCCACGGCGACGTTCGCGCCGGTGATGCCCATGTCGGCCGCGAGGAACTTCTGGCGCAGCTCCCGGCGGGCCACGGCCACGAGGGAGGGGATGTCGGCCGCGAGCTCCGCCTTCACCTCGCGGGAGAAGATGCCGGCCACCTGCTCCTTCGACATGTGGATGGCGGGCATCACCATGTGCGAGGGGCGCTGCCCGGCCAGCTGCACGATCCACTCGCCCAGATCGGTCTCGGCCACCTCGATGCCCTCGCCCTCGAGGAAGGCGTTGAGGTGCATCTCCTCGGTGGCCATCGACTTGGACTTGGCGATGCGCCGGACCCCGTTCTCCTTGCAGAGCCGGGCCAGGTACTTCTTCACCTCGGCGGGGTCGGAGGTCCGGAAGACCGTGGCCCCTGCCTGGGTTGCCTTCTCCTCGAACTGCTCCGCCAGCTCGTCGAGGTGGGTCGCGGCGCGGCCCTTCAACCCCACCAGCTGGTCGCGAAGGGCCTCGAAGTCGATGCCCTCGTAGGCCTTGGCCCGGGAGGCGACGTAGGCCTCGTTGAATCGGCCCAGCGCGCCGGCGAGCGATCCGTTCTCGAGTGCGTCGGAGACCCGCTGCTTCAGATCCGGGGCGCTCATCAGGCGGTTCCGATCTCGCCGTCCACGGCGATGACGACGAGCTTGCGGGGACCGTGGACGCCGATGGTGAGCACGCGCTCGATGTCGGCGGTGCGGCTCGGTCCGGTGACGCAGGCCAGGTAGCGCGCCTTGGCCGGATCCACCTGCGCGAGGAGGGCGTCCAGGTCGGGCAGCAGGCGCGAGGTCCGGAACAGGGCGACGTGGACCTCCGGGAGCATGGAGGCGAGCCGGAGGCGGGGATCGGTCGCGTCCTGGGCGATGGTGCCCGTGGCCGCGAGCGCCCAGTCGAACTCGGAGATCCCGACGCGGCTCTCGGAGGCTTGCTCCCGGGTCACTTCGAAGGAGAGTCCGGGGAAGCGGCGGACGAGCGCGTCACGGTCGAGGAGGGAGCCCAGGATGGGCCCCTCGCACCACACGGCACGCTCGCCCGGCGCATCCCCGACGCCCTCGCGGCCGAGCACCGCGAGGACGAGGTCCAGTGCCTGGGCTCCGGCGGGAACCCGGTGGACCTCTGCACTGACCGCCTGCGCCTTCGTCCGGAAAGTCTCGAACATGGCGCCCCCTGGATCGCTAGTGGGGAATCATCCACTGGAAGAAGTTGTGCTGGAGGAAGACCAGCACGCCGACGAGGCTGGCCAGCACGAGGCTGTGCCAGAAGACGTACCGCAGGATCTCGCCTTCCTTGCCGTGCTCGCCGGTGGCCACCGCGGCCACCACGATGGACTGGGCGTCGATCATCTTGCCCATGACGCCGCCCGAGCTGTTGGATGCGGCCGCCAGGATGGGCGACATGCCGAGCTTCTCGGCCGACACCACCTGGAGGTTGCCGAAGAGCACGTTCGAGGACGTGTCCGAACCCGTCAGCGCCACGCCCAGCCAGCCGAGCATCGGCGAGAAGAACGGGAAGAGCGCGCCGGTCGAGGCGAAGGCGAGACCCATCGTCGAGTCGGAGCCCGAGAACTTGGTCACGTAGCCGAGCGCCAGCATCGCGGCGATGGTCATGAGGGAGAAGCGGATGCGGTGGAGCGTGCCCAGGTAGGTCTTGAGCAGGTCCCCCACGCCCAGCTTGAGCCAGAGGCCGGAGATGAGGCCGGCGATGAGGAGGCCCGTGCCGGTCGCCGAGAGCAGGTTGAAGGTGTACTTGGCGGCCTCGAGCGACGGCTTCTTCGCCACCGGCGGGACCTTCTGCACCAGGTTGTGCAGCCCGGACATCTCGAAGGACGGCGCGAAGATGCCGTTCAGCCAGGTCTTCACGGACGGGAGGCCCCAGATGAAGACCAGCACGGTGAGGACGATCCAGGGCATCCAGGCCAGGAAGGCCTCGCCGGAGGAGTGCTTCTTGATGACGGCGTGGGCCGTCTCCCGCTCCTCCTCGAAGCGCCAGATCTTCTTGGGCTGCCAGAACTTGAGGAGGACGTACATGGCGCCGATGGAGACGATGGCGGCGACGATGTCCACGAGGGACGGGCCGAAGAAGTTGGAGACCACGAACTGCGGGATGGCGAAGAAGAGGCCGGCGACGAGGCAGGCCGGCCAGACCTCGACCATGCCCTTGAACCCGGCCATGGCCCACACCAGCCAGAACGGCACGATGACCGAGAAGAAGGGCAGCTGCCGGCCGACCATGGCGGAGAGCTGCATCTCGGAGAGGCCGGTCACCTTGGCCAGCGTGATGATGGGGGTGCCGAGCGCGCCGTAGGCCACCGGGGCCGTGTTGCCGATCAGCGCGAGCCCGGCGGCGGCGAGGGGCTTGAAGCCCAGGCCGATGAGCATGGCGGCGGAGATGGCCACCGGCGTTCCGAAGCCGGCCGCGCCCTCGATGAAGGCGCCGAAGGCGAAGCCGATGAGCAGCACCTGGATGCGCCGGTCGGCGGCGATGCCCGCGATGGTGTCCTTCACCACCTCGAACTTCCCGGTCTTGACCGTGATGTCGTAGACGAAGATGGCGTTCAGGATGATCCAGCCGATGGGGAGCAGGCCGAAGAGGGCTCCGTTCACGGCCGACATCGAGGCCATGCCCGCGGGCATCCCGTAGACGAAGACCGCGACCATCCAGGCCGAGCACCAGGCCGAGGACCGCGGCCCAGTGGGCCTTGATGTGGAAGAACGCCAGCGCCCCGAGCAGCAGGATGATGGGGATGGCCGCCACCAGCGCCGAGATGAAGATGCTGTTCGCTACGGGTGCGTAGATCTGGGTCCAGACCATAGACTTGTTCCTCCTGGAGGCGTTCGCCTGGGGCAGGGAATCCCGGATGGTGTGCCACAGGCCAGCCGGCCGCCGGCGGACATCCTGGGTGATCGGTCGCCGGGGAGGGGTGACCGGCGGAATTCGCAGGGCGACCGGTGGGTCAGATTCCCAGACGCTCCCGGATCTCCGGAAGGAGGCGGCGGCTCACCGGGACGTCCCTCCCCGAACGGGTACGGAGCATCGCCGTACCCTCCTCTAGGCGGACCTCCTCCACCCGGTCCAGGCGCACCAGGTACTGCTTGTGGCAACGGACCAGGCCGGCGCGTTCCTCGAGGACCCTGAGCGTCAGCTCGGTGAAGTACTCCCCCTTGGGGCAGACCACGTAGACGCCAGCCTCGCTCGATCGCGCGAACTCGATGTCGGCGGCGTCGACGAGCTTGATGGCGCGTCCTGCCTGGCAAGGGATGCGCCGGATGGCCGGGCGCATCAACGCGGCGACACCGGGGTCCGCTGGCGCGAGCCGCAGCCGGTCCACGGTCCGGACCAGCCGTTCGAGGGACACGGGCTTCAGGAGGTAGTCGACCGCGTTCTCCTCGAAGGCCCGGAGCGCGTGCTCGTCGTGGGCGGTCACGAAGACCACCCGGGGCATCTCCGCGTCGTCGATCATCGACAGGAGCTCGAAGCCGGAGATGGCCGGCATCTGGATGTCGAGGAAGAGGACGTCGGGCTGCTCGGCGCGGATCGCCTGCAGGGCGCTCACCGCGTCGGCACAGCTCCCGAGGACGGTGAACGCGCCGGTCTGGCGGAGCAGCGACCCGAGCTCCTCACGGGCGTGCATCTCGTCGTCCACGATGAGCGCGCGCATCATGCGGAAGGGGGCCCTTCGATCAGGGGCAGGCGGAGGGTCACGCGGGTGAACTCGTGCGGCGTGCAGGCCACCGAGAGCCCGTAGTCCTTGCCGTAGACGTTCTTCACCCGCTTGTCGACGATCTGCATGCCCAGGCCGGCGCCGTCGGTCGGCGCCGTCCAGGACCCGGCGTTGTCCTCGACCTCCACCACCACGGCGCCGTCCACGCGCCGCGCCCGGATGGAGACGCGCCCCGCCCCCAGCATGCCGGAGAGCCCGTGCTTGAAGGCGTTCTCCACCAGGGGCTGCAGGGTGAAGGTGGGCATGTCGAGGCGAAGCAGGCCCGGGTCCACGTCGGTCTCGACGACCAGCCGCCCCTCGAAGCGGGCCTTCTCGATCTCGAGGTAGGCGCCCACGTGCTCCAGCTCCTCGGCGAGCGTGGACACGTCGCTCGAGCGCTTGAGGTTCTTCCGGAAGAAGTTGGAGAGGTGGATGAGCAGGTCGCGCGAGCGATCGGCGTCGCGCCGCAGGATGGAGATGATGGTGTTGAGCGCGTTGAAGAGGAAGTGCGGGTTCACCTGGGCGCGCGCCAGCTTCAGCTCGGAGAGGACGAGGAGGCTCTTCTGCTCCTGGTAACGGGAGATGAGCAGCTGGCTGGAGAGCAGCGCCCCGAGCCCCTCTCCGAGCGACTTGTTCATGTTGAGGAAGCGGCGCCCGCGCGGCTCGAAGAGCTGGACGGTCCCCACCACCGTCCCGTCCACCTGGAGCGGCGTGATGAGCACCGAGCTGAGCGGGCAGGAGGGCGAGACGGTGCAGCCGTAGGCCTGCCGGATGCCGTCGGCGAAGACCACCGTGTTGGTCGCGATGGCGTGCTTCGTGTACGGGGAGGCGATGGGCCTCCCCGGCCGGTGGTGGTCGCCGCCCAGTCCGGCCCAGCCCAGGATGCGATCGGTGTCGGTCACGCCCACCGCCCCCACGCCGGTCTCCTCCTTCACGATGGTGGCGAGCTCGGTCGCGGCCTCCGGCCGGAAGCCGCGGGCCATGAGCTCGAGGGAGCGCTCGGCGACCTTGAGCGCGCGCTCGGAGGAGGCGGCCGCCACGCGGTCCTCCTCGCGCTGCCGCTGGAGCAGGACGGTCATGAAGAGCGCCGAGCCGAGCGGGTTCATGAAGATCATGGCCGGGCCGATGGCCTCCACCACCGCGACCGCCCGCGCGAAGGGGTGGGTGAGGAGCAGCACGATCCCCATGTGGCCGATCTCGCCGACGAAGGTGGTCATGAAGGCCACCCGCGGGGTCATCAGCAGCTCCGGCTTGCGCTTCAGTGCGAGGTGGACGAGCCCGCCCAGGCCGCCCTCCAGCGTGGTGGCGACCGCTCCCGCGAGCGCGGCCGCGCCCCCCAGCGCGGTGACGCGGTGCACGCCGGCGGTCACGCCCACCAGGATCCCCAGCACCGGGCCCGCCCAGGAGGCCGGCCAGGACCGCGCCCACCGCCCGGGCGTTCACGATGGCCTGCCCCTCCACGACCGGGACCCCGAGGTAGTTGCCGAGGATCGCGATGCCCGAGAAGACCAGGTACAGGCGCACCTTGCCGCGAGGCCGGGGCCAGTCCGGCATGAGCGGCTGGAACGCCGGTGACCGGCAGTACAGGTAGAAGATGACCACGAAGACCGCGAGCACCTCGACGAGCTGGATCGCGATCTTCATGGCGGGCGCGCATTATCGCGCCGCCGGGCTCCGGAGGGGAAGCGCCGAGGGCGACGACGGGGTTGCCTTTCGGTCGAGGAGTGCCGACACTGCGGGCCGCAAGCTCCCGGCCCGAGGCCGGGCCAACCCTTGCCGAGGAGGCATCGTGCCGTACGTCAACATCCGCTTCGTTCGCGAAAAGGCGACCAAGCAGCAGAAGGCCGCGCTCATCCGGGGCGTCACGAACCTCCTGAACGACATCCTGAAGAAGAACCCGGCCACGACCGTCGTGGTCATCGACGAGATCGACGCCGACAACTGGGGCCTGGGCGGCGAGACGGTGAGCCTGCGCAAGAAGCGGCGCGAGGGGTAGGCGATCGCAACGCTGGACCGCCGCTTCCGGCGGACGCGCCGGCTGATCCTGGGCGTGGTGCTGGGGAGCTACGTCCTCTCCTTCTTCCACCGCACCGCGCCGGCCAGCATCGCCGGCGAGCTGACGCGCAGCTTCGACATCCCGCGCGCGGTCCTGGGCACCCTCGCCGCGACGTACTTCTACGTCTACACGGTGCTGCAGGTCCCGGTCGGCGTGCTCGCCGACACCTTCGGGCCGCGCCGCCTGCTCACCGCCGGCTCGCTCGTCGCGGCGGCCGGGTCCCTCGCCTTCGCGCTCGCTCCCACCTGGGAGGTCGCGGCCGCCGGGCGAACGCTGGTGGGGGCCGGGGTGTCGGTCGCCTTCATCGCGGTGCTCAAGGTGAACGCGGTCTGGTTCCCCTCGAACCGGTTCGCCACGCTGAGCGGCGCCACCATGTTCGTGGGCAACCTCGGGGCGGTGCTCGCCGGGCTGCCGCTGGCCTGGGCGGTCACCTGGGCGTCCTGGCGGGCGGTGTTCGTGGCGCTCGCGGCGCTCTCGGCGGCGTTCGGGATCGCCGCCTGGTTCCTGGTGCGCGACCGGCCCGAGGACGACGGTTTCCCGGCCGTGAATCCCCGGGGCGTCGGCGCGGAGTCCCCGCGCCCCTGGACCCGTGCGCTCGGCCAGGTGCTGGCCAATCCCGCCACCTGGCCCGGGTTCTTCGTGAACGTCGGGATCGGCGGGAGCTTCCTGGCCTTCGGCGGGCTCTGGGCCGTGCCCTACCTCGTGGAGGTCCACGGGATGCGGCAGGTGGCGGCGGCGCAGCACGCCAGCGTGTTCCTGCTCGGGGTGGCCGTGGGCTCCCTGATCATCGGCGCCGTGTCCGACCGGCTCGGAAACCGTCGCGGGGTGATGCGGGTCTACGCCGTGCTGTACACGCTCTCGTGGATCCCGTGGATCCTGGACGTGCGGTGGCCGTTCGGCGCCACGCTGGCCTGGTTCGCCGGGATGGGCCTCCTCGTCCCCGGCTTCACCCTCACCTGGGTGGTCGCCAAGGAGGTGAACCGTCCCGAGCACTCGGGGATGGCCACCTCGGTCGTGAACGTCGGCGTCTTCCTGGGGACCGGCCTCCTGCAGCCGATCATCGGGTGGCAGCTCGATCTCGGACGGAGGGCCGGCGACGTCGCCGGCGCCTGGTCCCGGGGAATGCTCGTCCTCGCCGGGGCGGCCGCCTTCGGGGCCGCCTCCACGCTGCTCGTCCGGGAACGCGCCAGGCGAGACTGACCGCCGCGGGTGGGCTATGAATGGCGGCCATGGCGGACAAGGTCGCACCCCGACGCGCGGACTACGCCTGGTTCCGGCCGGTCACGCCGCGCTGGATGGACAACGACGTCTACGGGCACGTCAACAACGCGCACTACTACGCGTACTTCGACACCGTCGTGAACCGGTACCTGATCGAGGCCGGGCGGCTCGACATCCGCTCCGGGCCGGTGGTGGGCTACGTGGTGAGCTCGGCCTGCGACTTCCTGCGCCCGGTGGCCTACCCGGACGACATCGAGGTAGGACTGCGCGTGAATCGCATCGGGACCAGCTCCGTCCAGTACGGGGTGGGGCTCTTCGCCGTCGGCGACGACGCCGCGCGGGCGGCAGGCACCGTGGTCCACGTCTTCGTGGACCGGGCCACGTCGAGGCCGGTGGACGTTCCCGGGCCCCTCCGCCGGGCGCTGGAGGCGATCGCCCGCTAGGTTCGGGCCATGCCCGAGACCCGCGTCCACACCTGCATGCTGTGCGAGGCGACCTGCGGCATCAGCGTGCAGGTGGAAGGTGGCCGGGTCACCGGCGTCCGGGGCGATCGCGAGGACCCGTTCAGCCGGGGCCACCTCTGCCCCAAGGCGGCGGCCATCCCCGACGTGATGGGCCACCCCGACCGGATCCGGGAGCCGATGCGGCGGGTGGGGAATCGCTGGGAGCCCCTGTCCTGGGACGATGCGCTCGCCGAGGCGGCCGAGCGCATCACCGCCATCCAGCGCACCCACGGCCGGAATGCCGTGGGGCTCTATGCGGGCAACCCCACCGTGCACGGCCACGGCGCCCTCCTCGGCATCCCGCTCCTCTCCAGGGCGCTGGGCGGGCGGTCCCGCTTCTCGGCCACCTCGGTGGACCAGCTGCCGCAGATGCTCGCGGCGCTCGAGATGTTCGGGCACCAGCTGCTGCTCCCGGTGCCCGACGTCGACCGGACCGCCTTCTTCCTCGTGCTGGGGGCGAACCCCATCGCCTCGAACGGCAGCCTGATGACCGCCCCCGGGATCGCCCACCGGCTCTCGGCGCTGCGCGCGCGGGGTGGACGGCTGGTGGTGGTGGACCCCCGCCGGACCGAGACCGCCGCCGTCGCCGACCTCCACGTGGCGGTCCGCCCGGGCGGCGACGCCGCGCTCCTCCTGGGGATGCTCCACGTCATCCTCGGCGAGGGGCTCGATCGTCCCGGGCGGCTCGCCGACTTCACCGATGGTCTCGACCGGCTCCGGGAGATCGCGGCGCGCCATCCGCCGGAGCGGGTCGCCGGGCGAGCCGGCGTCGCGCCCGACCTGATCCGCTCGCTGGCCCGGGAGTTCGCCGCCTCGCCCAGCGCCGTGTGCTACGGCCGGGTCGGGATCTCCACCCAGGAGTTCGGCGCCATCGCCTCCTGGCTGGTGAACGCGCTCAACGTCGTGACCGGGAACCTCGACCGGACCGGCGGCGCCATGTTCACCACCCCCGCCGCGGACGTCGTGGGGCTGAACGCGCGCCTGGGCTCGCTGGGCAGCTTCGGGCGTTTCCACAGCCGGGTGCGTGGCCTGCCCGAGTTCGGCGGGGAGCTTCCGGTGGCGACGCTGGCGGAGGAGATCGAGACCCCGGGCGAGGGCCAGATCCGCGGCCTCGTCACCTTCGCCGGGAATCCGGTGCTCTCGGCGCCCAACGGCCGCCGGCTCGACCGCGCCCTGGCCGGCCTCGAGTTCCAGCTGGCGATCGACCTCTTCCGGAACGAGACCACGCGCCACGCCCACCTGATCCTCCCACCCACCTTCGGGCTGGAGCGTGATCACTACGACCTGGTGTTCAACACGCTGGCGGTCCGCAACGTTGCACGCTACGTGAAGGCGGCGGTGGCGCCGCCCCCCGGCACCAGGGACGACTGGGACATCCTGCTCGGGCTGGCGTTCGCGCTGCGGGCCCGGGGTGGGGGAGGCCATCGTCGCAACCTCGGCGCGACCCTCCGGGTGGCCCGGGCGCTGGGCCCCCGGCGCATCCTCGGCCTGCTGCTCCGCTTCGGCCCGCACCCGCTCTCGATCGGCACGCTCGAGCGAGCGCCCCACGGCCTCGACCTCGGTCCGCTCGAGCCGCGCCTGCCGGGCAGGCTCTTCACGCCGGATCGGCGCATCCGGCTCGTGCCCCAGTTGCTCGAGGAGGACCTGGCCCGGCTCGACGCCGATCTCGACGCCGCCGTGGTGGCGCGGGGAGGGGAGATGCTCCTCATCGGACGCCGCCAGCTGCGCAGCAACAACTCCTGGATGCACGGCTGCGAGCGGCTGGTGAAGGGGCCGGTGACCTGCACCCTGATGATCCACCCCGAGGACGCCGCGGCGCGAGGGATCGCGGTCGGCAGCGACGTGCGGGTCCGGTCGCGCGTCGGGGAGATCCAGGTCCCGGTCGCCGTGACCGATCAGGTCGGGCGCGGCGTGGTCTGCCTCCCCCACGGGTGGGGTCACGCCAGCTTCAACGACCTGGCCGACGAGCAGCGGGTGGACGCGCTGTGCGGGAACGCCGACTTCGGCGGAGTACCCGTCTCGGTGGAGCCGGCGCAGGCTCGCACCCTCGACTTGCCGGTGGTTCCGTGAAAGAAGGGCGCATGACCATGAACCGCCTCCTCGTCGCCGCCGCCCTCGTCGCCTTCGCCGGCTCTGCCTCCGCGGACGCCGCCGCCACCTTCAAGGCCAAGTGCTCGATGTGCCACGGGCCCGACGGAGCGGGCGGCGCCATGCACAAGGCCTCCATCAAGGGGAAGAGCGAGGCCGACGTGCTGAAGGCCATCAACGACGGGAAGGGCAAGATGAAGCCCGTCAAGATCGACGACGCCGCCGCCGTGGCGAAGTGGGTCTCGGGCCTCAAGTAGGCCGGTAGACCATCACCGGCACCTCGCTGTGGGCGAGCACCCGCTGGGTCTGGCTGCCCAGGATGGCGCTCGCCACCCCGGTGCGCCCGTGCGTCCCCATGGCGACGAGGTCGCAGCCCCGGGATCGGGCCGTGTCCACGATCGCCTCCCACGGCCTGTCGCTCGTCACCACCACGCCCACGAAGGGCACGCCGGCCGCCCGGGCGGCCCGCTCCAGCGATGCGACGTGCTCGCGGGCGTGGAGGTCGACGTCCCATCGATCCGCCCGGGTGTCCTCGACCTGCTCGGGGCGGAGGGTGAAGGGGTGGAAGCGCGGCTTCACGGAGAGGCCGGTGACGTGGGCCCCGATCTCCCTCGCGAACGCGATGGCCCTGGCGGCCGCCGCCTCGGAGAGCGGGGAGCCGTCGGTGGGGACGAGGATGTGCTGGAACATGGCGTGCCTCCGTCGAAGGGAGAGGGCATGACGTCCACTCTACGCCAGGCTATGAGAATCGCATGATGGACCTGCTGGCACTCATCTCCGCCGCGCGGGACGCCGGCGCGAGCGACCTCCACCTCGAGGCGGGGCTGCCCCCCAGCGGGCGCATCCGCGGCCGGTTGCAGGCCATGGGCGCGCCCCTGGCCGCGCGGGACCTGCTCGCGGCGGCCCGGGAGGTCGTGGGCGAGGAGCGCTGGCCCGAGTTCCTGGAGCGGCGCAGCGCCGACGTCGCGCGGAACATCGCCGGGGTCCGCTGCCGCGTGAATGCGCTCTGCACGTCGCGCGGCGTCGGGCTGGCCATCCGCTTCCTGCCCACCACCCAGGCGACGCTGGAGCGGCTGAACCTGCGCCCTGACCTGGCGCGCCTCGTGGAGCCGCAGCACGGCCTCGTCATCGTGAGCGGGCCGACGGGGTCCGGAAAGTCGAGCACGCTCGCCGCGCTGGTGCAGGAGGTGAACCTGCGCGAGGCGCGCCACATCGTGACGCTCGAGTCGCCCATCGAGTACATGCTCGTGCCCCGCCAGTCGTTCATCCGGCAGCGGGAGGTGGGGCGCGACACGCCGAGCTTCGAGCAGGGGCTCTACGACGCCATGCGGGAGGATCCCGACGTGCTGGTGGTCGGCGAGCTCCGCGACGCCGAGACCATGCGGCTCACGCTGGCGGCGGCAGAGACCGGCCACCTCGTGCTCACCACGGTTCACTCCTCGTCGACGGCCGAGGCGCTGCAGCGGATCGTCGGGGCCTTCCCCTCCGAGATCCAGGCCGGGATCGCCACGCAGCTTGCCGACTGCCTGGTCGGCGTGGTGTGCCAGCGCCTTCGCTGGTTCCCGGAGCGGAACCTCCGCGCCCCGGAGTGCGAGGTGCTCATGGGCAGCCAGCCGGTCAAGGCCATGGTGCGGCAGAGCCAGTTCTTCAAGATCCCCACCGCGCTGGAGACCGGCGCCGCCGAGGGATGCTGGACCTTCGCGCGCTACCGCGAGTGGCTCGAGAGGAGGACCGACTGGTACGTGCCCACCCCGGAACCTGTGGCGCGGGAGGCGCGCGACGGGGAAGGGCGGGAACTGGTCGAGCGGGCCCGGGCGCCGAGGTCCGCCGGCCGGCGGGCGCCGTCCAAGCCCGGGCCGGCGGCGGCCGAGCCCGGGGACGGCGTGCTCGAGATCCCCTCGTCGGACGAGGACCTCGGGCGCATCCTCGACGAGCTGGAGCGGAGCGGCGAGTGAGACGTCAGGGGTGCTCGAGCAGGATCGACGGCGAGAGCGCGTTCAGCGTGGCGCAGTCGTCCACGAAGCTGTAGCCCCCGGCGGACGACCGGCTCGACGAGAAGCACAGGGAGCCCGTCGAGGTGGAGGACGGCACGGTGAACACCGTCTGGCCGGAGGAGTTGGTGAACTGCTCCAGGTTGGGGATGCCGGTCGGTACAGGCGGTGATTGAAGGTCGTCGATCGCGGCCGACATGACGACCGGCGAGTTCTGGAGCACCGCGCCTCCCTGGCGGACGGTGACGGTGACCTGCGTCAGGGAAGGGCTGTCGGAGCCTCCGCATGCGGCGAGGCCCAGCGCGACGGCGAGGAGCAAGGTGAATCGGCCCATGGTGTCGAATCCTTTCCGGTGGTGGCGGAGAATCGTACGCCACGCCCTGCGCACCGCTACGCCCCTGAATGGTTCCTTCCGCGCCCCACTTGGGCCTGCTCTGGCATGTCACCACAAGTGAATGCCAACCACGATGGCGGTCGGGGTCGTCCACGGGCTGCCGTGCGGACGCGAGGCCGGGTATCCTCTCGAGGATGAGCCTCTCCATCAGCTCTCCCGCGTTCGGCTCGTCCCAGGGGATCCCGTCGGTCCACACCTGCGAGGGAAAGGACGTCTCGCCGCCGCTCGCCTGGTCCGGCCTTCCGGACGGAACGCGCAGCCTCGCTCTCGTCGTGGACGACCCCGACGCGCCGGATCCGAGGGCGCCGCTTCGCACCTGGGTCCACTGGGTCCTCTACGACATCCCGCCCACCGCCGCCGGCCTCCCCGAGGGCGTCGAGGCGGGGGACCTTCCCGCGGGAACCAGGCAGGGCGTCAACGACTGGAAGCGCACCGGTTACGGAGGTCCGTGCCCGCCCGTCGGACGCCACCGCTACTTCTTCAAGCTCTACGCCCTCGACGCGGTCCTTCCCGACCTGGGGACGCCGACCAAGGCGGCGCTGGAGAGGGCCATGGAGGGGCACGTCCTGGCCCGGGCAGAGCTCGTCGGGACCTACCAGAAGCGCGGACGCTGAGATCCCACGGCATGGAACCACGCATCCTTCCGGACCGGCTCCCCGACTACGTCCGCGGCATGCCCAAGGCGGAGCTCCACGTCCACGTGGAGGGCACGCTCGAGCCGGACATGGCGTTCGCGCTGGCCGAGCGAAACGGGATCGCGCTCGATCCCGGGGTGGCCGAGGCCCTTTCCGACGGCCGCCCGTTCACGGATCTCCAGTCCTTCCTCGATCGCTACTACGCCTGCTCGTCGGTTCTCAGGACCGAGCAGGACTTCTTCGAGCTGGCTCGGGCCTACCTGGCGCGCGCGGCGGCCGACAACGTCGTCCGCGCCGAGATCTTCTTCGATCCCCAGTCCCACACGGGCCGCGGCGTCGAGCTCGGGACGGTCGTGCGCGGCCTCTCCCGGGCCTGCCGCGACGCACGCGCGAGCGGCGTGGACGCCGCGCTCATCCTCAGCTTCCTCCGCCACCTCGACGAGCCGGCGGCCTTCGAGACGCTCGAGCAGGCGCTCCCGTTCCGGGACCACTTCATCGCCGTGGGTCTCGACTCGAGCGAGCGGGGCAACCCTCCAGAGAAGTTCGCCCGGGTCTTCGCCCGCTGCCGATCGCTCGGTCTGCACGCGGTGGCCCACGCCGGGGAGGAGGGGCCGCCGGCCTACGTCCGGGGCGCCCTCGACGCGCTCGGCGCGGAGCGCATCGATCACGGGGTGCGCAGCCTCGAGGACCCGGCGCTCGTGGCCCGGCTCCGCGCCGAGCGTATTCCACTCACCGTATGCCCTCTCTCCAACGTCCGGCTGCGCGTCTGCGACCGGCTGGAGGATCACCCGCTGCGGCGGATGCTCGACGCCGGCCTCGACGTGTCGCTGGCCTCGGACGACCCGGCCTACTTCGGCGGATACCTGGACCGGAACTACCTCGATGCCTGCGCCGCGCTGGCCCTCGGCGGGTCGGCGGCCTACCGCATGGCCCGCAACGGGCTCACGTCCTCCTTCGCCGGTCCGGAGGAGAAGCGGAGACTCGTGGAGCGGCTCGACGCCTTCACCGAGTCCTTCCGGTAGCCGCCGCGCTCGTCACTTCACCGCGACCGGCAGGAAGGTGAACATCTTCGCCGGGACGAACCTCGAGGCCACGTTGCCGGCGTAGACGGCGCCGCCGGCGACGGTGAGCTTCTTCACCGGTGCTCCCTCCTTCACGTCCAGGTCGGCCATGGGAACCCAGAAGGCGCTGGGGCTCGTCGCCGAGTCGAAGACGTAGACGAGCCGGGTCTGGTCGGCCACCGTGCGCCAGATGGTGGAGGAGATGTTGGGCTGCCCGGGCGTGGTGATGCCGAGCGGCACGCCGACGCTTCGAACCACGCCGAGCACGCTGGCGAGCGCCTGGAACTCGAACTTCTGGTTGGGGACCGCGGCGATGTAGCTCTTGTCGACGTTCCGCGGGATCGCGCCCAGGAGGAAGGATGCGCGGGCGAAGCGATCGGCGGCGCGGTTCGTGCCGGGGAGGAAGACGAGCCCGCCGATCCCCTGCCAGTAGGCGTTCAGCGCCAGCTGCTGGTCGTAGACGGGGGAGTTGGTCATGACCACGAACTGCTTGCCGTGGTGGATGGCGAGCTTCCCGCCGATGTACTCGAGGATCGCCGAGTCGCCGGTGGCGTCGGAGAGGGAGAGATGGAGCTGCGCCTTCTGGCCGTTGGGCAGGTTGTCGGTGACGACCTGGAAGGTCTCCTTCCCGAGCGCGTCGACGGCCTCGGCGACGGTGGCGAAGTTGTCGAGGACGTACTGCGCCCAGACGCTGATGGAGAGGGCGGGCCTGCCGTCCGGCTTCCCGTAGTCCGACTCGGCCAGGTAGAGCTGGTTGGCGACGAGCCCCTTCTCGTTCATCCCGTCGGAGGTGCCGAGGTCGTATCCGGTGGCGACGACGCTGCCGAACCGCGAGACCCAGCGCGGCGCGTTGGCACCCGTGGCGCCGTCGCGCTTCATCCCGCGCGGCAGCACCCAGAGGTTGGTCTGCATGTCCTCCGCCCAGTCCATCCCGCGGCCGGTGATCACGGTGCCGTCGGGCGCGGTGTAGAGGACGCGCGTGCAGGCCTCGGCGGGCGTGGAATGGAGCAGGACGGAGAGAGCTGCAGCTGCAGTGGCGAGAACGCGCTTCGACGTGTCGAGGGTCATCCATCCTCAATACCCCACGCGAGCTCCGGCTCCGGGCGTACATCTGACCACAGCCCCATCAAGACGCAGCCGGGATGGAGAACGGGGCTGTGGAAGCTGATATCGGTTCCCAGGACATTGGGCGGCATGGTTCAGCGCAAGGGCGGGAGGTCGGAAATGGGCGGGGCGCACATCCTGGTCGTCGACGACGACGGCTACTTCCGCAGCTCGGTGGCCGACGCGCTCACGGGGCAGGGCCATCGGATCTCCCGGCGCCGAGGACGTTCCGGCCGCGCTCGCCATGCTGCGAACCGAACCCGTGGACGTCGTGGTTGCCGGCCACGTCATGCCCGGGTTGAGCGGGCTCGCGGCCGCCGTCGGATGCCAATCGAGCCTGTTCCGATTCGTCGAGAACCCGTTCGATCCGGTGGCCATCCGGCTCGCGGTTGGACTGGAAGCCTGGCCGGCCTGAGGCCCCACGGTCGACTGTCGCCGTCCCGGGACGCCTCGTCGGGAATTCCCGACAGGCACCCTCCACAACCCCCTGGAATCACGTGGGCGCCGGGCTGGCAGGCCAGGTGCAATGGCTCCCCTCGTCTACCAACCCAAACGACGAACCCACGGAGAACACCATGAACCGCAAGACCCCCAGCATCATCGGCGCCGCAGTCGGCCTGGCCCTCTTCCTCGCCATCGCGCTGCTCCCGGCCCTGCTCTACGGCGGCTACGCGGGCGTGCTCCTCGCCGGTGGGATCTTCGGTACGCCGGTCCAGGCCACCTTCCTCGTCCGCGCCCTGATCGTCTTCGGCATGGTGATGGGCGCCCTCGGCGTCGGCTCCCTCTTCGCGGTCGGCGGCGCGGTCGCCGGCGCCGCGGTCGGCGCCCTGACCACCGCCGTCACCCCGGCCAAGGTCGAGGCGAAGGCTGCGTCGAAGGGCTGAGACGGACCAGCGGCCGGGCCGGAGCCCGACCCTTCGGCGAGGCCGTCCCTGGAAAGGGGGCGGCCTCGTCGCGTTCGGTCAACCGCCCAGCATCCCGTGGCTCGAGGAACGGCGAACCGGGGCGAGCGCGTGACGCGCGCAGGCGGGGCAAGGCGTGAGGATGTCGCCGGTCCGGGGATCCGCGCGGACCTCCATGAGGAATGGGCGTGCTCCTTCGGGGTCACAGTCCTGGCAGTACGTCGCCGTGGGGCGGCGCGGCCGGAGGAACAGCACGTTGTCGAAGGAAACGGAGTTCACGGGAGCCCTTGCCGATATCAGACATGGCTGCCGCCAAAAGGTGACCCCAGGTCCAGGCCGGACACCCAAATGAGCCGGCTGGACACAGGCTGATCAGAGCGCGACGACCAGTCCGACCGTGACGACCTTCGACCCCCGGCTCACCCACGGGAGCCACCCGACGTCGGGCAGGAAGTAGCGCGCCACGTCCAGGGCCGCGGTGCCGAGCACCACCGCGGCGAACACCCCGTGCGGAATCCCGCCGATCGTGTCCAGGGCGTGGAGGTCTCCCTGGGGCGGCTCGATCCCCGCCAGGTTGGCGATGCCGTAGGCCACCGAGGTCGCCAGGTTGAAGAGGAGCATTCCCTTCAGGAAGGGAGCGGACTCGTACCGGATGCGCGGATGCTCCGTGAGGATGATCTCGTTGGTGATCTCCTGGCAGAGGATCCCGGAGGAGACGATGAAGGCATAGCCGGGCGGCCCGGGCTGGAAGGGCTCGCCGCCTCGCCGCAGGCAGGTCCCGTCGCGGCACTGGATGTTCGGGGAGACCGCGAAGAAGGGGAGGAACCCCAGGAAGCGCACCGGCTCCAGGGTCGGGACGTTGGCCATCGCCAGGTTGGCCACGCCGTGGCAGGCCTCGTGGACGACGAAGGCGGTGACGAACCCCGCCGCGGTGAGGGCGACCGAGGCCGGGGTGACGTCGGTGAGCTCCGGAATCCCACCCGGCGCGGGATCCGCGAGGGCCACCGGCGTCTCCAGATCCACCGCCAGGGCCGGCGACGCGACGAGCCACGCCGCAGCGGCCATCGCCGGCCAGGCCCCGGAATGGGAGTCGGTCGCCACAGTCGCCTCTACCACGAAAAGTTGGACTAGACTGCTCGACCATGTCCGACATCGAAAAGCGGAATCTCGTCGCCCAGTGGGCCTTCGACACCCGCCCCGTGCTGGGCCGCTTCCACCTGTGGCTCGACGACGTGCAGGTCGATCGCTCGCAGGCGGAGCCGGTCTCCTCCCACACGTTCACCCCCCGTGGAATCGCCCGCAACCTGGCGGTCACCGCCGCGGCCACCGCCCTCGGCACCAAGCTCTACGGCGGATACGGCGAGGGGGCCGGCAAGGACAAGTACGCCTACAACCAGGTGAAGAAGGCCGCCGACGCCATCAGCGCCTACGTGATGAGCGAGGGGCTCTGGTACCTCACCCGCACGCTGCCCGAGAACCACGCCATGATGGTCAGCCTCGGCGAGGGGCTCATGCCGAAGGCCGGCGAGACCCCCGAGATGGGGGCCAATCCACTGCTGGGCTTCGGACGCGTCTACGCGCGTCCCGAGGTGGCCATGACGGTGGACCGGAGGGTTCGCCGCCTGCTCAACGAGCCCGGCCACACCTTCGAGCATTTTCACGGGTGGCTGAAGAGCCGCGGGATCACCATCTGGGGCGCGGCGGTCGACACGCTGGAGAACACCTCGCGCTTCGCCGAGGGCAAGCCCACCGGCCCCATGGTGGTCTTCCACCTGTTCGACTCGCCGCTCACCATCTCCCGCCCCTACGAGTCGTACATGGGCTGCCTCACCGTTCCGCGCGCGGTGGCGCGCCGGGCCGAGGAGACCGCCGTCCTGCTCGACTACCGCACGCCGCGGGGCAAGGTGATGGAGGTCATCCAGGCCACCTACCCGGGGATCCGACCCGACCACGTGCACGTGTGGACGCTGCGCGGGAAGAGCCGGCAGAAGCGGCTCGGCAAGACCTGGGAGGCCTGGACGAAGGCCGGCGCGCACCTGGTCGACGACGGGTGGAAGGCGCCCTCGGGCATCGAGGTGTTCACCGACTCCGGCACCTACGCGCCCACCTTCCTGGTGGGAAGCTGGAAGGACGAGACCGGGGCTCCTCACGTCTTCCTGTGCGACGGATACGCCGCCAGCGCCGAGGCCATGCAGGCCTCCAGCCTCGACGAGGTGCTGGAGGTGTCGACGAGCATGGCGGTCTTCTCGCCGACCTTCGACCTTCCCTGCGACCAGGAGGCGAGGCTCATGCAGCTCGACGCCGAGGCGCCCGACTTCGCGGCGCAGGTCCGGGCCGTGACGGTCGGCCGGGCGACCTCGGACGAGGAGGTGGCCGGGTACGCGGCGGCCATCCGCGACGCCCGGGCCTGCAACGTTCCGATGGGCAAGCCCGTGCTGCGCGCCGACAGCTTCCTGCCCGAGAAGAACTGGGGCGTGCTGGCCGCCATCGGGTACATGTGCGACGACCCGTACACGGGCACGAAGGGCGTGGAGAAGGTCTCGGACGGCGTCTACAAGGTGACGACCCGGCTCGCCACCCGCAACGCCTCGTCCTACATCACCTTCACGTTCCGTCTCATGGAGTCGCTGGAGCAGCAGCGCCACGTCTTCAGCCCGCTGCTGGTCCGGTTCCTGTCGGGGGTCGACCACGCCACGCGCGCGGTGAAGATCTCCGACTCCGGGCGCATCCGCAACGAGCTCCAGACCATGTTCTCCCAGGCCCTGGATCACGACGGCGACCGGATCACGGTGCACTTCGAGCGCGTCGACGAGAAGGTGATGCCCCGCGACAAGCAGGCGGCCATCCGCCGGGTGCTCGAGTGGTACAAGGCGAACCACCCGGTGTGGTTCCAGTGGCTCGAGATCGGCTGAATCAGTAGCCGCCGCCGGGCCCCGGGTCGATCCCGCCACCCGGCTGCGCCGCGGCCGTGATGGTGATGGTGCCGTTCGGCGTGAGCATCGTCGAGGTGTGGTTGCTGCAGTAGTAGTTCAGCACCGTGCCGTCCGCGAGCCCCGCCGGGAGGGTGAACGTCCTCGTCCCCGTGAACAGGCCCGTGTCGAACGGCGTCGACCCGGCAGGTGCACCCGGGGTGAATGCCCCGGAGGCCGCCTGCTGGGTGACGGAGTGGGTCATGGAGTCGCGGTTGATCACCGTGACGGTCGCGCCGGAGGGCGCCGCCAGGTTCAGGGGCGAGAAGGACATGTTGCTGATGACGATGTAGTAGCCCGGTGGCAGGCTGGTGGACGACGTGGACGAACCGCCGCAGGCCGAGGCGAACACCGCTGCCGCCACGACGGCGGCTACCCCGAACTTCGATCGAATCGACATGGTGCCTCCCGTTCCGGAGGAATTGGCCGGTGTCCGGAAAACCCGCTGGAGCGGGCAAACGAGCCAGAAAACAAGTGTTTATCCGACGTCTCCGTGCACGGGGCGTAGCGAACGCTTATGCACCTCGAGAATCGGTGGCACGGATCCACGGCGCCAGGTGTCTCTCCGGTTGGGTGGCTTCGGTTCGGGCCGACACGGGGGTGGCGAGAAGTGGACCACCGCGAGGCGGCGGCCCGGCTGTACCGGGAATTCGGGCCCGCCGTGTATCGGCGCTGCCTGCGCCTCCTCCACGACCGGGAGGCGGCGCGGGACGCCACGCAGGAGGTGTTCATGAGGTTGGTTCGAAACATGGCTCGGCTGGAGGAACGCGGCGATGCGCTCCCCTGGATCTACCGGGTGACCACGAACCACTGCCTGAACGTGCTCCGCAACAGGGGCCGGCGCGGGGAAGAGGCGCTGTCCAACGACCTCGAGACCGACGAGCGCTCCGCGGCCGAGGCCCTGCCCGACCGTCGCCTGGCGCAGGAGCTTCTGAACCGCTTCGACCCCTCGACCCAGGCCGTCGTCGTCGGCGTCTTCGTCGACGGGATGGAGCGCGAGGAGGTCGCATCGGCGCTCGGCATCTCCAAGCGCACCGTGTCCAGGCGGCTGGAGCGATTCCTGAGCAGTTCCCGTAGGTTCACGGGGAAGGATCTATCGTGACCACTCGTTGTCCCTCCGACCTGCGCCTCGAGGCCTATCTCCTCGATCCGGAAAGGTCCGCGGAGGCCGGCCACGTGGCCGGATGCGAAGCGTGCCGCGTCCGGCTCGAGCGAATGAACGCCGAGGCCGCCGACTTCCGCCAGTACGTGTTCCCCGCCACGGTCGACGCGGTCGTGGCGGCGTCGGCTCCTCGACCGGGGCCGGGATGGTTCGGGGTCCTCCTTCCGCTGGCCGCGGCCTCTGCCGCAGGTCTGCTCCTGTTCGTGAAGCCCGTTCCGCCGGAAGGTCTCCTGGCGGCCAAGGGCGAGGTCCTCTCGCTGGACGTCTTCGCCGAATCCCCGGAGGGCGCCCGGCAACTCACCAACGGCGAGCTGATTCCCCTGGCAGCGCCGCTCCGCTTCCGCGTCAACACCTCGGTGCCCTGCCGCGTGCGCGTCGTCGCGGCGGACTGTGAAGGGCGCGTCTCGGTGCTCTATCCGGCGGCCGGCGAGGAGGCGCCGCTCGTGAGCGGCTCCACCGTCCTGCCGGGCGACGCGAAGCTCGGGGGCGACGAAGGTCCCGAGCGCATCTACGCCATCTGCAGCCGGGAGCCGATGCCCGTCCTCGCCCTGGCCGTCTCCCTGAAGGACCAGGCCACCGGCGACGACGACCGCGTCCGCCGCGCCAGCCGGATCTCCGGACTACCGCCGGGGACTCTCCAGGCCACCTTGCTGGTCGAGCACGGTGAGGAGAAGCCAGGGGAGGAACACTCCGAGAAGTGATGACCCCTTTGGGGCTGTCAGATCCGTCATCGCGTCGGTTGGACATGGCCTGTCGCCCCTTCCATGGCTGGGGCAGCATGGCGCTTCACCTTGGCCTCCGAGACCCCGACCCGGCGACGTCGCCCGCGGACCACCGCGCCGAAGGGCGTTCCCGTCGTGGCCATCCCACCGGCGCTCTGGGACCGCGGCACGCCGCCCGAGATGGAGGCGGTTCGGGCCGCCATGGACGCCCTTCCCATCGGCGTCGTCTTCGCCGAGTACCCCCGCGGTGGTCCACCGGTCATCGTGACCCACAATGCCGCGTATGCTCGCATCGCCGGGGTGAAGGCCCATCCCTCGACACCGTTCGCGGACCTCCCTTTCAGCATCTACCTGCCCGACCGGATGACCCGGGTCCCGCCGGAGCACTGGCCGGCGCCGACGGCGGCCCGGACCGGCGAACGGGTCCCCGAGCAGGAACTGCACCTGCGCCGGTCGAACGGCGAGTGGCGCGTCCTCATGGTGAGTGCGGCGCCGCTTCCGCGCATCCCCGGCGACGACGTGCGCCGTGCCGCCGGGGTGCTGCTCGACGTCACCGAGCGACGCCGGGCCGAGGAGGACCTTTCCAGGCGCGGCCAGCTCCTGCGGCTCGTCATCGAGACTTCCCCGGACCCGGTGTTCGTGAAGAACCGGGAGTCCCAGATCCTCTTCGCCAACCCGGCCACGCTGCGCGCGATCGGCCTGTCCGCCGAGCAGGTGGTGGGGCACAGCGACCACGAGTTCTACGACGATGCGTCCGTCGGGGCGGCCATCGAGGCGAACGACCGCCGCATCATGGAAAGGGGGGTCGAGGAGGTCATCGAGGAGACCGTTCCCTCCCCGGGCGGCGCACGCGTGTTCCTCTCCACCAAGACGCCGTGGAGGGACTCGACGGGGCAGGTCATCGGGCTCGTGGGCATCGCCCGCGACATCACCCAGCGGAAGTGGGCCGAGGAGGCGCTGAAGGGCAGCGAGCGGCGGTTCCGGGCGCTCATCGAGAACTCCAGCGACATGCTGCTGCTCGTCGACGGCAAGGGCGCCATCCGGTTGTGGAGCCCCGCGGCCTCCGAGGCCCTCGGATGGAGCGAGAGCGAGGTGCTCGGCAGCGCGGCCATCGACCTCGTCCACCCCGAGGACCGCGACGCCGTGGCGAAGGCGTTCCTGGCGGTCTCGGACGCCGGGGGCGGCTCGGTGCTCCACAGGACCCGGATGCGCCACCGGGACGGTGGGTATCGCGTCGTGGACGGAGTGGGTCGCGACCTCCAGGACGACCCGGACGTCGGGGCGGTGGTGCTCAACGTCCGGGACGTGACCGAGCAGGTCCGCACCGAGGAACTGCTCCTCCAGTCGCAGAAGCTGGACAGCATCGGCCGCCTCGCCGGCGGCATCGCCCACGACTTCAACAACCTCCTCACGGTGATCCTCTGCAGCGCCGAGTCGGAGGGCGAGGCGCTCGACGCGGGGCAGGCCGTCTCCCGCGAGGACGTCGACCAGATCCGCGAGGCCGGGGAGCGGGCGCGCGACCTGACCCGCCACCTGCTCGCCTTCGCCAGGCGGCAGGTGATCGCTCCGACGACCGTCGACCTGGACGCGATGCTGGGCGGGAGCGAGCGGCTCCTGCAGAGGCTGCTGGGAGAGACCATTCGCCTGGAGACCAAGGTGGAACCCGGCCTGTGGCCGGTCCGCTGCGACCCGGCGCAGATGGAGCAGGTGCTCTTCAACCTCGCCGTGAACGCCCGGGACGCCATGCCCTCTGGCGGGGCGCTCTCCATCGGGGCCGCGAACGTCCAGCTCGGGCCTGGCCAGCCGGATCTCCCCGCCGGGGACTGGGTACGGCTCCGGGTACGGGACTCGGGAAACGGGATGTCCCGCGACGTGAAGGAACACCTCTTCGAGCCGTTCTTCACCACCAAGCCTTCCGGCCAGGGCACCGGGCTCGGGCTGGCGACGGTCTACGGCATCGTGCGGCAGGCCGGGGGCCAGGTCCGGGTGGAGAGCGATCCGGGCAAGGGCACGACCTTCGACGTCTTCCTCCCGCGCACCGTGCCCGTGCCGGCGGAGGCGCGCCCCGTCTCGCGGGCGAGCGTCCCCGGCGGCAGCGAGACCGTCCTCCTCGTGGAGGACGACCCTGGAGTCCGGGAGGCATCGGCGCGGGCCCTCCGCTCGGCCGGCTACCGGGTGATCGCCGCGGCCGGGGCGGCCGGCGCGATCGAGGCCGTGAAGGGGGAGGCGAGCGCCCCCACCTTGCTCGTCACCGACGTGATCATGCCGGACACCACCGGGAGGGAGCTCGCCGACCAGCTCCGGAGTGGGCAGCCCGGCCTGCGCGTCCTCTTCCTCTCCGGGTACGCCCTGGACGTCATCGTGCCCCACGGCGTCCTGGACGACGGCGAATCCTTCCTGGCCAAGCCCTTCACGTCCTCGTCGCTCCTGTCCAAGGTCCGCCAGGTCCTCGACGCACGCTGAGCCGGGCCTGCCCGGATCCGGGCACGGCCTGCTCGCGAAAGAGGCAGTGGATGCGTGGGTCGCCGGGAAATCGCGCAGTCCAGTGCCCGTTCGAGCGGCGCGCCCCTTGCACCGTGCCCCCCTCCGGAGGTGAAGGGTGACCAAGATCGAGGCCGTCATCCAGCCGTCGCGGCTGGAGACCTTGAAGAACGCGTTCGCGGCGTGGGGAGTCGAGGGCCTGACCGTGACCGAGGTTCGGGGATACGGAAGGCAGAAGGGGCACGGCGAGATGTACCGGGGCGCCGAGTACGCCATCGACTTCCGGCCCAAGCTGAAGGTCGAGGCGGTCGTCCCCACCTCGCTCGTCCCACGTCTCCTCGACGTCCTCCAGCGAGCGGTCGGTTCCGGGCGCATCGGCGACGGCAAGGTCTTCGTCGTGCCCGTGGACGAGGCCGTCCGGGTCCGGACCGGAGAGCGGGGCGAGGACATCCTGTAGGCCCCGGACCAGCCCACCGGCTTGCAACCCTCGTCCTGCCGTGGGATTAGCCCCGATCAGGATGCGCAGTCCGTCCCTCCTGCTCTCGGCATTCGCTCCCGAGCTCTCCGGGCTCGACCGGGAGCCCCCGCCCGGCTGGGTGGTCGCCACGGCCGGGATCGGAGCCATCACGGCCGCCGTGGAGACCGCACGACTCCTCCGCGAGCATCGGCCCGGGCGTCTCCTCTTCGTCGGCACCTGCGGCGCCTACGACGGTCGGCTCGCCGTGGGAGACGTCCTCTCCGCCGGGCAGGCCATCGCGACGTCGGTGGAGGAGGCGGACGGGCGCGCCTACCGCCCTTCCGCGGAGGTCACGCGCTGGCCGGCCACCTGGGTCCTGCCGCTTCCCGCCCACGACGTCGCGGTTCCCCCCGCCATCACCCTCACCGACGCGGGTGCGCGCGTGCTGGCGCGCATCGCCTCGGCCGAGCACCTGGAGCTGACCGGGGTCTTCGCGGCCTGCGCCGCGGCGGGCGTTCCGGCTGCGGCGGCCCTCGGGGTGGCCAACCGGGTGGGCCCCGGTGCGCACGCGGAGTGGAAGCGGGAGAACGCCCGGGTGAGCGCCCGGGTCGTCGAGGCGATCCGGACGGTGCTCGGGTAGGCCATGAGCGAGCCCACGCCTCCTCGCCTTCGCGCCGGCGCCACCACCGAGGTGGAGATGGTTCGCGTGGAGGCAGGCAGGGTCGAGAGCCGGGCCGACGCGGTCGCGGTGGAGGAACCGCTGGAGATCCGGATCGACGGCGAGACGATCGCGGTGACGATGCGCACGCCCGGGGCCGACGGTGATCTGGCGCTCGGGTTCCTCTTCGCGGAGGGGATGATCGCCGGCGTCGCGGACGTCGGCTCGGCGGCGCACTGCGGACGCCCCGGCGAGGAGGGGTACGGCAACGTCGTCGACGTGCGGTCGGCCGGCGGCCACCGCATCGACCCCGAGCGCGTCATGGAGGGGCGTCGCTGGTCCACCACCTCCTCGGCGTGCGGGGTCTGCGGCCGCCGGAGCATCGAGGGGCTTCTCTCCCGCTGCCCGCCGGTGGGCGAGTCGGCCCCGCTCGAGGCGGCGGAGGTCCTGCGCTGCATGGCCCGGCTCACCGAGTTGCAGCCGGTCTTCTCCCGCACCGGAGGCCTGCATGCGGCCGCGGCCTTCGGGGACGGGGGCGTGCTGCTCGTCTCGGCGGAGGACGTCGGGCGGCACAACGCCGTCGACAAGGTGGTGGGGGCGCTCCTGCGCCGGGGCCTGGCCGGCCGGCCGGCGTCCGCCGCGGCCAGCCTGCTCGCCGTCAGCGGCCGGACCAGCTTCGAGATCGTCCAGAAGGCCGCCACCGCGGGGATCCCGGTGGTGGCAGGCGTCTCGGCGCCCAGCTCCCTCGCGGTGGAGCTGGCCCGGGGAGCCGGCGTCGCGCTCCTGGGGTTCGCCCGGGGCGATCGACTGAACGTGTACACCCACCCCGGCGGATCGTGACCGGCCCGGCGCGGACGCCCTGATGGCCTCAGAAACCGAGCTGGAGTCCCAGCGAGGGTAGGATGGCCCAGATCCCGGGGGCTCCGAAGGCCGGGGGGTACCAGGCGACCATGAGCTGCGCGCGGAGGAATCCGGAGACGGCGACCGCCGCGCCGGTCTCCACGGCGGGTCGGGAGCAGGCCCCGATGGTCACCTGGTCCTGCCCCTCGCAGGGGGATCCGCCGAAGTCGTCGTGCGGGCTCAGCACGTAGCCGCCCCGCACGAGGAACGACGGCTGGAGGAACGGGGAGCCGATCGACGCGGGTAGCGCGGCGAGGCCGACCAGCGGGACGAAGGCCACCGGTGGCGGGTTCGAGCCGAAGGAGGTGACCAGGTTCATCACCTCGAGCGAGCCGGTGAGGCGGAACCAGGTGAGGTCCTTCACGGCCCAGTCGCCGCCGATCTCGAGCGCCCTGCCCAGGACGAGCCAGGCGGTCGCGCGGGGAGGCACGTAGTAGAAGAGGTCGACGCCCATGCGGCCCGCCGTGCCGATGGCGATCTCCTCGCCGAAGGTGGGCTGGGCGCGCGCCAGGTGGTCGGTGACCGCCGCCAGCTGGGAACGCATCGCCGCGAGGACCTGCTCCTCGGGGGCGCCCGGGGGAACGGACACGTCCGACCAGCGATACCCGTAGGCGGCGAGCAGCCGCGTCATCTGGGTGGCCTCCGACTCGTCGGGGCTCTTCCGCCAGTCGGGACTGCCGGTCACCCCGGTCACCCGCGGCGGCGGCGCGCCTCCGAGCGCCGGCGTGCAGGCGGCGAACTCGGCAGGCGCCGGGTCCCACTTCGACTCGGGGCGACAGCGGTCCCAGAGCCGGTCGAGGGAGACCTGGGCCAGGATCCGCACGTTGCCGAGGTCGTCTCCGGCGCAGCGGGCGTCGGCGTCGGGGGCGCCTTCGAAGAGCGCCCGCAGGCAGCCGAGGGGCGCCCAGGACTGCGCGGAGGCGCGCGCCTCGGGAAGGTCCTCGGGCCAGGTGAAGCGAACGCGGAGCTCCGGCGCCATCCGGGGCAGGGTGAAGCGCTCGAGCTGCCGGCGCGCCTCGTACATGCCCAGGTCGAAATCGAAGGACCGGAAGCCACGGTCGAAGAAGCCGAAGAAGGCGTACATCGGCGAGCTCGCGGCCGGGAGGTGTCGCCGCGGGTAGATCAGGTTCTCCGCCGTGGCCGGGTAGTCCTGGATGAGCAGGAAGAGCTCCCGCGAGCGGGCGCTGTTCACGAATCCGCCCATCTCCCGCAGGAGGAGCGGCAGGAGGGAGTGATCGCCGCCCTCCTCCGAGGCGCTCTGATCCGGGAAGGCGGCGGCGTCCGCCGAGAGGAACAGGAAGGCCACGTCGGGAGGAGGGGCGCGCGAGGCGGAGAGACGGGGCCCGTGGCTCCAGCGCAGGCCGCGCCCGGGCGCGTGGGAGAGGCCGCCGGCGGCATAGGCGGCGGCGAGCCGGAGCGGGGAGTTGTCGAACACGCCTCCGTCGACGAACAGGCTGGTCGTGGCCGCCGCCTCGGGGCAGAACGGAGCGGTCTTGCCGCGCGTACGCGCCACGCAGTGCTTGACCGGGCGGGGCGGGAAGGCCACCGGGAAGGAGGTCGAGGCGATGACGGCGTCGAGGAGGTGCGGAAACGGTACGCTTCCGTCGCGCGCCTCCGGCAGGAAGGCCTGCTCGTCGAGGGAGTCGGGGTCGACGTAGTTCGTGATGAGCGGATGGCGTCCCACTCCACGGCCGCGGATCCGGACCACGAAGTGCTCCTCGGTCACGGGGACCTTGAGACGCCCGTCGGCGGCCTCCAGGAGCCGCGGCGAGAGGCGCGAGGCCACGATCCCCAGGACCACGTCGCAGTCCTCCGGAAGGCCGCGGGACAGCTCCTCCTCCACCATCGCACCCACGTGCTGGAAGCTCTCCTGGGAGAACGCCGCCACGGGGCTGGTGGAATCCGGACGGAAGAGCTGCTTCAGCCCCATCGGCACCCAGACCTTGTGGAATAGGCTCTGCCGCGGGTCGAGCGGCGCACGGGCGCAGGAGGCGCCCAGGGTGAGCAGCGCGTTCACGCTCCCCGCCGAGGCGCCCGTCGCGATGAGGACCCTCGCGAACCCGGGATTGGCCTGCTGGGCTGCCAGCGAGTAGTAGAGGTAGCCGGCCTCGTAGGCGCCCAGCGAGACCCCTCCACTGACGGTGAGCGAGACGGGGATCTCCCCGTTGCCTCCCGGAGCGGCCGCGAGCAGCAGTGCGGCGAGGACGGGCGTGATCATGGAATCCTTTCGGGACTGGCGAGGGGAATGGCGCGCGCTATGTGACCACAGGGTCGGTCTGGTTAGAACCGGCCGGGAGGGTCGTCTTGTCGGAAAAGGTGGGCTTCTGGAGGCGGCGCAGGGTCGTCCTCGCGTCGGCGGCCGGCGTGGTGGTGCTCTACGCGCTGGTCGGGTTCGTGGTCGCCCCCTGGATCCTGAAGGGGCAGCTCGTGAAGCAGGTCGGCGCCCTCACCGGCCGACCCGTGACGGTCGAGCGGGTCCGCGTGAACCCGTTCGCCCTCTCCCTCACCGTGGAAGGGTTCCTGGTGAAGGACCTCGACGGGAGCCGGCTGGCCTCCTTCGATCGACTCCACGTGAACGCGGCGCTCCTCCGGCTGTTCCGGCGCGAGGTCGGCGTCGAGGACTTCCAGATCGACCGTCCCTACCTCCACGCGGGGCTCGACGCGAAGGGCCGGCTCAACGTCGCCGACATCCTGAAGCGCCTGTCCGAGGACGACGGGAAGGCGCCCCCGCAGGGGGGCACGGGAGGCGTGATCTTCGCGGTGGGGCACCTGCGCATCGGCGAGGCCCAGATCGACTTCACCGACCGCTCGCGCCGCCGCCCCTTCGAGACCACGGTGGGACCGATCTCCCTCGAGCTCCGGAACTTCCGCACGCGCCGGGGCGACAGCGAGAGCCCGTACACGTTCAGCGGGCGCACCGAATCGGGGGAGAAGTTCGCCTGGAGCGGGAACGTCCTCATCGAGCCCATCCAGTCGAAGGGGACCTTCACCTTCGAGGGGCTGCAGCTCCCCAAGTACGCGCCCTACTACCAGGACTCGACCGGCGCCGAGATCCGGAAGGGCACCCTCGGGCTGAAGGCCACCTACGACCTCGAGTGGGGAACCGGGAAGCGGGTGGTCAAGATCGTGGACGGAGCGCTGTCCCTCCGCGACCTGGCGGTCGGCGCCCGGGACGGCGGCGACCCCGTCGTCGAGCTGCCCGCCTTCGACGTCGCCGGCTTCCATGCCGACGTCCTCACCCGGGACGCATCCATCGCCCGGATGGCCCTGGAGGGCGGACGCATCCGGGTCCGGCGCGGCTCCGACGGGGCGATCGACCTCGTGGCGCTCCTCCGGCCGCCCCCACCCGAGGAGGCCGCAGCGCCGGATGCGCCACCGTCGCCCCCGGCTGGAGCAGGGGGGACGGGGCCCGCCGCGGGCGGCGCGAGGGCTCCCAACTTCCGGCTCGACGAGCTCTCCGTGAAGGGGGTCCGGTTCGAGGTGGAGGACGCCGTCCCGTCGCCTCCGGTCGAGGCCGAGATCGAGGTCGAGCGGCTCGTCCTGGCCGGGCTCTCCACCGATCCGACCGCCCGGGCCACCATCGACGCCGTGGCCCGCGTCGACGGCAGCGGAAAGGTCACGGCGAAGGGTTCGCTCCGTCCGCACCAGGCCTCCGGAGAGCTCGACCTGGCCGTGGAGAAGCTCGACCTCTCCCCGCTCACCCCGTACCTGGCGGGGTTTCTGGAGGCGCGGCTGGAGGAGGCCGTGCTGGGCATGAACGGGCGCGCCACGTTCGACGCCTCGAAGGCCGAGCCGGTCTGGGCCTTCCGCGGCGACTTCCGGCTGGACGGCCTCCGCATGGCGGACGGCCGCCACGGCGAGGAGTTCCTGCGCTGGAAGAGCCTGCGGCTGGAAGGCGTGGACGCCGCTCCGGGTCGCACCGCGCTGCGCTCGGTCCGGCTCCTCGAGCCGCGGCTTCGCGCCGTGATCTGGGAGAACGGCGTCCGCAACCTGGACGTGGTGGCGCGCCGCGATCCCGCTCCCCCCAGGGCCGACGGCGAGCCGGATCCCGTCGCCCCTCCGGTCCCGCCGGCACGGCAGGGCGCACCGGCCGCGCCGGCGCAGCGCTGGTCCATCGGGACGCTCCAGGTGACGAACGGGCGCGCCTCGCTGGTGGACCGCTCGGTGACGCCGGCGGCGACGATGGAGATGACCGAGCTGACCGTGGTGGTGCGCGGCCTCTCCTCGGAGCCGCGCTCGAGCGCCCAGGTGCAGGCCGACGCCAAGGTGGGCGGAGCGCCCGTCTCGGTGTCGGGACGGCTCCAGCCCCGCTTCCTGGGAGACGCCACCGACCTGGCCATCAAGTCCCACGCCATCGACCTGACGCCCCTCGGGCCCTACGTGGCCAGGTTTGCCGGCTACGAGCTGCAGAAGGGGAAGCTCGACCTCGACCTGCGCTACGCCGTGAAGGCCCGCACGCTGGAGGCGCAGAACGTGGCCCGCATCGACCAGTTCACCCTGGGAGAGGAGCGCCCGGGGCCGGACGTCACTTCCCTCCCGGTGAAGCTCGGGCTGGCCATCCTCACCGACAAGGACGGCGTGATCGAGATTGACGTGCCGATGAGCGGCTCGATCGACGACCCGGACTTCTCGGTCGGACGGATGGTCTGGAAGGCCGTCGGGAACCTCTTCACCAAGCTCGTCACCGCCCCGTTCGCCGCGCTGGGCAAGCTCTTCGGCGGCGGGGGTGGGGAGAATCTGGAGAGGGTCGACTTCCCCGCCGGGGGCGTCGCCCTCGACCCGGCCGCGGAGAAGACGCTGGACGTTCTCGCGAAGGCGCTGCGCGAGCGCCCCGCGCTGCGGCTCGAGGTGGAGGGCTCGGCCGACGAGATCACCGACGGCGCCGCGCTCCGGAAGGAGCAGGCACGCCTGGAGGTGCGCCGGGCCAAATGGGCCGCGCTCCGCGGGAAGCAGCCGGGACTGGCGCTCGACGCGGTGCAGGTGGCGCCGGAGGAATACCTGCGCTGGCTGGCGGCGGCCTTCGCGGCCATCCCGCCCGTGCCCGGCGCGGCGGCCGAGCCGAAGGCGGAGGCACGCGGGACGAGGGCAGCGGTGGCCCCCGAGGAGATGGAGGCCGCGCTGGCGGCGGCGGCCCGGGTGCCCCCCGAGGCCTACGGTGAGCTGGCGGCGCGCCGCGCCGACGCCGCACGCGACCGGCTCCTCACCGGCGGCGGCCTCGATCCGGCGCGGGTCTTCGTGGCCGCGGGAGGCGAACGGGCCCGCAAGGAGGGCGGGTCCCGGGTCTACTTCGAGCTCAAGTGATCCTGGCCAGCCGCTCGCAGGCCCGGGCCAGCGTCTCGTCCGACTTGGCGAAGCAGAAGCGCAGCACCCGGTCCTGGCGTGCCGTCGGCGAAGAAGGCCGAGACCGGGATGGAGGCCACGCCGATCTCCCGGGTGAGCCTCTCGGCGAGCACCGTGTCCGGCTCGTCGCTCACCCGCGCGTAGCTCGCCAGCTGGAAGTAGGTGCCCGAGCAGGGGAGGGGATCGAGCCGCGTTCCGGCCAGCCCCTCCCGGAAGAGATCGCGCTTGCGCTGGTAGAAGGCCGGTAGCTCGAGCCACCGGCGCGGATCGGACATGAAGTCGGCGAGCGCCAGCTGGACGGGCGTGTTCACCGTGAAGACCACGAACTGGTGGACCTTGCGGAACTCGGCCATGAGCTCCCGCGGGGCGAGCGCCCACCCCACCTTCCACCCCGTGACGTGGAAGGTCTTCCCGAACGACCCGACCACGAAGGACCGGGCCGCCAGCTCGGGATGGCGCGACACGCTCTCGTGGCGGGCCCCGTCGAAGACGATGTGCTCGTAGACCTCGTCGGACAGGACCACGATGTCGGTGCCGCGGACCAGGTCGGCGAGCGCGTCCAGGTCGTCCGGGCGGAACACCGATCCGGTGGGGTTGTGCGGGCTGTTCACCAGGATCATGCGGGTCCGGGGCGAGACCAGCGCCCGGATCGCCGTCCAGTCCGGCCGGTAGCCGGGCGGGGCGAGGGAGGCGCGCACCGCACGACCGCCGGCCAGCTCGATGGCCGGGACGTAGGAGTCGTAGACCGGCTCGAGCACGATCACCTCGTCGCCCGGCCGGACCAGCGCGGTCACCGCGGTGAAGATGGCCTGGGTTCCGCCGGCGGTGACGGTGACCTCGAGCTCGGGGTCGTAGCGCGTTCCGTAGAGCCCCTCCGACCGGGCGCAGATGGCCTCGCGCAGCGAGGGAACGCCGGGCATGGGCGCGTACTGGTTCGCGCCGGCGTGCATGTGGCGGGAGACGAGGTCGAAGAGCTCCGGCGACGCCGAGAAGTCGGGGAAGCCTTGCGAGAGGTTGATGGCGCCGCACTCCGCGGCGAGGCGGGACATGACCGTGAAGATGGTCGTCCCCACGCCAGGGAGGCGGCTCTCGACCGGGAAGGGCAGGCGCGGCATTCCCCGAATCTAAGCGATCCGGCCCAGGCGGCGCAGCCTGGGTGCGCGCCAGGCGACCAGCCCCACGGTGAGGAGCGTCATCGTCCCTCCGAAGATCACCGAAGGGACGGTTCCGAGGAGCTTCGCCGCCACCCCGCTCTCGAAGGCGCCCAGCTCGTTCGAGGAGCCGATGAAGAGGCTGTTCACCGCCGAGACCCGCCCCATCATCTCCTGGGGCGTGAAGGTCTGGACGAGCGTGCTGCGCAGCACCACCGAGACCGCGTCGAGCGAGCCGCCCACCACCAGGATGGCCGCCGACAGCCAGTAGCTCCGGGAGAGCGCGAAGGCGATCCAGGTCACGCCGAAGAGGGCGACGCAGGTGAGCATCGCCCGCCCGGCTCGGCGGAAGTGGCCGAGGCGGGTCAGGACCAGGGAGGTCGCCACCGAACCGACCGCCGGGGCGGCCCGCAGGACGCCGAACCCGACCTCGCCGACGTGGAGCACGTCCCGGGCGAAGATGGGAAGCAGCGCGGTGGCGCCACCGAAGAGCACCGCGAAGAGGTCGAGGCTCAGCGGTCCGAGGAGCAGCGGCTCGCGGAAGACGAAACGCACGCCGTCGGCGATCTCCGTGAGCGGGTGGCGCCGCTCCACCGGGGCGCGGGGGCGCGGGGCGACGGCGAGCAGGGCGGCCAGGCCCACGCCGAGAAGCCCCATCTCCACGGCGTAGGCGAGCCGGGGACCGCCGAGCGCGATGAGGGCGCCGCCGGCGGCCGGCCCGACGATCATGGTGCTGTGGAAGATGGACGACCGCCAGGTGGCCGCGTTCTGGTACTGCTCGCGCGGCACGAGCTCGGTTCCGAGCGACGCCGAGGCGGGCCGGAAGAAGGCTCGTCCCAGGCCGGCCAGCGCCTGCGCGCCGTAGAGGGGGAGCGGGGAGCTCGCCGGGCCCAGGCTCGTGGTGAGCAGCCAGGCGCCGCTGGCCGCGATGACGCAGAGGCTCACCAGCGCGATGAGGCGCCGGTCGATCCGGTCGGCGGCCCAGCCGCCGAGCAGGGTCAGCGTGAGGAAGGGCACCGCCTCGGCCAGGCCCACGAATCCCAGGGCGAGCGGGTCTCCGGTCAGCTCGTAGACCTGCCAGCCGAGCACGGCGGTCTGGATCTGGGTGGCGGCGAAGACCGCCGCCATCGCCCCCAGGAAGGCCCGGTACTCGGCGAAGCGGAGCGAGGAGAAGGGGTCGGTCGCCAAGGGGCGACAGTCTACATCGGGGCCCACTCCGCGTGGCCCATCCGGGACGGTGCGATTAAGGACGGGCCCCGGGGCCCGAGGGACCTTCGCCCCCGGAAGAAAGGATGAACACGTGCACGCACTCCGATTCGCCGTCGCCGCGGCGCTGGGGCTCCTCGTGACCACCGCCCGCGCCGAGATCGTGACGAAGACCGTGGAGTACAAGCAGGGGGACACCGTCCTGGAGGGCTTCCTCGCCTACGACAGCGCCGGGCCGGCGAAGAAGCCGGGCGTGCTCGTCGTGCACGACTGGCTGGGCGTCTCCGCGGACACGCGGAAGCGCGCCGAGCAGCTCGCGAAGATGGGCTACGTGGCCTTCGCCGCAGACATCTACGGCAAGGGCGTGCGCCCCGCCACCGGCAAGGAGGCTGGGCCCCTCGCGGGCTCGTACAAGAAGGACCGGAACCTCCTGCGCGCGCGGGTCGTGGCGGGATTCGACGAGCTGGCGCGGCAGCCCAACGTCGACCCGAAGCGGATCGCCGCCATCGGCTACTGCTTCGGCGGCACGACCGTGATCGAGCTGGCGCGCGCCGGCGCCAACGCGGTCGGGTTCGTGTCATTCCACGGCGGCCTCGACAGCCCCACGCCGGCCGACGGCAAGAACATCAAGGGCAAGGTGCTCGCCCTGCACGGTGCCGACGACCCGTTCGTCTCCGCCGCCGACCTCGCCGCGTTCGAGCAGGAGATGCGCTCGAACGGCGTCGACTGGCAACTCGTGAAGTACGGCGGCGCGGTCCACTCCTTCACCATCGTGGGAGCGGGGAACGACAACTCCAAGGGCGCGGCCTACAACGCCGCGGCCGACCGGAGGAGCTGGAAGGCGATGGAGGATTTCTTCGCGGAGATCTTCGCGAAGGGCTAGCGGGTTCCCGGGCCCCGACGCCGGGACCGGAGGACGAATCCCCCGGCGACGAGGAGCACCACCCCCGCCACCCAGGGGAGCGCCGCCTTCCAGGGCGGCGTTCGGTTCTGGAGCGACCGGCGCGAGAGCCACGAGGCGAGGGCGCGCCGGTCGTCGTCGGACCCGGTGAAGGGCTGGTCCATCCGTCGGTTGACGCGCCAGAGCTGCCCGATGTTCTCGTACGCCAGCGCGGGGTCTCCCCAGACCTCGGGACGCAGGCGAGGGCCGAGGGGATCCTCGGGGACCCCGCCAGGGGATCCGTGGCAGGAGAGGCAGAATCGGCGCATGGCTTCCTCGCCGCGGGCGTGGACGTCGGGTGAATCGGGCGCGCCGACCGCGCGGCCGGGCGTGCCACCGAGAGCCAGGGCCAGCAGCGCCACGACGAGGCGCCCCGGGTGGGGTTCCCGAGCGAGGTCCAAGGGCCGCATCCTACCTCTCGTACCCCCATTCCGGTCAGCCATTCCCCCGTCCCTGGATTAGGATTCGCTCCCACGTGCGACGCATTGCCCTCATCCCGGCGCGGCTCGGCGCCACCCGCTTTCCGCGCAAGCTCCTCGCCCCGCTGGGCGGGAAGACCGTGATCCGGCGGACGTTCGAGGCGGTGCGCGACACCGGGCTCTTCGACGCCGTCCTCGTGGTCACCGACGCCGAGGAGATCCGGGCCGAGGTGGAGCGCGCCGGAGGCGAGGCCCGCATGTCCCGGACCGTCCACGAGAGCGGGACCGACCGCATCGCCGAGGTGGTCGAGGGGATCCCGGCCGACCTCGTGCTCAACGTCCAGGGGGACGAGCCATTCACGCGTCGTGAACCCCTGGAGAGGCTGCTGGCCGCCTTCGAGGGGGCCGGGTCGGAAGACGTGGGAGTCGCCTCGCTCATGCAGGAGCTGCACGACCCCGCGCTGGTGAAGGACCCCAACTACGTGAAGGTGGCGGTCGACGGGGCGGGGAACGCGCTCTTCTTCTCGCGCTCCCCCATCCCCTACGTGCGCGATCCGGCGGCGACGCCGGTCTTCTGGGAGCACATCGGCGTGTACGCCTTCCGCCGGGAGGCCCTGCTCCGCTTCGCCCGCCTTCCCGCCGGTCCACTGGAGCGCGCCGAGAAGGTGGAGTGCCTGCGCTTCCTCGAGCACGGGATCCGCATGCGCATGGTGGCCACCGACTACATGGGCGTCGAGATCGACACCCCCGAGGACCTGCGCCGCGCCGAGCGGCTGCTGGCCGGAGAGAAACCCTGAGGGAGCGGATCGTGCACAAGAACCTGAAGCAGGTCGGGCAGGTGACGTTCGGTCGCGGCGCCATGGGGCAGCTCGACGCGATGCTGGCCGACCACCGGCAGGGGACGGCCCCCATGGTCTTCCTCGTCGACCACGTGTTCCAGGACCGCCCCGACTTCGTGGCCCGCATCCCGGTGCGCGGTCGCGACCGGATCTACTTCGTGGACACCACCCACGAGCCCAAGACCGGCGACGTCGACTCGCTGCGCGACCGGATCCGCGCCGAGCTCGGCAAGGTCTCCGGGCTCATCGGGATCGGCGGCGGCTCCACCATGGACCTCGCCAAGGCGGTGGCCCTGATGCTCACCAACCCGGGCTCGTCCCAGGACTACCAGGGGTGGGACCTCGTGCAGGTGCCCGGCGTCTACAAGGCCGGCGTGCCCACGCTGTCGGGCACCGGCGCCGAGGTCTCCCGCACCGCGGTGCTCATCGGGCCCACGAAGAAGCTCGGCCTCAACTCCGACTACACCCCGTTCGACCAGGTGCTGCTCGATCCCGACCTCATCGAGGGCGTCCCGGCGCGGCAGCGCTTCTTCACCGGGATGGACTGCTACATCCACAACGTGGAGTCGCTGCAGGGACGTGCCATGAACGCCTTCGCGAAGGCGCACGCCGAGAAGTCGCTCGACATCTGCCGGGAGATCTTCCTCGAGAAGGACCGCTGGGACGGTGACTCCGACGAGAAGCTCATGATGGCCTCCTGGATGGGCGGCATGTCCATCGCCTACTCGCAGGTGGGCGCGGCCCACGCCATGAGCTACGGCCTCGGCTACGTCCTCGGGACCCACCACGGCGAGGGCAACGCCATCACCATGCAGGTGCTCGGGGAGTTCTACCCGGACGGCGTGCGCGACTTCCGGCGCATGGTCGAGAAGGCCGGCATCGAGATCCCCCAGGGACTCACCGCCGGGCTGCCCGCCGCGAAGCTCGACAAGATGATCGAGGTCTCGCTGGGCATGGCGCCGCTCTGGCAGAACGTTCTCGGCGACGACTGGAAGCGCCAGATGACCCCGGAGCGCCTGCGCGCGCTCTACCAGCGGCTCTAGGAGGCGGGATGCCCGGCTACGAGATGTGGGGCGCCGAGGAACGGCGCGAGGTGGAGGAGGTGCTCGAGACCGGCATCCTCATGCGGTACGGGTTCGACGGCCCGCGAAGGGGCCGGTGGAAGGCCCGGGAGCTCGAGGCCGCGCTCTGCCAGCGCACCGGTGCGGCCCATGCGCAGGTGGTCTCCAGCGGGACGGCGGCGCTGACCACGGCGCTGGCGGCGCTCGGGGTGGGCGCGGGCGACGAGGTCGTCATGCCCACCTTCACCTTCGTCGCCAGCTTCGAGGCCGTGCTCTCGGTGGGGGCGACGCCGGTGCTGGCCGACGTGGACGACACGCTCACCCTGTCGCCGGCCGCGGCCCGTGCAGCCGTCACTCCGCGCACCAAGGTGGTCATGCCCGTGCACATGTGCGGATCCATGGCCGACCTGGGCGCGCTCGAGGAGCTCTGCCGCGAGAAGGGGCTCGTGCTGCTCGAGGACGCGTGCCAGGCGACCGGCGGGACCTGGAAGGGCAGGGCGCTCGGCACCGTGGGGAAGGCCGGCTGCTACTCCTTCGACTTCGTGAAGACGATCACGTGCGGAGAAGGGGGAGCGATCGTCACCTCCGACGCCGAGGTGGCGCGGCGCTGCGATCAGTACGCGGACCACGGTCACGACCACATGGGCGTGGACCGCGGAGCCGACCTTCACCCGGCGCTCGGATACAACTTCCGCATCTCCGAGCTGCACGCGGCGGTGGGGCTCGCGCAGATCCGCAAGCTGGACCGGTTCCTGGAGATCCAGCGGCGAAACAAGCGGGCCCTTCGCGAGGCGCTCGCCCCCGTGCCCGGCGTCACCTTCCGGCGCATCCCCGACCCGGAGGGCGACAGCGCGTCCTTCCTCTCCTTCTTCCTGCCCGACGAGGCGCAGGCCCGCGCGGCCGCCAAGGCGATGCAGGCCGCCGGCATCCCCGCCATGTACTGGTACGACAACAACTGGCACTACCTGCGCCGGTGGGACCACCTCAAGACGGCGGCCTCCTTCTCCCCGCTCCCGTCGAACGTGCGGGAATCGCTCGCGCGGCTCGCCAGCCGCCCGTTCCCGGTCTCCGACGCCGTCATGTCCCGCGTCATCTCCACGCCCATCGCGCTGGGGTGGAGCGAGGCGCAGCTTGCCGAGCGGTGCGCGAAGCTGGCCGCCGCGGTCCGTTCCGCGGCGACGTCTACGAAGTAGACGGAGCAAGGCTCGCGCGCGACCGGGTTCCTCGGGGCGAAGAGGTCCATCACCTCGTCCCCGTACGCCTGCCGCGCCGCCTCCAGGTTGTGCGGTCTGCAGAGGATCCTGCAGTTGTCGATCGTGGACGGTCCGCCTCTCCCTCGCGGGACCACGTGGTCCACCTCCAGCCGAACCGTTGAGCCGCACACGCCGCCGTCCGCCAAGGGCCACTGGCACTTCCCCTCGTCGCGCTTCATGACCTCCCGCTTCACCTTCGGCGGGACGCCGGCACCCCGCTTCTCCTGCTGGGCGATGAGGAGATCCAGCGCTGCCGTCAGCACCTGCTCATCGGTCGCCCCCGGCTGGACGTGGGATTGCCCGGCCTTCGCCTTCGCGAGGAGCTTCACGAACTCCGGGGTAACCGTGACGTGCATCCGGGTTTGCCGGGACGTGAGCGGCTCGACCAGGGTCCGGGTCGGCTGGAGTTCAACGATTGAACGCGAGTCATCCTTCATGTTCGCCGTCGCCGGGACCGGCAACGCGGTCACGACCGTCTTCCGGGGCACCACCTCGACCGGCCGAATCTCCACCGCCACCTGCTTGGCCTCCTGGCGTGAGCAGTGGAAGAAGCGCGGAAGCACCTCGTGGCGGTTCACGTCGGTGATCACCCGCGCGAGTTCGAGCACGCTGGTCAGGCAGAGCCTTCCGTCCCGCAGCGGCTCGACGACCTCGGGGAAACGCGCGACCAGACGGGTGGCGACCTGGCGGTAGTGGGCCGACCCCCGCGAGAGGCGCAGTTCTCGGTGGAGATACTCGAAGAGGCTTGCGAAGCCCAGGTCTCGGTACAGCGCCAGCCGGTCGAACTCCGCGAGGGAGAGGAGCAGATCGGCGAGGGCGCCCCGCTCCCGGCGGAGGAGTTCTGCGTGACGGAGCGACCATTCGCGTGCGTTCATGCCCCCACCGTCTCATGCGAATTCCGGGCCTCCGGACACGCACGACGTTGGCCGCTGGCGCACGATCTCGCGCGGAGATCGCGAACCTCGCCAGGAACTCCGATCGCGGCAGTGGAGCGACGTGCGGTGTCGAGAGGGCCGCCCCCGCGCCATTGCGATCGTCGGAGCCGAACCCAACGAAAACACCGTCAAGACAGCGTTTCCTTACGCCCCATCTGCCCGACGGTCCGCGGCGCGGACGGTGCGGCGCGGGACGGTTCACCCGTCGTCAACTACCCCGGACCGGTGGAGCCGGTCGTCGCGAGCATCGCCCGCGCCTCGGCGATCACCGCGGCGGCGGTGAGGTCGACCATGCAGCGGTGGTGTCCCTTCGGGCAGCGGTCCCCTCCGTGGTTGGAGCAGGGCGCGCAATCGATGGGGAAGCGAACCGCCCGGCCGGGAGGTGGCGGTCCCCACCGCTCCGGCGACGTGGGGCCGAAGACGGCCAGAACCGGGGTTCGGACCGCGCCGGCCAGGTGGACCGGGCCCGAGTCGCACGACACGAGCAGGTCGACCGAGGCGAGCCCGGCGGCGAGCCCCTCCACCGAGAGCCCGGTCAGGTCGCCGTCGACGGGGGCGCGCAGCGCTGCCCGGAAACGCGCCAGCGACGCGGCGTCGGCCGGACCGCCGGCGAGGACCACGCTGGCCCCGTCGCCGGCGAGCGCGTCGGCAACCTCCGCGAAGCGCTCCGCGGGCCACATCTTGGTCGCGCGGCTCGCGCCAGGAGCGAACGCCACCCGGGGCCGGCGCACCCCGGCGAGCGCGACCGCGGCGCCATCCCGGGCCGCGCCGGAGAGCGCCACCTGGGTCGGCCCGGCCTGGTCGATCCCCAGGGGCCGGAGCACGTCCGCGTAGAGCTGGGTGGCGTGCGGCCCGCGAACGGGCGGGTCGACCCCGACGAGCGCCAGCAGGGCCTGTCGCGAGGTCCGACGGCGGAACACCAGCTGCCGCCTCCCGGCGGCCCGCGCCACCACCGCGCTCTTCACCTTGTTCTGCAGGTCGATGGCGAGGTCGAACCGGCCTCGCAGCTTCATCCCGAGGTCCACGGCCTCGCGGATGCCGCCGCGGCCCAGCCGGTGCACCCGCTCCACGCCCGGAAGCCCCTCGAGGAGCGGCGCGTAGGCAGGCGCGGTCACCCATTCGATGCGCGCCTCGGGGAAGCGCGCCCGCAAGGGGTCGAGCACCGAGGTGGCCAGGACCACGTCGCCGAGCGCGCTGTAGCGGATGACGAGGACGGAGCGCAACGATGGACTTGTACCGGCGGAGCGGCGCCCCAGGCAAGGAGCCAGGGTGATAGGCTGTGGCTATCATGCGGTCCAGCCACCACCCCTTCACCCTCCGGCAGCTCCAGTACGCCGCGGCGGTCGCCGACCTGCGCTCCTTCCGGCGCGCCGCCGAGCGCTGCCACGTCTCGCAACCCTCGCTCTCGGCCCAGGTGATCCAGCTCGAGGAGCAGCTGGGCGTGCGGCTCTTCGAGCGGGCGTCGCGAAAGGTCATCGTCACGGCCGCCGGCGAGGCGGTGCTCACGCGGCTCCGGCGGCTGCTCCTCGAGGCCGACGACCTCGCCGACAGCGTCCGCCAGCTCGGCGACCCGCTGGCGGGGACGCTGCGACTGGGCGTCATCCCCACCGTGTCGCCCTACCTCCTCCCCGAGATCGTGCCGGAGCTGCGGGCGCGCCACCCGGCGCTCTCCGCGGTCTGGGTCGAGGACAAGACCGAGAACCTGGTCGAGGCGCTGCGCGAGGGGCGGATCGACGGCGCGCTCCTGGCGCTCGAGGCGCCGCTGGGGGAGGTCGAGAGCGAGGTCGTGTGCAGGGACCCGTTCGTGCTCGCGGCGCCTCCCGGCCACCCGCTCGTCCAGGCGAGCGCGCCGGCCACGCCCCACGAGCTGCGCGGCGCCGGCTTCCTGCTCCTCGACGACGGCCACTGCTTCCGCGATCAGGCCCTCGCCTACTGCGCGACGGCGCGGGGCCGCGAGCTGGACTTCCGCGCCACCAGCCTCGCCACGCTGGCGCAGATGGTCGCCGGAGGAGCGGGCGTGACGCTGCTCCCGCGGCTGGCGCTCCCGGTCGAGAACCGGCGCTCCGAGCTGACGGTGCGCCGGCTGGCGAGCCCCGAGCCGCACCGGACCCTGGCGCTGGTGTGGCGACCGCGCTCGCCCCTGGGGCCGGCGCTGCGCGTCCTCGCCCTCACCGTCCGGGAAGCCTGCATCGCGTCCGAGGCGCGGCTGGAGGCGGCCGTGGCGGCGGGCGGGGGAGGCGGACCGCCCGAGCGGAAGGCGTCCTCGCGTTCCCGGGCACCGGCCGGACGAAAGGGCGCCACGTGACCCTCGCCTGGATCCTGCCCGTCATCAACTGGTCGATCCGGTTCTGGGCCATCTGGGCCGTGCCGCGACGCCGCTCCCCCAACGCCGCACGGGCCTGGCTGCTGCTCATCCTGGTCCTTCCCATCGTGGGCGCGGCGCTCTACTCGATCTTCGGGCGGGCCTACATCCCCGCGAGACGTCGGGAGCGCCAGGCAAGAGCCAACGCGTTCATCGAGGAGGTGCGGGAGAAGACCGGTGCACCCGACGTGGTCGAGGTCGACGACGCCCGCCGGGCCACCGCGCAGCTGGCCGCAGGGCTCGGCACCTTCCCGGTGCTGGGGGGGAATCGGGCCGAGCTCATCGACGACTACCAGGGATTCATCGACCGGCTGGTGGCCGACATCGACGCCGCGCGAGAGGGCGTGGACCTGCTCTTCTACATCTTCGAGCCGGACGCCACCGGGCGCCGGGTTGCCGACGCGGTGCTGCGCGCGGCGCGGCGCGGCGCCTCCTGCCGGGTCCTGATGGACGGGATGGCCTCGGCGCCGGGCCTGAAGAAGCTCGCGCCCCTGCTGCGCGAAGGCGGGGTGGAGGTGGTCGGGCTCCTCAGCCCGGGAACCTTCCGGACGCGGCGCGACCTGCGCAACCACCGCAAGATCGCCGTGCTCGACGGTCGGATCGGGTACACCGGCTCGCAGAACCTGGTCGAGGCCTACGACTACAAGGGACGAGGGCTCACCTACGAGGACCTCATGGTGCGGCTGGAAGGGCCCGTGGTCCGGCAGCTCGCCGCCATCCTCCGCATCGACCGGTTCCTCGAGACCGGAAAGGGCCTGGACGACGTCGTCTTCCCGCGGCCGCCGGAGATGGGCACGGTGCGGGCGCAGGCGCTGCCCAGCGGTCCCACCTACGAGCTCGAGAACAACGAGCGCACCTTCGTGCAGATGCTCTACGGGGCGCAGGGAGCGGATCGTCGTCACGACGCCATACTTCGTGCCCGACCGCTCCTTCGTGGACGCCATGCTGGCCGGGGCCATCCGCGGAGTGAAGGTGCACCTCATCACGCCGCTCCAGGCCGATCAGTGGCTGGTGCGTCTCGCCCAGGAGTCCTACTACGGAGAGCTGCTGGCGGCGGGCGTGAAGATCCACCTCTACCGCCCACGATTCCTCCACGCGAAGCACATCTCGGTGGACGACGACGTCTGCGCCATCGGCTCCTCCAACCTCGACATGCGGTCCTTCGCCCTGAACGAGGAGGACATGGTCTTCTTCTACGACCGGAGCGTGGTCGCCGACCTGGCCCGGATCCAGGACCGATACATGCGCGAGTCCGAGCTTCTCGCCGACCTGGAGAAGTGGAAGAAGCGCCCGCCGCTCCGGCGAACCGCCCAGCGCCTGGCCCGGCTCGTCGACTCGGTGCTCTAGCGTCCAGAAGTTCGACACGGGGCCGGATCCGGTCGACCATCCCACCTGAGGAGTCGTCGTAGCCGGTGGGAGGGCGGGCGGAGGAGGCCGTGGAGACTCGGGAAATCGGAGATCGCGGCGACCTGGACCGGGCCCTCGATCTCCTGTTCGGCGCCAATCGCCCGTCCAGCGCCAGCGGGGTGGCCTTTCGACGCGAGGTCCGGGACGCCTTCCGCCGCCGGGCGCTCGAGACCCATCCCGACCGCGCCCAGGCTCTCGGCCGGAGCGAGGCCAGCCTCGCCGACGAATTCCGCCGCATCTTCGAAGCCTACGAGCTCCTGTCGCGGGAGGAGGCCCCCCCGCCGCCGCGCCCGGTCGCGCAGCGTCCCCGGGACCGGGCCTCCCGCCCGCCGCGGGACCACCTGACCCACGCCCCCCTTCCTCACCGCCCGCTGCTCTTCGCCGAGTTCCTCTACTACTCGGGCCGGGCGTCCTGGAGGAACCTGGTGGAGGCGGTGTCCTGGCAGCGCCGGCAGCGCCCGTCCATCGGGCGGATCGCGGTCGAATGGGGCCACCTGTCCGACGAGGAGGTCCGGGAGATCCTCGACCGGCGGCGCCGGGACGGGGCCGAGGAGCCCTTCGGGGAGTACGCACGCCGCCAGGGATTCCTCTCCGGAGGCCAGCTCCTCGCCCTGCTGGGGCGACAGCGGCGCCTGCAGCGCCGCATCGGCCAGTTCTTCGTCGAGATCGGGCTGGTCGGCGAGCTGGAGATCCCCGCGCTCGACGCCGACCTCTCGCGCCACAACGCCCGCTGGCGCAGAAGCGCGTAGGAGGGGTCCGTCCACGGGGTGGGTCCGGTCGCGGCCCCCGGACGGGTACCATCCCCGGAGCCGCAGGACGCGGCGGTAGAATCGGGTCCCCCGCTGCCCGTGGAGGCAAGACCATGGCGACCAAGGCCGAGTGGTTCCGGTACAACACCGAGCGTGCCGGGCCGAAGAAGGCCAAGGCGGTGAAGAAGGTCAAGCCGGGGCCGAAACCCCACAACCTGGCCACGAAGGATCGCAAGGCGCTCTACGCCTTCGAGGACTTCGCCCCCGGGACGCGCCCCTCCCGGAAGTCGTCGCGCAAGGCCTCCAACCGCCAGAAGACCGACGCGAAGTTCCGCCTGACCCGCGCCAAGGCCGAGGCGGTGCCGCGCAAGCCGGCGCGGCCCCGCACCAGTGGTGGAAAGAAGTAGCGGAGAACGACCCGCTCCGACGCCTTCGACCCTGCCGGGCCGTCTCCGCGGGTCGCGGGGAAGGCTACACTGTCGGCCAACGTCTGGACGAACCCAGGGAGGCGGCCGATGGCGTTTTCGCTCGCGAGGTCCGTTGCGCGCCGTGGATGGCTGCTCGCGCTGGTCGTGGTCTTCGCCGCCGGCGGCTGCACGTCGTCGACGACCAGCTGCCCGACGGGCCAGACCGCCTGCGGCGGAAGCTGCGTCGACCTGACCACCGATCCCGCTCCACTGCGGCGCCTGCAACATCACCTGCGACGCCGGGGCGGGATGCTCCGCCGGGCTCTGCGCCTGCCCGCCCGACAGGCCCGACAGCTGCGCGCTGGCCTGCGTGAACGTGCAGTCCGACGCCGCGAACTGCGGCGCCTGCGGCCACTCCTGCGGGCTCGGGACCTGCTCGAGCGCGGCGTGCACCTGCGACGCCCCGTCGCCGCCCATCGTCCTCTGCCCGGACGGCGACCCGACCACGGACACCTGCGTGAACACGTCCTCGAGCGCCTCCAACTGTGGCGCCTGCGGGAACGTCTGCATCGCGGGCGAGGTCTGCTCCTCCTCGACCTGCGTCTGCAACCCGCCGCGCGAGCTGTGCGCCGAGGGAGCCTCGACCGTCTGCGCCAATCTCACCAGCGATCCGAAGCACTGCGGCTCCTGCACGACCGCCTGCGCGGCCGGCCAGGTGTGCTCGTCGGGGACCTGCCAGCAGGCCTGCGCCGCCGGCTTCACGCTCTGTGGCAACGACCTGCGTGAACCTCCAGACCGACCCGGCCAACTGCGGCGCCTGCAATCGCTCCTGCACGCTCGGGCAGTCCTGCTCCGCGGGGATCTGCCAGGCGGCGTGCACGACGCTGACCTGCGGCGGGACCTGCTGCCAGGCTCCCATCGCCGGGAACGCCTGCTGCGGCACGGCCTGCCCGTACCAGCACAGGAACTTCGTCGGCACGTCCGCCGAGCAGACCTACTTCGACTGCAACCCGCCGTTCGTCTGGACGCTGGGCACCGCCCAGACCGCCGCGCGCGCGTGGGCGCCGTCCGGAAACCAGATCACCCCCACCCTGTCCTGTCCGACCGTGGGCGGGACCCTCTGCCTCGTCTGGCAGAAGCCGATCCTGGCCCCCGACATCGGATGCGCGGTGTTCTGCTACGCGGGGCCCTTCGCCGGAGCCGCGACGGTCACGACCGACTACACCTGCCCGTGCCCGACCCAGCAGAGGATCGACTGGTACTGAGCCGGCGCGCTCAGCGCCCGAGGATGACCTTGTCGTAGTACTCGGCGGCGGGGACGCCGCTCGACCGGGCCCTGGTCCGCGCCGCCTCGATGGCGGACCGGAACACCGAGGCCGGCTGGCTGCCGACGAGCCGGACGCCATTCACCACGAACGTCGGCGTCCCGGAGACTCCCACGCGGTCGCCCAGGGTCATGTCCTCGATCACGACGGCGTCCGCGCCCGGGGCGGCCCGGCAGGCCTGCCACGCGGTCGAGTCGAGCCCGGACCGCGCGGCGACGGCGGCGAGCGCCCCCTCGAAGTCGGAGGCGCCGAAGAGCGCCGCCTGCTCCCCGAACACCAGGTCGTGGAATTCCCAGAAGCGCCCCTGGGCGTGGGCGCACGTGGCCGCCACGGCGGCGGGGCGGGCGTGGCGGTGGATGGAGAGCGGGAAGTGCTTGAAGACGAGGCGCACGTCGCCGCCGAACTCCGGCAGCACCGCGGCGAGGGTGGGCTGGACGGTGGCGCAGAAGGGGCACTCGAAATCGGAGAACGTGACGACGGTGACCCAGGCGTCGGCGGGGCCGTCCACGGGCGAGTCCCCGACCGGGACCGCGAGGACGGCCTGCGTCGACCCGTCGGAGCCGGAGGTTCCGGAGGAGCCGGAAGTCCCGCAGGCCGTCACGGCGATCGCGAGACCGATGGCGATGGTCGTGCTCTGGTTCATGGGGGCGGCATTCTACTCCGGCGGCTCGATCCCGAGGCGTCGAAGGTCGTCCGGCGAGTTCACGTTCTCGAACGAGCGCCCGTCCGGATCGACGTCGCGCCACTCCCGGGCCGTGACGATCCGTGCGCCCACGGCGGCCGCGATGGCCCGCATGGAGGGGTTTCCCTCCCGCAGCATCCGATCCACGACCGGGAGCGCCTCCCGCGACCAGAACGCGTGAAGCCCCTCGAGCCCGTTCTCCCATTCGACGAGGACGGCCGCCGCTCCGTCCCGGCGGGACGCCAGGTGGCGGATGGCATCCTCCGAGAGGAACGGCATGTCGCAGGCGGCGGCGAAGATCCAGCCGGTGCGGGCGGAGAGGAGGGCCGCGTGCAGGCCGCCCGGCGCTCCCTTGCCGGGGATGGCGTCGGGCACCACGGGAGCCCCCAGCGCCGCCCACGGGCCGGGGTCGTTCGCGACCACCAGGACCTCGTCGAAGAGCCGGCGAAGCAACCCCACGGTTCGCGTGGCGATGGGGACCCCCTGCACGCGCAGGAAGCCCTTCGCCGCGCCCCCCAGGCGCCGGGCCCGGCCGCCGGCGACGAGGACGCCGGTGCAGTCGCCGATCCGCTCCACGGGGGAGAGCTTACCGCGCGGGAAGGCCTGGTGCGGTGGCGGGAGGAGCGCCCCTCTGCTACAAGTCCGCGCGTGACTCCCGAGCAGCGCCTCGATGCCTTTCGCAAGATCGTGGAGCGCAACCCCGACGACCCGTTCGCGCGCTATTCCCTGGCCATGGGGAACCGCGGCGCGGGGCGGCTGGAGGAGGCGGTCCTGGATTTCGAGGAGCTGGCCCAGCGCATCCCCGGCTACGTCCCGACCTATCTGATGTGGGGCCAGACCCTGGAGCTGCTCGACCGGCGCGCGGAGGCCGGCCCGGTCTACGACCGGGGAATCCAGGCCGCCCGCCAGGCGGGGAACGACCACGCGCTCTCCGAGCTGACGCAGGCCCGCGAGGCGCTGGGCTCGGGGAGCGGCGGAGCCGGGGCACCCGGCGGGAAGGGACCGACGTGAGCGGACTCATGCAGGGGAAGAGGGCCTTCGTCACCGGCGTCGCCAACGACCGGAGCATCGCCTGGGCCATCGCCCAGCAGTTCCAGGCCCAGGGAGCGGAGCTGGCCTTCTCGTACCCCGGCGAGGCCATGGGGAAGCGGACCATCCCGCTCGTGCAGACCATGAACCCGGCCGCGGTGCTCGACCTCGACGTCTCGAGCGACCAGCAGATCGACGCCGCGGTGAAGGAGGTCGGCAAGGTCTGGGACTCGGTCGACGTGCTGGTCCACGCCATCGGCTACGCGCCGCGCGAGGCCCTCGACGGCCGCTTCACCGACGTCACCACGCGTGAAGCGTGGCGCATCACCATGGACGTCTCGGCCTACTCCCTCATCGCCCTGGCCCGCGCCTTCCGGCCCATGATGAAGCCCGGCGCGAGCATCGTCACGCTCAGCTACTACGGCGCCGAGAAGGTGGTCACCAACTACAACGTGATGGGCGTGGCCAAGGCCGCGCTGGAGGCCTCGGTCCGCTACCTGGCCGAGGACATGGGGCGCGAGGGGATCCGCGTGAACGCCATCAGCGCCGGGCCGCTCAAGACGCTCGCCGCCGCCGGCATCAAGGGCATGCGCACCATGCTGGGCGAGAACGCCGACAAGACGCCGCTGCGCAGGAACATCAGCCACGACGAGGTGGGCAAGGCCGCCCTCTTCCTCTGCTCGTCGCTGGGCTCGGGCATCACCGGCGAGACCCTCTACGTCGACGCCGGCCAGAACATCATGGGCGTGGTGTCGATGGGGTAGGGCGACCGCGGGGGGCCGTCACATGAAGCGGCCGCGCGGCGCGTCGTCACCGGCGTAAGGATTCCGCCGGCGCTCCTCGCCGAGCGTCCCGCCCGGACCGTGCCCGGGGAGGAACCGGACGTCGTCGCCGAGGGGGAAGAGCCTCTCGCGGATGGAGCGGAGCAGCTCCGGCGCGTTCCCTCCGGGGAGGTCGGTTCGCCCGACCGAGCCGGCGAAGAGCGTGTCCCCGGTGAAGAGCAGGCCGTCCGCGGGGAAGAACAGGGAGACGCCGCCCGGGCTGTGACCCGGCGTGTGGATCACCCTGCCGTCGTGCCCTCCCACCCGGATCGCCTCGCCGTCGGCGAGGAAGGCCGTCACGGTGGGTGAACGAGCGGCGCCGAAGCCCAGGCCGGCCGCCTGCCCGGGAAGGGCGCGGACGAAGGGCTCGTCCCCGGCGTGGATCTGGAACGGCGCCCCGGTCCGCCGGCAGAGCTCCTCGGCCCCGACGATGTGGTCGACGTGGCCGTGGGTGGCGAGGATGCGGCCGATGCGGAAGTCGGGCTGGGCGAGACCGAGCACCCGGACCGTCTCGCCTCCCGGGTCGATCACCAAGGCGTCGCCGGTCGCGGAGTCCGCGACCAGCCAGGTGTTCTCGGCGAACGGCCCGACGACGGCCTGGCGGACGACGAGCAAGTCCGGCTAGGCCGAGAAGGACGACCCGCAGCCGCAGGTGTTCTTGGCGTTGGGGTTCACGAACTTGAACCCGGCGCCCTGAAGCCCCGTCACGTAGTCCACGGTGACGCCCTGGAGGTACATGGCGCTCATCGGGTCGACGTAGAGCTTGAGGCTGCTGGACTGGTCGAGCACGAGGTCGCCGTCCTTGGCTTCCTTCTCGAAGTCCATCGTGTACTGGAACCCGGAGCATCCGCCGCCGGCGACGCCGATGCGGATACCGTGTCCGGCGAGACCCTCCTGCTCGATGGCCGCGAGGACCATCTCGACCGCCTTCTCCGTGAAGGAGACGAAGTTCGGAATCTCGTTGGCTGGATTCTGGGCAACGGGGACGGTGGTGGTGGTGGCAGTGTCCATGGTGCTCCCTTCATAATGGACCGGGCCGGTCCAGGCAATCCGGGAAGGGGAAACCGGGTCCATCAGCCCGGAATTCCTAGGTGCCGGCCCCCGTCCACCGGCACGAGCGCGCCCGTCACGAAGGGGGAATCGGCAAGGAATCGCACGGCCCGGGCGACGTCCTCGGGGGCGCCCACCCGCCGCAGCGGGATGCGCCTGGCGAGCCGGCGGCGGGCCCCGGCGGTGTAGCTCTCCGGCCAGAGCACCGTCCCCGGCGCCACCCCGTTCACCCGGACTGCCGGCGCGAGTTCGAGGGCGAGCGCCTCGGTCACAGCCCGGAGCGCCGCCTTCGACGCCCCGTAGGCCGAGTAGGACGCCCAGGGAACGATGGCGCCCCCCACGTCGATCACGTTCACCACCGAGCCGCGGCACCGCCGGAGCAGGGGCAGGAGCGCGCGGGTGAGGAGCAGCGGGGCGCGGGCGTTGAGTGCCATCTGCTCGTCGAAGAGCGCGGCGTCGGTGTCCTCGACCGCGCGCCGCTCGAAGACCGCGGCGCTGTTCACGAGCAGGTCGAGGCGGTCGAAGCGCTTGCGGAAGGCGCGGGCCAGGGAGGACGGCCCGTCGGGCACGGCGAGGTCGCCCCGGATCCCGAGCAGGGAGCGCGGCGGGCGGTGGGTGTGGAAGTGGGCGACGACCTGCCAGCCGTGCCGGGAGAGGTCGAGCGCGATGGCCCGTCCGACGCGGGTGCCTGCCCCGGTGACCAGCGCGACCCGCCGCCGGGGGGGCACTCCTACCTCTCCTTCCGAGGTTGCCAGAGCGTCTCGGCGACTCCGGCGCGCAGGTTCGCGGCGCGGGCCGCCTCGAACAGGAAGTCGGAGAGGCGGTTCAGGTAGACCACCACGGTGGGGTCGATGTGGGTGAGGTGCGAGAGCGCCACGGCGCGCCGCTCGGCCCTGCGGCAGGTGCCCCGGGCGACGTGCAGCGCGGCCGCGACCGGCGAGCCACCGGGGAGCACGAAGGCGGTGAGGGGCGGGAGCTCCGCGTCCCAGCGGTCCATCTGCCGCTCCAGGGCCTCGGCCCACTCGCCCCGGACGCCGGGAATGGCTCCGTGGGCCTGGGCGTCGTGCGGCGTGGCGAGCTCGGCCCCGACCGCGAAGAGCTCGGCCTGGACGCGGGAGAGCTCGGCGTCGATCTCCGGGACCGGTGCGAGCGCCCGGGCGAGCCCGAGGGCGGCGTTCAACTCGTCGACCGCGCCGTAGGCCTCGACCCGCGCGTCGTCCTTGGAGACCCGACCACCCCCGAACAGGCTGGTTTCCCCACCGTCGCCGGTCTTCGTGTAGATCTTCATGACGTAGCCTTGCTATCAGCGCCCGACATGCACCGCAACGGTCCGTTCAACGAGGAGCAGATCGCCCGCATCGGGAGCGAGGCGGCGCGCCTTGCCTGGAAGGGCGGCATGACGGTCCTGCGGCCGGACGGCGAGGTCGTCCCCATTCCGCTCGTGGCCGAGCCCGAGGTGGAATCCCGGGAGCGCCTCGCCTGGCTGGCCGCCGAGTCCCGGTCCATCCTGGCGGGGTCGGTCAAGCTGGCGCGGGCCCTTCTCGCCCGCGGCGACCCGCGGGACCGCGAGGCGCTGCTCGGTCCGTTCGAGGGGCTCGAGGCCGAGGCCATGGCCTTGCTCTTCACCGAGGCCCCGTGCCCGGCGGTGGTCTCCCGGGTCGACTTCCTCCCGCCGGGCGACGGCGGCCTGCCGCGCGCCCTCGAGCTCAACGCCACCATTCCCGCCATGCCGGCCTACGCCGACCTGGCGGCCCACTCGTGGATTCGTGCCGCGGCCCGCCTGCGCGGCCTGCCGCCCCGCCGTGAGCGGGACCTGCTCGCCCAGGCGGGGAGCCACATGGAGGCCCTCCGGGAGACCCTCGTCGCCTTCTACCGCTGGCGGGGCGGGACGCGCGAGCGCCCGTCCATCGCCATCGTGGCCCGGCCGGGAGACGCCCAGATCGGCGAGCTGCGCCGGCTCGAGGCGCACTTCCGGCAGATGGGTCACGAGACGGCGGTGCTCGTCCCCGAGGAGGCCGATCCCGACCGCCACGACATGCTCTACCGGCACGTCTGGGCCCACCGCACGCCCCCGGGCTCGCCCTTCGCCCGCGCGCTGCGGGAGCCAGGGCGCTGGCCGCTCGCCAATCCGGTGAACGGCATGCTGGAGGCGAAGGCGCTCTTCGCGCGCCTGTCGGAAGCGGGCGAGGACCCCGGCCTCGCCACGCTGGCCGGGCTCGACGACGGGGAACTGGCCGCCGCCAGGCGAATGCCGTGGACCCGGCTTCACTCCGCGGCGACGGTGGACCGGCTCCTGGCCGGCCGGGAGGGCTACGTCCTGAAGCGAAGCTGGGACTACGGGGGCAAGAGCGTGCACCTGGGCGCCGAGACCGAGCCCGCGGCCTGGGAGCGGGTCGTTCGCGAGGCGGCGGCCGACCGGCGAGGGGGCGGCTTCGTGGCCCAGGAGCGCATCTTCGCGGCGCGTCGCCCGGCCACGCGCATCACGCCGGCCGGTCCGGAGCCGGGCTCGCTCTACCGCGACGTCTCCACCTACGGGGGACTGCTCCCCGTTCACCCCGGCGGAAGCGTGGTCCGCGCCGCGGCGTCCCCCATCGTGAACATCCTGGGGGGTGGCGGTCTCGCGCCGGTCGTCCCCGCCGACGTCTGGGAAGAGCTGTCGCGATGAGCGAGCTGGAGGTCGCCCTCCGCCGGGAATTCGCGCGGGCCGTCCGCTACCGCCAGGACATCGCGGTCCTGCTCGTGGACCTTCCTCCGACCGCGGACGTGCTCGGGAACGTGCGGGACGCCGTCCGCCTGTGCGACTCCGCCGTGCCCGCCTCGGGAAACCGGGTGGCGGTGATCTTGCCGGAGACGCAGCTCGCGGGAGCGCTGGTGGTCGCGACCCGCCTCGCGGGTGCGCTCGGACCGTCGCCGGCGACCGGAGGTCCCCAGTCCGTCGGGGTCGCCGCCTACCCGTCGCCGCCGGTCGCCGATGCAGACGCGCTGATGCGCGCCGCCGAAAAGGCCTTGGAACTCGCGAGATCGCGCGGGGGCGGGATCATGACGCCCGGGTCGCGCTGACGCCCCGAGCGGGATCCCTGCCAGGGTTGAATGGCTGATTCGGGTATGACCCGGGTTAGCCGTGACCCAGAGCGGCCCCGGGTGAATATCCTGGAATCCCGGGGACCCCGGGTGACCGGGACCTGGATCGGGTCGTGCAAATGCCCACAGACGCAGCCATGGAAGCCAAGTCCGAGTCCCCCTCGAAGTCCGTCGCGCTCTCCCGGCAGGCGGCGGTGCTGGTCGTCGACGACGACGAGCACGTCCGTCGATCCCTGCGGCGCGTGCTGAAGCGAACGGGCTGCACGTTCCTCGAGGCCCCGGAGGCGGCCACGGCCCTCGACATCCTGGCGCGCGAGCCGGTGAACGTCGTGGTCTCCGACTACCGGATGCCGGGCATGGACGGCGTCGAGTTCCTTCGCCTGGTGAAGGAGCGCTACCCGTCGATCCAGCGCGTGCTCCTCACCGGGCAAGCCGACACCTCCGCCATCGAGGAGGCGGTCAACCGCTCCGAGATCTTCCGCTTCATCTGGAAGCCCTGGGACGAGAGCCACCTCCTGCTCACCGTCCAGGACGCCATCGATCAGTACTTCATGATCGAGGAGAACCAGCGGCTCCAGAGCTTGCTCACCGCCCGGCAGGCGGAGCTGGAGCGGCTGAACCGCGACCTCGACAGCAAGCTGGAGGCGCGCACCGAGGCGCTCCGGCAGGCCGCCCAGGAATGGCGCACCTGCTTCGACGCCATCGGCGATCCCCTCGCCATCATCCGGAGCGGGTGCGAGGTGGTGCGCGCCAACGCCGCCTTCGCCAGCCACGCCGGCGTGCCCATGAGCGACCTTCCCGGCCTCCGGTGCACCGACCACGCCTTCGGCCAGCTGCCCTGTCCGCGCCTCCACCTGGCCGAGGCGCCGGAGCGGTTCGTCACCTTCCGAAGCCGGGTCTGGCTGATGCGGGCCTTCCCGTTCGGCGGCGACGCCCTGGTGGTCGTCTACAAGGACGTGACGCAGGAGCGGGAGGTCACCCGGCGCCTCTTCCAGACCGAGAAGATGTCGGCGCTCGGGTTGCTGGCGGGCGGGGTGGCCCACGAGATCAACAACCCGCTGGGCGGCATCCTGGCGTTCGCCCAGATCATGGCGCAGGACGAGCGCACGCCCGAGGACCAGGAGAGCCTGCGCCTGATCAGCGACGCCGCGGTGCGGGCCAAGCGCATCGTCGATTCGCTGCTGCGCTTCTCCCGCGTCCCCAAGGAGCACGAGCGCGGCCCGGTCGACCTGGCCCGCGTGGTCGACGACGCGCTCCTCATCCTCCAGCCCAACCTGCGCGAGGGGAAGCTGACCCTGACCCGCGACCTCCTGCCGGCCCGCACCTCCGGCAACGCCAACCAGCTCCAGCAGGTGATGGTGAACCTCATCGTCAACGCGTCACAGGCGGTCGCGGGCAAGGGCAAGATCGCCATCCACACCGGCCCCGGCGCTCCGGGGAGGGTGGTGGCGACCGTCGCCGACGACGGCCCCGGCGTGCCCGCCGATCTCGTCGAGCGCATCTTCGACCCGTTCTTCACCACCAAGCCGGAAGGGCAGGGGACGGGCCTGGGCCTTTCCATCTGCTACCGCATCGCCGAGGAGCACGGCGGCGCGGTCCGGCTCGAGAACCTCCCGGAGGGCGGCGCGCGGTTCGTCGTCGACCTGCCGGCCGAATCCGCCCCGTGACACGAGGAGAAGCCATGGAAGAGACCGTCCGCCCCGCCCGCGTCCTGGTCGTAGACGACGAGCCCAGCGTCCTCCGGGCGCTCGAGATGATCCTGCGCAAGAAGGGGCACGAGGTGGTGGCGCTCGACTCGCCCATCGCCGCCGTGCAGCGGCTCGGTTCCGAGGACTTCGACGTGGCCATGCTCGACATCCGCATGCCGGAGCTCTCCGGCATCGAGCTGCTCAACGCCGTGAAGCACCGCCGGCCGGAGATCGAGGTCATCATGATGACCGGCCACGCCACGGTCGACACCGCGCTGGCGGCCATGAAGGCCGGCGCGCACGACTACCTCATCAAGCCCTTCATCGAGAAGCCCGACGACGTCGAGCACGTGGCCTACGTGGTGGCCCGCGCCGCCGAGCGCAAGCGGCTGCAGGACCGGAACCGCGAGCTGGAGACCCGGCTCGAGGCCCTCGAGACCACCCAGGGGCTGGTGGGGACGAGCGGGCCGATGCGCGACGTCAGCCGGATGATCGAGGCCGTGGCCTACAGCGCCGCGACCGTGCTGGTGCAGGGCGAGAGCGGGACGGGCAAGGAGCTCGTGGCCCGCGCCCTCCACGCCCGCAGCCCGCGCCGCGCCCACCCGTTCGTCGCGCTCAACTGCGGCGCGCTCACCGAGACCCTGCTCGAGAGCGAGCTCTTCGGCCACGTGAAGGGGGCCTTCACCGGCGCCAACCGCGACCACAAGGGGCTCTTCGAGTCGGCCAACGGCGGCACCATCTTCCTCGACGAGATCGGCGACATCCCGCTCTCCACCCAGGTCCGCCTGCTGCGCGTGCTCCAGGAGGGGGAGATCAAGAAGGTCGGCTCCACCGACTCGGTCAAGGTGGACGTGCGCGTCATCGCCGCCACCCACCGCGACCTTCCGAAGCTGGTCCGGGCCGGCAAGTTCCGCGAGGACCTGTTCTACCGGCTCAACGTCATCGCCATCCCGCTCCCGCCGCTGCGCGACCGGCTCGACGACGTGCCCCTGCTGGCCCACCACTTCGTGAGCCGCTACTCCGACCGGCTGGGCAAGAAGGTGCGGACGCTCGCGCCCCAGGCCATCGAGCTGCTGTGCGCCTACCGCTGGCCGGGGAACGTGCGCGAGCTCGAGAACGCCATCGAGCGCGCCGTGGTCCTCTGCCGGGGCGACTCGGTCCAGCCCACCGACCTGCCCCCGTCCATCACGGGGCGCACCGCGCCGGTGCTGCGCGAGGTGGCGAATCCGGGAGACGACGCCGAGCTGCTCGCCCAGAGCTACGCCACCGCCAAGGACAACGCGCTGCGGAACTTCGAGAAGCGCTACGTGGAGGCGCTCATGCGGGCCTGCGACAACAACATCTCCGCGGCCGCGCGCAGGGCCGGGATGGACCGCTCCAACTTCAAGAGGGTGCTGCGCAAGTACCGCTCCGACGTCGAGGACGACGTGGAAGGCGACACCCTTCCACCCGAGGCCCTCGTCTAGCGGGCGCGGTTCCGGGGAGAATCCAGCAGGAACGCCCGCGTCAGGGCCACGATCCGGGGGAGCGACCCGGTCAGCTCGTGACCGTCCTCGACCACCTCGAGGCGCGCTCCCGGAGTGCGATCGACCCAGGCCCGCACGTCCTCGAGGGGCACGGTGTCGTCCCGGCTCCCGGCGATGCAGAGCGCGGGAACCCGCACCACCGGGAACGGCGGCCAGGACGCTGCGTCCTCGAAGAAGGCCCAGCCGATGCGCCGGGGCCCGTTGGTGACGTGGTGGTGCACCTCGACGCTGCCCTCCCGTTGCCAGCGCTCCAGCTCCGCCGGCGTGAGGCGCGAGCGCCAGCGCTCGTGGAGGCGGAACGCCGGGGCGAGGAGCACGAGCCGGGTCACCGAGGGATTGCGCGAGGCCGCCAGCGCGGCCAGCCAGCCGCCGAGCGAGCTCCCCACGATGGCGTGGGGGCCGGGGGAACTGCGGAGCGCCTCCTCCACGATGGCCAGCATCGACGACGGCGTGCTTCGCTCGAAGCCGTCGGGACCCGGCGTGAGGTCGAGCCGCACCGGGACGATGCCGTCGCCGGCGAGCCCGGCGGCCACGGCCGTCGCCTTGGTGGAGCTGGGGCCCGAGGCGAAGCCGTGGAGGTAGAAGATCATGGCGGCATCATGCCTCGTCGGCCCCCGTACCCAAAAGGGGATGGCCCAGGTGGGGTGCGCCGGATGGCGCCCCACGATATGGCCCTCGTCCACCGGAGGTTCCCATGGACCTGAAGCTCGACTCGCATACGCCGCTGTCGCAGGTGCTCGCAGGGAAGGCGCGCGGAACGTCCACGCATTCCGTCGCCCCGGACATCACCGTGGCGGCCGCCGTGGAGGTGCTGAACCGAAACCAGATCGGCTCGGTCCTGGTGATGGACGGACCGCGGCTGGTGGGCATCTTCACCGAGAGGGACATCCTCCGGCGGGTGGTGGGCGAGCGGCGCGACCCCGCCACCACGATGGTGGCCGAGGTCATGACCCGCGACCTGGTGGTCATGCGTCCGTCGGCCTCGGTGGTGGACGCCATGCGGGTCATCTCCGAGAAGCGCATCCGCCACGTTCCCGTGGTGGAGGGGCTCATCGTGGTGGGCGTCGTCTCGCAGGGCGACCTGAACCACTGGCTGGTCAGGAACCGCGAGGGGCAGATCCAGGACCTCGTCGACTACGTCACCGGCCGGTATCCGGCCTAGCCGCGCTCCTCACCCGTCCTTCTTGCCGGCGCGCAGTCGCGCCAGGCGCTCGAACAGCTCGCGCTCGACCCCGGTGCCCGACGGGGTCACGATCCGCGTCCCGCGCAGCGCGTCCGGAAGGTACTCCTCGGCGACGTAGTGGCCGTCGAAGTTGTGCGGGTAGCGGTAGCCGCCCCCGTAGCCCATCGACTCCATGAGCTTCGTGGGCGCGTTGCGCAGCGAGAGCGGCACCGGGAGCGGTCCCTTCTCGAGCACGAGCTTGCGAGCCGCGGCGTAGGACGCGATCACGGTGTTCGACTTGGGGGCCAGCGCCAGGTAGGTGGCGGCCTGGGTGAGCGGGAGGACCCCCTCCGGCATGCCGACCAGCTCCAGCGCGTGGAGGGCCGCCGTGGCGACGACGAGCGCCTGGGGATCGGCGTTCCCCACGTCCTCGGCGGCGAAGATCACCATGCGCCGGACCACGAAGCGCGGTTCCTCGCCGCCCTCCAGCATCCGGACCATGTAGTAGACGGCCGCGTCCGGGTCGGACCCGCGCATGGACTTGATGAAGGCGCTCGAGAGGTCGTAGTGCTGCTCGCCCGCCTTGTCGTAGGGCAGCGGCTTGTGCTGCATCGCCTCCTCGGCGTCCGCGGCGGAGATCTCGTCCCGGCCTGCCAGGCGCACCGCGGCGGCCGCCGATTCGAGCGCCACCAGCGCCCGGCGCGCGTCGCCGTAGGCGGAACGGGAGAGGGACTCCCGGGCCTCGGGGGAGAGACGGACGGCGCCGGCCAGCCCGCGGGGGGAGGCCACCGCCCGGTCGAGCAGCGATCCCACCTCCTCGTCGGTGAGGGCCCGCAGCGTCACGACCCGGCAGCGGGAGAGCAGCGCGCCGTTGATCTCGAAGGACGGGTTCTCGGTCGTGGCCCCCACCAGGGTGACCGTTCCGGCCTCGACGTGGGGCAGGAAGGCGTCCTGCTGGGAGCGTGTGAAGCGGTGGATCTCGTCGACGAAGAGGATGGTGCGCTGCCGGTGGAGGCGGCGCCGCTCGCGCGCCGCCGCGACGATCTCGCGGATCTCCTTGACCCCGCCCAGCACCGCGGAGAAGGCGACGAAGGTGGCCCCGGTGCGCTCGGCCACGATGTGGGCCAGCGTGGTCTTGCCGGTGCCCGGGGGGCCCCAGAGGATGAGGGAGGGAACCTGGTCGGCCTCGATGGCCCGGCGCAGCGCGCTCCCCGCCCCGAGGACGTGCTCCTGCCCCACGAAATCCTCGAGGCGGCGCGGGCGGAGCCGCTCCGGGAGCGGCTTCGAGGCGTCGTCCCGGTCCAGGGCGTGGTCGAAAAGGTCCATGGGGGTCGGGACAATATATATTGCCGCGGATGGAATCCCTGCCCTGCTCCGTGCCGCGCCGGATCGGCATCGTGCCGAAGATGTCCTCGGCCGAGGCCACCGAGACGGCCCTCTACGTCGAGCGCTTCCTGCGCGCCAAGGGGGTCGAGGTCCTGCGCGACGAGGAGGCGGTGGGGCGGGACGCCGACCTGGTGGTGGTCCTGGGCGGCGACGGCACCCTCATCCACGCCGCGCACCTGCTCGCCGGACGGCCCGCTCCCATCCTGGGCATCAACATGGGAAGCCTGGGCTTCATGACCGAGGTCCCGCAGAGCGAGATGTACCCGGCGCTCGAGCAGGTGCTGGCCGGCAAGTCCACCGTGTCGCCCCGCATGAAGCTGCGCGTCCACCTGCACCGGGGGGGCACGAGCGGCGCTCCCGAGCTCGACGCGGAGGTCCTGAACGACGCCGTCATCTCCAAGGGGGCGTTCTCCCCCATGGCCGAGCTCGACACCTCGTACGGGGAGTCCTACCTCACCACGTACAAGGCCGACGGCGTGATCATCGCGACGCCCACCGGGTCGACCGCCTACTCCCTGGCGGCGAACGGCCCCATCGTCTACCCGACCATGCGGGGCGTGATCATCAATCCCATCTGCCCGCACATGCTCACGCAGCGGCCGCTGGTGGTTCCCGACGACCGGTCGATCAACGTGGTGCTCCTGAACGACGCCAAGGTGTACCTGTCGCTCGACGGCCAGCTCGGCGTGGAGCTCTTCCGGGGTGATCGGGTGCAGGTGAAGTCCTCGCCGAACCGGGTGCTCCTGGTCCAGAACCCGAGCTTCCACTTCTTCGGGATCCTGCGGGCCAAGCTGCGCTGGGGCGAGCGCTGAGCGCCAGGGCGCGTCCCGCCTGCGAGGCGCGCCCTACGGGAACCGGACCCCGAAGCTGGCGAGCACCAGCGTGCCGTTCATGTCGACGGTGCCGAACGGGTGGCTCGGCGCGAGCCAGAGGTACTCGCCCTCGACACCGACGGTGAACATGTCGCCGAAGACCAGGTCCACCCCCGCGCCCGCCTGTGCGGTGAAGGCCACCGTGTCGAACCGGACCAGGTCGAGCAGGGCGCGCGAGGGTGCGAAGCCGACTCCGCCGAAGACGTACGGGACGGCCACGCCGAGCGGTAGCCGGCCGCGAGCCCGGACCATCACCGGGAAGCAGTTCTCCTGGAGGAGCAGCCCGGCCTGGGTGGAGACGAGCCCGGCCCAGATCGCCCCGCCGAAGTAGTCGGAATCCCAACCCACGGAGAGCGCCGCCGACGGGCGCACCTGGAAGGAGCCGAAGGGGGACGTCCCCGAGGGGAGGTAGACACCGCCCGAGATGGAGGCCGTGACCTCCGCACGCGCTGGCGCCGGGAGGATGGCGAGGAGGGCGACGACGAGCAGGGTCGGTGCGCTTCGCGGGAGGGTCACACCCCGAGCCTATCGTGGGCCGGGGTGAGCGCCACCCCGGAAGCCCGGACTGAACGGAGCGACACCTGAAAGCTTGCGCAGTGTCAGGGGGCGATGGCAGACTCCGGACATGCTGACGACCTTGCGGATCACGGGCTTCGCGGTGGTGGATCAGGTGGAGGTCCGGTTCGGCCCGGGGCTCAACGTGCTCACCGGGGAAACCGGGGCGGGGAAGTCGCTCCTGGTCGGCGCCCTCCACCTGGTGCTCGGCGGACGCATGAGCGCCGACGTCCTGCGGGAGGGGGCGGACGAGGCCTCGGTCGAGGCCCTCTTCGAGCTGCCCGCCGACCACCCGGCGCTGGCTCGCCTCGAGGCGGCCGGGGTGCCGGCGCGCGACCCGTCCGGCGACGGGCTGGCCGAGCTGCTGGTGCGGCGGGTGGTGTCACGGGCCGGCCGCGGCCGCGTCTTCGTGAACGGCACCCTGTGCACGGTGGCCATCCTGGAGGGAGCGCTGCGAGGGGTGGTCGACGTGACCGGGCAGCACGAGCACGTCTCGTTGCTGGACGCCGGGACCCACCTGGACCTCCTCGACGCCTTCGCGGGCGCCGCTGCGCCAGGGGGGCTACGAGCCCGGTACCGGGAGGCGTTCGAGGCGCTCTCCGCGCTGGTGCGCGAGGAGCGCGCCCTCGCCGACGACGAGGGAGAGCGAGCCCGCCGCGCGGACTACCTGGCCTTCCAGCTCGAGGAGCTCGACTCGGTCGACCCCGCCCCCGGCGAGGACGCCCGGCTCGAGCAGGAGCGCAAGGTCCTCGCCGGCGCTGCCCGCCTGGCCGAGGCGGCGCGGGGCGCCGAGGCGCTGGCCTACGGCGAGGAGGGGAGCGCCGCCGAGCGCATCGGGCAGGCCCTCCGGGTGCTGCAGGAGGCCTCCAGCCTCGATCCCCGGCTCGAGGAGACGCTCTCCCTCCTTCGCTCCGCCGCCGCCGAGGTCGAGGAGGCGGGGCGTTCGCTCTCGCGCTACGCCGGCGCCATGGGCGGCGACCCCGACCGCCTGGCCGAGGTCGACGACCGCATCGCCGCCCTGCGCGGGCTCGCCCGCAAGCACGGCGGAAGCCTGGAGGCGGCACTGGCCCGCCGGGAGGCGATGAAGGGAGAGCTCGCCGGGCTCACCGGCGCGGAGGGGCGGCGCGGCGAGGTGGCGCGGGCGGTGGCCGAGCGGGCAGGAGAGGCAGCGGAGCTCGCGGCCGAGCTGGGGCGGGAGCGGCGCAAGGCGGCTCGGGCCTTCTGCCGGACCGTCACGGAGGAACTGGAGGGGCTCGCCATGTCCCGGTGCAAGGTCGAGGTCGCCTTCTCCGCCCCGGGAGGCTCCATCGATGCGGGAGGGCACCGGCTCGGCGCCGCAGGGGCCGAGACGGTGGAGATCCTCATCGCTCCCAACCCCGGGGAGCCGCCCCGCTCGCTCGCGCGGGTCGCCTCCGGCGGCGAGCTCTCCCGCGTCCTGCTGGCCGTGAAGCGCGCCCTCTCCAGGGCCGACCCGGTCCGCTCCTACGTCTTCGACGAGGTCGACGCCGGCATCGGGGGAGCGGTCGCCGAGGCGGTGGGAAGGGCTCTCGCCGACGTGGCGCGCGATCGCCAGGTCATCTGCGTCACCCACCTTCCGCAGGTGGCGGCCTTCGCAGACCGGCACGCCCGGGTCGAGAAGCGGGTCGCCGGAGGTCGCACCACGACCGGGGTCGTCCCGCTGATGGCCGAAGGCGAGCGTCGAGCCGAGGTGGCCCGGATGCTGGCAGGCCAGACCGTGACCGCATCCGCACTGGAGCACGCCGCGGCGCTCATCGCCGCGGCCCACGAGCCGGAGCGGCGTGCCGTCCGCCCGGCGCCCCAGGTGCCGGTCCGGCCCCTTCGCACGCGGGGAGCAGTGGCGCGCGCGTGAGAGGCATACCCGTCGTTGACCCGCGCTGGAGGTCGAGGCTACCATCCGCGCCGCTCGTGGCCGCTCCGCCTCCATTCTCCATCGACGCCCGGGGCGCCACCGACGTCGGTCGACGCCGCGAGCACAACGAGGACGCCTACCTCGTAGACCTGGAGCTCGCCCTCTTCGTCGTCGCCGACGGAATGGGCGGCCACGCCGGTGGCGGAACGGCGTCGGCCATCGCCGTCAAGACCATCCAGGAGCGCATCCGCGCCGCGCGCGCCGCGTCGCCAGCCATCTTCGCCTCGCCCACGGCCCAGGACGCCGGCCACTTCCCCTCGGCGCTGCGCCTCGCGGTCGAGGCTGCCTGTCGGGCCATCTACGGCGCCGCGCAGGAGGACCCCAGCCTGGCGGGCATGGGAACCACGGTGACGGCGGCGCTCGTCGCCGGCCGCACCACCTTCATCGCCCACGTCGGCGACAGCCGCTGCTACCTCGTCCGGGGCGGTCGAATCTTCCAGCTCTCCGAGGACCACTCGCTGGTCAACGAACAGCTGAAGGCCGGAGCCATCACCGAGGAGGAGGCGCGCCAGAGCCGCTTCCGGAACATCATCACCCGGTCGGTGGGATTCGAGGAGGAAGTCCTCGTGGACGTGGTGGGGCTCGAACTCGAGAAGGATGACTCGCTCGTCCTCTGCTGCGACGGCCTCACCAACCTCGTCGCAGACCCCGAGATCCTGGAGATCGCCACCGGCACGCGCCTCGCCGAGGCGCCGGAGCGTCTGATCGCCCTCGCCAACGAGCGGGGAGGGGATGACAACATCACGGTGATCGTGGTGCGGGTCGACGGGGAGCGGACCACCTAGCGATCGGACGTCCTCCTTCGCACCCGGCTTCCGCTGGGGCCCAGATCGAGCCTGGGCGGGCCATCATGGACTTCGGAGCTCATGCCGGATCCGGTCGCCGGCGTAACGGACGGTCGGCGCATCCGGGGGCAGGACGCGGGCAGGAATCTCGGCCGCAGCGCACACGGCCCGCAAGTACTCGCCGGTCGGGGCGTAGCCGTCGATGACGTTGTACGTGCGGCCCGTCGCTACATGGTTCGAGCTGGCCATCACCACCGCTTGGGCGAGATTGTCGACGTGCACGTAGGGCACCAGAGCGACCGGCACGATCGGTCCTGGATGCTCCTTCGCTCGCGCGACCGCCAGTGGACCCCAGTACGCGCGTCGGTGCATCGAGATCACCGCCACGGGCCTGAGAACCGTGAACGCCAACCCACGTCCCCCGAAATCGCCGATGATTCGCTCGGCCGCTGCCTTCGAGCTGGCATAGTCATTCGGAGGACCGGCGACGAGTGGCGAGTCCTCGTCGAGCGAGAGAGACCGTTGGTGGTCATAGGCCGAGACGGTCGATAGGTGCACGAGCCTGGCTCCGGCCGCGAGCGCCTGCTCGGCGACGTTCCGGGCTCCCGCACGCTAGCGCCACGCGCAAGGGCTTCGAGTGCCCACGGGTCCGCGAGCGATCCGATGACGGATTCGGCGCCCTCACGAGCGGAAACGCCGTCCCGCACCAGGACGCGGACTCGTGCGCCAGCCGCCTCGAGATGGGCCAGAACAGCACTGCCGACGGTTCCCGTCGATCCGGTCAAGCCGACTGTCATTCCCTCGAGATTCTTCATCAAGGCACCTTCGAACGATCGTCGGTCAACAAGTTGCGGGTTTGAGGAAGAGTATCGCCAACGGCGAGCAGGCCCTAAGGCAGGACTCCCTGCCCGGACACATCCGTCGCTCTAGCGTCCCGTTCCCACTCCGTTCCCACTGCCAGGCCTCCCAGGAGCCCCCAGGAGCGACTCTCGAGGGCCCGCCGGTACGTACCTTCCGGAGACCGAGCGGCGGGCGGCCCTGGACGCGGCGATGCGCCACGTCGAGCGCCTTCCCGAGAAGGAGCGCTTCCTCGTGCTGGCATGGAAAGCCCATCAGGACGGGAGGGACGACGAGGCGGACGCAATCTACCGCCGGGCCGTTCAGGCCTACCCGCGCGAGAAGGAGATCCAGTTCCACGCGGGCGACCTCAAGTTCCACGAGTTCCTCTCCACGCGCGGCAGCACCCGGGACCTCGCCGAGGTCCTCCCGTTCTTCGAGGCGGCGGTGGCGCTCGATCCGTCCGATGGCGAGGCGCAGGGGCATCTCGTTCCCTCCCTCCTGCTCCTCGGGCGAGACGCGGACGCCGTCGCGGCGGCCCGGTCCTGGGCCCGGACCGCGCCTTCCGCGAGGGCCTTCGCCTCGCTGGGTGCGGCCCTGGCCGCTGCCGGGATGCAGGACGAAGTTCGGGCGTCCCTTCCTGGCCAATCCCGATCTCGTGACCCGTCTCCAGCGGGGGGGGCCGCTCAACGCACCGGACTTCGCCACGTTCTACACGCCCGGGCCGAACGGATACACGGACTACCCGGTCGCGGCCTAGCTCACGGTGCTCCCGATGCCGGGGATCAGCGCGCCGCCACGGGAGCGGACAGCGGCACCTTCTCGATGAGGCAGCGGTCCGGGTTGCACACGCTGAAGGCCGCGGTGCCCGACAGGCGCGTCTCCCCCGAGGGCGGCGCGGTGAAGGCGAGTGGCGCCGACACCGTGCAGTCCTCGCCCGGGAATTCCCGGCAGGCCGTCCGCGCGGCACCTTCGCCGAGGGCGACCCTCTCGCCCGCGAAGCGCGCCGTCGATGCGGCATCGGGCCGGAAGGCCATCGGGTAGTCACGGTTCACGTGGTACGAGCCGCGCGCCGTCACCACGACGCGGGCCGTGGCCGCCTCGCCGGCCCTGGCCGTGGCGGGCGGCTCGAGAACGACCAGGAAGGCTTCCCCTTCCACGCGCGATCCGCCGGGAGCGGGGGCGGAAGGGAAGGAGGGGGCAGACGCAGCCGGCGGGGTCGCCACCGCGGCCGGGTTGGTTCCACCTGGGGAGGAGCAGCCGAGGAGCGCCAGGACGCTCCCGGCCGCGACCACGATGGAGGGGACGAGCCGGCTCAGAGGGGGCCTCCTCAGTTGGCGTACTTCACGCCGCAGCCGTACGCCTTGGTCTGGGGGGTCCGGACGGGGCGGCCGGCGGAGAGGTCGGCGATGGCCGCGGAGACGTACTCCACGAGCACCCCGCCCTGCGGGGAACCGCGCTCGCCGTCGGGCGAGTTGTCGATGGCGCCCTTGTAGACGAGCTTGCCGTCCTTGCCCACGACGAACATGTGGGGCGTGTTGGTGGCGCCGTAGGCCTTGCCGACCGAGCCCGATTCGTCGATGAGGACGGGGTTCGTGATGGCCCAGGCCCTGACCGCAGCGCGGTTCGTCTCGACCCCGTGCCCCTGCTTCCCGGGCGCCCCGGAGTTCACCGCCAGCCAGACCACGCCGTCCTTCGACTGGCGCGCCGCGGTGTCGACCAGTGACCCCTTGGTGTGGGCGGCCACCACGTACGGGCAGCCTGGATTGAACCACTCGAGGACCACGATCTTCCCCTTGTGGTCCGAGAGCTTGTGAACGTTGCCGTCGAGATCGGTGAGGGTGAAATCGGGGGCCGGCTGGCCCACTTCGGCTGCCAGTGCGGGTGCGGCGAGCGCCACGAGGGACGCGACGATGAGGGATCGCATGGCCGTCAGGGATAATCGCGACCGGCGCGCCGCGCGCCGGGATTCGACGGGGCCCCTCGATCCGAGGGGCCAGGCCCTCCCGGAGGCGCGTCCAGGGTCGGCGCGCTATACCTGCGAACCTCTTTGGGGTTCCGGGTTGTACTCCCTTTGCCCACCCGAAACTCCGTTGACACCCCCCCGCATCACCTGTTACGCGTCGGGTCATCGGGGGACAGCATCGGGGGTGTAAGCGCCCCGACCCAGCCCCCCACGAACCGAATGCCCACCACGCCCGACAGCCGGCAGTACACCCTCATCGTGGTCAGCGACCACTCCCAGGCAGTGCGGAAGTTCCGCCTGCCGCGGCGCTGGCTCAAGCGGGGGCTCGTCGGCGGGGGCGTGGCCCTGGTCTTCGGCTTCCTCACGGTCACCCACTATTTCACCCTCCTCTCCGCCTCCTCCGAGAACCGGGAACTGAAGGAGGAGAACGCCCAGCTGAAGTCGCAGGTCCTGCTCGTCCAGGAGAAGGTCGCCCACGTCCAGGCCACCCTCGATCGGGTCGAGCGCTTCGACGCCAAGCTCCGCAGCGCGGTCACCCACCTGCAGGATCCCGAGCGCAACCTGGCCATCGGTCCCCTCGGCGCGCCGGAGAGCCCGAACCCCGCGGCGCCGCCTGCCGGCAGCGAGAATCCGGCCGCCCTTCCTGGTCGCATCGCCTCCCTCGAGAACGAGGCCCACCGGCAGGAAGCGAGCCTGCGGGAGCTCTCCGAGTACTTCGAGGACCAGAAGTCGATGCTCGCCTCGACCCCCGCCATCTGGCCCACGCAGGGCTGGGTGACGAGCGATTTCGGCGCCCGCCTGGACCCCTACAACGCCAGCCGCACCATGCACCAGGGGCTCGACATCTCCACGCCTCACGGACAGCCGGTGCTCACGCCGTCCGACGGGACCGTGGTCTTCAACGGCACCGAGGGCGGCTACGGGAAGGTCCTCGTCGTCGACCACGGCTACGGCGTGAAGACCCGCTACGGCCACCTCTCCGAGACCTTCGTCCGGCTCGGGGAACGGGTGGCGCGAGGCCAGAAGATCGCCGCCGTCGGGAACACCGGCCGCTCCACCGGGCCCCACCTCCACTACGAGGTGCGGGTGAACGGAATCCCGGAAAACCCCCGGAAGTTCATCCTGGAGTAGGGTCGTCCGCCGCGGGGGTTCTCCCCGCCGGTTTGCTTTTGTCTGGCGCGGTGTTAGCTCGGAGGGTAGCTTCCGCGCGCCGTCGCCGGGAGCAATCGCGCCGCGCCCGCGGACTCCGGTCCGCCGCTCCGCCAAAGAGGGAACGATGCTGAACTGGACGCTTCGGAAGATCATGGGGACGAAGAACGAGCGCGAGCTCAAGCGCATGGCCCCCGTGGTGGCGCGCGTGAACGAGCTCGAGCCGCGCATGAAGGCGCTCCGCACCGAGGAGATGCCCCGGCTCACCGCGGAGTGGAAGGAGCAGGTCCAGAAGGGGCGCAAGCTCGAGGACGTGCTCCCCGAGGCCTTCGCCCTGGTCCGCGAGGCCAGCCTGCGGACGCTGGGCATGCGCCACTTCGACGTGCAGCTCATCGGCGGCAACGTGCTGCACGAGGGCAAGATCGCCGAGATGAAGACCGGCGAGGGAAAGACCCTCGTCGCCACCTTGCCCTGCTACCTGAACGCCCTCTCCGGGCGCGGGGTGCACGTCGTCACCGTCAACGACTACCTGGCCCGCCGCGACGCCGAGTGGATGGGACGGCTCTACAAGACGCTGGGCATGCGCACCGGCGTGGTGGTCCACGGGCTCACCGACGCGGAGCGGCAGGACGCCTACGGCGCCGACATCACCTACGGCCAGAACAACGAGTTCGGATTCGACTACCTGCGCGACAACATGAAGTTCCGCCTGCAGGACTACGTGCAGCGGGAGCTCAACTTCGCCATCGTCGACGAGGTGGACTCGATCCTCATCGACGAGGCCCGCACCCCGCTCATCATCTCCGGCCCCTCCGACGAGTCGAGCGAGAAGTACTACCAGGTGAACCGGCTCATCCCCTCGATGATCCGCGACGTCGACTTCACGGTGGACGAGAAGAGCCGCACCGTGGTGATGAGCGACGCCGGCGTGGAGAAGATGGAGCAGAAGCTCGGCATCCGGAACCTCTACGACCCCGAGCAGATCGAGTGGCTGCACCACGTCGAGCAGGCGCTGCGCGCCCACCACCTCTACCGCAACGAGGTGGACTACGTGGTGAAGGAAGGCGAGGTGCTCATCGTCGACGAGTTCACCGGCCGCCTCATGCCGGGCCGGCGCTGGTCCGACGGGCTCCACCAGGCCGTGGAGGCCAAGGAGGGCGTCAAGATCGAGGCCGAGAACCAGACGCTCGCCACCATCTCCTTCCAGAACTACTTCCGCATGTACTCGAAGCTGGCCGGCATGACCGGCACGGCCGAGACCGAGGCGGAGGAGTTCGCCAAGATCTACGACCTCGACGTGGTGTGCGTCCCCACCAACAAGGTCAACATCCGGTCCGACTCGGAGGACCTCGTCTACAAGACCGAGCGCGAGAAGTTCAACGCCATCTGCGACGAGATCGGGGTCCGCCACGCCAAGGGGCAGCCCATCCTGGTGGGCACCGTCTCGGTGGCGAAGAGCGAGGTGGTGGCCTCGCTCCTCAAGAAGCGCGGCATCCCCCACAACGTCCTCAACGCCAAGCACCACCAGCGCGAGGCCGAGATCGTCGCCCAGGCCGGCCGCAAGGGCGCGGTCACCATCTCCACCAACATGGCCGGCCGCGGCACCGACATCCTCCTGGGCGGCAACCCGGAGATGATGGCCAAGCACGAGGTCGGGCCCGAGCCCGACGCCCCCATGGAGGGCGAGCTGGAGGAGGCCTTCCAGGCCCGCAAGGTCGACTGGGCGGCCCGCCTCGCGACGCGCACCGAGGAGCTCAAGGTCCAGACGGCCCGGGAGCACGAGGAGGTGGTCGCCGCCGGCGGCCTCCACATCGTGGGCACCGAGCGTCACGAGTCCCGGCGCATCGACAACCAGCTGCGCGGCCGCGCCGGCCGCCAGGGCGACCCGGGCTCCTCGATCTTCTTCCTCTCCCTGGAAGACGACCTGATGCGCATCTTCGCCTCCGAGCGCATCGCCAAGCTCATGGAGACGCTGGGCATGAAGGAGGGGGAGCAGATCGAGCACCGGATGCTCACCCGCTCCATCGAGGGCGCGCAGAAGAAGGTCGAGGCGCACAACTTCGACATCCGCAAGAACCTCCTCGACTACGACGACGTCATGAACCAGCAGCGCAAGTCGGTCTACCGGCTTCGCCGCATGGTGCTCGGGCTTCGGGGCCGGCGTGCCGGTGGTCGAGTACGACGACGTTCCCAAGTCGAAGAAGAAGATCCGCACCGAGAAGGTCTACGGCTGGAACGACGCGGGCGAGCACTTCCTCGACCTCTTCGACGACCTGGTGCGGGAGATGGTGGCCGACTGCTGCCCGGACTCGCGCAAGGACTGGGACCTCCAGGCCCTCTCGCTCCGGGTGCGCGAGCAGTTCGGCGTGGAGATGACGTTCTCCGACCCGTCGATCTCCAAGGTGGGCGAGGCCCGCTCGGCGCTCGAGGAGCAGATCTACAAGGTCGTCGAGAAGTCCCACCGCCAGAAGGAGGACCTCTTCGGCCTGGACGGCGAGGGCGTGCCCCTCCTGCGCCGGTACGAGCAGTACCTCTACCTCCAGGCCATCGACGCCCTCTGGAAGGACCACCTGCTGCAGATGGACCACCTGCGGCAGGGCATCGGCCTGCGCGGCTACGGCCAGCGCGACCCGAAGCAGGAGTACAAGAAGGAAGGCTACGAGATGTTCACCCGCATGACCTGGAACGTGCGTTCCAGCGTGGTGGGGAACGTCCTCCGGCTCGTGCCGGCGCAGCAGGAGACCGCCCAGGAGATCGAGCAGAAGCGCGTGGCGCTGGGCAAGAAGCAGCGGGTCATCGAGAGCCACCCCGGCGCGGACGGCGAGGCCGAGGCTCCCAAGCAGGAGACGGTCACCCGCGGGCAGCCCAAGGTCGGGCGCAACGACCCGTGCCCCTGCGGGTCGGGCAAGAAGTACAAGAAGTGCCACGGGGCCAGTGAGGCCGCCGCGTAGCAGGCCTCCCGGTCCGGAAGCCGCGATGCGGACGCCGCGCCATTTCGACCTGGACCGCGTGGTCCGGAGTCACGGGTGGTACGACCTGCCTCCGTGGACCTGGGACGCCGAGCGCCGGATCCTCGGCCGCCCCGTCCGCCTCCCCTCCGGCCGGGTGGTCCAGGCCGAGGTGGCCGAGGCGGGACCCGGGACCCTTGCACTCCGCGTGACGGGCAGGGGCCGGGTGGGCAGCGCCGACGCCGCCGCGGTCCGCGCCGCCGTCCGGACCTGCCTGGCGCTCGACGAGGACCTCGAGCCGTTCCGCGCCAGGGCCGTGGCCGTCGAGGGCGGCGAGGGGCCGCGCCCCGTCCAGCGGGCGCTCGACCGCGGGCTCGGGCGGCTCCTCCGCTCTCCCACCGTCTTCGAGGACGCGGTGAAGACCCTCTGCACCACCAACTGCTCCTGGGCGCTCACCCGCGCCATGACCTCCCGGCTCGTGGAGGAACTGGGCGCGGAAGGCCCCTCCGGCCGCGCCTTCCCCGACCCCGCGGCGATGGCGGCCCGGACGGAGCGGTTCTACCGGGAGCGGATCCGGGCCGGGTACCGCGCCCCGTTCCTCCGGACCCTGGCCCGGGACGCCGCATCGGGGAGGGTCGACCTGGAGGCCTGGCGCGATCCGGCCATCCCGTCCGACGAGCTGCGGCGCCGCATCCTCGCCCTCGACGGATTCGGCCCCTACGCCACCGAGCACCTGATGCGGCTCCTGGGGCGGCACGCAGGGCTCGCGCTCGACTCCTGGAACCGCCGGAAGATCGCCGAGCTGCGCGGGCGGAAGCGGCAACCCTCCGACCGCGTCCTGGCCCGCTGGTTCGCCCCCTGGGGCGAGTGGGCGGGGCTCGCCATGTGGCTCGAGGCGACCAGCGACTGGCACGGCGACGCGCCCGCCTGGCCGTGATAGGGAATCGACATGCGATTCGCCTTCGTGCTGCTCCGGGTGGAGCCGGGCCGCCTCGAGGAGGTGGCCAACGCCGTCATGGAGATCGACGGTGTCTCCGAGGTCCACTCGATCACTGGCCCGTTCGACCTGCTGGTGAAGCTCTACGCCGCGGGGTACGACGACTTCGGCGACCTCATCCCCGACCGGCTGCAGAAGGTGCCCGGCATCCGGGACACCGAGACGATGCTGGCCTTCCGGGCCTTCAAGGCGACGGGCTAGAAGCGCCTCACCACTCGTTCCAGGCGCGGACGATCGCGATCAGGAACGCCAGGGTGAGGGGTCCGGCCACGAGCCCCACCGGGCCGAAGGCGGCCAGGCCTCCGATCAGCGCGAAGAACACCAGCCCGACGGGGAAGGCCACCCCGCGCCGGATGAGCACCGGCTTGACGAAGTTGTCGGCCATCCCCACCACGAGGATGCCCCAGGCGATCAGGAAGACGCCGGAGGCGGTGTGGCCGGTCGCGATCCGGAGCCCGGCCAGCGGCAGCCAGACGAGCATCGTGCCCACGGCCGGGATGAACGAGGTGAAGAAGGTGAGGAGCGCGAAGAAGAGCGCGGAGGGCACCCCGGCCACCACGTACCCGACGAGCGCCAGGATGGCCTGCACGCCGGAGGTGGCGAGCGTGGAGACCACCACCGAGTTGGTGACGGTGCGCAGGTAGCCGAACAGCACCGAGGTCTTTCCGGCGGGCAACGGCAACGTCTCCTTCATCCAATCCACGAGGCGGGGTCCGTCGGCGAGGAGGAAGAAGAGGGCCACGAAGAAGAGCAGGAGCTGGGACAGCGCCGATCCGGTGGCCTGGAGCACGCCGCCCATCGTGGAGAACGCGCTGCCCCCGACCGCGGCCCGCAGCACCTCCTCGACCTCCTTGGCCCCGTGGGGAAGCCGCTCGGCCAGCTCGGACGCCAGCGGTCGGGCCACCTCCGGCAGTCGATCGACGAGCCCGGCGAGCCCCTCCTGGTGGACGGCGCGGCCGAGCCAGTTGACCGCCTCGGTCGCCTGTCCGACCACGACGGTGACCATGGCGGCGAGCGGTCCGACGAGCGCGATCAGCAGGCCGAAGGTGATGAGCGCCGCCGCCCGCCCGCGCGCGCCCTTCATCCGGCGGGTCAGCGCGGACGTGAGGGGGGTGGTCACGGTGGCCACCACGGCGGCCATGAAGAGCACGCCTGCGAAGGGGCGGACCACGAGCCAGGCCAGCCAGACGGCCAGGACGGTGAGCACGAGGAGGAAGTGACGGGGCTCGAAGCGAATGGGCACGACGTTCTCCGGGCCCGTCAGAAGTTGAGGTGCACCCGGTCCGGGGGCACGCCGGCGTCGGCGAGGGTGCCCTTCACGTCGTTCACCATGGCGGTCATCCCGCAGACGTAGGCCTCGGTGCCGGCCGGATCCGACCCGCCCAGGGCCAGCGTGCGCGCCACCTGCTGCACCCGTCCGCGCACGCCCGCCCAGGCCTCGTCGGCCTCGGAGGGGCAGAGGACCACCCGGATGCCGTGCCGCTCCCAGTCGAGGTGCTCGGCACGGTAGGCGAAGTCGGCGCCGCGGCGCTGGCCGTAGAAGAGCGTGACGCGGCGGAACCGGTTGCGGTGGGAGACCACGTGCTGCAGGAGCGCGCGGATGGGGGCGATCCCGGAGCCGGCCGCGAAGAGCAGGAGGTCGCGACCCTCGGCCTCCGCGAGGGGGAAGCCCTTGCCGAAGGGCGCGCTCGTCTCGATTCGCGTGCCCGGGACGGCGGCGAGGACGATCTCGTCGGCGATCTTCCCGCCGCGCTTGAGGAGGAGGTCCGCGGTGCCGTCGGGGGAGGGCGCGCTGGCCAGCGCGAAGTAGGCCTCCCCGGAGGGGGCGCGGAGCTTCACCACCTGGCCCGGAACGAGGTGGCTGGCCGCCAGCGAGCCGAGCCCGACGCGAAGGGCTCGCAGGGCAGGGGTCTCGTCCCAGGCAGCGAGGACCGGAACGGCCTCGTACTTCGTCACGGAACCGGGCATGGCCCGCAATCTAGCAGGCGGGCGGCTTCCATCCCACGGCCGCCTCGGGGGGCCAGTCGCGTTCCCGCACGCACCCGGCGCGGAGGTCGCCGATCGGGTAGCGCGTGCCGCGCCAGACGATGCCTCCACGGGCCGTGGTGAGCACGGCGCTGGTCAGGACCACCGCCGCGAGCGCCGTCCCCGTGAACGGGAGCAGGAGCCCCTCCAGCCCGCTCCCGCCCCCGAAGCGGCGCGACACCGTCCCCACCACCGCGGCCCCGGTCAGCCAGCCGAGGAGGCCGACCAGCCTGGCGACGTTCCCCGGAGCGAGGATCGCCGCCAGCACCGGGCCCAGGCTGGTGACGGCGAGCGCCAGGGAGGACACCAGTGCGACGCTCCAGCGGTACTCGGTGCCGGCGAAGGCGTTCTTCACGAGGCCCGCCCAGGAGGCCAGGAAGCCGGCGTTCCAGCGAACCGACACCAGCCCTCCCGAATCGACGGCGCCCTGGCGCACGCCGCTGCGGCGGAGGACGATGCCCAGCTTCACGTCGTCGACCACCTCGAGGCGGAGCCGGCGGTGGCCTCCCGTTCGCAGGTAGGCGTCGCGCAGCACCAGGTTGAAGGCCCCGATGCCGACGTAGCCCGCGGTCCCGGGGCGACGGAGCTCCCAGGTGCGGAAGGCGGGGTTCACGAGCGCGGCGAAGGTGGAGACGAAGGCCCGCTCCAGGATCCCGGGCGCGACGAGGCGTGGGAATGCCACCAGGTGGCCCAGGTCATGGGCGGCGGCATAGGCCACCGCCCGTCGCAGCGCCCCCGGGGCGAAGACCACGTCGCCGTCGGTGAAGAGCAGGAAGCCGTCCTCGGCGGCGTCGGCGCCCGCGGCGCAGGCGTGGTTCTTCCCCAGCCATCCCGGCGGGAGCTCCCGGACGTGCACCACCCCGAGCCGGGGCTCGGCGGCGGCGATCCGGTCCAGGGTCTCCCCGGTCCCGTCGGTGGAGCGGTCGTCCACCGCGACCACGCGAAGCGCCGGATAGTCCTGCGAGAGGAGGGACCGGACCGCGGCCTCGACCCCGCGCGCCTCGTCCCGGGCCGGCACCACGACGGTGAGGGAAGGCCAGCCGCCGGGCGGCCGGTCGTCGGGAACGGCGGGGAGCCGGTCGATGCAGCGGTCGGTGCGGACGCCCACCCAGGCGACGCGGAGCCAGGCGAGGGCCCCCGCGGCGGCGGCGAGCAGCCAGAGCATCCGGGTGCTCCCGCTAGAACGTCACGAGCGAGTCGATCTTGTCGGCGCCCAGCCGGCGCGACCCGTGGAGGAACGCGAGCTCCACCACGAAGGCGTAGCCGACCAGCTCCGCGCCCTGCCGGGTCACGAGCCGCCCGACCGCCTCGGCGGTGCCGCCGGTGGCGAGGAGGTCGTCGACGACCAGGACCCGCTCCCCGGGCCCCACGGCGTCGATGTGCAGCTCGAGCCCGTCCTCTCCGTACTCGAGCTGGTAGGTCTCGCGGATGGTCTCCCAGGGGAGCTTGCCCGGCTTGCGGACGATGGAGAGCCCGGCGCCGATCGCGTAGGCGAGCGGGGCGGCGAAGATGAAGCCCCGGGACTCGATGCCCACCACCTGGTCGATCTTCTTCGGCCCCCACCGGGCGACCAGCTCGTCGACCACGCGCTTGTAGGTGGCGGCGTCGCCGAGGATCGGCGTGATGTCCTTGAAGATGATGCCCTTCTTCGGGAAGTCGGGGACGTCGCGGATGGTGCGACGCAGGAGGTCGGCGATCGATTCCATGGCGGCGGACTCTATCTCAAAGTGCCCCCGGTTCCGGGGGCGTTCCTACGGGAGGTACGGAAGGGGATCGCGCGGGCGGGTGCCTTCCCGCACCTCGAAGTGGAGGTGCGGCCCGGTGGTGCGCCCGGTCTGGCCCACCTTGGCGATGGGCGTCCCCGACTCCACCCGGTCACCGTCCTTCACCAGCACCGCGCTGTTGTGGGCGTAGAGCGTGATGAGGGAGCCCGGGTGTCGCAGGATCACGATGGTCCCGTAGCCGGACTGGTTGCCCGTGTAGATCACCTCGCCGGACGCGGCGGCGCGGACCAGCGTCCCCTCGGGCGCGGAGAGGTCGATCCCGTCGTGGCGCTGCCCCTGCTTCACCCCGAAGCCCCGGTAGAGGACTCCCTTGAGCGGCCACTGCAGGGTGGCGTTTCCGCCCTTGCGCGGCAGGAGCGTCGGGTCTGGCTCCGGCGCGGAGGCGGCTCCGGCGGGCAGCGAGGCCACGTCGAGGGGGTGGGGGGCGCCGGGGACGAAGAGCTCCTGACCGGAGGCGAGCGTCCTCGGGTCCGAGATCCCGTTCGCCTCCATCAGCTCGCGCGGGTCGATCCCGTAGGTCCTGGCGATCCGGTAGAGGGTCTCGCCCTTCTGGACCACGTGGGTCGTCCCGACCAGCTCCGGCTCGACGTGCGCGTCCCCGGCGCCGAGCGGAAAGGGAGGAGACCGCTGGCCGGCGACCTCCTCCGGGGAGCGCTGGCGGGCGGCGCAGCCGGAGAGCGTCGCCAGGGCGAGCGCCCCGGCGACGAGCCAGCGGGTCACGGGGACGGCTCCCTGCGGTAACCGGGGAGGGTGAAGCCGGCGAGCCGCGAGAGCAGTGCGTCGTGGGTCAGGTCGAGGTGCAGCGGGGTCACCGCGACGAGCCCGTCGTCGAAGACGGTGTTGCAGTCGGAGCCGGGGATGTCGCCGTGGCTGGCGTCGCCGCCGATCCAGAAGTAGCTGCGCCCGCGTGGGTCCTGCTTCTCCACCACCTCGTTCCCGTAGGTCCGGACGCCCAGCCGGGTGAGGCGGTACCCCTTCACCGGGCCGGCTGGCACGTTCACGTTGAACAGGGTGGGCACCGGCTCGGGGTCTGCGGCCACGCGCCGGGCGAGCTCGGCCGCGAAGGCCGCGGCGGGCCCGAAGTCGTGGGGCGCCCGCGCCGCCAGCGACACCGCGATGGCGGTCACTCCCAGCAGGGCCCCCTCCATGGCCGCCGCCACGGTGCCCGAGTAGAGGACGTCGTTCCCCAGGTTGGGGCCGTGGTTCACGCCGGAGAGCACCAGGTCCGGTGGCCGGCCGCGCAGCAGGTGGTTGAGCGCGAGGTAGACCGCGTCCGTCGGCGTGCCGTCCACCGAGAAGCGGCGCTCCCCCACCTGGACGATCCGGAGCGGGCGGTGCAGCGAGATGGCGTGGCTGGAGGCCGACTGCTCCCGGTCGGGAGCGACCACCCAGACCTCGTCGTCTGGAAAGGCGGCGGCAAGCGCCGCGAGGCCGGGCGCGTGGACGCCGTCGTCGTTGGAGAGGAGGACGCGCACCTCGGCCAATCTAGCAGCGCACCGGCCCCCCGGCCAGGAACGCGTCAGCGCAGGCCGAGGAGCAGGATGGCGAGCGCCGCGGTGCTGCCGGCCAGCGCCGTCCAGCCCACCACCCGGAGCCGTCGGGCCGGCACGCGCAGCAGGATCACGGAGAGTGAAGCGAGCGCCAGGGGCGCGACCGCCGCCGGGACGGCGGGCGGGACCACGCCGGCCGCGAGCAGCGCCAGCGCGGTGCCCTGGAGGAGCAGCACCGCGGCCACCGCCGCCGGACCCGGATCGCGTGCCGGGGCCCGGGCGCGCGTGAGCACGACCTCGACCGCGAGCGTCGTCGCGGCGAAGCCGAGGCACCAGGCGAGCCAGGCGGCCGCCGCGGTCCCCGGGGCGACCCCCGAGGCCACCGCCACGGGGAAGCCGGCCGAGGAGAGCGCGACGGCGACGGCCACCTCGCCGGCCACCGTCCGTTCCACCTCGAACCGGACCAGGATGGCGATGGCCAGGGCGAGCGCCGGCGGGACGGCCGATGCGAGGCGCGCGGCCGGGGAGGCGAGGAGGAACCCGGCCCCGGCCAGGGCCACCGCGGCGGCGAGCAGTCCGGCGGCGAGGCGGCGGGCTCGGGGCCCGTCCTCGTCGCGGGCCCGCTTGCCCCGGTTGCCGACGGCGACGAGAAGCGGCTCGTAGGACAGGAAACCCGCGAAGGCGCCCGCGGCGAGGAGGGCGGCGGCCGCTCCCGGGCTCCCGAGGGCGAGGGCGCAGACCAGCGGCATCGCGATCTGGCCGTAGGCCCCGTGCTCGTGGGGGAGGAGGGTCCTGCGTGAGGGGGCGGGCATCGTTCGGGTCACCCCGGTCGGGGACGATGGAAACATCGTGAAAACTGCGTGAATTCGTACATGCGCGCCGTTGCCACCCGGGCGAATGGACCTTACTATCGAGAGGTCGGTGCTCGTGCGGGGGCCGATTTCAGATAGTCGGAGAGGCACCACATGCACGCAGATCAATCCTCGAGTCTCGTCATCCGCATGGATGGCGAGTTCGACATCGATTCGGTGAACGTGATCCGCAGCCGGATCGAGGCCCTTCCGGGCGACGCCGAGGTCTACGTCGACCTCTCCCGCGTCAGGGAGTTCCACGATCGGGCCGTGGCCATGCTGGCCGACGTCCTCGCGGTGGCGCGGGCGCGCGTCTCGGTTCGCGGCCTCCGCCAGCACCAGTACCGCATGCTCCGCTACCTGGGCGTCGTGCCCAGCGCGCTCGACCCCGGTCTCTTCCGCTCGGCGCCCGGCCCTCGAGCGCTGAGCCGTACGGGCGCCTTCACTTCCTCCGGATCGCCGGCAGCTCCACGAACGGCTCGCTCCGCGGCATGGAGCGCATCGCCTCGGCCAGGTCGCCGGGGGGCGCGACCACGCGGCGCGCCTCCAGGTCGAGCCAGGAGCCCACCACCGTGACCTGGGCCATCTCGGTGCCGTCGGTCTTCCAGAGCCGGTGGCGGATCGCCCACCGGGAGACGTCGGGAGCGACTCCGGCGGCGAGCGCGTCGACCAGGACCTCCTCGCCGATGGCCGCCTCGCGCCGGTACTCGATCTCCTCCCGGAAGAGCACGGGTCCCAGTCGAAGGGACTGGAACCGCGTCCAGCCGTAGCCGAAGGAGGCGAGCAGGGCCACCCGCGTGTCGTTGGCGTACTCGGCGTAGGCCGTGTTGCGCAGGTGCCCGTTGGCGTCCGCGTCCGCCCAGCGAACCACGAAGCGGCGGTGGAACGGGGAGGTCATCGCGGCGGCGCCAGGTCGTCGCGCGACCCGAAGAAGTAGCGTCCGTCGAACTGGCCGCGCAGGTAGAAGTTGTAGGACGGGGAGAGCGAGGCGTTCCCGTATCCCTCCGGGAAGACCACCGGGCTCGTGAACGGGATCTCCACGCCGAACCCGAACTGCACCACGGTGGCGAAGACGAGCTGCGTGGCGAAGGTCCGGAACGGGGTCCACTCCAGGATGGGAAAGCTGAGCGAGATCGACCTGAGCTGGGCGGCGCCGAAGTCGGATTCGGGATCGGGCGGCGGCCCCACGGGCGTGAGGACCACCACGTCGGAGAGATATCCGTAGAGGACGGCGTCGACCTCGCGGCCGATCACGACCTGGAGGGTGCCCACGCCGATGCCGAAGCTCTGCTGGTAGGGGATGAGGCCGCCGCTCGCCGCGGCCACCCCCACCGAGCTGAGTGCGCTCGGGGAGGCCACCGCCAGGATCGGCCCGAGCAGCAGCATGTCGAAGGGGACGAGATAGAAGGGCATCCGGATGCCGAGGCGGAGCCCGGTGCGGGCGGGGACGCGCGGGAAGAAGGCGCTGCTGCCGAGGACCGAGCAGGCCGGTCCGGCGTCGCAGGATTCGGTCTGCGCCGACTGCATGGTGATGCCGGCGTCGACGAAGGCGAGCCCCGTCCCGACGGAGCCGGTCAGGCTCTCCGCGCCGAAGCCGAGCCGGAGGCCAGCGGAGAGCGAGCCGAAGAACTGGGCGGTGTCGGTGCCGAAACCTCCCCAGCCGATGTTCCCGGTGGCGGAGGCGAAGGCTCCGATGAACGGCCCGAGCTCCTCGCGGAAGCGCGGCAGGTGGACGTCGCCCTCGCCGCGGCCGGGCACCGGCATGGCCTGGACCATGGGGGTGAAGTGGCGCGCCAGCCCGTCGGCTCCGGTGACGGAGGGCTGGACCTCCTCCTTGCAGGAGTCGAAGCCGAAGATCTCGGCGGCGGGCCGGCCGAACCCGATGGCCATGACGCCGAGCTCGTCTCCGGGGCGCAGGGCGCCGACCAGCTGCACGAGGCTGCGCGCCACGGCGTCGGAGGCGCGCCGTAGATCCCCGTCCCTCATGAAGGAGTCGCCGAACAGGACGATCGCCTCCCCGCCCCAGGTGACCCCGTCGTAGCCGAACTCGTTGTAGTAGTCGTGCGTCCCCTTTCGCCAGGCGTCGCTGCCCCAGGTCCCGACCACGTGGCCGGCGGCGTAGATGTCCTCGAGCCAGTGGAGCGCGTAACCCTCGGTCACGACGATGCGCAGGGCCGCGGCGGGGCGCTCCGCGGGCGGCGGCGGGCTCGCGGCGTAGCGCTGGGCCAGCTCGAGCGCGGCCATGTGGTACTGCAGGTACATCCCCATGGCGTTGAGCGGCGCGCCCTCCGCCACCGCGTTGCGGGTGTAGGCGGCGCCGTCGTTGTTCTGCCGCGGGAGGAGGAAGTGGGCGTTGTTTGCGCCGGCCCGGCTCACGTACTCGGGGTCGGCCGCCTGGAGGGCGAGGTTCGAGGTGGCGATGGCGTTGAGCGACTGGGTCCGGTCCCTGGCCTTGTCGAGGTTCACCTGCGTCTCGGCGGCGACCCGCGCGACGTTCAGGATCCAGTCGCTCCCGAGCGTCCGCTCGGCGACCTCCTTCGGGCTGCACGAGTGGTCGCCGGACATGGCGGGCACGGCCGCGAAGTCGATGCAGGTGGGCTTCGTCCCCTGGTCCCCCTCGCTCGGCGCCGGGCAGAGCCTGCTCGGGGAGGGCCTTCCGGGCCTCGCTCCAGAGCGCGTCGAAGGCGGCGCGATCGGCCGGCGGGAGCTTCTGCACTCCGGCCACCGCGATGTTGCGATGCTCCGGATAGATCCAGGCGGAGGCCGTTCCGGGAAGGATCGTCAGGGCGAGTGCGAGCCAGGTCGCAGGCGAGAAGCGCATCCCTCGCGACTAGCAGGACCGGGCGGCGCCGTAAAGGGTTGCGGGCTATGACCCCGCCCTTGTCCGCGCTCGAGGTCCAGGTCCGCTCCACGCTCTCCGACGTCCCCGCGCCCGAGTGGGATCGGCTCTGGGCGCACGAGCCCGACCTCGCGACGCCGTTCCTCGCGCACGCCTGGCTCGACGCGCTCGAGCAGTCGGGCGCCGCCGTACCCGAACGGGGATGGTCCGGGCGCCACCTCCTGCTCCGGCGAGGGGGACGGATCGTGGCCGCGCTCCCGGCCTGGTCGCGAAGCGACTCGCACGGCGACTTCGGCCGGGACTGGCAGTGGGCCGCGGCGGCGGAGCGGGCCGGGATCGCCTACTACCCGAAGCTCGTCGTCGGGGTCCCTTTCACGCCGGCCACCGGGAGGCGCCTGCTCGTCGCCGAGGGAGAGGACCGTGGGGAGATGGCCGTCGCGGCGGTCGCCGCCCTCCGGGATCTCTGCGCCACCGAGGGAATCCGGTCCCTCCACGTCCTCCACCTGCCCGGGAGCGACGCCCGGGAGCTGGAGGCGGCCGGCCTCGCCCTGCGGGTCGACTTCCAGTTCCACTGGGTGAACCACGGCTACGCCACCTTCGACGACTTCCTGGCGCGGTTCTCCTCCAAGCGGCGCAACGCCATCCGGCGCGAACGGGCGGCCCCGGCGGCCCAGGGCATCGCCATCCGCACCGTTCGCGGGGACGAGCTGGGGGACCGGCCGGCCGCCTGGGCGCGCGACGTGGCGCGGCTCCACGGCCACTCGGTGTCGCGGATGGAGTGGGGGATGCGGTTCCTCGACGAGGCCTTCCACGAGCGGGTGATGCGCTCGATGCCGGGATCGCTCGAGGTGGTCGAGGCGCGGCGCGACGGCCGGCTCGTGGCCATGGCCTTCAACGTGGCCTCGGCCGGGAAGCTCTTCGGCCGATACTGGGGGGCGGTCGAGGAGCACCCGTTCCTCCACTTCAACGTCGCGCTCTACCACTCCGTGGAGGAGTGCATCCGTCTCGGCCGGGGAGTCTTCGAGGGGGGAGCCGGAGGGGACCACAAGCTCGCCCGCGGCTTCGAGCCGTCCGAGGTCTGGAGCGCCCACCACTTTCTCGATCCCCGCCTCGACGCGCCCATCCGCCGTCACCTCGCGGAGGGGCGCGAGGCCGCGCGCCTGGGTCTGGAGCGCTGGCGCGCCGAGTCGGCGGTCCTCAGGCCCGCCGTCCCCAGGTGAGCCGAAGCTCCCGGGTCCAGGTCGCGCCGCCCGCGGTCGCCGCGAGCTTCCGGGCCTCGGCGAGAAGCCCGGCCAGGCGGTCCGGGCCGAGGGCCGGTCCGACGAGCGAGAGAGACCGCAGGACGGAGTCGAGTCGCTCCGGGGCGAGCACCTGCTCGTCGAGGTAGGTCTCGGCGGCCCGGCGCCGCACCCCGGTGGCGGCGAGGAACTGGTCGAGGCGTCCCCTGGGGCGGGGCCGCGCCTTCGGGTTCTCCCGGGCGAGGAGGTCGGATAGGCCGTCGGCGAAGGCGGAGCCGCGGATGCGCACCTCGACCACCGCCACCGCGCCCCCGGGGGCCAGCAGGCGCGCCGCCTCGTGTCCGGCCGCCTCCGGCTCGACCCAGTGGAGGGCGTCGGCGACGAGCACGAGGGATGCCGCGCCGTCCGGGAGCCCCGTCTCCTCCGCGGAAGCGTGGACCGGGTCGACCGGCAACCCCCGGGCTCCCTCCCGGAGCACGTCCAGCATGGCCGAGGCGGGCTCGACGGCGCGGACCGGGATGCCCCGCCCGGCCAGCGGGACGGCGAGCAGGCCCGTCCCCGCGCCCAGGTCGACGACCGTGCCCGACCCCCCGGCCAGCGCAGCCAGCCGATCGACGAGGGCGGTCGGGTAGCCCGGCCGTGCGCGGTAGTCGTCCGCCAGGCGGTTGAAGACCCACCGATCGCCGTCCCCCACCTCGACGCCTCGACGTCCCATGGCCCGACCTTACCACCCCGGCCGGCGCGGACCGATCGGCACTGCTAGACTGCGCAACGTGATCGAACCGGTCGTCCGCCTCCGCGGGCTCTCGAAGCGCTACGGCGACTTCACCGCCCTCGACCGCGTCGACCTCGACGTGGCGGAAGGCGAGATCCTCGCGCTGCTCGGCCCCAACGGCGCCGGGAAGACCACCCTCATCAGCATCGTGGCCGGGCTGACCCGGGCCAGCGCCGGCGAGGCGCGCGTGCTCGGGCGCGACGTGGTGCGGGACTACCGCTTCACCCGGCGTGCCGTCGGCCTCGTGCCGCAGGAGCTCAACTTCGACCCCTTCTTCACCGTCGAGGAGACCCTCCGCTTCCAGGCCGGGTACTTCGGCGTCCGGCTCGCCCCCGACCGTCTCGAGGAGATCCTCGAGGCCCTCGACCTGGCTGGGAAGCGGCACGCCAACAACCGGTCGCTGTCCGGCGGCATGAAGCGCCGGCTGCTCATCGGAAAGGCGCTCGTCCACGATCCCCGCGTCCTCTTCCTCGACGAGCCCACCGCGGGGGTGGACGTGCGGCTGCGCCAGCAGCTCTGGGCCTACGTGCGGCGCCTGCAGGCGCGCGGCACCACCATCGTCCTCACCACCCACTATCTCGAGGAGGCCGAGGAGCTGGCCGACCGGGTGGCGGTGATCGACCGCGGGCGGATCCTGCTGGTCGAGGGGAAGGACCGGCTCATGGAGCGGCAGGGCGGCAAGACCCTTCGCATCTCGCTCGGCGCGCCGCTCACGGCGCTCCCCGAGGGGCTGGCGGTGCTGGGGGCGCGCCTCGAGGAAGGGGGCAGGGCCATCGACGTGGACGCGCCGCCGGGAGGTTCCTTCGGCCCCGCGCTCGCGGCGCTGGCCGCGGCGGGCCTGCCGGTGGGGGACGTGGAGACCCGTCGCGCCCGGCTCGAGGACGTCTTCGTCTCGATCCTGGGCGGTGACGCCGGGGAGGCGCCGTGAACGGCCTGGGCGTCCGCACCCTGTTCATCAAGGAGATGCGCCGGTTCCTCCGGGTGCCCGGACAGACCCTGCTCTCCCCGCTCATCACCACCTCGCTCTACTTCCTGGTCTTCGGGTGGTCGCTGGGGAGCCGCATCCAGGAGGTGGACGGGGTCCCGTACGCCCGATTCATCCTCCCGGGCCTGGTGATGCTCGGCGTGGTCACGAACGCCTACCTGAACAGCGCGTCCTCCCTCTTCGTCATGAAGCTCCAGGGGACGGTGGTCGACGTGCTCGTATCGCCGCTCTCCTACGCCGAGATCCTGGGCGCCTTCGTGGCCGCCGCCGTGGCCCGGGGAATGCTCGTGGGCGGCATCATGTGGCTCGTGGGCGCGCTCTTCACGGGGTTCGGGCTCGCCCACCCGGTGCTGGCGTTCCTGCTTCTCGTGGGGGTGGCGGCCGGCTTCGCCGCCCTCGGGTTCCTCACCGCCACCTGGGCGGGGAGCTTCGAGCAGGTGAACTTCCTGCCCACCTTCGTGGTGACGCCCCTGACCTTCCTGGGAGGGGTCTTCTACTCCGCATCGATGGCCCCCCCCGCGCTGCGGTGGCTGACCCGGGCGAACCCGATCTACTACCTCGTGGAGGCCCTCCGCTGGGCGGTGCTGGGCCGGGCCGACGCGCCCCCCGCTGCGGGGTTCGCCGTCGCGGCGGTCCTCGCGGCCGGCTCGATCCTGGCGGCCTACGCGGTTCTCCGGAGCGGGTGGAAACTGCGGGGATAGCCGTCCCCGGATCCGGAAACAATTCGGGATTTACTTCGGGGCCTCGTTGGTTATGCTGCTGCCCCCCAACCAAGGCCCTAAATTCCTGGAGGTTTCCGAAATGCGTCTCGTCCTCGCCGTCCTGCTCGCCCTGGCCGTCACGGCGTGCAAGAAGTCCAACGCGCCCACCCCGGCGCAGGCCCCCTCCGCTGACGCCGCTGCGGCCGCTCCTGCGGCCGGAGGCGTTCGTGGAAAGGTCCTCGAGCGCATCGACGCCGCTCCCTACAGCTACCTCAAGCTCGCCACCGCCGGCGGCGAGGTCTGGGCCGCGGTTCCGCAGGCGCCGGTCGAGAACGGCACCGAGGTGGTCGTCGAGAACCCCATGGCCATGGACGGGTTCGAGTCGAAGACCCTGAACCGCAAGTTCGAGAAGCTCTACTTCGGCACGCTCGCCGGCCAGGGAGGCGCGGCCCAGGCCGCCGCCCCCGCCGGGATGCCTCCCGGTGGAATGCCGGGTGGAATGCCGGGTGGAATGCCGCCCGGCGCCAAGGGCGGGATGCCTCCCCCCGGGATGGCTGCCCAGCACGCGGCGGCCGGCGCGGGGCCCGTCGACGCGGGTGACGTGAAGGTCCCCAAGGCCACCGGCGCGAATGCCAGGACCGTGGCCGAGATCCACGCCCAGAAGGCCCAGCTGAAGGACAAGAAGGTCACGGTTCGCGGCAAGGTGGTGAAGTCCAACGCCGGGATCATGGGCAAGAACTGGATCCACGTCCGCGACGGCAGCGGCACCCAGGAGAAGGGCGACAACGACATCACCGTGACCTCCGAGTCGGCCGCCAGCGTCGGCGACGTACTGGTGATCACGGGCGTGGTCCACGTCGACAAGGACTTCGGCGCCGGCTACGCCTACCCGGTCATCATCGAGGAAGCCGTCTACTCGAAGTAGACGCACCGCGAGTCCCCGGGACGAGAAGGGCGGTCCGGATCACCCGGGCCGCCCTTTCCACGTCCGGCCCCGAAAGGCGCCGGCCTACTTGCCGTTGATCAGCTCGTCGAAGGTCTTCTTGACCTTCGCCGAGACGCAGACCTTCACCCTGCCGCCGAACGTGTTCGGGACGGTCGTGCCCGCCGGGACGTTGACCGAGCCGCCGAAGGAGAGCTTCAGGTTCCCGTTGGCGTCGATGAAGTCGGCGAGGTTGTAGTCGCGGTCGCTGGCGGGGACGTTGATGGTGGTGGAGCCCGCCGGCACGCAGCCCTGGCAGGTGACGATCGGGACGGGGGTGCCGCCGTTCGGGGAGACGCTGACGCTGAAGTTCTGCAGCCAGTCGAGGTTGTTCACTCCACTCGTGACCTGGATGCCGAAGCTGACGAGACGGATGACGCGGTCCTGGGGCGGGCCGTCGAGGATGAAGGTCGGGATGGCGTCCCCGAGGGGGATCGCGCGTTCCTGCTCCGGCCAGGTCTGGACGATCGGGCCCACGATCGGCGCGGTGCCGTCCCCGATCGTGATGCTCTCCGGCTGGAGGGTGAGGCAGGCGAGCGGCTGGTCGGCCTCGACGTTGAAGCTGCCGCAGGCGGCGAGCGGAAGGGCGAGCAGGGCGATCAGGATGAGCTTCATGGGAGTCCTCGCTCTCAGAAGAAGTACTGGAAGGAGAGCCGTGCGGCCGGCGCGAAGGCCTGGGCCCTCCACGGGTCGGTGGTGACCTGGACGTTGTTCACGGTCGAGGTGCCGCCCTTCACGTTCAGGGAGAGCCAGGTCAGGCCGCCCTCGATCTTGAAGCTGAAGCCGCGGCGGCTGCCGATGCCGATGCCCACCAGCGCCGACCACCAGTTGTAGCTGGCGTCGCCGATGAGCGGTGCCATCTCGTCCGAGATCCCCGCCCACTTCTTGATCTGGGAGGCGGTGTTTCCGGTGAAGTAGTAGCCGTACTCCCCGCGGACGATGGGGAAGACGATGAAGTCGATGGGCTGGAACTCGACCCCGATGACGAAGCCCGGCGCCAGCGTGTAGGCGAAGCCCGCGTCGACGGCCACCCAGTAGAGGGGCGAGTAGATGAACGAGATCACGCCGCCGTCCGGGGCGCCGACCGTCAGCGCGAGGCCGAAACTCGGGTAGGGTTCCTCGACCGGTGCGGAAGTCGGCGCCGGCGGGTTCTCCTGGGGACCGGCCGCCGCCAGGGAGGGCGCAGCGAGCAGGGCCGTCAGGAGGAGTGTGGCAAGGCGCATGGAGCGCTCCGGGGCAAGGCGCAGCGGTGGGGGAAAAGTGTTGCACGCCCGCGCCGAGGCAGAAAGAGGCATCATCCGGATCTTGTGGGTGGAGCACGCCGGACCCGGAGGTGCTACGGTCCTCCGGCTTGGCGCTCCCGGCAACGCTCCACGATTTCCAGATCGAGCTCGCGAACGTGGACTCCGGGGAGAACCGGAAGGTCTCCCTGCGCGTGGCCCGGCATCCCTCCGAGTCGATGGAGCGCCTCTGGCTGCGGGTGCTCGCCCAGTGCTGGCAGTGGAGGGACGGCATCGAGCAGGGGCCCGGACTCTCCGACCCCGAGGCCCCCGACGTGCTCGCCCGGGACCTCACCGGGGAGACGCGACTGTGGGTCCGTGTGGGACGCCCCGACGCGGCGCGGATCCAGCAGGAGGCCGACCGGAACCGGCGCGCCGACGTCGCCGTCCTCTTCGACTCGCCCCGGAGGATGGAGGCCTTCGTCGAGGAGGCGCGCGCCGCCGGGCTCGAGCGACTCGGACGCGTCGCGCTCGCGGCGGTCGATCCGGCGGTGCTCCAGGCGCTGGCCGCCAGCGACGAGCGCCGGGCCCGGCTCTCGCTCACCATCGTGGGCGACCACCTGTACGTCGAGCGGGACGGCCGCAGCTTCGACGGGCCCCTCGTCAGGGCCTACATCCCCGGATCCTGACGACAAAGGTTGTCGTGCACGCGACGACCGGCTCGTTACATTTCCGCTATCGGGACCTTTTCGGTCCAGATAGGCTCTGACGCTGGAGCAGGGATTCCCCCAAAAGGGTGGCTCGCGCGATGATCCGCATGACCAAGCTGACCGACTACGGGATCGTCATCCTGACCCACATGGCGATGGAGACGCCCGGATCGCTTCACACGGCCCAGGACCTGGCCGGGAAGTCGCACGTCCCCGTGCCCACCGCGTCGAAGCTGCTCAAGTCGCTGGCGCGGGCCGGCCTCGTGGTCTCGCACCGCGGGCGAAACGGCGGGTACGGCCTCTCGCGCGACGCCGACTCCATCTCGGTCGCCGAGATCATCGCGGCCATCGAGGGGCCCATCGGCCTCACCGAGTGCGGCACGGGCACCGAGGGCGCGTGCGACATGGAGTCCTTCTGCGCCGCCCGGGGACGCTGGGCTCCCATCAACCAGGCCATCGAGCGGGCGCTCCAGGACGTGCCCCTGTCCGCCATGCGGCCGCAGCAGCCCGAGCGGCTGGTCCAGCTCGAGGCCGGAGCGGGGGTGGCGCCGTGACCGACACGAACCGTGCACTGACCGAGCTGACCGAGCAGACGTACAAGTACGGATTCGTCACCGACGTGGACGAGGACCGGATCCGCAAGGGGCTCGACGAGGACGTCGTCCGGCTCATCTCCTCGAAGAAGAACGAGCCCGCCTTCCTGCTCGACTTCCGGCTCAAGGCCTTCCGCCACTGGCTGACGCTCGAGGAGCCGACCTGGGCCAAGGTCCGCTACAACCCCATCGACTACCAGGCGATCGCCTACTACTCGGCGCCCAAGCCCCGGAAGAAGCTCTCCTCGATGGACGAGGTGGATCCGGAGATGCGCGAGGCCTTCGCCAAGCTGGGCATCCCGCTCGAGGAGCAGAAGCGGCTCTCCAACGTGGCGGTCGACGCGGTCTTCGACTCGGTCTCGGTGGCCACCACCTTCAAGAAGAAGCTGGCCGACATGGGGGTCATCTTCGGCTCCTTCTCCGACGCGGTGAAGGAGCACCCGGAGCTCGTCGAGAAGTACCTGGGATCGGTGGTCCCCTACACCGACAACTACTTCGCGACGCTCAACTCGGCGGTCTTCTCCGACGGGTCCTTCGCCTACATCCCGAAGGGCGTGCGCTGCCCCATGGAGCTCTCCACGTACTTCCGCATCAACGCCGCCGAGACCGGCCAGTTCGAGCGCACGCTCATCGTGGCCGACGAGGGGGCCTACGTCTCCTACCTGGAGGGCTGCACGGCCCCCCAGCGAGACGAGAACCAGCTCCACGCCGCGGTGGTGGAGCTCGTGGCCCTCGACGGCGCCGAGATCAAGTACTCGACGGTGCAGAACTGGTACCCGGGCGACGCCCAGGGCAAGGGCGGCATCTACAACTTCGTCACCAAGCGCGGCAAGGCGATGCGGCGCTCCAAGATCTCCTGGACGCAGGTGGAGACCGGGTCGGCCATCACCTGGAAGTACCCGAGCTGCATCCTCCAGGGCGACGACTCGGTGGGCGAGTTCTACTCGGTGGCCCTCGCCAACCACCGGCAGCAGGCCGACACCGGCACCAAGATGATCCACATCGGCAAGAACACCCGGTCGACCATCGTGTCGAAGGGCATCTCGGCCGGCCACGGGCAGAACACCTACCGCGGCCTGGTCAAGATCATGAAGGGCGCCGAGGGGGCCCGCAATCACTCGCAGTGCGACTCCCTGCTCATCGGGAACCGCTGCGGAGCCCACACGTTCCCGTACATCGAGGCCCGCAACCCCACCGCCCAGGTGGAGCACGAGGCCACCACCTCGAAGATCAGCGAGGACCAGCTCTTCTACTGCCGCCAGCGCGGCATCAAGGAGGAGGACGCGGTCTCCATGATCGTGAACGGTTTCGCGCGGCAGGTCCTGAAGGAGCTGCCCATGGAATTCGCCGTCGAGGCGCAGAAGCTCCTCGGCATGAGCCTGGAAGGGAGCGTGGGATGAGCCAGCGGTCGAACGGGGCGGCTTTGCTCGAGGTGCGTGGCCTGCGGGCGCGCATCGACGACAAGGAGATCCTGACGGGTCTCGACCTCACCGTGAATCCGGGAGAGGTGCACGCCATCATGGGGCCGAACGGCTCGGGCAAGAGCACCTTCGCCGGCGTGCTGGCCGGGCGGGACCGCGCCGAGGTGACCGGTGGCACCGCCACCCTCGACGGGAAGGACCTGCTCGCGCTCGCCCCGGAGGAGCGTGCCGTGTCCGGCCTCTTCCTGGGCTTCCAGTACCCGGTGGAGATCCCGGGCGTCGGAAACCTCTACTTCCTGCGCACCGCGCTCAACGCCCAGCGCAAGGCCCGCGGCGAGGAGGAGCTCGACGCCGTCGACTTCCTGGGTCTCGCCAAGGAGAAGATGAAGCTCGTCGAGATGGATCCGGCCTTCATGAACCGGGGCGTCAACGAGGGCTTCTCGGGCGGCGAGAAGAAGCGCAACGAGGTGCTGCAGATGGCGGTGCTCGAGCCCCGCCTCTCCATCCTCGACGAGATCGACAGCGGCCTCGACATCGACGCCCTCCGCGTGGTGGCGAAGGGCGTGGAGTCGCTCCGCAGCCCGGAGCGCTCCACCATCCTGGTCACCCACTACCAGCGGCTGCTCGAGTACATCGTCCCCGATCGCATCCACGTCATGGCGGCGGGGCGCATCGTCCTGTCGGGCGGGCGCGAGCTGGCCCTCGAGCTCGAGAAGAAGGGCTACGCCTGGGTGGAGTCGTGAACGCCGCGGAGCAGAGCCTGGTCGCCGGCGCCGGGTCGCTCACCCCGGCCCCGGAATTCGTCGCCGCGGCGCGGCGCTCCGGGCGCGAGGCCTTCGAGCGGAGCGGCCTGCCCACCACGCGCCAGGAGGACTGGCGCTTCACCTCGCTCGCCCCGATGGCCGCCCACGCCTTCGGGCACGGGGATCCGGCGGCCCCGGTCACCGCGGCCGGCCTGGAGCGGGCGGCCGGCAAGCCGTTCGGCCCCCGCCTGGTCTTCGTGAACGGCCGCCTGCGCGCCGACCTGTCGAGCGCCCACGGACTTCCCGCCGGCTTCCACGCCGCGAGCCTCCAGCACGCCATCTCGGTGACGCCCGGGCGGGTGGAGCCCGTCCTGGCCCGCACGGCGTCCGTCGACGGGAGGCCCTTCGCCGCGCTCAACGCGGCCTTCCTGGGAGACGGCGCCTTCGTCCACCTGGGAGGCGAGCGCCAGGGGCGGCGCCGTCGAGCTCGTCTTCGCCACCGTGGCCGTCCACGGCCCGGTCGCCAGCCACCCCCGCGTGCTCGTGGTTGCCGATCCGGGGAGCGAGGCGACGCTGGTCGAGACCTACGTGGCGCTCGGCGACCATCCCGCGCTCACCAACGCGGTCACCGAGATCTCGCTCGGGTCCGGCGCCCGCCTCGACCACTACCAGGTGCAGGACCAGCCTGCCTCGGCCTTCCACTTCGCGACCCTGGCGGTCGAGCAGGGGAAGGGCGCCCGCCTCTCCACCCATTCCACCGCGCTGGGGGCCGCCCTCTCGCGCAGCGACGTGCTCACGCGACTGACCGGCGAGGGTGCGGAGGCCCACCTCGCGGGTCTCTACATGACCGACGGCGAGCGGCTCGTCGACAACCACTCGGTCATCGAGCACGCCGTCCCGCACGGCACGAGCCGGGAGCTCTTCAAGGGCATCCTCGACGGGGCTTCCCGCGGCGTCTTCGCGGGGCGCATCCGCGTGCTCGAGGGAGCCGTGAAGACCGACGCCCACCAGTCCAACTCCAACCTGCTCCTCTCCCGCGACGCGATCATCGACACCCTTCCGCAGCTCGAGATCTACACCGACGACGTGAAGGCCGGGCACGGCGGAACGGTGGGCGAGCTGGACCGGGACGCGCTCTTCTACCTCCGCTCGCGCGGGCTTCCGCAGGCCACCGCCCGCAGCCTGCTCATCTACGCCTTCGCCCGCGAGATGGTGGACCGGGTGACCCTTCCGGCGCTGCGCGAGCGGCTCGGGCGTCTCGTGGCGGCTCGCCTGCCGGGCGGGGCGGACATCCTGGAGGCCGCATGACCACGCTGGCCACTCCCGCGCGCCCGGCCGCGACGAAGCCCGGCCCCTTCGACGTGGAGGCGGTTCGACGCCAGTTCCCGGTGCTCGCCCAGCGGCCGTACGGGAAGCGGCTGGCCTTCCTCGACAGCGGCGCCACCTCGCAGAAGCCGCAGGCCGTCATCGACGCGGTGACCCGCTTCTACGACCGGGACAACTCCAACGTGCACCGGGGCGTCTACGACCTCGCCGAGCGCGCCACCGCCGCCTTCGAGGGCGCCCGCAAGAAGATCGCCCGCTACATCGGCGCCGAGCCCCGCGAGGTCATCTTCACGCGCGGCACCACCGAGGGCGTGAACCTGGTGGCCCAGGCCTGGGGGCGCGTCAACGTGGGGCCAGGCGACGAGATCCTGGTCACCGGGATGGAGCACCACTCCAACATCGTTCCCTGGCAGATCCTGGCCGCCGAGAAGGGCGCGAAGCTCACGGTGGTGCCGGTCGACGACGAGGGGCGGGTGCACCTCGCCGACTTCGAGCGGCTCATCGGTCCACGCACCCGCATCGTCGCGGTCACCCAGGTGTCGAACGCGCTCGGGACGGTGAATCCCGTGAAGGAGATCGTGGCGCTCGCCCACGCGCGCGGCGTGCCGGTCCTCGTCGACGGCGCGCAGGCCATGCCCCACATGCGCGTGGACGTCCGCGACCTCGACGCCGACTTCTACGTCTTCAGCGGCCACAAGATGTTCGGCCCCACCGGGATCGGCGTGCTCTACGGCAAGGCGAGGCTGCTCGAGGCCATGCCGCCGTGGCAGGGCGGCGGCGACATGATCCTCTCCGTCTCCTTCGAGGGGACGAAGTTCAACACCATCCCCTACAAGTTCGAGGCGGGCACCCCCGACGCCGCCGGGGCCGTCGGCCTGGGCGCCGCGGTCGACTGGCTCGAGGGGCTCGATCGCGAGGGCGCCGAGGCCCACGAGCGGGACCTTCTCGCCTACGCCACCCGCAGGCTCCAGGAGATCCCCGGCCTGCGCATCATCGGCACCGCGCCCGGCAAGGCGGCCGTCATCTCCTTCGTCATGGAAGGGGTCCACCCGCACGACGTGGGCACCATCCTCGACCGCGAGGGCGTGGCGGTGCGGGCCGGGCACCACTGCGCGCAGCCGCTCATGGAGCGCTTCGGCGTGCCGGCCACGGTCCGGGCCTCCATGGCCCTCTACAACACGCGCGAGGACGTCGACCAGCTGGTCCAGGGCCTGCACCGCGTCCGGGAGATGTTCCCATGAGCGACCTCTCCGACCTCTACCAGGAAGTCATCCTGGACCACGGTCGCAACCCCCGGAACTTCCGGACCATGGCCGACGCCACCGCCACCGCCGAGGGGCTGAACCCGCTCTGCGGCGACCGCTACCACGTCTTCCTCAGGATGGACGGCGACCGGATCGCCGACGTCTCGTTCCAGGGCTCGGGCTGCGCCATCTCGAAGGCGTCGGCCTCGCTCATGAGCCAGGTGCTGAAGGGCAAGTCGGCGACCGACGCCGAGGACCTCTTCCAGCGCTTCCACAAGATGGTGGTCGAGGGAGACGCCTCGCAGGCCGACGGCCTGGGCAAGCTGGCGGTCCTGAAGGGCGTGGCCGAATTCCCCACCCGCGTGAAGTGCGCCAGCCTGGCCTGGCACGCGCTCCACTCGGCCCTGCGCGGCGACGACAAGCCGGCGACGACGGAGTGAGACGATGGAGCGCCGCGAACCAGTCTCGCTGAGCCGCGCCGTGGAGGTGACCCTCGTCCCCTCCGGGGAGAAGCACCTCCTGCCCGAGGGCACGCTGGTCATGCCGCAGCAGGAGCTGGGCGGCCACTTCACGGTCATGCTCGACCGGGGAGGGCTGGCGCGCCTCGCCAACGAGGACGCCGACGCGCTCGGTCCGGCCTACGCGGAGCGAGCCCGCAAGGTGGCCGAGGCGGAGAAGGCCCGGCTCGAGGAGGCCAGCGGCCAGCCCTTCGACGAGCAGGGGGTCTGGGAGGCGCTGAAGAAGGTCTTCGACCCCGAGATCCCGGCCAGCATCGTCGACCTGGGGCTGGTGTACGAGCTCATCCACTCCGAGCGCCCCGAGGGCGGCCGGAAGGTCACCATCCGGATGACCCTGACCGCGCCCGGCTGCGGAGTGGCGCCGATGATCCTCGACGACGTCCGGGAGCGGGTGGCCAAGGTCCCCGGCGTGGCCGAGGTGGACGTCGACCTGGTCTTCGACCCGCCGTGGACTCCCGAGAAGATGAGCGACGCGGCGCGGCTGCAGCTCGGGTTCTGGTAGACCGCCGGGGTCCTGCCGCGGACGGCACGCGAGCAGGCCGTCCCCCGAACACGGCGAACGTCCGCTGACGTCCGCGAGGGCCCCCCCCGCGCGGTCCCGGCGTGATTCGTGCCTGAAAATCCGCACATCCGACGCGATAGGTCCCCGGGCATGGCCAATGCACACCGAACACGGTGCAACGGCCGAAGCCGAGGATGGTGGACGTGAATCGCACGGGCGGGAAACGGGGGAAGCGATCATGAGAATTCGAATCGGAGACGGGAGGGTTCGGATCCTCGACATCGTGTGCCTGGTGCTGGCGGTCCCGGTGGCCCGCTGGGCGCAGACGATCGGACCTCGCCCCGATCCGGTCCTGCCATTCGTCGAGGTCGCACCCTTCCTCGGCGTCACGATCCTGCTCTGGCTCGCCACGACCTGGTTCTTCCAGCTGTACGTGAGCTTCCGGACGCGCTCCGTCTGGCCGGAGATCGGCCGCATCGTCAAGGCACTCCTCGCCGTCGCGGTCGTCCAGGGCACGGCCACCTACTTCCTGCGTCAGCACGTGGAGCTGTCGCGCCTCTTCTTCGGGGCCTACTTCGCGATGGCCCTCGTGCTCCTCGCCGCCAACCGATTCCTGCTGCGCGCCGTCGTGCACCGGGCCCGCCGCGGAGGGCTCAACAGCCGGGTGTTCGCCGTCGTCGGGTCGGGAGACCTGGCGGACGACGTCGTCTCGACCGTGGCCGAGCATCCCGAGTGGGGGCTCGTGTTCGCGGGACACATCGTCGAGGAGGGCGCCAGCGTGGCGCCGGAGAAGCTCCTGGGCACGGTGCCGCAGATCGGCCAGATCCTCGACGACAACGTGATCGACGAGGTGATCTTCGCCGTGCCTCGCGACCGTCTCGCCTCGGTGCAGGACGCCTTCCGGAACTGCCAGGAACGCGGCGCCGCCGCGCGCGTCTGCCTCGACCTCTTCGAGGTGAACGGCGCCCGGGCCGTGCTCGGGGACCTCGACGGGCTCCCCATGCTCTCGTTCGCCCGCGCGCCGACCGACGAGGTCGGGCTCTTCCTCAAGCGCGCCTTCGACGTGGTCTCGAGCTCGGCGGCACTCCTCCTCTTCTCGCCGGTGATCCTCGCCACCGCGATCGCGGTGAAGGCCGAGTCCCCCGGCCCGGTCTTCTTCCGGCAGGTCCGGGTCGGAAAGAACGGCCGCCCCTTCCGGATGTACAAGTTCCGGAGCATGCGCGTGGACGCCGAGGACCGGCTCGCGGCCCTCCGGATGCAGAACGAGGCCTCGGGCCCGGTCTTCAAGATGAGGAACGACCCGCGGGTCACCCGCGTCGGCGGCTTCATCCGCAGGTACTCGATCGACGAGCTGCCCCAGTTCCTGAACGTCCTCTCCGGCGAGATGAGCGTCGTCGGTCCCCGGCCACCGGTGCCCACCGAGGTGCGCCAGTACGAGCGCTGGCAGATGCGCCGGCTGAGCGTGAAGCCCGGGATCACCTGCACCTGGCAGGTGAGCGGACGGTCCGACGTCAGCTTCGACCGCTGGATGGAGCTCGACCTCGCCTACATCGATTCCTGGTCGTTCTGGAAGGACGTCCAGATCTGCTTCCAGACCATTCCCGCCGTGCTGACCTCACGCGGCGCCCGCTGATCCGGGTTGCTGGGCAGGAGGGAGCCGGACCTGGACGGAGGTCCCGCGCCCCTCCTCGCTCGTCACGTCGATGGTGCCGCCCAGGCCGGTCACGATCCCGTGGCACACCGACAGGCCGAGCCCCGCTCCGCCTCCCACCGGCCGCGTGGAGAAGAACGGCTCGAAGATCCGCGTGCGGGCCGCCGCCGGGATCCCGCCCCCGGTGTCGGTCACCTCGATGCAGGCCCACCCCCGCCCGTCCTTTCCGGAGGAGACGCGAACCGAGTGGGCGCCCGTCGAGCCGGCGGGGACCGACTGGGCCGCGTTGACGAGCAGGTGCAGCATCACCTGGCCGATCTGCCCCTGTCCGGCGAGGACGGGAGGGCAGGGGTCGAGGCGAAGCTCCAGGCTCGAGTGGCGGTTGATCTCGGCCTGGGCGAGCGTGACCGCGGATCGGATCTCCTGCACGGGGTCGACCTCGATCCGGCGCCCGTCGGGCGGACGGGCCACGAAGCGCAGGTCGCGGACGATGTCGCGCACGCGGCGAGCGCCCACCGAGGCCTCGGCGGCGGCCTCCTCGGCCTCGGCCACGTCGGGGTGGAGGCCGCGGACCTTGGCGAGGGTCTCCTCGAGGAAGGCCAGGTTCGAGGTGACGTAGGTGAGCGGGTTGTTGATCTCGTGGGCGACCCCGGAGGCGAGGGTTCCCACCGCCGCGAGCCGCTGGTCCTCCTCGGCACGCCGCCGGTCGGAGAGATCGCGACCGGACCAGGCCAGGAACTCGGCCCCGTCGAAGGCGAGGAAGGCCAGGTGCACCTCGGCCGGAGGGCGGCGTCCTCCCCCGGCCTCGAGGACGGTCTCGTAGCGCCAGGTGCCGCGGGCGCGCAATCCCGTCCAGCCGTCCGGCCCCAGCTTGCCGGCCAGGGCCGGATCGAGGCCGGTGATGTCCTGCCCCAGGAGCTCGGGAACGCTCCGGCCGAGCAGGCGACCGGCGGCCTCGCTGGCGAGCACGATGCGCCCGGTCCGCAAGGTCACGAGGGTGGCCTCCGCTCCCTGGTCGAGGGCGTAGCGGGCGAGGCGGAGCGCCCGCTCGGTGCGCGCCCGCCCGGCGACCTCCGTGGCCAGGACCAGCGCCGTCGTGATGGCCAGGGCGAGGTAGAGCTGCACCCGGACCGAGTCCGGTGCGAGCGCCGAGGCGCCTCCGAGCCGTGCCGCCCACGCGGTGGCCCATGCCCCCGCGGAAGCGAGGATGGTTCCGGACGCGGTCACGCCGCGCGGTCCGAACCGGAGCGCCGCCCAGACGAAGAGCGGGAGCACGAGGTGCGACTGCGCGAGGACGCCCCGGGGCGCCTCGTGGAACACCCTCCAGCTGACGGCGAGCGCGGCCACCATCAGCGCCGCGAACTCGGGCGCGCGCTGGCGGACGAGATTCGGCTCCGTGTCGTCGGGCATCCCCCAGGCCAGGAGGAGCGGGGTCACGACCAGGATCCCGAGGGCGTCCCCGACCCACCAGTCGAGCGCGGACGGGCGGAAGGGGACCTGGTTGACGAAGGACACCGCGGCGCCGCCGACCAGGGCGGCGATGGCCGCCGCGAAGCCCGCGCCGAGGAAGACCACCACCAGGAGGTCCCGCACGCGCCACATCCGGGGGCGCCCGCGGACGGCCCTCTGGATCAGGAACGCGGCGACGATCGCCTCGATCAGGTCGGCGACCAGACCGGACGCGGCGAGCATGGGCTTTCGGCCGATGATCGCCGACGCGATCAGGCCGCCCGCGGCGGCGGCCACGACGAAACCAGGCCAGGAACGGCGCTCGGCGAGGAGCAGGGCTCCGACGTAGAGTCCGGCGGCCGGCCAGAAGGTGGAGAACTCGCTGGCCTGGTTGGTCAGCCAGTCGGCGCCGAGGGCGAGGGTGACGTAGGCCAGCCCGAACCCGAGCCAGGCGGCCCATGGTCCCCGCGCCGCGCCCGCGCCCGTGGCCTTGCCATCGTCCAATTCCGTCGAGACTAGACCACCCCGTGGGCCCTTGGACTAGGATTCCGCCGCTCGTGGCCGATCGATTCCCCTCCAGCCCTCCCGCTCCCGGGGCCCACCATCCCGCGCTCGACGGGCTGCGCGGCGTCGCCGTGCTGATGGTCCTGGCCTTCCACTTCCTCCACATCGACGGGGAGGGCGGGGTGGTGGAGCGCGCGCTCCTCTCGGCCACGCGGACCGGCTGGGCCGGTGTGGACCTCTTCTTCGTCCTCTCCGGCTTCCTCATCACCGGCATCCTCCTCGACGCGCGGGGCGGCCCCAGCTACTTCCGCGCCTTCTACGCGCGGCGCGTGCTGCGGATCTTCCCCCTCTACTACGCCTACCTGGCGGTGCTCTTCCTGGCGGTGCCCCTCCTCTTCCCGTCACTCGACGTGAAGCGGGAGACCCAGGGCTGGCTCTGGAGCTACCTGGGCAACGTGCTCTTCGCGCGCGAGGGGGGATTCCAGGCGAGCCCGTTCACCGGCCACTTCTGGTCACTCGCGGTGGAGGAGCAGTTCTACCTGGCCTGGCCCCTGCTGGTCTGGTTGCTCCCCCGCAAGCGCCTCGCGGTGCTCTGCCTGGGGCTCGTGGCGGGGGCCTTCGCGCTCCGGCTGGGCATCCACCGCACCACCTTCAACTCCACGGCCGCCTACGTCCTCACCCCGGCCCGCATGGACACGCTGGCCCTCGGGGCGCTGGTGGCCATCGCGGCCCGGGAACCGGCCTGGTGGCCACGGGTCCGGCGCATCGCGCCCTGGGCGCTGGGGGTCTCCACGGTCGCGGTGGCCGCGGTCTGGATCCACCAGGGCGGGCTCTTCGGCGGGGATCCGGTGGTGCAGGTCTGGGCCTTCGGGCCGCTCGCGGCCGGTTTCGCGGCCCTGCTCGTCCTGGCCCTCGACGGCCCCGCCTCGCCGGCTGTCCCGGGCGCTCACGCGGCCCGCGCTGCGCGGCGCCGGGAAGTACAGCTACGGCCTCTACGTGCTCCACTACCCCATCTTCCTCGCGCTGGAGGCGGCCGGCTTCACCTCTCTCATGCTCGCCGGCGCGCTGGGCAGCCGCCTGGCAGGCATGGCGGCCTTCGCCGCCGTGGCCGGCGCCGCGACCTTCGCGGCCGCGCTCCTCTCCTGGAACCTCCTCGAGAAGCGCTTCCTGCGCTGGAAGGGCCGCGTGCCCTACGGCCGTCCCGCGCCTATCCCCGCACCAGGCGTCGCCAGACCCACACGTCGGCCGGTGGCGACTCGCCCCGGCGAACCACCAGCCGCACCCGGGTGTCCTCCGGGCCGCGGATGAGGTCCACCGCGCCGGCCAGCCCCAGCTCCGAGACCGGCCGCCCCTCCACGGAGAGGATCTCGTCCCCCGGCAGGAGCCCGGCCTCGGCGGCTCCACCGCCGGGCACCACCATCGTGATGCGCAGGGCCGACCGTCCGCGGCGCTCCATGGCGGCTCCGATGCCGGCCAGCTCCACCCGGGGCTCCTCTCCCTCCGCGACGGGGGAGAGCTTCACCTCGACGGGGCCGGCCACCCCGCCGTCGGGGACTTCGATCCCGGTGACGATGCGGGCGTGATGGCCGTCGGCGGCGACGTGGAGCGAGACCGTCCGGACCGGCACCCCGGCGATCAGGAACGAGCCGTCGGCCCCGGCCACCGCGGATGCGCCCGGGTCCAGGAGGGAAGGGGCGCTCCCCCCGTCCCCCTCCAGGAAGATGCGCGCGCCGGGCAGCGGCTGGCCGGTCGTCCGGTCGGTCACCCGACCGGAGACGCGCCCGCCCTGCCCGAGGCGGATCTCCACCTCGGCGACCCCGGGGTACTCGGGGACCGTCGCCTCGATCTCGGCGGAGGGGAGGTGGCCCGGCGCGGAGGCGGAGACCGTCACCGGTCCAGGCGGCAGGTCCTTCACCTCGAAACGACCCGAGGCGTCCACCACCGTGGCGGCGCCCAGGAGGAGCTTCCATCCGCGGCCGCCGCGGCGGACCTCCACGCGGAAGGGGGCGAGCGGCTGCCCCGTCCCCGCGTCCCGGACCACCCCGGCGACCGCCCCTCCCCGGGTGAGCTCGATGGTCGCGTCCTCGCCGGTCCGGGCGATCACGGCGCGCGGCTGGGTGAAGCCCTCGCGCGACGCCGAGAGCAGGTACCGACCCGGGCCCAGTTCGCGGAGGGTGAAATTCCCGTCGACGTCCGAGGTGGCCTGCGCCGCCACGGGATCCTCCGCCGACCAGGGGCCTCCGCGGAGGATCAGGCGGGCGGCGACGAGCGCCCCCTCGACCGGGGCCCCACCGGAGACCACCCGACCGGCGAGCGGAGCCGGCGCGGCCTGGCTCGCGGCGGCGCCGAGCTTCACGACCACGCGGCGACTCGACCGCGCGGCGAAATCCAGCGTTGCCCTCCCCGGCGCGAATGCCGGGTGGCGTGCCTCGAGGGTGGCGCCGTCGGGCGCCGCGAGGGCGAAGGCGCCTCCCGGGCCGCTCGACGCCGTCTCCGTCGACGGCATGAGCGAACGGTCGCCGGTCGCGCTCCCCACGACGCGGACCTCGGCTCCCTCGACGGGCTGGCCCGCCGGATCCTCGACGCGCCCCTGGTAGGGGCGGACGGGGAGGAGCCAGAGCGCGAGCCCGCGAACCCGCTCCCCCGGCCGGGCGTCGAGGACGACCGGGCTGTGACCCCACTCCGGGGCGAACGGGGCGTGCCCCGGAGCCGAGGCCGCCGCGAGCTGCCAGCGCCCGGCCTCCGGGGGCTCGAAGCGGAACGACCCGTCGGCGGAGCAGCGAACGGACGCGGCCGCCCCGCCTCGGGAGAAGGTGACCTCGGCGCCGGGGATGCCCGTCCCGGTTCCCCGGGAGAGGACGGTTCCCTCGAAGGCGCCCGTCGGAGCGGGGGGCTCGCCGGGTGCTTCAACCGGAAGGCCCGGGCCCGGGCCGGGTGAGCCGGTCACCGCGCGAGGGCCCGATCCGGCCACCGGACCGGGCGGGGTGGGGGCCGGACCTTCGCCCCGGCCCGGCCAGAGCCAGAGGGCGAGGACCGCCGCGAGGGCGACCCCGGCGAGAGCGGCGAGGGCTTGGCGGCGGCGCATGTCCGGAGGGGAACCTAACCCACCGGCAGGCGTGGGCGCCCCTTCGCGTTGACCCGGAAAGCCGCGCGTGTTAATCCGTCCATCCGGATAAGCGAATGGAAGCAGCGACCGCACGCCCCCACGGGCTCTTCGGATGGATGGAGGGGCTCGCCGACCCGACGAGGCTCCGGCTCCTCCACGTCCTGGAGCGGCACGAGCTCGGGGTGGCCGAGCTGTGCGAGGTGCTCCAGCAGCCCCAGTCCACGGTGAGCCGCCACCTCAAGATCCTCTCCTCCCAGGGGTGGATCGAGGTCCGGCGCCGCGGGGCCAACCGGATCTACCGGATGTCGGAGGGCATCGACCCGGCCGCGCGTCGCCTCTGGAAGGTCGCCCGCGGCGAGAGCGAGCGCTGGGCCACCCTCCAGCACGACCAGTTGCGGCTCGACCGCCGGCTCCGGGAACGGCGGGGCGGCGGGGAGGACTTCTTCGCCGGCGCCGCCGGGGACTGGGACCGCCTGCGCGCCGAGTGGTACGGCACCGGATTCGGGGTGTCGGCGCTGCTCGCGCTCCTCCCCCCGGACTGGATCGTCGCCGACCTGGGCTGCGGCACCGGAGCGCTCACCGCGGCCCTCGCGCCGGACGTGAAGCGGGTGGTGGGCGTCGACCGCTCGGCCGACATGCTCCGCTCCGCCCGCCGTCGCACCGCCGGCCAGGACAACGTCGACCTGCGGCGCGGGACCCTCGAGGACCTGCCCCTCGACGACGCCTCCTGCGACGCCGCGCTGCTCGTGCTCTCGCTCGGCTGGGTGGACGATCCGGCGCGCGCGCTCGCCGAGGCGGCGCGCGTCCTCCGCCCGGGCGGGCGCGTCGCCCTCGTCGACGCCGTCCTGCACGACGACGAGGACTTCCGCCGCCGCGCCGGACAGGTCTGGCCGGGCTTCGAGCCCGCCCGCGTGGTGGAGATGCTGCGCGCGGCCGGATTCCAGGACGCCACCTGCCGCCCGCTGCCTCCCGAACCCGCCGCGAAGGGGCCCGCGCTGCTCCTCGCCCGTGCGCGGCGCCCCTCGACCCGTTAGCCCAACCGCAACCCGAGAAGGAAGGAACACCCCGATGGCCAAGCCCGCCCGCAAGCTCCGCGTCGCCCCCGCTTTCGAGTACCTGGTGAAGGACCTCTCCCTGGCCGACTGGGGGCGCAAGGAGATCGAGCTCGCCGAGAAGGAGATGCCCGGCCTCATGTCGGTGCGCCGCGAGTACGCGAAGAAGAAGCCCCTCGCGGGCCAGCGCATCACCGGCTCGCTCCACATGACCATCCAGACCGCGGTGCTCATCGAGACCCTGGTCGAGCTCGGGGCCGACGTCCGCTGGGCCTCCTGCAACATCTTCTCGACCCAGGACCACGCCGCCGCGGCGGTGGTGGCCGGGCCGGGCGGCTCGGCCGCGTCGCCGAAGGGGGTGCCGGTCTTCGCCTGGAAGGGCGAGACGCTGGAGGAGTACTGGGAGTGCACCGAGCGCGCGCTCGACTTCGGGGGCGGCAAGGGTCCCACCCAGATCGTCGACGACGGCGGCGACGCCACGCTGCTCATCCACAAGGGAGTGGAGTTCGAGGCGGCCGGGAAGGTGCCCGCGCCGGCCACCGCCGACTCGGAGGAGTTCGCCGTCGTCCTCGCGCTCCTCGGCCGCGAGCTGAAGAAGGACCGCAACCGCTGGACCAAGGTCGCGAAGGAGATGCACGGCGTGACCGAGGAGACCACCACCGGCGTGCACCGCCTCTACGAGATGGAGCGGGCCGGCAAGCTGCTCTTCGCCGCCATCAACGTGAACGACAGCGTCACCAAGTCGAAGTTCGACAACCTCTACGGCTGCCGCCACTCCCTCATCGACGGCCTCAACCGCGCCACCGACGTCATGCTGGCCGGCAAGATGGCGGTGGTCTGCGGCTACGGCGACGTGGGCAAGGGCTGCGCCCAGGCGCTGAAGGGGCAGGGGGCCCGCGTGGTGGTCACCGAGATCGACCCCATCTGCGCGCTCCAGGCCGCCATGGAGGGCTACCAGGTCCTGCGGCTCGAGGACGTGCTCCCCCGCGCCGACCTCTTCGTCACCACCACCGGAAACGTCGACGTCATCACCGTCGACCACATGAAGAAGATGAAGGACGGGGCCATCATCGGGAACATCGGCCACTTCGACAACGAGATCGACATGGCCGGCCTGAAGAAGTTCCCGGGCGTGGTCCGCACCAACATCAAGCCGCAGTTCGACAAGTGGACCTTCCCGGACGGGCACGCGGTCCTCATCCTCGCCGAGGGGCGGCTCCTCAACCTGGGCTGCGCCACCGGCCACCCCAGCTTCGTCATGTCGAACAGCTTCACCAACCAGACCATCGCCCAGATCGAGCTGGCCGAGCGCGGCGACTGGTACGAGAAGAAGGTCTACACGCTGCCCAAGCACCTCGACGAGAAGGTGGCCCGCCTCCACCTCGAGCAGATCGGCGTCAAGCTGACGAAGCTCACCCCCAAGCAGGCTGCCTACATCGGGGTCTCGCCCAAGGGGCCCTTCAAGCCGGATACTTACCGGTACTAGCGGGCCACGCCCGCCGGGAGGAGCACGCCATGGCCGAAGAGAAGATCCCCGGACCGCCCCCCTCGGAGCTCGCTCCGGGCGCCTTCGAGCTGCTCGCCGCCGGCAGGGTAGGCGTGCTCTCCACCCTGTCCGCGCGCAAGCCGGGCTGGCCGCTCGGCTCGCTCGTCTCCTACGCGCTCGACGGGGTGGGGCGCCCCATCTTCCTCTTCACCGAGCTCGCCCAGCACACCCGGAACCTCCGTGCCGACCCGCGGGCCTCGCTCTTCGTCCAGGAGGCGGGGGCGCGGAATCCCCAGTCCTCGGGGCGGCTCGCGCTGCTCGGGACCCTCACGCTGGTCCCCGGCGGGGAGATGTCCGAGGCCCGGGACCGGTACGTGGCGGTCCACCCGGAGGGGAAATCCTTCGCCGACCTGGGGGATTTCCTCTTCTGGCACATGAACGTCGAGGACGTGCACGTGGTGGGCGGCTTCGCCAAGGCGGGGTGGATGACCTGGCAGGAGTTCCGGGAGAACGCCGCCGGGAGCTGACGGCGCCCCGCGCGTGGCCCGGGCCCGGCGGGAGGCGTCGACAGCACTTCGTCGAGGCGCGGAACCCCGGGTCGGGTTAGAAATGCGCGCCATGCCCAACAAGACCGAGCGCGCCCTCGAGCACTACAAGGCCCACGCCGCCTCCTACCTCGAGGATCTCAAGACGCTGGTGCGCATCCCCAGCGTCTCCTTCGTCAACTTCCCGCCCGAGCCCGTACGCAGGAGCGCGGAGGCCACCGCCGAGCTGCTGCGGCGTCGCGGCTTCTCCCGCGTCGAGATCCTCGAGGTCGACGGCGCCCACCCCTACGTCTTCGGCGAGCACGTGGCCGACCCCAAGGCCCCCACGGTGCTCCTGTACGCCCACCACGACGTCCAGCCCGCCGGCGACGAGGAGCTGTGGACCACGCCCCCCTTCGAGCCCAGCGAGCGCGACGGGCGCCTCTTCGGACGGGGCGCCGCCGACGACAAGGGCGGCATCCTGGTCCACGCCGCCGCGGCCGACTCCTGGATCCGCGGGGCCGGCGGGCTCCCCCTGAACCTCAAGATCGTGATCGAGGGCGAGGAGGAGGTCGGCAGCGACCACCTGCCGCAGTTCATCGCGAAGTACCGCGACCGGCTCGACGCCGACGCGGTGGTCCTCACCGACACCTCCAACGTCGACGCCGGCGTCCCCTGCGTGACCATCGCGCTGCGCGGCCTCGTGGTGGCCGAGGTCGAGGTCCGGGCGCTCGAGCAGAGCGTCCACTCCGGGATGTGGGGTGGCCCCATCCCCGACCCGGTGATGGCGCTCGCCAAGATGCTCGCCCCGCTGGTCGACGCCGACGGGCGGATCGCCATCCCCGGCATCTACGACAAGGTCCGGCCGCTCACCGCGGCGGAGAAGCGGGCCATCGAGCTGCTCCCGGTGTCCCGCGAGGAGTTCCGGCGGCAGTCCGGCATGCGGCCCGGCGTGCAGATGCTGGGCGACGCCCACCCGCTCGAGACCAACTGGTGGCAGCCTGCACTGTCCGTGAACGCGATCCAGGCCTCCAGCCGCAAGGACGCCCGCAACATCGTGAACGACGTGGCCTGGGCCCGGGTCGGGATCCGGCTGGTGCCCGACATGGAGCCGGCCGACGTCTCGCGGCGGCTCGAGGAGGCGCTCCGCAAGAACGCTCCCTGGGGCGTCGAGGTGAAGATCCACGTGCAGAGCCACGGGCCGGCGTGGAAGACCGACGTCTCCCACCCGGCCTTCGAGGCCGCCTTCCGGGCGCTGCAGAAGGGCTACGGCCGGGAGCCGCTCGCCATCGGATGCGGGGGGAGCATCGGGTTCGTCGAGCCGTTCGTGAACGCGCTGGGCGGGGTCCCGGCGCTGCTCATCGGGGTGGAGGACCCGAAGTCGAACGCCCACTCGGAGAACGAGAGCCTCAACCTGGCCGACTTCCAGGCCGCGGTGCGCAGCGCCATCGCACTCTACGGCGAGCTGGCCCAGGCGCTGCGAAAGTAGGCGAATCCCACGGCCCCGCGGGGGGCGCGCTGCGGTAACATGCGCCCCCTTCCCGGATCGTCCCGGGAGCCAGGAGATCGATGTCCGCCAGCAAGTTCCCCGACAGGCAGGGCGAGGAGGCCAGGGCGCTGGAGCGCGCCCGCGACCTCCCGAGCATCCGGACCGCGTCCGACGTGGACGCCCTGCGCCGCGCCTTCGCCGACCACCTCCAGTTCTCCATCGGCAAGGACGAGCACTCCGCCACCGCGCTCGACCGCTACCATGGCGGTCGCCGACGCGGTGCGCGACCGGATGATGCGCCACTGGCTGCAGACCCAGCAGACCTACTACCGGAGCGACGCCAAGCGGGTCTACTACCTCTCGCTCGAGTTCCTGATGGGCAAGGCGCTCGAGAACAACCTGCTCAACCTCGGCCTGCTCGACAACATGAAGGCGGCCCTCGCCAGCCTGGGGACCGAGCTCTCCGACCTCTTCGTCCAGGAGCCCGACGCCGGCCTCGGCAACGGCGGCCTGGGACGGCTGGCCGCCTGCTTCCTCGACTCGATGGCCACGCTGGCGCTCCCGGCCTACGGCTACGGCATCCGCTACGAGTACGGCATCTTCGACCAGGAGATCCGCGACGGGTGGCAGGTGGAGCGCCCGGAGGAGTGGCTGCGCTTCGGGAACCCCTGGGAGATCGCCCGGTCGGAGAACCAGGTCCCGGTGTCCTTCTTCGGCCGCACCGAGCGCTACGGCGGCCCCGACGGCCGCGAGCGGGTGCGCTGGATCGACGCCAAGCGGGTGCTCGGCATGGCGTACGACACGCCCATCGCCGGATTCCGCAACAGCACCGTGAACACGCTCCGGCTCTGGAGGGCCCGCTCCCCGGCGGAGTTCGACCTGGCCGACTTCAACGCCGGCGACTACCTGGCCGCGGTCGAGGACAAGAACGTCTCGGAGAACATCTCCAAGGTCCTCTACCCGAACGACCTCACCGTGATGGGCAAGGAGCTGCGCCTGCAGCAGCAGTACTTCTTCGTGGCCTGCTCCCTCCACGACATCGTCGCCCGCCACCTCAAGGTCCACCCCGGCTTCGACGACTTCCCCGACAAGGTCGCCCTCCAGCTCAACGACACCCACCCGGCCATCGCCATCGCCGAGCTGATGCGCATCCTGCTCGACGACCACGGCCTGGAATGGGCCAAGGCCTGGTCCATCTGCCAGTCGGTGTTCGGCTACACCAACCACACCCTGCTCCCCGAGGCGCTCGAGAAGTGGACGGTCGACCTGCTCGGCCGGGTGCTGCCGCGGCACCTCGAGATCATCTACGAGATGAACGGCCGGTTCCTGGCGACGGTCCAGGGAGACGCGCGCTTCGACGCGGCCGCGGTGGAGCGCATGTCCCTCATCGAGGAGGGCATGCCCAAGCAGGTGCGCATGGCCAACCTGGCCGTGGTCGGCTCCCACTCCGTGAACGGCGTGGCCGCCCTGCACACCGAGCTCCTCCAGAACGAGCTCTTCCACGACTTCCACCGGCTCTGGCCCGAGAAGTTCAACAACAAGACGAACGGCGTCACGCCGCGCCGCTGGATCCTCCAGGCCAACCCGGAGCTGGCCTCGGTGCTGAACGAGGTGGTCGGGCCGGGCTGGATCACCGACGCCGAGGAGCTCCGGCGGCTCGAGCTGGTGGTCGACGACGCGCCCTTCCGGCGCCGGTTCCGCGAGATCAAGCGGGACAACAAGGAGCGGCTCGCCGAGATCATCCTCCGCGAGAACGGCGTCGAGGTGGACCCGTCGTCGATGTTCGACGTCCAGGTGAAGCGCATCCACGAGTACAAGCGCCAGCTCCTCGACGTCTTCTACGTGATCCACCAGTACCTGCGCATGAAGGCCGACCGGGACTACCGGCCGGTGCCCCGCACCTGGATCTTCGCCGGCAAGGCGGCTCCCGGGTACGTGATGGCCAAGTGGATCATCAAGCTCATCAACTCGGTCGGGGCCGTGGTGAACGCCGACCCGGCGCTGAACGGCCAGATGAAGGTGGTCTTCCTGCGCAACTACCGGGTGTCGCTGGCCGAGCGCATCTTCCCGGCCGCCGACCTCTCCGAGCAGATCTCCACCGCCGGCAAGGAGGCGTCGGGCACCGGCAACATGAAGTTCGCCATGAACGGCGCGCTCACCATCGGCACCCTCGACGGCGCCAACGTGGAGATCCGGGAGGCGGTCGGCGCGGAGAACTTCTTCCTCTTCGGCCTCACCGTCCCCGAGGTCCGGGAGCTGAAGCGCGCCGGCTACAACCCCTGGGACTGGTACCGCGGCAATCCCGACCTGAAGGCGGTGATCGACGCCATCTCCGGAGGGACGTTCTCCCCCGAGGAGCCGCGCCTCTTCCAGCCCGTGGTCGATTCCCTCCTCAACGGCGGCGACACCTACCTCCTCCTGGCCGACTTCGCCGCCTACGTCGCCGCGCAGGAGCGGGTCTCCCAGGCCTGGGTCGACTACGAACGCTGGACCCGGATGGCCATCCTGAACGTGGCCCGCAGCGGACGCTTCTCCTCCGACCGGACCATCCGCCAGTACGCCGAGGAGATCTGGGACGTGGGGCCCATCCCCATCGAGTAGGGCCGCGCCGTATCGGGGGACTACCGCCGGCGCGGCGACCAGCCGAAGCGCGCCAGCGAGACGCGACCCCGCTCGTCCACCTCGACGCCCTCGTCCTCGAGGAGGGCCCGCTGCACGGCCGAGCCCATGGGATCGAGGATGGAGATGGCCGCCATCTCCCTGGGCCGGCTCCCCAGCACCCGCTGCCAGGGAATCTCGTGGCGTGTGCCCCGGAGGGCGGCCAGGGCGTAGCCCACCTGGCGCGCTGCCCGTGGATTCCCGGCCAGCATGGCCACCTGGCCGTAGGTGGCGACCCGTCCGCGCGGGATCCGCGCCACGACGCGATAGTAGGCTCGCCACCCCGCGGGGGGCTCGCCCCGACGTGTCATCCCGCCCGGGGCTGTCCGGTTTCGCTTGCCAACCACCCCCCCGTCATTACGCTGGGCGGATGAAACTTGCACGCCTCCCGCTCGCAGTCCTCGCTGCCGTGGCCCTCGCCGGTTGCGGCGTCCAGTCCATCCCGCAGGCCAACAACGCCGTGGCCGGAGCCTGGGCCGAGGTCGAGAACCAGTACCAGCGCCGCGCCGACCTGGTCCCCAACCTGGTGGAGACCGTGAAGGGCTACGCCACCCACGAGCAGCAGACGCTCGAGGGGGTGATGGCCGCCCGCGCCCAGGCCACCCAGGTGAAGCTCACCGTGGACCAGCTCACCCCCGAGAACATGAAGAAGTTCGAGCAGGCGCAGAGCGGGCTGACCATGGCGCTGGGCAAGCTGCTGGCGGTCTCCGAGGCCTACCCCAACCTCAAGGCCAACGAGAACTTCCGCGACCTCCAGGTGCAGCTCGAGGGCACGGAGAACCGGATCTCGGTGGCGCGCCGCCGCTACATCCAGGCGGTGCAGGACTTCAACAACCTCATCACCGTCCCGCCCACCAGCTTCACGAACAGCATGTTCTACCACCACGCTCCGAAGCCCCAGTTCACCGCCACCACGGCGGGCGCCGCCGAGGCGCCCAAGGTGAAGTTCTAGGGAGCGCGGCGTGATCCGCGGCCGCTCGGCCGCCCTGGCCCTCTTCCTCCTCGCGGCGCCGGTGTGCGCCGCGTCGGCGGTGCCCGTCCCGCCCCTGACCGGACCGGTGGTCGATCCGGCAGGGGTGCTCGACGCTCGCTGGGAGAAGCGGCTCGGCGACCTCTCTCGCGCGGCGCGCGAGCAGAAGGGCGGCGCCGGTCCCCAGTTGCAGTACCTGCTCGTCTCCACGCTCGACGGGGAAGCCATCGAGGACTTCTCGATGCGGGTCGCCGAGGCCTGGAAGCTCGGGACCAAGGGAAGGGACGACGGAGTCCTCGTCGTCGTCGCGGTGAAGGACCGCAAGGTCCGCATCGAGGTGGGCGGGGGGCTGGAGGGTGGGCTCACCGACGCCCAGTCCGGCCGGATCATCCGCACGTCCATCGTCCCGGCCTTCCGGCGAGGGGCGCTACGGAGAGGGCCTCTACGCGGCCGGGCAGCAGATCCTGGGAGCCCTGGGGTCGCTTCCGGAGGGCTCGGCGCAGGCGCCCAGCCGGCAGGTCGCGGACAAGACCGGCGCCATACCCGTCCTGGGCGCGCTCCTCGGCTTCCTCTTCGGGCTCGGGTCGCCCGTCCTCGTCCTCCTCATCATCGCCTTCATCGTCATCCGCGCCATCGCGGGCATCGGCGGACGCGGCCCCCGGGGGCCGCGCAGCCCGTGGGGCGGTGGGGGGTTCGGCGGCGGCGGCTTCAGCGGCGGTGGCGGCGGGTGGAGCGGCGGCGGTGGCGGCTTCAGCGGCGGCGGCGCATCGGGAAGCTGGTAGGAGCGAGCCATGGCCCTCGATCGCCATTTCCCCAAGGACACCCAGGAGCGTATCGCCGCGGCGGTGCGCCGTGCCGAGCAGGCCAGCACCGGGCAGGTGGTCCCGGTGGTGGTGGAGCGTTCCGAGCCCTACGAGGAGGCCCGCTGGATCGCCGCCGTGATCGGCGCCGCGCTGGCCACCGCCATGGTGGAGTTGCTGCTGGACCCCAGCGTCACCGAGGTGGTCGTCTTCCAGATGCTCTTCGGCGTGGTGGGCTGGTTCGTCGGACGGCTCGCGCCGGTCGAGCGGCTGCTCGCCGGACGGCGCCACCAGGAGGAGGCGGTGGCCGGCAGGGCGGAGCAGGCCTTCTTCGAGCACGGCCTCCACCAGACCCGGGACGGCACGGGAGTGCTCGTCTTCGCGTCCCTGCGGGAGCACCGGGCGATCGTCATCGGCGACCGGGGCATCCACCAGCGCATGGGCGGCGCCGAGTGGCAGCGAGCGGTCGACGCCCTCGTCGACGGCATGCGGAGGGGGGCGCCCGGGGAGGGGTTCGAGGCGGCCATCGACCGCGTCGGCGCGAAGCTGGCCGAGCACTTCCCCCGGCAGGACGGGCAGCAGGTGACGAACGAGCTGCCCGACGCGCTGAAGCGCGACCGCTGACCTGGCGTCTCGCCTGGGGCGAGGCACCCGCCCCTCGAGATGGTTGACAAGGCCATCCGCCAAAACGGATAAACGGTCATGCCTCCCAGGAATCCCCCCGCAACCCGGCGTCCCCGGGCGCGCCCGCGTGGCGCGCGGGTCCCCGGCCACGAGCGCGCCCACCCCGCCGCCGGCAACGACCTCACGCCGGTGCTGGGCGCGAACCTCCGCCGCCTGCGCAGCCGTCGCAACCTCTCCCTGGAGAAGCTGGCCAAGCTCTCGGGCGTCTCGCGGGCCATGCTCGGCCAGATCGAGCTGGGCCAGAGCGCACCCACGGTGAACGTGCTGTGGAAGATCGGCACCGCGCTGGAGGTCCCCTTCAGCGCCCTCATCACCAGCCGCCCCACCGCCTCCTTCCACGTGATGAAGGCCGATCAGGCCAAGCGGCTGGCCTCCTCCGACGGGACCTTCGTGTCCCGGGCGCTCTTCCCCTTCGACGAGCCGCGCCGCGTGGAGTTCTACGAGCTCAGGCTGGCGCCCGGCGGCGTGGAACGGGCCGACGCCCACCCGCCCGGCACGGTGGAGAACCTGGTGGTGAGCCGCGGCCACATGGAGATCGAGACCGGGAGCGGGACCCACGCGCTCGGCCCCGGCGACGCGGTGGTGTTCGAGGCCGACGCGCCCCACGCCTACCGCAACGTCGGGGACGTCGAGGTGATCATGTACCTGGTCATGACCTACGCCGACACGGTGGGGTAGGGCATGGGACGCCCGACGCACGAGTTGCTGGTCGAGCGGGGCGTGGTGACCCCGGAGGCGGTGATGCGCGCCGAGACCGCCGCCGAGCGCAGCGGCACCCGGCTCTGCAGCGAGCTGCTGGCGGCCGGGGAGGCCACCGAGGGGGCGCTGGTCGCGATCCTGGCCGAGCGTCACGGATGGCCCGGCGTGGATCTCTCCCGCTCCGAGGTCCTGGCCGACGCGCTGCGGCTCGTGCCGCCGCGCGTGGCCCTGGCGGACAACATCCTCCCGCTCTCGACCGAGGGCGGACGGCTCCACCTGGCCGTGGCCGACCCGGACAGCGCCAACCGCGTGCTCTCCGAGGTTCGCTTCGTCACCGGCATGGAGATCTCCCCCTACGTCGCCGTGGCCGGGGCGCTCCGGAAGGCCATCGTCGACGCCTACGGCGGGCTGGAGCGAGGGGTGCCCGCCTGGCGCGGCGCCGACGCGACGCCGGGGTGCGGCATCGCCTTCTCCACCCCCTTGGAGCTCTCCCTGCCCGACGGCGACGAGGTCCTCGTGGTCGTCGACGAGCGGGCGCACGCGGCGGAGCCGGTGGCGGTCGCCAGCCCGGAACCTGCCGACCTCTCCCGCGAGGCGCGGCGGGTGCTCGTGGTCGACGACGAGCCCGAGATCCGCACCCTGCTCGATCGGGCGCTCACGGCCCGCGGATTCGAGGTGGAGACCGCTCCCGACGGCGAGGAGGCCCTGGCGCGGGTGGCGGCCCACCGCCCCGCGCTGGTGCTGCTCGACGCGATGTTGCCGCGGATCCACGGCTTCGAGGTGGCCCGACGGCTTCGCGCCGACCCGCGCACCCGGGGCGTCCCGGTCGTGATGATGACGGCGGTCTACCGCGGCTGGAGATTCGCCCAGGACGCCCGCGACGCCTACGGCGCCGAGGACTACATCGAGAAGCCCTTCCGGCTCGACGACGTGGTCAGGCGCATCGACGCGGTGCTCGAGGCCACGGCGAGCCGTGGCCCGGTGAAGACGTCCGGGGGCGAGGTCATGCTCCGGCGCGGGAAGGAGCTCCTGCTCGCCGGGCGCCTGGAGGCGGCGGCGGCGGCGCTCCAGGAGGCCATCGCGGCCGATCCCTTCTCGGCCGAGGCCCATCACCACCTGGCCAAGACCCTGCGGGCCCAGGGCGAGCACTTCCGGGCCATGACCTCCTTCGAGCGGGCCGTCGAGATCCGGGCCGACTTCTTCCCGGCGCTCCGGAGCCTGGCGGCGCTCTACGCGGAGAAGGGGTTCCGCCGAAAGGCGGTCGAGACCCTGGAGCGGGCGATGGCCGCCGCGCCGGATCCGGTGGCGCGCGACGCGGTCCGCTCGGACCTGCTCGACCTGCTCGAGGCCTGAGCACCTCCCTGCCTCGCGGCCCCGCAGCCCTCACCGTCCGCACTCCCTCCGTTGCCTCCGATCCGGTCAGATCCGGAGCGACGGATGCTCGTGCTCCGGGCAACCGCCGCCTCCCCACGGGCTCCGTGACGGGGACGAGCGGCGATCGCGCGCCCCGGCACGCCGGGTGCAGATGGCCTCCCTGTCGGGCGGTCGGGCGCGTGCTCGGTGCGCAGGCGGTGCGGTCAACTCGAACCCAGGGAGATCACGATGGCAGCCGAACCCACGATCAGCGAGCTCGCGAAGAACCTCGCCGACACGCAAGTCGCCCTCAACATCGTCTGGACGATGGTGGCGGGCTTCCTCGTCATGTTCATGCAGGCAGGCTTCGCGATGGTCGAGACCGGCCTCACGCGCGCCAAGAACGCGGCCCACACCATGGGCATGAACTTCCTCGTCTACGCCATCGGCATCATCGGCTTCTACTTCGTCGGGTTCGGCCTGCAGATGGGCGGCGTGGGCTCCGCCTTCGGCGAGACCACGCTGACGAAGGAGTTCGTGGTCAACATCTTCGGGAAGGACTTCGGCCTCTTCGGGATGAGCGGGTTCGGGTTGCCGCTCTCGATGTTCACCCCGGCGGTGGCGGCGACCTTCCTCTTCCAGATGGTCTTCATGGACACGACCTGCACGATCCCCACCGGCGCGGCGGCCGAGCGCTGGAAGATCACGAGCTTCGTGCTCTTCAGCTTCGTGATCTCGACGATCATCTACCCGATCTACGCCAACTGGACGTGGGGCGGCGGCTGGCTCGCCACCATGGGCACGAACTTCGGCCTGGGCCACGGCCACGTCGACTTCGCGGGGAGCTCGGTCGTCCACATGACCGGCGGCGTGATGGCCTTGGTCCTCGCCAAGATGATCGGCCCGCGCATCGGCAAGTACGGCCCGGACGGCCGCGTCAACCCCATCGCCCCGCAGAGCATCCCGCAGGTCATGATCGGCACGTTCATCCTGGCCTTCGGCTGGTTCGGCTTCAACGCAGGCTCGACCCTCTCGGGCATGGACAGCCGCCTGGCCGTGGTGGCCGTGAACACCATGCTCGCCAGCGCAACCGGTGCCTTCTCCGCCTACCTGTACGTGAAGATCAAGTACGGCAAGGCCGACCCGTCCTGGCTCGCGAACGGCATGCTGGCCGGCCTGGTCGCCATCACCGCCCCGTGCGCCTTCGTCTCCTCGTGGGCCGCCATGCTCATCGGCGCCATCGCCGGCGTCCTCGTCATCCTGGCCGCCACCTTCATCGACGCGAAGCTCAAGATCGACGATCCGGTCGGCGCCATCGCCGTCCACGGCGTGAACGGAGCCTTCGGAGTGCTCGCCACCGGCATCTTCGCGAACGGCGTCTACGGCCAGGGACTGAACGGCATCCCCCACGGCGTCACGGGGCTCCTCTACGGCGACTCGGGCCAGTTCCTCGCCGAGGTCATCGCCATCGGCGCCAACATCCTCTGGGTCGCGCCGGTGGCCGCGCTCTCCTTCTTCGTCATCGGCAAGCTCGTCGGCAACCGCGTCGAGGCCGAAGACGAGGTGAACGGGCTCGACCTCTCCGAGATGGGCGTCCAGGGCTACTCGGCCGACGCCGGTCCGGGAACGGGCATCACGCCGCACGCGTACGGTGCGACGGCAACGACTGCGACGGTCGCCACCGTTGTGGGGCGGTAGCGAAACCGTGGCAGCATGAAGGGCGCCGGCGGCTCCGAGCCCGCCGGCGCCCTTCGCTTTCGTTGCGTCCCATCCGGGGCGGAGGACCCCGGCGTCCTCGCGGTGAACGCTCCAGCCCGGTGTAGGATCGAGCCGGGACGCGCGTGGACCCCTACGAACCTCTCCTCTCGCTCGGTTTGGCCGTCGTGGCCGGGCTGCTCATCGGCCTGGAGCGCGAGCAGTCGGCTCCCGACCACAAGACGTCCGAGTCGTTCCTGGGCGGCGCCCGGACCTATCCGCTCGTGGCGCTCGCCGGGGCGCTCGCCTCCCTGCTCGGTCGCCACTTCGGAGCACCCGTGGTGGTGGTCGCCTTCGCCGCGGTGGTGGTGTTCCTCGTGGTCGCCTACGTCGACACGGTCCGCCGCGGGTCGGACCGCGGCCTGACCTCCGAGGTGGCCTTCCTCGTCACCTTCCTGCTGGGCGGCCTCTCGGTCGCGCACGACATCATCCCGCAGGGGGGACGGAGGGTCTTCACCGTCCTCGGCTCGGCGGTGGCGGTGACCGCGCTCCTCTCCGCGAAGCCCATCGTCCAGCCTCTCATGCGGCGCGTCTCCCGCGAGGACGTCGTCAGCGTCCTCAAGTTCCTGATCGTCGCGCTGCTGCTCGTGCCCTGGCTGCCCGACCGCGACTTCGGCCCGCTGGGGGCGCTCAACCTCCGGACCATCGGCTGGATGATGCTGCTCGTCGCCGGCCTGAGCTTCGTGGGCTACGCCGCCACGCGGCTGCTCGGACCGGCGCGTGGGCTCTCGGTGACCGGCTTCGTGGGCGGCCTGGTCTCCTCCACCGCGGTCACCCTGGCGATGTCGTCGCGCTCGAAGGCAGACCGGGCCATCGAACGGCCGGCCGCCCTGGCCGTGGTCCTGGCCTCGTCGATCGTGTTCGTGCGCGTGCTCGTCGTGGTGGCCTTCGTGGACTTCCCGCTGGCCACGTCGCTGGCCATCCCGATGCTGGCGATGGCCGCGGTGGGGCTCGGCGCCTGCGCCTTCCTCTACCGGCGCGCCGGCGCGCCGAGCACCGGCGAGCCGCTCCAGTTCAAGAACCCGGTCAGCCTCTCGTCGGCGTTCGAGTTCGCGCTCATCTTCGCCGCGGTCATGGCCGGCTCGAAGCTGGCGAGCCACTACCTGGGGTCGGCGGGCGTCTACGCGGCGGCGCTCATCGCCGGCACCGCGGACATGGACGCCATCGCGCTCTCCATGGCCGAGATGGCCGAGGATCAGGTGCCGCTGACGGTGGCGGCCACGGCGGTGGTGCTGGCCGGCTTCACCAACACGGTGGTGAAGGGCGTGATGGCCGTGGCGCTCGGGAGCTGGGGATATGCCCGCATCGTCCTGATCGCCTTCGGCGCCATCCTCGCCGCGGGAGGGCTCTCGCTCCTCGCGGTATGGAGGTAGGCTCCGGGTCGTGCCCGTGGGCGAGCCCTTCTCCACAGCGCTGCTCCTCACCACCGGCGGCATCCTGCTCGCCGCGAGCGTGCTCTTCTCGGGCGCCACCCGCCGCCTGGGGATGCCGGTCGGGCTGGTGTTCGTGGCCATCGGCATGCTCGCCGGTCGCGGCTTCCTGGGCATCACCTTCGACGACTACGCCTTCGCCTGGCGGCTCGGCACCGTGGCGCTGGCGCTCATCCTCTTCGACGGCGGGCTCAACACGCCGGCGGCCTCCTTCCAGGTGGCGCTGGCGCCGGCCGGCGTGCTGGCCACGGCGGGAGTGGTGGCCACCGCGGGACTCGTGGGCGCCTTCGCCCGGCTCCTCGGCCTCCCCTGGGAGCAGGCGCTGCTGCTCGGGGCCATCGTCTCGTCCACCGACGCGGCGGCCGTCTTCTCCATCCTCCGGTCGAGCGGCATCCAGCTGAAGCGCCGGGTGGGGGCCACGCTGGAGCTCGAGTCGGGCCTGAACGACCCCATGGCGGTCATCCTGACCGAGGCGCTCACCCGCCAGCTCGTGACCGGGCGCCCGCTGGGTTGGGGCACGGCCGTCGAGGTGGCGCTCAAGCTCGGCGTGGGGCTCGTCGCCGGCCTCGCCATCGGCTGGAGCGGACGCTGGGTGCTGGGGAAGGTCCGGTTGCCGGTGGGAGGGCTCTACCCGGTCCTCACCACCGCCATCGCGCTCCTCGCCTTCGGCGTTCCGGAGCTCCTGCACGGGAGCGGTTTCCTCTCCGTGTACGTCGCGGCGGTGCTCATCGGAAACGGGCCGCTCCCCTTCAAGGGCGGGGTGCTCCATGCACACGACGCCGGGGCCTGGTTCCTCCAGGTCTGCATGTTCCTCGTCCTCGGGCTGCTGGTGGATCCCGCGAGCCTGGTCGAGAGCGGCTTCACCGGCATCGCCCTGGGGCTCTTCCTGCTCGTGGCCCGCCCGGCCGTGGTGGTGCCCATGCTGGCCTTCTTCGGCTTCCGCTGGCCGGAGCGGCTCTACGTGGGCTGGGTGGGGCTCCGGGGAGCGGTGCCCATCATCCTGGCCATGGTGCCGGTGCTGGCCAGGGCGCCCGGCGCGAACGCCATCTGGAACGCGGTCTTCTTCATCGTCCTCATCAACATCACGGTGCTCGGCTTCACCGTTCGTCGCGGGGCGCGCCGCCTCGACCTCCAGGCGTCCCGACCCCCGCCCCCGCACGGGCTCATCGAGATCTCCTCGAGCCGGCCGCTCGACGCCGAGATCGAGGTCTTCTACGTCGACCCGGCCTCGGCGGTGGCGGGGTCGACGCTCGCCGACCTCCCGCCCTTCCCGGCCGGGTCGGCCGTGCTGATGGTGCTGCGGGGGGACGACCTGCTCACCGCCCGCGGCGCCACCGTCCTCGAGCCCGGCGACCACGTCTACGTGCTCACCCGCGCGGAGGACGCCGGCTTCGTCCACCTGCTCTTCGGGGAGGCCGAGCAGGCGTGACGGCGTCGTCCGGCCCCCCGTGATAGGAAGGAACGCATGAGACTTTACTACGTGCCGAAGACGCGGGCCTCGCGCCCACGCTGGGTTCTCGAGGAGGTGGGCGTTCCCTACGACCTCGTGAGGCTCGAGCCGGGACCGGGCGGGACGCGCAGCCTGGACCACCTGGCGCGCCATCCGCTCGGCCACGTTCCGGTCCTCGAGGACCGCGGCCAGTACATCTTCGAATCGGGCGCCATCTGCATGCACCTCGCCGACCTCTTCCCGGAGAAGCGGCTCCTTCCGCCCCCGGGAACGGTGGACCGTGGCCACGCGTACCAGTGGGTGCTCTTCTCGATCGCCGAGATGGAGCCGCCGCTCATCGTCCTCTCGGCCGAGGCCAAGAAGCCCGACGCCGAGAAGAACGCCGCGGTGAGCACCGATGCGCGGGAGCGCTTCCGGAAGACGGCCCTGGCCCTGGAGGCGGTCCTTCGCGACCGGAAGTACCTCGTGGGGGACAGCTTCGGCGTGGCCGACGTCATGGTCGGGGCCACGCTGGCCTGGGCCCGTGCCATGCGCCTCGTCGACGCGCTGCCGTCCCTGGAGGGCTACCTCTCGCAGTTGCGCGAGCGCCCGGCCTGGAAGCGCGCGCTGGCCGACTGACCCGGAGTCGCCATGTCGCCGGAGGAGATCGCCGTCCTCGACGCCAACTCGGCCTTCTACCGGGCCTTCGCGCGACGCGACCTGGAGGCCATGGAGGCCCTCTGGGCCACCGGTGCGCCGGTGGCCTGCGTTCACCCTGGGTGGGACGCGCTCCGCGGCCGCGAGGCGGTGATGGCGAGCTGGGAATCCCTCCTCGCGGGGGACGCTCCGGCCATCTCCTGCTCCTCCGCGTCGGCCCACGTGGCCGGCGACGTGGCCTGGGTCCTCTGCCGGGAACGCATCCCGGGCGCGCCGATGGTGGCGGCCACCAACGTGTTCGTCCGCGAGCACGGCGAGTGGCGCATCTGCCACCACCACGCCGGCCTCGTGGCCCAGGGCGAGGACGAGCGCCCGCCGGGCGCGCAGGCCTGACGGCGCCGTCGCCGCGATGGCCGGCCCTGCCAGCGGGTGCTAGCATCCGTCGCCAAGGGGGAGTTCGCGAATGAGCTGGTGGATGTGGGTGCTTCTCGGCGTGGTGCTCCTCGCCGTCGAGATCGTCACGCCGGGCGGCTTGTTCGCGCTCTTCTTCGGCGCCTCGGCCATCCTGGTCGGTGGCCTGGTGGCCCTGGGCGTGGAAGCGCGCTGGCTGCAGTGGATGCTCTTCGCCGGGCTCGGCGTGGTCCTGGTCGTCGCGCTGCGGCGCCGGCTGCGGTCCCAGGGGTCCGGTGACCCCGCGGTGGACGGCCTGGTCGGCGAGCTGGCCATACCAGAGGAGGACATCGCCCCCGGCGCGACCGGCAGGGCCGACCTGCGCGGCGCCCCCTGGACCGCGATCAACGACGGCGGCACGGCGCTCCGCGGCGGCCAGCGCTGCCGGGTGTCCCGCGCCCAGAACCTGACCATCTTCATCCGTCCCGAGTGAGGGGGAACGCGTGAGCACACTGGGAGTCGTCATCATCGTGGCCGTCTTCGTGGTCTTCGTGGTCCTGAAGACCGCCGTGGTCGTGCCGCAGCAGAGCGCCTTCGTGGTCGAGCGGCTGGGTCGCTTCAACGGCGTGCTCACCGCCGGCTTCCACGTGCTCTTCCCCTTCATCGACGTGGTCCGCTACAAGCACACGCTGAAGGAGCAGGCGGTCGACATCCCGGAGCAGGTCTGCATCACGCGGGACAACGTCCAGGTCCACGTCGACGGGGTCCTCTACCTGCAGGTCATGGACGCCCAGCGCGCCAGCTACGGCATCGCCGACTACCACTTCGCCATCAGCCAGCTGGCCCAGACCACGCTCCGCTCGGAGGTCGGCAAGATCGACCTCGACAAGACCTTCGAGGAGCGAACCCACGTGAACACGCAGGTGGTCACCGAGCTCGACAAGGCCACCGTACCCTGGGGAATCAAGGTGCTGCGCTACGAGATCAAGAACATCACGCCGCCCCAGGACGTGCTGGCCGCCATGGAGAAGCAGATGCGCGCCGAGCGGGAGAAGCGTGCGGTGATCCTCTCCTCCGAGGGCGAGCGCGACGCCGCCATCAACACCGCCGAGGGTCGCAAGCAGCAGGTCATCAAGGAGTCCGAGGCCTTCCGGCAGCAGCAGATCAACGAGGCCGACGGTCAGTCCCAGGCGATCCTGCAGATCGCGGTGGCCACGGCGGAGGGAATCCGCAAGGTGGCGGAGGCCGTCTCGACCCAGGGCGGCGTGGAGGCCCTCCAGCTCCGCGTGGCCGAGCAGTGGGTGCGCGAGTTCGGGAACCTGGCCAAGGCGGGCAACACGCTGGTCATCCCCGCCAACCTCTCCGACGTCGCGTCCATGGTAGCGCTCGCCATGAAGGTGGCGCGCCAGGAGGACGTGCTCCCCACCTCGCCGGTCCCGCGGCCCCCGGTCCGGCCCGGCTGAGCCGTCCGGCGCGGAGCGTCACCCGCCGGAGGCCTTCCAGGCCGCCAGGACCTGCCTCTCCCGCTCGCGGGAGAGCCCGGCGCGCGGCTTGGCGCGCCGCTCGGCCGGGAGCGCGTTCCACCAGGAGAGCGTGTCCCGCGCCGTCTCGGAGAGGGGCCGGAAGCGCAGTCCCGCCGCCACCGCCCGGGCGATCGACACCTGCGACATCCCGCTCTCCGGGCCGCCCGCGGGGATCCAGACCGGCATGTCCCCCCAGGGCTCGACCTTCTCCCTCTCCAGGAAGGCGGCAGGAACCCAGGTGAGCGCGGCCTTCGAGCCCGCGGCCGGCTGGCAGGCCTCGAGCATGGTCCGCATCGAGGTCCGAGAAGCCGGCCCGACCGCGTTGAAGGTCCCGGTGGCCCGGCGATCGGCCAGCTCCACCATCCAGCTCCCCAGGTCACGGACGTCGACCACCTGGATCGGGTCGTCGCCGGTGCCCGGCGCGAGCACCTCGCCCCCCTCCGCGAGGCGCACCGGCCAGTAGGTGAAGCGGTCGGTCGGGTCCCCGGGGCCGACGATGAGGCCGGGGCGAACCACCAGCACGCGCCCGGGCATGGCCGCCTCCGCGGCGCGCTCGCAGGCCGCCTTGAGCGCGCCGTAGTTGGCCCGGACGTCCTCGGTGGCCGGGTCGGAGAGCTGGGCGATCTTCGCGTTCTCGTCCGATCCGGGAGGGATGGACTCGTCGTAGGCGGAGATCGAGGAGACGAAGACGTAGCGCTCCACCGACGGCGCGAGCAGCTCGGCCGACAGGCGGACGATGCGCGGGACGTACCCCGACGTGTCGATCACCACGTCCCACTTCCGGCCGGCCAGCGCCTCGAGCTTGCCGTTGCGGTCGCCGTGGAGCTGCTCCACGTCGGTGAACTTCCCGGGGTTGGTCTTCCCGCGGTTGAAGAGGGTCACCACGTCGCCGCGGGCGCGGGCCGCCTCCACGATGGCCGGTCCGAGGAAGCTCGTGCCCCCGAGGATGAGGATCTTCGTGGGCTCCACCGGAGGTGGGCGACCCGCCCGGCCCGCCGGCCTTCGGTGCGGCGCAGGCAGCCAGGGTGGCGAGGGAGGCCTGCAGGAAATCGCGTCGGGTCATGGACATGGTTCGTCTCTTCCTAGCGGAACTCGGCCGCCATCCGGCGGCGCATCTTGTCGTCGGGGAACGGCCCGGCGCCGGCGCCGAGGTTGTCGGTCATGTGCTCGGGGCGGCGCGTGGCGGGGATGGCGCTCGTCACGGCCGGATGGGAGACCACGTACTTGAGGAAGACCTGCGCCCAGGACGTCGCCCCGATCTCGGCGGCCCAGGGCGGGAGCGGCTTCCCCCGGACCGCGGAGAAGAGCGCCCCCTCCTCGAACGGCCGCATCACCAGCACCGCGACGCCCGCCGCGGCCGCGGCGGGCAGGAGCCGCTTCTCCGCCTCCCGCGTGGCGATGGAGTAGGGGAGCTGCACGAAGTCGAGCTTCTCGGTGGTGATGAGCCTCTCGAGGAGCGGGAAGGACGACGGCGCGTAGTGGGTCACCCCCAGGTAGCGGATGCGCCCCTGCTCCTTCCAGGCCCGGAGGACCGGAAGGTGGGTCTCCCAGTCGAGGAGGTTGTGCACCTGCATGAGGTCGATGCGATCGGTCCGGAGGCGACGCATCGACTCCCGCATCTGGGCCTCCCCGGCGGCCTTCCCGGTGGTCCAGACCTTGGTGGCGAGGAAGGGGCGCGGGGAGTGGTTCGCCGCGGCGACGAGGTCCCCGGCCACCCCCTCGGCGCGGCCGTACATGGGGGAGGAGTCGACGACGCGGCCGCCTCCCTGGAGGAAGAGGCGCATCACGTCGGCGAGCGGCGCGCGCTCCTCCGCCGTCGGCCCCACGTCGAAGGTCTGCCAGGTGCCGAGCCCGATGACGGGCAGGGGCTCGCCGACTCCGCGGGATGGGACGGTCGGCCATGGCGCCACCAGGTCCTCCGGCGGTCCGGAGCGGGACCGCGAACGACAGCATGCTCCCGGCGGAGAGCCGAAGAAAGCGGCGGCGCGTCATCGCCCGGCTCCGCGCGCTCACGTCGGCGCCTCCGGGCGCCCTCGCGCCCTCGCGGCGCCGCTCCTCCCGGGCCAGCCAGAGCGCGACCCCGACGCCCGGCGAGCCCCACCGGGACGGCGAAGAGCAGGCTCCCCGCGATCCCCGCGCCGGCGGCCGACAGGCCGCGTGCCAGCCAGGCGGAGCCGGCGTCGCCGGCACGGTAGACCACCGTGTCGACGAAGGCCTTGGACTTGTAGCGCTCCTCGCGGGTCACCACGGTGTAGAGGACCTCCCGGGCCGGTCGCTCCACGGCATAGCTGGCCGACCGCCGCAGCGCCTGGAATGCGGCCAGCACCCAGAAGGTGGGCCAGCCCGCGGCGAGCGCGAACCCGGCCGCCGTGAGGGCCGGGACGAAGGCCAGGGCCACGCCGAGCCCGAGGCCGCGGACGAGGCGTCCGGTGGCCAGGGAGCCGGTGAGCAGCGCGACGACGTTCACGGCCAGGTCCACCCGGGCGAAGAGGCGCGTCCGTGCGGCCGAGTCGAGACCGGACGCGGCGACCAGCCGGGCGGTCTGGAAGTAGAGGAGGGTCGACGCCAGCGTGAAGAGGAGCATCTGCAGCGCGATGGCGAGGAGGTAGCGGTCGCGGAAGACGAGCGCCACGCCGCTCCAGGCGCTTCCGCCCAGCGCGGCGCCCTCCTGTCCGCTTCCCGCGACGGTCCGGGCGCTCGGCCTCGCCGTTCCGGCGCGACCAGTGGATGATCCGGGACATGGCCTGCGTGGAGATCTCGAGGAGCGCGGCGGAGACCAGGATCAGGTTCGCCACTCCGACCAGGCCGACCACCAGCTCCACGCAGAGCGGGCCGGCGATGGCCCCCGCGCTCCCGCCCGCGGCGACCAGGCCGAAGAGCCGCTTCCCCTGGTCGGTGCTGAAGAGGTCGACGAGCAGGGACCAGAAGACCGACACGACGAAGAGGCCGTAGACGCTCACCCAGACGAAGAAGGCCCGGGCCAGCGGCGCGGGCGCGACGCCGGCGCGGAAGAGGGCCCAGAAGGCGAGCAGGGTGACGAGGAAGAAGCGGTAGACGAGCGGCACGGCGCGGGCGCGCGGCACGCGGGCCACGAGGCGGGAGTAGAGGGGCACCGCGACGAGCATGAGCCCGAAGGTGGCCGTGAAGTTCCAGGGCAGGTTGTCGACGCCGCCCCGGATCCCCATCTCCTCGCGGAGCGAGCGCAGCACGTAGTAGCCGGCCAGCAACGAGAAGAAGGAGGCGAAGGCCCAGAGCGCCGGCCTGGTCTCTCCCGGGCGTGCGTCCACGAGCCGGGAGAGTCGGCCGGTGGACGGGGAGGGCGCGGAGCCGGGCACGGCTCCGGAGTCTACTGGAAGCCAGGGCTACAGCTGGATGACCTTCGCCTGCTGGGCCTGGGCGCGGAACCGCTCCGGCCACCCCGCTCCCGAGAGGCGCGACGCCGTCTCGACGGCGAGGTGGCGCGCCACGGAGCCCAGTCCGGCGTTCCGCCCCAGCCCCTGCACGCAGGACGGGCAGTTGGTCAGCACCACCGTGCCGGTGGGGCGTCCGTCCATCTCCTCCTTCATGGCCCCCGCCTTGCGGTGGAGCATGGAGTCGGTGATGTCCGGCCGGGAGAGCGCGAGCGTGCCCGCCTCGGAGCAGCAGTGGGGGACCTCCGTGGCCGGGAAGCCGGCCCGGGCCAGCGTGGCCACGCCGGCGCCGCGCAGCGAGTCGTGGCAGGGCGTGTGGTAGAGCGCGGCCGGGGCCTCGCCCTGCAGGGTGAGCCCGGTGTCGAGGGCGAACCCCATCGCGTCCTTCACCGGGGCGCCGAAGATCTTCTCGACCTCCATCCCCTCCAGTCCGTCCATGCAGGTGCCGCAGCTGACCACCACCGCGTCGAACTCGAGGTGGGAGAACATGTCGCGGATCTGGCTGAAGAGGATGGTGTCGCGCAGCACCGTTCGCCCGTGCTGCTCGGTGAGCGCGTTGGCGTGGGCCGGGAACCCGCAGCAGAGGAAGGGCGGAGGGATGACCACCCGGATCCCCGTCTCGAGGAGCACGTGGATCGCGGCCTGGGAGATCCGGGAGAAGAGCCGCTCCGATCCGCATCCGGGGAAGTAGAAGACGGTCCGCTTCGCCTCGCCCTCCGGCTCGAACAGGAGCGCCTGGTCGGCGCGGCACTCCGGGACCACGTCCCGCAGCGTCCCCTCGTCGGCCGGCGTGACCGGGGAGCGCAGGGTGGCGAGCAGGCGGGAATTGCCGTCGAGCTTCTGCAGCGGGGCGGTCATCTGGTGGCCGGCGCGCTGCAGGGCCCCGCCGATGCGGACGAGGCCGGTGCGGAAGAGGGTGTTGCCGAGGCGCGACCGGGTGTCGAGGTAGCGCAGGGTGAGCTTGGTGGCGACCGGCATGCGCTTGAACCCGCGGGCCGCCAGGATCTCCCGCTCGATGACGGTGACCTCGCCGGTGTCGATGTCGACCGGGCAGGGCTTCAGGCACTTGTGGCAGATGGTGCAGTGGTCGGCCACCTCCTCGAGGTGGCGGAGCAGCTCGAAGGAGCCGGAGCGCTGCCGCTGGGCATCGTAGAGCAGCGCCTCGATGAGCGCGCCGATGGCCAGGTTCTTGTTGCGCGGGTGGAAGAACATCCCGCGGGCCGGGTAGAAGACGCAGCAGTCCGGCTTGCACTTGCCGCAGCGCACGCAGGTGGCGATGCGCCGGGCCAGCTCCTCGAGCTGCCCGTGCTGGAGGATGCGGGCCTCCAGCTTCAGGAGGTTGAAGGAGGGCGTGTAGATCTGCTCCAGGACCGCCATGTCGGAGAGCTTGCCCGGGTTCATCAGGCCGCCCGGGTCGACCACCCTGCGGTAGGCCTCGAGCTCCTTGCGCTGCTCCGGATCCCAGTACTTGAGCTTGGTGACGCCGATGCCGTGCTCGCCGGAGACCACGCCGCCCAGCTCGTGGACGCGGTCGAAGACCTTCTCCACCACCGCGTCGGCGCGGCGGAGCATCTGCCGGTCGTTGGAGAGCACCGGGATGTTCACGTGCACGTTGCCGTCGCCGGCGTGCATGTGGGTGGCGAGGACGATGAGGCGGGCCCGCACCTCCTCCCAGATGGCGCCCAGCGTGGCGGCCACCTTGGGGTAGCTCCCGAGCAGGGCCGCCAGGTCCTGCCGGAGACGGTCGGTCACCGAGAGGGAGCGGACCTCCGCCTCGGCGGCCCCCTCGAGGGCCTCCCGCGCCTTCGCGCACGCGGCCAGCGCCGCCGCGAGCTTGGGCGGCCAGAGCGCGTCCTCCGGGGTGGGGACGCCGCGCAGGTAGGTCTCGGCGCGCCGGACGAAGTTCTCCTGGCAGTGACGCTCCTCGTGGACGTTCATCGCGTCGAGGAAGAGCGAGAACTCGGCGAGCGCGGTGAGCGGGAGCACCACGTCCTCGTTGATCTTGAAGGCGTTGGTGCGCCGGGCGATGGCGCCCAGCTTCTTGCGGTCGGCCCAGAATCGCTTCCCCTCGGCCGCGTCCCGTGCCTCGGCGAGGAAGGTGTTGGCGTGGGGAGCGAGGATGGCGCGGATGCGGGACACGCCGCGGGCGACCTCCTCGGGCGAGTGGCCGACCACGTCGACGATGATGACCGCCTTGGGGGTCTCGGTCCGGGGCGCCTTCACCTGGTAGCCGATGGCCTTCACGTACTGGTCGTCGAAGTGCTCGAGGGCGGAGAGCGCCTCCTTCCCCTGGTTCGGCATCTCCCGGGCGATCTCCAGGATCACCTCGCTGGCCTCGTCGAAGTCGGGGCCGAAGAACTCCAGGCAGAGGGTGCGGGTGTTCGGGTAGGCCGGATAGAGGATGAACTCGGCCGACGTGATGACGCCGTCGGTTCCCTCCTTCTGCACGCCCGGCAACCCCCCCAGCGCCTTGTTGGTGATGTCCTTCCAGAGGCCGCGCTTGCGGATCTCGCTGCCGAGCAGCTCGATGGCGCGGACGAGCGCACCGGCGCCGTCGCGGACCTCGAAGCGGACCAGGTCGTCGAAGAGGATCTTGCGGAGCTGGTGGTTCACCCGGTGCACGGTCCAGTCGTGCCCGCCGGGCATGGCGATGCGGAACGACACCAGGTTGTCGATGCAGGTGCCCCAGAGGACGCAGTCCTTGCCGCCGGCGTTCTCGGCGATGTTGCCGCCGATGGTGCAGGCCCAGGCGCTGGTGGGGTCGGTGGCGAAGACCAGGCCGCGGTGCGTGGCGAACTCCATGGCCGCCTCGGTGATGACGCCGGCCTCGAGGTCGACGACCTGGCCTTCCACGGTCCGCCCGTCGTCGAGGACGAACGACCGCGTGGAGACGCCGCGGATGCGGTTCAGCTTCTCGGTGTTGACCATCACGCAGTCGGGCGTGAGCGGGATCGCACCGCCGGTGAGCCCGGTGCCGGCTCCGCGCGGGATGGCGTGGAGCCCCAGGTCGCGGATGGCGGCCAGCAACGGCGCCACCTGCGCCTCCTCGGTGGGGGTCACGACCGCGAGGGGAAGGTGGAGGCGCCAGTCGGTGGCGTCGGTGGCGTGGGCGACCAGCGTGAAGGGGTCGAGGAGCACGTTCTCGCGTCCCACCACCGCCCCGAGCGCCCTGCGGATCCGGGCGTGGAGGTCGGGCATGCCCCGGACCTCGTCGCGGACGCCGTCGAGCATGCGGCGGGCCTCGGCGAGGACCTCGAGCACCAGCGCGTCGCTCCCGGCCCCGTCCTGGATGACCCGGAGGTTGGCCTCGGCATCGCCGAAGAAGCGCTTCCGGCGCTTCGAGGAGGTGACCAGTTCCTGCCGGAGATAGGGATTCCGACGGTGGACCAGGACCTCGCCGAAGATCCGCATGAGGAGCCGGGCCGAGCGGCCCGTGACGCGCCGCTCGCGCAGTTCCTCGAGCTTCTTCCAGACCCCCTTGCCGAGCAGCGACGAGACCGCCTGCCGATCGTCGGCGGACGTGTAGTTGTAGGGGATCTCGCGGTGGCTGGGGTTCGTCATGGTCCTCGACGCCAAGAGGGCGGACCACTGTCATTAGCAGGTTCCGTGCCTCGGGCACCCCATAAATAGTCATGTAAGATCATGCAGTTGCGATGGCAGGGCCGGGCCGGTCGCAGCAAAATCTGCGCCTCGGGGCCCGGTCCCGCCATGCCGGCGCCGCCGCGCCGGACTTGCCCTGCTGGCCTAACCCTTCTTCAGCGACTCGCTGAACGTGGCGACCGCCGCCCGCTCCGCCTCGCGCATCGCCTGCGGCATCCGCCCGATCGTCTCCCGGGCGTCGTCGCCCATCTCGAGGATCTTCTGCCGGGTCTTCTGCCCGGACTGCGGCGCGAAGAGCAGCGCCACGACTCCACCGACCGTCGCTCCGGCCAGGAACGCGAACAGCACCGTTCCAGCGCCGACTCCACCGTTGTTCTGGCTCATCCTGCGGCCTCCTTCCTCTCGTGTGGGGAACTCTCCGGCGCCGGCTGCTCATCCGGCGTCTCGGACGAAGGGTCCGGGTGCATCGACCCCTTCCAGGCCCGGACCGCGGCGACCACGGCCGGGACGACCGCCGCCGCCACCGGCCCCGCGACCTGCATCGTGCCGCGAAACTGGTTCACCATCTGGGCGGCGTTGACGGCGCCATCGACGATCTCGGCCATCTTGCCGTCCTTCTCGAGCGCGGCGCCGAGCCGGTCCAGCCTGTCGGCGGTCCGGTGGATGCCGAGAAGCGCCGCCTCGATGTCCTTGGAGCTCTTCTCCATCACCGTTCGAAGGGTGTGGACCGTCCCGTAGAGCTGGACGAGGAGCGGGAGGACGGCGCCCACGAGGAGGGCCACCAGCACCACCAGTGCGATCTGCCAACCTTGCATGCCGCCTCCGTTCGAAGCCCGCCCGCGCCTGCTTCCATCAATCTTGCTCCGGCCGGGGCCTCCGCGCCCGATCCCAGACGGGGATCGGCGAAGTGTCCGTTTTCGCTGGAATCCAGCGATATCGCCTTGTTGGGCGGGCCTGGCGGGGATGGCGCCTGCGAAACTGCTTCAGCCGGACGGCATCCTCGCGCGCGCTCGTCCAGGACCGCCTCGACGCGCGCGGCCTCCCGGGCGTGCGGAGGTCGAGCACCCGCGCTGCTGCAGAAACGCCAGCACGCCGGGAAGGAGCCGGCGTGGGCCGAGAAGTCGTGCCGCCTCGGGCGTTGACATGGAGCGAACCAGGCGACACAAGGTTCGATCGGAGGGTCCCCCACATGAAGGCGATTCGATTCCACCAGACCGGCGGCCCCGAGGTCCTGCGCCTCGAGGAGGTCGCGATCCCCGAGCCCGGCCCGGGCCAGGTGCGCGTGCGCCACACCGCCATCGGGGTGAACTTCATCGACACCTACCACCGCACCGGCCTCTACAAGCTGCCGCTCCCGAGCGGCCTGGGAGTGGAGGCGGCCGGCGTGGTCGAGGGGGTGGGGCCGGGCGTCCCCGGCCTCTTGCCCGGCGACCGGGTCGCCTACGTGGCGCGCCCGCCGGGCGCCTACTCCGAGGCCGCGGTGGTCCCCGCCGATCGGCTGGTGAAGATCCCCGAGGGCGTCTCCGACGACGTGGCGGCGGCCACCATGCTGAAGGGCATGACCGTCTGGATGCTGGTCCGGCGCATCCACGCGGTGAAGGCCGGGGAGACCGTGCTCTTCCACGCCGCGGCCGGCGGGGTGGGGCTCATCGCCATGCAGTGGCTGCGCACGCTGGGGGCCCGGACCATCGCCACCGTCGGCAGCGACGAGAAGGGGAAGCTCGCGCGGGCGGCCGGCGCCAGCGAGGTGATCGTCTACACCCGCGAGGACGTCGCGAAGCGGGTCCGGGAGTTGACGGGTGGTGAAGGAGTCCCGGTGGTCTACGACTCGGTGGGCCGGAGCACCTTCGACGGGTCGCTCGACAGCCTCTCCCCGCTGGGGCTCATGGTGAGCTACGGGAACGCCTCCGGCCCGGTGCCCCCCTTCGACGTCGCCCAGCTCGCGGCCAGGGGGTCGCTCTTCCTCACGCGCCCCACGCTCTTCAGCTACACGGCCCGCCGCGAGGACCTGGAGGATGGGGCCCGGGAGCTGTTCGGCGTGCTCCAGTCGGGCAAGGTCCGGGTCGAGGTGAAGCACCGCTGGCCGCTGGCCCAGGCCGCCGACGCCCACCGGGCGCTGGAGGGTCGCCAGACCACCGGGTCCATCGTCCTCGTGCCGTGAATGGGGCCTCGGGTCCCGCTGCGCAGCCGCGCCACCGGAGCCCTGTGCACCGGCACGGTGGCCGCCTACGCCGCCATGTACGTCACCCAGCCCCTGCTTCCCGTGCTGTCGGCGGAGTTCCACGTCCCGCCGGCCACGGCGGGGCTCTCGGTGTCGGCGGTGGTCCTCGCCATCGCGGCCGGCTCCTTCCTGGCCGGTCCGCTCTCCGACGCCCTCGGCCGGAAGGCCGTGATGGTCGGGTCGCTCGCCCTGCTGGTCGTCCCCACGCTCGCCTGCGCGATGGCCCGGACCTTTCCGGAGCTGGTGGCGCTGCGGGCAGTCCAGGGGCTGCTCATCCCGGGCGTCACCGCCGTGGCGGTCGCCTGGGCCGGGGACCACTACGCGCCCGCGCAGCTGCGAACCGCCGTCGGCGCGGTCATCGCGGCCAGCGTGGCGGGCGGGCTCCTCGGCCGGGTGGCGAGCGGTCTCGTGGCCGAGCAGGCAGGCTGGCGCGCCGCCTTCCTGCTGTCGGCGGCGGTCACCGCGGCGGGAGCCGTCGGCATGGGGCTCGAGCTGCCGCGGGGTGGGTCGGCCGGCGCCCCCTGGCGGGGCGCCTTCGGCGGGATGATGCGCCACCTCCGCGACCGGCGCCTCCTGGGAGGATTCGCGCTCGCCTTCTGCCTCTTCTTCGCCTTCATCGCCGTGTTCACCTACCTGCCGTACCGGCTGGCGGCGCCTCCGTTCCGGCTCTCCACCGACGCCATCGCGTCGGCCTACCTGGTCTACGTCGCCGGGATCGCGGTCTCGCCGGTGGCGGGGCGGCTCGCCGCGCGGGTGGCGCCGGAGCGACTCATGCTCGTGGGCCTCGCCATCTCGGCGGTGGGCGTCGCGGTGACCCTGTCCGGTTCACTGCCGGCTCTCGTGGCCGGGCTGCTCGTCCTGGTGGTGGGGATGTTCACCGCCCAGGCGCTCGGGCCCTCCTACGTGAACGAGACCGCGCGCGAGGCCAAGGGAGGCGCCAACGCCCTCTACCTGGCCTTCTACTACCTGGGAGGAACGCTCGGGTCCTGGCTTCCCGGGCTGGCCTGGCAGCGCTGGGGCTGGGCCGGCGTGGTGGGGAGCAGCCTCCTCGCCATCGGCGCGGCGGCGCTGGCGGTGTCGGTCCTCTGCCGTCGCGAGGGCGGTCCGCGCCTGGCTCAGGGAACCTGACGCTCCCACCAGATGTCGGCGTCGCGCGGCGTCTCGAGCCGGCGCGACTCGATGCCGAGCCGGCGCAGGTCGCCGAGGACGCCGTCGAGGAGGGAGGGCACCGACCTCCGCACCGTCCCGGTGAGGGTGGTGCCGAGCTCGATGCTCTCGGGGATGGCGCCCCAGAGGATCACCTCGGACGGCCCGCCGCCCCGGAAATCGAGCGAGAGCAGCGCCTCGCGCAACCCCGGCTCGTGCGGGCTCATGACCGTCCTGGTGCCGCCCTTCAGGATTCCTCCCGGTCGTAGCGCTTCACGTCCCCGGGCGCCCCCCTGTCGCGGACCGCGTCGACGAAGATCGCCGCCTCCGTGCCGTGGAGCAGGGAGATGAGGTCCATGCCGGGTGTTCCGGCGTCGAGGACCTCGGCGTCGCCCGACGAGGTCCCAGCCCGCGAGCAGGGTTCGCGCCACGAACGGCCCCAGGCCGTCGTCGCTGTTCAGCACGTTCCCGATGCCCAGCACCACCACGCGCGCCATGGCAGGGGCTACAGCACCTTGACCTTGGCGATCTCGGTCCCCTCGGCGTCGTGGGTGTGGATGGCGCAGGCCAGGCAAGGATCGAAGGAGTGGATGGTGCGGAGCGCCTCGAGCGGCTTCTCGGGAACGGCCATCGGGTTGCCGACCAGCGAGGCCTCGTACGGGCCCATCTGGTCCTTCCCGTCGCGCGGGCCGGCATTCCAGGTGGAGGGCACCACGGCCTGGTAGTTCTTCAGCTTGCCGTTCTCGATGACCACCCAGTGCGACAGCACGCCGCGCGGCGCCTCGTGCACGCCGTAGCCCTTGATGATTCCCGAGGGGAACTTGGGCTCGACGTAGACGGCGGTGTCGCCCTTGCCGATGTTCTCGGCGAGCAGGCCCCAGTGCTTCATGGCGAGGTCGGAGAGGACCGCTGCGCGGATGGCGCGTGCGGCGATGCGGCCGAGCGTGGACTCGAGCACGGCCGGGGTGAGCTTCGTCTTGGCGACGCTTCCGGCGACCTCGAGGCAGCGGTTGGCCCACTTCTGCGTGAGCGCGTCTCCCTGCGCGTAGGCGACGAGCACCTGCGCGAGCGGCCCGACCTGCATGGGACGCCCCTCGAACCGCGGCGCCTTCACCCAGGAGTACTTCTTGGCCGGATCCCAGGCGTTGTACTTGGGATCGGTGGTCTCGTCGTAGGGGTGCTTGTCCCAGTTGCCGTCGTAGTAGGCGCGGGTGATGTCCTCGGTGACGTTCACCCCGAAGAACGGGTCCTTCCAGTCCTTGATCGGCTTCACGCCGGCGAGGTCGCCGTTGAGGATGACGCCGCCCGGGGCGTCGAACTTCGTGGCCTTCGCGTCGGTGGGGAACTCCGGGACGCTCATGTAGTTGCGGACGCCGGCCCCGTACTTGAACCACTCGGCGTACATGCCGCCGATGGCGCACACGTCGGGGAAGTAGACCTGCTGCACGAAGCGGGTGGCCTCCTCGAGCTTCTGCTTCACCTCGAAGAGCCGGTTCATGTTCAGGGTGGAGGCCGAGTCCAGGTTGATGGCGTTGGCCACGCCGCCCACGGCCAGGTTCTGGATGTTGGGCGTCTTCGAGCCGAGCACCGCCACGGCCTGCAGCGCCCGGCGCTGGTAGTCGAGGGCCTGGAGGTAGTGGGCCACGGCGAGCAGGTTCACCTCGGGAGGCAGCCGCATGGCCGGGTGGCCCCAGTAGCCGTTGGTGAAGATGCCGAGCTGCCCCTTGCCCACGAAGTCCTTGAGCTTCTCCTGGACGGCCCTCATCTCCTGGACCGAGTTGCCCGGGCCAGTCGGAGAGCGACTGGGCGATGGCGGCGGCCTTGGCCGGATCGGCCTTCAGCGCCGACACCACGTCCACCCAGTCGAGCGCGGACAGCTGGTAGAAGTGGACGATGTGGTCGTGCAGCGCGTGGCCGATCACGATGAGGTTGCGGATCAGCTGCGCGTTGAGCGGGATCTCCAGATCCAGGGCGTTCTCCACCGCCCGGACCGAGGCGATGCCGTGGACCGTGGTGCAGACGCCGCAGATGCGCTGCGCGAAGATCCAGGCCTCGCGCGGGTCGCGGCCCTGCAGGATGTTCTCGATGCCGCGCCACATCGTGCCGCTGGACCAGGCCTTGGAGACCTTCCCGCCCTCGACCTCCACGTCGATTCGGAGGTGTCCCTCGATGCGGGTCACCGGGTCGATGGTGATTCGCTTGCTCATGAGTGCGTCTCTCCGATGGCGAGGATGGGGAGCTTCTTGACGAGGAAGAGGAAGGCGGCGACGCCCAGCGCCGCCAGGCCCACCGTGACCATGATCTCGCCCACGCTGGGGAAGTAGCTCGCCCCGGGGGCGGCGTCGTAGGCGACCAGGTAGGTGTTGACTCGGTACGTGGCGCCGGCGAGCAGGGCCAGGATGGAGGCGATGAAGAGCTTGCCGCGGTCGGCGCGCACGCCCTTCGAGAGGAACATCAGGCCGGAGCCGGCGAAGAGCGCGATCTCCAGCCAGAAGAAGGGCATCCGGAGGGAGGGCTGGAAGGCGTAGCGGAGGTTCCCGGTCCAGGCCAGGTCGGCGAGGCGGAAGGCCACGTAGAAGAGGCTCACCCAGCCGGCCACCCGGGCGATGTCCCCGAGGAGCTTCATGTGGGTCCTGTAGCGGCCCGGGAGCACGTTCCCGGCGACGATGTCCACCGCGGTCACCGAGCCGTAGCCCATGGTGAGGCAGGAGACGAGGAACAGGAACGGCAGCCAGCCCGTGTACCAGAGCGGGTGCACCTTGGTGGGCGCCATGAGGTAGAGCGACCCCAGCGACGACTGGTGCATGGTGGGCAGCAGCATGGCCAGCGCGATGATGAAGGGCAGCGCCGCCTGGAGGCGGGGCTGGAACCGGACGGCGAACTTCTTGAGCCTCGCCGAATCTCCGGTGGCCCACTGCTCGAGCACGGCAGGCGTCACCTCCACCCAGAGGACGCCCACGTAGGTGAGCACGCAGAGGGCGACCTCGAGCAGGATGGAGTTGAAGTTGTACCAGGGCGGGTAGAAGAGGAAGACCGAGCCCCACCAGCGCCCGAGGTCGATCATCACCGAGGCGCCGCCCAGGCTGTAGCCGATGGCGCCCACCAGCACCGCGGGGCGGACGAGCGGGTGGTACTTCCCCTTGTTGAGGATGTAGGTGAGGAGCCCGACCCCGTAGGCGCCGGCGCCGATGCCGGTGAAGGTGACCACGTTGATGGGCTTCCAGATGCCCCAGCTGTAGGCGTCGGTGAGCGCGGTGATCGACCCGACGCCCTTGAAGAGACGGTAGCCGACGAGGACGCCCGCGATGGCGGCCAGGCCGAGGAGTGCGAGGAACAGGGGGGTGACCACATTCCCCCCGACGGGACGGGCGTTCGTGCTCACGGGTGCGCCTCCGGATCCTTGCCCTGCTGCGCCTTCCGCTCCGAGCTCATGTTCCGGAACACGGCGACGGCGGCGGTCACGTAGAGCACCACCGGGGCGATGAAGCCCTTGTACGTGGTGTGCTGGATCGACATGGCCAGGCGGGAGGGCGGAGTGTCGCCCAGGTCGGGCAGGCCGAGGTCGGAGAACTCCACGCCGGCCGCGGCCAGGTACATCGACTGGTTTCCGCCACCGTCGTGCTCGCCGTAGATCTTGGGGTTGTAGCGCTTCGGGCTCTCGGCCAGGCGCCTCCGTGCCGTGGCGAGCAACTCGTCGCGCGTGCCGTAGATGACCGCCGAGCGAGGGCAGACCTCCGCGCAGGCCGAGCCGGTCTTGCCGTCCTTCCGATCCAGGCAGAGGTCGCACTTGATGATGCGGGGAAGCGCGCTGTCCCACTGGAACTTGGGGACGTTGTACGGACAGGAGATCTGGCAGTAGCGGCAGCCCGTGCAGCGGATGCCGTCCCAGGTGATCACGCCGTACTTCTTCTTCTGCAGGGAGCCCAGCATGCAGGCCTTGGTGCAGGACGGCTCCAGGCACTGCATGCACTGCATCTTCATGAAGGCCCAGCGGTCGCCCTTCTCGTGGACCTTGATGACGGTGCGGCAGTCGGCGTTGATGTCCGTGGGGAAGTCGTAGGGCGCGCCGTTGATGATCTTGACGCTCTTCTCGACCGGCATCTGGTTCGCCCGCTGGCAGGCGACCGTGCAGGTCTGGCAACCGATGCAGAGCGTGGAGTCGTAGAGCAGCCCACGCGCGTCGGGAGGAACCGGCGGGGCCGCTTCCTGGCTGGCCTCGGCGGGGCCGGCGACGGCCGCGACGGCGCCCGCGGCTCCGCCAACCGCCATCGTCCTGAGGAGGGTGCGGCGGGTGATCGTCATGGCTTCTTCTCCCCGCCCGCCTCCCCGTCGCCGTCCACCTTCGAGACCTTGGCCCCGTAGGCGAGCCCGGCGCCGACCAGGGCGCCGCCCACGAGTCCGGCCACGCCGGTGGCGAGCGGGCTGATGGACCCGGAGAGCGGATCGACGGGCGTGAACATGGCCGGGGGGGTGGGACCCTGGATCTCGACGGTGGAGAAGAGCGGAAGGGTGAAGCCGATGCCCTTCTCCGAGCAGCCGAAGCACTGGGCGCCGATGCCGATGGGCCAGGCGCCGATGGTGTCGACGAAGGGGAGCAGCGAGCAGTTGTTCGGGGTCTTCGGCCCCTTGCATCCGATCTTGTAGAGGCACCATCCCTGGCGGGCGCCCTCGTCCCCGTAGCGCTGGACGAAGCGGCCGGCGTCGAAGTGCCCGCGGCGGGGGCAGTCGTCGTGGATGACCCGGGCGTAGGCGAACTTGGGGCGCCCCTTGTCGTCGAGGGTGGGCAGGGTCCCGAACGTCGCGAACTGCAGCACCGTGCCCAGCAGGTTGTAGGGGTTGGCCGGGCAGCCCGGGATGTTGACGACGGGCTTGTTGCGGAGGACGTCGGAGACGCCCGAGGCCCCGGTGGGATTGGGCGCGGCCGACGGGATGCCGCCCCAGGAGGCGCAGGACCCGATGGCGATGACCGCCGCGGCGCGGCCCGCGATCTCCTGGGTCAGCTGCATGGCGGTCTTGTCGGCGATGCGGCAGTAGTTGCCGTCCTCCTTCACCGGGATGGCGCCCTCGATGACGCAGATGAACTTGCCGTCGTTCTCCCGGACCGCGGCGTCGAGCGCCTCCTCGGCCTGGTGGCCGGCCGCCGCCATGAGCGTCTCGGTGTAGTCGAGCGAGATGAGGTCGAGGATGACCTGCGCCACGTTCGGGTGGCCGGTCCGGAGCAGCGACTCCGTGCACCCGGTGCACTCCTGGAACTGGAGCCAGATCACCGAGGGCTTCTTCTTGCGGACCGCCGCCGCCATCTGCTCGGCGGCGGAGGCGGGCAGCCCGACGGCCGCAGCTGCCAGGCTGCAGACCTTGAGGAAGTCGCGGCGGGAAACGGAACTGAACGGCGCTGGGGATCGATTGAGCATCGAGTGGCCTCGGTCACGAAATCGTTGCGCAACGTGCGGACGCATTGATGCGACAATCAAGATGCGTGCCGGTGAACTTTTTTGGGGCTGTCGAGTCGGTGAACAGCCCGCGGTTGCTGGGGATTGCGCAAATCCGCGCGAAATGACGCAGAACGGCGCACATGGTGCGTCCGAAGCCTCTCCGTGAACTCCCCGCAGGGAGTTCATGCGCACGGACTGCGCGTCACTCGCCCGCCGACGCACCGCGCGCAGTCGACAGGAGGCGGGAACCCATGGCAACAACGCCGCATGAACAGGGTGATCGTGGACATCGACGAGGCGAAGTGCGACGGGTGCGGCGAATGCGTGCCCTCCTGCGCCGAGGGGGCCATACTGATGGTGAATGGCAAGGCCCGCCTGGTCGGTGACGAGCTCTGCGACGGCCTGGGAGCCTGTCTCGGCGAGTGTCCGCAAGGCGCCATCCGGGTCGTCGAGCGGGAGGCGGCGCCGTTCGACGAGGCGGCGGTCGAGCGTCACCTGGAAGGGGTCTCCCGGAAGGGGAGCCATGCGGCTCCCGTCGCCGCTCCGTCCCGGCCGCGCCTGTCACTGTCGGTGGTGCAGCCGGCCGCCGACGCCGCCGGAGGCGGCTGCCCGGGGGCGCGGAGCGTCGACCTCGGCCCGTCGCGCGCCGTCCCCTCCGGCCCGGCTGCCCCGGTGCAGAGCCAGCTCTCGCACTGGCCCGTGCAGCTCGGGCTCGTCTCCCCGCAGGCGCCCTGGCTGGCCGGCGCCGACCTGCTCCTCGCCGCCGACTGCGTGCCGTTCGCCTACGCCGACTTCCACCGCGACCTGCTGTCGGGGCGTCGGGTCCTGGTGGGCTGCCCGAAGCTCGACGACGTCCAGGGCTACGTCGGGAAGCTCACCGAGCTCTTCCGGGCCGCGCGCCCGCGCAGCCTGACGGTGGCCCGGATGGAGGTACCCTGCTGCGGCGGCATCGTCTGGGCGGCCCGGGAGGCGGTGCGGCTTTCCGGCGTCCCGCTGCCCGTGTCCGAGGTGACCGTCGGGGTGGCCGGCCAGCGACTCCCCTGACGGCGCCACTGGCCGGGCGCGACCCGCCGGCGCCCACTAGAATCCCTCCAGGGCGCGCCGACGGAACGGCCGCCAGGAGGTTCGCATGAAGTCGTCCCGTGCCATCGCAGTGGCCACCGTCGCGGCCGCGCTCCTCGTCGCCGGAGGGGCCGATGCCGCCGACGACCCCGGCGTGATGCGGGTGGAGATCGAGGTGGGACAGGACGCCACGCTGAGCGGAGGTCCCGTCCGCGACTTCCTCTGCGACGACGGAAGCCTCGTCAAGCTGGAGTTCCGCGAGAACGCCGTCGCGCTGAAGGGCCTGCAGGCCGGCACCACCCTCTGCTCGTTCCGGGACGTCGCCTCCGTTCGCAGGGTCCTTCGCGTCGTCGTTCGGGATCCCCCCGCCGCCGTCCCGTCGCCGCCCGGCCAGGGCAAGTAGGGCCGCGTGGCAGACTGGAAGCGAATCGGCTGCGCGGTCGACTTCTCGGAGGGGGCGCGTGCGGCCTTCCTCGAGGCCTCGGACCTGGCCCGGCGCTCCGGCGCCACCCTCGTCCTCCTTCACGCGGAGGAGATGCCGGGCGTGACCGACATCCCGCCTCCCGCGAGCGTGGTCGAGGCCACCCGGCGGGAGCTCTCGGCCCGGCTCGCCGAGTGGAAGGCCGAGGCCGAGGCCGCGCTCGGCCGAACGGTGGAGGCCTCGATGTTCCCGGGTCCCGCGGCGCCCTCCCTGGCCCGGGCCGCGGCCGAGGAGCATCTCGACCTCCTCGTCACCGGAACCCACGGCCGGCGCGGCTTCCGCCACCTCGTCCTCGGGTCGGTGGCGGAACGGCTCGTCCACCTCGCGCCCTGCGCGGTCCTGGTGGTGCGCTCGTGAAGGGCCCCGGTCCCAACGACCCGTGCTGGTGCGGCAGCGGGAAGAAGTTCAAGAAGTGCCACCGCGACCAGGGGGCCGAGGCGCTTCCCGCGGGCCGGGAGGTGCGTGCGGGCACGGTGACCCCGATGCGCACCGTTCCCCCGTCGATCCAGCCACCCAGCTACGCCCGGACCGGGCGGCCCCGCCCCACCACCCGGATCGCCGATCCGGAGGAGCGCATCGCCCGGATGCGCCGGGCCGGCCGTGCCGCCGCGGAGGTGCTCGCCGAGGTCTCCCGCGCGGTTCGCCCGGGCGTCACCACCGAGGACCTCGACGTGATCGCTCACGAGGCCTGCATCGCCCGCGGCGGCTACCCCAGCCCGCTCAACTATCACGGGTTTCCGAAGGCCATCTGCACCTCGGTGAACGAGGTGATCCTGCACGGCATCCCCGACAGCCGCCCCCTCCAGGCGGGCGACATCGTGAGCCTCGACGTCACCCTCTACCTCGACGGCGTCCACGGCGACTGCTGCGCCACCGTGCCGGTGGGCGAGGTGGACGACGAGTCCCGCCGCCTCCTGAAGGTCGCCGAGGAGTGCATGATGAAGGGCATCGGCGCCGTCCGCCCGGGGCGGCCCGTCTCCGACATCGGCCGCGCCGTGGAGACCCATGCCGCCGCCCACGGGTACGGGGTGGTCCGCTCCTTCTGCGGACACGGGATCGGGGAGGACTTCCACGCCGAACCCCAGGTCCTTCACTATTTCGAGCCGCGGGCCCGGGACGTGATGAAGGAGGGGATGACCTTCACGGTGGAGCCCATGATCACGGTGGGGAGCGAGCGGCACGTCATCTGGCCCGACGGGTGGACCGCGGTCACCGCCGACGGCAAGAGGGCCGCGCAGTTCGAGCACACCGTCCTGGTCACGGCCTCCGGGGTCGAGATCCTGACCCTCGCCTCCCCCTAGCGTTCGTCCGCGGCATCCTCGCGATCGTCCACGTCGGCCATCACGTCGACGGCCCGGAGCTGCAGGAAGCGCGCGTACGCCAGCGCGGCGGCGCCCGGGCTTCCGGCTGGCGGGAGGCACAGGAGGATGTCGCGCTCGGAGATGGTCCCGAGCAGCCGCCCGCTCGAGGAGACCACCCCGACCATCGCGTTCGCCTCGTCGATCACCACCCGCATGACCTCGGAGAGCGTCGCGCCCGCCTCCACCGAGCGCAGGAGGGGCTGCGGGGCGACCGGGGCGGCGGGAGCGGGGATGTGACGGACGGTGGACGTGGAGCGCACGGTCGGTGATACAAGCTCGAACCGTGCCCGCACCGCGTGTGGGTGGCGCGCGCACAGGCATCCGGGATATCGGGGGGTTGGGTCCGCTCCGTCGAGGACGGGACCGCTCGACGAAGCAGGGTGACGCCTGCTCCGGGTCGCCTCAACCCGGGTCGAGGCGCCGGAGCCCCATCTCCGCCTGGGCCACCGCGAACGGGACGGCCACGTCCACCCGGAGCGGGCGCGGTCCGAACGAGAAGGGGAGGAAGCCGCGCGAGGCGAGGGTCGATGCCTCGTAGGGGGTGAAGCCGCCCTCGGGGCCGATGGCGAGGACCACCGCGCCCCCGCGTGGGAGCGCCAGCGAGTCGAGGGGGCCGGAGGCCGCGGGGTGGGCGACCAGGCGCGCCGCCGAGCCGGGCGGGAACAGCCCGTCGAGCTCGTCCTCCACGAACGGCTTGAAGTACCGGTGGACGGACACCGACGGGGGCAGGGTGTCCTTGCCCTGCTCGAGCCCGAGCCGCAGCTCCGCGTCGATGGCCTCCGGCGCGAGCAGCGGGGAGCCGAAGTAGCTCTTCTCCACCCGGTAGGTGCCGACCAGCGCGAGCCGCTTCACCCCCATGGCGGCGACGGCCTGGAGGACCTTGCGGAGGATCTTGGGGCGGGGCAGGGCGAGGACGAGCGACACCGGCGACGGCGGCGGCGGATCGCCGGCGAGATTCACGGAGAGGAGAACCAGGTCCGCCGAGGCCTCGACCACCAGGGCCTCGCCGGTCCTTCCCCGCCAGAGCCCCACGGCGATGCGGTCACCCGGGGCGGCCCGCAGCACCTCCACCACGTGGCGGGCCCGGCGGCCGCGCACGCGCGCGCCGCCCGATCCGTCCAGGTCTTCTTCGTCGAGGAGCAGGAGGTTCAATGGGGTACCATGGCTCGATGGCCGAGAAGCCGCCCTACTGGTACCTCATCTCCGTGCTCGCGAGCACCATCCCGCTCGAGCCGGCCCTCGCCATGAGCCTCTACGAGGTGGCCTTCTCCCTCCACCGGAGCGGCGAGGGGCACGGGGAGGTGGTGCAGGATCGCATGGAGGGCCGGGTGACGAACCTGCACCGCTCCTTCGCCCTCGGCTCCATCGCCGGCCCCGGCTTCGAGGCCGACGTGGAGATGCCGGCGGGCAAGGGGAAGGTGCGCTTCCTCCTCACCCGCGAGGGGCTCGACCTGGGGAAGAAGCGCGCCCGTCTCGACGCCGCGCTCCGCAACTAGAAGTGCTCCTCGGCGATCTGGCGCGCGAGCTCCATCGAGCTCGTGAAGGCGGGTGAGATCGGGTTGAGGACGTGCAGGGTGTCGCCGGCCCGCTCCACGATGAAGTCCATGAGGAGCTGCTTGGTCCGCCAGTCGACGAGCTGGGGGCGGATCCCCACCTTGTCGGCCGCCTCGACCTCGGCGGGATCGAACGAGTGCACCAGGCGCGCCGCGTCCCGGTGCAGGTAGGCCGGCACGTACTTGCGCGGCTCGGAGAGGGCGACGGAGCGGAAGCCGGCGTTCCGGAAGAAGAGCACCGCGTCCTCGAAGGCGATGCGCGGCGCGTCGCCGTCGATCCCCGAGAGGATCCCGTAGTTCTCGCGCCCGAAGGCGGGGATGGCCGTCGGGCCGAGGTAGACGTCCCCGTGCACGCTGCGGGTGAAGTGCACGCCCAGGAAGGGGTTGCGGGGGTCGGGCACCGGGTAGATGTTGCCGTTCACCTCGAGTCGCGCATCCTTGCGCAGCTTGCGGTAGATGCCCTTGAAGGGGATGAGCCGGTAGTGCTCGCCCACCCCGAAGAAGCGGGCCACCCGGTCGCAGTGGGCGCCTGCCGCGTTCACCAGCCGCCCGTAGCCGATCTCGCCCGCGGTGGTCCGGACCGCGCCCTTGCCGCCGGCGCCGATCACCTCCACGCCGGTCCGGATGCGCACCCGGCCGCCCGTCTCGAGGTCGGTGCGCAGCGAGGCGAGGACCGCCTTCGGGTCCACCACCGCGGTCATCCGGGACCAGAGCGCCCGCCCCACCGTGCGGGCGGAGGGCTCGACCGCGGCGAGGCCCTGCTCGTCGAGCATCTCGACCCGCGCCCCGTTCGCGGCGGCCCGCCGGGCCAGCTCGTCGAGGACCGGGATCTCCGACTCGTCGCGGGCGACGATCACCTTCCCGCAGGCGAGCAGGGGAAGACCCTTCTCCTCGCAGTAGGCCCGCATGGCCATGTTCCCGGCCAGGCAGGTCCGCGCCTTGCGGCTGTCCGGGGCGTAGTAGATCCCGGCGTGGAGCACGCCCGAGTTGCGACCGGAGGCGTGACGGCCCAGACCGTCCTCCTTCTCGAGGACCAGGATGTCGCCGGCGCCCCGGGAGACCAGCTCCCGCGCGATGGAGAGCCCCACGATCCCGCCCCCCACGATCACGACGTCGGCCCGTTCGGCGGTCACGGCCCCGATGCTAGCCTGATCGCTCCCGACCCGTTAGAACGAAACTCCCCCCAGCCGGAGGTCACCGTGTTCCGAGCGATCCTCGTCGAGAAGAACGAAGCCGGGCAGTCGGTCCGCGTGGCCGACGTGGACGACTCCGGACTGCCAGCCGGTGACGTCCTGGTGCGGGTCGAGCGGTCGACCGTCAACTACAAGGACGCCCTCGCCATCACCGGCAAGGCACCGGTCATCCGGAAGTTCCCCATGATCCCGGGCATCGACGGGGCAGGGGAGGTGATCGAGTCGACGCACACCTCCTTCAAGCCGGGCGACCGGGTCCTGGTGAACGGCTTCGGCGTCGGCGAGAGCCACTGGGGATGCCTGGGAACGAAGGCGCGCCTCGACGGCAACTGGCTCATCGCCGTCCCGACCGCCTTCTCCGCGACGCAGGCCATGGCCATCGGCACGGCCGGCTACACCGCCATGCTCTGCGTGATGGCCCTCGAGCGGCACGGGGTCGCTCCGGACAAGGGCGAGGTGCTGGTGACCGGCGCCGCCGGAGGGGTGGGGAGCGTGGCCATCGCCCTCCTCGCGAAGCTGGGCTACCGCGTGGTGGCCTCGACCGGCCGCGCCGCCGAGGCGCCCTACCTCACCGGGCTCGGCGCCGCCGAGGTGATCGACCGGGCCGTGCTCTCCGCTCCGGGGAAGCCCCTCCAGAAGGAGCGCTGGGCCGGAGTGGTCGACTCGGTGGGGAGCCACACGCTCGCCAACGCCTGCGCCACCACGCGCTACGGCGGCACGGTGGCGGCGTGCGGGCTCGCGGGCGGGATGGACCTCCCCGCCTCGGTGGCGCCGTTCATCCTGCGGGGGGTGACGCTCGCCGGCGTGGACAGCGTCATGGCCCCCATGGCGCTGCGGCGCGAGGCATGGCAGCGCCTGGCGCGCGACCTCGACCCGGCGCGGCTCGCCGCCATGACCCGGGAGATCCCGCTCGCCGAGGCCATCCCGGTGGCGGCGGACCTGCTCGGCGGCAAGGTCCGCGGACGGATCGTCGTCGACACCACCCGGTAGGGGCAGGCCGCAAAGTCGACTTGACGAGTCTTGATTTGTCGGACACATTCAATCATTCAATTGAACGTGCTCTCGTCCGACCGAAGGCGCCGCCGAGCGCTCGCCCACTACGAGGAACTGGCCCGCATCGGGAAGGTGCTCGCGAGCCCGGTCCGGCTGCGCCTCCTCGACCTGCTCCGCCAGGGTTCACGCAACGTCGACGAGCTGGCGGAGGCCGCCGGCGCGACCGTCGCCAACTCCTCGCGCCACCTCCAGCAGATGCGGTCGGCCCGGCTGGTCCAGGCGGAGCGCGAGGGCAAGAACGTCCGCTACCGGATCGCCGACGAGAGCGTCTCCATCGCCTTCGGGCTGCTGCGCGGGCTGGCCGAGTCGATCCTCCCCGAGATGGACGTGTTGCGCCGGGAGCTGGGGGCGCTGGAGGCCGGGGAGCGCGAGGAGTTGCTCGGCCGGATCTCCCGGAGCGAGGTCACCCTCGTCGACACCCGGCCGGTGGAGGAGTACCGCGCCGGCCACCTCCCGGGCGCGCGCTCCATGCCGCTCGACGAGTTGCCCGGGCGCGTCCACGAGATCCCCCGGGAGCGCGAGGTGGTGGCCTACTGCCGTGGCCCCTACTGTCCCATGGCCACGCGGGCGGCGGAGATCCTCTGCGCGGCCGGGTACCGGGCCCGCTACCTCGATCTGGGGGTCCCCGACCTCCGCGCCATCTCCGTACCCGTCACGGAAGGTGAAGAACCCCGCCGGGCGCAGCCCCGGGCCGTCCGCCGTTCCCGTTCCATCCCACGCAAGCAGAGGAAGGTCCCATGAAGAAGCTCACCGCCGCCGTAGCCGTGGCCCTGGCCACCCTCCTGTCCGCCGCACCCGCCAGCGCGGCCGACGAGTTCATCACCGCCGACGCGGCCAAGGCCCTGGTCGGCAAGCCGAACGTCCGGTTCGTGTACGCCGACTCCGAGAAGGAGTTCGAGAAGGGGCACATCCCCGGGTCGGTGGTCGCCTACGCCCACGACCTGCACTACCTGGACGACGTGAGGTCCTGCAAGGGCCTCCCCATGTGCGAGCCCACCGCCGCGAAGTTCATCGGGGCCACGCTGGGGATCGACGCCGCCACCGACGTGGTGGTCTACGACGCCGGCGCAGGCGCCAATGCCAGCGGCGCCTGGTTCTTCCTCAAGCTCTACGGCGCGAAGAACGTCCGCATCCTCGACGGTGGCCTCGCCACCTGGAAGGCCCACGGAGGCGCGGTGGAGCCTGGCGCGCCGGCCAAGGTGGCGGCGAAGACCTTCACGCCGGCCGTGCAGTGGAAGATGATCGCCACCATCGACGAGGTGAAGAAGGCCACCGCCGACTCGAGCCACTACCTGCTCCTCGACTCCCGCCACAACCTCGACGAGTTCACCGGCAAGACCCTCTCGAGCGCCCTGGCCTCGCCGGGCAAGGAGATCACCGTCAAGCGGGGCGGCGCCATCCCGACCGCAGTCTTCTCCCCCTGGAGCAAGTACGCCGGCAACAAGGACGGTCAGCCGGACAAGCCCACCCTGAAGGACCAGGCCGAACTCAAGAAGCAGCTCGAGAAGCTCAAGAAGAATGGGTACGACCCTTCCAAGACCGTCATCAGCTATTGCGCCGTCGGCCTGGGCCGGGGATCTTTCCAGTACCTGGCGCTGCAGAAGGCCGGGCACGAGAACGTGAAGGTGTACGTCGGCTCCTGGGACGAGTGGGGGAACGACCCCTCCCTCCCGGTCGCCGCCCAGCCCTGACGGACCGGAGGAGGGACGGCCGTGCGCGCATTCCTGCTGGGCGCCCTGACCGGCGCCGCCTTCGGCGTCGTGCTCTACAAGGTGGGAGCCACGCGCTACTCGCGGGTCATGGGCATGCTCACGCTCCGTGACACGAAGATCATGAAGTTCGCCTTCACCGCCATCGGGGTGGCCTCGCTCCTCTACGGGCTGGCCGCGGCGGCGGGCGTCGCCGAGGCCTGGGGCGTCGTGCCCCGGGTCATGCCCTACATGGGCGCTGCCCACCTCCTGGGCGGGGCCCTCTTCGGCATCGGCCTGGGCGTCTCGGGCCTCTGCCCCGGCACCTGCGTCGCCAAGGCTGGCGGCCGGGGCGGGTCGAAGAAGTTCGTGGGAACGGCGGCCATCGCCGGGCTCCTCGCCGGAGTGCTCCTCTACGGCGTGATCAAGGATCCGCTCCTGCAGGCGGAGGTGATCGCCACGAACCAGAAGCCGCTCACCCTCCACGGAGTGCTCGGGCTTCCCTACGCCGCCGTCGCCCTCGCCTGGGGCGCGCTCTTCGTCGTCATCGCGCTCGCGGTGGACCGGCTCACGAAGGAGAAGACCTACGAGCCGGCCCGGCCGCGCAGCGGCTGGCTCGACGTGGTTCGCGGCGAGTGGAGCTGGGTGGCTGCCGGCACCATCGCCGGGCTCCTGGTCTTCCTGGCCAGCGCGCAGGGCGGTTACCTGGGCTTCTCCGGGGCGCTGCTCGCCGTGACCGGCTGGGGAGCGCACCTCCTGGGGCACCCGCTGGAGGTCGTGCCCCGCATCAACGAAGACATCATCTGGCGCGCGGCCCTCATCATCGGGGTGTTTCCCGGGGCGCTCCTCGCCGCCGCACTCTCGATCCGCTCCAGGGCCGCGGCCGAGGCGCCCGTGCCCAAGGTGCTCGACGGCGCCGCCATCGGGCGCAGCTTCGGCGCCGCCACCGTGATGAGCCTGGGCGCGCTCGTGGGCGGAGGCTGCACGACCGGAGCCTTCATCGCGGCGTGGCCGACGCTGTCGCTCGGCAGCCTGGCCATGGCCGGTACCTTCTTCGTGGTGTCGATGGCCGTCGCCAACGGACGGTTGCTCGCCCGTTCCCTCGACCTCGGCGCCGCGCAGTCCGCCGGCGACCACGTCTACGACTAGGGGCCCCATGAAGACCCAGGTCCGCATCCTCGTCCTGCTGACCATCGTGGCGCTCGCCGCCGGATGGGCGGCGCTCCGTAGCGGGAACGCCGCACTCGAGGCCCGGCTCGCATCCGCCGGCTCCTCCGGCCCGGGGGCACGCCCGTGAGCGCCCGGGTGGAGGTCCTCGCGTCGGCCGCGATCGTGGCGGTGCTCTCCACGATGCTCGTCGTCGAGGGGAACCGCCGCGTCGAGCTCGAGCGGCAGGTCCCCGTCGAGCCCAAGGAGGTCTACCGGACGCTGGCCCGGTCCCAGACCAGCTGGCAGGTCGTAGACGTCCGGCCCGACCTCGCCGAGGGTTACGAGGAGGCGCACGTCCCCGGCGCCATCCCGCTGCCGGGCTGCAATCCGGCCCAGGCGCCGGAGGCCGCTCGTGCCCGGATCCTCTTCTCGGTCCCCACCGTGGTCGTGGGGCAGCCGGACGACCCGGAGGCGCTGCGGGCCTGCCTGTCCCGGTTCGCCTCCGCGCGCGGGATGGCCGGGGGCATGGACGCGTGGACCAGCGCCAATCTCCCGGAGGACATGGGAGCGTACACGCCGCCCTCGGCCAAGGCCGGTGGCGGCTGCCTCTAGCGACGGGAGAACCCCATGACGGTGAGCCGACGCAGCCTCCTCAAGTCCTTCGTGGCCCTGGGCGCGGGAAGCGCCGCCTCCCGGGTGCTGGCCCGGGACGGCTCGACCCCCCCGGCCCCGGCTCCCCCGGCTCCCTCGGCCCCCGCCGATCCCGCCGCGCGCGCGACCGAGGCGGCGTACCGGAAGGAGTTCGCGGCCACGTACGGCGAGGGCGAGAACCACGGCCACGCCTACCACTGCGTCAACTGCCAGGGGAACTGCGCCTGGGACGTGTGGACCGACGCGGACGGACGCATCACCCGCGAGAACCAGTCCGCGAGCTACCCGGCCATCGCGCCGGATGTCCCCGACGCCAACCCCCGAGGCTGCAACAAGGGGGTCCAGCAGTCGCAGGTCCTCTATCAGGCCGACCGGCTCCTCCACCCCATGCGGCGGACCGGCGCGCGCGGGGAGGGCAAGTGGAAGCGCATCTCCTGGGACGAGGCCATCACCGAGGTGGCCACCCATCTCTACGAGACCATGCTCGAGACCGGCCCGGCCGGGAACTACGTGCACATGGGGTCGGGCATGCTCTCCGAGGCCCGGGCCGCCTCGGTGAAGCGGCTCGGCACGCTCCTCGGCGCCGTCCGCCCATACATCGCGAGCTACGTGGGCGACATGTTCCCCGGGGTCTCGGTGGTCTACGGCGAGGGGAACCTCGGCTGCACCTACGACTTCGTCTACGGATCCGACGTGGCGCTCTTCTGGGGGTGCAACCCCAACACGTCGCGCATCCCGGACGCCCACTACCTCTGGGAGGGCAGGTACCGCGGCGCGAAGATCATCGTGGTGACCCCGGAGTACAACGCGAGCGCCATCCATGCCGACCTCTGGGTGCCCGTGAAGCCCGGGTACGACGGCCACCTCGCGCTCTCCATCATCCAGCGGCTCGTGGCCACGAAGCGCTACTCCGAGCGCTTCCTCAAGCAGTTCACCGACCTGCCGCTACTGGTGCGCACCGACACGAAGCAGCTGGTGCGCCTGCACGACGTCGACCCCGCCGATCCGCGCTTCGACCGGAAGAGCGCCGAGATCTTCGCCACCGACCACGAGAAGCACCACGAGGTCTTCGTGGCGTGGGACCGGAACCAGAAGAAGGTCGTGGCGCTTCCTGGCTGCGAGGGCTCGACGGTCGACACCCTGCGCCTCGACGACATCGGCTGGAAGATCGACCCGGCGCTCTCCGGCAGGTACCGCATCCGCCTCCAGGGGCAGGGGGAGGTCGAGGTGGAGCCGGCCTTCGCCTCCTTCGCCCGCGAGCTGAAGGCCTACGCGCCCGAGAAGACCGCGAAGCTGACCGGCGTGCACCCGTCGGTCGTCGAGCGGCTGGCGAAGGAGCTCTCCGGCTCCCGCGTGGCCATCGTCCACCTGGGGTTCGCCGTCGGGAAGCACTTCAACGGCATGCTCTCGCAGCGGGCCGTGGCCTCCCTGACCGCCTTCCTGGGCAAGCTGGGGCCGTTCGGGGGCCTGGCCACCGAGAACGAGTGGAGCATCAGCGGGCTGGAGGGGCTCTCCGGCTTCTCCGGGAAGTACACCCATCGCTTCGCGTCCGGCTTCGTCTCCGAGTTCATGCTGGGCGACGGCTTCTCCGACCTGAACCGGTCCTTCGACGAGGCCGACGTGAAGCGGGCCACCGGGACCTCCCGGGCCGCCTACGAGGCCCAGCTGAAGGAGAAGATCGAGGCGTCGGCCGGCGACGCCGGCGAGAAGAAGGGCAAGCCCTGGTGGAGGGAGGTGGAGACCTTCCTCGTCTTCGCCGACGCGCGCATGCGCCGGAACAAGGGTTCCTACCGGCAGGCCTTCCTCGACAAGGCGAAGTTCATCGCCTACGGCGACTTCCGGATGAGCGACTTCGCCACCTGGGCCGACGTGCTGCTCCCCTGCACCACGTCCTACGAGGCCTGGGACCTCCGGACCAATCCGGGCTACCACCGGTTCGCCAACGTCTGCGTCCCGCCCGCCAATCTGAAGCGGGTCGGCGAGGTGAAGTCCGAGTGGGAGATCTCCACCCTCATCGTGGAGAAGATGGAGGCGCTGGCGAAGGCCCGGCACCAGGCCACCGGCGACGAGCGGTCCGTGAAGATCCCCGACGCCACCCATGCGAAGGAGGGCTTCCACGCCATGGACCGGCTGGTCGATGACTTCACCCAAGGTGGGAAGCTCCGCACCGACCGGGACGCGGTGGAGTTCGCCCTCGAGCACGTGGACCAGTTCAAGCCCAACACCCCGAGGACCATGGTCGAGCGCGGGGGGTTCCTGGTCCTGAACGAGAAGGCGGGGAAGACCTCCCCGCTCTACCCGGACAAGCCCTACAACTCCTTCGAGAACAACCTCTACCTCCACCAGCGCTTCGAGACCGTCTCCGGGCGGCTCACCTTCTACGTGGACCACCCCCTCTGGATCGCCGCCGGGGCCCAGATCCCCCGGGCCACCGAGCCCATCCACCCGCGGCGCTTCCCCCTCCTGCTCATGACGCCGCACGCCCGGTGGTCGATCCACTCGACCTACAAGGCGTCCCCGACGCTCCTGCGCCTCCAGCGCGGCGAGCCCTTCGCGATGCTGAATCCCAGGACCGCGTCGGCGAAGGGCATCGCCGACGGCGACCGGGTGCGCCTGTGGAACGACCTCGGGGAGATCTTCGTGCAGGCCAAGATCGCCGCCGGCGTGCCGGACGGCGCGGTCGTCATGGAGCACGGCTGGGAGCCCTTCCAGTACCGCGGGCGCAAGGGGCACAACGCCCTCATCGGGGACATGCCGAACCTCCTCGAGGTGAGCGACGGCTGGGGCCACCTGAGGTTCGGGACGAACTGGGACGGCAACCAGCACGCCTACGACTCCACCGTGGACATCGCCAGGGCCTAGGGGGACGACCATGTCGACACGCCAGCTCGCGATGGTGATGGACCTCAACAAGTGCATCGGCTGCCAGACCTGCACGGTCGCCTGCAAGACGCAGTGGACCAACCGGAACGGCCGCGAATACATGTACTGGAACAACGTCGAGACCCGGCCCGGCACCGGCTTCCCCCGGAACTGGGAGGGGATGGGCGGCGGCTTCGACGGCTCCGGCACGCTGCGGGAGGGCACCGTCCCGTCGCTCAGCGCCGACTACGGGACGCCCTGGGACTTCAACCTCGACGAGGCCGCGCTCGGCAAGGTGATCGGGCCGATCGGCGAGCCGAGGACCGGCCCGAACTGGGACGAGGACCGCGGGGAGGGTGACTTCCCGAACAGCTGGTTCTTCTACCTGCCCCGCATCTGCAACCACTGCTCCAACCCGGGCTGCCTGGCCGCCTGCCCGCGCGGCGCGATCTTCAAGCGCGACCAGGACGGGGTGGTGCTGGTGGACCAGGAGCGCTGCGAGGGCCTGCGCTACTGCATCGCCGGCTGTCCCTACAAGAAGGTCTACTTCAACACCCGGACCTTCCGATCGGAGAAGTGCATCCTCTGCTTCCCGCGGGTGGAGAACGGGCTCGCGCCAGCCTGCGCGCAGCAGTGCGTCGGGCGGCTGCGCTTCGTGGGGTACCTGGACGACGTGGAGGGGCAGGTCCACAAGCTCGTCCACGAGTGGCAGGTGGCGCTCCCGCTCCACCCCGAGTACGGCACGCAGGCCAACGTGTTCTACGTGCCGCCGCTCCCCGGGCCTCCGAAGTACGACGCCCAGGGGCGGGCCATCCCGGGCAGCGAGCGCATTCCCATGGCGTACCTCGAGGGGCTCTTCGGCCCCGGCGTGCGCAAGGTCGTGTCGAGGCTGGAGTCGGAGATCGTGCGCCGGCGGGAGGGGAAGCCCTCGGAGCTGCTCGACGTGCTCATCGCCTTCAAGCAGGAGGAGATGTTCCGCCTGGGAACGCCGACCGGGCCCGGGCTGGTCCAGCTGGGGCGGCGCGGGATCCGTTCGGTCGACGCGCCGGGAGGGAAGTGACCATGCGCTGGATCCTCGCCGCTGCCCTCGCGCTCGCCGTCGCCGTACCGGCCGCCGCCGCCGACTTCCTCGCCTCCGAGACCCTGGAGGTCGCGAAGGTGGCCGGCCCGCTCGCGGCCGACCCGGCCGCGCCCTTCTGGGACGCCGCACCGGTGGCCACCGTCCCCGCCGCACCCCAGCACACCATCCGCCTGAACGACCGCCAGGCCAACCAGGCTCTGGAGAGGGCGACGCTCCGCACCATCCGCGTGCGGGCCGCCACCGACGGCAAGGACCTGGCCGTGCTCCTCGAATGGGCCGACCCCACCGAGAGCCGCGCCACGCCCGACGGGGTGGACGTGTACGGCGACGCCGCGGCTCTGCAGTTCCCTCGACGCTTCGGCGCCGGGACCCGCCTCCCCTACGTGGGAATGGGGGACGATGCGCAGGAGGTGGTCCTCTACCTCCAGCGCGCGGGCGCCGACGGCCCGATCGCGCGGCAGGCGATCGCCCACGGGTTCGGGACGTCCGGGCGCGCCGACCTGGGCGGGGTGAAGGTCGGCATGCGGCACGACGGCGTCCGGAAGACCTGGCGCGCGGTCTTCCTGAGGCCGCTCTCCGCGGCCGGTCACGACCTCGGCCGCGCGCTCGTGCCCTTCTCGGTCGCGGTCTGGGACGGCGCGGGCAAGGAGCGCGGCGGCAACAAGGCGCTCGCCGGCTGGAAGTTCCTGCGAATGCCCGGGATGGCGGCCGACCCCGCCTACCTGGCCGAGCTGGCCTGGGGCCACCGCCCCGGCGACCTCGGAGACCCGCGCAAGGGGCGGGAGCTCTTCGAGGGCATGTGCACCGCCTGTCACAGCGTGGGGGCGGAGAAGGCGGTGCCCGGGCTGGCTCCCGACCTGACCGGCATCGGGGTCGTCGCCTCGCCCGGCTACCTGCGCGACTCGATCGTGACGCCCAGCACGGTCATCGTCCCGAACCCGAACGTCGCCCAGCGGCAGGACCGCTCGGCGAAGCCCGACGCGAACGGGGCCTGGCCGGCCGACGAGGCCTACGTCTGGTACACGCGCGGCGCCGACGGGAAGAAGGCCTCCACCATGCCGGACTACGCATCCATGGAGCCGGGCGACCTCGGAGCCATCGTCGCCTATCTCGCCACGCTGGGCCGCGAGGAGCGCCCCGAGGAGAAGAAGCCATGAAGACCACCGTCGTCTTGCTGCTGGCCGCCGCGCTGCCTCTCACAACGCTGGCCGCACCGACCGGCGAGGAGGTCGAGGTGACGTCCGGTGTGGTCACCGGGCTCAAGTGCGCGCTCGACGCCCGGGCCAGCGGGGGGCTGAAGGCGCTCACGTCCTGCCCGCCCGCCGAGGCCGCCAAGGAGATGGTGGTCTTCGACGTGGCCGAGAAGCGCATCTACCGGATCGGGGAGAAGAAGGTCTTCCGGTACCAGCTCGAGAGCGCGTTCGGGGGCGGCAGCATCGACTTCGAGGGGAAGACCGTGAAGGTGGACGAGAAGAACGACATCGCCACCGTCGAGGTCGCGCAGTTCTCGGTGACGAAGAAGCCGAAGGCCGGTGCGTTCAAGGGATGCCTGTGACGGATCCGGTGGTGCGGATCGGCGGCGGTCCGGCCGTCCCCCGCGGCGACACCGCCAGCCCGGGCAACCGCGCGCCGTTCGCCCGCCACGTCGTACTCTTCACGAGCGGCAAGGGGGGTGTGGGCAAGACGCTCGTCGCCGTGAACGTGGCGAACGCGCTGGCGCAGCGAGGCCTCCGGGTGGGGCTCCTCGACGCCGACGTGCACGGTCCGAGCGTCCCGCGAATGCTCCAGCTCGCCGGGGAGCGCGTCCGCTGGAACGACGCCGACAGGATGATCCCGGCCGAGAACTTCGGCCTCCGCGTCATGAGCGTGGGGCTGACCACGCCGGAGGCCGACACGCCCCTCGGGTGGAGGTCGGCCGTGGCGACCGCGGCGCTCGTGCAGATGCTCGACGACGTGGAGTGGGGTCCCCTCGACGTCCTCGCGGTCGACCTGCCGCCCGGAACCGGAGACGTCCAGCTGACCCTGGCCCAGGAGCTTCGCATCGCCAGCGCGGTGGTCGTGACCACTCCGGCGGTGGTGGCCAACGACGACGTGCGCAGGGCGCTGCGCATGCTCCTCGACATCGGCGTCCCGGTGGCCGGCGTGGTCGAGAACATGAGCGGATTCGTCGCCCCCGACACCGGGATCCGCTACCACCCGTTCGGCCAGGGCGGGGGGCGGATGCTCGCGCGTGACTACGGCGTGCCCTTCCTGGGCGAGATCCCGCTCGACCCGCGGATCGGCGCGGCTGCCGACGCGGGAACGCCCGTCGCGGCCGTCGGGGACGACGGCCTGAGATCGATCTTCGCAGGACTCGCCTCCCGGATCTGGGAGTCGCTCGACCACAACCAAGGAGAGAGACCATGACCACCCGGTGGATCCCCTCGCTGGCCCTCGCAGCTGCCCTGCTTTCCACCCCGACCGCACGGGCGGGCGACGCCCCCGCGAAGACCCCCGCGCTCGTGGAGAAGGGGAAGGCCTCGTTCGCCAAGAACTGCGTCGCCTGCCATGGCAAGGGCGGGGAGGGGGACGGCCCGGCCGCGAAGGCGCTCAAGCCACCTCCGGAGAACCTGGTCACGCATCCCGTGAAGGGCGGCGCCCCGGCCGTCTTCGACGTGCTGGGCAAGGGCGTGAAGGGCACCGGCATGATCGCGTTCAAGCACCTCCCCGAGGAGGAGCGCTGGGCGCTGGCGTACTTCGTCGAAGGGCTCGGGCGGCCGGCCAAGTAGGCGGGGACCGCGCCGGTCCAAGCCGACCCGTCCGTGACGCGTTGTGCCAGGAAATCCAGGAGCTTCTCCGTAAAATGGTGTTGACGAGTCCACGTTGGCTGGACAGATACAGCCGCCTCACGTCCATGGCACTGCGCACCCCGTTCACCGCCGCGATCGCACTCCTCTCGCTGCTGGCGGCCACGCCCGCCGACGGGCAGACCACCGACCTCCTCAAGCGGGAGGTCGCGGCCGTCGGCGTGGTCGAGCGGCTCGGGGCCACCGTGCCGCTCTCCGGCGCGTTCGCGGACTCGGAGGGGAGGCAGGTCCGCCTGGGAGACCGGGCCGGGCGGCCGCTGCTGCTCTCCTTCAACTACACCAGCTGCCCGCGTCTCTGCGGGCTCCAGCTCGGTGGGCTGGCACGAGGCCTCAAGGAGGCGGGCTGGGCCGGGGAGGGCTTCGACGTCGCCACGGTCAGCATCGACCCCGCCGAGAAGCGCGAGCAGATGGCCCGGTACAAGCAGGCCATGGTCCGGGAGGCCGGAGGCAGGGCCGGGGTGGAGCAGGGCTGGCGCTTCCTCCGCGGCTCCCAGGCCGACGTCGACGCGCTGGCCGACGCGGTGGGCTTCAAGTACCGCTACGACCCGAAGACCGGCGAGTACCAGCACCAGGCCACGCTCGTGGTGATCACCCCCGACGGCCGCGTCAGCGGCTACCTGCACGGCATCACCTATGCTCCGGGTGTCCTCCGCACGGCCGTGGATCGCGCCGCCTCCGGAGCGGTGGCGACCGCCGCGGAGCAGCGGAGCCTGGGGGGATTCCTCCTCACCTGCATGGGCTTCGACCCGGCCGACCCCGCGCCGCTGGCGCTCAAGGTGATGCGCGCCGGGGGGGTCCTGGCGATGGCCTTCCTGATCTCGTTCCTCGGAACCCAGGCGTACCGCGACCGGCGGCGGCGCAAGACGGAGAACCCGACCCCATGATCCGACTCCCCGACCTGCTGGCCGGAAGCCTCATCGCGGCCGGCCCCGGCTACATGCCCGAGCGCGCGTCCAGCGTGGCCGAGGGGGTGGACCACGTCTTCGGATTCCTCTTCTGGCTGTCCGCGTTCTTCCTGGCCGTCATCATCGGCTTCACCATCGTCTTCGTCGATCCGCTACCGGGCGCGGCCGTCGCGCCCGGGCCCGGAACCCTCGCCGGACCACTCGACCCGGCTCGAGATCTTCTGGTCGGCCATCCCGCTCGCGCTGGTCTTCGTGATCTTCGCCGCCTCCACCAAGGTCTACTTCGCCATGGTCGAGCCGGAACCCGGCTCCACGCCGCAGCGGGTCCAGGTGACCGGGCGGAAGTGGTCGTGGTGGTTCGACCACCAGGGCGGCAAGGGGTCGAAGGAGCTCCACGTGGTGAGCGGGAAGCCGGTCGAGCTGGTCCTCGCCGCCACCGACGTCATCCACTCCCTGTACGTGCCCGAGTTCCGGCTCAAGCAGGACGCCGTGCCGGGCCGCTTCACCCGGATGGTCTTCACCCCCACCGTGGCCGGGACCTACCCGATCCTCTGCACCGAGTACTGCGGGACGAACCACTCCACCATGACCTCGGTGGTGGTGGTCCACCCCGATCAGGCCTCCTTCGACGCCTGGGCGATCGAGGGCAAGGGGGGCGACGAGACGCTCCTCGAGGTCGGCGTGCGGGTCTTCGGCGAGAAGGGGTGCTCGGCCTGCCACAGCGTCGACGGCTCGGCCGGCGTCGGACCCTCGCTCAAGGGCATCTGGGGCAAGGAGGAGAAGCTCGCCGGCGGGGCGACCGTGCGCGTCGACGAGAACTTCATCCGCGAGTCGATCGTGAAGCCGGGGGCGAAGATCAGCGCCGGCTACGAGGACATGATGCCCCCCATCCCGCTCGACGACCGGGAGATCCAGGGAATCGTGGCCTACATCCAGAGCCTGAAGGACGGACCATGACCTCCGGCGAGAACTACCTCACGCACGGGAGCACCCTGCGCTCCTGGCTCCTCACGGTCGACCACAAGCGCATCGGCATCATGTACCTGGCGCTCATCGTCTTCTCGCTCTTCCTGGGCGGGGTCTTCGCCATGGTGGTCCGCTTCCATCTCTGGAACCCGTCCGGCGGGCTGGTCTCGAACGACGCCTACAACAAGATGTTCACGCTGCACGGCGCGGTGATGATCTTCCTCTTCGTCATCCCCGGAATCCCGTCGGCGCTGGGCAACTTCGTGGTGCCCCTCATGGTCGGGGCCAAGGACGTGGCCTTCCCACGGGTGAACCTGCTCTCCTTCTGGCTCTTCGTCGGCGGGGCCGTGCTCTTCGTGGCCACGCTGGTGGTGGGCGGCATCGACACCGGGTGGACCCTGTACCCGCCCTACAGCCTCGAGTCCTCCCGGGGCCTGGGCATCCTGCTGGCGCTCACCGGCGTGTTCCTGGCCGGGTTCAGCTCCATCCTCACCGGCGTGAACTTCATCGCCACCATCCACAAGATGCGGGCGCCGGGCCAGGGCTGGTTCGACCTGCCGCTCTTCCTCTGGGCCCTCTACGCCACCGGCATCATCCAGATCTTCGCCACCCCGGTGCTGGGCATCACGGTGGCCCTCGGGTTCCTGGAGCGGGTCTTCCACCTGGGCATCTTCATGCCCGAGTACGGCGGAGACCCGGTGCTCTTCCAGCACTTCTTCTGGTTCTACTCGCACCCCGCCGTCTACATCATGATCCTGCCGGCCATGGGGATCGTGAGCGAGGTGGTGGCGGTCTTCAGCCGCAAGCCCATCTTCGGGTACAAGTTCATCGCCATGAGCTCGATCGCCATCGCGCTCATCGGCTTCCTGGTCTGGGGACACCACATGTTCGTCTCCGGCCAGTCGAAGTGGGCCAACCTGATCTTCAGCTTCCTCACGCTGCTGGTCGCCATCCCGTCGGCCATCAAGACCTTCAACTGGCTGGCCACCATGTACAAGGGGCACATCGTCCTCAAGACGCCCATGCTCTACGTGCTCTCCTTCTTCGCCATCTTCGGCGTGGGAGGGCTGACCGGCCTCTTCCTGGGGGCGCTCGCCACCGACATCCCGCTGCACGACACCTACTTCGTGGTGGCCCACTTCCACTTCGTGATGGTCGGCGCGGTGATGATCGCCTTCCTTTCCGGCCTCTTCTACTGGTGGCCCAAGATGACCGGGCGCATGTACGACGAGCGGCTGGGCGTGGCCTCGGCGATCCTGATCTTCCTGGGCTTCAACGTGACCTTCATCCCGCAGTTCATGGCGGGCACGCTGGGGATGCCGCGCCGGTACGCCACCTACGCCGAGCAGTTCCAGGGCCTGAACCGGCTCTCCACGGTGGGTGCGGTGATGCTGGCGGCGGGGCTGGTGGTCGCGCTCTGGGCCTTCGTGAAGTCGCTCCGCTCCGGCGCGCCGGCCCCGGCCAACCCGTGGGGCGGCGCCACGCTGGAGTGGGCCACATCCTCCCCCCCGCCGCACGACAACTTCGCCGTCGCTCCGCGGAGCGCGCCCCCGTACGACTACACCGGGCTGCGACGGGAGTCGGAGGAGGCGGGCTGGGTGCCGGTCCGCGAGGAGGGCGCGCGATGAACGACCACGCCCATGCCGCGACCGCCGCCGGGCAGCCCCCGGAGGAGCGGTTCCTGGCCCACCACTTCACGAGCATGGACGCCCAGCTCCAGACCAGCAAGCTGGGGCTCTGGCTCTTCCTGGGCAGCGAGGTGCTCTTCTTCAGCGGGCTCTTCGTCGCCTACGGGGTCTACAGGGCCAACCACTTCGCCCTCTTCCAGTACGCCCACCACTTCCTCGACTGGCGCATGGGGGCGCTGAACACCGTGGTGCTCGTCGGCAGCAGCGTCTCCGCGGCCTGGTCGGTCCGCTGCGCGCAGCTGGGCCAGCGGAGGGGCCTGCGGATCTCGCTCCTCCTCACGCTGCTCCTCGCCGGCGTGTTCCTGGTGGTGAAGTACTTCGAGTACAGCCACAAGCTGCACAACGGGATCGCCTGGGGCGCGGCCTGCAAGCCCTCCGCGGAGATCCTGGCCACGCTGCCCGCGGCGGTGCAGGCCCTGCCGGTGCCGAAGGACCTGGGCACCTTCTTCAGCATCTACTACCTCATGACCGGCCTGCACGGGATCCACGTGCTCGTCGGTATGGGACTCTACGTCTGGCTCATCCGGCGCGCCGGCCGCGGGGACTTCGTCCCTGGCTACTACGTCCCGGTCGACGCGGTGGCGCTCTACTGGCACCTCGTCGACATGATCTGGATCTTCCTCTTCCCGCTCCTCTACCTCATCTGATCGGAGCCGCCGTGACCGAGCACAGCCCTACGTCCGCCGCCCCGGAGCACGGGACGCACGTCATGCCCCCGTCGGTGCTCCTGGGCACCGCGGCTGCCCTCATGGCGCTCACCGTCGCCACCGTGGTCACCTCCCGCGTCGACCTCGGCGAGTGGAACGTGGTCCTGGCGCTCGCCATCGCCTGCACCAAGGCGGCCCTGGTGGCGCTCTTCTTCATGCACCTCAAGTACGAGAACCGCTTCCAGCTGGTCGTGCTGGCCTCGGCGGCGCTCTTCGCGGCGCTCTTCGTGGCCTTCGTGGTGTTCGACACCGTGCAGTACCAGCCCGAGATCCGGGCGGCCGAGACCCAGGCGGCGCCGAAGGGGTCGTGAGGCGGCCGGCCGCCCCCCCGGCCGTCCTGGCCCTCCTGGCGGTGCTCGGCGCGCCGGGCGCGGCCTCCGCCTACGAGGAGCGGGTCCACCAGCTCATCGGCGAGCGAGCCCTCCCGGCGGCGATGCCGCGCGACCTGGCGCGGGCCACCCCGGCGGACGTCGACGAGCTGCGCGGCGCCACCTGGCGCGCCGGCGCGAGCCATCCCGACCCCGCCGTTCGTGAGCGTTTCCTCTCGCGCCACCCGTCGGAGCGGCAGTTCGACGGCTGGGCCTGGAAGGAGTTCCTCGGGCTCACCCCGGAGGCCCGGGTGGTGGGCGTCGACGCGGTACCCGATGGGCCCTCGGACGCCCGGCTCCTGGCCGCCGTGTCGTCCCGGCTCCCCGACGACGACAAGCGCAACGTCGAGCGCTTCGCCCACGACCCTGACCGGCGCGTTCGCCGCGACGCCACGGGCCGCCCCCTTCCGCTCGACCCGGCCCAGCTCGACATGGGGGCGCTCACCGGCCTCTCCAGCCAGGCCTGGGCCCACTACGGCCTGCCCAGGGTCGAGTTCTCGGACTCCCCGGACGTCCTCAAGGCCGACCCGCGCCGCTGGGCATGGCCGCCCACCGCGAAGGCGTTCGCTCCGGAGATGGCCCAGATGCACACCGACGTCGCCCTCGCGGCGGCGACGGCGGGGACCCCCGGCGGGCGGGCGCTGGCCTACGTCTGGCTCGGGGCCGCGCACCACTACGTCGAGGACGTGGCCAACCAGATCCACACCCTCCAGGCCGTCTACCCGTTCTTCGTCGACGCGAAGATCGAGAGCTGGAAGGAGAACCTCTTCTCGCTGTGGGGGTGGCTGCGCCCGCGTCCCGGCTTCGAGGAGATCGGTCTCGGCATCATCAAGAACCACCACCTCTTCCTCGAGGACCTCTGGGGCGCGCGGGTATTCGAGGCGGCCGACGGGATGTCGGGGGTGCCCGGCGTGGTCGCGGGCCTGTCGGCGCTGGCCGCCGGGGACGCGGAGGAGGAGGCCGCCCTCGACGCGCTCCGGCTCGACCCGGCCGGGCCCTTCGCCCGGGTCATCACCGAGCAGGTCATCGATGCGTCGAGCCGCGAGGGGGGCGACGTCTACCTGGCCGCCCGCGACATCGCTCGCCCACGTCTCTCGAAGGCCCGCTACGTCTACCAGGCGGGCACCGCCGACGCCGAGGTCCGGCCGTCGCCCGACCCGGCTCGCCTGGCACGGTTCTACGAGCTGGAGGCGCGAGGCTTCGCGCGCGCCGCCAGCGCCGTGCGCCGCCACGTTCGCCTGTTCGACGACGAGGTCGCCCGGGCCGGACGCTCGGAGGCTGACCGGGTCGCGGTGCGGGAGGCCGTGCTCCGGCGGCTCGTGGCGGACCGGATGGCTGCGCGCGACGCCGAGGAGGCGCGCCTGGCCGCCTGGGTCGCGGCGAAGGGGATCACCCGTCCTTGAAGGCCTGGCGCAGCCGCTCCGCCACCTCCTCCGGCCAGGTCATCGAGAAGCGTTCCCCGAGGAGCAGGTGGAGGTAGTTGGCGTCGGGAGTGTGAAGCACGGGGTCGATGTAGAGCCGGGGCAGGAGCCGGGCCGAGAGGGCGTGGCGCCCGGAGCGGTCCCCCGAGCGGTCGGGGACGAAGGTGAGGTTGAAGCTCCAGAGCCCGGTCGCCGCGAAGCCGCGAAGGGCGCGCCGCAGCCCCGCCGCGAAGTCCGCCACCTCGGCGTCGTCGAGGTCGAGCACGCTCGACTTGCCCGGGAGGACGGCCCGGCAGTCGCCGAGCACGCCCGTGGGGGCGAAGGGGACGTACCAGGTCCACGCACCCGTGCGTCCCACCACGCGCCCGGCCGCCTCCTCGGCGGCGAGCAGGTCCGGGGCGAACGGCCGGCCGTGCGCCTGCAGGAAGGCCGTCTCCGCGGCGAGCTCGCGGCGGACCGCGTTGCCGGGCTCGGAGGTGGCCACCACCTGCATGTGCGGGTGGATCTGCGTCCCTCCCGCGGGCGGCATGTGGTTCCAGGTGACGAGCCCGAGGAGGTCACCCCCCATGCGAGGGAGCGTGGCGGCCAGGAAGTCGCGGGCCGCGCCGAGGCCGGAGGCGACGAGCGCCTCGGGCACGTCACCCATCGCCAGGTCGTGCTGGGCGCCGGGAACGAGCACCGCCGAGAGCTCGTCGTACGGGAAGAGATTGGGGAAGACCACCGCCTCGCCCCGCCGGAAGCGCCCGCCCGGAACCAGCTCGTCGGGGAAACGGGGGGTGACCACGTCCACCTTGCCCGGGCAGAACGGGCAGCCCGGTCTCCGGGCCTCCACCGTGGCGGAGATGTCGGAGGGGGCCGCCGCGGGGAGCGAGAAGTGGCAGATGCGGGAGGACTCCCCGGTGAGGGGGTCGTAGCGGATCTCGCTCTCGACGTCGGTGAGGGCGAACCCTCGGCGAGGATCGTGCAGCCGAGCCACCCGGGGCTCCCTGCGAAAAACGATGTTTCCCAGCCCGCTCTGCGCCATCCATGACTCCTGGTACCCAAAAGGGTGCCAACGAAGCGTTAGCCAATTCGCACGCTTCAGCATTAGCTGAGGACCCAGCATTTCAACAACCTCGCCGGGGAGTGAACATGGCCCAGAAGATCGACTTCGCGAAGCTGACCCTCAAGGACGCCCTCGACCTGGCCATCCTGATCGAGGAGGAGGCCAAGATCCGCTACGACGAGTTCGCCCGTCTCGTGGGTGGCCGCTACAAGGGAGACTCCGACGAGGTCTTCAAGAACATGGCGGGCTACGAGGCCAAGCACCGCGACGATCTCAAGGCCCGCCGCCAGAAGCTCTTCGGCGCCGCTCCGTCCACCGTCACCCTCGAGGCCATCGACGACGTCGAGGCCCCCGACCGCGGACAGCCCCGCGTCTTCATGTCGCCGCGGCAGGCCATGGAGGTGGCGCTGATCTCCGAGGAGAAGGCCTGGAGCTACTTCGACGAGGCCCTGGCCCACGTGAAGGACGCCGACGTGCGCAAGCTCTTCGAGGAGCTCCGAGCCGAGGAGAAGCAGCACCAGGAGTACATCAAGAAGGCCATGGCCACCCTCCCGCCCGGTCCGGACGTCGAGGAGGACGAGGCCGACGAGCCGGGGTCCGACGCGGGATAGCCTTGGTCCGGTTCGTGCTCGTCCGGCCGCGGGTCCCCGAGAACGTGGGAGCCGCGGCACGGGTGCTGCGCAACTTCGGGCACGCCGACTGGGTGCTCGTCGATCCCGAGCGTCTCGACCTCGACGTGGCCCGCCGCATGGCCGTCGGAGCGGAGGACCTGCTCGACGGCGTGCGGGTCGTCCCCACGCTCGACGAGGCCGTCTCCAGCTGCGCCTGGGTGGTGGGGACCGAATCCCGCCGCGTGCGCGGGCGGCCGCCGATGGAGCCGGAAGCGCTGGCCGCGGCCGTCGCGGAGGTCGCGCCGCGAGGCCGGACGGCGCTCGTCTTCGGCGGCGAGCGGGACGGGCTGCGCGCCGGGGAGCTGGGCCGTTGCGACGCGCTCTCCCGGATCCCCTCGCGGGCCCCGCAGCCCTCCCTCAACCTGGCCCAGGCGGTCGCCGTGTACGCCTTCGCGCTCCGCCCCGGCGTCCGCGAGGCGGCGCCGCCCGGCGGGGCGCGGGCGGCCTCGGCCGACGATGCCGAGATGCTGCGGGTCGAGTCGGCCTTGCGGGACGCCCTCGCCGCGGGCGGCTTCCTGCGGGGGCCGGAGCGGCACGCCGTGCGGGACCTCTCCCGCTCGCTGCGCCGGGCCTGCCTGACCCGCAAGGAGTCCCGGCTCTGGATCGCCGCCATGCGCCGCGTCGCGCGAAGGGAGGAGGCGTGACCGACGTCCGTCCGCGGCGCAGCGCCCTCTACGTTCCCGGAGCGAACGCCCGCGCGCTCGAGAAGGCGCCCTCCCTCGACGCCGACGTGGTCATCGTGGACCTCGAGGACGCCGTCGCCCCCGCCGCCAAGGAGGACGCCCGGCGCGCCGCCGTGGAGGCCGTCCGCCGCGGCATGGGGCGCTCCGAGGTTGTACTCCGGGTGAACGGGGCGGGGACGCCCTGGGCGCGGGCGGACCTCGCGGCCGCCGCCGGCTCGGGCGCCGACGCGGTCCTGCTCCCCAAGGTGGACGGTCCCGAGGTGGTCCGCGAGGCCGAGCGGTTCCTCGCGGCGTCGGGGGCCCCGGAGTCGCTGGCGCTCTGGGCCATGGTCGAGACCCCGCGCGGGGTGCTCCGGGCGGCCGAGGTGGCCGCCTCCTCGGCCCGGCTGCGCTGCCTGGTGGCGGGGACCTCGGATCTGGTGAAGGACCTGCGGGCGCGCCACACCGCGCGGCGAACCGAGGTGCTCGTCTCGCTCTCGCTCGTCGTCCTGGCGGCGCGGGCGAGCGGTCTCGCCGCGCTGGACGGCGTCCACCTCGACCTCGCCGACGACCAGGGCTTCGCCGACGGCCTGCCGGCAGGGACGCGACCTGGGCTTCGACGGGAAGACCCTCATCCACCCCCGGACCGTCGCCGCCGCCAACCTGGCCTTCGCGCCCGGAGTCGAGGAGATCGCCGCCGCACGGCGGGTCATCGAGGCCCACGCCGCCGCCGAGGCGGCCGGGCGGGGCGTGGTCGTGGTGGACGGGCGGCTCGTCGAATCGCTGCACGTCGCCGAGGCCCACCGCGTCGTGGCGCTCGCCGCGGCCATCGCCGCCCGGCACGGATAGGATCACCGGGTGGTCGTTCCCAGCCTCGAGGAGATCCGCCGCGCACTCGCGCTCCGCCCTCCGGAGCTGCTCCCGGAGCCGCTTCCGCGGCGGGCGGCCGTCTCCATCGTCCTCCGCGAACCGCCCTCCGGACTGGAGGTCCTCTTCATCCGGCGCGCCGAGCGGGAGGGAGACCTCTGGTCCGGACACGTGGCCTTCCCCGGCGGCCGGGTCGAGCCGGGGGAGGGGATCGAGGACGCGGCGGTCCGGGAGACGGAGGAGGAGGTCGGCCTCGACCTGCGGGCTGGCGGCGTCCGGCTCGGGGCCCTCGACGAGATCCCGGCCATCGGCAGGGGGCGCGCCGTGGGGCTCTCCATCCAGCCCTGGGTCTGGGCGCTGCGCGCCGAGCCTGGCCCGTTCCGGTTCTCGGCCGAGGTGGCGAGCGCGCACTGGGTCCGGCTCGGCGACCTGCTCGACCCGGCGCGACGGGCGCCCTTCCCCTACGTCCACGAGGGACGGCCGCTCGTGCTGCCCAGCCTCGACGTGGACGGGCTCGTGATCTGGGGGCTCACCTACCGGATGATCGAGATCTTCGCCGAGGTGCTCGGCGCGGGCCGGCGAGGCCCGGAGTTCACTCCGGGAGGAGCTCGATGATCCAGGTCTTCATCAGCACCCGCTCCTCGATGGCGGTCGAGGTGGGCACGTCGTGCGCGCCGCGATCCCGTACGCCCTCCTGGGGCGAGTAGAGCCGCCCCGGGTCGCCGGCCAGGACCCGGATCCCGCGCCCGGCCATGGCCCGCCCCCAGATCAGGAACCGCTCGGCCATCCGCCGCTCGTAGAACACGTCCCCGGCCAGGATCACGTCCACCGCCAGCGACTCCCCGAGCGGCGAGTGGGCCTCGAACTCCACCGCGACGCCGTTGCGGCCGGCGTTGAGGCGGACCGCTCCCTCGCAGAAGGGGTCGACGTCGTACGCCACCACCCGCGCGGCTCCGGCCATGACCGCGGCGATGGCCACCAGCCCGCTGCCGGTGCCGAAGTCGGCCACGCGGAGGCCGGCCACCAGCTCGGGGTGGTCGAGCACGTGCCGGGCGAGCGCCTGGCCACCCACCCAGGGGAAGGCCCAGAACGGCGAGTCGTCCCATCCCTCCAGGTCGGAGGAGGTGGCCCGCCACAGCTCGGTCATCTCGGTGGCCTGGTAGAGCTCGATCTCCGGGACCAGCGGAACGCGGGTGAGCGCCGTGCGGCTGCGGATGAAGTCCATCCAGCCGTCGAGGGTGCGGGCCATCGGGCTAGAGCCCCGGATCGGCGCCGGCGACGGGAGGGCTCGCCAGCCAGACGCGCAGCAGGGTCCACGCGAGCCCGAGGAGGGTCGGTCCCAGGAAGACCCCGATGAACCCCCAGACGATGAGGCCACCCATGGCGCCCAGGAAGATGACCGTCATGGGGAGCCCCGTCCCCCGGCTGATGACGTAGGGGCGGGCCACCGAGTCGATGGCGTTGTTGGCGATGAAGCCCCAGACCAGCGTGAAGATCGCGGCTCCGGGTCGGCCGACGTAGAAGAGCCACGCCCCCGCCCCGACGTAGACGGCGTGGATGCCGATCTGCATCACGTCCATGACGAAGCACGCCACCATGAGCACGGCGATGAGCGGGACGTCGGCCAGCCAGAGACCGATTCCCTCCACCAGCGCCAGGGCCGCCGCCGTGCCGATGATTCCCACCGACACGTAGCGGATGGTCCGGCTCGCCAGCTCCAGGAGGTGGACACCGTGCTGTCCGCCGACGCGGTCGGCGATCCGCGAGGCCAGCGCCCCGCCGCGCTCGCCGCCCGCCAGCATCGGCCAGGTGAGCACCGCGGCGAGCACGACCTGCACGATGGTCCAGCCCGTCCCGAGCGCGCGCATGACCCCCCACTGCGCCATGCGGGAGGTCTGCGTGCCGGGCCCTCCCAGCTGGGCCAGCAGGGCCTGGACGATCTCCTGCCAGGTGCCCTGGAGCAGGTGCCCGACCAGGGGGACCTCGCGCATCCACTCCGGAGGCGCGGGGATGGTCCAGGTCTCCGGACGGGACACCACGGCCACGATGGCGCGCAGGCTGGGGAGCAGGGCGATGGTGGCGAGGACGACCGGCGCGACCACCACCACGAGCAGGACCGCCACCGAGAGCGTGGCCGCCACCGAAGGATGGCCTCCGGTGCGCAGGAGGAACCAGCGGTGGAGCGGCCAGATCGTGACCGACATGAAGAGCGACCAGAGGAGGATGGTCCCGAAGGGCGCCAGGATGGCGAAGGCGGTGGCCAGCAACGCCGCGACGAGTGCCAGCGCGATGCCGCGCTCGAACAGCCCACGCCCTGCATGGGGCGGTCTGGATGCATCCACCGGTACCCCATATCCTCCCGCGCACCACCGGAGCAACGGGCTGCTATGGTTTCCTCATGGCCAGCCCTCGCGACAAGACCGCCTACCTCGTCCGCCCGCCCACGGCCGTCCTGACCCGCGGCTTCGATCCGCGCCTCTCGGTGGGGTCGGCGCGCCCGGCCGTGTTCCGGTCCTCGACCTACGTCTTCTCGAGCCCGGAGGCCGCCGAGCGGGCCTTCGCCATCGCGCTGGGCAAGTCGAAGCCGGCCGAGGGCGAGAGCGTGGACCTCATCTACTCGCGCCTCTCCCACCCCAACGCCGAGATCGCCGAGGACCACGTCGTGCCGCTCGAGAAGGGGGCCGAGTCGGCGGCGGTCTTCAACTCCGGGATGGCCGCCATCTCCACCGTCTTCTTCACCCTGTGCCAGCCGGGCACGAGCTTCGTGTACACGGTGCCGCTCTACGGCGGCACCCAGCACCTCATCCACCAGCTCCTCGAGCCCATGGGCATGAAGGGGATCCCGGTGGCGGCAGGGGACGGGCCGGCCATCGCCCGGGCCATCGCGTCGGCCCGCAACCTCCGCCTCATCATGATCGAGACGCCGGCCAACCCCACCCTGACCATGACCGACATCGCGGCCGCCTCCGCGGCGGCGCGGGAGCATCCCGACCGGCCGCTGGTCGCGGTCGACAACACCTTCATGGGCCCCACCTTCCAGCACCCGCTCCTGCTGGGCGCGGACCTCTCCGTCTACTCGGCCACCAAGTACCTGGGCGGCTTCAGCGACATGCTGGGCGGCGTGATCATCGGGCGCGACGTCGAGCTGCTGGCCCGGCTGCGGGGGACCCGCGCCATCCTGGGGAACATCCTCCAGCCCGACGAGGCCTGGATGCTCGACGGGCGCCTTCCCACGGTCGGGCTGCGCATGAACCGCCAGTCGAAGAACGCGCAGCGCATCGCCGAGGCGCTGAAGGACCACCCCAAGCTCCGGCGGGTGATCTACCCGTCGCTCTTCACCGACCCCGAGCAGATCCGCATCCGCGACGCGCAGTGCAGCTACCCCGGCGGGATCTTCTCGATCCAGCTCGAGGGCGGCAAGCGCGCGGCCTTCGAGTTCCTGCGCCGGCTGCGCATCGCCAAGAACGCGGTGAGCCTGGGGGGCGTCGAGACGCTGGTCTGCCACCCGGCCACCACCACCCACTCCGAGATGTCCGACGAGGAGCTCGCCCGCTACGGCGTGACGGACGACCTGGTGCGGATCTCGGTGGGCATCGAGCACTGGCGCGACCTGCTCGCCGAGTTCCTGTCCGCCCTCGACGGAGCGTGAAGGCCGTCAGCCGGCCAGGGACGTCGAGGCGACGGCGCGGGCCAGCTCCAGAACCGAGAGGGGCGACGACCCCTCGGCCTTGTTGTTCACGATGACGAGCCCCTCCTTGCCGGCGCGCACCGCGCGTCGCACCAGCTCGGCGATGGAGGCGCGGCTCTCCGGGTCGGGCGCGGCCAGCCGGTCGAACGGGGCGTAGAGGTCGCGGGCCTCCTCGTAGCCGCGTCCGTGGCCGAGCATCCAGCGCACCACCAGCGCGGGCTGCCGCTCCAGCGGGGCGATGGCGGCCTGGGCCTCGAGCGAGGGCATCGTCGGGTGCACCGTGAATCCGTGCGCGGCCCCGGCGCCGGCCAGCGCGGCCGCGTAGTCCGGGTGGAGGAGCCCGGCGTCGCGGATCTCCACCGCGTAGAGGGGGCCGCGCGGCAGCGCCTCGAGGAAGGCCGCGAGGCGTGCGGCGAAGCGGGGAGGGTCCCGCGTCTCGGCGCGGGGCAGGGGCGGGAACTGGAAGAGAAGGGCTCCGAGCCGGTCGCCCAGGCCCTCCACCGCCGGAGCCACCACGGCGTCCCGCGCGAAGGCGGCGTCCAGGAAGCGGGGGTTGTGGCGGGGCGCGCCCCGTCCCGGGCCGTCGCGCAGGCCGGGGAAGGTGCACAGCTGCGAGGCCTTCACCAGGAAGCGGAAGTCGCCCGGCACCTGGGCCGCGTGCATCGCGAGGGACTCCGCGGAGAGCGGCGCGTAGAAGGTGCGGTCGATCCCGGCGGCGCGCAGCAGCGGGTGCCGCGCATAGGCGGGGAGCCCGTCACGGGAGAGGACCTCGGCGGCATGCCGACCGGCCCAGACCAGCCCGGCCCATCCCGGGAAGGACCACGACGAGGTGCCCATCCGGATGCGCTGCCGGAAGTCGTGCGGCCAGGTCCGTCACCTCGGGTGAAATTGACGCAGCGACAACTCCGGGCGCCTCGTCCCCGCCGAAGAGATCGAGTTGTCCTCTCGACGAGTCCTCTCCTGGACGGCGCCTGGGCATCGGGGGGAATCCTAAGAGAAGCGTGCCAGTCGCGCCCCGGAGGGGGGCAAAATAATGAAATCACGTCCCGTGAAAGGACGTCTACGTGGCCCGATCACGGGACTACCGACGGCACGCACCCGGCGTTAAAGAGAGTCAGGACGATGCTTCGAGAAGGGGGCCGAGCGGTGGGCGACGGGTTGCTGAGGCGGAGCGTGCAGGCGTCGGCGGTGGCCCTCGGGGCCGCCATCGTGCTGCTGCCCTCGTCCGTCGACCCGCAGGCCGCGCCCCGCCAGGCCCCTCCGCCCTCCATCCCCCGGCAGATCGACCCGCTGGCCGCCCATGTGCTGGAGCGCATGCCTTCACTGGAAGTGGAGGAGGCCTCGGAGCTGGCCTCCGCGGTGCGCCGGGAATCGGAGGCGGTGGGCCTCGACCCGGTGCTCGTCCTGGCCGTGATCGCGGTCGAGTCGGGCTGGGAGCCCGCGGCGGTCTCGGAACGCGGAGCCCGCGGGCTCATGCAGCTCCGCCGCCTGGCCCTCCAGACCGAGGAGCGGGAGGCCGGGCTCCCGCCCGGCGACGTCCACGACCCGGTCCACAACGTCCGCATGGGAGTCCGCTACCTGGCCCGGATGGTGGCGCTCTTCCAGGACGTCGACCTGGGGCTGGTGGCCTACAACTCCGGCCCCACCAGGACCCTCTCCTCCCTGCTGGCGGTCGAGGACATCCCCGACTCGATGCGGTCCTACGCGCGCAAGGTGCGGCGCGAGGAGCGCCGGATCCGCACGGAGCTGCTGCGAACCGGCGTGATCGTGGCCGGCGCAGCGGGGTAGACTCCCCGCCCATGCCCCGAGCAACCCCTCCACGGCGCGCGCCGTCCGCCTGGACGCGCGCCGAACTCGCCGCCCTCCGCCCGCTCCGGACGCCCGGACGCATCCAGTCGTTCGTCGACGCCCTCGCCTACCGGGCCGAGGACGACCCGGGCTCCCCGCGTCGCGTGCTGGCCGAACGGCGCGCCAACTGCTACGACGGCGCGCTCTTCGCGGCCGCCGCGCTGCGCCGCCTGGGACACAGGCCCTTCCTCGTCGACCTGCAGGCGGTCCGCGACGACGACCACGTGCTGGCGGCCTTCCGGGAGCGCGGCCACTGGGGGGCGGTGGCCAAGTCCAACTTCGCGGGGCTGCGCTTCCGCGAGCCCGTCTTCCGCTCCGTTCGCGAGCTCGCCCTGAGCTACTTCGAGGACTACTTCAACCTGAAGGGCGAGAAGACGCTGCGGAACTACTCGGTGCCGTTCGACCTCTCGCGGCTCGACGCACTCGAATGGACCTTCCGCGACGATCACCTCCGGGACATCGCCGGGCGGCTCGACGGTTCGCGGCACCACCGCCTGCTCACCCCGGAGATGGAGCGGGCGCTTCGCCGGGTGGACGCGCGCTCGCTCCAGGCCGGCATGGTGGGAACCGACATGGCCGGCGTCCACGCGGGTCCCTGAGCGGACGCGCACGTGCGGACGTCCACGCCCCGGCTCTTCGCGGCCGCGACGGCCATCTGGGGAACGACCTGGATCGCCATCACCTTCCAGCTGGGGCGCGCTCCTCCCGAGGCCAGCGTCTCGCTGCGATTCGCGATCGCCGCGGCGCTCCTCCTCGGGTGGTGCCGCCTGCGGGGAATCCCGCTGCGCTTCCCGGCGCGGGTCCACGTGCAGCTGGCCCTGCTCGGCGTCTTCATGTTCTGCCTCTCCTACCTCGCCGTGTACCGGGCCGAGACGTTTCTCGTCTCCGGCCTGGTGGCGCTGGGCTACTCGGCGAGCCCGCTGGTGAACGCCGCCATCTCCCGGGTGGTCTTCGGGACCCCGGCGACCCGCGGCGTGGTCGGGGGCGGCCTGCTCGGGGTGGCGGGAATCCTGCTCGTCTTCTGGCCGGAGCTCCGGAGGGTCCGGGCCGACGCCGGCGTGCTGACCGGCTCGGTGCTGGTGGCCGGCGCCGTGCTCGCGTCGGGGGTGGGAAACGTCTTCGCCACGCGGCTCGATCGGCTGGGAGTGAACGTCTGGCAGAAGATGGCCTGGGGCATGGCCTGGGGGTCGGCGGGGAGCGCGCTGGCGGCGCTGGTCACCGGCGAGGGGATCCGTTTCTCCTTCACCCCGTCCTACCTGGCCTCGCTCCTCTACCTGGCCGTGTTCGGCTCGATCCTGGCCTTCGCCGCCTTCCTCACGCTCCTCGAGCGGGTCGGAGCGGCCCGGGCCGGGTACGTCGGGGTGATGACGCCGGTGGTGGCCCTCGCGATCTCGGGCGTGGTCGAGGGATTTCCCTGGGGGCCCACCACCGTGGCCGGGATCGCCGTGGTGGTGGCCGGAAACCTGGTGGTCCTTCGGGTGCGGTAGCGCAGATCGGCTTGAACGGCGCCGGCCACCGCGACAGAAAACGGATGTTTCGCCAACCCCAGGGAGGACACCATGGATTCCGCGTCGTTCGCCGAGGTACTCCGGAAGTTTCCGCTCGCCGTCAGCGTGGTCACGGTGGGCCGGGGAGGCGCGGAGAACGCCCTCACCGTCTCCTGGGCCACACCGGCCTCCTTCGAGCCGCCCATGTTCCTCGTCGCCGTCGACCGGCTCCACTACAGCGTGGACTTCGTGAAGAGCACGCGGAACTTCACGGTGAACGTGCTCGCAGAGGGGCAGGAGAAGCTGGCCGGGCAGTTCGCGCGGCAGTCCATGCTGGGAGAGGACAAGCTGGCCGGGGTGGCCCACCGCGAGGGGCAGACCGGGGCGCCGATCCTCACCGACGCCGTCGCCTACTTCGACTGCGAGCTGGCCTTCTTCGTGGAGGCCGGCGACCACTACCTGCTCGTCGGCCGGGTCGTCGACGCGGCGGTGCTTCGCGATGCCAGGGCGCTCGTCGGCGGCAGCGTCCTGAGGTACCAGAAGTCGGGATCCTGACCGTTCGTCCCTTCGGAGGAGGTGGGGACGTCCGGCGTGTCCCGCGATCACGGGGAGTGCGTTCGTTGACACCCCGTTCACGCTTCGAAAAGAAAATGTTTGCACGGCGACGGCCCTGACGTCGCGCATAGAGCCCCCGGGATCGCGCCGCACACCTCGAGGGGGTTCCATGTCGTCAGGCTCGTCGTTCGCGTCCCGCCCGCACCGGCTTGCTTCACTCGTAGTTTCAGTCATGCTGCCGCTCGGCGCCTCGGCCCAGATCGCCGGCGAGAGCGTCAACATGGTCTCCGGCACGCAGTGGCCGGGCGGGGATCCCTTCCTGCAGCGGCAGAACGAGCCGTCCATCGCGGTCTCGTCGGCGAACCCCCAGCACCTGCTCGCCGGCGCCAACGACTACCGCACGGTCGACATCCCCGACCCGTTCCTGCCCGGCGAGCAGCGGAAGATGGCCGGCGACGCCTGGCAGGGCGTCTTCAAGTCCTACGACGGCGGGCAGACCTGGAAGAGCTACCTCATGCCCGGCTACCCGCAGGACACCTCCGCCGACGGGCTGGGCTCGGCGGCGCAGTTCCGGGAGCCCGACGGGAGGGCGCGCTACAACGCCGCGGCCGATTCCGTGGTCCGTGCCGGCACGGACGGGATGTTCTACTTCGCCGGGATCGTCTTCAAGCGCGGCTCGAGCGACGGGCGCGTCGTCCTCAACCGGTTCATCGACCTGAACGACAAGGAGGGCGGCGACGTGGTCGGCGGCACCGACCCGATCCGGTGGATCGACGCGAAGGTCGTCGACCAGGGAGGGACCTACTTCGCCGACAAGCCCTGGATCGCCGTCGACGTCCCGCGCGCCGGCGCGCTCACCTGCAACATCCAGAGGTTCGGGCGCTCGTTCCCGGGTGGGGCCATCTACGTGGTCTGGGCCCGCATCTACGGCGACACCTACGCCGACATCATGTTCTCCCGTTCCCTCGACTGCGGCGACACGTGGAGCGCGCCGCTCAAGCTGAACGACCAGAAGTCGCAGGCCAGCCAGGGGGCGTCGGTCTCGGTCGACCCGCGCACCGGCTACGTCTACGTCGCGTGGCGCCGGTTCGGAATCCCGGGGGCGAGCCCGAAGCAGGACGAGGACGCCATCTTCGCCGTCCGCTCGTTCAGCATGGGGCAGAAGTTCACCAGCCCGCGCCTGGTCACGACCTTCGTTCCCTTCGAGCAGGGCCAGGGCTCCCTGCGGTTCCGCACCGAGGCCTTCCCCACCGTCGCCTCCTCGGTGGACGCGACCGGCACCCGCAGCTGGACCCACGTCGCCTGGGCGCAGCGCGGGGCCAACGGAGACGGCCAGATCGTCACGACCGCCGTGATCGTGAGCGCGCCGCCCAAGAGCTACGACGAGTGGAACGACCCGCTCGACGGCTGGCAGATCCCGGCCAGTCCCGTCGACGTGGCTCCGGTGGTCGACGGTCCCGGGGGAAACGCATTCACGCGCGGGCACCAGTTCATGCCCACGTTGACCTTCTCCCAGGGGAAGCTCGTGGTCGTCTACTACGACAGCCGGCTCGACCACACCCGCACGTTCTACAGCCCGCACCAGTCCCAGGACCCGTGCCAGCCGGTGGGGAGCTGCTGGGCTCCCAACCCGGAAGGGCGCTGGTACGACGAGGAGCGCGGACCGGTCGGCGAGCGGACCGGCATCGACTGGACGACGCTCGAGCTCGACGACTCCCTGATGACGCAGAAGCGGCATACCATCGACGTCCGCATGGCCATGGCCGACGCATCGGCCAACCCGGTCTTCACGAGCGCCACGCTCTCCCGCCTGCCCTTCGGCGAGCGAGGGGACGAGCTCGACCTCCATCCCGGCGGCGTGGCGCCCGGGTTCGACGGCCCGATCGAGGTGGTGGATCTCGCCGCATCGCCCAAGCCGGCCCTCCGGAGGCTACAGGACCTCCAGGTGAACCCGCCCAACCTCCCCATGTTCAAGAACGGCACCACCGCCTTCATCGGGGACTACATCGACGTCCAGGGGCCGATGTTCGTGCGCACCGCCACCGGCTGGAGCTTCAACACCGCTCCCACGTCGGCGCCCGTATTCCACGCCGTCTGGACCTCGAACCAGGACGTCGTTCCGCCGCTCGGCGGAGACTGGACGAAATACACGCCGCCCGCCCGTGCGGCGGGAACGGTCAGCGTCTACGACCCGGGCCAGACGCTCCAGTCCGCCTGCGATCCCCGGTACACCGGCACCCGGAACCAGAACATCTACACCGCGCGGGTATCGGACGGACTGGTGGTCAGCTCGCCCCAGAACGCCAAGGTCCTCCCCACCTACCAGGCTGGAGCGAGCAACCAGCGGACCTACGTGGTCTCCGCGTTCAACGCCACGGGGTCCGAGAAGTGGTTCACCTTCTCCCTGGGCGCGGTTCCCGCCGGCGTTCGCGCCTCGCTCCGCCCGGACGGGGCCGCCTCGACCACCACCGTGAAGATCCCCGCCCGCTCCTCCGCGGTGCAGACGGTCTTCATGAGCCTCCTCGAGGGCACCAGCGCCGCCTCCGGGAACCCCGCGACCATGGTGGTGAACGTGAACGAGGTGGGCGGCCCGCTCGGCGGCTTCGTCACCCTGAACCCGCCCGGCCTCACGTTCGGGACGGCCTCGCTCGCCGACGGCGAGAAGCTCGAGGTGCAGCTGAGCGCGGCCAGCCTCTACTACGCCAACCTCTCGAACGCGAACCTGTCGAACGCCAACCTCTCGAACGCGAACCTGTCCAACGCGAACCTCTCCAACGCCAACCTGTCGAACGCGAACCTCTCCAACGCCAACCTGTCGAACGCCGACCCGTCCGCCTTCACGCTCGAGGCGGCGCACCTCTCCAACGCGAACCTGTCGAACACGGACCTGGCCAACGCGAACCTGTCGAACGCGAACCTCTCGAACGCGAACCTGTCCAACGCGAACCTCTCCAACGCCAACCTGTCGAACGCGAACCTCTCCAACGCCGCCCTCGCCGACATCGACTACACGGTCACCAACACGGGCAACACCACCCAGGGATTCGACGTCCGGCTCCTCACCACCACCGGCGGCTCGTACGCGCCCGTGCAGCTCGTGGTCTCCCGCCCGTACGGGAAGCCCATCGCGGTCGGCTGCGAGCTCCAGGAGCAGCCCGACAACCAGATCGTCGTGAACGCGGGCACCGTGGATCCGACCATCAACCCCGGAGCGCAGGCGCCGCTCGCCAGCTTCGCCATGGCCCCCGGGGAGACCGTCCGGGTCACGCTCCGCACCTACCTCTCGCCGTACGACGCGCGGACCCTCGCCACCGTGGTCGCCCCGGTGGTGTCGCCCCAGGGCAACCCGTTCAACGCGTCGACCGCACTGATCGTCACGCGGCCCGTCGGTACCGAGACGGCCCGGGTCGGCACGCCCTATCTCCTGGACCTCCAGGCCAGCGGCGGGATCGGCCAGCTCACCTGGAGCCTGGCCGAGGGCTCGAGCCTGCCGCCCGGCTTCGACGCGGGCCAGCTGTCGCAGGGGAAGCTGGCGGGAACCCCGACGCAGGCCGGCACCTACACCTTCACGCTCCAGGTGGTCGACACGGCGACTCCGCTCGCGAACCAGATGTTCAAGGACGTCACGCTGGTGGTCCAGCAGGGCGCCACCACCTCCACGCTCGCCCCGTCGAACGCGACGCCCGTCTTCGGGGAGACGGTGACGCTCACGGCGACGGTGGCCCCGTCCGTCGGTCCCACCGGGACCGTGACCTTCCTCGAGGGCACGACGACGCTCGGAACGGCAACGGTGACCGGTGGGGCGGCGTCGCTCGTCGTTCCCGCGGCGGCACTCGCCACGCTCCCCCTGGGCGTCCACACCTTCACCGCCAGCTACTCGGGTGACTCCGCGTGGAGTCCGAGCACGGCGGGGGCCACCTCGGTGACCGTCTCGAAGGCCACGACCAGCCTGGCGCTCGTCACGGGCGGCGGCACGTCCTACGGGCAGCAGGCCACCTTCACCGCCCAGGCGAGCACGGCGGCCCCCGGCGCCGGAACGCCCGCGGGATCGGTGGAGTTCCGAGAGGGCACGACGGTCCTCGGCACGGTCTCGCTCACGTCGGGAACCGCCACGTTCCAGACGAGCACCCTCGCGGGCGGCGCGCACACCATCGTCGCCGCCTTCCTCGGCAGCCAGACCCACGCGAACGCGGAGAGCGCCCCGGCGAGCCAGGTCGTCGCCAGGGCCACGGCCACGGTCTCCGTGAGCGTCGACCCCGCTTCCCTCGTCTACGGCCTCACCGTGCCCGTCGTGGCCACGGTCGGACCGGCGCCGGCCGGGGCCAGCCCACCTTCCGGCACCGTCTACTTCCTCGACGGGACGACGCTGCTCGGTTCCGCGACGCTCTCCGGCGGTTCCGCGACCTTCTACGCCATGGGCCTGGGGGGTGGGATCCATCCGCTCTCCGCCTCCTACGACGGCGACGGGAACTACGCCGGACCGGTCAGCGGGGCTGCCAGCCCGGTCCCGGTCGTCGCCAGGGCCGCGGTGACGGTCGACGTGACGACCGTCCCCAACCCGTCCAGCTACGGCCAGTCGGTGTCGGTCACCGCCCACGTGACCTCGGCCGCCGGGATCCCCGGCGGGACGGTGTCCTTCTACCGCGACGTGAGCGTCCCCCTCGGTACGGCCGTCCTGGATGCCACCGGGTTCGCCACGCTCTCCACGGCGGCGATCCCCGGGGGCACCCACCCGGTGAGCGCGTACTACGAGGGTTCTCCCAACTTCGCCTCGACCGGGAGCTCCATCAGCGCGAACCAGACGGTCGGGGCGGCTGCGACGTCGGCGTCGCTCTCGTCGAGCCCGAACCCGTCGGGGCCCGGTGCGCCGGTCACCCTTTCCTGCACCGTGACGTCGCTCGCGGGCCAGCCGACCGGCTCCGTCCAGTTCCGGGACGGGGCGGTCCTCCTCGCCACGGTCACCTCGGCCGCTCCTGCCAACACCTGGACCACGACGACGTCGGCCCTGGCGAGCGGAATCCACTCGCTCTCCTGCGCCTACCTGGGTGACGGCAACTTCGCCTCCAGCAGCTCGGCGGCCATCTCCCAGCAGGTCGGCACGATCGCGACCACCACGTCGGTCACGGCGACCCCGACGACGGCCACCTACGGCCAGACGGTGAACCTCCGGGCCACCATCGTCCCTGCCTCGGCGGCGAGCGTGGCACCCTCGGGGACGGTCACCTTCCTCGACGGAACCACGACCCTGGGGACCGCGCCCCTCGCCTCGGGAGCCGCCGTACTCGCGGTGTCCACGCTCAAGGTCGGAGCCCATCCGATCACGGCGCGCTACTCCGGAGACCCGATCTACGCCGGAAGCACCTCGGCGACGCCCGCCTCGGTGACCATCGTCTCGGTCTACAAGTTCACCGGGTTCCTCACGCCCCTCAAGACGGCCGGCACCCTCGCCAGCCCGACCAACTCCGGCTCCCAGAACTTCGGAAGCGCCATCCCCATCAAGTGGCAGCTGCAGGACGCCAGCGGTGCGTACGTCGGCGACCTCGCCACCACGACCTCGCTCGTGGCGTACCCCAACAAGGCCTGCGCCGGCCCGCCGCCGGCGGGCAGCTCGCCGATCGTCCTCTACATGCCGACGAGCGGGGCGACGGGCGGGAGCACGTTCCGCTACGGGACCAACGCGTTCATCTTCAACTGGGACACCTCGAGCGGCGTGACCAAGGGATGCTTCGACATCGTCCTCACGCTCGGCGACGGCACGGTGAAGGCCACGCTCATCACGCTGAAGTGAGCGGCCGGGGCCGGAGGTCAGGGGATGCCGGAGAGCGCCGCCGCGGGCGCCTCCGGCATCGCCGTGCCGTTTCGCACCCGCCGGGATAGGATACGGGCGACTCGCAACTGAGGGGGCTCAGCCGCGGATGGCGGACCAGGACGATCATGCGCCAGGACCGCCGGTGAATCCGGCGGAACCAGGCCCCAGTCTAGATTCGGCGCCGATTCCCTCCTCCGGAGCCCCACCGCCCCGGAAGGCGGCCAAGACCTCCTTCATCGCCGAGCTCAAGCGCCGCCGCATCTTCCAGGCCTCCAGCGCCTACGTGATCGCGGTCGTCGCCGGTCTCCAGGGCGTCGACGTCCTGCGGAACGCCCTGGAGTTGCCCCACTCCGTGCTCGTCGCCGCCACGTGGCTCGGGGCCATCGGGTTCCCGCTCAACCTGTTCTTCGCCTGGCAGGCCGCCGATTCCGACGACGACATCTGGACCGCCCTGGGGCGCAAGCTGCCCCGCCCGACCTGGGTCCTCGTGGGCGTGCTGGCCGTGGGCGCCGGCGGACTCGTCGCCTGGCGAGTCTGGGGAGAGAGGAAGCCGCCGCCCAGGACGATGACGGTGCTGGTGGCCGATCTACAGAACCTGACCGGCGAGGGGGTCTTCGACGGCACCCTGGAGCCCGCCCTCGGGCTCGCCCTCGAGGGAGCCAGCTTCATCAATGCCTACCGCCGCGAGAACGCCCGGAAGCTCGCGAACGACCTCAAGCTGGAAGGGGCGAACCTCGACGAGAAGCGGGCGAGGCTGGTGGCCCAGCGGGAGGGCATCGGCGTCGTGACCAGCGGGTCGGTCGAGAAGACCGCCTCGGGATACCGGGTGTCCCTGCACGCGGTCGACGCCTTCACCGGAAAGGAGCTGGTGAAGACCTCCGAGGAAGTGAAGGCCAAGGACGCCGCCCTCGCCGCCGTCGGAAAGCTCGCCGCCAGCATCCGCGCGGCTCTGGGCGACGCGACGCCGGAGGCCGCGCAGCTCAAGGAGGCCGAGACCTTCAGCGCCGGATCGCTCGAGGCAGCGCACGCCTACGCGCTGGGCATGGCCGCGACCGAGGAGGGGAAGACCGACGACGCCATCCGTCACTTCCTCGAGGCGGTCCGCCTGGACCCCGAGATGGGCCGGGCCTGGTCGGGGCTGGCCGTGGTGGAGCAGAACCGCGGTCGGAACTCCGAGGCCGAGCAGTACTTCGAGAAGGCCCTGGCCCGGGTCGACCGGATGAGCGAGCGGGAGAAGTACCGAAGCCGCAGCGTGTACTACCTGCACAAGGACGACGTCGACAAGGCCATCGAGGACCTCGTCCCCCTGCTGCAGAAGTACCCCGGGGACAATGCCGGCCACGCCAACCTCGCCGTGGCCTGGCAGCTGAAGCGCGACTTCAAGAAGGCGATCGAGTCCGGGCGGAAGGCGGTCGAGATCTCCCCGAAGAAGGTCGCCCAGCGCAACAACCTCGGGCTCTTCGCCATGTACGCCGGGGACTTCGACACCGCCATCCGCGAGCAGCAGAAGGTGCTCGAGCTGAGCCCTGGGTTCCCGGGCGCCTACGTGGGGCTGGCCCTGGCCCAGTACGCCTCGGGCAGGCGCGACGAGGCCATCGCCACCTGGGCCAAGCTCGGCGCCTTCGGCGGGGACTCCGCCTCCCTCTCCGCGGAAGGGCTCGCCGACGTGGCCATGCTCGAGGGGCGGCTGGGGGACGCGCGGACGATCCTCGAGAAGGCCGTCGAGGACGACGTGCAGGCCGGCCGCCAGGAGGCGCTCGGGAGGAAGCTCGCCATGCTCGGGTCGATCCACGTCTCCACCGGGCAGCCGGCCAAGGCCCTGGCCGCGGCCGAGCGGGCGCGAAAGGCCACCAGCGCCGATTACGTGCTCTTCCAGGCTGGGACGGTGTTCCTCGGCGCCGGCGACGAACGGAAGGCCGGCGCCATCGCCGCCGAGCTCGGGAAGCGGCTCGGCGTGGACGCCCGCATGTACGCGCTCGTCCTCGACGGCGCCATCGCCATCCGCAAGAAGAACCACGTCGAGGCGGTCGCGAAGATGAAGGCGGCCACCCAGCTCGTCGACGCCTGGCCGGCGCGCTACGGCCTGGGACGGGCCTACCAGGAGGCGGGCGCCTACCCGCAGGCACAGCAGGAGCTCGAGGCGGCAGTGATGCGGCGGGGAGAGGCCACGGACGTCTTCCTGCAGATCGTCCCCACCTACCGGTATTTCGGCCTGGCCCAGTACCACCTGGCGCGCGCCCAGGAGGCGCTCAAGAGTCCGGTGGCGGTGGATACCTTCCGGGCGTTCCTCTCCGGCAAGCGGGGGAGCGACGACCCGCTGGTCGCCGACGCCAAGAAGCGAGCCGGCGTTCCCTAGCGACGCTGCGAGGGGAGACCGGGCCGGTTATCCCTGGGACATGTCGACCCACCACGTGACCGGCCGCTCCCTCGTCCCTCCGTACCCCGATGGCCTCGAGGTCGCCGACTTCGCGCTCGGCTGCTTCTGGGGAGCGGAGCGGAAGTTCTGGAAGACCCCCGGGGTCTGGGTGACGGTCGTCGGATACCAGGGAGGCACGAAGCCCTCGCCGACCTACGAGCAGGTCTGCGGCGGCCGCACCGGGCACGCCGAGACCGTGCGCGTGGTCTTCGACCCCAGGCTGGTCTCCTACGGCGAGCTGCTGCGGGTCTTCTGGGAGGCGCACGACCCCACCCAGGGCAACCGGCAGGGGAACGACATCGGTACTCAGTACCGTTCCGCGATCTTCACCCACGGCGAGGCGCAGAAGGCCGCCGCCGAGGCCACGCGGAAGGCCTACGGCGAGGCGCTGGCCCGTGCCGGCCACGACCCCGTCACCACGGAGATCCGCGACGCCCCCGAGTTCTTCCCCGCGGAGGGCTACCACCAGCAGTACCTGTCGAAGAACCCCGACGGCTACTGCGGGCTGGGAGGCACCGGCGTGGCCTGCCCGGCGCCGTCGTAGGCGTCGAGGGCGGTGTCCATGTCGTCGATGATGGCCTGGACCGACTTGAGCTCGCCGACCTGGGTCTCGGGCAGCCGCACCAGGCTCTGGCCGGTGTAGTAGAGGCCGAGCACCTCGTCGCCGGTGGCGACCGCGCGCAGCAGGGCGTCGCTGATGCAGAAGCTCTCCTGGAAATTGCTCGCCCGGCACTTGCAGAGCCCTTCGGCCAGGCACTCGATGCAGGCCTTCTTGCGCCCCATGAAGCCGGAGGGGCCGAAGTACCAGGCCTTCGAGCGGGGCGGGAAGGACTTCCCCGCCGCCAGGGCCTCGGTGAACTCGTTCCGGACCGCGCGCGCCTTCATGCCCTTCACGCAGCTCGTGATGATGACGACGTCGTCGTCCTTCTTGCCGAGGTGGACCTGCTTGAAGTTGGGGTGCGCGTCGCCGTCGCTGGAGGCGATGAACCGGGTGGCGAGCTGGACGCCCGCGGCGCCCTGGGCGAAGTAGCGCCCCACGTCGGAGGCGTCCACCCCGCCGGCGGCGACCACCGGGAGGGAGGTGGCGGCGCAGACCTCCTCGACCAGCGTGGGGAGGGGATGGTCGATGTCGCCGATGTGGCCGCCGGCCTCGGCGCCCTCGGCCACCACCCACTCGGCGCCCCACTTCTCGTACATGGCGGCGAGGCGGCCGGAGGAGACGATCCCGGCGAACGGGGTTCCGGCGTCGCGGCACCAGCGGATGATGTCGCGGGAGATGCCGGCGCCCTGGACGATGAAGGAGACCCCCTCCTCGAGCGCGGTGCGTGCGGTCAGCTCGAAGTCGGACTTGTTGAGGGCCGCCATGAGGTTCACGCCCACGAAGCCGCCCGGAGCGATGGCCTTGGCGCGCTGGAGCTCGGCGCGCAGGTGCTCGGGCGTCTTGACCACGCCGGAGACGGTGCCCACTCCGACGAAGCGGCGGGAGCGTGCCGCGGCCACCCTGCCTGCCAGGCCGTCGGAGGCGTGCACGCCCATGCCACCCTGGACGAGGAGTCGCTTCCCCGACGCGACGATGGCGGCGATGGTGGTCCGGTCGAGCTTGGGAGCTTCGACCCGGGACGTGGAGGGACGGGATGCTTCGAGGTTTTCTACCGACATCGACATGGACGCTCCGGCGCTGGGCGCGATCGGAAAGGTAGGACCCTAACCGGGGCGTGTCACGTGAATGTCACGGGTAGAGAAACGCACTGCGTCGCAAATTTGGCGCGGTGCGGCGTAAACGAGGACTTCGACCCGCGCTCAGCGGGCAAACGAGCACCGACGGCCGTAGCAGGCTCTGTGTGTGCGAAGCCCGTGATCTCCGGCACCCCGCCTACATCGAAGTCGAATACACGCCGGCTGGCTGTGTCCAGTGGTTCCAGTCGAGCCGCGACCATCGCGCCATTCGAGTAGATGCCGACGCCTGCATTCGACGGAGTCGTAGCAGCCAAATGTGTTCGATGCCGACGCCGCAAGTCGCATGCTGCCGCTCAAGATCGAGCGTATCCGGTCGCTGGCCGCGACCAGGATCTGGTCCCACCTGTTCCCGAAGAACTGTGTTGCCTCGAACGAGCGACGATCCCGGGAATGGCGCAGTGACAACGACTCCGCCACCTCGCCTGCGGGCCCGTTGCAACGTTGTACGACTGACTCGCGTCATTTCCGACGACCTCGTTCCCGGTCATCACCAGCGTCGACCCGCTCCCCATCGCCAGCAACCGGAACGCCGAGTTGGTCGCCCCCGTCATCTTCGCGACGCCCGAACTGTTCTGCACGGTCAGGTTCACCACCGCGCCACCCGCAGGCTGCGCGTGCACGTGCGTCCCGTTGTTCACGTAGGGGCAAGCGTCGGTGAAGACCGTCCCTCGCGCCACGTAGATCCCGTCGCCGCTGTTCCCGCTGAACGTCGTTCCGGTCGCCGAGAAGGTGGGTGCACCGGTCCCGGTCGTTCCCACGAGCACGCCCGCCGCATTGGCCTCGACGGCTCCACCGCTGAACGTCAGCTTCCCCTCGACCACCGCAACCCCCGCCACCGTCGAGCCGGTGACCCGGAGCGACGTCGCGGTACTCTCGACTCCCGGAGCGACCGAGTTCACGAGGATGCCCGTCGCCGCGCCGTCCACGATCACGTCGGTCATGGTGGCGCCGCAGTAGCCCGAGACGCCGACCCCGGTTGCCAGGCGGGCCTCGGGGGTCCCGCTCGAGGCCGCCGCGATGCGGATCGTCGAGAGCGCCACCGGAAGCGTGTCGGCCGAGGCCGGGCAGGCCGTTCTCACGCCGTCACCGCTCGACGCCGCGTTGCGGATCTCGAAGCCCGACATCGCCCCGCCCGGTCCGACCGCGACGAGCGGCCCGGTGAGCGCCGCCGCGGTGGTGACGGCGTAGTGGGCGGTGGTCGGGGTGACGTCGTCGGTCCCGAGCGTCACGCCGGCCCCGATCGACAGACCACCCGGCTCGGAGAAGAGCACGACACCGTCCGGCACCGCCGCCGACCAGCCGGCCGCCATCACCGACGACCCGGCGCCCCGTGCGTTCGCCGCGCCGAGGGCCTCGGTCAGGGTCCGGTACCGGCAGGCGACGGGGGAGAGGAGCCCGGTGGGCCGAGGCGCCGCGCCGCCGGGTGAGCCTCCCACGGCGTCGGCGACGAAGGTCGGACCGGGATTCGCCGGGCAGATGCACGCGCTCCCGCTGCAGACGAGCCCGCCCGCGGCGCAGTTCGTCGCAGCTTGCCACGCGAGGCAGGCCGATCCCGGTACGACCGGGAGGCAGCGGAGGACCTGGTCGCCGGTCGCGCTGCACTGGGTCGCGTCGAGCTGGGTGCAGGCGTTCGAGGTGGGGCATGCACAGGTCGCGGCGCCGCCCACCTCCAGGCAGGTCGTCCCGGGATCGCCACAGGAGGTGGTCGAGGCCTCGTACCAGCAGCCCTCCGGCGTGGAGGCGTCCTGCGCGCAGGCCACCACCTGCCCGCTCGGGCTGCAGTGGCTGGGGGTGGTCGGGCCGCAGCGGGTCGGCGTGCAGACGCAGGAGGCGCCGGCGCCGGACGAGGCGCACTCCTGGTGCGCCGGGCAATCCGCCGCGACCGGGCCGGTCGAGCAGACGCCCGGCCCCGCCGAGCAGGTGACGAGCTGCCCCGACGCGCAGGAGGTTCCCGGGCGGCACTGCCCGGACTGGGTGTGCCCCGGACAGGAGAGCGCCGCCGTGCTGCACGCGCCGTCGCTCCCGCACCCCTGGTCGGACGGGCAGTTCAGGTCCGAGGTGCACGGGGCGCCGGTGGTGGTGACCGTGCAGGCCGCGAGGAGGGCGAGGAGGACGGGAAATCCGAGCCGGCGCATCGGCCCCGGAGACTACCAGAACCCGCGGCCCGGGCGCCCCGGGAGGCGCCCCCTCTCCGGCGAATCGGTGCGTCGACAGCCGGTCCCGGACGTGCTTTTCTCCCGCGCCATGCGCATGCCCGCTCTCCCGGTCGTCCTCGCCGCCGCGATCGCCTCCAGCCTCCCCGCGCCGGCCCACGCCGCCGGCCCCCATCCCTTCTCGGTGCAGGACCTGGTGACCCTGGAGCGCGTCTCCGACCCGCGCCCCTCGCCCGACGGGAAGTGGATCGCCTACGTGCTCCGCACCACCGACCTCGAGGCCAACCGGGGCCGGACCGACCTGTGGCTCGTCGGCACCGACGGCAAGGGGGGCCGGCGCCTCACCACGAGCCCGGAGAACGAATCGAGCCCGCGCTGGGCGCCCGACGGCAAGTCCATCTACTTCCTCTCGGCCCGTGGCGGCCCGCAGCAGATCTGGCGGCTGCGGCTGGACGGCGGCGAGTCGGAGAAGGTCACCTCGCTCCCCCTCGACGTCGCGAGCTTCCGCATCTCTCCCGACGGCGGGTCCGCCCTGGTCTCCGCCAGCGTCTTCCCGGACTGCGCGACCTCCGCGGACGGGGTCGTGGCCTGCACCACGCGGCGGCTCGAGGAGAGGTCCCGCACCCGCTCGACCGGCCGGCTCTACACCCAGCTCCCGGTGCGCCACTGGGACGAGTGGCTCGACGGGCGCCGAAACCACCTGTTCGTGGTTCCGCTCGCCGGCGGGGCGCCGGTGGATCTCATGAAGGGCATGGAGGCCGACTCTCCGTCGCGCCCCTTCGGCGGCGCCGACGACTACACCTTCACGCCGGACGGCAAGGGAGTGGTCTTCGCCGCCAAGGCAGCGGGCCGCGCCGAGGCCTGGTCCACGAATCACGACCTCTGGTCCGTCCCCGCCGACGGGTCGGCGGCGCCGCGCAACCTCACGCCGGACAACCAGGCCTGGGACGGGCAGCCGGTCTTCTCCCCGGACGGCCGGAAGCTCGCCTGGCTCGCCATGGAGGTCCCCGGCTACGAGGCCGACCGCCATCGCATCATGGTCCGGGACTGGCCCGAGGGCGCGGTCCGGGAGGTGGCGCCGGCCTGGGACCGCTCGCCCGGCGAGCTGGCCTGGTCGTCCGACGGCCGCACGCTGCTCGTCACCGCCGACCACCTGGGCGCCCACCCGCTCTTCGCCGTCGACGTGGCCACCGGGCGGGAGCGACTGCTGGTGAAGGGCGGTACCAACCACGCACCGTCGGTGGCGGGTGGCCTGATCGTCTACACCCACGACGACCTGGGTTCCCCGGCCGACGTCTGGACCGTCCGCCCCGACGGCACCGGTGCGGTCCCGGTCACCCGCGTCAACGCCGCGGCGCTCGCGGGGATCGCCTTCGGCGACCGGGAGCCCTTCACCTTCCCGGGCTGGAACGGCGAGACCGTGCACGGCTGGGTGGTCAAGCCGGTCGGGTTCGAGGCCGGCAAGAAGTACCCGGTGGCCTTCCTCATCCACGGCGGCCCGCAGGGCTCGTTCGGCGACCAGTTCCACTACCGGTGGAACCCGCAGATCTACGCCGCCGCGGGCTATGCCGCGGTCATGGTCGACTTCCACGGCTCCACCGGCTACGGCAAGAAGTTCACCGACTCCATCGCCGGCGACTGGGGCGGCAAGCCGCTCGAGGATCTCCAGAAGGGGCTCGCCGCCGCGCTGGCGCGCCACCCCTGGATGGACGGGGAGCGGGTCGTGGCGCTGGGAGCCTCGTACGGCGGGTACATGATCGACTGGATCGCCGGGGCCTGGCCCGACCGCTTCCGCGCCCTCGTCAACCACGACGGCAACCTCGACGAGTTCCACGCCTACTTCGACACCGAGGAGCTCTGGTTCCCGGAGCGGGAGCACGGCGGGACGCCCTGGCAGGTGCCGGAGGCCTACCAGAAGCACAACCCCATCAACCTCGTGAAGAACTGGAAGACCCCCATCCTCGTGATCCACGGAGGACGCGACTTCCGCGTGGTCGACACCCAGGGACTCTCCTCCTTCACGGCGGCCCAGCGGATGGGCGTCCCAAGCGAGTTCCTCCACTTCCCGGACGAGAACCACTGGGTCCTCAAGCCGGCCAACAGCATCCAGTGGCACGAGACGGTGCTCCGCTGGATCGGGCGGTGGACCCGGCCGTGAAGCGGATCTGCGTCACCGCGCAGAAGGGCGGGGTGGGGAAGACCACGGTCAGCCTCAACCTGGCGGTGGCCTTCGCGCAGCGTGGCCGGCGCACGCTGCTCGTGGACCTCGACCCGCAGGGCGGGATCGGCCACTCGCTGGGGCGGGGCGACACGGCCTTGCCGGGCCTCGCCGAGGTGATGATGGGGCGGCTCGCCCCGGGCGCCGGCGCCATCCAGACCCGGATCCAGGCCCTGGCGATCCTCCCGCGCGGCCGGCTCGACCCGGTCGACGCCGTCGAGTACGAGGAGGCCCTGCGCGGCGGCGCGCTCGCCGGCGCCCTCGATCCCCTCGAGCCGGCCTTCGACCTCGTGCTCTACGACACGCCCGCCGGTCTCGGCGCCATCACCCGGGCCGCCCTGGCGCGCGCCCACTTCGCCCTCGTCCCCTTCCAGACCGAGGCGCTCTCGGCCCGATCGGTGGCGCAGGTCGTCCGCGTGGTGGAGCACGTACGGGAGCGGGAGAACCCCCTCCTGCGCCTCCTCGGGATCCTGCCCACCATGGTCGACAAGTCGAGCGGCGACGCCGTGGCCGCGCTGGGCGAGATCTGGGGCGGGGAGGCCCACGTCCTCGAGACCGTCATCCCGCGCGTTCCGGCCTTCGCCGAGGCGAGCCGGCGTGGCGTTCCGGTCTCCTTCCTTCCCGGATCGACGTCGCCCGAGGCGAGGAGGTTCGACCTCCTCGCCGGCGAGCTGGAGCAGGGAATGGAGCGGCTCTCACGAGCGGAGGCACCGGCCGATGAACGACCCCAGCGCGAACTCCTCTGATTGGGGATTCGTCCCCTTCCGCGCCGCAACCGCCCTCGCCCGGAGCGAGGAGGGTGGGAGCGACTCCACCGCGAGGGTCCCTCCTCCGCTTCCGCCCCCTCCGCCCGGAGTGCCGGCCCGCGAGCCGGCGCGCCCCGCGGTGACCCCGGCGGCGGCCTCCCGTCCTTCGCGCCCGCCCGTGCCGGCTTCCGGTGCGAGCCGGGCCCAGGTCTGGAACGTGCTCGTGGCCTGGTGCGTCGAGGCCGGGGTCGCGGACGGGGGAGTGCTCGCCGAACGGGCGGGAGCCGTTCTCGAGACCAGGGGTGAGCTCCCGGCGCGGGATCCCGCCTTCATCACGCGGAGCCTGTGCGCGGCGCTCGCGGCGGCGCGGGAGGCCTCGGGCACGGCGCCGCCGGCCGCGGCCCTCGACCTGGGAAGCGCGTGGATCACCGGGTTCCCGGTCCCGGCTCCCGGAGGTCCGGTCCTCGTCGCCGCCTTCTGGGGCAAGGCCCCGCTGCGGGCGCCGGTCCGCGTGGCGCTCTCGGCCTGGCTGGCCGAGGCCCTCGCCCGCGCCGGGTGATCCGGAAATGCGAAGCCCCGCCTGGTGGCGGGGCCTGGCGTGCTGCTGCGGACGTCGAGGCGGAGCTAGACCTTGACGATGCAGTCGGTCGGGCAGACGGCGACGCAGGCCATCTCGCCACCGGCCGCGGCGCACTCGTCGCACTTCTCGGCGTCGATGACGTACGAGTCGTCGCCCGAGGTGATGGCGGTGTTGGGGCACTCCGGCTCGCAGGCGCCGCAGTTGGTGCAGTCGTCGGTCACGATCTTGTTGGCCATCGGATTCTCCAGATTTCGGGTTGGGAAGGGCAAAGGGTACGAGTCGCGCGTAACGTGCACGTCCCGCGCCATCCAGACCCCCGAATCGATCCGCCCTGTTCCCGGAGATTTGGCTCCACGGGTCCCTGACGAACTTGCGGCAGGAGGCCCCCGGACTGCAAAAGGTGCGTGAAAATACAGGAGAAAGACGGTCCAGATTTGGCTAGACCCCCCGCGGGTGAGGGAGAACGGGGACGGCCCGGTGAAACCGACGGAGCGGGCCACGGAGACGTTGCCGGCGCACCTGCGGCGGTTCGTGGTCGACCAGGACTGGGACTCCTACACGCCGCGGGACCACGCGGTGTGGCGACACGTCCTGCGCCGCCTCGTCGCCCACCTCCGCGACCGCGCCCATGAGAGCTACCTCCGCGGACTCGAGGCGACCGGGATCGGAACCGAGCGAATCCCCCGGCTCGACGAGATGAACGAGAGGCTCTCCCGCTTCGGCTGGTCGGCGGTGGCGGTGCGCGGATTCATCCCTCCCGCCGTCTTCACGGAGCTGCAGAGCCGTCGCGTCCTCGCCATCGCCTCCGACATCCGTTCCCACGAGCACGTCGCCTACACCCCGGCTCCGGACATCGTCCACGAGAGCGCGGGGCACGCCCCGATCCTGGCCGATCCCCGCTACGCGGAGTACGTCCGCCGCTGCGGCGAGGTGGGCATGAAGGCCATCGCCAGCACGGCTGACGACCAGGCCTTCCAGGCGATCCGCCAGCTCTCCATCGCCAAGGAGGATCCGGATGCGACTCCCGAAGAGCTGCGCCTGGCAGCCGAGCGCCTCGCGGCCGCGTCCGCCGGTCCTCGGGAGGCCTCCGAGAGCATCCGGGCCAGCCGCCTCTACTGGTGGACCGCCGAGTACGGCCTCGTGGGGTCGATGGAACGCCCGCGCATCTACGGGGCCGGGCTCCTCTCCTCGATCGGCGAGTCGGTCCACTGCCTATCGCCGGCGGTGCGCCGGGAGCGGCTCACCTCGGCCTGCGCGGAGGTCGCCTACGACATCACCGAGATGCAGCCGCGACTCTTCGTGGTGCCGGACTTCGACGCGCTCTTCGAGGTGCTGGAGGAGTTCTCCTCCACGCTGTCGTTCCGGATCGGCGGGGATCACGGCCTCGCGGAGGCCCACCGCGCCGGAACGGTGAACCACCTCGTCCTCCCGGACGGCGTCGAGGTGAGCGGGCGCGTGACCGGGCTCCTACCGGGCGACCGGCCGGCCGCTCCCGGTCTGGGAACGGCCCTCGTGCGCGTGGAGGGCCCGGTCCTGCTCACCCGGGGACGCGTGGCCGACGGGCGCCCGTGCGACGGCCCGGTCCTCGTGGCCCTGGGCGGGGACGCATCCCTCCCGCCGGGCCGGTTCCGGCTCGACCTGCCCACGGGGCTCGCGCTGGAAGGCACCTCGGTCGACGGACGGGCGGTCCTGGACCTGCGGGCCTGGATGAACGGGCGCCCTCTCGACGTTCCACCCGCTTGCCAGCTCCTCCTCGGCCGCGCGGTGCCGTCCGTGGCCGGAGGCCCGGCCGACCCCGGCGCCTGGGACGGCTGGTTCGGGGCGGCGGGGGGCTTCACGGAAGGTGATGGAGAGGCCCGGGCCCGGGCGCGCAAGGCGGCGGCGCTCCCGGAGGAGCTGGCCGATCTCTACGCGGGGGTTCGCCGCCTCCGGGAGTCCGGGCGGAAGGACCCGGCCGGGGTCGGCCGGCTCCGCGAGGTCGCTGCCCGATTCCCCGGGGAGTGGTTGCTCCTGGAGGAGATCGCCGAGCTCGGCCGCGAAAGCTGAAACAGCGGGTGCCGCCGGCGCGGGTCGCTGCTAAGCTCCCGCGACCGTGGCCGTTCACCATCGCGCGACACCCAGCGGTGGCCACGGACCGCGCCACCGCATTCCCACGCCACCTCGCCTCGGGGTCCCGGCAGCCTACGGCCTCGCCGTCGCCCTGCCGCTCCTCGCCTTCGTCATCCAGCGGGCCGCGCCCGGGCTGTTCGAGCGGACGCCGTTCCTGCTCCTCGCCCTGGGCCTCCCCGTCATCGGATGGGCCGCCGGGCCACGCCCTTCGGTGGTCGCCGTCGTCTGGTCGAGCCTCCTCGGCTGGCTCTTCCTGTTCCTGTCGGCCGACCCCACGCACCGGTCCGGCGCGATCTTCGCGGCGCTCGCCTTCGTTCCCGTCGCCGCGCTGGTCGCCTTCCTGGGATCGCTCGTGCGCTGGGGCTTCCAGGAGCGCGAGCAGTCCGCCCAGGCGCTGCGCGAGGGCGAGCACCTCTACCGGACCCTCTTCGACCTCTCGCCGTACGGGGTGGCGCTCATGGCGCCCGACGGGCGCTTCGTCGCCTTCAACACCGCCGCGCACCGCGACCTGGGGTACACGCGGGAGGAGTTCACCCGGCTCACCGTGGCCGATCTCGAGGCCGAGGAGGACCCTGTGGAGCTCCGGCGCCACATCGAGGCGATCCAGGCCACCGGCGCCGGTGACTTCACCGGCCACCACCGGACGAAATCGGGGGAGGTGCGCGAGCGGCGCGTGCAGGTGCGCACCGTGACCATCGGCGACCAGGTCCTCCAGCTCACCACCTGGCTCGACGAGACCGAGCGCCGCAGGCTCGAGGAGCAGCTGGCCGAGTCGCAGAGGCTGGAGAGCGTGGGCAGGCTCGCCGGGGGCGTGGCGCACGATTTCAACAACCTGCTCACCGTGGTGCTCTGCTGCACGGAGGCCATGCGGGAGGACCTGGCAGCGGGGCGCGGGGTCGATCCCGACGACGTCGAGGCAGTTCGCGGCGCGGGGGAACGCGCCCGCGACCTGACGCGGCAGCTCCTGACCTTCGCCCGCCGGCAGATCGTCGCCCCCACGGTGCTCGACCTGAACGGGGTCGTCGCCGGCAGCGAGAGGCTCCTGCGGCGCGTGCTGGGGGAGGACGTCACGCTCTCCACCCGGCTCGCACCCGGTCTCTGGAGCGTCCGCTGCGATCCCGCCCAGGTCGAGCAGGTGATCCTCAACCTGGCCGTGAACGCACGGGACGCCATGCCCGACGGCGGACATCTGGACATCGCCACCGCCAACGTCCCGGTGGAGGGAGCGCCGCCCCTGCCGGCCATGGCCGCCGGGGACTGGGTCCGTCTCACCCTGCGTGACTCCGGGACGGGAATGACTCCTGAAGTGAAGGCCCACCTCTTCGAGCCGTTCTTCACGACCAAGGCCGAGGGGCGGGGTACCGGGCTCGGGCTGGCCACCGTCTACGGCATCGTGAAGCAGAGCGGCGGGCACATCCGCGTCGAGAGCGACGTGGCCACGGGCTCCGCCTTCGAGATCTACCTCCCCCGCGGACCGGACGCGGTCCTTCCAGGGGCCTCCCGGATCGAGCCGCGCGCGGCCCGGTTCTCCGGAAGCGTCCTGCTCGTGGAGGACGACGCCGGGGTCCGGGAGGTGGCTGCGCGGGCGCTCCGGGAGGGCGGGTTCCTGGTGCTCGCGGCGGGCGGCGCCGGGGAGGCGATGGAGCTCGCCGCGCGCTCCCCGGGCCCTGTGGACGTGCTCGTGACCGACGTGGTGATGCCGGGCGTGAACGGGAAGACCCTCGCCGAGGAACTGCGCAGGCGGCGCCCCGACCTCCGCGTGCTCTTCGTCTCCGGCTACCCCGACGACATCATCGGCAGGCACGGCGTGCTCGAGCCCGGCGTCGAGTTCCTTCCGAAGCCCTTCACCCCCGCGGCCCTGGTGGCGCGGGTGGGCGCGCCTCATGAGCGGCGCCAGCGACCCGCCACCCAGGTGAACCCCGATCCGGAGCGCTTCCAGTACCCCTCCACCCAGGCGTGGCCGGGGTAGGGCGCCGACCAGTCTCCCGACACCCAGGCGAAGCGGCTCCCCGTCCAGGCCCAGAATCCCGGGATCCAGACCGCGTCCCGGGAAGGCGGGGGTCCGGGCGCCTCGACGAGCAGCGGTGGAGGCGGCGCCGGCGAGAACACCAGCGGGACGAACGGAGGCTCGTGGATCCTCCCCGGCGTTCCGGAGGAGGGGCGCCAGTAGGGCTCGTGAAAGGTGAAGCCACGGTCGTCGCCGGTCCATCGGGCCGGGACCCAGACGTACGGCGGACGCCCGGGTGGCGTCGTCCATTCCCCCGGGACCCAGGCCCACCGCCCCTTGGCCCATTGCCAGTGGCCGTCGATCCAGACCGATGCGGGCGACGGGCGGAGGGCCACGGGGATCCGCGAGCGGGGCCGGCGGGGGTCCCGACGTCTCCATCCGCTCCCCGGGGATCGGCGACCGGACCGCGTCGGTGGCCGGGGCGGCGAGGAGGAGCAGGAGAGGGAGGACGGGGAGGAGCACGCGGAGCGAGCAGTCTACTAGGATTGGCTGCATGACCGAACGAGAGAGCAGCGCCGTCCTGGCCATCGCCATCCACGCCGCCTTCGCCGACGGAGCGCCCGCCGACATGGAGCGGGAGCAGATCCGGCGCGTCGCCGACGGAATGGCCGGGGGCGGCGTCCCGGGACTCCCTTCGGCGTACCAGGCGGTTCTCGTCGAGAAGCGCACGGTGGAGGACGCCGCCGCCGCTCTCACCACGCCCGAGTCACGGCGCTTCGCCTACGAGATGGCGGTGGCGGTGGCCGAGTCCGACGGGGTCCGCACCGAGGCGGAGCGGGCCTTCCTGGACCACCTCCGGGAGCTCCTGGGCGTGGACGCCGCGCCTGCGGCCGAGCTGGAGCGGCAGACCCAGGCGCTGCTCACCACCCCGGTCGCGGCTCCGGCGTCCCCGCAGAAGCCCGACGCCGGCCGCCCTCGACGCCAGGATCCTGAACGCCGCCATCCTGAACGGCGCGCTCGAGCTGCTTCCCGAGTCGCTCGCCACCATGGCCATCATCCCGCTGCAGATGAAGCTCGTGTACGAGGTGGGGCTGGCGCACGGGTACGCGCTCGATCGAGGACACGTCACCGAGCTCCTCGCCACGGTGGGCGCCGGGGTCACCGGCCAGGCGGTCGAGCAGGTGGGCCGCAAGCTCCTGGGCGGGATCCTCGGGGCCATCGGCGGCCGCATGCTCGGAGGGCTGGGGCGGCAGGCGGTCAGCTCCGGCGTCGCCTTCGCCACCACCTACGCCCTCGGGCAGGTCGCCCGCCAGTACTACGCCAGCGGGCGGCGCATCGACGCCGCCCAGCTGAAGGTGGTCTTCCAGCGCATGCTCGAGGAGGCGCGCGGGATGGCCGGCCAGCTACTCCGGCCAGATCGCCGAGAAGGCGCGGACCATCGACGTCTCGAGCCTGGCCTCCCTCGTGAAGCGGGGGTGATGGCCGTTCAGCGCGCCTTCGGGCTTCACGTCGTACGGATTGGCCCGCAGCGTGACCGCGATGTCGCGGATGGCCTTCTGGGCCCGAACGCTGTTCCCGGCCGCGTCGAGCCGAGGGGAGAAGACGGCGATCCCGTAACGCCCCGGCGCCACGGCGATGATGCCGCCGCCCACGCCGCTCTTGGCCGGCAGTCCCACCCGGTAGAGCCAGATTCCCGAGTCGTCGTAGAGGCCGGCGGTGGCCATGACCGCGAGGATGCGGAGGGACGTTCTCCGGCGCGATCACCTGCTTGCCGGTGACCGGGTTCCGCCCGCCGTTCGCGAGCGTCGCCGCCATCACCGCCAGGTCGTGCGACGTTCACCGAGATGGAGCACTGCCGGGTGTAGACGTCGGTGGAGACGACGGGATCGAAGTAGAGCCGCCCGTAGGCGTGCATCAGGGCCGCGATGGCCTGGTTGCGCTGGTTGGTGGCGGCCTCCGACCGGTACACCTCCTCGTCGACGGAGAGCTTCCGTCCGGCGAAGGCCTCGTGGATGGACAGGATCCGCGCCCACTTCTCCTCGCCGGTCTTCCCCTCGACGAGGCTCGTGGTGGCGATGGCCCCCGGGTTCACGAAGGGGTTCATCTCGTTCCCCCGCATCTGCTCGATGGCCACGATGGAGTTGAACACCTGCCCGGTGGCGTCCACGCCGATCTTCTCCAGCACCGCGTCGGCGCCGGCGGTCTCCATCACGCTGGCGAGGGTGAACACCTTGGAGATCGACTGGATGGAGAACTGGCTGCCCACGTCCCCCTTCTGGAAGACCTTGCCGTCGACGGTGACGAGCGCGACGCCGAAGAGCCTGGGGTCCACCTTGGCGAGCGCCGGGATGTAGTCGGCGTTCTTGCCCTCGTCGAGGGTCCGGTACTTCTCCCAGGCGGCGTCCACCGCGGCCTGGAACGGATGGGGGGGGGACGCGGCGCTCGTGCTGGTGGCACACGGCGACGGCGAGGAGGAGTGCGACGGTCCGGGTTCTCGACATGGCTGCCTCCGGTCTTCAGCGGCGGTACGACCAGCCCACGGTGAGCGAGGTGATGAAGTCGTTGTTGGGAGCGCCTTCGGGCGGTCTCGTGTCGAAGGTGTCGCTGAAGGCGACGCCCACGTTGAAGTCCTTGAAGATCTCGTACTTCACCCTGATCGTGAACGTGCCGCGCAGGCGCCCGAAGTCGGACAGCCCGGGGAAGAGGGCCAGGGACGTGTTCATGTCGAGCTTGGGGGTGTCGTAGCGGAAGGCGTCCCAGGAGGCCACCAGGAGGGCGTCGAGGGTGTAGGTGGGATCGAGGGCGTAGCTGCTCGTGGGGTCGGCGGGATCGGTGGTGCTGTAGGTTTCCCGCGACCCTGCCAGTCCCGCGGTGAGCCAGAGCTCGGTCCAGCCGTTCCGGACCACCGAGTAGGCGGCGCCCGACGCGACGGTGCGTGCGGAGGAGGAGCTGCAGCTCGTCGTTCCTCTCGGCCTGGAGCGCGATGAGCGCCCGCCAGCGGTTGCGGAAGTACCAGTTCCCCTGGAGGGCCACCGTCCACCGGCTGACCGCCACGTTGCTCTTGTCGTCCTGGAAGTAGCCGTCGAAGCTGAGCTGGGCGCCGAGATCCTCGGCCCGGTAGCTGAACTGCCCCGACGTGGAGAGCGTCATGGCCCAGTTGGACTTCGCCAGGGTGAAGCCCAGGTCGAAGGCCGCGCGGACCCGGTTCACGAAGGCCTCGTCCATGGGGACGATCTGCACCACGTCCATCATGGAGATCACGTCCGGCATCGGAAGCGCGCCGAGGGCGAGCTCCCCATCGGCAGGAGAGGAGAGGCTGCCGTAGATCCGCTCGCCGGAGGTGAGCTCGGCCTCGTACTGGTACTCCGAGGTGACCCGCGTCACCTTGTCCCACTCGATGGAGAGGCGCCCGGCGTCGTCGGTGTTGAAGTCGAGCTTGCCCCGCTCCATGCCCTTCACCTCGCCGGTGAGGTGGTCGCCGTTCCGGAGGATGACGACGTCGGACTTCTCCCGCGCGGCGGCGGGCAGGGCGGCCAGGAGGATGGCGGCGGCGAGGGAGGCCCGGTACACCAGGAGGCTCAGCGCACCATCGCCTTGCGGCAGGCGGGCGAGAGGTCCTTCCCCTTGAAGAGCAGGCAGATGTGGACGTCGCCCTTGCCGGGCTTCACGTCCGGGCAGTTCCGGGCCGCCTCGGCGGCGCAGCTCCCGGCGGCGGCGGCCTCGGCGCGCGCGAAGGCGTCGAAGTCCTCCTGGCAGCGCCGGGTGAGCTTCCCCTGGTTCTTGCTCAGGCAGGTCACGGTGGGCTCGCCGCGGCCGACGTTCCGGCAGAGCTGGAACGCGTCGGGCTGGCAGTCCTGGATGAGGGCCTCGATGCTGACCATCGCCCACTCCACGTAGTCCTGGCAGGCGCCGGACAGGTCGGCGCGGTGCGACTGGAGGCAGGAGAGCAGCTCGGCCGGGGTCTTCCCGGCGCACCAGCGGGCCGTGTCGGCGGCGCACGGATCGTCCGCCGCGCGGCCCGGAGCGGGCAGTGCGGCGATCAGGAGCGCGAGCGGCAGCCAGGTTCCACGAGCAATCCGGTTCATGTCCATTCCTCCCCGCGTGCCGCGCAGCATAGCGCATCCGCGTCCGGGGTCAGCGAACGTTGAGCGATTCGAGGTGGCGCGCCAGCCGGCGCCCGCTAGGAAGCTGGGCCAAAGGGGGTTCCACATGAAGAAGAGGAACTGGATCGCGATGGCGCTGCTCGTCTCCGCGGCCTCGGTGGCCAGCGCGGAGGACAGGCGCTCCCAGGCCCGGGCCGGAGGTCGAGAAGCTGGGCTACTTCGTCGGCAAGTGGAAGGTCTCCGGCGAGGTGAAGGAGACGCCCTTCATGCCCGGCGGGAAGTTCACGTCCAAGGAGAGTTGCCAGTGGTTCACCGGCAAGTACGCGGTGATCTGCAAGGGCAAGGGCAAGGGGCCCATGGGGCCGAGCGAATCGCTCGGGATCATGAGCTACAGCACGGAGGAGAAGGCCTACCTCTACTACGGCGTGGACAACTCCCCCATGGCCTGGTCCACCATCCCGCGGGGCACCCTGGTCGACGGCGTCTGGACGTACGACGACGAGTCGAAGATGGGCGGCCAGATGGTGAAGTCACGCTACGTGATGAAGCAGGCCGGGAAGAAGTCCTACACCTCCACCTGGTCGATCCTCGGGCAGGACGGGAAGTGGCAGACCGTGATGGAGGCCACCGCGACGCGGGAGTAGCCGCGGCGACGGTCGGGAGGCGCGCGTGATCACGGTGATGGGGGCGAGTGGCAACACGGGACGGTTGGTGGCCGAGGGGCTGCTCGCCCGCGGCGAGAAGGTCAGGGTGATCGGGCGGGACGCGGGGAGGCTCGCGCCGCTCGTGGCGCGGGGGGCCGAGGCGGCGGTGGGGGACGCGACCGATGCGGGCTTCCTGGCGCGGGCGTTCGCCGGAGCCGAGACCGCCTACACGCTCATCCCTCCCGACCTGCGCGCCCCCGACTTCCGCGCCCACCAGGATCGCGTCGGCGAGGCCACGGCGCAGGCGCTCCGGCAGGCCGGGGTGGAGCGGGTGGTCTTCCTCTCCAGCGTGGGAGCCGACCTCCCCTCGGGGACGGGGCCCATCGTCGGCCTCCACCTCCAGGAGGAGCGACTGAGGAAGCTCGGGGTGGCGGCCCTCCTGCTCCGCCCCGGCTACTTCTTCGAGAACCTCCACGCGAGCCTGCCCATCATCCGGCGCCAGGGCGTGAACGGCGGCGCCATCGCACCCGACGTGAAGATGGCCATGATCGCCACCCGGGACATCGGAGCGGCCGCCGTGGCCGCGATCGCGGCCCGCGACTTCACGGGCGTCGAGGTGCGCAACCTCCTCGGACCGCGCGACCTCTCCATGGCCGAGGCGACCCGCATCCTGGGCGCCGCCATCGGGATGCCCGACCTCGCCTACGTGCAGTTCCCCTACGACGCCTTCGCGGGGGCGCTCGTGCAGGCCGGCCTCACCCCCGACATGGCCGGGCTCTACGCCGAGATGTCCCGGGCCTTCAACGACGGGATCGTGAAGGTGGTGGGCGGACGAACTCCCGCGAGCACCACCCCGACCACCTTCGAGTCCTTCGCGAAGGAACTGGCCGCCGCCTACGGAGCCGCGGGATAGACTGGCGGGATGACCTCCCGACCCCGCCCGAGCCTCGCCCCGTGGATCGCGGTCGTCGCCGCCCTGCTGGGCACGACCGGTTGCGCCTCCATGCAGCTCGCCGACCAGCGGCGGGACTACTTCCTGAAGGAGCTGGGGTCCTACCCGTACGCGAAGGGCTGCCTCGACGTGTGGCCGTCGGTCCTGAAGCTCGTGGGGTCGAAGGGCTACCCGCTCGACGGGCGTGACCGCCAGTACGCTGGGCAGGGCAAGCAGGGCGCCCTCGCCTCCGTGGTCAACCAGGGGTACGAGACCCGGGCCGTCGAGGGGGGCGGCCTGACGGTGCTCACCGGGTGGCTCGCCGCGGCCGAGGGGAGCAGCCGCTACGAGGTCACCGGCAATCCGGGGACCCCCTCGGGCTGCGTCGTCACCTTCACGCGCATCTTCACCGGGACCATCGACCCTTCGAACGACCGCCGGGAGACCGACTGGCGCATCCAGCTCGAGCTCCTGAAGGAGATCCAGCCCGACGCCGCGGCCCGCGTCGAGGGCGGCGCGCCGAAGGGCGGATGATCCTCCGCCTCGCGCTACCGCCCGCCCCTCGACTGGGAGTCGATGCTGGAGTTCCTCTCGGGGCGCTGCACCGCCGGGGTGGAACAGGTCGAGGGCGGGGCCTACCGTCGCACCGTGCGCCTCGGCGTCCGCCGGGGCTGGGTGTCGGTGACGGCGGATCCCGGCCGGCCGGGATTGACGGTCGAGGCGTCGACGTCCCTCGAGGGGGAGCGCGGCCCTCTGGCGGCCCGGCTCCGGGCGCTGTTCGACCTCGACGCCGACCCGGCAGCGGTGGCCAGGGCGCTGCGCCGCGACCCGTTGCTGGCCCCGTCGGTGCGGCGCAATCCCGGACTTCGGGTGAACGGCGCCTTCGACGCGTTCGAGACGGCGGTGCGGGTGGTGGTCGGGCAGCAGGTGAGCGTTCGCGCCGCCACCACGGTGGCCGGGCGGCTGGCGGCGGCGCTGGGAGAGGCCGTGGAGACGCCCTACGCCGGGCTGGACCGGCTGGCGCCGACGGCGGACGCCGTGGCGGAGGCAGGGGAGGACCGCATCGCGCGCATCGGCATGCCGGGAGCCCGGGCCCGGACGCTCATCGCGCTGGCCGCCGCCATCCGCTCGGGGGAGCTCCGGCTCGAACGCGGGGCCGATCCCGACGCCGTGCGCGATCGGATGCTGGCCCTGCCCGGCGTCGGGCCCTGGACGGCGAGCATCGTGGCCATGCGGGCGCTGGGGGCAGCCGACGCCTTCCCGGCGGGCGACCTGGGCGTCCTGCGCGCGCTGGGAGTGAAGTCGGTGCGGGATGCGGAGGCGCGCGCCGAGGCATGGCGGCCCTGGCGCGCCTACGCCGCCATGCACCTGTGGCACCTGCCGTAGGGCGCCTGCCGGCTACCGGCCGCCGATCGACTTCAGGACGTCCTCGGCCTGGGCCTTGAGCTCCTTGCCCTTTGCGAGGGCGGCCGTGTAGTCGCCGCCCTTCACCTGGTCGGTCACCTTCTGCCAACCCGATTCGATGGCGGCGACCCCCTCGTTCGCCTTCGCGAGGGCGGCCTTGTCGATGCCGGCCGGGAGCTTCTTCGCGCCGGTGAGGGTGGCGATGCGGGATTTCAGAATCGGAGAGCATCTGGGGGACGCTGGCCGAGAGCTCGCCCCAGGCCTTCACGAGCTCGTCCTTCTTGGCGGCGGCAGCCGCCAGGGCCGCCTTCGCCTTGGCCGGGATGTCGCTCGCCGCGGCGAGCGCGCCCTTGTAGTCCTGCTTCCCGATCAGGTCCTTCGCCGAGGCGTAGCTCGTCTGGACGGACTTCACCGCATCGGGCGCGTACTTCGCGGCCTCGCCCTGCAGGCTCTCGACGGCGGAGCCCGCGGCGGCGATGGCGGCCTCCGCCGGGGCCTTGGCTGCGTCGGTGCAGGCCACGACCACGGCGAAGGGAACGACGGCAAGGGCGATGCGGAGGCTTCTGGTCACGGGGCGGCTCCTCGGGTTGGCGGAGCGGATGCTCCGCGTCCCCGAGCGATTAGCGGCCCGCCCCGTGCGCTGCCAGGACCCTGATGGACCGGCGGTCCGGTCAGAAGGCGATGTCGGCGGTGACCGTCCCGGCCGGGACCACCGCGGCCGTCACGGGAAGGCTCGTGACCACGGTCTCGTTGCCCGAGGTGTCGAGGCTCTTCCTGCTTCCGACGACGGTATAGGTGCGGGAGGGAGCGATGGTGGGCAGCGCCGGGATCGCGTAGGACTCCGCGCCCGCCGCCACGTCCGCGGTCACCGTCCGGACCACGAACGGCTGCGGGACTCCGCCCACGTCGAGCGCGAGACGCGCATCGATCGAATCCACCTGGTCCGCCGTGGCGACCGGGGTCACCGCTCCGGTCACTTCCCCCGTCGCCGAGGCGAGGGAGAACGAGGCGTCGAAGGTGCGGACGGGGTTCGCGACGGTGATGGTCAGCCCGGGGCTCGCCTTGGGCTCGTAGGAGCCGGTCACCAGGCCCGCCAGGTCATGGGTCACCGGCTGGCTCACCACGTGATACGTGCCGTCGCGGGGGAGGAGGTCGAGGACGTAGTGGCCGGCCGCGTCGGTGATGGTCGACCGAACCACGGCCGGGGTGCCCGAGGTCACGGTCTGGGCGGTGACGACCACGCCCGGCAGCGGCGCCGCCGATCCGTCGACGGTGAAGGTTCCCGAGATCGAGCCGGTCTCGAGCCGGTCGTAGGCGCGCACGGTGGGGCGAAGGATGTACTTCCCGGAAGCCCCGGCCTCGTGGACGAAGACCGACCGGTGGGCGTCGAAGTCGATGTAGACGTCGGCGGTGGTGCCGGGCTGGATGTCGAAGTTCACGGTGAGCTTCACGCCCGACTGCTGGCCGGACGGGACCTTCAGGGGAGCGACCGTGCCGTCGAGGAGCATCACGCTGTTGTCGGGTCCGAGCACGAGCCGCATCTGGCCGTAGTGCCCGGCCGGCAGCGGGGCGCCGTCGACGAGCGTGTCGTACACGCCGCCGGTGAGGGCGAGCAGGTTGATCACGCGGTTCGGGGTACCGAGGGTCAACCATCCGTCGGCGCTCGCGATCTCGACCGTCCGGACGTCGACGTTGACCTCCTTGTATCCGGAGGAGGGTGCATCGACGAGCCGCACGTTCATGGTGGCGGGAGCGGTGGACGTCCCGGAACCGCAGGCGGCGAGCAGGGTACCGAGGACGGCGATCGAAAGGATTTCACGGACTTGCATGGGATTCCCCCGTATGGACGAACGTGTGTACCGATCCTTCAACACACGGAGGCCGCCGAGGTTCCGGCCCCAGCCCAAGAAAAGGGGCCCCACCAGCCAGACCCGGCGGGGCCCCTCCCGGCGATGCGCTGGAAATCGCTAGAACTTGTAGGCGATTCCGGCGTCGAGCCCGACCTGGGTCATCGACGTGGTGTAGGACTCGATGCCCTGTCCGTACGGGCCGGGGTAGCCCGGGGTGCCCATCGGGGGCAGCGGGTTCGATCCGGAGATGCTCGTCGACGGCGCCCACATGCCGCCCACGTTGATGGCCACGTGCTTGCCCAGGTTGAAGCCGGCGCCCAGCGTGAGGTGGGTCTCGGCGACGGCCGGGAAGGCGATGTTCTCGAAGGCGCGGGAGGCGTCGAGCGGCATCTTGCCGTAGTTGAAACCGGCCCGGACGGCGAGCCAATCGAGCGGCGTGACCTGGACGCCGATCTTGAAGACCACCTGGCTCGACCAGTTCATGTTCCAGGGCATCGCGCCGCTCGCGTTCTGCGAGTAGGCCGGGAGGTCCGCGCCGTTCGTCGTGGGCCAGTCGATCCACGAGACGTCGGCGGCGACGAGCAGCATCTCGAGGGGGCGGACGGCCACGCCGCCGGTGAGGACGCCGGGCTGGTTGAAGGTGAGCCTGTCCACGCCCGCCGGCGTGTTGTAGGCGAAGTCCTGGAAGAACGACTTGGTCTCGTAGGCGAGCCCGATGGTGAGCATCTCGATCGGGGTGACCTTCACGCCGAGGGTGGCGCCGAGCCCGAAGGCGGACCCCGCCATGTGGGGCGACTGGCCGAAGGCGCTGGCCACGTTCCACTCGGTGGTGGCCCACATCCCGTTCAGGGTCAGGCCGAAGGAGAACATGTCGTTCAGCTTGTAGGAGACGCCCGGCGTGAAGCGCATCTGCTGGTAGCCGGTGAACGTGGTGCTGGAGTAGAGGTTCCGGCCGTAGTCGACGCCCATCCCGGCGACCCCGTAGGCTCCGATGCCGAAGGTCCACTGCGAGTCGATGGGGACGATCAGGCCGAAGGCCGGGATGGGCGAGGCGCCCTTGTCGCTCGTGAAGGTGACGCCGGGCTGGTTCACGAGCCCCGGCTGGGGTGCCGCGGCGTCGATGCCGGAGGCGCTGTACTTCACGGTGGGCAGGAAGTAGGTGGCGCCGAAGTCCACCCTCCCGCCCAGCTCCGACATGCCGGCCGGGTTGGAGAGCACGCTGGCGGCGTCCAGGGTCGCTCCCACGCCCACGCCTCCCATCGAGTTCTGGACCGGCCCGAAGCCGATCATCCGCATGCCGTTGGTGGCGTGGGCCGGCGTGGCGAAGACGAGGCCCAGGGCGACGCCCAGGTGCAGCCATCTGCGATTTGTCATCCGAATCCTCCCGACGGGTTTCCGCGGGTCTCTGCGACCGGCGTGCCCACGGCGACCCGGGAGTGATCTCGGGGGCTTCCGGGCGAGCGGACCCGTCGCGAGACAGGACGTCCCAGCGGATCGGGACGAAACGTGTCAACGGTGAGACGAAGCCGGTCAGCCCAGGGCGGCCGCGCGCATCCGGCGCCAGAGCGTGCTGCGGCTGACCCCGAGGGCTCGAGCCGTGGCCACCCGGTTCCACCGGTTCCGCTCGAGCGCCGCCTTGAGCTCGAGGTCGTCCACCGCGCCGGCCGTCGATGCCGCTCGCGGGCGGGGGGGCGGCGTCGGCTCCTCCGCGGCCAGCGGTCCGGCCGGGGCGATCTCCGGAGGGAGGTCCTCCGGCTGGAGCGTCTGCCCCTGGCAGACCGTGGCCGCGAACTCCAGCGCGTTCTCCAGCTCGCGCACGTTTCCCGGCCACTCGTAGGAGAGGATCATCCGCACGGCCTCGGGCGAGAGGCGCAGCGCCCGCCCGGTCCGCGAACCGACCCGGGAGAGCAGGAGCCTGGCCATCGGCTCGATGTCCTCACGCCTGCTTCGCAGCGGAGGAAGCTCGATGGGGAAGACCCGCAGGCGGTAGTACAGGTCCTCGCGAAACCGGCCGTCGGCGACCAGCCGCCGGAGGTTCCGGTTGGTCGCGGCGATGATGCGGGCGTTCGTCCGCCGGGTCTGGCTGTCGCCGACCCGCTCGAAGGTGTGTTCCTGGAGGACCCGGAGGAGCTTCACCTGGAGGTGGAGCGGGACGTCGCCCACCTCGTCGAGGAAGAGGGTGCCGTCCTCGGCGGCCTCGAAGCGCCCGGCCCGGTCCCGGACCGCGCCGGTGAAGGCTCCGCGCACGTGGCCGAAGAGCTCGCTCTCGAGGAGCTCGCCGGGCAGCGCGGCGGCGTTCACCGCCACGAAGGGTCCGGACTTTCTCGGCGAGTGCGCGTGGATGATCCGGGCCATGACCTCCTTGCCGGTGCCGCTCTCCCCCGTGACCAGGACGGTCGACTCGCTGTGCTGGAGCACGTCGATCATCCGGAAGACGCGCGCCATGGCGGGCGATCGGGCGATGAGCCCGAAGCCGGCGATGGGGCCGCTGGCCTCCACGGTGGAATCGTCGGCGGGGCGCAGGACCACGAGGTAGGTCGCGGCAGGGTCGCAGACCCCGAGCTTGTCGTGGAGGAGCGGCGCCGCCGACACCGACATGAGGCGCGCCGGGCCGTTCGACACGTTCAGGACCGCGCGCCACCCCTCCCGCTTCTCGCCGGCGAGGAGCGCCTGGCGCAGGGGTCCGTCGAGGCCGAAGAGCTCGGCGCCGAGCAGGGACTCGATCGAGAGTCCCCGGACCTGGGACGCCGCGTCCGCGCCGAGGAGCGAGGCGAGCAGCTCCGAGGCGTAGCGGATGCGGAAGTCGGCATCGAGGGCCATGCAGATGCGCCCCAGGGAACCGAAGGCCGCGTTCACCGCCGAGAAGGCGCGCTCCTGGTCGAGGGAGCCCGGGGCGCAGGAGGGAGAGACCGGGGAGTGCTCTAGCAACGCCATGTTTCACTCCAGATGAGACGCAACGTACCGTTTCATTGAAACACATCGTGTCTTACGTTTCACGTCCATGCACGTAAGTACCTGAAATTACGTCATCGCGATTCAGGCACGCCCCGCGCAGGGAGGTCCTTGCGAGCACCGCGCCGTTCTACGCCTTCGACTGGACCCCCCGTGACGAAAAAGTACCTCCTCATCGGAACACTGTTCCTCGCCGCGACCGCCGCCGTCGTCGGCATCGCGGTGGCCGTGCAGCGCCCCCCGGCCGCGCCCCCGCTGGCCCCGGAATTCTCGAAGCGCCACCGCCCGCACTTCGACCACGCGCCGGTGACCCCGGCGAAGTTCGACGGCCCCCAGGCCGTGACCCGCTCCTGCCTCGGCTGCCACCCGGACGCGGCGCACGTGATGAAGAGCTCGCACTGGCAGTGGCTGGGCGAGGAGGTCGTCGTCCCGGGCCACGAAGGGAAGACCCGCATCGGCAAGAAGAACCTGCTCAACAACTTCTGCCTGGTGAACCGGGGCAACGAGAAGACCTGCACGAAGTGCCACATCGGATACGGCTGGGCCGACGACTCGTTCGACTTCCAGAACGCGGAGAACGTCGATTGCCTGGTCTGCCACGAGCGGAGCGGGACCTACGTGAAGGGGACCTACGGCATCCCGACCAAGGAGACCGACCTCGTCGCCGCGGCCAGGTCCGTCGGGACGCCGCAGCGGGAGAACTGCCTCGGGTGCCACGCCTACGGCGGCGGCGGGCAGGGCGTGAAGCACGGAGACATCGACTCGTCCCTCGCGCACCCGTTCGACGAGGAGGACGTCCACATGGGCCGTCACGGCTTCCTCTGCGTGGACTGCCACAAGGCGCCCGACCACCAGATCAAGGGGCGCGCCTTCTCGGTCGGCGTCGAGGACTCGAACGGCGTCGCCTGCACCGACTGCCACGCGGGGCACAAGCACACCGACGCCCGCGTCGACACCCACGTGAAGTCGGTCGCCTGCCAGACCTGCCACATCCCCGAGTTCGCCGGGCAGCTCCCGACCAAGGCCTGGTGGGACTGGAGCAAGGCGGGCGACCCGACCCGCAAGGAGGACCCGCACGGCTACCTCAAGATCAAGGGGGAGTTCTCCTACCAGCAGGACGCCGTGCCGGAATACCGGTGGTTCAACGGGACGGGCGGGCGGTACCTCCTCGGCGACAAGATCGACCCTTCGAAGGTCACCCCGCTGAACCCCCCGCTGGGCAGCATCGACGACCCGAAGGCGAAGATCTGGCCCTTCAAGATCCACCGGGGGAAGCAGCCCTACGACGCGGGGTTCAACTACCTCTTCCCGCCCGTCACCGGAGGAAAGGACGGGTACTGGACCACCTTCGACTGGGACAGCGCCTTCCGGCTCGGCTCGGTGGCCTCCAAGATTCCCTACAGCGGCAAGTACGGCTTCGCCCCGACCGAGATGTACTGGCCGCTCTCCCACATGGTTTCGACGAAGGAGAAGGCGCTCGCCTGCACCGACTGCCACGGCGACAAGCCGCGCCTGGACTGGAAGGCGCTCGGCTACGTGGCCGATCCGATCAAGACCGGAGGCCGCCAGTGAACCGCGCCGTCGCCATCGCCCTCGCCCTCGCCGTCGCCACCCCCGCGGCGGCGCAGCAGGGAGTGAATCCCATCCACCCCGCCTTCGCCCCGCTCGACGCCGCGGGCCGGAAGGTCCGCACCGCCGACGAGATGAACGCCGAGAAGACCTGCGGCGCATGCCACGACGCGGCCTACATCGCGGCCCACACCGATCACAAGGCGCCCAGGTCGGCCGCGACCTGCGTCCAGTGCCACGTGAGCGGCGCCAAGCTGGACATCCGGCCGGACCGGCTCGATGCCGAGGGAAAGCTCCGCAGGGAGTCGATCCGCATCGGCACTCCGCGCGCCGCGAACTGCGCGGCCTGTCACGGACTCGTGCTGGACGTGGGATCGGCCGTGGCCATCCCGGAAGCATTCGAGGCAGCCCCGGCGCCGGGGCGGACCTGGTCCCTCACCCGGGGGGAGGGGGCCATCGTCGCGGCGCAGCGGATGAGCGACTCCTTCCTGGACCTGAAGGGGAAGGAGTCCCTCGCGGCGCCGTGGGACGTCCACGCGGCCAAGCTGGTGGACTGCGTCGCCTGCCACTACGCGCGGAACAGCCCCGCCCGGACCGACGGCAAGCAGGGGTCGCTGCGCTACCTCACGGCCGACCCGCGCCGGCAGACGCAGGCAGATTTCCTGGTTCGTCCCGACCACCGACTCGCCGAGCAGGACTGCCGGGCGTGCCACGATCCGCTGAAGGCCCACGCCTTCCTGCCCTACCGGGAGCGCCACATGGAGGTGCTCGCCTGCGCCGTGTGCCACGCCTCCGGCCTCATGGGTCCCGCGGCGGAGATGGTGGACGCGACGGCGGTCACGTCGCGGGGCGGCCCGGTCGTGCGATACCGGAACGTGGATCGGAGCGCCGGCGACACCCTGAACACGGCCACCATCCGACCTCTCGAGCCCCTGCTCGTCGAGCGCGTCGAGTCGGATGGCGTGCGCCGCATCGCGCCGGTGAACCTCGTCAGCCGGTACCGCTGGGTCTCCCGGGTGGACGGCGCCGACGTCCCGTTCGAGACGGTCGCGCGCGCCTGGATCCAGGGTGGCGGGTACGTCCCCGAGGTGATCGCCGCCTTCGACGCCGACCGGAACGGGCGGCTCGACGACGTGGAGCTCCGGCTCGACACGCCGCAGAAGACGGAGCTCATCGCCGCGCGCCTGGCCGCACTGGGAGTGGGGGAGCCGGTGGTCGTGGGAAACCTGGACGTCCACCCTCTCGCCCACGGCATCTCCACGCGCGACCGCGCCCTGAAGGACTGCAACGCCTGCCACGCCGAGGACTCGCGGCTCACGGACGACTACGTGGTGGCTTCCTACCTGCCGGGCGGGACCACGCCGAGGCCGCCGGAGGGTTCCCGCGTCTCGCTCTCCGGTCTCGTCGCCCCCTCGCCGGGTGGCGGGCTCCTGCTGCAGCGGGATCGTGACGCGTCGCCGGGGAGCCTCCACGTCCTGGGCCACGCGCGGCAGGCCTGGACCAACCGCCTCGGGTTCCTGGCCTTCCTGTCCGTCCTGCTGGCGACCACCGTCCACGGCGGCCTGCGCTTCGCCTTCCGTCGGAAGCGGGGCCACGTCGAGCACCCGGCCGGCGAGCGGGAGTACGTGTTCGGGCGCTACGAGCGGCTGTGGCACTGGACCATGGCGGTGAGCGGCATCGCGCTCATCGTCACCGGGCTCCAGGTGCACGGGACCGGGAAGTGGAACGTGATGGGCCTGTCCACGGCGGTGGCGATCCACAACGCCTTCGCGATCATCCTCATCGTGAACGCCTTCCTGGCCCTCTTCTACCACCTGGCCACGGCCGCCATCCGCAACTTCATCCCGCACCCGAAGGGCTTCCTGGCGAACGCCTTCGAGCACATGACCTACCAGGCCCGCGGCATCTTCTACGGGGAGTCACACCCGAGGAACGCGGCCGGCCAGAAGCTCAATCCGTTGCAGCAGGTGACCTACCTGGCGCTGCTCAACGTGCTCTTCCCGCTCCAGATCGTCACCGGGGCGCTCATCTGGGCGGTGGGGAAGTGGCCGGCGGTCGCGAACGCCGTCGGCGGGCTCCACTACGTGGCGCCCATCCACAACCTGGGCGCGTGGCTGTTCCTCACCTTCTTCGTCCTGCACGTCTACCTGGTCTCGACGGGCCGCACGCCCACGGACCACCTGAAGTCGATGATCACCGGCTACCAGCACGTCGATGCCGACGCGTCAGGGCCGGAAGGAGCCCAGCCATGAGCACGAACCGGGAACCCCGGCCCTACGTCAACCCCTACGTCGCCGGCACGCTGCTCGGCGTCGTCCTCTTCCTCAGCATCTTCGTGACGGGGGGAGGGCTGGGAGCCTCCGCCGCCATGAGCCGCGTGCAGACGGGCGTGCTCGACCTCTTCGCCTCCGGCCACGTGGACCGGGTCGCCTACTTCGCGGAGATGGCCGGTGGCCCGCGGAGTCCCTGGGCCCACTACGCCATCTACATGCTGGTCGGCACGGTGCTGGGCGGCTTCGCGTCGGGGCTCGTGAACCGGCGGGTCAAGCTGGAGACGCGCAAGGGACCGCGCATCTCGGTGCAGGCGCGCTGGGGCTTCGCCCTCCTGGGAGGGGCCATCATGGGCTACGGCGCGCGGCTGGCCCGTGGATGCACCTCGGGCCAGGCGCTCTCGGGGGGCGCGGTGCTCTCCGTGGGCAGCTGGGCATTCGCGATGGCCATCTTCGCGAGCGCCTACGCGGTGGCCTGGTTCTTCCGCCGGCTCTGGACCTGAGGGGAATGCACATGGCTCCCTACGATCTCGCAGCCTCGCTCGGTCCCATCGCCTACGCACTCGTGTTCGGGGCCATCGGCTTCGGCTTCGGCGCCGCCCTGGAGATGGGCGGCTTCGGAGACACCCGCAAGCTCGCCGGCCAGTTCTACTTCCGGGACATGACGGTCCTGAAGGTGATGTTCACCGGCATCATCGTCGCCGCGGTCCTCGTGGCCCTGGCCACGTCGTTCGGCCTGCTCGACATGACCCGCGTCTTCGTGAACCCGACCTACCTGTGGCCGGGGATCCTCGGCGGCCTCATCATGGGGGTCGGCTTCGTCATCGGCGGCTTCTGCCCCGGGACGTCGATCGTCGCCGCCGCGACCCTCAAGGTCGACGGGATGGTCTTCCTCCTCGGTGCGCTCGTGGGCGTCTGGCTCTTCGGGGAGACCGTCGGGGACTTCCAGGACTTCTGGCTCTCGTCGTACATGGGACGCTTCACGCTGCCGGAGTGGCTGGGGCTCCCGCTCGGCGTGACCGTCCTCCTCGTGGTCGCGATGGCGCTCGTCCTCTTCTGGGCCGGTGACCTGGCGCAGCAGGCCTTCGGCCGGAAGCTGCCGTGGGCCGAGGTGAAGAAGGTCCCTGGGCCCGGGGCACTCGCCTTCGGCGGCACGCTGGTGGTGGCGGCGCTCGTCCTGGTGATCCAGGGACAGCCGACGCCCGAGGCCAAGTTCGCCCGGATGGGTCCCGAGCTGCAGCGCTCCGTGGCGGAGCGGGGGATCTTCGTGGACCCGGCCGAGGTGGTCGCCCTCCGGAAGGACATCGGGGTGCAGGTGGCGATCCTCGACCTCCGCGACGAGCGCGACTTCAACCTCTTCCACATCGGGGGCTCGCGGCGTGCGTCGCTGAAGGAACTGGAGAAGCCGGAGCGGCTGAAGATCCTTCTCGACCACCCACCGACCACCGTCACCTTCCTGGTCGGCAGCGGCGAGGACGCATCGCTCACCGCGTGGAAGCACCTCACCGCCCAGGGCGTGCCGAACCTCTACGTCGTCGAGGGAGGGATGAACCGGTGGCTGGAGCGCTATCCGGTGGACGCCTGCGTCGCGGAGCGCGTCGCCTCTCCGGACGGGGGTGACCAGCAGGCCTGGCGATTCCTCTACGCGACCGGGAGCAGCCAGCCCGCCGCCTGGCCGGAGCTGAGCACCTCCCGGTCGTTCCGCTCGCCCTGCGCCGAGACCGGTGCCGAGAGCCACGGCGACTCGCACCACGCGCGCGCCTGGCCCGCCCACGCCTACACGAAGCGGGTGAAGCTCAAGTCGAAGGCGGCGGTGAAGGGCGGCTGCGGCTGAGGCCTGGCCCTACCGGGAGAACGAGCGGAAGTTGCAGATGCGAGGCCCCGTGCCAGGGAACTCGCGCTGGACGACCGTCTCGGCGCCGGCCTTCGGGGGCCTTCCCTCGGGCCGGACGAAGACGGTTCCGGCCGGGAGGTCCCGCGTCGTGACGGCGTCCCCGACTTCGCTGGCCTCCCGCAGGAGGGAGCCGGACAGGACCGTCCAGTGCGCTCCCCCGGTGGGCGTCTCGGCCGGCGCGATCGCGGGCAAGCTGCCCTGGAAACGGTACCGCACCACCAAGGGGCACGCCGCGAGCCCCGGGTCTCCGGCCAGCACCGCGCGTTCCCCCAATCCGAAGGGCCTCCAGGGCATCTCGTCCGGCGTGAGGGCAACGGGCGCCTCGGGACGAGGGCACTCCCGCGCCGGTCGCGACACGGTGACCTGGCACACGACCTCGTCCTCGCTCCACTCGTAGCTGCTGGTGTTCGCAGGAAGGAGCAGGAAGCTCCCCGGCGGGAGGGTCTTCAGCCTGGCGTCGTCCCACTTCTTTCCGATCCCGACGTGGATCGTGCCCGAGAGGACCAGGTAGGTCCTGTCCACGGAGACCGAGTGAGGCGGCAACCGCGTATCCGGGCGGAGGCGGAGCAACGTCACCGACGGGCAGCCGGGGTCGGTGAGGTCCCCCAGGACCACGGCCCTCTCCGCAAGGCCGAACTGCTCCCACTTCCGGTCGGCCGGGGTGACCGTCCTGGATCCTGGCGATGCGGCCCCGGCGGCGGGGAGGCTGGCGAGCAAGACGAGCAGGAGGCGTTTCATCTGGAGGGAACCGTCTCCGCCGCCGATCCCTTCCCAGCCCCGGGCGACGCTGGCCGCCGGCCGGTGGCGGTGGTACGTCGCGTCGCACCGCGGGCGATTGCATCGCGGTGGGGGCGTGCGGCATCGTGACGTCCTTGGATCCGGCGAACCTCATGTCGATGGCGGTGGGCCTCGCAGGCGGGCTGCTCTCCGGGCTGTTCGGGATCGGGGGAGGGATCGTCCTGGTCCCGCTCCTCGGATTCGTCCTGGGTCTCGGACAGCAGGATGCGCAGGGCGTGACCCTCGCGGTGCTCCTCCTGCCCATCGGCCTGCCGGCGGTGCTCGCCTACCGGAAGCGGGTCGCGATTCCCTGGCGGCTCGTCGCCGCGCTGATCGCCGGATTCGTGGCCGCCGTCGGTCCCGGCGCCCGGGTCGCGCTCGCGACCGACGAGCGAGGCCTCCGGGCGCTCTTCGCCGGGCTGGTGGTGGTGGCAGCGGTCCAGGCCTGGCGGCGATCGGTGGCCCCGCCGGACCGGCACTCCGGGAGTCCGCCTCTGGTGCGGAGCCCCTGGAACGGCCTCTGGATCGGCGCAGCCGGGGGGTTCCTGGCCGGGCTCTTCGGCGTCGGCGGGGGAATCGTGATGATCCCCCTCCTCGTGGTGGCCATGCGGCTCGACCAGCACGAGGCGCAGGCCGTGTCACTGGCGGTGATGCTCCCCCCGGTGGGGCTCCCCGGCGTGCTCGCCTACGCGCAGGCGAAGGGCTCGCTTCCCTGGGCCATCATGTTGCTGGTCGCGGCCGGCTTCGCGACCGGGGCGTTCCTGGGGGCGCGCTTCGCGGTCGCCTTGCACACCGCCCGTCTCTCCCGCGCCTTCTCGATCTTCCTGGTCGTCGTGGCCGTGCGCATCCTCTGGACCGCCGTTCGGGCGTGAGCGGCCCGCGCACCCTTCCGGAAGCCACTGGCTCACAGGGGGAGGATGGCTCCCGCCTGCCAGCGCATCGCCGACATGCTCTCCGAGTTCCTGGACGGGGAACTCGGCGCCCCGGAGCGCTGGGAGGTGACCTTGCACCTGGAGTCCTGCCCGGCGTGCACCCGGTTCGCGGCCGAGCTGGCCGCGACCATCGGCGCGCTGCACGGTCTCCGGCGCGGGGTCGCTAGTCGTGGCAGCCCGAGACCAGCCGGGACGCCTTGGCGCAGCACTGCGCCGCCTTTTCCGGGGCGCAGCAGGCCTTCTTCTTCGTGAGCATCTTCATGGGCTGCTCCTAGGCCTTCGCCTGTTTCTGGAGCTTCGTCTGCACGGCCTTCGCCGCGTCGCAGTCCGGGCACTTGGCCGAGGGCTTCGCCGCATGGGTCTTGCACGTTGCGAGGCAGTTCGAGAGCGACTGCAGCAGGATCTTGACCTCGGCCTTCGTCAGCTCGACCGTCATGGAAGTCCTCCGCGACCGCGAGAAGGCACCATGATCGGATCCCGCCGCCCAGGAGTCCAGGGAAACAGGGGCCGAACCCTTCCCGGGGCGTCTGGCTCCCACGGGCGTCCCCCAAGGAGCGCAGATGACCCGATTCCTCCCGGTTGCCGCAGCCCTGCTCCTCGCCGGAGTCCCGGCCGGGGCCCAGGGGCCCGCATCCCCGGCCACCCGCCCGTCCTCGCCGCGCATCGTGACCGGGGAGCAGCTCAAGGCGTCCATCGACGGAAAGCAGAAGCTCCTCGTCGTGGACACCCGGACGCCGGACGAGTTCGCCCAGGCCCGCATCGTCGGATCGGTCAACGTTCCCGCCGGGTTCGTCCGCTCCCTCTCGAACCGGCTCCCGAAGGACAAGGGCACGCTGCTCGTCTTCTACTGCCGCGGCACGGGATGCACCTTGAGCTCGGAGGCGGCCGGCGAGGCCGCCGGGCTCGGCTACACGAACCTCGCCATCTACCAGGCCGGGATCCCCGACTGGCTGCTCAAGCGCTACCCGGTCGAGACCGGCGTCCCCGCCCCGAAGGCGAGATGAGAACGACCGAGGCCTCGCCGTGAACGTCCCCTGGTGGCTACCCTTCGGAAGCGTTCCCGAGGTCCGGCCGGCCGATCTGGCGGAGGAGATGGCTGGCGGGGCCTCACCCGTGCTCCTCGACGTCCGCACTCCCCAGGAGTTCGCCAGCGGTCACCTTGCCGGGGCCGTCAACGTCCCGGTGACGTCGCTGCAGGGAAGGCTCCCGTCCCTGGGGCTCGGAGAGGGGCGGCTGGTCGTCGCCATCTGTCTCTCGGCCCACCGGAGTCCGCCCGCGGTCAGGCTGCTGCGCCGGACCGGCATCGAAGCGCGCCAGCTGGCTGGCGGGATGATCGCCTGGCGGATGGCGGGCCTCCCCGTCGTCCGCGCCTGAAGGAGGAACAACATGGCCACACGAGCAATCGTCGTCGGTGGAGGCTTCGCAGGGCTGGAGGCCGCCATCCAGCTCCGCAAGGCAGGACTCGAGGTGACCCTCGTCTCCGACCGCCCGTACCTCTGGATCTACCCGACGTCGATCTGGGTGGTGACCGGCGAGCGAGCCTTCGAGGACGTCTGCCTCGATCTCACCGACGTCGCCCGGCGCCAGGGGTTCACGTTCCGCCAGGGGAAGGTCGAGTCGATCTCCGCCGCACGGCGCGCCGTCGTGGTCGACGGCCAGGAGCTCGTGGCGGATCACCTGGTGCTCGCCATCGGCGGCGTCCCGCTCAAGCCCAAGGGCGTCGAGCACACCTTCGGCCTCTCGGGGAACCCCGAGAACGCCTCCCGCCTGCACGAGGCGCTCGAGAATCTCCTGGCGCGCGGAGAGGGCCGGATCGCCATGGGCTTCGGCGGGAACCCCAAGGACCCCTCGGCGGTCCGGGGCGGGCCGGTCTTCGAGGTGATGTTCAACGTGGTGCACATGCTCCGCAAGCGGGGCGTCCGCGAGAAGTTCCAGCTCTCCTTCTTCGCGCCGATGCCGAGCCCGGGCGAGCGCATGGGCAAGAAGGCGGTGGCGGCCATCCAGCAGATGCTCGGCGAGATGGGCGTGGAGATGCGCTTCGGGAAGAAGATCACGGCGTTCGAACCGGGCGGAACCGTGGTCTTCGAGGACGACTCGCGCCTCCCGAGCGACCTCACGGTCTTCATCCCGGCCCAGGGCGGCCATCCGGTGCTGGCCGCGAGCGACCTTCCCCGGAACGAGGCGGGCTTCGTGCAGATCGACGGGGGCTGCGCGGTCCCCGGCCACCCCGGCGTCTGGGCGGTGGGCGACTCGGCCGCGCTCGACGGCCCTCCGTGGCGCGCCAAGCAGGGGCACCTCGCCGAGATCATGGCTCGCGTGGCCGCGAGCAACGTCGCGGCGGAGGTCGCGGGGCGCCCGGAGCGGGAGAGCTACCTGCCCCACGTCTCGATCACCTGCCTCATGGACATGGGCAACGGCGCGGCCTACGTGCACCGCGACGCGACGACGGAGCAGATGATCCCGCTCCCGGTGGTGGGGCACTGGATGAAGAAGGGCTGGGGCGCCTACTTCAAGGCCTCGAAGCGGAAGCAGTTCCCGCGCCTGCCCGGGATGTGACGGTCAGGCCGAGGGCGTCGCCGGGTAGAACGGACAGTCGCGCTCCAGGCAGTCGTCGTTCCGGGAGTGGAACTCGCACCGTGGGCCGCGACCCTCGAGGGCCACGCCCAGTTCCTCCCGCGCGAAGCGCACGCCGGAGAGGAGAGCCAGCCAGGAGGTCCGCTTGCAGCACCGCGGGCCGCCCACGTCGCCGATGACCTGGAGGGCGCGCGCGGTGGCCCGGTTCGCCTGGCCCCAGGAGGCGCCGCTCCGGGGTGTTGCGCCGGTGGCGAGGCTGGCGAAGATCCCCACCCCCACGCCGGAGCCGCACGCACCCTGAAAGCCGCAGGAGCCACCGACGACGGAGTCGGATCGACGCCGGGCCTCGGAGAGGACCCCGGCGCGGTCGGGTGCCGCCGTGGCGGTGGCCCAGGCCGCCAGGAGCGCCGCCGGCACGAGGAAATGGTGCTCGGGGCCGTGCATCTTCACCGACGGGTGTCGCATGAGGGCGGTGGCGAGGGCGATCGGGTCCCGGCCCGCGTGGTTCGAGCACGCCCGCTCGATGACGTCCTTCGCCTCCCCGGAGTGGCAGGCGTCGCAGACGTAGTGGCCGTCCCGGCAACGGGCCGCGCTTGGCTCCTCCGTCCCGCAGATCGCGCAGGTCGCCGGCGCGGCCGCCTGCGAATAGGCCAGCTCGACGCCGCACACGAGGCAGCCCTGCGCGTGGTCGCGCGTGACGACAGGATCCACGCTCAGGCACCCAGCCCGTAGTACCGCGCGCCCAGGCCGTAGAGGGCGGGAACCGGCCGGCAGTCGGGGGCGACGGGTGTCCCGTGCTCGCGCCAGGCGATGGCGCCGCAGCCGCCGCCGCAGACGGTGGCGAGGGCGCAGCCGTCGCAGGCGGGGATCGAGAGGGTGCTCCGCCCCTGCCAGCGGGCGATGGCGGCCTCGTCGCGGGAGGCGGTCGGGAAGAAGCTCCCGAGCCGGTGCTCCGGGTGGCCCACGGTGGCGGTGCAGCCGAAGACGCCGCCATCGGGGCCGAAGGCCCATTCCTTCTTGGCGGCCGGGCAGGCGTCGAAGTTGGGGGCGGGCAGCTCGCCCGTGTCCGCCAGGTGGCCGATGCCGTGGAAGCGGGGCTGGTGGAAGCGCCGCAGCACGGGGTGGACCTCGGCCATCTCGACGAACTTCGCCCAGAGCTCGACGCGATCGAAGAGGGCGCCCCTGTCCTGCCGGCTGGCGCACCCGAAGAGCTCGTAGTTGCGACCGATCTGGGTCTTGAACCGCGACGAGGGGAGGTCGAGCCAGCCCTTCGACGCCGCGAACCCCGCCAGCTCGGGAAGCGCCGGGAGGTTCTCCCGGTCGGCCACGACGCGCAGGTTCACCGGGATGCCGGCGGCCACGAGGCCGTCGATCCCGGTCACGATCCGGTCGAAGGTGCCCGCGCCCCCGGCGTGCGGGCGTCGCCGGTCGTGGAGCGCGGCCGGGCCGTCGAGCGTGACCTGCACCTCCTTCACCGGACCGGAGGAGAGCAGGGGGAGGAAGGCCGGAAGGTCGTGGCCGTTCGTCACCACCGCCACCTCCATGCCGCGCGCGCGCGACCCGTCGAGGAAGCGCCGGATGCGGTCGTGGTGGGCGGGCGTGTCCCGGAGCGGCTCCCCGCCGAAGAGGGTGACGTACGGGCGCGGCGACTCGCCCGCGTGGTGCCGGTCGACGTAGGCGAAGAAGGCGTCCACGGCCTCGGGGGTGATGAGCCCCGCCGCGGCCGGATCGAAGAGCTCCTGGTAGCAGTAGGTGCAGGCGAGGTTGCAGCCGAAGCTCGGGACGACCACCAGCTGGGTGGGGGTCTTCGCCGCCTCGACCTGCCACTCGGCGCGCGCCGCCTCCACGAAGGCGCGATCCTCGATCGTCCGACTCGACCACGAAGCCCGCCTCGCGAAGCGTGCCTGCCGGCAAGTCGTCCGGCAGGGAGCCGCCGGCGGCCAGCCCCTCGAGCGCGCGGGCGCTGGACGCCTCGAGCAGCGCGGCCTGGCCGGTGAGGGGCTGGACGAGGAGCACCTGGTCTCGTCCCGGCACCGGGGCGAGGATGGCGTGGCGGGAAAGCCGCATGGAGACTCCGGGGCCCGGGCGCCGCCCGGTGACGGTGATGCTGTGGACCAGGACTCCGCCCTTGTCGTACGGCTCCGTCCGGCGGACGACCTCCAGGTCGCGAAGGCCGGCATCCGCGATGGCGGCCAGGTAGTCGGCCTCGGGGATGGACCCGCCGTAGCAGGCGGCCCAGGCGGCCGGGTCGTTGCGCACCGACTCCGGCAAGGGCTCCTCGGACACCACGTCGGAGACCGCGAAGCGCCCGCCGGGTCGCAGGAGGCGGTGGACCTCCCGGTACACGGCCGCCTTGTCCGGCGCGTGGTTGATGGCGCAGTTCGAGACCACCACGTCGGCGCAGCCGGAGGGCAGCTCCACGGCGGAGAGGTCGCTCTTCACCACGCGTGCGTTGGGGCGGCCCGCCAGCAGTTCCGTCGCGGCGGCCAGCATGCGCTCGTTCCCGTCCACGCCGGTGGCGGATCCGCTCGGGCCGGTCCGCTCCGCCGCCCGGGCCACGTCGCCGCCCCGGCCGCAGCCCAGGTCCACCACGTCCTCGCCCTCGCGCGGCGCCGCCACGTCGAGGGCGCGACCGCAGGAGAGGGACTCCTTCGAGGTGGAGAGCGCCCCGTAGCGATCCGCGGTGGCGCGGGCGATCGGCTCAGCGAGCTTCGGATCCGGGCTCATCGACCGTGAACTCCCAGGCGCACCAGAGGTCGCCACCGTGGGGATCGGGAGGGCAGGCGATGCAGCGGGTCCGGATCCTCGGGTCGACGGCGCGGGCGAAGTCCGAGTACTCCACGATGCCCACCGACTTGCAAGGGAAGTCGGGGAGCCCCTTGCGCTTGCGGGCCGACTGCACGCGGCAGTCGCGCATCACGAAGACGGCGCGAGCGTCGGAGAGCTCGGTCACCTCCTGGACGTTGAGCCGGGAGTAGAGCCGGTGCTTGAGCGCCTCGACCAGCGCGGGAATGCCGCCGCCGGGCGCCATGCCGAGCCGCTCCATGATGCGACGGGCCTCGACCACGGTGAACTTCTCCCAGGCGGCCCTGTCGGCCTCGATGGCGGCGTCCATGCCGTGGGCCTTCTCCACGGCCTGGAACCAGAGCCCGTCGTGGGCGAGCCAGTTCTTGGCGTCGTCCTGGATGATGCGGATGAGCTCCTCGCGCGGGAGCGCCTCGAGCTGCGCCGCCGCGTCGAAGGGTCCAGCTGCTGCGTCCTTGCCGTTCACGAGGCCTCCCCGAGCAGGTCCGTCTCGACGACCTCGGCGAGGTAGCGCTCGCCGACGAACCCGGTCACCTGCTCTACCACGCGGCGGTTCTTGAAGAAGAGGATGGTGGGGGTGCTCATCACCCCGAGCTGGGCCGCGGTGGCGCCCGCCTCGGCGGCGTTCAGCTCGGCGACCTTCACGCGCCCCTGGTACCTCGTGGCGAGCGAGACGACGATGGGCTCCATCATCTTGCAGGGGCCGCAGCCCGGGCTCCACACGTCGAGCACCACGGGCAGATCCGACCGGCCCACCTCGCTGGCGAAGCTGGCGTCGTCGACGTGGACCGGCATGACCTTGGGCGTACCGCCTCCGAACAGCCGGGAGAGGAGCCCCATCACGCGGCCTGCCGGTGGTCCTTCACGAACTTCTGGACGGCGAGCGCCGCGATGGTCCCGTCGGCGACCGCGGTGGTGATCTGGCGGAAGCGTTTCGAGCGGATGTCGCCGGCGACGTAGACGCCGGGGACGTCCGTCGACATGTCCTCGCCGGTCTCCACGTAGCCCCACTGGTTCATCTTCACGAGCCCCTTCAGGAGGTCGGTGCGCGGCACGTAGCCCACGAAGACGAAGACGCCGTCGGTGGCGAGCTCGCGTACCTCCTTCGTCTTGACGTTCTCGATGCGGAGCTTGTCGAGCTGGTTCTCGCCCAGGAAGGCGCGAGGCTCCGAGTCCCAGATCACCTCGATCTTGGGGTTGGCGAGCGCCTCGGCGGCGCTGACCGGCTCGGCCTGGAAGTGGTCGAACTGGTGGATGATGGTGACCTTCTTCGCGAACTGGGTGAGGAAGAGCGACTCCTCGACGGCCGAGTTGCCGCCGCCGATGACGTGGATCTCCTTGCCGTCGAAGTAGGCCCCGTCGCAGGTGGCGCAGTAGGAGATGCCGCGACCACGGTACTTCGACTCGCCCGGAACCCCCAGCTCCCGCGGCTTGGCCCCGGTGGCGATGATGACCGCGGGCGCCTCGACGTGATCCTCCTCGTCGAGCTCGAAGGTCTTCACGGCACCGGAGAGGTCGTGCGCCGTGATCTCGACGGCGCGCCGGATCTTGGCCCCGAAGCGCTCGGCCTGGGTCGAGAAGGCCTTGGCCAGGTCGGTGCCCTTCACGTCCTCCGGGAAGCCCGGGTAGTTGGACACCTTGTGGGTGGTCTTCATCTGGCCGCCGGGGACGCTCTCGTCGAGCACCAGCGTCCGGAGGCGGGCACGGGATGCGTAGATGGCTGCCGCCAGCCCCGCTGGCCCTGCTCCCACGATGATCACGTCGAACTTCTCGGCCATTGGCTCTCCGGTGAAGGGTTCAGGCGCCCAGCAGCGACTCGACCTGCGCCTTGATGGCGGTGCGCTTGATGTCGTCGCCGCTCATGCGCTCGCCGCGCTCCGCGCCGCCCTTGAAGAAGATCAGGGTGGGGCTGCCGGTGACGCCCAGGCGGGAGGCGAGGTCCTTGTTGCCCTGGCGGAAGATCTTGAGGAAACGCGCCTTGCCGGCGAACTGCTCGGCCACCGCGTCGAACTTGGGGGCCAGCGCCTCGCAGGGCGGGCACTCGGTGGAGAAGAAGTCGAGGACCACGGGGAGGGTCGACTTGGCGACCTCGGCCTCGAAGTCTCCCTGGGTGATCTCCTTCACGTATTCGCTCATGTCGCTCTACCTCGGCTGGGAAAGGGGTGGGGCGGGCCCGGGGGCCCGCCCCGGGAACGACTAGTCGTGGCAGCCCGACACGAGCCGGGATGCCTTGGCGCAGCACTGCGCGACCTTCTCGGTCGTGCAGCAGGCCTTCTTCACCTTCGTCAGCAGCTTCATCATGCCTCCTGGGTGTTCATTTCCTGCCTCCCTGTGAGCCAGGAGGCGGCGGGAGGGTTCGGCGGGCGCCGACGCCGCGGATCAGGGCGGCACGCCCCCGATGGAGCGGTCCCTCGTCGAGGTCCACCTCCGCCTCCTCCAGGACGTCCCACTCGACGCCCGGGAAGTCCCCGCGCATCGTCACGGGGTCGTAGAGCATGTCCGCCTGCCTGGGACCCCCGCTGGAGAAGGCGAGTTGCCGGGGCGTGAAGGCCTCGAGGACGACCAGGCCTCCCGGAGCCAGCGCGGTGGTGGCGCGGGCGTGGACCGTGGCGCGGAGGGGGGGCGGCAGGTGGAGGAAGACGAGGACCACCGCGCCGTACCCCCCCGGCGCCGGCACGAAGTCGGCGAGGTCGGCCACCGTCGTCCGCAGCGGGACGCCTCGTGACGAGGCGAGCCGGCGGGCCTTGGCCAGTCCCACGGGCGAGCCGTCCACCGCCTCGACGTCGAAGCCGAGGCCGGCCAGGAAGACCCCGTTGCGCCCCTCGCCCTCGCCGAGGGCCAGCACCGGCATCCCGCGCGGGATGCGGCCGGCGTTCTCCACGAGCCAGCGGCTGGGCTCGGTGCCGTAGGCGTAGCCCTCGCCGCCGAAGCGCTCATCCCAGGGATTCATCCGTTCACCATCCCCGTGGGAGCCGGGATCCGTTGCCAGGATTCGCGCGGAACCGCATCATGGACCCCTGCATGAGCTCCTGGAGCTGCCGCTACGAGGCCGACGGCCTCTGCAGGAAGGTGGACGGCGCGTACTGCCGCCCGGGCATGAAGGGGTGCATCCTGGTCGGGAAGGTGACGTTTCCGGACGGGATCGTCCCGGCGCCGGTCTGGCCGTCGGCGGACGACCCCGATTCGCCACGCCGGGAACCCGACCGGGCAGCGCGTCCGGGTTCGGGTGAACCCGGAGCGTGATAGGAAGCCTCCATGCGTCCGAACGGCAATGAACGGTCGTCGCTCCGCGCGGCCGCTGCACTGGTGATCCTGGTCGCACTGGCCGCGCCCGGTTCCGGACGGCCCGCCGACCCGGCGCCGAGGAAGCTCGCCGTCGCCGCCTCCGCCAATCTCCGTCTCGTGCTCCTCGAGCTCGCCGGGGCCTTCGAGCGCCGGAACCCCGGCGTGACGGTGGAGCCCACCTACGGGTCGTCGGGCTTGCTCCAGGCCCAGATCGGGCAGGGCGCGCCGTTCGACCTCTTCCTGGGAGCAGACCGCGAGTCCGCGGCCCGGATCGGCGCCGCGGGCCTGGCGAGCGGCGAGCCCTTCCACTACGCCACCGGGAGGCTCGTGCTCTGGGTGGCCGCAGGGGCCCGCGTGGATCCCAACGCGCTCGGCATGTCCTCGGTGGCGAACCCCGCCATCAAGAGGATCGCCATCGCCAACCCCGACGTCGCCCCCTACGGCGCGGCCGCGGTGGCGGCCATCCGCTCGGCCGGCTTCCAGGACTTCGCGAAGCCGAAGCTCGTCCTCGGCGAGAGCATCCTCCAGGTGGTCCAGTTCGCGCAGAGCGGAAACGCCCAGGCGGCCTTCGTACCCTGGTCAATGGCGCTGGTCCCGCCCCTCGCCGCGCAGGGGCGGTACGTGGTCGTCCCGCCGGGCTCCTATCCGCCCATCGAGCAGTACGGGGTCGTCCTGGGAAAGGCCCGCGACCCGAAGCTGGCCGAGGATTTCGTGACCTTCCTGCGCGGCGCCTCCGGGCGCACCATCCTCGAGCGGCACAAGTACGCGCTGCCGCCGAACTGACCCATGGACGTCGATGCGCTCCGGCTGAGCTTCACGCTTGCCGCGCTCACCACCGCCGCGCTCCTCGTCATCGGCCTCCCCGTGGCCGCGTGGCTCGCCACCTCGCGCTGGAGGTGGAAGCCGCTCGTCGAGGCGGTCGTGGGCCTGCCGCTCGTCCTCCCGCCCACGGTGCTCGGGTTCTACCTGCTCGTGGCGATGGGGCCGATGAGCCCCTTCGGCCGGGCCTGGATCTCCACCTTCGGTCGCCCGCTCGCCTTCAGCTTCGAGGGGCTGCTCATCGCCTCCATCGTCTACTCGCTGCCCTTCGCCGTGCAGCCGTTCGCCGCGGCGCTGTCCGCGGTCGACCCCCGCCTCGTCGAGGCCTCCCACACCCTGGGTGTCTCCCGGCCGGCGACCTTCTTCCGGGTGAGCTTGCCCATCGCCGCTCCGGGGGTGGTCGCGGGCGCGGTCCTCACCTTCGCGCATACGCTCGGCGAGTTCGGCGTCGTGCTGATGGTCGGCGGGAACATCCGGGGGGAGACGCGCACGCTCTCCATCGCCATCTTCGACGCCGTGGAGCAGCTCGACTACGCCACGGCGTCGCGGACCGCGCTGTTCCTCCTCGCGCTCTCGTTCGCCGTGCTCGTGGTCACCTACTCGCTGCGGCGGCGGCCGGTGCTGGGATGAAGGGGGGCATCGCGATCGAGGTGCGGCGCTCGTTCCCGGGAGGTGGAGGGGTCCACGCCTCGTTCGAGGAGCGGCTCGCGCCCGGGGGTGTGCTCGTCCTCTTCGGCCCCTCCGGGTCGGGCAAGACGACGCTGCTCCGCGCGATTGCCGGGCTCGACCGCCCCGACGCCGGTTCCATCGCCTTCGAGGGGGAACCGTGGTTCGACTCGGCGGCCGGGATCTTCGTCCCGCCGCAGCGCCGGCGCGCCGGGTTCCTCTTCCAGGACTTCGCCCTCTTTCCCCACCTCTCCGCGGGAGGCAACGTCGCCTTCGGGCTCGGGCACCTGGGTCGTACCGAGCGGAGCGAGCGGGTGACCGAGACCGCCCGCCTGCTTCGCATCGAGCACCTGCTCGGCCGGAGGCCCGCCGGCCTCTCCGGGGGGGAGCGGCAGCGCGTGGCCGTGGCCCGCGCGCTCGCGCCGCGTCCCCGGCTCCTCCTGCTCGACGAGCCCCTCTCCGCGCTCGACGCGCCCACCCGCGAGGAGCTGCGCGGTGAGCTGCGGGCGCTCCTCCATCACCTCGGCATCCCGTCGATCCTGGTCACGCACGACCGGGTCGAGGCGCTGGCCCTCGGGGATCGGATGGCGGTGCTGGTGGACGGCGCGGTTCGCCAGACGGGCCCGGTCGACCGGGTATTCAGCGCACCCGTCGACGAGGTCGTGGCGCGCGTGGTGGGCACCGAGAACGTGGTGCCGGTTCGCGTGGCGGGGAGGGAAGGCGGGCTGGTCGTGGCGGAGGCGGGACCTGCACGGTTCCTGGCCGTCGACCCGGGAAACCTGCCGGACGACGCCTTCGCCTGCGTGCGCGCCGAGGAGGTCATCCTCGAGAGGGCGCCGGGGGCGCCGACCAGCGCGCGGAACCACCTGGCCGGGGTGGTGGCGTCCCTGGTGCACGAGGGGCCTCTCGTGCGCGTCACCGTCGACTGCGGGATTCCGGCTGGTCGCCCTGGTGACCCGGCCCGGGGCCGAGCAGCTCGGGCTCGCCGTGGGGGTCCCGGTGGCGGCCCTGGTGAAGGCCCAGGCGGTCCGGCTCGTCCCGCGCGGCTAGAGCGCGCTCTCGGAGCGCGTTGCGCCGGTGCGTTGCGCCGGGCGCGGCACGGCTCTTCGGCGCAGGCGAGAGCGCAGGCGATCCGTCGCCAGTCGGTCCAGGAGCGTCCGTCTTGCCAGTCGGTCCAGTCGATCGTCGAGCTGTCGACGCGCTCGGTGACCGACCACGCCGGCTGACGCGCGTCACACTCCACGCACGCATGTCCACCACGTCCCGACGGCCCGGTAGCGGACCCAGCCGCCGGTTCCAGTCGGTCGCGACGACCAGACGGCCGCCCGTCGTAGGTCTCCTTCGTCTGGAATCCCTCCGAGAAGAAGTTCGTCACGCCCGACCTGCGGCGGCTCGCCCGCCACGGTCGCCCGGTCGGCGCCCACCAGCGAGTAGCCCTTGCTGGCGAGGAGCCGTCAGCACCGTCCGGCCACCGAGGGCCTGGCCGTCCGTCATGGCTACGGTCAGGCGTCGCCGACGCGTCGCACCCGTTCGAGGTCCCGCGCGCCGTCGCCGAGGCTCCCGGCGTCGCAGCGCATCCGACGGCGCCAGCCCAGCGAGCGCCACGCCCAGCGGCCGCGAGGCCCAGCGGCGACGGTGCATCCGCGCGCGCAGCCAGGCGATCGATCGCATGCGGTCACGCATCCAGGCGCCAGGCACCATGCGCGTCCATGCGCCGCCGCAGGCCGCCACGCCGAGGCGTCGGCCTCCGGACCTGCGTCGCCATCGCGCCGCGCGTGCATCTCCCTCCCGCGCCATGCCCGCCCGCCAGCGATTTGACGCCGCGTATTACCGTCGACACTACCAGGGGCCGGATCGGGTCCACTCCGCGTCCCAGGTGGGCCGGCTGGCGGCCGGAGTGGCGGGGCTGGCGGCCTGGCTGGGCGTGGAGGTCCGCTCGGTGCTCGACGTGGGCGCCGGGCCCGGCTACTGGCGTGCATGGTTCCGGCGGCACCGTCCCGAGGTCCGTTACCTCTCCACCGACGCCTCGGCGTGGGCCTGCCGCCGATGGGGACACGCGCGGCGCGACATCTCGGCCTGGCGGCCGCGCAGGCCCTACGACCTGGTGGTCTGCCAGGGGGTCCTCCAGTACCTCGACGACGCCGCGGCGGCGCGCGCGATCGAGAACCTGGCCGCCGCCTGCCAGGGCCTCCTCTACCTCGAGGCGGTCACCCGCCACGACCTCGAGGAGGTCGTGGACACCGGCCGCACCGACACGTCCATCCACGCGCGCGGCGGGGGATGGTACAGGGACCGGCTCGACCCGCACTTCGCGCAGGTGGGTGCCGGCATCTGGGCGTCGCGCCAGGCGGGGATCCCGCTCTACGAGCTCGAGGGCGCTCCGGTCCACTCCAGGCTTCGCCGCCAGAGCTCGGCTGCCAGCGCCGGGTCGTCGGCGGCCCGGCTCGGGCGAACCGGCCTTGCAGGAGTCGTAGTAGGCCCCGCTCTCGAGAAGTGCTTCCGGCGCGGTGGCGCAGTGCAGGGTGGTCCGGGCGCCCTCCTGGGGCGAGATCATGAAGAGCTTCGCCAGGTGGCGAACTCCCCAGGGCAGCTCCCTCCAGATGTCGGTGGCGACCACGCCCGGGTGGAGCGCGTAGGCCGTCACGCCGCTGCCGGCCAGGCGCCGGGCCAGCTCCTTCGTGAAGAGCACGTTGGCGAGCTTGGAGACCGAGTACTCGTCGAGGCCGCCGGTGGAGGTGGCGGGACGGCGCTGGGCTTCCCAGTCGATGCCCTTGGCCCGGTGGTGTGCCCGGCTCGCCACGTTCACGATTCGTGACGGCGCGCTCTCCCGGAGGCGGTCGAGCAGCAGCAGGGTGAGGAGGAACGGCCCGAGGTGGTTCGTCCCGAAGGTCATCTCGAAGCCGTCCGGGGTGAGCCGGCGCACGCCGGCGAGGCCGGCGTTGTTCACCAGAGCGTGCAGCGGCAGCCCCAGTGCGAGGAAGGCCCGGGCGCCCTCCCGCACCGAGGCGAGGCTGGACAGGTCCAGGGGGAGGAAGGCCGCCGAGTCCGGTCCGGAGGAACGCCGGATCCTCTCGATCACGGGCTCGGTGCGCTCCCGCGACCGGCCGGCCAGGAACACCCGGCCGCCGCGGCGGGCGAGTTCCTCCGCCGCCACCTGGCCGATGCCGGTGTTCGCTCCGGTGACGAGATAGACCTTTCCTGCGAGTTCGTTCGACATGGGCGGAGGCTAGTCGCGAGCGCGGTCACCGGCAACTCGGTAGAATGAGGTCCGTCGTGCTCCCCGTTCCCGCCCCCCGTCCTTCGGAGTCCAGCTTGCGAAAGCACCTCGCCCCCGCGGCACTTCTCCTCGCGGTCCTCGTCTCGGCTTGCGGCGGATCGTCGGAAAGCGCCCCGCCCGCCGTCGCCAGCGTGACGGTGACCCTGGGGGCGACCAGCCTGGTCACCGGCCAGACCACCGTGGCGGCGGCGGTGCTCCGCGATGCGGGCGGCAACGTGCTCACGGGGCGGACCATCGCCTGGGCCTCCGGGTCGTCCACCATCGCCACCGTGTCCGCCACGGGGCTCGTGACCGCCGTGGGGGTCGGGACCACGACCATCGTCGCCACCAGCGAGGGGCAGGCCGGGTCGGCCAGCGTGAGCGTCACGGCGGCGCCGGTCGCCAGGGTGACCGTGACCCTGTCTTCGCCCCTCGCCGTGGCCCAGGTGACCCAGGCGACGGCGGTGGTTCGCGACGCGAGCAACAACTTGCTCGTCGGCCGCGCCGTGTCGTGGTCGTCCGGCGCCGCCGGCATCGCATCGGTGTCCTCCACGGGCCTGGTCACGGCCATCACTCCTGGCGAGACCACCATCACGGCGACGAGCGAGGGCGTGTCCGGGACCGCGCCGCTGACGGTCGTCACGACGGGAACGGTGCCCACCCAGATGGAGGCCGTGTCGGCGCTGAGCCAGACTGGCCCACCGTCCTTGCCCGTGGTCCAGGCCCCGGCGGTCCGGGTGCTCGACGCGAGTTCCAACCCCGTTCCCGGTGTCCCGGTCAGCTTCATCGTCACCGCAGGAGGAGGCGTGATCAACGGTGGTACCGCCACCACCGGCCCCACCGGTGTGGCCCGCGCCAGCTCGTGGGTCTTCGGGCCCGCGGGCGCACAGGCGGTCCGCGCGGTCGCCGCGTCGGTGGCCGGCGCCACGGTGGACTTCGCTGGCCTCTCGCGAGACCCCCTTGCGCACTTCGACGTCTCGCTCCGCTTCCTCTCCAGCATGTCGGATTCCCAGGCCCGCGCCTTCGTGCATGCGAAGGAGAGGATCGAGGAGTTCGTCGTTGGCGACCTCCCCGGCCAGTACGTGAACTACAGCGCCGCCGAGCTCGCGACCTGCGGCGGCAGCGGTGTTTCCCAGAACGTGGACGACGTCCTGATCCTGGCGGAAGTGGGGCCCATCGACGGGGTCGCCAACATCCTCGGGCAGGCGGGGCCGTGCCTGCTCCGGGCCGCGAGCAAGCTGCCCGCGCTGGGGCACATGATGTTCGACACGGCCGATCTCGATGCGCTCGAGGCCCAGGGCCGGCTCGAGTACGTGATCCTCCACGAGATGATGCACGTGATCGGATTCGGGACCATCTGGCCCGACCTCGCCCTCCTGGTCGGGGCCGGGACGGCGGATCCGTACTTCACGGGCCCCGCCGCGCGCGCGAACCTCGCCAGCCTGAACGGTGGCTCCTTCTACACGGGCACGCCGGTGCCGGTCGAGGCGACGGGAGGAACCGGCACCCGGGACAGCCACTGGCGCGAGACCGTGTTCAACCACGAGCTCATGACCGGCTTCCTCGACTCCGGTGTGAATCCGCTCAGCGCCACCACCATCGGCTCGTTCCAGGACCTGGGATACTCGGTCGACGTGTCGTGGGCCGAGCCGTTCAACCTCGCGACCGCCCTCCGCGCCGGCGGACTCGTGAGCGACGAGCCGCCCCTCGATCTCGGGAACGACGTCCGCACCGAGCCACCTGGAATCGTCGGGATCGACGGCAGGCCCGTGGCGCGGTAGCGATCAGGCGCCCGCCATCTCGTCGCCGTCCTCCAGGTGACGGACGGAATCCTAGCGCCGCTTGGGCTTCCAGGATCCGAGCGAGGTCGCCTTCCGCGGCGCACCCGGCGTCGCATCGCTCGACGGGACTTCACGAGGGGTGTGGGCGCCCCGGTTGTGCCCGTGGCCGTGTCCGGCGCCGCGCTGGCGCGCCGCCTCCGGCCGACGGCTCGGACCGCCCGCTCCCGGGCGCCGGTGCGGAGGAACGCCCTGGTTGGCGCGCCCCTCGGCGGCGCGCGCCGCCTCGGCCTGGAAGACCTCCTCGCCGCGCGGGACCTCGGCGCGGGGCAGGGCCTTCCGGGTGAGCTTCTCGATGTCGCGCAGCAGCGAGGTCTCCTCGGGGGAGGAGAAGGCCGAGGCCCGTCCGGTCGCCTCGGCGCGCGCCGTGCGTCCCACCCGGTGCACGTAGTCCTCGGCGACGTGGGGCAGGTCGAAGTTCACCACGTGGCCGATCTCCGCCACGTCGATGCCGCGGGCCGCGATGTCGGTGGCCACCAGGACCCGGTAGGTCCCGTCCTTGAAGCCGTCGAGCGCCATGCGCCGCTGCCCCTGGGTGCGGTCGGCGTGGATGCGGGCCGCCTTGTGGCCGGCCCGGGCCACCGCCTTCCAGACCCGGTCGGCGCGCCGCTTGGTGCGGGTGAAGACCAGCGTGGACTGGCCGTCGCGGGCCAGCAGCGCGAGGAGGAGCGGCACCTTCTCCTCCTGCGAGCACCAGGAACACCTGCTGCTCGGCGCGGGCCGCGGTGGTCCCGCTGCGCACCACCTCGACCCGGACCGGGTCCTTGAGGTGCGTGGCGGCGAACTCGGCCACCTCGCCTCCCATGGTGGCCGAGAAGAGGAGCGTCTGGCGCGCCTTCGGCAGCCGCTGGAGGATCTGGGTGAGCTGGGGCTTGAAGCCCATGTCGAGCATCCGGTCGGCCTCGTCGAGCACCAGGACCTCGACGTCGTCGAGGCGGGCCGTCCGCTGCTGGAGGTGGTCGACCAGCCGTCCGGGCGTGGCGATGATCACCTCGCGCCGGTCCTTGAAGGCCTGGGTCTGCGGGGACATGCCCACGCCGCCGATGACCACCGCGCCGCGGACGCGCATCGCCTTGCCGAAGCGCTCGAGCTCCTCGCCGATCTGCAGGGCCAGCTCCCGGGTGGGGGCGAGGATGAGCGCGCGGGTCCCGGTCTTGCCGGCCAGCCGCTCGATGATGGGGAAGAGGAAGGCCGCCGTCTTGCCGGTGCCGGTGGCCGCCGTCCCGATGACGTCCTTGCCGGCCAGCGCCGGGGGGATGGCCTGGGACTGGATGGGCGTCGGGTGCTCGAAGCCGGCGCGGTCGAGGGCGTGCAGGGACTTCTCGGAGAGCTTCAGGTCGGCGAAGGTGGTCACGACCCTCTTATCGCACGGCTCGGGGTTGGATAGTCTCCCCCGACCGATGCTCGCCGGGTTCGTCGGCCTCTACCTCCTCGCCTCCATCGGCCTCGGCCTGTGGGCCGCGCGCCGGGTCCACACCGCCCGCGACTTCGCCGTGGCCGGGAGGTCCCTTCCGCTCCCGGTGGTGGTGGCCACCGTCTTCGCCACCTGGTTCGGGTCGGAGACCGTCCTGGGGATCCCGGCGCGCTTCGTGGAGGGCGGGCTCGCCGCGGTGGTCGAGGACCCCTTCGGATCCTCGGCCTGCCTGGTCCTGGTGGGCCTCTTCTTCGCGGCGCGCCTCTACCGCATGGACCTCCTCACCATCGGCGACTTCTTCCGCCGGAGGTACGGCCCGCGCGTGGAGCTGCTGACCGCGCTCGTCATCGTCGTCTCCTACCTGGGGTGGGTGGCGGCCCAGCTCGTCGCGCTGGGACTCGTGCTGAACATCGTGTCGGGAGGGGTCGTCTCGCCGGGCTCGGGGATCGTCATCGGCGCCGGCGTCGTGGTCCTCTACACGATGTTCGGGGGGATGTTCTCGGTGGCCTGGACCGACTTCGCGCAGATGGTGCTCATCGTGGCCGGCCTGCTCTACCTGGCCTGGTTCCTCGGAGGAGCCGCGGGGGGCGCCGGCGAGGTGATCGCCCACGCGCAGCGGACCGGGAGGCTGCGCCTCCTGCCCCCCGCGACCCCGCGGGACGTCCTCTGGTTCCTCGGAGCCGCGGTCACCATGATGCTCGGGTCGATCCCCCAGCAGGACGTCTTCCAGAGGGTCACGTCGGCGCGCAACGAGCGGATGTCGGCCCTCGGCACGCTGCTGGGAGGGCTGGCCTACTTCGCCTTCGCCTTCGTCCCCATGTTCCTCGCCACCTCGGCGGCGCTCATCGACCCGGCCCTGGTGGAGGAGCACGTCCGGGCCGATCCCCAGCACATCCTCCCCCTGCTGGTGATGCGCCACACCCCGGTCTTCGCGCAGATCATGTTCTTCGGCGCGCTCCTCTCGGCGATCCTCTCGACGGCCAGCGGCACGCTGCTCGCGCCGTCGGTCACCTTCACGGAGAACGTCCTGCGTCGCTTCCTCCCTCCGGATCTCACGGACCGTCAACTGCTCCGGTCCATGCGAATCGTCGTGATCCTCTTCTCGGGCGCGGTGGTGGTCTTCGCGCTGCGGTCGAGCGCCAGCATCTACGAGATGGTGGGGAACGCCTACAAGGTCACGCTGGTCGGGGCCTTCGTCCCGCTCGCGGCGGGACTCTGGTGGCGGCGGGCCACCACGGGGGGAGCGCTGCTGTCGATCGGGGCGGGGATCTCGACCTGGCTCCTCCTGGAGGTCGCCGCGCCACGGGGGCTCTGGCCTCCACAGCTGGCCGGCCTCCTCGCCGCCGTGCTCGGGATGGCGGCCGGATCGATCCTCGCCCCGGCAAGGGGAGTCAGGGAACCTTCCTCCTCACCGAGATGAGCTTCTCCACCTCGGCGACGACCTCGCCCCCGGCGTCGCGGATCTGCACGGTGAACGTGGGCTCCACCTTTCCGTCCTGGTCGGCGGCACGGCGGATCTCCGCCACCCGCTCCGGGGGGATCTCGAAGTGCGCGCGGACCGTGCCGCGCCCGGGCCTGCGAAACCGGATGGTCCCGGCCTTGTCCCAGACCACGTAGCCCTCCCCGAGCAGCTCCAGGAGCATGATCATGAAGAACGGATCGGCCATGGAGAAGAGCGAGCCGCCGAAGTGGGTGCCCACGTAGTTGCGGTTCCAGGGCCAGAGCCGCATCTCGACGTCGAGCGAGTGGAAGTCGTCGGCGATGCGGGTGACCCGGACTCCCGCCCCCAGGTACGGCGGGTAGAGGTTCACGAGGAGGCGGAACCGGCGGCGCTGCCAGGGGGTCTTCACCTGGCCATCCAGAGGGCCAGGAGCGCGACCGCGGCGGGGGCCGCCTGCACGTAGAGGATGGTCCGCTGCACCGAGACCGACCCGTAGACGCCGGCGGCGAGGACGCAGAGGAGGAAGAAGGTGGCCCTGGGCACGAGCTGCTCCGGTCCGGAGAGGAGCGCCCAGACGAGGCCCGTCGCCAGGAAGCCGTTGTAGAGCCCCTGGTTGGCCGCCAGCTGGGCCGTCGCCTCCGCCTTCTCGGCGCTCATCCGGAAGAGGCGCCGGGCCCGGGTTCGCCAGAGGAACATCTCCAGGACGAGGAAGTAGAAATGGAGCAGGGCCACGAGCGCGATGAGCGCGAGGGCGACGTTTCGCATGGCCGGAATCTAACGCGCCATGAAGGCAAGTGGGCGTCGATGTAGGGCATTCGCCTGCACCCACCTCGTGGGATGTGTCCCTGGGTGAACCCCCGATACACTCGCGGTCGTCGTGGATCGCCGGAGGGGGGAATCGTGGAATCAGCCAGCAACTGGGTGGGGTCCGTCTGGAGCCATCGGAGCGGCCGGGTCGTGATCGGAAGGCTCCGCGCCGTGGAGGGATCCACCGCCACGTTGGCGGTGGTGGGGCTCGGCCCGGTGGCGCCGGAGGGGGCGCGCGTCCTTCCTCCGGACGAGGGAGGGACCCCCATCGTCCAGCTCCCGCTGCGTCTCCTGCTGGAGCGCTGGAAGCGGATGGCCTAGGGCGGCCGGGGCTTCACGCGCTCGTAGGTCACGACCTTCACCTCCACCCAGCGGTCGCCGTCCCGGCGCTCCAGCGTCACCTCGAAGGCGTCGGGGCCATGGCGCCGCCAGATGGTTCGTCGCACCGGGGGTGAACCGTCCCGAGTGCGGTCCTGGAACCGGTACTGCCCCTTGTAGAGCGTGGCCTCGCCTCTCCGGAACGTCCCGTCGCTCGACCAGTAGAAGATCTCGAGGTTCCCGGTCGTCGGGTCCCAGGCCAGCACCGAATCCCCCTCGAGGTCGACGACCTTGTCGCCGCGAGGCACCTGGAGCTTGATGGTTCCCCGCAGGAAGTTGCCGTACTGCGTGGAGTAGCACTGCGTGTCGGCAGGCTTCCCGTCCGCCGTGGTCCCGAGCCAGCAGGACCCGGCCAGCTCACCGAGCCAGGTGTAGCGGGTCAGCGGGTCGAGGGGGGTCCCCCGCTTCTTGAAGTTCTGGGGCGGCGCGGCGAGCGCCGTCGTGGCGAGGAGGGGCAGGACGAGCAGGAGTGGGCCGAAGCGCATGCTCCATACTAGCCCGGGCCCGGGCTCGGTACAGGCCAGGAGGAGAGGCGTCGCCGCTGGACCACGGCGAACCGGGTGGTGAGGTTCTCCAGGTCGTTCTCCCGTCCCAGGCCCACCAGGTCGTACACCCCGCCGAAGCGCTCGTCGCCTCCGGCGAGAGCGAGCCACTTGCGGTTCTGGAGCATGAAGCCGTCCATGTGCGTCCACTGCGGCTGGGTTCCCCATCCGCGCTTCCCGCCGACGCGCACGTAGACGTCGGGGGGAATGCAGACCAGCCGGAAGGCTCGAGGATCGAGTCCGGACTTCTCGACGACCCGGATCCCGTTCTCGAGCAGGGCTCGCTCGATCCGGACCCGGCTCATGCCGGCGCGGCGGTCCAGGCCGAGGAGGTCGAGGAGGGGACGGTTCGCGGGCGGGGATCCGGGGGCGGGCTCGTCGAAGTCCTCGACCAGCAGGTCCTCGTCGTCGAGCGGGGGCAGGTAGCGGCCTCCCCCCGAGTTCACGAAGGGCCGGTCGAGGTACATCTCGAGGTGATCCCGGAGCGCCTCCGGGAGGTCGGACGGCAGGGTGACCGAAAGGCGAACCGGTCCGCCGCCGTCGTCGACCGCCCCCGCGGCGCGAGGGCGCCAGGCGTGCCGGAAGAGATCCTGCACCACGTCCCGGACCGACTCCATGTGGACCGGGGCCAGCCCGATGGCCGTGGCCTCCTGCACGACACGGTCGGGGAAGACGTGGGTCAGGTTCCGGACCTGGTCGTCATGCCCGGCGGCGGCGCCGGCCGACGACGCGACCGACCCCGCGCCACTCTGCAGTCGCGCCGAGATCTCCTGGACCGCCTTGAGGTCTCCCCGGGCGAGCGCCTGGAGCGCCTGCGCCTCGAGATGGGCCGGGGCCCCGGCCTGCGCCGCAGGCGCATCCTCGCCGGTGACGAGCATCAAAGAGCGCAGCGCCTTCTCCCGCGACTGGTAGAAGTCGCTCCAGCCCGGGTCCACCGCGCGCACCTGGTCGAGGCGCCGGAGCCCCATGTCCCGCAGGCTGGGAAGCCCGCTCGAGGGCACCCCCGCGAGCGCCCGCAGGCCAGGCGAGAAGGGGTCGACGAGCACGTCGTCGAGGTCGTAGACCCGCTGCGCGACGGCGCGGAGCTCCTGCGTCTCCTGGAGGCGGCGCTTGAGCGTGGCGAGGCGGGCGCTCAGCTCCTGGACCACCTTCCAGTCCTGGATTCCCATGGCGCCGCGGATCCGGTCCGGCAGGAGGTCGGCCTCGGTCTGGGCGCGGGAGAGGGCGCGGAAATCGGCCTCGCCCAGGTGCGGGGCGAGGAGCTCCCGGGCGCGCAGGTGGTAGAGGTCGCCGTGGACGGTGTCGACGCGCACCAGCGCGTCGAGCTCGTCCGCGGCCTTCCGGGCCGCGGCGCGCTGAGGGGTCTCGGTGGATTCCATGGGCAAGGCCTCCGTCCGGGCATGCTCTGCCGCCGTGCGGGTCGGCGGGTTGCGTCGTTGGGTGCCAGCCCCAAGAGGGCTCCTGGAGGTCCGCAAAGTCGTGCGCATGGGGCCGGTTCCCGACAGGATACGCAACCATGCGGAATGTGCTCCTCGTGGCCCCCCTCCTCCTCGCCGCCTGCGCCGCCTCGAGGCCGGTCCCGTCCCTCGTCCTTCCGGGTGAGCGGCACCTGACCAACGTCCGGCAGCTGAGCTTTGGCGGCGAGAACGCCGAGGCCTACTGGTCGTTCGACGGGAAGCTCCTCATCTTCCAGGCCACGCGCGACGGGGCCCCCTGTGACCAGCAATACGTCATGGACGCGGACGGCGCGAACGTGCGGCGGGTGTCGAGCGGCGCCGGACGCACCACCTGCGGGTACTTCTTCCCCGACGGGAGCCGCATCCTCTACGCGTCGACCCACGAGGCCGGCAATGCCTGCCCCCCGCAGCCCGACATGAGCATGGGGTACGTGTGGCCGCTCTCCGACTACCAGATCTACACGGCCCGGTCGGATGGTTCCGACCTCCGGGTCCTGGCGCCGGCGCCCGGCTTCTACACGGCGGAGGCCACGGTCTCGAAGGACGGCTGGATCGTCTTCACCTCGACCCGCGACGGCGACCTCGAGATGTACAAGATGCGCCTCGACGGCTCGTCGCTGACCCGCCTGACCAGCGAGCCGGGCTACGACGGTGGCGCCTTCTTCTCCGCCGACGGCAAGCGCATCGTCTACCGATCCAGCCGTCCGTCGCCGGGGAAGGAGATGGACGACTACAGGGCCCTGCTCGCCCGCAAGATGGTGCGTCCGAGCAAGCTCGAGATCATGACCATGGACGCCGACGGGAAGAACGTTCACCAGGTGACGAACCTGGGAGCGGGCTCCTTCGCGCCCTTCTTCTTCCCGGACGGGAAGCGGATCATCTTCTCCTCGAACAGCGGCGATCCCCGGGGGCGGAACTTCGACCTCTTCCTGGTGAACGACGACGGGACCGGCCTGGAAAGGGTCACTGCTTACGAGGGGTTCGACGGGTTCCCGATGTTCTCGCCGGATGGCAAGAAGCTCGTCTTCGCGTCCAATCGCAACGGCTCGAAGCCGGGGGAGACCAACCTGTTCGTCGCCGACTGGGTGGAATGAGGGGGGCTATCTAATAAGCCCGTCCGGGGGTACAACAGACCCAAGCTTCGCGACGACTTCCGTTCGCTCCGAACGGTCGCCTACGGAGAAGGGGCGGCCATGAAAGAGATGTCGACGGGATCGCTGGTGAAGCACCGTTCGCTGGGGATGGGCAAGGTGGTGGCCATCGAGGCCAACGCCCTGCACGTCTTCTTCCCCGGCAGCGACACCCGCTACGCTGCCAAGCTCCGCTGGCCGGCCGTGAGCCCGTTCCTGACCCGGGACGACCTCGAGCCGAACGCCTGGCTGGAAGGGCTCACCTCCTTCGCCCTCGACGCCGTGTCCGGACGCTACGCCCTCGCCGCGAATTTCATCAGCCAGGACGAGGCGGTTGCGCTCTTCCTGGAGGAGCATCCCAAGGCGTTCACCGAGGTTCCCGCGGTTCGCGCCGGTGGCGTTCGCCGGGAGCGCGGCGCCCGCTGGCGCGCGGCGATCGCGGAGTGGATCGAGGTCTTCGGCAATGGCCAGGGAGAGCGCTACCTCGAGGACGGGAACTACGGGGAACTGAGCCGCCGCGCCCTCCGCGTCGCTGCCCACGCCGACGGCATCCCGGGCATGGTCGAGATGGAGGACCTGAAGGAGGCCTTCGAGCCCGGCGACGTGGTCCGGCACTACTTCGACGCCCTGTTCGGTTACCTCTCGGTGCCCTCGCCGGCGCGTGCGCGCTTCGAGAGGCTCTGCGCCTCGAGCAATGCGCTGGGCCTGCCTCCCGATGCGGCCTGGCCCATGGCGACCTTCTTCCCCTTCGTGGCCGTTCCTTCCCGGCAGATGGTCCTCATCCCCCGCTCCGCGAGCGGCGGGGCGAGCCGGCTCGGCTGCGACCTCCAGTACCAGGCAGCCCCCAACTGGGCCACCTACTCCCGGCTCCGCGACCTCTCGGCCCGGCTCCTCGAGAAGCTCCAGCCCAGCGGGGCGAAGGACCTCGTCGACGTGGAGGTCTTCCTCCACGCGACGGGCGCGCGACGCCCGGCCGCCGCAGCCAAGAGAACGAAGGCAGCGGACGGCGAGGGCAAGAAGGTCACCAAGGAAGCTCAGGCGAAGTCCCGGAGGAAGCGATGAACGACGAGTTCCGCGAGTTCAAGGGACGTATCCGCCGGCTCGACGCGATCCTGGTCGAGAGGGGCCTCTCCGACGCCGAGTTCGCCCAGGCCCTCAGCAAGGTGCGCAGGGCCGAGAAGCGGGGCGACCGCTCCCGCGACCCGACCGTCGAGCTTCGCACCCTGCTCGAGCGGGCCGAGGCCTTGATTCCCAAGGTTGCCTGAGAGAGCCCCGGAAGGGGCTCCCGTCTCGACGATACCGACCCGGATCGGGGCACCCATCGCGGTGCCTCCGACGTGGTGTGCCCTATCCTGGGGCTTGTTTGCACTGAGAGTCTGCTGCACGACTCTTGCAGTGCGGTCAGGTCAGGTCCACACCCTCGAGGAGTCGGGATGTCCGGGAAACCGTCGGGATCGTCCGTTTGGAAGTGGATTGGAAGGGCGGCGATCGCCGTCGTCGGTCTCGCCCTCGTGCTGGCGGCACTCGTCTCCTACGTCGTGCCCGGAGTGATCCGGAGCCAGGCCGCGAGCGGCATGGAGGCCGCGACGGGGCGAAAGCTCGCCATCGGCAAGATCGAGATCCGTCCCTTCACCTGGAAGGTCGAGGTCACGGACGTCTCTCTCTCCGAGCCCGGGGGGAAGGGGACCTTCGCGACCTTCAAGAGGGGAAGGGTGGTGGTGAGCCCGTCGTCGATCTGGCGAGGAGCCCCCATCATCTCCCAGGTGCGCCTGGAGTCGCCGCATTTCAACGTCATCCGGACCGGGCCCAACACCTACAACTTCTCCGACCTGATCAAGTACCTGATGGTTCCCGTACCGGCGCTCTCGCTGAACGACGTCGCGATCACGGGCGGCTCCATCGACTTCGTCGATCGGGCGCTTCCCGTGGAGGAACGCCACACGGTGCGGGATGCCGAGCTGATGATCCCGTTCCTCACCACCATCCCGGCGCTCGCGAGCCAGTACGGCAACCCGCGCTTCAGCGCGCTCATCGACGGCGCGCCCCTCGTCATCGAGACGCAGGTCCGCGGTCTCCCGAAGGCCCCTGAGGTCTCGGCCCACGTCGATCTCCAGAAGGTCTCCCTGCCCGTGTACCTCGCCTACCTGCCGGCACGGATCCCGATGCACGTGAACTCCGGGAGACTCTCCGTGCAGGGAACGGCGAGCTACCGTGTCACCGACGACGCGGGCCCGGAGATCGCCTGGGACGGCAAGGTCGAGGTCACCGGGATCGGGTTCGCCGAGCCCGATGGCCCAGGGCGCGCCGAGGTCTCCGGGGTCGCGTTCCGCTCCAAGGTCACCCTGGGAAGGAAGCGGGGGATGATCCTCGACGGCGGGTCGGTGGAGATCCGCGACCTCTCCGTGCCGTTCGGCAAGTCGGACGGCATGAAGCTCGGGCTCCTGTCGATCACCGGCGTGCGGTTCCTCCAGAAGGAGAACCAGCTCGAGGTGGACGGCCTGCTGCTCGCGGACGGCGTGATCCGCCTCTCGCGCGATCGCAAGGGCGTCTTCTCCCCGATGCCCCTCCTCGAGCGCCTGGAGCGAAAGCTTCCGCGCGGGCCGCCGGCCACCGGCGAGCCAGTCCAGTACCGGGTGAAGAAGCTCGAGGGAAAGGCTCTCGACCTCGCCTTCACCGACGGGACCCGGAAGGAACTCCCCAGCTTCACCGTATCCGCGATGAGCTTTCAGGCGCGGGACATCACCGGACCCCTGGCCGGTCCGATCGACTTCTCCTTCGCCGCGCGGATCGGGAAGGGCGCGACCATGAAGGCCCGGGGCGAGTTCGTTCCCACGCCGCTCTCGGCCGACGCCGAGCTGGAGCTGAAGGGATTCCCGCTCGTCGACGGTGGCCCGTACCTGCCGGAGAGCATGGACGTCTCGATCGCGGACGGGCGGCTCGACCTCCGGATGGCCGTGGCCATGGCCACCCGCAAGGATCGGATCACCGGAACCTACGGCGGCTCGTACGCCATCCGGGGCCTCAAGCTCGTCGATCGAAAGCGGAGGAAGTTCGTCGCATGGGAGAACCTCTCCGTCGACGGAATGAAGGGGACCCTCGATCCGATGACGCTTCGGATCGGCAAGGTGGGGCTCACCGGCCTCCGGGCCGACCTGGTCATGGGCAAGGATGGGAAGCTCAACCTTCCCGAGATCCCGGAGAACGCGCCGGAGAAGCCCGGGAAGCAGTCGCCGGTCACGGGCAAGACCGACGCCGGGCTGCAATCGGTCCGGGTGGACGAGTTCGTGATGAGCGACGGAGCGGTGAACTTCACCGACCAGGGCGTTCCCGGCGAGTTCCACGCGACGGTCAAGGACATCTCCGTCCGGGTGACGGGCCTCTCGTCGGCGCCGGGCACGATCGCGGACGTCCGGGCGCTGATGACCCTGCCGAAGGGCGCTCCCCTTCGTGTCTCCGGCAAGGCAGCACCGTTGAAGAAGCCTGCCTACGCCGATCTGGAAATCACGCTGGAGAAGCTGGACCTCTCCTCGGCCACCCCCTATTCCGGCGCCTACCTCGGCCTGGAGATCGACCACGGGGAGCTCACGGTCAAGTCGAGGGCGAAGGTGGAAAAGGGAAAGCTGGCGGCCGAGAACCGGATCCGCGTGGACCAGCTCGCGTTCGGGAAGCCCGTGAAGAGCGACCAGGCCACCATCCTTCCCGTCCAGATGATCGTCGACATCATGAGGGACAGGAACGGGGACATCGTCCTCGACCTGCCGGTGTCGGCGAGGACCGACGACGAGAACATGACCGGGACCATCGTGAAGCAGGCCGTGGGAGAGGTGATCTTCCCGCCCAGCTCCCCGGTCCGGAACATCTCCTTCGCCGCGTGCTCCGCCGAGCTCGATTCCGATGCGCAGGGCCGGCTCCGGAGGCTGGCCGTGGCGCTCCAGGAGCGGCCCGCCATGAAGGTCACCGCCGTCGGCTACGTGGACCGGGAGGTGGACGGCAAGGCCTGCCGGGAGCAGGCCATGGCCGAGAAGGCCTCCGTCCCACCACTCGACGGGGACGCGCGGTTGAGGCGGCTCGCAGAGGGTAGGGCCGCCGCCGTCCGGGAGTTCCTCGTCGTGCAGGGGACCGTCGACCCGGCGCGGGTTGCCGCCGCGACACGGGACGTGTACGCCGCCCCGACGCAGAAGGGCGAGAAGCAGTCGCGCGTCGAGTTCGCGCGGGCGACCGATTGACGGTGGGACAATTTCTGCATCCGATCCCGGGCGGGCATAAGAGACAGGCACCGTGACGAACTCCGATCCCCGCGTGGCTCCGAGCCCGAGGTACGCCCGCTGGGCGGCACCGTTCCTCAACGATCCGCGCGACGTGACCTTCGTCGCGCTGATGATGCAGTGCGGGTTGCTGGTCGTCGCCGGCGTGGGACTCTACTTCGCCGGTCCGTACTTCTGGTGGCTGGTCCCGGTCTACGGCGTGGCGCTCTTCGCCGGCCTGGTGGACCGCTTCACCCTGATGCTCCACTGCACGTCGCACCGGCAGCTCTTCAAGCCCCGCTACGCGCTGGCGAACCAGATCATCCCCTGGGTGCTCTCCCCGTTCCTGGGCCAGACCCCGGAGACCTACTTCGCCCACCACATGGGCATGCACCACGTCGAGGAGAACCTCCCCGACGACCTCAGTTCCACCATGCGGTTCCGGCGCGACCGCCTGGGCGACTGGCTCCAGTACTGGGGTCGCTTCATGACCGTGGGCGTCGTGGACCTGTCCCGCTACTTCTCCCGGCGAGGCAAGCGCAAGCTCCTGCGCCGGATCGTGCTGGGGGAGGGGATCTACTGGACGTCGATGGTCCTGTTGCTCTTCGTGAACCCGGCGGCCACCTTCGTGGTCTTCCTCCTGCCGCTGCTCGTCATGCGGACCATGATGATGGCCGGCAACTGGGCCCAGCACGCCTTCCTGGACCCGGAGCACCCGGAGAACCCGCTCCGCGCCAGCATCACCTGCGTGGGCACCCGCTACAACCGGCGCTGCTTCAACGACGGCTACCACGCCGTCCACCACGTCGTGCCCCGCTGCCACTGGACCGAGCACCCGGCCGAGTTCGAGCGTCACCTGGTGGAATACGGCAGGAACGACGCCGTGGTCCTCGAGGGAGTCGACTTCTTCCAGGTCTGGTTCCTGCTCATGACCCGGAACTGGGCGCGCCTGGCGCGGGCCTTCGTGCGCCTCCCCGGCGCACCGGAGCGGACCGATGCCGAGGTGGTGGCCTTCCTCCGCGGCCGGGTCGTTCCCTTCGCCGCCGCGGCCGCTCAGGCCCCGGTCACGGTGCCGGTGGCTTGAGGGCTGCGTCGAGCTCGGCGTAGGCGTGCTTGAGCCAGGCGCGCACGCGCTGCCGCTCCATGAGACCCAGGCCGTTGGGATCCTTGCTGGTCCCGTTCGCCGCCGCCCAGAAGCTCGCGCTGCCCGCGTCGATCTTGCGCATCGCCGCGTCCTGCAACCGCCGGAGCCGGACGATCCGGGCGCCGAGCGCGAGGGCCCGCTCCCGCTCGCCGGAGCGGTCGAGGGTGGAGAAGTCCTCGCCGCGCAGCTCGTTCAGCACGAGCAGGTAGCGCAACCGGTCTCCGAAGCGGTCGAGCAGGGACCGGAGCAGGTCCACCGAGTCGCGGCCGGAGTCCATGACGTGCCAGTACCGGACCTCGATGCCGAGCTCGGCGGCGAGGTCGAGGAAGGCCGACTCGTCGAGCCAGCGGACCAGCGGCTCCTGCGTCTGGGCGGCCAGGTCGACCAGCACGCGCCGGTCGGGGCCGTCCGCCGCCGCCTCGGCGATGCGGTCGAGGCTCTCCGTCCGGTCGACGATCACCGGGGACGCGAAGCCCGCATAGAAGCGCAGCAGCGCGCCGTGGGAACGGTCCGAGTCGAAGCCCACGAAGGGCTGCCCCTGGTTGATGAAGTGCTGGGCGACGAGGCGGGCGACGACCGACTTGCCGACGCCACCCTTCTCTCCACCGATGAGATCGATGCTGGACATGTGCTCCTCTTCCGGTTCAGGGACGGGGCACCCTAGCATGGCGGGCGAACCAGTCCGCCCAGGCGTCGAGCATGTGGACCCAGTGGGCCGGCTCCTGGAAGCCGTGGGGCTCCCGGGGGTAGGCGAGGAATTCCACCTCGCAGCCCACGTCGGAGAGGGCGCGGAAGAGGATCTGCCCCTGGGAGAACGGCACCCGGTCGTCGGCCTGGCCATGGAGGATCAGGGTCGGTGTCCGGGCGTTTCGCAGGTGGGAGACCGGGTTCGCGCGCGCGTGGCCGTCCTGCTGCCAGGGGTTGCCCAGGAACTCCCACTCCCCGGCGGCGCCGTGGTTGATGTCCGAGAGGGCGTACTGGCTCACCGTGTCCACCACCGCGGCGCCGGCCACGGCCGCGCGGTAGCGCCGGGTGTGGCCGATGGTCCAGGCGGTCAGGTAGCCGCCCCAGGACCAGCTCCCGAAGAAGAGCCGGTCCGGATCGATCCGTCCCGACGCGATGAGCGCGTCGACCCCGGTCTCGATGTCCTGGAACTCGATCTCGCCGAGCCGGCCCCTGTTGGCGGCGTAGAAGTCGCGGCCGTACCCGGTGCTGCCCCGGTAGTTGGGCTGGAACACCGCGAACCCCCGAGCGACGATGGACGGCGTCCACCTTGACCAGGAGAGCTGGGAGACGTCGTCCGGGCCGCCGTGGGGAAAGACCCAGAGCGGGACCTTGGTTCCCTTCGGCACGTCCGGGGGCAGGGTGAGGATGCCCTCGATGGTCTGCCCGTCGGCGTTCTTCCAGGAGACGACCTCGGTCGTGGAACGCGGCCACGAGGCCGCCTCCGGGGCGACCTGCACCACCACGGTCGCGCGCCCGTTCCCGGGATCGACGACGGTCGGGCTCCAGGGCTCGTCGGGCGTCGACGAGAGGACGGCGAGGCGCGTGCCGGCGCGATCGGCGGAAAGGGGCGGGCGGATCACCCTCCCGCGCAGGCCGATGTCCCGCGCGGTCGATCCGTCGCGAGCCAGCCGGTAGATGCGCGACGTGGTCCGCTCCGCGACCAGCGCCAGGAGCGAGCCGTCGTCGAGCCAGGAGAATCCGGTGATGGTGGGGTCGAGCCGGGCGGCGGCGTTCCATCGTCCGGCGCCGTCGGCCTCGCGCACCACGAGCTGGTTGTGGAGGGAAAGCGTCCCGACGCCGAGAGCGTAGGCGACGAACCTTCCGTCCGGGGACCAGCGGATGCCCTCCGCGCCGGACGGCTTCTCCTCGAGCCAGCGAACGTCGGCGTCGGCCCCGTCCCGTGGCGTGACCACCGCGGGGCGCTGGAGGTTCGAGACCTCGTAGGGATCGCTCGACGGGGAGAGGAGGGCCGCGAAGCGCTTGCCGTCCGGCGACCAGTCGAAGGACACGACGTTCACGCCGGGTCCGGTGACGACCGAAGGCTTTCCTCCCTCCAGGTCGACGACGTGGATGGCCCCGGGCTGCCATTCGCGCTCCCACCGGATGGCGCCGCCGCTCGCCCATTTCGCCTGTCGCTGCGCGTCGGAGAGCGGAAGGGAGGCGGTGAAGGCCACCCGCCGGCCGTCGGGCGAGAAGGCGAAGGCCTTCGGCTCGAGCGCACCGGTGTCGAGCATCCGGGCCTCGCCGCCCCCGAGCCCGAGGAGGTGGATCCGGGCCTTGCCGTCCTTCTTCCGGAGGAAGCCCAGGGTCGAGCCATCGGGCGACCAGACCGGCCCCGATGACGCATCGGTCGCGAAGGTCAGCTGCCGGGGCTCGCCCCCGAGGGTCGGGACCATCCAGAGCTGGGTGGCCACGGTCCAGCCGGCCTTCTGGTCGGGGCCGGCGGCAGTTGCCGGGTCGAACCCCGGTGGAGGCTTCGCCTCGGGATCGAAGCGCTTCGTGCGGACCGCGTAGGCGATTCGGGAACCGTCCGGGGAGATGGCCACGCCGGTGGCCTCGGGCAGGGAGACCAGGTCGCGGGCGCTGGGACGGACCGCCGTTCCCGTCGCGGGGGCGGGGGTCGGCGCAGGGGCCGGCGCGGCGGCGGCGGGTGCGAGGGCGAGGAGGAGGGCCAGTGAGGCCGAGGCGGGGCGCAGGTTCATGGCGGTGCATCCTAAGACGGGCCATGCACCACGGCATCGCTGCTCGCGGCTTCTACCCCTCGGACCAGGGAACTTCGAGCGGGGTGCCGCCCACCTTCGCGTCCACCGGGTGCGGCTCGATCCGCGGATGCTTCTCCCCGGGCCACGGGCCGCTGCTCAGGTCGAGCGGGGCCGGCCGCAGGTGGACCTGCCGCTTGCAGACGTCGCACACGACGCCGTCGCCGGGCTCGAGATGCGGAACCGGGCGCCAGGACCCTGCGCATTCCGTCGGTTCGGGTGCCATCGGGACAGCCTAGCGCCGGGGCCGCAGGGCGAAGCGAGGCGCGATGCGTCGAAAACGGGGCTGTCCCTCGATCAGGCGGCAGGAAGTACAGCGTCCAGTTGGTATGCTCGCTCCGTCCAAAGGGGTAGGTGATGACCACCGAGGAATGCTTCGAGGCAGCGGTGCAGGTCGAGCACCTCATGCGGGACATCTACGTCGGCCTGGCCGAGCGATACGCCGGTGAGCCGGCGAGGAGGGAGATGTTCCTCCTCCTTGCAGCCGAAGAGGAGCAGCACGCGCACCGCATCCGGCTCCTGGCCCGGACCCAGGATGCCGGGACCTGGGCCAGGGACACGGCCGCCCGGATCGCCAGGAACCTCGACGACATGTCGGCCGAGCTGCTCGCCATGGTCGCGGAACTGAGCGACGACTTCGAGGGAGCCCCCCGCGAGGACCTCCTCCGGCGCGTGATGGAGGCCGAGAACCACTGCAGCTCCATCCACGCCGAGGTCCTGGCGCAGACCGCCGAGATCGACGTGCAGATGCTCTTCTCGGCGCTCGCGAAGCAGGACGTTCGCCACAAGACCATGCTCGAGCAGGCCCTCGCTTCGTAGACCCCCTTCTCCCCAGAGGCTCGATGACGGCCGTTCCCGTTCCGGTCACGCTGCTCTACGGCGGACTCAACGCCCTCCTCATCACGCTGCTCGGCATGAACGTCAGCAGGTGGCGCGGCGCGCGCGGCGTGGGCATCGAGACGCCCGTGCCGGTGGAGATGCTCCGGCCGCTGCGAGCCCACGGCAATGCCATCGAGTGGGTGCCGATCGGCCTCCTGCTTCTCCTCGTGCTCGAGCTCTCCGGCGCCGGGAGCCGCTTCACCCTCCACCTCGCCGGCGGCACGCTGCTCCTGGGGCGGGCGCTGCACGCGGCGGGCTTCCTCGGAAAGAACAAGCTCTCGACGGTGGGGGCCGGCCTGACGTACCTCGTGATCCTCGCGATGTCGGTCTGGGCCATCGCCGTCCGCTTCATCCAGTACGGACCGTAGGGCCGGGCGCGCGACGAATCTTTCGAGCGGATGTCACAACCGCCCCCGTCCCCCGTCTTATATCCCGGTACTCCAACGGGACGGGGGCATGGCGAAGGTGACGGTCTTCGGGGCGGGGCAGCATGAAGTCAAGGTGTGGTGCCACCAGGGACGGTGGGGCGTCTCCGTCGACGGGTCGGTGAGCCGGCACTGGTTCGGGACCGAGGCCCAGGCGGCTGGAGCGGGGCTCCTGCGGGCCCACCGGCTCGACCTGGCGAGGAAGCGCGAGGAAGGTCGCCGGGCTCCGGCGTCCCTGCCCATGCGCCCGACCGGGTGATCTCGCTCCGGGATTCCCGCCGCAACTACCGCGGAGCCTCGAGATCCTCCCGGGAGCCGAAGAAGTAGCGGCCGTCGAAGACGCCGCGCAGCCAGATCGACCAGCCAGGGTTCGTCGAGAAGGGCGTGCCCACGGGGTACAGCACCTCGGTCGACACGGGCAGGCCCACCGAGAATCCCAGCTGCAGCTGAGCCGCGAAGGTGAGCTGCGTCGCGAAGGTGCGGAAGGGGGTCCACTCCAGCACGGGGAACTCTAGCTGGACGCTCTTGAACTTCACGACGACGTACGGGTTGGATCCGTCGGGCAGCGGGCCGCCCGGAACCACTCCGAGCAGGTCGCCCATGAACCCGAAGAGCACGGCCCGGACCTCACGTCCCGCGACGACCTGGAAGACGCCCGGCCCCCGTGCTGAAGCTCCGCTGCCACGGGATGAGCCCTCCGCTGGCCGCCGCCACGCCCACTTCGCTGAGCATGGTGGGCGACGCGAGCGCCAGGACGGGACCGAGGATGAGCATGTCGCCGGGGATGAGCCAGAAGGGCATTCGCATCCCGAGGCTCAGGCCGGTCCGGGCGGCCACCTGGGGGAAGAGAGCCGCGGTCCCGATGGCCGCGCACCCCGGCGCATCACCGCACCCGTTCTTCTGGGCCGTCTCCGCCTCGAATCCCGCCTCGATGAAGGCGATGCCCGTCCCGACGGAGCCCGTGAGCCCTTCCGATCCGAAGCCCAGCCGGACCCCGGCACCGACGCTCCCGGTCGCCGAAGTGTCGGCGGCCGAGCCGAAGGCAACGCCCCCGGAGAGCTGGCCGTACACCCCCACGAAGGGACCGAGCTCGTCCCGGTACCGCGGCACGTGGACCTCTCCGGGCCCGAGCGACGGCCGCGGCATGCGCGCGATCTCGACCTCGAAGTACTTGGCCATCTCGGGCGACCCCTTGGACGAGGGCTGCCCCGTCTCCTTGCAGGAGTCGAAGGAGCGGATCACCGCCGGCCCCGGGCCCCAGGACTGGGCCAGCTTCCCGAGGTCATCGCCCGGCCGCAGCGCCCCGACGAGCTGCCGGAGGCTGTCCGCGACGGCGGTGGCCGCCCGCGCCTGGTCGGCTGGCTTCATGTTGGTGTCGCCGAAGGTGATGACCGTCCGGCCCTTCCAGTCCACGGTGTCGATGCCGAACTCGTTGTAGTAGTCGTGGGTTCCCTTCCTCCAGGCGGCGCTGCCCCACGTGCCGACGCTGTGGCCGGAGGCGAAGATGTCCTCGAGCCAGTGGAGGGAGAAGCCCTCGAGCGCGATGACGTCGCGGGCTGCGGCGGCCCGATCGGCGGCCGGGATCTCCCCCGAAGCCAGCCGCTGGGCGAGCGCCAGCGCGGCGATGTGGTACTGCGCGTACAGCCCCAGGGCGTTGAGCGGCGTTCCCTCGGCGACGCAGGTCCGGACGTATTCGACGACGTCGTCCCCGGTCCGGGGCAGGTGGAAGTGGGCGTTGTTGGCGCCGGCCCGGGAGGCGTATTCCGGGTCGGCCACCTGGAGCTTCAGGTTGTTCGTGGCGGCTGCCTGCAGCCGCTCCTCGCGCCCCGTCGAGGCCGCGAGCGCCGCCTTGGTCTCGGCGCTCACCCGGGCGACGTCGATGATCCAGCGGCTGGGCAGGACCTCGTCGAGCACCTTGGCCGGGCTGCAGGAGTGATCGCCGGCCAGGGCGGGGAACGCCGCGAAGTCGATGCATGCGGGCGCGAGCCCCTGGTCGCCCGCCGAGAGGGGCTCGCAGAGCTGGCCCACGTAGCCGACGCGCGCGTCCTTCCAGAGCTGCTCGAGGGTCGCCCGATCCGTCGGGGAGAGGCGGGTGATGGCGTCCGTCGCGATGTCCCGGTGCTCCGGGTAGATCCAGGCCGAAGCCAGCGACGGCAGGAGGGTCGCCACGACCACGGCGAGCGTCCGGGGCGCTGCCCTGCATCTCCGATCGGCCCGTTCGCGTCGCATGGGTCTCCTCCGTGCTCGCCGCGCTGCTACTTCTTCTTCGCCTTCTTCTCCAGCTTGATCGCCACGGCCTCCACGTAGGTCGCGAGCAAGCGGTCTCCGACCTCGAGCTTGTCGAGCTGGATCTTGGGACCGGCCTTCACCTTGTAGAACTTGCCGCCGGGCGTCTGCAGCGTGACCAGGCGCTTGGCTCGGTTCACCGAGGTGACGGTCACCGTCGACTGGACGGTCTGGCCAGCCGACGCCACGGTGGACGGACCCTTGTCGTTGGACGCGCCGGTCGCCACGGCCGTCGGGGGAACGAACTCGGAGCCGGCAGGCTGGAACTCGAGCACCAGTCCCTGATCGAGATCGACCACGACCGTGTCGCCCGGGGCGAACTTCTCGAGGCCCTGAACCGCTTCTCCGACCTTCAAGGTCTCGATGCCACCCATGTCGTGCTGGAGCGTGAGGATGCGCGAATTGAAGTCGACCGCATAGACGGTCGCGGTGACCCGCATCGTCCGGGATGCGGCGACCTTGCCTGGCGTGCCCGAGGCCTTCATCTCGACTGGCCCCCTGGGAACGGGAGCCGGACTCTGGGCATGAGCACCGGCGGCGAGGAGCAGCGTAGCCAGGAACAGACCCTCGGGAATCTTGCCCATGGTTCTCCCTCCATGTTGCATGGTGACGGGGAGGATACGCGATTCGCGCGGTTCCCGGTGGGGTCGTTCACGGGGCACCGGCGCTGGACGCGGTGCTGCGCGATGCGGTGCTCTTCGTCGATCCCGGTCCGCGCCACGCCGTCGACGATCTTCTCCCAGACCTGGAGAGGCTTCGCCTACTCGGCGGCTCCTGGCAAGCTCCACACCATCCCGCAGGTGAACAGGTCCGAGCTAGCCGAGCAGCAGTCCGTCTGCGATCGCGCGCCGCATGACCTCGGCAAGCACGTCGAGCGAGCCGGCGGTGTCGGCTCGCGTGACGGTCGTCGTCCCCGACTGGGACCGCGACTCGCCGCGGGCGAGGAACGGCAGCGGCCTTCGCCCGAGACGGAGGAGTCGTTCGTCGTGGAACGCCGTCTTCGCATGCGCGCGCAGGCGTCGCGCCACCTCGACCATGTTGGCGGTGCTGGAAGGGCTCATCGCCGCGCCCAGGCAGGCGAAGTCGAGCTGACGCTCCGCCAGCAGGGCCGCGCGCCCACCGCGCGAGTACACGAGGATCACCTGCTCGGTGGATTCATCCGACGTGCGAACGGTCCGGGTGGAGGTGCGGGTCATCATCAGGCCACTCGTCGCGAGGGCCGTTCCAACCGAGAAGGTCTTCGACTTCTCCGTACGCTCGACCTCGGTGCGCGATGCTCGCAGGCCGCGAAGGATGGCCAGCACGTCCGGCCAGGGCATCTGCAGCGAGTCCCCTGACCGGGAGGTGAAGCCGACCCCGGCGCCGCCGTCGATCGAGAAGCCGCGGGCGACGACCCTGTCCCTGTCTGTCGGGACGGCGGCGGGAATCGCCAGCACCGCCAGGCCTGCCTTTCGGAGGGCGACGACGAGCGCGTCGGCCTCGTCCGGTTCCAGGCGGGCCAGCAGCGCCGGCGGCTCGGGAGCGAGACGCATCCGTGCCTCGGCCAGGGCCAGGCCCGAGGCCGCGGCCAGGGCGGCGGCCGCCTCCTCGACGCCGGCCGGGGCGCGCACGATGGCCACGAGCTTCATCCTGGGATCATAGCGGCCGGACTGGCGACGGCATCCCGTCCGCGGAAGGCAGGCGAAAACGGACGAGGGGCACACGGCTGGACCGTGCGCCCCTCGGCGAGCTGCATCTTCTGCTCGAGCTACTTGGTGGCGTCCTTGACGGCGGCCTTCGTGTCGTCGCCGGCCTTCTTCGTGGCGGCGGCCGTGTCGCTGGCAGCCTTCGTGCCCGCGGCCTTGGTATCGGCAGCAGCCTTCGTGCCCGCGGCCTTCGTGTCGGCGGCGGCCTTCGTGCTCGCGGCCTTGGTGTCGTCGCTGGCCTTCTTGGCCTTGGCCTTCGTGTCGGCAGCAGCCTTCTGGCTCTTGGTCTTGCTGGTCTCGACGGCCTTCGTGCCCTCGGCCTTGGTGGCCTCGACGGACTTCGCGCCCTCGGCCTTGGTGGCCTCGACGGACTTCGCGCCCTGGGCCTTCGTGGCCTCGACGGACTTCGTGCCCTCGGCCTTGGTGGCTTCGACGGCCTTCGTGCCCTGGGCCTTGGTGGCGTCGAGAGCCTTGGCCGCATCGTCGGCGAACGAAGGACCAGCAACGGAAACGAATGCGACGGCGATGACTGCGCTCAGGATCTTCTTCATGACGGGTCTCTCCTCGGTGGGGGTTTCAAGCTCGAGCGACGTTGCGTGTGGTTCTCAACAAGAGCACCGGGAGTGCCAATGGGTCGTCCTGCAAAACCCCTGTAATGGCGGGGCCTCGTGGATTGTCGCGCCACCAACGGGAGCGAACCGGCGCGAAACCGAACAGGGCAATGGGGTCAGGGTGGGTAGGATCTCCACGATTGGTCCTCCCGCCAACCCACCGCAAAGGGTCGCCCCTCCGGAGGCAGGGAATCGAGACCGGATCGATGCCACCATGAGCTTGCGTAGGGGGCGCGGGTGATCCACGAGTTGCCCGAGATGCGGGACCGCACGCGGGTCTTCCGGGACCGGCGCCAGGGCGGCGAGGTGCTCGCTCGCATGCTCGCCGGAAGCCTTGCCCCAGGCAGCCGCATCCTCGCGGTGCCAGCCGGCGGCGTGCCCGTCGCGGCGCCGATCGCGAAGGCCCTGGGCCTCTCGCTCGACGTCGCGGTGGTGAGCAAGGTCACGCCGTCCTGGAACACCGAGGTCGGGTACGGCGCGGTGGCCTTCGACGGGCGCGTGCGCATCGACGAGCCGACGAGATCCGCGTTCGGGATCGAGGAGGCCGACGAGCGAGTCGACCTGGAGCGGGCACGGGCGAAGGTCCGGCGCAGGGTGGTCAGCCTTCGCCGGGGCCGCGGTCCGCTCGTCCCGAACGGCGGCACCGCCGTGCTCGTCGACGATGGCCTGGCCTCGGGGATCACGATGGAGACTGCCGTGGAGGCGATCCGCGACGCAGGTGCGGACCGGATCGTCGTGGCCGTGCCCACGGGCCACGAGCGGTCCGTTCGTCGGGTCGCCGCGATCGTCGACGAGGTCTTCTGCGCGAACGTGCGAGCCGGCCGGGCGTTCGCCGTCGCCGACGCGTACAGGACCTGGGTGGATCTCGACGACGCCGGGGTGGGGGAGATCCTGGAGCGCGCGCGCGTGGAGGGCTCGTTCCAGGAGTGAGGTGGGGTCGCCCAGGTGGCCAAGGAGGCTGCATGCCGAACATCCCGCTCCCCCCGGATCGCCTGAGGCGTCTGTGCGACCCTTCGAGCCTTCCGTTCGGCACCACGGCCGACCTGCAGCCCCTCGACGGCCCGTTCGAGCAGGACCGCGCCGCCGAGGCCCTGGCCTTCGGAGCCTCGATGCGCTCGGAGGGCTACCACGTGTATGCGCTCGGACCCCCGGGAGTCGGCAAGCACCGACTGGTCTCGCAGGTCCTCGCAGCCCAGGCTGCCCGTGCACCGGTCCCATCGGACTGGTGCTACGTCCACAACTTCGCGGAGCCCCAGCGGCCGCGCAACCTTGAGCTCCCGGCTGGCACCGCCGTCCGGCTTCGCCAGGACATGGGTGAGCTCATCGAGGAGCTGCAGGCGGCCGTGCCCGCGGCCTTCGAGAGCGAGGAATACCGGAACCGGCTCCAGTCCCTCCACAAGCGGCTGGAGCAGGAGCGCGAGGGCGCCCTGGAGCAGCTCTCGAGCAGGGCGAAGGCCCGCGGCGTCGCTCTCGTCCGGACGCCTCTCGGGCTCGCCGTCGCTCCGATGAAGGACGGTGAGGTCATCGAGCCGGACGCGTTCCACAAGCTCCCGGAGGAGGAGCGCCAGCGGATGGGCGTCGAGCTCCAGGCCGTCCAGGAGGAGCTGGGCGATCTGGTCCGCACCTTCCCGGTGCAGGACCGGAAGCACCGCGAGGAGGTCAAGGCGATGAACCGCGAGGTGGCGCTCGGCGTCGCGGGTCACCTGATGGACGAGCTCCGGGCTCGGTGGGCCCAGCTACCGCAGGTGGTGGCTTACCTGGACACGGTCGGGCACGACGTCGTGGAGAACGTCCACGAGTTCCTCGGTGCACCTGCGAGCGGGGAGGAGGGTGTCGGCCAGCAGATCCGGAAGGCGCTGGGCGAGGACTCCGCCGTACGCCGGTACGCGGTGAACGTGCTCGTGGACCGGACCGGCCTCTCCGGAGCACCGGTGGTGTGCGAGGACCTCCCCTCCCACCCGGGCCTCGTGGGCCGGATCGAGCACAGGGCGCACTTCGGCTCCCTGGTGACCGATTTCACCCTCCTTTTCGCAGGCGCTCTCCACCGCGCCAACGGCGGGTACCTGGTCCTCGACGTACGCCGCATCCTCACGCAGCCCTTCGCCTGGGAGGACCTCAAGCGGGCCCTGCGATCCGGGCAGATCCGCATCGACCCCCCCGAACGGCTCCTCGGCTTCGGCGGCGCCGGGTCCCTCGAGCCCGATCCGATTCCGCTGAACGTGAAGGTTATCCTGGTCGGCGATCGACTCATGCACCTGCTCCTCACCGAGCTCGATCCGGAGTTCGCCGGCCTCTTCAAGGTGGCGGTGGACTTCGAGGATCAGGCGCCCCGGGCCGATGGAGGGGAGATGCGCATGGCCCGGCTGGTGGCGGGCATCGTCCGCGACGAGAAGCTGCGACCGCTCGAGCAGGGCGCGGTGGCCCGGGTCGTCGAGCACGCGGCCCGCCTGGCGGACGACGGCGAGAAGCTGACCACCCGGGTCCGCGACATCGCCGACCTGGTCCGGGAAACGGACCACGCCGCCGCGGCCGCCGGCCGCGGGGTGGCGAGTGCCGCCGACGTGCAGGCGGCGCTCGACGCGGCGGACCGGCGACGCGACAGGATCCGGCGGCGCACGTACGAGGCCATCGCGGAGGGAACGCTGCTCGTCGACACGGCGGGCACGCAGGTGGGCCAGGTGAACGGCCTCTCCGTCGTCCAGCTCGGCGGCTGGTCCTTCGGCAGGCCCAGCCGGATCACGGCCAGGGTGAGACTGGGACGGGGCGAGGTCGTGGACATCGAGCGCGAGGTGGAGCTCGGCGGCCCGATCCACTCGAAGGGAGTCCTCATCCTGGCGGGCTTCCTCGGCGGCCGCTTCGCCCCCGACCGACCCCTGTCCCTGCGGGCGAGCCTGGTGTTCGAGCAGTCCTATGGCGGCGTCGAGGGGGACAGCGCCTCCTCCGCGGAGCTGTACGCCCTGCTCTCCGCGCTGGCCGAGCTCCCCGTCCGCCAAGGAATCGCGGTGACCGGATCGGTGAACCAGCACGGCCGGGTACAGGCGATCGGTGGCGTCAACGAGAAGGTGGAAGGCTTCTACGACGTCTGTCGGGAGCGGGGCCTCGACGGCAGCCAGGGTGTGGTGATCCCCGCTGGCAACCAGCGCCACCTCATGCTCCGGCCGGACGTGGTCGAGGCCACCGGGGCAGGGCGCTTCCACGTCTGGGCTGTCGATACGGTGGACGAGGGCATCGAGATCCTCACCGGCGTCCTGGCGGGCCAGCGCCTTCCCGACGGCACCTGGCCGGAGGGCAGCGTGAACGCACGGGTGGACGGGAAGCTCCGCGCCCTGGCCGAGGCGAGCAGGGCGTTCACCAGCCCGGGGCCCCGGCCATGACGGCCCGTACCGCGCGGCGCGTGGTGGTGGCGCTCGACGCCAGTGCGCCGAGCCGGGAGGCGGCCCGGACGGCGGCGGAGCTGGCGCGCAGGCTGGGCGCCGCCGAGGTGGCCGGGCTGTTCGTGGAGGACGTCAACGTCGTGCGGCTGGGCGGTCTCCCGTTGGCCCGGGAGATCCGGCTCCCGGAAGGCACCGAGCGCGCCATCGATCTGGAGACGCTCGAGACGGAGCTCCGGGCCGCTGCGTCACGGGCGCGCCAGGCGCTCGCGCACGAGGCATCGGTGGAGCAGGTCGCATGGTCCTTCGAGGTGCGTCGAGGCCCGGTGATGAACGTCGTCCTCGCGGCCACGGGCGAGACGGATCTCCTGGTGCTCGCCGAGGGGAGCACGCTCTTCACCGGTGACCTGCTCGAGCGCCTGCTGGGGGCGGCAAGGTCACTCGTGCTCGTCAAGGGCGCCCGAGCCAGCCGCCGCTGAACGCGCGCCTAGTCGATCGGTGGCGCGTGCTCCACCCGCGGCTCGGGAATCTCGGTGAGCGTCGCCTCGGTCAGCAGGAGGACGCCGGCCACCGAGACGGCATTCTCGAGCGCGGTGCGGACGACCTTGGTCGGGTCGATGATGCCCGCCTCCACCAGGTCGACGTACCGGGACCTGGCCGCGTCGAATCCATGGTTGCCCATGCCGGTCCGCATCCGCTCGACGACGACACCCCCGTCCGCCCCGGAATTCTCGGCGATCTGCCGCGTCGGGGTCTCCAGGGCGTGACGCAGGAGCCGGAGGCCGACCTTCTCGTCGCCTTCCGCCGCGGACTCCTCCTGCTGGACCGCGTCGATGGCGCGCAGGAGCGCCAGGCCGCACCCCGGCACGACTCCCTCCTCCACGGCGGCGCGGGTCGAGTGGATGGCGTCGTCGAAGGCCTCCATCCGGCTCTTCATCTCCGCTTCCGAGGGCGCCCCCACCCGGATCACGGCGACTCCACCGGCCAGCTTGGCGACCCGCTCCTCCAGCTTCTCGCGGTCGTAGTCGCTCTTCGTGTCCTGGATCTGTTGCCGGAGCTGCTCGATGCGGGCGTCGATGGACGTCCTGTCGCCCGCTCCGCCGACGAGCGTCGTCTGTTCCTGGGTGATCACCACCCGTTGCGCGCGGCCGAGGTCGTCGGGGCCGACGTGCTCCAGCTTCTTCCCGAGTTCCTGGGCCACCACGTGGCCGCCGGTGAGCACCGCGATGTCCTCGAGCATCGCCTTCCTGCGATCACCGAACCCCGGGGCCTTGACCGCCGCGCAGTGCAGCGTCCCGCGGATCTTGTTCACGACAAGCGTGGCGAGCGCCTCTCCCTCGACGTCCTCGGCGACGACGAGCAGGGGCCGGCTGCGCTGGACGACCTGCTCCAGCAGCGGGAGGAGGTCCTTCATGATCGAGACGCGGGGGTCGTGCAGGAGGATGAAGGGTTCCTCGAGCACGCACTCCATGCGGGCCGGATCGGTGACGAAGTAGGGGGAAAGGTATCCGCGGTCGAACTGCATCCCCTCGACCACGTCGAGGGTCGTCTCGGTCCCCTTGGCCTCCTGCAAGGTGACGACGCCGTCCTTTCCCACCCGCTCCACCGCATCGGCGACCCGCTTCCCGATGGCCTCGTCGTTGTGGGCAGCGACGGTGGCGATCTGGGCCTTCTCGCGCAGGCTCTGGACGGGACGGGAGATCTTGCGGACCGCCTCCACCGCCGCCTTCAGCCCTCGATCGAGTCCCCGCTTCAGGTCCACGGCGCTCGAGCCAGCGACGACGTTTCGCACTCCCTCGGCGAAGAGGGCGTGCGCGAGGATCGTCGCGGTGGAGGTTCCGTCGCCCACCACGTCGCCGGTCTTCTCGGCGGCCTGACGCATCATCCGCGCCCCGAGGTTCTCCTCGGGATCCTTGAGCTCGATCTCCTTGGCGACGGTGACGCCGTCGTTGCAGACGAGCGGTGCGCCCCATCGCTTCTCGATGAGGACGCACTTGGATTTCGGGCCGAGCGTGATGCGAACCGCATCCGCCAGGAGCGAGGCGCCGTGGAGAACCTTCTCCCGGGCTTCCGACCGGAACAGGATCTGCTTGTACGGCATGATGGACCCCCCAATCGTCGGGCGGTGATCGCCGCCCTCAGGCCGACGCCAGCTCCGGACGTCTCGCTTTCACGATCCGTGAGAGGGTGGCCACGACGCCCCGGGCGTCGATCTCCCTCCGCTGGGACGCGACGGCGGCCCGGGCCAGATCCCCCATCGTGGCCATGCCCACCAGCTCTCCCTCGAACCCCACGACGGGGAGCCTGCGGACCTGCTTCTCGGCCATGAGCTGCTCCGCCGCCGCCACGCTTGCCGCCGGCTCGACGACGCAGACCTGGCGGGACATGTGGTCGCCCACCCGCATCGACGCGAGTGGAAGGTTGGAGAAGCACGCGGCCATGCAGATGTCGCGATCGGTGACGATCCCGATCACCTTGCCGTGTTCCCCGACGACCGGGACGGCCCCGATGTCGCCGTCCCACATGATGGCGGCCGCTGCCGCGAGCGTGTCGCCGGCCTCGCAAGCCTTCACCTGCCGGGACATCACCTGTTCCACGTTCATGACGAACCCCCCTTCCGCTGCATGGTCGCGCTCGGTTCACCCGATGGCCATCGACCGAAAGGGGCGCGAGGATGCGTGGCATGTCCGGGTTGACCCCTAGGAGACAGGAGCGTCCTGGACGGCTGTGCTTCACTCCAGCCAGGTGCGAACCATGAGCGTGCCGGAGATCCCTGCGGGGCTGAAGGCGAGGCTCGCCGCGCTCTTCCCGGGGACGGCCATCGTCGGGGCGTCTGCGCTGGCGCCCGATTCCGGTGCGGCGGAAACCTTGAAGGCCGAGGGATATGGCTCGCCGCTGCGCCTGGTCCTGCGCGATCCGGACGGGCGCGAGCGTGCGGTCGTCTTCCGCACTGTGACCTCCGACGTCTTCGGACACGACCGGCGCTCCGACCGGGCGGCGGAGGTGCTGCTGGAGTGGGACACGTTCCGGCTGGTGCCCGGTCACGTCCGGGCGCTGGACACCGGGGCCGTCCTTCGAGGGGGTGGCCTCCTGTCCCTCGGCGAGGCCGGTGAGTTCTACCTCCTCACCGAGTGGGCTCCCGGCTCGCCCTATGCGGACGACCTCCGCCGCGTGGTTGCCGACGGGCGATGCAGCGACCTGGACCTCGCGCGCGCCGATGCGCTGGCCCGTCATGCGGCCCGCATCCACCACGAGAAGATCGCCGATCCCGACCGCTACCGGAGGTCGGTGCGCGACCTCCTGGGTCACGGGGAGGGGATCTTCGGGATCGTCGATGGCTATCCCCCCGACACCCCGGGCGCGCCGCCGGAGCGGCTGCGGCGGATCGAGGAGAGGTGCCTGGCCTGGCGCTGGGCCCTGCGGGCCAGCGAGGGACGCCTGGCCCGGACCCACGGTGACTATCACCCCTTCAACGTGGTCTTCGAGGAAGGGACCCGCTTCACGCTGCTCGACGCGAGCCGGGGCTGCGTGGGCGACCCGGCCGACGACGTCACCGCGATGGCGGTGAACTACGTCTTCTTCGCGGCGGCACACCCCCAGGCCTGGAATGCCGGCACCGGACCGCTCTGGCGGAGCTTCTGGACCACCTACCTCCAGGAGAGCGGCGACCGCGGGATCCTGGAGGTGCTGGCGCCGTGGCTCGCCTGGCGCAGCCTGGTGGTGGCGTGCCCGCGCTTCTACCCGCGGCTGCCCACCGAGGCCCGCGACCGCGTGCTTCGCCTGGCCGAGCAGGCGCTGTCCGCACGGGCCTTCGATCCCACGTCAGCCGGGGAGCTCTTCCGATGACCGGGGCGGTGGTGTGGATCTTCGGGCTCCCGTCGGCGGGCAAGTCCACGCTTGCGGGAATGCTGGCCGCCCAACTGCGCGCAGAGGGCTCGGCGGTCCTGGTGCTCGACGGGGACGACGTGCGCCTCGCCCTCGACCCCGCTCCCGGCTTCGACGAGGTGTCGCGCGTGGCCTTCTACCGCACGCTGGCCAGGCTGGCGGCGCTGGCGGCGCGGCAGGGGATCGTGACCGTCGTCGCGGCGACCTCGAACCGCCGGGTCCACCGGGAGGAGGCCCGACGCCACTGGCCCGGCCTCCTGGAGGTCTTCGTGGACGTCCCACTCGCGGAGTGCGAGCGGCGGGACGCGAAGGGGCTATTTGCGAAGGCTCGCCGGGGCGAGGCGCCGTGGCTGCCCGGGATCGGCGATCCGTTCGAGCGGCCTGAAGCGCCCGACCTGCGGGCGACCGGGGGCGACGACCCGGCCGTGGTTGCGGAGGTCCTTCGCCGGCTGCGCGCCATCCGCCTGGACTAGGACGGTGTCCCTGCCCGAAGCGTGAGCAAGGAGACCTCGGGAGGCGCGTTGAGGCGCCATCCCAGGCCCACGTTGCCCACCCCGCGATTCACGTAGAGCTGGACCTTCCCGACCTCGTACAGGCCGTCGACGTAGGGCTCGCGGGCGAGCCAGCGCAACGCCGGCATGAGCAGGGGAACGTTCACCTGGCCGCCGTGCGTGTGGCCCGAGAGCAGCAGCATCGGCTTTCCCCAGATGGCCAGGTGCTCGGCCGTGCGCGGGACGTGGGCGAGGTACAGTCGCGACCCCGGCGCGGCACCCTTCATGGCGCGCACCGGGTCGGCGGAACGGGTCCACAGGTCGTCGATCCCGACCACCGTGAAGGGGGCGTGGCGCAGGGTGAGGGTGGTGTTCTCGTTCTCGAGGAAGCCGTATCCCAGGTGCTCGAGGGCCGCACCGGCGCCGCGCGGATCGACCCACCGGTCGTGATTGCCGAGCGTCCCCAGGGTGGGCGCCTCCAGCCCGCCGAGCTGCTCGCGCATGAGCGTCACGCCGCCCGGGTCGCGGGTCAGGTAGTCCCCGGTGAGCACGACCAGGTCGGGCCGGAAGGCATTCGCGGCCGCGATGGCTGCCCGGATGCGCTCGACCGGGGTGAGCGAGCCGACGTGGAGGTCGGAGAGCTGGGCGACGCGCAACCCGTCGTGGGCCGGGTCGAGGTCGGGGACCACGATCTCGTGGTGTTCCGGGGTCACCTCGCCGTCGTCGGCCAGGGCCGGCAGGGAGGCACCCGCGGCGGCCGTGGCGACCGTGCCCAGGAGGAACTCCCGTCGGGAGAAGCGCGGCATCCCCCTTTCAACTGCCGGGGTCCGCGAAAAATTCTCGCCGCATGCCCTGGCCTCCTCCCTGTCCTGTAATGTCGCATCGGGAAACGGTGCCGCGGGTGGACGCGACCGTCGGCGCCGAAGGACAGGGGGCTTGCCATGGAATTGCCAACGAAGAAGGTCCGGACCCTCCTCGGCCTGGCCGGACTCCTCGCGCTGTCGAACTGCGCGACCACCCAGGAGACCGTCCAGGAGTGCAGGCAGTCCGCCCGCTCGTTCTGCGACAAGACCGTGGGGGCGAAGGCTCCCGCGTATCCGCAGTGCCTGGAAACCCAGCTCGGCGCCTGCGGACCCTACTAGGCCCGGATGCGGCTCGACGAGAACCACCCGATCACCGCGATCCTCGCGGGAGTGCTCGACCGCTTCCGTGTGAGGCGAGAGCTCGCCGCGCTCGGCCCCGACGAGCGGCTGGACGGAAAGCTCGCCCTCGTCACCGGTGGCGCCTCCGGGCTCGGGTTCGCGTCGTCGGTCGACCTGGCGCGCCGCGGCGCCAGGGTGCTCCTGGCCGACTGCCGCGACCTCGAGCGCGCGCACCAACGGGCCGTCTCCCTCGGCGTCCCGGAGGACGGCATCGAGCCCCTGCACGTCGACCTCTCCGACCTCGCCTCGATCGACCGCCTCGTCGCGGACCTCGCCCGGCGCGGCGCGAAGCTCGACCGGCTGATCCTCAACGCCGCCATCGTCCCCACCCGGGCGCGGACGACGCCCCAGGGGCTCGACGAGATGTTCGTCGTCAACTACCTCTCCTCCTTCGCACTGGTCACGCGGCTGCTCGAGGAAGGCGTGCTCCCGGGCGAGGGTCGGGACGGCGACCTCCCGCGCGTCGTCTTCGTTGCATCCGAGGCGCACCGCTGGAGCGAGGACCTCGAGCTCGAGCGCCTGGACCGCCCGCGGGACGGCTCCCCCCGGCGCGTGCTCGCCTGGTACGGCACCTACAAGCTCATGCTCGCCACCTTCGCCTGGGAGCTCGCTCGTCGACTCCGCGTGGAGGGGGCGCCGCGGGTGTCCGTGTTCGCGCTCTGTCCCGGGGCGATGCGCACCAACATCGCCCGGGAGCTGCCGGCGCCGCTGCGCGCTCCCCTCGACGCCGTGATGCGCCTCCTCTTCCAGGATCCCTTCGATGCGGACGAGCCCGTGCTCCACCTCGCCTGCAGCCGCGCGCTCGAGGGCAGCACCGCGGTCTACCTTCACAAGATGGCGCCCAAGGAGATCGACGCTCGAGCCGCCGATGCGACCACGGGTCGGGCCCTCTGGGAGGCCAGCGAGGCCCTGCTGGCAAGGGTGCGCGGCGCGCCGCGGTCGCCCCTCACCCGTTGAGCCGTGACTTCCAGTCGACGGGTACCTTGCCGCGCGGCCCTGGCGCCGGCTGGCTCACGGGATGGTGCGTCGGGGGCGCCAGCGTCTCGCCCACCAGGATCATCTTCCCCCGGGGGTACGACCAGAACCAGTCCTCGCCCGGCTCGAAGCTCTGGACGATGGGATGGCCCGACTTCTCGTGGTGGTGGGTCGCGTGCTGGCTCGGCGACGCGTCGCAGCAGCCGACGTGACCGCACTGGGCGCACCGGCGGAGGTGGAACCACCAGCCCGGGCCGTCGCCGGCCAGGCAGTCCGCGCAGCCGGTGCCGCTGGGCGGCACGGTGGGGTCGATCCCGGCGTTCCTGGGCATGGGAGTCTCCTTCGTCGCTAGGGGCGAGCCAGCCGGATCCCGGTCATCTGGAAACGATCCCGTGGATGCCAGAAGTTCCGGTAGGTGGCTCGCAGGTGGGAGCGCGGGGAGAGGCAGGACCCTCCGCGCAGCACCAGCTGGTTCACCATGAACTTGCCGTTGTACTCGCCGAGCGCCCCAGCGGCGGGCCGGTAGCCCGGGTAGGCCGAATAGGCGCTCGCCGTCCAGGCCCACGCTCCGCCGAAGATCGGCGCCGACGGGCCGGTCGTGCGTGGGACGAGCCATCCGTCCTCGACGAACTGCCCCCGCACGGGGGAGGACGCGGCCACCGCCTCCCACTCCGCCTCGGTGGGAAGGCGGGCACCAGCCCAGCGCGCGTAGGCGTCGGCCTCGTAGTAGCTCACGTGGCTCACCGGGGCGCCGGGGTCCACGGGGATGCGGCCGTGAAGCGTGAACCGGGTCCACCGACCGTCCTCGTGATCCCAGTAGAGCGGGGCCCGCCATCCCTCGGCCTGCGCGGCATGGAACCCCTCCCACAGCCAGAGGTCGGGACGCTCGTATCCCCGGTCCTGGATGAAGTCGGTGTACTCACCGGCGGTCACCGGCCGCGAGGCCAGCGCGAAGGGGCGGAGCAGCACGTCGTGCGCCGGCCCCTCGTTGTCGAAGGCGAAGCCGTCGCCCGCGTGGCCGAGACGCACCCGGGAACCGGGATGGTCCACCCATCGGAGCGGAGGGACCTCGGTCGGGCCTTCGTCCGGGACCGGGCGGTAGGCCACCTCGAGCGGATTGCGGGACAGCGCGTGCTGGAGATCGGTGAGGAGGAGCTCCTGGTGCTGCTGCTCGTGATTCAGGCCGAGCTCGGCGATCGCCAGCGCCTCCGGGTCGCGCCCTGGCGGGGAGGCCAGGAAGCCCTGGATCTGGTCGTCCACGGCGTGCCGCCAGTCGAGGACCTCCTTCACCGTGGGTCGCGTGAGCAGGCCGCGCTCGGCGCGCGCGTGCCGGGAGCCCGCCGCGACGTAGTACGAGTTGAAGAGATGCGCCCAGCGCGGATCGCGCGGTCGGAAGCCGGGGGCGCGCGGTGCGAGCAGGAAGGTCTCGAAGAACCAGGTGGTGTGGGCGAGATGCCACTTCACGGGGCTCGCGTCCGGCATGGACTGCACCACCATGTCCTCGGGGTCGAGCGTGGCGCAGAGACCCTCGGTGAACGAACGCACCTCCGCGACCCGCGCCGGGAGATCGCGCGACCCGCTCATCGGTCTTCCACGCGCCAGAGCGCGTCCACGAACCACCCTCGCCGGTCCCGGAACCGTCCGATCTCCTCGAACCCGGCCGTGGCGGCGAACGCGTCGATGTCCCGCTCCCGGTACTTGCACGAGATCTCGGTGTGGATGCGCTCGCCTGCCTCGAGCCGGAAGGAGTGGCCGGCCACCCTGACGCGCTGCCGGCGTCGGCTGCGCAGCCAGCTCTCCATGGCCGGCCGCACCGGGTCGAAGGCGGCGACGTGCTCGAAGGCCTCGAGGTCGAAGTCCCCGTCCAGCTCCCGGTTGATCCGGGCGAGCAGGTTCAGGTTGAAGGCCGCCGTCACTCCCGCGTCGTCGTCGTAGGCGGCTCGCAGGACCGGGAGGTCCTTCAGCAGGTCGAAGCCGACGAGCACGTGATCGCCGGGGCGGAGCGCGGAGCGCATCGTGCGGAGGAACCCGATGGCCTCTGGAGCCTCCAGGTTCCCGATGTTGCTCCCCAGGAAGAGCACGAGAAGCCTCCCGGCATCCTGCCGATGGAGGGCCCGCAGGCCGTCGAAGTACTCGGCCTGGACGGGGGTGATCCGCAGGCGCGGGAAGAGCGACGACATGCGGGCGGATACGTCGCACAGGGCGGTTGCCGAGATGTCGATGGGCGCGTAGGCCGACCGGGTGCAGCGGCCGTGCAGCGGCGCGAGCAGGAGGCGCGTCTTCGTGCCGTCGCCGGCGCCGAGGTCGACCACCGTGCACGGGCCCCCGCCCAGGGGCGCCGTGATCTCGGCCGCATGGCTCGCCAGGATCTCGTGCTCGATGCGCGTCGGGTAGTAGGCCTCGAGCTCCATGATCCGCTGGAAGAGCTCGCTCCCGCGCGCGTCGTAGAACCAGAGCGACGGGATGGCCTTCCTCGGGCGGCCGAGCCCCTCGAGGACGTCCCGCAGGAAGCGCGCGCGAATGCCCGGCGCCTCGCTCGGGGAGGTGTCGGCGACGGCGACGGTGGCGGGAGCGGGAGGGGGAGCCATTGGGGTGCCCAGATGCCGGATCTAGGTCCCCGGGGCGGCCATTCCCATGACATCTGGGGGCGGGCCACCGAGCCGGCCCGCGCACCACTCCGGCCACGGCGCCGTCGGCCTCTCCTGGCGGTAGGCGGCCTGGAGACCCGCCAGCCGGGACGCCACCTCCTCGACCGTGAAATGCCTGCCCAGGAAGGCCTCCAGGGCGGGTGCCAGCCTCGACGCGTCGCCCGCGGCCGACTCGACGGCGGCGGCGAGGGCGCCGAACAGGTCGAGCTCCGGGGGCCAGCCTGCCGCCCTCGATCCGGCCTCGTAGGTGGACTGGGCGAACTCCAGGACCGCCTCGGCGGGGTCGGGCGAGGCCCGCACCACGTCCCAGTCGAGGAGGTGCTCCCCCATCGCGGCATCCCACCGCGCCCCGTCCGGCCGGACCCTTGCGGACTCGATCCCGCCCGGTTGGGGGTAGGTGAAGGCGTAGAGGGCGGCGCGGGGATAGGCGTCCTGTCCGTGCCAGAAGCCCACCTCGTACTGGCCCGCGTCCATGGCGGCGCGCCGGATGAGCCCCTTCCACGGCTCGAGGCCGGCCGGCCGCCCGTCGAACCGCACCACCCTCTGGTCGAACGTGCCCCACATGAAGCCCAGCGGTGCGGTCCTCCCCCGGAATCGACCCTGGAACACCGAGAGGGGCCGCGAGACGCTCGCCATGGCCCGCCACCAGGTGTTCGCGGCCTCCGGGTCGTACGTGGAATGCGCGAGGTCCTCGTCGAACGCGACGGCGTCCCCCACCTCCTGGGGCTTCAGGTTCAGCGACGGGTCGACGCCGAGCGCCCGGAGGGTCTGCTGGAGGATCGCGAGAAAGTCGGCCACGGCCCGGTGCCGGAGCGGGAAGGAACACGTCCGTCCGTCGCTGTGCGCGACCGCGACGGCGTGTCCCACGAAGTCGAAGTCGACCGAGAAGAAGTCCTGCCCGGACGGGATGGCGCCGGTGCCGAGCCCACGCGGCCCCAGCTCGAGCGCCACGTTCGCCCATTCCGGCTGGAACGGGGTGCGCAGCTTCAGCTTCCCCGCGATCTGCAGGTACATGTGCAGCGTGTCGAGCGTGGCGCGCAGGCGCTCGTAGGGCAGGGCGGGCCAGTGGCTGTCGGGGCCTGGCATCCGGGCGACATCTATCCGCGGCCGGTGACCGTGCGAGAGGGAAAAAAATTGATGGTCGCGACCAACCCATCGGGGACGCGCGCCTCGACCGCCCGAGCCTATGGGGGGCGAATCGAGGGGACAGAGGGGGGCTCGCCATGGCCGACCGACCCATCATCGTCATCGTGGACGACGAGCCCACCGCGCTCGCCGGGATGCTCGACGCACTGAGCCGGCGCTTCGGAGCGGACTACCGCGTCGTACCCTACCTCTCCGCCAGTGAAGGGCTGGAGGGCATCACCAGGATCCAGAAGGAGGGCGAGGAGATCGCCCTCGTCGTGGCCGACCAGTGGATGCCCGGGATGCACGGCAACGAGTTCCTGGGGAGGGCCCGCGTCCTCGCACCGAACGCGAAGCGCGCGCTGCTTGTCGGCTGGGGTGACCGATCGGCGTCACGGACCATCCTCCAGGCGTGCGCCTTCGGGGAGCTCGACAACTACCTCTACAAGCCCTGGGCGCCGGCCGAGGTCCACCTGTACCCGCTCGTGAGCGAGTTCCTGGCCGAGTGGACCCGCCTTCACCGTCCGGCGATGGAGCTCCTCCGGGTGGTGGGGGACGAGGACTCCCCGCGGGCGCACGAGATCCGGGAGTTCCTGGGCCGGAACGGAGTACCACACGGCTTCTACGCGGCCGGCTCCCGGCCCGCGGCCCGGATCCTCGAGGAGCACGGGATCGAGGCGCGGTCTTTCCCCATCGTGATCCTGCTCGACGGATCGGCGCTCTACGACCCCACCAATGCCCAGATCGCCGATGCCATCGGGGGCGGTCCGCACGAGCTCCGCTGTGACGTGGCCATCGTGGGTGCGGGCCCGGCGGGCCTGGCGGCGGCCGTCTACGCCGGGTCCGAAGGGCTGAAGACGTTCGTCGTGGAGCGCTACGTCGTGGGAGGGCAGGCCGGAGCGAGCTCGCTCATCCGGAACTACCTCGGCTTCCCCCGAGGCATCGGCGGTGCGGAGCTCACCCAGCGTGCCTACCAGCAGGCATGGCTCTTCGGGGCCAGGTACGTCTTCGCGCGCGAGGTGGTGGGGATCCGGGCCGAGGGGGAGCAGCGGGTTCTCCACCTGTCCGACGGGCGCGAGATCACCGCGAGGGCGGTCGTCGTCGCCACCGGGGCCCAGTACCGGCGGCTCGAGGCGCCGGGCATCCAGGCCTTCGAGGGAAGGAGCGTCTTCTACACGACCTTCGGCGAGGTGCGGTTGATGCAGGACCTGGACATCGCCGTGGTCGGGGGCGGGAACTCCGCGGGGCAGGCGGTCGTCCACCTCTCCCGCTTCGCCAGGCGCGTGACCCTGGTGGTTCGTGGCGCGTCGCTCGAGGAGGGGATGTCCGACTACCTGATCCAGCAGATCCGCCACGCTCCGAACGTCGAGGTACGCCTCCGATCGGAGGTGGTCGACGCCGCAGGGGGACACCGGATCGAGCAGGTCTCGATCAAGAATGCGGCGACGGGCGAGGTGGACGTCGTGCCGGTCCGGCTCGTCTTCGTGCTCATCGGGGCGCTCCCGCACACCGGGTGGCTGGACGGCGTCCTGCAGCGGGACGCCCGGGGATTCGTGGTCACCGGGGCGGACGTCGATCCGGAGCGGTGGCACCTGTCGCGCCGTCCCTTGCGCTTCGAGACCAGCATGCCGGGGGTATTCGCCGCGGGCGACGTCCGCCTCGGGGCGCTGCAACGCGTCGCCGCGGCGGTGGGGGAGGGAGCCGCGGTCGTGCAGCAACTCCACCAGTACCTGGACTCCCTGCAGGAGCAGGCGCCGGACCTGCGCAGATCCTGGGTCGAGGTCCAGGATCGCGAAGAGGCGCGCCCGTAGCCCCGAGGACCCTCAGCGGGGACGATGATTCGAGGACCAGAGGATCCCGACGCCCAGGGCGGCGGAGATCACGGACGCCGCGAACACCGCCACCTTGGCGGCGGCGAAGTCGGCCGGAGCGGAAAACGCCTGCCCCGCGATGAAGAGCGACATCGTGAAGCCGATGCCCGCGAGCGCGCCCGCACCCACCATCTGCCGCCACGAGTACTCGCCGGGCTTGACGGCGATCCCCAGGCGAACGGCCAGGGCGGACGCCGCCACCAGGCCGAGTGGCTTCCCGACGACGAGGCCGAGGACGATCGCGAACTGCAGCGCGCCGTGGCCGCGGAAGAGGTCCGGGCTCAGCGCGACGCCGGCGTTGGCCAGGGCGAACACCGGCAGCACGACGTAGTTCGAGCGCAAGGACACGGTACGCAGCATCCGGTCGGCGGGTGACTCCAGCCGGTCGTGGATGGCGTCGAGGCTCTGCATCGCATCCGCCGACAGCCCGCGTCGAAGGACCTCCGCGCTGCGGCGCGCCTCCGTGGCGATGATCGCGCTCGCCTGCGCCGTCAGGGCGCGGAGGTCCGGTGGACGACGGGTGGGGATGAAGAGCGCGAGGACGACGCCGGCCAGCGTCGCGTGGAGCCCTCCTTCGTGGACGCAAGCCCAGAGCACGAGGCCGAGCAGGAGGTACGGGGTCACGCGATAGACGTTGGCGCGGTTGAGGAGCGCGAGGAGGCCAGTGGTCACGACGGCAGCGAGAAGCGCTCCGACGTGCAGCGCGCTCGAGTAGAAGAGCGCGACGACGACGATGGCGCCGATGTCGTCGACGATCGACGCGGCCGTCAGGAAGACGCGAAGCTCGATGGGGACCCGGCTCCCCAGCATCACGATGATGGCGACCGCGAAGGCCGTATCCGTGGCCATCGGCACGCCCCATCCCTGCGCCCACGGGCCGCTCGGCAGGACCAGCCGGTACAGCAGGACCGGTACCGCCATTCCACCGAGCGCCGCCGCGATGGGCAGCGCCGCCGATCGGGCGCTCGCCAGGTGCCCGACCGTGAACTCGCGCTTGATCTCGAGCCCCACCACCAGGAAGAAGACCGTCAGCAGCCCGTCGTTCACCCACTGGAGCAGGGTCAGCACGAACGCGTGCCCGGCGAGCGTGATCCCGAGGGTCTCTCCCCAGAGCCGGAGGAATCCTGGTGCGAGCGGCGAGTTGGTCAGCAGCACCGCGATCACCGTGGCGACGAGCAGGAGCAGGCCGGCGGACGGAGCCCACCGCGCGAAGTCGAGCGCGGTGGACCGCACCCGGTGGCCCAGCGACCCCAGCATCGCGTCGGCCAGGGCGGCCCTGTCCCACAGGCCCTCGTACCGCCGGCCGTTGATGAAGAACGTCGGGGTCACGACCACGCCGCTGGCCTCGGCGCTCGCCATGTCGGCGTCCACCCGCTCGCGCGCCATCTCCAGGGCAACGCCAGGGCCGGGCGAATCTCCCTCCTGAAGCCCCAGGTCGTGGGCGACCGCCACCAGGTCGTCCTCGGTGAGCGACGCCGAGCGCGTCATCAGCGCGACGTGTGCGCGCCAGAAGCTCTCGGGATCTCCGGCGCGCTCGGCCAGCTCGGCCGCCCGGCGCGCGATGCTCGTGGACAGCGGCCGGTTGCGAAACACGTACCGGAGGCGGGCGCCGAACTCGTCCCGCAGCTCGGTGATGGTCTCGGTGGCCGCGCGGCAATGGCGGCACGCGTAGCTGCCGTACTCGACGAGCGTGATGGGGGCCGTCGGGGGCCCGAGGACGTGGTCGAAGGCCTGGTCGACCGGGCGGTCCAGCTGCATGGCTCGGAACGCGTGCGCCATGGACGGCAGCCTAGTGTCGGCGACCGGCGGGCGCAGGTCCGTTGCGGAAGGGTCGCCCGAGAGGCCGGGTGCGGTCCATGATGGGTGCAGGCAGCGACGGGGTGGGTCGCCTGGAACGCCAGAAGGGGGTAACCCGGACGCGTGACATCGCCCCGAATCATCGACCGAATTGGTGGGGCCAACGGGGCTCGCCGTCGGTCACGCCCTCCTCACCTGCAGTGATACGCAACGACTAGGGGGAGACGTGCAATCCAGGAATGGAATGGCGAGGTCTCGGACCGGCCCGCCGCTCCAACCTTCCTTTACGCCCCACATTTCCTGGCACCGATTCTTTCCCCCGCGACGCGCCCGATTAAGCAGCGCGAAAGGACGGAAAGGACGTGCGCGATGGACGACTCCCAGCGCCGACTTCCAGGACCCAAGATCGAGTCCTCGGTCGCCAGTCTCGGACGATCGTCCCTCCAAGCCAGATCCAGACGCGGAGGAGCCCAGTTGGACCACCAGTGACATGCCTGGCGGGCCGCAGGCCCGCATGCGGGAGGAAGGCCATGTATCACCGTCGACCTGCGTCGCAGTTCATCGCTTTCGGAATGCTTCGCTCTCCCACGACCACCGTGGGGATTGTTCTCGCGCTGCTCGTCTTCGCGACGGCGCCTCACGAGACACCAGCGGCAAACGCGGATGGTCCCAGGTCAGCCATCTTCGTCGTTGCGGAAGGAATGCGCCAGGACGTGGTGGAGAGGTACGCTTCCGCAGGCCTGCTGCCCGCTCTCGGCGAAATGATCAAGAAAGGGGCGGTTGCTGGCGACGACGGATTGCTGACCCAGGCGCCGCCCAGCACCGGCGCGGGCTGGTTCAGCCTCGCCACCGGGGCGTGGTCGGGTGTCCATGGTTCGACCGGCGACACGTTTCACGTCAATGGCGCTCCCTTCGCCTCGTCCACCACTTTCAACTCGCCGGGCATGCTCCAGGCCGAGACCCTGGCCCAGTCCGCCGAGCGGGGTGGCAAGAAGGTTGCCCAGATCGAGTGGGCCGGTGGGCGGCGCGCCACCACCAACGGGCCGGCGGTCGATGGCCGCAGCACGTTCTCTGGTCGCGGGGTGGCGACCAACTTCATCGGCCCGAGGGATGACGGCACAGTCGTGGCCTCCCTCGGATTGCAGTTCGACACTCCGGCCGGCTTCGCAGGACAGCCAGCCTTCCCCGGTGCGGCACCAGCGCCCGCCACGGGCTGGACCAATGTGCCCACGTCCTACAGTCCGTCCATGGAGATGCGCCTGCGCGTCTTGGACTTCGGCACCGACAAGTACGGTCTGAACGCGTTCATCTACGACAGCACGAACGACGCGGTCACCAATTACGACCGCGTGCTGCTTTCGTTCACCAAGGACGGCGCCGCCGCCGTAGGCAATCTGGCGAAAGGCCAGTGGGCGGACGTGAAGGTGTCGATCATCGGCGGGCCTCTCCAGGGCAAGACGGCCGGCTTCCTCGTCAAGGTCGAGGAACTGACGCCCGATCTCTCAAAGGTTCGCCTCTTCCACACGTCAGCATCCCGCGCCCTCGCCAGTTGGCCCGGCTGGAGCGAGCCCGGCTTCACCGGTGACTTCGAGGAGTACGCCGCCCAGAAGTTGCCGTCCTCGACTGGCGCCGACTCTGCGGTCCTCGTGTCGGGCATCGTGAACGAGGAGACCTACGTCGAGCAGGGCCTGTACTGGGACAAGCTGTATCACCCGCTCACGAGGTATATCCTCGACAAGTACAAGCCCGACCTGGTCATGCTCGGTTACCCGACCACGGACGCGTTCCAGCGCCAGTTTCTCGGCCTGGTTACCCCGAGCCTTCCGAATGGAGCCCCGAACCCTGCGTACGACAGCGTCGGCGTCGATGGCACGCTCGACGGGCGCGTGGTGCAGCGCGTCGACTTCCTCCTGCAGGCATATAAGGGGGCCGACCGCACGATCGCGCTTGCGAAGTCGCTGATGCCGAGCTCGGCCACGACCTTCGTGTCATCCGGTCATGGATTCGCGCCCCAGTTCCTGGCCATCGACGCCAGCAAGGTACTGGTGGACCTCGGCCTGCTCTCGAAGCCGCAGACGTCGAACTGCCGGCTGCCCACCGGCGAGACCATCGGCAAGGCCAAGGCGTGCTGGGTGGGCGGTACCGTGCAGATCTACCTCAACCTGGCGGGGCGCGATCCGATCACCACAGGACTCGTGCAAGTTCCCGCCGCCCAGGAGGCGGCGACGGTGGCCCAGATCAAGGATGCGTTCCTGGGCCTCTCCGACACCAACGATTGGAACGGCGACGGCCAGCCCGAGGGCTGGAGGATGGTCGATCGGGCCTTCACGAAGGCCGAGGCGCGTTACACCCCGAACGGCCCCGGGGCGACCGCAGACCTGGCGCACCCGACGCGCACGGGTGACCTCGTGGCCTTCGCCTACCCCCCGTACCAGTTCGACTCCGCGACTCCGGGCACGCTCGTGGCCCGATCGACCTCCTTCGGTCAGGACGGCTACGTCCCTGACGTGACGATCCTGGATGCCAACGTGAACATGCGCGCCGCCTTCATCGCCAGCGGCAAGGGCATCAAGCCAAATGCGGTGGCCATGGCACTTCGAACCATCGACCTGGCGCCGACGCTGGCCTACATCCTCGGCATTCCCCAGCCGCAGCACGCGCAAGGCGTCGTGCGCCTGGATCTCCTGCTCGGCGGGGATGCCCGGACACTGGTGCCCGTGTTCGGCCTGACCGACTTCCACGGGGAACTCGATCCCGTCACCCATCCGATCGATGGCAAGAACGTATCGGTTGGCGGCGCTGCCTACCTGGCCACTCTGTTCGACCAGGAAGCCTCGCTCTTCGGTTTGCGACGCCTCCTCTTCGCGTCCGGCGACAATGTCGGCGGCTCGCCCGCCAATTCAGGGCTTCTCGCGGACCGTCCGGCGATCGACGTCGAGAACGCGTGGGCTCTGGACGCAACGTCCTACGGCCACGCCGAGTTCAGTAACGGTGTCGCCCGGCTGCTCCAGCACCAGGCGCGCGCAACGTTCCCCTTCCTGGGCGCCAACATCGTGGACGAGACCAGGATGTCGAACCCCGACTGGGTTCAGGCCTCGCGGGTCTTCTACTACGGCGACCTGCCGGTCGGAGTCATCGGTATCGAGCTGAAAGAGACCCCCGAACTCGTGAACGCCGGGGCCACCGCCGGGTTGAAGTTCCTGGACGAGGTCGCCACGATCAAGGAGCAGTCCGAGAGGCTCCGCCGGCTCGGTGCCCGGGTGCAGATCGTACTCATCCACCAGGGCGTCGCCAGCGGCGCGAACGCGGTCGACGGCTCTCCGCCCCAGCCCTGGGGAGGACCCATCCTGGACATCGTGGACGCCATCCAGGGCACGACGGTGGACCTGGTGCTCGCGGGCCACACCCACGCCATCGCCAACCTTCGGCGGGGCCACATCGTCGTGGCCGAAGGCCTGAATGGGGGTGCGAGCTACTCGGTGGCGCAGCTGATCGTCACTGGTGGCGACGTCGAGTGGAGCGGGGCGGCCACGCGCCTCAGCAAGAACCTGGGCGTGCCCGCGCGCCCGGACGTGAAGGCGATCATCGATGAAGCCAACGCCCAGACCGCGGTGCTCCGCAACCAGGTGGTCGGGACCCAGTCGTTCGACATCAGGCGCGCCCCCACCCGCTTGGAGGAGTCCGCCATGGGCAACATGGTGGCCGACGCCATGCGGTCCAGGTACCCTGGCGTTGAAGCCGCCTACACCAATTCCGGGGGCCTGCGCGCGGACCTGCTCTGCCTGCCCCCCTCGGCCGGCGAAGGGGCCTGCGAGATCACCTGGGGGGAGATGTTCGGGGTGCTGCCCTTCGGCAATCGCACCGTCATCGAGACCTTGACCGGTGCCCAGCTCGAGCAGGCCTTCTTGAACGGCTTCTCGCCCGCGTGTGATCCGACGATCCCGACCGGACGTTTCCCCCAGATCTCCGGTCTCCAGGTGGCCTTCGGCTGCAACGGCACGACGCCGGTCGTGACGGGCATGTGGAAGACGCCGCAGGGGATCGCCGGCCAATCGATCCCCATCGGCCAGGCCGACACCGTCCGCTTCGTCACCAACGACTTCATGTACACCGGTGGGGACGGTTACACCGTGTTCGGGCAGGGCACGAACGTCCTGCAGCCGGGTGACGACCTGCTGCAAGTGGCCATCGATCACGTGACCGCACAGTCCCCCGTCGGTCCAGTCGTCGAGGGGCGGATCGTGCGAGCCTTCTGACGTCAGGCGGGGTCCGATGAGGCCGGTCGCGTGTGATGGGGCCGTCGGGGCGCCGAGGAGGTGGTCGAAGGCCTGGTCGACCGGGCGGTCCAACTGCATGGTTCGGAACGCGTGCGCTATGGACGCCTCGATGGGGTAGGGAATGTCTAGTCTTCCCCAATCGTGCACTTGAATGTGCCGCCCGAAGGCGCATTGCTCGGCAGGCCGCCTCCGGCCGGCGGCCGCTCTCGCTGGTGAAAGGAAACCATGGGATTCGCATCGGAGTTCAAGGCATTCGCCCTGAAGGGCAACGTGATGGACCTGGCGGTCGGCGTCATCATCGGCGCCGCCTTCGGGAAGATCGTCGACTCCGTCGTCAACGACCTGATCATGCCCGTCGTGGGCCGCATCTTCGGTGGACTCGACTTCACCAACTACTTCGTCGCCCTGAAGGAGATCCCCCCGGGCACCGTGTACACGGTGGATGCGGTGAAGAAGGCGGGAGTCCCGGTCCTCGCCTACGGCAACTTCATCACCATCGCCATCAACTTCCTGATCCTGGCGTTCATCATCTTCATGATGGTGAAGCAGGTGAACAGGTTGAAGAAGGAGGCGCCGCCTGCGGCTCCGGCGGCCACTCCCGAGGACATCCTCCTGCTCCGGGAGATCCGCGACTCCCTCCGAAAGTAGACGCCGGTGTCGGGGCATCCGCGCGCCATGGCGGGACGCTCCCGTCGCGCCGCTTCACCGAGGTGAAGTGCCCGGGGCCGGCGCAAGGCGACCCCCGCAGGTGAATTGGCGCGCGGCCGGCCCCGGGGCTATCTCCTGTACGGACCGGGCGCACGGAATGGGGTTCGCCCGGGAAGACCCAAGGAGGGTCGACGATGGGGACCACGAACGCAGGATCGGGCACCCGGATCGACGAGATTGCGGCCTCGATCTATCGAATCAGCACGCCCGTCCCGCCCACGGTCGTTCCGGGCGGCTTCACGTTCAACCAGTTCCTCATCCTGGACGAGCAACCGCTCCTCTTCCATACCGGGCCTCGACAGATGTTCCCGCTCGTGCGCGAGGCCATGGCGTCGGTGATGTCACCGGCGAAGCTGCGCTGGGTGGCCTACTCCCACTGGGAACCAGACGAGTCGGGAGCGCTGAACGAGTGGCTGGAAACCGCCCCGCAGGCCGTCGCCGTCCAGGGCAACGTTGGCGTGAACGTGTGCGCGAACGATCAGGCCCTGCGGCCACCCCGAGCACTCGCGGACGGAGAGGTCCTGTCGCTCGGGGAGAGGCAGGTGAGGTGGATCGACACGCCGCACCTGCCGCACGGATGGGATTGCGGGTTCCTGTTCGAGGTGAAGTCGCGGACCCTCCTCGCAGGCGATCTCTTCACGCAGGGCGGAATGGACGTAGCCCCGATCGTGGAGACGGACATCCTCGGGCCGAGCGAGGCGTTCCGGGGGATGGCGGACTACTACTCCCACACCAGGAATGCCGCGACGCTGATGGAAAAGCTCGCGCGCTGCGAGCCGACGACCCTGGCCTGCATGCACGGGTCCTCGTGGCGCGGCGATGGCGCGAAGCTCCTGCGAGAACTCGCGAAGGCGCTCGACGCCTGACGAGCCCATCGGCGCAGTCGGGTCGAATGAACCCCTCCATCCGCGAAGTCCTCCAGCGGAATGACTCGGGGTCCCCTGACGTTTCCCTCAGGAGGCGTCGCAATGCTGGCGGACAGGCAAGCCATCGAGCGAATTCCTGGCTACTGCGCGCTCTGCGTCTCGAGGTGTGGCTCGATCGCCGTGGTCGAGAACGGGAAGTTCATCGCGCTGGAGCCCGACCCGTCGCACCCCACCGGCCAGGCGCTCTGCGCCAAGGGACGAGCCGCGCCGGAACTCGTCTACCACCCGGACCGGCTGCTCCATCCGCTGAAGCGAACGCGTCCGAAGGGCGATCCAGATCCGGGCTGGCAGCGGATCAGCTGGGACGAGGCGCTCGGGCTGACCGCCGCCGGGCTGCGGCGGCTGGCCGCGCAGCACGGCCCGGAGAGCGTCGTGTTCAGCGTGGTCTCGCCGTCCACGTCGGCGATCGACGACTCGTTGGCCTGGATCCAGCGCTTGATGCGAGCCTTCGGCAGCCCGAACCTCTCCATCTCGATGGAACTGTGCGGCTGGGGCCGAACCTTCGCCACCCGCTACACCTACGGCACCGGCACGGGTGTACCGGGCACCCCCATGCCGGATCTGGAGAACGCCGGCTGCATCCTGTTCTGGGGCTACAACCCGAGCCTCGCCCGGCTCTCCCACGCGACCGCGACCGTGGCGGCGATCAAGCGCGGCGCTCGCCTGATCGTGGTCGATCCTCGCCGCACCGGGTTCGCCGGCAAGGCCGACGTCTGGCTGCGGGTGCGGCCCGGCAGCGACGGCGCGCTCGCGCTCGGCATCGCCAACGTGATGATCGACCGTGGCTGGTACGATCGCGCCTTCGTGCGCGACTGGACGAACGGCCCCCTGCTGGTCCGCTCGGACAACGGACGATTGCTGACCGAGTCGCGACCTCTCGCCCGAGGGGAGCGCGCGAAGATACGTGGCCTGGGACGCAGCGACCGGGCGTCGCCTCGTCTATGACCCGGCCCTCCAGCGGCTACGAGCGGGACGGCGCCGAGGCGGCCCTCTCCGGTGAACACACGATCGCCACGCAGCGAGGCGAGGTCGCCTGTCGGACGGCCTTCGATCTCTACGCGGAGGTCTGCCGGCGCTACACGCCCGAGGTGGTCGAGGCGATCTGCGGGGTCGGGCGCGACCAGGTCGAAGGGGCCGCCCGGCTCCTCTGGGAAGCTCGGCCGGTCGCCTATTACGCGTGGAGCGGCGTCGAGCAGCAGAGCAATGCCACCCAGATCATCCGGGCCATCTCGCTCCTCTACGCCCTGACCGGCAGCTTCGATGCCCAGGGCGGCAACGTGCTCTTTCCGAGCGTGCCGGCCGCGAACGTCGCCGGGGAGGAGCTGCTGTCCGCCGCGCAGCGTGTCCGGGCGCTCGGCCTGCCGGAGCGGCCCCTGGGCCCGTCTCGCTGGGAGTGTGTGACGACGGACGAGGTGTACCGCGCCATCCTGGAGCAACGACCCTATGCCGTGCGAGGGATGGTCGGCTTCGGGGCCAACCTGCTCCTCGCCCACGCCGACGTCCGCCGGGGGCGCGCTGCGCTGACGGCGCTCGACTTCTACGTCCACGCGGACCTGTTCATGAACCCGACGGCCGAGCTGGCCGACATCGTGCTACCGGTCGCGACCCCCTTCGAGCGGGAGGCCCTCAAGATCGGATTCGACGTGAGCCCGGCGGCGCAGTCGCTGGTGCAACTGCGGCGGCCGGTGGTCGAGCCACGCGGCGAGGCACGCTCCGATACGGAGATCGTGTTCGATCTGGCCTGCCGTCTCGGACTCGGCGCTCACTTCTGGGAGGGCGACATCGAGGCTGCCTACCGCCACCAGCTGGGCCCGTCCGGAGTGTCGCTCGAAGCGCTCCGCGAGAGCCCGGGCGGGGTGCGGCTGCCGCTCCAGACGCGCTACCGCAAGTACGCCGAACGGAAGGAGGGCGTGCCGAGCGGCTTCGCCACGCCGACGCGCAAGATCGAGCTCTACTCCGAGACGTTCCTGGAGCATGGCTACCCGCCGCTGCCGGAGCATGAGGAGCCGCTGATCGGTCCGCACGCACGACCGGACCTGGCCGCGCGCTACCCGCTGATCCTGACCTGCGCCAAGCACACGCAGTATCTGCGAGAGCCAGCACCGCGGGCTGCCGAGCCTGCGGCGGCGCGCTCCGGACCCGGAGGTGGAGCTGCACCCGGCCGCGGCTGCCGAGCGCGGCATGCGCGCCGGCGACTGGGTGACCATCGAGACCCCGGACGGCCAGCATCCGGGCGCGCGCCCGGCTGAACGAGAGTCTGGAGCCGAGCGTCGTCTGCGGCCAGCATGGCTGGTGGCAGGCCTGCCCGGAGATCGGGGCGCCTGGCTATGACCCCTTCGGCCCGCAGGGCGCCAACTTCAACCTCGTCATCGGCAACGCGGCGATCGACCCGATCAGCGGCTCGGTTCCCCACCGCGCCTACCTCTGCGAGATCCGCCGCGCGGATTGAGTGTCCTGGCGGCTCTGCCCGAGCCGCCTCGGCACGGCGGGAGGACCGGAGCCCCTGGGGGCCACGTCCACGGAAAGAAAAACCCCAGGGGTTACCTGGGGTGGAAATGGAGGCGCGGGGAATCGAATTCCGGTCTTTGGGACATCCATGGGCTATGCGAGAGCCCATTCCGGGACATCGTGGGACATCGGGATGTCCCATGAGAGCCCATTGGGTGGACGTTCCGCCCACAGGTTGTGGGCGGAGCCATATGCCTTGCCCGAAACCGAGTTGTCCAAGGACTGCTGAAAGGTCGAGCCCTCGTCGGAGCCTGCTCGCACCGAACTCTGATGGTCGAATTCCACCGTCTTGGGCAGGCGGTTGGCGGTTGATGGGGGATCGCACGCCGTAGGCTGGACCCCAGCCCGGCGCGTTCATCTTGGCCGAGTCCCCTCCTCCGTTTCCACTCCATTACCATCGCCAGACGCTCCAGGCTGACCGCACACCGTTTCAGCGCAGCGGAATGACGGGAATGCGGACGCGCTCCACGGTCGGCTCGTCACGCCCGTGTGGGGGCTAGGGGTAACTCGACCTTGAACGTGGAGCCGTCCCCAACCGTGCTCGTCCCGGAGATGGTCCCCCCATGCATGGTCACGATGGCGTGGCACACGGAGAGGCCCAGACCCATACCCTGTCCGAGCGGGCGGGTCGTAAAGAAGGGGTCGAACATCCGGGCCGCCACCTCCGGAGTCATGCCCTCGCCGTCGTCCACGACCTCGATGCGCGCCATGCCCGCCGCTCCCGGCCCGACGCGAACGACCACGCAGCCGCGCCTACCCTTTGGAATTGACTTCACGGCGTTGGTGACGAGGTTGACGAGAACCTGGACGAGTTGGCCCTCCGAGGCGATCACATCCTGAACCGCCGCCTTCTCGATCCGAAGGACAACCTGCTCCCCAGGCGACGGCGCCAACCAGTTCATCGCCTTGTCCACAACATCGCCGAGACTAACCCGGGAATGCGGCGCATCGGGACGACCCACCACGTTCAGGTCCTTCACGATGCGGGCGACCTGCTCCCCTTCCTCCTGGGCGCGAGCGAGCGACTCTTCGAGCATGTCGAGTGACTGGCCAACCCTCTCCCCATCGCGCAGCGCATTCGCGGCCAGGGCACTGCGAAGCCGCTTGATCTCCCCGACAACCAGTTCCAGCGACAGCAGCATCACGCCGAGCGGGTTGTTGACCTCGTGAGCAATCCCGGCGACGAGCGTCCCGAGAGCAGTGAGCCGCAGCGAAGACTGGACCTGCGACTCCAACGCTCGCTGGTCCGTGATGTCGAGCATCGCACCGATGTAGCCGGTCACTCGCCCATCGGAATCGCGGAAGGGAATGGCGTTGCTGCGGACCTGCCGGACCTTGCCGCCCGGATGGCGAAACCTGTACTCCAACTCGCAAGGGCTTCCCAAGGCGACGGCCTTCGACCATTCTCGAACCACATGGTCCCGATCCTCTGGGTGGAGCGCGTCGAGCCACCCATGGCCCGCCGCCTGCTCTAGCGGTATCCCGGCCATGACTTCCGCTGCCCGGTTGGCGTAGAGGATCTGTCCGCTTGCGTCTCCCTCGAATATGCCCACCGGCGCATGGCTGGCGAGCGTGCGGAACCGCTCCTCGCTCCGGCGCAGCGCCTCCTCGGCGCGCTTGCGCTCGGTGATGTCACGCACGATGGCCCACATGCCGACCGCCCGCTCGCCTTCCAAAATCAGGTAGGTGCGAAGCTCGACGGGGAAGATGGACCCATCCTTGCGGCGGTACTCCTTCTCGTAGACCTCTGAGTAGTGGAGTCGGTGGATTTGCTCCTCGACGATGCGCAACTCCATCGCGTGCCAGCGTTCGGGGGTCAGGTCGCGGTAGGTCATCGCCGCCAGTTCGCCCTGATCGTAGCCGAGCATCCGCCGGTAGGCCGCGTTGGTCTCCTCGATGCGTCCGTCCATCCCAACCCGGACGAAGGGGTCCGCAAGGCCCTCGAACAGGTCGCGAAGGCGGCCATCGGAGGCCGACGACACTCCATGGGTGGCCCTGACGGCGCTGCGCCGTCGAGGCTGGGTCTTCCCCTTCGTCGATGACATGTGCGGCCCCCCCGCCGTGCAAGTTCCACTCAAGCAGCAGTTTCGGGACTCCGCAAGGCGACCACGTGGCGCCCGCTCCATTCCCCCGCCATTACCCCATCCCAGGCGAAGCTGGCTCGCCGGGGGTGCATCCAAGTCCGCGATTAGGCCGGGGCCCCGACCCGTGAGCTCTACGGGTCATCCAGGGGTTCGCATTCGCCCGGGAGGGGTCTAGGATCCGAAGCATGAAGGAAGGCCGCGCCGCATTCTGGGACCTGTTGGGCCGGATTGACGCCCACCTCCGGATGAATGGCGGGGAAGCGCGCCTTCACGAGCTGGAGGAGTACTGGCGAGCAGCCGAAAGCCCGCACCACGCAGTTGCCCTGGCAGCGTTTGAGAGGTTGCTGCGCCTAGCGCAGAACCAAGGATTTGACGCGGAACTGCTCCCGTTCGTCGAAGCGTCACAGGTGTGGGCTCGGAAACTCGGCCGCTCCTCGTAGGTCAACCAGTCCAACGGCACGGGTCCCGCCAGTGCCCTGCCTTGCGCGAACCAGGCAGATGGTGCCCGGATGACACCCTCGGTGGCCCCCTGCTAGCCTCCTTGGACTACCCCTGGGGGGCTCGCCTTGGCGGGGACCGAGGAGCAGCGCGACAGCGCGGTCGTGTCGAGCGCCGGTGAGCCCGGCCCGCTCTCCCGACTCCTCCAGGAGATCTTCGAGGCCCCGAGCGAGGACCTTCTCGAAGCCTGGAAGAGAGAGCTTCAGCCCGGCGACAAAGTGGGCCGGTTCGAGATTCGGCGCGAGGTGGGGCGGGGAGGCTTCGGCGCGGTCTACGAGGCGTTCGACACGGAGTTGAACCGGGTCGTGGCAGTGAAGACGCTGCGGCTGTCCAGGCCCCGGCGCGACTTCTCCTCCGACTGGATCAAGAAGGAAGCCGAGGCGGTGGCGCGCCTCGACCACCCCTGCATCGTGACGCTCTTCGACGTGGGGACGTGCGACTCCGGTCCGTACCTCGTCATGGAACTGCTCCGGGGCAAGACCCTCGCCCAGCGCATCGCGGAAGGCCCCATCCCCCAGGGCGAGGCCCTGCGCATCGCCGAGGAGATGGCGAAGGGGCTCGCGCACGCCCACCAGCGTGGCGTGCTGCACCGGGACCTGAAGCCCGCGAACGTGTTCGTCTGCGAGGACGGGCGGGTGAAGCTTCTCGACTTCGGGCTCGCCCACCTGCTCGGCACCGAGGGCGTGAGCGGAGCAGGGACGCCGAAGTACATGGCTCCCGAGCAGGCGCGGGGCGAGGAGGTAGACCAGCGGGCCGACGTGTACGCAGCAGGAAGGGTGCTGGGGGATATGCTCGGAGAGCGCCGCCCTCGACGACTGGAGCGAGCCATCGCCCTGGCGTCGTCCACCGACCCTGCGGCGCGGCCCCGGGACGGGCAGGCGTGGCTGGACCTGCTCCAGGCGGCGAGGCATGCGGTCGAGCGGCCAGCCCGGATGCGCCGCGTGGCCGTGCTCGCAGGTCTTGGGGTAGTCCTGGGTGGCTTGGTCGTCGGTGTCGCGGTCCATCGCGCCTCTCGCCCGGTCGCAGCCGCGCACGGGAAGCCGTCCATCGCCGTGCTCCCGTTCAAGAACCTCAGCGCCGACCAGGACCAGGAGTACTTCTCCGACGGTGTAGCCGAAGAGATTCTCGCAGCCTTGGCACGTATTCCGGGGCTCTGGGTGCCGGGACGAACGTCGAGCTTCTACTTCAAGGGCAAGGACGCCAAGCTCGATGACATCGGGAGGGAACTCCAGGTCGAACACGTACTCGAAGGCAGCGTCCGTCGTTCGGGGAGCAAGGTCCGAGTCAGCGCCGAGGTGGTGAAGATCGGCACAGGCGAAAGGGTCTGGAGCCAGTCCTTCGACCGGGAACTCACCGACATCTTCGCGGTACAGGACGAGATCGCCCGCTCTGCAGTCGATGCGCTGCGCGTGAAGCTCTTGCACGGCCAACAGGCGCTTGCGAGGGAGTACAAGCCCAGGAGCCAGGAGGCATACCAGAGCTACCTCCTTGGCAGGCACCTTGCCCAAGCCTACTCCGCAGATTCGGCTCATCGAGCCATCGAGTCCTTCCAGAAGGCCATCGAGGCTGAGCCGGAGTACCCACAGGCGTGGGCAGGACTGGCAAAGTCCAAGCTCCGGGCTGCATACTCGCGCCCTGAGCTTGCGTGGGCCGAAGCTCGTGGGGAAGCTCACGCAGCCGCGAACCGCGCAGTCGAACTGGCTCCTGACCTGCCCGAGGCACTCGCTTCGCGTGCGGTCTCACGTCTTGCCGACTGGGACTGGATGGGAGCGAAGATCGACATCGACCGGGCGCTGGAACTCGACCCGACGAACCCGAACGCGCTCTCAGCCAAGACCGGTTATCTGGCGTCTGATGGGGAGACTCCCCGAGTCGATGTCCCTGCAACGTCAGGGGCTTGAAAGGAACCCGCTCTCCAGTGCCGCTTGGAACAGCATCGGGGTCGGCTACTGGTTGTCGGGCCAGTACGACGACGCGGAAAGAGCTTTCATCCGTGCAGTTGAAATAGACCCGTCCGCCAGCGTGAGGGTGAATCGAGGGCTGGCCCGACTTGCCGCAGGCCACCCGGAAGAGGCGCTCGATCACTGCAAGGCGCTTCAGTGTCAGGCGATGATTCAGTTCGCACTCGGGAACAACGCGGAGGCGCAGAAGGCCCTCGACGCTCTGATGTTGGAGGCCCGAGGCGACAGGCCGTACATGGTGGCGATGGTCTATGCCTTCTTCGGCGACAAGGATCGGGCCTTCGAGTGGCTCAACCGGGCTCGCACCGGACATGTCCGTTTACTCGGCGGTCTCAAGGTCGACACGTTCCTCCGTCCCCTCCACTCCGACCCCCGCTGGGCGGAACTGCTCCGGAAGATGAACCTGCCGGTGGACTGACGAGAGCGCCGACCCGCCGCCTCCATTCCCACGCGATTACCATCGCCACGCGCTCCAGGCTGCCCACACACCGTTTCAGCGCAGCGGAACGACTGGGGGTACGGACCCCCGGGGTACACAGGGAGGGACTGAAAATCCCCGTGTCGGTGCCTTCGGCCTGGAGCGTATGGATCACGTAGCGTGAATGCATGCGAATGAGCGCAGGGTCCGTTCCCCCACGGTCCCAAAAGAAAAACCCCAGGGGTTGCCTGGGGTTAAGTGGAGGCGCGGGGAATCGAACCCCGGTCCGAAAGACTTCGTGCGACTGGCCCTACGCGCGTGTCCCGGAGAATTTACGTGACCGGCAACCTCCGGGCCTGCAACCGATCACGTTCTCGCCCTTACGTCTCGACCTGATCTAGGCGGCTCGCTTCCCGCTCAGGTCCAACCGGAGCTGACACCTGACCCCGTTACCCGGTGCTCACGGGGGGATGCGCGGCACTTTAGGCCGCGAGAGCCATGGGCTCGTTCGCGTTTCTGCGTGGTCGCCTTTTTACGTGGCCTGGTGACCAACCACGGCGCGCGCCATGCGCCTTCTGTCCTCCGTCGAAGCCAGTTCGCCCCCGATTGAACGAACTACTGAGGGCAATATAGGGGCGCCCCGGACATGGTCAAGGCGGGCGGGGCGCGAGGGGGTAGGTTCCCCCGTCGAATCGGGACATTCCCGCCGCAGTTCAACCGGTTGAAGCACTTCCTTCGCGCCTGCTACCCTCGGCCGACCACCCTGGGGGGCGCGTCGTGACGGCGAGCGGCGACCAGCGCGACGAGACCGTGGATGCGAGCGCCGGCGACCCTGGGCCGCTGTCCCGGCTGCTCCAGGAACTGGCGGAAGCCTCGGGGGACGACGCGCTCGAGGCCTGGACGAACGAGCTAGCGCCCGGCGACCGGGTGGGACGCTTCGAGATCCGTCAGGAGGTGGGGCGCGGAGGGTTCGGCGCCGTCTACGAGGCCCTCGACACCGAGTTGAACCGGGTCGTGGCCGTGAAGACCCTCCGGTTCTCCCGGGAGCGGAGGGACCTCTCCTCCGAATGGCTGAAGCGGGAGGCCGAGGCGGTGGCCCGGCTCGACCATCCCTGCATCGTCACGCTCTTCGACGTGGGGACGAGCGACGCGGGGCCCTACCTCGTGATGGAACTCTTGCGTGGGAGGACGCTCGCCCAGCGTATCGGCGAGGGCCCCGTGCCCCAGGTCGAGGCACTGCGAATCGCCGGGGAGACGGCGAAGGGCCTGGCGCACGCGCACCAGCGGGGGGTCCTGCACCGGGACCTCAAGCCCCACTTCGGCGAGGCCGAACCGGGGGCGTACCGGCCGACGACCTTCATGGATCCCGCCAACACGTTCCACGAGAAGGCCATCGCCTGCCGGGCCGCCGAGAACACCTGCTTCGTGGCGTCGGTGAACTGCGGAGGGGAGGGCTCACCGACGACGTCCGCCGTGGCGAGTCCCGATGGAACGGTGCTCGCCTGGCAGCCCTACGGGAAGGCGGGGCTGCTCGTGGTGGATCTCGATCTCGACGAGGCGGGACAGGATTCCTCGCCCGCCGATGCCGAATGCCGTGACGCGATGGCTCGATCCGGACGCTTCGACGCGGGCAATGGTCCGCGCCGCGGACGTCGGGCAGATGGGGCGTTCATGCTGTCTTGACCGGCATTCCGGGAGATCCGAGCTCGGGGCGAGCGGGATGCTGCGGGAAGGCGCGTCCCGTCGCCGCATTCGGCGCCGGAGCGTCGCGATCTCCGTGGCGAGGTTCGCGATCCCCGCGCGAGATCTCTCTCACGCCGCCATCCTGGTGCGTTCACGGAGGGCCGGAATTCCCGTGAGAGAGTGGATCCATGAACGCACGCGAATGGTCCTTCCGCATCGCCGATCTCGCCCGCCGCGAGAACTGCGTCCCTCGTCGATCTCCTCGTCGCCCTCGCCGAGTTCGACAGGCTCGGCGGTCTGCCGGCAGCTCGGCCTCGCGAGCCTCTTCGACTTCCTGCACCGGGAGGTCGGCCTGTCCCGGGGATCGGCCTACTACCGCCAGGTCGCGTCGCGGCTCGTCGGGCGGTTCCCGGAGGTCGCGGAGCCGCTTCGAGACGGACGGCTCTGCATCTCGACCGTCCCGCAGCTCGCCAAGGTGATCACCGAGGAGAACCGGGCCGACGGTGCTGGCGAAGTTCTTCCACTGCTCGCAGCAGGAGGCGAGGCAGGTGGTGGCGGAGATCCTGCCGGCGGAGGTGGTGCCGACGAGGACGGTCGTCACCGTGGTCCCGCTCCTCGCGCCGGTGGAGCCGGCGCCGGTCGAGCGTCCAACCGGTTGGACGCGGACAGTGACCCACCCCGAAAGGGCGATGGCTGCCCCCGAGGTGCGCAGGACCGTGGTCGCGCCGCTCACCCGGACCGAGACCCGGATGCACGTCACGGTGTCGCCGGAGTTCGTCGCCCTGCTGAAGAAGGCCAAGGCCGGTCAGTCCCACGTCCAGCCGGGTGCGACCGACGAGCAGGTGCTCACCGCGGCGCTGGAACTGCTCCTCGCCCAGCAGGAGAAGCGGCGGGCCAGCGTGCCGCCGAAGGTGAAGCGCGAGGTGAGGAAGCGCGACGGCGGGAAGTGCACGTGGCCGCTCGCGAACGGCGGCACTTGCGGCTCGGAGGTGCGGCTCGAGATCGACCACGTGGTGCCGCGCGGGAAGGGCGGTCCGTCCACGGTCGACAACTGCAGGGTCCTCTGCGACGTCCACAACCGCGAGGCGGCGAGGGTCGCCTACGGAGACGACGTGATGGACCGGTACGCCCCGAAGCCCCCGATCGCCGGCGAGCCTGCTCCGGCTACTTCGGTGGCGAGCGCCGCCACCCCGCTCCGCGCCTCCCCGTCGGCCGGGTCGATGGCCAGCGCCGCCTGGAACGCCGCCCGGGCCTCCTCCACGCGTCCGAGCTTCGCGAGGTGCTTTCCCTGGGCCGTGGCGAGGCGTGCCTGCTCGGGGGCGAGGCGGCGCGCCGCCGCCAGGGTCGCCAGGGCGCCGGGAAGGTCGCCCTCGGCTGCCTGGAACCGGGAGTAGAAGTAGAGCGGGTCGACCGCGCCGGGGGCGATGCGGATGGCCTCCAGGTACGCGGCACGCGCACGGTCGGGCCTGTCCGAGCCCCTGCTCGGCGATGCCCAGGTTCACGTGGGCGCGCCAGTAGCCCGGCGCGATGCGCACCGCGGTCTCCAGCGGCGGGACGGCCTTCGCGTACTCCCCGCGGGCCGAGTAGGCCACCGCCAGGTTGTTGTTCACCACCACGTCCCGCGGCGCCTTGTCGATCTCCGACTCCCAGAGCGCGAGGTCGCTGCTCCACTCGGCCGCGCGCACCGCCGATCGGACGCCCAGCGCGGCCACCAGGGCGAAGACGGCCGCCACCACGAGCGGCGTCCGGCGGACCGATCCGATCAGGGCCGCCGCGGCGATGCAGAACCCCGCGGACGGGAGGTAGGTGAGCCGCTCGGCCATGAGCACGCCGATGGGGAAGAGGTGCAGCACCGGGAGCAGTGCCCCGAACGTCCAGAGGATCCCCGCCGAGGTCAGCGGGTAGCGGCGCAGGAGGGCGAGCGCGCCCGCCACCAGCGGCAGCCAGGCGAGCATCGAGAGGAACAGCTCGACGCCCGGCCGGGTGATGAGCTGGACCCGCGCGGCGTACGCGAAGTCGGTTCCCAGGAAGGCCGGGAAGGCGAGCAGCCTCACGTATTCGGCCAGGATGCGACTCGTGGTGTAGGTCACCGTGGAGCGCGGCACCCCGGCGAACCACTGGGCCTCGAGCGGCACCCCCCGCGGCATCCCCCGCAGGAGCGAGGTACGGGACCAGGGAGAGCAGGAGCACCGCCGACACCGCCACGGCGCGGAGGAGCGCCCGGCGCGCCTTGCCGTCCGAGAAGCCCGGCTCGTCGACGATTCCCGCGGCGCCCGGAACGGCCACCGCGACGATCCCGTAGAGGAGCGGGAAGACCGCGGCCCCCTCGTTCGCGAGGATGGCGAGCGCACCGAGCCCCACGGCCGCGGCGAGCCGTCCGAGGCTGCGTGCCGCCCCGCGCCCGGAGAAGCAGACGAGCAGGGCGGCCAGCGCGAAGGTGGTCGAGAGCAGCTCCTTGCGCCCCACGATGGGCGCGATCGCCTCCACGTGGGCCGGATGGACCGCGAAGAGGAGCCCGGCCACGAGCGCCACCCACGGAGCGCGGTCGGGCATGGTCGCCTCGGCCAGCCGGCGCGCCAGCGACAGCACGAGGAGCGACGCCGCCACGTGGAGGAGCAGGTTCACCAGGTGGTAGCCCAGCGGTGCGCGCCCGTGCACCGCGTAGTTGGCGGCGAAGGTGAGCGTCGTCAGCGGACGGAAGAGGCCGCCCGTGGTGTCCGGGCCGCCGTAGTTGTACGGCGACGTGAGGATGCGCGCGGCGTTGCGCAGGCCCCCCTGGACGAGCGGGTTCTCCACCACCGCCCATCCGTCGTCGAGCACGGGCGCGTTCGGGAGCGTCTGCGCGAAGGGCAGGACGGCGACCAGCGCCACCACGATCCAGGCGCGGCGCAGGAGCGTGGTCATCTCCATGCTCCCGGGCGCGCGTACACCTGCACGAGCGGCACCTCGTCGAGGTAGGCGCCGGCCACGGGGCGGGTGGTTCGGAATTCGGTCCAGGTCCGGAACTCCCGGTCGCGAAACTCCTGGTGATACTGCCAGATCGAGATGTCGGCGTCCTCGGGACCGGAGGCCACGGCGAGGTCCGGGCGCAGCCGGCCGTCGCGCTGGTACTGGAGCGCGGCGAGCGCGGTCGTCTCCTGGAACCAGACGCGCGATCCGGGCGCGGCGTGGGTATTCACTGCCGGAAGAACCGCGACGGCCGCGTCCCCCCAGAACTGGCGCTGCATGCCCATCGTCGCCGCCCCGGGGGCTCCGCCGGCGATCTCGTTCCACGCCGCGGTGCCGAAGGGATGGCCGTGGGCCACCTGCCAGGCGGCGGGGGCCAGCGCGAAGAACGCCAGCGCCCCCGTGGCGAGCGCGGCCCGGGCCGGCCAGAGGAGCCTCCCCGTGGTGACGAGCGCGCGGGCGCCGAGGAGCGCCAGGAAGGGCATGGCCGGCATCCAGTGCTTCACCCCGCCGAAGCGGGGCACGGTCGGCCAGGCGATGAGGGCGATCGGGAAGAGGGCCGAGAGCGATGAGCAGCCACTCCGTGGGGATCGACACCTCCGGCCCACGTCCTCTCCAGGCCGCGACGATGCGCGCGCCGGCCTGCGCGAGACCGCCCAGCATGGACACGAGGATGGCCGCCGGGACGGTGAGCGCGGTGACGACGAAGGGGTAGCCCACCGGGAACGGGGGCCCCCGCAGCAAGCTCCCGAGGTACATCCAGGGGTAGTTCTCGTGGTGGAGGTGGAAGCCGATCCAGCCCTGGATCCGGGGCAGCGTGTGGTGCCAGAGCCACGGCCAGGAGGCGACGAGGACCACCGGACCGATCACCGCCATGGCGACGAGCGCCCAGGGGAAGCGGTGGCCGCGCACCGTGCCCACCGCTCCCTCCGACGCCGGCCCGTGGCTCGGCTGACGGCCCCGGAAGGACCCGAGCAGCCAGGCCGCGAGGAGCACCGGAGGGAGGAACCAGGCGTTGTGCTTGGTGGCGAGCGCCGCGCCGAAGAGCAGGCCCGAGGCCACCGCCCATCCGGCGGTGGAGAGGCGTCCGCGGGATGCGCTGGTGCTCCGCCAGAAGGCGTAGGTCGTCGCGAACACGAGCGCGGTCACCGGCAGGTCCAGCACCGCCGGGTGGGCGTGCCAGAAGTTCCGGGGCACCAGGAAGAAGAGCGCGGGCGCGATCGCGCCGCAGAGCGGTCCGGCCAGGTCGATGCCCCAGAGCGCCAGCAGGGCCGCGAGGAAGGCGGCGAGCAGCCAGGCGCCGAGGCGCGATCCCTGCACCTCGCCGGCCAGGCCGGTCGCGTCGGAGAGCGCGGTCCGGGTGAGCCCGAAGAGCCCCTTCGCGAACCCCGGGTGCTCGTGGTTCAACGCGTAGTGACGGTCGACCGCGGCGAGGACGTGGGCCGGGTCGCGGAGCGCCTCCCGCCAGAAGCGTGCGTAGGATGCCGCGGCCTCGACGTAGACGCTCTCGTCCCGGGAGATGCCGACCGATGGCGACGTGACCGCGGCGACCGCCAGCACCGCGGCGGCCCAGGTGACGGGAATGCCTTTCCTCGCCGTCACGGCAGCGCCACCAGGTCCACGCAGACTCCACGGGGGATCGGTCCCGACGGGACGATCTCGACGGACACCTGGTGCCTGACCGGGGGGAGCCGGGAGGTGTCGATCTGGAAGGGCCTCCAGGCGGGACCGGAGGCCGACGCGTCGACGCGCTCCATCTCCACGCCGTCCACCATCACCCGGACCGACGCCGTCGCTCGACTCCCGGAGGCGTCGCCGGCCAGCCCGACGTGGCCCCGCAGGGCCACCCCCACCGGCGCGGACGGGAGCCGCAGGACCGCCGGAGCCGGATCCGGCCCGGCGAACCGGGCCACGACGCAGTTCCGGGGCAGGAACGCCACCTCCCGGGTCTCCCGGGCGACGACCGCGCCGCCCTGGACCTGCGCCGAGGGGAGGAGGTCGGCGAGGGACCAGAGGGGGATCGACGGCGAGCGAAGGTCGTACCGGGTGAGCGTCAGTTGCCCGATTCGAAGCGGCCCCTCCAGACTGTCGGACCGAGCTCCGAGCTGGGCGGCGATGGGCCCCGTCCCGCCGGGCGCCCCCGGAAGGGACACGAGCCAGATCCGGCGAACGCCCAAGAGGTCCTCGTCGCCCTCCGCGTAGGAAGGGTAGGCCAGGATCGGCAGCGACGCCTCAGGCCTCGCCGGAATCCGCTCCGGCAGCCGCTCCCGGGCTCTCTCGGCCCAGGGCGGGGCGAGGGCCACCGCGTCTCCGGGCCGGGCGTCGCGGGCCACCAGCGCCGCGACGGCCTTCCAGTCGGTGGAGGACGGGAGCCGGCCGGGGAGGGTGGCCTGGAACCAGATGCCGTACGCGCCCGCGGCGACGACGGCCACCGCGAGCAGGGCGGCCCAGGCCACGTCGCGGGGAGGCCAGAGGGTCGCGCGGGCCCGCCGCCGCAGCTCGTACCAGCCGGTGGGATCCGGAGGAGGCGGCGCCGGGAGGCGGTAGGTCGGCCCGTGGGGGTCCGGAGGCTGGTTCACGGACAGTGAATCAGGTCTTGGCCAGGCGGATGCGCCGCTCGCTCTTGTCGCGGCAGAACGCGTCCAGCTCGAACTCGGGGTCGTCGGGCAGCGAGGGCGACCAGGAGGGGTGCATGGCGCAGCGGGCGTCGTAGCAGTGGTGCAGGTCCCAGAGATGGCCGATGAAGTGGATGGACTCCCGGGCCAGCCTCCGCCGGTAGATCTCGATGGACGCCTCGGTCACGCCGCGCGGCTTGAAGCGGAAGGTGGAGACCAGCGCCCGATCGCCACCCTGCAGCGCATATCCCCAGGCGGGAGGCTCGCCCAGCGGCCCCTTCGGGTTCGCGAGCTCCACGTCGGTGAGGTAGACCACCTTGTCGTCCGAATAGGCCCGCACCGGCGGCGCGTCGTCGAGCAGCTTGAGCGCGTCGAACCGGCCGTCGGGAAGCTCGGCCTTGCGCGGCAAGCGCCCGATCCCCCTGGTGCTCGGTACCGATGCCGAAGGACCGGTACAGGGTCTTGGAGAGGAAGGTGATGTCCCCTTCGTCGAAGGGGGCGAGGGTCACGATGCGGATCACTTCTTCTTCCCCTTGGCCGGCCTTGCCGGCTTCTTCGCCGGAGCCGCCTTCTTGGGCGCGGGCTTCTTCGCGGGAGGCGCTGCCTTCTTGGCGGGCGGGGCGGCCTTCTTCGCCGCGGCCGGAGCCGCCTTCTTCGCCGCTGGCGTCGACCTGGGCGGGGGAGCCGCCTTCTTCGCGGCGGGCGCGGCCTTCGGCGCGGGCGCGGCCTTCGGCGCGGGCGCGGCCTTTGGCGCGGGCACGGCCTTTGGCGCGGGCTTCGCGGCCTTGGCCGGGGGCACCGCCTTGAGGGGGGGTGCCTTGACGGGGGACGCCTTCGGCGGTGGGACGGCCGCCTCCTCGGCGCCTTCGTCGGCGCCCTCCTCGGAGGCCTTCTCTCCCTCGGCCTCGCCCTCCTCCGATTCCTCGGCTTCGCCCACGGCGGCCCCCTCGATCGCGCCGAGGTCGATGCCGAGTTCGGCGAGCCCGAGGTCGTCCTCCTCGTCGGCGGCCGCCGGCTTCTTCCGCTTCCAGGGCGGCCCCTTCAGCTCCACCGGGGTGGGCGGCGTCTTCAGGGGGAGCTTCACGCCGGCGGGCGGCATGAGCGCGTAGTCGATGTAGTCCTCGGCGATGACGTCGGGGACGCCGAGCGCGACCGAGATCTCGTTCACCAGCAGGTGGCGGGAGCTGTCGTAGAGCTCGCGCTCCTTGGCGGGCAGCGGCCGCAGCCGTGACAGGGAGTGAAGCCCCTTCACGACCTCGGCGACGCCCAGCACGCCGCCGGCGATGAGCCGCTCGACGTTGTCCCGGTGGCGGACCTTCCAGTCCAGCTCGGGATCGTCGTAGGACGCGCCGAGATAGTGGAAGACCCCCTCGATGTCGTCGGCCGAGGCGACCCGTCGCAGCCCGATGGTGGCGACCTTGCCGAGGGGCACGAGGACCGAGGCACCGTCCTCCTCCCGCGTCATCTTCACGAACTCGAGGCGCTGGCCGGCGATGTCCTTCTGCTCGAGCCCGGTCACGCGGTACACGCCCTGCTTCGGGTAGACCACGCGGTCGCCGGCCTCGAGGTCCGACGACGAGGCGATGGTTCCGCCCGCGGAGGGGACGTCCTCTTCCTTTTTCTCGGTTCTCTCGCGCTTCCCGGGCGTTCTCACGGCGCTCACCGTTACCACGCGAACCGGGGGGCGGCAACGCCGGGAACCCTCAGGGATCCCGCGAGGGTGGCCGGGGGAAGAAGGCGCTCGTCCGGCGGACGTAGGCGACGTAGTCGGGGCGCCGGCCGGCGATGTCCTTTTCGAGGAGGGACACCCCGGAGACCCTCACCAGGAGGAAGGTCATCAGGGCAGGCCCGAGGAGGCACCACCAGGCGCCCGTGGCCGCACCGATGATCCCCAGCCCCCACCACAGGAGGGCGTCGCCGAAGTAGTTGGGGTGTCGCGTGTAGCGCCAGAGTCCGGTCGCCATCACCCGGCCACGGCTCGCCGGATCGGCGAGGAACCGGGAGAGCTGGGCGTCGCCCACCGCCTCGAACGCCAGGCCCGAGGCGAAGATCACCACGCCGACCAGGTCGAGCGGGCCGAGCGGGCTGTCCGCGCCGAGCGCCGCGCCGGCCTGGAGCGGGAGGGACACCACCCAGAGGAGGGCGCCCTGCAGGAGGAACACGGTGAAGAGGCTCACCAGGGGAAACCGGTCGCCCCAGGTGGCCCTCATGGCCTGGTAGCGCCGGTCCTCCTCCTTCTTCTTGCGCCAGCGCATCCCGATGTGGACGGCGAGCCGAAGGCCCCAGGCCGACGTGAGGACCACGAGCAGCGTGGCCCGACCCGACGGGGGGGAGAGGGATGCCGCCACGATGGCCACGAAGGCGAAGCCCGGGCCCCAGAAGACGTCGGCGATGGAAGCGTCCCGCAGCGGCAGGGACAGGGCCCACACCACCACCATGTAGGCGGCGATGGCGACGGCGCAGGTCGCGAGGATGGCGGTCACGACCGCTCGCCGGCGACCCGCCAGAGGCGCGCGCTGGACCAGAGGACGAAGACGAGCCAGAGCGGCCCGGCGACGCCGAGCAGCTTCGCGGCCGCCTCGGAGAAGGGCTGGCCGGCCACCGGGATGGACGCCAGCCCGGCGACGAGGCCGAGGGTGGCGAGCGCGCGGACTCCCGTGCCCCAGAGCGCCCCGCCCATGGCGAGGAGCCCGATGCCGAGCAGCAGGTTGAAGAGGGCGTCGAGGGAGAGCGTCACCCCCAGCAGCGCGCGCGCCGCGGGTGCGCAGGCCAGGCCGTCGCACCCGGGGAGGACGTGCGACACCAGGACCAGCGGCGTCACGCAGCCGACGGCGTTGAAGAGCGCGCCCACCGCGATGGAGGAGGCGCCGAAGCGGGCCCACGGCGTTCCCACCTGCCGGCCCAGCCCGGCCGCCCAGCCCGCCAGCGCGACCAGCCCCAGGATGAACGACACGGCGCTCGCCACCGTTGCCAGCGGATGGGCCATGGAGAGCGCCGCCCACCGGTCGATGTCGGTGGGCCGGTAGGCGACCGGCACGTTCCACGAGGAAGGCCACGCCGGCGACGTTCCCGGCGAAGCCGACGACGCCGAGAACGGCGGAGATGCGGTCGGGACGCGGCTGGCTATTCGTAGGAATAGGCGATCTCCACCTTCTGGGGGGAACCGTCCGCGGCGGCGACGTTGGAGACGCCGACGTAGCGGACGAGGCGGCGCGTGCCGGGGTCGTACTCGCCCTCGAGCGACGGGGCGAGGACCCTGAGGAAGAAGCTGGTGGGCTCGAACCGGACCCGCACCAGCCCGCTCGCGAGCTTCTCGCCGCGGAGCTGGAAGCCGAAGGTGTCGAGCCGGCCGGGGAGCGCGAGCGACACCTTCAGGACCTCGCCCCGCGCCAGCTCGTCGAGGTGAGCCCGGGCGTAGCGGTCGAGGCCTTGCCCGGCCACGAGGGGCACGTCCACCGGAAGGGGCAGGAGCCTGGCCTTCTCACCGTCCTGGAGCCGGACGCCGTCCGGGTCGCGCCGGACCGCCTCGCGGGCGCCGGTGCGGAGGTCCTGGAACTCGTAGTCGGGGGCGAAGGAGCCCGGGGCGTAGGCCGAGACGAGCCGCGCGATGGTGCGTCCGTCCGGGTGGTCGTAGCGGGTCTCGGCGGAGGTGACGTTCCCGCCGGACATGCGGACCTCGTGGGTCTCGACGTAGGCCACGGCGCCGTCGCTTCCGCGGGCCACGCCCTGGAACCGCTCCACCTGGGGCGCGGTGGCGAGGAGGACCGCGGCGGTGATCGCGATGGTCATGTCAGGCCTTTCCGCGCGGCCGGCTGAGCAGCATCTGCGCGTCCCCGAGGTAGCCCTCGGCGAAACCGGCCTCGCAGTAGCAGAGGTAGAAGTTCCAGATGCGGCGGAAGCGCTCGTCGGTCAGCGGCGCCACGGCGTCGGCGTTCCGGGCCAGGTTCTCCCGCCAGGCGGCCAGCGTGGTCGCGTAGTGGGGACCGATGTCGTCGAGCCGGCGCAGGGTGAGGTCGGACGAGCGGGTGGCGGCCTGCAGGAGAGCGGTGATGGAGGGGATGTTGGAGCCCGGGAAGACGTAGCGCTTGATGAAGTCCACTCCCCGGACGTGCTGCTCGTAGCGGGCGTCGGCGATGGTGATGGTCTGGAGCGCCATGAGGCCGTCCTCCTCGAGCAGGGAGGCGCACTTCGAGAAGAAGGTGCCGTAGTAGTCGGCGCCCACCGCCTCGAGCATCTCCACCGAGACCAGCCTGTCGAAGCGTCCCTGGAGGTCCCGGTAGTCGGTGTGGAGGACGGTGACGCGTTCGGAGAGCCCGGCGTCGGCGACGCGCCGGCGCGCGCGGGCCAGCTGGTTCGCCGAGATCGTGGTCGTGGTGACACGGCAGCCGTAGCGGGACGCGGCGTGGATGGCGAAGGCGCCCCAGCCCGTGCCGATCTCGAGCAGGTGGTCCTCGGGACCGAGCCGGAGCATGCGGCAGAGCCGGTCGATCTTGGCGATGCTCGCCTCCTCCAGGGTGGCGTCGGGGCGCTCGAAGATCCCGCAGGAGTAGGTCATGGTGGGGTCGAGCATGAGCTGGAAGAAGTCGTCGCCCAGGTCGTAGTGGTCGGCGATGTTGCGGCGGCTGCCGGTCCGCGTGTTGCGGCGGAGGGCGTGCCAGACGGCGTCGACCGGGCGTCGCAGGGCGGCCAGCCCTCCCTCCAGGCCGTCCATGGCGGCCACGTTTCGCGCCACCAGGCGGACCACCGAGGTGAGGTCGGGGGTGTCCCACTCGCCGGCGGCGTAGGACTCCGCGGACCCCAGCGTGCCGCCGGTGGCGACCCGTCGCCAGAAGGCCGGGTGGCGCACCACCACCTCGGCGGCGAGGCCGTCGGCGGCGGGGCTCCCGAACGTGGTGCTCGCGCCCCCTTCACGCAGGGTGAGCTGCCCCTCGGAGAGGCCCGACAGGCGCGGCAGCACCAGGCCGCGGAAGGAGAGTCCGAAGGGGGGCGCGGTTCCGGCCTGGACCTGGCTCGTCATGGCGTGTTCCTCGGTGCGGCTGCCGCCGTGCGCTTGGCGGGGTGGACGTGGAACGGCGTGCCCTTCACCCAGAGGCGCAGGGCCTGCCAGTAGATGGCGGCGTGGACCTTCCAGGCCATGAAGGGCTGGAGGAACGCGGCGCGACGGAGCGCGGCCGGGGAGAGGGCGGCGCTGCGGCGCATGGCCAGCCTGGCCCGGAAGACCTCCGCTCCCTTCTCGAGGTTCACCATCTCGACCTGGAGGGTCTCGCCCGGGGAGGGGAGCCGCCATTCGTAGTCCTGCTCCAGCGGGTAGAACGGGGAGACGTGGAATGCCTTCTCGAACCTCGCCGTCGCTCCGTCCGGCCCGGCGGCCAGGACGTAGGCGTGCCGCTCGCCCCACGGGGTGTTGGTGATCTCGGCGACGACGGCCCGCAGGGTCTCGCCGTCCGCGTCGAAGCAGTAATAGAAGCTCACCGGGTTGAACACGTAGCCCAGGGATCGCACGTGGGTGAGGAGCCGGACCGGCCCCGCCGGACGGAACCCCAGTGCCCCCTCGACCCGGTCGCGAACCTCGGTGGCCAGGTCGCGGGAGGGATCGCCCGAGGTAGTCGGAGCGGCGGAAGGAACGGAGCCCGAGCCCCGGCAGCTCGCCGAGGTCGAGGTAGAGCATGTACATGCGGTAGGAGAAGGCGTGCGCGCGCGGCCCGCGTCGCGCGTGCGACACGGTGCCCGTGTAGATGGCGCTCGCCGGGGCCGTCACAGGGCCTCTCCGAACGACTTGCAGACCGCCAGCGCGCTCACCACGCCGTCCTCGTGGAAGCCGTTGCGCCAGTAGGCGCCGCAGTAGCTCGTTCCCCGGTGGCCGATGAGCTCCCCGTGCCGCTTCTGGGCCGACACCCCGGGGGTGGAGAACACGGGGTGCTCGTAGGTGACGTCGAGCAGCGTCCGGTCGTCGGCCACGGCGCCGTTGCGGTTCAGGGTCACGAAGTAGTCGCGGCGGGTGTCCGGCGACTGCAGCCGGTTCATCCAGTAGGTGACCGTGGCGCCGTCCTGGTCGGCGTCGTCCAGGTGGTAGTTCCAGGAGGCCCAGGCCTTCCGGCGGCGCGGCATCACCCGCTCGTCGGTGTGGAGCCTGACCTCGTTGGGCCGGTAGGGGAATCGGCCGAGCAGCTCGGTCTCGACGGGCGACGGGTCGGCGAGCATCCGCAGCGCCTGGTCGGCGTGGACGGCCAGCACGGCGTGGTCGAACCGCTCGGCTGCCTGGCCGGCGGCCTTCACCAGCACCCCCTCGCCGCGGGTGATGCTCTCCACCGGGGACCCGCTGCGAACCTCGCCGCGGAAACCTCCCAGGATGGCCCGGACGTACTCCCGCGAGCCGCCCCGGATGGTGAGCCAGGGGAACTCCTTCTTCACCTCGAGGAAGCCGTGGTTGTCGAAGAAGCGCGCCAGGAAGCGGGCCGGGAACTCGCGCACGCCCTGGCGAGGACGAGGACCAGACCGAGCCCACGAGCGGGAGCAGGTGGTCGTCGACGAAGCCGCGCGAGTAGCCGCGGGCCGTGAGCCACTCGAGGAGCGGAACCTCCGAGCCCTCGTCGAGGAGCCCCTTCGCCTCCCGGTAGAACCGGGGGATGTCGTAGAGCATCCGGTAGAAGCGCGGGTCGACACAGATTGCGCTTCTGCGCGAAGAGGGCCGGCGAGGGCGGGTGCTCCGTACTCGAAGTCGCGCCGGTCGCTCCGCACCGAGAAGCTCATGTCGCTCTCCTTCCAGGAGACGCCGAGCTGGCGGAGCAACGCGAGGAAGTTCGGGTAGGTGCGCTCGTTGAACACGATGAAGCCGGTGTCCACCGGCACGGTGCGGCCGTCCTCCGGGCACGTCGAAGGTGTGGGTGTGGCCTCCGACGCGGGCGTCGGCCTCGAAGAGGACCACGTCGTGGCGGCGCGAGAGCAGGTGCGCCGACACGAGTCCGGAGATGCCGGAGCCGACGACGGCGATCTTCACCGGGGGCCTCCCGCCTTGCGGAGGCGGTAATGCGACACCTGCCACTCCCGGCCCGCCGTCGAATCCGAAGAGCTCGGCGCAGGCCAGGAAGAACATCTGCCAGCGGCGCACCTGCACCCGCGCCTCGGCGGCGGAGAGCGGTCCGGTGAGCGCCGCCGTGGCGGCCTCCAGGTTGGCGAGGAGGTTGGCGTGCCATGCCTCCGAGGTCCGCGCGTAGTGCGTCCCGGAGACGATCCAGTCCTCCTCGAGCGCCAGCGGGCCGGACACGCGCGGGAGCAGGTCGTGGGAGGGCATCATCCCGCCCGTGAAGAAGTGGCGCCCCATCCAGTCGTCGTCGGCCTCGGTCTCGAAGAGGTAGGCGAACCGCGCGCTCGTGAAGACGTGGATGAAGAGCTTCCCGCCCGGGTTGAGCCAGGTGGAGATGCGCCGGAAGAGCAGCTGCCAGTTGCGCATGTGCTCGAACATCTCCACCGAGACGATCCGGTCGAAGGTCCCCGGCGCCTCGAAGCGGTTCATGTCGCAGGTGACGATCTCGAGGTTGTCGAGCCCTCGCCGGTGCGCCTCGCCGAGGATGTACTCGCGCTGGCTCGCCGAGTTCGAGACCCCCACCACGCGCGAGGCGGGGAAGTGCTCGGCAGCCCAGAGGGAGAAGCTCCCCCAGCCGCAGCCGAGCTCGAGGATGCGGTGGCCGTCCCGGATGTCCGCCCGGTCGGCGGAGAGGCGCAGCATGGCCTCCTCGGACGCGTCGAGCGTCTCCACGCCCGCGGGCCAGTAGCCGCCGGAGTACTTCATCCGCGATCCCAGGGCGGTCCGGAAGAACGCGGCAGGAACCTCGTAGTGCTGGTCGTTCGCCAGCGCCGGAACCGGGGCCACCTCGGCTCCTTCCATCGCGGCGATGAAGCGGGACGAGCGCGGCCTCCCGGTCGGCGTGCCGCTTCTCCTCGTCCCGGATCCGGCTCCTGAGGAGGCGACGGATGCCGAGGCGCACCACGGGGGTGGGGACGAATCCTCTTTCGGCCAGCTCGATTCCCAGGCTCATGCGATGTATCTAAATCGACGAAATCGTCCCCGCAAGCGAATCTGTACTTGAAAAATGGGGCATAATTTGTAAACGAAGGACGAAATGGACGATTTGCTCTCCACCGTCGACGTCGGAAGACTGGCCGGGGTCGGTCCCACGGCCGTGAAGCGCTGGGCCGACCAGGGCGTGCTCCCCTGCCTGAAGACCGCGGGAGGTCACCGGCGATTCGAGCGGCGCGAGGTCCAGAAGTTCCTCGAGTCCAGCCGCGGCTCGACGGCCTCCTCCTTCGTGGACCTGCTTCTCCAGACCGACGGGCTGGGCGTGGAGGCCCGCCTCCTCACCGAGCGTTCGCGGCTCGGCTCGTGGCTCGCCGTCTCGGAGATGCTGGGAGGGGCGCTCGCCGAGATGGGGCTTCGGTGGAGGGCCGGGAAGGTCACCATCCTCCAGGAGCACCTCGCCTCCGAGAGGCTCTCCCGCGCCCTGGCGAGGATCTCCGACGGGATGCCGCGGCAACCCGGGTCCCCGCGCTGCATGCTGGCCTGCGCGGAGGGAGACCGGCACGTGCTCGGGCTCTCGCTCGTCGAGCTGGCCCTCCGGGAGGCCGGATGGGCGACCCTCTGGGCCGGCCAGGACACCCCCGCGAGCGAGCTCGTGGAGGTCGCCCGCAGCGGCGGGGCCGAGATGATCGCGGTCTCGGCGTCGGCGGCCACCACCGACGAGGTGGGGCTGCGAAGGCAGGCGGTCGAGCTCGGCGAGGCCTGCGCGGCGGCGGGTGTGGAGCTGGGGCTGGGCGGGAGCGGTCCATGGCCCGACCCGCCGCCGTACGGGCAGCGTTTCCGCACCATCGCCACGTTCGTCGCCCGGGCGCGCCGGGTGGCGGAATCGGCCGGGACCGGCCGGGACTAGACGGCCCGCGCCTCGACGGCCGGCGCGCTCTCCACGGCGCGGATGCGTCGCGCCGCCAGGTCGAGGTAGTCCTCGTTCATCTCGACGCCGAGGAACCGGCGCCCGGACATGACCGCGGCGACCCCCGTGGTTCCCGAGCCGGTGAACGGGTCGAGAACGAGGTCGCCCTCGGTGGAGCTCGCGGCGATGACCCGCTCGAGCAGCGCCAGCGGCTTCTGGGTGGGGTGCCGGCCCTGCAGCTTCTCCCGCGGCCCCGGCGTGGGAAGCGGCCAGACGACCTGCGATCCCCCTGGCTCGGGCCGTTCGGCCACCTCCCAGAGGTCGCGCATCTGCTTCCCGCCGTTCCGGTGCTTCATGTCCCGGTAGTTGAACCGGTGGGCGAGCGGCTTCGTCCGCATGGGGGCGGCCCAGAGCAGGATCTCGGTGGAGTGGGTGAACATGCGGCAGGCCAGGTTGGGGGCCGCGTTGGGCTTGAACCAGGTGACGGTGTTGAGCAGGTGGAAGCCCAGCTCCTGCATGGCGTAGCCGACCGAGAAGATGACGTGCTGCGTGCCCGACACCCAGATCGTTCCCGACGGCTTGAGGACGCGGCGGCAGGCCTGCAGCCATCCGCGCTGGAAGGCGTGGTCCGCCTCCACGCCGCGTGACTGGTCCCACTCTCCCTTGTCGACCCGGGCTCGCCGGCCGCCCTGGCAGGTGGTCCCGCCGTTCGACAAGTGGTAGGGAGGGTCCGCGAAGATGAGATCGACCGACCGGGGGGGCAGCTTCTCCAGGACCTCGATGCTGTTCCCGAGGACCATCGACCAGCCCGGACCGCGCTCCTCGGTGCCCGGAAGGTCGTCCCAGTCGTGCAATTCGAGCCGTCGCGCCATTGCAACGCATGGTATGGGCGATATCGATCCTGTCCAATTTTCGATCAACCAGGAGTCATGAGAGATGTCCGACGACAGCCGCACCCCGCAGGACCCGCTTCGAAGGACTCGTCCGCCCGTGGTTCTTCCCGTCCTTCGGGCTCACCGTCGCGGTCGGTGTCGGGGTCTTCTGGATGGCCGGGATGATCACCGAGTCGGCCGTGGGCGGCATCGTCGCCATCCTCGTCCCGCTCACCCTCGGGTTCCTGGTGCTCCGGCCGGCCCTCCAGGTCACGACCGACGCGGTCACGCGGGCGATGCTCGGCGTGGCGGCCGTCCTCTCCTTCGCGGTCGCGGCCATCCCGGCCTTCGAGGCCGTCCATCCCGGGGAGCCCCGCTTCGTCGCCGAGATGGCCCGGGCCGGCGACGCCCAGGCCATTCCACCGGACGTGAGCGGCAACGTCCTCCTCCTCGTCTCGACCCGCCTCGGCGGTTCGGCCGACCCGATCGTGGAGTTCCGGCTGGGCGGATTCGACCAGCCGGTCTCGGGCGAGCTTCGCCGCACGACCGGATTCGCCAGGGTGGGGCGTGGAGGGAGCACCAAGGTCACCCACGACCACGACTCCGACTGGTTCGAGGCGAGCCTCCCGGCCGGCGCGAAGGAGATCCGGCTGGAGAGGGTCCAGGGGCTCTCCACTGCGCCGCTGCGCATCGAGCTGCACCGCGCCTGGCTTCCGCACGCCCTGGCGTGGATCCTCTCGATCCTCGCCCTCGGCCTGGCCGCCATCGGCGAGGTGCGGTGCCGCCGCGATTCCGGGGCCACCATCGCCGCCGGCATCGCCCTCGGCTTCGGTCTCGTGGTGAGCTACAACGTCACGCCCGGCCGGCCGGTGGTCCCCGCCCTCTGGGCCATCGTCCTCGGCTCCATCCTCGGCGCCCCGGCGGCCGTGATCGTCCGGCTGGTGGTCCGCCGGTTGCTGCCCTCGGCCGCGACCCGCGCGTAGCGGGGGCTCCCACGTCCTCCGTCCTCGACAGCGCTTTCGTGAAGCAGGCGGCCCGCGCCGCCGGCTTCCACGAGGTGGGCATCGCGCGGGCAGGGCCCCTCGACCCGGGGCCGCTCGACCGCATGCTCGCCCGCGGTGCGGAGGCCGACATGGCCTGGCTCCGCACCCAGCGTGACGTGCGGCTCGACCCGCGACTCCTCCTGCCCGGTTGCCGGAGCGTGGTGGCCCTGGCCGTGGCCCACGACGGCAGCCCGCCCGGCACCGGGCCGGGACGCGCCGCGGTGGCGCGCTACGCCCGGGGCCGCGACTACCACACCGTGCTCAAGAAGAAGCTCAAGGTCCTGGTCGCGGAGCTCCGGAGGAGCGATCCGGATCTCCGCGCCCTTCCCTCGGCGGACGTCGGGCCGGTGATGGAGAAGGCCTGGGCCCAGCGCGCCGGGATCGGCTGGGTGGGCAAGAACGGCTGCCTCATCACCACGGCGCGGGGGAGCTGGGTGCTGCTCGCCGTCGTCCTCCTCGACCGCGACCTCGAGCCGGACGCGCCGCATCCCGAGCGGTGCGGTGACTGCGCGGCCTGCATTCCCGCCTGCCCCACCGGCGCCATCCCGGAGCCGGGGCTCGTCGACGCGCGCCTCTGCATCTCCTTCCAGACGATCGAGCGTCGGGGCGCGGTCCCGGAGGGGGTGGCGGCCCACCTCGGCCGGTGGGGATTCGGCTGCGACGACTGCCAGACGGCCTGCCCGTGGAACCGCGGAGCGGGCGAGGCGAGCGACCCCGAGCTCCGTCCCGTGCGGCACCCCGTCCTCGAGCTCGGGGAGCTCGTTCGCCTCACGCCCGAGGAGTTCCGGGCCCGCTTCCACGGGACCGCGCTGGCCCGTGCGGGCCACGCGGGCCTGGTACGGAACGGCGCGCTGGTCGCGGGAGCCACCGGCGAGGCCGCGCTCGAGCCAGAGCTTCGCCGGCTCGCCGGGAGCGACCTCCGCGGGGTGGCCGAGGCGGCCAGGTGGGCGCTCGACCGGCTGGGGAGCACCGGCCGTTGATCGACCTCGTCATGCTGCTCCACTCGGCCCTGTCGGCCGGGACCTACCTGGCGGCCAAGCGCGCGCTCGGCGAGCTCTCCCCCTTCGAGCTGGCGCTGGCCCGCTTCACCTTCGCCGGGCTCGTCTACGCCGGGTTGCTCCTCTGGCGGCCACGAAAGGTGGCGCGGCGGGACCTCCTGGCCATGGCCGTGCTCGGCTTCATCGCCATCCCGCTCAACCAGGGGCTCTTCCTGTTCGGCCTCTCCCTCACCACGCCCGGCCACGCCGCGCTCCTCTACGCCATGACGCCCATCTTCGTCTTCGTGCTCGCCCTGCTGCGGCGCGAGGAGCGAACCAGCCCCTGGAAGTCCTTCGGCATCGCCGTGGCCTTCGCGGGAGCGGCGGTCGTGCTGGTGGCTCGCGGCCAGCTCTCCGGGAACGAGGGAGCGTCGCGGGCGCTCCTCGGCGACCTGCTCGTCCTGCTCGCCGTGATCTCCTGGGCGGTCTACGCGGTCTGGGGCAAGCCCTACGCGGAGCGGTACGGGGTCATCACCACCACCGGCGTCACCATCGTCACGGGAAGCCTGCTCTACCTCCCGTTCGGGCTCCTCTTCTCCAGCGTCTCGAGCTTCCGGGCGCTCTCGCCGGCGGGGTGGGGGAGCGTCGCCTACCTCGTCGTCCTCACCAGCGTGGTCTCCTACCTCCTCTACTACTGGGCGCTCGCCCGCGAGGACGCGAGCCGCGTCGCCATCTGGTCCAACACCCAGCCGGTCCTGACGGCCCTGCTCGCCTGGGCCGTGTACGGCGATCCGCTCACGCCCTCCTTCGTGGCGGGTGGGGTGCTGGTCATCCTGGGCGTGGCGATGACGCAGCGAGGTTGAGCCGCCCCGGCTAGAGTCGTCCGCATGACGCTCGCCGAGAAGCTGGCCGCCGCGCGCGGCTCCGCCGCCGTGGGACCCGTCGGGGAGCGCGGTGTGCTGCGCATCACCGGCAAGGGCGGGCGGGACTTCCTGCACCGCATGTCCACCCAGCACCTCTCCGCGCTGCCCACGGGAGGGAGCGCCTACGCCGCCTTCCTCGACGGACGTGGGCACATCGTCGGGGAGGGGCTCGTGGTGGCGCGCGCCGAGGACCTGCTCCTCGTCACCGAGACCGAGGAGGTGCCGCTCCTGCTCGCGCACCTTCGCAAGTACGTGCTGTCCTCGCCGGTGAAGTTCGAGGACGCCTCCGGATCACTCCGGGTGATGTCGGTCCTGGGTCCGCGAGGGGTCGAGCTGGTCCGGGAGGCCGCGGGCGAGGCGACGGTGGCGGCGACGCCTCGTCGCGGGGTGCCGGCCGTCGAGGTGATCGGCGAGGCGGAGGCGCTGGCCGCTCCTCGCGCGGCGCTGCTGGCCTCCGGAGCGGCCGAGCTCGACGCCGCCGACCTGGAGGCGCTGCGCATCGAGGAGGGGGTGGCCCGCTTCGGGGCCGACATGGACGGGGAGCGCCTTCCCATGGAGGCCGCGCTCACCCGGGACGCCATCCACTTCCAGAAGGGCTGCTACCTCGGCCAGGAGGTGGTGCTGCGCGCCACCGTCCGGGGCGCCATCCAGAAGGGGCTCGTGCAGCTCGAGCTCCCGGAGGGCGCGGGGCCGGGGACCCCGCTCACGATGGGGGACAAGGAGGTCGGCCGGGTGACCAGCGCCGCCGACACCAGCCAGGGCCGGCTCGGTCTCGGATACCTGCGCCGCGCCCACTGGCGCGAGGGGGAAAGGCTCACCACGCCCGCGGGCGACGCCGTCGTCCGCAGGGTGGTGGTCCAGGACCCGGGATAGTCCGGGGGGTTCCTACTTCTTCCCGATCGGGCAGGCCGCGACCGCCGTCGACGGATCGATGGCGCCGCTCCCGGTGACGATCTCCTTCACCAGGCCGTCCTGGCCGATGACGTAGGTCGCCCGGTTGGCGACCCCCAGGATGGGGATCTTGCCCGGGTACTGCTCGACGACGGTTCCCTTCTCGTCCGACAGGAGGACGAACGGGAGGCTGAACTCGGACTTGAACTTCGCGAGCTTCTCCACGGAGTCGGTGGAAACTCCGACGACCTCTGCGCCCTTCTTCTCCACCTCGGCATACCGGTCCCGGTACGCTTGATTTTCCTTGTTTCAACCAGGGGTGAATGCCTTGGGGAAGAAGGCCAGGATCACCGGGCCCCTCGCGAGGAGTTGCGAGAGCTTCACCGGCTTTCCGTCCGTGTCGGGCAGGGTGAAGTCCGGCGCCTTGTCCCCCACCTTGAGTGCAGCCGACGCCCCGAGGAGCGCCGCCAGGATCGGGATTGTCATGGAGGCTCGATATCCCCGGCCGGTGCGCCGCGCAACGAAAGCGCTACGCGTACCGGACGCCGCGCCGCATCTCGCGGAGCCGCTTCACGCGCTCCTCGATGGGCGGGTGCGTGGAGAGCAGGCTCGCGAAGGCGCGGCCGTGGAGCGGGTTCACGATGTAGAGGTGCGCCGAGGCCGGTCCGGCGTGCTGCATGGGCATCTGCTGGTTCGCGCCCTCGAGCGACAGGAGCGCCTGGGCCAGCGGCTCGGGGTCCCCGGTCATCTGCGCGCCGGTGGCGTCGGCGGCGTACTCCCGCGAGCGGGAGACCGCGAGCTGGATGAGCATGGCCATGATGGGGGCGAGGATGGCCCAGGCGATGGCGCCGAAGACGTTGGTGTCGTTGCCGTCGCCGTCCCGGGCCCCCAGGCTTCCGAACATGCCGGCCCACTGGATCATGTGGCCGATCGAGCCGATGAGCCCGGCCAGGCCGGCGGCGATGGTGGCGATGAGGATGTCGCGGTTCTTCACGTGGGCGAGCTCATGGGCCAGGACGCCCTCGAGCTGCCGCCGGTCGAGGATGCGCAGGATGCCCTCGGTGACCGCCAGCGCCGCGTGCTCCGGGTTGCGGCCAGTGGCGAAGGCGTTCGGGGTCTCGGAGGGAATGAGGTAGATGCGCGGCATGGGCATCCCCTCCTTGCGGGTGAGCCGCTCCACGATCTCGTAGATCTCCGGCAGCTGCTCGCGGGTCACCGGCTGGGCCCCGTTGGTCGCGAGCGCGATCCGGTCGGAGAACCAGTACATGACGAAGTTCATCACCAGGCCGAGGGCGCCGAAGAGGAGCATGCCCTGCGCCCCGCCCACCATGTTGCCGAGGATGGCGAGCAGCGCGATGAGCCCTGCCATGAGGACGAAGGTCTTGAGGTAGCCGCTCGTGCCCGAGACCTTGGGGACCGTCGCGCCGCGGCTCGGGGTGGGTTCGTTCCATGCCATGGACGGGAATCTAACCACGCGGGCCGACCCGTCAAACCCAATCGAGAGGCCCCATCCGGGAATTCCCGAAGGTCGTCCGAGAGTTAGCGCGCGAGGCCGGTCCGTGGTACACGCGAAAACGGGCGATATCGGAGGCGGGCATGGCGGCGAAGGCGGCGAAGGCGTCCAGGGCGGTCCGGGGAGCGAGGCAGCTCGAGCTCGTGGCGGTGGCGACACCCCCGCCCGCGGACGTGGTCCCCGAGGCTCCGGTCGCGCCGGAGCCGCGTCGCCCGAAGCGCAGGGCCACGGCCGAGGAGATGGCCACGCGCCAGCGCGAGATCTCCATCTCCGAGTTCTTCACCAAGAATCGCCACCTGCTCGGATTCGACAACCCGTCCAAGGCGCTCCTCACCACCATCAAGGAGGCCGTCGACAACTCGCTCGACGCCTGCGAGGAGGCCGGCATCCTCCCCGAGATCTCCATCGAGGTCCGCGACCTGGGCTTCGAGGACACCGGCGAGCTGACCAAGGGGGAAGGTCGCTTCGTGGTGGCGGTGGAGGACAACGGGCCGGGAATCGTGAAGGCCCAGGCCCCGAAGATCTTCGGCAAGCTGCTCTACGGCTCGAAGTTCCACCGGCTCAAGCAGTCGCGCGGGCAGCAGGGCATCGGCATCAGCGCCGCCGCCATGTACGGCCAGCTCACCACGGGCCAGCCCATTCGCGTGGTCTCCCGGACCGGCAAGGGGAAGCCCACCCACAGCTTCGACATCCAGATCGACACGCGCAAGAACAGCCCGGTGGTGACGCGCGACGAGACCCTCGACGACTGGCACCAGGAGCACGGGACGCGGGTCGAGCTGGAGATCGTCGCCAACTGGCAGTCCGGCCAGAAGTTCGTGAACCGCTACGTCGAGCACACCGCCCTGGCCAACCCGCACTGCACCGTCCACTACGTGCGGCCCAAGCAGAACCGGCTCTCCTTCCCGCGGGCCACGAGCGAGCTGCCCAAGGAGGCGCTGGAGATCCGCCCGCACCCGCACGGCGTCGAGCTGGGCGCGCTCATGACCATGGCGGGCGACTCGAAGAGCCACGACGTGAAGGGGTTCCTGCAGACCTCGTTCAGCCGGGTCTCGGCGCAGGTGGCGGGCGAGATCCTCCGCAACTCCGGCATCCGGGAGCGGATGCGTCCGCGCGAGATCGCCGGCGACCGGGACGTCGCGGCGAAGCTCCACGCCGGCATCCAGAAGACCAGGATCATGGCGCCGCCCGTGAACTGCCTGTCCCCCATCGGCGACGCCCTGATGCGGCAGGGTCTCGTCTCCTTCCTCTCGGTGATCGAGACCGAGGGACCGGAAGGCGAGGACGGCCAGCTCGACCTCGACCAGGCCACGAAGAGCAAGGCCCGGGGGAAGGGCAAGGCGAAGGCCGCCCCCGCACCCGAGCCGTCCGAGGTCGAGGCCGAGGAGGGGGTCGAGAAGATCAAGGGGCACGACTACTTCATCGCGACCGTGACCCGGCCGCCGAGGGTCTACCGCGGCAACCCGTTCCAGGTGGAGGTGGGGCTGGCCTTCGGTGGCAGCTGGCCGGCCGACAAGCAGGTCGAGCTCTTCCGGTTCGCCAACCGCGTCCCGCTGCTCTTCCAGCGCGGCGCCTGCGGCATCACCGAGGCGGTGGTGAAGACCGACTGGCGCAACTACCTGCTCAGCCAGCCCAAGGGCTCCCTCCCGGTGGGGCCCATGGCCCTCCTCGTGCACATCGCCTCGGTCTGGGTCCCCTTCACCAGCGAGTCGAAGGAGGCGGTGGCCCACTACCCGGAGATCATCCGGGAGATCCAGCTGGCCGCGCAGGAGTGCGGCCGGAAGCTCGCGGCCCACATCCGCAAGCGGCAGCACGCCGACTACCAGGCCCAGCGCCGCTCCATCTTCGAGCTCTACATCCACGAGGTGGCCGAGGCCATCGGCAAGATCGTGGGGCGCAGCCCCGAACCCATCCGCAGGGAGTTCATGAAGGTCGCCGAGCAGGTCACCGAGGCCGACCTGGCCAGCCAGGACGCGAAGCTCGAGGAAGCGGCCGAGAAGACGTCGAGGCGCCCGCGGCGCTCCGAGGAGGACGAGTAGCCCATGGCGCGCATGGACGCGGTGTCGAAGAAGACGGTGGGGAAGATCGAGAAGCTGGCCGAGTCGGTGATCCGGGCCGTGAAGGGAGGCGGCAATCCCTTCGTGGAGATCCCGGTGCGCAGCCTCGCCAACGTGCGCTTCAACGAGAAGAAGCGGGTGGTCGAGCTGGGGAACCAGCGCCAGAAGCGCTACTTCTTCAACGTCGCCATGGCCAAGAAGTTCATGCAGACCTTCCTGGTCTCGGACGCCTGCAAGGAGCTCATCGAGTCGGGGAAGACCACCAGCATCCGCGACCTCTACTACATCACCAAGCACACCATCGGCGACACGAAGCAGAACACCTTCGAGGAGCAGGACGAGTCGGACCCCATCATCGAGGACATCGAGGTGGCCCTCGACGCGCTCCGCGAGGAGCTGCACCTCTTCGCCTCCCGCAAGGGGACGATGGTGGGACCCATCACCATCCGGGACTCGGGCGACACCATCGACCTGCGCCGCATGGGCTCGGGCGGCTGGGGCGTTCCCTCCATCGTCGAGGAGAACGTCATCCAGTTCGGCCGGCACGAGGCGAAGTACGTCCTGCTGGTGGAGAAGGACGCGGTCTGGAGCCGCTTCAACGAGGACAAGTTCTGGAAGCGCCAGAACGCCATCATCATCCACGGCGGGGGCCAGCCGCCTCGCGGGGTGCGCCGCCTGGTGCAGCGCCTGCACCGCGAGCTAGGACTCCCGGTGTATGTGCTGGTCGACAACGATCCCTGGGGCTTCTACATCTACTCGGTGGTGAAGCAGGGCTCGATCAACCTGGCCTTCGAGTCGATGCGCATGGCCGTGCCCGACGCCCGGTTCATCGGGCTCTCCTCCTTCGACAAGGTCGCCTACAAGCTCCCCTCCAACGTGGCCATCAAGATGGACGACGGCGACGTGGCCCGGGCCAAGCAGATGCTCGCCTACCCCTGGTTCCAGGCCAAGCAGTGGCAGCGGGAGATCCAGGAGATGGTGCGGTCGGGGGTGAAGTTCGAGCTCGAGGCGCTCTCCCGGCGTGGGATCTCCTTCATCACCGAGGAGTACCTGCCCACCAAGCTGAAGGAGAAGGACTGGATCACCTGACGGGAGCGTCCGGGTTGACGTACCGGCCGCGACGACTAGACTGCCGCCCCCAACAAGGAGGAACGAGATGGCGACACTCCGAACCAATCGATCGAAGCGCAAGGTGAAGAACCGCAGCAAGGTGAAGCGCACGGCCGCCAAGCGGGCCGGCGTCCTCTCCAAGAAGCGCAAGCGCAGGGCCAAGAAGGCTCGCTAGCTCCCGGCAGTTTCCGGCCCCCGGTCGCCGGGCGCGCTCAGCGCGCCTGGCGGGCCGGTGCGGGCTCGCCGAAGAAGCGGGCGCTCCGTTCCATCCACCCGTCGATCTGCCGCGCCTCGGCGGGAGCCAGGCTGCGCCGCGCGATGGACGGGAGGTCGCGCCGCACCGAGGCCACGCTCTCGTCGTAGCCGTCCCGGGTGAGGCTTCCCTCCACCAGCCGGTAGCGCAGGAAGAGCAGCCAGGTCTGCACCACGTCGGTCATGCAGTAGGCGGCGATGCGGTCGAGCGCGCCCGCCGCGTAGAGGACGTGGACGTCGCGACCGGCCACCTCCTCCTTCCCGGGCAGGCCGACCAGCTTGGCGTAGAGGTCCAGCGGGGCCGCCGGAGCGGCCCGGCCGTTGGAGAGCAGCTCGATGAGGTCGAGGTGCTCCTCGGCGCCCTCGGCCCGCGCCCCCCGGAACCAGCGCGGAGCGGGAACCCCCAGCTTGAGCGAGCGCATCTCGAGCACCGGGAGGTCGAAACCGCGGCCGTGGAAGGAGACCACGGTGCGCCCGGTGATGCGCTGCCAGGTGCGGCGCAGGAACGAGGCCTCGTCTCCGGCCCGATCGGTCCAGACGTTGGCATCGACCACGCGCACCACGCCGTCCCGCTCCTCGGCCTCGAGCGTGCAGGCCACGACGGGCCGGTGATAGGGGATGGGAAGGAAATCGGTGCGCCCTCCGCTGCGGGAGCGCCGCTCGTCGAGCAGGCGCCGCAACTTGTCGGCGTAGGGGCGGTCCGGTTCCCCGTCCACGGCCGCGACGAGGTCCTCGTCGGGGACGGTCTCCAGGTCGAGGGTGAGGAATCGGCGGGGCGTCACGGAAGGGAGGGTACGGGGCCGGTCTGACAGCGGCGGCCCGGTCGGGATGGTTCACTCCCTGTGACCCATGAGGGGTCTATCGGCGCACCCCAGGCCGGCGCATTACCGATCGGGGAGGACATCCAGATGACCATGGTGGACACGAGGGCGGCGGTCGCCGGCGAGTTGAGGAAGGCGTGGGGCTGGCTGCTCGGCTGGGGCATCCTCCTCGTCGTGGTGGGCACGGTGGGGCTGGGGTACTCGTTCGCCGTCTCGGTGGTGACCACCATCTTCGTGGGCGGCCTGCTCGTCGCCTACGGCGTGATGGAGGTGGTCCAGGCTTTCCGGCACCAGCGCTGGCCGGGCTTCTTCCTCTTCCTGTTCGGCGGGATCCTCTCCGTCGTCGCCGGTGGCGTCATCTGGATGCGGCCGCTGGCCGGCCTGGAGCTCCTCACGCTGCTCGTGGCCTCCTACTTCCTGGTGCTCGGCGCCTTCCGCGTGGTGGGCGCGGTGAGCAGCCGGCACCCGGGCTGGGGCTGGGGGCTCTTCAACGGGGCGGTCTCGGTGCTGCTCGGCCTGCTCATCTGGAACAGGTGGCCGGCCTCGTCGCTCTGGGTCATCGGGATGTTCGTCTCCATCGACATGATCCTCGAGGGATGGAACTACGTGATGCTCGCGATCGTCGCGCGCAAGGGAGCGGTGGCCATCGCGCCGCCGGGGCACTGACATGGAACTCGTCCTTCGCCTTCTGCTCAACGCCGCCGCCCTCTACGTGGCGCTGCGGCTCGTGTCCGGAATCACCTACCAGGGGGGCTGGGCCGGCTTCCTGGGCGTCGCGCTCGTCTTCGGCATCGTGAACGCGATCGTGAAGCCGGTGCTGACCTTCTTCTCGATCCCCTTCATCCTGCTGACGCTCGGCCTCTTCCTCTTCGTGGTGAACGCGTTCGCCCTCTGGATCACCTCGGCGCTCTCCGGGGCGCTCGGGCTGGGGTTCCGGGTGAACGGGTTCGCGGCCGCCTTCCTGGGAGCGCTGGTGGTGAGCCTCGTGAACCTGGTGCTCTCCTGGTTCGTGGGGCGGCCGGGCTGATCGCGCCGCGGTGCTCGAGGCGCTCGCACACGGGGTCTACTCCGGGCTGGACTGGGTCCGGAGGCGGCCGTTCCCTGCCTTCCTGATCGCCACGTTCGCCTTCTCCTGGGCCGACTGGCTGTCGCTCGCGGCCAGCGGTGCGCGTGTCGTGCCGGGGCGCCTCCCCACCGAGCTCACCGGGATGGCGGGCCCCGCCCTGGCCGCCTTCACCGTCACCGCCATCGGCGGGGGAGACGCGGGGGTGAAGGAATTCGCCCTGCGGATCGTGCGGATCCCCTGGCGCTCCCCCTGGCTCTGGCTCCTCGCCCCGAGCCCGCTCCTGGTCGCGCTGGCCACGCTCGCCGTGCTTTCCGCCGCCGGCCTTCCGGTCCCGGGGCCGGCCGCGTTCGCGCGCTACCCCGGCTTGCCAACCCTGCCGCTCCTCGCGGTGTTCGATCTCGTCCTTCTCGGCGCGGGGTTCGGCCAGGAGATCGGCTGGCGCGGCCTCGCGCTGCCACGGCTCCAGGCCCGGTACGGACCCCTCTCCGGGGCGCTCCTGGTGGCGGTTCCCTGGGGCATCTGGCTCCTGCCGTTGCTCGTGGTGAACCCGGCGAGACTCTCGTCGGACGCGAGCCCGGTTGCCGGGATCGCGGGACGGGCAATCCTCCTCCTCGCGTCATCGGTGGTCCTGGCCTTCGTGGTGGCTCGGACGAGGGGAAGCCTGGTTGCCGCCGCCTTCTGGCACGCCAGCCTGCGAATGGCCACGGCGACGGACGGTGGACGAGGAATGGTCGGGGCGGTCGTCATCGCGGTCGTGATTGGAGCGGCGGTCGTCCTGGTCGCTGCCGAGCTCGTCGCAAGGCGCCGCGGGAGCTCCGTTCTCGTGCCCGTGCCGGACGGATTCTTACGCCCCCAAGCCGACGAAATTCCTGCGCGCATGCCGACCTAGGCATCGACATGGACGTGACAGGTCCATGTACGGGTCGCCGTCGTGCGCAAAAATTCTGACCGCGGAGTCGGCCTTCCCGGGTGGTGAAATTCTCCGTACCATGGACATCCCTGGGGAAATGGCGCAACAATTCACGTTGGGAGTTGGTGCGCAATTCATGCGCTGCGTGGACGGAGGGTAGACGAATGAAGAAATTCCTCTTGGTCCCAGTGCTCGGATTCTTCGGTCTCGCCGCGGTATCGGTGGGCTACGCGGCGGTCGGCGTGGTCCTCGCCGTGCTCCTGCTGGCCATCCTGTCGGTCCCGCTTGCCGTGGCCTTCAAGCGCTTCGCCCCGCAACGGTATGCCCGGATGCAGGAAGGCCGCCCCATCTGGTGACCCGGCGCGGCGTCAGCGCGGGAAACTGCGCGGCGCCACGTCCTGGAAGCCCTCCCCGTCGAGCGCCTCGAGGAAGGCGACGAGCGCGTCCACCTGCTCGCCGGACAGGTGGAGGGGCTTCACGTCTGGTGACAGCCAGGGGTTCGGAATCCCGCCGCGATCGTAGATCAGGACGGCCTCCCGGAGCGTGGCCACCGAGCCGTCGTGCATGTACGGCGCGCGGCGCGAGACGTCGCGCAGCGTCGGGGTCTTGAAGGCGCCGGTGTCGGCCGCCTTGCCCGTCACCTTGGCCCGTCCCGGGTCGGCGAAGCCGGAGGCCGGGTCGGCGCCGGGAGGCGGCGGGCGCCAGCCCACGCCCAGGTTGTGGAACCGGGAGTCGGTGAGATTGGGGCCCAGGTGGCACTGGTTGCAGGCGGCCTTCCCGAAGAACAGCCGGAAGCCCTGCTTCTGCTTCTCGTCGAGCGCACCGGGATCCCCCGCGTCCCAGCGGTCGTAGGCGGAGTTCCCGGACATGCGCGTGGCCTCGTAGGCCGCGATGGCCTCGGCCACGCGCTCCACGTCGATGCGCTCGTCTCCGAAGGCCTCGGCGAAGTAACGCCGGTAGCCCGGGATGGCGCGCACGGTCGACTCGATGCCGGCGTGGGTCATCCCCATCTCGACGGGGTTCTCCATGGGCCCCTTGGCCTGCTCGGCCAGCGACGACGCGCGGCCGTCCCAGAACCACACCGGGTAGATGGGGAAGGCGGCATTCAGGACCGGCGGCGCCTTTCGGGTGCCCTTCTTGCCTCCCACGCCGGTCGACACGGGATCCCGCTCGCTGAAGCCGGCCGACGGCTCGTGGCAGGAGGCGCAGGAGATGGTCCCGTCCGCCGAGAGCCGCGGGTCGTAGAAGAGCCACCGACCGAGCCGGACCTTCTCCGGCGTCACCCGGGGAACGATGTCGGCGATCTCGGCAGCCACGCCCAGCGGCGAAGGGGGCAGGGGGCGCACCGGGTTCTCGGCCTCCCACTCGGGAATGGCGGGTGGGGTCGCGGCGGTTCGAGCCTTCTCGGGCGAGGAGCAGGCGGCGGCGAGGAGCAGGGCGGCGAAAGGGGCGGCACGCACGGGGTGGCTCCAGGTTCTGGGCGCCGCGGAACCCTTCCCGGGCGCCGGGGCTCCAACTTCCGTATCATCAAGACTCCGGCCCCGGAAGCGTCGAATCGGGCCGTGCGACGGTGGAGAACGGGCATGAACGGCGACGGCAGGTGGAAGCGACTCTGGAATTCCCCGTGGCGGGCCGCTCTCTTCGCGGGGGCAGGCGCCGTCGCCGGCGTCGCCTACTACGAGCTCGTGGGATGCCGCTCGGGCGGAACCTGCGCCATCACCTCGTCGGCCTGGCGCAGCGCCGCGTACTTCGCCCTGGTCGCGGCGGTGGTGGGCTTTCCCGGCCGGAAGCCGGAAGAGCGGCCGGGCCAGGGCTGACGCCCGGACGCCGACCGCCCTCGCCCCCTACCACCTCTCGGCAGTGTGGTTCTCGCCGTGGCAGTTCACGGTGCAGGTCCCCTGCACGCCGGGCGGGCATCCCTTGAGACCGCAGCTGTAGCCGGCCTGCTTGCCGATGTCGGTCACGCCGTTGTTGTGGAACGGGGCGATCGAGACCGTGCTGGTGTAGCCGATCGGGTGGCACCCGTCGCAGCGCTCCTTCCGGTGCTCCCCGTGCTCCCCGGTCGTCGGGCGGGTCGCCGTGACAGGAGGTGCAGCCACCGCCGTCGGCCTTCCCGTTGATGTGGCCCCCGCCCTGCTTGATGGTCCCGTCCGAGTTCACGGCCTGCGGGTGGCACTGGAAGCAGCTCGCGGCGGTGATGCGTCCCGGCGTAGGCCGGGTGTCCGGTGGGCAGCATGCCGTGGCACGAGGTGCAGGTGAGCGGCGCGGTGTCCGTCCAGATCGGCGTGGCGTTCGAGCCCCGCACCGCACCGAAGGTGAAGTTCCCGTGGCAGTAGGTCGCCGAGCATCCCGACGTGGTCGGCGTTGAACGTGGGCACCGCGCCGCCCGTCCTCGAGAGCGCCCCGAAGACCACCACCGCGGCGGGGGGTTGGTCGCGTGGCCCGCGTCGGTCGGTACGACGTGGCACTCGGCGCAGGCGATGGGCGCCATGGCGTAGCTGGCCGCGGTGGGGTTCATGTGCCCCATGTGCGCGCCCACGGTCGACGCCGGAGCGTCGGGTTGCGCCACCGGCGGTGCCGAGGTCAGGTTGGCATCGGTGCCGAGCAGGTTGGGCTTGCGGTTGGGGTCGCCGTGGCAGCTGTTGCAGGCCATGTTGTTCACGTCGGACTTGCCGTTGATGTGCCCCTTCGCCGTGGCGTTGATGGTGCCGTCCGGTTCACCGCGTCGGGGTGGCAGGTGGCGCAGGAGGCCGCCGTCGCGAGTCGCCACCGCGAAGTGGCCGGTGGGCGGCATCCCGTGGCACGAGGTGCAGGTGAGAGCGGCCGTGTCCGTCCAGAGCGGCGTGGCCCTCGAGCCCGAGACGCCGTTGAACGTGAAGTTGCCGTGGCAGTAGGTCGCCGCGCAGCCCGTGGTGGTGCTGGTCCAGGTGGGGATGGCGCCGCCGGCCCTCGCGATCGTGCCGAAGACCACCTTCTGGGCGGGCGGAGTCGTGGCGTGGGTGGAGTCGGTCGGAACCACGTGGCACTCCGCGCACGCCACCGGGCCCATGAGGAAGCTCGAGGACGGTGGGGTTCACGTGGCCGAGGTGCGCGCCGATGGCGTAGGGCTTCGCGCTGGCCGACGCGACGGGGGGAGAGGAGGCGAGGTTGGCATCGGTCCCGGGCAGGTTGCCGGTCCGGGTGGCGTCGCCGTGGCACGCCGAGCACCCGACGCGCCGAGGTGTCGGCCAGGCCGTTCAGGTGTCCCTTGTCGACCAGGTTGATGGAGCCGTTGGGGTTCACGGCGGTCGGGTGGCACGGGGCGCAGGAGGCGGCGGTGATCGGTGCGGCGACGGCCACGTGTCCGGTGGGCGGCATGCCGTGGCACGAGGTGCAGGTCGAGCGGCGCCGTGTCGGTCCAGACGGGGGTAGCATTGGCGCCGGTGACGCCCGCGAAGGTGAAGTTTCCGTGGCAGTAGGTGGCGGCGCAGCCGAGCGAGCCGGCGACGTACGTCGGGGCCGCGCCGCCCTTCCGGGCGAGCACGCCGAAGACGACGCGCTGGGCCGGCGGGTTGTTCGCGTGGTCGAAATCCGTGGGGACCACGTGGCACTCGGAGCAGGCCATCGGGGGCATCAAGGCCGAGGCCGCCGTGGGGTTCATGTGGCCCAGGTGCGCGCCGATGGCCGTGGCGGGACGCGCCCGTCGTGGTGACGGGGGGAGTGGAGCGGAAGTTCACGTCGGTCCCGGCGAGATTCGCCGCACGCGTCGCGTCTCCGTGGCATTCGATGCAGCCGAGGTCGGCGACGTCGGCGCGCGTGTTCATGTGGCCGCCGGACGGGATGATGGCGCCCGTCCCGTCCACGGTCGTGGGGTGGCAGGAGGCGCAGGAGCATCGCCGACGAGTCCGTCACCGGAGGGTGACCGGTAGGAGGCATGGCGTGGCAGGAGGCGCACGCGATCCGGGTGGTGTCGGTCCAGAGCATCGTCGTCGTCGATCCGGTCACTCCGCGGAAGTTGAAGTTGCCGTGGCAGTAGGTGGCCGAGCACCCGGCCGTGACCGGGTCGAAGGTGGGATTGGAGCCGTTGGCGACCGCCAGCGGCCCGAACACCACCTTCTGGGACGGCGGGACCGTGGCGTGGGTGGCGTCGGTGGGAACGACGTGGCATTCGACGCAGGCGGTGGGGTGCGTCGCCGCGACGGCGGGATTCGGGTTCAGGTGGACGAGGTGGGCGCCTTCGGCGTAGGCGGGCGCACCCGCCGGCGCGACGGGCGGGGCAGAGGTGAGGAAGGGGTCGACGCCGGCCATGCCGGGGACCCGTGCCGGGTCGCCGTGGCAGGAGGCGCAGGCCCCCCCGGTCACCTCGGCGAGGCCGTTCATGTGGGCCCCGAAGGCGATGTTGATCGAGCCGTCGGTGTTGACGGTGTCGGCGTGGCAACTCGCGCAGGACGCCGCGTCGTTCGCCCCGGCCATGTTCGGGTGTCCGGTGGGCGGCATTCCGTGGCACGAGCCACAGTTGAGCGGGGTCGAGTCGTTCCAGGCCGCGACGACGCGGGTTCCGGTGACGGCCCCGAGGGTGAAATTGCCGTGGCAGGAGACGTTGCTGCAGGTCTGGGTGGCAGGGTCGAAGGTCGCCCCCGCCTGGTGCACCGAGGGGTTCTGCGAGAAGTCGACCACGAATCCGGCCGGGGCATGACAGGCCGCGCAGGTGACGCCGGAACCGAACACGCCGCCCTGGAGGTGCGTCCTGTGATTCGCGCCTACCGGGGTGAGCCCCGACGCGTCCCCACCCGTCTTCGCGGTGTCACAGGCGACCAGCGTTCCTGCGAGGACAAGGACCGCGAGAACGGAACGAAGTCGGAGCACGTGCATGGCCCCCTTCTGTAGTCCGTGATTCATGGTACTTCTACGTAAAAACGACGCGGGCGGTCAATTTCGGCAAATGCCCGCAAACATTGGGTCTCATTATGATAATTTACCCAGGAAGGACGCCATCGTCGGCGGTGATCACCTCCGTCGGGTGACGTCCGACAGTGAGGCTTCGGCATCCCTCCGGGTCACCGATCATCGCCCGGCCACGACGTCCATCTGGCCGAAAAACTACCACGCCCGCCGCGGCGTCCAAGAGGGACGAAGGGGCGGGCGTTTCGGGGGAACCGGAAGCGGGGCTGCGCCCGCGCGGGTCAGCGGCTGGGCCAGGTCTCGTTGCCGTGGCAGGACACGGCGCAGGTCCGCGTGGACGGGGTGTACGTGCCGGTGACCGTGCTCCCGTCGAAGGTGCCGCCGAACACCACGTTCTTCACGCCGTTCACGTGGAGTGTCGGGCCGGAGATGGCGGCGTTGGGCGAGGGGTTGCCCGTGCCGGTGGCGATTCCATTGTGGCAGGTCGAGCAGTTCATCCCGGTCTGGCCCATGTGCTTCGAGTGCTCGCCGGTGCTCGTGGCGGGCATGTTGTGGCAGGACGTGCAGGTGACCGCGCCCCCCGTCCAGATCGGGACCGCCGTCGTCTTCCCGCCCGTGAAGTTCCCGTGGCAGTAGGTCGCCGAGCATCCCAGCGTGGTGGCGTTGAAGGACGGGGTGACGTTCCCCGTGATGGCGATGCCTCCGAACGGGACGGGGACGGCCAGGCCGTTCACGTGGGCGACGTCGGTGGGGAGGGGGCTGGCGTGGCAGTTCGTGCAGGCGAGCGGCGCGGCCATCCGGCCGGTGGCCGGGGGGTTCACGTGCCGCTGGTGGGCGCCCACCAGCGCATCGGTGGTGAGGGTCTGCCCCTGCGGTCCGACCGGCGGGGCGGCCGCGAGGCGGAGGTCGGTCCCTGCGACGAACCCGGTGCGTCCAGGCGTGCCGTGGCAGAACGTGCAGTTGGTCTGCCAGGCCGTGCCGCCGTGGCACGTGTTGCACGAGCTCGTCGCCACGCCCGAGGCGGCGCCGAAGGCGACGTGGCAGGACGTGCAGTTCTGGAGCCCCTGCTGGTTGGCGGAGTAGCCGTGCTGGGTCGGATTGGCCCAGCCTGCCGGGTGGTTTCCCGAGTACTCGGCCAGGCCGTTCATGTGCTTCCCGCCCGACGACGTTGATCGTGCCGTTGGCGTTGACGGTCTCGGAGTGGCAGCTCGAGCAGGTCGCAGCGGTGACCGGGGCCGTCAGGGCCTGGTGGCCGGTGGGCGGCATCCCGTGGCAGCCAGTGCAGGCCAGCGTCGGGGTGGCGTTCCAGGCCGGAGTGGCCGTGGTGTTGCCGGAGACGCCCCCGAAGTCGAACTTGCCGTGGCAGTAGGTCGCCGAGCAGGACAGCGTGGTCGGGTTGTAGGTCGGCGCCGCGCCCTGGGTGGTGGCGAGCGTGCCCGGGCTGAACACGATGACCGGTGGGAACTGGATGGAGTGGTCCGCGTTGGCCGGGACGACGTGGCATTCGTTGCAATTGATGGCCGCGCGGATGGTGCTGTCGGTCAGGTGCAGCAGGTGGGTGCCGACCACCGATGCCGGCGAGCCAGGAGGGGCGACGGGCGGCGCCGAAGCGAGCAGGGCGTTGGGATTGCCGGGCGGAACCGTACGCGAGGGATCGCCATGGCACGAGGTGCAGTTGGCGGCCACGTTCGGCCCGCCCGTTCACATGGGCGCCTCCGGCGACGTTGATCGTCCCGTTGGCGCTGACGGTGGACGGATGGCACTGGCTGCAGGTGACCGCGGTGACCGTTCCCGCGAGGGCCGGGTGGCCCGTCGGCGGGCAGTCCGTGGCAGTTCACGCACTGGATGCCGGTGTCGGTCCAGAGAGGAGTGGCCGCGGCCCCGCGCACGCCGTTGAAGTCGAACCCGCCGTGACAGTAGGTGGCGGCGCAGCCCAGCGTGGTCCCGTTCCAGGTCGGTGCGTTGCCCTGCGTTCGCGCCAGCGTGCCGAAGGCCACCGGGCTCGCGGGTGGATTGGTGGCGTGCGCGTTGTCGGCCGGGACCACGTGGCACTCGTTGCAGAGCAGGGGTGCCCGGAAGGCTCCGGTGCTGGGGGGGTTCACGTGGAACTGGTGGGCGCCGACGGCGGTGGCCGGCGACCCGGAGGTGGCGGCGGGGGGAGCGGCGGCGAGCTGCGGGTCGGTGCCGGCGAGGTTTCCGGTGCGTCCCGCGGTGCCGTGGCAGGAGGTGCAGCTGGAGTTCACCTCGGCCAGGCCGTTCAGGTGGGTGCCGGAAGCCAGGTTGATGGTTCCGTCGGCGTTCACCGACGACGGGTGGCACTGGCTGCAGGTCGACGCGGTCACGGTTCCGGAGATCGTCGGGTGGCCGGTGGGCGGCATCCCGTGGCACGAGACGCAGGTGAGGCCGGTCGCGGTCCAGAGGGGCGTCGCGCTCGCGCCCGAGACGCCGTTGAAGACGAAGTTGCCGTGGCAGTAGGTGGCGGCGCAACCCGTGGTCGTCGAGGTCCAGACCGGGGTGGCGCCTCGCGCGGTGGCGAGCGTCCCGAAGACGACCTTCTGGGCGGGCGGGTTCACCGCGTGGTCGGAGCTCGACGGGACGACGTGGCACTCGGCGCAGGCGACCGGACCGCGGAAGGAGCCGCTGGCGGGCGGGTTCAGGTGGTTCAGGTGAGCGCCCACCGCATAGGCCGGCGCACCGGTCGGGCGCCACCGGCGGGCGCGGAGGCGAGCAGCGGATCCGTTCCCGGCTGGATGCCGGTGCGCCCCGCGGTGCCGTGGCAGGACGTGCAATCGAGCACGACGTCCGCGGACCCGTTCAGGTGTGCACCGCCGGCAAGGTTGATCGACCCGTTTCCGCTGACGGTGTCGGGATGGCAGGCCGCGCAGGTGGCGGCGGTCACCGTGCCGGTGAGGGTCGGGTGGCCGGTGGGCGGCATCCCGTGGCAGCTGCCGCAGTCGAGTGGCGCGCCGGTCCAGAGCGGCGTGGCGTTCGAGCCGGTCACGCCGTTGAAGGCGAAGTTGCCGTGGCAGTAGGTGGCCGCGCAGCCGGTGGTCGTGGAGGTCCAGGTCGGCGTGGCGCCCTGGGTGGTCGCCAGCGTTCCGAAGACGACCTTGGCGGCCGGAGGGTTGGTGGCGTGGTCGGGAGTGGTCGGGACGACGTGGCACTCGGCGCAGGCGAGCGGCCCGCGCATCGAGCCGGTGGAGGGAGGATTCAGGTGTGGCTGGTGGGCGCCCACCGCGTATGCCGGGGCGCCGGCGGGCGCGACGGGTGGCGCCGCCGCCAGGTCGGGGTCGGTGCCAGCCTGGAAGCCGGCTCGCCCCTCGGTTCCGTGGCAGGAGGTGCAGCTGTAGCTGACGTTCGCCTCGCCATTGATGTGCGCGCCCGAGGCGACGTTGATGCTCCCGTCCGTGTTCACGGTGGAGGGGTGGCACTGCGCGCACGTGGCCGGGGTGACGCTTCCGGCGATGCGGCGGGTGGCCCGTGGGCGGCAGGTCGTGGCAGGCGCCGCAGCCCACGACGCCGCCATCCCAGATCACGGAGGCCGCCTTCCCCTTCACGCCGTTGAAGTCGAAGTTGCCGTGGCAGTAGACGGCCGCGCAGCCCAGGCTGAGAGGCTCGTAGGTCGGCGAGGCCCCCTGCGCCCGCGCGAGCACGCCGAACTGGACCGGATTCGCCGGCGGGTTGGTGGCATGGCTGAGGTTCGTGGGGACGACGTGGCATTCGCTGCAGGCGATGGGGGCGCGAAGCGGGCCGCTGATGGGAGGATTGAGATGGACCTGGTGGGCGCCCGTCACCGCCGCGGGCTTCCCGCTGGGGGGAGCGGGGGGAGCGGAGGCGAGGAGCGGGTCGGTGCCGGGGAGGTTGCCCGACGCGGCCTACGGAGCCGTGGCAGTAGACGCAGGTGCTCGTGTCGCTGGGCGAGCCGCCCGAGGCGGCGGGCCGGGAGTTGGAGCAGGCGGTGGAGGAAATGGCCAGGAGGGCCAGGGCTGCGAGGGGTGAAACCGGCTTCGACGCCATGTGCAACCTCCGCAGGCACGCCCCCTCAGACGGAACCTGGACAGGATCGGTCAACAACTCCCGGATCGCATGTACCCGAAAAGGGGGGTCGTCGTCCAACGACAAAATCATAGGTGAGGTGGCAGGAAAGAGCGAGGCCCACCGGGCAATCCCCCGGTGGGCCTCTTTCCCCGGGCCGGATCGGGTCAGTGGTTCGTCCCGTTGCACCCGCAGTTGCCCTGGGACCAGCTGGCGGTGTTGCTGCTCGGGTAGGACACGATGTACAGCCGGTTCGTGGTCCCGCCCTGCCAGTAGGGGGCGGCGTTGTCCCATCCCGCGATGGTCCCGCCGACGGCCGTGGCGGCTCCCGCGCCCGCGACGAGCATGCCGGGACGAGGCCCGCCATGCGGGATCGCCGCGTGGCAATTGAAGCAGGCGAGGCGGTGGTCGCTGCGGGAGAAGTGCTGGGTGAAGCGCGAGCCGACGAAGTCCTGCCGGTGGCAGTTGGCGCAGAAGGTTCCGGAAGGCATCCCGGCCGAGCCCATCACCACCGTGCTGCTCCAGCTGGTGTTGGGGCCCTTCAGGATGAAGCGCGCCGCCGAGCCGTGCGGGCCGTTCGGATCGGTGCCGGCGTCGGACTCGTGGCAGTCCGAGCACTGCATGAGGCTCGTCCTCGAGAAGGGCGGGAGGATGTTGCCCGTCGCGCCGAGGTTGCCCGACGCGGTGGCGAGGATCGGGTGGAACCCGCCGGCGGTCTCCCCCGACGCCCAGCTCGTCGTGCCGGTGGTCGCGTAGTTGCCGACGTTGGCCGGGTTGAACTCCTTCGCGGTGTCGGTCTCGGCGAAGGCGCCCGACGGCGAGGTCGGCGGGGTCCCCGTGCCCCAGTAGTAGCCGGTGTGGCACTTGAAGCAGAGGGTCGCCTCGACGTCGGTGCCGGCGGTCACGGTCTTCTTCGTGAAGCTGGCGCTCGTCGGCGTCGTCCAGAAGGCCGGGTTGGTCGAGAGCTGCGCGCCCCAGGCGCCCTGGAGCGCCGGACCGGCGACGTTCGTTGCCCGGTAGAACGGGCGAACCGTGTAGGCGCTGGCCGCCACCGCCGCGGCCGGTCGCGGGTAGACGACGAGCGAGGTCGCGCTGGTGAAGGACACGACCGTGTACCAGGTGGTGCCGATCTGCATCTTCCACCCCACCATGGCGGAGGTCCACGTCGTGCCGGATCCGGTCGCGGTGCCGCAGTTGCCGCTGCCCATGGTGGCCGGGCAGGTGCCGGTGATCGAGATGGCGGCCGTGCCCGTGGAGTAGGGCGCTTGCATCGGTGGTGGGCTTCGCCTCGTGCGGATCGTGGCAGTCCATGCAGCTCGCGTGGCGCTGGCCGGCTCCGGCGGTGACGCCGAGCGCGTTGCCGAAGGCGGCGTTCGTGAACTCGGCCGACGAGTCGTGCACCGAGTCCGAGTTGGACGGGTGGCCCGACTGACCGGTGGTCGTGGCGTGGACGATCTGGCTCTGGATGTCCTTCCCGGACCGGTTGCCCTGGGCGCCGACGGCGGGGGTGGCCGTCGAGCCGTGGCAGTTGTAGCAGGCGAAGTTCGCCGCGCTGCCGGCGGGGTTGGTCGTTCCGGCGAGCAGGTTCACGTCGTCGCTCGAGTAGTGGACCGAGACCGTGGTCGAGCTGCCGGGCGTGGTGCCCTCGACGCGGCTGGCGTGGCACTTCGTGCAGTTGCGGGCGAAGGCGCTCCCGTCGTGCAGGGCGTAGCTCCAGGTGTAGCTGGTCGCGCCCACGGTGTTGGAGGTGAAGTCGTGGGCGGAGGCGCCGAAGGTCGCCGCCGAGACGGTGATGCCGTTCGCGACGATGGGCCTCTGGTGGCAGCTCGCGCACAGGCCGGCGTTGGCCGTCGAGTCGAAGTCGGTCCTGGCCCGGTTCTGGGTCCCGGTGCCGCCCGCGCCGACGCGGGTCGCCGAGCTGGCGGCGCGGGTCGCCTGGGTGGTGGCGTCGACGTAGACGTTGTTCTCGTGCGTCGTCGTGGCCGGGCTGGTGAGCGTGTGCGGGTGGTCGCCGTGGCACATCGAGATGCAGGTGCGGTTGGCGAGCGGCACCGAGGCACCGAGCGTGGCCCCCGTCCAGCTGAAGGCGCCGTCCAGCGGGACGTCGCCGCCGAGGCCGTGCCTCGACCGCGGGGCGCCGGTCACGGCCGTCATCGCGTCGAAGTAGGCGGCGTGGCAGCCGCCGCAGCTCGTGCCGCCGGTGGCGGGCTCGCCGCCGCCGTCGAGCTGGCCGTTGATGTGCTTGCCTCCGGCGACGTTGATGGAGCCGTCGGGGTTGACCGTCTCGCCGTGGCACCCGGCGCAGTCGGTGGCGCTGGCGGCCACGCCCGTGTGGCCTCCGCTCGCCGGCGGGAAGCCGTGGCAGCTGCCGCAGGTCGCAGGCGAGCCGTTCCAGGACCAGGTGGCCACCGAGCCGGCGTAGGTCGCGCCGAGCGAGGAGCCGTGGCAGTAGGTGGCGCAGGTGGTCTGGGTCGTCGTCCCGTTGCCCTGGACGAACGTCGGGGAGAACGAGGCCAGGTTGGCTCCGGTGGCCGAGGCGAAGGTCACGTTCACGGCGCCGTTCGAGTGGCTGTTGTTGCCGGCGTTGTTCGGATGGCACTCGATGCAGGCGATGGGCCGGTAGATGGCGCCCGCGGCGGCGGGGTTGACGTGCGACGCGTGCGTGCCGACGAGGACGCCGGAGGTGGAGCCGTTGCGTATCGGCGGGAGGCGCCGATGCCTGGTTCACGTCCGCTCCGGCCACGCTCACGCGTGTCGCCGTGCCGTGGCACGAGGTGCAGGTGAGGTTCGCGACCTCGATCGTGCCGTTCAGGTGGTTGGCCGGGTTGATGCTGCTCACGGTGTAGCCGGTGTGGCAGGACTCGCAGGCCGAGCTGGCCGGGTGGGTGCCGCCCGGAGGCAGGCCGTGGCAGGAACCGCAGGCGGCGGCGGCGACGCCGCCGAGCCAGGACGGGGCCGCCGTCGTCGCGCCGTTCTTGAAGTTGCCGTGGCAGTAGACGTTGGAGCAGGTACCCGCTCCGTTCGCGCCGGTGGCGGTGGTGCTGCCCGGCGTAGGTGGCGGTGGTGATGTCGCCGGTCCTGGCGAGCGTGCCGAAGGCGACGGTGGCGCGGGCGCCGCCGGTGCCGATGCCCGTCGCGTGGGCGACGTCGCCCGATGCGGGAACGGTGTGGCACTCGCTGCAGGCGAGCGCGGTGGCCCTCCAGCGGGTGCCGGTGAGGTGGGCCGCGTGGGCGCCGACGGCGGCGGCCGTGGCGGCGGTCGCACCGGTGGTATCGGCGGAAGAGGCGTTGAAGCCAGGAGCCGAGGCGCCCGAGGTGGCGGCGACGGCGGTCTGGGTCAGGTCGCCGTGGCAGAGCGTGCAGCCGGTACGGCTCAGGTTGACCGTGCCGTCGACGTGGGTGGCTGCGACGACCGTGCTGGCCGTGTAGCCCGTGCCGTGGCAGGAGGCGCAGGCGGTGTTGCCCGGGTGGTGGGTGGTGGCGTTGAGCGCAGGAGGCGCGCCGTGGCAGGAGGTGCAGGACGAGCGCTCCGGCCGTCTTCCAGGTGGGCGTGGCGATGGCGCCTGCGCCGCCGGAGAAGTTGCCGTGGCAGTAGACGTTGGAGCAGGTTCCACCGGCGCCGGCGTAGGACGCGTTGGCGATGCCGCCGAAGGTGGAGAGGTTGGCGAGGGTGACGGTTCCAGCGGTGGCGACGCCGGTCTTGTGGATCTGGGTTCCGGGGACCGTGTGACAGGCGTTGCAGAGGACCGGCTTCGACCTGGTGCCGAGGACGTGGGCGGCGTGGACGCCGACGCCGTTGGCGGTGGCGACGGCGGTGTTGCCGTAGGTGTCGGGAGCGCCGGTGCCGGTGGGAGCGGCGGCGACGTTGGCGTCCTGGGTTCCGGACGGGGTCAGGGTCTTGTTGCCGTGGCAGGTGGTGCAGGTCAGCGTCGACGTGTTGATGGCGCCGTTCACGTGGAGGCCGCCCGAGACGAGCACTGCGCCCGTGGCGTCCACCGTGCCGCCGTGGCAGGAGACGCAGGTGGTGAGCGCCGCGGCGTTGTGGTGGTTGGCGGTGGTGGGAGGCGACTTGTGGCAGCTGCCGCAGTTGGCGGCCGCACCGTTCCACGTCCAGGACGCGACGCTTCCGCGCGTCGTCGTCGCGTTGAGGGACGAGCCGTGGCAGTAGGTGGCGCAGGTGGTCTGGGTGGTCGTGCCGTTGCCCTGGACGAAGGTGGGAGCGTAGCTGCCCAGGTTCGCGCCGGTGGCGGCCGCGAAGGTCACGTTCACCACGTTGTTCGCGTGCGAGTTGCTGGTGTTGTTGGTGTGGCACTCGGTGCAGGCGACGGGCTTGTAGACCGCGCCGGCGACCGCCGGGTTCACGTGCGCGACGTGCGTGCCGACCCGAACGCCCGAGGTTGAGCCAAGCGTGTCGACCGGAGGAGACGACGCCTGGTTCAGATCGGCGCCGGCGACGCTCGGGCGCCCACTCGTGCCGTGGCAGGAGGTGCAGGACATGTTGGAGAGGTCGATCGACCCGTCGACGTGACCAGCCGGGTTGACGATCGACTGCGTGGCGTTGCTGTAGTTGCCATGGCAGTTGCCGCAGGTGGCGAGAGTCGAGCCGGCCGGGTGGGTTCCACCGGGAGGCGTGCCGTGGCAGGAGTTGCAGGTGATGGCTGCCGTGGTCCAGCCGATCGGGTTCGCGCCGGCGCCGTTCTGGAAGTTGCCGTGGCAGTAGGTGTTGGAGCAGGTGCCTGCCGGCGTAGGAAGGCGTGACCGTGCCGGTCCTGGCGAGGGTGCCGAAGGCGACGTTGGCCTGGCCGTTGGCGTGGAGCGGGTTCGTCGGGATGGCGGCGCTGTGGCACTCGGAGCAGGCGACCTGCTTCGAGTAGCTGGGGCCACCCGCGGCGCCGGTCAGGAGGTGGGCGGTGTGGGCGCCGATCTTGGTGCCGCCGGTGAGCAGGCCCGACGCGTCGGCCGGAGGAGCCGACGAGAAGGCGATGCCGGCCGCGTCGATGCCGGTCCGGGCCGCGTCGCCGTGGCAGGTGGTGCAGGTCTGGGCGGTGTAGTCGACGACGCCGTTCACGTGAGCGGTGGCGTTGACGGTGGTGCCGGTGTAGCCGGCGTGGCAGGCGCCGCAGTCGGTGCGGTTCGGGTGGAAGCGGCCCGTAGAGGTGGTGGCGGGCGGGACGCCGTGGCAGGCGTTGCAGACGAGCGTCGCCGAGGTCTTCCAGGTCGGCGTCACGTTGGTCGCGCCGACGCCGCCGCCCAGGTTGCCGTGGCAGTAGATGTTGGAGCAGGTGCCGCCGGCGCCGGCGTAGGTCGCGTTGGCGATGCCGCCGGTGGTGGAGAGGTTGGCGAGGGCGACGGTGCCAGCGGTGGCGACGCCGGTCTTGTGGATCTGGGTTCCGGGGACCGTGTGGCAGGCGTTGCAGAGGACCGGCTTCGACCTGGTGCCGAGGACGTGGGCGGCGTGGACGCCGACGCCGTTGGCGGTGGCGATGGCGGTGTTGCCGTAGGTGTCCGGGAGCGCCGGTGCCGGTGGGCGCGGCGGCGACGTTCGGATCCTGGAGTCCGGAGGCGACGAGCGTGGCGTTGCCGTGGCAGGTGGAGCAGGTGAGCGTCGAGGTGTCGATGGCGCCGTTCACGTGCAGGCCGCCGGCGACGTTGACGACGCCGGTGGCGTTGACGGTGCCGCCGTGGCACTTCGAGCAGGTGGTGAGCGCCGCGGCGTTGTGGTGGTTGGCGGTGCGCGGGAGGCGACTTGTGGCAGCTGCCGCAGTCGGCGGCGGCGCCGTTCCAGGTCCAGGAGGCGACGCGTGCCGCGCGTCGTCGTCGCGTTGAGCGACGAGCCGTGGCAGTAGGTGGCGCAGGTGGTCTGGGTGGTCGTGCCGTTGCCCTGCACGAAGGTGGGCGCGTAGCTGCCCAGGTTCGCGCCGGTGGCGGCCGCGAAGGTCACGTTCACCACGCCGTTCGAGTGGGCGCCGCTCGTGTTGTTGGTGTGGCACTCGGTGCAGGCGACCGGCTTGTAGACCGCGCCGGCCACTGCGGGATTCACGTGGGCGAGGTGCGTGCCGACCGCCACGCCCGTCGTCGCGCCGGCCGTGTCGACCGGGGGCGCCGCCGCCTGGTTCAGGTCGGCTCCGGCCACGCTCACGCGCGCCGCCGTCCCGTGGCAGGAGGTGCAGGAGAGGTTCGACGACGTCGACGATGCCGTTCACGTGGTCGGCCGCGTTGACGGTGGTGGCGGTGTAGCCGGTGTGGCAGGTCTCGCAGGCCGCGCTGGCCGGGTGGGTTCCGCCGGGAGGCAGGCCGTGGCAGGAGCCGCAGTTGGCGGCGGCGACGCCGCCGAGCCAGGACGGGGCGGCCGTCGTGAGCGCCGTTCTTGAAGTTGCCGTGGCAGTAGACGTTGGAGCAGGTGCCCGCTCCGTTCGCGCCGGTGGCGGTGGTGCTGCCCGCGTAGGCGGCGGTGGTGATGCCGCCGGTCCTCGCGAGTGCTGCCGAAGGCGACGGTGGCGCGGGCGCCGCCGGTGCCGATACCCGTCGCGTGGGCGACGTCGCCCGATGCGGGAACGGTGTGGCACTCGCTGCAGGCGAGCGCGGTGGCGCGCCAGCGCGTTCCGGTGAGGTGGGCCGCCGTGGGCGCCGACGGCGGCGAAGGTCGCGGCCGTGTTGCCGGTCGTGTCGGCCGCGCTGGCGCTGTAGCCGGGAGCCGACGTGGGGCTCGTGTTCGCCACGGCAGCGCCGGCCTGTCCGGCGAGGACGCCGTGGCAGAGCGGTGCAGCCAGCCGCGGGCTTCTGGACCGTGCCGTCGACGTGGGTGGCCGCCGTGACGGTGGTGCTGGAGTAGCCGGTGTGGCAGCTGCCGCAGTTCGCGTTCGCCGGGTGATGGGTCGTCCCCGTCGCAGGCGGATTGCCGTGGCAGGAGGTGCAGGACGAGCGCACCGGCCGTCTTCCAGGTGGGCGTGGCGATGGCGCCTGCGCCGCCGGCGAAGTTGCCGTGGCAGTAGACGTTGGAGCAGGTTCCGCCGGCGCCGGCGTAGGACGCGTTGGCGATGCCGCCGGTGGTGGAGAGGTTGGCGAGGGCGACGGTTCCAGCGGTGGCGACGCCGGTCTTGTGGATCTGGGTGCCGGGGACCGTGTGGCAGGCGTTGCAGAGGACCGGCTTCGACCTGGTGCCGAGGACGTGGGCGGCGTGGACGCCGACGCCGTTGGCGGTGGCGATGGCGGTGTTGCCGTAGGTGTCGGGAGCGCCGGTGCCGGTGGGCGCGGCGGCGACGTTCGGATCCTGGAGTCCGGAGGCGACGAGCGTGGCGTTGCCGTGGCAGGTGGAGCAGGTGAGCGTCGAGGTGTCGATGGCGCCGTTCACGTGCAGGCCGCCGGCGACGTTGACGACGCCGGTGGCGTTGACGGTGCCGCCGTGGCACTTCGAGCAGGTGGTGAGCGCCGCGGCGTTGTGGTGGTTGGCGGTGCGTGGGAGGCGACTTGTGGCAGCTGCCGCAGTCGGCGGCGGCGCCGTTCCAGGTCCAGGAGGCGACCGAGCCGCGCGTCGTCGTCGCGTTGAGCGACGAGCCGTGGCAGTAGGTGGCGCAGGTGGTCTGGGTGGTCGTGCCGTTGCCCTGGACGAAGGTGGGGGCGTAGCTGCCCAGGTTCGCGCCGGTGGCGGTCGCGAAGGTCACGTTCACCACGCCGTTCGAGTGGGCGCCGCTCGTGTTGTTGGTGTGGCACTCGGTGCAGGCGACCGGCTTGTAGATCGCGCCGGCCACCGCGGGATTCACGTGGGCGAGGTGCGTGCCGACCGCCACGCCCGTCGTCGCGCCGGCCGTGTCGACCGGGGGCGCCGCCGCCTGGTTCAGGTCGGCTCCGGCCACGCTCACGCGCGCCGCCGTCCCGTGGCAGGAGGTGCAGGTGAGGTCGACGACGTCGACGATGCCGTTCACGTGGGTGGCCGCGTTGACGGTGGTGGCGGTGTAGCCGGTGTGGCAGCTCTCGCAGGCCGCGCTGGCCGGGTGGGTGCCGCCGGGAGGCAGGCCGTGGCAGGAGCCGCAGGCGGCGGCGGCGACGCCGCCGAGCCAGGACGGGGCGGCCGTCGTGGCGCCGTTCTTGAAGTTGCCGTGGCAGTAGACGTTGGAGCAGGTACCCGCTCCGTTCGCCCGCTGGCGGTGGTGCTGCCCGCGTAGGCGGCGGTGGTGATGCCGCCGGTCCTCGCGAGTGCTGCCGAAGGCGACGGTGGCGCGGGCGCCGCCGGTGCCGATGCCCGTCGCGTGGGCGACGTCGCCCGATGCGGGAACGGTGTGGCACTCGCTGCAGGCGAGCGCAGTGGCGCGCCAGCGCGTTCCGGTGAGGTGGGCCGCCGTGGGCGCCGACGGCGGCGGCGGTGGCGGCGGTCGCGCCGGTGGTGTCGGCGGAGGTGGCGTTGAAGCCGGGGGCCGAGGCGGCCGAGGTCGCGGCGACGGCGGTCTGGGTCAGGTCGCCGTGGCAGAGCGTGCAGCCGGTACGGCTCAGGTTCACCGTGCCGTCGACGTGGGTGGCCTGCGACGACCGTGGTCGAGGAGTAGCCGGTGCCGTGGCAGGTGGCGCAGGTGGTGTTGGCCGGGTGGTGCGTGGTCGGCGTTGAGCGCAGGCGGAGCGCCGTGGCAGGAGGTGCAGGACGAGCGCTCCGGCCGTCTTCCAGGTGGGCGTGGCGATGGCGCCTGCGCCGCCGGCGAAGTTGCCGTGGCAGTAGACGTTGGAGCAGGTTCCGCCGGCGCCGGCGTAGGTCGCGTTGGCGATGCCGCCGATGGTGGAGAGGTTGGCGAGGGCGACGGTTCCAGCGGTGGCGACGCCGGTCTTGTGGATCTGGGTTCCGGGGACCGTGTGGCAGGCGTTGCAGAGGACCGGCTTCGACCTGGTGCCGAGGACGTGGGCGGCGTGGACGCCGACGCCGTTGGCGGTGGCGATGGCGGTGTTGCCGTAGGTGTCGGGAGCGCCGGTGCCGGTGGGCGCGGCGGCGACGTTCGGATCCTGGAGGCCGGAGGCGACGAGCGTGGCGTTGCCGTGGCAGGTGGAGCAGGTGAGCGTCGAGGTGTCGATGGCGCCGTTCACGTGCAGGCCGCCGGCGACGTTGACGACGCCGGTCGCGTTGACGGTGCCGCCGTGGCACTTCGAGCAGGTGGTGAGCGCCGCGGCGTTGTGGTGGTTGGCGGTGCCGGGAGGCGACTTGTGGCAGCTGCCGCAGTCGGCGGCGGCGCCGTTCCAGGTCCAGGAGGCGACCGAGCCGCGGGTCGTCGTCGCGTTGAGCGACGAGCCGTGGCAGTAGGTGGCGCAGGTGGTCTGGGTGGTCGTGCCGTTGCCCTGGACGAAGGTGGGGGCGTAGCTGCCCAGGTTCGCGCCGGTGGCGGTCGCGAAGGTCACGTTCACGACGCCGTTCGAGTGGGCGCCGCTCGTGTTGTTGGTGTGGCACTCGGTGCAGGCGACCGGCTTGTAGATCGCCCCGGCGACTGCGGGTTCACGTGGGCGAGGTGCGTGCCGACCGCCACGCCCGTCGTCGCGCCGGCCGTGTCGACCGGAGGCGCCGCCGCCTGGTTCAGGTCGGCTCCGGCCACGCTCACGCGCGCCGCCGTCCCGTGGCAGGAGGTGCAGGAGAGGCCGACGACGTCGACGATGCCGTTCACGTGGTTGGCCGCGTTGACGGTGGTGGCGGTGTAGCCGGTGTGGCAGGTCTCGCAGGCCGCGCTGGCCGGGTGCGTTCCGCCGGGCGGGAGGCCGTGGCAGGAACCGCAGGCATTCGCCGCAGGCGCGGTCCAGCTGGGGACGTAGGTGGTGGTTCCGTTCTTGAAATTGCCGTGGCAGTAGCTCGAGGCGCAGCCGCTGCCGTTCCAGGCGGGCGTGACGCCGCCGGTCCTGGAGAGCGTGCCGAAGGTCACCTCGACCACGCCGTTCGAGTGGGTGAAGCTGGGGACGGTGGCGTGGCACTCGCCGCATGCGGTCCCGGCCGAGAGCGCGCCGGCGACGAGGTGGCGCTGGTGGGCGCCGACTCCGCGCGCGGTGGTGGCGGTGTTGCCCTTCGTGTCCACGGGGGGCGCCGCAGCCAGGAATGGATTCAGGCTCGTGGCCGCCCGGTTCGCATCACCGTGGCAAGAGGTGCAGGAGAGGGTGACGTTCACGGTCCCGTTCACGTGCGTCGCCGGGTCGACCGAGGCGCGCGTGGACCCCGGGTGGCAGTCGCCGCAGCTCGCCGTCGCGGCGACGACCGGGTGGGGGGACGGAGGCGGGTTGCCGTGGCAGCTCCCGCAGGTGACCTCGACCACGCCGCCGGTCCAGACGGGCGTCGGGTGGGAGGCGCCGCCGAGCGTGGCCCCGTGGCAGTAGTTCGCGCAGGTGAGGCTGGTGGCGTTGAACGAGGGAGTGGCGCCACCGCTGCGGGCGAGTGAGCCCCAGGCGAGGTCGACCGTGCCGCTCGGGTGGGTGCCCTGTCCGGGCGCCGCGTGGCACTCGGTGCAGGCCATCG
>CAWFSM010000003.1:0-147608 GCA_963818535.1 uncultured delta proteobacterium | reverse complement strand
CGTCGGCGTCGTCGCGTTGCTCACCCGCAAACAGAATGAGCATTGGATAGAGGGGGGCTATGTATGCGGGCCACCCCGTAAATGCGGGGAAACTTGTAATATCAATATAGCTAAGCATGACAAGGCGTGCCAAAGCGATCAAGGCGGCGACTCCGGCGCAGAGAAACAGTTCGGGCTGGACCCTACGTCGGATGATCAGGGCGCCCCAGAGCACATAAGCGAATATGCCACCGTATACAAAGTAGGCGAACGTCGACTGGTAGAGGCGACCAATGGCCCTCAGGATGGACAGTTTCGCCGCCCGTTCGGAGTTTGTCACCCGGAGCCGATCGAAGCCAGGGCCAGCAATCGGCTGGGCATGCGCATGCGTGATCATCTCAAAGATCCTCAGCCCGTCGGCATCAGCAGGACTTGAAGCATCTTCGCTGAACACGTAGGACCGTATTGGCATCGTCAATACGTACTTCCCCACCCAACCAGCATCGTCCGCACGACGAGCCCCGGATAGCTTGGTCGCATAGGCGGAAGCAACGAATCCCGGCGAGCCAGGCAGGCCAACTGGCCATTGGTGCACGCTGAGTCGATTTCCTGTGCAATTCTCCAATAGAATGTGTCCGCTGATAGCGGAGAGGAATAGTAGCCTGCGTCACTCACGGCCTGACGAAACGCCCGAAGAACCCAGGCCCCGCCGTAGTCGGGACATGTAGGCGGAAACATCCTGCAGGTGTCCTCGATCCATCCTGCGCGAAGCGCGCGCGCCCCCTTTGAGCCATCCAGGTACGGTTCAAGTTCGGCAAAGGCGGCACTTACCTGGTAGACGCGATTTCTCGTCTCCCGTGGGACGAGAACGTGGGGCACTTCCTGGGAATGCATCACCCGGAACAGGGCACCGGCGGCAGCTCGGAACGGCGCCGCACTTTGGTCGTTGATACGAAACACACCGTAGTAGCGATAGTTGATCATGCCTACTGTGCTCACCGCCACCACCGCGACCAGCACCGAGAGGCCAAGCGATGCCCACCCGCGCGCGAGGTCTCGCGTCCAGCCAACCGACCTCCAGATGAGGAACATCACGCCGGCCGCCTGGAGGACGAATCCCGGGACAAGGACCATCCCCTCCTCTCGAACAAGCCACAGTGACCCGAGTGCGCCTCCAAGGGCAATCGACCATCTGACAATGGTTCGTGACCTTGTGACGACGGCATCGGCCAGCAACAGCGTCACAGCGAGCGTGATTACGAGGAGCGAAGAGTACACACCCTCTCGCATTACGCGAGTCTCGACGAAGGGATTGTAGGTGAGAAGCAGGAAGGTAGCGAACGCCGCAGTACTTGGAGTTCGGAACCTGACCATCGCCACGACCAGTAACAAGCCGGCGCCGATACAAAGAACTGATTGGGCTAACAGGAGAGGTGTGCCCACCCAATAATTGATTGCTAACCAAATCGGATATAGAGGATTCTTGCACATTGTCAGGTGGTTGAAGTCGCCCAGCCACATACCCCTCGTTATCCAGAGAGCGGTTCGAACATATAGAGCGTCATCGAAGTTCTGGGTAGTTTCCGCCCGAATTCGGAGCCCTGAGTCGAGCCACAGTTTGAATCCTGCGGCGATAGCGCACGCGATCCATAGGACTAGGCGGGAAGGTAGATCGCGCGTGGGCTTGATGCCTGAACGAGGTCCTGCAGCGTTCATAATTGATGACCACATAGGGGCTGACACATCGTTCGCCGGCATGGTATCCAAAATTGCCCGCCGATGATGCCGCGTCGGTGCGACGACGGAAGGGGGACCGTGAGTGTGAAGGTCGAAGAACTCTCGATCATCATGCCATGCTTGAATGAAGCCGAGACAATTGGTGCCTGCATCAAGGAGGCCCAGTTGTTTCGCTCGCTACAAGCGGGGTTTGCGGCGAACTCTTGGTCGGGGACAACGGGTCGACCGACGGTTCGCAGTCCATCGCCGAGGCAACTGGGGCGCGAGTCGTACACGTTCCGGTCAGAGGATACGGCGCGGCCCTTACCATGCGACCCTCGCATCACGTGGCCGCTTCGTGATCATGGCCGATTCCGATATGAGCTACGATTTTTCCTGCCTCGGTCCGTTTCGTCGATCGACTCCGATCGGGATGCGATCTCGTAATGGGGAACCGATTTCGCGGTGGCATCGCCCGAGGCGCGATGCCGTGGAAGAACCGCTACATCGGGAACCCTCTTCTCTCGGGGATCGGCAGGCTGTTCTTCCACTGCTCCGCCCACGACTTCCACTGCGGGATTCGTGGCTTTCGTCGGGACGCCTTCAATCGGATGGACCTTCGCACTACAGGCATGGAGTACGCATCCGAGATGCTCATCAAGGCCACACTTCTGGGCATGCGCGTCGAGGAGGTGCCCACGACACTTCGGAAGGATGGACGGTCTCGGCCGCCTCACCTTCGTCCTTGGCGCGATGGGTGGCGCCACCTGCGTTTCATGCTGCTTTACAGCCCGAATTGGCTTGTTCTTCTACCCAGGACTCGCGTTGACGATCCTGGGTCTCGGAGTGGGTTGTTGGCTTCTTCCGGGGTCGCGCCGCGTTGGCTCGATCGAGTTCGACATCCACACCTTGCTCTACGCCGGCCTGATGGTCATCCTCGGAGCGCAGGCTGTAGGCTTTGCCGTCTCCTCGAAGGTGTTCGCGGCCGCGGAAGGACTCCTTCCCGAGAGTCGGCGACTTCGAGCGTTCAAATCGATGGGCTTCCCTAGAGGCCGGACTGGTCGTGGGCAGTGTCCTCACCATCGGTGGCAGTGCCGCTGCAGCGATCGCCGTCTTTCAGTGGGCCGCCAGCGGTTTCGGACCACTCCACCCCTCTGAGACCTTGAGGACCGCCCTTCCGGCGGTGCTGGCCCTTTCCCTGGGAGTCCAGACGCTCATGTGGAGTTTCTTTCTGTCCGTATTGCGTCTGCGAATCCGACCACTCGAGGCGCCCACGGCAGGAAGGGACGAATGACACTTCTTGCCCGAGTTCACGGTGCCGTGTTTTCGCGCAGAGTTCGGGTACTGGCTGGACATTTTGCTCCCCTCCTACCGGACAGTGGCACGGTGCTCGACGTTGGCTGTGGGGACGGGTCGATAGCCGCCGCCATCTTGAATCAAGGCCCGGACTCCCATATCGCTGGTATCGACGTCCTGCTTCGCCCCAAGACTCTCATTCCCGTGGCACAGTTCGATGGCGCATCAATCCCGCGTCCGGACGCCAGCGTAGATTGCGTGATGTTCGTAGACGTACTGCACCACGCCACCAACCCACTAGGCCTTCTCCAAGAGGCACGGCGCGTTTCATCCGGGACTGTCGTGGTCAAAGACCATCTGCTTGAAGGAGTGCTCGCCGGACCCACGCTGCGCGCGATGGACTGGGTGGGCAATGCCCGCCACGGGGTATCGCTACCTTACCAGTACTGGAGCCGAAGGGAGTGGGACGAGGCGATGCGATCGTCAGCGCTGACGGTCACCCAATGGAAGGAACGCCTTGAACTCTACCCGTGGCCTGCTTCCCTCCTGTTTGACCGACGGCTACATTTCATCGCCCAAACCAGAGTGCCCTGACTTCCCCCGGCAGCGACACGAGCCATCTCCCTGATCCCCGCCGCATCACGCCGCCACGACGTACCACTGCCCCTTCGCCCCCTGCTCGCGCCGGAGCAGCTTCTCCTTCTCCATGGCCTCGAGCAGCCGGTTGAAGGACGAGAAGCCGTGGTCCCGCTCGTCGAAGTCGGGCTCCTTGCGGACGATGGCCTCCTTGATGGCGGACGGGTTGAGGGGCGCGGTGGCCTTGGCGAGCAGCGCCGCGGCGGCCTCGCGGGCCACCTCGGGGATCACCTTCTCCTTCGGCTTCTCCCGCTCGCTCTCCTTCTCGTGCCCGCCGCCACGCCGGCGCTGGCCGGGGCCGCGCAGGTACATGAACTCGTCGCAGGCCTTCACGAAGAGCGGGCTGGTGGACTCCTTCACCGCCATGCCCACCACGGTCCGGTCGTTCTCGCGGAGCTTGTGGGCCAGCGGGCAGAAGTCGGAGTCGCCCGAGGCGATGACGAAGGTGTCGATGTGCTCGCGCAGGTAGCAGAGCTCGAGCGCGTCGATCACCAGCCGCACGTCGGCGCCGTTCTTCCCGGCCCGCGTGGAGGGCGGCACGTCGATGAGCTCCACCCCCAGGTCGTGCAGCCGGGCCGCGGCGTCGGCGAAGCGGGCCCAGTCGGCGTAGGCGCGGCGGAAGACCACCTTCCCCTTCTCCAGCAGCGTGTCGATGGCCGGCTGGAGGTCGAAGGCCTCCGGCGCGATGCCGGTGCGGGTGACCAGGTTCTCGAAATCCACGAACAGTGCAATGCGCTGCGCCTGCGACTCGCCCTTCATCGGGTACAACACAGTTCTACCTCGTCGGGTGACTTCGGGACGGCCGCGGTGAGGTTCTCGTGGCCCTCCGGTGTGACCAGGATGTCGTCCTCGATGCGGATGCCGATGCCGCGCAGCTCCTCGGGCGCGGTGGCGTCGTCGGCCGCCACGTAGAGCCCGGGCTCGACGGTGATGACGTTCCCCGCCCTGAGCGGCCGGGAGTCTCCGTCGACGTGGTACGCGCCCACGTCGTGCACGTCCATGCCCAGCCAGTGGCTGGTGCGGTGCATGTAGTACTTCTTGTACGACCCGTCGGCGATGCGCTCCTCCGGCGGTGCCGTGCAGGAGCCCGATGCGAGATCATCCCCTCGACGAGCTTCCGCACCACGAGGTCGTGGAGGGCGTCGATGGTGATGCCCGGCTTCACCGCCGCGATCCCGGCCTCCTCGGCCGCGAGCACCACGTCGTAGGCCTTGCGCTGCGCCTTCGAGAACTCCCCGGACACCGGGAAGGTCCGGGTCACGTCGGCGGTGTAGAGGCCGTACTCGCCCCCGGCGTCGACCAGGCACAGGTCGCCGGCCTTGAGCTCGGCGTTGCCGGCCCGGTAGTGGAGCACGGTGGCGTTCGATCCCGCGGCCACGATGGTCCCGTAGCCGGGGCCGTTCCCGCCGCGGCGGCGGAAGGCGTACTCGATCTCCGACTGCACCTGGTACTCGCGGGCGCCGGGGCGGCCGTCGCGCATGGCCGCCATGTGGGCCTCGGCGGTGATCTCGGCGGCGCGGCGCAGCTTCTCCAGCTCCTCGGGCGCCTTCACGAGCCGCTGCTCGTGCAGGATCGACCCGGGGTCGCGCACCGGATCGGGGGCGCGGACGCCGGTGCGGATGCGGGCCCGCAGCCTCTGGATGATCCGGACCACCCGCTCGTCCCACTCGCGGGAGAAGCCGAGCCGGTACCAGAGCGTGCCGCCCCGGGCCAGGTGCTCCTCCAGCTTCGCCTCCATGTCGGCCACCGGGTGGGCGGCGTCGGCGCCGTAGGTGGCGACCGCACCCTCCACGCCGGCGCGGAAGCCGTCCCAGATCTCCCGCTCGCGGTCCTTGGGGCGGACGAACATCACCAGGCCCGACTTCCCCTCGCGCGGGATCGGCGAGGAGCAGCGCCGCGCCCTCGGGCTCGTCGAACCCGGTGACCCAGGCGAAGTCGGAGTCCTGGCGGAAGGGGTGGTGGTTGTCGGCGTTGCGGGTCTTCTCGTCGGCGGCGGGCAGCAGCATGGCGCCCCCGCCCTCGCGCCGCATGGCGGCCTGGACGGCGGCGCGCCGGGCGGCGTGGATCTGGATGTCGAACATGGAGTGTCCTTATAGCCTCCCGGTCACGGGAGCGCCGCACCGGTCCAGGCGCGGAAGGCCGCCTGCTGCGCCGGAGTCGGGTCCTCCACCGGCTCGAGCCAGGCCACCTCCGCCGGCGGCTGCCCCAGCGCGACGTCCACCTCGACGAGCTCGTCGCGCCGGAACACGGTGAGACGCAGGCTGCCTCCGGGCCCCACCTGCCGCATCCGGTCCCAGAGACCGGCCCGGTCCACCCGGAACCCGGACTCGGCCAGGATCTCGTCGTCGGCGTAGAGCCCCGCCTTCCAGGCCGGGCTCCCCTCCCGCACCGTCCGCACCAGGAGCTTCGGCCCGGCCGGGATCTCGGCCCCCAGCCAGCCGGAGCGGACCTCCTCCCCGTTGCGGCGCGGCGGCGTCCCCCCCTTGTCGTCGAGCGACTGGGCGGTCCGCCGTTCCATCCGCAGCCCCACGTCCTCGAGCCCGGCCTCGACCGGCGCCGTGCCCCGGACGAACCGGTCGAAGAAGAGGCGCGCCGCGTCCCTTCCCAGGACCTCCGCGGCCGCGCCCTCGACGCCGTCCTCGGGGAGGCCGGTCGCCGCGTACCGTGCGTGAAGGGTGCGGAGCAGGTCGTCGAGCGACCCCCCGGCGCGTCGCAGGGCCAGGTCGAGGCACAGCGCGACGAGCTCCCCCTTCAGGTAGTACGAGACGGCGCTGTTCGGGCTGTTCTCGTCGGGCCGGTAGTACTTCACCCAGGCGGTGAGGCTCGCCTCCTCCAGGCTCATCTTGGCCGCGCCGGGCTGCCGTCCGAGCGCCGTCCACTGCTCGCCCAGGTGCTTCAGGTATCCGCGCGCGTCCGAGAGGCCGGTGCGCACGAGCGTGAGCCGGTCGTAGTAGCTCGTGACCCCCTCGAACCACCAGAGGAGCCGGGTGTACTGCTCGCGGGCGTAGTCGTAGGGGTGGAACGCCGCGGGCCGGAGCCGCTTCACGTTCCAGAGGTGCAGGAACTCGTGGGCGGCGAGCGCCAGGGTCTCCTCGTAGGCCTCCCGCGGGAAGAAGGCGGTGCGCCCGACGTCGAGGGTGGTGCTCCGCTCGTGCTCCAGCCCGCCGCGACGCCGGTCGGAGAGGTGCACGATGAAGAGGTAGCGATCGTAGGGGAGCCCGCCCATGAGGGCGGCCAGGTGCTCGACGATGCGCTTCAGATCGGTCGCGAAGCGGGCCACGTCCAGGTGGCCGCGACCGGCGATGGCCACCTCGTGCCGCTTGCCCAGCGCCTCGAAGGTGGCGAGCGCGTGGGTCCCCACCTCCACCGGGGAGTCGCACAGCTCGTGGTAGTCACGTGCCGTGAAGCGGACCGGGCCGCCCTCCAGGGCGGTGGACACCCGCCAGCCCGGGGGCGGCGCGACCGTGACCTCGACCGGCTCCTCCACCCTCCCCTCGGCGTAGAGGAAGAGGTTCGCCCCGTTCCAGTAGCCGTGGGCGCCGTCGAGGTGGGAGGTCCGCACGGTGGGGTCGTTGGCGTAGACCCGGTAGCGGACCCGCACCTGGGCCGCCCCTCCGGCGTCCACCCGGAAGCGGTGCTTGTCGAGCCGCACGACCGGGAGCCTCGTCCCGGCGCCGTCGTCGGCCTCGATGGACTCCAGGTGGCGGGAGAACTCGCGGACGAGGTAGCTCCCGGGCGTCCAGACCGGGAGGGCCAGGACCGGCGAGGGCCCGGGCGCGTCGAGGATCGCCTCCACCTCGAAGTGGTGGGAATGGGGCTCCGACATGGAAACGCGGTAGCGCATGAGGGCCGGATGCTAACCGGAATCTCCCGGCCGATCTGCTAATCTCCGCCCATCTTGGACCCCTATGGACTGAGGCGCGTGGTTTCCCCCGCCGGAGTGCTCCCCCAGCGCGCCGACCGGCTCGACCCCGACCTGCCGCTCGGCGACGACGAGCTCGCCATCGACGTCGACGCCCTCAACATCGACTCGGCCAGCTTCAAGCAGCTCTCCGACGCCGTGGGCGGCGATCCGGCCCGCATCGGCCAGGAGGTGGCCGGGATCGTCCGGGAGCGGGGCAAGATGCACAACCCGGTCACCGGCTCGGGCGGCATGCTCATCGGCCGGGTCCGGGAGATCGGCCCGCGCCACCCGGCGGCCGACGACATCGCCGTGGGCGACCGCATCGCCACGCTGGTCTCGCTCACCCTCACCCCGCTGCGCATCGACGAGATCCTCGCCGTCCACCCGGACGTGGAGCGCATCGACGTGCGCGGGAGCGCCATCCTCTTCGCCACCGGCCTCTGGGCCCGGCTTCCCGACGACCTGCCCGACGCGCTGGCGCTGGCCGCCCTCGACGTCTGCGGCGCGCCGGCGCTGGTGGCCCGGCACGCCCGCCCGGGCGCGCGCGTCCTCGTCATCGGCGCCGGGAAGTCGGGCGCGCTGGTCTGCGCCCAGGCCATGGAGACGCTCTCCGGCTCGGGCGAGGTGGTGGCGGCCGACCTCTCCGAGAAGGCGCTGGCCGGCCTGCAGGCCATCGGCGTCGTGCACCGGACGCTGCCGCTCGACGCCACCCGCGGCGTCGAGGCCCTCCAGCGGGTCGAGTCGGCGGGCGGCCTCTTCGACCTCGTGGTGAACTGCGCCAACGTCCCCGGGACCGAGCTCTCGACGCTTGCTGCTCGTGCGCGACGGCGGGACGGTGATCTTCTTCTCGATGGCGACCAACTTCACCGCCGCCGCGCTGGGAGCCGAGGGGGTCGGCAAGGACGCGACGCTCCTCATCGGCAACGGGTACGTCCCCGGCCACGCCGAGCTGGCGCTGGACCTCCTCCGGAAGAACCCGAAGCTGCGGGCGCACTTCGAGGCGCGATTCGTCTAGACCCCTGGACCTTCCATGAACGCCATCCGGATACTCCTCGCCGTCGCGACCCTGTCGATCGGGACCAGCGCGAGCGCGCAGGTCGGGTTCACCATGGCCGGGCGGGTCGGCGTCTCCTTGCCCTTCGGCGACGCCTACCGGACGAGCACGGGTTCACCGGTCGCGGTCGCCGAGAACTCCACGGCCTCCATCCCCATCCAGCTGGACGTCGGGGTCACGCTGGCACGCCACTACTTCGTCGGGGCCTACGGGCAGTACCGGTTCGGCCTGCTGAAGAGCTGACGTCTGCCCGGAGGGGCTCACCTGCTCCGAGTCCGGAGCCCGGGCGGGCGCGGAGTTCATCTACTCGTTCGGGACGTCCAGCTCCGGCATCGGGGCGTGGATCGGAGTCGGGTCCGGCTGGGAGTGGTCCATCTCGAAGGGCTCGTCGTCCGCGGCGTCGGCCACCGTCACCCTGAGCGGGTGGGAGATCGCGCAGCTCCAGCTGGGCGTCGATGCCTGGCTGAGCAAGAGCTTGCGGATGGGCTACTACATCTCCGGGAGCGTCGGTCAGTTCTCGCGAGGCAGCGTGTCGGACGGGTCGAGCTCCGTCGACGTGGCCATTCCCGAGAAGGCCTTCCACACCTGGCTCGAGATGGGGTTCAAGACGACCTTCGATCTCTAGCCGCGCTGACTTTGGCGTGGCGGCCCGGGCGGGATTCGTGGATAACTACCCGTCTGGAGGTGGGGCCGCGATGACCGTTTTCCGCTGGCTGGGCGTGCTCGCCCTGGCGCTCGTCGTGGGCGCGTGCGGGAACGACTTCGTCCCGACCGGTGATCAACACCGGGACGGCCGTCCTCACCTACCGCGCCCCCGGAACCGACTTCGGCGCCTTCTCGACCTACGCCATCGTGACCCAGATGACGGTGGTGAACGACACGACGGGGGTGCCCGAGTACTCGTTCCAGCCCGCTCCCGGAGATCCTCGGCGCGGTCGAGCGGAACATGGCGGCGCGCGGGTACGTGCTCGTGGCCCGCATCGACCCGGAGAACCCGCCGCCGGTCCCGGTCGACGCCGACCTGGCCATCAACGTCTCGGTCCTCGTCGGCACCGACTACGCCTACGTCCCCTGCGACTACTGGGCCTGGTGGGGCATCCCCGGGCTACGGCTGCGACCTGTCCCTGGGAGTGGGTGGCCTACCGGGTCGGCACGCTCCTGCTCGAGATGGGCGAACCTGGGCGGCAGGCAGCCCGGGCCGCCCCCGGTGGTACCGCGGGTCTGGGCCGGGGCCGGCTACTCGGTGCTCACGCCCGACGAACGCCGCAGAACATCCAGATCGCGGTGGGCGCCGTCGACCAGGCCTTCGCCCAGTCGCCCTACCTGGTGACGCCGTGAGCCGCATCTCGTCGCCGCGTCGCAGCCGCTCTCGCCGTCGCCGCTGGCCCTCGCTCGCGGGCGCGTCCGGCCCGCGGCGACGGGCTACCTCGACGACTGGCACCCCTACCAGACCTACTGGGCGGTGGGCTGGAGCGCGGCCGTGCCCGTCACCTCGCTGCGCGCCGGCTTCATCGACAACACCGGGCTGGCTCGGGCGGCGGCGTTCGACATCCGCATCGGCGTGGTCGGGCGGCTCGCCGTGGGCGTGAACGGCACCTGGAACTGGTTCGACCAGACCTTCCCGAGCCTCACCGCTCGAGCAGCCGCCGAGCTTCACCTTCACCGGCCCGGTCTACCGGCGCCTCTCGCGCCGTTCACCGCGCTCGGGACCGCCCACTACTACCTCACCCAGGCGGCGGTGCAGCCCTACGTGGGCGTGGGCGTCGGGCGGCGTCTGGATCTCGACCGCTGGCAGCAGGTCGTGAACCGGCCCCAGGACCGCGAACACGAGCGGCCTGGCCGTGGCCCCCGAGGTCGGGCGTCCTCTTCACCGTGGCCCCGCGGCTCGGGCTCTACCTGAGCGGCCGGTACCAGTTCAACCTGGCCACCATCGCGGGAGTGACGAACCCCCAGTGGGTCTCCGGTCAGGCCGGCGTGGCCTACTACTACTGAGCCGGCCGCCCGCGCTCAGCGGCCGGTGTTGAAGACCTGGACCCGGTTGTTCGACCGGTCGGCGATGAACGCCGTCGCCCGCCCCGTTGATGCAGAGCTGGGCCGGGTAGTAGAGGTAGCCGTCGCCCCAGCCGATGGCGAGCTGCCGCCCCTGGAACGCGCCGTCGGCGCCCAGCACGACGATGCCGTTGCCGTTCTGGTCGACGAGGAAGAGCCGCCCCTTGCTCCCCGTCATGTAGACCGGGAAGTTCATCTTGTCCTTCATGCCCTGGGTGAAGGGCTTGAAGGCCGTGCGCGGCCTTGTCCGCCGACCAGATGGCCGCCTGGGACGCCGTCGACGACGTAGACGGTGCCGGCGACGTCCACGTGGACGTCGGTGATGGTCAGCGTCCCCTTGGGAAGCTCGACCTGCCGCGTGACCGTGCCGGCCGGGATCGAAGACGACCACCCGCGCGCCCACCGCGTCGACCACGTAGACGTTGTCGGCCGCGTCGACCTTGAAGGCGACCGGCAGCGGCCTGGAGCGCCGTGGCCCCCGGCTTGAGCTCGATAGGCGCCGAGCGACCGCTCCCTTCGTGTCGACCTTGAGGACCTTCCGGGCCTTCCCGTCGAGGACGAGGATGTTGCCCTTCGAGTCGAGCTGGAGCCGGCGCGGGTAGGTGACGCCGGCGGGCTTCAGCTCCTTGCCCTCGGACATCGTGCCGCCCACGTACCGGTAGAGGACGAGCCGGCCGTTCCCGGTGTCGGCGACGACGAGGTTCCCGGCGTCGTCGCAGGCGACCCCCTCCGGCGTCTTCAGGGCGACCTCCTTCTCGTCCTGGTAGATGACCCGGTCGAAGACGAAGGGCGTGGTCTCGGCCCGCGCCGCGGGGGCGAGCGCCAGGATGGCGAGCAGCGAGGGCGGCGCGAACGGATGCGGTTCACGGGCATCACCTCTTGAACTTCTCGTGGCACTTGGTGCACAGGTCCGACGTCGTGGGGTACGGCATCATGTGCTTGTACTCGGTGCCGTGGGAGCGGTGGCAGGAGAGGCACTGGACCTGCAGGTTCTTGTTGCGCGGGTCGAGCGTCTTCTCGCCCATCGGGTGCGAGGAGTGCTTCAGCCAGTCGTGGCAGGTGCCGCAGCCCTCGATGATGTTCGGGTTCGACATCATGAGCGGCGCGCTCGACGAGTGCGGGTCGTGGCAGGCGGTGCACTGGCCGTTCGCCACCGGGTCGTGCTTGGTGGGCGAGAGCTTCTGCCGGCGGATGGTGTCGGCGTGGCAGGTGCCGCAGGTGGCGAGCTGGCCGCCCTTGCGGATCAGCCCCGCCTCCTTGGCGGCGTGCGGGTTGTGGCAGGTGAGGCAGGCCTGCCCCTCGACGACCGGGACGTGCAGCCGGTCCTTCGCCAGCATGTCGGTCATCTTCTGGGCGTGGCAGCCGCGGCAGAGGTCGGCGCCGGCGACCTTGGGCTGGAACTTCTTCGGCGAGCCGGGCGGCTCGTGGCACTGGGTGCACATCTGCTTCGCCACCGGCGAGTGCACCTTGTTGAAGAGCATGCCGCGCTTGTCCGAGCCGTGCGGGTCGTGGCAGGAGGTGCAGCGCGACGCGCCCACCTGGTAGCCCATGTGCTGCTTCACGAAGATCTGGCCCGTCGGTCTTGTGGCACTTCACGCAGAGGCCGGGCACGTCCTGCTTGAGCAGGTCCTCGGCCTTGGCCGAGCCGTGCGGGTCGTGGCAGGCGCCGCAGTTCTGCTCCACCGGCCTTGTGCTTGAACTTGGCCTTGGCTCGCCTGCTCCAGGATGGGCTTGTGGCAGCTGCCGCAGAGCTCGTTGCCGGGCTTCAGCAGGTTGAACTTGGCCGCCGAGGCGTGCGGGTCGTGGCAGCCCGCGCAGCCCTTCTCCTCCACCGGCTTGTGGGTGCTCTTCGCGTTCTTCGGCACCACGTCGGCGTGGCAGGCGAGGCAGGTCTCGCTCGGGGCTCGCGTCGAGGAGCTTGCCGTGCTGGGAGGCGTGCGGGTTGTGGCAGCCGGTGCAGTCCTTCGACTTCACCGGGGTGTGCACGAAGGGCTTCTTCAGCACGTCCTGGAAGGTGGCGTGGCACTCCAGGCAGGCCTGGCCCACGGCGCCGGGCTTGAGCTTGAACTTCTGGGCGGTGGCGGCCGACTGGGCGGCCGCCGCGCCGGGAAGGGCCAGGACGGCGGCGGCGAGCAGGAGGGCGAGGTTCTTTCGCATGGTGGCTCCTCTCACTTCGCCGGCGCGACGTGGCAGGCGTCGCAGGAACGTCCCGCGAACGGGGCGTGCTCCACCGCCTTGAAGAACTTGGGGTCCTTCGAGGAGTGGGGGTTGTGGCAGCTGATGCAGTTGATGTTCTTCGGGTCGATGCCGAGGTGCGCCTTCGAGAACTTGGCGTCCTTCACGTCGTGGCACTGGCCGCAGAGCTCGGCCACCGGCTGGGTGGCGAGCGCCTTCTGCACCGAGTAGTGCGGGCTGTGGCAGTTCAGGCAGTCCTCGGCGGGCGAGTGGACCTTCTCCTTCGCCATCTTCTCCTTCATCGCCTTGTGGCAGGTGAAGCAGAGGTCGGGCGCCTTGGCGAGCAGCAGCTTCTTCATGCCGGCGCCGTGCGGGCCGTGGCAGCCGTGCAGTCGCCCGCGGCGAAGGCGGCGTGGACCGACTTCGCCCCCTTGAGCCCCGCCTCGGTCTTGCCGTGGCACTGCAGGCAGAGCTCCTTCTGGCCGGAGACGAGCAGGCCGCGGACGTTGGAGCCGTGCGGGTCGTGGCAGGTGAGGCAGTCGCCGTCGGCCGCGGGCGGGTGGTTCGACCCGCCCTGGTCGGGGGCGCGCCCACGCCCGGGTGGCAGCCGGCGCAGAGCTTCGCGCCGGAGGCCTTGAGGAGCTTCTTGTCGTCGGAGGCGTGCGGGGTGTGGCAGGCCGAGCAGAGCCCCTCCAGCACCGGCTTGTGGGTGTAGGTCTTCACGAACTTCGCCTCGGCGCCCTGGTGGCAGGCGTAGCAGGTCGCGTCCTCGCGCCCCTTGCCCATGCCCGGGAAGTTGGAGCCGTGCGGGTTGTGGCAGGAGACGCAGGCGCCCTGCGCGAACGGGCTTGTGGACGACCTTCTTCTTGCCCTGCTCCTTCACCTTGGCGTGGCAGGCGGCGCAGTTGGCGGCGGCGTCGGTCTCGAGCAGCGCCTTCTGCTTGGAGGCGTGCGGCTTGTGGCAGGAGACGCAGCCGGCGCCCGTGGTGACCGGCTTGTGGGGACTGCGAGACCTTCTCGCCCATGGGCTTGTGGCACCCGATGCAGAGGGCGTTGCCCTCGGCGCGGGTGAGCTTCTTGCGCGTTCGAGTCGTGCGGGTCGTGGCAGGAGATGCAGTCGCCCCGCTTGAAGGGCGCGTGCTCCACCTTGCCCCCGGCGGCGAGCGCCGGCCGGGTCGTGGCAGCCGCCGCAGAGCTTGCGCGCCGGTCTCCTGGAGGGCGAACGGCTTCGCGGAGGTCGGCGCGCGCGTGGCAGGAGTCGCAGCCGGACAGGACGGCGTGGACCGTGCCCTTGAGCAGCTTGGGCTGCTCGGCCGAGTGGGGGTCGTGGCAGAGGGAGCAGGTGGCCTTGCTCGCCACCGGGTAGTTCGCCGTGGGCCTTCTGGAAGGCACCCTTCGACGGGTCGTGGCACTTCGAGCAGAGCTTCACCTCGTCGGCGACGAGGAGGTTCTTCTGGTCGGAGGCGTGGGCCAGGTGGCAGGAGCCGCAGCCGTCCTTCAGCGGCGGCGTGGACCACCTTGCGCTGGAAGGCCTTCCTGTCGTGGCACGTGTAGCAGCCCTCGGCGCCGCCGACCTTCAGCATGTGCTCGGCGTTCGAGCCGTGGGGGTCGTGGCAGAGGCTGCAGGCGCCGCTGCCGCAGGACGGCGTGGACGTTCTTCTTGTCGAGGCCGATCGACTTCTTGTCGTGGCACTTGAAGCAGAGGGCGTTGCCCTGCTCCTTCAGCGCCAGCTTGGGGACGGCGCCGTGGCGGAGGTGGCACTCCTCGCACTTCCGCTGCTTCACGGCGCTGTGGAGCGTACTTCATGCCGTCGAACTTCGTCGGCCTCCTTCTTGTGGCACTCCAGGCAGTCCCTCTGCTTGAAGGACCGCTGCGCCGCGGCCGTGGCGGGCGCGAGCAGGACAGGCGGCGCAGAGCGGCCGCGGCCAGGAACAGCAGTCTCGATCCAGCGTGCTCGTTCGTGCGCATCGTGGCGCTCCCCTGTCGCTCGCGGTCTAGCTGCCGATCCGGGTGAGGTAGACCTGCACCGGGTGGGCCTTGCGGAGCTTGGCGATCCAGTCCTCGATCGACTTCTGCACGGCCTCGCCGTAGAGCTTCTGGGTGATGGCCTCGCGCACCTCCTCGAAGGGCTGGGCGGCGGGCGGCGTCACCTGGACGACGTGGACCGCGTAGAACTGGTCGCGGAGCGGCGACGAAGACGCGGTAGTCGCCGGACCTGGCGCCCTCGATGGCCTTCGCGAACGCCGGGGTCATGCCCTTGGCGCGAGAGCACGCCGTTGGGCCTCTCGGTGTCCTTGCCCGGCGGCGAGCTTGCCGTCGGCGTTGGCGTTCAGCCACTTGAAGTCGGTGCCGCTGCGGAGCTTCGCCACCGCCGCCTCGGCGTCCTTCTGCGTGGCGAAGCCGATGCTCTCGAGCTTGTAGAAGGCCGGGAGGGTGTAGTCCGCCTGGTGGTCCTCGTAGTACTTGCGGACCTTCGCCTCGTCGAGCTTCACGCCGGGGAGCGACCACCTTTCGCACGAAGGCCCCGAACACCAGGCTCTCGCGTGCGAGCCTCCACGCGCCGCTGGAACTCGGCGGTCTTGGGGATCCCGAGCCGCTCGACCTCGTTGGCCACCACCCGCACCGAGACGAGGGCGTCGAGCGTGGTGCCCTTGGCCTTGTTGAGCCGCTTCTTCTGCGTGGCGTTGTCCGACGCCGTGGTAGAACTGCTCGGCCGAGCGCCGTGGTCGAGGAGCCCCACCGTGACCGGGCGCTGCCCCTGCACCGTGGCGAGCACCCGCGTTGTCCTTCTTCAGCGCCTCGATGCCCGGGCTTCTTGGCCTCGAAGTCGAGCTTCTTGAGCAGCTTCTCGTCGATCTTGACGTACTTCTTCACGAGCTCGTCGTAGTACTTCTTGAGCGCCTTCTTCTTCTGCTCGAGGAGCGACGTCTGCCTCGGCCTCGGCGCGGGCCTTCGGGTCCTCGGGGTACCGGATGTCCTCCACCTCGATGACCGTGTAGCCACCCGGGATCTTCACGGGCGGCGGTGACCTGCCCGACCTTGGTCTTCTCCACGACGGCGAGGACCGGGGCGATGAGCTTGCTGCCGTGCACGAACTGCGCCGGGCTCGTTGCCCTTGGCCTTCTTGTCGGCGACCGCCTTCGCGGCGAGCGCGTCGAAGCTTCTTGCCGGCCTTGAGCTGCTTCGCCATGGCCTTGGCGTCGTCCTCGCGGGCGAAGAGCACCGACTGCAGCTTCCACTCCCGGACCGTCTCCTTGAAGAGCCGGTCGACCTCGGCCGGATCGGAGCGGCACGTCGCGCAGCACCTGCTCCTTCAGCATCTCCCTGCCCGACGCTCTCCTCGGTCGGCCTTGATGCCCTCCTCGACCTCGGGGAGCTCGTCGATCCCCATGGCCTCGCCCTCCATGCACCACCAGCTTGGCGTCGATCGAGCCGGTTCACGATGGCCGTGGGGTCCTGCTTCCCGGCCTGCTGCTCCTTCCCGTACCCGCCGTGGACGCCGGCGAGCGCCGTCGCGAGGTCGTCGACCGTCACGGCGGTGCCGTCCTCGACGGTGGCGACGGGGCAGCTGCCGGACCTCTCGGAGAAGAGCGGGACCTTCACGAGCCCGCTGCCGGCGGCCTGCGCGTCGGGGCAGGCGGTGGCCGCGGACGGGAACGGAGGACTTGAGGAAGATCCACATGCCGCCCGAGCCGGGCTGCTGGGGCGCGGGAGCCGGGTCGGCTGCCTGCGCGGCGAAGGAACGGCGCGGTCGAGAGGAGCCCGAGAAGAATCAGTTTGTTGAGCACGCTGCCCTCCGTGGAAGCCTTGGCCGCCCACGAGTTGGAGTTGGTCGGGGGTCGTCTGTGCAACCCGCGTGCCCCCTCGTTCCGGGGCGTTCTACGTCCATGTCCTTGAAATTGGAAGACAAATCGGATCGCGCGGAGAGCCCGTCGGGCGCATCGATTGCGCACCCGGTCGGGTCGTGAGGGCTTTTGCGCTGCGGGTCATCGACTCGGGATCGACCTCTTGCCCGGTCATGCCGTCCACCACCTCGCGGGCCATGCGGCAGGTGAGGAGCGCGGCGCGTGCTCACCTTGCGGAGACCGAAGAGGGTCTCCGAGTCGTTTCCCTTGTTGTAGGAGGTCGACTCCCAGACGACCCGGCCGGTCTTTCGGTCGATCACCATGGCCGTGAAGTTGGAGAGGGGCGTTCCCGCCTTCCTCGAAGTCGAAGACGTATCCGGCCATCACGAGGTCGGCGTCGAGCGTCACCGAGACCGTGCGCGCCTGGTCGAGCGACACGCCGTCCTCCATCACGATGCGGCGGCGCAGGAGTTCGTCGCGGACGATGCCCGGCTCGACCACCCGGAAGCCGTCCGCGTTCGCGAGCTGCCAGGCGAACTCGAGGGCCAGGATCTCGCCGGCGCCCCGGCGGCGGGTCTCGTTCACGAAGGGGAGCACGGCGATGCTCGCCACCTGCCGCTCGTCGGGACGGGCCCGGTAGGCGATGCGGGGTCGCCACCACCCGCCTCCGGAACACATCTCGGGGCCGCGCTCCGCGCGCGAGGTACGCCTCCAGGGACAGGCCGAGCCGCTTCAGGGCCTCGTTCTTGAGGATCTGCGGGATCGCCGACGACGTCCAGGGCGAAGAGCCCGGGCGCGTCGTCGCCGGTCCGGGCGTAGCCGTCCATCCAGAGCACCGCCGGGATCGTCGGCGGTGGAGACGAGCCGGCTCGCGACGGCCACCTGCGGCGTGCGCCCCGCTCCAGAGCAGGACGCTGGTGACCAGGATGGCGTCGGCGCCCAGGTCCTCCCGCGCGGCCTTCGCGGCCACCGGGTCGACGCCGCCGGTGTACCGGATGCGGTACTTGCGCCAGGTACTCGTCGAGCCTCTCGCCCCCGATGACGTCGGCCCCGGCCATGGCCACCATCTGCTCCAGCCGGAAGGTGACCTCCCGCGAGGAGATCGGCCCGGTGGCCAGGTTCTCCGGCGGGAGCACCAGCACCCTGGGCCGCGGACGGGCGGCGTCGCCGCCCGCCGGCGCCTGCGGCGGACGCGAGGTCGCGCACGCCGCCAGGCATGCGACCGCCAGCGCCGCGACGAGCGGGACGCGCACGCTACTTGAAGAGCTTGTTGAGGAGGTCATCGACCGCCTCTTCGGTGAGGTGGTTCATGGGCGCCCCGCCGCCGCCGAAGAGCCGGTCGGAGAAGCTGACGCCGCCCTTGGTGGTGGTGCCGGTCCAGATCACCTTGCCGGTGGAGGTCTCCTGCATCTGGACGCTCACGCGAGATGGCGTTGCCCGACGGCCGTGCCGGACCGGACCTCGCCGTACTCCTTCACGGTCCCGGTGAGGATCGCCTCGGCCTTCAGCGCCTGGCCGAGCTTCACGATCTCCTCGGCGCTGGGCGCGGTCGCGTTCGGCACGCCGACCTTGCCGAGCGCGCGCGCCACCTCGCCGTTCGGCACCACGTAGACCGCCTCGGTGGCGAGCAGCGCGTTCGCGAAGACGTCGCGCACCCGGTCGCCGGCCAGGTTGTCGCGGGACAGGTTCTGGAAGGGCATCACCGCCACCGTCCGCAGGGAGCCGAAGTCCATGGTCTTGTCCTGGTAGCGGTGGCCGGAGGAGGCGCAAGCGGAGAGCGCCGCCAGCGAGTGCACAGGGTCAGGAAGCGGGTGCGTCGTCTCACGCATGGTCTCGTCCCCGGGTGGGAGGATTCGGTCGGGTCACAGGAAGCTGATGAACAGGTTGGCGAAGAGGTTTCGCGACTGCGTGAGGAGCGCGGGCTGGAAGGTGTCGTTCCAGGTGTAGGCGACGTCGAGGTAGGTCCCGGTCCGGATGTTCCAGCGCAGGCTGGGCCCGAAGAAGCGGTTCCGCGACCCGGGACAGGGTGTCCAGCGTTCTCGTCGTAGCCGAAGCGGATGAGAAGCTGGCCGCCCGGCGAAGGGAGAGAAGCCGCCGCCGAAGTTGAGGAGCGTCTGCGGCCCCATCCCTCCGCCGGAGGAGCGCAGGACCCCGGCGGTGAAGTAGAGCGCCCGGACCGGGGTGAACGACAGGTTTCCCTGGAGCGAGGTCGTGGCCTCGCCCTGGACCGGCACGCCGGCCCCGGTGACGATGGACGAGGAGACACCCCAGGTCCCGTTGATGGTGAGGGCCTGCATGGGGACGAGCGTGATCCCCACCGTGGCGTTCGGGCTCTCGAGCCTCCGCCCCGCCGCGTCGCGCGCCCAGGAGTAGCCGCCGGTGGCGGCGAGGCTCACTCCCTGCCAGGGGTCGAGCCGGCCCACGAGGGTGACCGTGTTCGTGAGGATCGTCGCCCTGGAACAGCTGCCCGTACTGGCCGGCGTAGGTGACGGAGACGCCCAGCGTCTGGAACGGGTCGTAGGAGACCTGCGCGCTCCAGCGGTTCGTCGCCTCGTGCGGGACGGTTGGTCTGGGCGGAGTCGGTGCGGGAGATCTGGGCGTTCACGGAGACGCCCCGGGCCACCTGCTTCCCGGCGGAGAGCGAGTTGAGGACGCTCCAGTCCCGGAAGTCGAAGCGAATCCTGGTGCGAGGTGTTGAACGCGAGGGTGTAGGCCAGGTTCCAGTCCTGGAGGATCAGGAGCCGGGCGCTGCCGTTGAAGTTCCCGCCCCACTGCTCGCTCGTGCGCGGCGCCTCGCTGGCCGGGACCACGAGGAAGGGCTGCAGCTCGGTGACGAGCACGGCGTTGTACTGCGGGTCGGAGGTGACGGCGGTGGTGAGGGCCTCGTCACCACCTTGAGGTACCGGGCCCTGGTGCGGGCGATGGGAATCTCGAAGCGGTTCTCGAAGACGCCGAAGGTCACCGGCCCCGTGACGGGAATCTCGCGTCCAGGAGACGTTGTCGTCGCTCGACCAGGCCGTGAAGACGTAGGCCGGCCGGCGATGGCGGGCGGAAGCTGCCGGTCCACCCAGAGCCGGAGCGTGTTCACCTCGGTCGTGACGTTCGCGAAGGGCACGCCCATGTCGCGCAGGTTCTGGTCGCCGGCGAGCGACGGGCCGAAGCCGATGTCGATCCCGGCGCTCGAGAGCACGTCCCCGTCGATGAGGGCCGGATTCGGGAGCAGCGTGTCCAGCGACGGGATGGACGGGAAGGTCTCCACGAGGGAGAGGCCTCCCACCGGGAACTGCTGGATGCTCACCGTGCCGCTGCCCGAGGATTCCACGGTGCCGGTCCGGTAGCCCACGGTGTAGTTCACCGAGGTGGTGAGGCGCCGCTCGAAGAACGACCCGGACCAGGTCACCTGGGCGCCCTGGTTCAGGTCGGTGGTCTGCGACGCCGGCGAGCCGGTCGTTCGCGTTCGACCAGCGCAGGGTGTAGCGGAGCGCCAGGTTCTCCACCTCGAGGTAGGCTGGCGTTGAGGATGATCTCGTCGGTGACCGTGTCCTGGATCTGCGCGATCCGCGTCGAAGTTCTCGCTGCGGCCCACTCGCAGGTTGAGGAGCGGCAGCCCGGCCGGGTTCCACCCGGCGTAGACGCCGTAGGCCTGGTTCACGAGCGTGGGGGACCGGAGCGAGACCCCGCCCGCGCCGACGCGTGCCGAACTCCTGGCGCCGCAGGTAGTAGGGGGTGGCGTTCAGGATCGGGGGGCCCGACGAGCAGGCTCGCGAAGACGTTCCAGCGCTGGTTGTCGATCGTGGTCTCGACGCCGTCGGTGGTGGTCCAGCCCGGCGTCCACTGGTAGAGCCCGGTCGCGTTCAGGACGAGGAACGGGTAGAGCTGCTTGTCGAGGGAGAGCCGGTAGCGCTGCGGCACGCAGGCTCGACAGTCGATGGTGGTGGACCGGCCGGTGGCGTCGGTGATGGTGAGCGTCGCCGTTCGCGTAGCTCACCTCGGCGGTGGCGCCGATGCCGTCGGCGCGCGCCGCGCCCGGCCGAGGCAGCGACACGCCAGCAGGGCGAGGGCGCAGGCGCCCCGGATCTGGCGCGAGCGTTCGCCCCATCGCGCCTCTCAGCGACGCTCCCCGACCACGGCGGCGCCGTAGGGCGCGTCGCCGGTCTCGAGCACGGGCAGCACCTTCCGGCTGGTGAGCTCCATGGCGGCGACGCCCGTGCGGGAGGGGATCGACGCAGAGGAGCACGTCGTAGGCGTCGTCGATGGCGAGCCAGGTGGCCGGCCCGGGCAGCTCGACCCGCCCCACCGGCAGCGGCGTGAGCGGGGCGAAGAGCTGGAGCTGCCCGGTGTCCCCCATGCTCACGTAGACGTAGTCGGTGCGCGGGTCGACGTGGACCGACACCGCGTTGAACCCGACGTAGATCCGGTTCACGGTGGCGAGCGACGGGACGGAGAGCACCCGCATGTAGGCCGACGATCGGCGAGACCACGTACATGCGGTCGCCGGTCCGGTTGAGGGCGCCGCGCGCCGGCGCCCCGTCGGTGGGGATGGTCCCGGCGGCGGCGCGCCCGGCCACGTCGATCACCGTGACGTTGCTCGACCCCTGGTTGAAGGCGTAGGCCCGCCTGCCCACCCGGTCCATGAGGAGCGCGGTGGGCTGGATGCCCGTCCGGGCCCGCCCGACCTCGACGAGCGCCAGCGGGTCGACGAAGGCTCACCGTGTTGCTGCCGGCGTTCGTGACCACGAGCGTGCGCCCGTCGCGCCGAGAGCGCCAGTTCCTGGGGCCGGTCGCCGGGCTGGAGGCGGGCGCGCCCCAGCTCCTCGCCGGTGACGAGGTCGTAGGAGGCCACCTCGTCGCCCCCGGAGAGGGCGACGAAGAGCCGTCCCTGGAGCCGGTCGACCGCGAGGCCCCGCGGGTCGCGCCCGGCGGCCAGCACCGCCGCCACCTGGCGGGTCTGCTTGTCGAAGACGGTCACCGCGTCGGTGCCGGTGTCGGTGACGAAGCCCAGCAGCTCGACGAGCGGCAGCGGCGGGACGGCCGCGGCGAAGGCGGGCCGGAACCCGAACCCCTTGTCGAGCGACCGGGCGTACTGCGAGGGAGAGGGTGACGACGCGGGCGCGGGCCCGGGTGAGCCGGAACGGCACGGCGATCCGCACCGGGTCGGCCGGGACGAGCAGGTTCGACGGGGCGGCGCCGTCCTCCGACTCGAGCGTGGCCTTCTTCACGCGGAGCGAGAGCCCGGTGTACTCGCCGGGCGGGAGGCGCCCGGTGGCGAGGAGCGCTGGCGCCGGTCGTCCTTGCCCGGAGACCTCGGCCAGGGCGAGCGGCGAGCGGGAACTCCTGGCCGTCGCTGCGCGTGGCGGCCAGGGTCTCGAGCGAGAACTTGAGCCGCTCGGCCTGGGGCGGGAAGCTCCTGGAGGTAGACCCAGAGCTCCCCCTCGGCGTCGAGCGGCGGCGGCTTCACGCTCCGCGTCGCCATCTGGCAGCCGGCGAGGAGCGCCAGGACGGACACGGCGGCGATGTTCCGGGCACTCATGGCGACCGCTCCGGGCATGGGTTCGGGTGGGACCGTGCAACCCATGTGCCCCTACCCTTGCGGGCCACGGAGCGTCAAGCGCTCGTTGCACGAGCCTTTCTGCAGACGGACCGCGGGCGGCGCTCCGCAAGCCTTGCGCCACGGACAAAAGTGAAGGGGGGCCGCTCTCGCGACCCCCCTTCGATTCAGCTCAACCGTGCCGCGACGACTAGTCCTTCGCGTGGCACTTGTTGCAGTAGCTGCGGGCGTACGGGCCGAACACGGTGGCCGGGCGGCCGTAGTACGCGTTCTGCTGCTGGGCCGCGTTGTAGCCGTAGTTGATCTTGTTCTCCGTCGTGCGACGAGTCGTAGATGGCGGCGTTGGCGGTGTCGGCGACCGTCATGAACTCGTTCAGGTAGAAGAAGCGGAGGCTCGCTCTCGAAGCCCGAGGCGTGGGCGCGGTGGCAGGAGAGGCAGGCCACGTTGTTCGAGGTCGATGGCGGCCGGCATGTTCTGGTTGTCGAGGCCGGTCGCCGGTGACGGCGGCGGCCTTCAGGACGGTGTAGTCGGTCGTGCCGATCTCGAACGGAGCGAGGGTCGAGAAGGCGGCGGCGGCGGTGACGTTCGTCATGACGCCCGAGCGGACGTAGGCGTTGTAGTTGGCGACGATGTCGGCGGTGAGCTTGGCGCCGTTGCCGGCCGGGTGACGGAGGCCGGCCATGCCGGAGGTGTAGGAGCCCTGGAGCATGCCGGTGTGGCAGTTGGCGCACCACTCGGACATGTCCTGGCCGTAGGCGATGCCGGTCTGGGCGACGGCCTCGGAGCGGTTGTAGGTCGAGGCGACGACCGCGTCGGGAACCGGTTGGCGAAGGCGAAGGAGCCGGTCAGCGACTTCGGCTGGTAGCCGACGCCGCCGAGGATGCGGTAGGCGCCGACGGCGGAGACGCCGGCGATGGGGTCCGTGCTGTTGTTGTAGGAGCCGGAGTTGAAGATGGGGAGGCCGGTGGTGGCGTAGGCGCCGTCGGCGAAGCGGCGGTACTGGCCGTGCGGGTCGTGGCAGGAGGAGCAGGCCAGGTTCGCGGCCGGGTAGGTGCCGCCCGGGGCGACCGTGAGGGTCGGCGTCGGCGACGTAGCCGAAGTCGGCGGCGATGACGTTGTGGCCGTGGCGCTCGCCGGGGTTCCCGTCGACGGCGGTGGTGCCGCGGATGATCGACGTTCATGGTCTTCTTCAGCCAGGCGAAGTCGCCGCCCGGGGTCATCTCGACCGGGGAGGTGCGAGTCGTACGGGTTCACGCCGGCGGTGGAGATGTGGTAGCTCGACGGGGCCGTGTCGGCCGCCTGGTGGCAGTTGAGGCAGGCGCCGGACTGGTCGTTCGCCTTGAGCAGGTAGATGCCGGTGCCCTGGGCGAAGGTGCGGCCGGTCACGTTGGGCGAGCCCTCGAAGGAGTTGTGCATCGAGTGGCAGCCCTCGCACTCGGCGACGCCGCCGGAGTGGAACGCGTACGCGTTGCTGAAGGTCGCCGCGAAGACAGCCGCGACTGCGAACTTGAGGAACTTCATCTGTTATCCCCTCTCAGGTTGAACTGCGGTGCTGCGTCAGACTGCCGAGTGTCCGGGAGCATTGATCCCGTGCGGGGGCCTTGTGCAGTCGCTGTGCCATTCTCAGCGCACATCCACCTCCGTCCAACCCCCTGGATCCAGGACCCATGGGTTCGGGGAGGGATCACGTGGGCATGGTGCAGGTCCCCCACCTACTGGGTGAAAAGCCCCAGGGCGCCTGCCCATCAACACCCATGTCCGGGTTGCCCCGAAATGGCGGGTGCTGTGGGTCGCATGTAGGGAAACGGACCGCCGAGGACCGGCGATCAGGGAGCGTCGAGAACCTTCACCTCGAAGACGCTCACGCCCTTGCGGGCGAACTGGGAGACGAAGACCTTCCCGTCGCCGGCGGCGATGTCCACCGGGGCGACGATGTTTCCGGGCTTGGTGCCGCGGTAGCCGAACTCCTTCACCCAGCGGAAGTCCTTGTCGAAGACCAGGACCGCCGACTTGAGGATGTCGGAGACGTAGTAGTAGCCCCGCTCGTCCCGCGCGATCCCGGAGACGATGTTGAACTTGCCGGGCGCGCTGCCGCGCGCGCCGAAGCCGTGCAGCGTCCCCGTCCGGCTGGAGCACGAAGGCGCGGAAGAGGGGCTGCACCGTGAAGAGGATGTCGCCGTTCGCGGCGACGCGAAACCCCTTCACGCCCGTTGTCGGTCGCGCTTCTTCTCCACGTCGCAGAGCTTCGCCAGGTCGTGGTAGGCCACGAACGAGCCGTCCATGCGCAGGACCACGACGCGCATCGCCGCCGAGGTCGGCGAGGTAGACGTTGCCCTGGGCCCAGCCGATGGCGTTCGGCCAGGAAGGGCCTGGGAATCTCGGCGGGCAGGTCCTTCGGCTCGATCCGCCCCTTGAACTCGCCCCGGAAGTTGGCGACGACGACCGCGGGCTCGCCGGCCCGATCGTAGGTGAGCAGCACGAAGTCCCCGTCGCTCGTGGGGGCGGCGCCGACGATGCCGCCGATGTCCGGGTCGTCCCCGAAGGAGAAGATCTCCATCCCGGTGGGGTTGAAGATGTTGACCCGGCCGCCGCCGACCACCAGCGTCTCCTTGCCGTACGGGTCGTAGGACGACGTTCAGGCCGTGGAACGGGATGACGCCCGGTGGTGGACGAGAGCTTGTAGAGGAAGGAGACCTCCACCAGCTGGGCGCGCGCCAGCCCGGGGGCGGCGAGCGCGAGTGCAGCGAGCGCGATGGCGAGGCGTCGGATCACGGTTCGGTCGGTTCCCGGTAGCAATGTCGGTGCCTGTGCACCGCCGCGGCCGTCCGATTCGTCCCGACTCTGCCGGGTCTCCTGCCGGGTTGCCCCGACGGGTTGCGCGGCGGAGGACTTGCGCCTACATGGTCGATTCTGGAGGCCTTCACGCAAGGATTGCATGGGGCTGGGTCGGGCGGACTCTGGAACGGCGTGTTATTAGGCCCAGGAGATCCCGATTACCTCCATTGGGGGTGGGGCACGCACGTTGCAGCAGCAGCGCGCACTCGGGAGTGACCACGACAGCGAGAACCCAGCGGCCCGCATCCTGGTGTCGGCGCTCCTCCTCGCCGCCGCGCGGGCCGGCCCTCGCCTTCCACTCGGGCGGTGTCGCCGACTGCGAGGGCTGCCACAGCATGCACAACTCGATCGGAGGGAGCCACCGCGCGTGGCGGCCGGCGCTCGGGCTCGTACCTGCTGCGCCGGAGCGGACTCGAGCTCGGTCTGCCTCCACTGCCACGAGGCGGCCGGGCTGCCCGGCGCCCCGGGTCCACTTCGTGTCCACCTCGACGCCGACCTCGACCGCGGGCAAGGCGCCCAGGCAGCTCACCCCCGGCGGCGACTTCGGCTGGCTGAAGAAGACCTACACCTGGACCCCGGCCCAGGGCGCCGCCCCGCTCACCAGCCCCGGGGAGCGGCACGGCCACAACGTGGTGGCCGTCCGAGTACGGCTACCTGGCCGACGGCGCCCACGCCACGGCCCCGGGCGGTACCTACCCCAGCGCCAACCTCGCCTGCGTGAGCTGCCACGACCCGCACGGGCGCTACCGGCGCCTCGCCGACGGGAGCATCGCCACCACCGGCGTGCCCATCGTCGACAGCGGCTCCTACGCCGACAGCCCCGACCCGGTCGCCGGGCGCGTGGGCGGTGGGCGCCTACCGCCTGCTCGGCGGCATCGGCTACCGCCCCGCGTCGCTGCCCGCCGGCGCTGGCCTTCGCGAGCCGGCCCCCCGACGCCGTTTCACCCCAGCGTCTACAACCGCGTCGGAGGCCGTGACCCAGACGCGGGTGGCCTACGGCAAGGGCATGAGCGAGTGGTGCGCCAACTGCCACCCGGGCATGCTCCAGGCCGGGGTCACCGCGCGGCATGAAGGCGCCCTCCGCCACCCGGCCGGCAACGACGCCAAGCTGTCCAGCGTCGTTCCAGACCAACTACATCGCCTACGTGAAGACGGGCAGCATCGCCAACGCCGACTTCACCCGCGCCTACCTCTCGCTCGTGCCCTTCGAGGAGGGAACGGCCGACTACGCGACGCTGAAGGCCCACGCCCGCATCGACGACACCTACCTGAACGGCCCGGACTCGCCAGTCGAACATCAGTTGCCTCTCCTGCCACCGGGCCCACGCCTCGGCCTTCGACTCGCATCATGCGCTACCGGGTCGGGAACACGTTCATCACCGTGAGCGACGCCACCGGGAACCCGATCTGGCCCGACCCGACCATCGCGCCCGCCGAGGCCCAGGGGCGCACCGCCGCGGAGACCCAGCAGGCGTACTATGGACGCAACGCCAGCACCTTCGCGCCCTTCCAGGCCACGCTCTGCAACAAGTGCCACGTGAAGGACTAGCCACACCCGAGGAGGTCCCCGTGCGACGTCACATCGTCCCCGTTCTCGCCGTCCTGGCCGTCGCCCTCTTCGTGGGCGCGAGCGTCGCGCGGGCGCGCCCGTACGAGAGCTTCACGCTCGAGGCAGCACGACAAGATCATCGCCGAGACCCCGGGCTGCTACGCCTCGCTGCACGGTGCACGGGCACGCGGCGCACCTGCACCGTGAAGGACTTCGACTGCAAGGCGGTCTGCACCGCGATCCAGGAGTGCAAGCCCGACGGCATCCGGCCCATCAAGGTCTGCGCCGTCATCCGCGAGAGCAAGTGATGCAGGCGCGCCTCGTCCGCGGTCTCCTCGTCGCCTTCCTGGCCGCCTCGGCGCTCGCCGGCTGCGGCCCCTCGAAGTCGGACGGCGGAGGAGGAGGCGGCGGCGGGTCGGGCTTCCCGCAGCCGGGGCTCCCGGGCACCCCCATCGGCGAGCCCACCAGCGAGCCGTTGCCTCCGAACGGGGGCGCGCTCGCCTCCCCCGACGGATTCCTCTTCGTCGACGTACCTCCCGGCGCGGTGCCCGCAGGGCGCGCAGTTCACGGTGCAGGAGGTGACGAACCTCGCCCCGGGCGGCATCGGGCCGGCATGGAGGCTCGGGCCCGAGGGCACCACGTTCGTCGACGCCCATCACCCTCACCTTCTTCGCCGGCGCCATCGGCCGCCCCCTCGACGAGCTCACGGTGGCCTGGCAGGACGACCAGGGCTACTGGCACCGCGTCGTGTCCCAGGCGGTGGGGCGCGACCCGGTCGCAGAACACCCTCACCGTCCAGACCTACCACCTCTCCTCCTGGACGCTCACCACCATCCCCACCGCGAGGGACTTCAAGGGCGCCTTCTCCATCGGCACGAGCGTGAACGGCCCGTTCGTCGCCCAGGGCGACGCCACCTTCACCTTCGCCGGCGAGGACGCCGACGCCACCTACTACCTGCTCTCCGGCACGCTGGTGCTCCCGTCCACGCTCGGGACCACCACCTGCACCCCCATCGCGCCCGGACACCGAGACCTTCCCGCTCCGCACCAACGTCGCCGAGCTCTCGAAGACCGTCCCCGCCCGGTTCGACTGGGGCGCGAGCGGCGCCTGGCACGTCTCCTGTCTCGACGGCACGACCCGCCTCGTCACCGTCGCCTTCGACACCGTGGGCATCGGGTTCACGGGCTGCACCCGCGTGGTGACCCGCGGCGAGGTGGCCGGTGCCGACGCGGCGCTCGGCGGCGTGTCGTGGGACTGCACGGCGCGGGGCCTGGGCCAGACCTCCGGCTCCTGGGACTACACGTCGGCGGTCTGCGGCACCGCCTGCGTGCCGGCGAACCCCTGCAAGACGGGGACGGTGACCTGCGGCACCGGCGCCGCCGTCTGCACCGAGAGCGCAAACGTGCTCGACGGCGCCACCTGCGGCACCGACCAGGTCTGCAGCGCGGGCGCCTGCGTGGCCTGCACCGCGGGCACCGCCTGCACCCCCTCGAACCCCTGCGTCGAGGGGGTGACGAGCTGCGCCACGGGCACCTCCACCTGCGTCGAGAGCACCGCTCCGGCCACGCCGCTCGCCGACGGAACCACCTGCGGGACCGACCAGGTCTGCAGCGCGGGCACGTGCGTCGCCTGCACCGCGGGAGTCGCCTGCACGCCCGCGAATCCCTGCCACCAGGGGCGGACGAGCTGCGCCACCGGGACCTCGGTCTGCGAGGACATCACGGTTCGCGGTCGCCGACGGCACCACCTGCGGCACCGACCTCGTCTGCTACGCAGGGGCGTGCATCGCCTGCACGCAGGACGCGCCGTGCACGTCGGCGAACGCCTGCACCGCCACGGCCACCTACGAGTGCGCGAGCGGCGTGGCCGTCTGCACCGATCGTACCGAGCCAGCCCGCCGGCATCGCCTGCGGCGGCCGGGCTGGTCTGCTCGGCCGCGGGCGCCTGCAACGCCTGCACGCAGGATGCGCCCTGTGCCACGGGCAACCCGTGCGCGCCCGCCGGGACCATCGACTGCGCCTCCGGCGTCGCCGGTGTGCGTGGACAGGCGCCCCGCTGCCCGCGGGAACCTCCTGCGGCACCGACCTCGTCTGCAATGCGCCTCGGCCCAGTGCCTCTCCTGCACCGAGGGCGCGACCTGCACGCCTCTCAACCCGTGCGTCACCGGGACGACCACCTGCACGTCGGGTACGCCCGTCTGCGTCGAGACCACGACTCCGGTGCGCGAACGGGACCACCTGCGGCGCTGAACCAGGTCTGCAACGCCGGGATCTGCACGGCCTGCACCCAGGGGGCGCTGTGCGCCTCCGACGAGCTCTGCGCGTCCACGGCCACCATCGGGTGCGCGACGGGCACGCCCGTGTGCACCGCCCAGGCCTGGCTGCCGGCCGGGGCCACCTGCGGCACCCTGCCCGACCTCTACTGCAACGCCGCGCACGTCTGCGCGACCTGCACCCCGGACGTGCCCTGCACGCCCACCAACCTCTGCGCCGAGTCGGGCGCCGTCTCCTGCTCCACCGGTGAGCCCGTGTGCCTCGACGCGTCCTTCAAGCCCGCCGGTACCGCGTGCGTGGCGGGAAGCGTCTGCAGCGCGAGCGGCGTCTGCACGGCCTGCACCCCCGGCGCGACCTGCACCTCCACCAATCCCTGCGCGGCCACCGCCACGATGGAGTGCACGAGCGGTCCGGTCTGCACCGACCGCACCTTCGTCGCCGACGGCACCACCTGCGGCACCGACCTGGCCTGCAGCGCCGGTGAATGCATCCCCGCCCGGACGGTCTCCGGCAGCGCGCACCGTCAGCTACTGGACGGACGCCGCGACGGTCCCCGCGAACCCCGCCAACGGGGCGACGAGCCAGGTCTCGGCCCTCGTCCAGGACGCGGCCGGGGACTGGTCCACGGTTCTCCGGAAGCATGGCCGCCGACGGGACCTTCACCATCCCCAACGTGCCGACCGGCACCTTCTGGCTCAGGTTCCAGGAGGCCACCGGGCCGACGGCGCCCGTCGGGCCCGCGATCTTCCTCGAGACCGCCAGCGGGACGGGCATCGACCTCGGATACGACCAGCTCGGGCGCGCGAACGTCACCCGGACCAGCACGACCACCACGGTGACCTTCCCGGTGACGCTCGCGAAGAACTGGAACAGCGCCGACCAGATCCAGATCGCGTCGTCCAACGCGGACGTCGGCGAGTGGCTGTCGCGCGTGAACCCCAACTTCCGATCCAACTTCGCCCTCGGCAACGCGAGCGCGGCCCCCCTCAACCTCATCAGGACGGGCGACGTCGTCACCCTGTTCCACCTCTACAACTTCACCGACTCGAGCTCGGGGCTCACCTACCGCGCGGCACGCGCCCGGGCCGACCGGACCGACACCAACATCCCGGGCGGAGCGGCCATCACCGTCCCCCGCTACACCCTCACGGCTCCCACCGTGAACGGAACGGTCCCCGGCGGCCTCTGGAGCACCGCCACCTTCGAGAGCTACCGCACGCTCATGAACGTACCGACCGGGACCGGCACCACCCACTCCCTCGTCATCGGGGCGAGCGTGGGCTCGCTCACCGGCTACGGACCGCAGCCCCGCAACTCGCCTCCCACCCTCTTCACCATGAGCGCACCGCTCGGGACGACGAACCGGACCGTGGGCGCGAACCTCCAGTACGTCCACGTGCTCGCCCAGAACGGCACCGTGACCGCGCAGTGGAACGAGTGGCGCGGCGTCGAGTTCGGCGGAAGCGTCACCTACACGGCGGCGGGCGCCACCACCGGCGTCACCGAGCGGGCCTCGATGGGCCGGCGCGACGCGCTCACGGCCCTCTCGGCGCTGACGCCCACGCTCTCCCCCGTGCGCACGCTCGCCGTCGCGCCGAAGGGCGGACTGCCGGTCGCCGCCTACACGGCCGTCACGGGCGTCGGGCTCGAGCCCACCCTGACCTGGGATCCGCCGGCCGTGGGCACGCCCACGAGCTACGTGGTCGAGGTCTTCCGGCTGGCGCGAAACGGCACGGCCACCACGAGCACGAAGGTGGCCGACGTTCTACACCGGCGCGACGAAGGTCTCGTTCCCGCTCGGGCGTCTTCACCGCGGGAAGCGCACACTTCGTCAAGGTGACGGCACGGGCCATCGCCTCCGATCCCTGGGCCGTGGCGCCGCTTCGCAAGGTCGTGGTCGGATCCTGGGCCCAGACCCTCAGCGGGACCATCACGCCGTAGGCCGGGGCATGAGCGACGACGGAAAGACCCCGGCCAGCCCGGCCCGCACGCGCTGGCTCATCGCCGCCGGGCTCTTCCTGGGCACGCTCGCGCTCTACGCGCGCGTGGCCGGCCACCCCTTCATCTTCTTCGACGACAACCGCTACGTCACCGAGAACCCCACGGTGCAGGCGGGCCTCACCTGGCAGGGCGTCACCTGGGCCTTCACCACGCTCCACGTCTCCAACTGGCACCCGCTCACCTGGCTCTCGCACATGCTCGACGTGGAGCTCTTCGGGGTGAACCCGGGCGCCCACCACGTCGTGAACGTGCTGTTCCACGCGGCGAACGCGGTGCTGGTGTTCCTGGTCTTCCTGCGGATGACCGGGGCCACCTGGCGGAGCGCCTTCGTCGCGGCCCTCTTCGCCGTCCACCCCACCCACGTCGAGTCGGTGGCGTGGGTGGCGGAGCGGAAGGACGTCCTCTCCACGCTCTTCGGGCTGCTGGCGATGCTCGTCTACGCGGGGTGGACGAGGCGCGGCGGGATGGGCCGCTACGTCGGCGTGGTCGTGCTCTTCGCCGCGAGCCTGCTCTCGAAGCCGATGTGGGTCACCCTCCCCTTCCTGCTGCTGCTCCTCGACGTGTGGCCGCTGCAGCGCTGGGCCGGGTCGCCCGTGCCCGTCGATCCGGAGCCGCCTCCGTCCCCCCGGGTCGGCCTCGGGCGGCTCGTCCTGGAGAAGCTGCCGCTCCTCGCGCTGTCGATCGCATCGAGCGCGGTGACGGTGGTGGCCCAGTCGCAGGGCGGGGCCATGGTGAACCTCGACCTGGGCATGGGGGCCCGGATCGGGAACGCGGCCGTGGCCTACGTGCGGTACGTCGCGAAGACCTTCTGGCCCGCCGACCTGGCCATCTACTACCCGCACCCGGCCGGCGGCCTGCCCGCGTGGCAGGCCATCGGCGCCGCGGCTCTCGTGGTCCTGGCAACGGCGGCGGCTTTCCTCGCCGTGAAGAGGGCGCCGTGGTTCGCCCTGGGCTGGTTCTGGTTCCTGGGAACGCTCGTCCCGGTCATCGGGCTCGTGCAGGTGGGCGCCCAGGCCATGGCCGATCGGTACACCTACGTCCCCACCATCGGGCTCTACGTCGATCGTGGCGTGGGGCCTCGCCGGGCTGGCCCGGCGCTGGAGCCTCGGCAAGGGCGCCGTGGCCGCGGCGGCCGCGGTGCTCCTGGCCCTCTCGGCGGTCACCTGGAACCAGCTCGGCTACTGGTCGGACCACATCCTCCTCTTCGAGCACGCCCTCGCCGTGGAGCCTCGCAGCGGCGTCGCGGTGGGAGTGCTCTCGGAGGGGATGCGGCGGGCGAAGAGGTACGACGAGGCGCTCGCCCTGGCGGAGGAGGCGGTGGCCCTCGCTCCGGGTACGGTGCGGCACCTCAACAACCTCGCCATCTCCTACCGGGACCTGAAGCGGTTCGAGGAGGCACGGGAGGTGCTGGAGGCCGCCGTGCGGATCGACCCGTCCTACCCCACGAGCTGGCTCAACCTGGGGCTCGTGGAGATGGACCTGGGCCGCGCGCCCCAGGCGATCGCCGCCTACGAGGGCGCCCTGGCGAGGGGAGCCGAGAACCCCTCCGCCATCGGGAACCTGGCCGTGCTCTACCAGTCGGTGGGGCGATTCCGCGACGCCTCGTGGGCCTTCGAGCGGGCCACGCAGCTCGATCCGTCGAACGTGGCCGTCTGGTGGAACCTGGGCGTCTTCCGCGCCAGGGAGGGACGTCTGCCCGAGGCCGAGGCGGCGTTCCTCGAGGCCCAGCGGCGCGACCCGGGAAATCCGGGCATCCGGCGAAAGCTGGAGGAGCTTCGGGTCCGCCAGGGGCGCTGAACTCAGGCGCCCGACGGCTCACTTGGCGGGGGTCGCGGGAGCCTTGGCGGGCGCCGCGGGCTTCTTCTCCGCGGCCTTCTTGTCGGCCGGCTTCGTGCTCTTCGCGCAGCAGACGTTGTAGCCGAACCGCCCCCGGCCGGCCCGGATCCTGGCCCGCTCCTCCTCGCAGTCCTTGTCGGTCGCGCACTGGACGCACGCCTCCATGAAGGCGTCCTCGGCGCTCTTCAGCATGTTCACGAGCTCGGGGTTCCTGCGCGGGGATTCGGGATCGCAGTCCTCCGGCCTTCGGGCACGACCCCACGGCCGCCATGAACTTCGCCTTGGTGATGTCGACGTCGACGAGACGTTCGCTCGGCCGGCGTGAGTTCTTCTGGGGCGTCGCCTTCGGCTGGCTTCCGGTGGCGCGGGCGCGGGCATCTGCTCCTGCGGCGAGTGCGCAGGCGGTGAACGAGAGGACCGCGATCGAGACGAGGATTCGCTTCATGGGGCGCGGATCGTAGGAGCGAGGGCCGGGTGGCGTCAACCCCGGCCCGCGCCCCCCTCAGTGGCAGTTGAAGCAGCGCGACGCCCAGCGGGGCGTGACGTCCACCACCCCGTTCACGTGCTTGCGAGGTGTCGGTGAACCCGCGCCCGTCGGCGTCCACGCCGGGGTGGCAGAGGTTGCAGGCGTTGTAGGTCCCTCCGTGGAGGCCGCTGTGCCAGTAGCCGCTCGGCGAAGGTGGCACCCCGTGGCAGGTCCCGCAGGTCGCCTGCGTGCCGTCCACCCGGTTCCAGGTCGGCGTGTTGGGCCTGCCCGGCGTACGCGAAGTCCACCTGCACGAGCGTGCCCGACCCGTCGTCCCGGTAGTAGGTGTACGTCCCGCTGTACCCGCCGTGACACCAGGACGTCGAGCAGGTCGCGCTCGTCCGGTTCCAGCCCGGGTCGCCGATGAACTGCAGGCTCGGGTCGGTGCCGGTGTAGCCCGTGACGGTCGTCGAGCCGTCGAGGTGGCCGGGCGAGAAGACGACGCTCGGCTTCTGGTGGCAGACGCTGCAGTCGTACCTCTGCGCGATGCCGGAGGTGGCCTCCACGTGCGAGCGGTGCGCCCCCACCCCGATGGCCGTGGTGGCGGTGTTGCCGTGCACGTCCTTCGGCGGCGCGCTGCTCGTGCCCGACCCGTGGCAGCCGATGCAGGAGGTGGTCCAGTCGCCCCCCGCCAGCGCATCGTGGCAGCTCGCGCAGGTCCGGATGCCGTTCGTGGACGGCTCCTTCGCCGAGTGGCACTGGAAGCAGGTGTCCATGCCGTCCGCGACGGCGGCACGGCCGTGGAACGCCGGGTCTCCAGGCACGAGCCAGCCCGTGCCGTGTCCGGCGAAGCCCTCGGTCTCCACGTTGCCGTTCACGTGCTTGCCACCGGCGACGTCGATGGTGCCGTCGGCCTTCACCGTGGCCGGGTGGCAGGCCGCGCAGGTGACCGCCGTCACCGGGCGGCGAGAGCGTCATGTGGTTCGTGGGAGGCAGTCCGTGGCAGGCGCCGCAGGCGGCCTGGCTCCCGTCCACCGTCGTCCAGACGGGCTGCATCGCCGTTCCGCCGCCCAGCGTGGCGCCGTGGCAGTAGGAGGTGGCGCAGGACGGGACCGCCCGGTTCCAGCCCGGGTCGGTGACGGCGGCGAGCAGCGCCGGGTCGGTACCGGTGTAGCCCGTGACCTCCACGCGCCCGTCGAGGTGCGGCGCCACCAGCGCGTCGGTGGGCTTGGGGTGGCAGGCGGTGCAGTCGAGTGGCGCCGCGACCCCGTGCGTGCCCTGGAGGTGCGACTGGTGGGCGCCCACGCCGATGAAGCTGGTGGCGGTGTTCCCGAGGAGGTCGCGCGGCGGGCCGTCGCTCGTCGTGGAGCCGTGGCAGGCGTTGCAGGCCGTCCGCCAGTCGCCCGAGGCGACGTTGGTGTGGCAGTTCGCGCAGGTGAAGGCGGCGCCGTAGGCGGGCGGGGCCTTGGCGTGACAGGTGAAGCAGGCCGGGTCGTCCTTGTTCTCGGGCTTCCCGTGGAAGTCGGGGCTGGTGGCGTTCATCCAGCCGGCCGGGTGGCCGCCGAAGGAGTCGATCTGGCCGTTCAGGTGCTTGCCGGCGGCCACGTCGATCGTCCCGTCGGGCCGCACGGTGGTGGAGTGGCAGGGCGCGCAGGTGGCCTCGGTGGCCCCGGGAGCGAGCGCCAGGTGCCGCGCGCCCGGCAAGCCGTGGCAGGAGCCACAGGCGGACTGCGTCCCGTCCACCTTCGTCCACTGCGGCCGGGTGGCGGTCCCGCCGTCCAGCGTGGCGCCGTGGCAGTAGTTGGTGCAGGTGGCTGCCGCGTCGTCCCAGCCCTGGGAGGTGAGCACCGCCTTCATGGCGGCGTCCGTGCCCACGTAGCCGGTGAGCTGCACGGCGCCGTCCATGTGTCCCGTGGCGAAGACGTCGGCGGGCTTCTGGTGGCAGTAGACGCAGTCCAGCGGTGCGGTCAGGCCTCGGGACCCGGTGACGTGGGACTGGTGGGCCCCGACGCCCGGGGCGGTCGTGGCGGTGTTCCGGTGCGTGTCCTTCGGCGGGGCGGCGTTGGCCGTCGAGCCGTGGCAGCCGGTGCAGGACTTCGTCCAGTCGCCACCGGCGAGCAAGTCGTGGCAGGTCGCGCAGGAGATCGCCGAGACCCGGGCCGGGCGGGTGGCGGTGTGGCACTCGAAGCAGCCGGTCGCACCGTCGCGAACCACCGCCTGACCGTGGAAGTTGGTGTCACCCTTCGTCATCCAGGTGGCAGGGTGGCCGGCGAAGCCGTCCGGGCGTCCGTTCAGGTGCTTGCCCGCCGCGACGTCGATGGTGCCGTCGTCCTTCACGGTGCCGGGGTGGCAGGCGCCGCAGGTGCGGACGTCGGAGCCGGCGGCGAGCGCAGGGTGCACCCGGGGGGGAAGGCCGTGGCAACTGCCGCAGAAGGCCTGGCTGCCGTCGACGCGGGTCCAGACCGGTGCGGGCACGGCGCCGCCGGACGAGGCGTCCGTCCCGCCGTGGCAGTAGGAGGCGGCGCAGGTCGCGGTGGCGCGACTCCAGCCGGGGGCCGTCACCTTGGCGGCGAGGTCCGCGTCGGTGCCGGTGTAGCCGGTGACCTGCACGGTCCCGTCGAGGTGGCCGGGAGTGGTGGTCTCCGCCGGCTTGGGGTGGCAGGAGGTGCAGTCGAGCGGTGCGGCGAAGCGGTGCGTTCCGAGCACGTGCGACTGGTGCGCGCCGACGCCGACGAAGGAGGTCGCGGTGTTGCCGGAGAGGTCTCGCGGGGGTGCGGCGCTCGCGGTCGAGCCGTGGCACGACGAGCAATTCACGCCGAAGTCGCCGCTGCCCGCGTTCGAGTGGCACTTGCTGCAGGTGACCGCCGAGGCCGTGGCCGGAGGGGTCAGGGCGTGGCACTTCGTGCAGGCCGCGGTCCCCGTCGCGGCGGCGGCTCCGTGGAAGCTGGCGCTGCTCCGCTCGAGCCAGCCGGACGGGTGGCCGGCGAAGCCGTCACCGACGCCGTTCACGTGGCGGCCGCCCCCCGCGTCGATCGAGCCGTCGGACCTGACCGTCTCGGGGTGGCAGGCGTTGCAGGTCGCGAGGGTGAATCCCGCCGCCGAGTTCCGGGTGGTTCGCGGGAGGAATGCCGTGGCAGGCGCCGCAGGTGGCCTGGGATCCGTCCACCGTCGTCCAGCGGGGCGCGAGGTTGGTGCCGCCGAGGAGCGTGGCGCCGTGGCAGTAGACGTTGCTGCAGGTGGCGGTCGCGCGGTCCCAGGCCGGAGATGCACCGCCCGCGGTGGCGACCCCTCCCCAGGTGATCTGGACGGTCCCGTCCATGTGGCTGGGCGCCGAGAGCTTGTCCGTCAGCGCGTGGCAGGCGACGCAGGCGATGGGCGCGGCGAGGGCGCCGGCCGTCACGTGGGCGGTGTGCGCCCCGACCGTGACCTCCGTCGTCGCGGTTCGCCCCTTGGTGTCCTTGGGCGGCGCTCCCGTGCCGTCGCTCGTCCCGCCGTGGCAGGCGGTGCAGGTGGACGCAACGGCGCCCTCCCCTCCCTGGGCGGCGGTGGAGCGTGCCTGGCCGCAAGCCGGCGACGGAGGCCACCAGGACGCAGGACGCCGCAAGGGCGAGAACGCGATTCTTCATGAACAAATCCCCTCTCCGCCCGGCATCCTACACACCGAGAAGAAAGGGGATTTGATTTGGGGCAAGACGACTACGGGTAAGCGAATCCGTACGTCAGTGGCAGCCGAAGCACTGCGACCGGAACCTGCGCGTTGACGTTGACGGCCCGTTGCCGTGGAAGCTCGGCGGCAGGTGATCAGCCGTGCCGGCGCCGTTCGGCGACGCTCTGCGCGATCGGACGTGGTCACGTTGCTCGGGATGTTGTGGCAGAGCTCGCAGTGCGTTGGCGACGGCATGGCGCCGACGTTCTGGTTGTTGGCGTGGAAGCCGCTGTGCCAGGTGTTGGCGCCGTCCGAGCCGTTGGCGGGCGGGTTGCCGTGACAGGCCGGTGCAGCGCGGCGCCGGTCGCGTACCAGGACGGGCGTGCTGCGCGGCCAGCGTGCCGCCGTAGTTCACCGTGTTGAGCTCCGGGTCGGATACCCGTCCCGTCCGTCTCGTTGCCGGGGAAGTAGTAGCTGAACGTGCCCGCCGGCACGCCGTGGCAGGCGACGTTCGAGCAGGTCTTGGCGACCGCGTCGAAGGTCGGGCGCGGGCGAACCAGGTCCGATAGGCCGTAGGCGCGGTCCGTCCTCTGAGAACGAGAGCCGGCCTCCCACGGCGTGGCACACCGTGCAGTCGAAGCCGCTGTGCTTCCCGTGCGCGCCGTCGGCGTGCAGGCCGGGTCGCCGTCGATGCACACATCGGCCTCGACCAGCTTGGCCGTCGTCGGCTGGGCGGCGCGCAGGCCTCCCGCCGGCTGGGCCTCTTCACTCGTGGTGACCTGTCCACAGGCCGCGACGACGACTGCGGCGACGATGACGACGAAGAGCGCCAGCCCATGCCGGCGGATCGATTGCTTCACGGGGTCCCCTCCCTTTGTGCTCGCGCGTAGGCGCGAATGCGACATGCTTTCATCGCTGTCGTACCCGGAGTATCCCCCGCGCAGGCGACGTTGCGGGATTCCACGATGGGTCCTGGGTCAATGACGTGGATCAATCCCGATTCCCCGGTGTCCGGGACGGGAGGTCGACAGCCGAAGGCGAAACGCCCCCTGGGACGCCGGGCCGACGTCGGCTAGCCTGCGCCCGGGGCCGTGGCGGAACTGGCAGACGCAGGGGACTTAAAATCCCCTGCCGCGCGAGCGGCGTCCCGGTTCGATCCCGGGCGGCCCTACACCATGACGACACCGAGCGAATCCACCGGAGCATCGAGCAAGCGGACCGCCATCGCCGCGGCCCTCGTGGCGATCCTGGCGTTCGCGACCTACGCCGGGACCCTCGGCCACGGCTTCGCCCTCGACGACGGCCCGGAGGTCGTGGACAACGCCCACGTCCGGTCGCTCGCCGGCGTCGCCACGGTCTTCACCACCTCCTCCTGGGCCGGGGCGGGCGACGCCTCGGTGCCGATGTACCGGCCCCTCACCACCCTCAGCTACTCGCTCAACTACGCCCTGGGCGGCCTCGACCCCCTCGGCTTCCACCTGGCGAACGTCCTCCTTCACGCGGTCGTCTGCGTCCTCGTGCTCCTCCTCGGCCTCCACGTCGGCCTGGGTCTCCCGGCCGCGGCCGTCGCCGCGGCGCTCTTCGCGGTGATGCCGGTCCACGTGGAGGCGGTCGCGAACGTCGCCGGACGGAAGGACCTCCTCGTCGCGGCCTTCTCCATCGGAGCGCTCCTCGCCCATTCCCGGGCGATGCGGCGAGGAGGGTTCGCCATCGCGCTCGCCCCCCTGCTCGTCGCGGGAGCGCTGCTCTCGAAGGAGGCGGGCCTGGTCCTCGTGGGGTTGCTCGCGGCCCACGACCTGTTCTTCGCGCGCGCGGAGTGGCGAGCCCACCGGCGGCGCGCACTCGGGCTCTTCGCGACCTACGTGGCCGTCACCCTGCTCTTCGTGCTCGCGCGCCACGCCGTCCTCGACACGCTCGTCTTCCCGCAGGATCCCCTTCGACGAGAACCCGGTCGCCGACGCCACCGGCCTGGGTGCAGGATGATGACCGCGGTTGCCGTGCTGGGGCGCGGACTCGTCCTCCTCGTCCTGCCGGTGAGCCTCTCCGCCGACTACTCCTACGCCGCCATCCTCCCGGTCACCTCCCCGCTCGACCCCGCCTTCCTCGCCTCGGCTGCCGCCATCCTGGCCCTGGCCGCGATCGCCTGGCGCTTCCGCAAGCCCTTCCCGCTGGGTCCGTTCGCCTTCCTCTGGTACGGCATCTCGATCTTCCCGGCGTCGAACCTGGCCGTGCCCATCGGGACGATCTTCGGGGAGCGGCTGCTCTACGTCCCGAGCGTCGCCTTCGCGCTCGTGGTGGGCGCCGGGGCGGGCCGGCTCCTCGCCTCCCGGGCCCGGATCGCCGCGATGGCAGCGGTGGCCCTGGCTGCTCGGCCTCTACGGACTCCGGACCTGGGATTACTCCCGGGCGTGGGCGAACGACCTCACCGTGTTCACGGCCGCCGCGACCGCGCAGCCCGACTCGGCGAAGGCCCAGCGGATGCTGGGCGGAGCGCTCATGGAGGCCGGGCGGCCCGGAGGAGGCGGTCGGCCGCGTTCGCAGCGGCCGAGGCGATCGTCCGCCGTCCAGGCACGCCCCAGGAGCGGCTCGCGCCGGCCCTCGTCGAGCTGGGCGTCGCCCTCGAGAAGCTCGGGCGCCCGCAGGACGCGAGGGGATCTACGAGGAGGTCCTGCGCACGACCCTCGCCACGCCGACGCCCTCTGGCGCCTGCGGCGTCGTCCACTGGCAGCAGGGAGATCGAGCCGGCGCCGTGCGTCCTGGCAGCGGACCGTCGCGACTGGACCCCGGCCACGCCCGCGCGCTGGAACGACCTCGGCATCGCCGCGATCGCGGCCGGCGACCTCGACGGCGCCCAGGCATTGCGTGGCAGCGCGCCACGCGTGCTCGCCGAGCCTCGCGAGCGCCTGGTACCGGCTCGGGAACCTCCTCGAGCGGCGGGGCGAGTTCGCCGGGGCCCGCCGGCCTGGATCCGGTTCCTCGACACCGCCCACGACCGTCCCGGGATGCGGGAAGAGGTCCTCCGCAAGCTGGGCCAGCCGCCCCGCGACCGTTGACGGCCACGCCAGAGCAAATGGTCACACGCCCCCCGCGTTTCCGACTTCCGATCCCGCTCACCGATGGGGACTGGTGCTTGCGCTGGTCGTCATCACCGTGGGCGCGTACGGGAACACCCTCTCGAAACGGGCTTCGTCTGGGACGACGAGACCATCATCGTCAAGAACCCGGACACGCGGAGCATCTCCCGCATCGGCCGCGTAATGCTCTCCGCCGGACGAGACGCCGCCCTACTACCGGCCCCTCAACAGGGCGTCGTATCTCGTCGACTACCAGGTCTTCGGCATGGAGCCGTTCGGGTTCCACCTCGTGAACCTCCTGCTGCACGTCGCCAGCGTGCTCGCGCTGTGGGGGCTCGGGGCGCAGGATCTTCGGAACGAACGCGCCCGCCTTCGTCGCGGCGGCACTCTTGGCCGTCCACCCAATCGCAGCCGAGGCGGTGGCCTTCGTCACCGCGCGCAACAACCTCCTGGCCCTCCTGTTCTCGCTGCTGGCGCTGAGCCAGTTCATCGACGCGGTCACACGGAACTCCTGGTCGCGCTCCTGGCTCTCGGCGGCAGCCTACTTCTTCGGGCTGGCCAGCAAGGAACCCTCCGCGATGGTGCTTCCGGTGATGGCCACCTGGGTCTTCGTCCAGGGATCGCCCCGGGACTCCTGGCCTCGGCGAGCCCGCTTTCTCCTCCCGCACCTGGCCGCGCTCGGCGCTTATCTCGTGCTCAGGACCGTGTCTCTGGGTGGGCTTGCTGGAGATCCGAACCGTGGGTGGGGCGGTGGGAACGACCTTCCTCGGCGCGTCGCGGCAAACCTCGTGGCCATTCCCACCTATCTTGGCCTCCTGCTCTTCCCGCGGGACCTGACCATCTATCACGTGCTGCCGGAGGTCACTCCCGCCCGGATGGTGGCGCTCGCGATCGCCTGGGGCGCCGTCTTCGCCTCGGTGGGCTGGATCGTGAGACGGGGGCTCCGGCCGCGCGGGTCGGCCTGGCGTGGTTTGTCTTCGGGTTGCTGCCCATCGCAAACTTGCTCCCGCTACCCACCGCCACGATTCTCGCCGAGCGATACCTGTACATCCCGGCGGTCGGCTTGTGGATCGTGGCGGCGGACGCGTTCGGCACGCTCTGGCGCCGGACCTCCCGGCGGGCGATGCTCGCGGTCGGGGGCGCCGCCGTCCTGCTCTTGCTCGGGGCGAGGTCGTTCCTTCGCAACCGCGACTGGCGCGACGACCTGTCCCTGGCGCGTGCGGCGGTCGCGGTCGAGCCGCGGGCTCCCATGGCCCACTACAACCTCGGGCTGGCGCTGCACGAGGCGGGAGACGCGGCCGGCGCGCTCCTTCACTGGGAGGAATCGGCTCGCATCGATCGCGTCGACGGGAGGGCCGAGGTCGCCCTCGGGAAGCTCGCCACCGATCGCGAGGATCTCGCGGGCGGCCGAGGCCCATTTTCGCAAGGCTTCGAGCATGCTCGTCGGGCCGTCCGAAGCTCGCCTCAACCTGGGCAAGCTCATGGATCTTCAGGGAGACGCAGGAGCGGGCCCGCGCCGAGTGGGAGGCCGTTCTCCGCGCCGACCCGGGTCACGTCGACGCGCTGACCCAGCTTGGCGTGCTCGAGGCCTCTCAGGGACGCCTCCAGGCCGCGGAGGGGCGGTTCCGGGAGGCCCTGAAGAGTGACCCGCGGGCTTCGGAGGCGCTTTTCAACATGGGACGGCTCTGCGAGTTCACCGGGCGTCCCTCCGAGGCGGCCAGCTTCTACGGGCGTTTCCTCCAGGTGCGATCCCCGGGAAGCGACGAAGCGGCACGGGTCGCGGAGCGCCGCCTGCGGGCTCTCGGCGTTCCATCCCCCGCGCTCGCTAGCCGCCCGGCCCTCCGCCCGGAATCACGCCGACGACCCGGGCACCTTCGCGCCCCAGCACCGCGGCCAGATCCGAATAGCGGGGAAGCTTCGACCCGCCATTCCCGGACAATCCGCCGGCCGCCTCCCGGAAGGAGTTCAACGTCTCCCGGGAGAACCGAGCAATTTCACCTTCCAGTTTCTCGTACTCACCGTCGATGTACCGCTGGCCGAATATCGTCCGGCGCGCGTTGTCGACCACCGACACGAGGACGGAGCCGCGGCTCACGTACTGACGAACGACCGCAACGCGCAACGTCGCGGGCGACCCCTGCTCCGCGATCACCCCGAAGTCCTCCGTCGCAACCAGCGCCGGCTGCGTTCGCCTCCAGAACTGCGTCTTCTCGTCCGGACAGGAACCGGAACGGCGCGTAGTCCGGGTGCGAGGCGCCTCAGATTCCGACTCGATGCGTTCGACTCCAGGCCCATCTCGCTCTCCGAGGAGGAAGCGCACGTGGAGCGGATCGAAGACCCTCCCGCCTCGTGACGCCGCGTCCACCTGTCGACCTGGTCTTGCCGGGCCAGCCGGCGCCGGACCGGGTACGAGGAAGGGCACGATCGGCTCCCGTGCAGCCGGTTCAACGCCGCGACGTTCCGCCCGTTCGAGCCCTGCGACCCCGTGCGACGACGGCGCCGAGAACTCCAGCATCACGTTGTCGTCGGTGTTGAGCACGGCGTCGCGCCCGAAGGCGCTGGCACCCGCCGCGCCCATGCAGAAAGAACGACAGCAGGTCGTCCGGTGTGGACATGCCCGCGACGACGAGATCCTGCCGGATGGCGGGGTCGTTCAATCCGACGCGCCAGGGCGTCCTCGTCGAGCCGGATCGGCTGGTTCGATCCGACGAGCACCGCGTCGTAGTAGGTCAGCCAGACCATCGAATGCGGGAAGCTCGACGAGAAGGTCCGCACCACCGTCTTCACGTCGTTCACGGATAGCTCATAGAGCGGGAGCCACTGCGCCGCGACCCCGCCTGGCGCCAGGTGCTCCGCGATGCTCCGGAAGTACTCCGCCGTGTAGAGGTACCCGGCGCCGCCGGACCATGGATGAATGGGGTCGGCCGTGATGACGTCGAACTTTTCCCGCGTCGTGGCGAGGAAGTTGCGACCGTCGTTGAAGACGATCTCGAGCTTCGGGTTCTCGAGGACGTTGCTGTTCCACCGCGGAGAAGGTGCCTGGCAACGCCCAGGACGCTTTCCTCGATCTCGGCAAGGACGATGCGCTCCACCTCGGGGTGAATCGACGTCGCGCCCAGCGTCATTCCCGTTCCCGTTCCGAGCACGAAGACGCGCTTCGGGTCGGGGTGGAGCAACATCGGCACGTGACCGAGCGCCTTCTGCAGCTGGACGTCGATCGGGACCGTCGAAGCCTCGGGCCGTCCGTTGACGATGAAGGCCTGGTCCCCTCCGCGGGATCGCGTGACGCTGACCGTCTCGTTCACGCCCTCGTGGAAGTAGAGGACCTCGACGTCGGCAAGCCGCTTCCGAGCCATCTCCGGAGTGTCCGTGGACCGCCCAGCTGTTGACGTAGGTCGCGAAGTACGTCTCGTCCCAGGCTCGTCCCCAGTCGGGCAACGCGACGCGGGCGAGGATCAGCCCGGTCGTCGCGGCCGCGGCGAGCGCCACCGGCCATCGTCGTGCCGTGGACCGGCGAGACGACCGCGAAGTCCCATGCCCACGTTGATCAGCCACGAGCATCTGCAGGGAGCGCTCGATCCCGAACCACCGGATGAAGAAGAAGCCGCTGACCAGCGCATCCCAGCGATGGCACCGATCGGTGTTCGCCGTCAGCAGTCGGCCGACGCGCGTACCCGACCTGTCCCGTGTCCGGACGGACCACACGGCGCCGGCGAGCGGAAACGCGAGCCCCATGAGGAAGGCCGGGACGAGCATGAACACGGCTCCGACTCCGAATGACGCCGATGACCCGCCCGGCGAACTCCGAGGAGCCCTTCAACTCGAGAGATCCCGCGCAGGTGGTTGGCGATGGTCGGCAGCAATCCCCATCAGCACCGTCACGGCGAGCGCGGAAAGCCCGATCAGCCACTTGCGTCGACGCCGAAAGCCCGCACCGCGGAGCGGTCCGCCACCGGCCCACCGCGCCACGAAGCGAAACGCATGGCTTCCCGCCGCCGATCCCGGCGAGGAAGGCCACCAGCATGATCGTGAAGCTGTAGACGGAGGTTCCCAGCACCAGCGTGAGCGTCCGGGTCCAGAGGACCTCGTAGCCGAGAGCGCAGAATCCGGACACGGCCGATCCCGACGAGCGGATCAGTCGGAGCGTGCCCGCGCTGACTTCGGGACCTGGCGGACCGCGGATTCCGGGGTCCGGCTCCGCGTCCGGCGTCGACCCTCGACCGGGATCGATCGCGCCGGCCCGCGACTGAAGGCACGATCGCCAGAGGAGGCCGACGGCGGCGCTGACGGCGCACGCGAACGAGCATCGTCGCTCGTGACCCCGAGTGACGGGATGAGGAGGAACCCGGCTGCGAGTGTGCCGGCGACGGCTCCCAGCGTGTTGAACGCGTAGAGCGACGGAGAGCCGTCGAGCCACTCCGTCGCCGCTTCTCGCGACACGAACCTGCGTCAGGACCGGCAGCGTTCCCCCCATCAGCGTGGTGGGAACGATCATCGCGCCGACCGCGAAACGCGACGCGCACCACGGTGAGCCAGGCGACCGCTTGCTCTCGGCGACCCGAGCCACCGGCGGATACAGCCACGGGGTAGACGTGCATCAGCCCGAGGAATCCCAGCGCCGAGCCAGCGATGCCGAGTTCCAGCCAACCGTAGAATCCGCAGCGGGCGCGTCGCTCCGGTCTGCGGCGGTCGCCGAAGATCGAGCTCCCGAGGGCCTGGCCCCCCATGTAGACGGCCAGCACGGTCGTCACCGCGAGGTGCGAAGCCCCGAAGACCAGGCCGAGAGACCGAGCCCACGTGACCTCGTAGATCGAGCCCGGCGGCCCCGGACAGGAAGAAGAGCAGGAAGATCAGGGCGTGCAGCACCGGCGGATACTACCCCAGCGGGTACATCGATCAATGCGTTCGGGGCCCGGCGTTGTCGCCCTCAGTTCCCCCTCACGCAATCGTCCGGCGCCGGCTTCCCGGCGAAGCGGTCGTTCATCCACTCCACCGCCTCCTTGGCCGTGTGGAAGGCGACCAGGATGTGCGCCTCGTCGGGCACCAGCAGGTAGCGCACGGCGGTCCCCTGGGCGCAGAGGACGCCGCCGTACATCGCGGTGACCTTCGAGCGCACCACGGTGTCGCTCGTCCCCTGGGAGATGAAGACCGGCGCGGCGATGCGGGTCGCGCCCGGGGAGTTCTCCTTCATGATGGTGGCCCAGGGCTCCACCGCCGCCATCTTGACGGTCAGGAACCCGTCGCGGAGCGGCATCGCGTCGGTGAAGGCCACGATTCCCTCCCCGGGGTCGCGGATGCACCTCGCCGCCACCTTCTCCACCACCGGGATCGCGTCCGGGTAGAGCACCTTCGAGAGCGGCGCGTCGAAGACCTTCGACCAGGACCAGAGCGCCTCGGCCGCGAGGACGTTCCCGAGCTTCGTCCCCAGGTCCATCTCGAGCAGCTCCGCGAGCTGGGTGGCCGGCGCCGCGGCCGCCACGCCCACCAGCTCGAGCTCGGGGGCGAGCGTCCCGGCCAGCTGCCCGGTGAAGACGGCGGCGTGACCGCCCTGCGAGTGGCCCCAGACCGCGAACCGGTTCCCCGCCGCGGCTTCCTTCACGTTGCGTGCGGCCCGGACCGAGTCGACGACGGCCCGGGCCTCGCTGGCCCCGACCAGGTACGGGTGATCGCCGGGCGTGCCGAGGCCGGGGTAGTCGGTGGCCACCACCACGACGCCGGCCTTCACCATGAGGTCGAGCCCGGGGATGGTCTTCGCCCAGTTCGGCTGCAGCGAGGGCGCGCAGTCCTGGACCACGCCGGTGGTGGGGTGCGCCCAGGCCACCACGTTGCGCCCTCCGGCCGGCGCCGGGCCGTCGGGGACGACGAGCATGGCCGACACGGCCACCGGCTCGCCCTTCATCCCCGTGGACCGGTAGAGGATGCGCCAGGACCGGGCTCCGTCCGGGCCCTTCTCGACCGGATCGGCGCGCAGGACGTCTCCGGGCTTCCCGGCCGGGATCGGCTCGGGCGGGGAGTAGAAGGCGTCGGGCTTGCTGGGCGCGCCGGCGCAGCCGAGCACGGCCGCCAGCGCCACCACTGCGAACGGGGTGCGGAGGTTCATCCCGCCATTCGACATCAGTTCGGGAACGTCGGGGGCTCGATCGACACCCCCTCGATGGGCTGTCGCGACGCGAAGCCCTCCTCGAGCGGGTGCCAGTGGGCCACGGCGGGCTCCCCGAACTGCCAGCAGAGGAAGACCGGCTCGCCCTCCCGGATGCCGTAGAAATCGACCAGTCCGGCGTCGATGTCCTTCACGAGGCAGCCCAGCTCGTTCACCTGCTCGACGACCTCGTTGATCTCCTCGACCAGGGTCTGGAAGCGAAGGGCGTGGGCCTCGCGCCCCGGCCGGGGAACCCCACCGTTCAGCACTTCCATGGCCTCGTCCCCCCCGCCCAGGGCCTCGACGAGCACGCTCGCCTCGCCCCGCAACCGCCCCAGGCGGCCGAAGGCCAGCTCCAGGTCGGGGACGAGGTCGTTCGCCTCCTCGACGGTGAACATCCGGGGACCCTGTGGGGGCGGTCGCGGAGCCATGGCCGTGTTATAAGCCCCCTCCTCGAAAGGGCACGTCCGGAGATGCTGGAAACCGTCGCAAAAGGCTTCAAGGCCGCCAGGAACAAGCTCAAGGGCCGCACCGAGATCACCTCGGAGGTCGTCGACGACGCGCTGCGCGACATCCGCGTGGCGCTGCTCGAGGCCGACGTCTCCTTCGACGTGGTGAAGCGCTTCGTCGCCCGCGTCCGCGAGAAGGCGGTCGGCGAGGTGGTGGAGACCAAGGTCAAGACCGGCAAGGGGACCGTGCGGGTCACGCCGCAGGACCACTTCGTCAAGATCTGCCACGACGAGCTCGAGGCCCTGATGGGCCCGGTCGACACCTCGCTCGCCGTCGGGGCGAGGAAGCCCACCGGCGTCATGATGGTGGGGCTCCAGGGCTCCGGCAAGACCACCACCGCGGCCAAGATCGCGAACCGCTACCTCAAGGAGGGGAAGTCCATCCTCCTCGTGGCCGCCGACGTGCAGCGCCCCGCCGCCGTGGAGCAGCTCCGCCAGCTCGGCGAGAAGCTGGGCGTGCCGGTCTTCCACGAGCCGGGCATCGCACCGCCGGAGCTCTGCCGGCGCGCCCACGAGAAGGCGGCCCGGGACAGGACCGACGTCATCATCTACGACACCGCCGGCCGCCTCGCCATCGACGACGCCCTCATGACCGAGCTGGAGCAGGTCAAGGCGTCGGTGAAGCCCGAGAACATCCTGCTCGTCTGCGACGCCATGATCGGCCAGGACGCGGTGCGCACCGCGTCCGAGTTCGACCGGCGCATCGGCATCGACGGCTTCGTCCTCACCAAGCTCGACGGCGACGCCCGCGGCGGCGCGGCGCTCTCCATCAAGGAAGTCACCGGCAAGCCCATCAAGTTCCTCGGCATGGGCGAGACGCTCGACAAGCTCGAGGAGTTCCGCCCCGAGGGGCTGGCCAGCCGCATCCTGGGGTTCGGCGACGTCGTCGGCCTGATGAAGGACTTCGAGGCCCACGTCGACGAGGAGCAGGCGGAGGCCGACGCCAAGAAGCTCCTCTCCGGCGACTTCACCCTCGACGACTTCGTGAAGCAGATCCGCACCATCCGCAAGATGGGGCCGATCGGCGACCTGATGGAGAAGTTCCCCATCTTCGGGGAGATGCCCGAGGGCTTCCAGTTCGACGAGAAGGCGCTCGGCCGCATCGTCGCCATGGTCGACTCGATGACCCCGACCGAGCGGGCCCGCCCCGACACGCTCAACGAGTCGCGCATGCGGCGCATCGCCAAGGGGTCCGGCCGCAAGGAGAAGGAGGTCAAGGACCTCCTCAAGCAGTACCACGGCATGAAGGGCATCATGCGGATGGTGGGCTCGGCTCCCGGGCTGCTCTCGCGGCTGCCCGGCATCAAGCAGCTGGCCGGCCTCCGCAAGGCCAAGGGACAGGGGCTCGAGGACGTGCTGGGCGACGACGCCGCGGCGGTCCAGCAGCTCATGGACGGCGGCCCGCCCGACCCGTCGCAGCTGGCCGGCCAGATGGCCGGGCTCCCCCGGGGCATGCAGCCGCGGCTGCCGGCCGGGGCGCTGGCCCGGGCCCGGCTCATGGGCTACGCGCCCGAGCCGATCTCCACCGAGAGTGCAGCCGACCGCGAGGCCCGCAACAAGAAGCGCAAGCGGGAGCGGCAGGCGCGCAAGAAGGCGCGGAAGAGGAAGTAGCCGGCGCCCCGCCCCAGGCGAGGTGGGCGCTACACCCTCGCCTTCCTCTTCCTCGGCACCACCAGCCCCCGCGACAACCTCCGCAGCGCCGTCACCGCCTGGCGCTTCTTGTACCTCCGGTGGTTCGCCGCGCCCTGCTCGTTCCGGCGCGCCGTCTCCTCGTCCATCACCTGGAGCTCGACCATCGAGAAGACGATCCTCCCCAGGTCCTCGCCGTCGCCGGGCGGCACCGGGGGGAGCAGGTCGTCGATGCGCACCGGCAGGTCCACCACGAAGTGGAGGGCCCGGTAGCTGGCCTCGCTGAACGGGTTCTCCCGCTTCGCCTTTCCCCGGCCGGGCTTCCGGACGGGCAGGAGCGAGTTCTCCGACTGGCCGGGGACCACGTAGTTGAACGGGAAGAGCTGCTCGGAGAGGTAGCGGAGCACCGGTGCCACGTCCGCCTCGGTCCGGGTGAGCACGCGGTAGCGGACCCGGTCGAACACCTGCGCCGCCACCGACTCCCTCTTCACGATGAGCTTCGTCACCAGCGAGTCTCGCGACTTGCGGTTCCCCTGGAACTCCACGACGGGCAGTCCCGGCCTCGGCCATCCGGCGGGCCACGGCCATGACCCGGCGCTCCACCCGGTCGGCCAGGTCCGCCTCGCGCATGGGGGTGCGGAAGAGCAGCTCGCGCGCCTCCACGTGGTGGACCACGTGCATCACCTTCAGCACCACGCAGGCGATGCGCCGGTAGCGGGAGGGCTCGGCCACGCCGCTCGCCAGCAGGAAGAGCGTCCTCAGATCCGTCTGGCTCGGCCACCGCCGCCGCGACCCGGTAGCCGTAGGCGGAGCGCAGGTACGCCACGGCCTGGGACAGGATGGCCCGGATCCGCGCCTCGTCGCGGGGATCCTCGAGGTCGAAGAGGTGCAGGTGGAGGAAGCGGTCGACCTCCTCCACGTCGCGGAAGTGGAGCCGCCGCCAGTCGATGACCGACCCGCCCTGCAGGATGAGGCGCAGTACCTCCTGGCCGGCCTCGTCCACGGGTGGCCCGTTACCTCGTCATCCACCAGAGGCCGGCGGCGACCACGCCCACGACCACCAGCGCGACGAGAAGCACCGTGGCGAGCGAGCGGCTCTCCTTGCGGGGCGCGTGCGCCGGACCGCGCCGGGACTGCGGGCCTCGGGGCCCTGGAGTGCCGTTGACGCGCCTCTCCCCGGTCCGCTCCAGCCCGGCCATGGGCAGGGGAACGACGCCGGTGGGGTCGGTTCCGACGCCGGGGCTCTCGGCGGGAGGCGGCGGCGCGGCCTGCGCTTCGTCCCGGGCGAGCACGTCCGTCGTCGGACAGGGCGTTGGGCCCTTGGGCCAACCGCTGCTCCGGCTCGTCCAGCGCGGCCAGCGCCGATGCCGCTCCCGGTCGCCACTCCTCCTCGGGGGCCGGACCGGGTGGCTCGGACGGAGGAGCTTCGGCCGGAGGGACCGGGGCCGGGCGCGCCACGGGCATGCCTCCACCCAGGTGCCCGTGCAGCTCGGGAACGGAGGCGATGGGGGCCCACTCGGCGATCCCGGAGTACCAGACCAGGCTCTCCGGACCGATCTCGCCCTGGTCCCAGTGGTGCTGGACCACGTCGATCCCGACCGGCCCGACCGGCTGGTCGTCGATGGCCACCCACCACTCGGCGTCCGACGATGCCTCCGTGCGCGGCCGCGCCCTCCGGCTCGCTGCGCCGGACGAGGGTCACGTGCCCGCACTTCTTGCAGCGCACCTTCACGCCGCCGGGTCCGACCTTGTCGTCGGAGATCATGTACTTCGCGTCGCAGCCTTCACAGCTGAACCGCATGGACCGCCTCCGTCACCTCGCCGCCACCGAGAGCCCGAGCGCGTCGCGGAGAACCGCCCAGTCCTCGGAGAGGCAGAACTGCACCAGGTCCCGCACCTTGGCCTCGTCCTGCAGCTTCGACACCTGCGCCTTTTCCTCCAAGACGAGCCGGCGCGCAACCTGGAGATCGCCGGCCAGGAGGGCGCCGGCACGGTTGGACGTCAGCTCGACCGCATCCATGTGGGCCCGCACGTCGCCGGGCCTCGCCGCCACAGCGTACTCCTCGGCGAGCCTCGCCAGAGCGGGAAGTTTCCCGCGCTCCTCCAGGACCCGCTCGATCGGCCCGCGGATCTTCTGGATCGTGCGCGGGTCGGCGGTGGGCACGAAGGACGGGGCGCCCACGCAGCAGGCCGCCTGGAACACCGCCTGGAGCTGGTCGTGCGGCATGAGGCGCGCGAGGCGCAGTTCCGGGCGGTAGAACGACACCGCCCGCGCCGCCACGTACCAGAGCTCCCGGCGGGGCCGGTCCTGGTAGGTCTCCTCGCCGGCCACCAGCGAGGGCGGGTCGGTGTTGGCGAAGCCGAGCCGCATCGGGCTCCCCACCACCCGGAAGAGCCGGACCCCCTCGATGCCCAGCGAGCGCGCCGCGTACTTGATCCCGTTGGCGAGGACGAGACCGGAGGTGGCGAGGGGGACCTCGTCCCGCGCCGGGTTCAGGCCCAGGTCCTTGGGAGCCTGGACGAAGAGCGAGCCGGCCTCGCGCGAGAGCAGGGACAGGATTCCCGCCACCGGCCCGCCGCGGAGCCGCTCGTGGAGGAGGCGCTGCCAGAGGACGTCGTCGAGCGAGCGGGTGGCGAACTCGCGGGCCAGCCGCCGCAGGCGGTCCACCGTCTCCAGCTCGTCGGGCCCGGCGCTGCGGAGCAGGTGGGCGAGCACGTCGGCGGCGGCGTAGGCGCGGTCGAGGTCCTTGCGGGCGAGCTGGACCGCGAGCAGCTTCGAGACCGTCCGGGACGGGTCCTTCTGCCGGATGGCGATGGAGCGCAGGGCGTCGGCGGCGGCCGCCTCCTGCCCGGGCACCGATGCGGCGAGCTCGGCGTAGGACTGCAGCGCGTCGAGGTCGTCGGGGCTTGCCCGCACCACCCGCTCGTAGGCGCTCCGCGCCGCGGTCAGGTCCCCCAGCGCGCGCTGCTGCAGGGCCGCCAGCTCCTTCCAGAGCGCGGTGCGGGCCTTCTCGGTGTCGGGCGACTCGGGGCAGCCGGGCGATCATCCGCTCGATGGCCTGGGCCAGGTCGCGCCAGCGGCGCCGCCCCGCCAGGAGCTGCTCCACCGCCGCGAACGCCTTCACCATTCGTGAATCGGAGTCGAGGGCCAGCTCGAAGTGGTGGAGCGCCAGCTCCTCGTCCCCGACCCGGTCGCGCAGCACCTCGCCGAGCTGGAGGTGGAGCCGCGCCGCGCCGGCGTGGTCGGCCTGGACCTCGGGGATGCCCAGGAGCCGCTCCAGCACCCCGGCCGCGCGCGGCCAGTCCTCCCGGGCGAGGAGCGTGCGCGCCATCCCCTGCAGCGAGGGCACGTGGAGGGGATCGGCCTCGAGCGCCCGCTCGTAGCTCCCGGCGGCCCTCGCGGTCTGTCCCTGCCGCTCGAGGAACTGGCCGACCCAGCCGCTCGTGACCGCCAGCTCGGCCGGCGTGAGCGCCTCGCGGTGGTGGTCGAGGATGGTCTCCAGGACCGGCAGCGCCTCCTGCGCATCGCCTCGCGGCCCCAGGATGCCCGCCATTCCCTTCAGCGCGGGCAGCGAGCGCGGGTCGAGCTTGCGGGCCTGCCGGTAGGCGTCGAGGGCGCCGGACGCGTCGCCGACGTGCTCCCGGGCCAGGCCGAGGCGGCAGAGGTGGCGGAGCTGCTCCCCGGGGTCGCCATCGGCGAGGCGGGGAATTGCGCCATCGAGCAGGCGGGCCACGCCGGCGAAGTCCCCGCGGGCCTCCAGGGCCTCGGAGAGGGCGAGGGCGGCCGGGAGGTGGTCGGGGACCCGCGAGAGCGCCTCCTCGTAGAGGGCGCTCGTCTCCTCGCGGGGGTGCCCCTCCAGCTCGAGGATCCGGGCCGCCTCCACGAGCGCGGACGCGGCGCGCGCGGGATCGTCGACGTGCCGGGCCTCGGCCACGAGCATCTTCGCGAAGCCGGCGCGATCGCCCGCGCGCGTGCGGATGTCGGCCAGGGCGCGGATGGCTGCCAGGTTCCCCGGCTCGTGCGCGAGCACCTGCTCGTAGTCGGCCTGCGCCTCGGCCGGGTCGCCCGAATCCTGCGACCGCATCCGGGCCAGCCGGAGGTGAAGTCCTGCGGCGGCTCCCGGATCGACGCCGATCGAGAGGGCCTCCCGGAAGGCGGCCTCGGCTTCGGCGGGGCGGTGGAGCTTTCCGTCGAGGACGTCCCCCAGCTCGAGGAGCGTCCGGACCCGGACATCGGGCTCGGCTGCCACCGAGGCCCGGATGCGCAGGAGGTCGGCGAGCCGTTCCGCGTTCCCGCCCTCGCGGTAGCAGCGCTCCAGCGCGTCGCCGACCTCGGCGGCGCCGGGGTCGAGCCGATGGGCCGCCTCGAGGAGGCCGAGCGCCCTGCCCGCCTCGCCGCGCGCGTCGAAGGCCGCGGCGCCCCAGGCGAGCAGGCGGGCGCGCTCTCCCGCGGGAATGGAATCGTCCCCGGACGCGAGTCCGTCGAGGCATCCGGGGTAGGCCTCGACCGCGCGACGCACGGCCTCGGCACCGGCTACCGGTTCGCCGCCCCCGACGCCGCGCGCCACCGCCACCCGGAGGAGCAGGCCGGCCCGCCTCTCACCGTCGGCCGCTTCCGCCGCCTGCTCGAGGATGGAAACCATCTCGCCGGGATCGCCGTGGTCCGGGGCGAGCCGCTCCAGGGCGGCGAGCGCCCTTCCGGAGGACGGCCCCTCCTGGAAGGCCCTCCGCCAGGCATTCCAGGCCCCGACGGGATGATCGGCGCGGGTCTCGAGCACCTCGGCCAGCTCCTCGAGGAGCACGGCGCGGCTCGCGGCGTCGGCGACGCGCGGGACGTAGAGCTCGGTGACCCGGGCCCATGCTCCCCAGTCGCCCACGTCGGCGTGCAGCGCGCGAAGCGCGTCGAAGGTGGCCCGGCTTCCCTGATCGCAGGCGAAGGCCTCCGCGAGCGCGGCCGAGGCCTCCACGGTCCGCCCTCGGGCCCTCCAGTCGGAGGCGGCGGTCCGCCAGGCGTCGGCGGCCTCCGGGCCTGGACCGAGGCTGCGGGCCCGCGCCTCGAGCACGCGGGCGCCGTCGTCGACCGCGCCTGCGGCCCGGAAGATGGCCGCCAGGCGGTCGAGCTCGGCGTCGCTCGCGGGGCCGAGGGCCAGGGCGCGGCGCCCCTCCTCGGCGACCGCGTCCGCGTCCCCGGCGGCGATGAGCGCCTCGGCGCGCTCGAGCCGCAGGGCCCGCTCGGATCCGGGCTCGAACGGGACCAGCCTCCGCAGGGTGTCGGCCAGCCCGACCAGGTCGCCGTGGGCCGACTGGAGCCGGCGAAGCGCATCGAGCGGGCGCCGATCCGTCTCGTCCCAGCGCGCCACCGTTCCCCAGAGGCGAAGCGACAGCTCGGGCTCGGCCGCCTCGGAGGTCTCGGCGATGCGGGCGATGGCGCGCCGGGAAGCCGGATGGTCCGGCTGCGTCTCGAGGATCCGCCCGTAGATCTCGGCGGCCCGCCCGGGCGACGCCAGCCGCTCCTCGAAGAGCTGCGCCAGAACGTAGAGGAGTCCGGTCCGCTCGTCCTGGCGCGTCTCGGCCTCGGCGAGAGCCTCCAGCGCGTGGGCGAGCTCGCCCCACCGCTCGAGCTTGCGGTAGAGCCGCTCCAGCGCGGCCAGCGCCCGGGGGGCGAGCGCCGGGTCGAGGCGGCGCGCCTCCTCGTAGAAGTGCGGGGCCTCTTCCAGCCGCCCGAGCGGCCCCTCGAGGAGCGCTCCGAGCCGCAGCGCCACCGGACCGCCCGCCGCTCCCAGCCGCGGAAGCCGCTCGGTGAGCAGTGCCGCGAGTTGCTCGTTCCGTCCGGTCGCGAGGTAGACCCGCTCCAGGATCGCTCCGGCGCGCTCCGGATCGTGGGCCATCGCGCGCTCCACCTGCGCGAGCGCCTCGGCGTGCTCCGGATGACGGGCCAGCACCACGTCGAGCAGCGCGAGCGCGCCGGCCCGGTCCTGGAGGTGCTCCTCGCGGAGCGACGCGAGCCGCGTCCGCAGGTCGTCGGCCTCCGCGTCCTTCCCCGAGGCCTCGGCGGCGGCGAGCGCCGCGGCCAGGAAGTCGGCGAAGAAGGACGCGTGCGCGGCGAGAAGCTCCGGGTCGCGCGAGAGTTCCTGCACCCCGGCGAGCGCCCCCGGGTGGTCCGGCACCGATGCGAGCGCCGCGCGGAACGACTGGAGGGCGCGCCCGCCCTCCCGGAGCCGGTCCCGCTGGATGCGTCCCGCCAGGACCCGTGCCTCGGCCGCCTCGGCCTCGCCGCCGGGTCGGGCAAGCGGCTTCCTCGCCCTCCTGCTCGAGAAGCGATGCCACCTCCGTCCAGGCCTCGCGCGCCCCGTCGGCGTCGTCGAGCCGGTCGCCCGACACCTCCGCGACCTCGGTCCAGAGATCCCGGCGAACCCGGAAGTCGCGCACGAGACGCGCCCGGTCCCGCAGCGCGGCGACGAGCGGCGCCCATGCCTGGCGCGAGCGGTGGACACCGGCCAGCACCGCCAGGGCGTCGACGGCCGCCTCCTCGGGGAGTCCCTGCTCGACCGAGGCGGAGAGGACCTCCGCCAGCCGGTCCTCGACGCCCGCCGCATCGGCCAGCCGGCACAAGGTCGCGCGCAGGCCCGGCTCCCGGGCCGGCTCCCCACGCTCGAGGGCGTACTGGCGGGCCCGGGCCTCGAACGCGGCCACGAGCCGGCCGCCCGCCTCGCGCAGGTCGGAGAGCTCGGCCAGCGCGCCCGGCCGCTCCTCCGGAGGCATCCCGTCGAGCCGCAGCTCGATCAGGTCGGCGAGCTGATCCCGGTCTCCCGAGGCGCGGTGGACCTTCTCGAGCAGTCGCCCCGCCGCCTCGCTGGAGCCCGGGCGCGACAGGGCGCGCGCCAGGCCGGAGAGCGCCGCGCCTTCCTGCGGGAACTCCTCCAGCACCGCGGCGAAGGCGTCGACGGATGCCTGGGAATCCTCCGCCCCCTCGAGCAGGACGGCGCGCCGGAGCAGGACCTCCAGCCGCCGCGCCGGGTCGCCCCGCCTCGTCTCCGCGAGGTCGGCGAGCACGGGCGCCAGCTCCTCGACACGCCGCTCCCGGGAGAGGATCCGGTCCAGGGACTCCAGGGCCTCCACGTCGCCCGGCTGGTTCGCGACGACGGCCCGCCACGCCGCCAGCTGGGCGGCCACGTCGTCGGTCCGGTCCCGGGTGCGGGCCGAGAGCCGCAGGAAGTCGCTGACCGCGGCTCCGCTCGTCGCCTCGGCCGCCGCCGCGTACACGTCGGCGAGGACGTCGAGCCGTCCCGACTTCTCGGCGAGGCGCGGGATGTCGGCGAGCGCCTCCTCCCGTTCCCGGCCGCCGGCGGCGAAGGCTCCCCGGGCGGCGTCGAGGGCGCGCGAGGGATCGGCCAGGTCGACCTCGATGAGGGTGCGGATCTCTCCCTGGAGGTGCGCCCGCTCGGCCGGGTCCTGCTCGCCGGCGAGCCGGTCCTCGCGGACCGTGAGCCGCGTCTCCACGTCCAGCGGCGACGCGAGCACCTGATCGACGAGCGCCAGCGCGTCCCTCCCCTGCACGCCGGGCTCCCGGGCCATCTGGAGGATCGACTGGCGCATGCCGGGGTGATCCGGGTCGGCGGCCGCCAGCTCCGCGAGCAGGCGAAGCGCGCCGGCGGAGTCGCCCAGACGGAGCCGCCGGAGCTCGGCGATCCGGAACGCCACCTCGGAGTCGAAGAGCGCCGCCGAGAGGCGTTGCTCGAGCGCCCAGGCCAGGTCGGCCGGTCGGTCGAGCTCCACGGCGAGTTGCTCCATCTCGGCCGCGGCCGCCACGTCGTTCGGATCGCGCGACAGCCGCGCCCGCGCCTCCTCCAGCCGGTCCACCGGGTCGACGGGCGGCGGCGGCACGGGCAGCTCCAGGCCGGGCGGGACGTTGGGATGGCTGGCCAGGTCGGCGAGGACCTCCAGGAGCCCTTCCCGATCCTGGGCCGCCTCGAGGGCGTGTGCCGTCCGGGCCAGCAGCCGGGCGGACTGCTCCCGCGGCACGAAGGTGATCGCGCGCCGGTAGGCCGCGGCCGCCGCGACCGGGTCGTGCAGGCGCTCCAGCAGGAGATCGCCCAGCTGGGTCGCCAGGGCGGCGTGCTCCGCCGGGGGCGGCTCGAGCCGCTCGCGATCGGCGAGCAGGTCGCAGGCCTCGCCCCACCGCTCGCCGGCCAGCGCCAGCCGGGTCAGCCCGGCGAGGGCGTCCGGGTCGCGGGGGTCGATCTCGCGGACCCGACGCAGCTGCACCGCCGCCTGCTCGTGGGAGCCCAGCTCCTCCTCGGCGAGCTGGGCGGCCCGCATCCGAAGGGAACGCTCCTCGGCGGGCTGCCCGGAGAGCGCGTCGGCGGCCTGGGCGAGGAGCGCCTGGAGCTCGGCGTAGGCCCGGGCGCGGATGGCCAGGTCCTCCACCCTCCGGCGGGCCTCGGGGTGGGCGGGAGCCTCGCGCAGGGCGGCCGCCGCGGCGTCGAGCGCGCCGCGCGCGTCCCCGAGCCGGTCCTGGCGGATCGCCGAGACGTCGAGCCACATGCGCGCGCGATCGGCGGGGGAGGCCGCCTCGTCGCGGGCGATCACCTCGAGCATCTCGACGTGCCGGGCCGAGTCCCCGGCCGCCGCGTGGACGGGCGCCAGCGCGCGGGCGATTCGCACCGGCTCGATCCCGCTCGCGAGGAGACCTTCGAGCTCCCGGACGGCCTGGGCCGCCAGCGGAGGCGGGAGGCCTCCCCCCTCGAGCAGCGCCAGCCAGGCGCTCGCCGCGTCAGTGGGGCGCGCCAGCGGGTGGAGCAGCAGGGCTGCCCGCTCGGCCTCGAGGTCGGCCCGGTCGGGCGCGCCCTGGGCCGAGAGCCTCGCCAGGACCTGGCAGAGCTCTCCGGCGGCGGCCTCGGAGGCGTCGGCGCGGAGCGCGGTGGCGAGCCCGCGGAGCGCCTCGGGGTCGGTGCCGTCCTGGGCCAGGAGGTCCCGCCAGGCGGACTCGCTGGCCTTCGCGTCGCCGGCTTCCAGGTGGAGCCGGGCGATCTTCAGGGCCAGCTCGCGACGCTCCGCTCCGGAGGCGCTCAGCAGGCGGGCGCCCAGGTCCTCGATGAGCTCGGCGTGGCGTCCGGCGCGCGCCAGCGCGGCCTCGTAGGCATTCGCCGCGCCGCGGTCGTCGGGGTCGAGGTCGGCGAGCGTGCGCCAGACCCGCGCCGCCCCCTCGTCGCGCCCGAGGTCGTGCTCCTCGATCTCCGCCACGCGCCGGAGCAGCGCCTTGCGGGTCCCGAGGTCGCTCCCCGCCGCAGCCGCGCCGGCGCTGAAGGCGCGGGAGAGCTCCGCGAATTCGCCGGTGCGGGCCGCCAGCGCCTCGAGCTGCCGCCGCGTCGCCATGCGCGCCGGCTCGGAGACGAGCGCCCAGGCGAGGATGCGCATCGCCTCGGCGGCGTCGCCGATGGGCTCCAGGGCCACCTCCGCGGCGCGCTGCAGCAGCGAGGCCCGGACGACGGGGTCCCGCTCCTGCGCCGCGACCATCTGGAGCGTCTCCACGAGCTGCGGCCAGTCGCCCGCCGCCTCGAGGAGCGGGAGCAGCGCCCGCGCCGCCGGGAGGAATCCCGGAGCCTCCCGGAGGGCCGCCTCCAGCATGCGCCGGGCCCTGGCCTGCTGCCCGGCGGCGACGGCCATCTCGGCGCCCCTGAGCCGGAGCGGCGCGTGCTCGGGGCGGAGCGGCCGCGCGGCGAGGTGGCGCTCCAGGACCGAGAGGGCGTCGGGCTCGCGTCCGGCATCCACGTGCGATTCGAAGAGGTGCAGCGCGGCCTCGTCGTTGGACGGGTCGAGCTCCAGGGCGCGGGTGAGGGCCTCGCGGGCGCCGTCGGCGTCGCCGAAGCGGACGAGCAGGACCTGGGACAGCCGGAGGTTGGCCGCCACCGCCGCGGCCAGGTCGCGGGAGCTGCGTGCCAGCCGGGTGAGCTCCTCGCGCAGCGCCGCCCAGTCGCCCCGCTCCCCGTGCCAGCGTTCCAGGAGGTCCAGGGCCCGCGGGTGACCCGGCGAGGCCAGCCAGGCCCGGTCGAAGGCCTCGCGGGCCATCGAGGAGCCATCGGGGTCGTAGGCCACGTGGAGGGCGGCGATCCGCAGCCAGATGCGGGCGGCCTCGCGCCGATCCCGCTCCACGGCGACCCGCTCCTCCAGCGCCGCGGCCTGGTCGCGCCAGGTGCGGGACGCCGAGCGGAGCCGGTCGAGCGTGTCCGCCGCCCCGGGCGCGCCGCGGTCGAGGAGCATCGCCTCCACCGTGGCCTCGAGCGCCAGCCCGTGCTCGAGCGGCTCGTCGACGAGCATGTTCCCGAGCTGCGCGTAGTCCCGCGCCAGCTCGGCCCGGTCGCCTCCGGCGTCGCGCCAGGCGTCGAGGAGCCGCTTGGCGTGGCCGTATCGCCCCAGCGCCTCGGCGCAGGCCACCGCGCGCCGGCGCGCCTCGGCCAGCTCCGGCGCCAGGCGGAAAGCCCGGCCGTAGAAGAGCGCGGCGCGGTCGCGCCGCCCGAGCCGGTCCTCCCACCACCGGGCGAGCGTCAGGTAGCGGACGGCCCCCTCGGACGGGCCCGTGGTCCGGTCGGCCTCCTCCTCCAGCACCGAGGCGACCCCGACCAGGTCCCCGGCCTGCTCGCGCAGCTCCGCCAGCTCCCGCAGCATCTCGGGCTCACCGGGCTGGAAGGAGAGGGCGCGCTGCAGGAGGGACTCGGCACGGGCGAGGTCCGGCATCTCTCGGGCGAGGGCCGCGGCCCGCCGGAGCAGCGCGGCCGAACGCGTCGCGTCGGCGCCCTCCCGCGCCTCTCGCTCGAGGAGCGTGATCGACTCGATCTTCTGGCGCGCCCCTTCGTCGATTGCGTCGCTCGACGAATGCGTGCGGGTCGGCGTGCTCATCGGGCTCGAGGCGCATCGTACCCGTCAAACGGCGACCCGGGCAATTTGGCGTCCGGCGGGATCGCCCGTCTTGATGCGGCGCGGCGCGGGTGCTAACCGTCAGCGGCCATGCACCGCGATTCGACTTCCCGGATGCCCGATATCGCCCGACACGGCGCGGCCTCGCTCCTCGCCGCCCTGGCGCTGGCCTCGTCGCCGGCCTGTGCCGCCCCAGGGGGCCCGCGGGCCATCCTCGAGTCGGGCGGGAAGACGCACGTCGTCCAGGTGGAGCTGGCCGACACCCCCGAGAAACGCGAACGAGGGCTCATGTTCCGCAAGGAACTCGCCGACGGCAAGGGCATGCTCTTCATCTTCGACGAGGAGGGGGAGCACTCCTTCTGGATGAAGGACACCCTCATCCCCCTCGACCTGATCTTCGTCGATTCCGCGGGGCACGTGACCGGAGTGGTCGCCCGGGCGCGCCCCCTCACCCTCGAGCCCCGCATCGGCGGACCCAGCCGGATGGTGCTGGAGGTGCCCGGCGGCTGGGCCGCCGAGCACGGCGTCCGGGTAGGCGATCGGATGCGCGTCGAGGGGATCACCCCCGCCCGTCAGTGATCGCCCTCGTCCCCACGGTCGAGCAGTTGCCGCGCCACGTCCGGGCCGAAGCTGGCGGTCATCATGGCCTCGACCGCCCCCTCGAACTGGCGGCGCCGTTCCTCGTCGCTCCAGCGGAACTGGATCCCCACTCCCGGCTCCTCGCCGTCCATGTCGTTGCGGACCACGACCCCCTCGAGCTCGAAGGGAACCGCCCGACCCGGGACGACCAGCCGGAACCGGAACGCCGTTCCGAGCGGGAGGGATCGCCGGGACGGGATGAAGGTGCCGCCCTTCGAGATGTTCTTCGTGTAGTCGGCGAAGAACGCGTTCAGCTTCTCGTAGGCGACCTGGAGCTGCACGGGCCTTCGGGCGTGCTCGCGGCGTTCCTGGGTCACCGCCGCATGGTAGCGCGGGGGACCCCTTGACCGATAGTCGAACGGGTCGTCCCGCCTTCCTCGCCGTCGCGGCGGCGCTGCTCGCCGCGCTGGGGTTCGGGCTGGCCGGGCTCCCGCTCCTCGAGGCCCCTGGCTGGGAGCTGGGGATGGTGGCCGCGCTCCTCGCGGTCCTCGCCGGGGCGCCCCTGGGGATCGCGCGGGCGCGCGCCGAGCTCGCCCGGGAGAGCCCATCGGTCCCGCGGGCCTTCGCACGGGCCGCGGCGCTGGGCGGTCCTCCTCCAGGCGGCGCTGGTCGCCGGGGCGGCGCTGCGGACCGCGCTCCTCACCCCGTGCAGCCCCACGTTCGGGCTCGCCTTCGTCCCGGCGGTCGCCCTGCCCTCCGCGCTGGCCGCGGCGGCGCTGGGCGTGCTCGCCGGGTTCGTCGGCCGGGGCCGTCCCCTCCCCTCCGCGCTCCTCTACGGAGCCGGCATCGTGGGCTCGCTCTCGGCGACGCTCCTCGAGGGCTGGCTCGGCCCGGCGTCCTACCTGCTCGACCCGTTCCTGGGCATCTGGCCCGGGCCGATCTACGACGAGGCCCTCGCCCTCGACCGACGCCTCCTCCTCTTCCGCCTGGGGACGCTCGCCTGGACCGCGGTCATGCTGGGCGCGGCGGCGGCCGTCGCGTCCCGCCGCCGCACGCCGCCCTCCCGGTCCCGGATCGGCATTCTGGTGGTCGCGTTCGGGCTCCTCGCCGTCGGCGCCGTCCGCGTCGTGGGAGCGCGCACCGGCGACCTCGCCACCCGCGCCGGCATCGACCGGGTCCTGGGGGGCCGCCTCACCGGCGCCCGCTGCGACCTCCATTACCCACGCGAGAAGCCGGCCGCGGACGCCGAGAGGCTCTTCCGGGACTGCGAGGCCGACGTCGCCGAGGTGGCCGCCGCCCTCGGCGTGGCCCATCCACCCCTGGTGAAGGTCTGGGTCCACCGGTCGGCGGAGGAGAAGCGGCGGCTCGTCGGCGCCGGGCGGACCGAGTTCACGAAGCCCTGGCTCGCCGAGATCCAGGTCCTGGACGCGCCCGGGGGTCCGCCTGCCCTGCGACACGAGATCGTCCACGCCGTGGGGGGAGCCGTGGCGGGCGGGCCGCTCGGCGTCCCGGCCCGGTACGGCGTGCTCGTCGACGCCGGGCTCGTCGAGGGCCTCGCCGTGGCGCTCGAGGTGCCCCGCGGAGACTGGACGGTGCACGAGTGGGCCCGGGCCATGAAGGACCTGGGGCTGCTCCCGCGGGCCGCGCACCTGGTCGAGCCGGCCGGGTTCTTCTCCGCGCCCGCGGCCCGCGCCTACGGCGCGGCGGGAAGCTTTCTCGCCTTCCTCATCGAGCGGCGCGGCCCTGGGCCGGTGCTGCGTGCCTACTCGGGGGTGCCGTTCGCCGAGGCCTTCGGCGCGCCGATCGAGCGCCTCGAGGCGGACTGGCACGCGTTCCTCGACGCGCTTCCGGTCTCGCCGGAGCTGTCGGCCGCCGCCGAGGCCCGGTTCCGTCCGGCCGGGCTGCTGGGGCGGCGCTGTGCACGGGAGACCGCCGGCCTGGAGGCCCGGGCCCAGGATGCCGGCAGGCGGGGCGAGCCGGCCGTTGCCGCGGGATTCTGGCGTCGGGCCGCGCGCCTCTCCGGCGACCCCTCGGATCTCCGGAGCCTGGGCGACGCGCTCCGGGGAAGCGACCCCAGCGCGGCGGACGCGGCCTACGCGGAAGCGCTCGCGGCGCTCGGGCAGGGATCGCCGGCCCTGCGGGCGGCGCTCCTCGAGGCGCGCGGGGACCTGGCCTGGCGCGCCGGTGACGCGGCCGCTGCGGCAGCGCGCTACCGCGAGGCGCTGGAGCTCCACCCGGACCGGGCGCGCGGACGGCTGCTCGTCGCCAAGGTCGGCGCCGCCACCGACCCGGCCCTCGCCGCCGCCGCGCCGTGGCTCCTCGGAGGAGCGGGCGACGCCGGTGAGGCCATGCGGGCGCTCGCCACGTCGAGCGCTCCCCTCGGCCCCTACCTGGCCGGCCGGTACGCCGCCGGCCGGGGTGACGCCGCCGCGGCCATCCCGCTCCTCGAGCGCGCGCTCGAGGGCGGGCTCCCCTCGGTCGCGTTCCGCGTCGAGGCCCTCTCCACGCTCGCCGCGGCGCGCTGCCGCCTGGGGGACGTGGCCGGGGCCCGGGAGGCCTGGTCGCGCCTCGAGGCCACCACCGACCGCGAGGCCGACCGCGAGCGGGCCCGCCACGCGGCCGTGCGATGCGGCGTGGAACACGAGCCGGCGAAGCGGTAACTTCCCCGCTCCGTGGAACCGATCCGCAGCCGCCGCCAGCGACTCGCCGTCGCCGGCCTGCTCGCCCTCGCCACCTTCGCACTCCACGCGCGGGCAGGCGGGTACGGATTCCTCCAGTTCGACGACAACATGTACGTGACCGCGAACCCGGTCGTCGCGGCGGGCCTCACCGCCGACGGGGTGCGCTGGGCCTTCACCACGCTCTCGGTGAGCAACTGGCACCCGCTGGCCTGGCTGTCGCACATGCTCGACGTCCAGCTCTTCGGCCAGGACCCGGGCGCCCATCACCTGGTGAACGTCGGCCTCCACGCCGCCAATGCCGCGATCCTCTTCCTCGTGCTCGCGCGCCTCACCGGGGCCGGGCTGCTCTCCCTCGCCGTCGCGGCCCTCTTCGCGTTCCACCCGCTCCACGTCGAGTCGGTGGCCTGGGTGTCGGAGCGCAAGGACCTCCTCTCGACCCTCTTCGGCTTCCTCGCGCTCGCGGCGTATGCGCGCCACAGTGCGCGCCCCTCGGCGCTTCGCCTGCTCGCCGTGTTCCTGCTCCTCGCCGCGAGCCTGCTCTCGAAGGCGATGTGGATCACCGCGCCGTTCCTCCTCCTGCTGCTCGACTTCTGGCCGCTGCAGCGGGTGGCGGCGCCCTGGAATCCCTCGGACCCGCGCCCCCCGCCGTCGCCACGCCTTCCGGTCACCCGCCTGCTCCTCGAGAAGGTGCCGCTCCTCCTCCTCTGCGCAGCCGTGGGCGTGGTCGCGGTGGTGGCCCAGTCCCGGGGGGGAGCGCTCAACACGCTCGAGATGCTGCCGCTCGTCGACCGCGCCGGGAACTCCGCGTCGAGCTACCTCGCCTACCTCGGAAAGACCATCTGGCCCGCGTCCCTGGCGGCCTGGTACCCGATGCGCGAGGGCGGCGCCGGGTGGCCCGACGCGGCCGCGGCCGTCGTGCTCCTCGGGGTCACGGCGGCGAGCGGTGGCGCTGCGTCGCCGCATGCCCTGGGTGCCCGTGGGCTGGCTCTGGTACGTGGGCATGCTCGTCCCGGTCATCGGCCTCGTGCAGGTGGGATCCCAGGCCATGGCCGACCGGTACACCTACGTTCCGCTCGTCGGGATCTTCGTGCTGGCGGCCTGGAGCCTCGCCGACCTGGCGCGCACGCCATGCGCGGCGGGTCGCCCTCGGGATGGGTGCGGCCGCGGCGCTCGCCGGGCTGGCCACGGCGACCTGGTTCCAGTCCGGCCACTGGCGCGACCAGGTCACGCTGTTCTCGCACGCCATCGCGGCGACCGGACCGAACGGCCGCGCGCACCACCTGCTCTCGCAGGGCTACATCGCGGAGGGGCGCTGGCCCGAGGCCCTCGTCCACGCTCTCGAGGCCGCCCGGCTCGACCCGGCCAACCCGCGAACCCACAAGAACCTCGGATTCGTCCTCTACCGCACCGGGCGGATCGACGAGGCCATCGCGTCCCTCGAGCGCGCCGTCGCCCTCGACCCCGGGTACGCGGAGGCCCACGGGAACCTCGCCATCGCCTACGGCCGGAAGGGGCGCACCGAGGACGCGGTGCGCGAGATGCGCATCGAGATGCAGCTCCGCGCGCGCAGCCCCCCCGCTGACTCCTACTTTCCGCCGCCTCGCAGCCGGTCGATGGCCGCCTTGGGATTCCTCACCCCGTTCTTGATGAGCCACCACCCCACCTTGGCGCCGCCGGCCGCCAGCACGCCCAGGTAGCCGTGGGAGACGAGCCGGGCCGTGGAGGCGTGGATGTGCACGCGCACCCGGCGCTCGGGCTCGCGGGCGAGCAGCAGCTTGAAGAACTCGATGCCGAACTCGCCGACGTCGTCCCCGCGGATGCCGGTGATGTGCTTCACCGCGCCCTCCGGGAGCGTGAGGGTGAAGTCCGGGTCGGCCTCCGCTCCCTCCTCCACGCGCCCTTCCCCGGTCGCCATCGAGAACCGCGCCGGCCCGGCGTCGAGGGTGAGCCCCACCCGCGCATCCCGTGCGAGCGACCTCGTCGCCTTCTTCGCCGCGGGAGAGGTCTCGAAGAAGCGGGACAGCGCCTCGGTGCTCGGGTCGGTCATCCTCCCAGTGTATTCCGGCGACGCTCCCGGGGGTTGCGGGAGGGCGCGGCGGACGGCCCCGGCCGCCGATTGACTGGCGCGGCTCCCCGTGGTTTGACCACCGGATGCGATTCCCGTCGTTCGTGGTCCTCGCGGCGCTTTCCCTCGCCGCCTGCGCGCGCAACATCCCCAACACCGAGATCCGGGACGACCCCGACAACCGCGCCATCATCGCCGTGGTGGACGCGTACCGGAAGGCGTTCGACACGCGCAACACCGACGCCGTGATGGCGCTGGTCTCGCCCGCCTACTACGACGACTCCGGCACCGTGGATCCCGGCGACGACGTGGACTACAAGGCGCTGCCCGCGGTCCTCCGCGACACCTTCTCGCGCATCTCCCAGGTCCGCATCGAGTTCGGGATCACCGACATCATCGTGAACGGCAACAAGGGCCAGGCCGATCTCTTCTACGACGCCAAGTACCGGGTCACGACGCCGCGCACCGAGATCCCCAAGCGCGACACCGACATCCAGCGCATCCTGCTGCAGAAGGACGCCACGGGCTGGAAGATCATCTCCGGCCTCTAGCAGTCCAGCCGTCTCAGGGTGCCGAGCCGGTCAGCCCCTCCGCGGCGGTGATCCGGCGCCACCGGGCCGAGACCACCTTCCAGCCGTCCTTCTCCCGCTCGAGCGATGCGTCGATGCGCCAGGTGTCGCCGGCCTCCGGCAGCTTGGCCACGACTCCCGCACCCTGCCCTCCGCGGACCAGGGCCGCGTCCACCACCGCCTCCGCCCGGTCGCCCGCGACCTGCACCCTCGCCGCCACGGGCAGCACCGCGTTCCAGGAGCCGCGCAGGGCCTGGAAGGTGATGAACTGCTTCAGCTCGCGGTGCCCCATGCCCTGTCCCTGGAAGCGGTCGCTCACCCCGGCCATGGCGTCTCCGGGTCGCTTCTCCTCCACGGCCTTCGCGGCCTGCTCGAAGAGGGTGCGGATGCGTTCCTCGTCCGTGGGCCCGGCCCGCAGCGCGCGGATGGCGACGACCGACCCGAGGGCGGCGAGGGCCACGAGCACGAAGATCGCGAGGTTCCGGGAGATTCTCATGGCGGTCGTCCGGGGGCGGCCCCGGGTCTCCATTGGAGTAGACTCCCGCCCGTGGCGCAAGACCGTGACAGGCCGTCCCAGGCGGACCAGCACAACGAGCGGGGCATCGAGCTCGCCGACCGCGGCTGGCTCGAGGAGGCCGAGAAGGAGTTCCAGAAGGCCATCGCCCTCGACCCCGCCTCCGCCCACCCGCTCGAGAACCTGGCCATGCTCCACGCCCGCCGGAAGCGCTGGCGCGAGGCGCTCCTCGCCCACCTGAAGGCGGTCGAGGTCGAGCCGGAGAGCCCGGGCGCCCGCTTCACGCTGGCGTCGTTCCTCGCCACCCACGGCCTGGAGATGGCCGAGGCCGAGTACCGGGAGGCCATCGCCGCCGACCCGGAGCACGCCGAGGCCCACCTCGAGCTCGGGCTCGCCCTCGCCGACATGGGCCGGGCCGAGGACGGGCTGAAGGAACTCGCCGTGGCGGTTCGCCTCGCGCCGGAGGATCCGGTTGCCCGGCACGAGCTCGCCAGCCTGCTCATGGACGAGGGGGACTACCGGACCGCCATCGGCCACCTGCGCGAGGCGGCCCGGCTCGAGCCGGAGAGCTTCGAGATCCACCTCGACCTCGGGCTCTGCTACGCGCAGAAGGGGTTCTACGCCGAGGCCGAGCGGGCGTACGAGAAGGCCCGGGCCCTCCGCCCCGACGACGCGGTGGTGAACTACGACCTCGCCTCCCTCTACGCGCAGTGGGGCCGGCCCGCCGATGCGCTCGAGCCTCTCCGGAAGGCCCTCGAGAGCGACCGCGACAAGGTCAGGAGCTGGCTCGCGTCCGACCCGGTGTTCGACGCCATGCGCGGCGGCGACGCGTTCGATCAGCTCGTCGCGGGCTGAGCGGACACGGGTCGCCTAAAGGCCGTAGTTCGCCCGGACGCCGAGATCGATCCACCCGTGCATCGCGGGTTGCAGCCCGATGTCCGGCAGCAGGCCGCTCACGGTGAGGGACGTGAACTGGCCCCAGCGCGTGCCCAGCTGGAACGAGACGCTGACGCTTCCGCCGAGCCGCAGGTCCACGCCGGCCGCCCCACCCACCTGCCAGCCGAAGTAGTCGAAGCTGTCGCGATACTCGTTCCAGACCGACATCCACTCGAGCCCCCCGCTCACCGTCACCCACGGGTTGACCGCGCCGCGAGGATTGAAGCTCCAGCGCGGGAAGAACCCGAGGGCCAGGTCGGAGGCGTCGCACCAGGCGCCCGCCGCCAGGCAGTAGCCGTTGAGCGGGTCGTACGAGGTGCCCGCACCGAGCAGCAGGTAGAGGCCGAGCTCGAGCTCGACCATCGGGCGAAGGGATCCCTCGAACGTGAAGGTCAGCTGCGGGCTCACCGCCGAGCCGAGAGCGAGCCCGGATGCGTCCAGGCGACCCACCGGGATCGCGAGGCCCATCGCGACGCCCGCCTGGAGCACCGGAACGTGGTCGAGCGAGGCGGCCGCGCTCCCGGGTGGAACCACGGCGTCCGGCGCGTCCGGCACGGTCCCCTCCGGCACGGGCTCCTCGGGCACGGTCGCCTCGGATGACGGCGCGCGCGTCGCGTAGTCGATCCGGACGACCTCCGAGCGAGGGATCGTCCACACGTCTCCGCTGGCCAGCTCGATGATCAGGCTCTCGCCCGGAAGGTCCTTGATCACGGAGCCCCGGAGGACCCCGCCGTTCGCCAGGACGACCGTGTCGTACTGGTCCGGAGGCAAGGCCAGGAGCAGCGTCAGTACCAGGCACGAGATCATGAGGCGTCCCCCCGTGCAATCGTGCGGCAATCGCAGGCCCCGGAGGCTCAGGCTCTTGGGGGGCACCACACCGGGGGACCCGGGCGGGGGCGTCCGGATGACAGGAAGCCGGACGAGAAGGGACCGTTGCGGTGGGCCAGGGCGGCGGGGATCTCTTCGCTACAGTCCCCGAGGCAGGCCACGCACGGCAACGGTCCTGATCCAGCCTAGGACGATCCGCTGGGAGGTTTCCACCCGGAGACGAGCTAATTCGGGGCGGCCCGGATCGCTAGAGGAGGAGCAGGACCGCGGCCAGGGGAACCGTGATGAGCGCCAGCGCGACCGCGACGGTTTCTCGCCGCGAATGCAGGGAGGCGTCGCATCGGGCACATCTGGGGTTCCAGTACGAATTCGGCATTGCGCAACGGCGGCATTCCACGCGACGACTCCAGAATCCCCCTGGACGATGCCAAGGTACCACGGGGCGCGTTGCGGGCAGGAGGAACTCGTTGCCGGTTGATCCGGCCCGTTCCTTGAATAGGTTCGGGTCCCATCATGCCCGAGCTTGCTTTCTTCCGTCATGGCGAGGAGTTGCTTCGCGTCGCCCTCGGCGACCTGACCACGATCGGCCGATCCGCGGACTGCGACGTCTCTTTGCCGGACCCTGGTCTCTCCCGGGTACAGGCGTCGGTCGAGCGGCGGCCCACCGGATACACCCTCGTCGACCGCTCCGGCCGAGGCACCCGGGTCGGCGAGGCCGACGTGACCGAGGCGGTGCTGACCGACGGCACCCACCTCACCTTCGGCAGCTGGCGCGCCCTCTTCCGCGAGTACGGCTCGGGGGAGCCGGAGGCCACCTCGGTTCGCGGGCTCACCGGAATCCGCCCGGTCGACGCCCCGGCCGTGGCCCAGGCCCGGTTGCGGGTCCGCGACCGGGGGCGCGAGCGGTACGTCCCGCTCCCCGACGAGGGGCTCACCGTGGGCTCGGTGCCCGGAAACGGGCTCGTCCTCGACGATCCGTTCGTCTCCAGCCGGCACCTCCGCATCGAGAAGCCGGCCGGCCGATGGGAGCTCACCGACGTCGGCTCCACCAACGGCACCCTGCTCGGCGGGGTCCGGGTGTACCGCGCCGAGCTGCCGCCCGGGCTGCCCATCACGGTGGGTGACAGCGAGCTCGTCCTCGAGATCGGCTCGCCCAGGGAGGGGCGCCTCCCCGGCAGCTACGAGGGGATGTTCTCCCTCGACCCCGGCATGCGCCAGGTCTTCGACCTCATCGATCGCCTCGCCCCGGCCGAGACCGCCGTCACCATCCTCGGCGAGACCGGAACCGGGAAGGAGCTCGTGGCCCGCGCCCTCCACGCCCGCTCCCCGCACGCGGACGGCCCGTTCATCCCGGTGAACTGCGCGGCCATCCCGGAGACGCTCATGGAGAGCGAGCTCTTCGGGCACGAGAAGGGAGCCTTCTCCGGCGCCGAGCGGCTGCGAAAGGGGGCCTTCGAGGAGGCCGACCAGGGCACCCTCTTCCTCGACGAGATTGGCGAGATGCCGCTGGATCTGCAGGCCAAGCTCCTGCGCGCGCTCGAGAACAACGAGGTGAAGCGGGTCGGCTCCTCGCGGCCGATCCACGTCTCGGTCCGCATCCTGTCGGCCACCCACCGCGACCTGCCCGCGCAGGTCCGGGCCGGCAAGTTCCGCGAGGACCTGTTCTACCGGCTCGCGGTGATCCCCCTCTCGATCCCTCCGCTGCGGGCCCGGCAGGGGGACGTCCGGGCGCTGGCCCAGCGGTTCCTCGACGCCACGGCCCCGCGCGGACTGCAACTGCGCTGGAGCGAGGAGGCGCTCCGGCGCCTGGAGGCCTACGAGTGGCCCGGCAACGTGCGGCAGCTGAAGAACGTGGTGCAGCGCGCGCTGCTCTTCCGGGGAGAGGGCACGGTGCTGCCGGCGTCGTCCGTCACCTTCGAGGACCTGCGCCCCGCCGCCAGCCCCGGCGGCGACGACAGCACCCTCTACCTTCCCGGCCTCACCCTGGAGGACATCGAGCGGGAGGCCATCCGTCTCTCCCTCCGGCGCCACCGCGGCAAGCGGGCGGCGGTCGTGAAGGAGCTCCAGATCGCGAAGAGCACCGTGATGAAGCGCATCGCCCAGTGGAAGCTGCAGGACGAGGGGCGGGAGAGCGGCGCGCCGCCCGAGCCGGACGACGACTAGTTCCAGAAGCGCTGGGGGTGCACCTGCTGCACCAGCTGCATCTCCTCGAGCGGCTCGGCAGGCATCTCCAGCGCGTCGGCGTGGCCGTGGCCGAGCAGCTGGCTGATGGCCACGTCGATGTGGACCTTCGGGGAGAGCACGGGGCGGATGAGCTTGCCCGAGGCGAAGGCCACCTCGTCGAGGGCAGGCAGGTCGAGCGGGTCGCTCGTCGCGACCACCAGCGGCCCGCGCCGCGTCTCGGAGAGGAGCTCCACCGGAAGCACCCGCCGCGTCTCGATGACCCGCGCAGGGACGAGGCGGAGCACGTCGCGGTCGATGGCGCGGCTGGTGAGGTCGAGGAAGGGGATACCGAGCTGCTTCCCGAGTGCGCGGAGCACGGCGGTCTCGTCGACCATCCCGAGGTGGACGAGGGCTCCCCCGATCCGGCCACCTCGCCGGCGCTGCCAGTCCAGTCCTGCGCGCAGCTGGCGCCCGTCGATCGAACCGCCCTCGACGAGGATCTGTCCGATTGGAATGCGCTTCATGTGTTCAGCCCCGCCCTTCGCCGCCCCTGGGATAAACGACTGACCAGCACACTCCCGCGCACAGGCCCCGACACGCAAGGACCCCATTCGGGTTACTTCTTCGGCGGGGGCCTTCTTCTTGGAACTCTTGGACATTTCGGCCAGGCGGGCATTCGCCTTCTTCGCGGCGGTCGTCTTCGGATACCGCTTGGCCACGTCCTGGAAGATGGCCTTCGCGTCGTCCCGGAGGTCGAGGGCCAGCATGGCCTCCCCGGTCCGGAGGAGGGCGTCGGGGGCCTTGTCGGACCGGGGGAAGTCCTGGGCCACCTTGCCGTACGACAGCACCGCCTCGCGGTAGCGCTTCTCGCCGTAGGAGATCTCGCCCATGCGGAACCAGGCGTCGGCCGCCCGGGGGTCGGTCGGCCACTTCTTCACGTACTCCTCGTAGAGCTGCCGGGCCACCGCCCGCTCGCCCGCCTGCTCCTGCGCCATGGCGAGCGCGAAGAAGTCGGCCTTGTCGGTCGGGCGCTTCAGCGCCTCGGCCCGCTTGCGCCCCTCGTAGTCCTCGAGCGCCCCCGCGCCCTTCAGCGCGGCGAAGCGCGCCTCGGTGTCCGACTGGAGCTGGCCGAGGCGCTGGTCGGTCTGCTGGAGCTGGTGCTGCTGCTCCTCGAGCTGGCCCACCATGCGGGTGAGCGACTCCTGCATGCGATCCTGGTTCGCCACCACGTCCGCGCCGCTGCGGTGGGCCGTGGTGTTGAGCTCGTCGAGCTTCTTCTGGACCTCGGCGATCTTCTGGTCGACCTTGGCGATGCGGTCCCGGACCGCGGTCCGCTGCTCCTCGATCTGCTGGGAGGTGGTGGCGCTCTCCGCCTCCAGCCGCTGGATGCGGGAATCCATCTGGCGCCCCTTGTCGACGGGGACCCAGCAGGCGGAGGCGGCGAGGAGCAGCGAGAACGCGATCCGGTTCTTCATCGATTCACGGTCCGTCTACTTCGCCACGACGTCGTCGCGGCGGTTCTTCTGCCAGCATGCCTCGGTGGGGTCGGAGCAGATGGGCCGCTCCTTGCCGTAGCTCACCGCCTGGATCGACTTGGCCGGGACGCCCAGGTTGACGAGGAACTTCTTGGCGGCCTCGGCGCGGCGCTGCCCCAGCTGGAGGTTGTACTCGACGGTGCCGCGGTCGTCGCAGTTGCCCTCGACGGTGATCTTGGTGAATCCCTTGTCCTTGATGCAGGCCGCGTTCTTGGTCAGCTCGGCCTGGGACTCCGGCGTCAGGACCGCCCGGTCGAAGGCGAAGAAGACGGGCAGGAGCTTGCCGCCGCCGACCGGGCAGGGCGAGGGCTCGGTGGAGACGGGCTCGACCGGGGTGACCGGCGGCGGGGGGGCGACGGTCATGCACTTGCCGGCCTGGCAGGCCTTGCCGGACGGGCAGTCGTCGCTGCGCTCACACTCGGGGCGGGGCACGCACTTGAGCGAGCGGCAGACGAATCCGGCCTTGCAGTCGGTGTCCTGGCCGCACTCCTGGCAGCGCCCCTCGACGCAGGTCTTGCCGTAGCCTTCCTGGGCGGAGCAATCCTCGCTGGTCTTGCACTCGCCATCCTTGGGCTTGGCCGGGCAGCCGGCGAGGAAGAGGGCCAGAACGGGAAGGGCGAGAAGAATCGAGCGGTGCATCCTCATGGATTTCCTCCGTCTAATGGTGCTTGGCAGGACTGAAGTCGGTTCCTTCTGATGCGCCGGTTTCCCCGGAGTGTCAAACGAAAAGCCCTCCGGGGAATGTTGGCCCCCGGGGGAAGGTTTCCAATTGCGCGGGTCGCGGACCATCCCGGCCATCCCTCCCTCCCGGCCGGGAAGTCCGCTGACCCGCGTTTTTCATGGCCCCTTGGCGGCAGCGCCCCTCGGGACTATCGTTCGTCGCCTTCACCGTGGACAGAGACCCCTCCCCAGAGAACGCACCGCCTCCGCCTCCGGGAGACGGCCAGCCTCCGACCGAGCCGGCGGCTCCAGACCCGGCCCCGCCGGCAGGGCGTGCCGCATCCTGGGTGCGCCGCCTCGGCGGGAAGCGCATCGTGCTGGCCGGGCTCGGCGTGATCGCGGTCCTCGCCCTGGCCTCCGGGGCGGCGCGCCTTCGCCTGGACCCGCGAGCTCCCCGCCTTCGACGGGCTCAAGGACTACCGCCCCCTCGTCTCCACCCGCGTCCTCGCCGCCGACGGAACCGAGGCGTTCGTCTTCGCCCGCGAGCGGCGCACCGTGGTGCCCTTCGACAAGATCCCGGAGGTCATGAAGCGGGCGGTGCTCTCCGCCGAGGACGCCGGCTTCTACGAGCACGAGGGCGTGAACTACCTGGCCATCGCGCGCTGCGCGGTGAAGGGGCTCCTGCGCGGCGGCGTCGCCTGCGGAGGCTCCACCATCACCCAGCAGGTGGTGAAGACGTTCCTGCTCCCCACCGACTGGCGGGTGAAGCGAAAGGTGAAGGAGCTGTTCCTGGCCCCGCGCCTCGAGCAGAACCTCGCCAAGGACGAGATCCTCTACCTCTACCTGAACCAGATCTACATGGGGCACCGGCGCCACGGCGTGGAGGAGGCCGCCCGCTTCTACTTCGGGAAGGGAATCGCCGACGTCACGGTGGGTGAAGCGGCGACGCTGGCCGGCCTGATCCAGTCCCCGGAGCGGCTCTCGCCGGTGAAGCACCTCGAGGCGGCCCGGGCCCGGCAGCGCTACGTGCTCCGCCGCATGGTGGAGACCGGCGCCATCGACGCCCGCACCGCCGAGGCCGAGGCGGCGAAGCCCCTCAAGCTCCGCAAGCCCACCGAGCCATACGGCGCCTGGTACGCCGACGCGGTCCGGAGGCACCTCGACGAGCGCTACGGCGCCGAGCGCGTCGAGACCGACGGCCTGCAGGTGGACATCGCCATGCTCCCGTACCTCCAGCGTGCCGCCGAGGCGGCGCTCGACGCCGACCTGCGGCTCGTGGACAAGCGGCACGGCTGGAGAGGCGCTCCCCAGCGGCTCGACGAGAAGCAGCTCGCCGCGGTCCTCCCGTCCTGGCGCGAACGGCTGGCGGCGGCCACACCCCACCCTGGCGAGTTCCTGGTCTGGGACCTCGGGCGCGTGGACCCCGACGAGATCGATCCCGAGGCGGAGGGCAAGGTGGACCCCCGTCGCCGGGTCCGGATTCGCCCGCTGGAGGCCGGCGAGACCTACGCGGTCCTGGTGGAGAAGGTGGAGGACAAGCTCGCCACCCTCGACATGGGCCGGGCCAAGGGGGTCATCGCCTTCTCCGACGTGGCCTGGGCCCGCAAGTACAACCCCGCGGTGGGGACGGCGGCGCCGAAGAAGATGGGCGACGTGCTCCGGCCCGGGGACATCGTGCTGGCCCGCGTGGTCCCGGGGCGCCAGGCGCCGGTCGAGCTGGCCCGCGCCGGGAAGCCCCTGCCGCTCTCCCTCGAGCAGGTCCCTCGCCTGGAGGGCGCGCTGGTGGCGATCGACCCGGCGACGCGCGGCGTCCGCGCGCTGGTGGGAGGGCAGGACTTCGGGCGTTCCCAGTTCAACCGGGCCATCCAGGCGAAGCGGCAGCCGGGCAGCGCCTTCAAGCCCTTCGTGTGGGGGGCCGCCGTCGAGTCGGGGAGGTTCACGCCGGCGACGGTGGTCTACGACACTCCCGACCTCTACCGGGATCCCTGGACGGGCAAGGAGTGGAAGCCCCAGAACTTCGAGAAGGACGTCTACGAGGGGCCGATGCTCCTCCAGGACGCGCTCGCCCACTCCAAGAACACCGTGTCGGCGAAGCTCATCGATGCACTCGGAGTGGATGCGGTGATCGACTTCGCCCGCCGGTGCGGGATCGAGAGCGAGCTCCCCCGCAGCCTCTCCCTCGCGCTGGGAACCGGAGAGGTGACCCCGCTCGAGCTGGTGAACGGCTTCGCCACGCTGGCCGCCGGCGGGTTCCCCGCGCCGCCCATCCTGGTGACCCGGGTGCGCGACCGGGAGGGCAACGTGCTCGAGGAGACGAAGCCGTTGCACCCCCCGCCCCTGCCCGACGCCACCCCGCCCGCCCCTCCCCCGGAGGCCTCGCTCGGCGGCGGCGCGCCCGAGGAGGGCCTGGCGGCGCCGCTCCCCACGGCGCCCGCGGTGGGACGCCTCCCGGACCGGGTCCGTCCCGAGGCCGCCTACGTGACCGTCTCCATGATGAAGGCGGTCGTGGAGAGCGGGACGGGGCAGCGGCCAAGGGGCTGGGCCGGCCGGTCGCCGCCAAGACCGGGACCGCCCAGGAGCACCGGGACGCCTGGTTCGTGGGCATGACCCCCGACCTCGCGGCCGGCGTCTGGGTGGGGTTCGACAACCACGACCCGCTCGGCCCCCACGCCACCGGCGCGGGCGCCGCGCTGCCCGGGTGGCTCGGCTTCATGCAGGCGGCGGTGGGCATGCGTCCGGTCACCGACTTCGCCGCTCCACCAGGGGTCGAGTTCGTGCGCATCGACCCGAAGACCGGGCTCCTGGCGGCCGGAGCCGTGGAGGGCGTGCAGCTCCCCTTCCTGCCCGGGACCGCGCCCCGCCAGACCTCACCCGATCCGTCGGCGGCCCCGCAGAACTTCTTCCAGGACGATCACTGACGGAGACGGGAGCGGACGCCCGGCGGCGCCCGGTCAGCGGACCGGCGTGGCCTTGAGCGCGGCCTTGCCGTCCTTCACGTAGACCTGGAAGCGGACGGTCCGGCAGGCGTACTTCTGCACGAGCAGTTCGCTGTTCTTGCGGAGCTTCTCGCGGAATCGTTCCCAGGTGACCCCTTCGACGGCCTCGCCCTGCGCGGCGCGAACCCGCATGAACTCCTCGTAGACACCGCGCCAGGGCGCGTCCGGGTCGGGTCCGCGCCGGCGACGGCGTGGCGCGGCCGGGCGCCGGGGTCGAGGGGCCTTCCACGCCGATGGGCTGCGTGGTGCGGGGATGGGCGGCCCGCGCGGCCTGCGCGGCCAGGACCGCCGCGGCTGCGGTGAGGGGCGCCGCGGGCCGGCCGTCGATGGGCGTGGGGGTGGGCGTGCCCGGGGGCGCCAGGCCGCTCGCCCCCGTGAATTCGCCGATGCGGAGCGAACCCGTGGCCTCCTCCGGCGGCACGGCGTGCAGCGGCACGTCGAGCGTCATCGCGGGCCCGGGCGGCGGCGGCGCGGCCGCGGTGACGCCCTGACCGATGCGCGCCAGGCGAGCCGTCTCCGCCGCGCGCGAGAGCGCCGAGGCCAGCGTCCCGAAGGTTCCCGACATGCGCGGCACCCGCACCTCGAAGTCGCCACGGGAGATGCGGTCGGCCGCGGAGGCCAGCTCGCGCGGCACGTGGGAGGGGACGACCGGCTCGCGGGCCATTCCCAGCGCCAGGCCGACCAGCCCGAGCAGGAGGAGCGCGGCGAGCATGGCCTGCTGGAAGGCCGCGATGGGGGCGAGCGACGGCCGGACCGGCGCCGAGAGCACCGCGACCGGCCCGTCGATGCCGGAGAGCGTGAGGGCGCGGGCCCGGAACGCCGGGGCCTTCAGGAAGAGGAGCGGCATCCCGGGCAGGCCCGGCCCGGCCTGGATCGGCCCGAGCTGGCCCGCGTCGACCGCCCCGCCGCTCGACCCGCTGACCGCGGCCACGACCACGGCCGCGTCGGCCGGCGCCAGGGTCGAGACCGGGTTCGATCCGAGGAAGGTGAGGTCGGCGCCGGTGGCGGCCTGGAGGCGGCCCGTCCAGCGCGGGTCGATGGGCAGCCCGAAGGCGAGGGCCACGCCCCGGTCGTTGCGGACCACGGCCACGGCGTAGAGGGCGTCGTCCACCCGCACGTGGCGCGGGGCAGCGCCGGACCCGAACAGCGCCTGGGCCAGCGCGTCTCCGGGCTGGAGCTTCCGGTCCCCGACCCGAAGCGCGGAGGTTCCCTCCCGGGCGAATCCGACCAGGGGCGCGCGCCCCGTCTCCACCTCGAGCAGCGCTGCCGCGGAGTGGACGGCGGCCTCGGCGATGCTGGCCAGGTCGGGTACGGGCGACGCGGCGGAGTCGGCTCGTGGGCTTCCGGGCGGACGGGAAGCGCGGGCCGTCCGGCTGGCGGCCTCGAGGCTCGCGACCGCGCTCGAGAGCGCGGGGTCGCGAGAGGCGACCGCGGCCACGTCCCGGACCTGCCGGGAGAGCAGCCGGGTGCCGGTCTCGAACTGGAGGGTCCCGGAGCGGAGCGTGGCCGAGACCTGCTCCAGCGCCGGAGGCGCGGCCCGCTGGGTGAACACCCAGACGCCGGCCAGGCCAATCGCCACCACCAGCGCCGCAAAGCCCCAGATCTTGAACCGGCTCATCGGGTGCTGCTTATACCACGCTCACCCACACGCTCTGGCCGGGCTGCGAGAAGCAGCGGTCGAGTTCCGCGTCCACGTCGAGGTCGGACGGGAGGACCGCCTCGCGCCGGGGAGGCTCAGCGCGCAGGCGGCGATCGATTTCCTGGAAATGGGCCACCAGCCCCACCCACTCGCGCTCGGCGTCGTTCATGGCGTGAAGCCTATCCCCGGGGCGCGGCGGGTCCAGAAATCGGGCGCCCGCCCCGGGCCCGCCTCCCTTGACTCGGCAATCGTCCCGCCATATCAGAGGCCTTCCCGCGCCCCCTCTTCCTGGGGCCTGCGTCCGTCAACCGGAGACCCACCATGCGAATCACCGTCGCCCTCCTCGTGCTCTGCACGGCCTTCACTTCCGCGCGCGCGGACGAAGGCATGTGGACCTTCAACGGCTTCCCGAAGGCCCAGCTGGAGAAGAAGTACGGGGTCAAGGTCGACGACGCCTGGCTCGACCACGTGCGCCTCTCGTCGGCCCGGCTGGCCCAGGGCTGCTCGGCCAGCTTCGTATCGCCGAACGGGCTCGTGCTGACGAACCACCACTGCGTCGAGGGCTGCCTGCAGGACCTCTCCAGCGCCCAGACGGACTACCTCGCGACCGGGCTTCCACGCGAAGACCGCCGCCGAGGAGGTGAAGTGCCCGGTGCTGGAGGTGAACCAGCTCGTGGCCATCACCGACGTCACGGCACGCGTGACGAAGGCGACCGCCGGCCTCACCGGGCAGAAGTTCAACGACGCCCTGAAGGCGGAGACCGGCCGGATCGAGACCGAGTGCCAGACCTCGCCGGCGCTCCGCTGCAACGTCGTGACGCTCTACCAGGGCGGCCGCTACGACCTCTACCGCTACCGGCGCTACCAGGACGTCCGCATGGTCTTCGCCCCGGAGTTCGCCATCGCCTTCTTCGGCGGGGACCCCGACAACTTCATGTTCCCCCGCTACGACCTCGACCTTTCCTTCGTTCGCGTCTACGAGGACGGCAAGCCGCTGCAGACGAAGGACTTCCTGGCCTGGAACCCGGCCGGGCCCCAGGAAGGCGACGTGGTCTTCGTCTCCGGCCACCCGGGGGGCACCGACCGGCAGCTCACCATGGCGGAGCTCCAGTACCAGCGTGACGTGCAGCTCCCCGCGACCCTCATGCGCCTCTCCGAGCTGCGCGGCGCGGTCACCGAGTTCCAGAAGCGCGGCGCCGAGCAGAAGCGGGTCTCGAACGGCCTGCTCTTCGGCGTCGAGAACTCGCTCAAGGCCTTGAAGGGCGAGCGCGAGGCGCTCGCCGACCGGGAGTTCTTCGCCCAGAAGGCGGCCGTCGAGGCGGCCTTCCGGCAGAAGCTCGCCGCCGATCCGAAGAACGGACCGGCCGCCCTCCAGGCCTACGGCGCCATCCAGCAGGCGGAAGACCTCAAGAAGAACGTCCGGGACGAGGTGAACTACGTGATGGGGTCGTCGGGCTTCATGACCTCCTACTTCCAGTTCGCCCGCACGCTGGTCCGCGGCGGCGACCGAGCGCCAGCTGAAGAACGAGGACCGGCTCGAGGAGTTCCAGGACGCCAAGCTCCCGGCCGTCACCCAGTCCCTCTTCAGCACCGCCCCCATCGACGACGAGTTCGAGATCTTCAAGCTGACCTGGTCGCTCACCAAGCTCCGCGAGACGCTGGGGCCCGATCACGCCTTCACGAAGAAGGTGCTGGGCCTGGAGTCCCCTGCCGAGGCCGCGAAGCGGCTGGTCTCGGGCACGAAGCTCCGCGACCCGGCCGTCCGCAAGCAGCTCTGGGAGGGCGGCAAGGCCGCGGTGGACGCCTCCCAGGACCCCATGATCGCCTTCGCCCGCGCCGTCGACCCGGACGCCCGGGCGGTCCGCAAGATGTACGAGGACGAGATCGAGTCGGTGGTGAAGAAGGGGTCGGAGACCATCGCCCAGGCTCGCCTGGCGCTCGAGGGCACCTCCGGCTATCCCGGACGCCACGTTCACCCTTCGTCTCAGCTACGGCACGGTCAAGGGCTGGACCGAGGGCAAGAAGGTCGTGCCCGCCTTCACCACGCTGGGCGGGGCGTTCGCGCGCGACACCGGCCGGGAGCCGTTCGCGCTCCCGAAGAGCTGGCTCGACGCCAAGCCCAGGCTCGACCTCCAGACGAAGTTCAACTTCGTGGCCACCACCGACATCATCGGCGGCAACTCCGGCTCGCCGGTGGTCGCCCGGGACGGCCGGATCGTCGGACTGGTGTTCGACGGGAACATCTGGTCGCTGGGAGGGAACTACGGCTTCGACGAGAAGCTGAACCGCACGGTGGCGGTCGACACGGCGGCCATCACCGAGGCGCTCGAGAAGATCTACGGGGCGAAGAGGATCCTCGAGGAGCTGATCCCGGGGCGGAAGCCGCAGGCGGCGAGGTAGCGGGTCTCGGATCCGGATCCGGAGTCGGATCTCGGAGTCGGATCCGGAGTCGGATCTCGGAGGCGGATCTCCGGCTCGGATCTCCGTCGCCGTCTCGGATCTCCGTCTCGGAATCCGTCTCCGTCTCCGTCTCCGAATCTGTCCCAGACACGGAGTCTCGGCTCCCTTCCGGGTGGGGTGTGCCTTTGAGGCGCACGCCCCGCGCCAGGCCGCGGTCCTGTCATGGTGGCTCCCGCGTCGGCCTGTCACGGAGCCTGCGCCGGAGGGGGCAAACCCCACCCGCAAAGGAGCCGCACATGGCGTTCGAAGCCTTCGAGGTCTCGCTTCTGCTCATCCGGTCGCTGGAGGAGCCTCTCGCCAGTCTCGACCGGCGCGATCCGGCGCTGGCGAGGCAGCTGCGGCGCGCGGCGGCGTCCGTGCTCGTTGAACCTGAGCGAGGGGCAGCCGGCGGACGGGCAAGGACCGCATCCACCTGTGGCGGGTGGCGGCGGGAAGCGCCGACGAGGTCGTGGCGAGCCTGCGCGTGGCGGAGGCGTTCGGGTACCTGGGGGAGGCGGCGACTGCCGGGCCTCTTCGCCTCTGCGACCGCGTCCTCGCCATGCTCTGGCGACTGACGCATTGAGCTTCGCTCAGGCGTCGCGCGGCACGGCGATCATCCGCTCCAGCGCGCGGCGCGCCCCGGCGGCCACGTCGGCCGGCACCTCGATGGCGTGCTTCCCGCGCCGCAGCGAGTCGCGGACCATGACCAGGTCGATCATCTTCATGTACGGACAGTGCATGCGGCAGCCCAGGCAGCCGTCGGCCACCACGAACTCCTTGTCCGGATAGCGCTTCTGCAGGCCGGTCAGGATGCCGTGCTCGGTGGCCACGATGAAGGTCTTCGCCTCGGGGTGGCGGGCCACGGCGGCGGTCATGCCGGTGGTGGAGCAGACCTCGTCGGCCAGCTCGAGCACGTCGGCGCGGCACTCCGGGTGGGCGATGACCACCGCGTCGGGGCGCTGGCCGTGCACCTTCTCCACGCTGGCGCTGCGCAGGACGTCGTGGATGGGGCAGCAGCCGTCGTAGACCACGACCTCCTTCTCCGGCACCTTCGACTTCACCCAGTTCCCCAGGTTGCGGTCGGGCGTGAAGAGGATCTTCTTCTCGGGGAGCGAGCGCACCACGCTGGCGGCGTTGGCGCTGGTGCAGCAGATGTCGGAGAGCGCCTTCACCTCGGCGGTGGAGTTCACGTAGGTGACCACGGCGTGCCCCGGGTAGCGCTCCTTCCAGTCCTCCAGCGACTCGGCCGAGATCGAGTCGGCGAGCGAGCAGCCCGCCGACAGGTTGGGCAGCAGCACGGTCTTCGTCGGATTCAGCACCTTGGCCGACTCGGCCATGAAGTGCACCCCGCAGAAGACGATGGTCGACTGGGGAACCTTCTGCGCCTCGATGGCGAGCTGCAGCGAGTCGCCCACCACGTCGGCCAGCCCCTGGATCTCGGGCAGCTGGTAGTTGTGGGCCAGGATGACCGCGTCCTTCTCCCGCTTCAGCTCGAGGATCTCGGCCTCCAGCTCGCGCACCTGCTCGACGGAGAGGTCGGTGCCGGTGACGGGGTTCGCGATCGGGTCGTGGACGGAGACGACGGGCAGGCTCATGGCAGGGGTATAGATACCCGGTGCGCCTCGCCGTCACCACTCCCTTCCGCCCGACGCCCGCGGCCCTGGCCGCCGCCCGGGAAGCGGCCGTCCGGCGCGCCCTGCCCTTCCAGCCGCGCGCCACCCGTTCCCTCGCCGAGGTGGCCGCCGCCGCCGGGGTGGAGGCCCTGCTCGTCCTGGGCGGCCACGTGTCGCTCTGGGTGGACGGAGCCGAGCAGCGCTGGCATCCGGGCATGGGCGGCCTGCGGGCCAAGCGGCTCCTCCAGGGGGAGCGCGTCACCGGCGACTCCTTCCTCGAGGCGGCCCGGCTCCGGCCCGGCGACGCGGTGCTCGACTGCACGCTGGGTCTGGGTGCGGACGCGCTGGTGGCCGCCGCCGCGGTGGGCCCTGGCGGGCGGGTGGTCGGGCTCGAGAGCTCGCCCTTGCTGGCGGCCTGGGCCGGCGAGGGGTTCGCGCGCCTCCCCGGCGAGGCCGCCGCGCGCGTCGAGGTGATCGCCGCCGACCACGCCGCCTGGCTCGCCGAAGCCCCCGGATCGCAGCTTCGACGTGGTGGTCTTCGACCCCATGTTCCGGCACGCCCGCCCCGCCGCGCCCGGGGTTCGACGTCCTGCGACGCCTGGGCGACGCCCGGCCCCTCTCCCGCGACGCGCTCGACCGGGCACGCCGGGTGGCGAGGCGCGGCGTGCTGGTCAAGGACGGCACGCCCGGCTGGGACCTGGCCCGGCTCGGTCTCGCGCCCATGGACGGCAAGCGCGGCGCCGAGCGGCTCTACGCCTGGCTGGACGCGGGTAGCGCTCTAGCGCCTGCGGCTGCGTGTCGCCGGCGCCGGGCCTCGCGAACGCCTCGCGCTCCGGCGCCACGAGCGCCTCCCGCAGCACGTCGTCCATGTGGTCCATGAGCCGGAGCGACATGGCCTCGCGGACCTTGCGCGGCACCTCGCGCAGGTCCTTCTCGCACTCGCGCGGGAGCAGGATGGTCTTGATGCCGCCGCGGTGCGCGGCCAGCACCTTCTCCTTCACGCCGCCCACCGGGAGGATCCGGCCGCGCAGGGTGATCTCGCCGGTCATGGCGATGTCCTTGCGCACCGGGACGCGGGTGAGCGCCGAGACCAGCGCGGTGGCCATGGTGATGCCGGCCGAGGGGCCGTCCTTGGGGATGGCGCCCTCCGGGACGTGGACGTGGATGTCGATCTGCTCGAGGAACCGCTTCTCCAGGCCCGAGCACCTCGGCGCGGCTGCGCACGTAGCTCATGGCGGCCTGGGCCGACTCCTGCATCACCTCGCCGAGCTTGCCGGTGATGGTGAGCTTGCCCTTGCCGGGCATCACCGTGGCCTCGATGGTGAGCAGCTCGCCCCCCAGCTCGGTCCAGGCCAGGCCGGTGGCCACCCCGATCTGGTCGGTCGGCCTCGGCGGTGCCGTGGCGGAAGCGCGGCGGGCCGAGCAGCTTCTGCACCCGGCGCGCGTCGATGACGTAGCTCTTGTCCTTCCCCTCCCGGATCACCTCGCGGGCGGTCTTGCGGAAGAGGCTCGCGATCTCCCGCTCCAGCGAGCGGACCCCGGCCTCCTTGGTGTAGCGGTGGATGAGGAGCTTCAGCGCGTCCTTCTTCACCTCCACCGGCACGTCGGCCAGGCCGTTCGCCTCCCGCTGGCGGGGCACCAGGTAGCGGTGGGCGATGGAGAGCTTCTCCTGGTCGGTGTAGCCGGCCAGCCGGATGATCTCCATGCGGTCCTGCAGCGGCAGCGGGATGCCCGACATGGTGTTGGCGGTGCAGACGAAGAGCACCTTGGAGAGGTCGTAGTCGAGGTCGAGGTAGTGGTCGACGAACGTGGCGTTCTGCTCCGGGTCGAGCACCTCGAGCAGCGCCGCCGAGGGATCGCCGCGGAAGTCGGTGGACATCTTGTCCACCTCGTCGAGCAGCACCACCGGGATTGGACGCGCCGGCCTTGCGGATCGACTGCAGGATCTTGCCGGGCATGGCGCCGATGTACGTGCGCCGGTGGCCGCGGACCTCGGCCTCGTCCCGCACGCCGCCCAGGCTGATGCGCACGAAGCGGCGCCCCATGGCCCGCGCGATGCTGCGGGCGAGCGAGGTCTTGCCGACGCCGGGCGGCCCCACCAGGCAGAGGATGGGCCCCTTGATCTTCGCGACCAGCGCCTGCACGGCCAGGTACTCGAGGATGCGCTCCTTCACCTTGCGCAGACCGTGGTGGTCCTCGTCGAGGACCTTCTCGGCCTCGGCCACGTCGAGCTTGTCCTCGGTGACCTCGGCCCAGGGGAGCGACAGGATCCAGTCGATGTAGTTCCGGACCACGGTGGCCTCGGCGCTCATCGGGCTCATCATCTTGAGCTTCTTCAGCTCCTTGCGGCAGCGGACCGTGGCCTCCTTCGACATCCGCTTGTCGCGGATCTTCTCCTCGAGCTCCTGGATCTCGTTCTTGAACTCGTCGCGATCGCCCAGCTCCTTCTGGATCGCCTGCATCTGCTCGTTGAGGTAGTACTCCTTCTGCGACTTCTCCATCTGCTTCTTCACGCGGGTGCGGATCTTGCGCTCCACCTGCAGGATCTCGATCTCCCCCTGCATGAGCTCGAAGAGCTTCTCGAGCCGCGTCCGCGGCGAGGCCGTCTCCAGGATCGACTGCTTGTCCTGCAGCTTGAGCGAGAGGTGGGCCACGATGGTGTCGGCGAGCCGGCCCGGATCGTCGATGGTGGCCACGCTGGCGAGCATCTCCGGCGGGATGCGCTTGTTGAGCTTCACGTAGGCCTCGAAGGTGGTCTGCACCTGGCGGAGCAGCGCCTCCAGCTCCACGTTCCGTTCCACCTCCTCGTCGAGCTCCTCGACCCGGACCTGGTAGAACCCCTCCTGGGAGACGAGCGCCTCGAGCCGCACCCGCCGCTTTCCCTCGACCAGCGCCTTCACCGTGCCGTCGGGGAGCTTGAGCAGCTGGATGATGGTGGCGAGCGTGCCCACCGGGAAGAGGTCGTCGAAGGCCGGCTCGTTGGTCTTGGCCTTCTTCTGCGCGGCCAGCACCACGGTCTTGTCCTTGCCCATGGCGTCCTCGAGGGCGGCGATGGACTTCTCGCGGCCGACGAAGAGCGGCACGACCATGTGCGGGAAGACGATGATGTCCCGCAGGGGAAGGAGCGGCAGGATGTGGACGCGGGGGCCCTTCTTGCCCTCGTCGGTCCTGGAGAAGATGGACAAGGTCGACCTCCGATCCTCCTCTTCTACCACCGGAGGGCGGGGCGCACAGGTTCCGCACCCATCGGGAACGGGTGCAAACGGGTGTTCCTTGTCCCCTCGGGCGCGTCGGGCTAGAACGACCCGGCCATGAGGGACTTCGACGCATCGCGGCGGCGCTGGGGGCGTCGGAACGGGGCCGGGGCACGCGGGTCCCCACCCCGTTCGGGCCGCGCCTCCTCCACTACGCCGACCTGACCGCCACCGGCCGCCACCTCGACTTCGTCGAGCGCTTCGTCGACGCGCTGCGTCCCCTCTACGCCAACACCCACACCGCGGTGGCCACCACCGGCCGGGTGATGAACGGGCTCCGCGAGGAGGCCCGCGCCGCCGTGGCGCGCTCGGTCAACGCCGGCGCCGACGACGTGGTCCTCTTCACCGGCAGCGGCGCCACCGCCGCGGTGAACAAGCTGGTGGGGCTGCTCGGGCTGCGCATCCCCGAGCCGCTCGAGCGGGAGTACCACCTCTCCTCGCTCGTCCCGCGCGGGCGGCGGCCGGTGGTCCTGGTCGGCCCCTACGAGCACCACTCCAACGTGCTGCCCTGGATGGAGACCGTCGCCGACGTGGAGGAGGTGGCCCTCGACGCCCGCGGGCGGCATCGACCTCGCCGACCTGCGGCGCCGCGCCCGCGCCGCGCGCGGGCGCCCGCTCGTGGCCGGAGCCTTCTCGGCCGCCTCCAACGTCGACGGGCTCCTCACCGACGTGGGCGCGGTGGCCCGCGTGCTCCACGAGGAGGGCGCGCTCGCCTTCGTCGACTACGCCGCCGGCGGCCCCTACGTCCCCATCGACATGCACCCCGCCGACCCGGCGGAGCGGCTCGACGCCATCTTCGTCTCGACCCACAAGTTCCTGGGAGGGCCGGAGGGCTCGGGCGTGCTGGTGGCCCACCGCGACCTCTTCCGCACCCGCACGCCCGAGCGCCCGGGCGGCGGCACCGTGGACTACGTCTCCGGCTGCCGCCACGACCAGGTCGACTACGTCCAGCAGGCTCGCCGAGCGCGAGGAGGGCGGCACTCCCGACATCCTGGGCGACATCCGGGCCGGCGTCGCCTTCGCGCTGAAGGACCACGTCGGGGCGGCCGCCATCCTGGAGCACGACGTGGCGCTGGCCCGGGCGGCGGTGGAGCGCCTGGCCCGCCACCCGCGCATCCGCGATCTACGGGCCGCTCGACGCGCCGCGCCTGCCCATCCTCTCCTTCAACGTGGAGGGGCTGCACCACGACCTCGTCTCGGCGCTGCTCGACCACCTCTTCGGCATCCAGAACCGGGCCGGCTGCTCCTGCGCCGGCCCCTACGGCCACCGCCTGCTCGGCATCGCCGGGGAGACCTCGGAGCGCTTCCGCCGCCTCATCGCGGCCGGGATCGTCGGCGCGAAGCCGGGCTGGGTGCGGGTCTCGCTCCCCTGGTACGGGTCGCCCGAGGACGTGGAGTTCACGCTTCGCGCCGTGGAGTTCGTGGCCGACCACGGGGACGCCTTCGTGCCCGCTCTACCGGCTCGACTGGCGCGACGGGGTCTGGCGCCACCTGGAGGGCGAGGTGGCCGAGCCCTCCCCGCTCCACCTCGACGTGGCGGCGATCCTGGCCGGGATCCCCGGCGGAGCCGCCGGCCCCCTCCCCCGCCGAGCGGGAGGCGGAGCGGGCCGGCTACCTGGCGGAGGCGACGCGCATGGCGGACGCGCTCGAGGAACGCTGGAGGCGCGAGCCGCCGACGTGGAACCGGCCCACCGGGCACGCCGAGGTCGACGCGCTGGTGTGGTTCCGCTACGTGGAGACCGAGGGGATGCCGGGTAGGGAATCCGCGCCCTTCGATGCACGATGAGTATGTGACCCGCGTCAACGCCTCGAGGCAGCGGTCTGCTACGTTGCCACGATGCGACTTCGGCTGCCTTCATTGCTTCTTTGCGCAGTCCCCTTCGCGCTGTGCTCCTGCGGAGGAGGATCCTCGAGCGATCCCGTCGTGGAACCGCTCCCGCCGAGTGGCCTGACGTACTCGATGAACCCGGCGCGATACAGTGTTGGTGTTCCCATCTCTCCGAACAGGCCGAGCACCGGCGGTGGCGCGGTCGCTTCGTACTCGGTCTCGCCCGCGCTGCCCGCGGGCCTCTCCCTGGATGCGTCGTCCGGCGTGATCTCCGGAACACCGAGCACCGTGGCCCCCACCGCCGTCCACACCGTGATCGCCTCGAACGCAGCGGGAAGCGCGACGGTTGGTTTGAGCATCTCCGTCGATGCGGCGCCCCTTCCGCCCAGCGGGCTGACGTACTCGACCAACCCGGCGATCTACACCGTGGGCGTTCCCATCTCACCGAACGTGCCGAGCACCAGCGGAGGTGCGGTTGTTTCCTACTCGGTCTCGCCGGCACTTCCAGCGGGCCTCACCCTGAACACCTCCACCGGCGTGATCACCGGGACGCCTACCGCCGTGTCCAGCACGGCCGTCTACGACGTGATCGCCTCGAATGCTGCGGGCAACGCGACGGTCGGCGTGAGCATCTCCGTCGACGCGGCGCCCGTTCCACCCGGTGGGCTGACGTACTCCGTCAACCCGGCGGTCTACACGGTGGGCGTTCCAATCTCGCCGAATATGCCGACCACCAGCAGAGGCGCCGTCGATGCCTACTCGGTCTCGCCTGCGCTGCCAGCGGGCCTCTCCCTGGATGCCTCGTCCGGCGTGATCTCCGGAACACCGAGCGCCGTCTCCACTTCAGCCGCCTACATCGTGACCGCGTCGAGCGGTGTCGGGAGCACCACCGTCGTCGTGACGATTGCCGTGGGGACCACTCCACCAGCCGCTCGCTTCGTCAGCGCCAGTCCCGTGACGGTGGGGTTCCGTTCCGTCAGCATCCCGCTTCCGCCCGCGTGGCGCCCTGGCGATGTCCTCGTGACGATGCTCTTCACCCCCACGGGTGCGCCAGCACTCCCGGCGGGGTGGCGTCACGCGCAGACCTACAACTACTTCAAGGTCGCAGGAGCGGCGGAATCGGCCGTGACCGTCACGACGAACAGGGGGCTCGTCGCCGGGACCGTGGCGGCTTACCGAGGCGTGGATACGCGCGCGGGATTCGTGCCAGGAGATTTCCCGTCGAGCGCCTTCCCCGAATACGGCGGGGCAGCCGCCGCGCCCGGCACCTACCACCCACCAGATGGATCGCTGACCCCGAAGTTCACTCCGGGGGTCTGTGGCTTCTCGCTGGGCCCTGCGCTGGCCAACGGAAGTCTTGCCGTCGCGACCTATCAATCGGAGAGCACCGATTCGTGGCCGGTGAGTCCTCACTATGCCTCCGCGGGTACCCTGGTCGAGCGGTGGCTTTCCTACGCCTCGATGGTGAATCCGGACACGGGCAACACCGATCACTTCCGGCTGGGCTTCTTCGATGCGGCGCTGAGCGCGGGGGTCGGCACCGGAAACCTCTACTTCGGAACGACCGGGACCGGTGGGGGCGAACGTGCGGACACGCTTCAGCCCTATGCCGGGCCCGTCGCGTGGTTCTCCCAGCTCATCCTGTCAGGCGCCGCGGATCGCGGCCCGGACCTCACCATCATGCCGCCAGCAACGCCGGTTGGTGGAGAGGTCACGCTGACGGGATCCCGGCCAGCCGAGGCGGCGGTCCAGGTGACCTGCCCGACCGCCTCCGTATCCGGGCCGGCTTACCCGACTTCGACCACCTGGCAGGTCACGGTATCCGGCCTGTCCTCCGGCCCAAACGTCGTGACCGCGTCGAGTGGGGTCGAGGTCGCCACCGCGCTCGTGCAGTGACGACCCGACCGGCGCCGGGCTACTCGCCCGTGACGACCGTGCAGAACTTGGCGTAGACGCCGAGCACCTGCATGAAGTTGTTGTCGACCGACACGACCTTCTTGATGCCGCCGTTCTTCGCGGCCGTCGGCACCGACGAGTCACCGGTCGTGACCAGACCGAGGATGGAGGTGGAGCAGGCCTCGCCCGTCTTGGTCGTCAGGTTCTCGTCGGTGACCTGGTCATTGGCCTTGGTCTCCGAGTAGATGCCCACGGGGCCATTGGCGCGACCGGCGAACGCCAGGCCGGCACAGCCAGACAGAACGGCACCCGCCACGACGACCATCGCGACCCTCTTCATCGTGCATTCCCTCCGATGTTGGACTTCCTGACGCGAACTCAGGCGCTCTCCTGCTCCTTGCGGAGCACGACGATCGGCTGCTCACCCTTCTCGATGACTTCCTCGCTGATGACGATCTCCTGCACGTTCCGGCGGCTCGGCACGTCGTACATGATGTCGAGCATGGCGCCCTCGACGATGGCGCGCAGGCCGCGGGCCCCGGCCTTGTTGCGCACGGCGGCCCGGGCGATGGCCTTGAGCGAACCGTCGGTGAACTTGAGGGACACCCCGTCCATCTCCATGAGCTTCCGGTACTGCTTCACGAGCGCGTTGCGCGGGCGGGTGAGGATCTCCACCAGGGCCGTCTCGTCGAGCTCCTCGAGCGCGGTGACCACCGGCAGGCGGCCCACGAACTCCGGGATCATCCCGAACTTGAGGAGGTCCTCGGGCTCCACCAGCGCCAGCAGCTCGCCGACGTTGCGGTCCTCCTTCTTCTTGGCGTCGGTGCCGAAGCCCAGGCTGCGTCCGCCCAGGCGCCGCTCGATCACGCCCTCGAGGCCGCAGAAGGCGCCGCCGCAGATGAAGAGGATGTTGGTGGTGTCGACCTGCAGGAACTCCTGCTGCGGGTGCTTGCGGCCGCCCTTGGGCGGCACGTTGGCCACGGTGCCCTCGATGAGCTTGAGCAGCGCCTGCTGCACCCCCTCGCCGGACACGTCGCGGGTGATGCTGGGGTTCTCGCTCTTGCGGGCGATCTTGTCGATCTCGTCGATGTAGACGATGCCCTTCTGGGCCCGCTCGATGTCGTGGTCGGCGGCCTGGAGCAGGTTGACGATGATGTTCTCGACGTCCTCGCCCACGTAGCCGGCCTCGGTCAGCGTGGTGGCGTCGGCGATGGTGAAGGGGACGTTGAGGATGCGGGCCAGCGTCTGGGCCAGCAGCGTCTTGCCCGAGCCGGTGGGGCCGAGCAGGAGGATGTTCGACTTCTGCAGCTCGACGTCGTCGACCTCGAGCCGGGTCTCGATGCGCTTGTAGTGGTTGTGGACGGCGACGGCGAGCGTCTTCTTGGCCCGCTCCTGCCCGACCACGTACTCGTCGAGGATGGTCTTGATCTCGGACGGCCGCGGGATGCGCAGCTTGGGGTCGCGCTTCTCCTCGCCGGCGATCTCCTCGGCGATGATGTCGTTGCAGAGCCCGATGCACTCGTCGCAGATGTAGACGGTCGGTCCGGCGATGAGCTTCTTCACCTCCTTCTGCGACTTCCCGCAGAAGGAGCAGCACAGGGTCTCTCGTTTCTCCGCTCCGGCCATTTTCCGATCCTAGCGCTACTTCGCCTCGGCCGCCTTCTTCGTGACGATCACCTCGTCGATGAGGCCGTAATCCTTGGCCTCCTGCGGCGACATGAAGTAGTCCCGGTCGGTGTCCTTCGAGATCCGCTCGATGGGCTGGCCGGTGTGGCGGGCCAGGATCTCGTCGAGGGTCCTCTTGAGCCGCAGCGCCTCCCGGGCCTGGATCTCGATGTCGCTGGCCTGGCCGGAGAAGCCGCCGGAGAGCTGGTGGATCATGATGCGGGCGTTGGGCACCGCGAAGCGCTTGCCCTTGGCGCCGGCCGAGAGCAGCACCGCCGCCATGCTGGCCGCCTGCCCCAGGCAGATGGTGGAGACCGGGGGCTTCACGTACTGCATGGTGTCGTAGATGGCGAGGCCGGCCGTCACCGAGCCGCCCGGGCTGTTGATGTAGATGGAGACGTCCTTCTCCGGATCCTCCGACTCGAGGAAGAGGAGCTGGGCGGTGACGATGTTGGCCACGTCGTCGTCGATGGCCGTCCCGATGAAGACGATGCGGTCCTTGAGCAGGCGCGAGTAGATGTCGTAGGAGCGCTCGCCCCTGTGGGTCTGCTCGACGACGTAGGGCATCGGGATGTAGGGCATCGATCCTCCGGGGCTCCGCGATGGCGGGCCCGTCTACTGGAAGTTAGCGGCCGCGGCCAGCAGCGCAACGACCTTGTCCTCGCGGATGCGCTGCCGCAGCGCCTGGCGACCCTCGCCCTTCACCTGGAGACGGGAGGGCGGCACGCCCATCTCGTCGGCGCGGCGCTGGATCTCCTCCTGCTCGTCCTGCTCGCCCACCTCGATCTTCTCGGCCACCGCGATGGCCTCGAGGAGCAGCGCCGCCTTCACGGTGAGCAGCGCCTGCTCGCGCATGTCGCCGCGGATGCGCCCCAGGTCGAGGTCGAGCTGGCGCAGGTCGACGCCCTGCCGGGCCAGCCGCTGCGCGGTGTTCTCCACCATGGCGTCGATGGTCCGCTCCACCAGGGCCGGCGGAACCTCGAAGTCGTTCTTCTCGAGCGCTCCCTTCACCAGGGCGTCCCGCTCCTCCGACTCGACGCGGCGCTTCTCGCGCTTCTCGAGATCGGTGCGGACCCGCTCGCGCAGCGCGGCCAGGGTCTCCACCCCCTCGATGCCGACCTCCTTGGCGAAGGCGTCGTCCATGACCGGGATCTTCTGGGTGCGAAGGGACTTGAGGGTGATGGCGAACTTGCCCGGCTTCCCGGCCAGCGCGGTGTCGCGGAAGTCGGCCGGGAAGGACTGCTCGGTCTCGAAGGCGTCGCCGACCTTCCGGCCCTGCAGCACCGCCATCTCGCCGGCGAAGAAGTTGCCGTCCTTCACCTGGATGAGCGCGCCCTCGGCCGTGCCCCCGTCGAAGGGCTTGCCCTCGACGCTGCCCTGGTAGTCGATGACCGCCCAGTCGCCCGCCTCGGCGACGTCGCGCCCCTCGACCGGGATCATCTCGCCGAAGGACTGGCGCAGGCGCTCCAGCTCGGCGTCGACGGTCGCGTCGGTGACCTCCACCGGCTTCCGGGTCACGGAGAGGCCGCGGTAGTCCTTGGGGACGATGACCGGCTTCACCTCGACGCGGGCCGTGTACGAGAAGGGCCGGTCGGCGGCGATGCCGCCCTCGCCGACCTCCACGCGGGGTGCGGCCACGGCCTCGAGGTCCTGCTCCTTCGTGGCCTCCTCGAAGCTCTTCTGGACGAGCTTCTCGACCACGTCGGCCTCGACCTGGTCCTTGAAGTTGCGCTCCAGCACGGTGCGGGGCGCCTTGCCGGGGCGGAAGCCGCGGAGCTTCACGCGGCGACCGAGGCTCGCGTAGGCGCGGTCGATCTCCTTCGCCACCTCGGCGGGCTCGATCTCGACGGTGACCTTCTTCTCCACGGGGGAGAGCTTCTCGACCTGGATCTTCATTCGGGGAATTCCTTCAGGCGGAACGGGGGCATAGACCTACGGCCGGGAGGGCCCTGGGTCAAGGGAAATGGGGGTACGGAAGGCGTGGAAATGTGGGCGGGGAGGGACTCGAACCCTCATGCCTTACGGCACCGGATCCTAAGTCCGGCGCGTCTGCCAGTTCCGCCACCCGCCCGCGGAATGAGGGGCAGACTATCCGATCAGGGGCCGGCCCGGCGCGCCCCGTTTCGTTGTAGAACCACCGTCGGTGGACGCCCCCCACGAACACCCTCCCGAGGCATCCTGCACGCCGGCCTGCCCTCGCTGGAGCGAGTGGGCCCTGCACTTCTACTTCCTGCAGCAGCGCTGGCCGGAGATGCTCGCGGCCTGCCGGGAGGCCGCAGCCATCGAGTGGGTCATGGTGGCGCCGGGAGCGGCCGGGGTCGTCCTGCCCGAGTACCTGCGCGACGAGCAGCTGGTCCGGCTCAACCTGGTCGCCGGGCGGGACACGCCCGAGGTGATGCTCGACGAGTGGGGCATCCGGTGCGAGCTCACCTTCCAGGGGCTGCGAAAGGAGGTCGCGTTCCCCTGGCCCTCGGTGGTGGCCGGGACGCTGCGCCCGCCGGACCGGAAGAAGCCGCGCTTCGGGCTCATCCAGGGCGGGAAGAAGGACTAGGCGGGTGTCGTGGCGGATCCTCCTCATCGGCCTCCTGGTCGGGTTCACCGGTGGGCTCTTCGGCAAGGGCGGCAGCGCGGTGGCGACGCCGCTCCTGCAGCTCATGGGTGTCCCCGCCTTCTTCGCGGTCGCCTCCCCGCTGCCCGCCACCATCCCGGGCACGCTCGTGGCGAGCCTCGCCTACCTCCGGCAGGGGCTGTACGACCGGCAGGTCGTGTTCTGGAGCGCGCTCCTGGGATTCCCGGCAACCGTCCTCGGGGCCTGGGCGAGCGTCCTCGTCGGGGGTAGCGCGCTCCTGCTCATCAGCAACGTCGTCATCGCCGGCCTGGGCCTGTCCTTCCTCGTCCGCCCCACCGCCTCCCGCGCCGAACCGCTGCCACTCACGCCGGGTACGAAGCGCTGGCTCGCCGCCGCCGTCGGCGTGGGGGTGGGCCTCGTGTCGGGGTTGCTCGCGAACGCCGGCGGCTTCATGCTCGCGCCGCTCTACGTGCGGGTGCTCCGCCTCCCGCTCAAGACCGCGTTCGCCTGCTCGCTCGTGACCTCCGCCATCCTCGCGGTCCCCGGGACGGCGGTCCACGTCTACCTGGGGCACGTGGACTGGACCCTCGTCCTCGTCTTCGGCCTGGGGTCCATCCCCTTCGCCTACCTCGGGGCCCGCACCGCGGTGCGGATGAGCGTGCGGGTGCTCGAGCCGGCCTTCGGCCTCGCGCTGCTCCTCATCGGGGCGGCGGGCATCGCCGAGGTCCAGCGCTGGTGGCCGTTCGCCTGATCGCTCCCCGGAAACGAGAAGGGCCCCGCTGGGGGAGCCAGGGGGCCTCTCGGTCTACTTGGTGAGCGCAGAAGGAATCGAACCTTCAACCTATGGATTAAGAGTCCATTGCTCTGCCAGTTGAGCTATGCGCCCGAAAACATCGGGGAACTTCGGATGGCTATGGCAAGGGGCGGCGATCTACCAGTCGCCCCGGGGGTTGTCAATGGCGCGCCCGGAGGGAATCGAACCCCCGACCTGCGGCTTCGAAGGCCGACGCTCTATCCAACTGAGCTACGGGCGCGAGCGGCGGGACGGTCCCGCTGCTCGTGAAAATGATGGGGTGAGTGAAGGGGCTCGAACCCTCAACCCCCGGATCCACAGTCCAGTGCTCTACCGATTGAGCTACACTCACCGTAAAAATGTTGGCGCGCCCGGAGGGAGTCGAACCCCCGACCCGCGGCTTAGAAGGCCGCTGCTCTATCCAACTGAGCTACGGGCGCAAGTCGGCCCCGTCCTCCGTGCTCCGGGATCCTGCTTCCCCGGCCATCCGATTCGGCTTTCAAAGAGTCGGGGCGGCCGGATTCGGACCGGCGACCTCCTGCGCCCAAGGCAGGCGCGCTACCAGGCTGCGCTACGCCCCGGCACCTTACAACACATCGCTTCTTCCCCGTCCGCCCGGGCCCGAGAGCGCCGTGTCTAGCGTCCCCCCGGGGTTTTGTCAAAGGTTGCCTGAGATCCGGCGCAGTTCGGGGAGGAGCCGGCGCAGCGCCTCGCCCCGGTGGGAGAGGGCATCCTTCTCGGCCGGCGTGAGCTCGGCCATGGTCTTGCCGGGTGCGCCCTCGGGGACGAAGAGGGGGTCGTAGCCGAATCCCCCCTCCCCGCGAGGGGCCTCGCCGATCACCCCGCGGCAGCTCCCCTCGGCCGAGGCCAGGATCGCGCCGTCGGGAGCGGAGAGGGCCACCACGGCCCGGTACTCGGCCCCGCGGTGCTCGGGCCAGACCCCTTGCATGACCATGAGGAGCTTCTCGTTGTTGGCGCGGTCGCGGTCGGTCCCGGAGAGGCCGGGGCGCTCGTCCTCGGACCAGCGCGCCGAGCGGATGCCGGGCTTCCCCCAGAGCGCGTCGATGCAGAGGCCGGAGTCGTCGGCCAGCGCGTGCATCCCGGCGGCGCGGGCGTACTCGGAGGCCTTCTTGGCGGCGTTCTCGGCGAAGGTGGAGCGATCCTCCTCCACCTCGGGGATCTCCCGGCCGACGTCGTCGAGCGAGACCACCCGGACGTCGAGGCCGGTGACGAGCCTGCGCAGCTCGCGGAGCTTTCCCGGGTTGCGGGTGGCGAAGAGCAGGTTCACGGCGAGAGAAGCGCCTTCTCCTGCAGGGCCTTGAGCTGGGCGATGCCGGCCAGGGCCGAGTCGAGCATCTCGTCGAGGTGGGTGCGGCCGAAGGGCTTGCCCTCGGCGGTTCCCTGCACCTCGACCAGGTCGAGGTCGCCGGTGGCCACCACGTTCATGTCCACCTCCGCGGTGGAATCCTCCTCGTACTCGAGGTCGAGCCGGACCTCCCCGTCCACCACGCCGACGCTGACGGCGGCCACGTGCCGGCGGATGGGGGCGCCCTTCACCACGCCGGCCTTCTGGAGCTTCTTCACCGCCAGCGCGAGCGCGACGAAGCCGCCGGTGATGGCCGCGGTGCGGGTGCCCCCGTCGGCCTGGATCACGTCGCAGTCGATGGTGAGGGTGCGGGGGCCGAGCGCCGCGAGGTCGATGGAGGCGCGCAGGGCCCGGCCGATGAGGCGCTGGATCTCGAGCGTCCGGCCTCCCTGCTTGCCGCGGGCCGCCTCGCGGGCCATGCGCTCGTTGGTCGAGCGGGGCAGCATGCCGTACTCGGCGGTGACCCAGCCCGCCCCGGTGCCGAGGACGTGGGGAGGGACCCGGTTCTCCAGGCTGGCGGTGCAGAGCACGTGGGTGTCGCCGAAGCGCGTCAGGCAGGAGCCCTCCGCGTGCTTGGAGACGTTCACATCGAGAGAGATTGGCCGGAGCTGGCCGGCCTGCCTTCCGTTGGCGCGCATGGGGCGCGCATCATAACCGCTCGGCCGCTACCGTGCCGCCGCGGTGGTGGAAGGCGGCGACGACCCGGCGCTCGCGCCTCCCGCGGCGCCCGCGGCGCCCCCCGCCGTCCGCCAGGCGGAGATCCCGGCGGCGATGGCGCTGGCGATGGCCTCCTGCCGGGCCGGCCGGGCCAGCTCCTTCCCCTCCTCGGGGTGGGAGACGAACCCCAGCTCGAGCAGGACCGCGGCCATGCGCGCCCCGGCCAGCACGTGGAAGGGGGCCTGCTTGACGCCCCGGTCGGGCGCCCGCGTGCCGCGCACCAGCGCGCCGTGGATGGCCTGGGCGAGGCGCGAGCTCTCGGCCAGGTTGGCCTGGTCCTCGAGGTCGTCGAGGATGCCGCCCACCATGTCGGCGGGGTCGCTGGTGCGGAGCCGGTCGGCGTTCTCGCGCGCCGCCACGGCGCTGGCCGAGGCGTCGGTGGCGTCGGCGGACAGGAAGTAGGTCTCGATCCCGCGGGCCTTCGAACCAGGGCCACCCGGCGCCGAGTTGAGGTGGAGGGAGACGAAGAGGTCGGCCTCCTCGGCGTTGGCGATGGCGGCGCGGCGCGGCAGGTCCACCGTGACGTCCCCTGCCCGCGTGAGGACCACGCGGGCCCCCTGCTTCTCCAGCCGCTTCTTCAGCTGCCGCGCGATCTGCATCGTGATGTCCTTCTCGCGGCGGCCGTCGACCGAGAGCGCACCGTCCTTCTCCCCGCCGTGGCCGGGGTCGAGGACGACCACGAAGGCGGGTGGTGCCGGGGCCTTGGCCGGGGCGCCGAGGAGGAGGGCTCCGACGAGGGCCGTGGCGATCGCGGTGATCACGGGGAGCGCCCCTGCGACACTTCCAGGGCTGCCCCCGTCGGCGCGTCGCGCACCTCGCCGACGTGGACCGCGGCGACGCCCCGGTCGGCGAGCAGGCGCATCACCGCGGAGAAGCGGTCGGGGTGCACCGCGGCGAGGAGGCCTCCGTTCGTCTGTGCGTCGGCGAGCACCGTGCGCAGCGGGAGAGGGATGGCCGGGTCGAAGCGGACGTGCGGCGAGACCCACGCGAGGTTCGCCTTGCTCCCTCCCGGGACCACGTCCCGCTCGGCGAGGAGGAGCGCGCCGGGCTGGACGGGCACCCGCGCGGCGTCGAGGTGCAGCACGACCTTCGAACCCTCGGCCATCGCCCAGGCGTGGCCGAGCAGGCCGAAGCCGGTGACGTCGGTGAGGGCCGACACGGCGCCGCTCGCGGCCAGCACCTCGCCGGCGGCCCGGTTCAGCTCGGACATGACGGCCGTGACCCCGGCGATCTGCTCCGGGGTGGCCGTCCCGCGCTTGATGGCGGTGGTGAGGATCCCGGAGCCGAGCGGCTTGGTGAGGAGGAGCTGGTCGCCCGGGCGGGCGCCGACGTTGCGCAGGATGCGGTCGGGGTGGACGAGGCCGGTGACGGCCATGCCGTACTTGGGCTCCGGGTCGTCGATGCTGTGCCCGCCCAGCACCGGCGCGCCGGCGAGCGCGGCGGCCTCCGACCCACCCCGGAGGATCTCGGCCAGCACCTCCATGGGCAGCAGGTTCACCGGGAAGGCGACCAGGTTGAGCGCGAAGATGGGGCGGCCGCCCATGGCCCAGACGTCGGAGAAGGCGTTGGCCGCGGCGATGCGGCCGAACCAGTAGGGGTCGTCGACCACCGGCGTGAAGAAGTCGACGGTCTCGACGATGGCCTCGGTGGGCGACAGTCGATACACGGCCGCGTCGTCGCGCGTCTCGTGACCGACGAGAGCGCGTGCATCCTCCACCTTCGGTAGGTGGCGCAGGACCTGCGCCAGTTCCGCCGGGCGGATCTTGCAGGCTCAACCGGCGCCGTGCGACAGCGCGGTGAGCCGTGGAAGGCTCTCGCTCATCTTCTCCTAGCCTGGTGGCGCGGCCGGCGGCGCGCCCGATGGGTCGATGCCGGCGAACTTGAGGTACAGCTCGGCGCTGTGGTTCCCGGGGGAGACGCGCAGGACCTCGTTCCACTGGTCGGCGGCGTCCGCCTTGCGGCCGGCGGCGTAGAGGGAGAGGCCGAGATTCAGCCGTCCCGGGATGAAGGTGGGGTTCTGCCGGACGACCTCGTCGTACTCGACGATGGCCTCGTCGCGGCGTCCGGAGTCGCGCAGCGCGGCGGCGAGCCGGGCGCGGATGTCCACGAAGTTGGGGCAGAGGGCGAGCGCGCGGCGGAACTCGGCGATGGCCTCCGGGTAGAGGCCGGAGGAGAGGTACACCTCGCCGATGTCGGCGTACATGTTGGCGAGCTTGCCGCGGACGAAGTGGTCGAGCTGGCCCGGGGCGGCGCCGGCGGTGCTGAGCGCCTGCTGGTAGGCCTCCTGGGCCTCCTTGTACCGGCCGGTGTCGTTGTAGGTGATGGCCAGGTTGAGCGCGGCGTCGGTGTAGGCGGGGTTGAGCCGGAGCGCCGCCTCGAAGGACCGCTGCGCCTTCTGGTACTGGCCCTGGTCGTGGAAGCAGACGCCCAGCATGTTGTAGACGTCGGCGAAGGTCGGGTTCCCCTCCACCACCTGGGTCAGGTACTGCTCGGCGCGCGCGAACTCCCGCCGGACGTAGTGGAAGCGGCCGAGCGCCAGCTTTTCCTTGAGAATCTCGTCCATGTTCCTCCCCGACGCCGGTGGGACCCGCCGCGGGCGGGGAGTCTACCATCGGGACCCCGGAGGGGCGACAGGCGGCGGATCGGCGGTGCCGGACGTTCGCGAGCGGCGGGACCGCGGCGTACGCGCCGCGGTCCCGCGGTCCGGCTCAGAGTCCAGCGGTGAAGACCCAGCGCTCGCCGCGCCGCTCCAGCCGATAGCGCGCCCTGCGGTGCCGGACGTCGCCGCCTTCGCCGCTTCCCTCCGCGGCCTCGTAGTCCTCCCCCACCTCCGCCACGTCCCGCTCGACCCGGATCTGCCAGCCCTTCACGCGGAGGTCGGGCCTGGGAGCTGCGAGCTCTCGGCGCAACCGTGCCTCCAGCGCGCCCCGGTCGGTGGCGCCATCCCGGTAGTCGTCGGCGGCGAGCGCCATCACGGCGGCGGACTCCCCTCCCCGCGCGGCGTCGAGGCGCCGGAAGAGGGTCCGCAGGACGGCCCGAAGGCGCGCGAACTGGTCCCCCTCGGCGCACCAGAGGGCGATCTTGCAGGGCTTCATGTGGAACTGCTCGCGGCCGATGTACGAGACCGTGGCCGACTGGTCACGCCAGACGGCCTTCCCCTCGGCGTCGAGGACCGCCACGACGGTGGCGCGATTCCCCTCCACGTCCGGCACCACCTCTTCGTAGCGCACCGGAACGAGTTCCAGCGTCCCCCCGGCCTTCCAACCGTAGATGTCCTCCAGGTGGGCGCGCCCCTGCGCGGCGAGCGCCTGGCGCACCTGGGTCTCCGGGCTCTGAAGGGTCGCCGCCGACCCGGCGTCCATCAGGTCGGCGCGCCAGTACCAGGCGGCTGCCGCCGCGGCCGTCGCGGCGAGGAAGGGCACCAGGTACGGAGCGCCGGTGCGGAAGCGAAACCGTCGCCGCCGCCCCGGCCCGCTACCAGGGGGTCTTCCAGAGCTCGGGGTGCTCGGGCTGGGTCCGGAGGTCGACAAGGAGCTTCTCGGCGTTCCCGCGCTGCGAGCTCGTCGGGTACTTCACGATGAGCGTCTGGAGGGTCTTCTGGGCCTTGAAGCGCTCGGAAAGCTTCACGTACATGTCGGCCAGCTGCCAGAGCGCCTCCGGCTCGCGCGTGCTCCCCGGGAAGTCCTTCATGAGCTTCTCCAGCCGGAAGGCCGCGCCCTGCCACTTCTCCCGCTTCTTGTAGAACTCGAACGCGTACCAGTCGCGCTCCGCCAGGATGTCCCGTGCCTTGGCCAGCTTCTCCCGGGCATCCGGCGCGTACCTCGACTCCGGGAACTTCTCGACGAAGAGGGCCAGGCCGTCGGCTGCCTTGCTGATCTGGGCCAGGTCGCGCTCGTGCACCGGCGGGAACAGGAAGAATTCGGTGGGCGAGTCGGCCCAGCGGGACATGGCCGCGCGGTAGGCCGCGTAGTCGACCTGGGGGCTGGACGGGTGGATCTTCACGAAGGCCTGGTAGGCGTCGGCGGCCTCGATGAACTTGCCCTGCTCGTAGCGCAGGTCGGCCAGCCGGAGCTCCGCCAGGGCTCCGTACTTCGAGTACGGGTACTTGGTGCGCACCCGCTCCAGGATCTTCTGGGCGTCGGGGAAGTCCCTGTCGTCCAGGGCGGTCACGCCGGCCACGTACTCCTGCTCGGCCTGCGACTCGTACTTCACCGCCGGAACGCTCTTCGCGCAGGCGCCGAGAGCCAGGGCAGCGGCCACGGCGATCGGCCAGATCCGGTTCCAGGAACGCATCGGGGCGGGGAACATATCAGCGGTCCTCCGCGTCGTCCACGTACACTCCCAGTGCGGCGGAGACGGCTCGGCCCGAGAAGCCCCGGCCCAGCAGAAATCTGGAGAGCCGGGCTTTTTCGCGGTCTTCGAGGTCGCCGGGCGACCCCCGGGCGCGACGCTCGGCGAGTGTCCGGCACCGGGCCAGCTCATCGTCCCCCAGCGCTTCCTTGACGGCGCGACGGGCCGCCTCCCTCGGGATTCCCGCCGCCACCAGCCGCTTCTCCGCCAGCCGCGGCCCGAGCCGCCCCGGGGCGACGAGCCCGACCGCCCGGTCCCGGGCGAAGGCGGCGTCGTCGAGGTAGCGGAGGTCCCGGAGCCAGGCCACCACCCCTTCGGCCTCCTCGGCGAACCCGGCTCGGACGAGCCGCTCCCGGATCTGCGCCTCCGTCCGGGGGCGTGCGGCGAGCAGCCGGAGCGCCCGGGCACGGGCGCGGGACTGCGGCGATTCGGTCAAGCGGGGTCCGGGCGGTGGCGGCAGAGGTGCTAGAAGCGCTCGATCTGGAAGTCGTCGTCGGCCGGAGCTGCGGGCGCATCGGCCGGGCGGCCGGCGACCCGGCCGAGCGGTACGGCCGGAGATCCCACCGGCCGGACGGCCGGCGCCACGGCGGGAGCCGACGGCCGTGCCGGGGTGGGCCGGGCCGGAGGCGGACGCGCCTGGCCTGCCTCGGCGGACGACTCGAAATTGTCCCACTTCGAGTCGCTCGTGCCGGAGATTCCGGAGACGCGCAGGGCGAAGTCGTCGGGGTTGGTGGCCTGCCGCAGCGACTCCTCGTAGCTCACCAGGCCGGAGCGGTAGAGCCCCATGAGCGACTGGTCGAAGGTCTGCATGCCGTAGGTGACGTGTCCCTGGGCGATGGCGTCCGCGATCTCCTTGGTGCGATCCTTGTCCTCGACCAGTTCACGGACCCTGGCGGTCGCGAGAAGGACCTCGGCCGCCGGAACGCGGCCATGGCCATCGGCGCGCGGGACGAGCCGCTGGCTGATGACGGCGCGCAGGACGGACCCGAGCTGCAGGCGAACCTGCTTCTGCTGGTAGGGCGGGAAGGCCGAGATGATGCGGTTGATGGTCTCGGTGGCGTCGAGGGTGTGGAGCGTCGACATCACCAGGTGGCCGGTCTCGGCCGCGGTGAGAGCGGTCTCGATGGTCTCGAGGTCGCGCATCTCGCCCACCAGGATGACGTCGGGGTCCTGGCGCAGGGCGCTCTTCAGCGCCTGCCCGAAGCTCATGGTGTCGACGCCCACCTCGCGCTGGTTCACGATCGACCGCTTGTCGCGGATGAGGAACTCGATCGGATCCTCGATCGTCATGATGTGGCAGGTCTCGGTGGCGTTGATGTGGTCGACCATCGCCGCCAGGGTCGTGGACTTGCCGGAGCCGGTGGTGCCGGTGACGAGGATGAGGCCGCGCGACTCCCCCGCGATCTTCTCCAGGATCTTCGGCATCATCAGCTGCTCGATCGTCTGGATGCGGAACGGGATGACGCGCAGCACGACGCCGATCGACCCGCGCTGCTGGAACACGTTGACGCGGAAGCGGCCCAGGCCGGGGACCCCGTAGGCGAGGTCGACCTCGTTGGTCTGCTTGAACTTCTCCCTCTGGTACTCGTTCATGATGCCGAGCGCCATCCGCGCGATCTCCTCGGGCGGCAGGCGGCGGGCATCCTTGAGCGGGACGAGCGCCCCGTCGATGCGGAACATCGGCGGCAGGCCGGCCTTGAGGTGGATGTCGCTGGCACCCGAGCGCAGCGCGATCTGCAGGATCTCGTTCAGCTCCATGACGGTACGGGAGCGTACCACCGGGGAGACGCCGTTTCCACGAACCGTGTTGCCGGACCGATAGCGGAGCCCTCCGGGGCACTTCCCGAGGGAGGAGGCTGTGCGATACCGGACCACAGCGCGCCCCCGCCTGCGCGGCACGAGGACACCCGGAGACGCGAACGCCGCCCGGGCCCGGAGGCGCGGACGGCGTCCTTGCTGAACCAGGGGCGGCTAGCGCTTCGAGAACTGGAAGCGCTTGCGGGCGCCGGGCTGGCCGTACTTCTTGCGCTCGACCGCGCGGGCGTCGCGGGTGAGGAACCCGGCCTTCTTGAGGACGGGGCGCCACTCGGGATTCATGGTGACGAGCGCGCGGGAGATGCCGTGCCGGATCGCGCCGGCCTGGCCGGAGAGGCCACCGCCGTTCGCGTTCACGAACACGTCGACCTTGCCCATCTGGTCGACCAGCTTGAGCGGCTCGACCAGGATCATCTTCGAGGTCTCGCGGCCGAAGTACGCGTCGAGGGCACGCCCGTTGACGGTGATGTTCCCGGTTCCCGGGACGAGCCGGACGCGCGCAACGGATACCTTGCGGCGACCAGTGGTGATCTTCTGCGTCGTGGCCATCGATGTTCCTCTAGGCGGAGATCTTCAGGGCTTCGGGCTTCTGCGCGGCATGCGGATGCTCCGCCCCGGCGTAGACCTTCAGCTTGGTCATCATCGCGCGCCCGAGGGCGCTGCGCGGAAGCATGCGCTTCACGGCGAAGATGAGGATGTCCTCGGGGTGCTTCGCGCGAACCTTGTCCGCGGGCGTCAGCTTGGCCCCGCCGGGGTGCATGGTGTGCGAGAAGTAGAGCTTTTCCTGCTCCTTCTTGCCGGTGAAGCGGACCTTCTCGGCGTTGACGACGACGACGAAGTCCCCGGTGTCGAGGGAGGGCGTGTACGACGCCTTGTGCTTGCCCTTGAGGAGGGTGGCGATGCGGGTCGCGGCGCGTCCGACCGTAAGGTCCGTCGCGTCGACGATCCACCACTTCCGCGCCCGAAGCGCTTCCGCTCGGGTGGTGCTGTGAGTAGCCTTGTTCATGGAAAACCTGGTGTTTCGAGCAATTCGGAAGGGGCGTTCCTAGCGGAACCCCCCCCCGTTGTCAAGGAAGGTCGGTTCGGCCGAAGAGCGGCCCGGTGCCGGACGTGGTGGTTTGCGGGCTAAGGCAGGCGATAGCCCAGGAAGAGCTGCGTCGTGAAGGCGAACCGCGTGCTCGTGCCCCCGGGGATTCCCTCGAAGGACGAGTAGGCGTCGATGGCGGCCCCGAAGCGGGTGTTGAGGCCGACGGCGAGGTCGGGCGTCGGGTGGTACTCGACGTACGGCCCTGCCGCCGGGCCGAAGATGAACTGTGGGGCGAAGTTCCCGGTGACGAGCAGGGTCATGTTGAAATCGAGGCCGACGCCGAGCTCGAGGTTTGGCTGGACGGGGAAGCCCATCACCACCCCGACCGGGAACTGGAAGCCGAACTGCGCATTGGTCGTCGTGTAGAGCTTGAGCCCCGGATCGACGTGGAAGAGGAGCTTGAAGTCGCGGCTCTGGAGCAGCTGGAACCGCATCGGAGCGTAGAAGGCGAGGCCGAACTGGCTGTCGGTGGTGCCCTCGTACCCGTAGAGCATGCCGAGCCGGAGGCTGACGTCGGCGGTCGGCGACATGCCGAACGTGTAGCCAAACGAGGTGCTCGGCCAGCCGGCCTGGACGTCGACGGACGGCTTGCCGGACTGGATCTCCGTGCCGACGATGCTCCAGCCGGTGAGGCCGGTCCGGGCGGCGCCCTCGGACTGACCCATGGCCTGGGAGGGGGCGAAGGTGACGAGAGCAGCAACGAGGGTGGCGGCAGCGGTTCGAGCCGTGGTCGTCATGTTTCCTACCTCCTTAGGAGTTGCCTGCGAGCCCTGGAGCGGATCCGGGGACCGGCGGCGTCATTGAGGCAACCCTTTAGCGGCCACGACATCGTGCGTCAAGACAAGTCTGGACTCAGGCCCGGCCGCTGAGGCGCGCGCGGAGGGCTTGAAGGACCTCCGCGGATCGCGCCGACGTGGCCTCCTTCGATTCTCCCGACGCGGGGTCGTGCCGGACGTGGGCTTCCGCCGGCAGGTCCTCGAGAAATCGGCTGGGCGTTCTCGGCTCCACCCGTCCGCGCCGCGTCCTCGCGGAAGCCCTGGTGATCCAGAGCGTCTCCCGGGCTCGAGTGATTCCAACGTATGCGAGCCTTCGCTCCTCCTCGAGATCCCGGGCCTCGCCCTGGATTCCGGAGACGGGCAGCAAGTCCTCTTCCACCCCGATCAGGAACACGACCGGGAACTCCAGCCCCTTGGCCGAATGAAGGGTCATGAGCGTGATCCCGTCGACCTCCTCGGGTTCTTCGTCCCGGGAGTCGAGCGCAAGCCTCTGAAGAAAGGTTGCGAGGGTCGCCCGGGGATCGCGGCGCTCGTGCCACTCGAGCGACCTGAGGACCGAATCCACCGACTCGGCCTTTCGTGTGCCCGCCTCGGCCGAGAGGACGCTCCGCCTGAGCCAGGAGCGGAGGTCCAGGTCCTCGAACATCGCGCGGGCCGGCTCCGCGATCTTCCCGGGCCGAATCGCCCCCGAAAGAGGTCGAGCGCCCCGGCGAGCTGCGCCATCTTCTCTGGCGCACCCCGGGGAATGTCCGGCACCTGCTCGGCAGCGCGCAGGGCAGCGGCGACGGCCATGCCCTTCGTGGCTGCCCAGTTGCCGAGCCGCTCCATGGCGACGTCGCCGATTCCCCTGGGCGGCACGTTGACGACCCTCGCAAGGGCAAGGTCGTCGTCCGGGAAGGCGCATATCTTCAGCCATCCAACGACGTCCCGAACCTCGGCTCGCTCGTAGAAGGCGGGCCCACCCTTCACCTTGTGAGGAATTCCGACTTCCCGGAAAGCCTCCTCGAGCGGCTGGCTCTGGGCGTTCAGGCGGTAGAGCACGGCGAAATCGGATGGCTTGCGCCCGTTCGCCATTCCCTTGCTCACCTCTCCGGCAACGAATCGCGCCTCCTCCTGCTCGTCGGGGAGCGCCACCACCCGTACCGGGTCCCCTGCGCCCGCGTCGGTCCAGAGCCGCTTCGGCCTCCGGTTCACCGATCGGGCGATGACCCCGTTCGCGCAGTCCAGGATGCGTCCCGCGGAGCGGTAGTTCTGCTCGAGGCGCACGACCATCGCGCCGGGGAAGTCCTTCTCGAACCTCAGGATGTTGCCGACGTCCGCACCGCGCCACCCGTAGATCGCCTGGTCGTCGTCGCCGACGGCGCACAGGCTCCGCCCCTCCCAGGCCGATGAAGCGCTCTGGCCGCCGGCGTCGGTGGGGCTCGAGGGTGAGGTGTCACCTGGGCGCTCTGCGCGACGTCCGGCACGAGGCCCCCGACGTCCGGCACCGCCTGATGGTGGGCTTTCTTCGACGCAGAGCAACTCGAGGAGTCTCAACTGGACCCGGTTCGTGTCCTGGAACTCGTCGACGAGCACGTGCCGGAATCTCTCGCGGTAAGCGCGCCGCATCGCTCGATCCGCGGCGAGCAGGGCCACCGGGCGAACCATCAAGTCGTCGAAGTCGAGCGATCGCTGGGCCCGCAGCGCCTGCTCGTAACGTGGCAGGAGGATATCGACGATGGCCTCGTAGTCATCGTCCGGCACCGGGGTTCGACCGGAGTCCGCCCGGGTCCCTGGCAGCGAGCTCTTCCTGCGGGAGACGATGCCGAGCAGCTTCCGGACGTCGAACTTCCGCGAGTCCATCTGGACGTCTCGAAGGCAACGCTTTGCCAGGCTGACCTGATCCCCGGCATCACAGATCGAGAACCATTTGGGGAGACCTGCTGCGACGTGTTCCTCCCGGAGGAGCCAGAGGCCGAAACTGTGAAACGTGGCGATCTGGCTCTTTCCTGCGGCCTCCTTAGACAGGGCCCTGACCCTGCCCCGCATCTCGATGGCTGCCTTGTTCGTGAAGGTCACGGCCAGGATGGACGCTGGATCGACTCCTTGCTCGACCAGCCAAGCGATGCGATGCGCGATCACCCGGGTCTTTCCGGAGCCCGCTCCGGCGAGGACGAGCGCCGGCCCCTGCTCGAAGGTGACGGCCTGTCGCTGCGGCGCGTTGAGGCGGGATAGGTCGAGCACGGGGCGAGGCTCTTGCCATGCTCCTGGCCCGCCTTCAAGTCCTTGACAAGGCGGCGATTCTCCGCGACAGGAGGGCGCGTCGCCCTAGAATGTCCGGCACCGGGTCCCAAGGCCCGTATCCGGGCCTCAGCAGGTCCAGCAACCTCGAGGAGTCGCACCCATGTTCTGGCTCGTGCCTCGGCCCCAGGGCCATCACGCTCCGCAGAATGGTAGCCCCCGGATGTTCCGCGTCGAGTGGATCGAGAAGTACCTGTCACGGGTCAAGCCTTGGCAGGTGCTGGTGGTCTGGGTGCCGGTGGTGGCCTACCTGATCTACAGAGGCTTGCAGATACCCGGAGTCCCGATGGGCGCCTTTGCGGGCGCTTTCCTGGGCGGTCTCGCGTTCTGGACGCTCCTCGAATACGTCCTTCACCGGTGGGTGTTTCATTTCACCCCAAGCCCGAACTCGCAGTTCGCCCAGGACGTTCACTTCCTCGTTCATGGCGTGCACCACGACTGGCCCCACGACCCCGACCGGCTCGTGATGCCGCCGGTCATGTCCATCCTGCTCGCGGTCGTGTTGGGCTACCCGATCTTCCTCGTCACCGGGCCTCGCTACTTCGATCCTTTCTTCGCCGGGCTCGTGCTTGGGTACATCTGGTACGACATGACCCACTACGCCGTGCACCACCTGAAGCCCAGGACGGACGCCGGCGCCAAGCTCCGCAAGCATCACTACCTGCATCACTTCAAGACGCCGGACGCCAGGTACGGGGTGTCCACGCCTCTGTGGGATTTCGTGTTCGGGACCATGCCCCGGGAGGAGCGCGCCTCCGCCGGTTCGGCCGGTGCCGGACACTGACGTCCCCGACGTCCGAGACTGAAGTCGCTAACGCCTGAACGCCAACGCCGCAGTGACGCTGGCTCGCGCTGGTCCTCCGGCCCGCGGCTTGCTACCGACGAGTTCGTGCCACGCTTCCCCCGCTCTCGTCTCGTAGCTCCCGGGACCACGCATCACTGCTTTTGGAGGAGCCACAACAAGTCTCCGGTGCTCGCCTCCGACGAGGCCCGCCAGAAATTCCTCGGTCTTCTCGCCAAGTACAAGGATCGGTACGGCATCGAGATTCGCAGTTACTGCCTGATGAGCACCCACCCGCACCTGGTCTGCAGGTCGACCCTGGGCCAGCCAGCCTTCAGTGCGTTCTGGAAGGTGGTCAACCAGTGCTTCGCTCGATGGTCCAACCTGCGGACTGGGGGCCGCGGCCAGGTCGTGATGGAGCGCCTCGGGTCGCCACGGATCCAGCACGGCGGGCGACGCGAACTCGAGGTGATGCTCTACGGCGACCTCAATCCAGTCCGAGCGGGCATGGTGAGGCGTCCCCGAGATTGGCCATGGTCGAGCCATGGCCACTACGCGCTTGGCCTGGCCGATCCCCTCGTCTCCGATTCCCCGGCCTACCTCGCCCTGGGGAGGAGCCCGGGCGAACGAATGGCTGCGTACCTTCGCCTCTTCACCCGGAGTATCGCGAGGCGCGTGTTTCGCCATCGTCCCGACCTGGTCAGGCGCCCCTTCTTCGGATCCGCCGGGTGGATGGCCGCGGCGCTCGCAGGCACCGAGGGACTGCCCAGCGGCTGACGGGGCGCCTCAGACGAGGCCGCGCTCGCGAAACCACCGCACGGAATCCCTCATCCCGTCGACGAAGGAAACGCGAGGCGTCCAGCCGAGCTCTCGTCGCGCCTTCTCGGACGAGCAAGTCCATGCCGGCTCGCGAATCTCCATCATCTTGTCGAGGGAGAGGATGGCTGGGCGTCCCGTCAGGCGCGCAACCGCCGACGATGCTCCGGCCGCGATCCAGGTGACCATCTCCGGCACGGCGACCACCGTTCCCCGCTTGCCAAGGGCGGCCATCGCGCCGCGGCCGAGGGCCTCCCAGGTGTAGTCGACCCCGTCCGCGCAGAAGTAGATCCCGGACGTTCCGGCCTCGTCGACCCGCGCTCCGCGTTGGGCGACGGTCAAGATCATGGCCACGAGGTCGTCCACGTGGATCAGGCTGTAGTGCTTCTGTCCCAGGCCGGACTTCGCGATCAAGCCGGTCCTGGCCAGCTGGAACAGGGACGGCAGGAACTCCTTGTCGCGTGGCCCGTAGACGATCGGCGGGCGGATGATCGACGCGTCGAGCCCGGGCGCGAAGCTGCGCAGCACCTCTTCCGCGGCGAGCTTGCTCTGGCCGTACATGCTGACCGGTGCCGGACGATCGGTCTCGGTTCGGCAGCGCTCGGGCGTTGAAGGCCCAGCAGCGGCGAGCGACGAGACCAGGACGAATTTCGCCCTTCCGGACCGAGCCACGGCCTTGGCTAGCGACCGGGTCCCTTCCGCGTTGACGGCGAAGAGCTCCTCTCGGGTCAGCGCCTTGACGAGGCCGGCCAGGTGGACGACCACGTCCACGTCCGGCACCGCCTCCGAGAGCGAATCCGGCCGGGACACATCCCCGCGCACCAGTTCCGCTCCCATCGCACGCAACTCGGATGCCCTACCCGGATCGCGGACCAAGGCACGAACCTCGTCTCCGCCCGCGATCAGCCGCTCGGTGAGCGCGGTCCCGATGAACCCGGTCGCCCCGGTGACGAGCCAGCGCACGGCCTATTCGACCGGCATTTCGTAGAGCCGGTAGACCTTCGAACGCCTCGCCCCTGCCGCCTCGATCGCCTTGTTGATCAGGGTGTTGTCTTCGAGGGTCCAGCTGACTTCGCCCCCCTCGTAGCCTGCCTGGTCCGCGCGTCGGATGGTCTCGACGATGAGAACGGCGTCGATTCCACGCCTGCGCCACCCCTCCTTGATGCCGAGCGCCATCAGACGGACCTTGGTGATCCGCTTCTGGAACCAGAGGAGCTTGGCCAGCCCGATCGGGAGCCCGAAGGTCGTGAGCTGCCCGCCCACCTTCTTGAATGCCTGGTTGATGTCCGGCACCGTGAGGGAGAAGGCGATCGGCTCGCCGTGGGCCTCGGCAACGAGCGCCAGCTCCGGCACCACCAGCTGCTTCAGGTCCTTCGCCAGCTTGTCGAACTCGGCGTCGGTCATGGGGACGAATCCCCAGTTCTTCTCCCAGGCAGAGTTGTAGACGGCCTTGATCCGCACCACCTCCGCCTCGAAGTTGGCGACGTCCAGGGGGCGAACCGTGATTCCCTCATGGGCCCGGATCTTGTCGGCGACGCGGATGAACCGCTCCGGCGCCGGCACCTTGGCGGACCGCTCGAAGGCGAACAGATCCTTCGCCTTCCGGAAGCCACAGGCCTCGATCAGGTCGGCGTAGTAGGGCGGGTTGTACGGCATCATCACGTACGGCGACGAATCGAAGCCATCCACGAGGAGCCCGCACTCCTGGTTGGTCGACAGGTTCATCGGGCCGATGAGCTGCACGAGCCCCCGCCAGCGGGCCCAGTTCTTCGCCGCCGCCACCAGCGCGGCCGCCACACCCGGGTCGTCGATGCACTCGAAGAGCCCGAAGTACGCGACCTTGCACCCGTGGAAGGCGTTGTAGTTCCGGTCCTCGACCGCCGCGATGCGCCCGACGATCTTCCCGTCCCGGCGAGCCAGGAACAGCGCGACCTCGGCGTGGCGGAAGAAGGGGTTCTTCGACGCATCGAGGAACTCGTGCCGCTCCATGACCAGCGGCGGAACCCAGAACGGGTCGTCCCGGTAGACCTCGAACGGGAACCGGACGAACCGGTCCTTCTCGAGGCCGGACATGACGAGGGAAACCTCGACGTCCTTGGCGGGATGCGCAACCTCGGTGATGTCCGGCACGACGACGGGCATGTTCATGGCGGGGTCCTGGCGTGTGGGGGAACGCGTCAGGCGTCCCGCTGGGTGTTGTTTCCGTTCTGCTGTCGCCGCGTCATGAAGTTCATCCCGGCCGAGAGCAGCATGGTCGGGAGCTGGCGCCGCTTCTCCCAGAGCTTCACCGGAAGCTCCTTCAGCTGCTTCACGTCGTCCGGCCCCGCATTGATGGCGCGCCACGTGATCATCTCGGCCGCGTTCGAGAGGCGCCGCGACCAGGGCTCGTCCGCCTGGGTCAGGACGTCGAGGATCTCGAGGCGAACGCCGCCGTCCTGGGAACCCGTCGCCGTCGTGTCCCCTTCGTGGGAGGAGTAGAAGCCGGTCACGCCCGGCCGGGCCATCTTGACCTCGACACGGGTGTGGGGACGCTCGGACGGAATCAGCCCCAGGTCCCGCCCGGCCTTCTGGAACATCTCGAGGGCGCGGTCGATGTGGTCGTCGGTGTGGGTGGCCATGAACACGGTCCGCACCAGCTCCTTCTCGACCGCGGGCTTCACGACCGGGCTCGCGAACAGCCCCAGGTCGGTGAGCTTCCTCCAGAACTTGAAGGTCAGGGCCTGGTCGCCGACGACCACCGGCACCACCGGGGACACGGAAGGCTGGGTGTCGAACCCCATCCCTCGCAGCTCGCGGTGGACCCGCTCGGAGATGTCCCAGAGCCGCTCGCGACGTTCCGGCTCCTGCTCGATGATGTCCAGCGCCTTCAGCGCCGCGGCCGCGGCGGGTGGCGTCATGGACGCGCTGAATACCAGCGCGCGCGCCTTGTGCTTGATCCAGTTGATGACGTCGGCGGGGCCGGCGATGACCCCCCCGATCGACGCGAGGGACTTCGAGAACGTCGTCATGATGAGGTCGACGTCGTCGTGGACGCCGAAGTGCTCACCGGTGCCCTTTCCACCGGGCCCCATGACGCCAAATCCGTGGGCCTCGTCGACCATGAGCCGGGCGCCGTACTTCCGCTTCAGCTCGGCGATGGCCGGCAGGTTCGCGAGGTCTCCCTCCATGGAGTAGACGCCGTCCACCACGATGAGCTTGCCGGCGTCCGGGTTGGAGTTGGCGAGAAGTCGCTCCAGGTCCTCCATGTTGTTGTGCCGGAAGCGCTTGGTCTCGCCGTAGGCCGCCTGCATGCCCTCGACGAGGGAGGCGTGGACCATGCGGTCGGCGAAGATCAGGTCGTGCCGGAGGACCAGCGACGAGATGGTCCCCAGGTTGGTCCCGAAGCCCGTGGAAAAGACCACGGCGGCTTCCTTTCCAAGGAACTTCGCGAGCCTGTGGTCGAGCTCGTCATGGAGGGTGAGCGTGCCGTTCAGGACGCGGGACCCGCAGGTGGACGCGCCCCAGCGGCGCGCCGCGTCGGCCGCCGCCTCCATCACCCGCGGGTCGTTGGCGAGCCCCAGGTAGTTGTTCGAGCAGGCCATGATGAGGCGCTTGCCGTCGACCACCACCTCGGTGCCGTCCGTCTCCTGGATGACCCGGTAATACGGGTAGTGACCAGCGAGCTTGAGGACCTGCGCATCCTTCCAGGCGGCACACTTGTCAAAGAGATCAGCCATTTGCCCTCGTGGTCCCTCGGGAAAACCGGGTCCCCTCGCGCTTACCTACCGGCCGCAGGCGCGGCGAGTCAAGTGGCGCGCTGCGTCTAGAGGATACCCGGGTCAGGCCGCGGCCTGGGTCGGTGCCTGCGGAGTCGGCGCCGGAACCGGTGCCGGACGTGGGGTCGGGACGTGGAGTCGCCAAGGCGACGCACACGAAGGCGAACCGGCACCCGGACCGGTACGACGTCGATGGACGTGGTGCCGGACGTGGACTGCAACGTTACATCCCTCAGGTTCGATTCATCCTCACACCCCCAAGCGCACCACGAAAGGAAGCGAACCTTGGCCACATTCAAGAAGATCGAGGTCGTCGGAACTTCGTCGAAGAGCGTTGCGGACGCCATCAAGTCGGCCGTGTCCAGCGCGAGCAAGTCCGTCAGGAACGTCAGCTGGTTCGAGGTCGCGGAGATCCGCGGCGCGGTGAAGGGCGGCGAGGTCTCCGAGTTCCAGGTGACCGTCCGTCTCGGGTTCAAGGTCGAGAGCTGACCCGCAGGGCAGGCAGCGCGGCGACCCGGCGAGTCACGGACCGTCGAGGTCGCCGCTCGCCACCTTGGTGGCGAGGAACCGCCCCAGTTCCATGTCGGATCGGCTGATGTGCTGCCTGAGCCAGTCGGCGATCCAGTTGTTCATGCGAATTCCGGCGAGCACGTTCGGGCCCTTTTCCCGGAATTCCCGGGTCATGTTCTCGTAGTCACGAATGAATCGCTCGTGCTCCGCCTTGTGCCGGGCGTAGTCGGGGTAGGCGCTGCGCAGCATCCACCGCTCCTCGGCCCCGAAGTGCTTCACGACGTACTGGCTGAGAAACTCCAGCAGTCGTTCGATGTCGGCCGAGTTCCCCCTCGAGACGCCCTGGACGAGCCGCTCGATCCGGAGGAACAGCTCCTGGTGCTGGTGGTCGATTTCGGGGACACCGATCGCGAGTGCCGGGGTCCACGGAATGGCCATAGGGGTTGCTCCCTCCAGGGTCGTCAGTGCTGGGCGTCGACGGGTCGCGCCGTTCAGTTCGAGACGGAAAGGCTCTAGCGAAAGGGATGGCCCGGCGCAGGCCTGTTTCGGGCCGTATCGTCCATGACGCTCCGGCCGCTGCCCGGGCGACGTCCGGCACCGGTCCTCCCTCGCACCCAATGTCCCTGCCTCGGCGCCGGTCAGTCAGCCGCCGCCTCGAAGGCCGCCTTCAGGAAGGCGTCGTTCTCGTCCGGCGTCCCGACGGACACGCGAAGGCATCCCGCCAACCCTGGGAGGTGATCCTGCCGCCGGACGAGGATTCCGCGCGCAAGGAGCGACCGCCACGCGGCCTCGGCGTCCGGGGTTCGCACGAGGAAGAAGTTCGCCCGGCTCGCGCAGGGGCGCCAGGTGGGGTGCCGGGATAGGCCAGCGAGCACCCGGTCCCTCTCCGCCGCGAGGCGGGCTCCGACCTCGGCGGCCCGGGCCGGGAATTCAAGGACCGTCTCGATGACGGCGGCGGTGTGCACGGGGACGTCGAAGGGCGGGAGCATCGCCTGTAGCTTCACCGCCACGTCCGGCACCGCGAGGAGGAAGCCCGCCCGAACCCCTCCCAGCCCGAAGGCCTTCGAGAACGTCCGAAGGATGACGACGTGCGGATTCTCCCGAGCCAGGGGACGGAGGTCGGTGCCGGAGAACTGGCAGTAGGCCTCGTCGATGGCGAGGATCCACCCACGCTCCCCCGCCTTCTTGGCCACACGAGCCACGTCCGGCACCGGGAAGACCGCCCCGGTTGGCGCGTGGGGCGTCGCCACGAACACCACCCCCGCCTCCCCCTCGTCCATCTCGCGGATCAGCCCGTCCACGGGCAGCTCGAAGTCGGGCCCGAGCGGCACCGATCGGTACGGCGTCCCGGTCACCCGCGCTGCACCCTCGTAGAAGGCGAACGACGGCGACGTGTCGAGAACGCGCCTCGCTGCCTGGGCCAGGGCCAGCAGCAGGAAGTTCGAGCCGGGCGCGACCACGATTCCCTCGGCGGGCCAGTCGAGGAACCGCGCGAGGAGCGCCCGAACGCCCTCCGCGTGCATGTCCGGGTAACGGTTCCACGGTGCGTGGCGCATCCGCTCCAGCGCGCGATTCTTGAGGTCTTCCGGGAGGTCCCAGGGGCTTTCGTTCTGGTCCAGCTTGATTGCCGCTTCGACCTTCCTGTAGGGGTAGGCACCCAACCCGGAAAGGTGCGGCTTGAAGGCGTCCATGGCGCGACATTACTTCAGATTCCTCGTGATCGCCGCCGTTGCCGCCCTGGGGCGTCCGGCGTTTCCCGCCGACCCGGGTCCGTCCAAGGTACCGACGGTCCGCGTATCGCCCGCCCGCGCCCGCCCTGGGCGATGCGCTCCTCGTGACGCTGGACGGGGTGCCTTTTTCCTCCGTCGCCTCCACGTCCGGCACCGTGGGTTCCGTGGGTTCCGGCCCGCCGCCTCCGCTTCTACCCCACCCCCACCGGCGCCCAGGCCGTCGCCGCCCTCCCCGTCGAGCTCGACCCCGGCACCCTGACGGTCGAGGTCCGCGTCCCCGGCCGCGCCGACCCGCTGCTCGCGTCGGTCGAGGTGGTCGACCCCGGCTTCCCGGCGACCCAGCTCTCCGTCGAGCCCAAGTTCTTCGCCCCGTCCCCCGCCCAGAAGAAGCAGATGGAGGCCGACCAGGCCGCCTTCCGCGAGGCCTTCGCCCGCCCCTTCGAGCCGCCCCTCTTCGCGGGCCCGTTCGGCCCCCCCGCGAGGCGCGGGTCACCGGCCAGTACGGCGAGAAGCGCATCTTCAACGGCGAGAAGAAGAGCCAGCACTACGGCACCGACCTGGCCGGCGCGGTCGGCGACCCGGTCCACGCGACCAACGACGGCGTCGTGGTCCTGGTCCGCGATTGCTTCGCGTCCGGGAAGAGCGTCGCCATCGCCCACGGCGGCGGCCTCTTCTCGGTCTATTTCCACATGTCGGACTTCGACGTCCGCGTCGGCGACCGGGTCCGCCGCGGCCAGCCCATCGGCAAGGTCGGCGCCACGGGTCGCGCCACCGGCCCCCACCTCCACTTCGGCATCAAGGTGGTCGACCTGTACGTCGACCCGGACTCCGTCTACCGGCTGGCCTTCGCCGCCCCGCCCGGAGCCCCCGCCGCCCCCACGCCCTGATCCCCGCGCACCTCCGCGAGGACCTCGAGGAGCTGCCGCTGCAGCACCGGGTTCGCGGCGCAGATGGTCCCTCCGTGGAGCATCTCGTCACCGCCCGTGAAATCGGCCACGTCCCCTCCGGCCTCCCGCACGAGCAGGATCCCCGGCGCCACGTCCCAGGGCTTGAGCCGCGCCTCCCAGAACCCGTCGAATCGTCCGCTCGCCACGTAGGCCAGGTCGAGCGCCGCCGCCCCGAACCTCCGGACCGCCCGCGCCCGCTGGATGTAGGCCCGGAAGAGCCGCAGGAGCGGGTCCGGATCCTCCTGGATGTCGTACGGGAACCCGGTGCAGAGCAGCGCGCGCTTCATCTCCGACGTCTCCGACACGCGCAGCCGCTCCGTCCCGAGCCACGCCCCCTCCCCGCGCCCCGCGACGTACAGCTCGTCCCGCAGCGGGTCGAGCGTCGCGCCCGCCACGATGCCGGCGCCGTCGGCCACCGCCACGTTCACCGCGAAGTGCGGCACCCCGTGCGCGTAGTTGGTGGTCCCGTCGAGCGGGTCGACGAACCAGCGCAGCCCGTCCCCGGCCACTCCCGCCTGCGCCGCCCGGATCCCCGACTCCTCCGCCAGCACGGCGCTCCCCGGGAAGCGCCCCGTGAGGAACGCCAGCAGCGCCTCCTCGCTGGCCCGGTCGGCGTCGGTGACGAGGTCGATGCCCCCCTTGTAGTCGATGGTGCGCCGCGTCCCCCACTTCTCGCGCAGCACCGCACCCCCTCGCCGGGCCGCCTCCGCGCACGCCTCTCGCAACTCGCCGATCTCCGTCACCAGACCTCCTTGGGTCTCTCCGGCGAACATAGCGCCTGCGAGGTCGCGTGCTAAGGTTCCGGGAGGGAGGAATGGATGAGAACCCTCGCGGTAGTCCGCATCGCCTTCTTCGTGCTCCTGTTCGCCTACGCGCTCTACGCGATGCCGTGGTCGTACATCGTCCTTCCCAAGGAAGGGACGAGCCTGGCCCTTCCCCTCGTCATCGCCGACGTGAAGGCGCTCGCCATGGCCACCTGGCTCGCCGTGGCCTGGATCGGCGTCGACTCCTACCTGAGCTATCGCCTGCTCCGCCGGGAGCGGGAGGTCGCCGCGCGCACGCCGGAGGCGGCGAAGTAGCCGGTCACTCCCCGTGATGGGCGTAGGCCCACGGGCCCTCCTCTACCGCCTCCGTTGCCTGCTCAAGCGGCGCGAGGTCGACGTCTGGTACGACCCGGCCTACCGGCTCCCCCTCACCGGGATCGAGTTCTCCGGGCTCGACCCGCGGCGCGCCGACTTCGCCGCCTGGTGGCTGCGCGAGAGCAAGGCCATCGCCCACTCCTGGTGGCGCTCCCCCCGCCGCGCCTCGTACGCGGAGCTGGCCCGCGTGCACGACGCGCCGCTCCTCGAGTCGATGGCGCGCCCCGAGACGCTCGCCGCGGTCTTCGGCGTCGACCCCTCCGACGTCCCCGTCGACGAGGTGATGCGCACCGTCCGCCTCGCCACCGGCGCCACCATCCAGGCCGCCGGGGAAGCGCTGCGCCGCGGCAAGCCCCAGCTCAACCTGCTCGGCGGCTTCCACCACGCCGGCCCGAGCTCGGCCGGGGGCAACTGCCCCGTGAACGACATCGCCGTCGCCATCGCCTCGGTCCGGGCCGACGGCTTCACGGGCAAGATCGGCGTGCTCGACCTCGACGCCCACCCGCCCGACGGCGTCGCCGCCTGCCTCGCCACCGACCCGAACCACTGGATCGGCTCCCTCTCCGGCTCCGACTGGGGACCGCTCCCGGGCGTCGACGAGACGCTGCTGCCGGAGGGCACGGGGAACGTCCCGTACATGGAGGCGCTTCGCGCCCTCCTCGGACGCATGCCTCCCTGCGGTCTCGCCTTCGTCATCGCCGGCGGCGACGTGCTGCGCGGCGACCGCCTGGGAAAGCTCGACGTCACGCTCACCGGAACGCGCCTGCGAAACCTGGCCGTGGCCGCCCACCTCGAGGGCGTCCCCTCGGTGTGGCTACCCGGCGGCGGGTACAGCAAGAACGCCTGGAAGGCCCTGGCCGGAGCGGGCCTGGCCCTGTCCACCGGCTCGCTCGATCCGATCCCCGAGGACTACGACCCCATCGGCAAGCACTTCGCGAAGATCGCCGCGCAGCTGTCGAAGCAGAACCTCTCCGACACCGGCGAGCTCACCGACGACGACCTGGCCGAGTCGCTCGGCATCCGTCCCTCCCGCCAGAAGCTCCTGCTCGGCTTCTACACCGAGGCGGGCATCGAGTTCGCGCTCCAGCGCTTCGGAGTCCTCGACCAGCTCCGGCGGCTCGGCTACGACCACTTCCGCGTCGAGTTCGGACGCCAGAACCCGGGCGACCGGGTTCGCGTGTACGGGGAGTCGGACGGCCAGGAGCACGTGCTCATGGAGCTGGTCCTCGAGCGCAAGCGCGTGGCCGGGCATCCCGTGCTCTACGTCCACTGGCTCTCGCTGCGCCACCCGCGCGCGCAGTTCAGCCTGCTCCGGCCCCGGCTGCCGGGCCAGGAGGTCCCGGGGCTCGGGCTCGCCCGGGAGACCGGCGAGATGCTGGCCCTCATGGCGCTCCGCCTCGGCCTCACCGGCGTGGTCTACCGGCCGGCCCACTTCCACACCGCGTTCGCCGGGCGTCATCACTTCTCCTTCGTCGACGCAGCGCGCCACGGCCGTTTCGAGGCGCTCGTCCGGGACCTGGGCGACATGCCGCTCCTCGAGGCGACCCGCGCCATCGACGAGGGCCGGGTCCACCTCGACGGGAAGCCCTACGCCTGGGAGACCGACGAGATGGTGCTCTGGCTCCGCGAGCATCCCGAGGAGCGCGGCGAGGTCGCCCTGGAGAGGGAGCGGGCCCGCTTCAGCGTCGTGTAAACGACGCCTGTCACCGGTCCCCACGACAACCATCTGTCAAAATCCGCCCCGTTGCGGTATGCGATCGGGTCGAGCGCGCCCCGTCCGGGTGGCGGGATGCGCTTCTTTCGCTCACGACCCGAACCGGGATGGAATGTCCATGAGACTCAGGCTCGGCATCGCAGCTCTCGCCGCGGCGGCGCTCCTCGCGCCAGCTGGCAGCCACGGGAGCGAGTTGGAGGTCTACTCCAACACGCAGCTGAACGTGCAGACCCAGTGGCGCGACGGAACGACCACGAACGTCGTTCCCCTCTACGAGTTCCTGACCCTCACCGGGCGTGAGGTCTCCATCCCCGGGGGCCAGCTCTACTTCCAGGTGGACGGCTGGGGCGCCGCCAACCTCGGCACCAACCCCTGGTGGAACGGCTACACCAACAGTGGAACCTGGAGCGGCGACCTGAACCAGGCCTGGGTCCAGGCGCGCTTCCTCGACAACCAGCTCCGCATCACGCTGGGTCGACAGACCGTCGGCTACGGCAACTCCCGGATGCTGCAGCTCGACGGCGGCTCCTTCCAGGCGACCATCCACAAGATGGTCACCCTCGACGCCTACGCCGGCGCGCCGACCACGCAGCGCTTCACCGCCTACGGCAACGTCTTCTCGGCCAACCCCACCATCGGCGACTTCGCCGTGGGCGGCCGGGTCGGCTTCGCCTGGACCACCTGGCTCAACACCGGCGTGTCGGCCGCCTTCGCCTGGGACGTCGGGAGGTCCACCCGGGAGGACCTGGCCCTCGACCTGCGCTTCTCGCCGGTCTCCTGGATGTACCTGCTCGGCTACGTCGACTGGAGCCTCTTCGCGAGCAACTACTTCGACGGGTTCGGCGCGCAGATCGCCGACGCCAACGCGACCCTGGTCTTCCCGGTCACCCAGTTCCTCCAGTTCACCGCCGAGTACACGTACACGATCCCGGCGCTGTCGCTGCCCTACAACTCCATCCTGTGGGTCTTCAGCGACAACTCCCACCAGTACGCCGGCGCCTCGGCGCGCGTCGGGCTCGAGCAGTTCAAGGTCCACGTCCCGATCGACTTCGAGATCGGCTACCGGCACATCTTCGAGACCTGGACCGACGTCGGAAGCGCGGACACCTCCGGGAACCGGCTCTTCCTTCGCGGAACCTGGCGCCCCACCAAGAACGCCGCGGTCGGCCTGGAGGGCTCCCGCCTCTACATGCCCGAGCAGGGCTACTGGCAGGCGCGCGCCTTCGGGTCGCTCAAGGCCTACGGCTTCACCGGGACCCTCGACTTCCAGGGCTACTGGTTCGACCAGCCCGTGAACGCCGTCACGACCTCGATGATCGGCTCGGCCACCCTCGGATACGACGTGGGCGGCGGCTTCGCGGTGGTCGGCGCCCTCCAGGGCGGCGCGACGCCCTACTACACGAGCTACGTGAACGGGCTCGTGAAGCTCACCTACAACGCGACGTACCGGTCCCGCGAGGTGTACGAATGAACTCCCGGCTCCTGCTCCTGCCCCTCGCGCTCCTCGCCCTCGGCTGCCAGAACTCGGCGGCGAAGAAGGCCGAGAACGCCGCACCGGCGCCCTACAAGTTCCCCCACGCCATCCACCTCGAGTCGGGCGTGGCCTGCGTCGAGTGCCACGCGCCGATCCTGAAGGCGACGCGGCTCAGGACCAACGTCGTCGACGTGCAGCTTCCGACCAAGTCGGAGCTCTGCGCGGGCTGCCACGACCCCATGCCCGAGTACAAGCCGGTGCAGCGGTTCGAGGCGGCGGTCCGCTTCGACCACGCGGCCCACATCCCCCGCCTCAAGGGGGCGAAGGACGAGTGCCAGGGCTGCCACTCCAAGATCGCGGAGCCGGGCTCGCTCAAGGTCGAGGTCCCGCCCATGTCCGCCTGCACCGCGTGCCACAACCACGCGCAGGACTACGCGGTGGGCCGCTGCACGCCCTGCCACGTCGATCTCAAGATGTACGAGAAGCCCGTGAAGGACTACTCGCACGAGGCCAACTTCCTCGAGACCCACGGCAGGTGGGCCATGGCCTCGATCTCCACCTGCTCCTCCTGCCACGATCAGACGATGTGCTCGAAGTGCCACACCGCGACGACGCGCCCCATGCCGCCGTCGATCCAGTTCCCGGAGAAGGTGACGGCCGAGTTCATCCACCGCGGCGACTGGATCTCGCGCCACGCCATCGAGCAGCAGGCCGACCCGGTGAGCTGCTCCAAGTGCCACGGCACGGGCTACTGCCAGAGCTGCCACTCGTTCCAGGGCATCGCCCCCGGGGGCGCCACGCTCCGTGACCCGCACCCCGCCGGCTGGATCTCGATCCACGGCCAGTCCGCCCGCCAGAACATCGTGTCGTGCGCCGCCTGCCACAACCAGGGCGCCAACTCGATCTGCGTGGCCTGCCACACCTCGGGACGCGTGAACCCGCACCCGCCGGGATGGAAGGGCACGCAGGCGCAGATCGGTGGGAATCCGATGTGCAAGGTGTGCCACACGAACTAGGCGGGGCGGCTTCGGCGCCAGGGGCGTTTGCCGCCGGACGCCGGGACGCCCCTCTCCGCGGCGCTGGTCCTCGAGGCACGGGGGACCAGGCCGCGCTGGCGCCGGAGAACACCGGGCCCGAGCAACGCCGGTTCCCGGCGCCCTCTGCGGAGGCGCCGCTCTGAGTGGCGCCCGCGCCGGCTGAGACGGCACGGGCCGAAGCCGACTCGGTCCAGCTCGCTTCGTGGGGAGCTACGAGCGGCGACGGCGACGAAGGCGCTGCGGCGCTGCCGCCCGTGCACCTCGCGGCACGCCCCTCCGACAGGCGCCCGGGTGGCCTCGTCGGGCGCCGCCTCCGCAGCGGCACGATCGAAGTCCCCGAGCTGGAGCGGCCCCGGGGCGTATGCTCCACCCTGTTGCCGCGACCACGCGCACCCCGGGCCGCGAGGACAAGCGGCGCGGAGACGAGGCCCACCCCGGGCGCCGGCCCACGCCGGGGCGTCGCCCGCAGGTCACCCGCGCCGCAGCGCCTCGAGCACCTTCGTCCAGATCGCCCCGAACGCCCCGTTCGACATGGCCACCACCACGTCGCCCGGCCTGGCCCGCGCGGCGACGTCGGCCACGATCTCCTCCACCGAACCTCGCGCCACGGCCGGCACCCCGCGCGCCGTGATGGCGGCGGCGAGCCGGTCCACGTCGAGCCGCTCCGCCTCCGGCACCCGGTCCGTCGGCGCGGGCCGCAGGAGCCACACCTCGGCCGCGGCCCCGAAGCTCCGCGCGTACTCCTCCTGGTGCAGGTTGCGGCGGCTGGTGTTGGAGCGCGGCTCGAAGGCGACGAGCAGCCGCGCGCCGGGATACGAGCCCTGGATGGCGGCCAGCGTCCGGTCCACCGCGGTGGGGTGATGGGCGAAGTCGTCGATCACCGTCACGCCCGCCTCGACGCCGCGCACCTCCTGGCGCCGCTTCACTCCACGGAAGGCCTCGAGCCCGGCCGCGATCTCCGCGAAGGACAGCCCGAGCCGCGTCGCCGCCGCGGCCACGCCGAGCGCGTTCTCCACGTTGTGGGCCCCGCCCACGGCGAGCCGCACCGGGCCGAGATCGCGCCCGCCGCGCACCAGCCGGAACCGCGCCCCGTCCGCGCCCAGCGTGAGGTCCGCGCGCCTCCCAGTCGGCCGGCCGCTCCACCGAGTAGGTCTCGACCGGGCAGCGGGCCCGCCGGGAGATGGCCACGACGCTCTCCCAGGTCGAGCAGGCGGCCAGGAACCCGTCGGCCGGCATCAGCTCGGCGAAGCGCACGAAGGCGCTCTCGTAGTGGGCCTCGTCCCGGTAGATGTCGGCGTGGTCCAGCTCGCACGACGTGAAGATGGCGGTGCGCGGCCGGTAGTGCAGGAACTTGGGCCCCTTGTCGAAGTAGGCGGTGTCGTACTCGTCCCCCTCGACGACGAAGGCCTCCCCCTTCCCGAGCCGGAAGTTGGAGTCGAAGTCGCGGGTGACCCCGCCCACCAGGAACGACGGGTCGCGCCCGGCGTGGTGGAGCAGGAACCCCATCATCGCGCTGGTGGTGGTCTTGCCGTGGGTTCCCACCACCACGACGCCGTGGCGCGGGCCGATGAAGAGCTCGCCCAGCGCCTGCGGAAACGAGACGTGCGGCAGCCCGCGCTCCCGCATCGCGGTCGCCTCCGGGTTCACCGCGCGCACCACGTTCCCCACCACCACCACGTCGGGCCGGGCCCGGTCGAGGTTCTCCGGCGCGGTAGCCCTGCATGGCCTCGATGCCCCAGCGCTCGAGCTGCGTGGACATGGGCGGGTAGACGTTCTCGTCCGACCCGGTCACCTCGTATCCGGCCGCCTTGAGCATCCCGGCGAAGGAGCCCATGCCGGTCCCGGCCACGCCGATGAGGTGCACCCTCCGGACCTTCTTCCAGTCGACCCCGCCCCGCCCCCCCCGCGTCCGCCATCCCGGTCACCTCACCGCCCTCGCCACCGCGTCGTGAAAGGCCTGCCGGAGCGCCAGGATCTCCGCCGGGCGCCGCCCCCCCGGCGAGACGTGGTTCGTGAGCAGCACGCACACGAGCGCCTGGTCCCGGTCGATCCAGAGGGAGCACCCCGTGTAGCCCAGGTGGCCGATCGCGCCAAGAGGTCCGCGCCCGAGCCTCGACCCGATCGAGGACCCGGTGGCGCTCGGCGTGTCCCAGGCCAGCGCGCGCTCGCTCCCGGGCGTCGGGTCCCGCCGCGCGAACTCGCGGGCCAGCTTGGGGTCGAGGATGCGCCCGTGCCCCTCGAGCGCGAGGAGCCACTCCTGCCCGAGCCGCGCCACGTTGCCCGCGGTGGAGAAGAGCCCGGCGTGCCCGGCCACGCCCCCCATGGCCCAGGCGTTGTCGTCGTTCACGGTCCCCTGGTTCAGCTCGTGCCGGTGCGCGCACTGCTCGGTGGGCGCGAACCTCCGCCCCGCGCAGGGCCCCAGCCCGGCCGCGAGCCTCCCCGGCCCCACGAAGAACGTGTCCGGGATCCCCAGCGGCGCGGCCACCCGGTCGGCGAAGAGCCGGTCGAGCGGCGCCCCGCCCGCCGCCTCCAGGAGGAACCCCAGCGCGAGGAAGCCAGGGTCTCCGTAGAGGGCCCGCGTCCCCGGCGGCGCCTCGAGCGGCTCCTCCCAGAGCCCCTCGGCCACGATCTCCCGCCCCCGCGCGAAGGCCGCGGCGAGATCGGCGGGACGCTCCGCCGGCGGAAGGAAGGCCTGGCCCGCCACCGGATCGGCCATCGCCCGCTCGAACCAGGGCCGCCACCAGGGAAGCCCGCTCGCGTGGGCGAGCAGCTGGCGCACCGTCACCCGCTCCTTCTCCCCCCCGCGGAAGCGCGGCAGCCATTCCGCGGCGGCGGCGTCGAGCCCGATCCGCCCCTCCTTCACCAGGAGTGCCGCCAGGGTCCCGGTGACGAGCGGCTTCGTGAGCGACGACACGTCGAAGAGCAGCGGCTTCGCGCCCGGCGTGCCCTGCGGCGCTCCGCCCTGGGCCCCGGCCGCGTCCCCACCCCGCCCGGCGAAGACCACCTCCCCGTTCCGGAGCACCACCGCGTCCCAGGCCGGCGCCACGCCCGGCGGGACCGCGAACGTGACCGTCATGTCGTCGCGCCCTGCTCGAAGCTGAGCCGGGGCGGCCCCTCCTCGGGCTGGCGCGGAGCCACCACGGTCACCATCGACCCGAGCGGCAGGGCGAAGTTCTCGTCCTCGTGCCCCGCCGGGATCCCCTCCACGGTGGGCACGCCGAGCTCCCAGGCCACCCGCCGCACCACCTCGATCCCCTCCAGCTCCGGGTCGTCACACTGGGTGAACTGCCCGATGGCGATCCCGGCCACGCGGTCGAGCGCGCCGGACAGGCGCAGCTGCACGAGCATCCGGTCGATGCGGTAGGGGCGCTCGCCGACGTCCTCCAGGAAGACCACCGCGCCGGCGAAGCGGGGCTGCCAGGGCGTCCCGCAGAGGTGGGAGAGCACGGTGAGCGACCCGCCGAGCAGCTGCCCGGAGGCCATCCCCGGCCGGAGCGTGGCCCGCGCCAGCACGCCTCGCCCCGGCGGCGGGACCGGCGCGCGCCGGTCGGAGAGCGGCGGCGCCCCCCCGAAGAGCAGCCCCTCGAGGTGGTCGAGCGACCCGGGCCCGAGACGCCCCAGCTGGGTCACCACCGGCCCGTGCACGGTGACGAGGCCGTTGCGGTTGAGCAGGACGTGCAGCGCGGTGATGTCGCTGAAGCCCACGAAGACCTTGGGCGGATGGAAGATGCGGGCGGCCTCGAGCCGCGGCAGGAGCCGCATCGCGCCGTACCCGCCCCGCGCGCACCAGACCGCCCGGGCCTCCGGGTCGCTCGCCGCCTCGTGCCACTCGGCCAGCCGGCGCGCGTCGTCCCCGGCCAGGTACCCCTGCCGGGAGACGATGTCCTCCCGCATGCGGGGTACGAGCCCGAACCGGTCCCGCAGCACCCCCAGCCCCTTCTCGAAGGCCTCGGGGTCGAACGGACCGGACGGGGCGACGATCCGGACCACGTCTCCCCTCTTCAAGGCTGGCGGCTTGATCACCGGCCGAGCATATCTTCCCGGCCAACCCGGGTCGAGATCGCCGCACCGCGTCAAGATCGCGGTCCCGGGGCCGTTTGTTCGGGCCCAGGCCCGTTTGCTACCTTCACCGCCCGGGCCAGAGCGTCCGGCCGCTTCCATCACCCCGAGAGGACCGCCGACAATGACCGACAGGATCTCGCCCGACGGTGAAATCTACTACCCCACTCCCGAGGTGGTCGCCCAGGCCCGCGTGAAGGACTGGGACGCCCTCGCCAAGACCGCGCTCGCCGACCCGCTCGCCTTCTGGGCCAAGGAGGCCGACGAGCTCGAGTGGTACCGCCGCTGGGACAAGGTCCTCGACGACTCGAAGAAGCCCTTCTACAAGTGGTTCGCCGGCGCCCAGTGCAACATCGTGCACAACGCCCTCGACCGTCACCAGAAGAGCTGGCGCAAGAACAAGCTCTCGCTGGTCTGGGTGGGCGAGCGCAACGAGGTCCGCACCTACTCGTACTTCGCGCTGAACCGCGACGTCTGCAAGTTCGCCAACGTCCTCAAGGCCATGGGCGTCCGCAAGGGCGACCGGGTCACCATCTACATGCCGCGCATCCCCGAGATCGTCATCGCGATGCTCGCCTGCGCGAAGATCGGCGCCATCCACTCGGTGGTCTACGGCGGCTTCAGCGTGGACGCCCTGCAGGGACGCATCGAGGACAGCGAGTCGAAGGTGGTCATCACCGCCGACGGCGGCTTCATGAACGGCAAGGTCGTCGAGCTGAAGAAGATCGTCGACGACGCCGTCCGGCACGCACCGACGGTGGAGACGGTCATCGTGGTGCAGCGCACCGGCCACGAGGTGCGCATGGAGGCCGGCCGCGACTACTGGTACCACGACCTCATGAAGCTGCCGCTCGCCAGCGGCGTCTCGGCCACCGAGGTGATGGACGCCTACGACCCGCTCTACATGCTCTACACCTCGGGCACCACCGGGAAGCCCAAGGGGCTCATCCACTGTCACGGCGGGTACATGGTGGGGGTCTACTCCACGCTCAAGTACGTCTTCGACCTGAAGGACGAGGACCGCTACTGGTGCGCCGCCGATCCGGGCTGGGTGACCGGCCACTCGTACATCGTGTACGGCCCGCTGCTCATGGGCGCGACCACCTTCATGTACGAGGGGGCGCCGACCTACCCGTACCCGAACCGCTGGTGGCACCTGGTGGAGAAGTACGGCATCACCATCCTCTACACCGCCCCCACCGCCATCCGCGGCCTCATGCGCTTCGGCGAGTCGTGGCCCAACCGGCACGACCTCTCCACGCTGCGCATCCTCGGCTCGGTGGGCGAGCCCATCAACCCGGAGGCCTGGAAGTGGTACCACCGGGTCATCGGCAAGGGGCGCTGCCCCATCATGGACACCTGGTGGCAGACCGAGACCGGGATGTTCCAGCTCACCCCCACGCCGGTGGTCCCGCTCAAGCCCGGCTCGGCCACCCGCCCCTTCTTCGGGCAGGACGCCGAGATCCTCGACGAGAACGGAGGCCCGGTGCCGGACGGCGAGGAGGGCTTCCTGGCGCTCAAGAACCCGTGGCCCGCCGCCGCCATCACCATCTACAAGGACCCTGAACGCTACGTGAACCAGTACTGGTCCAAGTACCCGGGCAAGTACATGGCCGGCGACTCGGCCAAGCGGGACAAGGACGGCTACTTCTGGGTCATCGGCCGCACCGACGACGTCATCAAGGTCTCGGGCTACCGGCTCGGCACCGCCGAGGTGGAGAGCGCGCTGGTCAGCCACCCGGCCGTCGCCGAGGCGGCGGTCATCGGCGTCTCCCACGAGGTGAAGGGGCAGGCCATCTACGCCTACTGCATCCTCCGCAAGGGCTTCAAGGAGAGCGAGGAGCTGGCCGACGAGGTGAAGGCCCACGTCGGCAAGCACATGGGCCCCATCGTCCGCCCGGAGAAGATCACCTTCGTCGACTCCCTGCCCAAGACGCGGTCCGGGAAGATCATGCGACGCGTTCTCAAGGCCCGTGCCCAGGGGCTCCCCGAGGGGGACGTCTCCACCCTGGAGGAGTAGTTCCCACACTTCCGGTCGGGGCGGTTTCGGGGTAAACACCCCGAAACCCCCAAGGAGAGCTCATGCGAATCATTGCCGCCGCCGTACTGCTCGCCCTCTCGATCCCGGCCTTCGCCGCGGAGCCGAAGACCGAGGACGACAAGACCATGTACGCGCTCGGCGCCCTGGTCTCCCGCAACTTCAAGGACTTCAAGCTGACGCCGGCCCAGGTCACCGAGGTCCAGAAGGGCATGACCGACGCCCTCACCGGCAAGAAGCTCGCCGTGGACGTCGAGAAGCAGACCCCCAAGGTCCAGGAGTACCTCAAGGCGTACATGCCGAACCACCCGGGCCAGCCCGAGCAGAAGGACGCCAAGCCCAAGGCGAAGCCCACGCCGGACAAGAACACGCTCTACACGCTGGGCGTGCTGGCCTCGAAGAACCTGACCGACCTCGCCCTCTCCCCGGCGCAGGTCGGCATGATGGAGAAGGGCATGGCCGACACGCTCGCGGGGAAGAAGTCCGCGGTCGACGTCACCGCCTACGAGCCCAAGGTCCAGGAGTACGCGAAGGCCAAGGTCGGCGCCGCCGCCGAGGCCCGCAAGGCCAAGGAGGCCACCGGGGCCGCCGAGTACGCCACGCAAGCCGGGCGCCCAGAAGACGGCCTCCGGTCTCATCTTCATCCCGGTGAAGGCCGGGACGGGCGCCTCGCCCGCCGCCACCGACAAGGTGAAGGTCAACTACGAGGGCAAGCTGATGGACGGCACCGTGTTCGACAGCTCCTACAAGCGCGGCCAGCCCATCGAGTTCGGCCTGAACCAGGTCATCCCCTGCTGGACCGAGGGCGTGCAGAAGATGAAGGTCGGCGGCGAGGCCACCCTGGTGTGCCCGCCCAACATCGCCTACGGCGAGCGCGGCGCCCCCGGCGCCATCCCGCCCAACGCCACCCTGGTCTTCAAGGTCGAGCTGCTGGGCGTGACGCCCAGCACCCCCGCCCCCGCTCCCGCCGGAAAGTGACATGACCGCCACCGCCCTGCTCCTCCTGGCCCTCTCCGCGACGCCCGCGGCCCCGGCGAAGGCCCCGGCCAACGCCCCCGCGCTCGCCACGGAACGGGACAAGACCCTCTACGCCCTCGGCGTCGCCGCCGCGGACAGCTTCAAGGTCTTCAACCTGAAGCCGGAGGAGCTGGCGGTGGTGCAGCGCGGCATGTCGGACGCCGTGCTCAACAAGAAGATCCAGGTGGACATGAACGTCTACCGGCCCAAGGTGAACGAGCTCGCCGCGACGTCGTACGGCGACCGCAGCCGCGCCGCGCTCGTCCACTTCTCGAAGGAGAAGGGAGCCGTCCGCTCCCCCTCCGGCCTCATCTACATCCCCTCCCGCGAGGGAACCGGAGCCTCGCCCGCCGACGGCGACTCGGTGAAGGTCGAGTACGAGGGGAAGCTCCCCGACGGCACGATCTTCGACTCGTCCCGCAAGCAGGGCGGCCCGGTCGTGGCCCCCATCGGGAACGCCATCCCGTGCTGGAAGGAAGGGCTGAAGAAGATGAAGGTGGGCGGCCAGGCGCGCATCGTCTGCCCCGCCTCCATCGCCTACGGGGACACGGGCAAGCCCCCCTCGGTCCCTCCGAAGTCCACGCTCATCTTCGACGTGGAGCTGCTCGGGGTCGAGGCGGCGCCCGCCGCACCCGCAGCGAAGTGACCGCCGCCGTCACTCGGCGACGGTGACCACCCACTTCAGTCCCGAGGCGGGCTGCCGGAAGGCCTCCGGCGCGTCGTCGATGGAGACGCGGCCGGCGATGAGCCGCGCCAGCGCTCCCGGCCATCGGCGCGAGAAGAGCCCCAGGTCCTGGATCGCCGCCCGGTAGGCCTCGGCGCTGGGGTGGACCGGCCCGGTGATGACCTGGTTCCGCTGCACCATCCCGTGCAGCAGGTAGCCGGCGTCGAGGGTGAAGGCGCCGCGGCGTCCCGGGACGCCGGTGAGGAGGTACACCCCGTTGCGTCCCAGGTGCTCCATGGCGGCGAGGGCGTCGGGCGTGGCGCCGGTGGCCTCGAACATCACGTCGATGCGCCCCAGGTGCCCCGCCAGCGACGGGAGCTTCTCCTCGGCGGCCGTGACGAACTGGGCCCCGATCGACTCGGCGAACTCGGCCTTCTCCCCGCGTCCGGCGTGGGAGTAGACGGTGACCTTGTAGCCGCGCACCACGAGCGCCATGGCGCCGAGGAGCGCCACCGGCCCGGCGCCGAGCACCAGCGCCCGCTTGCCCGACCCTCCGGTCTCGCCGAGCGCCGCCCAGGGGAGCCGCTTCTGCACCTGCTCGAGCTCGGCGATGGCCGTCTCGGCGATGGAGAGAGGCTGGGTCAGCACCCCGACGTCGCGCAGCTCGCGCGGCACCGGCTGCAGCCAGCGGGCGTCGTCGGAGAAGCGCTCGGCCAGGAACCCGTGGGCGTCCTTGATGCCGCGCTGGGAGTACTCGCCCGTGAGGCAGAAGTCGGGTCGTCCCATGCGGCAGGCCCGGCAGGTCTCGCGGCGGCAGGGACGGCGCACGGTGGGGACGACCAGGTCGCCGGGGCGGATGCGGCGCACCGACGACCCCACCTCGACGACCTCCCCGAGCGCCTCGTGCCCGAGGACCAGGTACGGCGAGTCGGGCGGCGGGGAGCCCATGCGGAACGAGGCGATCTCGCGATCGGTCCCGCAGAACCCCACGTCGAGGACCTTCACCACCACGTCGCCGGGGGCGAGGATGGCGGGCTCACGGTGATCGACCAGACGGAGCGCGCGCTCCTCCGGAAAGACGGCTACGGCTTTCATCTTGGGGGCCTCGCCCGTCTACATGTTCTGCGACAGGATCAGGTTCACGTACTGGGCACGCTCGAAGGCGCGCGGGTCGCGAGCCTCCTTCTGCGAGAGCGAGCCGCGGAAGTCGGCCAGGGCGGAGTAGTGGCCCCGCTCCATCCACTCGGAGAGGCCGCTCTTCAGGCCCGCCAGGTGGGTGACGCCGTTGCGGAGCAGGGACGCGGCGAGCTGCACCACGGTCGCGCCGGCGAGCAGCATCTTCACCACGCCGGCGGTGTCGTGGACGCCGGTGGAGGCGGCCAGGTCGGCCTTGATGCGCCCGTGCAGGATGGCGGTCCAGCGGAGCGGGACGAGCATCTCCCAGGGGTGGGAGAGCTGCATGGAGCTGTTCAGCGCCATGCGGTCGAGGTCGATGTCGGGCTGCAGGAAGCGGTTGAAGAGCACGAGCGCGTTCACGCCCTCGTCGTCGAACTTCTTCGCCACGTTGGCGAAGGAGGTGAAGTACGGGGAGAGCTTGAGGGCGATGGGCACCTTCACCGCCTTGCGCACCGAGCGGACGATCTGGATGCACTCGTTCTCGATCTGCTCGCCGGTGACGGAGGCGTCGGCCCCCACCGAGTAGATGTTCACCTCGATGCCGTCGGCGCCGGAGTCCTCGAGCTGCTTCGCGTACTCGCTCCAGCTCCCCGCGGCGGCCGCGTTCAGGCTGGCGATGACCGGGATGCGCACCGACTTCTTGGCCTTGTCGAGGAGGCGCAGGTACTCGCGCGGCCCGATGCGCTGGGGCGGCATGTAGCTGCGGGCCTCGGGGTTGGAGTCGGCCTGGAAGCTGACCGCCTCCTCGAGCGCGCTCTCGGCGGCCTCGATCTGCTCCTCGAAGAGCGAGCGGAGCACGATGGCGCCCGCGCCGCTCGCCTCCGCGGCCTGGAAGTTCTCCGGCTTGTTGGAGATGGAGGAGCTGGCAACGACGAGAGGGCTGGGGAGGTCGAGCCCCATGTACCGGGTCGAGAGATCGCTCATAGGACCGACATCCTCGCCGGATCGGGGTGGCTTGTGAAGGGGTTCCGGAAGGGGTACGACTCCCGCCTGCCGGAGGCGCCATTTCCCCTTCCCCCCACACCGCGGGCCTCGCCTACGCGCTCGCCGCCTACCTGGCCTGGGGGCTGTCGCCCATCTACTTCAAGGCCCTGCGGCCGACCGGCCCGCTCGAGATCCTCTCCTGGCGGGTCGTCGCGTCGGTGGCGCTCCTCGGCGCCATGACCGCCGCCATGGGGCGGGGGGCGGAGGTGGCCCGCTCGCTCCGGGACCGGCGCCGCGCCCTGACCTTCGTCGCGACCACCCTCCTCATCTCGGTCAACTGGCTGCTCTACATCTGGTCGGTGAACACGGGCCACCTGCTGGAAGCCAGCATGGGCTACTTCATGAATCCCCTCGTGACCATCCTGCTCGGGGTGGTCTTCCTGAAGGAGGGGCTCGACCGGCTCCAGGCCTTCGCCGTGGGTCTCGCGGCGGTGGGCGTGGGCTTCATGGTGCTCGCCCACGGACGGCTGCCCTGGATCTCGCTGGCCCTCGCGCTGTCCTTCGCGCTCTACACCCTGCTCCGCAAGCAGGCCCGGATCGACGCGGTGGCGGGCCTGCTCGTCGAGACGTCCTTGCTGGCGCCGCTCGCGGCGGGGTGGCTCGCCTGGCTCTGGTGGCGGGGCGAGGCCCATTTCGGGACCTCCACGGGGATGTCGCTGCTGCTCCTCTCGGCCGGCGCGGTGACGGCGCTCCCGCTCGTCTGGTTCGGCCTGGGGGTCCACCGGCTGCGCCTCTCCACGGTGGGCCTGCTCCAGTACGTGGCGCCGACCCTGCAGTTCACGCTGGCGGTGGTGGTCTACCGGGAGCCGTTCGGCGCCGCCCAGGCGGTGACCTTCGCCTTCATCTGGACGGGGCTCGCCATCTACACCGCCGACGCCATCGGGAAGGCGCGGCGGCGGGAGCCGGTGCCGGCGGTGGAGCCGCTGGACTGAGCGCTACTTCCGCGGCCGCACCGTGACCACCGGCATCGGCGCGCGGCGGACCACCCGCTCGGCGACCGAACCCAGGAGCACGTGGGCCAGGCCCGTACGCCCGTGGGTGCCGACGACGATGGCGTCGTAGTTCCCGTCCTCGGCGGCGGCGACGATCTCCGCGGCCGGCTCACCGACCGCCTTGCCGGTGGTCACCCGCGGCGCGCCGTCGGCCAGGCCCTCGGACTTCCAGCGGGCGAGCAGCGCGTCGGTCTGCTCGGCCAGCTCCTGAAGCATGCCGGTGGCCGGGAGCACCGTCCCCTCGGGGAGCGTGTACCCGGGCAGCGGGTAGGCGTGAAAGACCGTGACCTCGCCGTCGAACCGGCGGGCCAGCTCCGCCGCCACCTGCAGGGCGCTCCGCGACGCGTCGGAGAAATCGACCGGGCAGAGGATCTTCTTCCATTCGAGCGCCATCAGCTGTCCTTCCATTGGCCGATGAGGAAGTCCTCCTCGGCAGGGGAGAGGTCGAATCGCTGTCCCGCCTCGGAGATCAGCTTCACGCGTGACGCCTTGGGATCCACCTGACGCTGCTCTGCGAGCCATTGCAGCGCCCGGCGCAGCGCATCCCCCTTCGGGGGCAGTCCCTCACCTTCGCCCATGGTGCACCTCCTGCCTCTATGGACGTACGTTACGCCTCTGCGTCTCGTCCGCAAGAGCCCGGTAAGGCCTCCCGCCTCCTGGCGATTCCCCGGACCCGTGGCATTCTTCCCCCCATGCGATTCGCCACCCTCCGCGACGGCACCCGCGACGGCAAGCTCTGCATCGTCCGCTCCGACGGCGCCCGGCTCGCCGACGCCTCCCCCGTGGCCCCGACCCTCCAGGCCGCACTCGACCGATGGGACGAGCTCGACCCCGAGGCTCCGCGCGCTCGCCGCCGAGGTCGAGGCCGGCCGCGTCGCGACCGAGCCCGTCGTCCTGGACCTGCTCGGGGCGCCCCTCCCGCGCGCCTACGAGTGGGTGGACGGCTCGGCCTACCTGAACCACGCGCGCCTCGTCCGGAAGTCCCGCGGCGCCGACCTCCCCCCGTCCATGGAGACCGACCCGCTCGTGTACCAGGGCGGCAGCGGCGTGCTGCTCGGGCCGTCGGACGACATCCTGCTCCCCGACCCGGCCATGGGACTCGACTTCGAGGGGGAGGTGGCCGTCATCCTGGGCGACGTCCCGATGGGGACCCGCGCCGACACCGCCCTCTCCCACGTCCGGCTCGTGACCATCCTGAACGACTGCACGCTGCGCAACCTGGTCCCCGCCGAGCTCGCAAAGGGCTTTGGCTTCTTCCAGTCGAAGCCCGCCACCGCCTTCGCGCCGTTCGTGGCCACCCCCGACGAGCTGGGCCCGGCATGGCACGACGGCCGCGCGCACTTGCGGCTCAAGATCTGGCTCAACGGCAACCTCGTCGGCGACCTGGATACCGGCCCCGAGATGCACTTCTCCTTCGCCCGGCTCGTCGAGCACGTCACCCACACCCGGGCCCTCACCGCCGGCACCATCCTGGGCAGCGGCACGGTCTCGAACGCCGACGCACGGCGCGGCATCTCCTGCCTCGCCGAGCGCCGCGTGCTGGAGATCCTCTCCTCCCCCGACGGCCAGCCGAGGACGCCCTTCCTGGCCGCCGGCGACCGCATCGCCATGGAGGCCTACGACGCCCAGGGGCGCAGCCTCTTCGGCCGCATCGAGCAAGAGGTAACCGCCGGGTAGCTATCCCGCGCGCACCTCCTCCCCGAGCTCCCAGACGAGCCCGTCGGGCGCCCGCCCCGACACCCGGATGTACCCGCGGTGAATGCCGTGCAGGTGGTGCCCGGCGCAGAGCGACACGAGGTTCTCGGGCTCGTCTCCCCCTCCCCGCGACCTCCACACCACGTGGTGGGCGTGAACCGCCGACCGGCTGCAGCCCGGGACCTGGCAGAACCCCCGGTCGCGCTCGATGACCCGCCGCTGCAGCGTGCGTCTCCGCTCCCGGATTCCCTCCCAGGCCACGACGAAGTGGTCGCACATCCGGGACAGGCACTCCGCCGGCGCCATCCAGCGCCCTTCCCGCGCCATGACCGCGCTGCACGCCTCATCGAAGAGCCCCGCCACCCGCCGCGGCGCGACCACGGACACCCGCTCCCGCGCACACATCTGCGCCTTCTCCCCCGCCTCGACCTGCCGGCGCAGCTCGATGCAGGTGCTCCTCTCGGCCACGGCCACCCAGGCCTCGACGTCCTTCGGGGCCGCAACGCCAGCGACGAGGCGCGCCTTCTCGTAGGTGACCCGGCCCTGCCGCATGGCCTCCCGCAGCCCCGGCAGCTCGTGCAGCCGCCGCTCCAGCCAGACCCGCTGCGCCACGGTGCGCTCCGCCATGCCCAGCCGCTCCGCGCAGTAATGGCCGAAGGATGCGAAGCCCAGGTGACGCCACAGCCCGAAGGCCTGGACCACGAGCCCCAGGTGCCCCACCAGGTCGTCCCAGCGGTCGCGCATCGCCGCGAGCTCCCGGATGCGAGCGTCGATCGCCGCGACGTCGGCCACCATGCCGCCCTCGTCCACCCCGTCCGGCGCCGCCACCGGCTCCGGCCAGAGCAGCCGCTCCCAGCGCCCCGTCTCCACCTCCAGCGCCGCCTCCAGTTCCTCCAGTTCCCGCCCGCCCCCTCCGTGCCCCGCCTCGCCCGCGTCGCCGCGTTCTCCGCCGTCCCCCTCCGGCGCCGGGTTCGCCCCCAGGTACTCCTGGCTGATGGCCTCGAGCCGCTGCCACCGCGGCGCCGTCGCGCCGAGCAGCTCCCCGGCCAGCGCGAACGCTTCGTCGACCTTCCGGCGGCAAGCCGCATCGGCCGGGAACTCGACCCGCTCCCAGTCGTCGTCGGGCAACCCCTGCCCCGCCGCCTCGGCCCGCACCGCCTCCCGCGCCTCACGGACCGTGAGCTGCGCCGCCCGCGCCACCCAGCCCGCCTCGGCCTCGCCCCGGGCCACCGGGAGGAGCTCCTGCGCGAGCCGCGGACTCACCTCCCCGCGCCGCACCGCCGCGCGCAGCAACGGCCTCTCCCCCAGCTCCCGGGCCAGCCGGGAGAGCCCCAGCGCCGTGCGCCCCGCCATGCCCAGCACCTCGCGCGCGTAGTCGACGAGACCCGCGAACCCGAGCCGCAGCGCCCGGTCGCCCGCGCCCATGGCCGCCAGGCATTCACCCAGCGCGACGTCGACCGCCCCGTGCCCCCGCGACACGCGGACCAGCAGCCGGTCCACCTTGACGGCCCCGCCGCCACCCACGCCGCGCCGCTCCCACGGGACGTCGATCTCCCAGGCCCGCGCCGCCAGCTCCTCGAGCATGACGGTGAGTGAACTAGCCGTTTCGCCGCCCCTGCGCATGCGTTCAGATGCTCGCACGCCCCCCTGACATCGCCGGCCCCCGGCTACGGCTCGATGACGTCCAGCCCCATCGCCCGCGCCGCCCTCGCCATCCGCTGGTCGTAGGTGGCGAACTCCACGTGCATCCGCTGCCCAACGAGAAACGTCGCCGTCGCGAGGTGGATCGCGTCGAGCGTCCGGACGGGCTCGGGGAACGGCTCGAACGCCCGCACCAGCACGGTCGGCGCGAGCTCGACGAACGCGACCGCGCCGAGGATCTCCCTCACCACCTCGCCGTGCGTGCCCGCGGCGCGTCTCCCGTGCACCCGCGTCCAGGTCTCGACCTCGAGCAACCTGCTCGCGACGAGCTGCCCTTTCCAGAAGTCCTCCGGTGGCCGCCGGTCCTCCGCGAAGAGCTCGGCGAGCACGACCGACGTGTCGAGGTAGATCACCGCTCGCCCCGGTCGCGGTCGAGCTCGGCCAGCACCTTGGCCAGCTTCGCTCCTCGCGGATGCTCGACGGTGAGTCCGCGCCCAGGGGTCAGCGGCGGCGACACCACCCCCTCGCGTACCAGCCCCGCCAGCACCGCGTCCGCGACGGTCTCGGCCCTCCCCGCATCCGGAGGCACCAGCTCGGCCACCACGCGGTCCCGGTCGGAGATGAGCACCCGCTCCCCCGCCGCCGCGATGCGCACGTACTCCGCGAGCTTGTTCTTGAGCACCTTGAGGCCGACGGTTCGCATGCCACAATTGTAGCTACCGGTAGCTACTTGCGCCAGCCCCCTCCCCTCACTAAGGGTCGCGCATGACCCTCACGCTCCATTCCTACTGGCGTTCCTCCTGCTCGTGGCGGGTCCGCATCGCCCTCCGCCTCAAGCGGCTGCCGTTCACCTACTCCGCGGTGAACCTGGCCACGGAGGAGCAGTTCTCCGCCGCCCACCGCGCGCGCAACCCCATGACGACGGTCCCGCTCCTCGAGGTCCACGAGGGCGGCGCCACCCTTCGCCTCGCCCAGTCGATGGCCATCCTCGAGTGGCTGGAGGAGCGCCACCCGTCACCGCCGCTCCTGCCCGGCGATCCGGCCGGCCGCGCCCGCGTCCGGGCCATCGCCGAGGACGTGAACTCGTCCATCCAGCCCTACCAGAACGCGTCGACCATGAAGTGGCTCCGCGAGCGCCACCCCGGCGCCGGCGACGACGTGGCCTTCACCAGCCACTTCCTCACCCGCACCATGACCAGCCTGGAGGAGGTGGTCCGCGACGGCGCCGGACGCTTCTGCCACGGCGACGACGTCACCCTCGCCGACCTGTTCGTGGTGCCCCAGCTCTACGGCGCGCGCCGCTTCGGCGTGGACGTGTCCCGCTTCCCGACCCTGCTCCGGGTCGAGGCCGCCTGCGCGACCTTGCCCGCGTTCGTCGCGGCGGAGCCAGACCGGCAACCGGACGCGCCAGCGGCGCTGGCCCCCGCCGCCCCGCCCCGTTAACTCCCGCGCATGGCTCGACTCCCCCCGCTCGGCATCCGCCGGCTCGAAGCGCTCCACTACTACGTCCACGACCTGGAACGCTCCCGCCGCTTCTACACGCGGATGATGGACTTCGCCGAGACGGCCGCGACGCCCCCCGAGCTCGACGCCACCCTCCACCAGCGCTCGGCGCTCTTCGAGGCCGGCGACGTCCGGGTCCTCGTCTCCGAGCCCACCGGCACCGGCACCAGCGACGCGTCGCTCTTCCTCCGCAAGCACCCCGACGGCGTGGGGATGCTGGTCTTCGAGGTGGAGGACGTCGACCTCGCCTTCCGCCTCCTCGAGGAGCGCGGCGGCACCCCCACCACCGACGTCGTCACCGTCCGTGAAGGTCCCGGCACCTTCCGCACCTTCGGCATCACCACCCCGTTCGGCGACACCGAGTTCCGCTTCGTGGAGCGGCGCGAGCTTCCCGGCCCCCTACCCGTACCTGGCGCCCAGGCCCGCCCCGGCCGGCGGCTCGAACCGCTTCGGCTTCGGCCACATCGACCACGTCACCTCGAACTTCCTCACCATGAAGCCGGCGCTCCTCTGGATGGAGCACGTGCTCGGCTTCGAGGAGTTCTGGGAGGTGCAGTTCCACACCTCCGACGTGGCCGGGGAGCGCAAGGCGGCCATGCACGCCCGCGGCTCGGGCCTGCGCTCGGTGGTGATGCGCGACCCCCACTCCGGCGTGAAGTTCGCCAACAACGAGCCCTGGCGCCCCGACTTCCAGGCCTCGCAGATCCAGCTCTTCCACGAGGACCTGCGCGGCGACGGCGTCCAGCACGCGGCGCTCACCGTGACGGACATCCTCGGGGCGACGCGCGGCCTGCGCGAGCGCGGCGTGGAGTTCATGCCCACCCCCGGCAGCTACTACGACATGCTTCCCGAGCGGCTCACCCGCATCGGCGTGGAGCGGATCGACGAGGCCATCCCCGCTGCTCCGCGAGCTCGGCATCCTGGTGGACGGCGGCGCCCGCGGCTCCTACATGCTGCAGATCTTCCTGAAGGACTCGGCCGGCCTCTACAAGGAGCCCGCCGCCGGCCCGTTCTTCTTCGAGATCATCCAGCGCAAGGGCGACGAGGGGTTCGGCGCCGGCAACTTCCGCGCGCTCTTCGAGAGCATCGAGCGGGAGCAGCAGAAGGTGAGCCGCGGGTAGCCGTCCGGCTCACCGCCCGCCTCACCAGGACACCAGCACCTCGAACCCGCCCATCGCGAAGCGCTTCATGTCGAAGGGCATCTTCTTGGCCGTCATCGCCGGGTCGTTCATGCGCGGGTCCTTCATGACGGCCGCGTTGACCTTGTCGCGGTGGGCGCGCGACTTGTAGACGATCCAGGAGAAGACCACCGTCTCGCCGGGCTTCAGCTTCGCGAGCTTCTTGAAGCCCATCCCGCACGGGACCGCGAGGTCCTCCGCCACGCACTCCACGTAGGCGAGCGCGCCGTACTCCTTCCACATCGCGGCGCCCATCTTCGCCATGCGGAGGTAGTCCTTCAGCTTCTTCTTCTGGATGGGGATGACGAATCCGTCGACGTACCTGGCCATGGAACGCTCCTTCCTCTCGAGGGAAACGACCGGGGCTCCATAGCCAGGTGCACCCCTGGTGAGCAAGGGTTTACCGGGTTGCACTTCATCCAGGCGAAGTTGGAATTACCCACTCCCCTTGGGTTGCCGGCTGCCGGCGAGTTGCTGCACCCGCTGGAACGAGATCCCCAACATCTCGGCGGCATCACGGACCGAGAGGCCCGCGCGGCGCGTCAACTCGCCCACCGCCGCCCGCGTTGCCTCCTGCGCCTGCACACGGAGCCGCTCCGACCTCTCCCGCACGGCGGCCACCTGCCGGACCTGCCTTCTTGCCTCCAGCGGCAAACGAACGTCTTCGAACAGGATGGCCCTCTCGGCCTCGGACTCGTCGATGAAGAGAGCCATGGCTTCCCGGATGCGCCTCCTGCCCTCTGCGATGCTCCGTCCCTGCGTCAGGCAGCCCTGGATCTCGGGAACCGTGACCACCCACCATCCCGAGTCGGCGTCCCTGTCGAATCGCACCGTGTACCGCTTCTTCATGGCACCCTCTACCGGCCTTCGCCGATGATCTTCCTCAGCCAGTTCTTGCCGAGGCAGGGCTCCATGCTCGCCTCGATGGCGGCGAGCGTGCCCTTCTTGATGTCCTCGCCCTTGTGATTCGGAACCGTCGTGCTGCACGTGCCGATGGTGAAGCGAACGTGCGACCCCTTGCCTGCTCGTTCCACCGCGCCCATCGCTCGGAGGATCCGCATGAGCTCGCGCGCCTTCAATCCCGTATCCTAGCGGGCGGAGGAGCAATCCGTCTATTGTAATAGACACTTCTTGCGGCCGGCCCAGGGCACCTACCGACCGCCCTTCGGACCTTTGGCCCGCCAGCCGGCCCCTTGTCGGTGGAACCTCCTTCCGTTGGCGCCATCCCCCTCCCCACAGCAACTCCCGCGCCACCCTGCTGCACAGCCCCTTCCCCCCGATTACGTGAACCCCCGTGATCGACCGCATGCACCTGGGCGTCCTCCCCCCCAAGCACCACGTCGCCTCCCGCGGCCCGGACGGCGCCCTCCTCTGGGAGGAGTGCCTCACGCGCCAGGGATTCGACGGCCCGTACACGATCCTCCACCACCGGCACCGCCCCCACGAGCAGGTCGCCGCCGACATTCACCACGGGTGGACCCCGCCCTCCCCCGCCTCCCCGCCGCCCCTCCGCAAGCGCCACTACCGCACCCAGGACCTCCCCGCCTCCGCCCTGCCCCCGGTCGACGCCCGCGTCCCGCTCCTCTGGAACGACGACGTCGTGGTCTCGCTCGTCAGCCCCGGCGCCCCCGACCCGGTCTACTTCGCGAACGGCGACGGCGACGACCTGTACTTCGTGGCCGAGGGTTCGGGCCTGCTCCGCACCGTCCTCGGCGACGTCCGCTTCGCCGCGGAGGACTACCTCTACGTGCCGAAGGGGCTCGTGCACCGCCTGCTGCCCGACCCCGGGCCGCAGCGCTGGCTCTCCATCGAGGCGCTCGGTGGCCTGGGCTTCCCGAAGCAGTTCCGCAACGAGGTGGGGCAGCTCCGGATGGACGCGCCCTGGAACCACCGCGACTTCCGCCGCCCCGACTTCCGCGGCCCCCTCGACGAGGGCATCCGGGAACTCCTCGTGAAGCGCGGCGGCGCCTTCCACGGCTTCCGCCAGCCGCACTCCCCCCTCGACGTCACCGGCTGGGACGGGACGGTGTGGCCCTTCGCCGTCCCGATCCTCGCGTTCCAGCCGCGCGTCGGCCAGGTCCACCTGCCCCCCACCGTGCACGGCAGCTTCGCCGCCCGCGGGGCGCTCGTCTGCAGCTTCGTCCCCCGTCCCCTCGACTTCCACCCCGACGCCGTCCCCTGCCCGTACCCGCACTCGAGCGTGGACGTGGACGAGGTGATCTTCTACCAGCGCGGGGAGTTCACCTCGCGGCGCGGCGTGGGGCCGGGGAGCATCTCGTTCCACCCGGCCGGCGTGCCGCACGGGCCGCACCCCGGAGCGTACGAGAAGAGCATCGGGGCCACGCACACGAACGAGGTGGCGGTGATGCTCGACTGCTTCGGCCCCCTGCGCGCGACCGAGGCGGCGCGGGGCGTGGAGGACGGCGGGTACGAGGCGAGCTTCGTCGGGTAGCCGGCTTCACCTGGTCGGCGACGCCGCCACGACGTTCAATCGGCCCCGGACCCCGCTCGCCCGGCGTCCCCGGATGACGATGTCCACGTCCTGGCCCAGCGCTGTCAGGAACTTGATGAGCCGGTCGGTGGAGAAGCCCGAGAGCCGCCCCCGCAAGAGAGCAGAGACCTTGGGCTGATCGACTCCGAGGATCTCGCCTGCCGCAACCTGGGTCAGCCTCATGTTGCCGATGATGACTCCGATCCGGGAGGCCAGTTCCGCCTTCGCCAGCGCCTCCTCTGGAAAGGGCACCTCCAGGTCCTCGAACACGTTTCCGCTACTCGTCCTGTGGTCAGCTCTCTTCCTCACCAGACCCTCCTCTACCGGCGAACATCTCCGCGTGGATTCTCTCCGCGCACCCGAGTCGTTGCCTCACCCGTTCAAGGTCCCGCTGGGCAGTCGCCGTGCCCTTCCGAGACTTCTTCTGGAACGCATGAAGTGCGAACACGGCTCCCTTGAACTTGACCGTGTAGACCGCGCGGTACGTGTCGCCGTCGAAGTCGTCGACGACTTCGAGTACGCCTGCACCCCCGAAGCCCCGGAGCGGCTTCGCGTCCGGGTGCTTGCCGCCGGCCTGTGCCAGGTAAAGGGCGTAGCCCATGACCAACCGAACGTCCTCCGGAAATGTCCTGAGATCCTCCCTGGAGCTGCCTACCCAGACGAGGAGCTTCAACGGCACGCCGGTACCCCAGCGAATATGCCATTACTGGCATATCCAGGCAATCCATCAGCCGCGATGTAGCCCTCTCTCGCTTCGGAGGTCCGGGCCGCAGCCCCCCGGTCCGAGCCTCGTCCGCTCCTCCGCCGCTCCCCCATGCATGGCTCCTCTCGCACCCGTGGCGATGCAAGCAGGGAGCCAGTGCTCGCTTCCGGCCGCTACGTTTCGCGCCCCACCCAGTTCTCCAGGCGAAGGCCTGGCACCGTCCGAACTCTCGCTCGTTGTTCGTGACGAGGACGAGCTTTCGGGACACCGCCTGTGCGGCGATCAGGGTGTCGAGCGGACCGATGGGCGTACCTGCCCGTTCGAGCTTCGCGCGGAGCTGGGCGTAGGCCTTGGCGTCGGAGGATGTGAACTCTACGACCGCCAGCGGCCGAAGGAAGTTCTCCAGGAGGATCGCCGTCCTCGAGGGCGACGAGCTCTTGGCCGCCCCCGTGCTCCGAGCTCCGCCTCGGTCACGACCCTCCCCCGACGTCCGCGTCAGGGTCGCCTCGAGGACGGCAAGTGCCAGACGCCCCTTCGCATCCGTCGCGCCCCTCTTCAGCTCGGCGAGGGTCCGGAGGCCCAGGACCCGAACGACCTCCCCCTCGACCTCGATCTCGACGCTCTCCCGGACGAGGTCCGGGTACTCGCGCCCTCCCTCGATGGCGCCCAGCACGTCGAGTTGCCCCAGGGCCGTCGAGAGCAGCTGGTGTCCGGTGCCGAGGAGCGCTTCCCGCGTCGGTCGGAGGACCTGACCCGCGGGCCGTCCCCGGTAGCGCGCGTCGACGGAGGCGAGGAAGGCGAGGAGGCGATTGACGTTCCCGGGATCGCGCCGGTGGACGACGTCGATGTCGAAGGTGGTCAGCGGCGCACCCTGCGCCACGGCGGCCAGGGCCCCGACGAGGACGAACTCAGTCCCGCTCGCCGCCAGACGGGCGAGCAAGGTCTCGAGTCCTGGCGACGGCGAATCCATGGCGGAGCTCCTCGACGGTGCGGATCATCCGGTCGTTCGCCCGCAACCGTTCCGCCGGCGTGAGGGCCAGCATCGCGTCGACGAGGGTCACGTCCACGGTGACGGGTTCCTCCCGGGGTCGGGAACGGCAGCTCTGGGGGGTACCCGGGACACGGCGGGAGTCTAGCGCGTCGCCCCCACATGCAGAAGCCGCGAACGGCGTTTGCCTGCCCTACCTCCGGAACTGCAGGAGCTTCCTCGACCCGTTCGTCTCCTGCTCGTGCTTCGCGGCCATCCGCTGCACCGCCGCGTAGCACGTGCTCGCAGAGGAGCTCGATCGCGATCTCCGTGTCCCGGTCCACGGTGCGCCTGCCGTCCGTGAACCCCAGCTCGAGCCGCCCGTCGTCCGGCCGCTCGCCCAGCAGGCTGAACCGGGCCCGCAGCAGGCCGTCGGGCGCCTCGTCGAAGCCCCAGGAGAACTCGCTCGTCCGCACCGTCCCGTTGCGCGCGACGAGCGTGAGCGCCGCGCAGCTCGCCTGGAGCGTCCGGCACCACCCCCTGCACCACCCGCCAGACGGCGTCCGGGTCCTGCGCCTGGCGCAGCTGCTCGCCCGCCCGCCGGACCGACGCCCGCATGGCCAGGTTGTTCTTGCGGTCGGAGAGGAGCTGCCGCCCCTGGTCGAAGCGGACGTACCCCGCCGACGACGAGCAGCATGACGGCGATGGCGACGATGGCCCCGGCGTAGGCCAGGGTCTGCTCGGCGTCGGAGTGGAAGAGCGCCACCGCCACGCCCGCCATCACGATGGAGATGCCGTAGAGCGCGAGCACCGTGGCCCGGTGGGAGAGCCCGCGGGCCATGAGCCGGTGGTGGATGTGGCCCGCGGTCCGACGAGAACATCGGCTGCCCGCGGACCGTCCGCCGGGTCATGGCGAGCAGCGTGTCGCCGATGGGGAGCCCCAGCGCCACGAGGGGCACGAGCAGCGCCACCGCGGTGGTGGTCTTCTCGTGGGTCTCGAGCGCGGTCGTGGCCAGGATGAAGCCCACGAAGAGGCTCCCGCTGTCCCCCATGAAGATCGACGCCGGGTGGAAGTTGTAGCGGAGGAAGCCCAGCAACGCGCCGGCCAGGCCGGCCATGACGAGCGCCATGAGCATCCGGTGGTTGGTCAGGCTCACCCAGAAGATGGTGCCGGTGGCGGCGAGGGCCACGCCGGTGGCGAGCCCGTCGAGCCCGTCGATGAGGTTGAGCGCGTTCGTCACCCCCACGATCCAGAGGACGGTGAGCGGGAAGCCCAGGACGCCCAGGCCGAAGGTGCCGAAGGGGGTGGCGATGGTGTCGGCCCGGTAGTCGGCGAACCACATGGCCGCCGCCACCAGCACCTGGACGGCGAACTTGATGCGCGCCCCGGAGCCCTTCAGGTCGTCGAAGATGCCCAGCGCGGCGATGGCGAGGCCGCCCAGGATGAGGGCGAGAGCCCGCTGCGGCTGGCTCCAGAGGAGCCTGCCCACCCCGGTGTCGAAGAAGAAGAGCGCGACGAGCGGGACGAAGAAGGCGACGACGATGGCCACGCCACCGAGCCGGGGAATGGGCTTGCCGTGGATCTTGCGGGAGGTGAGGGCGTGGTCGAGCACGCCGAAGCGAAAGGCCGCCCCTCGGACCAGGGGGGTCATTGCCAGCGCGACAACGAGCGAGATGAGAAAGGCGACGACGACCGTCTGCAAGTGCTTGCGACCTCCCCCCCCGGGGGCGAAGCGGCGAGTATGGCACGGGGGCGGACGCGGACCAGTTCCCTTGTTCAGGGGTCAACGGTTTGCGCCCGTACGGGGCGTAAACTTCAGTTCTTCAAGGCAACGACTGTGACGGCGTTTTTCGGACCAGTTGAAGCGTGAGACGATGCCTCTCCGGAGACGGAGAGACGATGCGCAAGAGCAGGTTCACCGAAGAGCAGATGGTCAAGATCCTGCGCGAGGCGGACGCAGACGCCGGTCGCGGAGGTGGCCAAGAAGCACGGCGTCAGCGAGCAGACGATCTACGTCTGGCGGAAGCGGTTCGGCGACGATGGAGCCGCGCCGACGTGAAGCGCCTGAAGGCACTGGAGCCGGAGAACGGGCGGCTGAAGAAGCTCGTGGCCGAGCGGGATCTCGAGATCGAGGTGATGAAGGAGATCGCCGCAAAAAAATGGTGAGCGCGCCCGCGCGGCGCGCCAGGTGGCGTACGCGCCGAAGCGCGGCCTGTCGCGCCGCCGGGCCTGCGCGCTGCTGTGCGTGGCGCGCTCGTCGCTGGGCTACGCATCCCGGATGGCGCAAGCCGACGCGCCGGTGCTCGCGCGGATGCGCGAGCTCGCGGCGCAGTACCCGCGCTACGGCTACCGCCGCATCCGGATCTTCCTCGGCCGCGAGGGGCACCGGATGAGCGCCGACCGGCCGCATCGGCTCTGGCGGCAGGCGGGCTGCAGGTGCCACGCCGGCGGCCGCGCCGGCGCGTCGCGACGAGCCGGCCGCGCCCGCTTGCCGCCGACGGCGCGCAACCACGTCTGGGCCTACGACTTCGTCTTCGACGCCTGCGCCAACGGCCAGCAGCTGAAGTGCCTGACCGTCGTCGACGAGTGGACCCGCGAGTGCCTGGCCATCGACGTCGCCGGCAGCATCCGCTCGGGCCGCGTGATCGAGGTGCTCGCGCAGCTCGTCAGCGTGCACGGCGCGCCGCGCTACCTGCGCTCCGACAACGGCCCGGAGTTCGTCTCCGCGGCGATCCTGCGCTGGCTCTCCGAGGCGCATCGAGACGGCGCTCATCGATCCGGGCAAGCCGTGGCAGAACGGCACCGACGAGAGCTTCAACGGCAAGTTCCGCGACGAGTGCCTGAGCATGGAGTGGTTCCGCATCGCGGCCGAGGCGCGCGTCGATCATCGAGACCTGGCGCCGGCACTACAACGAGGTCCGCCCGCACTCGAGCCTGGGCTACCTGACGCCGGACGAGTTCACGCAGCAGCACGAGCAGTCAGCACCCAACCACGGTGGAGAGGCCGTTCTCTAGCTTCCCGTGGTCCGAAGAATCCAGGCAGGTCACGACCACGGCGGCCTGCTTCTGTACTGCAACCCGTCGTGGGCTACTCGAGCCGCGAGTACCCGCTCCTCGCGGCCGACACGTCGCGGCTCACCGGGCAGAAGGTCGCCGACCTGCTCGACCAGGTCGCGCTGGAGCGCGGCTACCAGACGATCACGGTCGGACAACGGCACCGAGTCCGATCGAAGGCGATGGACTCCTGGGCTACCTCCACGGCGTGCAATCGAAGTCCATCCGGCCGGGGAAGCCGGTGGAGAGCGCCTACATCGAGGGCTTCAACGGGAAGGCATAAGGACGAACGATTGAACAGCGAGGTCTTCACGGGGTTACATGATGCCGGCGAAAGCTCGAGGAGGTAGGACTACAACCAGAATCGGCCTCACCACATCGGTGACACCGACGGTCGAATTCGCGCAACCAGATCAGGAGGAGGCTCAGACGCTCGGTGAAATTTCCCAGGTTTGACACCGTCCAGAATTTGCGTGGACGACAGGAATCCTCTGCCCACAAAGGGATGGACTCCACAAAGACGGATCAACTCCGGAGAATCATCGGGCGTGTCCCTGGTTTGACAACGCCGAGCAGGTCGCGTCAACAACCGTCACCGCACCACCATACTACATCCAGCGCGCAGCAAAGTAGCGTTTCCTGAAGTACCCCGTGAGATTTGACAGGTACGCTTCCCTGAATGTTTTCATGGATGAAGAGCTCATCTAGGCTGGCATTTCGACGACCGAATATCCTGCTTCATGAACAACACCCAGGAGCGCGGTTGGGCGTTCAATCGTTATGCATCGAAAGCGATATTCGGATGGGAACTTCGTCAAGACCCGCTCTTCGGCACCTTCAATATCGATGGATAATAATCCATCTCGCTCGGTGCCTTGGCCATTCTCAGCACCTGAGAGGAGTGAAACATACGGTCGGCGACCTTGATTACCTGATAATGTTCCTTCCTTGTTGTATTAGAGGCCACAATACCGCCCATGACTCCCTGAACTGCAGTCCACAACCCCCTTCGTCCCAGTCAAGACAGGCATTCACGCAACTCTGTTCTTCGTACCGGCGCCATCATGCGCTGATCTTTTCGCTGTACGACCTGGTGAACTACCTGGCCGCTTTTTCTGCGCATCCACTACCGGCCGTCTTGCGGGTAACGGTCATCGGCTCGATACCCGGCACCATCGCCCTTGTCCTGGTGGTTCCTCACTGTCGCCAGGCGAACTTCGAAAATATGTTCCTGACTGGGAAACTGCCGACGTTGGAGTGAAGGCTCGCTGCGATTTCGGCGGTTATGTTCGTCGTGAGCATTTTGCTCTCACGTTACTTCAGGCGGCGCGAAACAGGGCGAGGAACCAGGTACAGCGCAGGCGGACACCGATAGGCTGCGAACACAACCTAACAAATAAGGCGCCGCCCTGCTGATTCGCGAATATCCGAAGGCTGTCTTGCCAACTTCACACGAGAGAGGTAGCCCGCTTGAAATTGCACAACAGGTCTATCGTATGGCGGCTCCCTACGCCGCCGGCGGAGACGGCAATCGAAGGACAAGGGTTGCGATGGTTTACTGCTGCGCGATGTGGTCGCCCCCCTGGTGTCCATGTGGTACTTCTCTTGGAGCGCAAGCAGCGACAAGAGCTTTCACCTCCAGGGGTGGCCGTGATCGCGGTTACCGTGCCTGCTCCGCCCAGCACCTGCTGAAAGCCGGGCGGCGTCAAGATAACCAGCATGCGACCTACGCCGCCCGGCTCAACGTTCTCGATCGTATGGGGCGTGCCGGTGCGGTAGATAAAGATCGTGACCAACCAGTGGGTGCCGGTTGAAGCGCTCACCGATGACGAATTCGAAGTCGCCGTTGAGGATGTAGAGCGTCTGTTGGACATTGAGATCGTCGTGGATTTGGGCGCGCCCGCGCAGGTGGCGGGGCTGCCGCAAACTCGGTCAGCGACAGGACGCCGCCGGTCGCTGCCGCTGACAGCAGAAAGGTGACCTGGTTTGGGCCAAACTGACACCGAATAAGGTACAAATGCATCAAGTGTAGCCATGGCAATGACTCCGAGGAACTCTGAACACGGCGTGACGTGCGGCAGCGAGGGGGGAACGTGCGATCAGCCGCCGCAAGGAGGTGCGTAACTACGATCGTACGACGGTTTTGTAGGCGCGATCTGTAGTACCCTATTAAAGGACTGCGGAGAAGCCGAAGGACAGCCTGAGGCTTACCCCACCCAATGGTGAAGACTATGACGAAACATACTATTGCGGATACGGCCCCAGCTCCAGGCCCTGCTTCCCGAGCCAGTATGCAGGCGGGTCAGCGACTGAAGAGGCCGCACGGCGTCTGCAGGAAACCGGCCCCAATGCTGCGGCCTTAACACACGCCGGAACATTGTTCGCCTGCTGTTGGGTGAACTGTGGGGACCTATCCCCTGGATGCTGGAAGCTAGTGTGATCATCACTTTGGTGCTCGGTAAGACGGCGGACGCCTTGATTACGCTTGCCCTGCCCCCTGTCAACGCCGTCTTGAGCTTGTTGAAGCCACGTGTGCGCACGACGCGTGGCGCTCCCGCGCCAACAACTGGCGGGACAGGCGTGGGTACAGCGCAACGGGTACTTGGCGCGAGATTCCTGCCCAGGAGCTTGTCCCCGGCGATATCGTAACATTCGGATGGGCGACATCGCACCTGCCGACGTGCGCGTGGCGTGCAGGCCTGCTGGCGCTCCAATGATTCTTGCTTCTACCGGCGAATTGGCCGCCGTTGATGTTGGCGTGAGTGCGACCGTTTATGCGGGCAGCATTGTGCGCCGTGGCGAAGCAACCGGGGAGGTAACGGCGACCGGTTTGTGCACCTTCTACGGTAAGACTGCCCAGTTGGTGGTAATGGCCTGAAAAACGGCCAGCCATCTGGAGCAGTAGTAGTCCAGGGTGTAACCGCCCTACCTGGCAGCGGTCAGCGTGGCGATGCTGCTGCTGTTGTCATCTACGGCATGCTTGGTCCACAAGCTGCCGTTTGGCGACCTGCTGCCTTTCGCCCTGATTCTGTTGGTGGCATCAGTGCCCGTCGCACTGCCACCTTCATGCTCTGCGGCTGTGTCTGGGGGCCGGCGAACTTGCGAACGCAACGTGCTCGTGGCCAGGCTCTCCGCCGTGGAGGAAGCAGCGGGCATGGATGTACTCTGCAGCGACAAAACAGGTACGATTACCCAGATCTTCTTACCTGTCCTCGGCGACCATCAGCTGTTGCACCGTACACCGCGGCTGATACGCTGCGCCTCGCCGCCTTTCCGCCGAAGGCGCTACGCAGGTATCCGATTGACCTTGCCATTTTGCGGCAGTACAAGCCCAGGGCGCAGCGGTGGACCTCAGCACACGTCTTAGCTTTACACCCTTTGACTCGGCTACAAAAGATACGGCGGCGGTCGTTCAGACGGGAAGCTGGACAGATGGGCATCGTAAAGGGCTTTCCGCAAAGCGTGAGCGCGCTTGCCGGCCGCAGCGTCGAAGAAGACGTGCAACCGCTTGCTCAGCATGGCTACAGGGCATTAGCCGTAGCGGCTGGGCCAGATCATCAGATGCAGCTTGTTGGGCTGGTGGCGCTGGAAGAGCCACCACGTCCGGACTCCAAAGACCTGCTGGTGCGGCTGCAGGCATTGGGGGTGCGGATCATCATGGTTACCGGCGACGGCCTGGCCACAGCCCGCGCCGTGGCGGCCCGAGTCGGTCTGACCGGCAAAGCGTGCCCTGCTGAAACCCTGAAAGAGCTGACCAGGCGGAGCCTGATCCTGACTGCCAGCTTTATGCCGGCGTCTTTCCCGAGGACAAGTATCACCTGGTACGTGCGCTGCAGAGCGGCGAGGCATGTGGTTGGCATGACCGGCGATGGCGTCAACGACGCGCCTGCGCTAAAACAGGCGGAAGTTGGCATCGCCGTATCGACCGCGACGGACGTGGCCAAGGCTGCGGCAAGCCTGATCCTGACGACACCTGGGCTGGGCAATATCGTGGCCGCTGTAGAAACCGGGCGGCGCATCTTCCAAAGGATGTTGACCTATACTCTCAACAAGGTTATCAAAACGTTCCAGGTGGGTTTCTTTCTCAGCCTTGGCCTGTTGCTCACGGGCCAATACGATCGTCCGTCCGCATTTGATCCTGCTGCTGGTATTTGCCAACGATTTTGTGAGCATGGCGCTGGCCACCGATACAGTGTCCTACTCAGCCAAGCCCGATCGCTGGCATCTTCGGGTCTTTGGTTGTCAGTGCGCTGGTAATCGCGGCAGGTTGGATGGCGTTCTCGTTTGCTGCGCTGTACTGGGCGAACAGCGTGCTGCGCTTGCCACTAGCAGAACTGCAGACATTTATCTTTGTGCTGCTGGTATTCACTGGACAAGCCAATATCTACCTGGTACGCGAGCGCAGTCGCTTTTACGGCGCGCTCGCGGCCAAGCAAGTGGCTGCTGGTGAGCAGCGTGGTCGATGTCGCCATCATCAGTGCCATGGCCGCTGCCGGCATCTGGATGGCTCCGCTCGCACCATGGCTGCTGGTCGCACTTGCCGTAGGCTCGCTGTTGTATGGCTTTGTGCTCGATTTCCTCAAAGTGTACGTATTCCGTCGCCAGGGTGTGCTTGCCGTGTAGCGTGCAGCCCAAATGCGCAGCGGCGTGGCAAACAGGTCGGTGGCGTCGCTAATGATCGTGAGGGCGCCGGTGGCATCTACTTGCGTGGCTGCCGGGGTAGTGGGACCGATGGTGTAAGGTGTGCCGTCGATCTGCACTGCTAGCGGCGTATCCGCCCATACCTTTACACTCATAAACGGCTGCGGCGACAACGCGCCGTCCACGATCGTGACGTGTGTCTGGTAGCGCGC
>CAWFSM010000002.1:0-499954 GCA_963818535.1 uncultured delta proteobacterium | reverse complement strand
GGCCTTCGACGCGTGGGTGGGAGCACTCTGAGCGGGTGGCCAGACCGGGTTTTCACCATCGACAACCAGCAGGAATTCACCCGTGAGCCCAGGCACTTGCGGGCCGAAAAATCTCCGTGACGTCGAGTAAACCTTGAAAATCCCGCGGACAGGGGCATAGCCTCCTCTCCCATGGTGCGCGAAAAGTCGATGCTCGGGGCCAAGGTCCGGGCGCTGCGCCGGCAGAAGGGCGTGAGCCAGGTGCAGCTCGCCGACCGGCTCGGCATCTCGCCCTCGTACCTGAACCTCATCGAGCACAACCGGCGCGCCATGCCGGCGCCGCTGCTCATCAAGATCGCCGAGATCTTCGAGCTCGACCTGAAGGCGCTCTCGACCGAGCAGGACGCCCGGACCGTCGCCGACCTCATGGAGCTCTTCGGCGACCCGATCTTCGAGCACGAGGACGTGACCACCGCCGAGGTGCGCGACCTGGCCTCCCACGCCCCCACCGCGGCCCGCGGGATCCTCAAGCTCTACCACGCGTTCCGCGAGGCCCGGGAGGCGGCCGACAACCTCGCCATCAAGATCTCCGGGCGCGGCGACCTGACCGGCGTCGACTCCTCGCGCATGCCCACCGAGGAGGTCTCCGACCTCATCCAGCGCCACACCAACCACTTCCCGGAGATGGAGGAGGGGGCGGAGCAGCTCTGGCGCGAGGCGCGGCTGGGCGGCGACGACCTGCAGCAGGGGCTCGAGCACCAGCTGCGGCTCCACGGCATCCAGGTGAAGATCGAGCGCACCGCCGACATGGGGGACGCCATCCGCCGCTTCGACCCGGAGAAGCGCGTGCTCTACCTCTCCGAGGTGCTGCGCCGCGGCTCCCGCAACTTCCACCTGGCCTACCAGATCGGGCTCGAGACCCAGCACGCCGCCCTCGACCGCTACGCCGCCGACCCGCTCCTCTCGAGCGACTCGGCCCGCGCGCTGGCCCGGGTGCTGCTGGCCAACTACTTCGCCTCCGCCGTGCTCATGCCCTACGCGTCCTTCCTGGAGGCGGCGCGCCAGGAGCGCTACGACATCGACCTGCTCGGGCACCGCTTCCGCACCAGCTACGAGCAGGTCTGCCACCGGCTCACCACGCTGCGCCGCCCCGGGGCCGAGGGGATCCCCATCCACTTCGTGCGCGTCGACATCGCCGGCAACATCTCCAAGCGCTTCTCCGCCTCCGGCCTGCGCTTCGCCCGCTTCTCCGGCGCCTGCCCGCGCTGGAACGTCTTCCAGGCCTTCCTCACCCCGGGGATGATCCGCACCCAGCTCTCCCAGATGCCCGACGGCACCACCTACTTCTGGGTTGCACGATCCGTGTACAAGGAGGGCGGCGGGTTCCACGCGCCGCGAACCCCGCTGGCCATCGCCATCGGCTGCGAGGTGGGGCACGCCCGGAAGATGGTCTACGCCGACGGGATGAACCTCGACTCGCGCGAGGCGGTGGTGCCGGTGGGGCTCACCTGCCGGCTCTGCGAGCGCACCGACTGCGAGCAGCGGGCCTTCCCGCCCATCCAGCACCCGCTCCAGGTCCAGGAGAACGTGCGCGGGGTGAGCTTCTTCGCGCCGGTCGGCGATCGTTGACGGCGCGCCCCTCCGGGGTGCGCAACTACCCGTGCCCGACCTCGTCCCGCTCCGTCACCCACGGCGCCACGAGCAGCAGCGCCGCCACGAAGGCGTATCCGGCCACGAACGGCCAGGCGGGCCGCAGGTCCATCACCGCGTCCTGTGGCGTGAGCCGCCAGGAGTGCACGAGTCCCGCCGCCGACAGCACCGCGCCCACGGCGAACCAGCCCGCCGCCGTCCGGAACCGTCGCTCGATGATCATCACCGTCCCGGCCGAGAGGATCATCGCCGTGAAGATGAATCCCTGGTCGAGCGCGAAGCCGCCCCGCATCCAGACGTCGGACCCGAGGAAGGCGTCCACCACGCCGTCGGTGAGGGGCGGCACCCCCGGGGGCGCCGACGCCCGCGGCGCGCAGCCCGGACTTGGCCATGAGCACGCCCCAGGCGGCGATGCCGGGCAGGAGCCCCATCACCACCGCGGGCGCGTGCGACCGCGGCACCACCTGGAAGGCCTGGGCCGAGATGACGATGCCGATCCAGACCACGATGGCGAGGCCGGCGTCGACCGGCACCGCCCAGGCGATCCAGGAGAGCGTCCCGCTGAGCGCCACGGCGGCGACGAAGACGCCGTTCAGGATCGAGTAGCCGGCCCGCGCCCCCAGCGCCTTCCAGCCCGGGTGGCCGATGTAGAGGGTGGTGGGGAAGCAGGAGCCGAGGCAGGCCGCCGCCACGGTGGAGAGCCCGTTCACCGTGAGCGAAGGCAGGGTGGGATAGGCGTCGCCGGCGGCCTCGGCCGACTCGACGTTCTGCAGCGAGCCCACCAGCGTGAAGAGCCCCATGGGCAGGATGACCGAGAGGTAGGTCTCCAGGTGGCCGCCGGTGAGCGCCTCCCAGAGCGCTCCCAGGACCGGCACGGGAGGGGACCAGGCCGCCGCCGTGGCCGGGGCCGAGCCCACCGGGGCGATGCCGGTGGCCCAGGCGAGGAAGGTGCCCAGCACGACCGCGACGAGCCCGCCGGGCAGGCGGCCGCGGAAGCGGACCCGGCCGAAGTAGGTGACGAGCACCACGCCCAGCGTGGCGAAGCCCACCAGCGGGCGGGAGAAGGCGCGCAGCAGGAACCCGAGCGAGATGAACCCCAGCGCGATGCCCGCCAGCGTCGAGAGGAGCGCGGCGCGGGGCGTGGCCCGCCGGATCCGCTCGGCGAGGAGCGCGCCGGCGAGCTCGATGAGCCCGGAGCCGAGGCAGGCGACGAGCCCGGCCTGCCAGGCCACGCGGGCCGGGTCGGCGGCGCCGGCTGCCTGCGCGGCCAGCTTGGCCGGGAGCATGACCAGGAAGACGAAGGCGAAGAGCGAGACGGTGTTGATCCCGAAGGGGAGGGCGGTGACGTCGGTCCGCCCGGTGCGCCGGGCGAGCCGCATCGCCTGCCAGGCGTAGAACAGGTTGCCCACCAGGACCGAGATGGCGGCGCCGGGGAGGATGGTCCCGTGCACCAGGTCGGCCGGGAACCCCAGCGCGTGGCGGCAGAGCGCGTCGATGACGAGCAGCTGGACCAGGTTGTCGAGGGCCAGGCCGAAGAACCCGTCGACGTCACCACGGACGAACCAGCGCAAGGTCGGACCTCCCCGGGCCGCCTTCGCCCGCGCGGCGCATGGTAGCGCAGGGCCGATCCTGCGCTAGGCTCGGATGCATGGGAAAGGCGCCATCGACGGCCGCCACGCGGCTCCTCCGGGAGAAGGGCGTGGCCTACACCGAGCACCTCTATCGCTACGAGGAGAAGGGCGGCACGGCCGTCTCCTCCCGCGAGCTCGGCGTGGACGAGCACGCGGTGGTCAAGACCCTCGTCATGGAGGACGACCAGGGGGAGCCCATCGTGGTGCTCATGCACGGCGACCGGGAGGTCTCGGCGAAGGCGCTGGCCCGGCAGCTCTCGCGCCGCAGCGTCCAGATCTGCAAGCCCGAGGTGGCGAACCGGCACAGCGGCTACCAGGTCGGCGGAACGAGCCCCTTCGGCACCCGCAAGCCGATGCCGGTCTGCGTGGAGAAGAGCATCCTCGACCTCCCCCGCATCTACCTGAACGGCGGCTCGCGGGGATTCCTCGTCGGCATCGATCCGAAGGAGCTCGTCCGCGTCCTCGCGCCCACCGTGGTCGAGGTGGGGATCGAGGGCTGAGGACTCGGCGCCGGGGTCGCGGGTCAACGGGGGCAGCGCTCGCGCGCGAGCGCCTTCGCCGAGAGCTGGCGCATCGCGGGCGCAGCGGACGGATCCGATGCGAGCTGCAGCCAGGTCGCGCACGCCTGGGCGAGCTGGCCGAGGCGCGCCAGCGCCTTGCCGGCGTTGTAGCGCGGCGCGCCGTCGTCCAGGGTCGCGCCCGCCGCGCGCCGGAAGAGGTCGAGCGCCGCGCGCGCGTCGCCCTGCTCCAGCCGGATCTCCCCGAGCAGGTTCAACGAGAGCGCGTGGTCGGGCCGGATCCGTATCGCGCGGGTCGCGAGCGCCTCCGCCTCGCCCTCGTTTCCCAGCATCCGCTCGAGGAGCGCCAGGTTGTAGAGGACGTCGGTCTCGGCGGGGCGCAGCTCGAGGGACTGGCGCAGGGGAACGACGGCCTCCGCCGTGCGTCCGGCGTTGGCGAGAACGGCGCCGATGTTGTTCAGGATGTAGGAGGCGGTCGCCGGAGCCGCGCCGCCACCCAGGGCGTACGCCGCCCGGTACTCCCGCAAGGCCTCGTCCGTCCTGCCTCGCTCCGCGTACGCGAAACCCAGGTTCAGGTGGGCGCGCCAGTTCTCGGGCGCGCGCGCGACCTCGTCCGACCAGAGCCCGAGGCGTGTCTCCCAGACCGCGTTCCTGCGGAAGGTGAGGAGGGCGAGCGCCAGGAGAAGGACGCAGGCGACGGCTCCGGCCGCCACGGGACGGATGCGCAAGCGATCGACGATCCGCTCGGCGGCGACGGCCACCGCCACGAAGAGTCCCCAGGACGCCAGGTAGACCCGGTGCTCCTGGAGCAGATCGGCGAGCGGCACGATGCTGGAGGTCGGCGCGAGGAGCAGGAGGAACCATGCGATGCCGAACGCGGCCGTGCAGCGCGCACCTCCGCCGCCGTCGACCCGGGCTCGACCCGATAGGAACAGCCACCCGGCCAGGGCCACCATCCCCGCCAGGATGGCTCCCGACAGGAGCACCGCTGCGTCCCCGGGGCCCGAGGCGGCGGGGATGTTCCATTCCACGAATTGACCCACGGGAAGGATCAGGAGGCGGACGTACGTGACGAGCACGCGGAACTGGGTGAGGAGGTAGGTGATCGGGGAGAGTCCCGCCACGCTGAAGCCGGCGTCGGGGGCCCCCTCGATGCTCTGCATCGTCCGCGTCGACAGGAGGAGATCGATCGCCACCCAGGGGACGAGCATGGCGAGCCTCCTGGGCAGGGAGGTCATCTCGGCGCGTTGGACGCCTCGCGGGATCATCCACGCGAGCAGGAGGTAGGCCGCGGGGAGGGTCACCACGATCACCTTCGACCCCAGGCCCAGGACGAAGACGCAGAGGCCCAGGAGATAGGCGGCGACACCTGCCGGGCTCCGCCCACGCCGTTCCGCGACGAGGAGGAGGAGGAGCGCCCCGAGGTATGCGCAGGACGCGAGCGACTCCGCGCGCTGGGCGACGTAGCTGACGGCCTGGCTCTGCAGGGGATGGAGGGCGAAGACCCCGGCCACCACGATGGCCACGGCCCGCGGGCGAGGCGCACCGGCGAGGCGCAGCACCGTGCGGGTGAATGCGAGGACCAGCACCACCGCGCAGGCGTGGATCGCCAGGTTCACCAGGTGATAGCCGAACGGATCGAGCCCACCGGCCGCGTGATTCAGGGCGAAGGTGAGATCGACGACCGGGCGTCCGCTGCGGATCAGGGCGGGGAGGAACCCGGCCAGTACGTCTTGCAGGTTCCGGATCCGGTGGTTCTCGATGACCGAGCTGAAATCGTCCCACTGGAACTCCCCGTGCAGCACCCGCGCGTAGGCCAGGGCGGCGACGAGAAGGATCCCCCCGAGCGCCATCCACTCGACGCCGGAAGGACGGCCCGTCGGGCCTCGCGGGCTCAAGGGACGCCCCGGAACAGCCACCGCACCGCCACGACCGAGGCGGCGAACCCGGCCAGGTCGGCCAGCAGCGCCGCCGGGAGCGCGTGCCTGTACCGGGTGATGCCGACCGCGCCGAAGTAGACCGCCAGGACGTAGAAGGTGGTCTCGGTCGAGCCGGCCATGACCGAGACGAGGCGTCCGGCGTAGGAGTCGGGTCCGTCGGAGCGCAGGACGTCGGCGACCACGCCGAGCGCCGCGCCGCCCGAGAGCGGGCGGACGAGCACCATGGGGAGCACGCTGGCCGGGATGCCCACCGCCGCGGTGACCGGTGCGAGCAGCGCGGCGAGCCCGTCCATGGCCCCGGAGGCCCGCAGCATCCCCAGCGCCACCACCACCGCGACGAGCGCGGGGATGATCCGGACGGCGATCTGGAACCCCTCCTTCGCCCCCTCCACGAACACCGGGTAGACCTTCACCTTCCGTGTGAGCGCGTAGGCCGGGACCCCGGCCACGATGAGCGGGATGGCCCAGACGGAGAGCGCGTCGAGGGCGCCCCTAAGCACGCGGGGCTCCGGGCGCGGGCGGGGGGAAGAGGCGGCGGAGCGCCCAGGCCGAGGCGACGGCGGCCACCGTGGCGCAGGCCGAGGCGACGAGCGTCGCCGCCAGGATGTCGGCGGGCTGGCGCGCCCCGGCCGCGGCGCGCAGCGCGATGACGCTCGCCGGGACGAGCTGCACGCTGGCGGTGTTGAGCGCGCAGAAGAGGGCCTGGGCGTCGGTGGCCATCCCCGGCGTCGGGTTCTCGCGCTCCAGCTCCTCCATGGCCTTCAGGCCGAAGGGGGTGGCGGCGTTTCCGAGCCCGAGCATGTTGGCGGCGATGTTCATGGTCATCGCCCCCATGGCCGGCGACTCGGCCGGGACCGAGGGGAACAGGCGGCGAAGGACCGGGCGCGCCAGCCGCCCGAGCGCCCGGACCAGCCCGGCCTCCTCCGCCACCTTCATGAGGCCGAGCCAGAGGGAGAGGACGCCGACGAGGCCGATGGACAGGGTCACCGCCTTGCCGGCCGACTCGGCGATGGCGCCCGGCAACGCCGCCATCCGGCCGGTGGCGGCCGCCACCACGACCGAGGCGACCAGGAGCAGCACCCAGAGGAGGCTCATCGGCCCTGGATCAGAGCCCGGCGCGGAGGGAATTGCCAGTTTCTGCTAATGGTTCGTGTACCGATGCGACGAGGAGCATGGAGAGTCCTGGCCGCGGGCGCGCTCGCCTGCGCCGCCGCCACCGCCGAGGCCGCTCCCCCGGCGGCCGGGAAGGCGCCTCCGGCCGACCGGCACTGCCGGCCCGCCGCCACCTTGAACGACCTGCCGCTGCGGCCCGAGCCCGAGTGGTACGGGCTCTACGTGGGCGACAAGAAGGTGGGCTGGCTGCAGACCTCGGTCCTCCTGGAGAAGCGGGAGGGCAGGAGCGTCCGGGTCTCGCGCGAGGAGATGCTCGTCGAGGCGAAGGTGGGGGAGCGCGTGGTGCGCCGGCAGGTGACCGAGGAGCGGGTGTACGAGCCCGGACCGCGCGGGAGGCTGCTCTCGATGCGAACCGCCTTCCGGGGCGACGGCGGTGACCGCAGCCTCGCTCGTGACCTGCGGGCCGGCCACCTGCAAGGCCGAGATCTCCGCCGACGATGACCGGCGGACCACCGAGTTCCCGCACCCGGGAGAGACGGCCGAGCAGGCGGACGCGGCGCGTCTCGCGGCCCTGACCTGCAAGCCGGTGAGCGGGAGCCAGCTGCAGTCCGACGACCTCCGGGTGAAGAAGATGACGAACCGCTACGCGGGCCGGACCCGCGTCGGCGGAGGCGGGGTCGAGGTCCCGGTCTCGATCGTGGAGGAGAAGGAGGACGGGGACCGGGTCGCGCCCAAGGTGCTGGTGGCCGACGACGGCCGCATCCTGGAGACCCGGGTGGGCGACGGCATGGTCATCCGGCTGGAGCCGGCCGAGACCGCGCGGCGGATCGACGTCGTCGACCTCTTCACCACGCTGCGCGTCCCGCTCCCGGCGCCGCTCCCCCGGGAGGTCCCGATGACCATCACCTTCGCCCTGCGCGGGCTGCCGCGCGGCTTCGACCTCGACGACGCGCGCCAGCGCGCCGTCCCCGGCGCCGACGGCGAGACCATCCTGACCGTCACCGCTCGCGAATTCGGCGGTCCCGACGTCCCACGGGGGAAGCCGGCTCCGCGCGGGGACGTCGACCAGGCCGCCACCATCGAGATCGACTGGGAGCACCCCGCCATCCGCGACCTGGCGTCGGCCGTGGTGGGAAGCACCCCGGGTACCTGGGCCTCGGCGAGGAAGCTCTCCCGCGCGGTGTACGAGCGGCTCGACAAGGTCTACGGGCAGAGCCGCGACCGGGCCAGCGAGATCCTGAAGCAGGGCAAGGGGGACTGCACCGAGCACTCCCGCCTGTTCGTCGCGCTCTGCCGGGCGGCGGGGATCCGGGCCCGGGAGGTGAAGGGGCTCGTCTACGCCAACTACGGCCAGGGTGGGCCCGGCCTCTACTGGCACGCCTGGGCGGAGGTGAAGGTGGGCGACGCCTGGATCGCGGTCGACCCGACCTTCGGCCAGGACGTGGCCGACGCGACGCACATCGCGCTCGGGCGGGGCTCCCGGCAGGACGCCATCTCGCTGGTCGGCTCCCTTCGAGTCTCGCGGGCCGACGCCCGCAGGCCGTAGAATGCTCCCCCCAACGCCATCCGGAGGAATTCCATGAAGGGCCTCGACCACGTCGCCATCCTCGTCTCCGATCTCGACGCCGCCATCCGCCTCTACCGCGACGTGTACGGCCTGGAGCTGGCCGAGGTGGAGGAGGTCCCGTCGGAGAAGGTCCGGGTGGCCATCTTCGGCCACGGCTCGGGGCGCATCGAGCTGGTCTCGCCCAGCGGCCCGGACAGCCCGATGGCGAAGACCATCGAGAAGCGGGGAGAGGGGCTCCACCACGTCTGCCTCGAGGTGCCCGACATCGAGAAGGCCATGGCGGCGCTGAAGGCCCAGGGCGCCCCGCTCCTCGACGAGAAGCCCCGCGCCGGAGCCGGCGGAGCCCGGGTCGCCTTCGTCCATCCGAAGGGCAGCCGGGGGGTCCTGGTCGAACTCCGGCAGGGCCCCGGGAACGCTTGACCCCAAGGGGAATCGCATGGTTAGTGACACCCCCATGAAGCGTTCCCTCATCGTCCTCCTGGCGATCCCTTTCCTTTTCGGGTCGGCCCTCGCGCAGTCTCCCGCCCTCTCGCCCGTCGCCCCGGCGAAGCCGGAGTTGACCCCGGTCCTGACGCAGCCGTCGTCCGGCACGCTCACGCAGGCCGAGATCGACCAGAAGATCCAGGACGCGGTCCAGAAGGAAGTCGCCAAGGTGAAGGAGCAGCTCCGCGACGAGGTCCGCGCCGAGATCCAGGGCGCGCAGTCGGCGTCCGAGTTCCTGGGCGAGCAGGAGGACAAGAAGAAGCTCCACTTCCTCGAGCTGAACGGCTACTTCCGCTTCCGCTGGGACCTCTTCAACAACCTGAACGGCGGGCTGCCCGCCGATTCCATGGGCTGGTACGTCTGGGGAGGCAACACGGAACTCTCCACGAGCCCGCCCGACGGGACGCAGACCGGCGGGAACATGCGGCTGCGCGTCGACCCGACCTTCAACGTCTCGGAGCAGGTCCGGGTGAAGGCCGAGATCGACTTCCTCGACAACGTGGTCCTCGGCTCCACGCCCATGGGGCGCGACTACAACCTGTATTCCTTCACCTCGAGCAGCCAGGTCTCGCCCGTGGCGGGCTACAACTGGTTCACCAGCGCCATCCAGGTGAAGCGCGCCTGGGGCGAGGTGCAGACGCCGGTGGGCCTGCTCAGCTTCGGCCGCATGCCCGCCGACTGGGGCGCGGGCATCTACTACAACGCAGGCGGCGGCATCGACCAGGACTTCGGCGACAACGTCGACCGCATCCAGTTCTCCATCCCGCTCGGACAGTTCCTCGGCGGCCTCGCGGTCACGCCCTACTACGAGTGGGCCGGATCGGGCATCACCTACTCCAGCACGTTCAACACCGTGGGGATCGGGCAGCCCGTCAACTGGACGCAGGACGACGACGCCGGCGCCATCGGCCTGATGGTCGCCCGCACCGACACCCCCGACCAGCTCCGGCGCAAGCTCGAGAAGGGCGGCACCAGCCTCTCGCTACGGCCTCCTCTTCAACTACAAGTCGCAGCGGTTCGGTCTGCCCGCGCTCTCCCTGCAGACGCCGTCCTCCATGATCGTGCCGGCCGGCGTCGCCACGCCGGTGACGCTCGTGAACCGCGACGCCAGCGCCGGGACCCTCGACCTCTTCATCCGCTGGGTCGGCAAGAAGTTCGAGATCGAGGCCGAGGGCATCGGCATCTACGGGAGCATCGGCAACGTCGGCTGGGATCCCACCGCGGCCGCCATCCCGGCCACCATCCGCCAGGGCGCCGGCGTCCTCCGCGGAAAGTACAAGCTGGGCGAGGGCGGTCGCTTCCACGTGGGCGGCGAGATGGGCATCGCCAGCGGCGACAACGCTCCTGGCTTCGGGAACTTCCCCGGGCGCTGCAACCTCACGCTCCCCTCCACCGACCCGAACCGCTGCGGCCAGGTGGCGCTGGACGGCGCGATCGACGGCAACCAGGTGGGCGCGGCGTACCCCAGCCTCAACAACTACCGGTTCAACCCGGCCTACCAGGTCGACCTCATCCTCTGGCGCCGCATCCTCGGGACGGTCACCGACGCCTGGTACCTGAAGCCCACCTTCAAGTGGGACGTGCTCGACGGGCTCTCCGTCGGCGCACAGGTGATCTACTCGCAGGCCCTCTTCGCCTCCTCGACCCCGTCGCAGGTCAACAAGCCCCTGGGCATCGAGCTCGATCTCGGCGTGAAGTACCAGTCCGACGACGGGTTCGTCTTCTTCCTCGACTACGGCCTGCTCAAGATGCTCTCCGGCTTCGACATCACGCCGAGCGAGAGCAACGCGGCGACCGTCAGCGCGAGCGGCGTGGCCCAGAACATCCACGCCGGCCTCGGGCATCGTCTTCTAGGGCGGGGCCTGGCCGTCACGACCGTCCGGACCTGGAAGACGGGCTGGGTCTGGATGGCCCGCTTCACCGAGCACTGGTCGGCGACCCGCACCAGCGCGTCCCGGTACTTCTCCGGGAAGTCGGCCGGGATCTCGATGTCGAGGTCCACTCCGGTGAGCGCGCCGTCCTCGCCGTGGTGAAGGCGCTCGACGATGCGGATCCCCTCGGTGGGGAGGCCGCGCTTCTGGCAGAACCCCAGCACGAAGATCCCCGCGCAGGTCCCCATCGACGCCGCGAAGAGCGCGAACGGCGTCGGGGCGGTGTTCTCGCCCCCGCCCTGGGTGGGCTGGTCCGTCAGGACCGTGTGCCCGCCGACCTGCGCGTTCACCCGCTTGCCGCCCGGGAACGTGACCACGATCTCCGACTCGCCTGCCATGGACGACCTCCGTATGTGTCTCGACCCCCGGGGATCCTGGGGCTCCAGGGCCTGGGAGCCAAGGGCGCAGATGGGGATTCTTTGATAGCCTCCACCGTCGAATGAAGAAGACGAAGCGAGCCCCTGGCTCCCGGAAGCCGCAGCCCGTGTCTCGCGCAGCCCTTTCGGGTGAGGCCGACCCCCGGCTGGTCCGGATGTCGGTCTCCATCCAGGACGACGCCGCGCTCCACCCGCAGGACATCCGGGGCAGCCAGGCCCACGTGGCCATGCTGGCTGCCCAGGGAATCGTCCCGCCCGCCGTCGCGAGGAAGATCCGGCGCGGGCTCGACCGGGTGCGGGCCGAGTTCGAGCAGGGCCTCATCCGGCACGACCCGCGCCTCGAGGACGTGCACACCCACGCCGAGCGTCGGCTGGGGGAGCTGGTGGGACGCGCCGCCGGATACCTGCACGCCGGCCGGAGCCGCAACGACCAGGTGGCCCTCGACGAGCGGCTCTTCATCGTGGAGTCCTGCGACCGCGCCGACGCCGCGCTGGCCGGGCTCATGCGCTCGCTCGTCGGCCAGGCCCGGCGGCACGAGAAGACGCTCCTGCCCGGGTACACCCATCTCCAGCGGGCCCAGCCGGTCTCGCTCGCCCACCACCTGCTCGCCTACGTGGAGATGCTGGGCCGCGACCGGGAGCGCTTCGCCGAGGTCCGCCGCCGCGCCGCCATCTCGCCGCTCGGCTCCGGGGCGCTGGCCGGCACCACGCTGAAGCTCGACCGGGAGCGCGTGGCGCGCGACCTCGGCCTGTCCGGCGTCACCCGGAACTCGCTCGACGCGGTCTCCGACCGCGACTCCACCATCGAGCTCTGCTTCGCCTGCGCCCTCTCCGCCGTGCACCTCTCCCGCCTCGGCGAGGAGATCGTGCTCTGGACCACGCGCGAGTTCGGCTTCATGGATCTCCACGACTCCTTCGCCACCGGCAGCTCGCTCATGCCGCAGAAGAAGAACTCGGACGTGGCCGAGCTGGCGCGGGGGCGGGCCGGCACGGCCATCGGAGACCTGGTCGGGATGCTGGCCATCGTGAAGAGCCTGCCGCTGGCCTACAACCGCGACCTCCAGGAGGACAAGCGGCCGCTGCTGGGCGCGCCGCGGATGCTCGTCGAGACGCTCGACGCGCTCTCCGGGGCCGTCGAGACCGCGACCTTCCACCCCGGCCGGATGCGCGCCGCGCTGGAGGGGGGCGAGTCGCTCGCCACCGACGCGGCCGAGTGGCTGGTGGAGCGCGGGGTGCCGTTCCGCGAGGCCCACGAGGCGGTCGGGAAGGCCGCGGCCTTCGCGTCGTCGGCCGGGCGTCAGCTCTCCTCGCTCACCGTGGCCGAGTGGCGCAGGTTCCACGTCCGGTTCGACCGGGGCGTCGCCCGCTGCTTCGATCCGGAGCGCAGCGTGGCCCGGCGCGACCTGCCCGGAGGCCCGGCGCCCCGGCGGGTGGCCGGGGAGCTGCGGCGCTGGGAGAAGCTCCTGGGGAAGGCGACGTGACCTCCCGCGCGATCCTCGTGCTGGCGCTCGTCCTGGCGGGGTGCGGGGTGAAGGCCGCGCCGCGTCCGGCCGCCTCCGCCGGCGTCGAGGGTGCCCCGGCCGCATCGCCCGCTCCCGCACCGGCTCCACCCCCCGCCACCCCGTGCGACCCGGCCTCCGGAGGGGCCTGCGGAAAATGAACCACTTCCAGCGAAGGCTCGGCGCGCTTCACGCGGAGAAGATCCCGCTCGACCGGCTGGCCCAGGCCTACGGCACGCCGCTCTACGTCTACTCGGCGGCGACGCTCCGCCGGCACTGGAAGGTCCTCGACCGGTCGCTCTCCGGCGTGCGCCACCTGGTCTGCTACGCCGCCAAGGCCAACGCCAACCTGGCCATCCTCGACCTCCTCGCCCGCATGGGCGCGGGCTTCGACATCGTCTCCGGCGGAGAGCTGTACCGGGTCCTCAAGGCCGGCGGCGACCCGCGCAAGGTGGTCTTCAGCGGGGTCGGGAAGACGGACGAGGAGATCGCCTTCGCCCTCTCGCAGGAGGTGAAGTGCCTCAACGTCGAGAGCGGGCCGGAGCTGGCCCGGGTCTCGGTGGTGGCCCGCCGCCTGGGGGTGCGCGCCCCCGTTGCGCTCCGGGTGAATCCCGACGTCGACCCGAAGACCCACCCCTACATCGCGACCGGCCTCAAGAAGTCCAAGTTCGGCGTGTCGGTCGAGGACGCGAGACGCCTCTACCACCTGGCGGCCGGGGATCCGGCCATCGACGTCCGGGGCGTGGCCTGCCACATCGGTTCCCAGATCACCACCGTCGTCCCCTTCCTCGACGCCATCGCCCGCGTCCGGAAGCTGGCCCGCGACCTCGAGAAGTCGGGGCTCCGGGTCCGCCACCTCGACATCGGCGGCGGCCTGGGCATCCAGTACAGCGACGAGAACCCCCCGCACCCCGACGAGTACGGGGCGGCGGTGAAGCGGGCCATGAAGGGCTACCGGGGCGAGGTCATCCTCGAGCCCGGCCGCGTCCTGGTCGGCAACGCCGGGGTCCTCCTCACGCGTGTCCTCTACGTGAAGCAGAGCGGCAGGAAGCGCTTCGCCGTGGTCGATGCGGCCATGAACGACCTGGTCCGGCCCAGCCTCTACGGAGCCCACCACGACATCGAGCCGGTCGGGGCCGAGCCCCGGCCGATCGGCACCCTGGACGTGGTCGGACCGGTCTGCGAGTCGTCCGACTTCCTGGCCCAGGGCCGGAAGATGCCGGTGCCCGAGGCGGGGGACCTCCTCTGCGTCCGTTCCGCGGGGGCCTACGGATTCGCCATGTCCTCGAACTACAACGCCCGCCCCCGCGCGGCCGAGGTCCTCGTCGACGGGGACACGGCCTACCTGGTCCGGAAGCGGGAGACCTGGCCCGACCTGGTTCGCGGGGAGAAGGCCCGGCCGGCCGGCCGGCGGTTCCCGGCCACCCGTCGGATCGGCTAGAGTCTCAGGCCCCACTTTCGCGGAGGAACACCATGAAGCTCCAGGGCGCGATGGTCGCCATCGTCACGCCGCTCCGGGACGACGAGCCGGACCTGGCGTCGCTGGGCGAGCTCGTCGAGTGGCAGATCCGGGAGGGGACCGACGGCATCGTCCCCTGCGGCACCACCGGCGAGGGCGCCACGCTCACGCTGAAGGAGCGCGCCGACGTCATCCGCACCTGCGTCGAGACGGCGCGCGGCCGGGTCAAGATCATCGCCGGCGCCGGCTCCAACTCGACCACCGAGGCGGTCGAGGGGGTCAAGCTCGCCAAGCAGCTGGGGGCCGATGCCGCACTGGTGGTGACGCCCTACTACAACAAGCCCACCCAGGAAGGGCTCTACCGCCACTACATGAAGATCTGGGACGCGGTCGGCTTCCCGGTGGTCGCCTACAACGTCCCCAGCCGCACCTCGGTCGACCTGCTCCCCGAGACCGTGGAGCGGCTCGTCAAGGCGGGCGCCATCGCCGGCATCAAGGAGGCCACCGCGAACATGGACCGGCAGGTCCAGCTCGTCGAGCGCTGCGGCAGGGACTCCATCTCCTACCTCTCCGGGGACGACTTCACGGTGCTCCCCTACATCGCCTGCGGCGGGCACGGCGTCATCTCGGTGATCGGCAACATCGCCCCCCGGGCCATGAAGGAGCTGGTCGTCGCCGCCCTGCGGGGCGATCACGCCGCGGCGCTCGCGAAGCAGGTGGCCATGGCCGACCTCAACCGGGTCATGTTCATCGAGACCAACCCGGGCCCGGTGAAGGCCGCCGTGGCCTTGCTCGGCAAGGCCGGGCCGGAGATCCGGCTCCCGCTCTGGCAGGTCTCCCCGGCGAGCCTCGCCAAGGTCCGCGACGCCATGGTCCGCTTCGGCCTGGTCGTGGCCGCCTGATCCGCCGCTTGCGGCGCACTTTCCATCGGAGGTGAACGTGGTGAACGTGATCGTGACCGGGGTGGCCGGCCGCATGGGCGGGCAGATCCTGCGGATGATGCGCGCCGCCGAGGGAGTGAAGCTGGTGGGCGCGCTGGAGCGTCCGGGCTGGTCCGGGCCGGGGGACGCGGGCGAGGCGGCCGGGATGGCCGCACTCGGCCTTCCCGTGACCGACGACCTCGCGGCGCTCCTCGGCCGGGTGAAGGCCGACGTGATCGTCGACTTCACGAGCCGCGAGGCGTCGATGCGCCACACGGCGGTGGCCGCCGGCGCCGGGGTGGCCATGGTGATCGGCTCCACCGGGTTCCAGGCCGACGACAAGGCCCGGATCCGCGAGGAGGCGGCCCGCATCCCGGTGGTGCTCTCGCCCAACATGAGCGTGGGCGTGAACGTGATGTTCGCGCTGGTGGCCCAGGCCGCCCGGATCCTGGGCGACGCCTACGACGTCGAGATCGTGGAGATGCACCACGGCAAGAAGAAGGACGCGCCCAGCGGGACGGCGATGCGGCTCGCCGAGGTGGCCGCCGAGGCCCTTCACCGCGATGCCGAGAAGGACGTGGTCTACGCGCGCCACGGGATGATCGGCGAGCGCACGCCGCGCGAGATCGGCGTGATGACCCTCCGGGGCGGCGACGTGGTCGGGGAGCACACCGTCTTCTTCGCCGGCCAGGGCGAGCGGCTCGAGGTCGTCCACCGGGCCACGACGCGCGACCAGTTCGTGCGCGGGGCGCTGCGTGCTGCACTCTGGGTCAAGGGACGGGCTCCCGGCCTCTACGACATGCACGACGTGCTCGGACTGAAGGGGGCTCCGTGAGGACCTGCCGGTTCACCCGCCTGGGAAGGGAGCAGTACGGCGTCGTCGAGGGGGCCGAGGTCCGCGCGCTCACCGCGGCGCCGTGGGACGGCGGCCTTCCCGAGGGGCCGCGTCACCCGTTCTCCGAGGTGGCGCTGCTCGCTCCCGCCCAGCCCACCAAGGTCGTCTGCGTCGGGCGCAACTACCGGGCCCACGCGAAGGAGCTCGGGAACGAGGTCCCCAAGGAGCCGCTGCTCTTCATCAAGCCCTCCACCTCCGTGGTCGGGCCGATGCAGGAGATCCGCATCCCGGAGGCCTCGAAGGAGGTCCACCACGAGGCCGAGCTGGCGGCGGTGATCGGGCGCACGCTCACCCGGGCCAGCGCCGTGGAGGCCCGTGAGTCCATCTTCGGGTGGACCTGCCTGAACGACGTCTCGGCCCGGGACATCCAGAGGGCCGAGCAGCACTTCACCCGCGCCAAGTCCTACGACACGTTCTGCCCGGTCGGTCCCTTCGTGGAGACCAACCTCGACCCCATGGACCAGGTCGTCATCTGCCGCGTGAACGGCGAGCAGCGCCAGCGCGGGTCGACCCGCGACATGGTGGTGGACCCCTACGCGCTCGTGGCCTTCATCTCGCAGGTGATGACGCTGCTCCCCGGAGACCTGGTCTCGACCGGCACGCCGGAGGGGGTCGGTCCGATCCGGCGCGGCGACTGGGTCGAGGTCGAGGTGAGCGGCGTGGGCGTCCTGAAGAACCCGGTGGTCTAGTGCGCGCCTTCGTCGCCGTCGGCTCGAACCTGGGAGATCGCTGGGCCCGCCTGGCGATGGCCGGCCGCGCGCTCCGGGCCGCGCCCGGCGTGGCGGTGGTGCGGGCCTCCCGGGTCTGGGACTCGGCGCCGGTCGGGCCTCCCCAGCCCCGCTACCTGAACGCGGTTCTCGAGCTCGAGACCACGCGGACGCCCGGTTCGCTGCTCGGGCTGCTCCGCGAGGTCGAGACGGCGGCCGGTCGCACCCGGGACGTGCACTGGGGGGCTCGCACGCTCGATCTCGACCTCCTGCTCGTCGGCGACCTCGTGGTGCGGGAGCCCGGCCTCGTGGTGCCTCACCCCGAGATGGGCGGGCGCCGCTTCGTGCTGGCGCCGCTCGCCGAGCTGCGCCCGGAGCTGGTCGTCCCGGGCCTGGGCGTGTCGGTGGGGCGGCTGCTCGAGGAGGCCCCGGAGCTCGACCTGGCGCCGGTGGGCGGATATCCGCTCTGATGGCCGCCGGCCCGCTCGCGATCATCGCCGTCGCGATGGCGACGTGACGGCGGCGAGCGCCCGCCCTGCGGCGAGCACGTTCTGCACGGCAGCCTCGGGGAGCGGCTCGCAGGACCCGAGCAGGCGCGCGCGCGCCGCCACCTCGCACACCCGCTCCAGCGTCTCCATGCGGTCGAAGGCCTGCTGGAGGTCCCGCCCGAGCGCCAGCGCGCCGTGCCGCTCGAGGAGGATCACGTCGTGCCCGTCCCAGAAGGGCGAGAGCGACCGGGGCACCTCGTCGGTGCCCGGCGTGGCGAACCGCGAAACGGCGATGCGCCCGAGCACCAGGACCGCCTCCGGCAGCAGGTCGTTCGGCGGGGCCACCCCGGCGACGGTGAAGGCCACGGCGGTGAGCGGATGGGCGTGCACCACCGCGCCGACGTCGGGCCGGGCGGCGTAGGCAGCGAGGTGCATGCGCAGCTCGGTCGACGGCCGCCCGCGGCCGCGGATCCGCTTTCCGGACAGGTCGACGACGATCAGGTCGGCGGGGCGCAGCGCTCCCTTGCCGACCCCGGACGGCGTGACGAGCAACCGGTCCTTCCCGATCCGGCAGGAGACGTTGCCCTCGCCGGCTCCGATGAGGCGGCGGTCGTGGAGGCGACGGCAGACCTCGACGAGGTCGCGGCGCAGGCGGGTCTCGGTGGGCGGCGGCATGACGGGGGAGTGTAACCCAGGAGCCCCGGACCGGATGGTATCCTCCGGCACCCATGGAGGCCCGCACACGCCGAACCGCCCTGCTCGCCGCCGCGATCGGGCTCGTCGTCGCGGTCGCCTACCTCCCCACGCTCCGCGCCGGCCTGGTCTGGGACGACACGACCTACGTCCTCGCGCAGGGAGGGCGGCACGTGGCCGGGGCCCTCGTGGGAGACCTCATCGCCGGCTCCAATCCCGCCCACGGGCCGGTCGGCTACTACCGGCCGGTGCCGGTGGCGACCTTCTGGCTCGGCGCCCGGCTCGCCCCGGATGCGGTGGCGCACCACGCGCTGGGGATCGTCTTCCACGCCCTCGCAGCCGCGCTCCTCTTCGCGCTGCTCGCCGGGCGGCTCGGAGGGAGCGGCGAGGCGCCTGCCGCCGTCGGCGCGCTGGCCTGGGCGCTCCACCCCGCCAACGTGGAGCCGGTGGCCTGGGTCTCCGGTCGCTACGACCTCCTGGCCGGGCTCTTCGCGGTGGCCTTCCTGGCCCTGCCCTGGCGCCACGGCTGGCGCCGGGCGGCGGCGTACGGGCTCCTCTTCCTGGCCGGCCTGCTCTCCAAGGAGGGCTTCCTGGCGCTCGCACCGGTCGTGCTGGTCGACGACCTCGCGTCCCGGCGCGGCGCGCGCGAGGCCCTGCCACGCTGGGTCGCCGTGGGAGCGGCCGTCGCCACCTGGATCGGGCTCCGCGCCGTCCTGGGGATCACGGCCGTGGCCCCGGCGCCGCTCACGAGCCTGCCCGCCCACTACCTCTCGACGGTGGCGACCTACCTGTTCCGGGCGGTCGCTCCCCTTCCGCTCACGGTGAGCCACGCGTACGCATCCGGAAGCGCGGCCACGCTCGCCGCGGGAGGCGCCGTGGTGGCGGCCCTCTGGGCGCTCGCCCTCCGCCGCCGGGATCTTGCGGTCCCGTGCGCCCTCTTCCTCGCCGGGATGCTCCCGGTGGCGATGGCGGCGGGACGGCTCGGCCAGGCCCCGGAGCGCTATTTCTACCTGCCATCGATCGGTCTCGCCTGGCTGCTCGCGGCGGGGCTGCAGTCGCTGCGGTCCTGGCGCCCGGTGGCCGGCCGGGTCGCGGTCGCGGCAGCGGCGCTGGCCGTCGCGGCGGGTGCGGTGGCGTCGGTCCGTCGCCTCCCGGACTGGGACTCCGACGACGCCCTCTTCTCCGCCGCGCTTCGCGTGGACCCTGGCGACCCGCTCGGAAACCTGTACTTCGGCGTGGCGGCGGGCCGGGCCGGCCGGCTCGACGAGGCGAGGCGGACGCTCGAGCGCGGGAGGGAAGGGGCTCCGGACTCGGCGCGCATCGCCGGGGCGCTCGCCTGGGTCCACCTGCGCCGCGGAGACGGCCCGGCCGCGCTCCGGGAATCCCGGCGCGCCGTGGCCCTGGCGCCGAGCTTTCCGGAGGCGCGCCTCCACCTCGCGAACGCCCTCCACCTGGCCGGCGATCACGCCGGGGAGCTCGCCGAGAGCGCGCGGGCCCTGGCGCTCTCGCCCCGCTACCGGGAGGCCCGCATCGTCCACGCCTTCGCGCGGTGCGAGGTGGAGCGGGACCCGGCCTGCGAGGCGGACCTCGACGCGCTGGAGCGGGACGGACTGCTCTCCGGGGCCGACGTCCTGGCGGCCCGGGTCGAGGCGGCGCTGGGGAGACGCGACCTCGCGGTCGCCGGAGAGAGGCTCGCCCGGCTCCGCGCCGCGTACCCCGGCGACCGGCGAGTTCCCCAGCTGGAGCGCGCCCTGGGCGCCCTGCAGCCGCGCTAGCGACTACAGGATGCGGGCCGCGAGCAGGTCCTGCACGTCGAGGAGCCCGACGGCGCGACCGCCGGCGTCCACCACCGGCACCTGGTCGATGCGGGCCTCGCGCATGACCCGGGCCGCCTCCACCAGCCGCTCCTCGGGGCGGACGGTGCGGGGGTTCCGGGTCATCACCGACGACACGGGCAGGTCGAAGTCGACCTCCTGCTGCTCCACCAGCCGGCGCAGGTCACCGTCGGTGAAGACCCCGATCAGGCGCCCGCGCCCGTCGACCACCGTGGCCGCGCCCGGGCGCCCGGGCGTGCGGGTCATCACCGCCACGGCCTGCTTGAGCGGGGCGGTGGCCTTGACGAGCGGGTTGGCCTCGCCGCTGCGCATGAGCTCGTGCACCTTCATGAGGTGCCGGCCCAGCTTGCCGCCCGGGTGGTAGAGCGCGTACTCGTCGCGGCCGAAGGGGCGGTTCTCCAGGACCGCCATGGCGAGCGCGTCGCCCACCGCGAGCAGGGCCGCCGTGCTGGTGGTGGGCGCCAGCCCCATCGGGCAGGCCTCCTCCACGTCGCCGATGGCGACCACCAGGTCGGCGGCGCGGGCGAGCGGGTTCTGGTCGTCGCGGGAGATGGCCACGATGCGCGCCCCGATGCGCTTCAGGGCGGGCAGGAGCCGCAGGATCTCCTCCGACTCGCCGCTGTTGGAGAGCGCGACGACCACGTCCGCGCGCGAGACGCGCCCCAGGTCGCCGTGGGCGGCCTCGGCGGGGTGGAGGTAGATGGAGTGGGTGCCGGTGGACGCGAGCGTGGCCGAGATCTTCTGGGCCACGAAGCCCGGCTTGCCGATGCCGGTGAGCACCACCTGCCCCTTGCACGCCAGGATCCACTCCACGGCGGTGGCGAAGCGATCGTCGAGGCGGAGGCTGCCGATGGCGCGGGCCTCGGTGTCGAGGACCATGCGCCCGTAGGCCACGAGCGCCTTCGAGCGGGCCGAGGCGGGGCGCCGAGGTGCGGGCTTCGCCTTGCGTCGGCGGGCGGTTTTCCGGCTCGACATGTCCGCGTCCGTATAGCACCTTGCCCTGGAACCCACCATTCCGGAGGCAGCTTGAAGTTCTTCATCGACACCGCGGACGTCGACGAGATCAGGAAGGCCATCGACCTGGGCCTCTGCGACGGCGTGACCACCAATCCGTCCCTGGTCGCGAAGACCGGCCGGCCGTTCGACGACGTGCTGAAGGAGATCGTGGCGCTGGTGCACGGACCGGTCTCGGCCGAGGTCACCGCGGTCGACTTCGACGGCATGATGAAGGAGGCCCGGGTCTACGCGAAGTTCGCGCCCAACGTGGTCGTCAAGGTGCCGCTCATCCTGGAGGGGCTGAAGGCCGTGAAGGCGCTCACCGACGAGGGCATCCGCACCAACGTGACCCTCTGCTTCTCGGCCAGCCAGGCGCTCCTCGCCGCCAAGGCCGGGGCCACCTACGTGTCTCCCTTCGTGGGCCGGCTCGACGACGTCTCCGAGGACGGGATGGCGCTCATCGCCCAGATCCTGGAGATCTACCGGAACTACGACTTCGGCACGCAGGTGCTGGTGGCCTCGGTGCGCAACCCCCTCCACGTGGTGCAGGCGGCGCGCATGGGCGCGGACGTCGCCACCATCCCGTTCTCGGTGCTGGCGCAGCTCGCGAAGCACCCGCTCACCGACCTCGGCCTCGCCAGGTTCCTCGCCGACTGGGAGAAGGTCCCGAAGTCGGGGTAGGGCGCCACGGGCCCGGGCCGGGCCTCAGTCCAGCGTGACCCGGAACAGGCGCCGCTCGGCCAGGTCCACCGCGCGCGCCAGGTCGGCCCGCGTGAGCTTCGCCCCCTCCGCCCACTCCTTGAGGGAGAGGCACTCCTCGCCGACGTAGAGGACGAGGAGCTGCAGCGCCGCCTCGTCGGCAGGTCCCTGGCAGACCATCGGCGCGCGGTTGCGCATGGCCTCGTCGAAGGCCTCGTGCTCGCGCAACAGGTCGAGCCGGGAGAGCTCGAGCCCGAGGCGCAGCACCTCGTCCCGGGGCGGCCCGGCGAGCCCGGCCCCGTGGCGCCTCCGCAGCTCCTCGGAGAGCCACTCGACGTCGGCGGGGGGCCAGGCCCGCAGCCGGTCGGCCAGCTCCTCGGCGAAGCGGGAGACGACGACCTCCTTCACCGGCTGCTTCTGGACGTCGTAGAGGTGGTCGAAGCGACGGTCGCGCACGGGACGATAGAAACCCAGGAATCCCGGGGGAATCCAGGTTATTCGTCCGCGGGGCAGCCGGGTGTATCCTCGCGCCCCCTACGAGGAGGCCCAAGCGCCGAATGCTGGTCGTGATGAAGCCCAGCGCCACCGAAGCCCAGGTGGACGCCGTCGTCGAGAAGATCCGTTCCCTGGGACTCCTGCCCCACGCCATCCCCGGCGCGCAGCGAACCGCCATCGGGATCACCGGGAACAAGGGTGGCCTCGACCCCTCGCTCTTCGAGGGGATGCCCGGCGTGCGCGAGGCCATCCGCGTCTCCCAGCCGTTCAAGCTCGTCTCCCGCGAGATGAAGGAGGAGGACACGGTCGTCGACGTGGCCGGCGTCGCCCTGGGCGGCACGCGCCTCGTGGTCATCGCCGGCCCCTGCTCGGTCGAGTCGCGGGAGCAGATCCTCGAGGCTGCACGCGAGGTGAAGGCCGCCGGCGCCACGATGCTGCGCGGCGGCGCCTACAAGCCCCGCACCAGCCCCTACGAGTTCCAGGGGCTGGCCGAGGAGGGGCTGAAGCTGCTCGCGCTGGCGCGGGAGGAGACCGGGCTCGGCGTGGTGACCGAGGCCATGGACGTGGAGAACCTGGCCATGGTCGCGGACTACGCCGACATGGTGCAGATCGGCGCCCGCAACATGCAGAACTTCTCGCTGCTGAAGCAGCTCGGGAAGATCGGCAAGCCGGTGCTGCTGAAGCGGGGGGCCTCGGCCACCATCCGCGAGTGGCTCATGGCCGCCGAGTACGTGGTGGCCCACGGCAACCCGCGCGTGGCCCTCTGCGAGCGCGGCATCCGCACCTTCGAGAACGCCACCCGCAACACCCTCGACCTGAACGCCGTCCCGGTGCTGAAGTCGCTCACCCACCTTCCGGTGGTCGTCGACCCGTCGCATGGCATCGGGATCCGCGCCCACGTGCCGGCCATGGCCCGCGCCGCGGTGGGCGCGGGCGCCGACGGTCTCATCATCGAGGTCCACCCCTGCCCGGAGAAGGCGCTGTCCGACGGGCAGCAGTCGCTCACGCCGGGGGAGTTCGCCGGCCTGATGACGCAGGTGAAGGTCATCGCCGGCGCCGTCGGCCGCCCCGTCTAGCCTCTCGTCGCCGGCGCGCCGCGCCGAGGAGTCGCCATGTTCATCGCCATGAAGCCCCATGCCACCCAGGCCGACTTCGACGCGGTCATCGAGAAGGTGCGCGCCCTCGGGCTCACCCCGCACCCCATCTCCGGGACCGAGCGGCGCGTCGTCGCCGTGGTCGGGAACACCGGAGCGGTCGACCCGGACGACTTCGCCATGCTGACCGGCGTGGCCGAGGCCCTGCGCGTCTCGCAGCCCTTCAAGCTGGTCTCCCGCGAGGTGAAGGAGGAGGACACCGTCATCGACGTGGACGGCGTCCAGGTGGGCGGCCGGGCCATCACCGTCATGGCCGGACCCTGCTCGGTCGAGTCGCGGGAGCAGATCCTCGAGACCGCGCACGCGGTGAAGGCGGCGGGGGCGAGGATCCTGCGCGGCGGGGCGTGGAAGCCGCGCACCAGCCCCTACGAGTTCCAGGGGCTGCGCGAGGAGGGGCTGAAGCTGCTGGCGCTCGCCCGCGAGGAGACCGGCCTCAAGATCATCACCGAGGTGATGTCCACGGACACGGTGCCGCTGGTGGCCGAGTACGCCGACATCCTCCAGGTGGGCGCGCGCAACATGCAGAACTACGCGCTGCTGGAGCGGCTCGGCCAGGTCCGCAAGCCGGTCATGCTGAAGCGCGGCCTGTCCGGGACCATCAAGGAGTGGCTCATGGCGGCCGAGTACATCGTGGCCAAGGGCAACCCCAACGTCATGCTCTGCGAGCGGGGCATCCGCACCTTCGAGACCGCCACCCGCAACACCCTCGACATCAACGCCATCCCGGTGCTGAAGTCGCTCTCCCACCTGCCGGTCATCGTCGACCCGTCGCACGGCATCGGGATCCGCAAGCACGTCGCGGCCATCGCCCGGGCCGGCATCGCCGCCGGGGCCGACGGCATCATGATCGAGGTGCACCCGAAGCCGGAGAAGGCGCTCTCCGACGGCCACCAGTCCCTCGCCATCCCCGAGTTCGCCGAGCTGATGCGCCAGGTGCGGGTCATCGCGCTCGCCATCGAGCGGCCGGTGATGTAGCCGGTGGCGGGCCGGCCCGCCCTGCGCCTAGCCCTCCGCCTCCCACGGAACACCTCGTCGAGCGGCTTGCCGAACACCGCCGCGATGCGGAACGCGGCTTCCAGCGAGGGCGAGTACTTGCCGGCCTCGATGGCGGCGATGGTCTGGCGGGTGACGCCGATGGCCCGCCCGAGTTCCTCCTGGCTCATCTCGCCGTGGAGGAAGCGCAGGGTGCGGACCTGGTTGGTGATCCTGCCGCGGGTCATCTCAGGCCCCGGCGGTAGCCCAGCACGACGAGGGCGTCGCGCAGCGTCTCGACGATGACCACCGAGGCGACCATGGAATTGACGACGTGCCAGCCGGTGCGGACGAACGGCAGGTAGCATCCCACGTACAGGGCGAGGCCGATCAGGACGTAGTAGGCGCCGGTGGTGGCGCGGCGGTCGATGGCCCGGTCGCGCTCGTCGGGGTCTCCCCGCTCGTCGCGGGGCGTCTTCATCCGGACGAACTGCCGCCCCAGCAGCACCCACACCGCATTGGCCCCGGCCGCGGCGGCGAACAGCGCCATCAGCTCGAGGTTGGGCAGCGGCTGGTCCAGCAGGGGGGACCGGTAGGTGAACGCGAAGTAGGGGCCGTAGCAGACGGCCATGCCGACGAGGGACAGCCAGGCGATCTTTTCACGATAGGGCATGGAGGTGGGTCCGTTGTTCGTTGGTATTGACATGATGTAAAGCAAATCAAACATCATGTCAAACATGTACGACATCTTCCGGACACCCGATGAATCGCCGGACTACCCGACCTTCAGGCCCACCACGCCCGCCACGATCAGGGCTGCCGACCCCACCCGGAGCGCCGTCGCCGCATCGCCGAAGAACAGGATGCCGACGGCGAACGCGCCCACCGCGCCGATGCCGGTCCAGACCGCGTAGGCGGTCCCCATCGGGATGGTCCTCTGCGCGAGGAAGAGAAGCACACCGCTCGCGACCATGCACAGGACCGCGAAGGCGATCCAGGTCACGCGCACGCCCGAGTCCGTCCAGCCGAGCTTGAGGCCGATGGGCCAGCCGATCTCGCAGATGCCCGCGAGGAGCAGAAGTGTCCATGCCATCCCGGCAGCGTAGCAGACCGGTCGCACCGGCCATGACTTGCGCCGGGGCTCAGCGTTGGAGCGCCTTCGCGAGCGACGCCACGAACCTGCGCACCCGCTCGGCCCGCGCCTTGCGCGAGCCTCCCTCGGCGATGCGCTGGACGATGGCGCTCCCCACCACGACGCCGTCGGCCATCCGGCCGACGACCCGGGCCTGCGCCGGCGTCCCGACGCCGAACCCCACCACCACCGGGACGCGGCTTCGCTTCCGCACGGCCTTCACCTTCGCTCCCAGGTCGGCCGGCAGCGTGGCGCGCGCGCCGGTGACGCCGGTCACCGAGACGAAGTAGACGAAGCCGGTGGCCGCGTCGCAGGCGGCCTCCACCCGGGCGGGCGTCGAGGTGGGGGCGAGCAGGAAGACGAGCTTCACTCCGCGCAGGGCGGCGGCGGCCCGGAAGGCTCCGGCCTCCTCCGGAGGGCAGGTCGGGCAGGATCAGCGCGTCGACGCCGGAGGCGACGCAGGCGTCGAGGAAGCGCTCCTCCCCGAAGGCCAGCACCGGGTTCACGTAGCCCATGAGGGCGATGGCGGCCGGCGTGCGGCGTCGGACCTCGGCGGCGAGCTTCAGGCAGGAGGCGATGGTGGTGCCGGAGCGCAGGGCCCGCTCGCCCGCGCCCTGGATGGTCTTCCCGTCGGCGATGGGATCGGAGAAGGGCATCCCGATCTCCAGGATGTCGGCCCCGCCGGCGGCGCAGGCGAGCGCCATCTCCCGGGAGGTGGCCAGGTCGGGGTCGCCGGCCATCACGTAGGTGACCAAGGCAGCGCCGCCGCGCTCCGCGGCGGCTGAAAACGCCGCCTGGATGCGATCGGGCGCGGGGCTCACGAGGACCTCCCCTTGCGCTTCACGGGGCGCTTCCGGGGTCCCGTCGCGGTCCGCTTCGCCCTCGGCCGCGTCTTCTTCCCCTTGGCGGCTCGCTCGGCGAGCGCCTTTCGCACGTGGTCCACGTCCTTGTCCCCTCGCCCCGACACGTTGACGAGGAGGAGCCCCTTCGGCCCCAGCTCGCGGGCCAGCTCCCGCGCCGCCGCCACCGCGTGGGCCGTCTCCAGCGCCGGGATGATCCCCTCGGTGCGGGCCAGGTAGCCAAGGGCGTCGAGGGCCTCGTCGTCGGTGGCCTGCCGGAGCTCGAGCCGCCCCTGGTCCTTGAGCCAGGAGAGCTCCGGCCCGACGCCCGGGTAGTCGAGGCCGGCGCTGATCGAGTGGGCCTCGACGACCTGTCCGTCGTCGTCCTGCAGGAGGTAGCTTCGCGAGCCGTGGAGCACGCCCGGTCGTCCGAGCGCGAGCGCCGCCCCGTGCTTCCCGGTGGCGAGGCCGTGGCCGGCCGCCTCGACCCCCACGAGCCGGACCGCGCGGTCGGGGATGAAGGCGGAGAAGATCCCCATGGCGTTGGAGCCGCCTCCCACGCAGGCCACCACCGCGTCGGGCAGGCGACCGGCGATCTGGAGGATCTGGGCGCGGGCCTCGTCGCCGATGACCGACTGGAAGTCGCGCACCATGGCCGGGTAGGGGTGGGGCCCGGCCACGGATCCGATGATGTAGTGGGTGTCCTGGACGTTGGTGACCCAGTCGCGGATGGCCTCGTTCATCGCGTCCTTCAGCGTGCGCGACCCCGACTGCACCGGAACCACCCGCGCCCCGAGCAGCTGCATGCGGAAGACGTTCAGCGCCTGGCGTTCCACGTCGAGCGCGCCCATGAAGACGTCGCAGGGCATCCCGAAGAGGGCGGCGGCGGTCGCGGTGGCCACGCCGTGCTGGCCCGCCCCGGTCTCGGCGATGATGCGCCGCTTGCCCATGCGCCGCGCCAGCAGCACCTGACCCAGCGTGTTGTTGATCTTGTGGGCGCCGGTGTGGCAGAGGTCCTCGCGCTTCAGCACGACGTGGCAGCCGCCCGCCTCGGCGCCCATGCGCAGCGCGTCGCCGAGCGGGGTGGGGCGGCCGGCGAAGCGGGTGAGGAGGCGAGTCAGCTCCTCGGCGAAGACCGGATCGCGCCGGGCCTGCTGCCAGGCGGCCGTGAGCTCGTCGAGCGCCGGGACCAGCGTCTCGGGGACGTAGCGTCCCCCGTACGGGCCGAAGTGGCCGGTGGCGTCGGGAACGGTCATGGGAGGCGCACCTCGCGGACGGCGGTGATGAAGCGGGACATCCTCTCCGGGTCCTTCACGCCAGGTGAAGACTCGACGCCGCTCGCCACGTCGACGGCCCAGGGACGCACGGCCCGCACGGCGTCGGCGACGTTCTCCGGGGTGAGGCCGCCCGCCAGGATCACCGGCGCCACCTCGGAGACCCCCTCGGCGAGCGCCCAGTCGAAGGGCTCCCCGCTGCCGCCGTAGCCGCGCGACGGGGTGTCGAGGAGGAAGGCCTGGACCTCGTAGGAGAGGATCTTCGAGAGCGTCCGCACCTGGTCCACCGGGATGGCCTTCACGACCGGGAGCGGGAGGCGGGAGCAGAGCTCGGGGGGCTCGTCGCCGTGGAGCTGGAAGACCTGGATGCCCGTCTCGGCGGCGATGGCCCGCATCTCCCCCTCGGGCTGGTTGACGAAGACACCCACCGGGGTCACGAAGGGCGGGAGACGGGAGATGATCCGCTCGGCAGCGGCGGCGGTGAGGTGGCGCTTCGAGCCCGGCCAGAAGTTGAACCCCAGCGCGTCGGCGCCCAGCCGGGCCGCCGCGAGGGCGTCCTCGAGGCGGGTCACGCCGCAGATCTTGATGCGGACCTGGTTCACCGCGCCGCCGCCATCTCCGCGAGCAGGGCGCCCGGGTCGGGAGCGCGGACCAGGGCCTCGCCCACCAGGAAGTTGGCAGCTCCGCAGCGGCGCAGCCGGGCCACGTCGGCGGGGGACCGGATGCCGCTCTCCGAGACGCCGCGCACGCTTCCCGGGAGCGCCGGGAGCACCGCCTCGCTGGCCGCGAGGTCCACCCGGAAGGTGCGGAGGTCGCGGTTGTTGACGCCGACGATGCGGGCGCCCGCCGCCACGGCGACCTCCGCCTCGGCCAGGTCGTGCACCTCCACCAGCGCCGAGAGCCCGAGGGCGGCGCAGTCGTCCAGGCGGCGGCGCAGGAGGTCCCCCGGGAGGGCCGAGACGATGAGCAGCGCGGCGTCGGCGCCCCATGCCCGGGCCTCGAGGAGCTGGTAGCGCTCGAGCACGAAGTCCTTGCGGAGGAGCGGGACGTCGACCCGCTCCCGCGCGGCGGCGAGGTCGTCGAGGGATCCGCCGAACCCGGGTCCGTCGGTGAGGACCGAGATCGCGGCCGCCCCCGCCGCGGCGTAGCGGGCGGCCTGCGCGGGTGCGTCGAGCCCCGCGTCGATGGCGCCCGCCGACGGGCTGGCCCGCTTCACCTCGGCGACGATCCGGACCGGGCCTCCCGGCGGCGAGAGCGCCCCCTCCAGGCTGCGGGGACGCGGCGTCGCGAGCGCGCGAGCCTCGAGCTCCCGCTCGGGGACCGCCGCGCGGCGTCCTTCGACCTCGCGCGCCTTGCGCGCCAGGATCTCCTCCAGGATGGTCATTCCCGGCTCACGACGACGAGGCGCTCGAGCTTCTCCAGGGCGGAGCCCCGGTCGATGGAATCGGCCGCGACGCGGACGCCGGCGCGCAGGTCGGGCGCGGCGCCCGCGGCGACCAGGGCCGCGGCCGCGTTGGCCAGCACCGCGTCGCGCGGGGCCCCCTTCGCCCCGCCGAGGACGCCGCGGGTGATGCGGGCGTTCTCCTCGGCGTCGCCGCCGGCCAGCGCCGCGGCCGGCCAGCGCCCGACGCCCAGGTCCTCGGGGGTGACGTCGAAGGTCCGCACCGCGCCGTCCTTCACCTCGGCCACGTGGGTCGTGCCGGTGACGGCGATCTCGTCCAGCCCCTCGCCGTGCACCACGAAGGCGTGGACCGAGCCCAGGGCCGCGAGCACGCCGCCCACGATCGGCACCCAGCGCGGCTCGTAGACGCCCATGACCTGGTACCGCGCGCCAGCCGGGTTGGCGAGCGGCCCGAGCAGGTTGAAGACGGTGCGGATGGCCAGCTCGCGCCGGATGCCGGCCACCGCCTTGAAGGCCGGGTGGAGCCTCGGGGCGAAGAGGAAACCGATGCCCACCTCGGCGATGCAGCGCTCCACCCGCTCGCGAGGCGCCTCGACGTCGACGCCGAGGGCGGCGAGCACGTCGGCGGACCCGCACCTGGAGGAGACCGAGCGGTTGCCGTGCTTGGCCACCGCGACGCCGGCGCCGGCCACCGCGAAGGCCGCGGTGGTGGAGATGTTGAAGGTGTTCTGGCCGTCGCCACCGGTGCCGCAGGTGTCGACGAAGATCTCCCGGTCGACCCGGACCCGCTCGGCCCGCTGCCGCATCACCTGGGCGGCGCCGGCGATCTCCTCGACCGTCTCCCCCTTGAGCCGCAGCGCGGCCAGGAAGGCGCCCACCTGCGCCGGGGTGGCGCCGCCGTCGGCGACCTCGCCCATGAGCTCCACCATCTCGGCGCGGCTCAGGTCCTTCCCGGCGACGAGCCGCCCGATGGCCTGCACGATCACGGTCGCCTCCCGGCCCGCACGCGGGCCAGCCAGTTGCCGAGCAGCGCCTTCCCGTGTCCGGTCAGCACCGACTCCGGGTGAAACTGCACGCCCTCCACGTCGAGCTCGCGGTGGCGCAGCCCCATCACTTCCCCCTCGCGCGTCCAGGAGGTCACCGCCAGGTCGCGGGGGAGGCTCTTCCGCTCCACCACCAGCGAGTGGTAGCGCCCGGCGTCGAACGGGGAGGGAAGCCCGGCGTAGATCCCGTCGCCCCGGTGGAGCACCGGGCTCGACTTCCCGTGGACGATGCGCTCGTTGCGGACCACCTTGCCGCCGAAGGCCTGGCCGATGGCCTGGTGGCCCAGGCAGACCCCGAGGATCGGAAGCTCCCCGGCGAAGGCGCGGATGGCTTCCAGGCTCACCCCCGCCTCGTCGGGCGTGCAGGGGCCCGGCGAGATCACGAGGCCGCGCGGGCGCAGCTTGCGGATCCCGGCCACGTCGATGGCGTCGTTGCGGAAGACGCGGACGTCGGCGCCCAGCTCGCCCAGGTACTGGACCAGGTTCCAGGTGAAGGAGTCGTAGTTGTCGACGAGGACGAGGCGAGGCTTCATGCGCCGGCCCTCCGGCTTCGCCGCTTTCGCCGCACCGGCTCGGAGCCCTTCACGGGCGAGGCCTTGCCGTCGAGGTCGCGCGACTCGGCCTGGGCCACCGCCGTGAAGAGCGCCCGGGCCTTGTTCACCGTCTCCTGGTACTCGGCGGCCGGCTTCGAATCGTAGACCAGCCCCGCCCCCGCCTGCACCGAGATGCGCCGCCCCGACTGCATGAGGGTGCGGATGGCGATGCACATCTCCATGTCGCCGCCGCGGTCGAAGTAGCCCACCGCGCCGGCGTACGGGCCGCGCCGTGCCGGCTCCAGCTCGTCGATGATCTCCATGGCGCGGACCTTGGGCGAGCCGGAGACGGTGCCGGCCGGGAACCCGGCCCGCAGCACGTCGACCGAATCGAGCCCGGCGGCGAGCCGCCCCTTCACCTCGGAGACGAGGTGCATCACGTGGGAGTAGCGCTCGACCGTCTTCAGCTGGGTCACCCGCACCGAGCCGATCGCGCTGACGCGGCCCACGTCGTTCCGCCCCAGGTCGACGAGCATGACGTGCTCGGCGTTCTCCTTGGGGTCGGCGCGCAGCTCCTCCTCGAGGCGGCGGTCCTCCTCCGGGTCCTTCCCGCGGCGCCGCGTCCCGGCGATGGGGCGCAGCGTGACCTCGCCGTCCTCGAGCTTGATGAGCGTCTCGGGCGAGCTGCCCACCAGCGCCTGGCTGCCGTTCTGGAGGTAGAAGAGGTACGGCGACGGGTTCACCCGGCGCAGCGCCCGGTAGACCTCGAAGGGCGGAACCGACACCTCGGCGTCGAAGCGCTGCGAGAGCACGATCTGCTGGCAGTCGCCGGCCTTCACGTACTCCTGGGCGCGGCGCACGGCCCGCTCGAACGCCCGGCGATCGACCCGGGGGCGCAGCTCGGCGGCGCGGCGGTTCGCGGGAGCGCGCCGGTCGCGAAGCGGCCGGGCCAGGGTCGCCATCGTCCCGCCGATGCGGGCGAGCGCGGCGTGGTAGAGGGCGCGCGGGTCGTCCCCGTCCTCGCACCGGACCTCGGCGATGACGTGCAGCGAGTGGCGCAGGTTGTCGAAGGCGACCACCTGGTCGAAGTCCATGAAGAGCGCGTCGGGGAAGCCGAGCTCGTCCTCCTTGGCGACCGGGACGCGGGGCTCGAAGAGCTTCACCGCGTCGTAGGAGAGGAAGCCGACCAGCCCGCCCGAGAAGCGCGGGGTGCCGGGGATGCGGACCGCCTGGTGACCGGAGAGCTCGCTCCGGATCCAGGCGATCGGGTCGGCGGGCTGGCCGAGCCGCCACGACATCGAGCTGCGGGGGCCGGCGCCCAGGAAGCTGAAGCGGCCGGACCGCTCGCCCCCCTCCACCGACTCGAGCAGGAAGGCCTGTCGCTTCCCGCGGGAGAGCTTCAGGAACGCGGAGACCGGCGTCTCGGTGTCGGCCTCGATCTCGACGCGCACCGGGATGGCGCGGCCGGGCTCGCAGAGGCGCTCGAAAGTCGCTAGGTCGGGAGAGGCGCGCAGGGAGTCAGCGCCAAAGCAACACCGTCATGCGACCACCCGCCTGGCCGGGCCGGCGACCTCGGCCACGTCCTTGGCGACCAACCGGTTCTTCGCGTCGACCAGCACCACCTGCGGCACGTGGGTGCGGGCCTCCGCCTCGTCCATCTCGGCGAAGGTCGCGAGGATGACCATGTCGCCGGGGCGGTTCAGGTGGGCCGCCGCCCCGTTGATGCAGATGATGCCGCTTCCCCGCTCGCCCTTGATGGCGTAGGTCTGGAGCCGGGTACCCCGCGTGATGTTCCACACGTGGACGGCCTCGTACTCGAGGAACCCGGCGGCGTCCATCAGGTCCTCGTCGATGGAGACCGACCCCTCGTAGTCGAGGTCCGCGTGGGTCACCGTCGCACGGTGGATCTTGGACTTGAAGAAAGTCCGGCGCATGATCGGGGTTTCTACCCGTTGGGAGGTTTCCGATCAAGACATCCGGCGACAGGGAGGTGGGGCAGGCCCCGATAGCGGTCCGGCGCCTCCGCATCCTTTCGGAGGCCCGGGCGCAGGGAGAGCCCTTCCTGCGGCTCGATCCGGTGCGCCTGCGCTTCCAGCTGGGCACCTCCCACGCCGACCTGCGGGTCCCCGTGGAGCTCTCCGCCGACGCCGCCGCGCTGGTCCGGGGGGCCGTGGACCAGCTCGGGCTCCTGCTCAGCATCCAGCACGGCCGGTTCCTGCCCGGCGACGTCCTCGACAGGCTCTACCTCCGGGAGGACTACGCCTCCCTGCCCAAGGTCGCCGACCACCTGGCACCCCTGACCGGGGGACCCGACCTCCGGGGCGCCGCCCGGCTGGCCCTCGCCGCGCACCCCGCCCTGCACGGCGGACTCGTCACCGCGTGGATGGGGCCAGGCGGGAAGGGGCGGTCGCTCACCGCCCTCTGGATCGCCTCGCTGCGGACCGCCGCCGCCGAGATGGCGGCCTCTCCGAGGCGGGAGGAGACCCCGTATCTGGTGACGCTGGCCCTCTTCGGGGCCCTCCAGGCGGCCGCTTCGGGGCTGCGCGAGGTCCTGCCGGGCCCGCCCCATGACCGCCACCTGCGCGCCGCGGCCCTCACCGCGCTCTGGGTCTCCGCGCGGACCGGGATCGCGCGCTTCGCCCGCGACGCCGGGCTGCGGGACGAGGACCCGATGCTCCTGCGCATGGAGGCGGCGGTGAACGTCGCCGCCCTCGCCGGAGGGCGGACGGGACTCACCTGGGGCGGATCCACCCTCTACGGCCCCGAGCTCGCGACCGGGATCCCCCGGGCCGATGAGATCGGGGCGAGCCTCGTGGCCGGAGCCGACGGGGACACGGCCATCGGGGCGGTGGCTGCCGCCCTGGCCGAGGACGAGGAGGCCTCGCGCCGCGCCGAGGGGGCGGTGGCGCTGTGGCGGCTCCGGGAGATGCTCACCGCGGCCGGGATCGCCGCCGAGGAGGGCGGGCGGAGTGGAGCGGCGGTGGATCTCCGGTCCGTGCTGCTCGGCCCGGGAGCGCTCGCCCAGGCCGTCGCCGACGAGTCGGGGAGGACGGAGCTGGCCGCCCGCACCCAGCAGGCCCTGGGAGGGACGCTGGCCGGGGACGGCGCCAGCGCCCTCGACCAGGCCCTCCGCGCGCTGCGCGCCTGGAAACCCCGCGAGCCCGCGGCCGCGGTGGGACTGCGGCGCGAGGAGGCGCGGGAGATCTTCGGGCTCTCGGCGGCCGGCGCCCTCGCCGACCTGGCGCTGGAGCGGCTCGTCGCCCCGACCCGGCGGGCCCTCGTGCCGGCCTCCGGGGCCGGGACCCCCGACGCCGAATGGGAGGCGGGGCGCCTCTACCGGATCTCGACGCGTCCCTCGCCCATCCTGGCGGAGGCGCAGGAGCATCCCATCGCCCACCTCTTCGCCGACGTGAAGGATTTCACCCGGCGTACGAGCCTGCTGGGGCCTGCCTCCATGGCGGAGTTCCTGCGGCGCGAGTTCTACCTGCCCATCCTGGCGGCGGCCAAGGCCCGCTTCACCGGGATGGAGCACCTGGCGGACCGGGGCGGCGTCTCCGTGAACAACCTGCTCGGCGACGCCATCTCGCTGTCCGGGGACATCGAGGCGCTGGTGTCGCTGGCCGCCGAGATCCGGCGGCTGCTGGCCGCCTACGAGCACCGGCTGGAGAGGGAGGTCTCCTCCACCACCGTGGCCGGCCGGGTCTCCGCGCTCGAGGAACGGTACCGGGGGGAGATCGAACGGTCCCAGGCGGCCCGGACCGAGGCCCGGGCGGCGGCCGAGCGGGCCGCCCCGGGAAGCCCGGAGCGGAGCGAATCGCTGCGCCGCTCCGCCCTGCACGCCGCCGCGGCCGCACGGCTCGCCGCCGAGATGGAGCGGGACGTCTCGCGCACCCGCGGGGAAGGGCTGGAAGCCGGCGTCTTCGTCTCCTTCGGCCCGGCGCCCCTCGTGGTGTCGATCGACGACGAGGCGTTCGGCCGCAACCGGGTGGCCATCGCCGAGAAGATCAACGAGTCGGCCCGCGGGACCGCGCGGGCGTCGTCGGCCCGCGCCCGTGCCGACCAGCTCCTGTCGGCGGCCCGCACGGCGCTCGGCAACCCCGAGCTGCGCCACGCCTGGAGCGTCTTCATCGGCCAGCCCCTCACGCTCGCCATCCCTCCCGACGCGGCCGCCGAGGTCCTCAAGGCGGCGCGGGCCGGCGACATGACCGCCGCCATGCGGGCGGTGGCGAAGCCGGTGCGTCGCGCGCTCGAGGCGGCCGCCCGCGCCGAGGACGAGGGCGCGGGCGACGTCTACAACGCCGGCGCCGCCCTCTCCGAGGAGGCGCTCACGGCGTGGCTCACGGCGGTGGGGACGAAGCGCACCGTCCGCCGCGTCGAGATCGACCCGGCCGAGCTGCCGGCCGAGATCTCCCATCGGTGGTGGTTCGGCGACGGGCCCGCGAGCCTGGTGGTGACCTTCCACACCGACGGCCGCCCCGCCGAGATGTTCCGCCAGGTCGGGCGGGCCTGGTTCAAGGGGCTCGGTGACGTGCCGATCTGGGAGATCGCCGCCGACACCGGTGGCCCGGCGGCGCTCTTCCAGGCCATGCGGGCGGCATGGCTCGACGGGCGGCCGGCTAGCCCCTCTGCGGGTTCTTGACGTTGTCCTCGCAGATTCGCTCGTAGAAGGCGCCGTCCACCTTCACGCCGGCCTTGCGCAGGTCGGCGGCACGCTCCAGCTGCTCGTCGACCAGCTTCTTGAAGACGTCGTAGGGCTGGGCGCCCACCACCTGCCGGCAGTTCACGTAGAGCGTGGGGGTGCCCTGCTGCGCCACCCGGGCGCCGAGCTTGGCGTCCTCCTCCACCCGGGCGCGCGTCGCGTCCGCGCCCGCGGCCTTCTTGAACTTCGCCATGTCGAGGCCGATCTTCTTCGCCCAGACGTCGTAGTTCTCCGGGGAGAGCTGCGACTGGTTCTGGAACAGGACCTCGTGCATCTCCCAGAACTTGCCCTGCTGGTGCGCCGCCTCCGCCGCCAGCGCCGCCGGCATCGCCTGCGGGTGCATGGCGAGCGGCAGGTTCTTCCAGACCACCCGGACGTCGTTCGGGTAGGCCTTCTGGAGCTGGGCGAGCGACGGCTCGACGCGGCTGCAGAACGGGCACTGGAAGTCGGAGAACACCACCACGGTCACCGGGGCGTCCCGGGGCCCCTTCATCGGGTCGTCGGGGCGCAGATCGATCTTCTGGACCTGTGCCGGCGGCGGCGCGGGGGGCGCCGCGGGCGCCGCGGCCTGTCCCGGAGCGGCGGGGAGCATCACCGGCGCGGTGGCCGCCGACTCCATGATCTTCGCGTAGACGTCCTTGGCCGGGACGCCCGACTTGACGAGGGCCTCGGCCTTGGCGAGCTCCTCGTCGATGACCGCCTTGAACGTCTCGTAGGGCACCGCGCCCGGGATCTTGCGGCCGTTCACGAAGAAGGTCGGGGTGCCGTTCGCGCCCAGGGCGTTCACGAGCGCCTGGTCCCGGCGGATGCGGGACTCGTGGCGCTTCTCGTCGAGGGCCTTGCGGAAGGCGTCCATGTCGAGCCCGGCCGCCTGGGCCGCGGCCTCGAGGGCCGGGCGGTCGAGCGACGGGGCCGAGTCGAAGAGCCGGTCGTGCATCTCCCAGAACTTCGCGGAACCGCCCTGCGCGCGCCCTTCCTCGGCGGCGATGGCGGAGGGCAGCGCCTTGGGGTGGAAGGCGAGCGGGTTGTGCTTGAAGACGAAGCGCACCTTGCCGCGGTAGTTCTCCTCGACCTGCTTCATGGCCGGGCCGACCCGCTTGCAGAAGGGGCACTCGAAGTCGGAGGACTCGACGATGGTCACGAGCGCGTCGGCGGGTCCCCGCGTCGGCGAGTCGTCGACCGGGACCCGGTAGACCGCCTTGGGGTCCTCCTGCGGACGCGGGGGTGGACGCTGCTGGGGCGGGAGCGCGGAGGGCTGCCCGGCGGTCGGGGCGACCCGGGGGCCGCCGCCCATCATGCGGTCGCCCACGACGCCCAGGACAAGCCCCACGACGAGTGCCAGGATCCAGCTCGTGTGCTTCATCGGTGTCGCTCCTGCGTGTTCGGGGCCGCGGGTCGCGGCCCGGGTCTAGAAACGGGCGAAGGCGCCTGCGCGGACGATCAGCGGAACGCCGGCGCCGCTCGAGAGCGGGAAGCCGCTGTCGCCCTCGATCATGAAGCCCAGGACGTCGGTGATCCGGATGGCGGCACCGCCGCCGAGGAGGAGCCAGCGCCAGGCCAGGTACCCGACCTGGGTGGACGCATCGAAGGCGGCGCGCACGTAGAACGGCGTCTCCGGGATGAACCACTCGAGACCGGGCCGGATGGCGAAGGAGGCCCCCGGCGCCATCCCCAGCGCCATCGACAGCTGGGGTGCGAGGCCGAAGAAGACCTCGTAGGCCACCCCGACCTCGAGCTCGAAGATGCCGGGCGGGTCGTAGGCGGACCCGGTGCCGAGCTGCCCGCCGCCGCCGAGGTCGGCCGACACGATGAGACCCACCGGCTTGGATTCGGGGGAGGGTCGGCCGGCCGGGCCACGCCGGGGAGGACGAGGAGCACCGCGGCCAGCGCGCCGAGGACGGGTCGAGCCAGAGGGATCACCATCGGGGGCCGGAAGTTACCGCCGCCCCCTCCTTTCGGCAAGGAACGCTTGGTGTTCTTGCTCCCTTCCCGCCGCGGCGATAAACGGAGCGGCGATGCCCGCCTCCTCCCTGCCGGTGCCCGACCTGACCCTCGATACCTCGGGGCGGCTCTGCCCGTACCCCATCGTCGAGATCGCGCGGGCCATGAAGGGGCTCGCTCCCGGGGGGGTGGTCTGCGTGCTCTCCACCGACCCCGGGATCGCCACCGACATGCCCATGTGGTGCCGGGCCACCCGGAACGAGCACCTGGGCACGTTCCGCGAGGGCAAGTCGTTCCGCAGCTGGGTGCGGAAGCGGGCGCCGGCATGAGCGCCCGCAAGGCCATCGGGATGATCTCGGGCGGGCTCGACTCGACGCTCGCGCTGGCGCTCGTGAAGCGGCAGGGCATCGAGGTGAAGGCCGTCAACTTCTACACCGGCCTCTGCATCACCGAGACCCAGCGGCGCAAGGGCGGCCGCCCCGACGGCACCATGCCGCAGAACGAGGCCCTGCGCGCGGCGGCCGACCTCGAGGTGGACATCGAGTACGTCGACGTCTCCGACCAGGGGTACCTCGACCTCATCGTGAACCCGCGCTACGGGTACGGGGCCAACGCCAACCCCTGCGTCGACTGCCGCATCTTCATGATGCGAAAGGCCCGCGAGATCATGGAGCGCGAGGGCGCGTCCTTCGTCTTCACCGGCGAGGTGATCGGGCAACGCCCCAAGAGCCAGCGGCGCGACACCCTGCGCGCGGTGGAGAAGCAGAGCGGCCTGACCGGCCGGCTGGTGCGCCCGCTGTCGGCGCGGCTCCTCGAGCCCTCCATCCCGGAGCTGGAGGGGATCCTCGACCGGTCCCTCCTCCTCGACATCAACGGCCGCTCCCGGCAGCGCCAGATCCGGCTGGCCCGCGAGCTGGGCATCGCGGAGTGGCCCCAGCCGGCCGGCGGCTGCTGCTATCTCACCGACGAGTCGTTCTCCCGGAAGTTCTTCGACGTGCTCGACTCCCGCGAGGCGGCCGGGGAGGAGCGGCGCATCCGCAAGGAGGACCTGGTGCTCCTCTCCACCGGGCGCCACCTCCGCCTATCACCAACCGTGAAGATGGTGGTGGGACGCTCCGAGCTGGAGAACGCCGTCCTCGACTCCTACGGGGAGGGACGTGCCCGGGTGGCGGCCCGTGACCTGAACGGACCGGTGGCCCTCGTCGAGGGCACCCCCACCTGGGAGGACCGGCAGCTGGCCGCCCGGATCGTGGCCCGCTACGGCAAGGGGAGGGAGCACCCCGAGGTCGCCGTGGACTGGCTGGAGGACGGGGTCCTCGAGACGTTGATGGTCGCCCCGGAGAAGGACGAGGCGCGCATCGAGTCGATGCGGATCTGATGCCTGCGCCCCCTGGGTCCGCCGCCCCGAGTTTTCAGCCTTTACATCGTCAACTCCCTGAGGACAGGGGGCTTTGACAGGATTTAATCCCCCGTCTTGATGGGGGCCAAGCCAGAGGGCGCCCCCGAACGGCTACCACTCCGGGACCACCTTGCCGAAGGGGCGAGGCGTACCATGCCGAGTGGGGGTACCCGATGGCCAGGAAGACCGTGGCGAAGCGGATCTACTCCTTCGGTGGAGGCAGCGCCGAGGGCAACCGGGACATGAAGGAGCTGCTCGGCGGCAAGGGAGCGGGCCTGGCCGAGATGAGCAACATCGGCATCCCCGTCCCCCCGGGCTTCACCATCACCACCGAGGTGTGCACCGCGTTCTACGCCGCCGGGAAGCGACTGCCCCCGGGCCTCGAGGCGCAGATGCGCGCCGCGCTCTCCCGGGTGGAGTCGCTCACGGGCAAGGGCTTCGGCGACCCGGCCAACCCCCTGCTCCTGTCGGTGCGCTCCGGCGCCCGGGTCTCGATGCCGGGGATGATGGACACCGTGCTGAACCTGGGCCTGAACGACCGGACCGTCGAGGGCCTGGCCCGGAGCTCCGGCAACGAGCGCTTCGCCTGGGACAGCTACCGGCGCTTCTGCGCGATGTTCGGGGACGTGGTGCTGGGCATGAAGCCCGAGCGCAAGGAGGACCGCGATCCCTTCGACGACCTCCTCGAGGCGAAGAAGAAGGCGCGCGGCGTCGAGATCGACTCGGAACTGCCCGTGGACGCGCTCCGCGAGCTCGTCGCGGAGTTCAAGGCGGCGATCCGGAAGAGGCGGAAGCTCGAGCTCCCCGACGACCCGTTCGAGCAGCTCTTGATGGCCGTCTCCGCCGTCTTCCAGAGCTGGGAGAACGACCGGGCGGACGCCTACCGCAAGCTCAACGGCATCCCGTCCAGCTGGGGGACGGCCGTCTCGGTCCAGTCGATGGTCTTCGGCAACCTGGGCGAGAGCTCCGGGACCGGCGTCGCCTTCACCCGCAACGCCGCCACCGGGGAGAACGAGTTCTACGGCGAGTTCCTGGTGAACGCCCAGGGCGAGGACGTCGTGGCCGGCACGCGCACGCCGCAGAAGATCGCCGAGATGGCCGCGCGCTGGCCCGAGATGGCGCGGCAGCTCGAGGAGGTCCGCACCCGCCTGGAGCGCCACTACCGGGACATGCAGGACATCGAGTTCACCGTGGAGCGCGGCCGGCTGTACGTCCTGCAGACACGCACCGGCAAGCGCACCGGGCTCGCGGCGGTGCGCATCGCGGTCGCGATGGCCGACGAGAAGATCATCACCAGCGACGAGGCCATCCTGCGGGTCGAGCCCGAGTCGCTGAACCACGTCCTGCGCCCATCTTCGACACCGCGGCGAAGGAGTCGGCCATCCGCGCCGGGCGTCTCCTCGCCAAGGGACTCCCGGCCGGCCCGGGCGCCGCCTGCGGCCGCGTCGTGTTCTTCGCCGAGGACGCGGTGGCGTGGAAGGCGCGCGGCGAGATCGGTGATCCTGGCCCGCCACGAGACCAGCCCCGAGGACATCCGGGGGATGGACGCGGCGGACGGCTTCCTGACCGCGTTCGGCGGGATGACCAGCCACGCGGCCCTGGTGGCCCGGCAGATGGGGAAGGTGGCGGTGGTGGGCTGCTCGACGCTCTCCTTCGACTACCAGGCGAGGACGATGACGGTGGCCACGTCCCGCGGGCCGCGCCTGGTCCACGAGGGAGACTGGCTCTCGGTGGACGGCCTCCTCGGCCAGATCGTCGACGGGCGGATCCCGACCCAGTCCTCCGAGGTGGTGGGGGTGCTCATCGACAAGACGGTGAAGCCGGCCGACGCGCCGATGTACCGCCTCTTCACCCGGCTGCTCGGCTGGGCCGACGAGGTGCGCCGGCTCAAGGTCAGGGCCAACGCCGACCAGCCCGACCAGGCCAGGACCGCCATCGCCTTCGGAGCCCAGGGGATCGGCCTCTGCCGCACCGAGCACATGTTCTTCGGCGAGGGCAAGATCGGCCCGATGCGGGAGATGATCGTCGCCGAGAACGAGGAGCAGCGCCGTGCGGCGCTCGCCAAGCTCCTCCCGGTGCAGCGGGAGGACTTCGCCGGGCTCTTCCGGGCCATGGGTCCACTTCCGGTCACGATCCGCACCATCGACCCGCCGCTCCACGAGTTCCTCCCGCAGGATCCGGCCGGCCAGCAGGAGCTGGCGTCCGCGACCGGGCGCACGCTCGCCCACGTGCAGTCGCGCATCGCCGACCTCGTGGAGTCGAACCCCATGCTCGGGAACCGGGGCTGCCGGCTCGGGATCAGCTACCCGGAGATCACCGAGATGCAGGCGCGCGCCATCTTCGAGGCGGCCTGCGACGTCGCCGCGGAAGGGCTGAAGCCACGCCCCGAGGTGATGATCCCGCTCGTCGGCCACTGGAAGGAGCTGGAGAACCAGGCCAAGGTGGTTCACGAGACGGCGTCCCGGGTCTTCGCCGAGAGGAAGCGGAAGGTGCCGTACCTGGTGGGCACGATGATCGAGGTCCCGCGAGGCGCCCTCACCGCCGGGGAGATCGCGAGGACCGCCGAGTTCTTCTCCTTCGGCACGAACGACCTGACCCAGACCACCTTCGGGATCTCCCGCGACGACGTGGGCACGGTGCTGAACACCTACGTCGACAAGGAGATCTACACGGTCGACCCGTTCGTCAGCATCGACCGCGAGGGCGTGGGTCGCCTGATGCGGATCGCCATCGAGGAAGGGCGAGCCACGCGGCCCGGGCTCAAGCTCGGCATCTGCGGCGAGCACGGAGGGGACCCGAGCTCGGTCGAGTTCTGCGACGCGGTCGGGCTCGACTACGTCTCCTGCTCCCCGTACCGGCTCCCGATCGCGCGCCTCGCGGCCGCGCAGGCCGTGCTGAAGCGGCGAGCAAAGGAATCCCGGCCGCCCGGCAAGGCTGGCAAGGCTGGCAAGAAGGTCTCGAGGAAGGCGCCGCCGAAGAAGGCGAAGAAGAGGGCGAAGCGCGGGACATCGGTTCGTACCAGGTAGGTTCGGCGGGGGGTCGCACCCACACCGGGTGCGCGAGGCGGAGCGTTCCTCACCGAGGCGCTCCGCCTCCTTCTTTGACGGTGTGCCATCCTTCGACGACAATGCCGATATCACGATGACCCGGCCCCGCCTCGCCTCCTGGCTGCTCGCCGCCTTCGGGGCCTTCTTCCTCTTCCTCGCGCTCCCCTGGCCGGCTCCGGCCTCGGGTATCGACGCCCCGCGCGGGGCTCTCATCCTCTCCGGTGGGTCCGAGCTCGAGCCCGCGCCCCTCCCGGGGCCGCCCCCGCGGGTGGCGCCGGTGATGCCGCAGGTCCCCACCTCCGAGCTCCGCCTCGCCGAGGCAACCCTCGACCGCGTGGCCGACCATTACGTCGCACCGCTCGGTGCCGGGCACGCCGTGCTCACCACCGTCCCGCGCCTGCAGGAACGCATCGAGAAGGTGCTGTCCGACCACCGGGTCCCGTGGGCCGCCGCGGTGCTCCTCGATCCATCGACCGGTCGGGTGCTGGCCATGGCCGAGCACTCCCAGCGGGAGCCGGGACGTCGCGGCCTCTCGCTCGAGGCCCGGGCCCCGGCGGCGAGCGTGTTCAAGATCGTCACCAGCTCGGCCCTGCTCCGGCGCGGCCTCGAGCCCGACTCGGAGGTCTGCTACCACGGCGGCCAGCACCGGGTGCGCCCTTCGCTCCTCGCCGACGACCCGCGGCGCGACCTGCGCTGTCTCTCGCTCTCCTCGGCGCTCGGCAAGAGCGCCAACGTGGTCTTCGCCAAGCTGGCCGACCGGGCGCTCAACGCCACCCTGCTCCGCGCCGAGGCCGACCGCTTCCTCTTCAACCAGCCCATCCCCTTCGCGCAGCGCGTGGAGACCTCGCGCGCCGAGATCCCCGAGGAGTCGTTCGCGCTCGCCACCACCGCGGCCGGCTTCGGCCCGGTCCGCCTGTCGCCGCTCCACGGCGCCGTGGTGGCCGCCATCATCGCGAACGGCGGGGTCTTCGTGCCTCCGGACGTCGTGGCCTCGTCGTCGGGCGCCGTTCCGCGCCCCACCGTGCAGCCCTGGCGCGTTCTCGACGAGCAGGTCGCCCACGAGCTGGCCGCGATGATGCGCACCACCGTGACCGAGGGCACCGGGCGACGCGCCTTCCGCGCGCCCCGCTCCCGCAAGTCGTCGATGCAGGGACTCACCGTGGCCGGCAAGACCGGGTCGCTCTCCGAGGCCGATCCGTTCCGGGACTACTCCTGGTTCGTGGGGTTCGCGCCGGCCGACAACCCGCGCGTCGCCTTCGCGGTGGTGGTGGTGAACGACCGGAACTGGCGGGTCAAGGCGCCGGCGGTGGCGCGAGCCGCCGTCGAGGCCTGGGCCGACTGGGACGGTGGCCACCTCGGGCTCACGGCGGCGGCGCCCCGGGCCCGGGCGCGCCGGCGGTAGGCCTCTCCCGTCAGGCCATGCGCAGCTCGACCACGCCCTGGTCGACGAAGCCCTTGAAGGCCTTCAGCACCTCCAGCTCGTCGAGCGGCGCCACCTGTGCGATCTGTCCCAGGGCGCGCCGCCCGTCGCAGCGGGAGAGCAGGTACTTCTGCGAGGCGTCGAGGCCGAGCCCCGAGATCTCCACCGAGGAGAGCCGGACCACCGGGATGCCGCGCCGGTCGAGCGAGGCACGCAGCGACGCGCCCAGCGCCTCGCGGGCGGCGGCGAGCGCCTGGCGGGCCTCGTCGGAGGAGGGCGCGGCGCCGAGGGCCCGCGCCGCCGCCATCTCGGCCTCGGCGGGACGACCCTCGGCGAGGAGGCGCGCCGACTCCCCGAGCACCGCGTTCACCTGGTCGGCGTCCTCCGGCATCGCGTCCTCGATGATCTCGATGTCGGCGGCGGTCACCACCCCCTGGCGCGCCAGGGCGTAGAGCCGCTGGTAGAGGTGGAACTCGGTGGCGTGGAGGGCCAGGCCGATCTCGTCGATGGTCCGGCCGCTGGCGGCCAGCATGAGGACCTTGCCGTCGATGGTGCCCTCTCCGGCGCTCTCGGGAATCCGCGATTCGTCGACGAGCAGCGTGGCGCCGCTGCTCGGGAACTGCGCCAGGAAGGCGTCCCAGGCGGTGGCCCGGAACTCGGCCTCCTTCAGGATGTCGGCGAGCGGCACCGAGACGGCCAGCTCGTCCTCGGAGGCCGGCGGCGGCTCCTCGTCGACCCGGAAGACCCCCGACTCCCAGCGGAAGACGTCGAGCAGCGTCTCGCGAATCTTGATGGAGAGGGCCTCGCGGAGCACGCGTGGCTGCACCAGCCCCACCATGGCGAGGACCTTGCCGAGGCGGATCCGGGTCTCCTGCTGGGTGCGGAAGGCCTTGGCCAGCTGCTCCTCGTCGATGTGGCCGAAGTTGATGAGGAGCTGCCCGAGGAACTCGCGAGGGTCGGTGGAGGCGGCGCCGACGGCGTTCCCGTCGCGCAGGTAGATGGTCTTGCGGACCGCGCCGCGCTCGCAGGTGAGGGAGCCGGTCACCTCGTGGCGCGCCAGGAACTCCACGAGCTCCGGGAGCGGCATGAACGAGAGGCTTCCGGCGAGACCGCGCACGACGGGAGTCTCCCCGGAAAGACCCGTGGCGGCAAGGAACAGGTCGGTGTTATGACCGGCGGCGCATGAACGCCGCCGAGCCGCAAACCCCCAAGCAGAGCGGGAAGGGCAAGCCCGCCGCCATCGCCGCGGTGGCCCTCTTCGTCGTCGCCGCAGCCGCGTGGACGGGCTGGCAGCTGTGGGTCGAGGCTCCGCGGCAGGCCGCTCGCGTGGCCGAGAAGGCCTTCGACGTCACCCCGGTGGCGCGTCCCGTCGCCGCGCCGCCCGTCCTCGGCTGGACCGCGGAGGGCAAGCCCCTCACGCTGGCGGAGGCGCGCGGCCAGGTGGTCTTCGTGAACTTCTGGGCGACCTGGTGCCCGCCCTGCCGCGACGAGATGCCCTCCATGCTGCAGCTCGGGCGAGACCTCGCGGCGCGCCATCCCGGGAAGTTCCGGATGGTCGCGGTCTCCGTCGACGACGGATGGCCGGAGGTGATGCAGTTCTTCGGCGGCCGGCTTCCGGGCGGGGTCGACGTGATCCGCGACCCCGAGCAGGCGGTGACCCGGGAGTATTACTGCCTCGCCAGAGGTGGATGCCCGGATTCATTCAAGTTCCCGGAGACCTACGTCGTCGACCCCTCCGGGAAGCTCGTGTCCTACGTGGTCGGTCCCCGCGACTGGAACGACCCGGCCGCCCGTGCCATCCTCGAGCGGTTGATTCGCTAGCGGCTCCCCTCCCCATCTGGGTCTGGCTCGAGACGCGGCTGCTCGCGTCCTCGCAAGCATATGTAATTGCTTATTCATTCGCGATGCGTTCCGTCCGTGGCGACGGCCGGACGTGCGCAATTCACCCTCCGCGAACCGATCCTGTTGAAGGCTTTTGGAGGAGTGCCATATAACCATCTGGATTTCCGTGAAATCTCGGCGCTTCGCCTCCGCGAAGTGCGGAGGGAACGTGACGAAAGAGGCAACGGGCATCCCGGTCGTGGTGGCTGGCCTCGGCGAGGTCGGTCGCGCCATCGCGCGCGCCGTTCTCTCCTCCGCCGACCTGCGCCTCGTCGGCGCGGTCGACCCCGCCTTCGCGAAGCAGAAGCTCGACGCCATCGTCGGAACGCCCACCGGCCTCGAGGTCGAGGCCGATCCGGCGCGGTCCCTCCGGGCCGCGCGCGGCGGCGTGCTCCTCCTCGCCACCTCGTCCCGGTTCCTCGAGGTGCTACCCACCATCGAGCAGGCGGTCCGCGCTGGCCTGAGCGTCGTCTCGACGTGCGAGGAGCTCGCCTACCCGTGGCTCGCGCACGAGGAGGAGGCCGATGCACTCGACGCCCTCTGCGAGAAGAACGACGTGGCGGTGGTCGCGGCGGGCGTGAACCCTGGCCTCGCGCTCGACCGGTTGCCGTCGCTGCTCTCCCAGGGCACCGGCGAGGTGCGCCGCCTCGAGGCCACCCGCGTCGTCGACCTCGCCGCCCGGCGCGAGTCGCTCTGGCGGAAGGCCGGCGTGGGGCTCGGGCTGGCGGAGTTCCAGCGCGCGGTGGAGGTGGAGGCCATCGGCCACGTCGGCCTCGCCGAGTCGGCGACGCTGGCCGCGCTGGGGTGCGGTCTCGACCTCGACGAGCTCGAGGAGGATGCCGAGCCGGTGCTGGCGAGCCGCGACCTGGCCGGTCCGGTGCTGATCCAGAAGGGCGGCGTGGCCGGCATCCGGCAGGTCGCCAGGGGCTGGCAGGACGGCCGGGAGGTGATCCGGCTCGAGGTCGTCCTCGCGGCCGGCGTCGAGAACCCGCGCGACGAGCTCTTCCTGGAGGCCGATCCCCCGCTGCGGCTCGTCGTTCCCGGTGGCTTTCCCGGAGAGGCCTCGACCGCCTGGTCGGTGGTCCACGCCGCCGCCGCGATTCCCCTGCTGCAAGGTCTCGTCACTGTGCTCGACCTCCCCCCGGGGCGGTCCTGAGCGAGGCGCGCATGCTCGACAAGACCCTCATCGGACGGGAGAGCGAGGCCACCGTGGTGGAGGTGGAGAAGGGCGCCATCCGGCGTCTCGCCGACGCGACCGGCGACGCCAACCTGATCCACACCGACGAGGCGGCGGCCGCCTCGGCCGGGTTCCCGTCGCTGGTGGCGCCGCTCACCTTCCCGGCGGTGCTCTCGCTCAACGAGCGCTTCCGCCACTCCCTCGACCTGGGCACCCGGTCGCTGCTGCTCGGGGAGGAGTCGATCGAGTACGGCCGCCCCATCGTCGCCGGTGATCGACTGACGGTGAAAAGCAAGGTGGCCGACGTCCAGGAGCGCGCCGGGACCAGCGGCGCCACCGACGTCCTCATCCTCGAGACCGAGGGGCGCGGAGCCGAGGGCGAGTTCGTCTTCCGCACGCGCGAGACCTACATCCTCCGGCGTGGCTAGGGAGGGAGACCCCGTGCTCCTGGCTCGGCAACTCTACTTCGAGGCGGTGAAGGTCGGCGACGAGCTCCCCCCGCTCGTGAAGCCCCCGGTGGACCGCTCCCAGATCGCCCGCTTCGCCGGCGCGACCGGAGACTTCGGACCGCTCCACGTGGACGAGCCCTTCGCGCGGAACGCCGGATTCCCCAGCGTGCTCGTGCCCGGCATGCTCGCCATGGCGTTCCTCGGCGAGCTGGTCACCGACTGGCTGCGCGGCGCCCGGGTGCGGCGCTTCGGTGCACGCTTCGTGAAGATCGTCTGGCCCGGCGACGTGGTGACCGTGCGCGGCCGCGTGGCCGACCGGCGCTTCGAGGCGGCCGGCCGCTACGCCGTCGACATCGAGGTCTGGGGCGAGAACCAGCGCGGCGAGCTGGTGGTCCGGGGCGCGGTGACGGCCCAGCTCTACTACAGCGCCGAGGACGAGACCCGGCAGCGCAACGGGCAGCCCCCCCTCGCGGTGACCCCGGCCGAGGAGGAGGAGCGGCTCGCCAAGCTCTCCCGCAGCACGGCGCCGGCACGCCCGGCGGTGGGAACGCGGCCGGTGGTCGCGCCGGCCAAGCCGCAGCCCGCCCCCAAGGCGATGCCCCGGCCGGAGCAGAAGCCCGCGGCGAAGCCCGCGCCGAAGCCACCTCCCGCCCCGCGTGAAGCAGGCGGCGCCGAAGCCGCCCGCCCCGAAGAAGGCCCCGGCGCCCAAGCCTCCGTCGAAGAAGCCCCTGGCGAAGAAGCCCGCGGCGAAGAAGCCTGCGCCCAGGAAGGCTGCTGCGCCGAAGAAGAAGGCCGACAAGCGTCGCTGATGCTGCTCCTCGCGCTCGCCCTGCTCGGCGCGACGGCGGCGCCCGCACCTCCCCAGCCGCACGGCGCCCCCGGCCGGGCGGTCCGGATCGCCCGGGGAGACGAGGCCTTCGCGGCGCGCGCCGACCCGGCGCGCCTCGCCGAGGCGATCGACGCCTGGACCGGCGTGCTGGCCCATCCGCCGGCGGACCCCGCGGTCGAGCTCCGCCTGGCCCGGGCGGAGGCCTTCCGCGCCCTGGCCGATCCCGCCGTCGCACGCGCTGCCTGGCTCGCGTCCTCGCAGGCGGCGGAGCGGGCGCTGCGGCGCCTCTCTCCCGCATGGGCCGCCGCCGTGGAGGCCGGGGACCTCGTCGGCGCGCCGTCCCGCGTCGGACCGGAGGGAGGCGAGGCGCTCTACTGGCTCGCGCTCGCCACCTGGTCGTCCGCGCGCGAGAAGGGGCTCGCCGCGCTGCTCGCCGTGAAGGACCCGGCGCTCGCGGCGATGGAGCGCGCCGCGTCGCTCGACGGTGCCGTCGACTGCGCCGGCCCGCACCGCGCGCTGGGCGCCTGGGCGGCGGCGCTCCCGGCGGCGGTGGGTGGGGGCGTGGCCCGCTCGCGGCGCCACTTCGAGCAGGCGCGCGCGCTCGGGCCAGGCTGCCTCCTCACGCCGGTCGCCGAGGCCGGCTCGCTCCTCGTCCTCCTGCAGGACCGCGCCGCCTTCGAGCGCTCGCTCGCCGAGGTGGAGGCGACCGGGGACGTGGATCCGCGATGGGCGCCCGAGAACGGCATCGCCCGCCGGCAGGCGCGGGAACTCCGGGCGCGGGCGGCCCGGCTATTCTGATCACCGAGAGGAAAGGGGAGGCACATGGCAGACGACGTGCGGGCCGGCGACGAGCAGGGCAAGGGGCGGCTGGGGAGCGCGATGGTGTGGATGTTCGTCCTCTCGCTCCTCCTCTTCTGGCTTCCGGTGCTGGGCATGTTCATCGCCGGCCTGGTCGGGGGCCGGAAGGCCGGGAGCGTGGGCACCGCCGTCGCCGCGGCGCTCCTGCCGGCGGCGGTCGTGGCCGTGTTCATGTTCTTCATGGCCACCGCGCTCACCGGGATGCCGGTCCTGGGCGCCATCGCCGGGTTCGGCGCCGGCGTGCTGGTGGTCGCCAACGTGGTGCCGCTGCTCGTCGGGGCGGTGATCGGCGGCATCCTCGGGTAGGGCGCGGCGCCGCCCCCGTCCGGCGGTAGACTCCCTCCATGAGCGAGCCGAAGCTGGGGACGCTGGCGGTCCACGCCGGCGAGGGCGAGACCCTTTCCGTCCCCTCCACCACGACCCCCGTCTACCAGGCCACCACCTACCGCTTCGAGAGCGCGGCCGACGCCGCCGCCTACCTCGATGCGCCCGAGGGGCGCTGGCTCTACGCGCGGCTGGAGAACCCGACCGTCGTCGCCGCCGAGCGGAAGATCGCGGCGCTCGAGGGGGCGGAGTCGGCCGCCTGCTTCGCCTCCGGGATGGCGGCGCTCACCGCCGCCTTCCTGGCCTCGCTGCGGGCCGGGGACGCGCTGCTCCTCTGCGACACCCTCTACGGCCAGACCACCCGGCTGGCGCGGGACGTGCTCGAGCGCTTCGGCGTGGAGATCCGGGTCGTCCCCTTCGACGGACTGGCCGCCGCGGTGGCGGCCGCGCCCCCGAACGCCCGGGCGCTGGTCTTCGAGAGCCCCACCAACCCCACCCTGCGCGTGGCCGACGTGCCGGCGGTGGCCGCCGCCTGCCGGGCGCGGGGCATCCTCGGCATCCTCGACGCCACCTTCGCCTCGCCGGTGAACCTCCGCGCCCTTCCACTCGGAGTGGACCTGGTGGTCCACAGCACCACCAAGTTCCTGAACGGCCACTCCGACCACCTGGGCGGCGCGGTGGCGGGATCCCGCGCGCTCGTGGACGGCGTGCTCGCCGTGCGCCGGTCCACCGGCGGGAACCTGGACCCCGCCGCCGCCTACGACCTCCTGCGCGGGATGAAGACGCTCGAGGTGCGGGTGCTGCGCCAGAACGACACCGCGCTCCGCGTGGCCCGGGCGCTGGAGGGGCACCCCAGGGTCGAGCGCGTCCTCTACCCGTTCCTCGAGAGCCACCCCGACCACGCGCTCGCCCGCCGGCTCCTTCGAGGGGGCGGCGGCGTGCTCTCCTTCACGGTCCGTGGAGGATACCCCGCCGTGGCCCGGGTGCACGACGCGCTCCGGCTGGTGGCGCGGGCCAGCTCGCTGGGAGGCGTGGAGAGCCTGGCCTCCATCCCGGTCATCTCCTCGCACCGCAACGCCACCGACGCGGAGCTCGAGGCGCAGGGGATTGGCCGGGGGACGCTGCGGGTGTCGGTGGGGCTGGAGGACGCGGCAGACGTGGAGGCCGACCTCCTGCAGGCCCTGGAGCGGGCGTGACCGTGCCGGGCGGCCTCCGGTGCGCGGCGGGTGCGCTGGCGCTGGCGCTCGCGTCCGGCTGCGTCCGGGCCCCGCCCCCCGACCTGTCCCGCAACCCCGCCCAGCTGCTCGCGCAGGTCCGGGCCGCCCAGGAGGGCGTCACCTCCTGCCGCGGGCCGGCGCGACTGGGGCTCTCCTCCCCCGATCTCTCCGGCTCCCTCGACGCGTGGGTCGCAGCCGAGAAGTCCGGCCGGCTCCGGTTCGAGGTCTTCGACTTCTTCGGCAACCCCGCCGCCGTGCTCGTCGCAGGGGGCGGCCGCTTCGCGCTCCTGGACATGCGCGCCGCCACGCTGTACCGGGGCGACGACACCCCGGAGAACCTGGCCCGGCTGCTCCCGGTGCCGCTCGGCGCCCGCGAGCTCGCCAGCGTGGTCTGCGGTGGCGTGCCGATCCTCGACGGCCAGGCGGTCACGGCCGAGCCGGGAGACGGGGTCGTCCTGCTCGAGGTCGCCGGGCCGGCGGGGCGGCAGGTCCTCGCCGTGGGAGAGGAGGCCTCGATCGTCTCGGCGAGCTTCCTGCCCGGCGCGCGGGGCGGGACCGCCTGGAGGGCCGCCTTCTCCATCTTCCGGCACCCGGGTGGACGCCGCTTCCCCACCGAGGTGGAGCTCCGCGGCGGCGGCGCCGAGCTCTCGCTGCGCTGGAAGGACGACCTCGAGGTGAACGGAGCTCCCGAGGACGCCCTGTTCGAGCTCGATCCCCCGCGCGGGGCCCGGGTCGTCGACCTCGTCCCCGGAGCCCCACCGCCTCCGCTGGACCTGCCGATCCATCCCACAACCCAGGGCCGCAAGTGACCCCGATCCGGACCGCCTCGTTCGCCCGCGGGCGGTTCGGCTTGAATCCCCCCGGAAATCAGCTAGCTTTGCCCCTCCCCGGAACCCGGAAAGGCGCGAAGACTTGAACCTGGAACTCCTCACGGTCCTGAAGACCGGTGGCGTCGCGATGTGGATCATCGCGCTCTTCTCGGTCCTCGCCGTGGCCGTGGCGGTCGAGCGCGCTGCTCGCGCTCTGGCGCTTCACGGACAAGGCCCGCAGCCTCGCCGACGCCGTGACCCGGTCGCTGCTCCGGGGAGACGTCGAGGACGCCCGCGCCCAGGCCGAGCGGTCCACGTCGCCCGCCGCCGAGGTCTTCCTGGCGGCGATCGTCCCCACTCCCCCCGGCAAGCGTCCCGCCACGGATGCCCGCATCGAGGCCGCGGTGGAACGGGAGCGGCAGGAAGCCAACCAGAAGATCCGGGCGCGCCTGTGGATCCTCGGCACCATCGGCGCCACCGCCCCGTTCATCGGCCTCTTCGGCACCGTGGTCGGGCATCATGCGCGCCTTCCACCAGATGGGGATCACCGGCCAGGGAGGCTTCAGCGTCGTGGCCGCCGGCATCTCGGAGGCGCTCATCACCACCGCCGGCGGCATCGCGGTGGCCATCGAGGCGGTCATCCTTTACAACATGCTGAACGTGCTGGCCGGTCGGCTCCAGCTCCAGCTCAAGCTCCTCACCGAGGAGTTCCTGGAGATCGTGAAGGAAGTCCGCACCAGCCCCGCCGGAGCCGAGGAGTCCTGACATGTCGATGAGCAATCCCGACGACGACGGCGGCACCGGAACCGGCGCCGGGATCTTCGCCGACATCAACATCACGCCGCTCACCGACATCTTCCTCGTCCTCCTCATCATCTTCATGGTGACCACCACCGCCATCGCCGAGGCGGGAGGGCAGAACGGCGGCATCAAGGTCAGCCTCCCCAAGGGGGGCCAGGCCAACGCCGTGAAGGAGGTCCACGACCTCGCCATCGCCGTGCTCTCCGACGGCCGCGTGGTGGTGCAGGGAAAGGTGGTCGACCAGGAAGCCCTGAAGAAGGTCCTCGAGCAGGCCCGGGCCGAGAACCCGGAGACGCTGGTGCTCGTGCAGGCCGACGAGGGCGTGGCCCACGGCAAGGTCGTCACGGTCATGGACATGGCCCGCCGCGAGGGGCTCCCGCGGATCGCCATCGCGACGCGCGCCGACGGCCCGTAGGGCCGCCTCGACCCGGACGCTGACCGTAGAATCGAGTCGTGGCCAATCCGCAGCGAAAGCGCCTCGGGGAGATCCTGCTCGAGGCCGGGATCATCGACGGCACCCAGCTCCAGGCCGCCCTGGGGCACCAGCGCCGCTGGGGCGGGCGGCTCGGCCAGGCCCTCATCGATCTCAAGATGGCCACCGAGGAGCAGATCGTCTCGCACGCTCGCCACCAAGCTGGGCTTCGAGCGGGTGCCGGTCGAGTCGGTCGAGTTCGGTCCCGGGCTCGAGCTGGCGCTGCGCCTCGTCCCCCACGAGTTCGCCGAGCGCAACCAGCTCCTCCCCTACGCCGCCGACACGACGAGCCTCTGGGTCGCCATGGCCGACCCCACCAACATGGGCGTCATCGACGAGCTGGCCTTCCGGACCGGCCGCAACGTGAAGCTGTCCATCGCCGGCGATCGCGAGATCGCCCGCGCCATCCGCCGCCTCTACCTCGGCGACAAGCGCGGAGTCGAGGCCATCGCCCTCGACGAGCGTGGACGACGACGCTCCGGTGGAGATGATCGGGCCGCTCGACTCCGGGTACACGCAGGGACTCGACCAGTACTTCCCGCGCAAGGAGACGGCGGCCGCGCCCCCGGTGCTCTCGCCGCAGCGGGCCGGCCGGCGCTCCCCCGCCGCTGCCGGCCCGCCCCGGACCTCCCGCGCACCGGCCCGGAGGCCCGCCTCGCCGCCGCCGTCCGCGGGCTCCGCAAGGAGGACGACGTCCCCGTGGCCGTCCGCGCCCCGATGCCGTGGCGCCCCCGGAGCTGATCGTCGAGGTCCTGCCCGACGGCGACGACGACGTTCGCCTTCGGGCCGCGCGTCGAGGCCATCCTCGACGGCCTGGAGCGCATCGGCGGGAGCGAGAACTGCCCGCCGGAGCTGGCGCGCCTCTCGCGGTTCTCCTCGGCGATGGTCCGCCTGCTCGTGAAGAAGGGGTTCATCACCGAGGACGAGCTGGCCGCGGCCTACGTCCGGGCCGAGCGCGGCGCCCCCAAGCGGTAGGCGCGCCCCCGGTACGTCTCAGTTGAGCGCGGCCGGGACGGCCAGCGCGAAGGGCGCGATGTCCACCGTCGAAGGTCTTCCCGTCGTCGCGCGCCATCGTGTAGGTGCCGCGCATCTGGCCGAGCGGCGTGCGGCAGCACGCAGAAGCTCGTGTACTGGAAGGACTGGCCGGGCTCGAGGTGCGGCTGCTGGCCGACCACGCCGTCGCCGGTGCACCTCCTCCCGCTCGCCGCGAGCGTCGGTGATGATCCAGTGGCGGGAGAGGAGACGGGCGGCGGAGGTGCCCCCGTTCCGGATGCGGACGGTGTAGGTGTAGAGGTAGCGCGCCTGGGCCGGCGACGAGCGGTCCGGTCGGAACTCGCTCTGCACGGAGACCTCGATGCCGTCGGTGACCGCGGTGGACACGGGGTTGGGTTAACCGCAGGCCGGCCCCCGTGCCACAATGTGCCGGATGGCACTCGAGCCCCGGCTCCGCGAGATCCTGGACGAGGTGCGGACCGACGGCGGGCGCGTCGTGGCGCTCACCGGGGCCGGCATCTCCGCCGAGAGCGGCATCCCCACCTTCCGCGGCAAGGAGGGCTTCTGGGTGGTCGGCTCCCGGAACTACATGCCGCAGGAGATGGCCACCCACGCCATGTTCCTGATGGAGCCGGCCGAGGTGTGGCGCTGGTACCTCCACCGGTTCGGCGTGGTCCGCCACGTCGCGCCCAACGCCGGGCACGAGGCGCTGGTGCGGCTCGAGCGGGCCCTGGGCGACCGCTTCACGCTCGTGACCCAGAACATCGACGGCCTGCACCGGCGCGCCGGGGCCTCCCAGGAGCGGACCTACTGCATCCACGGCGACGCCGCCTGGGTCCGCTGCGCCCACGACTGCGGCGTGGGGCTCCTCCCGCTCCCCGACCTGGGCCCCCGCGACGCCGGTTCGCCCCTCACCGCCGCGGACCGCGCCCGGCTCACCTGCGCGCGCTGCAAGGGCTGGCTCCGGCCCCACGTCCTCTGGTTCGACGAGTGCTACGACGAGGAGAACTACCGCTTCGAATCCACCCTGCGCGCCGCCCGCGATGCCGACCTGCTGCTCGTGGTGGGAACGAGCGGCGCCACCAACCTCCCCATGCGGGTGGGGCAGCTCTGCTTCACGAGCGGTGCGGCGCTGGTCGACGTGAACCCGGAGGAGAACCCGTTCTCCGAGCTGGCGGAGCGGAGCCGTCGCGGCTTCTTCGCCCGGGGCGCGGCCACCGAGCGGCTTCCGGAGATCGTGGCCGCGCTCGGCGCCGGGTGAGGTGCCCTATCCCCGCAGGGCCTCGAGCCGCGCGATCCAGGCCGGCGACAGCCCCGAGGCGCGAGCTCCCCGCAGCATGACGTCGAGGTAGGGCGGGCGCGGGAGGTCCATCGGTGGGGAGACGGCGGCCCGGGGCCACCCGGAAGGCCAGGGCGGCAACGGGTCCGGCGTCGGTCTCGAGCGTCACCTCGACGGGCTCGTAGAGTCCCGAGACCGCGCCCTCCTTGTGGTCGACGAGGCCGCGCGACTCCCCGGGCATGGGGACGGCGAGCCCCTCCACCGCATCTCCCGGTGCCTCCGCCAGGCTCGCCACCGGACCGCCCCACATCCGGCTCGGGGCGTCGAAGGAGAGGCGCCATCCGCGCAGGCGCGCCGGGCGCGCCGCCGAGAAGTCGGGCACCCGGTACCCGTGGTCACGGGCCCAGCCGGCGAAGGCCTCGGTGTCGAGGGAGGAGCCGTAGACGAACCAGGTGAAGCCGGGTCCGCCGGCGGCCTGGTGGGCCCGGCCGACGACGTTGAGGGGATTGGCCATGGGGACTCCCGCCGCGCGGCGCGGCGATCAGGTGAGGACGACGTGGGCGATCTCGGGCGGGCTTCCGAGCCGCATGGGAGGCCCCCAGTACCCGGTGCCGCGCGAGACGAAGATCTGCGAGCCGTTGCCGTCCTTCACCCCATACAGACCGTGAAGGTAGGGGTAGACCAGCGCCGTGGCCAGCGTGAACGGGAAGATCTGGCCGCCGTGGGTGTGGCCGGAGATCTGGAGCTCGACGCCGGCCTGGGCGGCCGCCTCGACGCCGCGGGGCTGGTGGGCGAGCAGCACGAGCGAGCGGTCGGGATCGCGGCCGGAGAGCGCCGCCGCCAGGTCCGGCCCGTGGCCCGGGAGCCATGCCGGCGGAGCGCCAGTCGTCGATGCCGGCCAGGTCGATGGACGCCCCGCGGTCGCCGATCTCGACCCGCTCGTTGCGGAGAACGCGGATCCCGAGCCGGCGGAAGTGCTCCACCCAGGCCGCCGCGCCCGAGTAGTACTCGTGGTTGCCGGTGACGAAGAAGACGCCGTAGCGGGCCGAGAGCGCGGCCAGGGGTGCCGCCGCCGCCTCGAGCATGCGCACGCTGCCGTCCACGAAGTCCCCGGTGAGGGCGATCACGTCGGGGCGCAGGGCGTTGGTGGCGGCCACCACGCGCCGCACCTCGTCCTCCCCGATGGTCCGTCCGATGTGCAGGTCGGTGATCTGGGCGATGGACAGGCCGGAGAGCTGCCGGGGCAGGCGGGCCAGCTTGACCGGCACCTCGTGGATCTGGGGATCCCCGAGCGCGCTCGACACCGCGAACGCGGTCGCCCCACCCGCCGCCAGGACGGCCCCTCCGGCCACGGCCCGTGCCACGAGCCGGCGCCTCTCCGGGTCGGCCGGCGCCTCGGGAGCGTGGCGGAGCCAGTCCGTGAGGAGCTCGACCCCGGAGAAGGCGAGGCGGGCCAGGTCGACCACCACGAGCGCCGAGAGCAGCAGGAAGGCCACGCCCATCCAGATCATGGCGCCGAAGACGAAGCCGTCGGCGAGGGCTCCGGCACGGGCCCGCATGACCAGGAAGGCCACCGGAACCGCGACGGCGGCCGCGACGAGTCCGATGGTGAGGAGGCGACGCCAGGGCTCGACCATGGCGGTGTCGCGGACGAGCCTGGACCAGATGTAGTAGTGCATGCCGCCCACGATGGAGAGGGCGACGCCGAAGAAGATCACGAACGAAAGCAGGGGGCGCGACACGGAGGAGAGCTAACGGGAAAGCACCCCCGCCGCCAGCGGTGCGCCGGTCGGCGGGGGAAGGGCGGCGCGTCAGTCGTCGTGGGGGCCGTGTCCCCGGCCGTCCCGGCGGTCGCTCCATCGATCGTTCCACCGGTCGGGGGCGCGGGCCAGGTGGCCGCGGTTCGTCCAGCGGGCGTCCAGCGCGGCGCGATAGCCGCCGTACCAGGCCTCGTAGCGGGCCACGCGCCAGGGGTTCCAGCCCCAGCGGGCCAGGTAGGCGGCGCGGTTGGCGTCGAGCCAGCGATAGGTCACGGAGAGTGATGCCGGGCCCTGGCGCCACGGGAGAGGCGGGGGTGGGAGCACCGCGACCACCCAGGGAGGTGGCGCGGGCGGGAGCGAGACGGCGAAGGCCACGACCGGACGCCGGTCGTCGTCGTGGGCGGCGGCGAACCGGGGAACGAGCAGGGCGGCCGAGGCGGTTGCGGCGAGGCAGGCGGCGATGGCGGCGTTGCGGTGGATCATGGCTTCCTCCTTTGGCTTCGATGGAGGAAGGACGCGGGACCCCGTCCCGGGATTCACCGGTCGGCGCGATCAGCCCGGAAGCGCCCCCGGCAGCTGGTCGATCTTCGCCGCCAGGATGAAGTCGTTCTCGGTCAGTCCGCCGGCGGCGTGGGTCCAGATCTCCACGTCCACCGTGGAGTAGTGGACGGAGAAATCGGGGTGGTGCCCCTCCGACTCGGCCAGGTCGGCCATGGCCGAGACGAAGGCCATGGCGGCGCGGAAGTCGGCGAAGCGGAGGTGCTTGCGGATGCGGTCGCCGGCGAGCTGCCAGCCCGTCACCGAGCCGAGGAGCGCGTCGAGCGCGGCCCCCTCGACGCGCGGGACGCCACCCTCGCAGGGGACGCACTTCTTCCGGGTCAGGTCCATGGCCGCCTGATAACCGAACCGGCGGCGGCGCGCCGTACCGGGCGCTATGCTCGGCGGACCATGGAGAGAACTTTTTTCGCGCTCGGCGCGATCTCGGCCTGCATCGCGGTGGGGACCGGTGCGTTCGGCGCCCACGGCCTCCAATCCCGGGTGACGCCCGGAGATGGCCGCCGTCTTCGACACCGGCGCGCGCTACCAGATGTACCACGCGCTCGCGCTCATCGCGGCCGCGTGGGCCGCCGCGCGCTGGCCGGGTGCGGCGGTCACCTGGGCCGGCTGGCTCTTCGTGGCCGGCACGGTGCTCTTCTCTGGCAGCCTCTACGCCCTCGTGCTGACCGGCGTGAAGGGACTCGGCGCCGTCACGCCGGTGGGCGGCCTGCTCTTCCTGGCCGGATGGCTCGCGCTGGCGTGGGCTGCCCTGCGCGGCTGACGGGGCCGCGGACCTAGCCCATCTCGATGGGAAGCCCGGCGTCGGCCCAGGCGACGACACCGCCGTCGAGGCTGTAGGCCTTCTGGCAACCCCGCTGCGACGCGGCGGCGGCGGCGGTGAGGCTGCGGATGCCGTGGGCGCAGACGAAGATGGCCCGCTCGCGGCCCTGGCGCAGCCCCCCTGCGGATCGCGAAGCAGGGAGCCGAGCGGCAGGTGGCGAGCCCCCGGGATGTGCCCTTCGGCCCACTCGTACGGCTCGCGGACGTCGACCAGGTCGACGTCGTCGTGGGCGAGGAGGTGGACGGCCTCCTCGGGAGAGATGCGGTGAACCGGCATGATGGGACTGCTTAATCGGAGCCGGGCGCGCCCTCTCGCGAAAACGGCGGGACGGGGCCCTTCCAGGCTAGAATGCGCCCTCCTCATGAGCCGACCGCCCCGGGACCGCTTCCCCTCGCAGATCAAGTACCTGGCCTGGAACGAGGGGTGCGAACGCTTCTCCTTCTACGGCATGACCTCGATCCTCACCATCTACATGGTGACGTTCCTGGGAGTCCGGGAACCCGACGCCGAGGCCAACTACCACTTCTTCGTCTTCGCGGTTTACCTGACCCCGCTCGTCGGAGCCTGGATCGCCGACCGCTTCCTGGGGCGCTACCGGGTCATCCTCTGGCTCTCCCTGGGCTACGTCTTCGGCCACGCCGCCATCGCCATCTGGGAGTCCCCGGCCGGCCTGGTGCTGGGGCTCGCGCTCATCGCCATCGGCGCGGGCGGGATCAAGCCCACCGCGGCGGCCTACGTGGGCGATCAGTTCGACGCGAAGAGCCAGCACCTGCTCGAGAAGGTCTACGACCTCTACTACTGGATGATCAACCTGGGGTCGTTCACCTCCATGCTCATCATCCCCGAGCTGCTGGCCCGCTTCGGCCCGTGGGTGGCCTTCTCGGTCCCGGGCGTCCTGATGGCGTTCGCGCTCGTCATCTTCTGGCGCGGTCGTCGACTCTACGTGAACGTTCCGCCCACCGGGCCCAACCCGAACGGCTTCTTCCGGGTGGTGAGCCTGGCGGTGAAGAAGCTCGGGACCACCCGGCCCGGGGAGCACTGGCTCGATCCGGCCCGGGCGCGCTTCCCGGCCGAGGCGGTCGACGGCGCCAAGGCGGTGTTCCGCATCCTCGGGGTCTTCGCCCCCATCGCCGCCTTCTGGTCCCTCTTCTTCCAGTACGGGTCGTCCTGGGTGCTGCAGGCCGAGCTGATGAACCGCGAGCTCCTCGGCTACACGGTGAAGGCCTCCCAGATGGGGTCGCTGAACGCCATCTTCGTGCTCACCACCATCCCCATCTTCTCCGGCCTGGTCTACCCGGCGCTGCAGCGGCGCGGGGTGAGGACGCTCGCCCTCCAGAAGATGCAGATCGGCATGTTCGTCACCGTGCTCTCCTTCCTCTGGGTGATGGGCGTCCAGATCGCGCTCGACGCGGGCCTGAGGCCGCACGTGGCCTGGCAGGTTCCCGCCTACCTCTTCCTCTCCATCGGCGAGGTGCTGGTCTCGGTGACCGCGCTCGAGTTCGCCTACACCCAGGCTCCCCCGTCCATGAAGAGCGTCATCATGAGCCTCTGGTACGTGACCATCGCGGCCGGCAGCCTGCTCACCGCCGGGGTGGCCAAGCTCAACCGCTTCCACGGAGCGTGGAACTTCGGCTTCTTCGCCGCGCTCATGCTCCTCGGCGCGCTGGCCTTCGCCTGGGTGGCCCGCCGCTACCGGCCCACCTCGTTCGCGTGCCGCGCCGGATCCGGCCCGGAGGCGGCCCCGTGAGCGCAGCCGCCGTGGCCGGTCGCGATCGCTTCCCGCCGCAGATCCGCTGGATCATGGCCTCGGAGGGGGCCGAGCGCTTCTCGTTCTACGGGATGCGCAACATCCTCGTCATCTACATGGTGCAGTACCTGGCGATCTCCGCCGCGGACTCGAAGGCCAGCTACCACTACTTCGTGATGGCGAACTACCTCATGCCGCTCGTGGGCGGGTGGCTCGCCGACCGCTGGCTGGGGCGCTACCGGGTCATCCTCTGGCTCTCCTTCGGCTACGTGGTCGGCCACGCGGTGGTGGCGGCCTGGGAGACGCGCCTGGGGCTCCTCGCCGGGTGCGCCCTCATCGCCATCGGGGCGGGCGGCATCAAGCCCTGCGTGTCGGCCTACGTGGGCGACCAGTTCGCGCCCGACCAGAAGCACCTGCTCGCCAAGGTGTACGGCCTCTTCTACTGGATGGTGAACCTGGGGAGCGCCACCGCGTCGCTGCTCATCCCCTGGCTGCTCAAGGCCTACGGCCCGGCCGTCGCCTTCGGCGTGCCCGGCGTGCTCATGGCGCTGGCGCTGGTCTTCTTCGTGGCCGGACGGCGCCAGTACGTGAACGTTCCGCCCACCGGTCCCAACCCGGACTCCTTCGTGAGGGTGGTGGCCACCGCGTTCGCCCGCCGCCGCGAGCGCACCCCCGGCTCCGACTGGCTCGAGCCGGCGCGCGCCGTCCACCCGGCCGAGGCGGTCGACGGGGCCCGGGCCGTGCTGCGGGTATCGGCGGTCTTCGCCATGGTGGCCGGGTTCTGGGCGCTCTTCGACCAGAAGGGCGCCGCCTTCATCCTCCAGGCGAAGCAGATGAACCTCGACGTGGGGACCTTCGAGTTCCTGGGGATGAGCCTGGGCGGCTTCCGGCTCGCCGAGTCCCAGATGAACGCGGTGAACCCGTTCCTGGTGCTCCTGATCATCCCGCTCCTCCAGGGGGTGGTCTATCCCGGGCTCGTCCGCATGGGCGTGAAGGTGACCCCGCTCGGCCGGATGAGCATCGGCATGTTCCTCACCATGTTCTCCTTCGTCATCATGGCCGGCATCCAGGCGGTCATCGACGGCGGGGCCCGGCCGCACGTCTTCTGGCAGGTCATCCCCATCCTGGTCCTCACCGTGGGCGAGGTGATGGTCTCGGTGACCGGGCTCGAGTTCGCCTTCACCCAGGCGCCGAAGACCATGAAGAGCACGATGATGAGCTTCTGGCTGCTCACCTCCGCGGTGGGGAACCTCATCGCCGCGGTGGTCTCGCAGTGGAACCGCTTCCACGGCGCCGCCTACTTCCTCTTCTTCGCGGCGCTGATGCTCGTCGCGTCGGTGGCCTTCGTGGTGCTGGCGCGGCGCTACCGGCCGGTGGCCTCGGTGCGTCGGGTAGGCCGCCACCGGGCACGCCGTCCACGAAGGCGATCCGCGTGGCGAGCGTCGCCGGCACCTTCGCGCCGGGCAGGATCCCGCCCACCAGGTTGAGCGGATCGGCCCCGGAGAGCTCCACCCGCTCGCCGTCCCCCGGCGCGCGCCGCACCGCGCGCAGCGACTCGACGGCGGCGGGCAGCGCGTACTGCTCGCCGGAGAGACCGGCCACGAAGCGACCGCCGCGGATCTCGCCGCGGGCCTCGAGCGCCCGGTAGACGGGCAGGAGCTCCCGCCAGGGCGGGGCGAGCGGCTCGCGCCCGAGGAGGTCGCGGAAGACGACGCCCCAGCGGGCGAGGAGCTGCCGGGCCATCGGCTCGAGCGCCGACGGGGCGGTCGGGGCGCCTTCGGGACGCGGAGGGCGGAGGAGCGCCCAGCGTCCGCCACCCTGGCCGGGCCGGCGCGGGCGGTGGCGCGGCGGCGGGTCGAGGAGGGCGCGGAGCCCGGCGAAGCCGTCGCAGGTGACGAGCCCCGCCGAGACGAGCTCCCAGAGCGCCCCCTCCACCTCGCCGGGCAAGCGGCCGGTCATGGCGGCCAGGTCGGGCAGGAAGCAGGCGCCGCAGCGCGCGAGCAGGTCGACGAGCGCCCGGGCCGAGGCGCCGAGCGGCGGCGGGTCCCCGTGCGGCGCCGAGAGCAGCCAGGGCAGGTCGGTGCGCAGCGCCAGCGTCACCGGCGCGTGGCGGGTGGGGGCGGCGCGCCGGCGGCGGGCCCTCGCCCGGCTCGGTGGCGACGGCGAGCCTGCCCCAGGCCACCTCGCCGGAGAGGCAGAGCGCGTCGAGCAGCCCGGGCTCGTAGCCGGTCACGCGGGCGGGCAGGATCTCCCGCTCCCAGGCGCCGGCCGCGGCGTGGAACCCCTGCAGCTGCCCGACACCTCGGCGACGCCGCGGGCTCCGTGGAGCCGCGCGCCCGGCGCGGCGTGCTGCCAGCGGAGCAGGAAGCGGACCAGGTCGGCGCCGGAGACCGGCTCGATCTCCCGCCGCAGCCGCCCGAGCGTGAGCCGGTGGATGCGGGCGAGCAGGCCCCGGTCGCACCAGTCGGCGCCGGGCTCGCCGCCGGGCAGGAAGGAGCCGCGGAGCACGAGCCCCTCCGACTCGAGCCGGTGGAGCGCGGCCACGGTGAGCGGCACCGGGAGCCCGAGCGCGCGGCCGAGACCGACGGCGCGGTGACCGGCCCGAGCCGCGCCATCCAGCCGCGCAGCGCCCGCGCCGCGGCCTCGTCGGGCGAGGCCGGGAGGTCCTCGCCCGGCGAGCTCCGGAAGCGGTGGATCGAGCGGCGAGGCGTCGATCCCGGGCTCCGCCGCGAGAGCCCGCCAGGCGCCGGCCCGCTCCGCCGCCACCCAGACCTCGCGCCCGCCGAGCCGCGCGCGAGCCGCCCGGCCGCCCGCGAGGAGCGCCTCGAGGAAGCCGCGGAAGGGCTCGCCCTCCGACGCCGGGAGGAAGCCCACGTCGAGGAGCAGGTCGTGCAGCTCGTCGGCGTCGCGAGCGTCGGGCCGCGCCTGCTCCACCACCTCGCGGATCGCCTCCGGCGAGAGCGCGCCGATCCCCGCCGCCTCGGCCGGCCGGCAGCGACCGCCGCAGCACGACCGCGCGGGCACGGCGCTCCTCGAGCGGCGCGTCGTCGAGGAAGGCCCAGGGCTTCGCGCCCAGGATCTCGTGGGCGAGCGGCGAGGGCTCGGCGAGGTCGCGGGCCACGAGGCGCACCTCGCCGGCCTCGATGCGCCGGAGGAGCCCGCTCGAGCCCCGCCGCGTCCATGGCCTCGCCCGAGGCAGTCGCGAAGCGCCTCCGTCGACGAGCGGGTGGTCGGGCGGCTCGACCGGCCCGGCGTGCAGGTCGGCGTTGTCCTGGCAGGCCACCGCCATGGGGAAGACCGCCGCGAGCAGGTCGTCGGCGCGCATGCGGGCGATGGGCGGCGGCACCTTGCGCCCGCCCAGCACGCGCGGGAGCGCCAGCGCGCGGGTGGCGTCCCAGCGCCAGCGGATGGGGAACATGGGCGACTGGAGCGCCGCCTGGGTGAGCACCTCGTCGATGCGCTCCGACGAGAGCATCTCGAAGATCGACGCGAGCGGGAAGGAGTGCTGCGGCCCGAGCGAGAGCAGCACGCCGTCGTCGTTGGCGGCAGCCTGCAGCTCGAAGTCGAAGGCGCGGCAGAAGCGCTTGCGGAGCGCGAGGCCGAGGGCGCGGTTCTGGCGGGCGCCGAAGGGCGCGTGCAGCACGAGCTGCATCCCGCCCGCCTCGTCGAAGAAGCGCTCGGCGACGAGCGTCTCCTGGGTGGGCAGGGCGGAGAGCGACGCCGCGCGCCGGCGGCGAGGTAGTCGACCGCCTGGCGGGCCCCGGCCTCGGGCAGCGCCCCCTCGGCGGCGAGCCAGCCGATGGCGGCGTCGCGGTCCGCGAGCCGCGGCTCGAGGTCGGCGCGCAGCCGGGAGACCTCCGCCGAGAGCGCCGCGCTCCGCCCGGGCGCCTCGCCGAGCCAGAACGGGATGCCCGGGGCCGCGCCGCCCGCGTCCTCCACCCGGACCACGCCCGACTCGATGCGCCGGATGCGCCAGGAGGTGTTGCCGAGCAGGAAGACGTCGCCGGCCATGCTCTCGACGGCGAAGTCCTCGTCGACCTGCCCGACCGCCACCCCTTCCGGCTCGGCCACCACCTGGTACTGGGCGTTGTCGGGGATGGCGCCGCCGCCGGTGAGGGCGGCGATGCGCGCGCCCGCGACGGCCGCGGACCACGTGGTTCACGCCGTCCCGGTGGAGGAGCGCCCCGGACCGGCCGCGCCGGGTGGCGGTGCCCTCGGAGAGCATGGTCACGACGGCGTCGAACTCCCGACGCGGGAGCTCGCGGTAGGGCCAGGCCCGCCGGCAGAGCGCGAAGAGCTCGTCCTCGCCGACCGGCCGCGACGCCGCCTCGGCCACGATCTGCTGGGAGAGGACGTCGAGCGGGCCAGGGGGGCGGCGCGATGGTCTCGAGGTGCCCGGCGCGGAGCCCGCGGACGAGCGCCGCGCACTCGAGGAGCTCGTCCCGGCTCATGGGGAAGAAGCGGGCTCTCGGGGTCGCGCCCCGCCAGTGGCCGGAGCGGCCGGCGCGCTGCAGCGCCACGTGGAGCGCCCCCGGGCTGCCCAGCTGGGCCACCAGGTCGACCGTGCCGATGTCGATGCCCAGCTCGAGCGAGGCGGTGGCGACGATGGCCTTGAGCGACCCCGCCTTGAGCCGCTCCTCGGCGTCGAGCCGGCGCGCCCGCGAGAGGCTGCCGTGGTGCGCGGCCACCGCGCCCTCGCCCAGCCGCTCGGAGAGGGCGTGGGCGGCCCGCTCGGCGAGCTTCCGGGTGTTGACGAAGACGAGCGTGGTCCGGTTCTCGCGGGCGAGCTCGGCGAGCCGGTCGTAGGTCTCGGCCCACTGCTCCTTCGAGGCCACCGAGGAGAGCTCGTCCCTGGGGATCTCCACCCCCAGGTCGAGGACGCGACCTCGCCCCACCTCGACGATGGCGCACTCGGCCGAGCCGCGCCGGACCCGTCCGGCGCCCACCAGGAATCGGGCCATCTCCTCGACCGGGCTGACCGTGGCCGAGAGGCCGATGCGCTGGGGACGTCGCGTGCAGAGCGCCTCGAGCCGCTCCAGCGAGAGGGACGAGGTGGCTGCCCCGCTTGTCGCGGGCCACCGCGTGGATCTCGTCGACGATCACCTTGCGGACCGTCGCGAGCGAGCGTCGCCCCTTCTCGCTCGTGAGCAGCAGGTAGAGCGACTCGGGCGTGGTGACGAGGACGTGGGGCGGCCGCCGCAGCATGGCCTGGCGGCGCGAGGAGGGGGTGTCGCCGGTGCGCACCGCGGCGCGGATGGCCGGGGGGCGAAGCCCGGCCGCCTGCGCGGCCTCGCGCAGCCCGGCGAGCGGCTCGCGCAGGTTCTTCTCGATGTCGTTCGAGAGCGCCTTGAGCGGCGAGACGTAGAGGATGCGGGTCTCGTCGGGAAGCTCGCCCTCGAGCCCCTCGCGGAAGAGCGAGTCGAGGCCGGAGAGGAAGGCCGCGAAGGTCTTGCCCGAGCCGGTGGGCGCCGAGACCAGGACGTCCTTGCCGGCCTGGATCTCCGGCCAGCCGGCCGCCTGCGGCTCGGTGGGGGAGCCGAAGCGGGCCTCGAACCAGCCCGAGACCAGCGGGTGGAAGCCGGGGAGCACCGCTCCGATCTATCGCGGGGGGCTGTCGGGTGCAGGGGCGTGCCGGACGCGTCGTCCCCGCTGCGTAGCGCCGTCGACCAGCGTCCGTCTCGCGGACCATGCGGCCAGATGGGGCGTAAGGAAACGCTGCATTGACAGGGTTTCCGTGAGGATTGGCTTCTCCCGTGCGGTCGCGCGGGAAGGCGCCTGGCGCTGCGCATTCGCCCCGTGGCGCGGGCCTCCGGAATCTCCGGCGAGGTTCGAGATCGTCGCGCCGGGGAACGCGAGGGCGGCCATCCTCGCGCGTTTCAGGAGGGCCGAAGATCGCGTGAGAGAGTGGTTGCATGAACGAACCACCTCCTCGACGCCCGGCTGCTCCTCCATCACCAGCCGACCTCCTCCGCAGCGAGCGCTCGCTGCCTCGCCGACCTCCTCCTCTCACTCGCGCGAGTTCGACCGGCGCAGGCGTTCCGGGATCCTCGGATACGCCTCGCTCTTCGACTACCTCCACCGGGACTGCGGCTCTCCCGCGGGGCATCGGCCCACTACCGGCCATGGTCGCCTCGCGGTTGCGTCCGAAGTTCCCGGAGGTCGTGGAGCCGATCCGAGACGGGCGGCTGTGCCTCACCACCGTCGTCGATACTGGCCCGGGTGATGACCGAGGAGAACCGCGCACGAGGTGCTCCCCAGGTTCTTCGGCCTCTCCCGCCAGGAGGCCGAGGCAGGTCGCGGTGGAGATTCGAGCCGTCGGCAGGTGGTGCCGAGGAGGACGGTCGTGACCGCGGTCGCCGGTGCCGGCTCGTGGCGGCAGTGCGCGGGGGCCGGACCGAAGCGGTTCTGCGATAGGAACTGGACTCGCGATTCACCCGACAGGTGAACTGGCCCCCGGCCCGCGAGCGATCGTCGAACCGATGACCGGCACCGAGAGCCGCCTGCACATCACGGTCTCCCGCGAGTTCCTCGCCCTCCTGAAGCAGGCCAAGGCGGGGGAGTCGCACAGCAACCCGGCGCCACCGACGAGCAGGTCCTGAAGGCGGCGCTCGAGGCGCTCATCGAGAAGCAGTCGAAACGGAGCGCCTGCGTCCCGGCCAAGGTGAAGCGCGAGGTGGTGAAGCGGGACGAGGGAAAGTGCCACGTGGAAGCTGGCCGATGGTGGGGTCTGCGGGGCGACCGCGATGCCTGGAGGTCGATCACGTCGTCCCGCGCGGGAAGGGCGGCCCATCGACGGCCGACAACTGCCGATTGCTCTGCAGGTCGCACAACCTCGAGGCGGCGAGGCAGGCCCACGGCGACGAGCGTGATGGATCTATTCACCCGAAGTAGACATGGGAACGGGAGCTCGGTGGCCAGGGAGGAGGTCGCGGCGTACGGGCTGGCGTGCGGAGCGGCCGGGCGCCGAAATCCGATCGTGCGCCCGCCCGCAGGCGGGGTAGGGTGCCTCCCATGCTCTGGAAGGAAACCGCCGCGGTCCGCGCGCTCGGGCTTCGCATCCCCGTCCTCCTCTTCATCGGTCCCCGGGTCCTCGAGCTCGACGACGAGGGCGCGGCGGTCATGGTGCCGCTCGGCTGGCGCACGAAGAACCACGTCGGGTCGATGTACGTGGGGGTGATGGCCGCCGCAGCCGACCTGGCGTCCGGGATGAACGCCTTCTCGCTCATCCGGTCGCGGTACCGGCAGGTCGTGCCGGTCTTCAAGTTCGCCAACATGGAGTTCCTGAAGCGGGCCGACGGGGACACGGTCTTCCGCACCCGCGAGGGGCGGCGCATCGCCGAGGCCATGGGCGAAGCCGTGCGTACCGGGCAGCGGGTCACCCTCCCGGTGGAGGTGGTGGCGACGGTGCCGAGCCGCTACGGCGACGAGCCGGTGGCGAGGTTCACGATGGGACTGTCGGTGAAGGAACGGCGCCCGGCCGGTCCGTAGCCGCCATGGCTCCCGCGGCGCGGCCGAGGCGCACGGCCGAGGCGCCCGGGAAGGCGTGGCATCCCCGGGCCCGCAGGCGAGCCACGGCGTCGGCCAGGCCTCCATTCCGGGCGGAGCCCGCTTCCCCCCGGCAGAAGGGGCAGGCGTGGACGGCGCCCGTCGCGTCCACGAAGAGGTACCGATCGCCCCCGCCGAAGCAGCCGACGGTGCGCTGTCCGAGCGCCGGCAGGTCGATGATGGGAAGATCCGAGGCCTCCGCGTTGCACGCCTGCGCGAATCGCAGCAGGAGGCCCATCTCCTCCGGGCGGAGGCGGACGTCCTGGGCGGCCCAGCGCCCGACCGGCCGGGGCTCGAGGATCCGGAGGAAGCCGGCGCCCAGCTCCCGCGCCAGGCGCGCCACGCGGGCCACGTCGTCGACCCGCGTATCCCGGGTCGCAGTGAGCGAGAGGGCCACCACCAGGTCCGCAGCGGCAGCGGCCCGCGCCCCCTCGACGGCGCGCTCGAAGGTCCCCTTCACTCCCCGGAAAGCGTCGTGTCGCGCCGGCGCCCAGTGATCGAGGCTGACCGCCACCCCCACCGCGCCCGCGTCGCGCAGCCGGCCCGCGGAGCGCGCGTCGAGCCCGGTGCCGCTCGTGAGCACCCAGACGTCCACGGCCGGCCCGAGGGCGCGGCACACCGCCTCGACCGCCTCCAGGCGCAGCATCGGCTCGCCCCCGGTCAGCTCCAGGTGGACGGCGCCGAGCCCGGAGAGCTCCTCCGCGATCCGGACCACCTCGTCGACCGAGAGGGCCTCGTCCGGCCCGAGCAGGTCCCAGTCGGAGCAGTGCTGGCACCGGAGCGGGCAGCGGCGCGTCACCGCGAGGATCGCCAGCTGGAGCGGCGGCGGGCCGGCGCGGGTCGGGGCGATGCGCTCGAGCTCGCCGGCGACGAAGCGGTCGAGCGCCGGGGAGGGCCATCCCGGGATGGTCGGGTCGAGGAAAACGCGTCCCCCGGCCCGGACGCGGCGCTGCGGGAGCGGGAACCCCCTCCGCCGGGCCACCGCCGCGACCAGGTCTCGAACGGCGGAGGCGGCGGCCGCGGGAGGGCGGTCCCGGAAGGCGAGGCGCGCCGCACGAAGGCAGGTCCCGGCGCGCGCCGCCCACACCGCGGGTCCCGTCACCATCGGAGACCGGAGCCGGGGGGTCATGGCGCCGCCGCCACCGGGCCGCCCGCGGCCTTCAGGTATCCGCGGAAGAGGTCCACCGAGAAGCGCGACAGGCTGCCCGGCTCGTCGCGGAGCCGGTAGAGCGTACCCGCCGAGAGGTCGGCCTGGGGCGGCGTGTGGACGCGGTAGTAGCCCGAGGTGTGGAGGAAGGCGTCGCGAACCAGGCCTGGTGCGGGGGCCGGGAGCTCGAACGCCAGGTCCACCCGTTCTCCGCGGGTGGCAAGCACCTGGTAGTCGCCGTCGGTCGTCGCGAGGCTCCGGCGGACGTCGGTCCCGTCCGATTGCACCGCGCGCGCCGGCAGGAACGTCCGGGCGACGGGCCGCGAGGCCTCGACCGGCGCCAGCACGATCCGGTCGGCCATCCAGAACCCGACGCCGCCGGTCAGGCGCACCCGGGTCACCGGACCGTCGGTCCCGGGCAGCGGCACCGCGAATTGCCGGAGCGACGCCGGGCCGACCGTCGGCACCACGGCGACGCGCTCCCACCGGCCGCCGCGCTCCATCTCGACGCGCAGGTCCACGCCCTCGCGCTCACGCCAGGCGAGGGTGGGCTCACGGGCCTCCGGCTGGTCCGTCTGGTCCTGGTACGACTCCAGGCGTTCGCCGAGGAGCGCGAAGAAGCGTCCGAAGACGACGTCGAGCCACGGGGTGTTGCCGGCGTCGAGCACGAGGGCCCGCGGATCGCCGCCAGCAGGGGTTGCGAAGGTCAGGACGAGCCCCTCGCGCACGGGCGGCGAGGATCGACGCGACACCTCGCCGAGGTCGGTCTGCCACGTCCGACCGTCCAGCTCGAGAAGAGGCGCCAGCGTGTCGCGGCCATCGAGGTCCACCGCGGCGATCGGTGGGGACCCGTCGCCGGCGACGAGGATCGCGGCGTCGTGGGTGGCCAGGGCTCGCCGGCCGGGCGGGTGATCGACCACCACCAGCTCGAGGAGGTCGGTGAACTGGGTCTCCCGCGCCTCGTTCGAGAGGACGACCTTCGGGCCGGTGCCCAGCGCCGGCAGGGGAAGGAGGTCGTCGCGCTGGGTCGCCCGCGAGGTCGCCCCGGAGTACGCCTCTCCCACGAAGCGGAGCCCCCCGCCCCCGTCCACGTAGACGAACGGACAGGAGGTCTTGGTGATGGCGACGATCACCGCGACCACGACCAGGATCCCGAGGATGATCCCGCCAACCAGGAATGCCGTCCTCCAGCCGGCAATCGACCGCACCTCCACCTGCGTGACCTCCCGCAGGTCGACGGTGACGACCTGGGGTTCCCCCTCCGGACGGTCGACCGGGATCCCGGTGACCGTGAATCCGTCGACCTTCTTCACGTCGAGGACGACGGGCTCGCCGCCGTCGCGAGGATGCACGCGGATGCGCGTCGACGCCTCCACGGCCGTTCCGGACTCGACCTCCTGGAGCGGGACCACGTCCCACCTGTGGCAGGCGGTGCCGAAGGCGACGAGGGTGACGACGGCGACTGTCCGGAACCACGCCGGACGGCCCGAACGAGACGCGTGAACCATGGCGTCCTCCGGTGTCGGCGACCAGGATGGGCGGTCCCCCCGCCTCCGCCCAGTCACCCAGCGTGACCATCATCCGCTTCCGCTGGCCGCTCGGCATCCCGCTTCGGAACGAGACCCTGCCGGGGCGCCGGCCGCTACCCCCGAAACGCCTGGATCCCGGTGACCGCCTCGCCGATGACCAGCGTGTGCATCTCGTGGGTCCCCTCGTACGTGTAGACCGACTCGAGGTTCGCCATGTGGCGCATGATCGGGTACTCGCCGAGGATCCCGCTCGCTCCCAGGATGGTCCGGGCGCGGGAGCAGATCTCCCGCGCCACCGAGACGTTGTTCATCTTGGCCATGGAGATCTGGGCCGGGGTCACCGTGCCCTGGTCCTTGCGCCGCGCCACGTGGAGCGCCAGCAGCTGCCCCTTGGCGAGCTCGGTCACCATCCACGCCAGCTTCTCCTGGGTCAGCTGGAAGCCCGCGATGGGCCGGTCGAACTGCGTGCGGGCCTTGGCGTAGTCGAGCGCGCACTGGTAGCAGGCCTCGGCCGCGCCCAGGACTCCCCAGGCGATGCCGAAGCGGGCCTGGTTGAGGCAGCCGAGCGGGCCCTTGAGCCCCTTCACCCCCGGTAACAGGCTCCGCTCCTCGTCCACGATCACGTCCTCGAGGACCAGCTCGGAGGTGACCGAGGCCCGCAAGGACCACTTCCCCTTCATCTCCGGCGCCGAGAAGCCCGGCGTTCCCTTCTCCACCAGGAAGCCGCGGATCCCGTCGTCGGTGCGGGCCCAGACCACCGCCACGTCGGCGACGGAGCCGTTCGTGATCCACATCTTCGAGCCGTTGATGCGCCAGCGACTCCCCTCCCGGACCGCGCGGGTGCGCATGCCGGAAGGATTGGAGCCGAAGTCGGGCTCGGTGAGGCCGAAGCAGCCGATGGCCTCGCCGCGGGCGAGCCGCGGGAGCCAGTGGTCCTTCTGGGCGTCCGACCCGTACGCGAAGATCGGGTACATCACGAGGGAGCCCTGCACCGAGGCGAAGCTCCGCAGCGCAGAGTCCCCCCGTTCCAGCTCGTACATGAGCAGGCCGTAGGCGGCGCTGGAGAGGCCGGCGCAGCCGTAGCGGGCCGGCAGGGTGGGGCCGAGGAAGCCGAGCTCCCCCATGGGGTGGATGAGCGCCGACGGGAAGGACTGCTCCTGCGCGTGGCGCTCGATCACCGGGAGCACCCGCTCGTTCACGAACTGGCGGCCCTGCGCCTGCACCATCCGCTCCTCGTCGGTGAGGAGCTCGCGCAGCCCGAGGAAGTCGGTCATCTGGTTCGAGCCGTTCATCCGCCCTCCGCTTCCCGGCCGGGGGAGAGCCCCGACCGCACGTTGCCGAGGAGCGCCAGCAGCCGCGGCCCCACGTCGCGCTTCAGCATCTCCGGCTCGAGCTGGAAGGCCGCGCCGCTCACGCCCACCACGATGGGGCCGGTGCCGTCCGGGAGCAGGAGGGGGGCGGCCACGGCGTTGATCTCCCGCCGCCAGTCCCCCAGCCCGAAGCAGAAGCCGTGCGCGTCGTGGTCGCGGAAGGCCTGCTCCATGCGCTTCCGGTTCACCGGCCAGTCGGCCGGACGCGCCACCCGCATGGCCTCGAGGATGCGCTTGCGCTCCGCGGGGGGGAGGGCGGCGACGTAGGCCCGCCCCAGCGAGGTGGTGGCGACCGGGACCCGCGAGCCGATGTCGATGACGAAGGAGGCGCTGTTCCAGTAGGTGTCGACGACCTGCATGGAGAGCCGGTCGTTCACGGCCAGGTGGACCGACGCCTTCGTGTACTGGGAGAGCTCCTGCAGGAAGGGGCGGGCCACGCGACGCACGTCCATCTGCCCCAGCGCGGCGAAGCCCAGGCCGATGGCGGCGCCGCCCAGCGCGTACTTGTTGGTGGTCTCGGACCAGCGGAGGTAGCCGAGGCGGGTCAGCGTGTAGGCGAGGCGGGAGACGGTGGGCTTGGCGAGCCCGGTGCGCCGCGCGATCTCCTGGTTCGCGAGCCAGCGGTCCCGCGCCCCGAAGCAGCGGAGCACCTCGAGCCCGCGCGAGAGCGCGGTCACGAACTTCCGGTCCACCGGGGGCTTGCGCTTCTCCACGGCCACCCCGGCAGCCTAGCAGATTGGTGGGGCGCGTTGTGGAATCCGCACCCTCCGTGCTACGGTGCGGTTCCTCGTTTCGTACCGCGAAACTGCCCCGTGCGCGCGCTCCTCTGCACCGAGTTCGGACCCGTCTCGAGCCTCCGGGTCTCCGAGGTCCCGGACCCCGTCCCCGGCGACGGCGAGGTGCTGGTCCGGGTGCAGGCGGCCGGGCTCAACTACCCGGACGGCCTCATGGTCCAGGGGAAGTACCAGGTCCGCCCGGCGCTCCCGTTCGTCCCCGGGATGGAGCTCGCCGGCGTGGTCGAGGGAGTGGGCAAGGGCGTCGACGCCTTCGCCCCCGGCGACCCGGTGATGGCCGTCCCAGGGCACCGGCGCCTTCGCCGAGCGCTGCGCCATCCCCGCCGATCAGGTGCTCCCCCGGCCGGCGTCGCTCCCCCCCGACCTGGCCGCCGCCTCGCTCCTCACCTACGGCACCACGCTGCACGCGCTCGAGGACCGCGCCCGCCTCCGGCCCGGCGAGACGCTGCTCGTCCTCGGCGCCGCGGGCGGGGTGGGCACCGCGGCCGTGGGAATCGGCAAGCTTCTCGGCGCGAAGGTCATCGCCGCCGCGTCCTCGGCGGCCCGTCTCGAGGTCTGCCGCGGGCTCGGCGCCGACTTCACCATCGACTACTCCTCCGAGGACCTGCGCGAGCGGGTGAAGATCCTCACGCAGGGACGCGGCGTCGACGTGGTCTACGACCCGGTGGGTGGCGCCCTGTCCGAGGCGGCGCTCCGCTCCACCGGCTGGGGCGGGCGCTTCCTGGTGGTCGGCTTCGCCGCCGGGGAGATCCCGCGCATCCCGCTCAACCTGGCCCTGCTCAACGCCCGGTCCATCCTGGGCGTCTACTGGGGAGACTGGTCGCGCCGGGAGCCCCGCAAGTGCGCCGACGAGCTCTCCCGCATCGCGGCCTGGATCTGCGAGAAGCGCCTCTCTCCCGTGGTGACGGCCCGCCTGGGCCTGGCCGAGGTCCCGGGAGCCCTCGAGGACCTGCTCTCGCGCCGCGCCCACGGGAAGCTGGTGGTCCTCCCCGGAGGTCCGTGACCCTCTCCGAGCTCATCGGCCGGCCCGTCCCGTTCGCCGAGTTCCTGGGCATCCGCATCGTCGGGAACGACCCGGGCAAGGCGCGGCTCGAGATGGCGCTGCGCCCGGAGCTCATGAACAGCTTCCACGACGCCCACGGCGGCGTGGTCATGGCGCTCGCCGACGTGGCGCTGGCCGTCGCGGCCATCACCCAGGACGGCGCGGCCCGGGGGGCCATCACGGTGGACCTGTCGGTGAGCTTCCTCGGACCGGGCAAGGGCACGCTCCTGGCCGAGGCCCGCTGCCTGCGCGCCGGCAGGTCGCTCGCCTTCTCCGAGGGGGAGATCCGCGACGCCGAGGGCAGCCTGGTGGCGAAGGCGCTCGGGACCTTCAAGCTGCGGCGCTGACCAGGCTTCCCCCGCGCAGCTCGGGCACCACCGCGAGGTGGTCCTTCCGCGCCGCCCACTCCACCTCCCGCTCGAGGCCGCGCTCCAGCATCATCCGGCCCACCCGGCCTCGCGAGAGGCAGGAGAGCGCGTCGGACGCCGTCGTGGAGGATCGCGGCGGCCAGCGCGGTGTCGGAGAGCTCCCAGCCTGGTCGTCTCCGGGTGAAATGGGAGACCAGGTGGCCGGCGCCGTAGAAGTCCTCGAGGTTGAAGGCGTCGACCGAGCCGGAGCAGACCAGGAGGACGGTCTCCCCCTCGGCCCGGGCGATCACGTGCTCCGCCACCGCCGCTCCGTTGCAGAGCGCCGCGGTGTAGATCCGGGCCGCCCCGGCGGCCTTGTGGACGGCCACGGTGCCGTTGGTGGTCGAGTAGACGAGCGCCCGGCCCCGGAGCGGCTCGCCCAGCAGCGCGAGCGGGGTGGGATGGGCGAAGCCGGGCAGCGTCTCGGCGCCGTACTCCCCGGCCAGGACGAAGGAGCCGGCCGGTCGCGCCGCCGCCACGGCGCGGGCCGCGTCGCCGTCGAGCGTCGGGATCACCTCGGTGGCCCCGTGGGCCAGGGCCGCGGCGATGCTGCTGGTGGCGAAGAGCACGTCGAGGACGATCACCACCTTGCCGGGCAGTCGCTGCCCGTCGAGCTCCTCCTTCTTCGTGAGGACGTGCAGCTTCATCCCAGGTCGTGGATGCGCTGCCGGTCGAGGGCGCGGGTGGCCTGCGTGCCGAGGACGCGCACCATGTGGATGAGCGGGGCGAAGCGCGGGTCGCTGGTGTGGCCGTCCCTGTAGCGCCGGTAGATCTGCTGGACGATCACCGCCAGCTTGAAGAGCGCGAAGACGTAGTGGAAGAGCACGTTCTCCACGGCCCGCCCCGACCGCTCCGCGTAGCGGTCCACGACCTCGCGGCGGGAGAGGCCGCCGGGGAGATGGGTGGGGCCGAAGGCGTGGGCCCGCAGCTCCACGGGATCGTCCGGGTCGGTCCAGTAGCCGAGCGCGGTGCCCAGGTCCATGAGCGGGTCGCCGATGGTCGCCATCTCCCAGTCGAGGACCGCCACCACGCGCGACGGGTCGGCCGGGTCGAGCACCACGTTGTCGTACTTGTAGTCGTTGTGGACGAGGGCCACGCCGCTCTCCGGCGGCATGTGGGCCGCGGCCCAGGCGGCGGCCGCCTCGATCTCCGGCACCTCGTCGGTCCGGGCGGCGAAGTAGCGCTCCGTCCAGCCCTTCACCTGCCGCCCCACGTAGCCGGCCGGCTTGCCCAGGGCGGCGAGCGCCGTGCCCTCCACCGGCACGCGCGTGCAGGTCGACCAGGTTGTCGACGAGCGCGGTGGAGGTGGCGCGCAGCAGCCCCGGCGTGAGCGCGAGGCCGGAGCCCGACCCGTCGCCGCGCAGGATCACCCCCTGCACCCGCTCCATGAGGTAGAAGCGGGCCCCCAGGATCGACTCGTCGTCGCAGAAGGCCAGCGGCCGGGGCGCGCGGTCGTACACCCCCTGGAGCGCCGAGAGCAGGTTCCACTCCCGGGCCATGTCGTGGGCGCTCTTCACCTTGGCGCCGAAGGGAGCCCGGCGCAGCACCGCCTCCCGGTCGCCGATCCGGACCAGGTAGGTGAGGTTGGAGTGCCCCTTGCGGAACTGGCGCGCGGTGATGGGGCCCTCGACGCCCGGGAACGCCGTGGCCAGGTACGGGCGGATGCGCTCCGGGTCGAAGCGCTCCTCCTCGCGGACCTCGTCGGCCTCGTCGAGGCGCGGCGGGGACGGCTCGGCTCACCGCTCTCCCCCGCCCTTCGCGTACCCGTGCAGGATGCGCTTCGCCACGCTGGCGATGTGCACCTCGTCGGCGCCGTCGTAGATGCGCGCCGGCCCGCTCGTGCGCGTACCAGAAGGCGAGCGGCGTGTCGTCGGTCATGCCGAGGCGCGCCGAGCGCCTGGATGGCGCGGTCGAGGACGCGCTGCAGGGTGCGGGCCACGGTGAACTTGATGAGGGAGATCTCCTCGCGCGCCGCCGGCGCGCCCTCCCGCTCGATCTTCCACGCCGCGTGCAGGACCAGCAGGCGGGCCGCGTCGATCTCGGCGCGGCTCTCGGCGATCCACTGCTGCACCATCTGCCTGCGTGCCGAGCAGGCATGCCGGGCGCCAGCTCGCGGGTGGCGGCGTGGCTGGCACAGGATGTCGAAGGCCCGCTCGCAGATGCCGATCCAGCGCATGCAGTGGTGGATGCGCCCCGGCCCGAGCCGGTGCTGGGCGAGGACGAAGCCGCCGCCCTCCGGCGCCGAGCAGGTTCGCGAGCGGCACGCGGGCGCCCGTGGTAGCTGACCTCGCCGTGGCTCGCCCAGTCGGCGCCGCGGTGCGCCCATCACCGAGATGTTGCCGACCAGCTCGAAGCCCGGCGTGTCGGTCGGGACGATGATCATGCTGGCGCGCTGGTAGGGGTCTTCTGCGCTCGGGGTTGGTGACCGCCATGCAGACCGCGAAGGCGGCGCCGTCGGCCGACGAGGCGAACCACTTGTGGCCGCGGATCACCCACTCGTCGCCCTCCTTGCGGGCGGTGGTCCCCATCCAGACCGGGTTCGAGCCGGCGAACTCGGGCTCGGTCATGGTGAAGCAGCTGCGGATCTCGCCGCGCGCGAGCGGCCGGAGCCAGCGCTCCTTCTGCTCCTCGGTCCCGTGCTCGAGGATGAGCTCCATGTTCCCGATGTCGGGCGCCTGGCACGTTGAAGCAGTAGTGGCCGAGCGGGCTCTTCCCCAGCTCCTCGGAGAGGTGGGCGAACTCGGTGAGCGGGAGGTGCGCCCCGCCGTACTCCGGCGGCATGTGGGCCGCGAAGAGGCCGGTCTCCCGGGCCTTCTCCCGCACCCGGCGCAGCTCGGGGAGGATGCGCCGCGAAGCCGCCGTGCCGGAAGCGCGGCTCGAGCGGGAAGACCTCCTTCCGCATGAACTCCCGGACGAGACCCTGGAAGCTCCGCACGCGATCCGAAACCGAGAAGTCCATGGAGATCTCCGGGTCAGTAGAGGGAGGCGCCGCCGTCCACCACCAGGTACTGCCCGGTGACGTGGCGGGAGGCGTCGGAGGCCAGGAAGACCACCGCGCCCTTGAGGTCCTCCTCGCCGCCCAGCCGGCCGAGCGGCGTCATCGCGATCACCGTGTCGCCGATCGACGTCGAGGAGGCCGTGGGTCATCTTCGACGGGAAGAAGCCCGGGCAGATGGCGTTCACGTTGATGTCGTACTTGCCCCACTCGGCGGCGAGCGCGCGGGTCAGGTTCACGGCCGCGCCCTTGCTGGCGTTGTAGGCGATGGTCTGCATGCCGGGCGGGTTGCCGGAGAGGCCGGACACCGAGGCCACGTTCACGATCTTCCCGGAGCGGCGCGGGATCATGAAGCGGCGCCCCACCTCCTGGGAGAGGAAGAACATGGCGTCGATGTTGAGCCGCATCACCTTGTCCCAGGCCTCGGCGGGGTAGTCCTCGGCCGGGGCGCCCCAGGTGGTGCCGGCGTTGTTGACCAGGACGTCCACCGTCCCGAAGCGGGCCGCCACCGCGTCGACCATGGCGGGGATGCTCTCCCGCCTTCCCAGATCGACGGGCACCGCCAGCGCCTCGATGCCCTGCGCGGCCAGGTGCTTCACCGCGACGTCCAGCTCGGCGGCCTTGCGTGCGGTGATGGCCACCCGGGCTCCCATCTCCCCGAGCGCCTCCGCCATCTGGAGCCCCAGGCCGCGGGAGCCGCCGGTGACGAGGGCCACCTTTCCCGAGAGATCGAGCAGTCGTTTCAGGCTCATCGGGGGCATCCTTCTCCGGACGACACGGGGGTTCGAGACCGGCTATTCTCTCCGGCGCGGAGCCCCGGATCCTGGCACCGCCGCCTTGCCACCGTCAACAGCGGCGTGTTACGGGGTGGACCGAAAGTACGCGAGTCGGACCATTGTTTCGCAGTGCGGAACGACGACCGGGACCGCAAGGCGCCCGGTGGAGGGCCCATGGACCTCATGTTCACCCCGGAGGAGCAGCGCTTCCGCGACGAGGTGCGGGCCTTCCTGGAGTCGAGCCTGCCCGCCGCCATGCGCCACAAGGTGCTGGAGGGGCTGCACGTCCCGCCCGAGGACACGGTGGAGTGGCAGCGCATCCTCTTCCGCAAGGGCTGGGGCGGCCCCAACTGGCCGGTCGAGTTCGGCGGGACGGGCTGGGACCCGGTCCGGCAGTACATCTTCGAGGAGGAGTGCGCGGCCGCCGGGACGCCGCGCCTGCTCCCCTTCGGCCTCAAGATGGTGGGCCCGGTGATCCAGCGCTTCGGCAACGCCGCCCAGCACGCGCGCTTCCTGCCGCGCATCCTCTCCGCCGAGGACTGGTGGTGCCAGGGATACTCCGAGCCCGAGTCGGGCTCCGACCTGGCCTCGCTGCGCACCCTGGCGGTCCGGCAGGGCGACCACTACCTGGTGAACGGGCAGAAGACCTGGATCACGCTCGCCCAGCACGCCGACTGGATCTTCTGCCTCGTCCGCACCGACCGCACCGGCAAGGCGCAGGCCGGCATCTCCTTCCTGCTCATCGACATGAGGACGCCCGGCGTGACGGTGCGCCCCATCGTCATGCTCGACGGCGGGCACGAGGTGAACGAGGTCTGGTTCGAGGACGTGAAGGTCCCGGTGGAGAACCTGGTCGGCGAGGAGAACAAGGGCTGGACCTACGCCAAGTTCCTCCTCGGCCACGAGCGCGCCAACATCGCCGGCATCGGCACCTCGAAGCGGGAGCTGGCGCGGCTGAAGCACATCGCCTCCCGGGAGCGGAAGCACGGGCGTCCCCTCTCCGACGACCCGCTCTTCGCGTCCCGGCTGGCCCAGGTGGAGATCGACCTGATGGCGCTCGAGATCACGAACCTCCGGGTGCTCTCGGCGGAGGCCGAGAAGCGTGCCCCCGGGCCGGAGGCCTCGCTGCTCAAGATCAAGGGCACCGAGATCCAGCAGGCCCTCACCGAGCTCATGGTCCAGGCGGTGGGGCCCTACGCGCTGCCCTTCCGGATCGAGGCGCTCGAGGACGGGTTCGCGGGCTCGCCGGTGGGACCCGCGTACGCGGCGCCGCTGGCCGCCACCTACTGCAACATGCGCAAGGCCTCGATCTACGGCGGCTCGAACGAGATCCAGAAGAACATCATCACCCAGATGATCCTGGGCCTCTAGGGGCGGACCATGCACTTCCAGCCTGAACGACGAGCAGCGCGCCCTCTCCGAGATGGTCCAGCGCTTCCTCACGCAGGAGTACGGCTTCGACGCGCGGCGCAAGATCCTCCGCTCCCCGGAGGGATGGAGCCGGGAGATCTGGTCGCAAGCTCGGGGAGATGGGGCTGCTCGCGCTCCAGATCCCGGAGGAGCACGGCGGGATGGCGCCGGCGACCGTGGAGACGCTCGTCACCCTGGGTGCGATGGGGCGCGCGCTCGTGGTCGAGCCCTACCTGTCCTCGGCCGTGCTGGGCACCGCGCTGGTCCGGGAGCTCGGCACGCCGGCCCAGCGGAAGGCGCTGCTCCCCGGCATGGCGGCGGGCGAGCTCATCGCCGTCGTCGCCCACGGGGAGGCGGATGCCCGGCACGACCTCTCCCGCGTCGCCACCTCGGCCCGCCGGGTGGGAGCCGGGTGGGTCCTCGAGGGGCGGAAGGCGGTCGTCCTCCACGCCCCGGCCGCCGACGTGCTCCTCGTCACCGCCCGGACCTCCGGCGCGCCCGACGCGGAGGAGGGGCTCTCGGTCTTCGCGGTCTCGGCCGGCACCCCGGGGGTGGGCCTCGTCCCCTATCCGACCATCGACGGGCAGCGTGGCGCCGACGTGACCCTCTCCGGCGTGGAGCTCCCCGGAGAGGCCCTGCTCGGGGCCGAGGGCAAGGCGTTCCCCGCGCTCTCGGCCGCCTTCGACCTGGGCGTGGCCGCGCTCTGCGCCGAGGCGGTCGGGGTCCTGCAGGCCACCCTCGACGCCACCACCGAGTACACCCGGACCCGCAAGCAGTTCGGCGTGCCCATCGCCCGCTTCCAGGCGCTGCAGCACCGCATGGCCGACATGCTCATGCACGTGGAGCAGGCCCGGTCGATGAGCTACCTCTCGGCCATGCACGCCGCCTCCGGGGACGTCCGGGAGCGGCGGCGGATCGTCTCCGCGGCCAAGGTGACGGTGGGGCAGGCCTGCCGGTACGTGGGGCAGCAGGCGGTGCAGCTCCACGGCGGCATGGGCGTCACCGACGAGCTCATGGTGAGCCACCACTTCAAGCGGCTGCTCGCCATCGAGCTGTCGCTCGGAGACACCGAGCACCACCTGGAGCGATTCATCATGGAGAGCAAATGAGCCAGGCCCACTACACGACGCGCGGCGCGGTGGCGGTCATCACCCTCGACAACCCCCCGGTGAACGGGCTGGGGTACGAGCTCCGGAGCGGGCTGGTGGCCGGCCTCGATCGGGCCGCGGCCGACCCGGCCGTGAAGGCGGTGGTCATCACCGGCGCCGGGAAGGCCTTCTCGGGCGGCGCCGACATCAAGGAGTTCGACTCCCCGAAGGCGCTGGCCGAGCCCAACCTCCACACCGTCATCCGGGTGGTGGAGCAGAGCCCGAAGCCGGTGGTGGCCGCCATCCACTCCGTGTGCATGGGGGGCGGCCTCGAGCTGTCCCTCGGCTGCCACTACCGGGTGGCGTCGCCGGGGGCGCAGATCGCGCTCCCCGAGGTGAAGCTCGGGCTCCTGCCCGGGGCCGGCGGGACGCAGCGGCTCCCCCGCCTGGTGGGAATCGAGGCGGCGGCCAACATGATCGCCTCCGGGACGCCGGTGCCGTCGGAGAAGTTCGCCGGATCGAAGCTGTTCGACGCCCTGATCGACGGGAACCTGCTCGACGGCGCCGTGGCCTTCGCGGAGAAGGTGGCCGACGTCCGGCCGCTGCCCCTGGTGCGGAACGTCCCGCTCAAGGACCCGCGCGCGCCCGGCTTCCTGGCCTTCGCGCGCAACACCGTGTCCGCCATGGCGAAGGACTACCCGGCGCCGCGGAAGTGCGTGGACGCGGTCGAGATCGCGGCCACCAAGCCCTTCGAGGAGGGGCTCGCCTGGGAGAGGGCCGCCTTCGTCGAGCTGGTGCAGACGCCCGAGTCCCGTGCGCTCCGCCACGCCTTCTTCGCCGAGCGCGCCGCCTCCAAGATCCCCGACGTCCCGGAGGACACGCCCACGAGGCCCATCAAGGCGGCCGCGGTCATCGGCGCCGGCACCATGGGCGGAGGCATCGCCATGAACTTCGCCAACGCCGGCATCCCGGTGACGGTGCTCGAGGTGAAGGAGGAGGCGCTCCAGAAGGGGATCGGCGTCATCCGCAAGAACTACGAGGGCACCGCCAGGAAGGGGAAGATCACCGCGGCCCAGGTGGAGGAGCGCATGGCGCTCATCCGTCCCACCATGGACTACGCCGCCATCGGCCAGGCCGACATCGTGGTCGAGGCGGTCTTCGAGGACATGGCGGTGAAGGAGGCCGTGTTCCGGAAGCTCGACGAGGTGATGAAGCCGGGCGCCATCCTCGCCACCAACACCTCCACCCTCGACGTGGACCGGATCGCGTCCTTCACGAGGCGTCCGCAGGACGTCATCGGGACCCACTTCTTCAGCCCGGCCAACGTGATGAAGCTGCTCGAGATCGTCCGCGGCAAGCAGACCGGCAAGGACGTGCTGGCCACGGTGATGGGGCTCTCGAAGAAGCTCAAGAAGACCGGGGTGGTCTCCGGCGTCTGCGACGGCTTCATCGGGAACCGGATGCTCCACGGCTACCTGAACCAGTGCCTGTCCCTGCTCGCCGAGGGAGCGCTGCCGCAGCAGGTGGACCGGGCGCTCGAGAAGTTCGGCTTCGTGATGGGGCCGTTCCGGGTCTCCGACCTGGCCGGCAACGACATCGGCTGGTACATCCGCAAGCGCCACTACGCCGAGCACCCCGGCGCGCCGCGCCAGATCATCGCCGACAAGGTCTGCGAGCTGGGACGCTTCGGCCAGAAGACCGGCTCGGGCTGGTACCGCTACGAGGCCGGGAAGCGCGATCCCATCCCCGACCCGGTGGTGGAGGAGATCATCGTGGCCGGCTCGAAGGAGATGGGCATCGCCCGCCGCAAGATCTCGAACGAGGAGATCGTGGAGCGCTGCGTCTTCGCGCTGGTGAACGAGGGCGCGCGCATCCTCGAGGAGGGCATCGCGCTGCGGGCCTCCGACGTGGACATGGTCTACCTCACCGGCTACGGCTTCCCGGTCTTCCGGGGCGGCCCGATGCGCTACGCCGACGAGGTGGGGCTCTACAACGTGGTCCGCTCCATGGCGCGCTACGCCGCGCTCCCCAACGCCGACCGGGAGTTCTGGAAGCCGGCAGCGCTCCTCGCCCGGCTCGCCGCCGAGGGCAAGTCCTTCACCTAGGAAACGGAGATCGCCATGTCCGACGCCGTCATCGTCTCCACCGCCCGCACCGGCCTCGCCAAGTCCTGGCGCGGGGCGCTCAACATGACCCACGGCGCGACCCTGGGCGGCCACGTGGTGAAGGCCGCGGTCGAGCGCGCCCGCATCGACCCCGCCGAGGTGGAGGACGTGATCATCGGCTGCGGGCTCCCCGAGGGGACCACCGGCGGGCAACGTGGCCCGGCAGATCGCGCTGCGGGCCGGGCTCCCGGTCACCACCGCCGGCCACACGGTGAACCGCTTCTGCTCGTCCGGGCTGCAGTCCATCGCCATGGCCGCGCAGCGGGTGATCGTGGACAAGGTCCCGGTGCTGGTGGCGGGCGGCATCGAGCAGATCTCCTGCGTGCAGCAGGAGCTGAACCAGCACATGTTCGCGGACCCCTGGCTCGTCGAGAACAAGCCGGCCGTGTACATGCCCATGCTGGAGACCGCCGAGGTGGTGGCCAAGCGCTACGGGATCCCGCGCGAGAAGCAGGACGAGTACGGGGTGCGCAGCCAGCAGCGCGCCGCGGCCGCCCAGGCCGCCGGGAAGTTCAAGGACGAGATCGTCCCCTTCAAGACGGTGATGGGCGTCGGCGACAAGGCCACCGGCCGCCTCTCCATGAAGGAGGTCACGCTCGACGCCGACGAGGGCATCCGCGCCGACACCACCTACGAGGGGGTCGCGAAGATCAAGCCGGCGATGCCGGGCGGCACCATCGCGGCCGGCAACGCCAGCCAGTTCTCGGACGGGGCCTCGGCCTGCGTGGTGATGGACGCGAAGCTGGCCGAGAAGCGGGGGCTCGCGCCGCTCGGCATCTTCCGCGGCTTCGCGGTGGCCGGGTGCGAGCCCGACGAGATGGGCATCGGCCCGGTCTTCGCGGTGCCGCGGCTGCTCGAGCGCACCGGCGTGAAGATGCAGGACGTCGGGCTCTGGGAGCTCAACGAGGCCTTCGCGGTCCAGGTGATCTACTGCCGCGATCGCCTGGGCATCCCCGACGACCGGCTCAACGTGAACGGCGGCGCCATCGCGGTGGGCCACCCCTACGGGATGTCCGGGGCGCGCCTCGTGGGGCACGCCCTCATCGAGGGGAAGCGGCGCGGCGTGAAGCTCGTGGTCGTCACCATGTGCATCGGCGGCGGCATGGGCGCGGCGGGGCTCTTCGAGGTCGCATAGCCAGGCCACCGCGGTGCTCGAGGCCTACCTCTACGACGGGCTGCGAACCCCCTTCGGCCGCCACGCCGGGGCGCTCGCACCGGTCCGTCCCGACGACCTGGCCGCCGGCGTGATGCGGGCGCTGCTCGCCCGATCGCCCTGGAAGGCCGAGGAGATCGAGGACGTCTACCTGGGTTGCACCAACCAGGCCGGCGAGGACTCCCGCAACGTGGCCCGGCACGCGGCGCTGCTCTCCGGCCTCCCGCCCTCCACCCCCGCACAGACCGTGAATCGCCTGTGCGCGAGCGGCCTCGCCGCCGTGGTCGACGCGGCGCGCGCCATCACCGCCGGGGAGGGGGAGCTCTACCTGGCCGGTGGGGTGGAGAGCATGAGCCGCGCTCCCTTCGCCATGGCCAAGGCCGAGGCCCCCTACTCCCGGGAGGCGCGGGTCTTCGACACCACGCTGGGCGCCCGCTTCCCCAATCCACGCCTGGTGAAGCAGTACGGCGCCGACGGCATGCCCGAGACCGGGGACAACGTGGCCCGCGAGCAGGGGATCTCCCGCGAGGATGCCGACCGGTTCGCGCAGCGTTCCCAGGCGCTCTGCGAGCGGGCCCGTGCGTCGGGGATTCCTGGCCGGCGAGATCTTCCCGGTGGAGGTGCCCGGGCCCGGCAAGGGGACGACCGTCGTGCGGGAGGACGAGCACCCGCGGCCCGGGACGACGCTCGACGCCCTGGCGCGCCTGAAGCCGCTCTTCGCGGGCGGGGTGGTCACCGCGGGGAACGCCTCCGGGATCAACGACGGGGCCGCGGCGCTGCTGGTGGGCTCGCGCGCCGCCGGGGAGCGGGCCGGGGTCCGGCCCCTGGCGAGGATCCTCTCCGCCGCCGCCGTCGGGGTGGAGCCGCGGGTCATGGGGATCGGCCCGGCGTTCGCCATCCCGAAGGCGCTCGCCCGCGCCGGCCTGACGCTCGACCGGATGGACGTGGTCGAGGTGAACGAGGCCTTCGCGAGCCAGGTGCTGGCCTGCCTGAAGCTCCTGGGAATCCCCTTCGACGACTCCCGGGTGAACCCCAACGGCGGCGCCATCGCGCTGGGCCACCCGCTCGGCGCGTCCGGGGCGCGGCTCGCGCTGACCGCGGCGCGGGAGCTTCGCCGGCGGGGGAGCGGGCGGGCCGTGGTGAGCCTGTGCATCGGGGTGGGGCAGGGACTGGCGATGGTCATGGAGGCAGCGTGATGTCGAGCAACGTGCGGACGTCCACCGCGGACCGGATCGCGGAGATCGAGATCCACCGGCCCGAGAAGAAGAACGCGCTCACCGGCGAGATGTACGACGCGATGTCGCTGGCCTTCGACCGGGCCGACGCCGACCCCGCGGTCCACGTGATCCTGATCGCACGGCCAGCCCGACTGCTTCACGGCCGGGAACGACCTCGCCGACTTCCTCGCCGCCGGGCGAGGGGAGGGGGTGGCCTCGCCGGCCACGAACTTCCTCGCCGTCATCCGCACGGCCAGGAAGCCCGTCGTCGCCGCGGTGGGTGGCGTGGCGGTGGGCATCGGCACGACGATGCTGCTCCACTGCGAGCTCGTCTACGCCGCGCCGAACGCCCGCTTCCAGATGCCGTTCGTCCCGCTGGGGCTCGCGCCGGAGGGCGGCTCGAGCCTGCTCCTCCCCATGCTGGCCGGCTACCAGCGGGCCGCCGAGATGCTGCTGCTGGGCCGCCCGTTCGGCGCCGAGGCGGCGAAGGACGCCGGGCTCGTGAACGAGGTGGTCCCGGCCGAGCGGCTCCTCGCCCACGCGCGCGAGGCGGCGCTCGGCGTGGCGGCGTTGCCCGTGGAGTCGGTGCGGATCACGAAGGAGCTTCTCAAGCGGCCGCACGCGAAGGCGCTCGAGGAGCGCATGGCCGAGGAGATTCGCATCTTCGGCGAGCGGCTCCACTCCCCCGAGGCGAAGGCGGCGATGGGAGCGTTCTTCCAGAAGAAGAAGGGGTAGGTCCACGCCGGGCTCCATGAGCGATCTCCCTCCCATTCCGCTCCGCGTGCTCGTCATCGACGACGAGCCCAACATCCGCGACACGCTCGCGCTCTGCATCCAGTCGGCCGGCGCCCGGGCGGACAAGGCCGGGACCGGCGAGGCCGCGCTGGACGCACTCCGGGTCGCCCCGTACGACCTCGCCTTCTGCGATCTCCGCCTGGGCTCCGAGAGCGGCCTCGACCTCATCCCGCGCCTCCTCGCCGAGCGCCCGGGCCTGGACGTGGTCGTCATCACCGCCTTCGCCACGTTCGACACGGCAGTCGAGGCCATTCGCCGCGGCGCGCGCGACTACCTGCCCAAGCCCTTCACGCCGGCCCAGATCCGTCACCACGTCGAGGCCGCGCGCCAGCGGCGAGCCACCGCCTCCCGGCTCGACGACCTGGAGTCCCGCCTCGCCGACGCCGCGCCGGACGTCCGGCTCGACTCGGCCTCCCCGCGGGTGCGCGCCGCGGTCGAGACGCTCATGAAGGCCGCACCGCACGACGTGTCGGTCCTCCTGCGAGGGGAGAGCGGCACCGGGAAGGGCGTCATGGCACGCGCCCTTCACGCGGCCAGCCCGCGAAGGGAGCGCCCCTTCGTGGTCGTGAACTGCCCCACGCTCTCCGAGGAGCTGCTCGCGAGCGAGCTCTTCGGGCACGCGCGAGGATCCTTCACCGGCGCCGTCCGGGACCAGCCCGGACGCATCGAGGCCGCCGAGGGCGGAACGATCTTCCTCGACGAGATCGGGGAGATCTCGCCCGCCCTCCAGGCCAAGCTGCTCCGGTTTCTCCAGGAGAAGCGCTTCGAGCGGGTCGGCGAGAATCGCACCCGCGTCGCCGACGTGCGCGTGGTCGCCGCGACGAACCGGGACCTGGAGGCCGCGGTGAAGGAAGGCCGGTTCCGGGAGGACCTGCTCTACCGGCTGAACGTCGTGGAGGTGACGGTCCCGCCGCTCCGCGAGCGCACCGAGGACATCCTCCCGCTCGCACGGGGCTTCGTCGGCTTCTTCGCCTCCCAGGTCCGCCGCTCGCCACCGGAGCTCTCGCCCGCCACGGAGCGCATGCTCCTGGCCTGGCCCTGGCCCGGCAACGTCCGGGAGCTGCGGAACGCCATCGAGCGGGCCGTGATCCTGACGCCCGGGCAGGTGCTCGAGCCGGAGAGCTTCCCGGAACGGATGGCGGGACACGCGGGGCGGGTGCCCGTCCTGGGAGGCGACTTCACGCTGGAGGAGGTGGAGTGGGAGCACATCCTCCGCGTCCTCGCCCGTACCGCCACCCAGGAAGAGGCCGCCCGGATCCTCGGGGTCGACGCCTCGACCCTGTGGCGGAAGCGCAAGAGGGAAGGACGCTGAGGCCTACGCTCCCGTCGGTGGCGCGAACGGGAGCGTGAACCAGAAGGTGCTCCCCTTGCCGACCTCGCTCGTCGCGCCCATCTCCCCGCCGTGCGCTCGCACCACCTCGCGAGAGATGTAGAGCCCGAGCCCCACCCCGCCGCGCTTCGCCCCGGGCACCTGGAAGAACCGATCGAAGATCCGATCGAGGTACTGGGCCGGAATGCCCTCGCCCGTGTCCTCGACCTCGAATCGGGCCCCCTCGCCCGTTCGCCGCACGCGAACCTCCACCCGTCCGCCCGGCGGGGTGTGGCGCACCGCATTCCCGAGCAGGTTGTCGAGGACGACGTCGATCCGCTCCGGGTCGGCCTGGAGCGGGAAGGCCTGTGGCGGCCCCTCCAGCATGAGTTCCACCCCTCCTGCCCTCGCCGCGGCCTCCGCCTCCCGGATGGCCCGCTGGGCCAGCGCGACCGGGTCGACGGGGCGCGCGTGGAGCTCGATGCGGCCCGCCTGGATCCGCGACAGGTCGAGGATGTCGTCGACGATCCCCTGGAGCCGCTCGCAGTCCTGGCGCGCCGCGGCCATGAGGTCGGCCTGCTGGGCCGTTAGCGGACCTGCGGCCTCCTCGGCGCACATGTGGACGGCCATCCGGAGCGACGTGAGGGGGGTGCGGAACTCGTGGGCCACGGTGGCGACGAGGTCGTTCTTCAGCTCGTCGAACCGCACCAGGCGGGTGACGTCCTGCAGGACCACCGTGACGCCGGTGACGGCTCCCTCCTCGGAGTACAGGGCGGTGGCCCGCGGGAGGAGCCGGTGTGGACCGTCCTGGAGATCCACCCGGATGGCCTCCTCGAAGCCCCGGGGCACGACCGCGCCCTTTCCGGAGAGGACGTGCGTCCGGATCGCCTCGACCCGCTCCCGCAGCAGCGGGTCGAGCGCATGGATCGGCCTGCCAGCGCCTTCTCCGGGCCCCATCCGGAGCAGCGCCTCCGCGGCGCGGTTCAGGTTCAGGATTCCCCCTTCCGCGTCCAGGACGAGGACCGGGTCCGGCAGGCTGTCGATGGCGGCCTGGGATGCCTGCTGCGCCTGGATGAGGTCGCCGAGCGAGCTCTTGCGGTACTCCTCCAGCCGGTCGGCCATGGTGTTGAACTCGGCCGACAGGGCCGCGATCTCGTCCTTCCCACGGGGGCGCGCCCTGGACTCGAGGTCCCCCTCGCCGAAGCGGCGCACCGCCAGCGCGAGCGCCGAGAGCGGCTTCACGATCCGGGACGTCAGGGCGAACGAGGCGATGAGCCCGAACACCAGCGCCCCGACGGTCGCCACCATCATGAGCTGGAGCAGCCTCTGGGCGGAGCGGCGCGCCTGGTTGCTCTTGCGGACCATCGCGTCCTGGTTGAGGGACAGCACGTCGTCGAGGGCGGTTCGCACGGCGGCGGAATTCCGCTGGACGGTCCCGAGGTACGCGGGGAGCTTGTCGGTCGCGTCCTCCTGCTCCCGTTCCGCCGCCAGGTAGGCCGTCCAGGCGGCACGGAGGCGCTCGGTCAGCTGCCCCTCGCCGGGCTCCGTCAGGTTGCCCTCCTGGACCCGGAGTTCCGACTCGAACCGATCCCGCAGCATCGGGGCTCGCTCCACCTCCGCCTTCGAGAGCGCCCGGAGGAGCGCTTCGCGGTCGAGCCCGTCGAGCGCGTCGCCCATGCGCTGGGAGGCGAGCACGCTCCGGTAGTTGTCCTTGAGGATGGTCTCCGAGCTGTCCCCCAGGAAGGAGACCGTTCGCAGGGACGCCGCTCCGACGACGACCAGGGCCGCCGCGAGCGGGACCTGCGCGAGCAGCAGCCGGCGCCGGAGCGTCATCCGCGCCCCTTCTCCTCTTCGAAGGAGACGATGTGCACGTCGAGCCCCTCCGCGCCGTCGACCACCCTGTCGAGGACCGATCGCCGCAGGTGGCGCCGCCACCAGGGCTCGACGCCCCGGCCGAGGACGATGTCGCTCACCCGGTGCGACCTTGCGAAGTCGAGCAGCGCCGCGGCCGGGTCCTCGGACCGGAGCCGAACGACCTCTCCTCCCATGTCCCTGGCGCGGGCGATGTTGGTGTGCAGGTGGCGCTGTGCTTCCGAGTCGATGCGCTCGGGAGCTTCCCGGGAGGTCTCCACGAAGACCGCGTACCAGTCGGTGTTGAGCCGCCCGGCCATCCTCGACGCCCGGCGGAGGAGGGTCGCCGCGTGGGGTGGGTTCGAGGAGAGGCACACCATGACGCGACCCGGGGCGGGAGCGGCCGGCGCAGCGGAGGGCTGGCGGATGGCCGCGCGATCGAGGCTCTGCGCCACCTCGCGGAGCGACAGCTCACGGAGGGTGGAGAGGTTGGCATCGCGGAAGAAGTGCTCGAGCGCCCAGGGGATGCGATCGGCCGGGTAGATCTTCCCGGCCTTGAGCCGCTCGAGGAGATCCTCCACGGCCAGGTCGAGATTCACGACCTGGTCGGCCAGCTCCAGGAACGAGTCGGGTATCGTCTCCCGGACCTGCACGCCCGTGTTGCGCTGGATGAGGTCGTTCAGGCTCTCCAGGTGCTGGATGTTGAGGGCGCCGATCACGTTAACGCCCGCGTCGAGCAGCTCGACGACGTCCTCGTGACGCTTTCCGTGGCGCGACCCGGGCGCGTTGGTGTGCGGGATCTCGTCGACGATGGCGACCGTGGGCTTGCGAGCCAGGACCGCGTCGAGATCCATCTCCTCGATCGAGACGCCCCGGTACTCCACCCTTCGCCGGGGAATCACCTCCAGGTCGCCGATGAGCGCCGCGGTCTCGGCCCGGCCGTGCGTCTCCACCAGCGCGCCGACCACGTCCACGCCGCGCTTCCGCAGCGCGTGGGCCTCCTCCAGCATGCGCCAGGTCTTGCCGACGCCCGCCGCGAATCCGATGTAGAGCTTGAGCTTCCCGCGCCGGGCCCGCTCCACGAGCTCGAGGAAGTCCTCCGGCCGCTGACGGGCGGGCGACGTCATTCGTTCCCTTCTACCCCTTCGGTCCCATCGAGGGGCGCCCGAACTGCCGGTCGAGGGAGAGATTGAGGAGGAGGACGTTCACCCGGGGCTCCCCGAGCAGGCCGAGGTCACGCCCCTCGATGGAATCCTCGACGACGGCGCGGACGCGCGCCTCGCTCACGCCCCGGGCGGCGGCGACGCGCGGCGCCTGCCAGAGCGCCCCCGCAGGGGACAGGTGCGGATCGAGCCCGCTCCCGGAGGTCGTCACGAGCTCCGAGGGTATCGACCCGGGGGCCGACGGGTTCTCGACCCGGAGCCGGGCGGCGTCGGCCGCGGCGCGGTCCCGGAGCCTCGCCGAGGTCGGACCCAGGTTCGAGCCGCCCGATGCCATGGGGTCGTAGCCCCTCTGGCCCGCCGCGGAGGGGCGGGGCTGGAAGTAGGCGGGCGAGAGGAATCCCTGGGCGAGCAGCTCCGAGCCCACCGGCCTGCCCGAGCCGTCGAGGACGATGCTCCCCCCGGCCCGGCGAGGAAAGGCGACCCGGGCCACGCCCGTCACGGCGAGTGGATAGAGAAGGCCGGTGAGGACGAGGGTGACGGCGGTGACGCGGAGCGAGATCGACGTCTGCTGGAGCATGGCCTCTCCTCAGGCGGCGCCGACCGCGGCGAGCGCCATGTCGATGAGCTTGATCCCGACGAACGGGGCCACGACGCCGCCCACGCCGTAGACGAGCAGGGAACGACGCAGGACCGCCGCGGCCCCGAGCGGGCGATAGCGCACCCCGCGGAGCGCCAGCGGGATGAGCGCCACGATGACGAGCGCGTTGAAGATGACCGCGGAGAGGATGGCGCTGTACGGCGAGGCGAGGTGCATGACGTCGAGCGGAGCCATCTCGGGGTAGGCCGCGACGAACAGCGCCGGGAGGATGGCGAAGTACTTCGCCACGTCGTTGGCGATGGAGAAGGTGGTCAGCGTCCCGCGGGTCATGAGGAGCTGCTTGCCGACCTCGACGACCTCGAGGAGCTTGGTCGGGTTGGAGTCGAGGTCCACCATGTTCCCGGCCTCCTTGGCGGCCTGGGTGCCGGTGTTCATCGCCACGCCGACGTCGGCCTGGGCCAGCGCCGGCGCGTCGTTGGTCCCGTCGCCCGTCATGGCGACGAGCTTGCCCTTCGCCTGCTCGTCCTGGATGAGGCGCATCTTGGCCTCGGGGGTCGCCTCGGCGAGGAAGTCGTCGACCCCGGCCTCCCGGGCGATGGCGGCGGCGGTCCGGGGGTTGTCGCCGGTGATCATCACCGTGCGGATGCCCATGGCCCGGAAGCGCTCGAACCGCTCGGCGATGCCCCCCTTCACCATGTCCTTCAGCTCCACGATGCCGAGGACACGCGCCCCGTCGGAGACCGCGAGCGGAGTGCCTCCCGAGTCGCCGATCCGGCCGGCCGCGGCCGAAAGCTCCTCGGGCAGCCCGCCGCCGAGGCAGGCGACGTGCCGGGCCACGGCGTCCACCGCCCCCTTCCGGATGACCCGGTCGCCGAGATCGCAGCCGCTCATCCGGGTCTGCGCGGTGAAGGGGACGAAGCGCGCCTGGCCCTCGAGGTCCCGACCCCGGAGGGAGAAGCGCTCCTTCGCGAGGACCACGATGGACCGACCTTCCGGGGTCTCGTCGGCGAGGCTCGCCAGCTGCGCGGCCTCCGCCAGGTCCTCGACCCGGACGCCCGCGGCCGGGACGAAGTCGGCCGCCATGCGGTTCCCGAGCGTGATGGTCCCGGTCTTGTCGAGGAGCAGGACGTCCACGTCGCCCGCCGCCTCCACGGCCCGCCCGCTCATGGCGAGCACGTTCTTGCGCAGCAGCCGGTCCATGCCGGCGATGCCGATGGCGGAGAGCAGGCCCCCGATGGTGGTGGGGATGAGGCAGACGAGCAGCGCGACCACGGCGGTCACCGAGAGTCGAATCCCGGAATGGGCCGCGATGGGGACCAGGGTGACGCAGGCGAAGAGGAAGATCAGGGTGAGCCCGACCAGGAGGATGTGGAGCGCGATCTCGTTCGGAGTCTTCTGGCGGGAGGCGCCCTCGACGAGGCCGATCATCCGGTCGAGGAAGGACTCCCCGGGATTGGCCGTGATGCGGACGAGGATCCGGTCGGAGAGGACGGTCGTCCCCCCGGTGACCGCGCTCCGGTCGCCTCCCGACTCGCGGATGACCGGCGCCGACTCGCCGGTGATGGCCGATTCGTTGACCGACGCGACGCCCTCGATCACCTCGCCGTCACCCGGGATGATCTGGCCCGCCTCGACCACCACGACGTCCCCCTTGCGGAGGGAGGCGGCGGGCACCTGCTCCTCCTTGCCGTTCGAGAGCCGGCGGGCGCTCACGTCCCGGCGCATCTTCCGGAGCGTGTCGGCCTGGGCCTTGCCGCGTCCCTCGGCGACCGCCTCGGCGAAGTTGGCGAAGACGACCGTGAACCAGAGCCACAGGCTCACGACCAGCGTGAACCAGCCCGGCGGCGCGCCAGGGGGGTGGACGATCCGGTCGCGGAGCCAGAGCAGCGTGGTGAGGAGGCTGCCCACCTCGACCACGAACATGACGGGATTCCTGGCCACGCGACGCGGATCGAGCTTGGCCAGGCTCGCCAACGCGGCGGCGCGCAGGATCGCGGGGTCGAGGAGCGACGTCTTCCGTGACCGGGCGGCCATGGCTAGAAGACCCTCCCGTGCAGGGCGGCGAAGTGCTCGAGCACCGGCCCGAGGGACAGCGCCGGGAAGAAGGTCAGCGCCCCGACGATGACGATCACGGAGACGAGGAGCAGGACGAAGGTGGGGCCGTCGGTGGGAAACGTCCCGGGGCCAGGGGGGGCCGACTTCTTCGCGACCATGGCGCCGGCGATGGCGAGCGCGGGGACGATCATGAAGAAGCGCCCGATCAGCATGTCCGCGCCGAGGGCCAGGTTCCAGAAGGGCGTGTTCGCGTCCAGGCCGGCCAGGGCGGACCCGTTGTTGGCGGCGCCGCTGGTGAATGCGTAGAGCAGCTCCGAGAGCCCGTGAGGCCCGGCGTTGGCGAGCGACGAGGTCCCGTACGGCACGACCGCCGCCCAGCCCGCCAGGACCAGCACCGCGACCGGGAAGACGAGGATGTAGAGCACGGCGAGCTTCATCTCGCGCCCCTCCACCTTCTTCCCCAGGTACTCGGGCGTGCGCCCCACCATCAGGCCGGCGAGGAAGACCGTGAGGATGGCCATGACGAGCATCCCGTACAGGCCGGCCCCGACGCCTCCGAAGACGACCTCGCCGAGCTGCATGTTCACCATCGGGACGAGTCCGCCGATGGGCGTGAAGCTGTCGTGCATGGAGTTCACGGCGCCACAGGAGGCGTCGGTGGTGGCGGTGGCGAAGAGGGCCGAGCTCGCCGCGCCGAAGCGCGTCTCCTTGCCCTCCAGGTTCCCCGCCGACTGGTCGAGTCCCATGCCGGCGAGGGCCGGGTTGTGGCCCGACTCGGCGCCGTAGGCGATGGCGACCCCGGCGAGGAAGAGCACCGCCATGGCGGCGAAGAGCGCCCATCCCTGCTTCCCGTCCCGCGCCATCCGTCCGTAGGTGAAGGTGAGCCCGGCCGGAATGAGGAAGATCAGGAGCATCTCGACCAGGTTCACGAGCGGGGTGGGGTTCTCGAACGGATGGGCGCTGTTGGCGTCGAAGAAGCCGCCACCGTTCGTCCCCAGCATCTTGATGGCCTCCTGCGAGGCCACGGGGCCGAGCGTGACGACCTGCCTCGCGCCCTCGAGCGTCCGGATCTCGACGTCGGCGCGAGAGCGTCTGCACCACCCCCTGGGAGACCAGGAAGACGGCGATCACGAAGGAGAGGGGCAGGAGCACGTAGACGATGGCGCGGACCAGATCGGCCCAGAAGTTCCCGAGCGTCCTGGGCCCGCCCGGACCTCCGCGACGGGTCAGTCCCCGCGCCAGGGCCAGCGCGACCCCGATGCCGACGGCCGCGGACGTGAAGTTGTGCCAGGCGAGCCCCGCCATCTGGGCCAGGTGTCCCATCGTCGACTCGCCCGAGTAGGACTGCCAGTTGGTGTTGGTCGTGAAGCTCACGGCGGTGTTCCAGGCCAGGGCGGGGGCTACCGCCCCGAGGCCGTTCGGGTTGAGAGGCAGCACCGCCTGCAGGCGGAGGATGGCGTAGGTGACGAGAAGCCCCATCAGGCTGAAGACGAGCACCGAGGCCGCGTACTCCTTCCAGTCCTGCTCCCTGTCCGGGTCCACCCCGCAGATCCGGAGGACGAGCCTGCTCCACCGGGCCGAGAAGCCGCGGAAACGGCCGCGCCCGGCTCTCGAAGACCCGGTAGAGCCAGAGCCCGACGGGTTTCGTGAGCAGCAGGACGAGAAGGGAGAAGAGCCCGATCTGCAGCCAGCCGTTGACGGTCACGGGATCCCCTAGAAGCGCTCGGGACGGAGGAGCGCGTAGACGAGGTAGGCCGCGAGCAGGACGGCGACCCCGATGCCGAGGACGTGATCGAGGGACATGGGGCCTCCTACGACCGGTCGAGCGCGCGGACCAGAAGCACCGCGAGGGCGAAGAACGCGACGGTGGCGAGGACGAGAGCGAGATCGGCCATGGGGAGCCTCACTTGGTGGGCCGGGGCGCGTGGCTTCGCGCGATCCCCTGGCAACGGGCGTCGCATTCCGGGAACTGGAGGACGAATGCCCCTTGCTCGAGGCAGCGCTTCTCGAGGGCGTCGTCTCTCGGGCCGGCGCCGCAGAGGCGCTGGAACTCCCCGAAGGCCTGCTCGTAGACCGCTCGCCGCTGCACCGGGCCCATCCCCTCGATGGCGCGACGCTCCGCGCCCGAGTTCCAGATCAATGCTACCGCCAGGCCCAGGGCGATGAGCAAGGCCAGGGCCCAACCGGCACGATCGCGGTCCCGCCCGGGCTGCCTCGTCAGGGGTCGAAGGGTGGTGCCCATGCCGGCGAGAACAGCAGCCGGCGTGCCACTGGCGCCTCCCAGGAATCAGGTGCTTGCAGCCCCTGGCCCGGGAGGGCGATTGCAACTTGCACGGACCCGTCCGGGCAAGGGTTGCGGCGCGCAACCCTCGCCCTACACGCGCTCCTGGAACTCCTTGCCCAGCAGCCCCTCGGGCCGTGCCAGCAGCACGACCACGATGAGGATGAAGGCGAGCGACGTCTTGAACTCGAGCGACACGTAGGCGCCGCCCAGGCTCTCGGCCACGCCGAGGATGAGCCCGCCCAGGACCGCGCCCGGGAGGCTGTTCAGCCCGCCCAGGACCGCGGCGGCGAGCCCCTTGAACATGGCGTCGAGCATGAAGAATGGATCGAGCAGCAGGACCGGCGCGAGGAACACGCCCGCCACCACCGCCAGCGCCGCCGCCACCCCCCAGGCGAAGGCCAGCACGGCGCGGGTGGGGATGCCCAGCGTCTGGGCCGCCTGGAGATTCTCGGAGGTGGCCCGCATGGCGAGCCCGAGCCGGGTCTTCTGGGTGATGAGGTAGAGGATCAGGCTCGCCGCGGCGGCGGCGGCGAGCGTCCCCAGCGATAGCTCGGAGACGAAGATCGGGCCCACCTTCCAGACCTTGGTGTCGGAGAGCGGGAAGGGGAAGCGGTCGGGCTCGGCGCCCCACCTGTAGACGGTGAGTCCCTGGAGGATCAGCGCCAGGCCGAGGGTGAGGATCACCTGGCCGAGGTGGTTCGCCCCCTTGCGCTGCGCGGGGACGAGCGCCCCGAAGTAGAAGACCACGGCGATGGTGGCCCCGGCCACGATGGCCATGGCGAACGCCATCCAGAAGGGCATCCCGCTCGTGATCATCGAGAAGGCGATGAAGGTGCCCACCGTGGCCATGTCGGCGTGGGCGAAGTTGAGCACCCGGGTCGATCGGTAGATGAGCACGAGTCCCAGCGCCACCAGCGCGTAGAGGCTCCCCGCGGAGAGGCCGGCCAGCACGTACTGGAGGAATCGCTCCATGGGCACCTAGCGGAACGGCCAGAGACGGAAGTAGAGACGGGTCTTGAGCCACATCCCGGCGAGGCCGAGCGGCTCGAAGATGAGCACGCTGAGGATGGCCACCCCGAAGAGCACCGGCACCGCCCAGCGGAGCGAGCCGAAGAGGGCCGGCACCAGCACCACGAAGGCCGCCCCGAAGACCGAGCCCTCGATGGATGCGACCCCTCCCACGATGACCGCGACGAAGAAGTTCATCGACTCGGAGATGTTGAAGGCCTGCGGCTCCAGGTGCCCGAGGTACTGGGCCATGAGCGCACCGCTCACACCCGTGTAGAAGGACGAGATGGCGAAGGCCAGCAGCTTGTAGCGGGAGAGGTTGACGCCCATGGCCTCGGCCGCGATGTCGCTGTCGCGCACCGCCACGAAGGCGCGCCCCACGAAGGAGGAGACGAGGTTGTAGCCGGCCCCGGTGAAGAGCAGGAAGATGCCGTAGTAGACCAGGTAGACCCAGACGTCCCGGGACACGCCGAAGGGCGGCTGGAGCGCGGGGATGGCGAGTCCGGCGCGCCCTCCGGAGAGCCACTCCACGTTGGCGAAGATCTGGTAGACGGCCGTGCCGAAGCCGAGCGTGGCGATGGCCAGGTACGGTCCCTTGAGCCGCAGGGACGGGAAGCCCACGAGCCAGCCGGCCAGCCCTGCCGCGGCTCCGGCCGAGGCCAGCGCCAGCGAGAAGGGGACCCCGGCGATGCGCAGGTGGCCGAAGGTGTATGCCCCGATGGCCAGGAAGCCGGCCTGGCCGAAGGAGATGAGGCCGGAGTAGCCGATGAGCAGGTTCTGGCCGATGACGCCGACGGCGAGGAGCCAGACCATGGAGGCGCGGGACAGCCAGGCCCGCGGCCCCCACCAGGGGAGGAGCGCCAGCGCGACGAGCAGCAGGATGAGCAGGGTCCTGCCCAGCGGCTTGCGCGCGAAGCGGAGCTCCTCTCGGTAGGTCTCGACGAGATCCATGCGTCAGCCCCGGTACAGCGACTCGATGAGCTCGGCGTAGCGAACTTCCAGGTTGCGCCGCTTCACCTTCTTGGTGGGCGTCACGTCCCCTTCCTCCTCGTAGAAGCGTCGGGGAAGCAGCGCGAACTTCTTGATCGACTCGACCTGGGAGAGCGTCCGGTTCACCTGGTCCACCTCCTGGGCGATGAGCTTCTGGATCTCGGCCGCCTGGGTGAGCTCGGCGAAGGTGGCGAAGGGGAGGCGGTTGTCCTGCGCGAACTTGGTGACGTTGTCCTCGTCGATGAGGATCAGCGCGACCACGAACTTGCGCCGGTCCCCGATGACCACCGCGTCCTGGATGTAGGAGCTGAACTTGAGCTTGTTCTCCAGGTACGCCGGGGCGATGTTCTTTCCACCCGCGGTGATGATGAGGTCCTTCTTGCGGTCGATGATCTGGAGCCGGCCCTCGACCCACTTGCCCACGTCGCCGGTGTGGAGCCAGCCCTCCGGGTCGACGGCCTTCGCGGTCTGCTCCGGGTCCTTGAAGTAGCCCTTGAAGACGTGGGGGCCGCGGGTGAGGATCTCGCCGTCCTCCGCCAGGATCACCTCGATGCCCGGGAGCGGCTCGCCCACCGTTCCCACCAGCGGGCGGTCGGGGCGGTTCACGGCGATGACCCCGGTCGACTCGGTCATCCCGTAGCCCTCGACGAGCGGGACGCCCAGCGCCTGGAAGTAGCCGAAGAGCTCGGGCGAGGCCGGGGCCGCGCCGCTGAAGGCCAGGCGCGCCCGGTCGAAGCCGATGCGCCGCTTGAGCGGCTCGAAGACCGTCCAGTACGTCAGGAACCGGGCGAACCGGAGCGGGGCGGAGACCGGCCCCTTGCCGCGTGCCTCCTCCCAGCGCCGCCCCACCTTCACGGCCAGCTTGTAGAGGGTGCGCTTCACCCAGGTGGAGTCGGCCATCCGGAGCTCGATGGTCGAGGCCAGCTTCTCCCAGATGCGCGGCACGCTCGCGAAGTAGGTGGGCGACACCTCGCGCAGGTTCTGGAAGAGCGTGTCCAGGCTCTCCACGAAGTTCACGATGAAGCCCACCTGCAGGTGCAGGAGGACCGAGCCCAGGTTCTCGTAGATGTGGGCCAGCGGCAGGTAGGAGATGACGTCGTCGTCCCGCCGGGCGCCGTAGGCGAGGACGAGCGCCTCCGACATGAACAGGGAGCTCCCGTGGGAGAGCATGGCGCCCTTGGGGTTCCCGGTGGTGCCGGAGGTGTAGATGATCATCGCCGTGTCCTCCGGCGCGACGGCGGCCAGCGCCTGGTCGAGTCGCCCCGGCTCGGCGACGCGCAGCGCGTCCCCCTCCTTCTCGAAGTCCTCGTGGAGCACCACCCGGGGATCCTTGAAGCCCCACAGCCCCTTGGCGTCCCAGACCACCATCCGCTCGACCTTGGTCTGCGGCAGGATGGGGAGGACCTTCTCGAGCTGCTCCTCGTTCTCGACGAAGATCACCCGGGCCTCGGAGTGATCGAGGAGGTAGAGGATCTGCTCCGGGGACGAGGTGGGGTAGATGCCGGTGGTGGCCCCGCCCGCGGCCATGATGCCGAGCGACGTGTAGAGCCACTCCGGGCGGTTCTCTCCCAGGACCGCCACGTTCTCCTGGTGGCGCAGGCCGAAGGCCAGCAGGCTCGCCGCCACCTTGCGGACGTTCTCGGCGTACTCGTTCCAGGTGATCCGGTGCCAGATGCCGAGCGCCTTGTGGCGCATCGCGACGGCTTCGCCGCTGCGGCTGGCCTGGTCGTAGAGCAACCCGGGGAGGCTGCGGACGGTGGTCACCAGCGCCTCCTCTTCCGGTAGAGCCGGAAGCTCTTCCCCTCGGTGGCGTCGCCGGTGCCGATGCCCAGGTAGACGTCGCGCACGTCCGGGTGCTCGGAGAGCTCCTGGGGCGTGCCGGTGAGCACGACGCGACCGGTCTCCAGGATGGCGGCGCGGTGGGCGATGCGGAGGGCCAGCCGGGCGTTCTGCTCCACGACCAGGATGGTGGTGCCGGCCTCGCTGATCTGGACCAGCGCGTCGAAGACGATCTTCGACATCTCCGGCGTGAGCCCGAGCGACGGCTCGTCGAGCAGGAGCAGCCGGGGACGGCGCAGGAGCGAGCGTCCGATGGCGAGCATCTGCTGCTCCCCGCCGGAGAGGGTGTCGGCCTGCTGCTGCATCCGCTCGCGCAGCCGGGGGAAGAGGACGTGGACCCGCTCCAGATCCTCGCGCGCCTGCTTCCGGGGCTTGCCCCACATCCCCAGCTCGAGGTTCTCGGCGACGGTCAGCTCGCGGAAGAGGCCGCGGTCCTCGGCCACGAAGACCACGCCCGCGTCGGCGACCTCCTCCGGCTGCTGCCGCTCGATGCGCTGGCCGTCGAGCCGGATGGTGCCCTTCTTGGGCTGGTCGCGAAGCAGCCCGGCGATGGTCTTGAGGAGCGTGGTCTTGCCGGCGCCGTTCGGCCCCAGCACCGCGAAGATCTCCCGCTCGCGCAGCTCGAGCGACACGCCGGAGAGCGCGTAGATGCGGTCGTAGTAGAGGGTCTCGATGCTCGAGACGGCCAGGATGGGGGGCGCCGCAGCCTCGGTCACTGGTCCCCCAGGTAGGCGCGGATCACGCCGGGGTGGCGCTGCACCTCTTCCGGCCTTCCCTCGGTGAGCTTGAGCCCCCGGTCCATCACCACCATGCGCTCGGAGAGGCGGGAGGCCACGCGGAGGTCGTGCTCGACGAGGAGCACGGTCACGTGGAAGCGGCCGCGGATCTCGTGGATCCAGTAGGCGACCTCCTCCTTCTCCTCGGCGGTGAGCCCGGACACCGGCTCGTCGAGGAGCAGCAGGCGCGGCTCGGTGCAGAGCGCGCGCCCGATCTCGACCCGCTTCTGCACGCCGTAGGCGCAGCCGCCCACGCGCGACTCGCGCCAGGCCTCCAGGTCGAGGAACTCGATGATCTCCTCGACCTTGGCCCGGTGGCGGATCTCCTCGCCGCGCATCCGCGCCGCTGCGGCGAGGATGTTCTTCCTGAAGTGAAGGTGGCGCCCGAGCATCAGGTTGTCGAGCACCGTCATGTGCATGAAGAGGCGCAGGTTCTGGAAGGTCCGCGCCACGCCGCGTGCGGTGACGCGGTCGGGGGAGAGCCCGAGCAGGCTCTCCCCCCCCAGCGAGATGCTGCCCGAGGTGGGACGGTAGAGGCCGGTGACGCAGTTGAAGAGCGAGGTCTTCCCGGAGCCGTTGGGCCCGATGACCGCGAGCGTCTCCCCCTCGACGATGGACAGGTCGACCCCGCCCAGCGCCGTGATGCCCCCGAACTTCAGCGTGAGGTCCCGGACCTCGAGCAGCGCTTCCCCCACCGACCGTTTCCTAGAAGAGCGGCTTGAACTGCTGCCAGTCGGTGACCTGCTTGGGCGGCTCCCCGGCCTTGCCGGCCTTCATGAGCCGGACCGCGTTCATGCCGTGGTGGCGGTCGGGGCCGAAGGAGACGTTGGGCACCATGCCCTCCTGGTTGTAGTCCTTGATGGTCTCCATGGCCTTCACGAAATTCTCGCGGGTGAGGTCGCGCCCGGCCCGCTTGAGCCCCTCGACCAGGACGATGACGTCGGCGGCGCCCTGCGTGCAGAAGCCCTCGCGCCCCTTCAGCTTGGGGTCGTTCTTCACCACGATGTCGATGACCTTGTCGGCGGCCGGCTCGCCGCGCAGCGCCAGCGCCGAGTCGAAGTAGGCGCCTTCCCAGAGGTCGCCCAGGAGCCGGAACATGGTGTCGCGGTCGTAGAGGGTGAAGGAGGCGAAGATCTTGGGGCGGTAGCCGACCTTGGCCATCTCCTTGATGAGCCCGGCCGCGTGGGTGGCGGTGGCGTAGATCATGACCGCCTCGGCGCCCGACTCCTTCATCTTGAGGGCCTGGGTCCCCAGTTCACGATCGGTGACCTCGTAGAAGACCTCGCCCACGATGGAGACGCCGGGGTTCTTGGCGACGCCGCGCTTCGCGCCCTCGAGCCCCTGCTTGCCGTAGTCGTCGTTCTGGCCGAAGAAGCCCAGCTTCTTCACGTTCTCGAGCTTGGCGGCCTGGCCGACCAGGAACTCGGCCTCGTCGGCGTAGTCCGGGTAGACCTGGAAGACGGTGCGGACCTTCTCCTTCGGCTGCTTGGCGAACACCTGCACGTTGCCGAGCGGGTAGATGAGCGGAAGCCCGGCCTCGGCGACCAGGTCCTTGTTGGCGTTCAGCACGGCGGTGCCGACGGTGCCGATCACCGCGAAGACCGAGTCCTTCATCTCGTTGAAGTTGGCGACGGCGCGGCCGGGGTTGTAGCCGTCGTCCTTGAGCACGATCTTGAGCTTGCGTCCGTGGACGCCGCCCTGCGCGTTCACGTGGTTCGCGTAGGCCTCCGACGCCAGCGCGATCGTTCCCCAGGCCGCTGCCGGGCCGGAGAGCGGGCCGGTGATCCCGATGGTGATCTCGGTGTCGGTGACGCCGGGCACCGAGGCCGCGCGGGCCTCGCTGCCGACGAGGAGGAGGGAGAGGAATGCTGCCGAGAGGATCCGGAGCGTCATGGGCACCTCCGCTGCGTGGGTTCGTGTCCTTCGCCGCCCGGGCGGGCGGGTCGGCGAGCCGAAACACTAACCTTGCCGGCTCCCCGGAGCATTGCGCAGTGCGTCCAGAAAGGCCGCTAATCGGGGCGGCGCGGCTCCAGGCCCAGGCGGATCTGGTCCGAGATCATGCGGGCCAGCGCACCCGGGCCCCCGCGCTCCCGGGCCCGGTCGACGAGCATCCCGTCGAGGAGGAGCGAGGCCACGCCGTGCACCCCTGCCCAGTGTCCGAGCGCCAGCTCGGTGGGGTCGCCGGGGCGGATGACGCCGGTGCGCTGCCCCTCCACGATGGTGTCGACGAGGACCTGGAGGGCGCGCATGCCGGCCTCGCGGACCGCCGGGTAGCGGACCTTGTCGGCGACCTCGGGCCCGAACATGAGCCGGAAGAGGTGCGGCCGCTCCGCCGCCAGGGTCACGTAGGTCTCGGCGATGGCGACGAGCGACTGCCGCGCGTCGCGGTGCCCGCGCGCGGCGACGGTCAGCCGATCGCAGAGCTCGCCGAGGCCCCGCGTGGCGAGCGCCGCCAGGATCGACTCCCGGTTCGCGAAGTGCCGGTACGGGGCGTTGTGGGAGACGCCGGCGAGGCGTGCCGCCGCGCGCAACCCCACGCCGAGCGGCCCCTCCTTCTCGAGGAGCTGGCTCGCCGCCTCGAGGATCGCCCACTCCAGATCTCCGTGGTGGAAGCTGCCCTCCCGCTTGGCGACCGGGCGGCGCGGCGTCCGGGGGGGCCGGGCGCCCGGTCGGGATGGAGATCTCACCGGGGCATCCTACCCGAGCAAGAAGATGTTGACAGCGTCCACATCAGTCCCTATGTTGACATCGTCACCATTCACCAAAGGAACTCATCCATGAGCAACTGGAACCGCCGCATCGCCGTCGCCTCCGTCCTCGCCTGTCTCGCCGCTCCCGCCCTCGCCGCCGATCCCGCCCAGGACTGCACCGTCTGCAGGGATCCGATGTGGCCGACGCTCGAAAGCCCCATGCCAGGCGTCGCCCTGAACGTGCCCGCCGCAGGGCTCGACCCCTCCGCCATCCAGGTGAACGCCACCCCGGCCGTGTCCCCGAGCCGCTCGAACGGCATCGGCGTCGGCAGCGTCGCCGTCGCCTCCGGCAGCGTCTACACCGACGCGATGTGGCCGCGGGTGCAGACCGCATCGGCCGGCATCGGCGTCCCGGGCACGGCGACGACCAGCCCGGCTCGGCCTGCCGCACCGGCGGCCCCTGCCGTCGCCGTCGCCGCCCGGTAGCCCCGGCGGCGGCCTCGATCAGAGGCGCGCGGCCAGCCGCGTGCCCTGGTCGATGGCCCGCTTGGCGTCGAGCTCTGCGGCCACGTCCGCCCCGCCCACGAGGTGGACGCGCACCCCGGAGGCCTGCAGCGGCCCCTGGAGCTCCCGCAGCGGTTCCTGGCCGGCGCACAGGACCACGTTGTCGACCTCGAGGAGCCGGGACCTCGTGCGCTCCTTGCCGTGGCTGACGGTGAGCCCCCGGTCGTCGATGCGCTCGTAGTTCACCCCACCGAGCATCTCCACCTTCCGGGCCTTGAGCCCGGCGCGGTGGATCCAGCCCGTGGTCTTGCCCAGGGTCGCCCCGGGCTTGGTGGCCTTCCGCTGGAGCAGGATCACCTCCCGCGCCGGGGGAGGTGGGCGGGGAGCGGTGAGCCCGCCGCGCGACGTCTCGGGATCGGCAACCCCCCACTCCGCCATCCAGGCGGCGAGGTCGGGACCGTGGCCGCCGTGGACCAGGAACTCGGCGACGTCGAAGCCGATGCCGCCGGCACCCACCACCGCGACACGCTTCCCCACGGGCTTTCCTCCCAGGAGCACGTCGACGTAGGTGAGCACCTTGGGATGGTCCTGCCCGGGGATGCGAGGGTCGCGCGGGACGACACCGGTGGCCAGCACCACGTCGTCGTAGCCGCCGGCCGCGAGCTCGTCGGCGCCGACCCGGCGCCCCAGGTGGAGGCGGACGCCGGTCACCTCGATGCGGCGGCGGAAGTAGCGCAGCGTCTCCGCGAACTCCTCCTTGCCCGGGATGCGCCGGGCCATGTTGAACTGGCCGCCGACCTCGGCCGCGCCGTCGAAGAGATCCACGGCGTGCCCCCGCTCGGCGAGCAGGGTGGCGCAGGCGAGGCCGGCCGGCCCCGCTCCCACCACCGCCACCCTCTTGCGGGCCGTGGCCGGCTTCCAGGAGAGCTCGGTCTCGTGGCAGGCGCGCGGGTTCACCAGGCAGGAGCAGGTCTTCCTCTGGAACACGTGGTCCAGGCAGGCCTGGTTGCAGGCGATGCAGGTGTTGATCTCGTCGGCGCGACCGGCGGCCGCCTTGTTCACGAGCTCCGGGTCGGCCAGGAACGGCCGGGCCATCGAGACCATGTCGGCGGAGCCGTCGGCCAGGACCTGCTCGGCCACCTCCGGGGTGTTGATGCGGTTCGTGGTGCAGACCGGGATTCCCACCAGGCCCTTCAGCTTCCGGGTCACCCAGGTGAAGGCGCCGCGGGGAACCGAGGTGGCGATGGTGGGAACCCGGGCCTCGTGCCAGCCGATCCCGGTGTTGAGGATCGTGACCCCCGCCGCCTCGAGGGCCCGGGCCAGCTGGACGACCTCGTCCCAGCTGCTCCCCTCGGGCACCAGGTCGAGCATGGAGAGGCGGAAGATCACGATGAAGTCGCGCCCAACCGCCTCCCGGAGGCGGGAGACGATCTCCACCGGCAGGCGCATGCGGTTCTCGTAGCTGCCGCCCCAGCGGTCGGTTCGCCGGTTGGTGCGAGCGGCCAGGAACTCGTTGATGAAGTATCCCTCCGAGCCCATCACCTCGACGCCGTCGTAGCCGGCCTCCCGGGCCAGCGCCCCGCATCGCGCGAAGGCGCGGATCTGCCGCTCCACCCCGCTCGCCGAGAGCTCACGGGGCGTGAACGGGTTGATGGGGGCCTTGATGCGGGAGGGAGCCACCGAGAAGGGGTGGTAGCCGTAGCGGCCGCCGTGGAGGATCTGGAGCGCGATCTTCCCGCCCTCGGCGTGGACCGCGTCGGTGATGGAGCGGTGGGCGCCGGCGGCGGAACGGCTGGCCAGGCGCGAGCCGAACGGGGTGAGCCAGCCCTCCACGTTGGGGGCGAAGCCGCCCGTCACCATGAGCCCCACGCCGCCCCGGGCCCGCTCCGCGAAGTAGGCGGCGAGCCGGGGGAAGTCCCGGGCACGGTCCTCGAGCCCGGTGTGCATGGAGCCCATGAGCACCCGGTTCTTCAGGCGGGTGAAGCCGAGGTCCAGGGGTGCGAGAAGGTGCGGGTAGGGGCTTTCGACGGACATGGGCCGCCATCCTCGACTAGACTCCCCTCGCCATGCAATTCCCCCGCTCCCTGCTCCTCGCCGCCCTGGTGGCCGTCCCCGCGCTCGCGGGAGCGGCCGGCCCCGGCTGGATCTCCGACGACTGGCCCAGGGCCCTCGCCGAGGCCAAGGCCCGCAAGGTCCCGGTGTTCGTGGACACCTGGGCCCCTTGGTGAAAGACGTGCAACTTCATGCGCGCCACGGTCCTCCAGGACCCGGCGCTCGTGAAGATGGCCGGGCGGTTCGTCTGGCTCGACATCGACACCGAGAAGGAAGGCAACGCCGGGTTCCTCGAGAAGTTCCCCATCGAGGCCTGGCCCACGTTCCTCGTCATCGACCCGGCCACGGAGAAGGCCGTCCTGAAGTGGATGGGGACCGCCACCGCCGAGGATGTCGTCCGTCTCCTCGCCGACGGTGAACGGGCGGTGAAAGGCGAGGCCGGGGAGAGCGCCGAGGCGCTGCTCTCCCGTGCCGACCGCGAGAGCGCCGCGGGCCGCACCGCCGAGGCCGTCGCGCTGTGGGAGAAGGCGCTGGCCGCGGGAGGGCCGCAGTGGCCGCGCCGCGCCCGCACGCTCGAGTCGCTCGTCATCGGCCTGCAGTCGGCCGGGCAGCCGCGGCGCTGCGCCGAGGTCGCGCTCGCCGAGGCGCCGGGCATGGCCCGCGGGCAGTCGTTCGCCAACGTGGTCTCGGTGGGACTCTCCTGCGCCAACGACGGCGAGGAGCCGTGGGCCAAGGAGCTCGGGGCCGGGCTCGAGGCGCTCGCGTCCGAGGCGGTGAAGGTGCCCGGCGTGCTCGCCGACGACCGCGCCGGGCTCTACGACGCGCTCGTCACTGCCCGGCAGAAGGCCGGCGACGCGAAGGGGGCGAAGGCGCGTTCGGAGGAGGAATGGGCCTTCCTGGTCGCGGAGCGGAGCGCGGGCAAGACCCCCGACGCCCGCACCATGCTCGACTCCTGGATCGTGGCAGCCGCCATGGACCTCCACGACCCCGGACGGGCCGTGCCCCTCCTGAAGGAGTCGGAGAAGGCGGCGCCGACCGACTACAACCCGCCCTACCGCCTGGCCGTCCTCTACATGGAGCTCGAGAAGCCGGACGAGGCGCTGCAGGCCAGCAACCGGGCGCTCGCGCTCGCCTACGGGCCGCGGAAGATCCGCGTGCTCGCGCAGCGCGCCACCATCCTGGAGGCGAAGGGCGACCGCGCGGGCGCACGCAAGGCGCTGCAGGAGGCCATCACCTACGCGGGGACGCTGCCGAAGGCGCAGCAGAACCCGCGCCTCGTCCAGCGGCTCGAGGCGCGGCTCGAGAAGATGAACTAGAACCAGGGGCTAGAAGGTCCAGCCCACCTGGCCCACCGCCGACTTGGCGCCGAACGGCGCCCACTCGACGAGGAGGTCGATGCCGAGGGGCAGGCTCGCCGCGATGCCGAAGGCGACCTGCCAGTGGGCCACGTCGGTGCCGGTCACCGACGCGCCGTCGAGCGTCCAGAAGACCGGGCCGCCGAAGACCTTCGCCCCGACGTACGGAGCGAACAGGTCGGCGATCGACTTTCCTGCGCTCACCGAGAGGCCGGCGTCGAGAGAGGTGAGCGACGCCTTCACGCCACCCGGCCCGGTGGTGTTCACGCCGGAGGCCGCCAGGCTGGCCGAGAGCGCCACGAAGGGCCACGGGCCGCTCCCGTCGACGGGCAGCCAGGTCGCGCCGAACCGCGCCAGCCAGCCTGGATCCATGACGTAGCTGGCGCCGCCGGCGTCGATGTTGCCCGAGACCACCGCCCCCGCACCGGCGGTCACGGACCAGGCCTTGCCCAGCCGACGGGTGACCGATGCCGCCACGCTGCGCTGGTCGAAGGGCGCGGTGACGTCGCCGAACCTCAGCTCCGACGAGAGCCAGCCGTAGGCGGCCGCCACCCGCCACACCGGCGCCTCGGCCCGGGGCGCTCCCGACGGATCCGCGCCGTCGTCCGCGTCGCACACGCTCCTCGCCATCGCCGTGGGACCCACGGGCGCGGAGACGCCTCAACCAAACGCGTCGCGTGGGACGACGAGCGCGAGCGCCGCCGCGCCGAGGAGCGCGGCGGTCCGCACGGAGAGGGAAGGCATGTCGCTACTTCACCAGGATCTGGGCCTTGATGAGGTCGGCCACGAGCTGGGCCGAGAGCGACTGGGCGGCGCTCTGCGCGTCCTGCACGTTGAAGGTGTTGGACTGGCCGCTCCACACCAGCACCTCGGGCCTGCTGTGGGTGGAGTACACGTTGGTCTCGGCGAGCACGTTGGTCTGCTCGGTCATGTAGCCCGGCTGGTAGACGGCGCCGTAGCCGTAGCCGTAGTAGCCGTAGTAGCCGCCGTAGGCGGGCCCGGCCGGCACGTAGGCGACGCTGGGCGGCACGTACTCCTCGGTGGTCTTCTTGGTGAGCCGCTGCACGATGACCAGGTCGACCTTGTTCTCGAGCACGTACTGCTGGACCTTCTCCTTGTCGAGCTGTCCGGGAGGGAAGGCGCTGGAGGAGGTGGCGGCCTGGAATCCCTTGGCGATCAGCGCCTGGGCGAGGCCGTTCTCGAACTGGACCCGGTACATGTCGTTCGGCATCACGCCGATGACGAAGATCCGGTTCACCGGCTGTGCGCGGTAGTTGGGGTCGCGCCAGGTCTGGACCAGGTTGGTCGTGGTGCAGGACGACAGCACCAGGACGGCGAGGGCGGGGACGACGGCGCGGAGCAGCGTCTTCATGAGGAGCCCTTTCTCGAGCATGCCGGGACGGCCCGGCCGGGATGAAAGCAGCGACGAATCCTAACCGAGGGAGCGGCGCCAGACCCCGGAAAGATAGGGCGATGGGCCGCGGGCGCCCGTCTCAGGGCACGCGGTACCGCACCAGGTTCACCTCGAGTGGGCCGTTCCAGAGCCGGTGGGTCCATTCGGGTCGCAGGCCCAGGCTCCGCTCCAGCAAGGGGTTCCCGGAGAGGACGAGGACGCTCCAGCCGTGGAAGCGCCGGAAGGTCTCCGAGAGCCCCCGGTAGAACCCGGCCAGCTGCAGGGGCTGCCCGCCGATCCGCTCCCCGTAGGGGGGGTTGGTGCAGAGGGTGCCGGGGCCATCGCCGAACGGCTCCACCGTCCGGGCCTCGGCGAGCGCGATCTCGACGTCCGCCTCGACCCCGGCCGCCCGCGCGTTGCGCCGGGCCGCGTCGATGGCCTCCTCGTCGCGGTCGCTCGCCCGGATGGGCGCCGGAGCCCTGGGGAGGGCCATGGTCCGCGCCTCCTCCTTCATGGAGTCCCACGCCGACTGCCACTCCCCGCGGTAGCGAGGCCACCGCTGGAAGCCGAAGGCGCGCCCGAGGCCCGGCGCGATCCGGCGGGCGGCCAGCGCGTGCTCGATGGCCAGCGTCCCCGACCCGCAGAGCGGATCGAGGAAGGGGCGGTCGAGCGCCGCCTCGCCCAGCGCCAGGAGCGAGGCGGCCAGCGTCTCCTTCAGCGGCGCGTCCTTCACCGTGTTCCGGTACCCGCGGCGGTAGAGGGGAGTTCCGGAGAGGTCGAGCGACAGCTCGGCCTGGCCCCGGGACAGGTGGACCACGATGCGGACGTCGGGATCCCGGGTGTCCACGTCGGGGCGGCCGCCCAGCGCGTCGCGCAGCGAGTCCACCACGCCGTCCTTCACCTTGAGTGCAACGAAGCCGGTGTGGTGGAGTCCCGGGGCGGTGCCAGTGGCGTCCACGGCCAGCGTGGTCTTCACGTTCAGCCACTCGGTCCAGTCGACGGCGCGGACCCCCTCGTAGAGCGCCGCCGCGTCGGGGCAGGGGAAGGCGGAGAGGGGCGCCAGCACCCGCATGGCGGTGCGGGACCAGAGGCAGGCCCGCATCCCGTGCTCCATGCTCCCCACGAAGGTGACCGCGCCGCGCGACCCGCGCAGGTGGCGCATTCCCAGCGAGGCGAGCTCCGTGCGTACCGCGCCCTCCGTGCCCCGGGCGCAGGTGGCGACGAGCCTCAGGGCGCCACCGGGCGCCGTCAAGCCTCGGTCTCCACCGCACCCCAGGTCCCGGCCCGCCAGCGGTCCTTGCCGGATCGCTTGGCCTCGTACATGAGCTCGTCGGCCCGGAGGATCATCTCGTCGACCGAGGCCGGCGGCCGGAGGAAGGTGACCACCCCGATGCTGAAGGTCACCGCGTCTCCCCGGCCGGCCAGGGTCTCGCGGAGCTGGAGCCGGAGCCGCTCGGCCAGCGCGACGGCGCCGGCGCGTCCACCTCGGGGAGGAGCACGCCGAACTCGTCCCCGCCCAGCCGGGCCACCGTGTCGAGGCCGCGCACCGCCTGCTTGAGCGTCGTGCCCACGGCGGAGAGCACGGCGTCGCCGGCCACGTGGCCGAGCCGGTCGTTCACCAGCTTGAAGTCGTCGCAGTCGATGTAGAGCAGGGACAGCGGCCGGCCGTGGCGGCGGCCGCGCTCCAGCTCCAGCCAGGCCGCCTCGACGAAGGCGCGCCGGTTGGAGAGCGAGGTGAGCGGGTCGGTGCGGGCCGCCTGCTGCTCGTGCAGCAGCCGCTTCTTGAACGCGTCGAGGACGACCGGCGAGGAGCAGGAAGACGCCGAGCTGCTGGGCCGCGTTCCAGGTCACCACCGGAGGCGCCAGGTTCTCGCCGGAGAGGCGGGAGCTCTCGACGCCGAGCACGGCGGCGAGCAGGGCGAGGCCGATGCCCGGTCCGAGACCGGCGAAGAAGGTGCCGAACCCGATGGGGCCGAGGTAGAGGAGCGTCACGTCGACGCCCGGGCCGGTGTAGACGTCCGCGGCGGCGACGGAGACGACGAGCGCGGCGGCGATGGCGGTGGCTCCCGCGGGGGTGAACCCCTGGAACCACTGCTTCACCTCGCGACCGATCTCGCGAGCCGGGGTCGCCGGTGCCACCCTGCGCTGTCCGCGCGTCCGTCCGCTCGCCTCCGGTCCCGTGACGACCCCCCTCGGTCGAGCCATGGTAGCCCCAAACCCAGGGCGGATGCGGAGCCAACAGCCTGGAATACTGGACCACCTTTCCCGACACCCCGACGGGTGTCAAGAAACCGGCCAGCCCCGTACCGGCCGATGTCACCCGAAGTTCCCCCGTTCGACGCGGGACCGTCACGCGATCGCGAGTTAAGACTGCACCGTGCCCAACGTTCTCGTGGTCGACGACGAGAGAGACCTCGTCAGCCTGCTCGACTTCAACCTCCGGCAGTCCGGCTTCGAGACCACGCTCGCCTACGCGGGGGAGGAGGCGCTCTCCGCCGCCCGGCGCCGGCCGCCCGACCTCGTGCTCCTCGACCTCATGCTGCCGGACATGTCCGGGACCGAGGTGTGCCGGCAGCTCAAGAGCGACCCGCGGACCCGCGCCGTCCCGGTCATCGTGCTGACCGCCCGGGGCGAGGAGCTCGACCGGGTGGTCGGGTTCGAGCTCGGCGCCGACGACTACGTGGTGAAGCCCTTCAGCGTCCGCGAGCTGATCCTCCGGGTGCAGGCGGTCCTGCGCCGCGCCGGCCAGCAGCGGAGCGACAAGCCGGTCACCGAGGTGGGCGGGATCCGCATCGACCGGACGCGCACCGGGCCTGGGTCGCGCGGCGAGCCGCTCGACCTCACCGCCGCTCGAGTTCAAGCTGCTCTCCACGCTGGTGACGCGGGCCGGCCGCGTCCAGTCGCGCGAGCGGCTCCTCGCCGACGTGTGGGAGATGTCGAGCGAGCTCGAGACCCGCACCGTCGACACCCACGTGAAGCGCCTGCGCGAGAAGCTCGGGCCCGCCCGCGACCTGCTCGAGACGGTCCGCGGCGTGGGCTACCGGCTGCTCGACCCGGCCGACGGGGCCTGACCCGTGTCGGTCTTCCGCGACCCGGTCCAGGCCGCCATCCGCGCCCTCGAGGCGCGAGCTCGCCGGAGGGGCCGCGCGCCGACCTGGCGCCCGGCCGTGGACCGGCTGGCCGTCCCTGCTCCTCCAGCGGGAGGAGCGGCTCCGCGGCCATCGAGAAGGCCCAGCCGGAGCGCGAGCTGCTCGCCGCCATGCCGGACGCGGCCGGCCTGATCGCCGCCGACGGCAGGGTCCGCGCCTCCAACGCGGCGCTCGACGGGCATGTCGCCGGGCGGGCGCGCCATCGGGCTCACGCTCCTCGAGATCACCCGCAAGGCCGAGCTGGCCGAGGCGGCCCGGCGCGCGCTGGAGGGCTCGCCCAAGCGGCTCGAGATCCAGCTCGGGCCAGCGGACCTGGATCGCCAACGTGGTGCCGCTCCTGCGCGGCGAGGTCGCTGGCGCTGCTCCGCGACGTGACCGAGGCCCGCATGGCCGAGTCCACCCGGCGCGACTTCGTCGCCAACGCGAGCCACGAGCTGCGCACGCCGGTCTCCGCCATCGCCGGCGCCGCCGAGACCCTCCTCTCCGGCGCCATGGACGACCCGGCCCAGGCCCGCCTCTTCGTGGAGATGATCGCCCGGAACGCCGAGCGGCTGGCCCGGCTCACCAACGACCTGCTCGACCTCTCCCGCATCGAGTCGCGCCAGTGGCCGGTGAAGCTCGAGCCGGTGTCGGTGGAGGGGACGGCGCGCCGCGCGATGGAGGTCTGCTCCGAGCCGGCGCGGCGCAAGCGCATCGAGCTCCGCGTCGAGGTGCCGGAGGGGACGGCGGTGCTCGCCGACGCCCGCGCCCTCGAGCAGGTGCTCGTGAACCTGCTCGACAACGCGGTGAAGTACACGCCCGACGGCGGCAGCGCCACGGTGACCGCGGCCCCCGGTCTCCGGGGACCGGATCGAGGTGGTGGTCGCCGACACCGGGCCCGGGCATCGAGCGCCACCACCTGCCGCGCCTCTTCGAGCGCTTCTACCGGGTCGATCCGGGTCGCTCCCGCGGCTCGGGCGGAACCGGGCTCGGCCTCGCCATCGTGAAGCACCTCGTGCAGATGCAGGCGGGCGACATCGGCGTGGACACCGGCTCGGGAGGGACCTCCTTCCGCGTGCGGCTGCCGCGCGCCGGGACGCGCCGCGGCCTGCCCTGAATCGCTCCCTTCCCGTCACCGATCCTTCACGGTCGCCCTGCGGCCGGAAGTCGTAGATCCGTGCCGCCTCCTGCCGAGGCATCCCGGGCGACCCCCGCCCGCCATGAGGGAGTCACATCGATGAGAAGGATCTCCGTCCTCGGGGCCGCGGCGCTGCTCGCCGTGCTCCCCGCCGCCGCCAACGCGCAGTCCCAGGAAGTCGTCGTGAAGGAGAGCACCACCGTCGTCGTGAAGGAGGCGCCGAAGCCGTCGCCGTTCACCTTCACGCCGTACGGGTTCTTCCTCGTGAACGCCTACTTCAACGACGCCACCGGGTCGCGCAACTACCCGCTGCCCGAGCGCCTGCACCGGCGGCGCCGCCTGCGAGGGCAACATCCTCTTCGACGTGCGCCAGACCCGGCTCGGGTCGCGCCTCTCCTTCAACGACACGGCCGGCTGGACCGGCGCCATGCTCTCGGCCCTCGTCGAGGTCGACTTCAACGGTGGCTACACCGGCGCCGTCGCCAGCGACCTCGTCGGCGGCTTCTACAACCCGGCCATCCGGCTCCGGAAGGCCTACGCGAACGCGGCCTGGGGCTCGGAGTCGAAGTTCACGCTCCGCGTCGGCCAGGACGACCGGCTCATCTCGCCGCTGCGCCCGGTCAGCCTCGCCTACGTCGCGAACCCGCTCTTCCAGAACGCCGGCCTCCTGCACGGGCGCGCGCCCATGTTCCAGCTCCGCTGGGATCGTCAGCCCCAAGGACGGCATCGCCGTCAGCGTGGCCGGCGCGGCCCTCAATCCCCAGGACAACACCGCCGGTGACAACGGCGATCTCCCCGGCGCGGCGGTCGACCTCGGCGCCGGCAACCGCTCGCGCATCCCCAACCTCGAGGGGCGCATCGGCGTCGGCCTCCGCAGCGGCGGCAAGAACGTCGTCGGCGCTGGGCGGCTGGGCCGGCTGGCAGAAGAACCGCTTCGTGAGCCCCGCCACCGACACCAACGTCGACGTGAACTCCTACATCTTCGGTGGCGACCTCACCCTGAACGTCTGGATTCGTCCAGGTCCTCGGCGAGATCTCACAAGGCGAAGGGCTACGACGTGCCCGGCTCGCTGGGCGCGAGCCAGGGCATCGCCCTCTCGTTCACGCGCCCCACGCCCACGACCCTTCGCCATCACCGCCACGCAACGCCGTGTCCGGCCTTCGGCGGCTGGTTCCAGATCGCGGCTCGCCCCATCGAGGCCCTCCAGATCTACGGTGGCTGGGGCGGCACCCAGAGCCCGTTCGACGCCTACGCGGGAACCGTCTTCGACGCCACGCCGCGACGCGGCACCCGGCTCCAGAACTTCATGTGGGCCGCCGGGCGTCATCGGCTACGCCGGGAAGAACTGGCGCTTCTCCGCCGAGTACGGCCGGTCGACCAGCTTCTTCCTGAGCGGCTGAGCTACACGCAGGGCCAGTTCTCCATCAACTCGCAGCTCACCTTCTAGCGGCGGCAGCACGGAGCACCCGCAGCCGGCCGCCGCCCGCCTTGACGGCGCGCCTGCTGCGGGACTCCACCTGACGTCCGGACCGGCCCCACGCCCCGGGCGGGGCGGGATCCTGCGCCACCGCCACCGGGAACCGCTCGACATCGCTGACGGTTCCCGGCCGGCGACCCCGGCCGGAAGTCTTCACGGCTCCGTCACCGAACCGTCACACTGCCTTCGTTAGACCTCCCCCAACCCAACGACCAAGACTCGAAGCTGCGAAAGGAGCACTTCCCATGAAGAAGCTCGTCCTCGCCGCCCTGCTCGCCCTGGCCGGCACCCCGCCCTCGCCGCCGACCCGCTCCTCATCACCGGCGCCGGCGCCACCTTCCCGTTCCCGCTCTACTCGAAGTGGTTCTCCGACTACAACAAGCTCCACCCCGACATCCGCTTCAACTACCAGTCGATCGGCTCGGGCGGCGGCATCCAGCAGTTCACCGCCGGCACCGTCGACTTCGGCGCCTCCGACGCGCCGATGAACGACGACGAGCAGGCCAAGGCCCCGGACGTCGTGCACATCCCCACCGTGCTCGGCGCCGTGGTCGTCACCTACAACGCGCCCGGTGCAGGGGCTGCAGCTCACCCCGGGCCGTCCTCGCCGACATCTTCCTCGGCAAGATCACGAAGTGGAACGACCCGGCGATCGCCGCCGCTGAACCCGGGCGTCGAGCTCCCCGACGCCGCCATCACGGTGGTCCGCCGCTCCGACGGCTCGGGCACGACCTACGTCTTCACCGACTACCTCTCCAAGGTCTCGCCGGAGTGGAAGGAGAAGGTCGGCACCGGCAAGAGCGTCTCGCTGGCCGGTGGGGCTCGGCGGCAAGGGCAACGAGGGCGTGACCGGCCTCGTCAAGCAGACCCCGGGCTCCATCGGCTACGTCGAGCTCGCCTACGCGACCCAGAACAAGCTCCCGATCGCGCTCGCTCCAGAACAAGGACGGGAACTTCGTGGCGCCGTCGCATCGCCGCCACCTCGGCCGCCGCCGCCGGCGTCGCCATCCCCGCCGACTACCGCGTCTCGGTGACCAACGCCGCCGGCAAGGACGCCTACCCCATCGCCTCCTTCACCTACCTGCTCGTCCACAGGGACGCGAAGGACAAGGCGAAGGGCGAGGCGATCGTCAACTTCCTCTGGTGGGCCATCCACGACGGGCAGGCCACCGCGGCGCCGCTCGACTACGCGCCGCTCCCCGCCGCCGGTCGTGAAGATGCGTCGAGAAGACCATCCAGGAGCTGCACGGTCCAGGGCAAGCCGGTCCCCGTTGCCGCCCAGTAGCGACAGCGCGCGCCGCCGCGAGACGCCCCGGCCCCGGCGCGGGCCGGCAACCTGGGCGACCGCGCCTGGGGCGTGGGGCATCACCATCCTCGGCGGGACGCATCCTCGTCGTCGCCGGGCTCGATCCTGCTCGAGCTGGGCCGGGTCGCCCGCGCCGGCCTGGGAGGCGATGATCGGCCTCCGCTTCCTCATCTCGACGCGACTGGGACCCGGTCCAGGAGAAGTTCGGCGCGCTGCCCTTCGTCTACGGCACCCTCGTGACGAGCGGCGTGGCGCATCGCTGATCGCACTCCCGGTGTCGGTCGGGCTCGCCCTGTTCCTCTCCGAGATGGGACCGCGGGCGGCTCCGGCCGCCGGTCGCCTACGCCATCGAGGTCCTGGCGGCCATCCCCAGCGTCGATCTACGGCCTCTGGGGCCTCTTCGTGCTGGTGCCCTGGCTTCGCGGCGACGTCGAGCCGTTCCTCCAGGGCACGCTCGGCTTCCTCCCGTTCTTCCAGGGGCCGCCCATCGGCCTCGGCTACCTGGCCGCCGGGCTCATCCTGGCGCTCATGATCCTGCCGACCATCGCGTCGGTGACCATCGAGGTGCTGAAGACCGTGCCGGCCGCGCTCAAGGAGGGTGCGCTCGCGCTCGGCGCCACCCGCTGGGAGGCGATCCGCATGGCGGTGCTGCCGTACGCCCGGCCCGGGATCATCGGCGCCACGCTGCTCGGCCTCGGCCGCGCGCTCGGCGAGACCATGGCGGTGACCATGGTCATCGGCAACTCGCCCGGAGATCCAGCGCCTCGCTCTTCGCTCCCGGCTACTCCCTGCCGGCGGTGATCGCCAACGAGTTCGCCGAGGCCACCGGCGACGTCCACATCGGCGCGCTCGCCGCGCTCGGGCTCGTGCTCTTCGGCCTCACCCTCCTGCTGAACGTCGCGGCGCCGGCTCCTGGTCGAGGCGGTGGCCGCGAGGCCCCAGGGGGGCGCGGGCATGACCGCGCTCCGCTGGCGCAGCTTCGTGGACCGTCTTCTGGACCGTGCGTCGAGCGGCGCGGCCGTCCTCGTGGCGCTCGTCCCGCTCGCCTCGCTCCTCTGGCTGGTGCGTCTCCCAGGGGCCGCCCGGGCTCTCGCTGGCCTTCTTCACGAGCCTTCCCACGCCGGTCGGCGAGCCCGGCGGCGGCGTCGGGAACGCCATCGTCGGGACCTTCTTCATGGTCGGCCTGGCGAGCCTCATCGCGCTGCCGGTCGGGGTCGGGGCCGGCGTCTTCCTCGCCGAGAAGGGGGACGGGACGCTCGGGGAGCGTCGGTCCGCTTCACCGCCGAGGTGCTCTCCGGCGTTCCGTCCATCGTCGTCGGCATCGTCGCCTACGGCCTCGTCGTCGCGCGCATGAAGCGGTTCTCCGCGCTGGCCGGCGGGGTGGCGCTCGCGCTCCTCATGGTCCCGTCGCTCGCCCGCTCGACCGAGGAGTTCATCCGCCTGGTCCCCTCCGCGCTGCGGGAGGCATCGCTGGCCCTTGGGCGTACCCGGCTGGAAGACCAGCCTGCGGGTCGTCCTCCGCACCGCGCTCGGGGGCATCGTCACCGCGGTGCTCCTCGCCGTCGCCCGGGCCGCCGGCGAGACCGCTCCGCTTGCTCTTCACGGCGCTCAACAACCAGTACTGGAACATCGACCCGCACGCAGCCCACCGCGTCGCTGACGGTCCAGATCTACAACTACGCCATCAGCCCCTACGACGACTGGCACCAGAAGGCCTGGACGGCCGCCCTGGTGCTCCTCCTCCTGGTCGGGCTGCTCAACCTCGTCGCGCGGTTCCTCTCCCGGAACCGGCTGCAGGGTGCCCCCAGATGAACGTCACCCAGGAGATCGCCTCGGTGAACTCGCCTCCTCCGCCGCTCCCTCGAGGCCGTCGACGAGTCGCACCGGCCGCGACTGGCGGCGGGCACGGAGGCCCCGGTCGTGCAGCGCCCAAGCTGACGGTCGAGCACCTGAACGCCTGGTACGGCACAGAACCACGCCCTGCACGACGTGAACCTCGTCGTCTCGCCCCGGTCGGTGACGGCGGCCATCGGTCCATCGGGGTGCGGGAAGTCGACCTTCCTCCGCTGCCTGAACCGCATGCACGAGCTCATCCCCGGGGCGCGGGCCGAGGGAACGCTCCGCATCGACGGCAAGGACCTGCTCGGGCGAGACGTCGATCCCGGTGTCGCTTCGACGGCGGGTGGGCATGGTCTTCCAGCGCCCCAATCCCTTCCCCACCATGTCCATCCGCGACAACGTCGCGGCCGGGCTTGAGGCTGAACGGCATCCCGGGCAACCACGGCGAGATCGTGGAGCGGACCCTGCGCCAGTCGGCGCTCTGGGACGAGGTGAAGGACCGGCTCGACGCGAGCGCGCTCTCGCTCTCCGGCGGCCAGCAGCAGCGGCTCTGCATCGCCCGGGCGCTCGCCGTGGAGCCGGAGGTGCTGCTCATGGACGAGCCGGCCAGCGCCCTCGACCCCATCGCCACCGCGAAGATCGAGGACCTGATCCACGAGCTCAAGGAGCGCTATACCATCGTCATCGTGACCCACAACATGCAGCAGGCGGCGCGCGTCTCCGACCAGACCGCCTTCTTCTACATGGGGGACCTCGTCGAGGTCGGCCCGACCGAGAAGATCTTCACCAACCCCTCGGAGAAGCGCACCGAGGACTACGTCACCGGGAAGTTCGGGTAGGCCATGGCCCCAGAGACGCACACCGACAAGGTCTACGAGGCGGAGCTGGCCCAGCTCCGCGATCGCCTGCTCGACATGGGCGGCAAGGTCGAGGCGGCCATCGCCGGCAGCGTGCGCGCGCTCACCGAGCGGGACCCGGCGCTCGCCGAGAAGGTCATCGTCGGCGACCGGGAAGTGAACCGCGCCGAGGTGGAGATCGACGACATGTGCCGGAGGCTGCTCGCCCTGCGCCAGCCGGCCGCGAGCGACCTCCGCTTCATCACCACCGCACTCAAGGTCGTCACCGATCTCGAGCGCATGGGCGACCTGGCGGTCAACGTCGCCGAGCGGGCGGTCGACCTGTCGCAGTCGCCGCCGTCCCGGCCGTTCCACGATCTCACCGAGCTCGCCGACCTGTCGGCCTCCCAGCTCGACAAGGCGCTCGACTCCTTCGTGGAGAAGGACGTGAAGAAGGCCGAGGAGGTCATCGCCGGCGACGACCTCCTCGACGCCCTGTACCACCGGCTCTTCAACGAACTCCTCGGGTACATGATGGAGGACTCGCGCGTCATCCGCAGGGCCACGAGCATCCTCTTCGCGGCCAAGCAGCTGGAGCGCTTCGGGGACCACGCCACGAACGTCGCCGAGATGGTCGTGTACATGGTGCGCGGCACCGACGTGCGCCACCCGGGAAGCCGCGCGGTCGGAGGCGGATCGAAGCCCTAGGAGGCGGTGGACGGGCGACGGACGAGAAGGGTCAGGAGCGCGAGGGCGACGAATCCGGCGGACAGCCACCCGATGCGCGTCCAGGCCTCCTGCGGGGTCGCGTCGCCGCCCAGGCGGGAGCCGACCCAGAGCAGGAGCGGAACCTGGACGCAGGCGGCCAGGGCGTCGAGCGCGAAGAAGCGCCGGACCGGGAAGCCCGACAGCCCGGTCGCCAGGTAGACCGGTCCCCGCACGAAGGGAACGAACCGCGTCACCAGCACGAGGCCCGGCCCGTGGCGCTCTACGGCCGCCAGCGCGGAGGTCACCTCGGAAGAGCCGAGAAGCCGGCCGAACCGCCCGCCGCGGCCGATCCGGGATCGCCCCAGGCCGCCGATGAACACCGCCGCCGAGTTCGCCGGGAGGAGCCCGACGAGCACCGCCGCGAACGCGAGGGGCGGCGAGATTCGCCCCTGCGCCACCAGCATGCCCACGGTCGTGGTGACGATCTCCTCCGGCACCGAGGGCAGGATGCTGGCCTGGAGCAGGATCCAGGAAGCCACGAGCGCGATGTGCCACTGGGGGAGTTCCCCGATCCGCTCGAGCAACGCTTGCACCCCATCTGCATGCCAGGGTTCCGTGACGGCCCGGTGACGGACGGGAGGCGCGGGCGCGACCTTCCGGGGCGCGACCTGGCCGCCGCAATCGTTTCCGGCCGTACACGCAACATCGTCACCGGAGCGCCCCGGGACCTCCATCTGGATCCGGATGATGGGTGTCGAAGTGGCTCCTGGGGCGTGGGTCGGGTCGGACGGTGAGGAGCTTCCCTCGAGGAGGCTGAGGACATGACGAGCCAGGACCTGTACGCGATCTACGCCGCCGCCTATGTCGAGTCGTCCCACTTCGAGAGCGGGCGCTTGCCCGAGGCGCCCCCCGGCCTGGCCCGGCGGCTGCGCGACCTCCTGTCGGCGGAGCGGACCATCGAGGAGATGGCGCGGCACGACGCCACCGATGGGAAGCCGATGCGGACACGTGCTGATTTCGAGCTCCTGCTTCGCGCCGGGCAGCGGGTGCTTCCCGGCCTGGGAGCGGCTCTGGGCGCAGGAACCTGAACGAAACGAGGGAGGTCAACGTGGGGTGGATCCTGTTCGCGGTGGCGGCGCTGGGGGTGATGCTCTCGCTGGTCCAGCTCGTGGTCCTGCGGCGCCACCTGCGCGCCGCGCCCGGCCGGCCCGGTGCGTCGCCCCCCATCTCGATCCTGAAGCCGCTCTGCGGGATCGACGACGACCTCGAAGGGAACCTCGCCTCCTTCGCCGGCCTCGACTACCCGGCCTACGAGGTGCTCCTCGGCGTCCGCGATCGAAACGATCCGGCCTGGCGGGTGGCAACCGAGGCCTCCCGGCGATGGCCCGGCCGCTTCCGCCTGGTGCTCCAGCGCGGCGAGCCGGGATTGAACCCCAAGGTGAACCAGCTCATCGGTCTCGCCGCCGCGGCGCGCCACGACGTGCTCCTGGTGAGCGACTCGAACGTGCGGGCGCCCGATGGATACCTGGAGGACGTGGCACGCCACCTCGCCGATCCCGGGGTCGGGCTCGTCACCCACCCGGTCGGAGGGGTGGGGGAGGAGACGCTGGGGTCGACGCTCGAGAACCTGCACGCGGCCGCGGCCGTCGGGCCGGCCACCGTCGCGGCCAAGGCCCTGGCCGGACGCGACGTCGTGGTCGGGAAGTCGATGGCGCTGCGCCGGGAGGACCTGGTCGCGCTGGGCGGCTTCGCATCGGTCCGGAACGTCCTGGCCGAGGACTATGTACTCGGGGTGAATGTGACCCGGAAGCTCGGGAAGCGGGTGGCGATCGGATCGGTCGCGATCCCCGCGGTGAGCGAGCGCCGGAGCGTGGCCGGGTTTCTCTCCCGGTACGGTCGCTGGTGCGTCATGCAACGAAAGATCGCCGGGACTCCGGTCTACGCCGCGCAGGCCCTGCTCTACCCGCTGCCCTTCGCCATGGCCGGGCTCGCCTTCGCGCCGGGGCCCGAGGCCCTCGGGGTCACCGTCCTCGTCTGGCTCACGAAGGCCCTCGTGGACGGCGCCACCGCGCGAATCCTGCGCGGGGCCGGCTTCGGGATCCGGGTCATCTGGCTCTCACCCCTGAAGGACGTTCTCTTCCTCCTCGCATTTGCCCGGGCCTTCACCGAGAACACCGTGCAATGGCGGGGGAATCGCCTGCTCGTCCATGCTGGGTCGAGGCTGGAGCGTGTGCGTGACCCGGCCTCGGACGGGTTCCTCGCCCTCGGGCGATGACCATGACGGGGGCACCCGAACGGGCCGCGCGCCGGCACCGGAGGCCGGGGTAGATCCCCCTCGGCCACAAGGAGGCGAGAGATGCGCGGCAAGCGGGAACGGCTCTTCGAGTGCACCTACGGCACCCCCGGCGACGAGGGCAAGATCGTCTTCCGGGCGTGGACGCCCGCCGAGGCCGCGGCCGGCACCGAGGAGGCGCTGCAGAGGGCCGGCATCCCCCTGGCCGGCGAGATCACGGTCCGGGATTCGCGGGGGCGCGTCCAGCTGCGCGTCGCCGTGCGCCCCCGGCTGGACGCCGGGATCTCCGGCGCCGCCTGATCGGCAGTCGTCCCCCGATCGTTGCGGGGCCGCCACGCGCTACGGGTTACGTTCCGAGGCGATGCGGACCCTGGCGCACATCTCCGACCTCCACGTAGGGCGTGACGACGCCACCGACGACGCGGCGAGGCGGCTCGCGAAGATGCTCCTGGACGCGCGCGTCGACCAGGTGCTGCTCACCGGCGACGTCACTCACCGGGGACTCGCCGCCGAGCTGGCACGGTACGAACGGATCTTCGCGCCGCTCCTCGAGACGGGGCGTCTCGTCGCCGTGCCCGGCAACCACGACCGGATGGGGGACGACGCCGCGCGGGGACTCATGCGGGGCGGGCGGATCGCGATCACCTCGGCCCCCGGGCTCCACGTCGTCCGCCTCGACTCGACGGCGCCGCACAACCGGTCGCTCATCGACGGGCACGGCGCCCTCTCGACGCAGGACGTGGCCGACGTGAGGCTCGCGCTGGAGGAGGCGCCCCCGGGCGCGCTCCCGGTCGTGATGCTGCATCACCACGTCCTTCCGCTCCCCGTGGAGGACCTGGCGGAGCGCCTGGCGACGCTGGTGGGGCTTCCCTGCGCGGACGAGCTTCCGCTGGGCGAGGACCTCCTGGGCCGGATCCTGGGCCGCTGCCGCCTCGTGCTCCACGGACACAGGCACGTTCCTGCCGAGTTCCGCGTCGCGCTCCCTGGCGCGATGCCCATGCGGATCCTCAACGCCGGGAGCTCCACGATCCTCGGGCGGGCCCGGTTCATCGCCCACGTCGAGGGCGAGCCTACCTGGGAGGGCTGGCTCGCCGCGGAATCGGTGGCGCCGCGTTCCTGGAAGCCCGCTCCGGCGGGGTTCCGGTCCGGCACGGCGATCGCCGCGGCATAGCGCCGGAAGGGCTACAATGGACCCGGTCGCTCGCCGCGAGCGGCGGCACGGGAGGTCCCATGTCCGAGTTCAGACGGATCTGCTGCCCGATCGACTTCTCCGAGGCCTCCCGCGCCGCGCTGGAACTGGCGGCACGCCTTGCGCGACGGGACGGAGCCGGACTCACCGTCCTCCACGTGACCGGGACCCGCTGGCCCGGGGAGCAGGGCGAGATCCTCCCCAGGCCCCGGTCGAAGGAGAAGGACGAGACCACCTTGCTGGCCGAGTGGACCGCCGAGGCGGAGCGCCTGGCGGGGAGCACGGTCAGTTCCGTCCTTCTCTCGGCGCCGGCCGGCCCGGCCATCGTCGGGTTCGCGCGAGACGACGCCACGGACCTCATCGTGATGTCGAGCCACGGGCGGACCGGGTTCCGTCGCCTCGTGCTCGGCTCGGTCACCGAGGAGGTGCTCCGCACGGCGAGTTGCCCGGTCCTGGTCGTGCGTCGGGAGGAGGCCCCCCCCGATGCGCGCCGCGACGAGGAGCGCGGGATGCCCGCCTGAAAAACCACCCCCGCCGCGCCAGAGGACGCAGCGGGGGTGACGCGTCCTTCCCCGCCGGGAAACGCCGGAGCGCGCGACCATCCAGTAGTCCGTTCCGGAATCCGGTCCGGGGCGATTGAACGACGATTCGGGAGCATTCTCCGCCGGGCTCCCTTCACCCGGTCCTGGGTGAACCCGTCAGGCCCGCTGGTGGCGCCGGTGGTCGTCGGGGCGCTGGGCGTCATTGCTCCCGCCCCAGCGCGCCTCCTCGCTGCCGTCGTCCCGCAGATCGAAGGAGTTCACGTCGTCGGCCAGCTGGGAGCGCAGCTCGGAGAGCACCATCCTTCGCGCCGCCGGGTCCTTCACCGGGAAGAAGATCTCGTAGCGCCGGTCGAAGTTCCGCGGCATGGCGTCGAGGCTCCCGGCGAAGACCTGCCACCGGCCGCGGTTCTTGAACGCGGCCACCCGGGCGTGCTCGAGGAAGCGCCCCACCAGGCTCTTGGCGTGCACGTCCGGGGCGATCTCGGTGAGCGTGGTCCGCGCCACCAGGTCCACGCGGGCCCCGGCGCCGGCCGCCTGGCGCAGCGCCGCCAGGATCTGCGGGTCGGTGACGTGGTTGAACTTGAAGATCACCTGTCCCGCCGGGTGGGCCTCGCTCCGGATCCGGTCGAGGAGCAGTCGCCGGATCGACGTCCCGGTGCGCAGCTCGGTCATGCGCGGGGGCTTGCTCTGCTCGAGGGCGTCGAAGAAGCGCTTCACGTCCCGGGTGAGCCCGGCGTCGGCGGTGAACAGCGAGAAATCGGTGTAGAGCCGGGCGTTGCGGGTGTTGTAGTTGCCCGTCCCCAGGTGGACGAACTCCTTCCTTCCCCGCCGGACCCAGATGGCCTTGGCGTGCACCTTGCGTGACGGCAGCGGCAGCACGCGGACGCCCGAGTTCTGGAAGCGCAGCCCCCATTCCAGGTTCTGGAGCTCGTCGAAGCGGGCGCGGGCCTCCAGCAGCACCGCCACGTCCTTGCCCGCCCGCGAGGCCTCGATGAGCGACTCGGCGAGCACGTTGTCGTCGCCCACGCGGTAGAGCGTGGCGCGCATGGCCGTGACCTCCGGGTCGCGCGCCGCCGCCCGCGCGAAGTCCTCCACCGCGTCGTACCCCTGGTACGGGTGGAAGATCATCTGATCCCGCCGCGCGATGCGGGCGAAGGGGTCCCTCGCGAAGCCCGGGGACCATCCAGGCGCGCAGCGCCGGGAACTTGAGGGCTGCCGGGGCGTGGTCCACCAGGGTGGACACCATGCGCAGGTCGAGCGGGGGCTCGACGCGGAAGACCTCCGAGGCCTCGAGCCCGAGCGCGATGCGGATCGACTCGGCCCAGTGCGGTGGGAAGTTCTTCTCGACCTCCAGGTGGCTGGGACGGCCGTCGAGCCGGGTCTCCAGCGCGGCGGGGAGGTCCTCCCAGTCGAGGCCGAGCTGGTCGATGGCGGCCAGCCGGATGACCCGCAGCTCGTGGAGCTCGAGGTCGCGCCCTTCCAGGAAGAGGTCGCTGCGCAGCCGCAGGAGCTCGCCGAGCCGGACGTAGGTCCCGTCGCGCCCGGGGATCTCCAGGAGCCGCGGGAGGCTGTCGGGAAGGCGGATGAGGTGCTCCAGCACGCCCAGGCCGGTCGCGAAGTAGAGGGCCTCGGTGCGAACCTCCCGGACCGCCTCCGCCCGGAGCACGTCGGTCCGCGGGGCGACCTCCTCGGCGAGGAAGGCGCCGAAGTAGTCGAGCTCCTCGCGGGTGAGCGTGGACACCGGCACGACCCGGATGGCGTGGGCCTCCAGCTCGTCGAGCAACCCGCGGTAGGTCTCGCTGGCGGCGTCGGCCTGGCCGCGGGCCTCCCGGAGCAGGCTCTGGTAGGCCGCGGTCCCGCGCTCCTCCAGGAAGGGGCGGGAGATGCGCGCGGCGAAGAACTCGTCGAGGTTCGAGGCCCAGATGGCGAGGAAGCGCACCCGCTCCATCAGGGGGAAATCGGGCCGGCGGGTCTGCTCGAGGACCCGGCGGTTGAAGCGCAGCCATGAGAGTTCCTGTTCGATGAGCACGTGCTTCTCCCCGGAGAGGGGCCACTTCACCACACCATGCGTGACGGGAGTGTGACGATGGGGGGCCTCGCCCCTTCCGGTGCCACCCTTCCAGGCAGCCGACTGCCTGGTTCCACGGCACCCGGCCCCCGAAAATGCCGCGGATCCGGGCCCGTGGAGACCGAAAGGAGGCAGGCCTCTTGCAAAGGCAATAAGGTCGCACCATGCGCCTCCTCCTCCAGCACGACACGGTCTACCGGTTCCCGCGCCCTGCCGCGCTCGGCCCGCACCAGATCCGGCTGCGCCCGACCAACCACGCCCGCGCCCGCATCGAGACCTACTCCCTGCGGGTCAGCGAGCCGGCCGCGATCCGATGGCAGCGCGACCCGTCCGGGAACCACGTCGCCCATGTCGCCTTCCCGAAGGGCGCGCTCCTGCCCGAGCTGGCGGTCCGGGTCGAGATGGCCGTGGACATCCGGCCGGTGAATCCCTTCGACTTCTTCCTCGACGACCGCTGCCAGACGATGCCCTTCGCCTACCCGGAGGAGCTGCGCCCCGAGCTCGAGCCCTACCTCGACACGGGCGACCCGTCGCTCGCCGGCGGCCCGCTCCTCGACGCCTTCCTGGCGAAGCTCCCCGCCTCCGGCAAGACGGTCGACCTGGTGGTCGAGCTCAACCGGCTGGTCAGCGAGCGGACCCGCTACGTGATCCGCGAGGAGCCCGGAGTCTGGACGCCGGAGGAGACCCTGGAGAAGGGGAGGGGGAGCTGCCGCGACTCGGCGGTGCTGCTCGTGGCCGCGATGCGGTCCCGCGGCCTCGCCGCCCGCTTCGTCTCCGGCTACCTCGTCCAGCTCACCGACGAGGGCATGATCCCGGACGAGCCGCGCGGCGTGGGGCGCGACGTGGTGGACCTGCACGCATGGGCCGAGGTCTACCTGCCCGGTGCCGGCTGGCTCGGGCTCGACGCCACGAGCGGCCTCTTCTGCGGCGAGGGGCACATCCCGCTCGCCTGCGTGGCCCGCCCGGCGCTGGCCGCGCCCATCACCGGAACCTCCGACGTGGGGGCCGACTCCTTCTCCTTCGAGCTGCGCGTGGGACGGCTGGGGCACGAGGCCCGTCCGACCACCCCGTACCCGGAGGAGACCTGGGAGGCCCTGCTCGCGGCCTCCGACCGGGCCGACGCCGCGCTCGTCGAGGCCGGGCTCACCCTCACCGTCGGCGGCGAGCCCACCTTCAACTCGCGCCTGTACCCCGAGGCGCCCGAGTGGCGCACGGCGGCGCTCGGTCCCACCAAGTGGGAGCAGGGCCTCGCGCTCGCCGGCGAGCTCCGGGACCGCATGGCGCCGGGCGGGGTCATCCTGCGACGCCAGGGAAAGTGGTACCCGGGCGAGAGCCTTCCGCGCTGGGCCCTCGACGTGGTGGGGCTCCGCGACGGGACGCGCCTCTGGTCCGGGGGAGGGGAGCGGCGCGTGGCCAGCCCCGAGGCGGCGGAGAAGCTGGCCCGGGCCATCGCCGAACGGGTCGGCGTCCGGCCGGATGCCGCGCTCCCGGCCTTCGAGGACCCCTGGCAATACGTCCGCGACGAGGCCGACCTTCCTCCCGGGGTGAATCCCCTGAAGGCCGACCTCACCGACGCCGAGGAGCGGCGCCGGCTGGCCCGGGTCCTCGACCACGGACTCGCCACCCCGGTGGCCTGGGCCCTGCCCCTCTCTCGCGTGGACGGCGCCTGGCGGACCGACACGTGGGAGTTCCGGCGGGAGAACCTCTTCCTCATCCCGGGCGACTCCCCGGCCGGCCTGCGCCTGCCGCTCAAGTCGCTGGGCGGGCCCCTGCCCGCGGTGGCGCCGCCCGAACCCTTCTACGTGCCCGATCCGCGCCTGGAGGAGGTCGCGGAGGCGCGCCGCCTCGAGGAGAAGGCCCGCGCCAAGGTGGCCCGCGCCGCAGCGCGCGGCCGACCTGCGCGAGCCCGGTCCCCGCCTGCCGTCGGTGCGCACCGCGCTCTGCGTCGAGCCGCGTGGCGAGGACCTCTTCGTGTTCCTGCCCCCCGTCCCGACCGGCGACGGACTTCATCGAGCTGGTCCGCGCGGTCGACTCCGCCGCCCGCGACACCGGGCTCGACGTCCGCCTGGAAGGCTACCCGCCGGCCTGGAGCCCCGAGGTGATCCGCTTCTCGGTGACCCCCGACCCGGGCGTCCTCGAGGTGAACGTCCAGCCCACCTCCGGCGGACGGGAATGCGCCGAGCAGATCGACCAGGTCTTCGACGCCGCCCTCCACGTCGGTCTCCACTCCGAGAAGTACATGCTCGACGGCCGCCAGGAGGGATCGGGCGGCGGCAACCACATCACGCTGGGTGGACCGCGGGCGCTGGAGAGCCCCTTCGTGCTCCGGCCCGACCTGCTGGCCAGCCTGGTCACCTTCGTCCAGCACCACCCCGCCATCTCGTACCTCTTCACCGGCCTCTTCGTCGGCCCCACCTCGCAGGCGCCACGGGTGGACGAGGCCCGGCACGACTCCCTCTACGAGCTGGAGATCGCGCTGGCGCGCCTGCACGACCGGAGCCAGCCGGCGCCGCCGTGGCAGGGCGACTGGCTGCTCCGCAACCTGCTCGTCGACGTGGCCGGGAACGGCCATCGCGCCGAGATCTCCATCGACAAGCTCTTCGACTGGCGGAGCCCGCACGGACGGCAGGGCCTGGTGGAGCTCCGGGCCTTCGAGATGCCGCCCCATCCGCGCATGGCGGCGGCCCAGGCCATCCTGGCCCGCGCGCTCGTCGCGGCCTTCGCCCGGGAGCCGTACGCCCACGGCCTGGTGCGCTGGGGCACCGAGCTGCACGACCGGTTCCTGCTCCCCTTCTGGCTGTGGCGCGACATGGAGGACGTCCTCGCCTTCCTGGAGGGGCGCGGCATCGGGCTCCCGCGCGACGCCTACCGTCCCTTCGTCGAGTTCCGCTGCCCGGTCGTGGGCAGGCTCCAGGTCGGGGGCGTGGCGGTCGAGGTGCGCAACGCGCTCGAGCCCTGGCCGGTGATGGGCGAGGAGCCCGGCGCCGGCGGCACGTCCCGGTTCGTCGACTCGTCGATGGAGCGGGTCGAGGTGCGCGCGGAGGGGCTCGAGACCGAGCGCTTCGACGTGCTCGTGAACGGCCTCGCCGTCCCGCTTCGCTCGACGGGCACCGCCGGGGAGCACGTCGGCGGCATCCGCTTCCGGGCCTGGGCGCCGCGAGTCCTCGCTGCAGCCCCACCTGGGCATCCACCATCCCCTGCGCTTCGACCTGTATGACCGGTGGGCCCGCCGTTCGGTGGGGGCCTGCGCCTACCACGTCTGGCACCCGGAGGGACGCGGGTACGAGGCCGCGCCGCTCACCCGCTTCGAGGCCACGGCGCGCCGCGCCGCCCGCTTCACCGAGGAGGGGCCGCTCCCCTGGCCGACCCGCCCCCGCCCGTCGAGCCCGCACCCCGAGTATCCCCACACCCTCGACCTCCGGCGGTACGGCGGCGATCGCCCCATGCCCGTGCCGGAGGAGGACGAGGCGGAGCGCTGATGCAGGAGCTGCTCGCCGAGTGCCGCGCGCAGGACGAGGTGCTGCGAGGCGCCGGCCTGGAGATCTGGCTGGGCGCCGAGCCCACCTTCACCGACCGCTCGTCCCAGGACCCGCACTGGCTGTGGATGGCGGAGGGGGGCGACAAGGAGGCGCGCGCCGCGGCGCTGCTCCGGGAGCTGCTCGCGAGCCTCGCGTCCTCCTTCCGCCTCGAGCGTCCCGAGGGGCGGCTCTACCCCGGGCGAGGAGGCGCCGCGCTTCTGCCTGGGCGCCACCTACGTCCCGCGCGGCGGCGCGGGCGAGCGCTGGGTCACCGTCGCGCCCGACCCCGGCGTCGTGGAGGTCAACCTGGCGCCGGCACCCGACCTCGTCACCTTCGCCGAGCACGTCGGCTCGGTCTACGCCGCCGCCGCCGCCGCGGGGCTCTCGCCCGAGCGCTTCCGGTGGAACGGCCACGCCGGCGACTCCGGGGGCGGCGGCCAGATCACGCTGGGGGGTCCGTCGCCCGGAGCGGAGCCCGTTCTTCCTCCGCCCGCGGCTGCTCCCGTCGCTGGTGCGGTACCTGAACCACCACCCGTCGCTCTCCTACGCCTTCGCCCCGGAGTGCGTGGGCAGCGCCGGGCAGGGACCGCGCCCGGACGAGGGCGTCCGGGAGCGCTTCGACGAGCTGGGCGTGGCGCTCGACCGGCTGGCCCAGCGCGACGCCCCCGGGCCGGAGGAGATCTGGACGTCGCTCGCGCCCCTGCTCGTCGACGCGTCCGGGAACTCCCACCGGGCCGAGGTGAACGTCGAGAAGCTCTGGAACCCGCACCTGCCCGGGCGCGGGAAGATGGGCGTGGTGGAGCTGCGGGCCCTGCGGATGCCGCCCTCCCCGGAGCGGCTGCTGGCGCTGGGCGCCCTCTTCCGCGCCGTGGCCGCCCGGCTCGCGCGCGCCCCCTTCGAGGAGCCGCTCCTCGACTGGGGTCCGGAGCTGCACGACCGCGCCTCGCTTCCCCACTGGCTCGCGCAGGACCTGGCGGCCGTGATGGCCGACCTGGCCGAGCACGGGCTCGCGCCGGGGAAGAAGCTCCAGTCCTGGCTCGTGCCCGAGGGCGCCGAGGTGGCCCGCGTCGAGCTCGGCGGGCGCCACCCTGGTCGTGCGCCGGGCGGCCGACTTCTGGCCGCTCATGGGAGACGTGGCCTCGCAGGAGGGCTCGACGGCCCGCCTCGTCGACGCGAGCTCGGAGCGGCTCGAGCTGCTCGTCTCGTCGCCGGGGACCGCCCCGGGACGGCTCGCCGCCCAGGGGGTCGAGGTGACGCTGGAGGCCGGCGGCGGCCCGCTCCACGTGGGCGCGGTCCGCTACCGCGCCTTCGCGCCGCAGCCCGGCCTCCACCCCGGCCTCGGGCCGCACGACCCGCTGGTGATCGAGTGGGAACGGCGCGGAGAGGCCGTGCGCGTCGAGCTGCACGGCTGGAAGCCGGGCGGCGGGGGCTACGACGTGCTCCCGGCCGACGCCGCCGAGGCCGGGCGCCGCCGGCTCGAGCGGGTCGTGGTCCGCCCCGGCCGCTTCCGCAACCCCTTGCGCGCGCCCTCGGCGCGCCTCACCCTCGACCTCCGCCGCCTCCCGGCGGCGCTTCCCACCTGAGAGACGCCGGAGCCCCCATGGACCCCGCCACGCCGCTCCTCGCCGACTACCCCGGGCTCCCCGGGACCTGGGACGAGCTCTTCACCGAGAGTGGAGCGCCGCGTCCCGCCTTCCGGAAGGCCTACGACGCCCTCGGCGCCCACACCCGGGCCGGCTTCGCGATGTGCCAGGGGCTGGCCGAGCGCGCGCTGCTCAACCAGGGCGTCACCTTCTCGGTCTACTCCGACCAGCGCGGCACCGAGAAGATCTTCCCCTTCTGCCTGGTCCCGCGGATGGTCTCGGCGCCCGACTGGGCGGCGCTGGAGCGCGGGCTCGTGCAGCGGGTCCGGGCGCTCGAGCTCTTCCTCGACGACATCTACGGCGACCAGCGCATCCTCGCCGACGGCGCGGTGCCGGCCGATCTGGTGCTCGGCCTCGAAGAGCTGGTTCCCGCAGCTCCGCGGCGTGCGCCCGGTGGGAGACGTGCGCATCCACATCGCCGGGATCGACCTCGTCCGCGATCCCGCAGGGCACCTGGCGCGTGCTGGAGGACAACCTGCGCACGCCCTCGGGCGTCTCGTACGTGCTGGAGAACCGCATCATCTCCAAGCGGGTCATCCCCGAGGTCCTCGACGCGGCGCGCGTCGAGCCGGTGGACGCCTACCCGGCGCGGCTGGCCGAGTCGCTCCGCTCGGTCTCGCCCGGTGGGCCCGGACGAGACCTCGGCGGTGGTGCTCACCCCGGGCCCGTACAACTCGGCCTACTTCGAGCACAGCTTCCTGGCCCGCACCATGGGCCTCGAGCTGGTCCAGGCGGCCGACCTCTTCGTCGAGCGGCGACCGGTCTTCTGCCGGACCACCCGCGGGCCGCGGCCGGTCCACGTCATCTACCGGCGCATCGACGAGACCTACCTCGACCCGGAGGTCTTCCGCCCCGACAGCCTGCTCGGCGTGCCGGGCATCATGCGCGCCTGGGCCGAGGGCAACGTGACGCTGGCCAACGCGCCCGGGCAACGGCGTCGCCGACGACAAGGCGGTCTACCCGTTCGTGCCCGACATCATCCGCTTCTACCTGTCGCGAGGAGCCGCTGCTGGCCCAGCTCGACACCTGCGTCTGCGCGCGCGACGACGACCGGCGCTTCGTGCTCGACCACCTCGACGAGCTGGTGGTGAAGGCGGTCGACGAGGCCGGCGGCTACGGCATGCTCATGGGGCCGCAGGCCACGAAGGCGCAGATCGAGGAGTTCCGGAAGCGCGTCCAGGCCGAGCCGCGCAAGTACATCGCCCAGCGCCGCCTCGAGCTCTCCACCTGCCCGACCTGGGTGGAGTCGCAAGGGGCGGGTGGAGCCGCGCCGGGTGGACCTGCGGCCCTACATCCTGAACGGCCGCGACGGCCCCTGGGTGCTCCCCGGCGGGCTCACGCGCGTGGCGCTCGCCGAGGGCTCCTACGTGGTGAACTCCAGCCAGGGCGGCGGCTCCAAGGACACCTGGGTGCAGAAGCCGGAGGCCACATGATCTCCCGCGTCGCCGATCACTGCTTCTGGCTGGGGCGCTACCTCGAGCGCGCCGAGTCCACCGCACGCGTGCTGGGCGTCACCCGGAACCTGGCCCTCGACGTCGGCCTGAATCCCGCGCCACGTCTGGCTGCCGGTCATCATCGTCTCGGGCGAGCAGGAGCGCTACGCCGAGTCCGGGCAGGGGCGCACCGACGACGGCGAGCGGGTGCAGGACTACATGACCTGGGACGACCAGAACCCCAGCTCCATCGTCCGCTCGCTGGCCGCCGCGCGGGACAACGCCCGGTCCATCCGCGAGGTGGTGAGCCTGGAGACCTGGGAGGCCTTGAACGAGCTCTACCTCTGGATGGGAAGCCCGCGGGCCCGCGCCGAGTGGCGCGAGGACCGGCACGCCTTCTACCGGCGCATCCGCACGTCGATGCAGTCGCTCCAGGGCATCGTGCGCGGCACCATGCTCTTCGACGACGCCATGCACTTCATGCTGCTCGGCAACATGCTGGAGCGGGCGGGCCAGACCGCCCGCATCCTCGACGTGCACCACCACGCCTTCCAGGCGCTGGGATCCCACGAGGTCATCGAGACCGCGCTCTGGCTGGCGCTGCTGCGCGCCTGCTCCGGCTTCGAGCCGTTCATGAAGGTGCACCGCGGGCGGGTCAGTCCCGCCGCCGTGGCCCGGTTCCTGGTGGTCGACCCGCTCTTCCCCCGCTCGGTCCGGTTCTCGCTGCGGGCGGCGGTCTCGCGGTTCGAGCGGCTCCGGCCGCCGGAGCAGGCCGATCTCCCCGGCGCGCGCAGCGCCGCACGGCTCACGGCCCTGGCCGGGTGGGTGGGGGCGCTCGAGAGGGACTTCGACGTGGCCGGGCTGCACGAGCTGCTCACCCACGTGGTCGACGAGACCGCCGCGATCGCGGGCGTCATCGGAACCGAGCTCCTGGGGTATGCTCCGGGCCCCGCGGCCGAGCTGTCGGCCGAGTGACCCTGTCCCCCACTGGAAATGCCCAATCTCCTCGCGATGTCCTTCGAAGGCGAGCTCGCGCCCTCCTTCGATCTCCGCTGCCTGTCCCAGGGCGAGGTCCCGCCCGACGGCTGGGGCATCGGCTACTACCCGGGCGGCGAGCCCGCCGCGGCCGTGCTCAAGGAGCCGGCGCCCGCCCAGCGGCTCGATCCGCTCCGAGCTGATCAAGGCCTGGGAGCACCTCGAGTCCTCCATCTTCCTGCTGCACGTGCGGCGCGCCACCTGGGGCGCCATCTCCGACGCCAACACCCAGCCCTTCCTGCGGGCCTGGGGGCGGCGCGACTGGCTCTTCGGCCACGCCGGGTCGCTCCGCCACCGGCTCGAGCTGCGGGCCGGGGCTCCCTTCGAGCCGGTGGGCGCCACCGACACCGAGCTCATCTTCTGCGAGCTGATGAACCGCTTCGCCGAGCGGGGCTGGAAGAGCCTGGGCGAGGCCGACCCGCGCGTCGCTGCTGGAGTGGCTGGGGCGCATCAACGAGAGCGGCAACCTCACCTGCGTGCTCACCGACGGGCACGACGTGGCGGTCTACTCCGACCGCGAGTCGGCGGGGATCTGGATGTGGGAGGTCCTGCCGCCCTACGACCGGCTCACCTTCGGCGACGCCGAGCTGCTCGTCGACCTGGGCAAGCGGGGCGTGAAGAGCCGCAAGGGCGTGGTGGTGAGCTCCCATCCACTGGCGGTGAACGGGGAGGAGAAGGAGTGGCGGGCCGTCCCGCCCGGCCACCTCGTGCTGCTCCGCCAGGGGGCGGTTCGCGAGGTGCTCGCTCCCTGGGTCATCCCGCAGGGCCATCCGGCGCTTCCCGGCCTGGCGCGCAGGCAGATGCCGCGACCGGCCCGCGCCGAGCCCCGGCGCTACCGGGTGACCCACCGGACCTCCTACCGCTACGACAAGCCGGTCGAGCGCAGCCAGCACGTCTTCAAGCTCTTCCCGTTCTCCGACCGGCTCCAGCGGCTCATCTCCCACGAGCTGACCGTCTCGGTGGACGGGCAGTACCGCGACTACGAGGACGTCTTCGGCAACCGGGCCCGGCGCATGGACGTGGAGACCCCCTACGCCGAGATGACCATCACCGCCAGCTCGCAGGTGGAGGTGCTCGACACCGATCCGCTCTCCTACCGGCCGCTGCACCAGCGGGCCCAGATCCCGGTGGTCTGGATGCCGTGGCACCAGCAGGTGTTGCAGCCCTTCCTGCTCCCGCCCGAGCTGGCCGAGACCGAGCTGAAGGAGCTCAGCGAGTACGCCATGAGCTTCGCGGTCCGCAACGACTTCGACCTGCTCGACACGCTGCTCGACGTGAACCAGTCGATCTTCCAGGAGTACAAGTACACCCCGGGTGCAACGACCGTCTTCACCACGCCCTTCGAGGTCTACACGAACCGGCGCGGCGTCTGCCAGGACTTCACCAACCTCTTCATCTGCCTGGCCCGGCTGCTCGGGCTGCCGGCGCGCTACGTCTGCGGCTACCTCTGGACCGGCCCCAAGAACCCCAACCAGCGACAGGCCGAGGCCTCCCACGCCTGGGCCCAGGTCTTCCTGCCCGAGGCGGGCTGGAAGGGCTTCGACCCCACCAACGGCGTCCTCACCCAGACCGAGCACATCCGGGTCGCCGTCGGGCGGAGCTACCGCGACGCCACGCCGACGTCGGGCACCATCTTCGTGGGCGGTGGCGGGGAGAAGCTCGAGGTCGACGTGCGGGTGGTGGCCGAGGAAGAGCCCGTGGCGGCCGCCCAGAGCCAGAGCCAGGGCCAGGGCCAGGGCTAGAGTCCGAGGAGCCCCAGCCCCAGGCGCGCGAGCACGCCCGCCGCGGTCCCGAGCACCATTCCCGCCGCCACGTCGAGCGGGTAGTGGGCGCCCAGGTAGACGCGGGACGTCCCGATGCCGAGGGCGAGCACGACCGCGGCCGGCCCGATCCCGAAGGGGGCGCCGGCGAGCGCCACCGCGGCGGCGAAGGCGGCCGTGGTGTGTCCGGACGGGAAGGAGAAGCGGTCCGGATTCTCGGCCAGGGCCTCGAAGCCGACGATGGCCGAGGTCGGGCGGGGCCGGTGGAGGGAGCGCTTCAGCGCCTGGGAGAGGAGCGTCCCGAGCAGCGTGGCGGCTGCCAGCCGCACGCCCAGGACGGTGAAGGGTTGCCCGGCGGCGAGCAGGACGAGGACGACGAGCGTCCACGACGACGTGTCTCCGGCACGGGTGAGGGCCCTCGCCACGCGCGTGCGCCAGGGTCCGTGAAGCCGGCGCGCCGCGACGAGGAGCCGCTCGTCGATCGCGAGGAGGCGCGCGAGACGCCCCACCCGCAGGGAGAGCACCGGCGCTGCCGGGGCCAGGGGGGCGGTTTCGGTCGACTCGCTCACGGGGAGGATCATGCTTCCGGCAGGTGGCCGGCGCATGAGCTCCGGGCAACGATTCCGTGACGAACGGGAAGCGGTATTTCCTCCGTGATTCCCGTGGCTTCAGGGCCGATAAACGAGGAAGCGGCACCGGATGCCGCCGTTCTGGACCTCCAGGGACCTGGCCGGCCTTCCCGGGAGCAGCCGCTCGATGGCCGGGTCGCCGGCGAGCACCCCCACCGTCCAGCCGGAAAGCCTGGCGAGGAGCGCGCCGAGCGATCGCCCGGATTCCTCGACCTCGCGGTCGAGGCGGATTCCGTACGGGGGGTTCACGAGGCAGACGCCCGGCCCCGGCGGCGGCTCCACGTCCCTGGCGTCGCGGCGCTCGATCCGGACGTGGCCCGCCATCCCCGCCGCCTCGGCATTCTTGCCGGCGAGCCGGACGGCGCCTCCGTTCCGGTCGGAGGCGAAGACCGGCGCGGGCGGGTCGCGCGACAGGGCGGCGAACCGCTCGCGGACCTCCCGGGTGCGTGCCGCGTCGTGCCCGGGCCAGCCCTCGAAGGCGAAGGTGCGCCCGAGCCCGGGCGCCCGCCGGCCTGCCAGGAGCGCCGCCTCGATGGGAATGGTGCCCGACCCGCACATGGGGTCGAGGAACGGGACGGAGCCGTCGAAGCCCAGCTCGAGGAGCAGGCCGGCGGCCAGGCTCTCCCGAAGCGGCGCGGCTCCGACCCGGGCCCGCCACCCCCGCTTGAAGAGCGGCGCGCCGGCGGCGTCGGCGGAGAGGGTGGAGCGTTCCCCCTCGCGGCGGGCCTCCAGGTCCACGCCGGGGAACCGGCGAGCCAGGTCGCGGCGGGCCTCGGCGACCCCGGAGGCGGGACCCTCCCAGAGGCGGGCCTTCACCGCGTCGGCGGCGCGGGAGCCCAGGCAGGCGACGGCAGGGGCATCCCACCCCTCCGCCTCGGCTCCGCCGGCGACGGTGCGGGCGGACAGGCCGAGCGCGTCGAGCTCACGGGCCAGCACGGGCTCCAGCCCCGGCGAGCAGGCCGCGAAGATCCGCTGGGGAGCGCCGCGGCTCACGGGGCGGGGGGCGCCTCGTCCCGCGGGACCGGCAGGCGGGCGAGGAGGCGGAGGAAGACCACGTAGAGGAGCCAGGTGGCGAGCGGCGCGAAGAGGCCCCAGGCCACCACGGCCCGGGCATTGGCGCCCGCGTACCGGACCACCGTCGGCCAGAACCCCACGGCCAGCTCGGACTGGACCTGCTGGATCGAGAAGGGGATGGGCGGTCCACCGGTCAGCCAGGCCCCGGCCTGGAAGAAGGGGATGAACAGCAGGGCCTGCGCCGGGTAGGCGGCGTAGTTCGCGGCCACCATGGCGACGTGGTTCAGCCGGAAGGCGACCGAGATCGCCAGGGCGACGACGGTGGTGACCCCCAGCACGGGCATCACCGAGATCACCACGCCGAGAGCGAGCGACAGCGCGAGCTTGGCGGGCGTCACCCCCTGCCAGAGCTGCTGCTTCACCGGCGCCACCACGCGGCGGTGAAGGACCGCCTTCAACTTGCCCATGGGGGGAGCATAAGGCGATCCCCTCGCGAAAAGCGCGGACTTGCGGTACATCGGCGCCGCGATGATCTCGGTCCAGGACGTCACCAAGGCATTCGGCCCCAAGAAGCTCTTCGAGGACGTGAACGTCACCTTCTCGCCCGGCCGCCGCTACGGCCTCACCGGCCCGAACGGGTCCGGGAAGTCCACCTTCATGAAGATCCTCTCCGGGGACGAGGAGTCGGACACGGGCAACGTCCACCGCCCCAAGCGGCTGGGCATCCTGCGCCAGGACCACTTCAAGTACGAGGAGGACCGGGTCATCGACGTGGTCCTCGCGGGCAACACCGTGCTCTGGAGGGCCATGAAGGAGAAGGACGACATCCTGGCCCAGGGGGACATCTCCGAGGAGGACGGCCACAAGCTGGCCGAGCTCGAGGGGGTCATCGCCGAGGAGGACGGCTACGAGGCCGAGGCGCAGGCCGCAGAGCTGCTCCAGGGCCTCGGCATCGAGAACGGCTGGCACGACCAGCCCATGAAGAGCCTGGCCGGCGGACTGAAGCTGCGCGTCCTGCTCGCCCAGGCCCTCTTCGGGAACCCGCAGGGGCTGCTGCTCGACGAGCCGACCAACAACCTCGACCTCGACTCGATCCGCTGGCTGGAGCGGTTCCTCCACGACTTCGAGGGCGTGCTCGTCACCATCAGTCACGACCGCCACTTCCTCAACGCCATCTGCACCCACATCGCCGACATCGACTACGAGACCATCATCACCTACACCGGTGGTTACGACGACATGGTCCGGCAGAAGGGGCAGGTCCGGAACCGCATCGAGTCGGAGAACGCCGAGAAGAAGAAGAGGATCGAGCAGCTCCAGGAGTTCGTGGCCCGCTTCTCCGCGGGTACCCGGGCCTCCCAGGTGCAGAGCCGGAAGGGCCAGATCCAGAAGCTCAAGCTCGACGACCTGAAGCGCTCCAACATCCAGGCCCCCTTCATCAAGTTCGAGGTGAAGTCGCCGAGCGGCAAGCAGACGCTCGAGGTCCGGGACCTGGAGAAGCGCTTCCACGGCAACGAGGTGATCCAGCCCCTCACCGCCCTGGTCACCCGCGGGGAGAAGATCGCCGTCATCGGCCGCAACGCAGCCGGCAAGTCCACCCTGGTGAAGCTCCTGGTCGGGGACGTCGACCCGACGTCCGGGAGCGTGAAGTGGGGGCACCAGGCGGTGCCCGGCTACCTGCCGCAGGACCACGCCGGCCTCATCCATCCCGGCACCACGGCCTTCGGGTGGCTGCGCGAGCAGGAGGACAAGCTCTCCAACGAGGAGATCTCCGGCCTGCTCGGGCGGATGCTCTTCTCCGGCGAGGAGCGCATGAAGCCCACCGCGACCCTCTCCGGCGGCGAGACGGTCCGGCTGCTCATGGCCAAGCTCATGATGGACAAGCCCAACGTGCTGGTCCTGGACGAGCCCACCAACCACCTGGACCTCGAGGCCATCGCCGCGCTCTCCGAGGGGCTGAAGCGCTACGAGGGCACGGCCATCTTCGTGACCCACGACCAGCAGCTGGTCGACGAGGTGGCCACCCGGATCTGGCACGTGCGGGCCGGCGAGCCGGTCAACGACTTCCCGGGTACCTTCGCCGAGTACCTGGAGAAGCATCCCGACCTGGCGGCCGACCACCGGTAGCCGGTTCGGCGGGCGGCTCAGCGGGCGAAGAAGGGCGCGACCTCGGAGAGCGACCGGATCTCCACCTCGGGTGCGCCTGGCAGGCGATCCGGAGGGAGGCCGAGCCGGTTGCACCAGGCCACCCGGAACCCGAAGGCGCTGGCCCCGTGGGCGTCCCAGCCGTTGGCGGAGACGAATCCGATCTCCCCGGGGAGCAGGTCGAGCTGGCGCGCCGCCATGGCGTACACCTCGGGTGAAGGCTTGTAGACCCCCACCTCCTCCACCGAGAGCACCGCGTCGAGGAGCTCGTCGAGGTGCGCGTTGCGGATTCCGGCGTCGAGCATGCCCGTCGACCCGTTGGACAGCACCGCCAGCTGCAGCCCCTGCTCCCGGAGCGCCACCAGGGTCGCGCGTGCGTCGGGGTAGGCGTCGAGGTGGAGGTAGAGATCCATGAGCCGCTTGCGCAGCGCGGGGTCGTGGACGTCGAGGGCCTCGAGCGCGTAGTCGAGCGCCTCGCCGGTGACCTGCCAGAAGTCGACGTGGCGCCGCATCAGGCTGCGCAGCCAGGTGTACTCGAGCTGCTTGCGACGCCACAGGTCGGAGAGGGCCCGCCAGCGATCGCCCAGGGCGTCGCCAGCCCGCTCCGCGGCGGTGTGGAAGTCGAGCAGCGTTCCGTAGGCGTCGAAGAGGACGGCGCGGACCGTGGCCATCCGCGGAGCCTAGCGCTATCCTCCGCCCCTCGTCATGCGCCGTCGCGTCATCCTCGCCGGGCTGTTCGTGGCCGCGGCCGCGGCGCTGCTCCTCCTGGCCCCCTGGAGGGCCTGGGTGGAGGCGTTCTCCGCCTGGGCCCGCGCCGCCGGGCCGGGCGGGGTGGCTGCCTTCGCCCTCGCCTACGCCGCGGGATCGGTGCTGGCCCTGCCGGTCTGGCCGCTCACCGTGGCGGCCGGGGTGGCCTACGGAACCTGGGGAGGATTCGCGCTGGCCCTTCCGGGCGGGGTCGTCGGCGCGGCGGCGGCCTTCGTGGCCGGGCGAACGCTCTTCCGGGAGGCCGTGGCCCGCCGGGTGGCGGGGGACTCCAGGCTGGCGGCACTCGACGCGGCGATCGAGCGTCAGGGGGCCTTCCTCGTGGTGCTCCTCCGGCTCTCGCCGCTCTTCCCCTACAACGTCGTGAACTACGCCCTCTCCGCGACCCGGCTCGGGCTTCCCGCCTTCGCGGCGGCCTCGCTGCTCGGGATGGCGCCCATCACCTTCGCCTGGGCCTGGGCGGGAGCGACCTTCGGGAGCCTGGAAGGCATGGCGGGTCGGCCGCCGGCCGGGCCGGCGGAGCGGGCCCTGCAGTGGGCTGGCCTCCTCGCGACGGTCGGGGTGGTGATTCTCCTCGGGCGGATGGCGAAGCGCCTGGCCGTCGCGGCGCCGCGTACGAAGTAGGCGGCGCAAGGCTCGCCCACGATCGGGTTCCTCGGCGCGAACCGCTCCATCACCTCGTCCCCGTAAGCCCCCCGCGCCGCCTCCAGGTTGTGCGCCTTGCAGAGGATCCTGCAGTTGTCGGTCGTGGACGGTCCGCCCATCCCGCGCGGGACCACGTGATCCACCTCCAGCCGCACCGTGGAACCGCAGACGCCCCCGTTCGCCAGCGGCCACTGGCACTTCCCCTCGTCGCGCTTCATCACCTCCCGCTTCACCCGGGGCGGGACCGAGGCGCGCCGCTTCTCCTGCTGTGCGAGGAGCAGTTCGAGGTGACCCGTTCGGGATGGGTCAGATCCAGTTCGCCGGGCGAATCGCCGCTGGCGTCCGCCTCCGCAGGCGCGGTGCGCGGCCGTGCGGGGAACGGGACCTCGGTCACGACGGTCCTTCGCGGCACCATCTCCGCCGGTCGGAACCCCGCCACGACCTCCTTCGCCTCCTGTCGGGAGAGTCGGAAGAAGAGCGGCAACACGCTGGCTCGGTTCTCCTCGGTGAGCACCTTTTCCACCTCCACCACGGTGGAGAGGCACAACCTGCCGTCCCGCAGCGGATCGACCAGTTCAGGGAAACGCCGCAGGAGTCGTGCCGCGACCTTGCGGTAGTGGGCGGAAGATCGTGGGAGCAGGAGCTCGCGATGGAGGTAATCGAAGAGTGTCGCGTATCCGAGCCGCCGGTATGCCTCCGACTCGTCGAACGCGGCGAGCGCGACGAGGAAGCCTGCTCGGGAGGAGTTCTCGCGATGGAGCAGGTCGGCGAGGTGGCGGGACGCTTCGCGCGCTTCGGAGAGGACGGTGTCGATCATGAAGAGTGGACTCATGCGAATTCCGGGCCTCGCCAGACTCCCCCGAAGCATCCCCGATGCGGGCCCAAGGTCCGCGGCCCGGATGCTCTCGCCCCGTGGGGTCCGCAAAGCGGTCCCGACGACTGGACACCCTTCGCGATAGAATCCCCGGATGCGCCGCAAGGTGAACCGCGACGAGGTGTCCCGCGAGCTCCTGCCCGGGAGCTCGAAGGCGCTCCTCCAGGAGCTGCACCTGCTCACCCGCGACGGCGATCTCAACGCCGACGCCCTGCGCAAGCTGAAGCAGGTGAACCACCTGGTCCGGCTGCTCTCCCCGGCCCTCGACGACGTCCTCTCCCGCTTCGGCGACCCCGTGCTGGTCGACTGCGGCTCGGGCAAGGGCTACCTGGGCTTCATCCTCTACGAGCTCGCCGTGGGGCCGGCCGGGAAGGGGACGCTCATCGGCATCGAGTCCCGCCCGGAGCTGGCCCAGGCAGCCGTGGAGCGGGCCGCCCGGCTGGGATACGAGCGGATGCGCTTCCTCGCCACCGAGGTGGCCGGGGCGCCCATTCCACCGCGGGTGAATCTGGTGACCGCGCTGCACGCCTGCGACACCGCCACCGACGACGCCATCGTGCTCGCCGCCCGGCACGGAGCCGATCACGTGGCGGTGGTCCCCTGCTGCCAGGCCGAGGTGGCCCGCCAGCTCGCCGACCGGAGCGGCACCGACCCGGCGCTCCTCGAGATGCACCACCATCCCTGGCACCGGCGCGAGCTGGGCTCGCACCTCACCAACGTGATCCGGGCGCTCGCGCTCGAGGCCCTCGGCTACCAGGTCACGGTGACGGAGCTGGCCGGATGGGAGCACTCCCTCAAGAACGAGCTCATCCTGGGGCGGAAGATCCGGGGCGAATCGCGCGCCGCGCGCCAGCGACTCGAGGCGCTGCTCGCCGCCGCCGGGGTCCGCCCGAAGCTCGTGCGCGAGCTCTGGGGCGTGCGCCCGGAGGACGCGCCGGCGCCGGTGTGAAGAACCGTTGCCGCGGCCGCGCCAGCCTTGTGTTTCCGGGGGTAGGCGGCTATTCCTCCCCGGATGCACTTTCCGACCCGGGCAGCGCGCCGCCTCGTGGCTGCGCTGCTCCTCTCCGTGGCCGCCTGCAAGGGAGGCACCACGGCTCCCCGACAGCGGCCGCCCCCCGCCGTCACCGTGGCGCCGGTCGAGGTCCGAGACGTGCCGGTGGAGATCCGCGCCCCGGTCGACCTCCGCCCGCTCTTCCAGGCCGACGTGGGGGCGAAGACCCTCGGCTACCTCGACGCCGTGCTGGTCGACCGCGGCGACCGCGTGAAGAAGGGACAGCTCCTCGCCGTGGTCCGGCCCTCCGACCTGCCCGACCAGCTGGAGGCGGCCCGGGTGGCCTTCGAGAACGCCAAGGCGAACAAGGCCCGCGCCGAGGCGCTCGCCCCGTCCGGCGTGGTCTCGCAGCAGGAGCTGCAGAACACCCAGAGCGCCTTCGCCGCGGCCCAGGCGAACCTCCAGGCCGTCGCCGACCCGCCTCGGCGAGACCCGCATCGAGTCGCCCATCGACGGCGTGATCTCCCAGCGCCGGCTCGACCCGGGCGTGCTCGTCGGTCCCAACGCCGGCACCGGCGCCATCCTCACCGTGCAGCGGAGCGACATCCTGCGCGTCTTCGTCCCGGTGAACGAGAAGGACGCCCCGCGGTCCGGCTCGGCCAGGCGGCCAGCGCCGAGTTCGACGCGCTCCCGGGCAAGCGCTACATCGGGCAAGGTGGTGCGCCTCTCCCCGGCCTTCGACCCGGTGACCCGCACCGTCGACGCCGAGGTGCACCTCGTGAACCCGGGGGAGCTGCGCCCGGGGATGTACGGGCGCGGGCACGCTGGTCACCGCGGTCCATCCCGCGCGCGGTGGTGGTCCCGGCCGGCGCGGTGCAGATCTCCGACGGCCGCTACTTCGCCTTCGTGGTGCAGGGCGAGAAGGTGAAGCGGGTCGAGCTCCGGATCGGGGTCGACGGCGGCGAACTGGTTCGAGGTGCTGGAGGGGCTCGAGGCCGGCGACGAGATCGTCACCGCCGGCACCGACACCCTCGCCGACGGGGCGGCGGTCCGGCCGGTCCGCGGGACCGACCCCTACACCGGGCAAGCCCGCCGCCGCGCCGCCCGCCGCGGGGAAGTGAACGCCATGTGGCTGACACGGCTCGCGCTCCGCAACCCCATCCTCATCCTGATGATGTCGCTGATGACGCTCGCCCTCGGGTGGGTGTCGCTGACGCGACTTCCGGTCGACCTCTTCCCCAACATCGACATCCCGGTGATCCGCGTCGCCACCTTCTACACGGGCGCCGGCCCGGGCGACGTCGAGAAGTCCATCACCGTGCCCATCGAGCGCGCCGTCTCCGCCGCGCCGGGCGTCGACCGGGTCGAGAGCGTCTCCAAGCAGGGCTTCTCGGCGGTCACGGTCTGGTTCCAGTACGGCGTCAACCTCGACAACGCGCAGTTCGAGGTCCAGCAGCGGGTCGCGCAGATCCTGAACACGCTGCCCCCGGGCATCGACCAGCCCTTCATCGTCAAGTTCGACGTCTCCAACATCCCGGTGGCCTTCGTCGCCATGAGCGCCGAGGGGCTCGACGAGAAGCAGCTCTACGACCTCGGCTACAACGTGATCGAGCCGCAGCTCGAGCGCATCAAGGGCGTGGCCAGCGCCCCCGTCGGCGGCGGCAAGATCCGCGAGATCCAGGTCCTGCGTCGGCCAGCGACGCGCTCCGCGCGCGCGACCTCACCGTCCTCGACGTGGTGAACGCGGTGCGGGCCTCGAACCTGCTCCTCCCCAGCGGCACGCTGCGCGCCGGCGACCGCGACTACAACGTCTTCTCCAACACCCAGATCGGCGTCGGCCCGGCCGCTCGCGCGACGTGGTGGTCCGCCCGGCCGGCGCGCGGCGCCGGGAACGACCGGGTGGCGCCGGTGCGCATCTCCGACGTGGCCCGGGTCGTCGACGGCACCGCCGACCAGACCGAGATCGTCCGCGTCAACGGCGCGCGCGGCGTCTACTTCCGCGTGCTCAAGCAGCCCGGCGCCAACACCATCGACGTGGTCGACCAGCTGCGCAAGGCCCTGCCCGGGCCTGCGCGGCGTCCCGCCCAGCGTGAAGCTCACCGTCTCCTTCGACCAGTCGGCCTACATCCGGGCCGCCATCTCGTCGCTGGAGCACGAGGCGCTCTGGGGCGGCGCGCTCGCCATCCTGGTCATCCTGATCTTCCTGGTCAGCTGGTCGGCCACCGGCATCATCGCGGTGGCCATCCCGCTCTCCATCGTCGCCACCTTCGTCCTGCTCTACTTCACCGGCCAGACGCTCAACGTCTTCACCCTGGGCGGGCTGGCGCTGGGCGTCGGGCGCCTCGTCGACGACTCGATCGTCGAGCTCGAGAACATCCACCGGCACCTGCAGCTGGGAGGCGACCGGCAGGAGCGCGGTGCTCGCCGCCGCCCAGGAGGTGGCGATGCCCATCCTCGTCTCCACCATCACCACCATCGTGGTCTTCTTCCCGGTGGTCTTCCTCACCGGCGTGGCCCGCAACCTCTTCATCCCGCTGGCGCTCACCATCGCCTTCGCGCTGATGATGAGCTTCTTCGTCTCGCGCACGGTGACGCCCCTCCTCTGCCTCCAGTACCTCGATCGGCGCGGGCACCGCGCATGGGGGAGGAGGGGTTCGCCCGGCGCATCACCCGGCAGCTCGAACCGGCATGGACGAGGCCTACGCGCGGGCGCTCCGCTGGGTGCTGGGCAACCGCGGGAAGGTCATCGTCGTCGATCCTGCTGTTCTTCGTGGCCTCGATGGCGCTCGTCGGCAAGGTCGGCACCGAGTTCTTCCCGCGCACCGACGAGAGCCAGTTCCAGGTCATCTTCAAGGGCGCCGGTCGGCACGCGGGTGGAGCGGACCGAGGAGGTCGCCAAGCGCATCGAGGGCGCGTCCGCGAGGCGCTCGCCCCCGTGAAGGCCGACGACGGCGGCCCGGTGGCCACGCACCGTCATCTCCACGGTGGGCCTGCCGCAGCGGGCGCACCGCGCTCTTCACGTCCAACACCGGCCCGCACGCCGGCACCGTGCAGGTCAACCTCGTCCCGCACACCCGGCGCTCCGTCACCGACGAGGAGGCCGCCGAGAAGGTGCGCGCCGCGCTGCGGGACGCCATCCCCGGCGTGCAGTCCTACTTCTTCGTCGGCGGCATCGTGAAGCGCATCCTCAACTTCGGCGCCGCCGGCGCCCATCGACGTCGAGATCGTGGGCTACGACCTCGAGGCCGGCAGCGCCTACGCCAAGCGGCTGCTGCCGCGGCTGCGCGGCGCTCGCCGACCAGCGACGGCCGGCCGTGCTCACCGACCTCCAGATCTCCCGCGAGGAGAACTACCCCGAGCTCGACGTCGTGGTGGACCGCGAGAAGGCCGGCGATGCTCGGCGTCTCCGAGCAGCAGGTGGCGCAGACCGTGCTCGACGAGCCTGGTCGGCAACACCCAGTTCGCGCCGGTGCCGTTCACCGACCCGAAGACCGGCAACCAGTACTTCATCAACGTGCGGCTCGACGACGGCGGGCGCAACGAGGTGGCCGACCTGAGGACGTGCTGCGTGAAGGCCGCCGACGGCACGGTGCTCCCGCTCGACAACGTGGCCGAGGTGAAGCGCTCGGCGCGGCCCGGTCCAGGTGAACCGCAAGTACCTGCAGCGCATCATCGACGTCACCGCCAACATCGCGCCGGGCAGGACCTGGGCACGGCCAGCGCCGCGGTGGAGAAGGTGCTCGACGAGGTCCCGCCGCCCGAGGGCTTCACGGTGCAGCTCGGCGGCCAGACCGCGGCGCAGAAGCGAGGCCTTCGCGGAGCCTGCGCTTCGCGGCCCTCATGGCGCTGGCGCTCGTCTACATGGTGCTGGCCTCGCAGTTCAAGTCGCTGCTCGACCCGCTGGTCATCATGTTCAGCGTGCCGCTCGGGCGTGAGCGGGCGTGTTCATCGATGCTCTGGCTCACCGGCACCACGCTCAGCGTGAACAGCTTCATGGGCATCATCATGATGGTGGGCATCGTGGTCTCGAACGGCGTGCTGCTCGTCGACTTCGCCAACGTGCTGCGCGAGCGCGGGCAGCCGCTCGTCGAGGCCACCGTCGAGGCCGGCAAGACCCGGCTGCGCCCCATCCTCATGACCACCATCGCCACCATCGTCGGCCTGCTGCCCATGGCGCTCGGCATCGGCGAGGGCAGCGAGACCAACCTGCCGCTGGCCCGCGCCGTCATCGGCGGCCTCACCGTCTCGACCTTCTTCACCCTGTTCCTCGTCCCGGCGCTCTACACGCTGCTGGAGCGCTTCGAGCGCCCGGCGCCCGGCGCCGACGAACCCGCTCCCGACCGGGGACCGGTGGAGGCATCCACATGAGAATTCTCCTGCTCCTCGCCCTCGCCGCGCTTCCGGGGGCGGCCCTGCCCCAGAGTCCCGGCGCGTCCGGCCCGACCACGGGCGAGCTCCCCGCGGCGCTGGCCCCGGCGCCGGACGTGGTGCTCTCCGCCCGCCTCGCGGCGCCCGAGAAGGTCACCTTCGAGGAGGCCGTGAAGCGGGCCATCGCCTTCAACACCAGCGCCCTCATCGCCGCGCAGGAGATCGTCCGGGCCGAGGGGCTCATGGGGCAGGCCCGTTCCGCCTCGCTCCCGCTCGTCGTGCTCGGCGGCTCCTGGACCATCCTCGACCACGACCGCATCCTGAACGGCCGGCTGGTCCAGCCCGGCCAGTCGATGCAGGGGACCGCCACGGCGACCGTGCCGCTCGTCGCCGCGTCGCGCTGGTACTCCTGGGCGCACGGCGTCGAGGGGATCGACGTGGCGAAGCTCTCCGAGGCGGACGTGCGGCGCTCCGTGGCCATCACCGCGGCCCGGGCCTACCTGACCGTCGTCGCCGCCCACCGGGCCATCGACGTGAGCGAGAGCGCGGTGAAGGTCGGCCGCGCCCACGAGGACTACGCCGTGGCCCGCCGGAAGGGCGGGGTGGGCAACGAGCTCGACGTGAAGCGGGCCGAGCAGGAGCGCTGGGCCGCGGAGGTCCAGCTCCAGGCCGCCAACGCCCTGCTGGCGCGCGGCCGGGAGGCGCTCGGGGTCATCTGCGGCGGCGGCGGGCCGCTCGACTCCATCGGCGTACCCGAGGTGAAGTTCTACCCGGACCTGCCGCAGGCCGAGCAGGCCGTGCAGGGGCGCCAGGACGTGAAGGCGGCGGCCGGCCGGTCGGACCTCGCCGGGGCCATCTGGAAGGACAGCTGGGCCGACTACCTGCCGGTGATCACCGGGGGCATCCAGGGCTACGTGCAGTCGAACGCCGTGGACCCCACGCCGCCCTCCGGGCTGGGTGGCCCAGTTCCTCCTCACCTTCCCGGTCTTCGAGGGCGGTCTGCGCCCGGCCCAGTCGAAGGAGCGCGGCGCGATCGCCCGCGAGGCCGAGGAGGCGCTCCAGGGCGTCATCCGCCAGGCCCGGTCCGAGGTGCGCCTCTCCTTCGAGGCCATGCGCTACGCCTACGCCGGCTACGACGCCGCCCGCCGCGGCGCCGAGAGCGCGGTGGCGGCGCTCGATCTCGCGAACCAGGCCTACCGGGCCGGGGCCACGAGCAACCTCGAGCTCATCGACGCCGAGCGGAGGGCCCGTGACGCGACCACCACGGCGGTGATCGCCGAGGACGCGGTGCGGCAGGCGAACCTCGACCTGCTCTCGGCGGCCGGCCGCTTCCCGCCGTGACCGCTGCGAACGCCGGGCCGGCCGGCGGGGCCGCCGGCGACGGAGCCGGTCCGCGCGCCATCCTGGCCATCTGGCCGTCGATCGCCGGGGCGCTCCTCTTCCGCTACGCCGCCTACGCCGCCATGACGGCGCTGGCGCTCTGGGCCGAGCTGCGGCCCGCTCCCACGCTCCCCGACGCGGTGCTGGAGCGCCTTCCCTACGTGCCCTGGATCGACCGGGCCAACTACTGGGTCTGGCTGGCCGTCTACCTCCCGCTCGCCGCCGTGTTCCTCTGGACCGAGCCGCGCCGCTGGGTGCGCTACATGGTGACGGGCGGGCTCGTCTCCCTGGCCCGCGGCGTGACCATCGCCCTCACCGGGATGGGCGTTCCCGACCCGGCCCACGCCGGCCCGGGCATCGGCGCCCGCGACTTCGCGACGGCCTTCGCCGAGCTGCTCTCGCCGCTCGGGGTCTTCCAGCGGGGCGCCATCGCCGCCTACCTGACCAAGGACCTCTTCTTCTCCGGCCACGTCGCGACCACGTTCCTGCTCTGGCTCTACCTCCGCGGGCGCCCGCGCCTCGCGCCCATCGCGCTCGCGGCCAGCCTGGCGGTGACCGCCTCGGTGCTGCTCGCGCACCTGCACTACGCGATCGACGTGGTGGGCGCCTGGGCCGTCACCTTCGCCCTCTTCGCGCTGCGGGAGGGCTGGCCGCGCCCGCGGTCGAGCTAGCCCTTCACCAGCCGGACCACGCCGGTGGTGATGGGCTCGAGGTAGGTCACGAGCAGCACGCCCACCGACATGATCACCAGGAACGGGAAGGACTGCTTGTAGACGTAGGGCAGGGGCTTGCCGAAGCGCTGCGCGGAGAGGAAGAGGTTGAGCCCCATGGGGGGCAGCAGGAAGCCCAGCTCGAGGTTGGCCAGGAAGACCACGCCCAGGTGGACGGGGTCGATGCCGTAGGCCACCCCGAGCGGCGCCACCAGCGGCGCGACCACCACGATGGCCGAGTAGATCTCGAGCACGCTTCCCAGGACGAGCAGCACCACGTTCAGCATGAGGAGGAAGAGCGCCTGGCTCTTCACGTGGGTGGTCATCCAGGCCACGAGCTGGGTGGGGATCTCCGCGTCGACGAACCAGCTGGTGAGCCCCAGCGCCACCCCGAGGAGGATGAGGACGCTGCCCACCAGGGTGCCGGCGTCGAGCAGGACGGCGGGGAGCTTCGAGAAGGGCTTCAGGTCGCGGAAGATCGCGAGCTCGACGAAGAGGGCGTAGGCGGCGGCGATGGCCGAGGCCTCCACGATGGTGGCGAAGCCGGAGAGGACCACCACCACCACCAGGGTGGGGAGCCCCAGGTCCCACTTGGCCTCCCACAGGGAGCGGAGCGCCTCGACCGGCTGGAACTTCTGGCGCGGGGCCTTGCAGCGCACCCCCATCCAGACGCCGTAGGCGGCCACCAGCACGATCATGAGGATGCCGGGGACGAGGCCGCCGATGAAGAGGTCCTCGATGGCCGTGCCCGCCACCACCCCGTACAGAATGACGGGAAGTGAAGGAGGGAAGAGGAGGCCGAGCGACCCGGCGGCGGTGACCAGCCCGACCGAGAAGCCCTCCGGGTAGCCGTCGTCGAGGAGCGCGGGCAGGAGCAGGCCGCCCAGCGCCAGGATGGTGACGCCCGAGGCGCCGGTGAAGGTCGTGAAGAGCGCCGCCACCGCCACCGCCATGATCGCGAGCCCTCCCGGCATCCAGCCGAAGAGGCCCCGGTAGGCGCGCACCAGCCGCTGGGCGGCGCCCCCCTCGGCGAGCACGTATCCGGCCACGGTGAGGAGCGGGATGGCGGCCAGGGTGGGAGAGGAGACGAGGGTGAAGGTCTGGGTGGGCACGGCCGCCACCGGCGTCATGTCCTTCACGAAGAGCACCATGGCGAGGCCCGCCATGCCCACGAAGACCGGGGCGCCGAACAGGAAGGCGAGGGCCACGGCGGAGCCGAAGGTCCAGACGATGGCCCCGGGGGAGGCGAGCGGGCCGAGCACCTTCCCGAGCCCGGCCGCCGTCGCGGCGAAGGCCCGGCCCGGTGTACCCATCGCGTCGAGGGGCCAGCTGCCGGGGTCGGGGAGCGAGGCCTCGCTCCAGAGGAAGGTGAGGAAGACCACCGAGAGGCCGGCCAGGCGCAGGAGTCCGCGCCGCCGGACCGGGGGCGCGCGCCAGGCGAAGACCAGCGACATGGCGGCGAGCGTGACCGGCATCACCGACATGCTCCACCAGAAGGGGATGCCCCCCACCACCATCCGCGACTCGCTCTCCACGTGAACGAGACGCGCCGAGGCGTAGGCCAGGACCGCGGTCACCGCCGCCGCCACCCAGCCGGTGAAGATCTCCACGACCTGGCGGGCCCTCCCGTCCGGGAGGAGGTCGAGCGTGGTGAGGTGCAGGTGCTTTCCGTACCGGGCGGCGAGCAGCGCGCCCAGGAAGCCGACCCAGAGGGTGAGGTGCTGCACCAGCACGGTGGCGCTGGGGATCGACTCCCCGGTGAAGCGTCGCCACAGCGACGACACCACGGGCAGCGCGACCATGGCGAGCAGCGCCAGCACCACGAAGACGTCGCCGAGTCCGGTGCCCCCCCGCTTCAGGAGCGACCCGAGGCGCCGCCAGGGCCCGATCGGGCCGGGCTCCGTGCGCCCCGCAGGGGTCGTGGGGTCGGGTGATTGAACAGATCCGGTCATGGATTCGTCATGGGAGGAGGGCGTTGACCCCGGGCGAAGTGGCGCTTAGAACTAACACGCGATTACCCGTGAAACCCTGGAAAAATAGGCTGCTCGCCGCGGCGACCGCGCCGCTCCTCCTCCTCGGTTGCGCGACGACCGGGGCCAAGATCGCCGCGAGCGCGTTCAGCGGCTCGGGCGACACCGTCGCCCGCGACGACGACCCGAAGCTGGTTCGCGACGCCGTCCCCTTCGCGCTGAAGACGATGGAGTCGCTGCTCACGACCATCCCCGACGACGTCGGCCTGCTGCGCACGCTCACCTCCGACTTCACCCAGTACGCCTACGCCTTCGTCCAGCAGGACGCGGACATCGCGGAGATGGAGGGAAGGACGGCCGACGCCCGGGCCGATCGGGATCGGGCGCGGAAGCTCTTCCTGCGCGCCCGCGGCTACGGGCTGCGCGCGCTCGACGAGCTCTACCCGGGCATCTCCTTCCGTCTCCTCGCGGCGCGCGACCTCGGCCCGGCGCTCGACCGCGTGAAGAAGAAGGACGCCGACCTCCTGTACTGGACTGCCGCGGCCTGGGCGCTGGCCATCTCCGACGGGAAGTCGGACATGCAGCTCGTCTCCGAGCTCCCGGCGCCGGTCGCGATGATGCGCCGGGGCCTGGCGCTCGACGAGTCGTTCGGGCAGGGCGCCTTCCACGAGTTCTTCGTCACCTACGAGGGCGGGCGCAGCGTCGCCGACGGCGGAGGCCCGGAGGTGGCCAGGAAGCACCTGGAGCGGGCCCTCGAGCTCTCGGGCGGAAGGAAGATCGGGGTCCGGGTCTCGTTCGCCGAGAACGCCCTCGTCCAGCAGCAGGACCGGGCCGCCTTCGAGGCGGAGCTCCGCGAGGTCCTCGCCTTCGACGTCGACTCGGCGCCCCAGTACCGGCTCGCGAACCTCATCGCCCAGCAGCGGGCCCGTGCGCTCCTGGCCCGCGTCGACGACCTCTTCGCCTGAATCCCGCGACATCCAGGAGACACCCCCTTGAAGAAGACCCTTCTCGCCGCCGTGCTTCTCGCCGCCGCCTCTCCCGCGCTCGCCCAGCAGCAGGTGCAGATCAAGCTGGGCACGCTGGCGCCCAACGGGTCCACCTGGCACGAGCTCCTCAAGGAGATGGCCGAGCGCTGGGGCCAGGCATCGAACGGCACCGTGAAGCTTCGCATCTACGCCGGCGGCACCCAGGGCAACGAGGGGGAGATGGTCCGCAAGATGGCGGTCGGGCAGCTCCAGGGCGCCGCCGTCACGACGGTCGGGCTGCACGACATCGCCGCCGAGCCGCAGGCGCTCGCCGTGCCCCTCATGTTCGACTCGGCGGCCGAGCTCCAGAAGGCGCTGCCGGTCCTCGAGCCCAAGCTCGACGCCATCCTCGAGAAGAAGGGCTACGTGCCGCTCACCTGGGGCGCCATCGGGGCCATCAAGCTCTTCTGCACCAAGGCCTTCAAGACCCCGGCCGAGGCCGCCGGGGCCAAGATCTTCGCCTGGGAAGGCGACCCGGGCAGCGTGAAGGCCTGGAAGGCCGCTGGCTTCAACCCGGTGGTCCTGTCCTCCACCGACGTCATCACCTCGCTGCAGACCGGCATGATCGAGTGCATCCCCAACGTCCCGCTGTACGTGCTGACGGCGCGCCTCTTCGAGAAGGCCCCGTACATGATCGACGTGAACTGGGGATGGCTGGTCGGCGCCACGGTGGTGCGCAAGGACGCCTGGGAGAAGATCCCCGCCGACATGCGCCCCAAGCTGCTCGCCATCGCCAAGGAGCTCGGCAAGAAGGTCGACGTCGAGGTGGCCCGCCTCAACGGGGAGGCCATCGTCGCCATGGAGAAGCAGGGGCTCAAGGTGGTGAAGGTCGACGCCGCCGCCTGGCGGGGCACCGCGGAGAAGTCCTGGCCGGTGGTGCGCGGCGAGGTCGTCCCGGCGGCCTTCTTCGACGAGGTGAAGGCCCTCAGGGACGCGCAGCGGGCCGGGAAGAAGTAGCGGTCCCGCCGCGGGGGACCGCCAGGAAGGCCGTCACCTCCCGCCGCACGGACGGACAGCCGAAGAGCAGCGTCAGGTGTCCGCGGGGAAACTCGCGGAGCGGCGCGTTCCAGGCCCGGGCCAGCGCGGCGGCCCCTCCCAGCGCGATGGCGTCGTACCTCCCCCCGGCCACGAGCAGGCGCCCGGCCGTCGGGGCTCGCCGGAGCGGCGAGAGCCAGCCGAGCCGCCTCTCCATCTCCTCCGCGCCGGGCAGCGGCACGCCCGCCCGCGCGGCCAGCGCCGCGTAGCGCCGCCCGATGGCGGTCTCCCGGAAGACCGCGCCCAGGTCGCCGGGAGGGGCCACCAGCGCGGCGGCGTCGACCCGCTCCGGGCCGGTGGCCGCCCAGGCCGCCGTGAGCCCGCCCAGCGAGAGGCCGACGAGGAACACCAGCCCCCCTTCCTCCCCGGCGCGCGCCAGGCAGCCGCGAACCTCGCGGACCGCGGTGGCGAGCACCTCCCGCGTGCGCTCCAGGTCGGGGGTGAGCACCCCCTCCCCGCCGCGCTCCCCGGGCGGAGTCCGCTCCAGGTGAAGAGGGGGCACCGGGATCCAGACCTCGAGCCCCGACGCGGCGAGCGCCCGCACCCAGCCTCCCAGGAGGGCCGTCGAGCGGATCTTCCAGGGCGGCACCAGCACGGCGACGCCGCGGCGTGCCCCGCGTGCCGGCGTCCGGCGCAGCGGGGGAAGGGGCAGGGGAGGTCCGAAGGGGTCGAGGGGCAGGTCGGGCCCCGGCCGCCAGGGGACGGGGGGCCGCGCGGCGCGGTCCTCGACGGCCATGGCCAGCCGGTCCACCATCCGGTGGATGGCGCCACCGCGGTCCCGCGTTCCGGTCCCTTCGGGCACGGGGGCGATGCTACGCCGCCCCGGGAAGGTGTACGAGGCCCGTCGGGGGGCGACCCGGCTGGTGTTTGCCTCGACGCCCCGGGACGGATACACGAGAACGATCATGGTCCGCTCCCACGAACCCGAGCCGGTCTCCGCCCCCGGCCGCTGCCCGGCACCCCGGGTGAAGATGCCGGACCGCGGCACCTTCGTGGGCGTGGCCTGGAGCGCCGTCCAGGGTGCGGGCAACCAGATCGTGGCGGCCCGGCTCCAGTGCGAGCCGGAGCGGGTCCGGCTGGCCCGCCTCTGGCGACCGTTCCAGCAGGCCCACGGCGCGGCGGAACGTGATCGAGCGGATGCCCGCCTGGATCGACGAGGAGGCCAGCCTCGCGCACCACGGCCTCACCGTCGGCTTCGACTTCCCCCTGAGCCTGGCCGAGACCCATCTGCGTCAGCTGGGCGTGCTCCGGCAGGCCATCTCCGGGCCGGCGGCGCTGGGCCGGGCCCTCTCCGAGCGGTACCTCCCCGCCGGAGCCGACGTGGGCGCGGCTGCCGATGCCGTGCGCGCCGAGCTCGGGCGCGACCAGCCCCGCTCCACCGACTGTCACCGCGCGGTGGCGCCCCTCCCCGGGCGCGCCACGTCCCTGCGCCGCGCCCTCCTCGGCATCGTGGCGCTCTCCGCGGCCGACGTGGCGTTCCTGCCCTGGGACGAGCCGGAGGCGGGGAAGGCCACCGTGGTCGAGGTGTACCCGCCGCACCTTCCCCGTGCGCTGGCCGGGATCTGCGGTTACCGCGACGGCGACGGCCAGGGGCGCCCGGCGCTGCGCGCGGCCGTCCTGCGCACGCTGCGGAGCGCGGCGCGGCTCCGGTTCGAGATGGAGGAGGCGGCCGAGATCGTGGGCGACGGAACCGGCGCCACCCTCGACGCGGTGCTCGGCGCGGTGGCCGCGGCCTCGGCGAGCCAGGGGGCCTTCCACCAGGTCCCGCACGACGTTCCCCGCAGCGAGGGGTGGATCTACTCGATCCCCGACGAGCCGTGGCGCCGCTGAGCCGGGCCGCGCGGGTCGCGGCGCTCGAGGAGGTGCAGGCCGACATCCGGGCGCTCCGGATGCCGGGCTTCGCCGGACCTCCCGTCCACGGCCCTCCGGTCCTCTCCCGCGTCTTCCTGCTCGGGCAGGCCCCCGGCCCGCACGAGGCCAGGTTCGGCCGCCCCTTCGCCTGGACCGCCGGCAAGACCCTCTTCTCCTGGATGGCCCGCTCCTTCGGCGCCACCGAGGACCGGTTCCGGGAGCGGGTCTACATGGCCGCGGTGGTGCGGGCCTTTCCCGGCAAGACCAGCGGCGGCGGCGATCGCGTCCCGTCGCCGGCGGAGATCGAGGCCAGCCGGGGGTTCATCGCCCGGGAGGTCGCCATCCTGCGCCCCCGCCTGGTGGTTCCGGTGGGGCGGCTCGCCATCGAGCAGGTGCTCGGGCGCGGGGCCCGGCTCGACCAGGTGGTCGGCGGGATCGTTCACCAGGAGTATCACGGCGCGAAGGTGGACGTGATCGCGCTCCCCCATCCCAGCGGCGCCTCGACCTGGTTCAAGGTCGAGCCCGGGCGGACGCTGCTCGAGCAGGCGCTTCGCCGCCTGGGGAGCCACCCGGAGATCCGCAAGGCGTTCCCGGAGGACCCGTGACGAGGCCGCCCCGGCCCCGGACCGTCCTGCCGCCCTATCCCCGTGCGCTCTCCGCCGCCTCGCGGATCCCGGAGATCGCCTCGCGGTAGTCGGGCGCGCCGAAGACCGCGGTTCCGGCCACGAAGGCGTTGGCCCCGGCCGCGGCCACCGCGCCCACGGTGGACGCCTTGATCCCGCCGTCCACCTCGATGTCGAGCTCGAGGCCGCGCTCGTCGGCCATGCGCCGCAGCCGCCGCACCTTCTCGGTCACCGCCGGGATGTAGCTCTGTCCGCCGAACCCCGGGTTCACGGACATGAGGAGCACGAGCGAGACGTCGCCGAGGACGTACTCGAGGCAGTCGAGCGGCGTGGAGGGGTTGAGCACCACGCCCGGCCGGGCGCCGGCGCCACGGATGGCCTGCAGCGTGCGGTGCAGGTGGGGCGAGACCTCGGCGTGCACCGTGACGATGTCGGATCCCGCCTTCGCGAAGGCCTCCACGTAGCGTTCCGGCTCCACGATCATGAGGTGCGTGTCGATGGGGAGCCGCGTGCACCGTCCGCACCGCCTCGACGACCAGCGGGCCGATGGTGATGTTGGGGACGAACCGGCCGTCCATCACGTCGACGTGGATCCAGTCGGCGCCGGCGGCCTCGACCGCGCGGACCTCCTCGGCGAGCCGTCCGAAGTCGGCCGAGAGGATGGAGGGGGCGATGCGGATGGGCATGCGCATGGCGAGACCTTAGACCACGAGGCGTGCGGCGTAGAAGCCGTCTCCGCCGTGGATGTCGGGGAGGGTGAGCAGGTCGCCCTCGGGGGTGAGGGCGTCGGCGGGGATTCCCGGGGGCGGAGGGGAGCGGCGGGCGACGCCGGCCAGCCGGGCCACGACCTCGGGCCCCTCCGCCCGCGAGAGGGAGCAGACCGAGTAGGTCACCGGCGCCCCCGGCTTCGCGTAGAGGAGGGCGTTCCGCAGGATGGCCTCCTGGAGGTCGGCGAAGCGGGGCAGGTCGGCGGCGGTGCGGCGCAGCTTCAGCTCCGGATGACGCCGGAGCGTTCCCAGCCCGGCGCAGGGAGCGTCGACCAGCACCGCGTCGAAGCTCGCCAGCTCGACGCCGGGAATGGGCTTGGAGCCGTCGGCGCAGACGACCCGGATGCCGGTGAGGCCGCGCAGCCCGGCCTCGCGCCGGAGCGCATCGGCCTTGCGCGGGTGGATCTCGACGGCCACCACCTCCGACCCGGGGTGCAGGATCTCGGCGAGGTGGAACGCCTTGCCGCCAGGCGCGGCGCAGAGGTCGAGCACGCGGACCGGGCGCTCCCCGAGGCCGCCACCGGCGAAGAGGGTGACGAGTTGCGCCGACTCGTCCTGCACCTGGAAGGGAATTCCCTTCGCCGCGCGGGCCACCTGCTCCACCGCGCCGCCTCCCACCGCGACTCCGTGCGGCGATCGCAGGGTGGCGTGCGCCTCGATCCCGGCGCCCGCCAGGCGTGCCAGCAGCTCGTCGCGCCGCGGCGAGCGGAGGACCAGCGGCGCCGGGCGGTTCATGGCGGCGGCGAGCGAGCGGGCCCGCGCCTCGCCCAGCCAGGCGATCCACTCCGTGGCGAGCCAGCCAGGGAGCGACTCGGAGACGGCCAGGTTGGCCACCGGATCGAGGTCCGCGGGGGGCGGTGAGGGCGGGGACGGCGCCCGGGAGAGGGAGCGCAGGACGGCGTTCACGTATCCGGCGGCCCGCCCGTGATCGACTCCCTTGGCGAGGTCGACCGTCTCGCCCACCGCGGCGTGCGACGGCGTGCGCAGGAACAGGAGCTGGTACGCGCCCAGCCGGAGCGCCACGCGCGCCGCCGGGTCGAGCCGGTCGAGGGCGCGCTTGGAATGGGGCGCGAGCGCCGCGTCGAGCTGGAGGGCGCGGCGGAGCGTTCCGTACACGAGCTCGGTGGCGAGAGCCGACTCCCGCGGGTCGATGGCGCCGGCCTGGTCGAGCGCGGCGTCGAGCGCTCGGGAGGCGTAGGCGCCGCCCTCCTCGACCCGGCGCAGGACCTCGAAGGCGATCTCGCGGGCGTTCACGGACCGAGAACCGTTCCTTCCGGGAGCGGGTGGCCCTTCAGGAACTCGGCTGCCGGGACGCGCCTCTTCCCCTCCAGCTGGACCTCGGCGAGAAGCAGCGAGGAGCCCTCGCCGCAGCCGACCAGGATCCCGGCGCCGGTCGCCCGGGCGACGCCGCTCGCGAGCCCCGCTCCTTCCATCGCCACCGCCGCGTGGACCTTCAAGGTCCGCCCGCCGACGGAGGTGAAGGCGCCCGGCCAGGGGCGGAAGCCGCGGATCCGCGCGGCGAGGCGCGCCGCCGGCAAGCGGAAGTCGAGCCGGCCGTGCTCCTTCTCGAGCACCGGCGCGAGCGTGGCCCGCTCGCCGTCCTGGCGGACGGGGAGGATGGCGCTCGTCTCGAGAAGGCCGAGCGCCTCGACCAGCGCGGCGCCGCCCAGGGCCGCGAGCCGGGGAGCGAGCGCCTCGGCGTCGTCGTCGCCGATGGCGAGCGTGCGCTGCAGGAGGATGTCGCCGGTGTCGAGCCCGGCGTCCATCTGCATGATGGTGACGCCGGTCTCCCGCTCCCCCTCGGCGACCGCCCACTGGATGGGCGCCGCGCCGCGGTAGCGCGGGAGGAGCGAGGCGTGGACGTTGATGGCCCCCTGCGGCGCGAGCCGGAGCAGGTCCTCGCCGAGGATGCGCCCGTAGGCGACGACGACGAGCAGGTCGGGAGAGAGGGCGCCGAGCTGGGCCGCCAGGACCCCGTCGCGCACCTTGAGCGGCTGGAGGACCGGCACGCCGCGCGCGAGGGCCCACCCCTTGGTCGCCGGCTCGCGCAGCTCCTGTCCGCGGCCGGCAGGGCGGTCGGGCTGGGCCACGACCACCGCGATCTCGTGACCTGCCACGGCGAGCGCGTCGAGGGCCGGAACGGCGAAGGCCGGCGTTCCCAGGAAGGCGATGCGCATGGTCAGGCCTCGCCCCGCCGTCCCTTGCGGCCGGGCGCCCCGACCTTCGCCTTGCGGGCCGCCTCGCGGCTCTTCTGGCTGAAGGAGGAGGGGAGGACGTCGAAGGGGAGGAGCTTCGCGAGCAACGGGAGCAGCACCATGCCGCCCGGGGCCGCGAAGATGGCCAGCGCGGGCACCGTCTTGGCGAGGTCGATGAGCTGCTCCTTCACCTTGCGGCGCTCGGTGGCGTCGAGCTGCTGCCCGGCGGCGGCCTTGGCGAGCAGGGTCCCGAGCTCGCCGGTCTCCCGCACCTCGCTCACGATGGCGTCGAGGTTCTCGTTCACGACCGCGGCGACCTTGTCGACCATGCGCTCGCCGAACTCGTTCCACTCGTCGGCCAGCTCGCTCCAGCCGGCCTCCTCCGGCAGGCCGAAGGCCCGGAACCACGCCTGGTGGTCGGCGTGGAAGGCCGCGGCGTCGACCTGCATGGCGGCCAGCCGGTCGGCCGGGATCTCGGCGGCGCCGGCGAAGCGCGCCAGGTAGTCCGCGCGAGGCGTGGAACCGGCGGGCATGACCAGGGAGGCGAGGAGGATCTGCTCGACGAGGAAGTGGCGCAGCCGCGGGGGAGTGTCGGCGATGATCTCCTCCGGCTCCCGCGGGGCGGCGGCCGCGGCGCGCGCGGCCTGGACGCGTTCCCGATCGAGCCCGACGCGCTCCACCTGCCGGGAGACCACCCGGCGGTCGGGGCGCGGCGCGAGCGGGTCCGCGGTGGCCAGTCCGGCCAGCGCCTCGACGAGCAGGAGCTCCTCGTCACGGGCCTGCTCGAGGTCGACGACGGCGTCGTCGGGCTCGAGCTCCCGGGTCCGCAGGTAATCGAGCGCGAGACGCGCCAGCAGGCGGCGCTGGATGGCGACGGTGCCGGCATAGAGCGGGAGGCCGTTCCCGGGGTCTCCGGGTGGGAAGTGCACGCGCAGGAGGCGCTGCCCCGCCCTGGCCAGCGTGCGCCGCACCTCGGCGGCGGACGGTACGACACCATTCCGGGGGGCGACCTTGAGGGCGCCGGTGATGTCCCCCGTGGCCGCGGCCAGGATGGCGGCCAGCTCGGCGCGGCGGGTGGCGGGGTCGAAGGGGACCTCGAGGAGCGCGGCCAGGTCGAGGACCATGCCGATGTGGCCGTCCACCGTGCCCACCGTGGTCTCGTCGTCCATGGCCTGCCGGTCGAGCAGCCGGTGCCGCAGCGACCGGGTCACCAGCATGCGTGCGCGGGCCTCGAGGTCGGGCCCTTCCGGATCGGCGTCGCGGAGCTCGCGGGGAAGGCGGCCGCGCACGGCCGCTGGGTCGTGACCATCGAGGCGGGCCTCGATGGTCGCCGCCAACCAGTCCTTGGAGTCGAGGGGGCCGCCCATGAAACGCCTACTGTACCGTGTGCCGCGGCGACGCGGGACTCCCCCTCCGGCCCGGCCCCTACTTGACCGCCTTCACCTTGGCCCGCTTGCCCTCGTCGGCCGGCTCCTCGGCCGGGACCGCCACCGGGGCGCGGTGGACGCCGAACTTCTCGAGCACCTGCCCCTCGATCTTCTGGAGGATGGCGGGGTGCTCCCGCAGGAAGGTCTTGGCCTGCTCGCGCCCCTGGCCGATGCGCTCGCCGTCGAAGCTGTACCAGGCGCCGCTCTTCTCGACGATGTTCTCGTTCGAGGCGAGGTCGAGCAGGTCGCCCTCCTTGGAGATGCCGACGCCGTACATGATGTCGAACTCGACCTCCTTGAAGGGAGGGGCGACCTTGTTCTTCACCACCTTGACGCGCGTGCGGTTGCCGATGACCTGCTCGCCGTCCTTGATGGCGCCGATGCGCCGGATGTCGAGCCGCTGGGTGGCGTAGAACTTGAGCGCGTTGCCGCCGGTGGTGGTCTCCGGGTTGCCGAACATCACGCCGATCTTCATGCGGATCTGGTTGATGAAGATGACGATGGTGGACGACTTGGAGATGGTGCCGGTGAGCTTGCGCAGCGCCTGGCTCATGAGGCGCGCCTGCACGCCCATGTGCGCGTCGCCCATCTCGCCCTCGAGCTCGGCCCGGGGCACGAGCGCCGCCACCGAGTCGATGACGAGCACGTCGATGGCGCCGGAGCGCACCAGCGTCTCGGTGATCTCGAGCGCCTGCTCGCCGGTGTCGGGCTGGGAGATGAGCAGGTCGTCGGTGCGGACGCCCAGCTTGCGGGCGTAGCCGACGTCGAGCGCGTGCTCGGCGTCGATGAAGGCGGCGATGCCGCCCTTCTTCTGGGCCTCGGCGACCGCGTGCAGCGCGAGCGTGGTCTTGCCCGACGACTCCGGGCCGTAGATCTCGATGATGCGCCCGCGCGGGAGGCCGCCGACGCCCAGCGCGATGTCGAGGGAGATGGACCCCGTCGAGATCGCCTCCACGTCCTTCACCATGGCCTCCTCGTTGCCGAGGCGCATGATGGAACCCTTGCCGAAGGCCTTCTCGATGGAGGAGACCGCCAGCTCGATTGCCTTTTCCTTCTCCGGTGCCACGGGCATCTTCACCGCTCCTTGTCGGGGCGCGCCGCGCCCCCTCGTTCGTCCGTTCGTTCGTTCCGACGACCCGCCTCATAGCAGGGGGGTCCGACAGCGCACCTGAACGGAAGAATACTGAACATCCGTTCGAACGCAAGGGAACCGTCCGAAAACCCGTGACATGCAGCCATGCCCCTTCCGGGAGAGTCCCTTTCGGCGAGGGCCAGGTGTGACGAGGGGAGGAGCCGCCGAATTGGAGATGGAGAAGGGTCGTTCCCCGGGGATCGTCGCCCTGGCGGTGCTCGCCACTGCCCTCACGTCGTGTACCGGATCCACGTCCGCCCGCAGCACCCGCGGCCGGAGTCCGCCGCGGGCTCGATGCTGCTGTCCGTGCAGCTGCTCGGCGATGCTTCCGGGACCGTCACCGCCTCCGGCGTCGCGCTCACCTGCTCGGCGCTCCAGGGAGATGCCTCCACGACGGCCCGCCTCTGCTGGGCGCTCGTGCCGGCGAGCACGCCGCCGAGGATGATCCGGCTCACGGCGACGCCCCGGTGGACCGGACGCGCGCTTCTCCGGCTGGGGCGGGAGCTGCGCCGGGGCCGGCGCCTGCGACCTCAGCATGTCGGGCGCGGCCAGCGTCACCGCGCGTCTTCACGGCGCTGGCGGGTGCCGGCCCAGGTGCCCGGCGGGCGTCGTCGACCCGACGGCATTCGGCGCCCGCTGCGACGGAGCGGCCGACGACGCTCCCGCGCTCCTCGCGGCCACCGACGCGGCGGCGAAGGCCGGCGACGCGCCTCCTCGTCCCCTGCAAGCTCCGGCTGGCGTCGGGCGCCATCGCCATCGACGCGGCGGTCCAGTTCGTCGGCGCCGGGGAGCTTCGACCTCCAGCCCGGCGCCGTCGCTCGCCCTGCACGGTCCCCTGCTCGGCTCCTGGTCGCGCATCTTCTTCCTGAACGGCGGCTCGCTCCTCGTCCAGGTCCCGAACGCCCGCGTCTACCCGCAGTGGTGGGGCGCGAAGGGCGACGGCGATCGCCGACGACGCGCCCGCCATCCAGGCCGCCATCGACGCGGCCTCCCGGACGGCCATCGACACCTTCGAGTGGAACCAGGGAGTGGGCGGGACGGTCTCGCTTCCCCGCGGCGTGTACCGGGTCGCGTCCCCGCTGGTCGTGCGGGGGGACGCGGTCCGCATCGAGGGGCATGGCGGGCACACGACGGCGCTGCGGGCCGACATGGACGCCTCCTCCGACCTGCTCACGGTCGGCGACGGGAGCGGTGCGGGGCGCAACGTGTTCCTCACCGACTTCACCGTGTACGGGCTCGGCGCCGGAAAGTTCCGCGACGGGGTCGTCGTGGACGGCGCCACCTGGCCGACGCTCCAGAACGTCACGGTCTCCTACGCGAGCCGCTACGCCTTCCGGATCCGGGGGACGCTGCACGCCCGCCTCTCCCACCTCCGTGCCCGCCACTCCGGGACCGGACTCTGGATCGGCGCGACCGCCGCGGGCGTCGAGGCCACCACCGTCCACGTCGAGCAGTTCGCCACCACCTTCTCCACCGGGCCGGGCGTGATCGTCGAGAAGGCCTTCGGCGTCCTCTTCGACCAGCTCACCTCGGAGTCGTGCGGCGACGTCGCCAGCCCCGCCACCTCCCAGGGCATCGTCATCGGCACGCCCACCACCGGAGCGACGACGGAGGTGACGCTCCTGCACCCGTACTTCGAGGGAAACCACGGCTGGGACGTGGAGATCGGGCTCGACCCGCTGCACGCCGCCTCGGCGACGATCGTGGGCGGGAGCTACCGGGCCACCTGGACGAAGCAGATCGGCTACGGCGCCATCCGCGTCGACCGGGTCCGCAGCGGCGGCGTGATCGGCGGCTACGCCACGGGATACGACCCACCGCTCGAGACCATCCGCCTCACCCAGAACGGCTGGAACTTCTCGGTCCTGGGCCTCGACCTGCCCGGGAGCAACCCGCCCCAGGTGACCGGCTCGACCCTCGACCAGTACCGCGGCCGGATCTCCACCTTCGACGAGAGCGGAGACGTCTGGGATCGAGGGCGGGTCGTGTCCCGTGCCGGGGGCGCCGGCGGGGCCCCGGGCGTCGCCGTCGCCAGTGGAGGCGGCCCTCCGCCCGACTGCAGTCCGCCCTGGACGGTCGGCTCGATCGTGTGGAACTCGAGCCCGGCGAAGGGGCTCCCCATCGGCTGGGTCTGCACGGCCGCGGGTGCGCCGGGGAGCTGGATGCCACTTCCCAGGCTGGATTAGGTCCTACCGGGTCTCGAGGCGCCGGACCGCGACGGCGACCCGGGCGCAGAGCATCTCGGCGGCCATCTCGGTGGAGCGGTCCATTCGCGCCTGGGTCGAGCTCCACCGGAACTCCAACGATCCGCCGCCGGGGCGCTCCCCGCGCAGGCTGTGCCGGGTCCGCGTGCCGGGCCGGCTGGGCCCGGGAACGCCGGAGAGCAGCAGGCGGGCCCGGCTGGCGCCGATCGAGGGAGCGGCGCCGTCGAGGACTTCCTGGACCTCGTCGATGCTCCGGGCGCCTTCCAGCAGGCTCGCGGCATCGCGGACCGCGGACCGGAGCGCGGAGTAACGGCGGCGCTCGGCGGCGAGGCGCTCGAGGACGCCCGGCCGGAGGTAGCCGAGGGCGCGAATGCCGGCCAGGTCGAGCAGCACGATGCCACCGAGGAGGAGCGCAGCCCGCGCGCCGGTCGCGCCGGCGATGGCCACGGCGAAGCCCGCGTGGATCGAGCCCGCGGCGACGAGGACAGCCATGGCCCGCCGCGGGGAGAGGCCGATCGCCACCAGCCGGTGGTGGACGTGCTCCCGGTCACCCCAGGAGATCGGCGAGCCTCGCGCGGCGCGCCGGACGAGCGCCATGGCCGTGTCGAGGACCGGAACCCCGAGCGCCACCACCGGTGCGAGCAGGTCGGTCCCGGGAGTCCCCTGGCCCGCCTCCTGGATCGAGCTCGCGGCGAGCACGAGTCCGAGGAAGAGGCTCCCGCTGTCCCCCATGAAGATGCTCGCCGGACGCAGGTTGTGGCGGAGGAACCCCAGGCAGGACCCGGCCACCGCCGCGCCCGAGACCGCCAGGACCGGGTCCCCCCGCCGCAGCGCGACCGCCACCGCCGCGGACGCCGCGGCCGCCGCGATGCCGCCCGCCAGGCCGTCGAGCCCGTCGATGAGGTTCATGGCGTTCATGGCGCCGACGAGGAAGAGGAGGGTGAAGGGCAGGGCGAGGTCGCCGAGCGGGATGGGCGCGCCGAACGGGTTCGCGACCGCCTCGATGCGCAGCCCCCCGGCCCAGACCAGCGCTGCCGCGGCGAGCTGCGCCACGAGCTTCACCCTGGGCGAAATGCCGCGGACGTCGTCCACCGTCCCGACCGCGACCACGAAGACGCCGGCCAGCGCGATGGCGAGGATTCGCGACCCCTGGACCGCGGCCCCTCCCGCCGCGGCGGCGAGCGCGACCCCGCCCAGGAACGCGGCGGCGATGGCCAGGCCACCGATGCGCGGCACGGCGGTGCGGTGGCACTTCCTGGCGGTGAGCGGGTGATCGAGCGCCCCGACGCGTCGCGCCAGGCGTCCGGCCAGCGGGGTGAGGGCGAGCGCCAGGGCGAAGGAGGCGGCGAGCGCGATGGCCGGGGCGAGCATGCCTCCATGACACGCGAACGGCTCGAGCCGGACAGCCCGAATGGGGCGTCCTGTCGCACGGCGCAGGCACGGGGTGTGACCTGCGGCGGGACCCCATGCCCTCCACTCCCGACTGCCTCCTCCTGGAGGGTTGCGACTTCGACCGGTTTCCCGCCGGCGGGCAGCTCGCCGTGGCGCGGCAGCTCATGGCGGCCTACGGACCGAGGCTCGCGCTGGTGGGGATCTCCACCGACGGCGCGCCTGTGGGGCGCTGGGTCGAACGGGAGATCGACGGCCGCCGCTTCCGGTACTTCGCGACCGGTCGCCGCGAGGTCGGAGCCGGGCGTCCCCGGGTCCCGGCCCGGCTCTCCCGGTACCTCGGCCTCCTGCGCCACCGGGAGGCCATCCTCTCGATGGGCGTTCGCGCGGCCTTCACCCAGGCCCCCGAGGACCTGCTCGCGGTGGCGGGCTGGGGCCTCGACCGGCTCTGCTACTGCTTCCCCGGGGTGGAGAACCCGCTCGCCGCGTCCCGCTACGCCTGGGCGCGGCCGCTGGCGGCCTACCACGATCGACTCCTCTTCCGGGCGCTGCGCTCCGCCGACGCCGTCCTCGCCAGCGCCGACGAGGAGGCGATCGACGGGCTCGTGGCCCGTAGCGATGGGAAGCTCTCCCGCTCCCGGATCAGCAGCCTGCCCAGCCACTACGACGAGCGGGTCTTCTTCCCGGTCCCGCCCGCGCTGGCCCGGGGGCGGATCGGCGACGAGGCGGGTGGTCCACTCGTCGTCTCGGTGGGCCGGCTCAGCCTGGTGAAGGGCTGGGACCTCGTCCTCGCGGCCTTCGCGCGCCTGCTCGCCGAGCGGCCCGGCGCACGCCTCCGGTTCGTCGGGGACGGGGAGGACAGGGCCCGCGTCGAGGCGGCGGCGCGCGCGCTCGGCGTCGGTGCGGCGGTCTCGATCACCGGCTTCCTGCCCCCCTGGCGCGTCTCGCTGCACGTGAACTCCGCCGACGTCGTGGTGGTGGGCTCCCGCCGTGAGGGCTGGTCGGTGGCGATGCTGGAGGCGCTCGGCTGCGGCAAGCCGCTCGTCACCACCGACGTGAGCGGCGCCCGGGCCATGGTTCACTCCGGGAGAAATGGGTTCGTGGTGCCGGGGCGGGACCCGGGCGAGCTGGCTGGGGCCATCGGCCGGGCGCTCTCCCTCGACCCCACGGCTGCGGCGCGGGAGAGCGTCGCGCTGGCCCGGCGCTACGCGCTCTCCGAGCTTCCGGGGCGCATCGGCGCGGCCTGGCCGGTGCTGGCGTGACCGGGGTCCCGCCGGGCGGGGCGGGGCGGCGGCTGCGCGTCGCCATGGCCCACAATCACTACGGGTCCGGGGCGCCGAGCGGCGAGAACCTGGTGTTCGAGGCGGAGCGGCGCCTCCTCCAGGAACGCGGGCACGAGGTCCTCTCCTTCGAGCGCCGAAGCGACGAGATCCGCGGGAAGGGCCTCCGGGGGCTCGCGACCGGAGCGCTCTCCACCCCCTGGAACCCGTTCGCGGCCCGGCGGCTCCGCGCCCTGCTCGAGCGGGAGCGACCCGAAGTGCTCCACGTCCACAACCCCTTCCCGCTCCTCTCGCCGGCGGTCTTCCACGCGGCGCGCGGCCTCCCGGTGGCCACGGTCTGGACGCTCCACAACTATCGCCCCTTCTGCGCCGCGGCGACGCTGATGCGCGACGGCGCCCCCTGCACCGAGTGCATCGACCGCCGGAGCCCGCTGCCCGGGCTCGTCCACGGCTGCTACCGCGGGAGCCGTGCCGCCACGCTGCCGCTCGCGGCGATGATCGACCTCCTCGAGCGGACCGGGACCCTCGCCCGCGAGGTGGACGCCTTCGTCGTGCTCACGGAGTTCCAGCGCGACGTGGTGATCCGGGCCGGGCTCCCCGCCGGCCGCGTCCACGTGAAGGCGAACTTCCATCCCGCTCCTCCGCCCGTGGTGCCCTGGCGGGAGCGGGAGGCCCGCGTGCTCTACGCCGGCCGGCTGGGACCGGAGAAGGGGGTGCGCGTCCTCCTCGACGCCTGGTCCCTGTGGCCCGGGGCGCCGCTGCTCGAGATCGCCGGTGACGGCCCGGAGCGCGCGGCGCTGGAGGCCAGGGCCCGCGCGCACGGGCTCGGGGAACGGGTCCGCTTCCTCGGCCAGGTCCCGCCCGCCGAGGTGGAGCGGCGCATGGGCGGCGCCCGGCTCCTCGTCGTGCCCTCCCTCTGCTTCGAGGGGTTCCCGCTGGTGGTCCGGGACGCCTTCGCCGCCGCCGTGCCGGTGGCGGCCTCGCGCATCGGGGCGCTCGAACGGATCGTCATCGACGGAGCGACGGGGCTGCACTTCTCTCCGGGCGACGCCGCCGACCTCCGTCGCCGGGTGGCCGAGGCCTGGGCCGACCCCGCACGGCTCGAGAGCATGGGCATCGCCGCCCGGACCGTCTTCGAGGACCGCTACACCGCGGACCGCAGCTACCAGGCCCTGCTCGCGGTCTACGACGCGGCTCGCGCCGAGCGCGCGGCGGCCTGAAGGCCCGATGGCGGCCTCGTCGGTCGGGACCCGGCCTCGAGGGGCATCCGCTCGGTGAGCACCTTCCAGAGGAATACCGCGCTGTCGACGTTGCGGCGCCACATGCGTCGCGGCTCCTGGACGAGCCGGTAGAGCCACTCCAGGCCGTGGCGGCCGGCCCAGCCGGGAGCCCGCGCCCTCGTCCCGGCGAGGAAGTCGAAGGCCGCTCCCACGCCCATGGAGAAGGGGACCTGGAGGTAGCCGTGGTTGCGGGAGATCCACAGCTCCTGCTTCGGCGCCGTCATCCCCACGAAGAGCGCGTCCGGGCGGGCGGCGTTCACGGCGTCCACGATGGCCCGGTCGGTCTCCTCGCTCCACGCGCCGAACGGGGGCGCGAGCGTCCCCGCGACCAGCAGTCGTGGCCAGCGGGCCGCGCACCGCTCGCGGATGCGCGCCAGGGTCCCCTCCGACGCCCCCAGGAAGAAGACCGACACGCCCTCCCGCTCGGCCCGGGTCAGGAAGGCCTCGACGAAGTCCGGGCCGGCGACGCGCTCGGCCACCGGTCCCCGGCGGTGCCGGGCGCCCCACACCGCCAGCGTGCCGTCGGGCAGGACCGCGCTCGCCTCGCGGAAGTGGGCACGGAAGGCGGGCACGTGCTGGGCCACCACGATGGAATGCGCGTTGGCCGTGGTGAAGAGGGTCTTCTGCCGGGAGGCGATGCGGGCCACGGCGAGGTTCACGAAGGCCTCGAGGGAGAGGCCCCAGACCGGTACTCCGAGGACGATGGCGGCGGGGCTCATGGTGCGCTCCGGGGGAGGGCGGACGGCTCGTCGCCACGACGGCTCCGCTGCAGGCCGCCGTAGATGCGGAGGAGGCGCGCGGCGTTCTCGGCCGACTCGAAGTGGCGCCGCGCCAGGGCCGGGTTCTCGCGGCGCGCGGCCGCGGCGACGTCGGGGTCGGTGCCGGCCGCGGCGATGACGGCGGCGAGGCGGGCCGGGTCGGGCCGGGAGAGCCGGCACCCGCGGCTCGGCGCGAGGAGCGGGCCGTAGTCGCCCACGTCGGTGGCGGCGATCGGGCGGCCCGAGGCCAGGTAGAGCCCGAGCTTGCTCTGCACGTTCGCGTTGTCGGGGCAATCGGGGCGTGCGTGGACGAGCACCGAGGCGGCGGCCAGCAGGGACGGGAGGCGACCCGGGTCGTCGGGGTGGAGGACCACCGTGCACCCGGGGTCGAAGCCGAAGCGGGCGATGGCGTCCTCCGGCTCCCCCGCGTCGCGGGAGAGGACGAGCACGAAGGAGAAGGCGTGTCCGAGCCGTCTCTGGGCGGCCGCCAGCAGGTCGAGCCCCTGGTAGGCATGGGTGGAGCCCACGTACATGGCCACCGGGCGCCCGGCCGCGAGCCCCGGGATCCGGGCCGGGACCGTGGCCGGGTCGGAGAACTCGGCGGTCCGCAGCCCCGGGTAGAGCACCGTGACCCGATCCGCGTCGACGCCGCCCTGGACGACGCGGTCGCGCATGGCGCGGGCCTGGGCGATCACGTGGTCGGCCCCGCGGAGGACCGGGAACTCGGCGGCGGCGCCGAGCCGGGAGAGCAGGGGGCGCGCGCCCGCCTGCTCCCTCCGCGATGGCACGTACACTCCGTGAAGCTCGACGACCACCGGGACGCCCAGGACCCGGGCCGCCGGCAGCACCGCCAGGGCGGCGAGGTGCCCGTGGACGTGCACCACGTCGGCCCGCGCCGACCGCAGCGCGGCGAGCGTGCGGGCCGTGGCCAGCAGCCAGCCGAGGGGCTGCGGCGCCGCTCCGGGATCGACCTCGAGCATCGACGGCTCGGCGCCGAGCGCCCGCACCGCCGCCGCGGTCTTGCGCACGTGCGCCGGCGTGCCCGTGGCGTTGGTGCCCGGAGGGGGAAGCCGGGTGGACGCCATCACCACGCGGAGGGAGGAGGGAGGGGCCATGGCGGACCGTCAGGCGAGCCGGCGAAGGGGCTGGAGCGGTCGGACGGGAGCGGCGGGCGAGCCGGCCGCGATCACGCCGGCGGGCAGCGAGCGGGACACCACGCTCCCGGCGGCGACCACCGTACCGGCGCCGATGGTGACCCCCTTGAGGACGGTGACGTTCATGGAGAGCCAGACGCCGGGCTCGATCACCACCGGTGCGGCCCGGGCCGGGACGTCGGAGGCGCGCTCGCCGGGGTCGACGGCGTGCCAGTCGGTGTCGGTGATGGTGCAGTTCGCCCCGCAGAGGACGCCGTCGCCGATGGTGATGCTCCGGGCCGCGCCGACCACCGTCCCCGACATCCCGACGTCGCGCCCCAGCGAGATCTCCGCGCCCGGGGCGAGCGTCGAGAGCATGCACGGCCGGTCGAGTCCGACCTGGTTCGACCAGCGGGCCGAGCGGAACTCGGTCCCGGAGCCGATGCGGATCCGGGAGCCGGGCAGCCGGCGGAGCATGGGGAGGCCGAGGAAGCGGACGCCCTCCTCGAGCTCGACGCCCCACCAGCGGGCCAGGAGCCGCGCGGCCGTGGTGTCCCGCCGCTGCCGGAGCTGGTCGAGCGCCACGGCGACGAGGTGGGGCAGGCTGTCTCGCGTGATGGGCCTCATGCCGGCATCTCCATGCCTTCCATGACACCGTCGTCGTCCCCGCTGCGCCCCAGAATCGACCGGTAGGCGGACAGGAGCTCCCCGACCACGCGCCGGCGGGCGTGCCGGAGCAGCGCCTCGCCGCGGCCGGCGGCGCCGAGGCGGGAAGCCAGGAGGTCGTCGGAGAGGACGCGGGTGACCTGCTCGGCCAGCGCCCCCGGGTCTCCGGCCGGGTAGAGGAGGCCGGTGCGGCCGTCGTCCACGATGCTCGGGGTGCCGCCGGCGGCCGCCGCCACGCAGGGGACGCCGACCGTCTGGGCCTCGCAGAGGCTGTTGGAGCTGTTCTCGGCGAACGAGGGCATCACGTAGGCGTGCGCCCCGGAGAGGAGCCGGGCGAGCGACGGGGCGTCCTGGAAGCCGAGGAGGCGCACCCGGCCGGAGAAGGCGAGCCGGTCGATGCGCCTGCGCAGGAACCTTCCGTACCCGGATCGCTCGGACACGCCGCCAGCCACCTCGATCTCGAGCCCGGGATGGCGGCGCGCGATGGCCGTGGCCGCGTCGAGCAGGGTCTCGAGCCCGCGACGGGGCTGGCCGGCGTTGGTGACCACCACCCGCCCGCGGCGGCACCTGGCCAGGCTCCACCGCGCCGCGGCGAACTCCGGCCGGAGCACCTCGCCCACCCGGTGCCACGGCGTCCGTGGGGCGAGCGCCGCGGCCTGCTCCCGATCCCAGTCGGTGCGTCCGAGCACCGCGTCCACGCCGTCGAGCACCTCGACCTCGCGCCGGGCTCCCCGCCGGAACGCGCGGCGCTCCCACAGGAGTCCGCGCCCGGTGAGGACCTCGGCGACGCGGTGGGCAGCCACCCGATCGGCGGTGGGGAGCGCTCCGTAGAAGTCGCGGGCGTTGGCGGCGAGCAGCCCCTGCAGGGAGACCACGGTGGGGCGGTCGATGAGCCCGCGGGCCCGGAGCAGCCCGAAGAACCGCTCGCTGCCGTGCACGTGGACCAGGTCGGGGTCGAACCGCTCGACCACGTCCCGGCAGGCCATGAGGTCGGAGCGGCTGCATCCGAAATGGGAGGCGAGGCGCCCCTGCCCCACCACGAAGTACTCGACGCCGTCCTCGTCGAACTGCATGTCGGGCAGCGACGGATAGGCGGTGGCGACGCCCAGCTCGAGCCCGGGGACCGAGCGGAGCGCCCCGAGCAGCTGGGACATCCAGTGACCGGACCCCGCGGTCGTGCGGCCGGTGCGGCGGTCCACCGCCGGCATCGGGATGTTCGTGAACCAGAGGACGCGCATCATCGGCTCGTGGGGGCGCCGGGGTGGTCGCGGAGCGGGGCGGCGCAGGCCCCGACGCAGAGGAGGACGACCTCGTAGTCGAGCGCGAGGCTCGGGAACGAGGACGAGAGCATCCGCGCGCCCCAGAGCAGGACGATCGCGGCGCAGGCGAGGCGGGCGCCGTCGTCCCCGGAGCGGAGCACGCGCAGCGGGGGACCGAGGTGCACGGCGCACCAGGTGGCGAGCAGCGGGACGCCGCCGAAGAAGAGCAGCGACAGGTAGCCGACGTCGGTCCCCCCGGCCCAGCGCGGGCTCATCCCGGGCCAGTTCCAGGTGGCGCGCGCGCCGCGCCCCAGCAGGAGGTCGGTCGCCGGGACGTCGGAGAAGAAGGCGGCCAGCTGGCCGGTCCGGGAGTCCTCGCCGATGCGCTCGGCGAGACCGAGGAACGAGAGCTCGAAGAGCCGCGCGAGCCGCGTGCCCTCGGCGAGCCAGGAGGCGAGGCCGATCGCCGCCGCGGCCACCGCCGCGAACTCGACGACGCGGGCCACCGGCCGCCCCGTCCGCCGCGCCGAGATCCAGGCGTCGGCGAGGACGAGCAGTCCCAGCATCAGCAGATTGAGGCGCGTCTGGACCAGGATCGAGCCCGCGGCGTAGGCGAGCACCGGGACCCATCGCAGGTGGCGGGCCCCGGCGCCCGCGGCCTGGGGCCGGAGGACCAGCCACGCGGCGGGGAAGTAGAGCGCGTTCAGGTAGGAGGAGAGCGCCGCCACCGTCTCCTGGCGCAGGAAGGAGCGCAGGTGCGCCGCCTCCCAGGCCACGAGCGCGGTCAGGGTCCAGGCGAGGACCTCGAAGGCTCGGCCGACGAGGGGAAGGACGTCCACCCGCGCCGACGCGAAGAGGAGGAGGGAGAGCAGGGCCAGCCACGGGCCGGTGGTCCCGAAGATCCGGGAGGAGAGGAGGTCGGACGCATCCATCCCGCGCAACGCGCAGAGCAGCCCGGCGGCGACGAACGCCAGGAACCAGGCGACGAGGGAGGAGGAGACGCGGCGGCCGCGGACCGCGAAGGCGAGCAGGCCAGCCGCGGTCAGCGCGGCGATGCGGATCGCGTGGGCGGCGTAGTAGAGGGCCGGACGCGGGGCCTCGGCCACGTCCTCCCAGACCCCGGTCCCGCCCTGGGCCACGCGCGATTCCTGGAGCGCCACCGTGGCGAGGATCGAGGCGGCCAGGCCGACCACGACGAGCCCCGAGATGACGGGCCGGACGAAGGCGCGGCGCGCCGGCGCGAAGGCGGGCGTTGCCGGTGCGGTGGCCAGCGAGCCCATCACGGCGAGCCCCACTCGGCGCGCTTGCGCGCCAGGATCCAGGCGACGAAGGGAGCCTGCACGAGCGTCAGCACGGCCGCCGTTCCCACCCAGGCGAGCGCCATGCCGTCGGCGCCCCGGGAAGCCAGGGCCGCCGAGAGGAGGACGAGAAGGCCGCCGCGGAGGAGCGCGAGAAGCACTCCGGCCCGGTGGGCGCCGAGGGCCCAGATGGCCTGTCCGACGGCCATGTTCGCGGCCAGCAGCACCGCCGCGGCGCAAGCGAGGACGAGAACCGCCCCGCGGTCCGCGAAGGCGGGTCCGCTGGCGGAGAGGAGCCAGGGAGCGAGGAGGGCGACTGGCAGCGCGGCGGCGAGCGCGAGCCCGGTCGTGGCCGCGAAGCTGACTCCGAGCGCCCGCCGGAGCGCCCCGAAGTCCCGGGAAGGCAGCGCACTCGCCACCAGCGGAAGCCCCAGGCCCGAGACGGCGCTCGCGAGGAAGAGGACCACGCCCTGCCACTGGCGCGCCACGCCGAGCACGCCCGCCTCGGCCAGGCTCATCCGGGCGAGCAGCGCCGTCGACACCCAGGTCGCGAGGGTGAGGACCAGGCTCGCGGCCACCGCGGGGACGCCGACGCCGGCGAGAGCCCGGAGATCCTCGGGCGCGCGGCACGTAGCGAAGCGGGATGGAACGGCGGACGGCCTCGTCCCGGAGGGCCCGGTGCTGGACCGCGGCGCAGGCGACCGCGGCGACGAGGGTTCCGGCCAGCGCCCCCGGGGCCCCCGCCAGGAGCGCGCCGGGGAGGACCGCGACCAGCGTGGCGAGCCCGCGCGCGGCTCCGGCCACCGCGAGTCCGCGGAAGGCCTCCAGGCCGGAGAGCGCACCGGCCTGCGCGGCACAGACGGCCGCCGCGAGCGTGAGCGGGGCGGCGGCGCGCAGGAGCGGCGCCAGGTGGGGGGCGGAGAGCAGGCTGCCCGCCACCCAGGAAGCGAGCAGGATCTGGAGCGCCGCGAGGAGGAGCCCGGCGGCGGCGGCCACCCCCACCGCCCCTCCGGCGAGCCGCCCGGCCCGCTCGGGCGCGACGTCGCGCAGCTCGGCGACGTGCCGGGTGGCGGCCACGGCGAGGCCGGCCCCTGCCACCTCGGCGAGCACCGTGCACGTGGCGACCACCACCACGAGCGACCCGTAATCCCCGGCGCCGAGCGCGCGCGCCACGAGCGACGCGGCGACCAGCGCCATTCCCTGGGAGAGGCCCGTCCCGAGCACCGACCAGCTCGCGCCGGCGGCGATCCGGCGGCGCAGGGATCCCGGGGGGAGCAAGGCCTCGAGCCGCTCCCCGAGTCCCGGCCCCGACGTCCGTGGGGCCGCCCCTGCCCTCGAAGCGGGGATCGCGTTCACGAAGGGTCTCACCGATACGAGTACTGGTAGTGGTAGCCGTGGCCGCCGGAGCGGGACGGTCGCGCCCCGTTCAGCACCACGGCGTGGAGCTGCACGCCGCCCTGGGCGTAGGCCTTCGTGGCGGCGCCGATCTCCCGGATCGGGTGGCGCCCGGCGCGCAGGACGAGCAGGTTGACGCCGCAGAGCCGGCTCACCAGGGCGCCGTCGGTCACGGCGAGGATGGGCGCCGTGTCGACCACCACGACGTCGTAGCTTCGCGACGCCCAGTCCATCACCTTGCGGAAGCGGTCGCTGCCGAGCAGCTCCGAGGGGTTCGGGGCGGTCCGCCCGCGGGGGAGGAAGTCGAGGCCGGACTGGGCGGTGGCGCGCACCGCCCCCGGCAGCTCCTCGCCGGCGGCGATCATGTCGGAGAGCCCGGGCCCCCCGGACCCGCCCAGGAGCTCGTGGAGGCGCCCCTTGCGCAGGTCGGCGTCGACGAGGAGCACGCGGCTGCCCGACTCGGCGAGCACCTGCGCCAGGTTGGCGGCGACGAAGGACTTGCCGACGCCCGGGCTGGGGCCGCCCAGGGCGACGACGTTGTTGTCGGCCTCGGCGAGCGCGAAGGCGACGCTGGTGCGCAGGCTGCGGACCGCCTCGACGGCCAGGTCGGACGGGTCGTGCCGGGCGAGGAGCGGGTTCTCGCCGGCCACGCCCCCTCGCTGGGAGCGGGCCAGGGCGGCCTGCGCGTCGCTGTGCGGGATGGAGGCGTAGACCGAGAGGCCAGTCACCCGCTCCACCGCCTCCGGGTCCTCGAGTCCGCGGGCCAGCGCCCGCCGCAGGAACGCGAGGCCGATGCCCAGGGCCAGGCCGACGGCCAGCGCGGCGGCCAGCGCCGGGATCGGATCCGGACGCACCGGGCGCCGGGCCCGGACGGCGGTGTCCAGGACGCGGACGTTCCCGACCGTCCCCGACTTCACCACCTTGAGCTCCTGCACCTTGTTGACGACGAGCAGGTAGAGCTCGTTCGCCACCTTGACGTCGCGCAGCAGCGAGGCGGACCGCATCTCGGCCTCGGGAAGGTCCCGCAGCCGCGCCCCGGCGGAGTCGCGCTCGGCCCGCAGCTTGCCGATCTTGTCCTCCAGGGTCAGCGCGGCCGGGTGACTCTCGGTGAAGCGCTGGCGCAGCTCGGCGCGCTGCAGGAGCAGCTCGGACAGCCTGCGCTCCGCGTCGGCCGAGCGCTCGAGGACGCCCTTGGTCTCGAGCCCCACGTCCACCCGCCCGTTGGTCCGGCGGTACTTCTCGAGCGCCGCCTCGGCGTCGTCGAGGTTCTGCCGGAGGGTGGGCAGCTGGCCGCTCAGGAAGGCCAGCGTCTTCTCGGCCTCGGCGCTGCGCCGGTCCACGTTCTGGCGCTGGTAGTCGAGCGCGACGGCGTCCACCGTGCGCGCCACGAGATCCCGGTCGGCTCCCTCGAGCGCGATCTGGAGGATGCCGGTCTTCCGTCCGCGCTCGGAGACGGCGAGCCGGTCCTGCAGCCGCTCGACCGCCTCCTCCAGGGGCAGCCGGGTCAGCCGGAAGCGCGTCCCGTCCCGCGCCTCGAGCCGCTCGACGAACATCCCCACCCCGCCGGCCGTGGCCGCCTCGCCCACCTTGCCCTCGAGCAGTGGATTGCCCTCGGGGTCGGCGAGGAGGAAGCGGCCACCCTCCCTCGCGGTGAGCGAGAGGGTGCGGCCCAGGAGCCGCTCCGGCACATCGAGGCGTCCCACCGTGATTCGCTCGCCGCCCCAGGCGAAGCCCCGCAGCACGGGGGGAGCGGCGACGGGGCCCGCGTCATCGCGCCGCCGGGCCAGTGCGGCGCCGACGACCGGGAAGTGGCGCGGGGAGGCGACCACGTCGAGTCCGAGCCGCCCGACGACGCCGCCCAGGAGGGCCCGGGAGCGGATCACCTCGATCTCGGTCTCGGCGGGGGTGGTGCTGGAGAATGCGGCGGTCAGCTCCTCGAGCCCGGCGATCCCCGGGACCGCTCCTCGACCTGGACGACCGCGTCGGAGCGGAAGACGGGCGTCGCGACCAGGACGTAGGCGCCCGCTGCGGCGAGGCAGGCCGTCACCGCGCCGGCCACGAGCCAGCGGGAGCTCGAGACGAGCGCCGCCCATTCCCGCAGGGCCGAGTCGTCCGGGTCGTCTGCGTGCGCCGCGTCGGCCAGGTCGATCCGCGGCGGAGCGACGGGCTGTGGGGTGCGCTTCCTCTCGATCCTGCGCCGGGCGGTCTGCATGCCGGCTTGACACCCATCAAGCACTGGACGGTCAACTATCCTTGTCACTCGATCGAGGGTGATCGTCCGAGGCAATCCCCAAAAGGAGATTTACCCCGCAGACCCGGCTTCGAAATCGATGTGGCCCTCGACCAGAGGCACGGGTGTGATCTCCATGAACCGACTCGGCAGGCCTTCACCCCGCGAGGGGCGGAGGCCCCGGGAGCGGAGCCGGCGGGCGTCTCCCCCCCGCAGCGTCTGTCCGGCTCCCGTTCCCGGTCTCTCGAGCCCGGGAGCGACCGTCTTCAGCGCGGCGGGTCGCCCTGGGGGCCGAGCGGCGCCCGGAGGAGCGCCTCGTAGCGGGATCCGCCCGGGCCGAGGTGGGACCGGAAGAGGACGAGCTCGTCGGCCCGCCAGGAGATCGGCTCCGCCTCCGCGGCGGCGGCGATGGCGCCACCCATCCCGGCGGCCCCCCGTCCGTCGCGGGATCGACCGAAGGTGAAGTGGGGCGTGAAGGCGCGACCGCCGGCCGGGAAGCCGAGCGGCCCGAGCGCGCGCCCCAGGTCGACGACCAGCGCCTGGAGCCCGTCCAGGTCGCCGGTCACGCCGCCCCAGACCGCCCGGGGACGCCGCGCCGACGGGAAGCCGCCCGCGCCGCGCACCTCGAGACGCAGCGGTCGCGAAGAGCCCGCCGCACCCCTGACCACATCGCGGACGGCCTCGAGCCTTTCCTCCGGCACGGAGCCCAGGAACTGGAGCGTCAGGTGCAGCCGGTCCGGCGCCACCCACCGGACCTCCTCGGCGTGCCGCCCCGCTGCGCGCCGGAGCTCGCCCTGCGCCGCGACCAGGCGGCGCCTCACGGGTTCGGGCGGCTCCAGGGCCACGAAGAGGCGAAGGTTCACTCGACGGTGACGCTCTTCGCCAGGTTCCTCGGCTGGTCCACGTCGGTCCCCTTCAGATCGGCCACGTGGTAGGCCAGGAACTGGAGCGGCAGGATGGTGAGGAGCGGGGCGAGGAGCGGAGTGGTCTGCGGCACGACCAGCGCCATGGTGGCCAGGCTGGCCGCGTGGGTGTCCCCCTCGGCGACCACGGCGATGACCTGCCCGCCGCGGGCCCGGACCTCCTCCACGTTGCCCAGGGTCTTCTCGTAGCTGGGCTCCTTCACCGCCAGGACCACCACCGGAAGGTTCTCGTCGATGAGGGCGATGGGGCCGTGCTTCATCTCGCCGGCGGCGTACCCCTCGGCGTGGATGTAGGAGATCTCCTTCAGCTTGAGCGCCCCCTCGAGGGCCACCGGGTACTGCGACCCGCGCCCCAGGAAGAGCACGTCCCGCGCGGTGGAGCAGCGCTTCGCCACCGGGAGGACGGTGGGTTCCTGCCGCAGCACGTGCTCCATCTGCGCCGGGATCCTCACCAGCGCCTCGAGCTGCTCCCGGGCGGCCGCGGCGGAGAGCGTCCCGCGCATCCGGCCCAGCCGCACCGCCAGCAGGAAGAGGCCGGCCAGCTGGGTGGTGAAGGCCTTCGTCGAGGCGACGCCGATCTCCGGCCCGGCGTGGGTGTACAGGGTGCCCAGGCACTCGCGGGGGATGGCCGAGCCGAGCACGTTGCAGATGGCGTAGGTGCGCGCGCCCCGCTTCTTCGCCTCCTTCACCGCCGCCAGCGTGTCGGCGGTCTCGCCCGACTGGGAGATGGCGAGGACGAGGGTCCTGGGCCCCACCACCGGGTCGCGGTGGCGGAACTCGCTCGCCAGCTCGACGTCCACCGGCAGCCGCGCCAGCTGCTCGATCATGAGCCGCCCGGAGAGCCCGGCGTGCCAGCTGGTGCCGCAGGCCACCACCACCACGCGGTCGATCTCCTTCACCCAGGCCGGGTCGAGCTCCATCCCGTCGAGGACGACGTCTCCCTCCTCGAGGGAGACCCGCCCCCGGATGGTGTCGGTCACCGCCCGGGGCTGCTCGAAGATCTCCTTGTGCATGAAGTGCTTGTGCCCGTCCTTCTCGGCGGCGACGGCGCTCCACTCGATCCGGCGCGGCGGGCGCGTCACCGGGCGCCCCGCGGCGTCCTCGATGGCGATGCCCTCGGGGGTCAGGACGGCCAGCTCGCCCTCCTCGAGGTAATTCACGGAACGTGTATGCTCCAGGATGGCCGGGACGTCCGAGGCCAGGAAGCTCTCCCCCTCCCCGTAGCCGACCACCAGCGGGCTGGCGTTCTTGGCCGCCACGATCGTCCGCGGAGACCCGTCCGACACGACGGCGATGGCGTAGGTCCCGCGCACCTGGCCGAGGGCCGCGCGCACCGCCGCGCGCAGGTCCCCCTTGGCCGGACCGGCCAGCGCATCGGAGATCAGGTGCGCGAAGATCTCGGTGTCGGTCTCGGAGGTGAAGACGTGGCCGTGGGCCTGGAGCGCCGCCTTCAGTTCCAGGTGGTTCTCGATGATGCCGTTGTGCACCACCGCCACCCCGCCGGACCGGTGGGGGTGGGCGTTCTCGTCGGAGGGCCGCCCGTGGGTGGCCCAGCGGGTGTGGCCGATGCCGGTGCTCCCGGCCACCGGTTCCTGCTCCAGGCGCTCCACCAGGTTCTGCAGCTTTCCCTTGCTGCGCCGGATGTCGAGCCCGGCCGGCCCCACGGCGGCCACGCCGGCCGAGTCGTAGCCGCGATACTCGAGCCGGCGCAGCCCGCCCACGATCAGGTCCACGCAAGGGCGGGGACCCACGTACCCGACGATCCCGCACACGGCTACTTCCCCTTCCCGGCGCTCTTCAGGGCCGCGCGCTTGCGGGCCCAGCCGTTCTTGTTCACCTGCCGTGCACGTCCCAGCGCGAGCGCTCCGGCCGCCACGCTCTCGGTGAGCGTCGAGCCGGCGGCCACGTAGGCCCCCTTGCCGATGGAGATGGGGGCCACCAGGATCGAGTCGGAGCCCACGAAGACCCCGTCGCCGATGCGGGTGGGGTGCTTCCGTTCCCCGTCGTAGTTGCAGGTGATGGTCCCGCACCCCACGTTCACGTCGGCGCCGATGGTGGCGTCCCCGAGGTAGGTGAGGTGGTTGGCCTTGGAGCGCTTGCCCATCGAGGTCTTCTTCAGCTCGACGAAGTTGCCCACGTGCACGCCCTCGGCGAGCGTGGCCTCCGGGCGCAGGCGCGCGAAGGGCCCGACGCGGCAGCGATCGCCGATGCGGGCCCGGTCGAAGTGGCAGTAAGGCAGGATCTGCGTGCCGTCGCCCACCTCGGTGTCGACGAGGATGCTCCCCTGGCCGACGACGCAGCCGGCGCCGACGCGGGTCGTCCCGCGAAGCCGGACGCTGGGCTCGATGACGGTGTCGGGGCCGACCTCCACGCCCTCGTCGGCGTCGAACCGCTCCGGGTCCTCGAGGGTGACGCCCGACTTCATGAGCGACGAGGCGATGCGCCGGGTCATGGCGCGGGTGGCGAGCGACAGGTCCTCCTGGTCGTTCACCCCCTGCGCCTCCACCGGCGAGACCCGCACCGCCACGGCGCCGGGTCCGTCGGCGGCCAGGGCCACCAGGTCGGTCAGGTAGAACTCGCGCTGGGCGTTCTTCGCGTCCACCAGCGCCAGGGTGGCCCAGAGGAAGCCGGCGTCGGCGACGTAGAGGCCGGCGTTCACCTCCCGGATCTGCCGTTCCTCGGGAGTGGCGTCCTTCTCCTCCACGATGAGCGCCGGGCCCTTGCCCGGCGAGTGGACCACCCGCCCGTAGCCCTTCGGGTTCTCGAGATCCATCGTGGCGAAGGCGAGCGACTGGGGCGCGGTGCGTGCGTCCACCACCGAGGCCAGCGTCTGGGTGGTGAGGAGCGGCGTGTCGCCGGAGAGGATCATCACCGGCCCGCGGTAGCCGCGCAGCGACGCCTTGGCGGCCAGCACCGCGTGGGCGGTCCCGAGCTGCTTCTCCTGGCGGGCGAAGCGGAGCGGTGCGCCGGGGAGGGAGGCCCGCAGCGAAGCCTCGACCTCGTCCCCCTGGTGGCCGACCACCACCACCACCGGGTCGGCTCCGGCCTCGAGGGCGCGCTTCACCGGGAAGTAGACCATCGGCTTCCCGCAGACCTGGTGCAGGACCTTGGCGCGCCGGGCCTTCATGCGCGTGCCCTTCCCGGCAGCCAGGACGATGGCGGCGAGCGGGGAGGTTCCCTTCCGCTTCTTCTGCTTCGAGGGCTTGGACATGGGGCCGAACCTAGGTCCGCAGGGCGCGGGAATCAAGAACCACAGCGGGAATCGCCCCGCCGGGTCGTGCTACGCATGGGACATGACCGCGGCGCCGCTCCTCCTTCCTCTCCTCCTCGCACACGTCGCCGTCTCCCCCCGGGGCGCCGTGGCGGCCCCCCACCCCGCCGCGAGCGAGGCCGGCGCCGCCGTCCTGCGGGCCGGCGGAAACGCCGCCGACGCAGCGGTGGCCGCAGCATTCGCCCTCTCGGTGGCCGAGCCGCAGAGCTCCGGGATCGGCGGGGGTGGCCTGGCCCTCGTCTACGTGGCCAGCGAGGGACGGGTCCACGCCATCGACTTCCGGGAGACCGCCCCGGCAGGGTCGACCCCGGACATGTTCCTCGAGGGCGGCAAGCCCGCCCCGGCGCGCTCCCGCTGCGGCGGGCTGTCGGTCGCCGTGCCCGGGGCCGTCAAGGGCTACGCGGAGATCGCGCGACGCTTCGGCAGGAAGCCGCTCCCGGAGCTGGTCGCGCCCGCGGTGAAGCTGGCCCGGGATGGCGTCCGGGTGGGTCGCACCTGGTGGCGCGGGGCGGTGGCCGCCCGGGAGTGCCTGCGAGAGGATGCCGCGGGAGCCGCGGTGTTCCTCTCCCGCGGGGAGCCGCACCCGCCCGGCAGCCGGGTCTTCCAGAAGGACCTCGCCGCGACGCTGAGGCTCCTCGGACGCGATCCGGAGGCCTTCTACCGCGGGCCCCTCGCCGCGCGCATCGCGACGGCCGCCCGCGCGCGCGGAGGGGTGCTCACCACGGCGGACCTGGCCGCCTACCGGACGCGGTCCCGGGAGGTCCTCTGGGGCGAGTTTCGCGGTCACCGCGTGGCCGCCTTCCCTCCGCCGTCGGCCGGCGGCGCCATCGTGCTCGGCCTCCTCCGCGTGCTCGAGGCCGAGGACCCGAAGGACGTGGCCCGGACGTCGGAGCGCTACCTCCACGTCTTCGTCGAGGCCGAGAAGCGGCTCTTCGAGCGTCGGGGAGGCGCCCTGGCCGACCCGGACTTCGCGCGCGGCGCCGACGCCGTGGCCCGGGAGATGGCCTCCGCGGCGTTCGCCGCCCGGATCCGGGCCGCGATCGGGGAGCGCGCGGCGCCGACCGGCCCTCCGGGGCCCGCGGCTCCCCCCGGCCACACGTCCCATGTCTCGGTCGTCGACGCCGAGGGGAACGCGGTGGCGCTGACCACCACCGTGAACCTCCAGTTCGGGTCGGGCGTCGTCGTCCCCGGGACCGGGATCCTGCTCAACGACGAGATGGACGACTTCGACGCCGCTCCCGGGGCCCGGAACGCCTTCGGGCTCGAGGGCGGGGACCTGAACCTTCCCGCCCCCGGGAAGCGACCGCTCTCGTCGATGTCGCCGACCCTGGTATTCGGCGCGGACGGGAAGGTGCTCCTCGCCGTCGGCTCGCCCGGCGGGAGCACCATCCCCTCCACGGTGGCCTGGGTGATCCTGCGGGTCCTCGACGGCGGGATGGCGCTCGACCAGGCGCTGGGGACGCCCAGGATTCACCATCAGTGGAGACCGGACGTGGTGGTGGCCGAGCCCGGGGCGCTCCAGGACGCCACCCGCCGCGCGCTCGAGGCCCGCGGGCACCGCGTCGAGGAGATCGGCTCGCCGTTCGGCAACCCGCAGGCGGTCCGTGTCGATCCCGCCACCGGCTGGCGGGAGGGGGCGAGCGAGCCCCGGCTGGACGGGCGCGCCGCCGTGCCCTGAACCGGCTCCGATGCTACCCTCGCCGGGGTGTTCTTCGACGCCCACCTGCGCGGCGCCTCGCTCACCGACCGCGACGTGGCCGACATCCGCTTCTTCGGCGTCGTCGGTGCGCTCAGTCCCCTCGTGGACCGGGGAGTTGCGGCCACCGCGGCCGACCTGCGCCGCGACTGGGAACGGGCTGTACTCGGGGTGAAACGGCTGCGACGCGCCGGCCTGGGCGCCTTCGCGGCGCTCTCGATCCCACCCGGGCGGATCCCGGCTCGCGGCACCGAGGCGCTGCTCGCCGAGCTGCCGGAGCTCCTCTCCCGGCGAGGGGTGGTGGCGATCGGCCCGGTCGGCCCGGGGGGCGGGACGCCCCGCGAGGAGGAGCTCTTCTCCCGGCAGCTGGAGATGGCCCGGGACCTGCGCCGGCCGGTGATGGTCGCCGCGCCGCCCCGGGACCCGGTGGCCTCGACACGCCGGATCATCGCCGCGCTGCGGGAGAGCGGGGTTCCGCCCGAGCGCGTCCTCGTCGACGGCGCCGACGCCCGCACCGTCCGCATCCTCCGCTCGGTGGGCACCTGCGCCGTGCTCTCGCTCTCGACCGGCCGGGGCGCCCTCGACGTCGCGGCGCGCCTCGTGCGCTCGCTCGGGCCCGAGGGGATCGCGCTCGCCTCGCACGCCGGAGACGGCGTGGGGGACCTGCTCGCCCTGCCGCGCGCCGCCGACCGCATGGCGCGGATCGGGCTGTCCGACGCGGTCATCCGCCGCGTGTGCGGACGGAACGCGCTCGCGGCGCTGGGGCTCGCGCCGGCCGAGGTGCGGAGCGCGGCCGCACCCACCGTCCGGTCCGCCCGCCGGACTTCTCGATGAGCTCGATGGCCTCGATGCGCATGCCGCGCTCGTAGCGCTTCAGCATGTCGTAGACGGTGAGGCAGGCCGCCGCGACGGCGGTCAGCGCCTCCATCTCCACCCCGGTCCGGTCCGTGGTGCGCACGGTGGCCGTCACCTGCACGCCCCCTGGCCGCGGCGTGACGTCCATCTCGGTGCCGGAGAGGGCGATGGGGTGGCAGAGCGGGACGATGTCGGGCGTGTGCTTGGCGGCCAGGATGCCGGCCAGCCGCGCCGCCGCGACGACGTCGCCCTTCTCGACCTCGCCCCGCCGCAGGATGCCGAGCGTGGCGCGCGACATCGACACGAATCCCCGGGCCACGGCCACCCGGTCGGTGCGGGGCTTCTCCCCCACGTCGATCATGCGCACGGCGCCCCCCGCCTCACGCTCAGTGGATGCCCTGCTCGCCCAGCCAGCGCTCGGCGTCGATGGCCGCGGCGCAGCCCGAGCCCGCCGCGGTCACGGCCTGCCGGTAGTGCGGGTCGGCCACGTCGCCGGCGGCGAAGACCCCCTCGCGGCTCGTGCGCGTCGAGGGCGTCTGGACGTTCAGGTACCCGACCTCGTTCATGTCGAGCTGGCCCTTGAAGATCCCGGTGTTGGGCTCGTGGCCGATGGCCAGGAAGAATCCCTGGACCTTGAGCTCCCGGGTGCCCCCGTCCTTGGTGCTCTTGAGCCGCAGCCCGGTCATGGCCTTCCCGTCGCCGAGCACCTCGTCGACCGCCGTGTTCCAGACGAACTCGATCTTGGGATTCTTCCGGGCCCGCTCCTGCATCACCTTGGAGGCGCGCAGCTCGTCGCGCCGGTGCACCAGGTAGACCTTGCTCGCGTACTTGGTGAGGAAGGTGGCCTCCTCGAGCGCCGTGTCGCCGCCCCCCACCACCGCGATGTCGACGCCCCGGAAGAAGAAGCCGTCGCAGGTCGCGCAGGCCGACACGCCCTTGCCCTGGTAGGCCTTCTCGGAGGGAATGCCCAGCCACTTGGCGGACGCACCGGTGGCGACGATGACGGCGTGGGCGGTGAACTCGTCGGTGTCCGTCCACAGCCGGAACGGCCGGGCGGAGAGGTCGACGCGGGTGACCTCGGCCGAGACGAAGCGGGTGCCGAAGCGCTCGGCCTGGGCCTTCATCCGCTCCATGAGCTCGGGGCCCATGACCCCTTCCGCGAAGCCGGGGTAGTTCTCGACCTCGGTGGTGATGGTCAGCTGGCCGCCGGGCTGCATCCCCTCGAAGAGGAGCGGGGTCAGGTTCGCGCGCGCCGCGTAGAGCGCCGCGGTGTAGCCGGCAGGGCCGGATCCGACGATCACCAGCCTCTCGTGCTGGGCCATGTTTCCTCCGCGTGTGTGTGGGGCTCGATCGATCTAGCCGCTTCGAGCCCGGAAGTCACGGAGAGGTTCGGGGCGTCTCGCGTGCTAGCATCGCCCCGTGCATCCGAGCGTGCTGCGCCACTGCGCCCTCTTCGAGTCGCTGTCCGCCGATCAGCTGGAACGGATCGCCGAGATCGCGAGCCCCCGGGAGATCCCGGCGGGCGACGGCATCTTCCGGGAGGGCTCCTCGGGGGACGAGATGTTCGTCGTCGTGCAGGGGACCGTCCGCATCTCGAAGGAGATCCCGGGCGCGGGCGAGGAGGCGCTGACGCTGCTCGGGCCGGGGAGCTACTTCGGCGAGATGGCGGCCATCGACGACGCGCCCCGATCGGCCGACGCGGTCGCCCACACCGCGTGCTCGCTCCTCGCCATCCGGCGCGAGGACCTCGACCGGGTGATGTTCCTCGACAAGGACCTGGCCTACGCGCTGCTCTGGGCTTTCGTGCGCACGCTCTCCTCGCGCCTCCGGGAGACGAGCGAGAAGCTCCGCTCGTTCTTCGCCTTCGCGGGTCCCCAGGGAGGAACCGAGCGCCCCAAATGAAAAGCCCGAGACACCTCGGGTTCTCGGGGGGGACGAGAACCCGCTGTGCCTCGGGCGAGGAGGAGCTGAACAGCAGCACCTGTCGCGTACACCTTGCGGGACTCGTGCCAGGCTCGCGTTTTCGTAACTGCCTGAATTTGCTTGTTCGGGTCTTCCGCGCCCGGTGGGTCTTGGCGGACCCCGGGTCTGAGGTAGGACCTCCCCCTACCCCGGCCGCTTCGCGGAGAAGAGGATCCGCTGGTACGTGTAGAGGTAGGGGCGCTCGTCCGGGATGTTCGCCACGATCCGGTCCCGGTAGGCCTCGAGATAGCGGTGCCAGAGGTCGGCGGGCAGGCGCTTCTCGTAGTCGGTGAGCAGCGTTCCCCGGCACCACTCCACGATGTCCGCGGGCTCGGAGAGCTCGTGGACGTAGACCTGGAGCCGGGATTCCTCCTCCACGAGGCCGAGCCGCTTGAGCTGCAGCGCGTACTCCACCGGCGTGAGCACCGAGCGGTGGCGGACGTAGCCCTTGAGCGCGGTCGCGTAGGGCTCCTCGCGCGCCAGCTCGTTGGCGAGCCGGTGGGAAGCGTGGGTCTGGTTCGCCGGCACCTGGACCGCGAGCTGCCCGCCCGGGGCGAGCAGCCTGGAGAGGCGCGCCAGCAGCGCCGGATGGTCGGGAACCCAGTGGAGCGCGGCGTTGGAGAGGACGAGGTCGTAGCCCGTCTTCTCGGGGTCCTCGAACCCGGCGATGTCGCCGAGCGCGAAGGACAGGCCGTCGCCGGCGAGAGGCCCCGCCTTCTCGAGCATCGCCGGAGAGGAGTCGATCCCGAGGGTGGAGCGCGCCTGGAGGCGCTTGTGGGCCTCCGCGGTCAGCTCGCCCGTGCCGCAGCCCAGGTCGACGACGCGCATGCCGGGCCGGGTCCGGACCATGGCGAGCAGGTCGTAGAAGGGGCGAGAGCGCTCGGCGCGGAATTTCGCATAGAGCTCGGGCTTCCAGACGTCTTTGGACATGGCGCCTCCGCGAGGGGAGGAGGATACCACCCAGGGGGTGGTCTCCGGTCGGCAAGCTGGGGTCCAGGGAATGCCGTTGACCGGCGGGGAGTTGTCGAGAACAATCCCCGCCCTCGCTCAACCATTTCCAGGGAGTCCCATGAAGTTCTCGACACGCCCCTATCTTGCGGTCGCCGCCGCCCTCGGCGCGCTGGCCTGCACCTCTCCGTCCACCACCCAGGCCAAGGCCGCCGCGGCGGGCCCCGCCGCCGACCCCAACGCGCCCGTGGCCAAGATCGGAACGGAGGTCATCTCGGGCAAGGAACTCGACGACTTCGCCAAGGGAGAGCTGAAGAAGCTCGACGCCCAGTTCCAGGAGCAGCTGTACCAGCTGAAGCGCCAGGCCCTCGACACCATGATCATGAAGCGCCTCGTCGACGCCAAGGCCAAGGCCGCCGGCAAGACCCCCGACGACTACGTCCAGGCGGAGATCATGGCGCGGGTGGGTCCGGTCAGCGACGCCGAGGTCCAGCAGGTCTACGACGCGGCCAAGGCCCAGGGGCGCGACCTTCCGCCCATGGCCCAGGTGAAGGAGACCATCGTCCGCTACGTCCAGCAGCAGAAGGCCCAGGCCGTGGCCCAGGCCTACTACGACAAGCTGAAGGCCGACGCCAAGGTCGAGATCCTGCTGCCGCCCTACCGGGCGCCGCGCCAGCAGGTGGAGGCCAAGGGCCCGTCGCGCGGCCCGGCCAACGCCCCCGTCACCATCGTCGAGTTCTCCGACTTCGAGTGCCCGTACTGCAGCCGCGCGGAGGAGACCGTCTCCGAGGTGATGCGCGTCTACGGCGACAAGGTCCGGCTCGTGTTCCGCGACCTCCCGCTGCCCAACCACGCCAACGCTCCCAAGGCCGCCGAGGCGGCGCACTGCGCCGGCGACCAGGACAAGTACTGGGAGATGCACGCCAAGCTCTTCGCCAACCAGCGCGCCCTCGACGTGACCTCGCTGAAGGGCTACGCGAAGGACCTCAAGCTCGACCAGGCCAAGTTCGACAAGTGCCTCGACTCCGGCGCCAAGGCGGCGCTGGTCGAGGAAGGGCGCAAGGCGGGCAGCGAGGCGGGCGTGAACGGGACGCCGGCCTTCTTCGTGAACGGGGTCCTCATCTCCGGCGCCCAGCCCTTCGACGCCTTCAAGGAAGTCATCGACGCCGAGCTGGCCCAGAAGTAGGCGCGACTCGGATTGGCGAGCCCGGCTCCGCCCCGCTAAGAAGGGGTGGGCCGGGCTTTCCTCATGGGCGCATACGATCATGGCAACATCTCCGCCATCGCGGAGCGCCGGAAGACCCGGCGAATCCAGGTAGGCCCCGTCCCGATCGGCGACGGTGCGCCGGTGGCGGTGCAGTCCATGACCACCACCCAGACCACCGACGTCGAGGGCACGCTCGGGCAGATCCGGGCGCTGGCCGCCGAGGGCGCCGACATCGTCCGCGTGGCCGTCCCCGACGCCGACGCCGCCGCGGCGCTGCCCGCCATCGTCCGGGGCTCGCCGGTCCCGCTGGTCTCCGACATCCATTTCGACTACCGGCTGGCGCTCGCGGCGCTCCAGGCCGGCATCCACTGCGTCCGGCTCAACCCGGGCAACATCGGCAGCCAGGATCGGGTGCGCGAGGTGGTGAAGGCGGCCCGCGAGCGCAACGTCCCCATCCGCATCGGCGTGAACGCCGGCTCGCTCGAGGAGGACATCGTCGCCAAGCACGGGTGGCCCACCGCCGAGGGGATGGTGGAGAGCGCCGAGCGCCACATCCGCGTGCTCGAGGACGAGGGCTACCGGGAGATCAAGGTCTCGCTCAAGGCCCACGACATCGGCATGACGGTGGCCGCGAACCGGCTCTTCTCCCAGCGCTTCGACTATCCGCTCCACCTCGGCATCACCGAGGCCGGCACCTTGATGACCGGGACCATCAAGAGCGCCGCCGGCCTGGGCATCCTCCTCGCAGGCGGCATCGGCGACACCCTCCGCGTCTCGCTCGCCGCCGACCCGGTCGAGGAGGTCAAGGTCGCCCGCAGCCTGCTCAAGTCGCTCGGCCTCAAGTTCGGCGGCGCCACGCTGACGGCGTGCCCCACCTGCGGCCGCTGCTCGGTGGCCATGATCCCCATCGCCGAGCGCGTGGAGCAGCGTCTCTCCCGGCTCAAGGGCGAGGTGAACGTCGCCGTGATGGGCTGCGAGGTGAACGGGCCCGGCGAGGCCGCGGCCGCCGACGTCGGTGTCGCCTACGGTCACGGCGGCGTCGGGCTGCTCTTCAAGAGCGGCAAGATCGTGAAGCGGATGAAGGCCGAGGAGCTCGAGGAGGCGCTGGTGGCCGAGGCGGAGAAGATCTCGGCCGAAAGGGAAGCCAAGTAGAGCCGCGTCCCGCAGGCAGGAATGCCTCGCCGATCAAGCCGTGACGTCGCCGCCGAGGTAGGCCGCCTGCACCCGCGGGTCCGCGGCCAGCCCGGCGGACGGCCCCTCCAGCACGATGCGACCCCGCTCCAGCACGTAGGCGTGGTCGGATACCTGGAGGGCGAGCCGGGCGTTCTGCTCGACGAGCAGGACGGTCGCCCCCTCCCGGTGGATCTCCTCGACCAGGTCGAAGACCCTCCGGACGAGCAGCGGTGCGAGCCCCATGGACGGCTCGTCGAGGAGCAGGATCCGCGGCGACATGAGCAGGGCCCGGGCGAAGGCCAGCATCTGCTGCTCGCCTCCCGAGAGCGACCCGGCCGGCAGCCTGCGCCGCTCCCCCAGCACCGGGAAGCGCGCGTACTGGGCCTCGATGCGTCGCCGCTGCTCGGCGGCGGGTGGACGGGGGGTGCGGGCCTCGGCGGCGAGGACGAGGTTCTCCTCGATGCTCATGCGAGCCAGGATGCTCCGCCCCTCCGGGACGAGGACGATGCCCTGCTCCACGGCGCGGTGTGCCGGCAGGCCGGTGACGTCGCGCCCCTCGAACAGCACCTTGCCGGCCTGGGGGCGCAGCAGCCCCGCCACGGCCGCGAGCGTGCTCGTCTTGCCGGCGCCGTTCGGCCCGATGAGGGTGACCACCTGCCCCGCGTTCACCCGGAGCGAGATCCCGTGCACGGCCTGGACGTTGCCGTAGGCGACCCGGAGGTCGCGGATCTCGAGCAGCGGGACGCCCGGCGCGCTCACGCGGTGGCCTCCCCGCCCAGGTAGGCGGTGATGACGGCGGGATCGCGGGCCACCTCGGCCGGCGTCCCGTCGGCGATGACCTTGCCGAAGTCGAGGACGGTGATCCGGTCGCAGACGTCCATGACCAGCTTCACGTTGTGCTCGACGAGGAGCACCGAGTGGCCGGCCCGGGCCACGCCGCGGATGAGGTCGGCGATGGACTTGACCTCGCCGGGGTTCATGCCGGCGGTGGGCTCGTCGAGCAGCATGACCCGGGGCGCCGACGCGAGCGCCCGCGCGATCTCGACGCGCCGCTGCTCGCCGTAGGACAGGTTGCTGGCCCGCTCCTCGGCCCGATCGGTCATGCCCACCCGCTCGAGCAGCGCCAGCGTGGCCGCCCGCGCCGCGCGCTCCTCCGCCGCGGCCGAGGGCAGGAAGAGCATGCGGCGCCAGAGCGGGGCGTGGCGCTTGAGGTGGGCCCCCACGAGCACGTTGTCGGCGGCGGTGAGGGCGGGGAAGAGACGGATGTTCTGGTAGGTCCGGGTGATGCCGCGGGCCGCGATGACGTGGCTGGCCAGCCCGTCGATGCGCTCCCCGTCGAGCACGATGGCGCCCGAGGTGGGAGGGATGAGCCCGGAGATCAGGTTGAGGAGCGTGGTCTTGCCGGCGCCGTTCGGCCCGATGAGGCCGTGCACCTCGCCGGTGCCCACCTCGAGCGTGGCCCCGTCGACCGCCGCCAGGCCGCCGAAGGTGCGGCGGACCCCCTGCAGGCTAAGCAGCATGGGCCTCCCGGCGCGACCGCAGCCAGGCGCGCACCCGCCGGGGCAACGACGAGATCCCCTCGGGCAGGAAGAGGATGACGAGCAGCAGCACCGCCCCGTTCACGAAGAGACGCAGGGGGCCGGGCGCGAGCCCGACGCGGGAGGAGATCTCGCGCAGCACCTCGGGCAGCGCGGTGAGGAAGGTGGCGCCCACCACCGGCCCGTAGAAGACCGAGGTGCCGCCCACCACCGCGTAGACCAGCATGTCGACCACGCGCGTGAAGGAGTAGGTGCCCGGTGCGACCATGAAGGTGTAGTGGGCCTCGAGCGCGCCGGCCAGGCCGGCGAAGGAGGCGCCCAGCGCCAGCATGGACAGCTTGTAGCGCGCGGCGTGGATGCCCATGGTGCGGGCGGCCGGCTCGTCCTCGCGGATGGCCTCGAGGGCGTAGCCGACGCGCGAGCCGCGGATGCGCCAGAGCACGAAGAGGGCCCCGGCCAGCGCCGCGTAGATCATCCAGACCGAGGTGCGCTGCGGCACGGCGGTCAGGCCCAGTGCACCGTTCGTGAAGTCGAGGTTCACGAAGAAGAGGCGGACCACCTCGCCGAAGCCGATGGTGGCGATGGCCAGGAACACGCCCTTGAGCCGCAGCACGGGGAGCCCGAGCGGGATCGCCACCAGCGCCGGGGCCAGGGTGGCCACCGCCAGGTTCACCGCGAAGGGGGCCTGGGTGTGGAAGGTGAGGATGGCCGAGGCGTAGGCGCCGATGGCCATGAAGGCGGCCTGGGCCAGCGAGAGCTGGCCGCAGGAGAGGGTGGTGTACACCGAAAGTGCAAGGAGCCCGTTCAGCCCGATGAAGGCCACCGTGGACTGGTAGGTGAGCCAGAGGTCCTGGAGGGATTCGAGGGACACCGGCGCCTATGCCTCGCGGAGCGCCGCGGACCCCAGCAGGCCGCGCGGGCGCAGCACCAGGACCAGGAAGAGCACGCCGAAGGCCACCGCGTCCCGGTAGGACGACCCGATCCAGGCCACGGTGAAGACCTCCAGGAGCCCGAGCGCCAGGCCGGCCAGGGCCGCCCCCGGCATGCTGCCCATGCCCCCCAGCACGATGACCGCGAGCCCCTTCAGCTCCACCGAGCGCCCCATGTCCGGGGCGACGTTGTTGAAGGCCAGCCCGAAGAGGACGCCGGCGGCCGCCCCCAGCGCCGAGGAGAGGAAGAAGGAGGCGGCGATGACGCGATCGACGTCCACGCCCAGGACCCGCGCCGCCTTGGGGCTCTCGGCCACGGCGCGGATCCGCCGCCCCAGCCGCGTCCGGCGCAGGAGCCAGGTGAGGCCGAGGAGCATGAAGAGCGCGATGGCGATGATGACGATCTGCAGCTCGGAGACGACCGCCCCGCCGATCTTCAGGCTGCGGGTGGGAACCGTCCCGAAGGGGAAGCGCTCCACGTCCGGCCCGAAGACCTGGAGGACGGCGGCCTCCAGGATGGTGGCCAGCGCGATGGAGCTGATGAGCCCGGCGATGTTGGAGTCGCTGCGGCCGCGCAGCGGCTTGAAGGCGACGCGGTCCACCACGATGCCCAGGAGCCCCCCGGCGAGGACGGCCACCGGGAGGGCGGCGAACATGGGCATGTGGAGGTGGACGACGAGGACCAGCGCCACGTAGGCGCAGATCATGAACACGGCCTGGTGCGCCAGGTTGAGGATGTCGAGCACGCCGAAGACGAGCGTGTACCCCAGCGCGAAGAGCGCGTAGATGCTCCCCAGGAACAGGCCGTTGACGATCTGCTGCCCCACGCGGCGCGGTCCCGGGGGCTACTGGAGGATCTCGAACTTGCCGCCCTTCACGATCTGGACGGCGGCGGGGTGGCTGCCGTCGCGGCTGGGCAGGAAGGAGAACTTGCCGAGCGGCGTGGGCAGGTCCTTCACCTTGAGGAAACCGGCCTTGACGTCGTCGCGGCCGCCCTTCATCCCGGCCTGGGCGATGGCGTCGGCGATGACCAGCACGCCGGTGTAGGCCTGGGCGCAGAACTGGTCGGGGTCGTTGCCGCGGGCCTTCTGGCCGGCGATGAAGGCCTGGTTGACCGGGTCGGTCGAGGCCTTGTTCCAGGCCGTGCCCACCATGACGCCCTCGGCGGCGGGGCCGGCGTTGGCCATGAGCTTGGGCGAGTTGAAGCCGTTGCCGCCCATGATGGGCACGTTCCAGCCCAGCTGGCGGGCCTGGCTGACGATGGCGGCGGCCTGCTCCACCAGCGCGGAGACCATGAGGAAGTCGGGGTTCTTGGCCTTGAGCGCGGTGAGCTGGGCGTTGAAGTCGCGGTCCTTGGTGGCGAAGGTCTGGATGTCGACGATGGGGATGCCGGCCGCCTCGAGCGAGGCCTTCATGACGTCGAATCCACCCTTGGTGAACACGTCGTCGTTTCCGTAGAGGATGGCGGCGTTCTTGAAGCCGATCTTGGCCTGGGCCACCTTGAGGGCCGAGGGGATCACCTGGGCCTCGGTGAGCGAGACGCGCCAGACGTAGTCGCCGATGTCGGTGATGCCCTTGGCGGCGGTGTTGGAGACGGCGACGACCGGGGTCTTGCCCTGCTGGGCGATGGGGTCGGCGGCGGTGGCGGTGGTGGAGAGCGTGGGCCCGATGATGGCGCTCACCTTGTCGCGGTTGATGAAGCGCTGGAACACCGCGATGCCCTGCTCCTTGGAGGTGCCGTCGTCCTCGAGGACGAGCTCGAGCGTGACGCCCTTCAGCTTGCCGCTCTTGTTCACGTCGTCGATGGCGGCCTGGACGCCGTGCTTCTGCTGGGCGCCGTAGGCGGCGGCGTTGCCGGTCAGGGAGAAGGCCGCGCCGATCTTGACGGTCTCGGCGACGGAGAGGGTGGGAAGGGCGAGCACCGCGAGCGCGGCAGCGACCAGGAAACGAACCGAGGGCAATGACATGAGACCTCCGTGGGGCGAGGTGGGACCGAGGGTCGTACCATCCGGCAACGACGCCCGGACAAGGGGACCGCCCTCCGCGAGGACCGCCCGTGTCGAGGCGTGACCCGTTTGGGAGCTCGACGGGACGCAGGTCCTTTGCGGGTCAATGTCGAGTTTGCGCGAAGAATTGCCGGATCAAGAGATCGGCACCCATCAGGGGTCATGACGCGCCGCAACTTGCGGTGACATCCATCGCATGCGAGAAGTTTGCACACACTCGCCGAGAGGCCGCCGCCCAGGCGATATACGCCGTTCCCGCACGGTTCAACCGGAGGATACACGTGAGAATCAAGGCACTCTTCAGTTTGGCAGTTCTCGGATACGCCGGCCTGGCACTCGCCCAGGCGACACCCGCGCAGAACGTGGTCGTGGAGGAGAAGAAGACCGAGACGGTGACCGTGGTCGTGAAGGAGACGCCCAAGCCCCCGGCGTTCGTCTTCGAGCTGCACGGCTTCGTCTCGACGACCGGTTACTTCCAGGACGCCAACTTCGGCGTCGGCGGTGGCGGCCAGTCGGCCCTGTTCATCATCGGCACCACCGGCGTTCCCCCCAACGCTCCGGCAGGCCAGGCCTGGACGGCTGACAAGCCGCTCTTCGGCTTCGACATCCGCCAGACCCGGCTCAACTTCTCGGTTCGCGGCCCGGAAGTCATGGGCGGCGCGGTCCCCAAGGCCGTCGTCGAGCTCGACTTCTTCGGCTCGAGCGAGTTCTCCGGCGTCGGCGCCTACGGCGACGTCTCGGTCATCCCCCGCATCCGCGTGGCCTACGTCGAGCTCAACTGGGGCTCGGGCCGCCACATCCTCCAGATCGGCCAGCAGAACATGCTGACCATCGGGATCGATCCCCCAGTCGCTCAGCCACATCGCCTTCCCGGCGACCTACGCGGCCGGCACCGTCGGCTGGCGTCAGCCCGGCCTCTGGGGCTGGCACACGTTCGGTGACGACCTCAAGTTCGAGTTCGCCTGGTCCGTCCAGAAGTCCGGCTGGGCAGCCACGATCCCGCACGAGGGCATCGTCGACGGCGTCTCCTCCGGTCTCCCCGCCTTCGAGGCCCGCGGCAAGGTCATGATGGGCAAGGCCTTCAACATGTGGCTCTCCGGCCACTGGCAGACCGTGGACCGCAACGGCCCGAACCAGGTCGAGCCCCCCCAACAGCTACAACGACCTCCAGACGGTCCTCGGCACGGTCGGCGTGAACGGCAACATCGGCCCGATCGCCTACGCCGGCAGCGCCTGGTACGGCAAGAACGCTGGCCCGCTCCTCGGCAGCATCATCCAGTTCAACCCCCCGACCTACCAGGGCAACATCTTCGGCTGGGGCGCCTGGGGCCAGGTCGGCATGAACGCCACCAAGAACATGTCGGTGTGGTTCACCTACGGCGTCGATCACCCGAGCTACTCGGACATCCTCGCCGCTGGCCTGACCCGCATGCGCAACCAGAACCTGGTCGCCATGGTCCGTTACCAGGAGGGTGGCTTCGCCCTCGGCGCCGAGTGGCTCTACAACCGCACCACCGACTCGCGCTCCGTGGATCCGCTCACGGGCAACCAGATCTCGGTCACCGGCAACTACTACTTCTAGCCGGATCGAGGCACCCGATTCAGGCCGCCTCCGTGCCTTCGTGGCGCGGGGGCGGTTTTCTTTTTAGAACATCCGCTTACCCCGGGAGACCCACCGCATGGCCGAACAGCTCGACTTCCGACGCGTGAACTACCCGGAACCGCACCGGGAGAGGACGCGCCGCCTGCTCGCGGCCCACCCCGAGGCGAAGCTGCTCCAGGGGCCCGAGCCCTGGTCGGGCCCCATCCTGATCGCGGTGGTGGCCTTCCAGATCGGCCTGGCCTGGGCTGCTGCGCGACCAGAGCTTCTGGGTGGTGCTGCTCGCCGCCTGGCTCGTGGGCGCGGTGGCCGACCACGCGCTCTGGGTGCTCATCCACGAGGCCGCCCACAACCTGATCGTGAAGACACCCTGGGTGAACTCGGTGGCCACCATCGTGGCCAACCTGCCCATCGTCTTCCCGGGGGGCATCGCCTTCCGGCGCTACCACCTGCTCCACCACGCCTGGCAGGGAGACCCGGAGATCGACGCCGACCTGGCCGCGCCCGCCGAGGCCCGTCTGGTGGGGAACTCCAGCATCCGCAAGGCGATCTGGCTGCTCTTCTACTTCCTGGCCCAGGCCACCCGCGCCACCCAGCTGAAGCGCATCAAGCTCTGGGACGCCTGGTACGTCGCCAACGTGGCCGCCCAGGTGGCCTTCGTCTTCGCCATCGTCCACTTCATGGGCTGGACCGCGCTCGGCTACCTCTTCCTCTCCAGCGCCTTCGCCATCGGGCTCCACCCCGTGGGCGCGCGCTGGATCCAGGAGCACTACCTCACCTTCCCGGGCGACCAGGAGACCTTCTCGTACTACGGTCCGATGAACGTCCTGGCCCTCAACGTGGGCTACCACAACGAGCACCACGACCTGATGCGCGTTCCCTGGACGAAGCTCCCGGCCCTCAAGCGCCTGGCGCCGGAGCTCTACGAGCCCCTTCACTTCCACCGGTCCTGGTCGGCCCTGCTCTGGCGGTTCCTCACCGACCCGAGCATCACCCTCTACAGCCGGGTGATCCGGCAGGGCACGGTCGCCGGAACGGGCCGCCTCGAGCCCGCCGCCTGAGGGGAGCGCCGATCCTCTCGCGGCGGCGCCCGCCTCGCGTCGGTCTCGGCGCTCTCGGGGCGGTTTTTCGTGCGGTTCGTGTCGCCTGGGTCGAGGTACTGACTGGGCGTACAATGGCACCGATGCGCCGCGCCGCGCTCCTGATGGTCCTCGCGGCCGGCCTGGCCGGCTGCGCCACCTCCCGCCCGAGCTTCCGCTGCGAGGCGAAGGGGGGGCGCGGCTGGCTCGTGGTCTACTCCGACCAGTTCGTGGTGGTCACCGACCTCGACGAGTCCGACGCCCGATCCCTCGCCGCGGAGCTCGACCTGGTCCGCAACGCGGTGGCGTCGTCCCTCTTCCAGCGCCGCCACGATCCGCCGGTGCGCGCCACCGTGATCGCCTTCCGCTCCACCGCCGACTACGAGTCGTTCGCCCCGGCCGGATCGGCGGCCTACTACGCCCGCGGCGCCGCCGACCCCAAGATCGTGATGCCCGGCAAGATGGGGCTCGAGCAGCGCCGGGTGCTGGCCCACGAGATGGCCCACCACGTCTCGTCGTACGTGCTCCTGCGCGAGCCACGCTGGTTCTCGGAGGGGCTCGCGACCTGGGCCGAGACCGTGGGCGCGACGGCCACCGGGATCCGCATGGTCACCGGTCCCGTTCCACCCGGGAGACGCGTGCTGGCCAGGCCCCAGCGGATTCCCGCGCGCCAGCTCCTCGCCTGGGACGGGACCGCGCCTCCCGGGGGGCTCGCGCCCTACTACGACGCGGCCTGGCTGCTCGTGCACTATCTCGTGAACGAGCACCCGGAGGCGCTCCGCGCCTTCGAGGCCCGGCTGGCCGGGGCGGAGGATCCCGACGAGGCCTTCGCGGCGGCCTTCCCGCAGTGGAACCCCGCCGTGCCAGGGCGGGCTCGACCTGCTCGACGGCGAGCTCGACGGCTGGGCCCGGAACGGGCGCTTCGACGGGAAGCCGGTGCAGGTCGAGTCCCGGCCGAACATCGCCGTGCAGCCGCTCGAGCCCGCCGAGGTCCACGCAACCCGGCTCCTGCTCTGGGCCGGGGGAGCGCAGCGGGAGGGGGACGACGCGCTCCTCCGGGCCGAGCTCGACGAGGGGCTCTCCGAGGATCCCTCCCATCCGGTGCTGCTGCGCCTGCTCGCGAAGCGGGACGGGAAGGACCCGCTGCCGCTCGCGCGCCTGTCGGTGAAGGGTCGCCCCGGGGACCCGCGGGCCTGGACCTTCCTCGCCGAGAACCTCCCGCCCGACGCTCTCGCCGAACGGGAGGCGGCGCTGCGCCGGGCCGCCGAGCTCGCTCCCCGGAACCCCCTGGCGCTCTCCGCGCTGGCCGAGTTGCTGCTCGAGGCGGGGCGTTCGGGCGAGGCGCTTCCCCCGGCGCGGCAGGCGGTGCAGCTCGGCCCCTTCAGCTCCGAGGTCCTCGACACCTACGCGGCCGTGGTGGCCGACCTGGGCAACTGCCCGCAGGCGGTGCTCGCCTCCCGGCGGGCGCTCGACGTCTTCCCCGACGACGGGTTGCCGGAGCAGCGGGTCCGGCTGGAGGCTCGCCTCGCCGCCCACCTGGCGAGGTGCGGTCAGCCGGCGCGCTGAGCGCGCCGCCCGGAACGGGGCGTTCGGACACCGGCGCCCGGTGCGGTATAACCCCGCCACCATGCAATTCGCCCGCTACAGCCAGCTCTTCATCCCGACGCTCAAGGAGGCCCCCGCCGACGCGCAGGTGGCCTCTCACCGCCTGCTCGTCCGGGCCGGCTTCATCCGGCAGCTCGGCGCCGGAATCTACGACCACCTCCCGCTGGCCCGGCGATCGCTCGCCAAGGTCGAGCGCATCGTGCGCGAGGAGATGGACGCCATCGGCGGCCAGGAATTCCACCTGCCGGCCCTCCACCCCGCGGAGGTCTGGAAGGAGAGCGGCCGCTGGGAGGTGATGGGCGAGAACATGTTCCGCCTCAAGGACCGCAAGGGCGCCGACTACTGCCTGGGCATGACCCACGAGGAGATCTTCACCGCCATCGCCCGGGACGAGCTCCGCAGCTACCGCCAGCTTCCCCAGGTCTGGTACCAGATCCAGACCAAGTTCCGCGACGAGCCGCGCCCCAAGTCCGGGCTGCTCCGCGTCCGCCAGTTCACCATGAAGGACGCCTACTCCTTCGACGTGGACGAGGCCGGGCTCGACAGGAGCTACGACGACCAGCGGAAGGCCTACGAGAAGATCTTCTCCCGTTGCGGACTCGACTTCGTGGCGGTGCAGGCCCACTCCGGTGCCATGGGCGGATCCGGTTCGCAGGAGTTCATGGTCCGGACCGACGCGGGCGAGGACGACGTGGCCGCCTGCCCGAAGTGCCGGTACGCCGCCAACACCGAGACGGCGCGCAGCAAGGGGCCGGCCCGCCCCGTCGACGCCGGCGAGCGGCTCGACGCCCCGCGGAAGTTCCCCACGCCGGGCGTCCGCACCATCGAGGGGCTGGAGCGGCCCCCGTACGGACGCTCCGCCGCCCGCCAGCTGAAGACGCTCGTCTACGCGGCCGACGAGAAGCTCGTGCTGGCCGTCGTCCGCGGCGACGACGAGCTCGACGAGGCGAAGCTCCAGACCGCGACCGGCGCCACCCAGGTGCGCCCCGCCCACCCGGAGGAGATCCGCCCGCTGCTCGGCGCCGACGCCGGGTCGCTGGGAGCGGTGGGGGTGAAGAACGCCCCGGTCTTCGTCGACGAGACCCTGGCCACGGCCGCCGGCATGGTCACCGGCGCCAACGAGAACGACGTCCACCTCGAGGGGGTGGACGTGGCGCGGGACATCGCGGGGGCGAAGCTCGCCGATCTCCGCAAGGTGAAGGCCGGGGAGGGCTGCACGCGCTGCGACGGCGCGCTCGAGCTCTTCAAGGCCCTCGAGGTCGGCCACATCTTCAAGCTCGGCACCAAGTACTCGGTGTCGATGAAGGCCAACGTGCTGCTCGCCGACGGCAAGGAGACCCCCATCGTGATGGGGAGCTACGGCATCGGCGTGGAGCGCGTCATGGCGGCCGCCGTCGAGCTGCACCACGACGCCGACGGGATCATCTGGCCGTTCTCCATCGCGCCCTTCCACGCCACCGTGCTCACGATGGGGAAGGAGCCGGAGCTGACGAAGGCCGCCGAGGAGGTGGCCGCCGCGCTGGGTCGCGCCGGGATGGAGGTGCTCTTCGACGACCGCGACGAGCGGGCCGGCGTGAAGTTCAAGGACGCCGACCTGATCGGCATCCCGCTCCGCATCGCGGTGGGCAAGAGGGGACTCGCCGAGGGAAAGGTGGAGTGGAAGCTGCGGCGCGGGAAGCAGGTCGACCTCGTCGCGCTCGGCGACGTGGAGGCCCAGGCCCGCGCCCTCCTCGCCGCCGAAGTGGGATAGGGGCGGGGCCCGGTGCGCACCCGCCTCGCCATCGGTCCGGACGAGCGGGTCGCGCTGCCGCGCCACGTCGCCGACCTGCTCGGCCTGCTCGACGGCGACCCCGTCGAGCTGAAGGCGGTCCCCGGGGCGTTCGCCGTGCTCCAGGGGGCAGGGAAGGACGCGCCAGCGCCCTACCTGGCCGGATCGCTCGCGTCGCTCTCCGCGCCCGAGGTCTTCCACTTCCTCGCCACCTCCCTCAAGACCGGGACGCTTCTCCTCTCCTTCGGCGGAGGACACGACGGGCCGCTGCCCGATGCGCCGGAGGCGCTCCGTCGGAAGACGGTGAGCTTCAAGGAGGGTCAGGTGACCTTCGCCTCCTCCAGCGAGAGGGCCGACCGGCTCTCCCCGGTGCTCTGGCGAACCGGGCTCGTGCCCGCCGAGGAGCTCTCCCGTTGCGGGCGGCTCGTCCAGGCGGGGCGGCCGCTCGGGCAGGTGCTCGTCGAGGAGGGGCTGCTCGACCCGGGCCAGCTCTACGCCGCCATGGGCCTCCAGATTCGCGAGATCGTGCTGGGAGCCTTTCTCGAGGACGAGGGGGAGTTCGTCTTCGTGGAGGGCCGATCCGACGATCGAAATGCCGTCCGGCTCCGCGAGCGCACCCACGACCTCCTGCTCGAGGGCATGCGGCGCCGCGCCGAGGTCGACCGGCTATCGGCCAGCCTTCCCGACCGCGACGCCGTGGCCCGGCGGCGGCCCGGCGCGGAGGGAGAGCCCAGCCCGCGAGGGAAGCGGCTCCTCGAGGCCATCGACGGCGAGCGGACGGTGCGTCGCGCGCTCGACGCGTCCTGGCTCGGAGTCCACGACGGCACCCTGGTCCTCGAGGAGCTGGTCCGGGGCGGGTTCATCGAGGCCGTCGCGCCCCGCGCCGTGCCGTCTTCGGCGGCGGCTCCCGCACCTCCCATTCCCGCCGGCGGGCCCTTCGAGGCCTACGCCCGCATCATCCGGCACGTCTACGAGGAGCTGTCCCGCGTGCAGGGCGACGCGGGCCGGCGCCTGGAGAGCTTCTTCCAGCAGTTGCCCCCGGAGCGGCGCGCCGTCTTCGAGGGGGTGCGCATCGACGCCGACGGCCACATCGACGTCGACCAGCTCATCCTGAACGTGGGCGAGGGATCGCCCCGTCCGGGTCCGGCGGCGCGTGCGCGCGCGCTCGACGCGCTCGAATCCTTCCTGACCTTCGCGCTCTTCGAGGTGGGCAACTGCCTGCCTCCCGCCGAGGCGGCGCGCGTCCTCGGCGAGGTGGGGCGCATGCAAGCGGGGGCACCATGAGACGTCCGGGTCGCGAGCGCATCTGCGCCGCCATCGATTTCCCCACCTGGCGCGAGGCCGAGCCGTTCGCCCGTGCCGTGGCGCCCGAGGTGGGGATGCTCAAGGTGGGGCTCGAGCTCTTCGCCGCCGAGGGGCCGCCGGCAGTCCGCGCCGCCGCGGCGCTCGGGCGCCCGGTGTTCCTCGACCTCAAGCTGCACGACATCCCCAACACCGTCGAGGGGGCGGCACGGAGCGCCGCGGCGAGCGGGGCGTCGCTCCTCACCGTCCACGCCGCCGGCGGCGACGAGATGGTGCGGGCCGCGGTGCGGGGCGCGGCGGGGCGACTTCACGTGCTGGCCGTGACCGTGCTCACCAGCCTCGACGACGCGGCGCTCGGGCGCATCGGCCTGGCCGGTCCGGCCGCCGACGCGGTGGTTCGGCTGGCGCGGCTGGCCGTGGGTGCGGGGGCCGACGGGATCGTCTGCTCGCCGCACGAGGTGGCGGCCGTCCGGGCCGCCGTCGGGCCAGGACCCCTGCTCGTGGTTCCGGGCGTGCGCCCGCCCGGTGCGTCGCGTGGCGATCAGGCCCGGGTGGCGACGCCGGCGGAGGCGGTGGCGGCGGGCGCGGACGTCGTCGTCATCGGACGGCCGCTCCGCGAGGGGGGAGACCCCGCCGCGGCGGCACGCGCCATCGCGGAGACGCTGGATCGGAGGGGGCCGTGATGAACCAGGGGTTGTTCGCCACGCTTCCGATCTGGGATGGTCTTCGCGGCGACCATCGCCGCCTTCGTGGCCGCGATGGGATTCGGACACCTGCTCGGGGCACGAATGAGGGCGCGCCTGGGCGAGATCGCCATCCCCGACATGGGCGCCACGCTGGGCGGCCTGCTCGGGCTCCTGGGCCTGCTGCTCGCGTTCACCTTCGGGATGGCCGGCGAGCGCTTCGACCGGCGGAAGACGCTGGTGGTGGAGGAGGCGAACGCCATCGGCACCGCCTGGCTGCGGACCGACCTCATCCCGGAACCGCAGGCCGCCCAGGCCCGCCAGGTGCTCCGGGCCTACGCCCAGTCCCGTCTCGACGTCGCGGAGATCTCGACGAAGGACGAGGCGATCGCCCGTTCCGAGAAGCTCCAGGTCGAGCTGTGGAGCGCCACCTCGGCGGCCGCCCAGGCAGCCCCGACCCCCACGGTGGCGCTCTTCGTCGCGGCGGTGAACGAGGTGATCGACATGCACGGGCGGCGGCTCGCCGCCGCACTGCGAAATCCGATCCCGCCCACGATCTTCGCCACGTTGTATGCGGTGGCCTTGCTCGTCCTCGCGGTCACCGGGTATGCCCGGGGGCTGTCCGGCGACGTGAGCGCCACGGCCAACATCGTCCTGGCCCTCGTTCTCGCGGCGGTCTTCGCGCTCATCCTGGACCTCGACCGGCCCTACGAGGGACTGCTCACGGTGAGCCAGCAGGCGATCCAGGACGTCCTCAAGCAGATGGGGCCGGCCGCGCCGTTGCGCTGAGCGGCCCGAGGGCGACGCGGACGGGCGGCCGTAGGAGGGGGGAGTTGGGCGTCAGCGCGTGACGACGCCGCAGGCGATGCGTGCACCGGCGTTGCCGGCCGGGTCGGACTTCATGTCGTCAGGGGCGGCGTGGAGGACGACGGAGGTGCCGCCGTCGGGGAAGAGAGACCCAGGGCCGGCTTCGAGCGAGGCGCCGCGAGCCAGGAACTCGCCCTTGCCGGAGCCATCGGGTCCCACCGAGAGGTTGGGCATGTCGCCCGCGTGCGAGCCCTTCGGGTTCTCGAGCCCGTGCTCCTTCGCGGCCGGGTTGAAGTGGCCACCCGCCGACTTGAAGTCCGGCCCCTCGCACTTGCCGACGGCGTGGACGTGGAACCCGTGCTGCCCTGGCGCGACTCCGGAGACGCTCACCGCGATCTTCACCCCGCCTTCACCTGGAGTGATGATCGCGGTTCCGACGATCTTCCCCTGTGCATCGCGAAGCGTGGCGCTCGCGGACGGAGCGGCGGAAGCGAGAAGCGGCATCGAGGCAAGGACGGCGACGAGCAAGGTGCGCATGAGAACCTCCAGTGCGGCGGCACGCCGCCGTCGATCCCTAACCAGGCGTCCGGCCGCGGACATGGAGTTCGCGCCGCCGCGCTCCGCTCGCATCCCCCCGAAGCGGGGACGCACGAGTCGCCTTCGGGCCGAGCCGTCCCACCCGCCGGCGGCATTCGCCCTCCGGCCCGAAGGCACCCCGCCCGTCACCGCCCGATGCGTCGCAGCAGCACGTAGACCGCCCCCGCCCCGCCGTCCGCCGGCCGCGCCGTCGCGAACGCCAGCACGTGCCTCCCGAATCGCGCCGTGGCGAGCCAGCTCTGCAGCGCCTCCTTCAGCACGGGCACCTGGTCCTTGGAGTGCAGCCCGCGCCCGTGCACGAGCAGCACGCAGCGCTTTCCCTGCTCGCGCGAGCGGCGCAGGAAGGCGTCCACCTCCCCCTTGGCCTCCGCCCGCGACTTCCCGTGGAGGTCGAGGTGGGCCTGCACCGAGAACTCCCCCCGTCGCAGCTTGCGAACGAGCGCCGGGTCGAGGCCGGAGACGCGCCCCTCGATGAACTCGTCGCTGTCGGAGATGTCGAAGGGCGCCTCGCCGGAGACGAGCGCCTCGAGCTCCTTCAGCGCGTCGAGATCCGGATGCCAGAACCCCGGCGTGGGAGCGCGGGCAGGCCCCGGAACCACCACCTTGTTCCGCTCCTCCACCGGGCGTGCACCGGCGATCGCCGCCGCCCACAGGTCGGCGTCGGTGGGCTCCGTCCGGGGAGGGGGCGGGGCGGGAGCGGCCGGCTCCTGGGGAACCAACGGCGCCTCCGCCCGCTTCCGCAGATCCTTCAGCTTCCCGAAAGGGTTATGGAACGGCTTCTTGTCCGCGGCCACGCGCCCGGGACTATAACTGGCCGGCATGCCAGAACCCATCGTCGAGGCCGTGGACGTGGCCAAGGTCTACCAGCTCGGCAAGACCGAGGTGCACGCGCTCCGCCACGTGGACCTCGTGGTCGAGCGCGGCGAGTTCCTCTCCATCGCCGGTCCGTCGGGGAGCGGCAAGACCACGCTGCTCAACCTCATCGGCGGGGTGGACGTTCCCAGCTCCGGCACGGTCAAGGTGGATGGCGAGGACACCTCGAAGCTCACCGAGCGCGCGCTGACCCGGCTCCGGCTCGACCACATCGGCTTCATCTTCCAGACCTTCAACCTGGTGGCGGTGCTCACCGTCTTCCAGAACGTGGAGTTCCCGTTGCTCCTCCAGGGGCGCATGACCTCCGAGGAGCGGCGCCGCAGGGTGAACGCGCTCCTCGAGGCGGTGGGGCTCGCCGACCACTCCCGTCACCGCCCCAGCGAGCTCTCCGGCGGCCAGCGGCAGCGCGTCGCGGTGGCCCGGGCGCTCGTCGCCAACCCGCCGCTCGTCCTCGCCGACGAGCCCACCGCCAACCTCGACTCGAAGACCGGTGGGAACATCATCGACCTCATGCGCGAGATGAACCGGCGCGACGGCACCACCTTCATCTTCTCCACCCACGACCCCAAGGTGATGTCCCACGCCAGCGCCATCGTGAGGCTGGAGGACGGGCGCGTCGTCGGCCGCGAGGCGGCCCAGGGAGCCGAGGCACGGTGAGCACCACGTCGTCCCGCGTGCGGCAGGGGCGGATCCTGCTCGAGATGGCCATGCGCAACCTGGTCGCGAGCCGGGTGCGCACGCTGGTCGTGGGCGGGATCGTGGCCCTGGGGGTCGTGGTGGTGGTGCTCGGAAGCTCGCTCCTCGACTCGATCGACCTGGGCATGACCCGCAGCATCCAGGACAGCCTGGGCGGCCACGTGCAGCTCTACAACGCCGCCTCGCGCGATCCGCTGGCCCTCTACGGCGGGACCATGGGCGAGTCGGTGCTCGAGCCCATCGTGGACTTCGCCGGCTTGAAGGCCGCGGCCCTCTCGGTCCCGGGCGTGAAGCAGGTCGTCCCCATGGGGATCGACCAGGCCATGGTCTCCATGGGCAACGTCTTCGACGTGGCGCTGGAGAAGCTCCGCGCCGACGTGCGCCGCCGCCTGGAGCAGGGCGTGCCCGCCGAGGACCCGGACTACGAGGCCCACAAGGCCCACCTGCGCCGGATGGCCACCCTGTTGCAGATGGAGCTCCGCCAGGCCCGCGAGATCGCCGACGAGACGTCCGGCGTCTACAAGGACCGCAAGGCCGACTTCGACGCGCTCGAGCAGGCCGTGCAGGGCGGGTTCTGGGACGACTTCGACCGGGATCCGCTCGCCTCCCTCGAGTTCCTGGAGAACCGGGTGGCCCCGCTCTCCCTGGACGGAGGCTTCACCTTCATCCGCTACGTCGGCACCGACCCGGAGGCCTTCCAGCGGGCCTTCCCGGGCGCCCAGGTGGTCGAGGGCAGCGCCATCCCGCCCGGGCAGCGCGGCGTGCTCCTCGGGAAGCTCTACGCCGAGGAGTGGCTGAAGCTCCGGACGGCCCGAAGGCTCGACAAGATCAAGGAGGCCCGCGAGCTGCACGGCCGGAAGATCGCGAAGGACGAGGAGCTGCAACGCTGGGTGAAGGAGAACACCGGCCAGACCCGCGACATCCTCCTCCAGCTCGACCCGGCGCGAACCCGCGAGGCGGTGCGGCGGCTCCAGGCGGCGCTGGGGAGCACGGAGTCCGATCCGGCCAGGCTGGTGGCGGCCCTCCTCGACACCGACGACCAGAACTTCGACGCGCGCTACCGGATCTTCTACGCCGAGCTCGCCCCGCTGCTGCAGCTCTACTCGGTGAAGGTCGGCGACTTCATCACCATCAAGGCCCCGTCCCGCAGCGGCTACGTGAACTCGGTGAACGTGCCGGTGTACGGCTTCGTGGAGTTCCGGGGCCTGGAGCGCTCGGCGCTGGCCGGGATGATGAGCGTCCTCGACATCCACACCTGGCGCGATCTCTACGGCTACCTGACTCCGGAGCGGGCCACCGAGATCAAGAAGCTGAAGGAGCGGGCCGGCGCAACCCTGGTGGCCCGGGAGGACGCCGAGGCGGCGCTCTTCGGGGGAGGGGAGCCCATCCCGGTCCAGGCGGTCGCTCCGGCGGTCATCGACGAGGCGAAGCTCCTCGCCGGCGGGAACGGCAAGCTCTCCCGGGAGGACCTCTTCCGCCGCCGCTACTCCCAGGCCGAGACCGACGCCGGCGTGGCGCTCAACGCCGCGGTGATCCTCGACGACCCACGCCGGATCCAGGAGACCATGCCGAAGCTGGTCGAGGCGGCGGCGAAGGCCGGCATGAAGGTGAAGGCGGTCACCTGGCTCGATGCCTCGGGCATCGTCGGCCAGTCGATGGGGCTCCTGCGCATGGTGCTCTACCTGGCCGTTCTCATCATCTTCGCCGTGGCGCTCGTCATCATCAACAACGCCATGGTCATGGCCACGCTCCAGCGGGTGAAGGAGATCGGCACCATGCGCGCCATCGGCGCGCAGCGCCGCTTCGTGCTGGTGCTGGTGGTCGTCGAGGTGGTGACCACCGGCCTGGTCTTCGGCGGTCTCGGCGCCTGCCTCGGCATCCTCATCGTCCACGCCATCGGCTGGACCGGGGGCATCGCCGCCACCAACGACACCATGTACTTCCTCTTCTCCGGGCCGGCCCTCATCCCCCGGCTCGGGACGGCGAGCCTGGTCACGTCGGTGGCCATCGTCTTCCTGGTGTCGATCCTCTCCGCCCTGTACCCGGCCATCCTGGCCATGCGGGTCACGCCGCTCGAGGCCATGCAATCGGACGACGGATGATCGCCACCGACCTCTTCATCGCCGCCCGGAACCTGGCCCGCCACACGCGGCGGAACGTGCTGCTCGCGTCCGCCATCGGGGGGGTCACGGCCATGCTGGTCCTGCTCGGCGGCCTGACCACCGGCATGCGGGAGGCCATGCTCCACTCGGCCACCACCCTCATGACCGGCCACGTGAACCTGGCCGGCTTCTTCAAGATCACCAGCGGAACGGCGGCCCCCATCGTGGCCGGCTGGGAGAAGCCCTGGGACGCGGTGAAGGGGCGGATCCCGGAGCTGGACCACGCGGCGCCGCGCGGGCGCGGCTGGGCCAAGGCGGTGGCCGACGGCGGGTCGATGGACCTCATCCTGGCCGGCGTCGAGCTGGATCGGGAGCCGGGGTTCCAGGACATCGTCCAGGTGGTCGACGGCTCGCTCGCCGAGCTCGCCAGGCCCGGCACGATCCTCCTCTTCCAGGACCAGGCCAAGCGACTCGGAGTGAAGCCGGGCGACACGCTGACCCTCTCCGCCCCCACCACCCGCGGCGCCAGCAACACCGCCGACGTCCGGGTCGCCGCGGTGGCCCGCAACATCGGGCTGCTCTCCGCCTTCAACGCCTTCATCCCGGCCGAGACGCTCCGCCAGCTCTACCAGTTCAAGGCCGGGACGACCGGCGCGGTGCACATCTACCTGAAGGACCCCGAGGACTCGGCCAAGGTGGCGGCCCGCCTGCGCGGCGCGCTGCGCGACGCCGGCTACCGGGTCATGGATCCCGATCCCCAGCCCTACTGGCAGAAGCTCATGTTCAAGGTGAACTCCGAGGACTGGACGGGGCAGAAGCTCGACGTGACCACCTGGGAGGACGAGATGAGCTTCCTCTCCTGGATCGTCACCGCCGTCACCTGGCTCGGGAACGTGCTCGTCACGGTGCTCATGGTCATCGTCGCGGTGGGCATCGTGAACACGCTCGCCATCGCCATCCGGGAGCGCACCCGGGAGATCGGGACGCTCCGGGCCATCGGGATGCAGCGCACCCAGGTGCTGCGCCTCACGCTCCTCGAGGCCTTCCTGCTCGGGCTGGGCGGGGCGCTCCTCGGGGCGCTCCTCGGCGCCGCGGTGGGCGCGGGGCTGAACGCCGCCGCCATCGAGCTGCCCGAGACCATGCAGTACTTCCTGCTGCAGCGGAACCTGCACCTGGCCATCCACCCGGGCCAGGTGGCCCTCTACGTCGCCTTCGTGGCGGCGCTCACCACCGTCGCCGCCATCTGGCCCTCGGCCTACGCCGCCCGGATGCGGCCGGTCACCGCCATGCACCACGTCGGGTGAAATCCATGCGTCGACTCCTGCCGATCGCGCTCCTCCTCCTTCTCCTCGTCCCGGTCCCGGCCCGGCCGCTCGACCAGCAGGCCACCGACGAGATCGTCCGCACCATCGACGAGCGGGAGCGAAGCTCCGGTGACTGGAAGGCGCTCGTCTACATGGAGGCGAAGGAGAAGGACAAGACCGACGTGGTCTACGAGCTGGTGGTCTACCGGCGCGACAAGGAGCAGAAGCTCGTCTTCCTCTTCCTCGAGCCCAGGACCGAGGCGGGAAAGGGCTACCTGCGCATCGAGAAGAACCTCTGGTTCTACGACCCCCGGGTGGGCCGCTGGGAACGGCGCACCGAGCGGGAGCGCATCGGCGGCACCGACACCCGCCGCGGGGACCTGGACGAGTCGCGCCTCGCCGAGGAGTTCACCGCGAGGTGGGAGGGCGACGAGAAGCTGGGCAAGTACGAGGTCCACCGGATCCTGCTGACCGCCCGTCCGGGGGTGGACGTGGCCTTCCCCACGGTGCGACTCTGGGTGGACCAGGCCACCGGGAACGTCCTGAAGAGGCAGGAGATGGCGCTGTCGGGGCGGCTCATGCGCACGGCGTACTACCCGCGATGGAAGAAGGTCTACAGCGAGTCGAAGAAGGCCGACGTGTGGTACGCGGAGGAGATGCGCTTCTACGACGAGGTCGAGAAGGCCAACCAGACGCTCGTCCTCGTCAAGTCCATCGACCTGCGCCCGCTCGACCCGAACCTGTTCACCAAGGCCTGGCTCGAATCGAAGAGTCGATGATGCCGCGAACCGCCCTCGCCCTGCTCCTCGCCCTGGCCGCCGCGCCGGCGTTCGCGCAGGACCGCCCCAGCGAGGACGACATCTTCGGGAAGCCGGCCACGCCGCCGGCGACGAAGCCAGCCGGGGCGACGCCCTACCCGGAGCCCGCGCCGGGCGCACCGGCGCCTCCCGCCGACGCGAAGCTCCAGGCCGCGAGCCCCCAGCCGGAGGGATTCGGCGCTCCGCCCGCGCCTCCGGATCCCCTCAAGCTCGGCGGGATGCTGTACCTGCGCCTGGACTCCCAGTGGCAGCAGGGACTTCCTCCCTCGCAGTGGCTCCTCACCTCGCCCAACCTGCTCGACCTCTACGTGGACGTCCGCCCCAACGACCGGGTGCGCGCCTTCGTGCTGGGGCGCGCCCAGGTGAACCCGCTGGTCCCGGAGGCCGTGCAGGCCTCCGTCTACGGCCAGCTGATCTCGACGCAGGTGGTCCTCGACCAGGCCTGGATCCGCTTCGACGTCGAGCGCGCGGTCTTCGTCACCGCCGGGAAGCAGCAGGTGACCTGGGGCGTGGCCCGCTTCTGGAACCCCACCGACTTCCTCCACTTCCGCAAGCGCGACCCGCTCTCCACCTTCGACCAGCGGGAGGGGGAGTGGATGCTGAAGCTCCACGCCCCGTGGGAGAAGGCGGGGTGGAACTTCTACGCCATCGCCCTCTTCAGCGGGAACCAGGTGGTGGACCAGGTCGGCAAGGTGGGCGGGGCGCTGCGGGCCGAGGTGGTGCTGGGGCCGCTGGAGGTGGCCGGCGAGATCGTGGCCCGATCCGGCACGCTGCCGCGACTCGGGCTGGAGGCGTCCTGGGCCCTCTGGGAGCTGGACTTCTACGGCAACGCCTCGCTCGGGAAGGGGACGCCCAACGGGCTTCCCCAGTGGAACATGCTCGTCCCCCCCGACTGGCAGTCCGTTCCGCCCAACCCCGGCACCTACGAGTCCTACCAGCCCGGCTTCGCGCCGCAGGTGACGGTGGGTGCATCCTGGACGTGGAAGTACGACGACCTGCACACCCTCACCCTGGGCGCCGAGTACTTCTACAACTCGCTCGGCTACTCGGACCCCGCCATCTACCCGTGGCTCATCGTGAACCAGCAGTACGACCCGTTCTACGTGGGGCGGAACCAGGCGGGGCTCTACCTGCTCCTGCCCAAGCCCTTCGAGTGGTACGACACCACCTTCATCCTCTCCACCCTGGCGAACCTCACCGACAGGACCTTCATCAGCCGCATCGACTACTCGGTGCTGCTGCTCACGTACCTGCGCGTCGAGGCCTATGCAGCGGTCCACTACGGCGCGCAGGGCGGGGCCTTCCGCTTCGCCATCGACGTGCCGGCCTTCCCGCCGTACCTGACCGAGCCCGTGAACATCCCGCCGCCGATCGCCGACCTCGGCGTCGCGCTGCGGGTGAGCCTGTAGCCCACCAGGAGGTATCCCATGGCCGATTTCCGGATCCAGAAGAAGTCGCAGCTCACCTTCGACGAGGCGATCGCCCGGGTCCCCGACGCGCTCAAGGGCGAGGGCTTCGGCGTCCTCACCCAGATCGACGTGCAGGAGACGCTCAAGGAGAAGATCGGCGCCGACTTCCGCCGCTACCGCATCTTCGGCGCCTGCAACCCCAAGCTCGCCTACCGGGCGCTCTCCGCCGAGCTCGAGGTCGGGGTGATGCTCCCCTGCAACGTCATCGTCTACGAGGGGGACGACGGCAAGGCCGTGATCTGCGCCATCGACCCCATGGCCACCATCGCATCGACGCACACGGGCCTGAACGTCATCGCCGGCGAGGTGAAGTTCGGGCTCCAGAGGGCGCTGGCCGCGATCTAGCGGCGGGCGAGGCAAACGAAGAGGCCGGCCCCTCGTCGGGACCGGCCCCTCGATTCAACTGCGTCGCGGCCTCGCCGCTCCGCCTAGAAGATGAACTGGTCGCCCTGGGCGCGCAACGCCGTGATGGCCGCCAGGTTGACGATCGACTGCACGCTGGTCCCCATCTGGAGCACGTTCACCGGCTTGTCCATGCCGAGCAGCACGGGCCCGATGACCTCGGCGCCGCCCATGGCCTCGAGCAGCTGGTAGGAGATGTTGGCCGCGTCGAGGTTCGGGAACACGAAGACGTTGGCGTCCTCCTTCAGCGTGGAGAAGGGGAACTCCGGCACGCGAAGCTCGGTGTCGGTGGCGATGTCCACCTGGATCTCGCCGTCCACCTCGAGGTCGGGGCGCATCTGGCGGACGATCTCGGTTGCCTTGCGGACCTTGGCCGGGCTCTCCCCCTTGGCGGCGCCGAAGCTGGAGTACGACAGCATGGCCACCCGGGGGGTGACGTCGAAGTAGCGGGCCAGGTCGGCGGTGGCCACCGCGATCTCGGCCAGCGCCTGCGGGTCGGGGTCGATGTTCACGGTGGTGTCGGCGAAGAACTTGAAGTCGTCCTTCGTGACCACGATGTACACGCCGGCGGCGCGGCGTCCCTTGCGCGTCCCGATGACCTCGAGCGGCGCGCGGATGCCGTCGGGGTAGCCCACGGTGAGGCCGGTGACCATGCCGTCGGCGTCGCCGCGCTCCACCATGACCGAGCCGAAGTAGTTGCGGGTGCGCATGCGCCGCCGCGCCTCGGCGAAGGTCATGCCCTTGCGCGCGCGCAGCTCCCAGAGGCGGGACACGTAGCGGTCGTAATCCTGGCTCTGGTCGGGGTTGATGATGGTCACGCCCTCCAGGCCGTCGAGCCGGCGCTCCTCGATGGAGGCGCGGATCTTGTCGACCGGCCCGAGCAGGATGGGCTCGGCGAGCCCCTCCTCGCGGAGGATCTGGGCGGCGTTCAGGACCTTCTCGGCGTCGCCCTCGGGGAAGACGATCTTGGCCAGCTTGCTGCGGGCCTTCCCGTGCACCAGGCTCATCACGCCGTGCACGCGGCTCTGCCGCTTCTTGAGCCTCTCCCGGTACTCGGACATGTCGATCTGGATGCGGGCCACGCCGCTCGCGACGGCGGCCTCGGCGACGGCCGGCGCGACCCAGAGGAGCACGCGGGGATCGAGGGGCTTCGGGATGATGTAGTCGCGGCCGAAGGTGAAGCGCTCGCCGCCGTAGCCGCGGGACACCGACTCGGGCACGTCCTCCTTGGCCAGCTGGGCGAGCGCCCGGGCCGCCGCCATCTTCATCTCCTCGGTGATGGCCTTGGCGCGCACGTCGAGGGCGCCGCGGAAGATGTAGGGGAAGCCGAGGACGTTGTTCACCTGGTTCGGGTAATCGGACCGACCGGTGGCCATGATGACGTCGGCGCGGGCCGCCTTGGCGTCGGGGTAGCTGATCTCCGGGTCCGGGTTGGCGAGCGCGAAGACGATGGGATCGGTGGCCATCGACCGGACCATGTCCTGGGTCATGAGCCCCTTGGCGGAGCAGCCCAGGAAGACGTCGGCGCCGACCAGCGCCTCCTCGAGGGTGCGGGCCTTGGTGTCGGAGATGAACTCCGCCTTGTACTCGTTCATGCCCTCGGTGCGTCCCTTGTAGACGACGCCCTTGGTGTCGACGAGGATCACGTTCTCCTTCTTCACGCCCAGCCTCAGATAGAACTTGGTGCAGGCGATGGCCGAGGCGCCGGCGCCCGACACCACCACCTTGAGCTTGTCGAGCTTCTTGCCGGCCAGCTCGGCGGCGTTGAGCAGGGCCGCGCCGGAGATGATGGCGGTGCCGTGCTGGTCGTCGTGGAAGACCGGGATGTTCATCTCCCGCTTGAGCCGCTCCTCGATGACGAAGCACTCGGGAGCCTTGATGTCCTCGAGATTGATGCCGCCGAAGGTGGGCTCGAGCGCCTTCACCACCGTGCAGAACTTCTCGATCTCCTTGGCCTCGACCTCGATGTCGAAGACGTCGATGTCGGCGAACTTCTTGAAGAGGACGCCCTTGCCCTCCATGACCGGCTTGCCGGCGAGCGCCCCGATGTCGCCGAGCCCGAGCACCGCGGTGCCGTTCGAGATCACGGCGATCAGGTTCCCGCGCGCGGTGTACGAGTAGGCGAGATCCGGGTCCTTCTCGATCTCGAGGCAGGGCTCGGCGACGCCCGGGCTGTAGGCGAGGGAAAGGTCGCGCGCGGTGGCGCAGGGCTTCGTCGGGATGACCTCGATCTTCCCGGGACGCCCCATCGAGTGGTAGGCGAGCGCCTCCTCCTTGCGGATCTTCTTTCCGGAGGTCACGGCGCCCTTCGAGGACGAGTCAGCGGACATCGGTGCTCCCTTCGTTCAGTGGAGCGAGCAAGGAACCCGTTCCCACGCGTGTTGTCAACGAAAGAAAATGACGCATCGCGAGACTGTAAAGCTTGTAAAGCTCCGGTTTGCTCGCCCTGACGGAGTGCCGTGGGAACTCGGGTAAACCTTCACTGCGGACTGAACCGTAATTCTCCGGGACGGAAACGGGTCCCGGAGTAGATTGCGGCGCCGTGAAACCGCTCCGCATCGCCATGGTCATCGACGCCTGGGACGACGCCAACAACGGCGCCGTGGTCTCGACGCGCCGGTTCACCGAGATCTTCCGGTCCCAGGGACACACCGTCACCATCCTCGCGACGGGTGCCCCGGCGCCCGGCAAGGTCCAGTTCAAGTCGTTCGTCATCCCCACGCCGGGCAACATCATGGAGAAGATGCGGTTGCCCTTCGGCTGGCCCGACCGCCGCCTCCTCGAGGACACGCTCGCGAACCAGGACGTGGTCCACAACCAGTTCCCGTTCTACCTGGGGATCAAGGCCATCGGCGTGGCCCAGCGGCTGGGAATTCCGGTGGTGTCCACCTTCCACGTCCAGGCCGAGCACCTGCTCCACAACGTGGGCATCCGCAACGCGACGGCCGTCGACTGGGTCTACCGCTTCTTCCTCCGCACCACCTACAACCGGTCCGACGCCGTGCTCTGCCCGAGCGCCTTCGCCGAGAGGGAGCTGCGCCGCTACGGGCTCCGCGTGCCCTCCGTCGTGATCTCGAACGGTGTCCCCTCCGAGTACCGGCCGCTTCCGCCCGGGGAGTGCGAGCGGTTCGAGGGCAAGTTCACCATCCTGTCGGTGGGGCGGCTCGCCAAGGAGAAGCGGCACGACCTCCTCATCGAGGCCATCCGCGCCTCCCGCCACGAGGCGCGCATCCAGCTCGTCATCCTCGGCGACGGGCCTCTCAAGGACCGGCTCGTCGAGCACGGCAAGGTGCTCACCAACGCGCCGGTCTTCCGCTGGCTCAAGCCCCACGAGCTCATCCGGTACTACGGCGGGGCCGACCTCTGCGTCCACGCGGCCGACGTCGAGGTGGAGTGCATGTCGGTGCTCGAGGCCATGGCCTGCGGTCTCCCCTGCGTCATCGCCGACTCTCCGCTCTCCGCGACCCCGCAGTTCGCGATCTCGCCCGAGTTCCTCTTCCCCACCGGCGACCGCGAGGCGCTCACCGCCCGGATCGATCGCTGGATCGACGACCCGGAGGGTCTCGCCCGGGCGCGCGAGGGGTACCGCGCGGCGGCCCAGGGCTACCGGGTCGAGGTCTCGGCGGAGAGGCTTCTCGCGCTCTACCGGCAGGTCATCGCGGCGCGGGCGCCCGTCAGGCCTTGACGAACCCGGCCAGGCGCTCGCGGATGATCGCGTTCGCCTCGGCCATGATCCGGTCCACCAGCTCCTTCACGGTGGGGATGTCGTCGATGAGGCCGGCCACCATCCCGCAGGACCAGACGCCCGCGTCCATGGTCCCCTCCTGCATGATCTTCGGGTAGACCCCGGCCACCTCCTCGCGGATGTCCTCGAACTTGAGGCTCGCGCCGAGCGTCCGCTCCTTCTCGAGCAGCCGGTCGGCGGCGGCGTTGCGCAGCACGCGCTCGGTGTTGCGCAGCGGGCGCATGACCAGCCGCGTATCGAGCTCGCTGGCGGCCACGATGGCCTTCTTCACGTTCTCGTGGACCGGCGCCTCCTTCGTGGCGATGAAGCGCGTGCCCATGTTGATGCCGTCGGCGCCCAGCGCGAGCGCCGCCACCAGCGAGCGGCCGTCGGCCATGCCGCCCGAGGCCACGAAGGGGATGTCGAGCTCGTCGGCGGCGCGGGGCAGCAGGATGAAGTTCGGGACGTCATCCTCGCCGGGGTGGCCGCCGCACTCGAAGCCGTCCACGCTCACCGCGTCGCAGCCGATCGACTGGGCCTTCAGCGCGTGGCGGACCGAGGTGCACTTGTGGATGACCTTGATGCCCGCGGCGTGGAGGTGCGGCAATACCTGTTGCGGGTTGTTCCCGGCGGTCTCCACCACCTTCACGCCACCCTCGACGATGGCGCGGACGTAGCCGGGGTAGTCGGGCGAGGTGACCGAGGGGAGGAAGGTGAGGTTCACGCCGAAGGGCCTGTCCGTCATCTCGCGGCAACGTCGGATCTCGTTCGCGAGCAGCTCGGGCGTGCGCTGGGTCAGGCCGGTGACGATCCCGAGCCCGCCGGCGTTGGACACGGCGGCCGCCAGCTCGGCGAAGCCGACGAAGTGCATGCCACCCTGGATGATGGGGTGCTCGATGCCGAGCAGGTCGGTGATCCGGGTCTTCATGTCGCCAGCCTACTACCGCCTGCGCTCCTCGAGCGCCTCCATCTCCTCGACCGTGCGCGGCCAGTCGTCCTTGAGCAGGCGGGAGAGCGACCGGTCGGAGAGGATCCGGCCCCCGGTCTGGCAGCGCGGGCAGTAGTCGGTCTCGTTCTCGGCGTGCACGATGCGCTGCACGGCGGCGCCGCAGACCGGGCAGGGCTGCCGGTGGCGCCCGTGGACCGCCATGCCCTCGCGGAAGGCGGTGACCTTCTCGGGAAATCCGCCGCCGGCCTCGCGCCGCAGCCGCTCCGTCCACTCGGAGAGGACCTCGCGGGTGGCCTGGCGCAGCCGTTCGATCTCGCCGTCGAAGAGGCGCGAGGTGAGCTGCAAGGGGGAGAGGCGGGCCCGGTGGAGGATCTCGTCGGAGTAGGCGCCGCCGATCCCGGCCAGCAGGCGCGGGTCGGTGAGCGCGCGCTTCAGGGTGTGGTTCTCGCGCCGGAGGGCCTCGCGGAAGGCGGCCGGGGAGGCCTCGAGCGGCTCGATGCCGCCCCGGTCGAGGGCGCCGAGCCCGTCCCGGCCGGCGAAGGCGTGCAGTGCCGCGCGCCGCTTCGTGCCCGCCTCGGTGAGGGTCAGGGTCCCGTCCGGGAAGTCGAAGGCGGCGAGCCCCGCCTTGCCTGGCAGCTTCGCGCCCACGGGCTTCCAGTGGAGGCGACCGGCGATCATGAGGTGGAGGCAGAGGAAGAGGTCCCCGTCGAACGCGAGGACGATCCGCTTCCCCATTCGCGACACCGACGCGACGCGCCGCCCCGCGAAGGCGGACAGCGGCGGTTCCACGGTCCGCAGGAGGAATGGGTTGCCGAGCCGGACCCGCTCGAGCGGCCGGCCGAGGACCCGGTCGCGCAGGGCCTCCACGTAGACCGTGACGTCCGGGAGCTCGGGCATGGTGCGGGATTGTAACGGGAAATGGTAAAGATCCGGACGTGCGCCCGCCCCGCCTGCCCGCCTTCCTGGTGAACGTCCTCGCCGCGGTGTCCTACGTGATCTCGGTCGTGATCATCGTCCTCGGGTTGCCCGTGCTGGCGCTGCTCGTCGCGGTGACGCTCCCCTTCGACCCGACCCGACGCATCCCGGGCCTCTTCCTGCGGCGGCTCGGCTCGACCCCGACCTACGTCTTCCCCTTCTGGCACGTGCGGATCGAGGGGGAGCAGCCGGCATCGGGCGCCTACGTCTGCGTCTCGAACCACCAGTCCTTCCTCGACATCTTCGGGATGGCGCGCCAGCGCCGCGAGATGAAGTGGATCGCCAAGGAGGAGATCTTCAAGCTCCCCTTCTTCGGCCTCTACTTCCGCCTCTCCGGCGACATCCCGGTGAACCGCGGCGATCGAGAGAGCGGCGGGGCGGCGCTCACGAAGGCGCGCTGGTACCTGGACCGGGGCATGCCGGTGATGATCTTCCCGGAGGGCACCCGCTCCCGCGACGGGAAGATGGGAGCGTTCAAGCCGGGCGCCTTCCGGCTCGCCATCGAGGCCCAGGTGCCCATCCTGCCGGTGGCCGTGACCGGGTCGGCCTACGGCATGCCCAAGGGCAGTCCCTGGATCCGCCCAACGCTGGTGCTGGTCCGCGTGCTCGAGCCCATCGAGACGAAGGGCATGACCGGCGCCGACGTGGTGCGGCTCATGACGACGACCCGGGAGCGCATCGCCGCGGCCGAGGCGGAGCTCGCCGCCCGCCGGGCGGCGGCAGGGTGGGAGACGCGAACGCCGGGGTAGGGTGGACTGCTAGTGCGGGTGCTCGTGGCCGCTACCCGTCGCGTGGGCGTGGTCCGCCCCGCCGTGGCCGTGGTCCTCCTCCGAGCCGGGCGCGTGCAGGTGCCCGTGGGCGTGCTCGTGCCCGTGCGGGTGGGAGTGGACCGTGCCGTCGGCGTGCCGGTGCTCGTGCGCATGCGCGTGGACGTGCGGGTGCTCGTGGCTGTGCACGTGGACCGCCGTGCCCTTGCCCCGCGCCAGCCCGGCCCGCCGCGCCGTGAGCCAGCGAACCCATTCGTCCATGCCCTGGCCGGTCCGGGCCGAGACCTGGATCACCTCGGGCCTCGGCATGACCCGCCGCAGGCCGTCCAGGATCGTCTCCACGTCCACGTCGAGGTGGGGGAGCAGGTCGCACTTGGTGAGCAGCACCAGGTCCGCGCCCTTGAACATGACCGGGTACTTGAGCGGCTTGTCCTCGCCCTCCGTCACCGAGAGTGCAACGAGGTTGGCGGCCTGTCCCAGGTCGTAGACGGCCGGGCAGACCAGGTTCCCCACGTTCTCGATGAAGAAGACGTCGAGATCCTTCCAGGCGAAGCCGTGGAGGGCGTCGTGCACCAGCCCGGCGTCGAGGTGGCAGCCCTGGCCCGTGGTGATGGCCTTCGAGGGGATGCCGGCCTTCTCCAGCCGTCGCGCGTCGTTGTCGGTGGCCAGGTCCCCGGAGACGGCGCCGAGCCGCCAGCGCCCCCCGGTGGCCCTGGCGGTGGCCTCGAGGAGCGCGGTCTTCCCCGCGCCCGGCGACCCCATCACGTTCAAGGCCAGCACCCCCGCCGCGCCGAAGTGCTCGCGGTTGTGGGTGGCCACCCGGTCGTTCCCGGCCAGGATCTTCTCGTGGACGTCCACGGGCACGAGGCTCGAGTCGCCGCAACCACAGGTGGTGCACATCAGGGGACCTCCATCTCGACGGTCTCGAGCAGGATCTCGTCGGCGCCGGCCGAGAGCTTCGCGGGCAGGTCGCAGCCCGCGCAGGTGAGGACCTCGCCGCGGGCGATCTCCCGTCCGCACCCGGGGCAGGCCCAGCGCGCCGGGACCCTGCGGAGCTCCATGGCGGCGCGCTCGCAGATCGTCCCCGCGCGGAAGGTGTCGTAGGCGGTCTGGAAGAGCCCCGGGTCGAGGCCGGCCAGCTCGCCGACCGAGACCACCAGGCGGTGCACCGCGGTCGCCTTCCGCTCCAGCGCCAGCGCCTCCACGCGCCCGACCAGCGACTGCACCAGCGAGTACTCGTGCACGGCGCGCCTCAGCAGATCCGGGGAAGGGGCTCGCCGTCCGGCTCGGCGAGCAGCCGCCGTCCGAATCCGGTGTCGAGGATGACCTGCCCGGGCCGGTCGGCGATGGCCGTGCCCACGATGGCGGCGCGACGCCCCAGGGGGTGTCCGCGCAGCGCCGCGAGCACGCGGTCGGCGGCGCCGGGGCGCACCCCGATGACGGCCTTCCCCTCGTTGGCGACGACCAGCGGGTCGATGCCCAGCACCTCGCTCGCCGCGCGGACGTCCGGGTTCACCGGGACGGCCGTCTCGTCGAGGAGCACGCCGACCCTGGCCTTGCCGGCCATCTCGTGGAGCACCGAGGCGACTCCACCGCGGGTGGGATCCTTCATGGCCACCACGTCCTCGCCCCCCGCGGCGAGCGCGGCGCGGATGAGCCCGTTCAGGGGCGCCACGTCGCTTCGCAGGTCGCCCTGGATGCCCAGCGCGTGGCGCTTCACCATCACCGCCATGCCGTGGTCGCCCACGCTGCCGGTGACGAGGATCCGGTCGCCGACCCGCAACCCCGCGTCCGTCACCACCCGATCGCAGAGGGCGACGCCGGCGGTGTTGAGCACGATGCCGTCCACCTCTCCGTGCCCCATCACCTTGGTGTCGCCGGTGACGATGGGCGCGCCGGCCTCGCGGCTCGCCTCCAGCATGGAGTCGCGGATGCGGACCAGGTCGTCGCGGGAGAAGCCCTCCTCCAGGATCACCGCGCAGGTGAGGGCGAGCGGCTCGGTGGCTCCCATCATGGCCAGGTCGTTCACGGTGCCCGACACCGCCAGCCGGCCGATGTCGCCGCCCGGGAAGAAGATGGGGTGGACGACGTGGGAGTCGGTGGTGATGACGAGCCAGCGGTCGCCGACGCGGATGGCGGCGCCGTCGTCGAGGGCGGCCAGGCCGATGCCGTCGACGGGCGAGGCCAGCCCCAGGAAGACCTCCTCGATGAGGGCGCGCATGGCGCGGCCGCCCGCGCCGTGCTTCATCCCCACCTTGCCGCCGGACATCAGGCCACCTCCTTCAGGTCGGGAGGCCCGCCGTAGACGTGCCAGATCTTGCAGGAACCCTCGGAGGAGACCATGCAGGCTCCCACCGGGGAGTCGGGCCGGCACTCCTTGCCGAAGATCGGGCAGTCGGAGGGCTTGGCGAGCCCGGACATGATCGATCCGCAGATGCAGTGCTCGGCGAGCAGGTTGCGCGAGGCGCCTCCCACCGCGGTGGTGTCGATCCGGAACCGGCTGCGCGCGTTCACGTGATCCCACTCCGGGCGAAGCTCGAGGTTGCCGCGCGGGACCCGTGCGATGCCGCGCCAGTTCCCCGCCACCACGTCGAAGACCTTCCAGAGCTTCTCCAGGGCCGGCCCGTTGCCCTCCCGGGAGACGCAGCGCGGGTAGCAGTTCACCACCTCGGGGCGCCTGGCCCGGACGAGCCGGACCAGCTCGAGCACCGCCGCGAGCACGTCGAGCGGCTCGAACCCGGCCACGACCACCGGGGTCCGGGTCCGCGCGGCGAAGGGCTCGAAGATCCCCCAGCCGGTGATGGTCGCCGCGTGGCCGGCCGCGATGAACCCCTCGATGTTGGTCTCCTTCATCTCGGAGACGACGTCCATGGCGGCCGGGACGTACTTGTGGGAGGAGAGGACCGAGAAGTTCTCCGGGACGCCGGCGAGGAGCACCGCCGCGGTGGCGACCGCGGTGGTCTCGAAGCCGCTGGCGAAGAAGACCACCTGCTCGGCGGGGCGGGCGCGGGCGATCTCCACCGCCTGGGACACGCTGTAGACCACCTCGACGTCGGCGCCGTCGGACTGGACGTCGGCGAGCGACTTCACCGTCCCGGGCAGCCGCAGCATGTCACCGTAGGTGCAGACGCGGGCCCCCTGCGCGGCGAGCGCCACCGCCTCGTCCACCTCGGGCGTGTCGGTCACGCACACCGGGCAGCCGGGCCCCATGATGACGTCGAGGTCGCGGGGAAACGCGGCGCGGAGCCCGAAGCGGGCGATGGCCTGCTCGTGGCTCCCGCAGACGTGCATGAGGGAGATGGTGCGTCCGGCCGCCTCGACCTCGCGCCGCAGCGCCTCGGAGAGGGCGCGCGCCCTCTCCGGATCGCGGAACTTGAGCTCGTCGAAGAGGCTAGCCACGGCCGCTTCCGTCGCCGCCCGGCCCGGGCCGCCCCGCGGCCATCTCCCCGCGGACGTCCTCGGCCATGAGGTCGCCCGCGGCCGCCTCCTTCAGGATCTGGTCGAAGAGGGCGAGCGTCTCGCCGACCTCCTCGGGCGGGATGCGCCGGATGGCGAAGCCGACGTGGTTCAGCACGTAGTCGCCCACCACGACCGGCACGTCGACGATGTCGAGCCGCAGCTCCTTCTGGACGCCGAAGAAGTCCACCTGGGCCGACATCCCGTCGTCGGAGATGGAGAGGACCTTTCCGGGAACACCCAGGCACATGGCAGCTCTTCTCCCGTCAGGATGAGGTGATGGCGGAGGCCACGACCGCCTGTCCGAGGGCGATTCCACCATCCCCCGGGGGTACCCGACCGGGGAGGTATACATCGAAACGGCCGTGGAACTCGTCCACCAGCAGGCCCGCGAGCCGGGCGTTCTGGAAGACCCCTCCGGTCGCCACGACGGGCAGCCGGCCGTGGATCCCGGAGGCCTTCCGGACGAGCTCCGCGCCGGCCGCCGCGAGCGCCCGGTGGAATCGCATCGAGACCTCGCCGGCCGTGGCTCCGCGCAGCAGGTCCTCGGCCGCCGCCCGGACCAGCGGGCGCCAGTCGAGCTGCCAGGGCGTGCAGCAGGTGTCGATGGCGTACGGGTAGGCGCCCTCGGCCCCCTCGTCGGCAGCCGCGTCGAGCGCCATGGCCACCTGCCCCTCGTGGCGGGACGCCCCGCGCCCCAGGGCGAGCGCGCCCATCGCGTCGAAGAGCCGGCCCGCCCCGTGCGCCGGCGGGGAGTTCAGCCCGGCGGCCACCATGCGCCGCACCACCTCCCGATCGCCGGCCGGCACCGCCGCGATCGCCGGGAAGGCGTCGACCGGGGCGCGCCCGTCGAAGGCCTGGTCGAGCACCACCATCGCGATCCGCCAGGGCTCCCGGACGGCCCGGTCGCCGCCGGGCAGCGGCACGGGGCGGAACGTGGCCAGCCTGCTCGAAGCCGTCGTACCGGGCGAGCAGGAGCTCCCCGCCCCAGGCCGCGCCGTCGGTGCCCAGTCCGGTGCCGTCCCAGGTGAGCGCCAGCGCCGGCCCGTCGAGGGCGTGCTCGGCCATGGCGGCGGCCGCGTGGGCGTGGTGGTGCTGCACGGCGACGGCGGGGATGCCCTCGCGGCGGGAACGCTCCCGGGCGTAGCGGGTGGAGAGGTAGTCGGGGTGGAGGTCGTGGGCGAGGAGCGCGGGACGGAGCCGGAGGAAGCGCTCCAGCCGCGCCACCGACTCCTCGAACGACCGGAGCGTCTCGAGGTTCTCCAGGTCGCCGACGTGGGGGCCGAGCGTGGCCTCGCCGCCGGCCGCCAGGCAGAAGGCGTTCTTGAGCTGGGCGCCGCAGGCCAGGACCGGGCGCCGGAACGGACGGGCCACCCGGACCGGGGAGGGGACGAAGCCGCGGGCGCGGCGCATGACGAGCGGACGTCCGAGGACGACGCGGGCCACCGAGTCGTCGGCGCGCGCCTCGATCTCCCGGTCGTGGACCAGGAACAGGTCGGCGATGCCGCCGAGGCGCCGGACCGCGTCGTCGTCCCGGTAGGCGATGGGCTCCTCCGAGAGGTTTCCGGAGGTCATGACGAGCGGCCGGCCGGCCGCGGCGAGGAGCAGGTGGTGGAGCGGGGAGTAGGGGAGGAGAAGCCCCACCGTGGACGCGTCGGGGGCGATCTCCGGCGCGAGATCGGCCCCCTCCCTGCGCCGGACCAGCACCACCGGCCGCTCCGGGGAGGCGAGGAGGTCCCGCTCGGCGAGGGAGAGATGTGCCAGGCGCTCCGCCGCGGACGGGTCGGCCACCATGACGGCGAGCGGCTTCTCCTCGCGCCGCTTGCGCTCCCGCAGCGTCCGCACCGCCGGGGACGAGGTGGCGTCGCAGGCGAGGTGGTAACCGCCGATGCCCTTCACCGCGAGGATGCGCCCCGCCGCGAGCGCCGCACCGGCGTCGGCCACCGGGTCGCGGCTGGCCAGGGGTGCGCCGTCCGCGCCGAGGAGCGAGACCCGGGGCCCGCAGGCCGGGCAGGCGTTGGGCTCGGCGTGGAAGCGCCGGTCGGCCGGGTCGCCGTACTCGCGCGCGCAGTCCGGGCACATGCGGAAGGGCGCCATGGTGGTCGCGGCCCGGTCGTAGGGCACGTCGCGCACGATGGTGAAGCGCGGCCCGCAGTCGGTGCAGTTCGTGAACGGATAGTGAAAGCGACGATCGGACGGGTCGAGGACCTCGCGCAGGCAGGCCGCGCAGGTGGAGAGGTCGGGGGGGATGGAGACCCGCCGCTCGTCGGCGCCGGCGCTCTCCTCGATGGCGAAGGAGGCGGTCTCCTCGGGCGCGATCTCCTCGGCGAGGAAGGAGGTGACCCGCGAGGAAGGTGGGCCGTCCGAGCGCAGCCGGGCCTCGAGGGCGTCGAGCGCGGCCACCGTGCCGAAGGCCTCCACCGTCACGCCGGCCGCGTCGTTGCGGACCCGTCCCCCGACGCCGCAGTCCCGGGCCGCCCGCCAGACGAACGGGCGCATGCCGACGCCCTGCACCGTCCCGCCGATCCGGAACCGCCGCCCTGCCGCCGAGGAACTCATGGACCGGACGAGGAATCGCCCGGCGAGCGGAGACCGTCAAGGACGGCGCCGGCCTGTCGCACCATCGCCGCCACCACCTCGCCCGCGCCGAGCCCGGAACGGGGGGGCGGGCCCTGGCCCACCCACATCGAGAGGAGCCCGGCGTCGCCGGCCCGCGCGGCCGCGCCGCGCATGTCCTGGGTCAGCGCGTTCTGGAACGGGAACGGGAGGACCGGCCGCCCGGCCATTCCCTCGACGAAGCGGTTGCGGACGCCCCGGGCCATCCTCCCCGAGAAGGCGCTGGTGAGCGCGGTGCGGTCGCCGTCGTCGGGAGCGGTCACGGCGGCCCGGTAGGCGGGGGACGCGCCGCTCTCGGAGCAGCCGAGGAAGGCGCTGCCCACCTGGACGGCGCTGGCTCCCAGCGCGAGCGCGGCCGCGAGCCCGCGTCCGTCGGCGATGCCGCCCGCCGCCACCACGGGGAGCCGGATCCGATCGACGACGCGGGGGACGAGCGCCACGGTCCCGATGAGCCCGGCCCTGGCCTCGGCGCCGAAGGTCCCGCGATGGCCACCGGCCTCCGCGCCCTGCGCCACCACCGCGTCCACCCCGGCCACCTCCAGCGCGGCCGCCTCTCCCGGCGTCGTGGCGGTTCCGAGGAGGAGGATGCCGGACTCGCGGATGCGCGACAGGAGCCTCGGGGAGGGGATGCCGAAGGTGAACGAGAGGACGGGGAATCCCTCGGCGAGCGCGGCGTCGAGCTGGTCCTCGAGCCGTGGAGGGCGCCCGGGCCTTCCCGGGGCCCCCAGCCCCACCTGCGCCCGGAAGGGCCCGACCGCCTCGACGGCCGCCTCGAGGTCCGCGTCGGAGGGCGCCTCGTTCTCCTCCGCGGGCGTGAAGAAGTTCACCGCGAACGGCCCCGACGTGAGCCGCCTCGTCTCCCGGATGCCGTCGCGGACCGCGTCGGGGTGCAGGGCGCCGACGGCGAAGGAGCCCAGCCCGCCCGCGTTCGTGACGGCAGCGGCCAGGGCGGGCGTGGAGATGCCGCCCGCCATCGGCGCCTGGAGCACCGGCCACTCGATGCCCAGCCTCCGGGTGAAATCGTTCCGGTTCCACATGGCGGGCTCCTTCGTTCAGGGCCGCAGGCGCGCCGCCTCGAGGATCCGCACCGGGGGGTCGAGCGACTGCCCTCGCGCCGGGGCTGCGTGGATCCGGCGGATCACGTCCATCCCCGAGACCACCCGGCCGAAGGCGGCGAAGCCCTGGCCGTCCGGATTGCGCCGGCCCCCGTGATCTAGCTCGGGCTGGGGGCCCACGCAGACGAAGAAGTCGGAGGTGGCGGTGTCCGGGCCGTCGCGCGCCATGGAGACGGCCCCGTCGACATGGGTGAGCCCGGTGTCGCGGGTGCGCTCGAGCGCCACCGGCGGGAAGTCCTTCCCCGGCGCCGCGCCGGCCTGGACCACGTCGATCTTCACGGCCTTCCCGGGCTGGTTGTCGGGCGAGGTGGTGACGGTCCGGTGGAACGCACCGCCGCGGTAGCGTCCCGCGTCCACGTAGCGGAGGAAGTTCCTCGCCGAGGCCGGCGCGCGCCCCTCGTCCACCTCGACCACGAAGTCGCCCAGGTCGGTGCGGAAGGCCACCCGCGGAAGGGGTACGGCCACCGCGAGCGCGAGGAGCAGGGCGATCACGCCTGGATGCTATTAGACTCGCCCGCCATGCGCACACCGTTCGTCGCCCTCGCCCTCCTCCTCGCCAGCCCCGCCTTCGCCGCCCCGGCCGCCGCGAAGCTTCCCGACGCGGAGGCGCTCCGTCGGCTCGAGGCCCAGTACGCTCCCGTGGACCTCGCCGTGGACCTCTCGAAGCTCCCCGAGGGGGAGCGGCAGGTCGCTCGCGCTGCTCGTCGAGGCCAGCCGCGTGGTGGACGGCCTCTTCCTCCGGCAGCAGTGGGCCGGCGCCGAGGGCATGCTGCTCGGCCTGCTCGACGATCCGTCGCCGCTCGGCCGGGCGCGCCTCGCCTTCTTCCTGCGCAACAAGGGGCCGTGGGACCGGCTCGACCACGACCGGATCTTCGTCCCCGGGGCGCCGCCCAAGCCGGAGGCCGGCACCTACTACCCTCCCGGAACGACCAAGGAGGAGATCGCGGCCTGGATGGCCGGGCTCCCGGAGAAGGAGCGCGCCGCGGCCGGCGGCTTCTACACGGTGGTCCGGCGCACGCCCGCGGGGTTCGCCGTCGTCCCCTACTCGGTCGAGTACCAGGCCGAGCTGGCGCTGGCGGCCTCGCTCCTGCGCCAGGCCGCCGCCGCCACCGCCGAGCCGACCCTGAAGCGCTTCCTCGAGACCCGCGCCGCCGCGCTCCTCTCCGACGACTACTACGAGAGCGACGTGGCCTGGATGGAGCTCGACGCGGCCGTGGAGCCCACCTTCGGACCCTACGAGACCTACGAGGACGGATGGTTCAACGCCAAGGCCGCCTTCGAGTCCTTCGTCACCATCCGTGACGACGCCGAGACCCGCAAGGTGGCGCGCCTCTCCGGCGAGCTCCAGGACATCGAGGACCACCTCCCCATGGACCCGGCCTGGAGGAATCCGAAGCTGGGCGCGCTCGCCCCCATCCGCGTGGTGAACGAGATCTTCGCCGCCGGGGACGGGCGGCGCGGCGTCACCACCGCCGCCTTCAACCTCCCCAACGACGAGCGCATCCTCCGCGAGAAGGGGGCGAAGCGGGTGATGCTGAAGAACGTGCAGGAGGCCAAGTTCCAGAAGGTGCTGCTCCCCATCTCCAAGGTGGCCGTCTCGCCGGCCGACGGGCGGCGGGTCAGCTTCGACGCCTTCTTCACCCACATCCTCATGCACGAGATGGTGCACGGGCTCGGCCCCCACGGCATCGAGCGCCCCACCGGGCACACCACGGTCCGGGAGCAGCTCGGCTCGGCCTACCCGGCCATCGAGGAGGCCAAGGCCGACGTGGTCGGGCTCTTCGCGCTGCACCGCCTGGTGGACCGCGGCGTCCTGCCCGAAGGAGCTCGAGCGGAGCATGTACGCCACCTTCCTGGCCTCGGCCTTCCGCTCCATCCGCTTCGGCGTGAACGAGGCCCACGGGCGGGGCGTGGCGCTGCAGCTCAACTGGTTCCTCGACCAGGGCGGCGTGGTGGTGGGCAAGGACGGCCGGTTCTCGGTGGTGGACGGGAAGATCCGGGACGCGGTGGAGTCCCTCTCCCGGGAGATCCTGGCCATCCAGGCCCGGGGCGACGCGGCCGGCGCCAAGGCGCTCCTCGACCGGATGGCGGTGATCCGCCCGCCGGTGGCGCAGGTGCTCGAGCGGCTGCGCGGGATCCCGGTGGACGTCGCGCCCCGCTTCGTCACCGCGGAGAAGCTCACCGCCCGGTGAGCCCGCGCCAGAGCTGGAGCGCGCCCATCACGGCCATGGCCGCCGCCGACACGAGCCCGAGACCCCGTGCCGTGCGCGGGCCGATGCGCCCCGCCAGGCCGAAGGCCACCACGAGCAGGGCCTTGCCACCCACGAGCAGCCCGTAGAAGCCGAGCAGGAAGGCCAGGGCGCGCGGCGCGCCGGCGCGCCATGCCTCGGTCAGGATGGGGCCGCACACCGTGCTCCAGAAGATCCAGGGTCCCGGGCCGGTGGCGTTCACCACGACGGCCTGGCGGAAGGATCCCGCGCCGGTCCCGGGCGGCCGGTCCGGCCCCGGAGCCCGCTTCACCCGCCGTGCGCCAGCTTCCCCAGGCCAGCCAGAGCAGGAACGCCCCGCCGGCGACCTCCAGCGCGCGCAGGAAGCCGTCCGGGACCCGGGTGAGGGCGAGCAGGATCACCGCCACGATGGGCACGTCGCTCACCAGCGGCGCGAGGACGAGCGGGATCGTGCGCCGCACGCCGTGGCGCGAGGCGTGGGTGAAGAGGAAGGCCTGGAACGGCCCCGGCGACGCGGCCGCCGAGAAGCCCAGGGTTACGCCTTGAGTGAATAACGAAAAAATGGCGCCCACAGGTCCACTATCTCGCAAAGGCTGCGCGTTCGCTCTTGATCTGCGTCAGATCCAGCCTCCGATCAGCCCCAGATCGGCTGCCCAAGGCTGGAATGCTTCTTGTAGTCTCTCGCCGCGCCGTTCCAGGCGGAGGGATCGATGAACGAGGAATACAGGTACGACTACAAGACGGTCGAGGGGTACATCCTCTCCGCGATCGTCTGGGCGGTGGTGGGGCTCGTGGTGGGGCTCCTCATCTCGGTGCAGATGTTCGCGCCGGCCCTGAACTTCGCGCCCTGGGCCAGCTTCGGCCGGCTCCGGACGGTGCACACCAACATCCTGGGCTTCGGCCTGGGCGTGGGCGCGATCTTCGGCCTCTCCTACTACATCCTCATGCGGCTCACGCGCCGCACCCTCCTCTTCCCGAAGCTGGCGCGCCTGCAGCTCTGGCTCTTCAACGTGGGCATCTTCCTCGCCCTCGTCACCCTCGCCATGGGCTACACGCAGTCGCTCGAGTACGCCGAGATGGAGTGGCCCCTCGACATCGCCATCGTCATCCTCTGGGTGATGTTCGCGGTGAACGTCGTCGGGACCATCCTGGTCCGGCGCGAGGAGCAGATGTACATCTCGCTCTGGTACATCATCGCCACGGTCGTCGGCGTGGCGGTGCTCTACATCGTGAACAACCTGTCGATCCCGGCGGGGCTGTTCAAGAGCTACCACCTCTTCGCGGGCGTGAACTCGGCCAACGTCCAGTGGTGGTACGGCCACAACGTGGTGGGCTTCGTCTTCACCATGCCCATCCTGGCCATGTTCTACTACTTCTTCCCCAAGTCGACGGGGCTCCCCATCTTCAGCCACCGGCTCTCCATCGTGGCCTTCTGGTCGCTGGTGTTCGGCTACCTGTGGACGGGCGCACACCACCTCGTCTACTCGCCGCTGCCCGACTGGATCCAGACGCTGGCCATCGTCTTCACCCTCTTCCTCATCGCGCCGTCGTGGGGCTCGGTGGTGAACGGGTACGGCACCATCGGCGAGGACTGGGGCCGGATGAAGACCGACTACCTGGCCAAGTTCTTCATCCTGGGCATCACCTTCTACGGCCTGCAGACGGTGCAGGGGCCCACCCAGGGGCTCCGGGTGGTCTCGCAGCTCATCCACTTCACCGACTGGGTCCCCGGCCACGTGCACATGGGCACCATGGGCTGGGTCGCACTCACGGTGACGGCCTCCGTCTACTACGTCATCCCCAAGATCTACGGCACCGAGATCTACAGCGTGAAGCTCGCCAACCTGCACTTCTGGCTGGTCCTGGTCGGGCAGCTCATCTTCTCGATCACCGGCTGGATCACCGGCATCCAGCAGGGCGCCATGTGGAAGGCGCTCACCCCGGAGGGAACCCTCAAGTACACGTTCATGGAGACCCTGGTGAAGAACTACCCGTACTGGCACGTGCGGTCGCTCGGGCGGGACCATCTTCATCGTCGGCATGGTGGTGTTCGTGCTGAACGTGCTGCTGACCATCCAGAAGGGGCGCGCGCTCGAGGCCGGCGGCAAGACCGCGGCCCCGGTTGCGGCGTAGGGGAGGGCGAGAGCCATGGCGGGAAAGATCTACAGCAAGCCCATCGTCTTCACCCTGATGGTCACGGTGACGGTGCTGGCGGGCTCCATCGTGATGATGGCCTATCCGATGCTCCGGCCGGAGATGCACCCGAAGCTGGAGAACCTGCGCCCCTTCACGGCGCTGCAGCTGGCCGGACGCGACGTCTACCAGCGCGAGGGATGCGTCAACTGCCACACCCAGACGGTTCGGCCGCTGCGCACCGAGGTGATGCGCTACGGCGACTACTCCAAGGCCGGCGAGTTCGCCTACGACCGCCCCTTCCTCTGGGGCTCGAAGCGCACCGGTCCCGACCTGGCGCGCGAGGGCGGCAAGCGCCCCGACTCCTGGCACCTGGCCCACTACGAGAACCCGCAGGCCGTGGTGCCCCGCTCCAACATGCCTCCCTACGGCTGGATGAAGCTGAAGAAGCTCGACCCGGCCACGGTGCAGGCGCACATGGACGCGCTCTCCATGCCCTACACGGTGCAGCAGATCGCCGAGCTCTCGAGCAAGACCGAGATGGACGCGCTCGTCGCCTACACCCAGCAGCTCGGGCACGCCGTCGAGAAGCCCAAGGCCGCCGGAGGCTTCGACCTGGCGGCCGTGAACCCGTTCGGCAGCTCGCCCCAGGCCGTCGCCGCGGGAGCCGCGCTCTACGCGAGCAACTGCTCGGTGTGCCACGGGGACGAGGGACACGGCGGCATCGGGCCGTCCTTCACCGAGAACACGTTCCTCGCCCAGCCCGGCTACGGCACCGACGGCGAGTACTTCGCCATCATCTCCGGAGGAAGCGACGCCAAGAAGGCCATCGGCCGTCCGGGCCTGCCCGACGGCGGCATGGAGGCCTTCGGCTCCCAGATCCCGCCCGACGGCATCTGGAGGATCGTGAGCTTCATCCGCGCCCAGCAGCACCACGAGGGCAGCGAGTCGCCCGCGACGGAGAAGCGCGAGCACGACACCGGCGGAAAGCACTGAGGGGGACGACGACCATGAACGAACTTCCCGACACCGCGGACGCGCTCCAGGCCAAGGAGCCGGTCAGCAAGATCCCGCTGGGGTGGTGGCTGCTCTTCTGGGGGCTCATCGTCTGGGGCGTCTACTACGCCTGGACCTACACCCCGTCGCTGGGCGGCTGGTCGCAGGGCAAGGCCTACGAGGAGTCGGTGCAGGGTGCGGTCACGGCCTCCGGCGAGGCCGGCGCCAACATCTTCATGACCATCCTCTTCACCGCGCTGCCCACGATGGCCGCCATCGGGCTCTACCTCGCGGCCCGCAAGCGCCGGGCTGCCCGGTAGTGCTCCGGACCGCGACGCCATGAGGCCCGAGACCATCCCCGGCGACGACTGGGTCTACCTGGTCTTCGGGCTCCTGCTCAGCGCGGCGCTGGTCTGGGTGATCGTCCACTACTTCTCGAAGAAGAGGAAGGCGAGCGTCGAGGCGGCGAAGTACAAGATGCTCGATGACGACGAGTAGGAGCAGCGGGCCGACCACGAGGCGCATCGGTCCCTGGCGACGGTGGGCCGGGATCGCGCAGGCCGCGACCTTCCTCGGCGCTGCCCTTCGTCACCGTTCGCGGCGAGAGCGCGCTCCGCTTCGACGTGGAGAGCCTCCGGCTCCACTTCCTCGGCGCCACCCTCTGGATGGACGAGTTCTTCGTCGTCCTGCTCGCGACCCTGGCGCTGGGCCTGGTCTTCGTGCTCGTCACCCTCGCGTGGGGCCGGGTCTGGTGCGGCTGGAGCTGTCCCCAGACCGTCCTCGGCGACCTCACCCGGGCGCTCCAGGCGGAGCGCGCCCGGAAGAAGCGGCGCCCGGTCCGCCTCGCGCTCGCGTGGGCGACCGTGGCCCTGGTCGCGGTGGTCTTCTCGGCGGCGACCCTCTGGTACTTCGTCACCCCGGCGGAGTTCTTCGCGCGCCTCGTCGCCCTCGATCTCGGGCCGGTGCTGGGCGGGAGCTGGGCCGTCCTCGGCGTCACGCTGTTCCTCGACCTGGGGTTCGTGCGCGGGCGCTTCTGCGCCACCACCTGCCCCTACGCCAAGCTGCAGGGAGTGCTCTTCGACCGGGCCACGCTGGTGGTGGCCTACGACGAGCGGCGGGACGCGGAGTGCATCGACTGCCTGGCCTGCGTCCGGGTCTGCCCCACCGGGATCGACATCCGCGACGGGTTGCAGGCCGAGTGCATCGCCTGCGCGCAGTGCATCGACGCCTGCGCTCCCATCCTGGCGAGGTTCGGGCAGCCGACCCTGGTCGATTACTTCTACGGGGCACCCGGCGATCGGCCTCGCGTCCTCCGGCCGGTGGTGCTGGCGCTCGCGGCGGCGTCGCTCCTCGCCGTGGGGGGAACGGTGGCCGCCGCCGTCCATGCCGGGCGTGCCAGCCTGGACCTCACGGCCGCGCTGTCCTCGCGCTTCTCCCCCCGCCTCGGTCCGGACGGCCGGGTGGTGAACGCCTACGACGTGGCGCTGGAGAATCGCGGCCGCCGCGCGGTGACGCTGGCGTTCACGCTGGTCCCGGCTCGCGGCGAGGCCACGGTCAGCCCGGACCGGGTCGAGCTCGCCCCCGGGGAGCACCGGCGCGTCTTCCTGGTCGCGTCCGCGTCCGGCCTCGGTCCCGGACCGGTGGTGCAGGCGCAGCTCTCCGCGAGCGAGCCGGGCGGTGATACCGTGAGGGCCCAGGTGCCAATGTTCCTGCCGAGGGTCCCGTGAAGATCGTCATCGCCATCGTCGCCATCGCGGCCCTGGGGGCCGTCGTGGGGGCGATCTGGGTCGGAGCGAGCAGCTTCGAGCGGACCGTCGTCGCCGATCCGTACGACTCGGGGATCCACCACGACGAGGACCGGAAGAAGGCCCAGTCCCTGGGCTGGAACGTGGCCATCGACGAGGGCGCCCTGCGAGCCGGACCGGAGGCCACGCTGACCGCCACCCTGACCGGCAAGGACGGGGCTCCCATCGACGACGCCGAGGTGCGCTTCCGGGTCTCCCGCGCCGGCACCAGCCGGTTCGACCGGTCGGCGTCCGCGACCCGCGCCGGGAGCGGACGGTACACCGCCGTCCTCTCCATGACCGAGCCGGGGTTCTGGGACCTCGACGTCGTCGTCCGCCGCGGAGGCCAGGTGCTCACCCTGGGCAGGTGGATCCACGTGGCCGGAGAGGTCGGCGAGGGTGTCCACTGCGACGCGGGGCTGCGCTCCTGCGCGGCCGACGCCGGTGGCGTGCGGGTGGTCCTCGCCCTCTCGCCGCACCCTCCGGCTCCCCTGAAGGAGCTCGACGCGGCGGTCCAGCTCTCCCGCGGCGCCGCGCCGGTCGCCGGAGCGGAGGTCGCGGTCCTCCTCACCATGCCCGGAATGTTCATGGGGGAGAACCGCATCCCGCTTTCCGCGACCGGTGAGGGACGCTACGCCGGGAAGGGTGCGCTCCTGCGTTGCTCGAGCGGCCGGCGCGACTGGCTGGCCGAGGTGGTGGTGCGGCTCCCTGGCGGCGGCGAGGCGCGCACGCGCTTCCCGTTCCAGGCGGCGGAGTAGTCCCCGCCATGGACGCCTCGCTGCCGATCGCCCTGGCCACCGGGTTCCTGGGGGGATTCGGGCACTGCGTGGCCATGTGCGGCCCGCTGGTGGGGGCCCTCGGCATCTCCGCGCCCCCGGGCATCCCGGCCCGCCGCGCGCTCCTGCCGCAGCTCGCCTACCACCTCGGGCGCATCACCACCTACGGCACCATCGGGGCGGTCATGGGGCTCGTGGGCTCCTTCGTGAACGTGGCCGGCCGACTGGCCGGATGGCAGGACGTGGTGGCGGTGCTGGCCGGTGCCCTGATGGTGGCGATGGGGCTCGGGGCCGCCGGTCAGTCACTGTGGGTGAAGAGCGCGGAGGGGCGGCTGGCCGGCCGGGTCCTCGGCGCCGTGCGCAGGGTGGCGGGGCACGAGGCGCCGCTGCGCGCCTACCCGCTCGGGCTCGTCCTCGGCTTTCTCCCCTGCGGCCTCTCCTACTCGGCCTTCGCCGCGGCGGCGGCCACCGGGCACCCGGCCCGCGGGATGGCGCTGGCGCTCGCCTTCGGGGCCGGGACGCTGCCGGCGCTGCTGCTCGCCGGAGCGGTGGTGAGCGCGCTCTCCGCCCGCGCCCGGGGGGTCCTCTACCGGGCAGGCGGCCTGCTGGTGGCGCTGCTCGGGGTCCTCTTCGTCCTGCGGGGGCTGCGAATCCATGTCCCTTCGCTGTGATCACTGCCTGCTCGAGTTCCCGGAGCGGGAGGCGGTCAGGGAGCGCGACGGAGCCGAGGAGCGGGTCTTCTGCTGCACGGGCTGCCAGGGAATCCACCGGCTCATCCGCGAGGAGGGGCTCGGCGCCTTCTACGAGGGGCGCCGCTGGGAGGAAGGCGGGCTGGCGGCGCGACCCGAGGATCCGCAGGAGGTCGAGGCCTTCCGGGCCGCGGTGCGCGAAGGCAAGGACGGCCTCTCCGAGGTCGACCTCTACGTCGAGGGGATCCGCTGCGCCTCCTGCGTCTGGCTGAACGAGCGGCTCCTCGGGAAGCTGCCGGGCGTGACGTTCGCACGGGTGAACTACGCGACCCACCGGGCCCGCGTCCGCTTCGACCCCGCCCGGACCGGGCTCCCGGCCGTTCTGGGGCGCATCCGCTCGGCGGGCTACCTGCCCAAGCCCTACGGCGAGACCGAGGGGCAGGCGGCCCAGCGGCGCGAGACGCGGGATCTACTGGTGCGGCTCGGCACGGCCGGCTTCCTCTCCTCGCAGCTCATGGTCATCACCATCGCGCTCTACGCCGGGTACTTCCAGGGCATCGACCCCGGGACGCGGCGCCTGCTCGAGTGGGTGGGGCTCGGCCTCACGCTCCCTGTCTACTTCTACGCCGGGGCCCCGTTCCTGCGGAACACCGTGACCAGCCTGCGTCACGGACGGTTCAACATGGACGCGCTCATCGCGCTGGGCGCCGGGGCGGCGCTCGCCTACAGCGCCTGGCAGATGCTCGCCGGGGGCGAGGTCTACCTCGACACCGCCGCGATGATCGTCACGCTGGTCCTGGTCGGGCGCTACGTGGAGTCGGCGGCCAAGGGCCGGGCCTCGGAGGCGGTGGCGCGGCTGGCGGCCCTGCAGCCCCGCGAGGCGCGCCGGATCGAGACCGGCGCGGACGGGAGCACCGAGGTGCGGCGGGTGCCGGTGGCCGAGCTGCGCCCCGGCGACCGGGTGGAGGTGGTTCCCGGCGAGCGGGTCCCCGCCGACGGCGTCGTGGCCGAGGGGCGGAGCGAGGTGGACGAATCGCTCGTCACCGGCGAGTCTCGCCCCGTGGGGAAGGAACCGGGCTCGCGCGCCATCGGGGGCACGGTCAACCTGCACGGGTCCTTCGTCCTCGCGGTCACCCGCACCGGCGCGGCCACCGTGCTCTCGGGGATCATCCGCGCGGTCGAGGAGGCCCAGGCGTCGCGGCCGCGCATCCAGGCGGTGGCCGACCGGCTGGTCGGGGTCTTCGTGCCGGCCATCCTGCTGCTCGCCGTGGTGGCGACGGCCGGCCACCTGCTCCGCGGGACCCCGGCGCCGCAGGCCCTCATGATCGGGGTCTCCGTGCTGGTCATCGCCTGCCCCTGTGCGCTCGGGCTCGCCACGCCGCTGGCGGTCCTGCTGGCCACCGGCGTCGCCACCGGACGAGGACTGCTGGTGAAGGGCGGCGACGTGTTCGAGCGTGCCGCCGGGGCCGACGAGGCGCTCCTCGACAAGACCGGCACGGTGACGCGCGGCCGTCCCGAGGTGCGGGAGGTGCTGCCGATCGGCGAGGCCGACCCCGACCTGGCGCTGGGCCTGGCGGCCGCCGTGGAGCGGCGCTCCGAGCACAGCCTGGGGCGGGCGGTCGTGGAGGCGGCGCGCGCGTTGCCCGGGGACGCGGCGCCCGAGGCCACCGACTTCCGCTCGGTACCCGGCCGCGGAGTGGAAGCGCGGGTCCAGGGGGAGGTGGTCCGCGTGGGGAGCCGCGCCTTCGTGGCCGAGGGGGGCGCCGGGATCCCGGAAGAGGCCGAGCGGGAGGCGCGGCTGCGCGAGGAGCGGGGCGAGACGGTTGCGTTCCTGTCGCGCGGAGGGCGGCTCGGTGGCCCTGCTCGTGATCGCCGACGCGGTGCGCCCGGAGGCCAGGGAGGTCGTGGCGGAGCTCGGCGCCCTCGGCCTTCGCGTCAGCCTGCTCTCCGGCGACAACCGGCGAACCACCGAGGCGGTGGCGGCGACCCTCGGGATCTCGGGCGCGGTCTCCGAGGTGACCCCGGTGGAGAAGCGGGAGCGGGTGTCAGCGCTCCAGGCCTGCGGGCGAAGGGTCCTCGTGGCCGGGGACGGGGTGAACGACGCGCCGGCGCTCACCCAGGCCGACGTGGGCGTCGCCATGTCGCGAGGGACCGACGTCACGATGGAGAGCGCAGAGGCCGTGCTCGTCCGCGACGACCTGCGACTCCTGCCGGACCTCGTCCGGCTCTCGCGCCTGACGTACCGCATCATCCGGGAAAATCTGTTCTGGGCTCTGGTCTACAACGTGGTGGCCGTCCCCCTCGCGGTCGTCGGGCTCCTGCACCCCATCGTCGCGGCCGCGGCCATGGCGGCCAGTTCCACCTTCGTGGTCCTGAACTCGCTGCGCATCCGCGCCAGTGCGCTCCCGCGCCCGTCGAGGTGAACCATGTCGCTGGGCTTCCTCATCGCCATCTCGCTCGGACTCGGCATCGCGGCCTGGCTGGGCTTCCTCTGGTCGGTGCGGAGCGGCCAGTACGACGATCCGGAGGGGCCGAAGTACCGGATGCTCGACGACGACGACGGGTCGACCCCGAAGGGGCGTGACACGAAACGGATGGACGACGAATGCGGTGACCGATAAACCCTGTCATCCGTTTCCAGGCAGTCCCAGCGAACGTGGAGCGCAGAGTCCCCAAGTGAACGTCGCGCACCCGAAGAACCTCGTCCTCGCGGCCGCCGCCGCCCTTCTCGCCCAGTTCCCCGCCGTCTCCGCACGCGCCGCCGACTCCGCGCCCTTGCCGGGGCAGACGGTCGTCGTCGGGGAGACCACCTCCGGCGATACCAAGGTCATCCTGGTCGAGCAGATCCCCAAGAAGCCCTGGGAGACGCCGGCCTGGGCCTACCCGGACCGCGGGCTCACCTTCTTCCCGGACGGGCCGGGCAAGGGCAAGGACCGCTGGGCCATCGGCGGGCTCTGGCAGCTCGCCCCGATGTTCACCGCCAACTACACGCGCGGGCGTGGGCTCCGGGTTCACGCTCGACGCCCGGCTCCAGACCATCATCGTCTACAACCAGCTCGGGCGTCGGCGCCCAGTGGGCCTTCAAGGCGGGTCCGTTCAGCATCGGCCTGATGGCCCACGTGAACGGCTACTTCGGCGTGCTGGGCAAGCTCTTCATCGCCACCACCTCGTTCAACACCACCGGTTGGGGCGTGCTCGTCGATCCCGGCGCCCGCATCGGCCTGCAGGTGTCGAAGGACTCCTGGCTGACGCTCCAGTACGAGTCGTACATCAACGTGTACCAGGCAGTGAACCTGGGCGGGCTCGTGCTCTCGCCCCAAGCGGTCTCCTACGATGGGTTCGGGCTCTCGGCCATCGTGGAGTACGCCCCGCACAAGGAGGCGGGTGTCATCTACTACGGGGTGAGCATCTACAACACCGCAACGAACTACCCGATCTTCTTCAACGTCGAGGCCACGCCCACCAGCGAGTCCTTCAACAACGCCAAGATCTGGTACCTGGGAGTACTTGCCGGCTATGAGTTCTGAACGCCGAATCCTCGTCCTGGGCGTTGCCGCGCTCCTCGCGTCGGCCTGCGCGTCGCGGACCAGCCCGCAACCGCCCGAGTTCCCGTCCGGCGGTTTGCTGGCTCGCTCCACGCCGCCCCCGAACCCGTACTCCCTCCAGAACGTGATGGAGGGGGTCTACGACACCTCGAGCCGGTTCGGCTCGAACGTGGTGGTGCACGCGAGCCAGTGGGGCGGCCTCTCCGACGGCATGAAGGCCTCGGTGGCCATCCTTGGCTACGACCACTACGGCTTCGCCATCATGCAGCCCGGCTGCTTCATCGACACCACGGTCACGCCGGCGGTGACGCGCCTCGTCCTCGAGGGCTACTGGCGATTCCTGGACGAGGCCGACCCGACCCCGAGCAGCACCGGGCTCATCCGGCTCTTCGTCGGGCCCACCTCCATCATTCAGTACGTCTGCGGCGCGCCGGCCTGGAACCCCGCCAACGGTCCCGGTGACTCGCGTCCGGCGCCGACCGATCGTCCCTTCCTCACCGGCGCCACCGGCGGCGGCACGGACGTTCCGGGCCTGCCCATCGACGTCACCTGGAACCGGCCGCGCAAGAGCCGGCTCAACGCCGACGGCGTGAAGACCTTCCTCGTGGGCGTCCACCACGGCGCCTGCCAGACCGTCGATGAACTGCGGCATCTCCGAGAACACGCCGGAGACCGCCATCATGGCCACCCAGCTCCAGGGCGAGTACATGGAGATCGACGTCCGGCTGACGAAGGACCAGGTCCCGGTCTTCTTCCACCTCGGGCTCTACCCCGGCGTCGTGCAGGGCACCTACTGCACCGGCATGGTGGAGGACTACACCTACGCCGAGCTGGTCGCGAACTGCCGGCTGCGCAACGGCGAGATCATCCCGCGCGTCGTCGACATGCTGACGTACATCTTCACGCGCACCAACCTGCCCACCTACCTGGACAGCAAGACCACCGACGTCATCGTCCCGGTGAGCCAGATCCTGGAGACGCTCTCCGAGACCATCGTCGCCTGCCCGACCGGCGTGCCGCCTTCGGGCTCGCCCGCCGGGACGAAGTGCCTCTTCCCCGGCAGCCTGCCGATCTCCCAGCGCGCCTACATCGGCCTCCCAGACCAGGACAGCGTGAACACCTACAGCGCGGCGCTGGCCTCCGGGGAGCTCTGGTCGGAGCAGAGGTGCCTCATCGAGGAGGACGTGAACGAGGCCATCAGCCTTCCCTGCGCCGCCTGGATGCCCCGCTACACGCGCGGACCGATGACGGCCGACGTCCTGAACGCCCAGCAGCAGGGGCTCTTCGTCGGGTTCTGGACCATCAACGACCCCGCGACCATGGACGCCTTCATGACCCAGGCCGTGCCGAACGGCTTCCTGACGAACTACCTCGGGCTGGCGAACCAGCGTTTCGAGGAGATCGGCATCGTTCCGCCGTACACCCCGTACCGGGTGGGCTCGCCGTGAGAACTCTCCTCGTCGCAATCGCGCTCGTCGTGAGCAGCACCGCTCTCGCACAGGGCGCCGCCGCCCCGCAGGCTCCCACCCCGGCCGAGCCGAAGGCTCCGACCGCCTGGGAGCTCGACGCCTACGTCGGCTACGGGCAGCTCGCCTGGCCCATGCCCGACACGAGCACGCTCGCGTGGGGGAACGGCGGGCCGGCCTTCGCCCTCACCGTCGCCTACCGGGGCGACCACTTCACGCACCCGTTCTTCGACATCTCGTACGTTCCCATCTACTCGAGCGGGCAGTACGTGAACACGATCGGCAACGCGTCGATCGGCACCGTCTACGCCATCAACTCCGCTGCCGCGCTTGGGTTCGTCGTCGGCGCGGGCTGGGACATCGACTGGTTCCGCGCTGCGCGTGGGCCTGGGGCTCTACGATCAGATCGTGACGACGAACGTGACCGGCACGTCGAACACCGTGACCCAGTTGGGGATCGGGTTCATGGCGGCGGCGAGCGCCCTGGTCTGGCGCCCCGAGCCCTTTGCCCTCGGCGTCGAGGCCCGCCTGGTTGGACTCGACTTCCCGCTGACCGGCTTCTACCAGACCATGTGGTCGGCCGGGCATCACCGGGTCGCTGGGACTTCGTCCGGAGCAAGTAGCCCCGTCCCCTGCCGGAGCCATCCGCACCTCGAACGGTCGAGCGGCGACGGGGGCTTCCGCCACTCCTCGCCCGGAACCTTCACGGGCAGTGCTCTGCCCGACGACGCCGTCCGGGCCCAGCTCGAGCAGGACGAAGTGCCGGACCTCCTCCACGAAGAGCACCGAGCCCTCCACCCGCTTCTCGGCGACCCGGAAGAACCGTCCCGCCGCCTCCGCCGCTCACCACGAAGTTCACCGGCCTTCCCTCGAAGCCCGGGCGGACGATGCGCTCGTAGGCGTGGATGTGGCCCGAGAGCACGAGCGCCACCGGGTGCCGATCGAGGATGCCCTTCACGACCCGCCGCTCCACCCAGGGCGCCCCCCGCTCCTCCCTGCCCGACGAGAAGGGCGGGAATGTGCAGGAGGACGATCGAGCGGAGCCCGAGCCGGTCGGCGTCGGAGAGCCGCTCCTCCAGCCAGGTGAGCTGGGGGCCGCCCTCGGGCATGGGGTCCCGGTCGCCGAACATGTCGGTCCCGGTGTCGAGGACCAGGAAGCGCCAGCCCCCCCGATCCACCTCGTACCAGAAGCCATCCGGAGGGAGCTCGGGTCCGCCGGGCGGGGAGAAGACGCTCGCGAACTGGGCCTGGTCGACGAGGTGGTACTCGTCGTGATTCCCGGGAGCGGCCAGGAGCGGGATCCCGGCCTTCCGGAGCGGGGCCGTGTCCTCGAGCCAGACGTTCAGGTCGGGCGGCTTCCGCGGAGGCGCCACGGCGCCGAGCAGGGTCTCGTGGATGGCGGCCGGGAACGGGATGACCGTGAGGAGGGAGACCCAGGCGTAACCGCGAACGTACTGCGGCCAGATGGGGACCACGTACTGCCAGCCGCCCCAGTCCGGCATGTGGCCCGCGGGCAGGTGGTCGATGGCGTCTCCGGCGAACAGCACCAGGTCGGGCTTCTCGGCCAGGATGGCCGCGACCACCGCCTGGTGGGCCGCGGAGTTCCCCTGGGAGTCGCCGTAGACGGCCACGCGCATGCGCTCCGGGGGCGGCGCGCCGAGCGGCGGGCTGGCCCGCCCCGTGGCCGGGTCGAGGAGGTCGGGGCGGATGGCGGCGTGGGACATGGGCCCGCACGCCGCCGTCGCCAGCAGGGCGGCGACCGCGACGCGGAGGGGGAGGTCGGCCATCGGTTCCTTCTACCCCCCGAGCCGGCGCTCGGAGAAGGGGGGCAGCCCGTCCGACTCGAGGAAATCGGCGATCTCCATCGCCGGCCTCGACGGAGGGTGGAGCTTGCCGGTGGCGTGAAGGTCGAGGAAGCGGCTCACCTGGGGGAAGGCCTCGGCGAGCGTGCCGCGGACCGCCTCCTGCATCTCCGTGTCGACGACGCCGGGCTCGTAGCTCACCAGGGAAAGGTCGACGGGGAGGGCGGTGCCGGGCGCGAACGACCGCGCCTCCTCTCCCACGACCTCGCCGGCCATCCGGAGGGCTGCCTTGGTGGCGCAGTAGGCGGACCACCCGGCGTACGCGCGCCGGGCGGCGCCCGAGGACACGTCGACGACCCGGAGCTTCCCGCCGCGTGCGCGCCGGAGGAAGAAGCCGAGGAGCCAGATGGGCGCGACCGCGTTCAGCGCGAAGGCGCGCGCGAGGCCCGCCGCAGGGGTGGCGCCCGTCGGGCCCACCGGGTCGAGGGTGGCGGCGCCGTTCACGAGGCCGACGCGGGCGCGGCCGTCGAGGGCGAGCGCCTCGCCGAAGGCGCCCTCGAATTCCGCCTCCATCCGCGCCGTGTCGGCGAGGTCGAGCCGGAGGTGGCGGTAGCGCGCGTGGTGCAGGGGGGCGGGGCGACGGGCCACGCCGGCGACGTCCCAGCCCCGACGCAGGAGCTCCTCGGCCACGGCGAGGCCGATGCCCGAGCTCGTCCCGGTGACGAGGCAGATCCGATCCGGGTCGGCGTGCATCCTGGGCTCCTCTCGTCAGTGGACCAGGACCGCCTTGGGATAGGCGACCCGGAAGCCACACCGCTCCAGCGTTCGCTGCGACGACGTGCCCGGCTCGGTGGCGGAGGCGACGAGGTCGCATCCCCGCGCCGCGGCCCAGGCGAGGCGCGCGCGGACCAGGGCTCCCTGGAGGGCGCGTCCCCGGGATGCCGGCAGGACCCCGGCGCCGGACAGCCATGCCACGCCCCCCTCGGCGGAGGAGAGTGCGACGCCCACGGGGAGGCCGTCCTGGAACGCGAGCCAGGGAACGCTTCCCTCCGCCCGGGCCATGGAGCGGAGCGCGTCCCGCTGCGCGTCCGACTGGGTCGGGGCTCCCAGGAAGGCGCGCGAGAAGAGCTCGACCCAGACGCCCTCCTCGGTCGGCGCCGCGGGGCGGACGTCCGCGCCCGGGGGGTCGTCCGAAGGGGATCGCACCCAGACCTGGAAGAAGCGCTCCAGCTGGTAGCCCCGGCGCCCCAGCTCCTCGGTGAGGGAGGGGTCGGTGAAGGGAGTCACCTCGATGCGCACGGGACCGCCACCCGGTCCGAGGTGGGCCTCCATCCGATCCACGTCCTCCTCGGTGACCGGAACGCCGATGCCGACGCCCACCGCCGCCGAGAAGGGGGAGCGGGCGCCGTGGGAGACCGACAGCCCTCCGGCCACCTCGACGGCGGGCGCCCCCACCCCGCGCGCCGCCCGCGTGCGCTCCAGCTGGAGCGCATTGGCCCGCTCGACCCGGCGGGCCAACGCCGTGGCGTCGTTCGGGGGAGGGGCCACGCGCGGGGCCATCCGGCTACGGCTTCACGCCGAGTTCCTGGACGACGCGGGACGCCCCGGAGACCTGGCTCGCCACCCAGAGCACGTAGCGGATGTCGACCTGGATGGAGCGGGTGTTGACCGGGTCGAAGAGCAGGTCGGAGGCGATGGTCTCGTAGGTGCCGTCGAAGAGGAGTCCGACCAGCTTCCCCTTGCCGTTCAGCACGGCCGAGCCGGAGTTGCCGCCGGTGGTGTCGACGTCGGAGAGGAAGTTGACCGGCACGTCGCCGAGCTTCTTGTCCATGAAGGGCCCCTTGCCGGTGGCGAGCACCTTGGCGGCGGCGGCGAGCAGGGCGGGGGGAGCGTCGAACTCCTTGTCCCCGGGCCTGGCCTTGGCCACGACGCCCTGGAGCGTGGTCTGGGGCAGGTAGAAGACGCCGTCCTGCGGCGAGACGCCCTTCACGGTGCCGAAGGTGACCCGGAGCGTGGAGTTGGCGTCGGGGGCGACGAGCCCACCCGCCTTGTCGAGCATGGCCTGCATGTAGACGGGTCCGAGCCGCGACATGGCGCCGTTCCGGGCCTTGTCGGCGTCGCGGATCTCCTTGTCGAGCGGGGCGAGCGCGGCGGCCAGGTCGAGGAAGGGGTCCTTCGCCGCGAGGACCTCCTCGGGCTTGGCGTCGAAGAGCGCCAGCCGGGCCTTCTGGTCGGCGATCCGGGACGGGGTGCCGTAGAGCGTGGCGAGCCAGGCGTCCACCTTGGCCTTGGCCTCCGCCTCGGAAAGGCCCGACGGTGAGGCCGATGATCGCGTCGATCGCCGCGATGCGCTGCTGCTGCGGAAGCGCAGCGGCCTCGAGGAGCGCGTAGCGGAGGAGGGCCCGGTCGGCCCCGAGGTCGATGGTGCGCTGCAGCCGCTCCTGCGACTCCCGCAGCCGCTCCCAGTTGCGCTGCTGGTACTCCGCCTCGCGCTCGGCGTCGGGCTTCTGGCGCTCCTCGGCGAGCCGCCGCAGCGTCCGCGCCGATCCGAGCAGGCTGGAGTTGAAGTAGAGCGCCTGGAGGGTCGCGTCGCGCTCACGGACCGCCTCGCGCTTCGCCTGCAGGTCGTCCATCGCGGCGATGACGCCGCCGTACTTCTTCTTCCGGGACGAGTCGGCGTCGATCCAGGCCTGGAGCTCGGCCTCGGCGGCGGCCTTCTTCTCGAGGAGCTTCCCCTTCTTCGCCCCCTCGAGGACGCCCTGCCGGTTCTTCATCGAGTTGGCGAGGCCGCGGACGCGCAGGGCGACCTTGATCTCGGTCTCCTTCGAGCCCTTCGACTGCTCGGCCAGGATGGCCAGCATGTCCCCGAAGCGCCGGACCACCCGCGGGTAGCTCCAGTCGATGGTGTCCTTCATCTCACGGGCAGTGACGTGGCGGGCGGTCCGCCCGGGGTAGCCGGCCACGACCACGACGTCGCCGGGGCTCGCGCCGGCCGGGTCCACGGTGAGGTGGTGCCTGGGCTTGAACGGGACGTTGGCCTTGTCGAACGCCGCGGGCTTGCCGTCCTTGCCCACGTAGGCCCGGTAGAAGGCGAAGTCGCCGGTGTGGCGGGGCCAGCGCCAGTTGTCGATCTCTCCGCCGAAGTTCCCGATCGTCGAGGGCGGAGCGTAGACGAGCCGGACGTCCTTCAGCTCGACCTGGCGCGATCTCGAACCACTTGAGCCCCTCGAAGAACGAGGCCACGCGGCAGCGGAGCCCCTCCTTCTCGCAGGCGGCGGTGAGCTCCTTGGTGCGCTTCTCGATGGCGAGCTCGCGGTCGAGATCGGTCTGCTCGGCAGGCAGCTTTCCGACGACGTCCTTCGTGATCTCGCGGACGGCGACGGTGACGAGGACGCGGGAACCCGGGCCGGCCCAGGTCTCGTCGGCGAGGGTCGCGGCCAGGTAGCCCTCCTTCACCGTGTTCCGCTCCGGCGTCGCGATGTACTGGAGCGCGCCGGTGACGCAGTGGTGGTTCGTGATGATGAGGCCGGTGTCGGAGACGAACGAGGCGCTGCAGCCGCCGAGCGAGACGATCGCGCCCATGGGCATGCCGGTGAGATCGGCGAACGCCTTGGGGTTTCCCTGGAAGCCCAGCTTCTTCAGCCGGGGGGCCAGGTCGACCATCTGCTGGGGCATCCACATGCCGCCGTCGGCGCGGGTGGCGACGGGGGCGAGGGCGAGCGAAAGGAGCACGAGCGCTGCGACGGGTCTCTTCAAGGTGGCCTCCGGACGACGAGCGAGGCCCCGTACAAACCACGAATCCGGGCGAAAGGGGAGGGGTCAGCCGCCCATCCCCCGGGCCGCCGCCGCGAGGTCGGCGGCCACCACGCCGAGGGCCCTGCCGAGCGCCGCCACCGACCCCGAGACGTCCCCCGGCGCACCGGTCTCGTGCACCCGCGTCTCGCCGGCCACGGGCTTGCGCCCGGGCGCCGAGACGGTCCAGCGCGCCTGGACCGTGGCGCCTCCGGCCGCGTCCCCCTCGAAGCGCAGGAACTCGACCGAGGCGGCGACGTCCGGAGGCGATCCGAGCGGCCAGGGCCAGCGCAGGACCTCGCGGGCGGGCAGCCGGGCCCGGAGTTCCTCCCCGAGCGCGCTGACGGCCAGGTCCTCGAGCGGCGCCGCCCAGCGGTCGGTCGCGGAGTAGGCGACCTGCTCGGGCCCGAGCCGCGTGGCCACCTCCGGGCGGGAGAGGTACGGGGGAAGGGTCACGGGGCCGAGGCCCACCGACCCCACCGGTGTCCCGGCCTGGGCCGTCCCGGCGACCGGGAGGGTGAAGTAGCGGGAGGCGTCCACCCGCGGGGCGAGGCAGGCAGGCAGGAGCAGCGCGGCGAGGACTGCGAGGGTGGTTCTCATGGCTTTGCCTCCGGGCGGCCGCGCACGATCTGGCTGGGGTCCCTCTCCAGGCTGTCGGCCAGCACGCGGAGCGACCGCGCCGCCTGCCCGACCTCCCGGAGCGTCTGCTCGAGCTGCGCCGGTACGGGCGCTCCCGGGCCGAGCGTGAGCTTCACCTCCCGGAGGGTTCCGTCCAGCTGGTCGAGGGCGGCGGCGAGCCGCTGCATGGAGGCGCGGGCATCCCCGGCCAGGCCGGGGAGCTCCTTGTCGAGCCCCCGGGCAGCGTCCCGGATGGCGGCGAGCGCCCGGTCCATGCTCTCGAGCGTGCGGGGCAGCGCCCGGCCAGCCTCGTCGATGCGCACCGAGGCCCGGTCAACGCCCCTGGCCGCGGCGCGGATGTCGGCGATGAGCCCCTCGAGGTCGAGCCCCTGGAGCTTGCTGATGAGCCGGGCCGCGTCCACCTGGAGCGTCTGCAGGCCCGGCTCGAGCTGCACGGGGATGTCCGGGTAGGGAAGGGGGAACGGGGGAGGCTGGGGTGGCAGGGCGTCGGAGACGATGTCGAGGTCCACGTAGCGACGCCCGGAAAGGAAGCTCTCCAGCGCGATCCGGGCCCGCAGGCCGTGCGCCACCAGCGTCTTCACGACCTCCGGGTTGCCGAGGTCGGTCGTCTCCCCCATCTCCCGGATGCGCGACTGGTTGAGCTCGATGACCACGGGCATGAACATCTTCTGGAGGGGCGCCTCCGGGGATCCGATGGAGAGGTGGATGCTCGCCACCCGCCCCACCGGCACGCCGCGGAACTTCACCGGCGAGTCCACCTCGAGCCCCGCGATGTCCTGGGAGAAGACCACCACGAACCGGACCTTGCGCTGGAAGACCCGGTTCGAGCCCAGCCAGATCGAGGCGGCCACGCCGAGCGCGGTGGCCGCGAGGACGAAGGCACCGACCAGCCTCGGATTGAACCTGCGCGCCATGATCGCTCCTTATCGCCTGCGCCGAGGCATCACGGGGCCTGGCCCCCGGCAAAGAAGGCCCGGACCGGATCGGGGCCGTGATCGCGAAGCTCCGTCGGGGGTCCCTCGGCGATGGCCCGCCGGGACTCGCCGTCGAGGAAGAGGGCGCGCGTGGCGATGCCCAGGATGCTCGCCACGTCGTGGGTGACCACCACCACCGTGGTGCCGAGCGCGTCCCGCAGCTCCCGGATGAGCCGGTCGAGCCGCCTCCCGGTGGGCGGGTCGAGGCTGGCCGACGGCTCGTCGATGAAGAGGATCTCCGGGTCGAGCGCGATGGCCCGGGCCAGCCCGGCCCGCTTCTGCATGCCGCCGGAGAGCTCCCACGGGCGGAAGGACTCGAAGCCGTGGAGCCCGACCAGCGCGAGCTTCAGCTCCACGACCTCCTGGATGCGGGACGCGGGGAGCTTCGTGAACTGCTGGAGCGGGAGCGCCACGTTCTCGGCGAGCGTCATCGAGGTCCAGAGCGCGCTCCCCTGGTAGAGCACCCCCACCTGGCGCAGCAGGCGCTCCCGGTCGGCCGGGCCGGCCCGGGTGAAGCTCTCCTCGCCGTAGAGCACCTCGCCCGACGCGGGCTCCTGCAGCCCCAGCATGTGGCGGAGCAGCGTGCTCTTGCCGCAGCCGCTGCCGCCCATCACCACGTAGATCTCGCCGCGCCGGATCTCGAAGTCGAGCCCCTCGATGACCACCCGGTCGCCGAAGGCCATGGTGAGATCGCGCACGCGGAGGATCGCCTCGGCCACGTTCACCACCCGAACAGGAAGAAGACGTACTGGAAGATGCCGCAGGCGGCGATGATGGCCACGACCCCGGACACGACGGCCTTGGTGGCGGCCTCGCCGACCCGCTCCGAGCTCCGCTCGGCCTCGAGTCCCCGTGCGGTGCCGGTGAGGGCGATGAGCGCCCCGTAGACCGCCGACTTGAAGAGCCCGCCGGCGATGTCGCCGGAGGTGACCGAGTGGGAGGTCTGGCGCAGGTAGCCGGCCACGGCCTGGTTCATCATGGTGGTCCCCACCGCCGCCCCGCCCAGGATTCCCATCAGGTCGGCGAAGAGCGTGAGGAAGGGCATCATGAGGGTGAGCGCCACGAGGCGGGGGACCACCAGGAACTCGACCGGCGAGATGCCGAGCGTCCGCAGCGCGTCCACCTCCTGGGTCACCTTCATGGTGGCGAGCTGGGCGGCGTAGGCGGCGCCGCTGCGACCGGCCAGCACCACCGCCGTGATCAGGGCGGCCATGTCGCGGGCCACGGCGATCCCCACGATGTCGGCCACGTAGTACTCGGCCCCGAAGCGACGCAGCTGGGTGATGCCCACGAAGGCCAGGATGATCCCGACCAGGAAGTTCACGAGCGCGACGATGGGCAGCGCCCCCGGTCCGGCGCCCTCGAAGAGCAGCCCCAGGTCCTGCCCGCGGAAGCGGGCGCGCCCGACGACGAACCGACCGAACGCGAGCGTGGTCTCCCCCACGAAGAGGGTCATCGCGCGTGCCCGATCCCGCCAGGCGAGGGCCCGACGTCCCAGCCGCTCGAGCCATCCCCGGCGGGTGTCCGGGACCGACGGCGGGAGCGTCGACTCCTGCACGAGCGCCAGCATGCGCTCGAGAGTGGCCGGCAGCCCGGCGTGGTTCACCGGGACGCCGCGGGCACGGCAGGCCTCGATGACCCCGTAGAGGAAGACCACGAGCCCGCTGTCCCACCCGGAGATCCCGGTCGCATCCACCCGCACGGAGGAGGCGGGGGCGCGAGCGAGCTCGCGACCGACGTCCGCCGCGGCAGGCAGCTCACCGGCGAGGCGCCAGGCGCCCCGGAGCCGGATCACCAGCGAGGAATCCCCGCTCCGCGACGTCTCCATCGCGGCTGGTGCCTCGGGAAGACCCCCCTGGGTACCCATTACACACAGGGTACCACCCGTCGCCGGACGCGATACGGCCCCACCGGGGTCAACCCGGCGGGGCCGCGTTCGTTCGGGAAGTTCGCCTACTTGATGCCGGCCTTCTCGGCGGCCTTGTCCACGCCCTTGTCGACGCCCGTGGCGGCGGCGCCGTGCGCGTGCGGGGCGACCGTGGCGCCCACGGTGCCGGTCTTGGCGGCGCCGGCGTCGACGCCCTTCTTGGCGGCCTTCTTGCCCTCGGTCTTGGCGGTGGTCTTGACCTGCTCGCCGGTGCTGGCGGCCTTGGCCTTGGCCGAGTCGGTCGCGGCGGCGCCCGAGGCCTTGGCCGCGTCGGTTGCCTGGGTTCCGGCGGCGGCGCCAGCGGCCTTCAGATCCGGGGCGGTCGGGACCTGGGCCAGGGCGAGGGCAGGAGCGGCGACGGCGGCGACGAGCAGGGTGCGAACGGTGATCTTCATCTGGTTCAACTCCTCGATCGAAGGGGTAGGGGTCAGCGCGAAGGGCGCTTTCTAACGGGACGGTGGACGGCGCACCACCGGGAGCCCCGATCGGGGTTGACCTCCCGGCCCGGCGACGATTGGATGGGGAATCCATGCCGAGCACCCAGCTCCTGTTCAGCAGCCGCGCCCAGCACCGGGCCTGGCTCGAGACCCAGTCCCGCCTCCCCCTCGGCTTCCGCGTCGGCACCGCCCGGCTCGAGTTCACGCCGGTGGAGGTCCCGAAGCCGGCGAAGATGAACCTGACGCTCATCGCCGTGGACGAGCCCACGTCGTCCTTCGCCGCGAAGTTCACCCGCAACGCCTTCCCGGGCGCGCCGGTGATCGTGGGTCGGGCCCGCATGGGAGGGCCGCGCCTCGCCGCATGGGTGGTGAACAACAAGGTCTCGAACGTGTGCGCCCCCGGGGGCGTGGAGGCGGCCGAGGAGGTCGCCGCGGCCACGGCGCGTCTGCTCGGGGTGGGAGCCGCGCGAGGTGCTCCCCAGCTCCACGGGCGTCATCGGCTGGAGACTCCCGGTGAAGGCCATGGTCGAGGCCCTTCCCGGCGCGGTGGCCGCGCTCCAGGCGGACAGCGTGCTGCCCGCGGCCGAGGCCATCCTCACCACCGACCTCTACCCCAAGGTGCGCCGCGTCGCGGTGGGGGAGGGGAGCATCGTGGGGATCGCCAAGGGGGCCGGGATGATCGAGCCCGACCTGGCCACCATGCTCGTCTACCTCCTCACCGACCTGTCGGTCCCGCGGCAGGAGCTGCGGGCGGCCCTCGACGAGGCGGTGGAGGCGAGCTTCCAGTGCATCACCGTCGACTCGGACACGAGCACCTCCGACACGGTGGCGCTCGTGTCCTCCATGCGGCGACCAGCGCCCGACCCGCGGGCCTTCCGGGAGGCGCTCTCGCGCCTGGCCCGCGACCTGGCGGAGGACGTGGTCCGCAACGGCGAGGGCGTGCACCACGTCCTGCACGTGGTGGTCCGCGGCGCGCCCGACGCGCGCTCGGCCCGGGAGATCGGGAAGGCGGTGGTCAATTCACCACTGGTCCAGTGCGCCGTGAACGGAAACGATCCCAACGTCGGGCGGCTGCTGGCCGCCATCGGCAAGCAGGCGGGGCGCGCCGGGCTGCGGCTCGACCCGGCCGCGGTGCGGCTGCGGCTGGGCGGGGAGACCATCTTCGAGAAGGGGGCCATGCGCCTCGACCCGGAGCTGGAGCGGCGCCTCCACCTCCACATGAAGGAGGCCGAGCTGTACGCCTCGGTGCCGCCCCCGGACGGCCTCACCTTCCGGGCTCCCATCGACTACCCACCCCACGAGCGCTCGGTGGAGATCGAGGTCGATCTGGGGCTGGGCACCGGTGCCGCCGAGGTGCTCGGCGCCGACCGGAGCCACGAGTACGTGACCGAGAACGCCGACTACCGGAGCTGACCGCCCGGCGGCTTCCCCTCCGACGCGCAGGACCTGCCGTCGTAGCACTGGCCTGGAGGGCACTGGCAGGTCTGGACCGGGTGGCTGCTTCCCGGTGCGCAGCCGCAGGCGCCGACGAGGCAGGTGTTGGGGAAGTCGCCCGCCAGGCCGCAGCAGCTGGCCATGCCGACCGTTCCTCCGCTCCGGGTGCAGCGCTCGGCGTGGCTCAGGAGGCCGTCCCGCCCGGGGGCGGGCTGGAACTCCAGGATGGAGCCGTTCGCGCGGGTGGCGAGGTGGAGCTTGCCGTCCCGCTCGAGCCAGGACGTCACCTGGGCCAGCTGCGCCAGGTAGCGGTCGGAGATCGAGCCGGGTGGGCACGTCGCGCGCGTCGTCGCCAGGGCGCCGAAGGTGAGGGAGCGTCCCTCGAGCTTGTAGGAGCAGCTCCCCCGGTTGCAGTCGGCCCGGACCGAGGCGCGGCCGTCGCTTCCCAGCTCCAGCCTGTACTTGGTCGGGTGATCGGGGACGAGGACCGCGCCGTCCATCATCTGGATCCGGACCAGTTGCCACGTCCGGAGCGTGATGCTGGCGGTTACGGGAGGGGGAGCGGGTTCCGCGGTGCTCACGGTGGTCACGTCGGTGACCTTCACCAACGGTCCCTTCGCCCCGGCCTCGACCCGGTACTGGACCGTGCTCAGGCGCGACGGGCAGCAGAGCGGGTCGCCGCTGGCGTAGCGGGAGAACGGCACGACGATGGCGTCGGCGGACCAGAGCTGCGGCACCTGGGCCGCACCATCGGTGCGTGAGTCCATGGGGCGTGGCGCGAGCGTCCCCGCGAAGCGCCCGCCGGAGAAGACGAAGGCCTGGTAGCCCAGCGGGCGGCACTGCCCGTCGACGCCGGACCTGGCGAGCACCACCTCGGTCTCGCCGAAGCGCTGCGAGGCGCCCATGAGCACCCAGCCGGCCTTGGCGACCGCCCGGTCGGCATCCGAGGCTGGCGCGCGCGCCTGGCTGGCGCACTGCCTCGCGAGGAACGGGTCGGGGTCGAACCGCGGCGCCGGCGGGATCCTCGCGCCGGCCTTGTTCCAGGCCGGCGGCGTGGGCTGGTCGAGCCACCCGCCGCCCCATGGCGTGGCGGAACCCGCGAATGTCACCATCAGTGCAAGCGCCGCCGCGAGCCCGGCCCTTCCCCGCATGGACCTTCCTCCTCGGGCTCTCCCCAGCCCGACCATCGACTGTAACGGCTGGTAGAGGAGCCGCGTGATCCCTGTGGGGGCTGTCATGGAGTATCCTCACCATCGTCCCGCCATCCGTGACCCCCGCCGACCTCCATCTCGCCGTCGAGGAGCGCATCTTCCGCGCCGTGAACGTGGACGCCGGCCCCTGGGTCGACGCGGTCGCGCGATCGCTCTCCAGCCCGAACTTCGGGGCGGCCGTGGCCATCCTGATCGCCGCCGGCCTGCTCCTGCGACGAAAGGGGGAGCGCCTGGCCTGGGTCCTGGCCCTCGCCGCGGCCCTCGCCCTCACCGACGGTCTCGGATCCCAGGTGGTCCGCCCGCTCGTTCCCCGGGCGCGGCCGGCCTACGCCCTGCCGGAGGGGACGGTCCGGTTCCTCTCACCGGCGGCCAACGTGGGGTCCATCCCCAGCCTCCACGCCGCCAACTTCTTCGCCATGGCCGCGGTGGGGTCGGCGGGACTTCCCACGCTGGCGCCGGTCCTCTATGCCGTGGCGGTGGCGGTGGCCTGGAGCCGCATGTACGTGGGCGTCCACTGGCCCGGCGACGTGCTCATCGGTGCGGCCTGGGGAACGCTGTGGGGCTGGGCGTGCATCGGGGTGCTGCGGCGCGTGGTCATGCGCCGCCTCCGTGCGCCCCGAGGTCAGTGAAGGCGCCGCTCGACGCTCCCGTTCGGGCGCACCGCCACGGCGAGCGGCACCACCGCGACGCCGTACTTCCGCGCCAGGTCCGGACGCTTCGACACGTCCACCAGGATGGGCCGTAGCCCCCCGGCGGAGAGGCGGGTCTGCAGGGTCTGGCAGTCGGCGCAGAGCGGGTGGGTGAACTGCACGACGGCCTCCTGTCCGGGGGCCACGCCGAGCTCGGCCAGGTCGACGTGACCAGGGGTCCCGCCCCGGATCCCGCGGAGGAAGGCCCAGGCCCTGTAGATCGAGCAGCCCGCGCAGAAGCCGGTGGCGGCCGCCAGCAGGGCCAGCGCGGCGACCAGCCCGGCGAGGACGTCTCCGGCGGCGTGGAAGCCAGCCAGGTGCGCCAGGGTCGACGACCACAGGAACGTCGCGCCGACCTGGTTGGCGAACTTCACGGGGCGCGCGTCCTCGACGGGTCCCTCGCCCAGGATGGGCTGGAGGAGGCCGAAGTAGAGCCGGCAGGCCAGGCACCAGCGCCGGCCGAGGAGGAGGCCGGTGGAGATCTGCACCGCCGCCACGGCCACGAGGGGCCAGGCGCCCGTGAGCAGCGCGGCGAGGGCCAGCAGGCCGGTGAGGAGCTGGTTCAGGCGCGGAGCCCGCGCGTCGATGACGGCGAGGTCGCGGTAGGGGTCGGCGGACCGGAACGAATGGATCGGCATGGCGTCCGCTATAGCGGATGCGCTTCCGCGACGCCACCCAAACGGTCCGGGCCGTCCGGATGGCGCGGAAGCACGGGCCGTGGTGTGCTCCCGGGCGGGAGGAGACATGCAGAAGAACACGCTGGCCGCCCTTTTCCTGGGCTCGCTCGTCGGCATCGGGACCGCGTCGGCCGGGTGGTTCATCGCCGGGGCCGTCCGGGAGGCCCGGGAATCCCAGCGCTTCGTCACCGTGAAGGGGCTCGCCGAGCGCGAGGTGGATGCCGACCTCGCCATCTGGCCGGTCACCTTCAAGGACACGAGCGAAGACCTGGCCGAGCTGCAGCGACGGGTGGACGCGAAGCGCGAGGTGGTGGCGGGCTTCCTCGTGGAGGCCGGATTCCCGCGCGAGGAGCTCTCCTTCGCGGTGCCGCGCATCCAGGACCGGCAGACCGAGAACATGGGCCAGCCGGGGCGGCCTTCCGGTCCGCGCTACCTCGAGCAGGCCACCGTCATCGTGCGCTCCAGCAACGTGGCCGCGGTGAAGAAGGCCATGGACCGTTCCGGCCTGCTGGTCGGCCGCGGCGTGATGCTGGCGCAGGACTGGGAGAACCGCCCCCAGTTCCTCTTCACCGGCCTGAACGCCATCAAGCCGGAGATGATCGAGCAGGCCACGGTGGGCGCCCGCGAGGCCGCGGCGAAGTTCGCCAAGGACTCGGGCAGCCGCGTCGGAAAGATCCGCACGGCCTCGCAGGGGCTCTTCACCGTCTCCGACCGCGACCCCAACTCCCCGGAGCGCAAGGTGGTCCGGGTGGTGACGACGGTGGAGTACTTCCTCGGGGATTAGCCTTGGCTAGACGTCCGGGGCCGCGGCGACCGCCCCCTCCGGCGTACCCTTGGCGGACGGGAGGACCAGGTTGAGCAGCACGCCGACGTAGGTGGCGAGCGACATCTCGCCGATCTCCACCGGGCCGAGGTGGATCTTGGCGCCGCCGATGCCGACGACCAGGATCACCGAGGCGATGATCAGGTTGCGGGTCTCGGAGAAGTCGACCTTGGCGTCCACCAGCATGCGAACCCCGGCCGAGGCGATGATCCCGAAGAGCAGGATGCAGATGCCGCCCATGACCTGGGTGGGGATGCTGCGGATGAGCGCACCGATGGGCGGGAAGAAGGACATGGCGATGGCGATGACGGCCGCGCCGCCGATGACCCACACGCTGAAGACGCGGGTGATGGCCATGACGCCGATGTTCTCGCCGTAGGTGGTGTTGGGCGGGCCGCCCAGCAGGCCGGACACAGCGGTGGCCACCCCGTCGCCGGCCAGGGACCGGTGGAGCCCGGGATCCTTCACCAGCTTCACCCCCACCACGTTCTCGGTGACGATGAGGTGCCCGATGTGCTCGGTGATGACGACCAGGGAGATGGGAGCCAGCGTGAGGATGGCGCCCCACTGGAACTTCGGGAGCGTGAAGTGCGGGACGGCGATGGCCTTGGCGGCGGCCACTCCGGAGAGATCGACCTGGCCGGCGACGAAGGCCACCAGGTAGCCGCCCACGATGCCGATGAGGATGGGAATGACCCCGAGGAAGCCCTTCAGGAACACGGCCGCCAGGATGGCGATGGCGAGCGCCACCAGCGCCACCCGGAAGTACTCGGGGTGGTAGGTGCCCGTGCCGCCCTGCATGGCCATCACGTTCACCGCGACGCCGGCCAGGCCGAGCCCGATGACCATGACCACCGGCCCGATGACCACCGGCGGGAGCAGCTTGTCCACCCAGCCGGTCCCGAACTTTCCGATGAAGGCCGCCACCACGATGTAGATCACGCCCACCGTGACGCAGCCGCCCATGGCGATGGCCACCCGCTCGTCGGGGGCGATCTGCCCGGGCTTCACGGCCAGGATGCCCGAGAGGGCGGCGATGAAGGCGAAGGACGAGCCCAGGTAGGCGGGGATGCGTCCCTTGGTGATGAAGATGTAGAGCAGGGTGCCGACGCCGCTCGTGAAGAGGGTCACCGACGTGTCGAGCCCCACCAGGAACGGCACGAGGACGGTGGCCCCGAACATGGCGAAGAGGTGCTGGAGCGAGAGGGGCAGCGCCTGGAGTAGCGGGAGCCGCTCGGTGATGCCCACGGTGCGAGGTGCCAAGAGTCCTCCGGTCAGTTGACGGCGAAGTAGACGACGAATCCGAGAGAGGTCAGGTACATGAGCGGGTGGATCTCGCGGCGACGGCCGGAGAGCACCTTGAGGAGCACGAGCGAGATGAATCCGACGCCGATGCCGTTGGTGATGCTGTAGGTGAAGGGCATGACGGTGAGGACCAGGAAGGACGGGATGGCCTCGGTGAGGTCGTTCCAGGGGAGGCTGCCCACGTCCCGCATCATGAAGAAGCCGACCAGCACCAGCACGGCCCCGGTGGCCTGGACCGGGACCACGCCCGCCACCGGCGAGATGAAGAGGCAGGCGGCGAAGAGCAGTCCCGTCACCACCGAGGCGAGCCCGGTGCGCCCGCCCGCCGCCGCCCCCGACGCGCTCTCCACGTAGGTGGTGGCCGAGCTGCACCCGGCCATGCCGCCGGCGGTGGCGGCCAGCGCGTCGACGAGCAGCACCGTCGTGGGTCGGGGGTAGTTGCCCCGGGCGTCGAGGTATCGCGCCTCCGAACCCACCGCCACGACGGTGCCGACCGTGTCGAAGAAGTCGGAGAGCATGAGCGAGAAGACGGTGAGCACCGCGGCACCGGCTCCCAGCGCCCCCACGAAGGAGAAGTCGAACTGGCCCAGCTGCGAGAAGTCGGGCGCGGCCAGGATCGACCGGGGGATGGTCACCTCGCCTTGCCGGAAGCCGGAGGCGTCGCCGAAGGCGAGCCGGGCCACGACCGCCACGACGGTGGCGCCGAGGATGCCGATGAGGAGCGCCCCCTTCACGTTCCGCAGGACGAGCCAGGCGGTGAAGAGGAGGGTGAGGACGAAGAGGAGGACGGGAAATCCGGCCAGGTGGCCGGCCCTGCCCAGCGTGACCGGAACCGGGCCGACGGGGCTGCGCGAGACGAAGCCGGCCTCGACGAAGCCGATGATGGTGAGGAAGAGACCGATGCCGATCCCCAGCGCCCGCTTCATGCCCAGCGGGACCGCATCGGAGACCGCCCGGCGGAAGCCGGAGAGCACGAGCGCCGTCACCGCCAGCCCCTCGGCGACCACGACCCCCATGGCCTGGGGCCAGGTGAGGTGCATGGTGGCCACCAGCTGGAAGGCGACCACCGAGTTGAGGCCCATCCCCGCCGCCAGCGCGAGCGGCAGGTTGGCGAGGAGACCCATGGCGATGGTGGCGAAGGCCGCCACGAGCGCCGTGGACGTGAGGACCGCCGCGAAGGGCAGCCGGTTGCCGGCGACGTCGGCGACCTTTCCCAGGATGACCGGATTGACGAAGAGGATGTACGCCATCGTCATGAAGGTGGTCGCTCCCGCGATCACCTCCGTCCGCACGCTGGAGCCGCGCTTCGAGATTCCGAAGAAGCGGTCCAGCGCTCCCAGATCGGCCGCCGACGTCATGCCGCCTCCCGACGCGCGCGCGCGTCAGGCCGCGATCAGTGGATGTTCCACTGCACGAGGATCTGCGGCGCCGAGACCGTGTGGCGGTCGAAGCCGTCGAACACGTACGAGTGCAGGTACCACTCGATGCCGGCGAAGAAGGTGTTCTTCTTCATTCCGAACGGCGCGAGGACGTCGACCAGGAGCTCCGGCTGGAACATCACGTCCATGCCGCCCGTCGAGTACTGGTACATGTCGAGGAAGCCGGTGAAGACGAACGGGACCGGGCCGAGCTGGAAGGGCACCGTCCAGTACGGGCTGAACTGCCAGGTGCTGGTGTAGACCGTGCCGCCCGGGGCGGGGGACAGCCACAGCTGGCTGTACCGGTAGTAGAAGGCCATGCCCACGTAGATGTTGAAGGGGAGGAACAGGTCGACGCTCGGACCCACCAGGTAGGCCGAGAAGTTGCTGCCGATGTTGATCTCGCCGGCCACGCCCCAGTTGCCGATGAAGCCGAACGCGGGGGGAGCCTTCGGGTCGATGAACTTGTTGATGAGGAGGCGCGGGTGCCACTCGGCGTAGAGCTTGGCGTTGCCGGCCGACTCGCCCGGGACGAACGGGTTCACGAAGTCGCCCTGGTACATGTCGACGAAGGCGAAGCTGTCGCCGTACTTGAACTGCGTGTAGTTGTTGAGCGTCAGCGTGAACATGCTCTGGGTCTTGGTGTAGTACCCGAGCTGGGCGTCGGAGAAGCCGCCGCCCCAGAGGAGCTGGACGTTCGTGGTGGTGAAGAAGTCGTCCTCCTTCGGCGGGGGGCGGCGCCTCGGCGGCGAGGGCCGGGGCGACGACGGCGAGCGAGAGAAGGGCGGCGAGAAGCGGCAGCTTCCTGCGGAAGAACGGCGAGTTCATGTGGTGGGATCCCTCTGGTGGTTGAAAAGAAGCGACGCAAACTAGATCGGTCGTCTGACGTTGTCATCCACGAAGGAGGGGCCCGAACGTGGTAATCCTCGGGCGGAGGCCTCCCGTGAACGTCGTCTTCCTCTCCCCCCATTTCCCCCTCAACTTCTGGCAGTTCGTGGCCGCCCTGCGCGACGCCGGGGCGAACGCGCTGGCGGTCGCCGACGAGCCCTGGGAGCGGCTGCGTCCCGAGCTACGGGGGGCCTTGACCGAGTACTACCGGGTGCCGGACATGCACCGGTACGAGGACATGGTGAGAGCCCTGGGATTCCTCACCTTTCGGCACGGGAAGATCGACCGCATCGATTCCATGAGCGAGTACTGGCTCTCGACCGAGGCCCGGCTGCGGGAGGATTTCAACGTCTTCGGGCTCCGGCCGGCCGACCTGGCCGTGATCCAGCGCAAGACCGGGATGAAGGGACTCTTCGCCAAGGCCGGGGTCCCCGCCGCTCCCGCCCACCTCGTCCACGAGCCCCAGGCGGCGCGAGCCTTCGTGGCCAAGGTCGGATACCCGCTCGTCGCCAAGCCGGACGTGGGGGTGGGAGCCTCCCGCACCTGGAAGCTCGAGAGCGGCGCCGACCTGGAGTCCTTCCTGGGATCGCGCCCCGCCGTCGACTACGTGCTGGAGGGGTTCGTCGACGGGGACATCGTCACCTACGACGGGCTCGCCGACCGGGACGGCCGCGTGGTCTTCGACGCCTCGCTCCGCTACAGCCGCGGGATCATGGAAGTGGTCAACGAGGACGCCGACGTCTGGTACCACGCCGCCCGCGAGATCGAGCCCGATCTGGCCGACGCCGGACGCCGCCTGGTCCGCGTCTTCGACATCCGGGAGCGCTTCTTCCACATCGAGTTCTTCCGGAGGAGGGACGGCTCCCTCCATGCACTCGAGGTGAACATCAGGCCGCCGGGCGGCATGACCGTCGACATGTGGAACTACCAGAACGACGCCAACCTCTACCGGGCCTGGGCCGACCTCCTCGTGCACGGCAACGTCGCCCAGCGCTTCGAGCGCCCCTTCTGCGTGGCCTACGTGGGACGGAAGGACCGCTACCGGTACGCCCTCCCGCTCGACGAGGTGCTGGCGCGCTACCGGTCGCTGCTCGTCCACCACGAGCCGGTGAACGACGTCTTCAGCGCGGCCATCGGCAACTACGGCTTCATCCTGCGATCGCCGCGGCTCGAGGAGCTCGCACAGGCGGCCGACGACATCCAGGCAAAGGTCTAGACATGCAAGTCGAGCGACACCGCTGGCACAGCCCGGCGCTGGGCCAGGAGATGGAGTGCGAGGTCTACGGGCACTCCGGGCGCCCGGTCCTGGCGTTCCCGTCGCAGGACGGCCGGGTGGGCGACTTCGCCGGGTTCGGCATGGTCGACGCCTGCGCCGAGATCCTGGAGGCCGGGAGGATGCGGCTCGTGGCCGTCGACGGCATCGACTGGCAGAGCTGGACCAACGCGGCCGTCGCTCCCGTCGAGCGGGCCCGGCGCCACCTCGACTACGATCGCTACGTGATGGAGGAGCTCGTCCCCTTCGTCCGCAAGGTCAGCGGGCGCGGGACCCTGTGGGTCACCGGGTGCAGCATGGGCGCCTTCCACGCGGCCAACTTCTTCTTCCGTCGCCCGGACGTCTTCGACGGGGTGATCGGGCTCTCCGGGCTCTACTCGGCCGTGAGCTTCGTCGCCGGCCAGTGGGACGACGCCACGTACTTCAACAGCCCGCTCCAGTACCTCCCGGGCCTGGCCGACCCCTCCTACCTGGATCGCTACCGGCGCTCCTCCATCGCCTTCGCCGTGGGGCAGGGGCAGTGGGAGGAGGACTGCCTGGCCGACACCCGGGCGCTGGAAGGCATCCTGCGCGAGAAGGGCATCCCGGCCTGGTTCGACTACTGGGGAGGCGACGTCGCCCACGACTGGCCGTGGTGGCGGAGGATGCTGCCCTACGTCCTCGACCGGCTCGGCGTGTAGAGCGCGGCCAGCCGCGGTCCCAGGAAGGCGATCAGCGCTTCCCGCTTCACCTTGAGTGTCGGGGTGACGATGGACGGGTGGTCGGCCGGCGAGCCGGGGATGATGAGCAGCTTGTGGGGCTTCTCGTAGTCGCTGAACGCGTTGAGCGCCGACCGGACGATGGGCAGGAGCGCCTCCGCGGCGTCGCGCCCCTCGGTGGCGATCCGGGCCAGGAATTCCGGGGCCACGAAGACCGCCGCCGAGACGAAGGGACGCCCCTCGCCGAGCAGCACCGCGCCCTGGAACGGCGGCGTCCCGGCGATGGCCTGCTCGAGCGGCTCGGGTGCGAGCTTCTTCCCGGTGGAGAGCACGAGCAGGTTCTTCTTCCTCCCTTCCACCCGCAGGAAGCCCTCGTCGTCGATGCGGGCCCGGTCGCCGGTCCGGTAGAATCCGTCCTGGGTGAAGGCGCCGACCTCGTCCTCCGGCTCGAGGTAGCCGGAGAGGAGCAGCGGTCCGCGCACCAGGAGCTCGCCGTCGTCGTCGAAGCGGACCTCGTGGTCGGGCGTGACGATCCCGGCCGACCCGGGACGCCGGACACCGTCGTGGAGGTTCGCGGAGACCATGCCGCCCGTCTCCGTCATCCCGTAGAGCTCGACGCAGGGGATCCCGAGCCCCTCCAGGAAGCGGAAGAGCGCCGGAGACGCGGGTGCGCCGCCGGAGAAGAGGGCGCGCATGCGGCCGCCCAGCTTCTCGCGGAGCGGTGCACCCACCAGCCGGTCGGCGACCCGGGTGAGGATCCGGTCGACGAGGCTCCGGCTCCCCTCCACCCGGACCCGCACGCCGGCCGCCAGGGCGGCCCGGGCGAGGCTGCGAAGCGGGGAGGGCAGGGAATCGACCTTCGTCTCCACGGCCGAGCGGAACCGGTCGTAGATGAGCGGCACCGAGAAGGCGTAGGTCGGGCCGAACGAGAAGGACCGCTCGATGTCCTCGCGCCGCTGCACGAGGAGGAGCGCGTGTCCCTGGGCCACCGCCAGGAAGAACTGGTCGTGGCCGGCCACGTGCGCGAAGGGGAGGAAGTGCACGCCCAGGTCGTCCGGGCCGGTGCCGCACGAGGAGTTCCCGGCGTCGATGGCGTGGACGATGGAGCGCTGCGGGAGGCGCACGCCCTTGGGACGCCCGGTGGTGCCGCTCGTGAAGATCATGAGGAACGGATCCTCCGGCCCCACCGCGTCGACCAGCGCGTTCCAGGCCGCGTCGTCGAGCGTGGAGGCCAAGTCGCCGGACACCTCGGCGGTCGTGAGGAGCCGCACGCCCGGCGGCACGGCGTCGGTGGCGAGCGGCTCGGTGCTCACCACCGTCACGAGCCCGGCGGCGGCCAGCTCCCCGGCCGCGGGCGCGAGCTTCTCCCACTGGGCCGGTCCGGAGACGAAGGCCACCCGTGGCTTCACCCGAAGTGCAATGGCGCGGGCCGGCTCCCCGTCCAGGCTGGCGAAGAGGGCGGCCGGCTCGGCGCGGAGGGCCTGGGCGCCGAGCGACACCTCCTGCCAGGCCGGCGAGTTCTCGGCCAGCATGAGCACCCGGTCGCCGGCGCGGAGGCCGGCGCGGGAGAGCGAGGCCGCGGCCCGGCGCACGCCCTGCTCGAAGGCGGCGAAGGTGACGTCGCGCGGTGCGCCGGTCCCTGCGGAAGGGTCGAGGACGCGCAGGAAGGGAGCGTCGGGACGGCGGCGCGCCGTCGCGCGCAGCAAGGCGGGAAGGGTGCGCTCGGAAAACCGGCGGAGCGTGAGCGTGATCATGGCGTGGGGCACGAACGAACGATACCCGGGTCCCGTCACCGGTGCGTCACCACCCCCCCTTCCGGGCGAGAGACCCGGTGGAACCGGGACCCGGCCGGGGCTAGACTGCCGCACCGATGGACGTCGAGGGGCTCACCTACGGACCCAGGGAGTGCGGCAGTTGCCGCTGGTGGCGCCCCATCCTGGAGGACGCGCGCGGGCCGATCGGCCCGTGCCGCTACGGCGCCCGCACCGGTGACTTCCCGGGGACCGCGCCGGCCTGCGAGAAGTACCTGGGGCGGGACCGATCCATCCCCGCGCCCGCCCCTCCTCGCGAGACCCGTCGGACTCCGGCCGCGCGCCCTCCCGCCGTCCACCGTGCCCCCCTTTCCCCGCTTCCCGAGGAGATCCTCGCCATGACGCGTGAAGAGTTCGCCCAGGCCATCCGCGACGCCCTGCGGGAGGACGCCCCCGAGGTGCCGCTCGCGCCCAAGTGGGAGGGCGGGACCATCCTGGTGAAGCCGCACGACCCGTCGCTGCAGGCGAAGGAGCTGCCCGTCGACGCCCTCTTCCACAAGGTCGTGATGGTTCGCGACCGGCTGCGGGTGCTCGAGCAGAAGGTGAACGCCCACCCCAAGCTCTCGGACGCGGAGAAGGTGGAGATGCAGGGATACGTCACGAAATGCTATGGCAGCCTGACCAGCTTCAACCTGCTCTTCCGCGACGAGCGGGACAAGTTCGTCGGCGACAAGACCTAGACCCCGGCAACAGGAGAACGACATGCGCCCGCTCCAGATGATCGTCGCCCTCGCCCTCGTCGCAGCCGCGCTGACTGCCCGGGCCGCGGATCCCGAGTCCCCCTTCGTGGCGTCCGGCGAGGTCGTGTACCGCACGTCCGCGGCCTACGACGCGACGCGAGTCCGCGGCCCGAACGTCAACATGGCGGTGACGAAGGACGGGCGGTGGGGCGGGAACCTCCTCGCCAAGGACGTGATGCTCAAGGCCACGCCGGAGAAGATCACCGGGGCCGGGGTGAACCTGGTCGTCAAGCAGGACGCGTCCACCGTCTCGGTGGAGGGCATGATCTCGGGCATCCGGGTGCGCGTGAAGGCGACCGCGACCACCTTCGTGGGCCGGGTGGGCAACAGGCAGGTCGAGTGCGGCCGGGAGCCGGACGGCTACTGCTACATGAGCGGCGGTCGCACCTCGTCGATGCACTTCAAGGGCACGGCGAACAAGTGGCCCGACGTCCCGATGCCGCAGTGGATCTTCGCGGTCATCGGGGCGATCTGAGCGACGTGAGCCCCCCGAGATTCCACGAATGCCGGTGGGCATGAGTCTCTCCGGCCTGGCCGAGGCTTTCCGGCGAAACCCGGAGCTGGCGTTCTTCCTGGCGCTGGCCCTCGGCTTCCTCCTGGGCCGCATCCGCCTGGGGAAGTTCACGCTCGGCCCCGTCCTCGGCACGCTCCTGGCGGGGGTGGTCATCGGCCAGATGGGCGTCGCGGTCCCCCCCGTCGTGAAGACGATCTTCTTCGACTTCTTCCTGTTCGCCACCGGGTACAAGGTCGGCCCCCAGTTCTTCCGGGGCCTGAAGAAGGACGCGCTGCCGCAACTCGCTCTCACCGTGGTGATCTGCGTCACGTCGCTGCTCACGGCGATCGGACTGGCCCGGCTCCTGGGGTACGACGTCGGCACGGCGGCGGGCCTGCTGGCCGGCGCGTTCTCGGAGTCGACCGTCATCGGGACCGCGAGCGAGGCCATCCAGCGCCTTGCGCTGCCGGCGGCCGAGAAGGCCCGGCTCGTCAACAACATCCCGGTCGCCTACGCCGTCACCTACCTCGTCGGCACGACCTCCGTGCTCTGGTTCCTGTCCTCCCTTGCCCCTCGGCTGCTCCGGATCGATCTGCGGGAGGCGAGCAGCCGTCTCGAGAAGTCTCTGTCCGGATTGGCCGAGGGCGGCGGCGCACATGAAGCTCGCGAGGAGTGGGACATCCGCGCCTTCCGTGTCGAGAATCCCGCATGGAGCGGGCGCACGGTCGCGCAGATCGAGCAGGCGGTGCCGGGAGCCCGGATCTTCGTGCAGCGGCTCCGGCAGGCAGGGACGGCGGTCGTTCCGGCTCCCGAGATCGTCGTGGGAGCCGGAGACACGATCGTGGTCCTGGGGCGGCGCAGTGCGCTCCTCCAGGGCATGACCGCCATCGGCCCGGAAATCGACGACCACGAATTGCTCGACGTCCCGATGACGGTCCTGGACGCCGTGGTGACCCGCAAGGATGCAGCCGGGATGACCCTGGAGCAGCTCGACGCACTTCACGGGCGGGGCGTTGTCCTGCGCCGGTTGGTTCGCAGCGGGCAGGAGTTGCCCTTCGTTCCAGGCACGGTCGTGAACCGAGGGGACCAGCTCCAGATCGCAGGCCACGAGGGGGACGTGGAACGGGCCGGTCGCGCACTTGGATACCTGGAGCGTCCCAGTCCGGCCACGGACGTGCTGTTCCTCGGCCTGGGCATCGTCCTGGGCGGGCTCGTGGGCCTCCTGTCGGTGACGATCGGGGGGGTCGCCATCACGCTCACGACGAGCGGGGGCGCACTGGTCATGGGACTCGTGTTCGGCTGGCTGCGATCGACGCGCCCCACCTTCGGTCGAATTCCCGAGGCCGCCCTCTGGGTCTTCGACAACGTCGGGCTCGCCGGGTTCATCGGAGCCGTGGGACTCGCCGCCGGGCCCAGCTTCGTGGAGGGCGTTCGCCAGACCGGTTTCGGCCTGCTCGGAGCTGGGGTGGTGGCGGCCATCGTTCCGCAGGCCGTCGGCCTCCTGGTGGGGCGGCTCGTGCTGAAGATGGATCCGGTCATCCTGCTGGGCGCCTGCACCGGTGCCGGGACCTCGACCGCCGCGCTCAAGGCGGTGCAGGACGCCGCCGGGAGCAAGGCGCCCGTGCTCGGATACACCGTCCCCTACGCGGTGGGGAACATCCTCCTCACCGCGTGGGGACCGGTGATCGTCGCGCTGATGTGCTGACCGCCGCCTATCCCGGCTTCCAGAAGTCGAGGCTCGTGAAGCTGTACTTCACCGAGATCTGGAGGCGCGTGTCGAAGCCGGTGGCGCCCCCCTTGTCGGTGCGGTGGCCCCAGAGGAACTCTGGCCCGGCCATGAAGTTCCGGAAGGGCGTCACGAGCAGGTTCACCGAGGCGTACTGGCCGGTCTTGAAGGCCTCGGGCCCCTGGAGGCCGGTGTTGAACATCATGGCGGTGCTGTAGCCGATGGAGCTGCAGAAGAGCTTGCTCCAGTAGACGTCGAGGTAGGCGGTGATCCCCAGGAGAGGGACGGCCTCGGCCTTCGGGTCGGTGATGGACCCGCCGAAGGCGAGGTCCGGCGTGGCGTCGTTCATGTAGTAGGAGAAGCCCGTGCCTCCCACGACGGCCACGAGGAGCTTCAGCTTGTCCGGGATGAGCTTGACCTGGGAACTGGCGTGGAGCCCCCAGCCGACGGAGCTGCCCGTGGTCTGGACGGCCGCGCCGGGCGTGTCGTAGCCCAGCCAGCGCAGGATGCCGGAGAGCTGGAGGTAGCCCCAGTCCTGGGAGAGCCGGTACTGGGCGGTCAGGTCCGGGAGCAGGGAGCGGGGCGCGAGGTTCGCGGCGGGGCCGCCCGTGGGATCCAGGTCGGTGGCGGGGCGCTCGAGGGCTACGGCGAAGGAATGCTCGCCGGTGAGGGGCGTGTAGCGGATCTGGACGTTCCGGTAGAACACCATGCCGGCCGGGCCCCAGTAGTCGATGATGGTCGGCCAGAAGTCGTCGTCCATGAAGAGGCTGGCGGTGAGGCCGCCGAGGACCGGGCCCCACGAGCCGTAGGCCTGGCGCAGGCGGAGGGTGTTCTGCCCGCCGGCGTCCGGCCTGCCCTCGCCGAGTCCGAAGAAGTCGAACTCGATGCGGGCGAAGAGGTCGTACTCCCCGGCGGGGATCGAGCCCCGCACGCCGAGCCGGGTCTGACGGGCGCTGACGATGGACTCGCCGTTCGCGCCGTAGAGCCCCTCGACCGTGGGGATGCGGGTGGGGCGCAGGGTGGCGTTCCAGTCGGGACGCACCCGCTGGAAGTCCTGGATGAAGTCGACCTGGGCGAAGCCGTAGACCTCGAAGGTCGGCTTTCGCGTGGTCACCGCGGGCGCCGGGGAAGTCGCCGGCGCCGCGTCGTCGGCAGGGGCCGGAGCCGGAAAGGCCAGCCCGGCGATCAGGAAGGACAGGAGGATGGTTCTCGTCATGTGGTCCCCTAGTACTCGTCGAAGTACTTCTGGATCTGGGCGACGTCCTTCGTCTTCGTGAGCGCCTGCTGCAGGAGCACGCGCGCCTTGGGCGGATTCAGCTCCATGGCCGCCACGAACCCGAGCTTGTCGTCGTCGAGCTCGACGTTGCGGGCCACGGTACCGGAACCGACGCGGGAGCTGCGCACCACCACCACGCCCTTCTTCGCCGCCGCGGCAAGGGCCTGGATGAGCGGGTCGGTGCCGTTCCCGTCCCCCACGCCGGCGAGCACGATGCCCTTCGCTCCGGCGGCCAGCGCGGCGTCCACGAACTCGGGGCCGACGTTGGCGTGCGCGTAGACGATGAAGACCTTGGGGAGCGAGTCGGGCACGTTGCCGGCGAAGGCGCTGCCGCTCGTGTGCCTGGGCACCGGCGGGGAGTAGAAGGTGGGCTTGCCGAACAGCACGATGCCGGCGCGCCCCCGGTTGGGCGAGGCGAAGGTCTGCAGCGAGGTGGTGTTGGTCTTCGTGGCCTCGCGCGCGTAGTGGATGTCGTCGTTCATCACGATGAGCACGCTGCGGCCGCGTGCCGCCGGGTCGGCGGCGACGGCGGTGCCGTTGTAGAGGTTCATCGGGCCGTCGGCGGAGATGGCGGTGGCCGGCCGCATCGACCCGACCAGCACCACCGGCTTCTCGCCCTTCACCACGAGGTCGAGGAAGTAGCCGGTCTCCTCCTGGGTGTCGGTGCCATGGGTGATGACGATCCCGTCCACGGAGGGATCCTTCTGCAGCTCGTTCACCCGGCGCGCCAGCTTGATCCAGACCGCGTCGTTCATGTCCTGGCTGCCGATGCTGGCGATCTGCTCGCCCTTCACGACGGCGACCTTCTCCATCCCCGGCACCGCCTGGATGAGCGACTCCACCGAGAAGCTGCCGGCCTTGTAGCCGGCCTCGCCCGGCTTGGGCTGGGCCCCGGCGATGGTGCCGCCGGTGGCCAGGATGGTCACGGTGGGCTTCGCCGGCGCCAGCTTCTGGGCGGCCTGGGCCAGGGCGGCGAGGGGAAGCGTGGCGGCGAGCGCCGCCGACAGCAGGATGCGACTCGGGGTACGGATGGCGATCATGGTGTCTCCTTCTCGTTTCCGTGTTCCTTGAACCAGACGTCCTCGCGCTGCTTCTCCTTGGATCCCGCGATGCCGGGGCTCGTCATCTCGAACGGGTCGAGGATGCGTTCGAGCTGCTCCAGGGTGAGGATCCTGTCCCGGAGGATCAGCTCCCGGACCGGCTTGCCGGTCAGGTTGGCCTCGCGGGCGATGCGCGCGGCGATCTCGTAGCCGACGTGGGGGTTGATGGCGGTGATGACCCCCACGCTCCCGTCGACGTAGGCCTTCATGCGCTCCGTGTTGGCGGTGAGCCCCTCCACCAGGAACTTCCGGAAGACCACGAAGACGTTGGTCATGATCCCGATGGACTGGAGCAGGTTGAAGACCAGCACCGGCTCCATGACGTTGAGCTCGAACTGGCCGGCCTCGGAGGCGAGGCAGATGGTGTGGTCGTTGCCGATGACCTGGAACGCCACCTGGTTCACCACCTCCGCCATGACCGGGTTCACCTTGCCGGGCATGATCGAGGAGCCGGGCTGGCGCGCCGGCAGGTTGAGCTCGAAGAGGCCGCAGCGGGGACCCGACGCCATGAGCCGCAGGTCGTTGGCGATCTTGGAGAGGTTCATCATGCAGACCTTGAGCGCCGCCGAGACCTCCGTGTAGCAGTCGGTGTTCTGGGTGGCGTCGACCAGGTCCTCCGCGGTGTTCATGGGGAAGCCGCTGAACTCGGCCAGGTACTTCACGACCGCGACGATGTAGTCGGGATCGGCGTTGAGCCCCGTCCCGACCGCGGTCGCGCCCATGTTCACCTCGAGCAACTGCTTCCCGACCAGCTTGATGCGGTCGATGTCCCGCCCGATGACGCGCCGGTAGGCGCCGAACTCCTGGCCGAGCCGGATGGGCACGGCGTCCTGGAGGTGGGTACGGCCCATCTTGATGATGCCGTGGAACTCCTTCTCCTTGGCGGCGAAGGCGTCGTGGAGCCGCTGCAGCTCCTCCACCAGGGACCGGCCCAGGTCGAGCGCCGCGATGTGGACGCCGGTGGGGAAGGCGTCGTTGGTCGACTGTGCCATGTTGACGTGCGAGTTCGGGCTGACGACCTTGTAGTTCCCCTTCGGCTCCCCGAGGAGCTCCAGCGCCCGGTTGGCGATCACCTCGTTGGTGTTCATGTTGATGGAGGTGCCGGCGCCTCCCTGGATGGGGTCGACGATGAACTGACCGTTCAGCTTGCCGGCGATGACGTCGTCGGCGCCCTTGGCGATGGCGTCGGCGATCTTCGCGTCGAGGTGGCCCGTGTCCCGGTTGGCGAGCGCCGCGGCCTTCTTGACGATGGCCATGGCCCGGATCAGCGCCGGGTGCAGGGGGAGGCCGGTGATGGGGAAGTTCTCGGCGCCCCGGAGCGTCTGCACGCCGTAGTAGGCGTCGGCCGGGACCTCCCGGTCGCCGAGGAAGTCGTGCTCGATGCGGGACGGATTCGATGCCATGGGCGTCTCCTTGGGGCCTCGCCTAGGCGAGGAACAGGCGTGCGAGCAGGAGCCCGACCGCCACCGAGACCACGGAGGCGGCGAGCCCGGGAAGCATGAAGCTGTGGTTCAGGAGCCACTTCCCGATGCGGGTGGTCCCGGTGCGGTCGAAGTTGATGGCGGCCACCAGCGTGGGGTAGTTGGGCAGGAAGAAGTAGCCGTTCACCGAGGGGAACATGCCCGCCAGCGCCCAGCCGGGCATCCCCACGGAGATCCCCAGCGGCATCAGGGTGCGGACGGTGGCGGCCTGGCTGTAGAGCAGGATCGACATGACGAAGAGGGCGATGGCGAAGGTCCAGGGCGCCCCCTGGACCATGGCGGTGAGCGGCCCCTGCACCGTCGCCTGGTTGGCCCGGAAGAAGGTGTCGCCCATCCAGGCCACGCCGAAGATGGCGATCACCGCCTGCATGCCGGCCTGGAACACCGATCCGTGGGCCACCTTGTCCGGCTTCGCCCCGCAGAGGATGACCATCAACGCCGCGATCGAGAGCATCACCATCTCGATGGCGTCGGCCATCTCCATCTGCACCTCGAGCCCCTTCGCGTCGAAGGTGGGTCGCAGGGCGGGAATCGATCCGAAGAGGACGATGGCGAGGGCGCCGGCGACGAAGAGGACCACCGAGAGCTTGGCCCTCCAGGTCGCTGGGGGGCGGGCTTCCCTGGCGGGGGCCTCGACCTCGCCCGCGGCCAGCCGGCGCTGGTACTCGGGGTCCTGGTCGAGGTCCTTGCCCAGCCGGCTCGCCACCAGCGCGCCGGCGAGCACACCGGCGAGGGTGGCCGGGATGCACACGGCCATCAGGCCGCCCAGCGTGATCCCCGCGGGGGTTACCAGCAGGAGAAGGGCCACCGTGGCGGCCGAGATGGGGCTCGCGGTGATGGCCTGCTGGGAGGCGATCACCGAGATGGAGAGGGGTCTCTCCGGGCGCACGCCCGCTTGCCGGGAGACCTCGGCGATGACCGGGAGGATGGCGTAGGCGACGTGCCCGGTGCCGGCGAAGAGGGTGAAGACGTAGGCCACCAGCGGAGCCACGAAGGTGATCGCCGGCGGGTGCTTGCGGAGCGCCTTCTCGGCCAGGTCGACGAGGTAGTCCATGCCCCCGGCGGCCTGCAGGGTGCCCGCCGCGGTCACCACCGCCGCGATCATCAGCATGACCTCGATTGGAGGATCGGAGGGGAGATCCCCGAGCAGGAAGGAGAGGATGGCGACCCCCAGGCCGCCCATCATTCCCAGGCCGAGGCCGCCGTAGCGGGCCCCGATCACGATCATCGCCAGGACGACGGCGAGCTCGACCCAGAACATGGCCCCCTCCGGAACGGAAGCCTAGGGGCCCGTCGCAGAGGCGTACAGGGAGAACTTGGGTCGACCCTACCGGGACCCGGGCCGGCCCCCTTGGGGTGCGCTGGCCCGTGCCGGTACCTCACCCACCGTGATACAGAATGCCGAGGAGAACCCGTCCCATGACCCACCACTCCCCCGCTCCGTACACGGCCTCCGAGGCACTCGAGCGGCTCCGCGCCGGGAACGCCCGGTTCGTCCGGGGGGAGGCACGCTTCCCCACGGTGCAGAAGGAGATCCTGGCGGACCTGGCGAAGGGGCAGCGCCCCTACGCCACCATCCTCGGCTGCAGCGACTCGCGCGTGCCGCCGGAACTTCTCTTCGACGCGGGCTTCGGCGAGCTCTTCATCGTGCGGCTCGCGGGCAACGTCATCTCGCCGGAGGTGGCCGGAACCTTCCAGTACGCGGGCGTTCACCTGCGGACGCCGCTCTTCCTGGTCCTCGGCCACGAGGGATGCGGCGCGGTCCAGGCGGCCCTCGAGGTGAAATTCCGCGGAGGCCGCGAGCGAAGCCGGATCGAGGCCTTGCTCCAGAACATCCTGCCTGGGCTCGACGGGATCGACCCCTCGGCGTCGCCCGAGGAGCAGCTACGCGCCGGCGTGGAGGCCAACGTCCGCTGGACGATGCACCAGATCATGGAGACCCCGGAGGCCCGGGCCCGGCAGGCCGAGGGCGTGCTGCAGCTCGCCGGCGCGGTGGCGGACATCGCCACCGGGGCCGTCCGCTTCCTGGAGCCCTAGATCACTTGGCCGGCGCCGCGGACGGCGTCGGTGGGGTCGTGGGGAGGATCGTGGGACCGGGAGCTCCGGCCGGAACCGGCTGGGTCGCCGGGGCGTCCGGCACCTTCTCGTGCCATCCGCCCCCCAGCGCCTTGTAGAGCTGGATCATGGCGACCAGCTGGTCCCGGTTGGTCTGGGCCAGCGTCAGCTCCGAGTTGAAGAGCGACCGCTGTGCGTCCAGCACCTCGAGGTAGTTCGACACGCCGCCGTCGTAGCGCAGCCGCGCCAGGTGCTCGGCGTTCTTCGCCGCGACGACCTGGATCTCCGCCTGGACGGCGACCTCGCCGAGCTTGCGCACGCTCACCGCGGCGTCGCTCACCTCGCGCCACGCCGTGATGACCTGCTGCCGGTAGAGCGCCACGTTCTCGTCGAGGACCGCCCAGGCCGCCTCCTCCTGGGAGGCGAGCCGTCCGCCCTCGAAGATGGGGGCGACCAGGCCGGCGCCGACGCTCCAGAGGAGCCCCTCGGGGCTGAAGGTGGTCGCGAGCGAGGGCCCGGCCAGGCCGATGACGCCCTCGAGCGAGAGCTTGGGGAGCCGGTTGGCGACGGCCACGCCCACGTTGCTCGTCGCCGCCATGGCCCGGCTCTCGGCGCGGCGGATGTCGGGACGCCGCTCGAGAAGGGCCGCCGGCACGCCCATGGGGAGCGCGGGCGCGACCTGCTGGTCCGGCGCCTTGGCGCGGGGAATGGGCCCGGGCGGCCGGCCCAGGAGGACCGCCATCTGGCTCTCCTTGAGGGCGATGAGCCGCTCGGTGGCCGGGATGGCGGCCGCGGTCACGGCCAGGTCGGCCCGCGCCTGGTTCACCTCCAGGTCGTTGCCCACGCCGCCCAGCGAGCGCTTCGTGAAGAGGTCGAGGGTGCCCTGGCGGGTGACCGTGTTCCGCTGCGCCACCTCCAGCTCGACGTCGAGCTCCATGAGCTCGGAGTAGGTCTGGGCCACGTCGGCGACCAGCGTGAGGACCACGCCGCGCCGGAACTCCTCGGTGGCCATGAGCTCGGCCCGCGCGGCGTCGGTGGCGTTGCGGACGCGCCCCCAGATGTCGAGCTCCCAGGACATGCCCAGGTTCACCGCGAAGTTCCCCGACGGCCCCTGGCCCGGGACGTAGTTCTTGGCCGACTGCTGGCCGTACCCGCCGGCCGCGCCGAGCCCGATCTGCGGGTAGAAGTCGGCGGCGGCGACGCCCACCTGCGCCCGGAACGCGTCGACGCGTGCCGCGGCGACGCGCAGGTCCTGGTTGCTGCGCAGGGCCTCCTCGATGAGCCCCTGGAGGATCGGATCCCGGTACATCTCCCACCAGCCGAGGTCGGCGATGGAGGCGGCCTCGCTGGCACCCAGCGTGTACCGGAAGGCCTGCGGAACCTCCGTCTCGGGGCGCTGGTACTTCGGCCCCACGGCGCAGGCGGAGAAGGCGAGGAGGGAGACGGCGGCGAGGGTTCTCGTCACGGTGTCGCTCCTAGTGGGAGGCGGGGGCGGCCGGAGGGGCCTCCCCGGCGGTGGGAACGGGCTTGTGCTTCTTCCCGCCCATCTTCTCGATCATGACGAAGAGCGCCGGGACGAGGAAGACGGCCAGGAAGGTGGCGACGAGCATGCCGGCGAAGACGGCCATGCCCATCACCTTGCGGCTCTCGGCGCCGGCGCCGGCGGCGCGGACGAGCGGGAGCACGCCGAGGATGAAGGCGAAGGCGGTCATGAGGATGGGGCGGAGGCGGAGCTTGGCCGCGTTCGAGGGCCGCCTCCACCGGCTCCATGCCCTTCTCCACGTTCATCTTGGCGAACTCGACGATGAGGATGGCGTTCTTGGCGGCGAGCCCGACCAGCATGATCAGGCCGATCTGGGCGAAGACGTTGTTCACGTAGCTGTCGCTCGTGAAGCGGGCCAGCCACAGGCCCAGGAAGGCGCCGAAGGCGGCGAAGGGCGTGCCCAGCAGCACGCTCATCGGAAGCGACCAGCTCTCGTACTGGGCCGCCAGGATGAGGAACACCATGATCATGGCGAAGACGAAGACGATGGCGGCCGTGCCCTCCGCCTTCTTCTCCTGGTAGGACACGTTCGACCACTCGTAGCCCATGTCCTTGGGCAGGATCTCCGCGGCGACCTCCTCGAGCGCCTTCATGGCCTGCGCCGAGCTGTAGCCGGGGGCCGGGATGCCGGTCACCTCGGCGGAGCGGTAGAGGTTGAAGCGGTTGGTGAACTCCGGGCCGGAGGTGGGGCTCGTGGACATCAGGGTGTCGAGCGGGATCATGTCGCCGTTCGGGCCGCGGACGTAGAAGAGCCCCAGGTCCTGCGACCTTGGTCCGGTACTCCGGCTCGGCCTGCAGGAAGACCTTGTAGACGCGCCCGAACCGGTTGAAGTCGTTGATGTAGTTGCCGCCCAGGTAGCGACCCCATGGTGGTGAGCACGTCGGAGAGCGGGACGCCCGACCTTCAGCACCTTGTCGCGGTCCACGTCGGCGAAGATCTGCGGGACGGCGGCGCGGTAGATGGAGTTCGCCATGCCGATCTCGGGGCGCTTCTTCGCCGCCGCCATGAACTTGGCCAGGTTCTCGGCCAGGTACTCGGGACGTGCCGCCGCTCCGGTCCTGGAGCATGAAGGTGAAGCCGGAGCCGGTGCCCAGGCCGGGGATGGGCGGCGGCCCGAAGGCGAAGGCGGTGGCCTCCGGCACCTCGCGGGCGAACTCCGCGTTGAGCGCGCGCATGACCTCGAAGACGCGCTCCTCCTTGGACTTGCGCTCCTCCCAGGGCTTCAGCGAGACGAAGAAGAAGCCGGTGTTGGAGGCGTAGGCGCCGGACAGCATGCTGTACCCGGAGATGGTGGTCGTGTAGGCCACCGCCTGGTTCCGCATGAGGATCGACTCGACCTTCTTCGCCGCCGCGTCGGTGCGCTCGAGGGAGGAGGCGTCGGGCAGCTGCACGGCGGCCAGGAAGTAGCCGTTGTCCTCGTCCGGGACGAAGCCGCCGGGGATGCGTCCGGCGATGACGACCGCGAGCACGGTGAAGATGCCCACCAGCACCGCGCTGCGGAAGAGCTTGCGGACCAGGATGGAGGTGACGACATGTACCCGCCGGTGAACCTGTCGAAGACCTTGTTGAAGCCGTCGTAGAAGGGCTGCAGGAAGGAGCGCTTCCCTCCCTTGGGCTTGAGCAGCAGGGACGCGAGCGCCGGCGAGAGCGTGAGGGCGTTGACGGCGGAGAACATCACCGAGACGGCGATGGTGATGGCGAACTGCTGGTAGAGCCGGCCGGTGATGCCGCTGATGAAGGCCACCGGCACGAACACCGCCGTGAGCACGAGCGCGATGGCGATGACCGGCCCGGAGACCTCCTTCATGGCCTGGGCGGTCGCCTCCTTGGGCGACATGCCGTGCTCGATGTGGTGCATGACCGCCTCGACCACCACGATGGCGTCGTCCACCACGATGCCGATGGCGAGCACGAGCCCGAGGAGCGACAGCGTGTTCACCGAGAAGCCGAGCAGCGGGAAGATCATGAAGGTGCCGATGAGCGACACCGGCACGGTGAGCAGCGGGATGAGGGTGGCGCGCCAGTTCTGCAGGAAGACGAAGACCACCAGGATGACCAGCAGCACCGCCTCGAAGAGCGTGTGGAGGATCTCCTCGATGCCGGCGGTGATGGCGAGCGTGGTGTCGAGGGTGATCTGGTGCTTCACGCCCGGCGGGAAGCGCGTGGCAGATCTCCGTCGGCGGTCTTCTTCACGGCCTCGGAGACGGCGAGCGCGTTCGAGCCGGGCGCCTGGTAGACGGCGATGACGGCGGCGGGCTTCCCGTTGAGGCGGCCCATCGAGTTGTAGAGCACGGAGCCCAGGTCGATCCGGGCCACGTCCTTGAGGCGCACCTGCGAGCCGTCCGGGTTCGAGCGCACCACGATCTGCGCCGAACTCCTCGGCGTCGAGGAGGCGCCCCTTGGTGCGTACCGACGTAGGTGAACTCGGTGCCCTTCGGGGCCGGCGGGCCGCCGATCTGGCCGGCCGGGAGCAGCACGTTCTGCTGCTTCACGGCGTTCGAGAGGTCGGCCACCGTGAGGCCGAGCGTCTTCAGGCGGTCGGGCCGCACCCAGATGCGCATGGCGTAGTCGGACCCGCCGAAGAGGACCACGTCGCCGACGCCGGTGATGCGCTTCAGCTGGTCGTTGATGTTGATGGCGGCGTAGTTCGACAGGAAGTTGTTGTCGAAGGCGCCCGAGGGCGAGGTGAGCGTCACCAGCATGAGCGGGAAGTTGAGCGACTTCTTGACCGTGACGCCGTAGTTCTTCACGTCCTGCGGCAGGCACGCCGTGGCCTGCGAGACGCGGTTCTGGACGAGCACGTTCGACATGTCGAGGTCGGTGCCGACCTCGAACGACACCTGCAGGTTGTAGGTGCCGTCGTTGGCGTTCGTCGACTTCATGTAGATCATGTTGTCGACGCCGTTGACCTGCTGCTCGATCGGCGTCGCCACCGACGACTCCACGTCGAGCGCGCTGGCGCCGGTGTAGGTCGTGGTGACCTGGATGAGCGGGGGCGTGATGTCCGGGAACTGGGCGACCGGCAGCCGGGTGATGGCCACCGCCCCCATGATGACCATGACGATGGAGATCACCATCGCCACGATCGGGCGGCGGATGAAGAAGGAGCCCATGGCTCACTTCCCTCCGGCCGGCGCGGGGCTCGCCGCCGGCGCGGGTGCGGCGTCCTGCTTCGGGACGATGGTCATGCCGTCGCGCAGCCGCTGGAAGCCCTCCACCACCACGCGGTCGCCGCTCTTCAGCCCCTCCTGGATGATCCACTGGCTGCCGACCTTCTGGCCGGGGGTCACCTTCCGGGTCTCGACCTTGTCGTCCGCGCCCGACCACCACGACCGTGTAGGTGCCCTGGAGCTCCTGCACGGCGCGCTGCGGGACGAGGATGGCGCCCTTCACCAGCTCCGACTCGGCCTTCACCTTGCCGTAGAGCCCGGGCCGGAGCGTCCTCTTCGGATTCGGGAAGGCCAGGTCGACGCGGAGGGTGCCGGTCTGGGGATCGACCGCGCGATCGACGAAGAGGACCTTGCCCGGGTAGGGGTGCAGGGAGCCGTCGGAGAGGATCAGCCTGGCCGGCTGCTTCGAGGGGCTCGACTCGCCGGTGTCGATGGCCCGCGCGAACCGGAGGAAGTCGGCCTCCGGGATGGCGACGCTGGCGCGGATGGGGTCGATGGAGGAGACGGTGGTGAGCAGCGTCGGCTCGCCCTTCCCCACCAGGTCGCCCACCTTGTGCTCGGCCTTGCCGGCGATCCCGGTGATGGGGGAGGAGATGCGGGTGTAGGAGAGGTTGAGCCGTGCCCGCTCGAGGTTGGCCTTGGCAGCCTCCATCTGCGCGGCGCCGGACTTGCGCGCCGATACCGCGTTGTCGAGCTCGGCCTGGCTGACGGCGCGCTCGGCGGCGAGCGGCGTGAAGCGCTTCACGTCGAGGTCGGCCTTGGAGAAGGCGGTCTCGCCGGCGGCCAGGGTCGCCTGGGCCTGGGCGAGCGCCGCGACGTACTGCTGGTCGTCGATGGTGAAGAGCAGCTTCCCCTTCTGGACCGTGGAACCTTCCGGGTAGTCGATGGACTCGAGGTAGCCCTCGACGCGCGCCCGGATCTCGACGTCCTCGAGGCCGCGGAGCTGCGCCACCAGCTCGAAGTCGAGCGGCGTGTCCTTCGCGGTCACCGTGACCACCGGGATCTCCGGCGGTGGCGCGGCGGCGGGAGCCTTCTCCTTGGCGCAGGCCGCCAGCGAGAGGCCCGCGAGGAGGGCCAGGGACGGGGAGGAGCGGAACGGGAGAAGGGCGCGGCGCATGGTCTTCCTCTCGGAATGCGTGGCGATTCGGGTCCTTATACACCGGCTCGGCGACGTGCGTAGAAGCGCGCGTTCGAGCCCAGGAGCAGGCGGCGGCGGTAGAGGCGGTTGAAGGGCTTCCGGGAGGTCTCGTCGGACCGGCTGTACGTGTAGTGCGACACCACCTCGAACCCCTGGGCGTCGAGGAAGCGCAGCATCGACGGGATGGTGGGCTCGAAGAGGTGGTCGGGGGTCTTCGCCGGGTTCTTCCACTCGCCCCGCCTGAGGCCGGCCCGCTTCAGCGCGAGCTGCCAGCGCCGGTCGAGGGAGAACATGTTGGGCACGGCGATGGCGAGCAGGCCGCCGGGCAGGAGGATCTCACGCGCGCGCACGAGCCACGCCACCGGGTCGGGGACGTGCTCGAGGACGTGGCTCATGTGGATGCTGGAGAAGCGCTCCTCCGTCCGCAGGGACTCGAAGGGCACCCCGTGGACCCGGACGCCGATCTCCCGCTCCACGAAGGAACGCATCTTCTCGGAGACCTCGACGCCCTCCACCCGCTTCCAGTGCGGGCGCGCAGCGAGCAGGAAGTTCCCCATGCAGGAGCCCACGTCGAGGACGCCGGTACGCTGGGTGTCGAACGTCACCATCTCGGCCACCAGCTCCTCCCAGTTGGCCTGGGTGGCGTGGTTCACCGGATCGCCGGGTCGGAAGTCCTCGGAGAAGGCGAAGTAGTCGCCGTACGCGGCGCGGACGAAGTCCTCGTCGTAGCGGGGACGGGGCGACTGGTAGACGAGGCCGCAGTCCAGGCAGGACTGGTAGGTGAAGCGGAGCTGCCACCCGAAACGCTCGTAGAGGCGCCGCCGCTCCGACCCGCAGAACGGGCAGGGGACCTCCTCCCAGTTCCTTGGCTCGTAGGCGGGCTTCGGGGCCGGGGGCACGGCGCCATTCTAGCCACGGACTAACGAAATCGGGCGACTGCCTGTCCTGCACTGGACCGCCTGGCCGGGAGGGCCGGCGCGGAGGAGCGAAGGAATGGGAGCCGACCTGAACAATGCGCAGTGGGAACTCGTGAGGCCCCTCATCCCCGGGCCGGAGTTCGAGAGGACCGGGGAGCGGGGAGGGCGCCCCTGGCGGGATCCCCGCGACGTGCTGGACGGGATCCTCTGGATCCTCCGGACGGGCGCCCGCTGGGGCGACCTGCCCCGCCGGTACCCGCCTCCCCAGACCTGCCACCGGCGGTTCCAGAAGTGGGTGCGGGAGGGGGTCCTCGACGCCGTGCTGCTGGCCCTCGAAGAGGAGCTCCGGGAGCCCTGGCGCGGTGCCCGCCCCGGCCAGCCCGTGCTAACGCTCCTCGAGGCTCGCCGGTCTCCGGTGGGCCAGGCATGCACGAGGGAGACGACAGCGACGCAGGGCTGGTGAACCAGGCGCGGCGCGGCGACGCGGCCGCCCGGGAGGCGCTCGTGCGCCGGTACCTCCGTCCGGCCTACGCGGTGGGCCTCTCGGTGGTCCGCAACGTGGCCGACGCCGAGGACCTGGCGCAGGACGCGCTGGTGGCCGCGCTCGGCCGGCTCGACCAGTGCCGCGATCCGGCGCGGTTCGCGGGCTGGCTCTTCCAGGGCGTTCGCAACCGCGCGCTGAACCAGATCGAGCAGCGGCGGGTTCGCGGCGCCTTCCTCGACGACGTCCCGCGGGGGGAATGGATCGGGACGGAGCCGCCGCCGGTGCTGCTCCGCCGGAAGCTCATCGGCGCTCTCGAGCAGCTGAAACCCGTCCAGCGGGAGGTGGTGCTCCTGCACGACCTCGAGTCCTGGACCCACGCCGAGATCGCGCGGGCGCTGGAGATCTCCGAGGTCATGTCCCGCCAGCACCTCTTCGTGGCCCGCAAGGCCATGCGGGAGTGGCTGGGGGACGAGCAACGGATCGCGGGCGCGGCGACGCCCGGGGAGGTGCGAGATGGACGACCGACGAATTGACCTGTCCCCGCTGGATCCGGGACGGGACCCGGAGCGATTCGAGCGCATGGTGCGCGCGGTCCTGGACCGGGCCGACGCTCCGGCGCCCCACCCCTGGGCCTCGGCGCTGGTGGCCCGGGGCCGCGTCGCCGTGGCTCTCGCGGCGGTGCTGGCCGCGCTGGCCTGGATCCCGGCGCTCTCCGCCAGGCGGAACGCCGCCCCGGCCGCGAACGGATCCGACACCGTGGCGACCGTCGCGGCATGGGCCGACGCCGGGACCATCCCCGAGGGGGTGGACGTCTTTCGTGTACTGGGAGTGAATGATGCCCGCTGACCCGAGCCCCCGCCGCCTGCACCTCTGGACGGCGCTCATCCTCGTCGCCGTCTTCGCCGCGGGCGCGGCGACCGGCGCCGGCCTCACCTGGGCGCTGCGCCCCCACGGGCCCGGACCGGGCGGCCCGCGCCCTCACCCCGACGGGATGCCGCCCCTCGTCGCCGAGCTCGGGCTCTCTCCGGACCAGGCGGCCCGCGCCCGGGCCATCTTCGAGAGCCACCGGGCCGAGCTCGAGGCCGCCATCCAGGAGGCCTTCCCCCGGGTCCGTGCGGTGCAGGACCGGGTGGACGCGGAGATCCGGGCGATCCTCACGCCGGATCAGGTGGCGCGCTTCGACGAGCTGCGCACCCGCCGTCCGCCCCTGCGCGGGATGGGCGGGCCGCCGCCTCGCTAACGCGGGAAGATCGGCGCCGGTCCTCCTCGCAGCCGGGCGGGGCGCGTCGCCCGCGGCGAACGGAGAGAACCAGATGAGAAGGAACGGAACCGGGAAGTGGATGGTCGCCTCGGCCCTGCTGCTCTGGGGCTCCTCCGCGCTGGCGGACGAGCCCCGCGGCCCCCCGCCGGCCCCCCCGCAGGAGGCGTTGCAGGCCTGCCAGGGAGTCCAGGACGGTGCCGCCTGCACGTTCACGTCCGGTGACAGGAGCGTCACCGGTACCTGCCGGACCGGGCCGGACGGCCAGGCCTCCGCCTGCTTCCCGGCGCGGCCGCACGGTCCTCCGCCCGAGGCCTTCCAGGCCTGCCAGTCCCTGGCCGAGGGCACCGAATGCACCGTGACCCTCCACGGGCAGTCGATGTCCGGGACCTGCCGGAGCGGTCCCCGTGGCGGCGGAAGGCTCGCCTGCGCGCCCGCCCGTCCGCCCGGCCAGTAGGCTAGGCCGCCAGGTCGAAGACCAGCACGTCGGCGTCGCCGCTCCCGCCGCCCTCGATCTCGAGCGAGGCCTCGTCCACCGCGGAGAGGCCGTCGCCCGCCAGGAGCCGCTTCCCGTTCACCGAGACCTCGCCCCGCGCCACCTGGACCCAGGCCACGCGCCCGGCGGGGATCCCGTGCACCACCCGGTCGCCCGGCGCCAGGATCGCGCCGAGCATGGCCGCGTCCTGGTGGATGGTCACCGAGCCGTCCCGGCCGTCGGCCGAGGCGAGGACCCGGCAGGCGTCCCCGGCGCTCCGCCTCGGGGAAGGCCCGCTGCTCGTACCCGGGCCGGATGCCCTGCTCGGCCGGCAGGATCCAGATCTGGAGGAAGTGGACCGGGTTCTCCCGCGACGGGTTCATCTCGCTATGGGTGACCCCGGTCCCGGCGCTCATCCGCTGCACCTCGCCGGGCCGGATGGTGGACCCGTTTCCCATCGAGTCGCGGTGTCCCAGTTCCCCCTCGAGCACGTAGGAGAGGATCTCCATGTCCCGGTGGCCGTGGGTGCCGAAGCCCTGGCCCGCCTTCACGCGGTCCTCGTTGATGACCCGCAGGTCGGAGAAGCCCATGAAGCGCCCGTCGCGGTAGTCGGCGAACGAGAAGGTGTGGCGGGTGTCGAGCCAGCCGTGATCGAAGTGGCCCCGGTCCTCGGAGCGTCGGATGGTGAGCATGGAGGTGGCTTAGATCCCCCGGGCTGGCAGCGAAAGGCCACATCGGGGTAATGGAGGGCATGCAGACGGCCGGCCTGGCGATCTCGCTCCTGCTTCTCGCTGCAGCCCCCACGGGAGAAAAGACTTCTCCTCCTCCCGACGTCGAGGTCGCCGGCGTCGACGCCGGATCCGTCCGGACGCCGAGCGACCCGGGGGCCTGGGGCGGCCCGCGCACCGGCGAGGAAGCGACGCTCTCCGACCGGGTGGCCGACTACGACATCCGGGCCGTGCTCGACCCGGTGAAGCACACCATCACCGGCAGCGAGAGGCTCACCTGGCGCAACCGGAGCGCCGTCCCGATCCGGAGCGTCTACCTCCACCTCTACCCGAACGCCTTCGAGTCGGAGGGATCGACGTTCATGCAGGAGAGGCGTCGGTACGGTGCGTTCCGGACCGGCGTCGAGACCGCCGACGGCGAGTGGGGCTACATGGAGCTCCGCCGGGTCGCGCAGGGCGGCCGGCCGGCGCCCTGGACCTTCGTCCACCCGGACGGTGGCCCGGACACCGACCACACCGTGGTGCGGGTGGACCTGCCCGAGGCCGTCCCGCCCGGCGGCGCGACGACGCTCGAGATCGACTTCCTCCACCAGATGCCGCGGGTCGTGGCGCGCGCCGGCTGGTTCGACTCGTTCCACCTGGCCGGCCAGTGGTACCCGAAGATCGGGGTCCTCGAGCTGCCCGGCGAGCGCGGCGCCACGCGGCCGCGATGGAACGTCCACGAGTACCACCTTCACAGCGAGTTCTACGCCGACTTCGGCGCCTACGATCTCGAGGTCGTGGTGCCGGAGGGCTACCGGGTGGCGGGGAGCGGCGTCCCGGTGGGAAGCCCGCAGAAGGGCGCCGACGGCGTCTCCTGGCGGTTCCGCGCCGAGGACGTGCACGACGTGGTCTTCACCGCCTGGAACGGATTCGCGGAGCCGCTCACCGCCACCTGGACCGGGCCCGGAAGCCCGCAGGTCGCGGGTCGAGGTCTGGTATCCACCCGAGTTCGAGCGCTCGGCGCGCGAGGCCCTGCAGGCCACGACCGACGCGCTCTCCTACTTCTCCCGCACCCTCGGCCCGTACCCGTACCGGCACCTCACGGTCCTCGTTCCCCCCTTCAACGCCCTCGAGGCGGGCGGCATGGAGTACGAGACCTTCTTCACCACCATCGGATCGAACGAGTTCCCGGTGAACGCCGACGGGGTGACCCGCTTCGTCACGGTGCACGAGTTCGGCCACGGGTACTTCATGGGGCTCATCGCCTCCAACGAGTTCGAGGAACCCTTCCTCGACGAGGGGATGAACCAGCTCTGGAACGTGCGCATGCTGGCCGAGGAAGGGTACCAGCTGCGGCTGCCGGCGCTGGCGCGCTGGCTGGGCCTGCGCCTCCCCCGGCTCGACGCCTGGGACGTGGAACGGGGCGCCGGCACCTCCCGCCACCAGGCCGATCCCATCGCCGGCAATTCCTGGAAACGCTGGTCGAGCGGGAGCTACAACCTCGTCTATTCCCGGACCGCCCTCGCCTTCCACGATCTCGAGCAGGTGCTCGGCACCGAGCTCTTCGAGAAGGCCATGAAGCTCTACCACCAGCGCTGGCGCTTCCGGCATCCGGGCACGGCGGACCTGCGCGAGGCCTTCGTCGACGCCGGCGCGGATCGGGCCCTCGTCGAGCGCTGGTTCGAGGAGCAGGTCTTCGCGAACGGCCCGGTCGACGATCGGATCGTGACGGTGAGGGCCGAGGAGGTCCTTCCCCCGCTGGGCCTGCTTGCAGTGGACGGCGAGAGGCGGGAGGCCACCGAGAAGGCCCGGGAGAAGACGGTCTCCCAGGCCCGCGAGGCGTGGAAGAAGGAGCACGGCGAGCCGGTCGACGGGAAGCCCGGGCCGTATCCGTGGCGGAACGTGGTCGCGGCCAGGCGTTACGGCGTCGGAGTTCCCCACGTGGTGGTGGTCACCTTCGAGGACGGGACCGTGGAGAAGCTCGACTGGCCGGCCGACCAGGGCTGGGGTCGCTGGGAGATGGTGCGTCCGGTGAAGGTCCGTTCGGCCCAGCTCGACGGGGATCGGAAGGTCCTGCTCGACCTGAACAAGCTCGACGACGGGCGAACCCGCGAGCCGCGCCGCGGTCCGGCGGCGCGGATGGCGCTCGCGGTGGGCGGCTGGATCCAGTTCCTCCTCGCCATGCTGGTGTCCCTGTGACCATCGGCGAGTCGATCGGCGTGGGCTTCCGTCGCGCCACCCGGTGGCGCCTGCTCCTCCTCTGCGCGGGGCTCACCGCCATCCCGGCGGCGCTGGCCACGCTGCCCGTCTGGCGGTTCCTCTCGGGCCTGCTCGACCACGCGCCGCGCGCCGCGCTCCTGGCCACCGGCCTCGAGGGGTCGTGGCTCCCCGACCTGGCGCACGCTCTGGCGGAGAATCCCCAGGGGCAGGCCATCCCGGGCGGCGTGCTCTCCGCACTGGTGGTCGCACTCCTCCTCGGGCCGGCCCTCGCGGGAGCCATGCTCGCCGAGGCCGGCTCCGAGCATCCGCTCCGCTTCCGCCCGCTCCTGACGGGAGTCGGTCGGTTCTACGGCCGGATGGTCCGGACCTTGCTCGTCGCGGCGGTCCCCCTGGGAGTGGCCGGGGTGGGAGCGAAGATCCTCTCGACGATGACCGAGAGGTCGGTCGAGCGAGCGGTCACCGAGGCGGCGGCGGCTTCCCGGCTGCGCTGGTCGTTCGTCGTCATCGGAGCCTTGTTCTTCGTCGCCCACCTGACCGTCGACGCCGGTCGCGCGCGCCTGGCGGCCAGGCCGGAGCGGCGCAGCGCGCTCCTCGCCTGGTTCTCGGGGACCTGGCTCGTCGTCCGGCGACCGATCCACGCGCTGTCCATCGGCCTGGCCGGGGCGCTGGCGGGGCCGGTGCTGGGGCTCGTCGTGATGGGCATCCGGGAGCGGCTGCCGGCCGGCCCGCGCTGGGCCGTGATCGCGGGGATCGTCCTGGCCCAGGTCGCAGCGATGGCGGTGGGATGGGGGAGGGCGGTTCGCATCGCCGGCCTGGCCCGGCTGGCGCGTGCCGATGCCGAGGCACGGCGCCTCCGTCGTCCAGCCGATCACCCGGTGTGAGACCGGGCGCGGCGGGACGCGCCCAGGAGGAACCCGTCTACGGGAGGGAGGCGAGGAGGGCGAGGACGAACTGGGGAAGGAGCACGCCGGGAACGAGCACGGCCTCGCCCTGCAGGCGGAGGGTCCCGGTGGCCGACGTCGCGCCCTTCCCGGTGCCCCCCGGGCAACCCACCGGCCCGGTGAGGGTTCCGAACTCCGCGGGCTCGAGTTCCAGGGAGCAACCCCCCGGGTCGAGCCGCCCCCGAAGGCCCTTCTTCCCCACGGTGACGTCGACCGAGCGTCCCGCCCAGGAGCCCCGCATCGAGAGGGCGCCGTCGTGCTGCTCGATCAGGAGTTCCGTCCCCGGTCCCTGCAGGCGCCCCTCCGAGGCGACGAGACGGACCGCGGCGCCGTTCCAGGTCCCGGTCCAGGCGCCGTTCCCGGCATACGCGAGGTCGAGGCCCGCCCCCTTCACCTGCCACGGCCCGTAGGAGGTGCTGCTCCCCACTCCCCCCGCGGAGAAGGCAACCCCGCCGGTGGACTCGTCGGACTGGCCCGCCGGAGGATTCACGGTGGGTGGAGGGGTCATGAGCGCCGCCGTCGGCGTGCAGGCGGCGAGGGACAGGGCGATCAGGCCCAAGGCCGCGCGGCTCCCCGTCACGGCGCGGCCTTCCTCTCCGGTGCCTTCGGGAAGGTCATGTAGCCCTTGCCGTACCACCAGGTCATCGCCTCGATGCGAAGCTGGCCGGCCTTCACGATCGGATCCTGCTCGGCGAGGGCGCGGGCCTCGGCGACCGATCCCACCCGGTAGATGCACAGGCCCCGGTAGGCCGGGTCGGCCTGGTCGGAGAACGGACCGGCCACCACCATCTTGCCCGAGTCCCCCATGGCCGTGAGGTGGGCGATGTGCTGCTTCTGCAGCGCCTCCGCCTCCTCGGGTGGGAGCTTCTTCCAGGTCGGCGCGCGCATCAGCAGGACGAGCTGGACGGACTCCATCTCGAACTTCGGCGGGGCAGGGCTGGCCGGCTTCGCCTCGTCGGCGCCCGCGGCTGCGGCCGGAACGGCGATGGCGAGGGCGAGCAGGGCGGCGAGGCGGGCGCGGCGCATGGGACCTCCGGGACGGGTGTCCGGATATCCTAGCCGCCGGTCCGGCTACTGGCACTCCGGCGAACCGGCGAAGGTGCGCAGGTTCGACCAGGCCACGTCCTCCGGGTTCATGTAGCCGTACCCGGAGCCGAGCCGGGCGTATCCACCCGTCAGGTCCAGCCGTCCCACGACGGTGAAGATCGGCTGCCCGTCGAGGAAGGCCCGGAGCCAGCCCTTCGACCGGGAGCCTTCGACCCGAAGGGTGTGCCAGGAGCCCGCGACCGAGGTGGGAAGCGTTCCCTGGTGCGTGCGGACGTACTGGCCCTCCTTCAACTGGAAGAGCGCGAAGGAGGGCGCGCGCCCGGGCTCCTCCAGGATCGCCACCGTGCATCCGTGGCTGGCCTCGGCGGGTCGCATGCTCCCGGTGGGAGGGTCGGTGAAGATGCCCAGGTTCGCGCCCCGCTGCCATCCGAGGACCGGAGGGAAGTGGAACTCCGTCTCGATGGCGAAGACGTCGGCATCCCTGGCCCGGCCCAGCGGGATGAACAGGCCGCTCCAGTCCGACCATTGCAGCCACGCCTCGCGCCCCGCGACCTCGCGGATTCCCTGGCCTCCGACCTCGCCGTTCCTGGCGATGGCCCCTTCGGGCTCGCGCCTGAGCTCGACCCAGGTGGCTTCCCCCCAGTCGCAGCGGGTGGTGGACGAGCGGGCCGAGACCGCCACCGGAGCCGACGAGGAAGGGTCGGACCCGCCTCCGAACCGCCTCGCGGCGACGGCTCCACCCAGGGCAGCGGCGACGAGCGCCAGGACGGTGGCCGAGGCCCGTGCCCACCGGGGCCAGCGCCGCCGCACCCGAACCGTTCCCGGACGCGATCCCGGACGCGATCCGGTGCTCGACCGCGGCAGGGTGACCTCGAGGGCCTCCAGCTCGGCCAGCACCGCGACGGCGTCGCGGGGGCGATCCATCGGCTCGGAGGCGAGCATTCGCTCCACCAGGCCTCCCAGGCCGGGAAGCTCGGGGACCGTCAGGTGGGGCACGAGGCGCCGATCGGCGGGGGTGTCACGCGGGAAGGGGGCGTGCCCGGAGACCATCCGGTACAGGAGCACTCCAAGTGAATAGACGTCGACGCGCTCGTCCTCCGGCGCGCCCCGGACCTGCTCGGGCGCCATGGCTTCCGGCGTCCCGCCCTCCGGCTTCCGGCGTCCGAAGGCCTGCGCCATCCCCAGGTCGAGCAGCTTCACCTGCCCGTCGTCGCAGAGGAAGACGTTCCGTCCGGAGAGGTCGCGGTGCACCACGCCGTGGGCATGGGCGTGGGCGAGCGCCCGGGCCAGGTCGATGGACACCCGCAGCGCCTCGCGCAGGGGAAGCGCTCCCTCGTCGAGGCGGGCGGCCAGCGTGCGCCCGGAGAGGAACTCCTGCACCAGCCAGGCGCCCTTCTCGTTGCGGCCGACGTCGAGGATGGTGACGATGCCGGGATGGGAGAGCCGGGCTGCCACCTCCGCCTCGGCGAGCAGCCGCTTCTCCGGCACCCCGTCGCGCCGGACCCGGATGACCTTCACGGCCACGCGCCGCCCCAGCTCCCGATCGCGCGCCTCCCAGACCACGCCGAACCCGCCTCGTCCCACCTCGCGGATGAGGTCGTACCGGCCGAGCGCCGTTCCCGGGGAGAGGCCCTCGGCCCAGGCGTTCCGCCCCTCGTCGGACGAGCCACGGAAGACCTCGTCGACGAGGGAGGTGAGCGTCCCGGGCTCGCCGCCGGGCGGACTCGAGGGGCGCGCGCTCACCGATCGAGCAGCCCGCGCTTCTTCGCCAGCTTGCCGAGACGTTCCTTGATCCGCTCGAAGCGCTTGGTGAGGGTGTTCGCCTTCACGATCCGTCCATCCCGGGAGAGCACCTCGGCGCACTCGGCCCAGGAGAGCCCCTGGTCGATGCGCAGGGCGGCCAGCGCCCGGTCGTCGATGGAGAGCGCCTCGCGCAGGGCCAGGAGCTCCTGCCGGCGCAGCTCCATCCGGTGCCCGGACGGCGTGGCCACGGTCTCGGCGATGCGGGATGCCTCGCCCGTCTCGAGGCGCCGCCGCCGGCTGCGCCAGGGCTGCTTGCGCAGGTCGCAGGCCACGTTCCAGGCGATCCGGTAGGCCCAGATGCGAAACGGCGCCGTTCCACGGAATTCGGGAAGGCCGCGCCAGAGGTTCTCGGCGAACTGGGCGAAGGATTCCCGCGCATCCTCCTCGTCGCCGAGGACGGACCGCAGGTAGCGGAGCACCTGGGGCCCGTAGCCCTTGATCGCCGCCGTGGCGGCCTCCTCGGCCTTGCCCGCGGCGAGGAACCCCTGGATGGTCGCCTCGAGAACGTCCTGATCTTCCAAGCTGGTCCTCCCGCCCCGCAGCGTCGACAAGATAACCTCTTGAACCCTCTAGGACATCATCGGGTCCCCCACGGACATTACACCCTCATGGGGGCTGTCAGGATTTCGCCCCTGCGTCGTCCCGTTATGCAGGCAGAGCCATGTCCCGCGCAGCCGGGGTCATCGTGGCCGTCATCGGCCTCCTCGTCGTCACCCAGTACTTCATCGGGCGGCGCGCTCCCGGACAGGGCACGCGGGATCTCCACGGGAGGACGGTCCTGCGGATGCGGCGCTGGCGCTACACCAGCCTCTCCACCCTGGCGCTCGCCCCGGGCGCCATCGTCACCTGGATCGTCCTGACGCTCCGCCCGACGCCCAACGACTGGGCTGCCGTCCTGCTCGCCTCGGGCCTCGTGACCACCTGCGTGACGACCGGGCTGTGGTGCCTCGCCGCCGAGTTCCGCGCCTGCGTCCGCGTCGACCCCGGCGGCATGGACTGGGTCGGCGTGCTGAGCCACCGGATGGTGGAGTGGGCCGAGATCTCCCGCTTCACCTACAACCCGATGAACCACTGGTTCTTCATCACCCTGGTGGACGGCACGCATCTCTGGCTCTGGGACGACCTGACCGGCATCGGCTTCTTCGCGGAGATCGCGCTCTCCCAGCTCCCGCCCAAGGCGCTCTGGGGCGACCCCGACGCGAGGTCGGTCCTCGAGGAACTGGCCGAAGACGTCCACCTGCTCGTGTGAGGGCACGCACGGGCCCCCTTGCGCGACGGGCTGCCCCCGGGCGAAAGTCCCGCGATGCAACTCATCATCGCCTTCGGAGTCCTCGGCGTCCTCCTCGTCATCGGAGGGTGGCTCGTGCGGCCGGTGCCCCCGGAGCACCTCCGCGGCGCCCGCGTCGGGAACGCCGTGGTCCTCCGCCCGCCCCGCGGCCGGTACGCCATCCTCGCCGTCATGGCCCTCGGCCCCACGCTGCTCGTGGGGGTGGTGGCGGCGACCGCGGCCCGCAAGGAGGGCATGGCCACGGCCGGAGTCGCCGTGGTGGCCCTCGCCGTCGCCCTGGGAATCGGGGTGTTCGTCTATTTCCTGCTCGCCGAGCGGCGGATGCAGGTCCGGATCGACGAACGGGGGGTGGAGCGGACCGATCCCCTCCGTCGGACGTCCATCGAATGGGCGGGGGTCGAGACGATCGCCTACAACGGCACGAGTCGCTGGTTCTTCCTGACCGGTCCGGGCGGGGTCCGTCTGTGGGTGCCGGAGAACATGGCGGGCATCGGAGACTTCGCCGATCGCGCCCTGGCCGGTGTGCGCCCGGCGGTGCTCGCCTCGGCGCCGGCGACGAAGGAGGCCCTCGAGCAGCTGGCCGTCGAGGCCCGGGAAGAGGACGCCGCCGCCGGGAAGGCGGGGGCATGAGCGAGTCCGACCGCCGGGAGCGGTTCCGCCGCATGGCCTCCAAGGTCGGGGTGGGCGTGAGCGCCTTCTGCGTCTTCACCGCCGGCTGGATCGCCATGAAGAGCGACGACTGGAAGACGATCGGGGCCGTCTCCGTCCTGGCGCTCGTGGCCGGTCTCGTGGCCTCGAAGCTGTCGGCCGGCAGCCGCTGAACGAACGAGGCCGCGGCCGGGACGGATCCCGGACCGCGGCCCCGCTGCGCGCGAAGACTACCGGACGTTGCAGACGAGACCGGCGAAGATGCCCGGGCGCGTGGCGGGATCCGGGTACAGGTCGCAGATGGGGATCTTCGGCGAGGACGAGTGGCAGTCCTCGCACCCACCGCCGGAGGAGGAGCCCAGCGCCTGGGCCTTGGGCGCCACCTCGTGGTTCATGTCCATGTACAGCTTGGTGTACCGCCAGTCGTAGCCCGGGTTCACCCCGTCGTACTTCGCGAAGGGCGCGGTCCCTGCGGGGACCTGCCCGGCGGCGATGGCCCCGGTCGCGAAGACCTTCCCCCAGAGCTTGTCGACCGAGGGCTGGCCCGGCGCGGTGTCGGCGTCGAACTTGTAGGTCGAGTAGTCGTACCCGGGGGCCTGCACCACGCCCCAGAAGCTGCCCGGCCCGAACACGTTGGGGTTGATGACGAAGCTGTTCTCGCCGTCGATGAACATCGCCTGGCGGCCGCGCATGAGCTTGAACGGCATGATCTTGCCGTCCGCGGGGCTGCCCGCGGGCTCGCCGAGGGTGAGCCGGTTGTCGTCGGCGGTGGTCGTGCCCGTCGCGCCCATGTCGCCCTTGTCGGAGGTGCGGACGTGGCTCGACTTGCCGTTCGACCAGCGGTACGCCGGCGTGACGTTCTTCTGCCAGACGAAGTTGCCCTTGATGTAGTCGTAGCTCGTCACGGAGGTGGCAGAGGCGGGGTCGGGGACGCCCTGCTCGTTCACCTTGGTGGTGACCACGCCGTTCACGCAGGTCCCCGGGGTCCCGGCGCAGGTCTTGTTGTCACCGCCAGTGGACCAGTCCCAGTCCATCTTCGCGAACTGGGTCTTGGAGAACTTCGGGATGTGGCAGGTCTGGCAGGCCACCTTGGCGACGTGGCCGTCGAGCCAGGACCCGGCCACCGCGACGGTCGCGGCGTGGGGCGTCGAGCCGTGGCAGTCGCTGCAGGAGACGCGGGAGGTGTGGGTGGGGACGTGGACGCCGCCTCCGGCGAAGGCGTGGCCCGAGCTGGTGTGGCAATCGGAGCACGTCATGCCGCGCCCCATGTGGACGTCGGTCGCCTCGGTGGGGTTCTTCAGGCCGGAGCCCATGAGCTTCACGTTGTCGCCGCCCCCGGCGTAGAAGTGGCAGGCCCCGCAGTTGGCGCGGTTGGGGAGGACGATCTCCCGGACCGCGGCAGTGAGGTCGACGGTCGGATTGGGGCGGCCGAAGTCCTTCGGGTTCTTCGCGTACTTCGCCGGGTCGACGTGGCAGACGAGGCAGTCGACGCGGTCCTCGAGCGGGATGGAGCTGTCGGCGAGGGTGTAGGCTCGGGCGCTCTTCTGGGGCCGCGCGGCGTCCGGGTCCCCGCCGTACCCGGCGTGGCACTGGTCACAGCGCTTCTCGTTCGAGGGAACGCCGACGCAGAAGTTGTTGACCAGGTTGACCTTGCCGATGTTCCCCGGGTTCACCGGGCTGACGAGGTCGAGGATCGACACCAGGTCCGGCGTCGGGCCGGCCCACGTCCAGTGCGCCGAGCCCATGATCTGCTGGGCGGCGGTTGCGTGGCACTTGAGGCACGCCGCCGTCACCGCGTACCCGGTCGCGAACGGGCCCGCCAGGGGCAGCCCGGGCTGGGTGAACGAGGAGTGGATGGTGGCGGGTACGGGGACGCAGCGGTCGGCTGCCGTGTCGCAGGTCGTGCCGCTTCCACAGAGCCCGTTCCAGGCCGGCGTGGCGCCGGAGGTGTCGCAGGAGGCGCAGCCGGGGTAGGTCTCGGTGCAGGTCACGGCCGCGACGGCGACGCACTGCCCCATCTGGCAGGCGGTGCCGGGGCCACATGCGGGATCGCAGGCGAGCGGGACGCAGGAACCGTCGACGCAGGCGTTTCCCGCGCCGCAGAAGTCGGCACAGGTGTTCGAGGAGGAGGTGCAAGCGGCGACCACCGAGAGGAGCAGCGCCGCGAGCAGGTTTGTCTTGGCGTTCAAGTTTGGGTCCTTTCCCGACGGGATGACGGGTCCGCGGCCCTTCGCCGCGCTTGTCGGTGGCCCCCTCCAGAGCACGGCCCGTACCAATGACATGGGGGATTTCACCCAGCCCATTCTGGGCCAGGAATCACCGGGTCGGGTCAGGTCACCCATTCCCGGGCGGCCTGGGGCGTTCACCTCGGACCCGGCGACGAAACGATTGACGTTCAGCAGTGAACCCTGAACGCCCCTTCTGGCTCTGACCCCCCGTGATGCCCCCGGTCGCCCCGCCCACGGACGTGCCCTACCTCGGCCTCGGGAGCGAGGCGTCCATGCGCGCCCTCGCCGACGCGCTTCCCGACGCCCTGTTCACCATCGACCTCGACGGCCGCGTGACCTTCTGGAACCGGGCCGCCCAGCGCATCACCGGCTGGTCGCCGGAGGAGGCCGTGGGCCGGGACTGCTCCATCCTGGCCGGCGACGCCGTCAGGGGTTGCTCGTGCGGAGTGGGTCCGCTCCGCTGCGGGCTGGCCGAGCAGGGGCGAACCTCGAAGACCTGCACGCTCCGCACGAAGGACGGCCGCCTCCTGCTCATCGTGAAGAACGCGGTACCCCTGTACGACGCCCAGGGCCGGCTCACCGGGGCGCTGGAGAGCTTCACCGAGGTCGGCGAGGAAGGCTTCGAGCCGCGCTGCGACTGGCGCCCGGCCGTTCGCGGAGAGGCCGACTTCTGCGGCATCGTCGGTCGCCATCCGACGATGGCGGAGCTCTTCCAGACCATCGGCCTGGTCGCCCACTCCAACGCCACCGTGATGATCCTGGGGGAGAGCGGTTCCGGCAAGGAGTGCGTCGCCGAGGCGATCCACCGCGGCTCGAGGCGCGCCACGGGGCCGTTCGTCCGGGTCTCATGCTCGGCGCTGAACGAGAACCTCCTCGAGAGCGAGCTGTTCGGGCACGTGAAGGGCGCCTTCACCGGCGCCCTGAGGGATCGCCGCGGCCGCTTCCAGGAGGCCCACGGCGGGACGCTGCTGCTCGACGAGATCGGGGACGTCTCCCCGGCCGTGCAGGTGAAGCTCCTGCGCGTCATCGAGCAGCGGGAGATCGAGCGGGTCGGCGACTCCATGCCCATCAAGGTGGACGTGCGGCTCATCTGCGCCACCCATCGCGACCTGAAGGGCATGGTCGACGCCGGGAGGTTCCGCGCCGACCTCTACTTCCGGCTGGCCGTCTTTCCGATCCGGGTGCCGTCCCTGCGCGAGCACGTGGAGGACATCCCGCTCCTGGCCGAAGCATGGATGGCCCGGTTCGTCGCCGCGGGGGGAACCAGGCCAGCGGGCATCTCGCTCGCCGCGATGACCGCGCTCGAGCGGTACGGATGGCCGGGCAACGTGCGCGAACTGCAGAACGTCCTCGAGTTCGCGGCGCTGCGATCCGGGGGAGGGGTGATCGACCGGCGGCACCTTCCGGAGGAGGTGCTCGCGCCGCCGATAGCGAGTAGCCCCCCGGATCGACGGGGCGCGGACGCACCGGCGCCGGTCCGGCGCCCGGCCGATCTCGAGACCTCCGAAATCCTGGCCATGCTGGAGGCCTGCGGCGGCAATCGCGCCGAGACGGCGCGGCGCCTCGGGATCTCCCGGGTCACGCTCTGGAAGCGCCTCAAGGCTTGAAGCGGTAGCGGAAGGCCCGGGCCCGCGCCCAGCGGTGTCGCCAGCCCTGCGGGATGTCGGGCAGGGGACCGGTGTGGTCCTTCCCCCATCGCAGCACGTCCCGGAGGAAGTAGCTGATGGGCAGCCCGTACTTGAGGGCGAACCGCTCGCCGCCGTCGTTCAGCGCGATCTCGCGGCCGACCGTCTTGTGCCGGAAGTGGTAGACCCGGCTCGCGCCGACGCCACGGAACTCGCGAACGCCGGCGAGCCAGAGCTTCATCGACAGGTCCGGGTCCGACCCCATGCCCGGCGAGAACTCCACGCTGTATCCCCCGACGAGATCCCACATGCGCCGGTGCACGAGCGTCGGGGGGGAGGTCGCCCCCGACCAGTCGGCGCGGCGGAGCCGGTCGAGGTCGGCGAGGAGGTCGCGTTCCCGGAAGGTCGCCGGATCCGCCCCGTAGTCGCAGGGCACGATGCTCCCCGGGGTCTTGCCCCCGGGCTCGATCATCGTTCCCGAGAGCATGAAGCGCTCGTGCCCGATCCGATCGACCGCGTCGAGGAGCGCCACGTCCCAGCCCGGGCAGGCGTACATGTCGTCGTTCATGTAGGCGATGAGGTCGGTGGAGGCGAGCGCCGCCGCCGCGTTCACCGCGAAGCACACCCCGGCGTTGCTCTCGCTGCGGGTGTGGTCGAGGCCCTCGGCGCGAACCCATTCGAGGGTGCCGTCGGAGCCGTCGTTCACGTGGACGACCACCTGGTGCGCCATCGCCGAGTTTCGCCGGATCGACTCCACGCAGAGGCGCAGGTAGGGCAGGTTGTTCCAGGACGGGATCACGATGGTGAAGCGCGCCCCGGGCGTCGCGTGGGGCGCCGGGCAAGCCTCGATTCGGGGGGCGAACGTCTCGAGAGGCCTGTGCCGGCGCGCCATCTGCGCGGGAGACTAGCACGACCGGACTCTGGACCGATTGGGCTTGCCCCATCCGGAAAACCCGTCTGTAGTGGGTCGGTGAGCCAGGAGTCCCGTCCGCCCGTATCGGTGATCGTCTCGGTGTACCGCCGTGCCGATTTCCTGGGGCCCGTCCTCGACGCGCTCGCCCGGCAGACCGACGACGGCTTCGAGGTGGTCGTTGCCGAGGACAACCAGGGGGAGGAGATCGCGCAGGTGGTGGCCCGCTTCCGCCCCGCCTTCGGCGGTCGGCTCCTCCACGTCTCCCAGCCACACCACGGCTTCGGCAAGACCCGGATGCTCAACGCGGCGCTCCGCGCCAGCAAGAACCCGTTCCTGGTGTTCCTCGACGGTGACTGCGTGGCGCACCCCGGACTCCTGGCCACCTACCGGAAGGCCGCGAGGCCGGGGCGCGCCCTCTTCGGCCGGCGCGTCATGCTGGGCCCCGAGTTCACGGCGAGACTCCTCTCGGGCGCGACGCCGAGCCCCCCCTCGCTCCTCGCGCTCGTTCGCTCCGACAGCAAGCGGATCGAGGACGCCCTCCGCATCCCCTTCTTCCGCAAGGAGAACCAGCCGACCGGGATCTGGGGCTGCAACTGGGGCGTCCACCGGTCCCACCTGGAGGCCATCAACGGCTTCGACGAGGACTACGTGACCGCCGGGGTGGGAGAGGACGTGGACGTCGAGTGGCGCCTGATGGCCACCGGGATCGCGCTCGAGAGCGTGAAGCACCGCGCCATCGTCTACCACCTGCACCACCAGGCCGCCTACTCGGGGGACGACGTCGCCATCGGGAGGGAGTTGCTCCGGCGGAAGCAGGCGGCCAACCAGGTCCGCTGCCTGCGGGGAGTGGCGCACACCGACGGGCCGGTGGGTTAGCGTCCAGGGTACCGTCTTGGCCACCAATCCTCCCGCCCGGCAGCGCCCCACCCTCCGGGGCGTCTCCCACCTCGTCGCGGCGCTGGGCGCCCTCCCGGCCGCCTTCTGGCTCGTCTCCCGGGCCAGCTCGCCCACGGCCGAGTTCGGGGCCTGGGTCTACGGGACTTCCCTGGTGGTGTTATTCACCACCAGTGCAGCCTACCACCGGGTCCTCTGGACCGACCCGGTGATCCGGTCGGCGGTGGGGCGGATCGACCACTCGGCCATCTTCGTCCTCATCGCAGGGACCTACACCCCCTTCTGCCTGCTCATCGGATTGGCCGGCGGACTCGCGCTGCTGGCCACGGTCTGGGCCAGCGCGGTGCTGGGGATGGTGATCGTGGTCTTCTTCCCGCGAACGCCCAAGCCGGTGCGGTCGACGATCTACGTCCTGCTCGGGTGGATGATCGTGCCCTTCCTCCCGGCGCTCCACGCCGCGCTGGGCACCCGACCCTTCCTGCTGGTGCTCCTGGGAGGGGCCTTCTACACGGTCGGTGCCGTCATCTACGCGACGCGCCGGCCCGATCCCTACCCCTCCGTCTTCGGATTCCACGAGATCTTCCACCTGCTCGTGGTCGCCGCGGCGGGCTGCCAGTTCCTCGCCGTGGCGTCCGCCATCCAGGCCATCGGCAAGTCAGGGTAGCGAACGACGGTCAGTCGTCGCCGAAGTCCCGCAACAGCTCCGCGGCGCGCCGCACCCGCCCCTGCACGAACGCGTCCCAGTCCGCGTCGGTCATCCGCTCCCAGCCGACCAGCTCCAGCCGGAAGCTCGTCCAGCCGGGATTGTCGGGCACGGGGTGGCGGAACTCGATCCACTGGCCCGTCCGCGCGTCGGCCCAGAGGGTTCCCGCGCGCCCCTGGAACGCCGGCCCGGCGACCGCGTAGCGGCGGCACGGCACGCCGCCACGGGGCTCCTCCGCCTCGGGGGTGAAGGTGGCGATCCCCTTGTCCACGAGGAGTGCGTCCTGGGTCCCTTCGCGCGCGAAGTTCGGGTCCACCACCCCGATGCGCACCGGCGCGTCCGGCCGGGCGAGGTGGGGCCACGCGAAGGCGAGGCTCAGGAAGTCGAAGTTGTAGAGGTGGACGGGGAGTGCGCTCGCGGTCACGCCGCCGAGCGCCCCGGCCACGCGCACCTCCACCCGGGCCGCGTCGGGGTCGAGGCGGAACTCCGCCTGGCGAGCCGGCTCCCCGGTCTCGAGCCGGTTCCAGGACTGCAGCTCCACCGCCGAGAAGGACTTCCAGTCCATGCGGGCCGTGACCCGGGCCAGGTGGCGCCCCACGTCCTCGACCTTGAGCACGTCGAGCCGGTCCGGCGCCGGCGCGCGGACGCTCACGAGGACCGGGCGGGTCCCGTCCACGTTCGACTTCCGGAAGTGGAAGACCTCTCCCACCGGCACGCGCTCGGGCCGGAACGCGAACTGGGAGGTGAGATCGACCGCGGGCGCCGCCGGCGCGGCCAGGGTGGCGACGGCGAGGAGCAGGGACGGGACCATGCCGCTACTTAGCCGACGCGGCCGGTCCTGCAACGCGGCCACGGCACTTGCCGGCGCCCCCGGGGGCGTGGAAGGCTCCCGTCGCCATGACCGCTTCCCGCCTCCCGCGCGCCCTCCTCGCCGCCGCGCTCGTGCTCTCCGCCTGCACCGGGGATCCGGCGCCATCCGCCGACTCCTGTGCGGTCCTCTTCGGACAGCCCGCCGCCGCGACCGGGCTGACGGACGCCCAGTGCCGCCCCCAGTGCGCCTGCGGGGGAACGACGTGGACGCCGCCGGCCTACGACGCGGCCTTCGTGGCGCGGCTCGTTTCCGGCTGGACGCTCGAGAACCCGTCGGCGCCGCTCACGACCGATCCCTACGCGTCGCCGGCGCCGCCCGAGGACCCGCCCGACACGGTCTGCGCGGTGCTCCCCACCGGTGCGGCGGGCGCCACGCCGCGAGGTTACCGGCTCGGCACCTACGCCACCGAGGCCGCGGCACGGTCCGCGGGCGCGATCCCCACCCATTTCGGCCGCTGCGGCGTCTGCTCGTCGCTCGAGAACCTGGCCGTCTACGTGCGCGAGAACGACCTCACCGCGCCGGTCCGCGCCTGCGGGATCTCGAGCACCACCTTCGACGCCAACGTGTCCTGTCTCCGGGGGCTCGGCTTCGACCTGCCCTGCGCGCAGGTCTGGGCCTACAACACGGCGAACACGCGCGCGAAGTGCCTCTCCACGTGCCTCTCCCTGCTCTCCGCGCCCTACCACCTGCCGGACGGCCGGCTGAACGACTGCCTCCTCTGCGACGAGACGCAGAGCGGGCCCGTCTTCAAGGCGGTGGCCGGACGGACCCGGCGGAACTCGGGACTCCCGAACGCCCTCTGCCGCCCGTGCAGCGAGGTGCGCCCGCTCGTGCATCCCTACTGAGCGGCCGGCCTCGGGTAGATGACGATGGCCACCACGCCGGGGATGTACTTGAGATCGGCCCGGTCGGCGCCGCGGTTCCAGCGGGCCTGGCGCATGTCGATGAAGGCGTCTTCCTTCGTCTCCTCGAGCGGTGCCCCCCACGCCTTCGCGAGCGCGTCGCGCAGCCGCACGTAGGCCTCCGCGTCGACGGGCTTCTTCGCCGGGGTTCGCAGGCTGACGAGCGCCAGCCTTCCCGCGGCGAAGACGAAGCGGACGTCGAAGGTCAGCCCCTCGAAGGCGTATCCGTCGATGCCGACCGGGATGGTGTTGCCGTCGGCGAGCTTCACCTCGGGAGAGAGCCGGACGGCCTCCCCCGGGAAGGCCGCCAGCACCTCGTCGGGGGTCATTCCGAAGCGGGCCGATCGCCAGGCTCCGGGTTCGGCCTTCGAGGTGGGCGCCGGGGTGGCGTCGCCGGCGCGAGCACCGGTCGCGGACAGCGCCACCGAGAGGGCGAGGAGGCAGCGGAGGATTCGAATCATCGGGCGATTCTCCACGGGGCGAGAGCGGATGTCGACCCGTGATGCCACCCCGACTATGTTGTCCCGCATGGCGAATCCATCCATCGCCCTGGCGGCCCTGCTGGTGCTGGCCGGTCCCACCGGATCGGCCCCGCCGCGCTGCGCGGGCAAGCTCTCTGGCGCCGCGCACGGCGTCTTCGAGTGTGCGGTCTCGGTGCGGTCGGGCGAGGAGGGCCAGGCCCTCTTCGTCATCGAAGCCCGGGCTCCGATCCCCGGCATTCCGGCCTATGCGCCCGGGTCGTTCGAGATCCCCCTCCCGGTGGAGGCGAAGACCTACACCCTCGACTCGCTCGGGCAGGGAGTGGCCTCGGTGGCGGCCGAGGGCGGAACGCTCTACACGGCGTGCGAAGACGTTTGGCCGGCGTGGGGAGGTCGAGGTGGTGTTCACAACCGTGAAGGCGGACCCTGCGACGAAGGACGCCTGGGAAGTCCACGGCTCCTATCGCGCCCGGCTCTTGCCGGTGGGGTCGGGGAAACGCGGTGAGGTCGTGGTCGAGGTGACGTTCTAGCTCCAGAGGCGAGGATCGACGCATGCGACACTGGAAGGTCGTGGTGAGGCTCTGTCTGATCTCGTCGGCGTTGGGGGCGAGCAATGCCCCGGCGCAGGAAGGTCCCCCGAAGTCGCCACCCGCAATCGAGCCTGCGCCCGAGGTGGAGGTCGTGCCCGTGCAGGAGGTTGCGCCCCACGACGACGCCTTCGCCAAGCCGCCCCCGGGCACCGCGGCGGATCAGGCGCTCTGGAAGGCGGGCCGGGAGGTCGACAACGCCATCCCCATGCAGCGGGGGGAGTCGGCAAAGCTCCAGTGGCGGGTCAAGCAGGGACAGTTCAACGAGCGGCTCGAGGTGGTCGAGAAGCAGGGGCCGGCGGACAAGGCGCGGCGGGCCCGACAGGCCGGGGAGAAGGTCATCGCCGCCCGGGACCGCAACTACGAGATCATCACCCGGCGCTGGCCCATCGACCCCACGCGCGTCTGCTCCTACCCGCTGCTCGACTTCGCGTCCGCCCTCCGGGCCGGAAGCAAGCCGGCCGACAAGGCGCTGCAAGAGGAATCCCGGAAGCGCCTCAAGGACTGCGTGGACAAGGCGCAGGTCATCCTCCGGAGCATCGAGGGCTCGAACAAGGAGCTCAGGGCGGCCCTGGCCGCCCTCGAGGCCGAGCTTCCCCCCGGTATCCCCGTCGCCGGGCCGGCCGGGATCCCGGCGCCCTTGGTCCCGGTTCCCCCCCAGGCTCCACCCCCGGCGCCGCGGTCCGCGGAGGGCAAGTAGCCCGTGAGGCGACTCGTCATCTTCGCGCTGGTGGGAATCGGCCTCCTCCTCGTGGGAGCGGTCGCGCTCATCTCCCTTCTCGGCGACGGAGCGCCGCCTCCCGGGGAGGTCCAGTCCGCGCCGGGCCCGGTTGCAGGAACCGGCGGCGACATCCAGCTCAGGCCCCTTCCCAACCTTCCTCCCCCCCCAGACACTCCCGGGGGTACACCCGTGGCTCCCGCCATCGAATTCGGTCCGGCTCCGGTCAAGCCTCCCCCAGGATCCTGGGAAGCCGTGGCTCCGGTCGCCAGGCCCGGGGCGCTCGGTCCGCTGGGGGGGGCGATCACCCAGGGACTCACCGAGCTGAAGCCGGCGCTCGACGAGTGCTTCACGGCAGCGTCCCAGGCTCGGTACTCCGGCCAGAAGGTCACCCAGGTGAAGGACGAGGTGGTGGCCGAGGACAACGGCACGGCGACGCTGATGCTCCAGGTGGAAGGGCTCGAAGGGTCGGTCCGGATCGTCGAGGCGCCCGTGGAGATGCGGGGCACCGCCAGCGACGGCCTCATCGCCTGCGTTCAGCAGGCGCTGCGCGGTCACGTCATCCCGGCGGCCGCCGCCCGGCCGGGGACGAGGTACCGGATCCCGTTCCCGCTCACCCCCTGAAAAGGAGAAGGGCGGCGCCAGCGCGGCGCCGCCCCCTCTTCCTACGGCCTCGTGGTCGACGTTACGGCACGACGAGGCTCGTGCGCATCATCTCCGAGTCCTCGTGCGAGTTGATGTGGCAGTGCCACACGTACGGGCCAGAGGTCACGGGCTCGTAGACGAACGGCGCCACGCAACCGGGCGTTCCATTCGCGCAGCCTGCCGTGCCAGGGGCGTTGGCGGAACCCGTCACATTCCACCTCGGCGACCAGTCGGCGATGATGGTCGTCACCATACCGGGAGGCGCCTGCACGGCATCCTTGAAGCCACCTTCCACGCTATTCGCCCTCACGAAGGTCGGGTTGCCGGTGAGGAATGGGACGCCCGCGAGGTTGAGCCCGTTCACGTTCGGGACGACCTGCATCTCGCCTCCTGGGGCGGGGCCCGGCTGGCACGTCGTGCTGCCGCAGAGCGCGGCCTTGTACTGGCCCACGTTGAAGGACTGCCGGGCCACCACGAGGTGGCGCACGAGGTGCGGGTGCATGGGGTGCGCGTCGACCGTGAGGTTCACGAACTGCCAGACCTCCTTGGTCCCGAGCTTGGGCGTCTCGGTCACCTTGTACTCGAAGGGGACGCCGTTCAGCTGCATCCCGAGCGGGGTGGCGGTGAGGCCGTCCACCTTCTCGTTCAGGTAGACCTGCCGCACGATCGTCCCGGCTGGGAACGTGAGCGGAGCTACGGTGCCCACAGGCGGAAGCAGCGGGGCCCGGATGTCGGCGACGTCGAACTCGGCTGCAGCGCTCGTCACAAGCGACGGATCGGCGGGCATGCAGATGTTCGAGTAGAGCCCCATGGGTGCGTTGAACCCCGCCGGAACCGGGAATGCCGTGGCGAGGTTCGTGGCCATTTCAGCCGGGGACGGCCCGGCTTGTGGATCGGTGACCACCCAGGTCAGGGCTGCCGGTGCGATGGGAGAGGTGACCTTTCCGATCTTGACGGTCTGGCCGCAGCTCTTCACGCCCGGGCCGTAGATCGGGTTGACGGCGAACTGCATGATCACGTTCAGGTCGGGGGAGAAGCCGCCCTGCGGCGCGATGCCCGCCGGGAACGGGGCCTTGGCGTTGTTCACCATCCAGACGTTGGCGACGCCACCGACGGGGACGCCGGGCAGTGCGCCGAAGTTGACGAGGACCTCGTAGCGCTCACCGGGGCACATGGTGAACCGGTTCTGCACGGCCTTCACGGGGGCCCTGAGGTAGCCCTGGTCGTTCGCGATCACGTAGAACGGCACGTTGTAGGTGACCGCGGCGCCGGGGGCGGGCGGAAGCGCGGACTGCTGGAAGCCGATGGTCCAGCAACGCGAGTCGGAGCCGTCCACCAGGCGCAGGCGGTACCAGCCCGGCTCGGTGCTCTTCTTCGGCCAGGCCACACCGTTCACCAGAGCAACGTCACCGAAGTACTCGGGCACCCAGGTCGGGTGCACCTGCGGGTTCACGCCGTTCGTCACCGCGGTCAGGCCAGGCCCGGGGAGCGCGACCGGCTGGCCGAGGCCGTTCGAGAAGTTGATGCTGCCGTCGTCGTTGAAGGCGCGATCCTGGATGGCGTAGAACTGATCGTAAACCGGGATCCCGAAGGCGCCCCGCGGCTCGGTGACCGGATCGAGCCAGGTGTACTCGGTGCCCGGCAGCAGGGTCGAGGGAACGGTCGCCGTGGGAGGCGTCCACCCCGTCACGGCGTTGTGCTTGAGCGGCTCCTTCACCGGGAAGAAGCCCGCCGGGCCGGCGATGACGTTGTGGTGGGTCTTGCCGAGGGTGTGGTCGTGGAACCAGATGGTCGCCTCCTCCTGCACCATCGGATACGTGTAGGTGTCGGAGTTGCCGGCCGGGCGCAGCAGATCGATGTGGGACGGGTTCTCGAACGGCGGGAACACGTTGCGGGGCTTGGCGGCGTCGTTGTAGAGCCCGGCGGTCACCGCGTTCCCGAACCACTTCTCGGCGAAGCCGTCCGTCGAGGGCGGAATCTCGCCGCCGTGCAGGTGGGTCACCCAGGAGTTGTCGGGCTGCTGCGGGCTACCGTAGGGGTTCACGCCATGCGGGCTGACGCCCGTGAGCTGGCTGGAGGCGATCGCCGGATCGAGGAGGGCCTTCACGCCCATGAAGGTGCGGTCGATGGCGCAGGGCCAGTCGGCCGCCTCGGGGTGCGGACAGAGGACGTGGGTGTTCGGGAACTCGTTCACCCACTTCACGACCACCGGCGTGCCCTTCTTGGCCCGGATGCTGATCGAGGGCCAGGTGGCGATGTAGCTGTTGCTCGACCAGGAATTCGCGTTCGCTGTTCCGAGGTTCACCCCGAGCGTACCGCCCATGTTGATCTGGCCGACGCCCCAGATCGGCGTGTAGATGGGGAAGCCGTACGGGATCTTGCCGCCGGCCGAGCAGTACTGCCCGCGGAATGTACCGCCCGCGTCGGGCGGGCAGGTGCAGCCCGTCGAGATGTTGCAGGTGAGCCCGGTCCACTGCATGCCGTTCGGGACCGCCGGGGTGCCCGGGAAGACGGCGTTGCACGCGCTGCACCCGATGGGCGGATTTGCCGGGTCGCAGATTGCGCCGGTGTTCTGGCACGTCGAGACGAGTGGGTTCGGGAAGGCGCCCAGGTTGGCGAGCGCCTGGAAGCCCCACGCCTCGTGCACGCCGATCTCGTAGTAGTCGGCGCCGGGAAAGGTTCCGCCAACGGGGCAGTTCGTGCCGTTGCAGTTCGTCGCGTTGTCGGGCTTGTAGTCCGGGGGATTCAGGACCTCCCAGACGAACTTCGGCGTCTGTACGCCGGTCGTCCCGGCCGGAAGGGTGTTGGGGATCATGGGCTGGAGCTCGTAGAACGGGATGACGCCGGTGGCGTCCCACCCGCCTGCCGTGCGGGAGGGCCCTGCGAAGCTCCCGCCCGTGCACTGCGGCAGGGCCGGGAAGAGCGCCTGGTTGGCCGTGTTCGCCACGCACTGGCCGGGGTAGGGGTAGGCGACCTGGTAGTTCGTGCCTGCAGGACCGAACGGATTCTGGAGCGCGAAAGCGCGATTTGCCGGCGTTCCCTGAGTATCCGGACCCGGGTTCAAGTTGTTGAACGGCAGTACCTGCGCACTGGCCACCGACGCCCACGCCAGGCCCCCGGCCGCTGCGACTGCAACGATCGCTCTCTGGATCTTCGTCACGACTGCCCCCTTCGATTTTCTTTCCGGCCCGGCGAAGCATCCACCCTCGGTGAACTGCCCCCCACCCGGGAGATGCCGGACTGACAACGCGTGCCCTCTGCAACGCGCCCCCGTCCGGCTTGGCGGCTGATTCTCCGGATGTGCGAAAGCGCACACATGTCGCCGGGTCTCGGTACATGAGGGGTCCCTCATGCTTGATGTGAGTCAAAATTCCATTCCCTTCCGGTCACGGCGCAACCGACTGACTTTGTTGATGCCGAAGGAGGCCCTGCGACAAAAAGACGCGGAATCTGACCCTTTTAGGACCCTGATTCCTTCATGAATCTTCACACGGAGAGGAACGGCCGCTGGATTCCGTCCGGGGGATGTCTGCACCCTGGTGGGACGACCGACCTGTGACTTCCCGATCATGGATAAGAATCTCTTACGCCCCAAGATAGAGTCGTCAGGTAGGCATTCGAGGAGCCGGCCTCGCATCCGGAAGGCGCTTGCCCCCTTCGAGGCAGCGCTCGAACCGGTCCGACCGGAGCAGGACCGCGCGGCGAGGCGGTCGAGCGACTTTCACGGAAAGTGAAGGCCGCGATACGGGCGACGGGGCGCTGCGCGAGGGGGCGGTTCGAGGTATCTTGCGCCCCCCATGGCGCTCATCGACCTCGAACCCCAGTCGCCCGGCACGCGCAAGTCCGGGCGCCTCGGCGGCCTGCTGATCTTCCTGCTGCTCGCCGGAGGTGCCGCGGGAGTCGGGTACTGGTTCGGCCGTCGCGGGCCGGCTCCCGCTCCGCCCGCGCCGGAGGCCGCGCCGCAGGCGGCGATCCCCGCCGTCGCGCCGCCCCCGACGTCGGCGGCACCCGGCGCCGCACCTCCTGCCGGATCGCCGCCGCAGGGACCGGCCACGCCAGCGCCGGTCGGGCTCCCTGCGGCCCCGGCCGCGCCCGCCCCCGACGCGCCGCGACGGATCTCCGCGCTGGTCGCGGGCCCCCTCGAGGAGTCCATCGCCGCCGCGCTGGGCCCCGGGCAGCAGCCGCTCGCCGCCGAGCTCACACAGGTGGTGAACAGGCTCCTGGTCTGGAGCCTCCAGGTCTCGAAGGACGCGCGCCGCGGCGATCGGATCGAGATCCTCTTCTCCCCGGCGCCTCCCGGCGGCTCGGGCCCGACCCATTCGCTGGAACCGGTGGTCGAGGCGCTCCGCTACACCTCCCAGAAGTTCGGTCGCACCTTCACCGCGTACCGCTGGCAGCCCCCCGGTGGGAAGTACGCCCATTACTGGCGCGCCGACGGCACCGGCGTCGAGGAGCGGCTCGTCGACGGTCCCATCCGCGACTACGAGCAGATCACCTCGCTCGTCCGCGACGGGCGGCGGCACAAGGGAGTGGACTTCCGGACCCCGGTGGGGACGCCCGTGTACGCCACCTTCGACGGCGTGATCGAGCGACGGAACTGGAAGTTCTCCGCCAACGGGAACTGCCTCGACGTGGTCGACCCGGCCACCGGGCGCCACGCCATCTTCCTGCACCTCGACGTGGTGCCGAAGGCCATCCAGAAGGGGCGCCAGGTGAGGAAGGGCGAGGAGATCGCCGCCTCGGGCAACAGCGGCCATTCCACCGCACCCCACCTGCACTACCAGCTCGAGGACGCCTCCGGGAAGGTGCTCGACCCGTTCAAGGTGCACCGCACCACGCGGGACGCGATCCCCGCCGCCGACCGGCCGGCCTTCGACGCGGAGCGCGCGAAGCTCGACGCGCGCCTCTCCGCGGCGCCCGGCTAGCGGGACAGCAGGACCGGCGTGGTCATGGTGCGCAGGATGTCCTGGGTGGTCCCGCTGCGGGGGAGGTAGGGGAAGGGTCGATGGACGTGGGCGCCCAGGACCGTGAGGTCGGCGCCGTCGTCGGACGCGCGGTTGAGCACGTGGTCGACCACCCGCAGCTCGTCGACCACCATCCGCTCGTAGCTGGCCTTCACGCCGTGCGCCGCCAGGTGGGCCACGATGTCCACGGGCGGAACGGCGCGGGTCTCCCCCGAGCTCGGAAGCTGGATGGAGAGCACCGAGACCTCCTTCGCGGCGACCAGGAACGGCATGGCGTCGCCCAGGGCGCGGGCCGACTCCCGGCTCCCGGTCCAGGCCACCAGCACCCGGCCGCCCACGTCGGGGTACTTTCCGACGGAGGGAACGACGAGGAGCGGCCTTCCGGCATCCTCCAGCGCCTGCTCGATGGCGTCGGCCGGGAGGCGGGCGCCCTGCTCGGGGTGCTGTCCGAAGATGGCGAGGTCGGCGTACCGGCAGCACACCACCGTCCAGCCCACCACGTGCGCCCAGTCGCCGCCGCCGATCGCCCACCAGTCGGTGGCGAGCCCCCCCGTCCACTCCTCGAAGGTCCGCCGGGCCCTGGCCTCGTCGGCGGCGAGCTGGTCCCGGTCGCGCACCTCGGCGATGCCCGGGCCCAGGGCGCTGCTCTCGGCGAAGAGGCCGGTCACCCGCGCGCCGAAGCGGCGGGCCAGGGTGGCGGCGAGCGCGACGCGCTCCGCGGAACGCGGACTCGCGTCGACGTGGACGAGAAGGTGCTTGAGGCCCATCGGATGCCTCCGTCAGACCGGGTGGACGAGGTCCTCATCGTAGCGGGTTCGTCCGTGGTCCGACCCGCGGAAAAGTGGGGACAGGTCGACGAAGGCGGGAACCCCCACCCCGCCCACCTCCACGAAGGCGCGCCCGAGGGCATCCTTGGCGTGCGAAAGGGCCGTCCCGACGAGCCCCAGCGCCCAGGTACGGTCCGCGGCGGGCATGGAGGAGAGGGTCCGGTGCCAGATGGCCTCCTCCACCGCCGAGAAGGCGCTCACCACCTCGGCCCGGTCGTACCCGGCCTCGTGGCGCTCCCGGGCGATGCGCTCGGCGTGCCCGACCAGCCCCGCCAGGTCCTGCGAGCGGATGGCTCCGGCCACCAGCCGGCACAGGGCGCGCAGGCGGTCCCGCGCCACGTCCTCTCCGTCCCGCTCGTAGTGCTCCAGCCAGGTCACGGCGGTCAGCGCCTCCGCCACGATGGCGTCCTCTTCGGTCTGCAGCAGCTCCAGGATGTCCAAGTCGATCTCCTCGCGTCGGGGGCGAGTCGCGCCCCGCAGGCAGGTTCTTAGCGTCGCTCCTACCATTACGGAAATCGATTATTGCTATATCCTGCATTCCACACTGGAATGGAGGAACGGGTGGACGTACACGCACTGCGGGTCTTCGCCGAGGTGGTCCGCCAGCAGGGCTTCACCAGCGCGAGCCGCGCCCTGCGCCTCACCCAGCCCGCCATCAGCAAGGTGGTGATGGGCATGGAGGAGGAGCTGGGGACCCGGCTGCTGGTCCGGGAGCGGCGCCGCCTGCGCCTCACCGACGCCGGACAGATCGTGCTCGCGCGGGCCCAGGGCATCCTCGACGCCATGCAGGTGATGGAGGAGGAGGTCCAGGAGCTCACCGCGCTTCGACGGGGACGGCTGCGCATCGGCACGCCGCCCATCGTGGGCGTGGCCTTCCTGCCCCCGCTGCTCGCCGCCTTCCACGCCGCCTACCCGGGCATCGCCCTGGAGATGCGCGAGGAGGGCTCGCACCAGATCGAGGAGCTGGTGCGGGCCCACGAGCTCGACGTGGGCGCCGTGGTGCTGCCCACCGACGAGGAGGCCTTCGAGACGCTTCCCTTCGTCCGGGACCAGCTGCGCGCCGTGCTCCATCCGGAGCACCCGCTGGCCCATCGCCGGTCCGTGGCGCTGCGGGAGCTGGCCGGGACCCCGTTCGTGCTCTACCGCCCCGAGTTCGCGCTCCACGGCCACATCATCGAGGCCTGCCGCCGCAGCGGGTTCCAGCCCACCGTGGTGAGCGAGAGCTCCCACTGGGACTTCATCGTCGCCATGGTGGCGGCCAACATCGGGCTCGCGCTCCTGCCCGTGACCGTGTGCCGGCTGCTCGACCGGCGCCAGGTGCGGTCGGTCCGGCTCTCGGATCCGGTCATCCCCTGGGACGTGGCGCTGGTCTGGCGACGGGAGGGCCAGAAGTCCCCGGCGACGCGGGCCTGGCTCGACCTGGCCCGCCGAAGGCTCAGGCCCAGAGGATCCCGGCGATCACCGCACGGAGCCAGCGGTGAAACGAGCGAAACGTGAACGACACCGGCAACCGGGATCGCATGACGGCGTTCCTCCGATCCTCTCCGAGGCTGGACCGCGACCACCCGCATGGCAAGGGGGGTGCCCGGCTCGTTCGGGCACCCTCCTTCGCCACGCCTGCGTGACCGGCCTGGCGGCCAGGCCCGGGCGTCACTGCGCCGTGAGCACGCAGATCGAGTCGGCGGCGGGGGCCTGGCACGTGCCCGCCCCGCAGGTCTGGCAGGTGCCGCAGTCGAGGTCGCCGGAGCACGCGCTGCCCGTGCACTCGCCTCCCGTGCAGGCCTCGCCGCTCCCGCAGTCGCTCGCCGCGCCGCACCAGCGAGCCGGCGGCTGGTGGGCCACGTCCGAGGCGCCGGTCGTGCCGGGTACGGCCTTCGCCCAGTCGTAGACGGCCCGGAGGTCGCTCTCCAGCAGGTTCGCCAGGTTGGTGGCGACGAGGTTCATGGGGAAGGCGAGGGGGCGGGGCGGGCTCTCGTCCACGAGCGTGCCGGTCTGGATCACGTCGCGGAAGCGGGTGTAGGAGTCGTCCGGCTCGCGGAAGAAGCCGTGGGTCGCGCCCATGAGGTTGGCCGAGGTGGCGCGGACGGTCTTGGCGAGCGGCTGCAGCGGGGGCGGAGTCGCGAAGACCGTCCCGCCGGTGAGGAAGTCGGCGGTGTTCACCTTCGACCCGTCGGCCGTGCGATCGGGGTGGGTGTGGCAGTCGTTGCAGTGGGCGAAGGCGGAGGCGATGTACGAGCCCACCCCGACGCTGCGCCCGCGCCCCTCGTCGTCGTGGACGTCCGGGGATCGAGGAGTCGAGGACCACCGGCGTGATGGCGTAACCCCGGTGGGAGGAGAAGCTCTGGTTCGTCCCCTTCAGCGGCCGGGGCACGTCACCATCCGTGTAGGTCGTGGGGTCGAACGGGATCGAGGCAGGGAGCGGCAACCCGTCCTTCACGTCGGGCGGGACCGGGTTCGCCACCGCCGGGATGGCGCGGAGGTAGGCGTAGATGGCGTCGAGATCGACGTCGCTGGACCAGCGGAGCGTGGTCCAGGGCATGACCACCAGCATCCTCGTCTGGTCGACGTGGAAGTCGCGCCCGGTGCGGATCGCCTCGAAGAACTCGTCGCGGGTGAGCGCGAGCCCGGTGTCCGGATCGGGGGTCAGGTTCCGCGTCCACACCACCTGGTCCCCGCCCAGGAAGAAGGGATTGCCGCCGGCCAGGAAGCCGGCCGGGGTGCTGTGGCACCCGGCGCAGTCGCTGGCGGCGTTCACGATGTAGCTGCCGAGGCCGATCATCGCCCGCTCGTCCCCGGACCGGCCGTCGAGGGCCAGCGGCACGGGAGAGATCTCGAGGCCGCGCTTCGCCCGGGCCGAGAGGGTTGCGCGGTCGTCGCCGCTCCCGTCGCCGCGGTCACCCGTCGCCCCGGTAGTCCCGGTTGCCCCAGTGGGGCCCCTCGGCCCCTGGCGGTCGCTCGAGGTTGCAGTCGACGCGGAACCCGCGCCCTCCGGCGCCCCGGCCGGTGACCCGCTGCAGGCCCCGAGCATCACCAGCGCCACCGGATAGAGCCAGCGGCGCAGGGCACGGAGGGTGAACGACGACGGCGACGCGAATCGCATGGCAGACCTCCCCAGCTCCCTCCCGGGAATGGAGCGCGTCTAGGCAGCGGCACGCTGGCCTGCCGGGCTCTTTCGGGCCGCCACCAAGGTGGCCTGTAAGTAAAATGTGAACGACGCTCCCGGTCCAAGCTTCGCCTTACGCCCCGGAAGAGCCCGCCCCCTTCGTCGCCGCCATCCTAATGAGCGCCGTCACAGGGGGTCCCGACCATGAACCGGAACGCGTCGATCTGGATCGGAGTCGTCGTCACGCTCTCCTCGTGCGCGGCGCACGAGGTCGCCTCCACGAGATCGCCGGGCCCCCCCGGCGCCTCCGCGAGCGAGCCCGACCGGGCCAGTGCCGAGGCCGAATACGGGGTCGTGCATTTTCCCGTCTCCTGCACGCCCGCCGCCCAGGCGCAGTTCGACCTGGGCGTGAGCCAGCTGCACTCCTTCTTCTACCCGGAGACCGTGAAGACCTTCACCCGCGTCGCCGAGATCGATCCGGCCTGCGCCATGGCCTACTGGGGTCTCGCCTTCGCGCAGCTCCCCAACCCGCTCGTGCCCCCGTTCGACCCGGCTGCGCTGAAGCGCGCCGCCGAGGCCGTCGAGAAGGGGAAGGCGCTGGCCACCTCGCCAAGGGAACGTGACTGGCTCGCCGCGGAGGAGGCGCTCTTCCGCGACCTGGACACGGTGGACCAGGCCGAGCGGACCCGGCGCTACGCGGCGGCGATGGACTCGCTCGCGACCCGCTACCCGGACGACGCCGAGGCGCAGATCTTCTTCGCCCTCGCCCTGCTGCAGGCCGCCGATCCGCACGACCGGACGCTCGCGACCCAGTTCCGGGCCGCGAGGCTGCTGGAGCGGCTGCAGGCCTCCCACCCCCGGCATCCGGGGATCATCCACTACGAGATCCACGCCTACGACTACAGCCCCATCGCCAGCCAGGGGCTCGCGGCAGCCGACGCCTACGCCGCCATCGCGCCGGCGGCGCCGCACGCCGTCCACATGCCCTCCCACGTCTATTCGATGCTGGGGATGTGGGACCGCTCCATCGCCTCGAACCAGGCCACCCTGGTGGTTGCGCAGCAGTACGCCGAGCGGAACTTCCCCCCAGGGGTGACCAACGCGGCCGCCCCGCACTCCCTCGACTTCATGGAGTACGCCTACCTCCAGCAAGGGAGGGACCGCGAGGCGCTCGGCCTCGTGAAGGACACCGCCGCGATCCAGAAGCTGAACGTCACCTTCCTCGCGCAGGCCACCGGGCTCGCCGCGGTTCCCGTGCGATATGCCCTGGAGCGAGGTGCCTGGGCCGAGGCCGCGCAGCTCGAGCTCCGCCCCACCACGTTCCCGTACGCAGAGGCGGTGGGTCGGTTCGGGCGGGCGATCGGCGCCGCCCGCCTGGGGACGCCGGAGGATCAGGTGAAGGCCCGCGCGGAGATCGAGCGGATGAAGGATCTCCGGGCCGCGTACCTCCTGAAGGGCGACCAGGCCTACTGGGCGGAGCAGACCGAGATCCTCGTCCAGGCCGCTTCCGGGTGGCTGGCACGGGCGCAGGGAAACGACGACGAGGCCCTTCGGCTGCTCCGCGCCGCCGCGGACCTGGAGGACGCGAGCGAGAAGCACGTGGCCATGGAGAATCGCATCCTCCCGGTCCGGGAGCAGCTCGGCTACCTCCTCCTCGAGCTGGGGCAGGCGGAGGCCGCGCTCGTCGAGTTCCAGGCATCCATGAAGTCGACCCCGAACCGGTTGCGCGGATATTACGGCGCGGCCCGGGCCGCCGAGGCGGCCGGCCGCCCCGCAATCGCCCGGCAGTACCGGGACCAGCTGCGGGAGCTGACGGCGAACGCCACCGGGAGCCGGGCCGAGATCACCTACGCGCGGGAGGCCGTGGCTTCGACTCCGGGCGGTGCGCCCGGGATCGCCGCCAACGAGAGCTCCCAAGGTAGCCCCTGACCTCGATGGAATGACGCGGCGGTGGGAGGACCACCGCCGCGCCTCGGCCAGCCACTGCTACCTGTGGTCGGGGCAGGGCCCCAGCGCGTCGCCGTGCAGGAGGTGCTCGTCCGAGCCCTTCGGGAAGTCGACGCTGATGGTGTGTCCGCTGCCGCGCTCGTGCTTCTCGAGGTGGCAGACGAAGACCTTGGGCATCTGGACGACCCAGCCGGCGTACCACTGGAAGCCGATGCCCCAGCCGGTGAGGACCGTGCCGTCATCGGACATCGCCATCGGGCTCCAGAGCGACGTGTACTGGTCCAGCGACGCGCCCTGGCGCTTCAGGAAGGCGTCGAGGTCGATCGAGCCCATGACCTTCGTCCAGAGGAAGGGCCCGCGGACCATGGAGAACCAGGGGTTGCCGGCGAAGCCGGCCATGACGCTGCCGTCCCGGTTCATCGTGTACGCGTCCACGGGGGTCGCGTCCGGCGAGTAGGACGCGTAGTACTCGATGCCGGGCCGGTCGACGTGCTTTCGCCAGCCGAGCCCCTCGTTGGGCAGGCCCCAGTAGGTGCTGCCGGAGACGATCTTGCCGTCGCCGCTCACCGCCTGGCCCTCGTTGAGCATGCTTCCGTCCGCCTGGGTGATGCGGGACGGCTTCCCGTTCACCCAGACCGTGGCCACGCGCCCGCCCCCGCCCTCCTCCTCCCAGCCGGCGAGCGTGCTGCCGTCGGCGGAGATCTGCGTGGGCCGGCCGTTCGCGGGGGAGCCGTCCGGGGCCTTTCCGGCCGACGGGAGGATCCGGGTTCCCTGGCCCGGGCTCCAGCGGAAGCCCTTGTAGTCGACGCAGGAGTTGTAGGCGAGGCCGTAGACGGCGCCGTCGTTGGCCACGCCGAAGTTGGCCGTCGTGAAGGTGTCGCAGCTGCCCACCGGGTCGACGTGCAGCCAGCCGTTCTTCGCGTCCCAGCGCCAGGTGCCGAGATCGGTGTCGGTCGCGGCGTCGAGGGCGTTCGTCGAGATGTACTTCCCGTTCCTCGAGATGCTGGTGATCTCGCCGGTGGTGTCCACCCCCAGCGAGACGATGCCGGTCTTCTCGGTCCACTTGAAGGCCGGCCCGCCGCGGCCGTAGTTGCCCACCACGGTCTTGCCGTCACCCGTGATGCTCGAGGGGCCGGCGGCGTAGTCGAGGGAGATGACCACCGGTGCGTCCTTGCGCCGCTCGAAGACGATGTCGGCTCGCACGGGCGCGCCCGCCCTCGGCACGATCACCTGGTACGCGCAGGGATCGAACGGCCGGTTGTCCTCTCGCTTGCGGCTCGAGCCGTCCCAGAAACGCTCGCTCCCCGGGAGGAACCACATGGGCGGCGTCGGGAAGCCGCCGGCGACGACCGCGTCGACGTAGATCACGTAGCGGGCCCCCGGCTCGAGGCCGTTCAGGGTGTAGGAGCCGTCCGGTCCGAACTGCCCCTGCGTCCACTGCCCCGAGAGGGCGGAGTTGGCGTCGGTGAACGGATCGTCGAGGTTGCGGGCGATGACGTTCACGCCGGTGAGCTCGGAGCGCCCGTCGAGCCCGAGGATCTTGCCGGTGATGGTCCCGGTGGCGGCGGGCCAGCCCGGACCCGGGTAGAGGTCGGAGAGGGCGGCCTGGTCGTCCGTGCTGTGCACGTGGGCCATGCCGAGCCCGACGTCGGTGCCTGGCCACGGGTCGGTGAACGGGTACATCGTCTCGACGTCGAGCGGGCCCACGTCGGTCCGGTAGGGCAGCGACGTGCAGCTCTGCGGACCGGCCGGCTCGCCGACGTACATGCCATAGAAGTAGGCGGCCCCGTTGGTCTGGGTGTGGGCGAGCCCGATGGCGTGGCCGAACTCATGGGTGGCCACGCCCTGGTAGTGGGCGGCGTCGGGATCGTCGGTGTACATCGCCTGCCCGTTGAGCAGCGTCCAGCTCTCGGTGACGTAGCCGGTGGCCTCGTCGCCGAACTCCGGGGTCGAGATCCCGAGGACGTACGGGCTCACCCCGAAGAACTCGGAGAAGATCGTCCCGTCGGCGTCGAAGACGACGTGGATGCCGCCGCCGTTCCAGGCGCCGATGACGAGCTCGGCGTTCTGCCCGGTGATGTCGGGGAGGCCGATGCCGGCGAAGTCGCCGACGACGGCGGCGCGGAAGGACGAGGTGGGCACGGACGACCAGGAGGCGAAGCCCTTCTTCACCTGGTCCACGCCGACGGCGTTCGAGAAGACGTAGTTCACCGGCGGATCGACCCACCAGTCGGTCTGGAAGGAGTAGTCGCCCAGGTCGGTGTAGACGGGAACGACGGTCCCCGGGGCGTAGCGCCAGGGCTTGCCGGTGACGTTGTCGACGATGAGGGGCCCGCCGGCGAGGGCCGGCATGGCGACCAGGCTCGCGAGCAGTGCGAGAAGGAGCTTCCGGCTAGCGATCCGCATGGCGCATCCTCCCGTTCTCGACCCACTTGCCCTCGACGGCCTGCTTGATGAGCGAGGTGAAGGTCCTGGCGTTCACGGCCCCGTGGGTGGTGCCCATCACCCGCTTCTCGGCGTCGCCCAGGAGACCCGGGTCGACGGCCACGCGCTCGAAGAGCCCGGCGTTGTCGATGGCGTTGGCGGCGCCGGCGGCCGACACGCGGAACTGGCCCTGCGAGAGGCCCGCCGTGGTGCGGAGCCCCGTCCAGGAGGCCGGGCGGCGCAGGAAGAAGATCGACTCCTCCCCCTTCGCGTAGGTGGACCACGAGGCCGGGGTGACCATGAGGTTCACGCGGCCGTCGCCCATGCGCTTCGGGGCGAGGAGTCCGAACTGACGGAAGGTGAACTCCTGGCCCGGCTGGCCCTTCAGGGCCTCGGTGATCTGGAGCGTCACCTCGGTGTAGGGAATGCCGCGGGAGTCGATCCCGTCCTGGACCGACTTCACCCGGCCGCGAACGATGAGCTCCGATTCCTGGAGCAGGTCGACGATGTTGAGCTGCTTCTTCACGGTGGTCGCGCTGGCGGCGGCGGGCGCGAGCAACAGCGCGCACGCCAGCCACGCGAGCGCGCGTGCCGGGCGACGGTGGATCTTCATTCGGCTCTCTCCATGGGATGCGGCTGCGGGTCGTTGGCTGCGGGACGGCTACGGTGAGTCGAGGACGGGGGCGCTGCTCGCGTCGGTGGCGACGAAACGGAACTCGGCCGACGCGCCGAGGAGGCGCGAGGCGCCCGACAGGATGCGGAAGTGCTCGGAGGCCATGTGGGCCATGAGGGCGGGCTCGTCCCGCCACTCGCTGATGAAGACGAACTGGTCTCCGCCGTCGATGTCGCGGCAGACGGCGCAGACCAGGCAGCCCGGCTGACGCGCGATCTCCTCGCGCAGCGATCGGAGTGTCTGGACGAACTCCTCCCGCTTCTCCGGCGCCGGGATGAGGAGCGAGGTCACGACCTTCACCTTCACGGCTCGGTTCGGTAAGGGCTTCATCGGTGGCTCCGGCTCCACGGGTGTGGCCAGGGAAGAGCAAGAGCGAAGCCAGCCCCGATTGGGGCTGAGCGAACCGTACAAGTTCCCGTATTTACGCCGAATCAGGCTTCATCACCCCGTCTTCAGGGGGATGACCACGCCACTGGAGATGCCACGACATTTCGTGGCCCACGACATTTCGTGGGAGTGGTTTCGCGCCCCGGTAGGGGCTATTCGGCGGGGCGGCGGATCTCCAGCTTCAGCATCCGGGAACGGAGGGTGCTGGGCTTGAGCCCGAGCGCCGCCGCCGCCCCCTCCCGACCTTCGAGCTTCCAGCCCGTCGCCTGGAGGACCTCGAGGATGTGGGCCCGCTCCATCTCCTCGAGCGTCTTCATCCCACCCACGGGGGTGCCGGCCGCCTGGCCGTGGACGAGCCGGTCCGGCAGCCGGAGGGCCTCGCCGTCGGAGACCAGGACCGCCTGCTCGATGACGTTCTGGAGTTCCCGGACGTTGCCGGGCCAGTCGTGGGCCTGGAGCTCGCTCACCACCGCCCGGGGGATCTCGAGCGCGGGACGCCCCAGGCGCGCGCTGGTCCGTTCGACGAAGGCGCGGGCCAGGAGCGGGATGTCGTCGCGGCGCTGGCGCAGTGGCGGCACGGTGATGGGAAAGACGTTCAGCCGGTACCAGAGGTCCTCCCGGAAGCGGCCCGTGGCGACCTCGCGGGACAGGTTCCGGTTGGTGGCGGCGACGACCCGGACGTCCGCCCGGAGCGTGCGGTCGCCACCCACCCGCTGGAAGGTCCCGTCCTGGAGGACGCGGAGGAGCTTCGCCTGCAGTTCGGGCGACAGCTCGCCCACCTCGTCGAGGAAGAGGGTGGCCCCGTCGGCCAGCTCGAAGCGCCCCTTGCGCTGCGAGAGGGCGCCGGTGAAGGCCCCCTTCTCGTGGCCGAAGAGCTCGCTCTCGGCCAGGCCCGGGGGCAGCGCCGCGCAGTTCACCTTCACGAGCGGCTGGTCCCTCCGCGGCCCGAGCGCGTGGATGGCCTCCGCCACGAGCTCCTTCCCGGTCCCGGTCTCGCCCTGGATGAGCACCGTGGTGGCGGAGGGCGCCACCTGCCGGATCCGGTAGAGCAGGTACTTCATCGGATCGCTCTGCCCGAGCAGCTCGCTCGACCCCTCCACCGCCTGGATCTTCTCGCGGTAGTAGGTGTTCTCGGCCTCGAGCTCGTCCTTCAGCGCGCCGATCTCCTCGTAGGCCTTCTGGAGCGCGAGCTCGCCCAGCTTGCGCGCGTTCACGTCGCCGATGCTGCCGCGGGTGCCGGCGGCGAGCCCCGGCTCGAGGCTGACCGGGTTGTTCGCCTGGCGGACCCAGAGGACGTCGCCCGAGCGGGTGCGGATGCGGAACTCGATGGGCGCCCGGTGCTCGCCCGAGAGCACCGCGGCCTGGTACGCGCGCCAGGCGGTGCGGTCGTCCTCGTGCACGAGCCGCTCGAGCAGGCCGGGGTCGAGGAAGTCGGCGGGCGGGTGGCCGCACAGTCGCTCGCATGCGGGCGATACGTACTCGAACGTGCCGTCGGGGTGCTGCCAGAACTCCCAGTCGTGGGTGAAGTCGGCCACCGTGCGGTAGCGGGTCTCGGCACGGGCGAGCTCCCGCTCGGCGCGGCGGCGCCGCCGCAGCTGGAGCACGAGCCCGGCGACGAGCAGCGTCTCGAGCGCGATGACCCCGAGCCCGATCCCGATGGTCCGCCCGTGCTCCTGCCAGATGGTGGGCGTCCGGAAGAGCACCAGGCTGCCGGGCGGCAGGCTGCGCTCGGCGATGCCCCAGCGCTCCATCTGGCGCCAGTCGAACATGGGGGCGAGCCCGGCGTCGGGGACGAGCGGGATGGCGGCCGGGGCCTCGCCCCGAAGGACGCGCAGGCCGAGGTCGGCGGCCACCTTCCCGGAGGCTTCCATGGAGACGAGCTCCCCGCCCAGGATGCCCGACCCCATGTCCTCGTGGATGAGGCCGAAGAGCGGGCGCCGGCTCGCGGCCGAGACCCGCTCGACGGGCAGGTTGGACGTGAAGTCGCGCCCGGCGGCGTCCTGCAGGAGGCTCGCGTAGAGCACGAGCGCGTCGTCGGGAAGACTGGCCACGCGCCTCTCGATCTGCTCGAGCGAGAGCTCGGTCAGGAAGACGAGCTCCACCCCCTCCGCGAAGCCGGAGAAGATGCGCCGCCCCACCTCGGCCTGCCGGCGCTCGTACTCGCTCGCTCCGAGCACCACGTCGATGCGGCGCGTGGCCGGGTACATGGCGAGCATGAGCTGGAGGGTCCGGGGCGCGTTCTGCGCGGGCAGCGCGCCGGTGAGCTCCGGGCGGACGAGCCGGGCCTCCTCGACGACCCTCCGCGCCACGTAGCTCGTGACCACCGGAACGCCGGGCAGGAAGGCCCGCTTGGTCACGAACTCGAGCGCGTCGGGGCCGACCACGACGAGCAGGTCCACCTTCCGGTTTCGGTACTTCTCGCGGTAGAGCGCGAGGAGCGCGTCCTCGTAGGCGGTCCCGGAGAAGCGGTCGAGCCCCGTGTACTCCGAGTAGATGTCGAGGGGGTCCGGGGAGCCTCGCTGCAGGCCGTCGGTGAGCGCGACCGAGAGCTCGTGCAGGCCGGCCACCTCCTGCGAGATGGAGTGGAGCACCACCACCGTCCTGCGCGACGCCGCCGGCGCGGGGCGCTCGGCCAGGGGAGCGGCCGGTGCGATCGCGAGGAGCAGTGCGGCGAGGAGCGCGGTCGGGCGGGAGGGCATGCGGGAGCGCGCCGGGTCGGGATCAACCGTCCTTGAAGCGAGCCATGGCGGCCTTCACGAACCGGGAGCGGACCTGCTCGGTCGCGAGCAGCTGCTTGGCCGGCGGAAGGGACGGTGAGGGCCCGGGTCGCCTGACGCAGGAAGCGGTTTCCCAGCCCCTCGCCGCCGTCGAAGAGCAGCTCGGCGAGCCGGTTCCGCTCGAGCGCCTGGCGGACCGCCTTCTCCACCGGGTTGCGGGGGACGGGTCGCTGGTGTCCGCCCCGCACCATGTGCAGGGCGTCCTTGTGGCAGGCGGTGGCGCAGACGCCGCACCCGATGCAGACCTCGTCGTCGAACCGGGGCGCCATCGCGTTCTTCCGGTCGGCTTCCCGTCGCGACGGAACCATCTGCACGGCGGCCACCGGGCAGGCCCGGGCGCAGCGGGAGCATCCGCTGCAGCGCTCGACGTCGGCCCGGGGCGCGAAGCCGCTGCCGTTCACCGCCCTGAGCCCCCAGCGGTTCGCGGCCTGGAGCTGCTCGCAGCAGCAGCCGCAGCAGTTGCAGACGAAGGTGGGCCGGTCCTGGACGTTGTCGGCGATCTGGACGAGCCCCTTCTCCCGGGAGGCCGCGAGGATGTCGAGGGCCTCCGATCGCTCCACGGCGCGGCCGAATCCGCGGCGGGTGACGAAGTCGGCGCCCCCGTTCAGCGTCAGGCAAACGTCCACGGGGGCGTCGCAGGCCTGCCCCAGGTGCTCCTGCTTGTGGCGGCAGTAGCAGAGCGAGACGGCCCAGGCCCGGGCCTCGCCCACCACGTGGGTGGCCCGCTCCCAGTCGAGGACGTCGGGGAGCGGATCGTCCGAGAGGGCCGTCTCGTGGACCAGGGCGCGCCCGATCACGGTGTCGCGCCCGAGCGCCTCGCGGGCGAAGGCCTCGTCACCGTGGGTGTAGGCGCGGAGCGCCTCGGCCATGCGCTTCTTGGGGATGGAGTCCCTGGCGCGCATGAGCGAGTACTCGAAGAAGCCCACCACCGGAGGCGAGAGCAGGTACGAGGCCTTGCCGGTGCGGGGATGCACCAGGTCCATCACCACGCCCTTCTCGCACATGGCGTCGAGACGCGGCGCGAGCTCGGCCGCCGGCACGTCGAGGAGGCGCGCGAGCTTCTCGAGCGAGGTGGGGCGCCAGGGCAGCCGTGCCGCCAGCGCCGCCTCCTCGGGCGTGTAGAGGATCTCCAGGATCTCCTTCCAGCCCTGCCAGGCGGCGGGGTCGGAGGGCTCGGGGAGCGCCACGGTGCCCACGTCGAGCCGCCCGACGAGCTCGCGGTACTGCTCCTTCAACTTTCCGAGGTGGCCCATGGAGGGAATGGTTACCACACCCTCCACCGGGTGACCCCACCTTGCCCCGTTCCGCCGTCGCGGGGAGGCCTAGGCTGGGATCGATCCGGGGGGATTCCGATGGTCCCGTGCACCAACTGCGGATGGGTGACGGCCCGCGAGCTGACCTGGCACGGGCTCTGCCTCACCTGCCGTGAATACAGGTGGCGGAACGGCCGGGACCGCCCCCCTCCGACCGACGCGGCCCACCTCCACCGCGGCGAGACGTGGCCCGCCGCGAGCGACCCGCGCGTGTGGGACCTCGTCGCCCACGCCCGGTCCGACCGCTAGGCCGGCCGCAGCACGTGGAGCGAGGTCACCTCGCCGGCGCGGGCCTCGTGCAGCGGGTCGTCCAGGTCCTTCGACCGCGGATGCGACGCCGGGGCGGAGCGGGTCTCCACCCGACGGAGCCCGGCCCCGGCGAAGGCCGCCTCGAGCGCCCCAGGCTCGCGGAGCCCCAGCCGCTCGGCCAGGTCGGAGACGACGAGCCAGGCCTCGCCGCCCGGCGCGAGGTGGTCGCGGAGCCCGGCCAGGAAGCCCGAGAGGAACCGTCCTCCCGGATCGTAGACCGCACGCTCGAGCGGGGTGTGGGCGTCGGCCGGGACCCAGGGCGGGTTGCAGAGGACGAGGTCGGCGCGCCCCTCCGGGAAGAGGTCGGCCTCGCGGACCTCGACCCGTCCGGCGAGCCCGAGCCGCCCGGCGTTCTCGCGGGCGCAGGCCACCGCGCGAGGTTCACTGTCTGTCGCGACCACCGTGGCGCCCCGCCGCGCGGCCAGGAAGGCCAGGACGCCGGTGCCGGTGCCCACGTCGAAGACGACCTTCCCCGCCAGGTCGCGGCTCGCCAGCGCGGCCCCGACCAGGTCGGCGTACTCGCCCCGCACCGGAGCGAAGACCCCGTGGTGCGGGTGCACGCGCGCGCCGAGGGCGGCCACCGGCACGCCGCTCTTCCGCCACTCGTGGGCTCCCACCGCCCCCAGGATCTCCCGCAGCGGAAGCAGGCCGTCGCCCTCCGGGGCCGTCCCCAGCGCCCCTTCGAGGGCGTCCGCGACGTCCGGCGCCCGGGGGAGGGGAATCCTCCATCCGGCGGCCACCGGGACCAGGAGGCGATTCAGGAGGAGGTGGGCCTCGCGACGCCGGTGGCGCTCCCGGCGGAAGGCGTCGGCGGGAGGAGCGCCCTTGGAGCGGCGCGGGGTCGAGCCGTCGTCCCAGCGCGGCGAGCAGCTGCCGGGCGTTGCGGAAGTCGCCGCCGTAGAGCAGCGCCTCGCCGGCGTGGATGCGGCGCAGTGCGTCGTCGGCGGTGGTCCGGTCGTCGGCGAGCCCCAGCTTCCGGGGCGGCGACGCCGCGGCCGACAGCCAGGAGGCCGAGGGCGCGAAGGCGCCGGGCGGCAGCGGGATCAGGGGTGACGGCAGGCGGGCTCCGGGCGCAGGTTGGACTCCGCGACGATTATGCCCCCCTTTCCCCTCCGACGTGCCGCACCCGGTTCCGCCGGCCAGGAGACTTGGGGTACCTTCGAGACCCCATGCGAGGCAACCTGAAGTACTTCACCACCTCGTTCATCGTGACCGCCGTCGGGCTCGCCGCCGGCGCCGGGGTCGGCTGGTACTACCGGCACACCGGCGAGGGGATCGTCAGCACGGTCTTCATCGTGGCCGTCCTGTCGGTCCTCGAGGTCTCGCTCTCCTTCGACAACGCCGTGGTCAACGCCTCCGTGCTCCGGGACATGACGCCGCTCTGGCGCCATCGCTTCCTCACCTGGGGCATCGCCATCGCCGTCTTCGGGATGCGGCTCGTGTTCCCGCTGGTGGTGGTGAGCGTGGTGGCCTGGATGAATCCCTGGGAGGCCCTGCGGCTCGCGGCGCTCGAGCCCGCGGAGTACGCGCGCATCCTCACCAGCGCCCACATCCCGCTCGGAGCCTTCGGCGGCGCCTTCCTGGGCATGGTCTGCCTCAAGTACTTCTTCGACGCGGACAAGGAGGTCCACTGGATCGTGCCGCTGGAGACCCAGCTCGCGCGCCTCGGGAAGTTCGAGGCCGCTGCGCTGGGCGTCATGATGGTCGCGCTCTACACCTTCTCGCGCTACGTCCACGCCGGGGAGGAGCATGCCTTCCTGGTGGCCGGCATCTTCGGCCTCGTCACCTTCATCGTCGTCGACGGCATCGGCGCCGCCATGGAGGTGGACGAGGACGCCATGAAGAACGTCCACCGGGCCAGCGCGGCGAGCTTCCTCTACCTCGAGGTGCTCGACGCGAGCTTCAGCTTCGACGGGGTCATCGGCGCCTTCGCGCTCACCAACAACCTCTTCATCATCGCCATCGGCCTCGGGATCGGCGCCATGTTCGTGCGAAGCCTGACGGTCATGCTGGTGGAGCGCGGCACGCTCGACGCGTACCGTTTCCTGGAGCACGGGGCCTTCTGGGCCATCGGTGCGCTGGCCCTGCTCATGCTGGTGGGCACGGTGATGGACGTCCCCGAGGTCGTCACCGGCCTCATCGGCGCGGCCTTCATCGGGCTCTCGATCTGGTCCTCGATCCATTACAAGCGCAAGGCGGCGGGGGGCACGGCCGCGGGGTAGCGACGACCCCGGTCCCACCGCCCGCCATGGTCCAGCGCATCCTCCAGATCATCCTGCCGGTCTTCGGCGTGGTCGCGGCCGGGTGGCTCTACGGCCGCGTGGTCCGCCCGGACATCGGCTGGGTGAACCGGATGAACATGGAGGTCTTCGTCCCCGCGCTCATCGTCTCCTCCCTCTCCCGCCGGGACTTCTCCCTGCGGGAGAACCAGGCGCTCATCCTGGGCAGCCTGGTGGTGGTCCTGGCCTCGGGGCTGCTCGCCTGGCCGGTGGCTCGCCTGCTCCGGGTGAGCCCGCGGACCTTCGTACCTCCCATGATGTTCAACAACTCCGGGAACATGGGGTTGCCGCTGGCGCTGCTCGCCTTCGGCGAGGGGCAGCTGCCGGCAGCGGTGGCCATGTTCGTCACCTCGAACCTCCTCCAGTTCACCGTGGGGACCTACCTGGTCCGCCGGGACGCCCACCACCTGCACCTGCTCCGCAGCCCCATGGTGCTCGCCACCGCGGCCGGCGTGGCGCTCTCCACGCTGGGCTGGTCCCTTCCCGGGGCCGTGGGCACGGCGGTGGACATGCTGGGCCAGGTGGCGCTGCCCCTCATGCTCTTCGCGCTGGGCGCGCGCATGATCGGCGTCTCGATGCGCGACTGGCAGGTGGGCGTGGCCGGCGCCGTGGTGCGCCCGCTGGTGGGGCTCGCCGTCGCGCTGCCGCTCGGCCGGCTCCTCGGCCTCGGGCCCGTGCCCTACGCGATGCTCATCCTGTTCTCGAGCCTGCCCCCGGCGGTTCTCAACTTCCTCCTCGCGGACCGGTACGACCAGGAGCCCCAGAAGGTGGCGTCGATCGTGCTCATCGGGAACCTGGCCAGCATCGTCTTCGTTCCCATCGGGCTCGCCCTGGCGCTGCGGGGCCTGTGATCAGGCGGTCCCCGCCGCCTCCATCTCGCGGCGGAACCTCACGGCCTCGGCCGCCTCGTCCACCTCGACGTCCTCCCATCGCACCACCGCCCCGTCCTTCACCTCCCGTCGCAGCCGCACCCCGTGTGCGAGCCCGACGGGCAGCGCTCCCGCCGCGAGCGAAGCCGCCGCCGGCATGAGCCGTCCGTACACGAGATATCCCCCCTCGCCGTCGAGCACCTCGCCGGCCCGGAGATCCCGCTTGGCCGTGGCCACCGCGTCGGCCCGCCACCCGTCGGGGCGCCCGGTGGGCTCGCCGCGCAGGCCGACCGAGGCCACGCTGATCGAGAGCTCGAGGCCGATCAGGTGGAAGGGCTTGTACGTGGCCGTGTAGCGCCCGCTCTCGTCGGTGACCAGGCCGTACTGCGAGAAGCAACGCTCCACGTAGCCGGACCCGGCCTCGAAGGTGACGAAGACGCCCCAGCGGAGGTCGCGGAAGACCGGCCTTCCGTCCCGCTGCAGGCTGGAGATCACCTCCACCTGGCCGGCGTGGTGAAGCTCGCCCCCGGCCTCGTGCGGCCGCAGCACCCGGGGCAGGTCGTCCACGCCGCAGGGAGGGAAGGCCAGGCCGTCCGGCGCTGGGGTGAGGCCGGTGGCGTTGGAGACCGCCGCCATCTCGATGGCCGACTTGGTCCCGTCGAGGAAGGAGTTGAACATCCGGGCGTTGAGGTCGCCCCCCGCCACCTGGTCCGGGGTAAGCCCGTAATGCCCCCAGACGGTCTCCGGCGTGGAGCGGTGGTAGGCGGGCAGGTACTTCGTCCCCTTGCCGGCGGCCACGACGGTGAAGCCCGCCGCCCGCGCCCAGTCGACCATCTCGCAGATGAGGGCGGGCTGGTCCCCGTAGGCGAGCGAGTAGACGATCCCGGCCCGGGCGGCTTGACGGGCCAGGAGCGGGCCGGCCAGCGCGTCGGCCTCGACGTTCACCATCACCACGTGCTTCCCGTGGGCGCAGCAGGCGAGGACGTGGCGGATGCCGGCGGCCGGGCTGCCGGTGGCGTCGATCACCACGTCCACCGGCCCGGCCGAGATGGCTGCCGGGACGTCGTCGGTCACCCAGGTCGCGCCGCTCCGCGCCGCGTCGTCGATGGAGGAGGCGGCGAACCGCTCCGCTGGCCAGCCGACGCGGGAGAGAGCCTCCCGCGCGCGGTCGGGGCGGAGGTCGGCGACGGCGACCACGTGGACGCCGGGGGTCCGCGGCACCTGCGAGAGCCACATCGACCCGAACTTGCCGGCCCCGACGAGCGAGACGCGCAGCGGCCGTCCCGCCGCCGCACGCTCGCGGAGCAAGGAGTGGAGGTTCATCCCCCGTAGAGGACCCGGGGCAGCCAGAGGCCGATGTCCGGGAACATGTAGAGGAGGAAGAGCGCCAGCACCTGGATGGCCATGAACGGCATCATGCCGCCGAAGATCTGGTTCAGGGTCACGTGGGGCGGGGCCACGCCCTTCAGGTAGAAGGCCGCCATCGCCACGGGGGGCGAGAGGAAGGCCGTCTGGAGGTTGAGCGCCACGAGCAGGCCGAAGAAGAGCGGGTCGACGTTGAAGTGGCCGAGCAGGGGCAGGAAGATCGGCATGAAGATGACGATGATCTCGGTCCACTCGAGCGGCCAGCCCAGGATGAAGATGATGAACTGGGCGAGCAGCATGAACTGGACCGGGGACATGTTGAGCGACAGCACCCAGGTCTCGATGATCTGCTGCCCGCCGAGCAGCGCGAAGGCCGCGGCGAAGATGCTCGAGCCCACGAAGAGCCAGCACACCATCGCGGTGGTCTTGGCGGTGAGGAAGACCGACTCCTTCACGACCTGGAAGGTGAGCCGCCCGTAGGCCGCGGCGAGCACCATTCCGCCCGTGGCGCCCATGGCGGCCGCCTCGGTGGGCGTCGCCCATCCGAAGATGATGCTGCCCAGCACCGAGAGGATGAGGGCGGAGAGGGGGAAGAACGACCCCAGCAGGAACTTGAAGATCTGGAATCGCTCCACCGTGAACAGGACGTAGTTCAAGATGAGGACCGCGAGCCCGACGGCCACCACTCCCCAGAACCAGCGGGGCGCGGGGACACGCGTGGACGCCGCCTCGGCAGAGGCGGCCGAGGCGGCCGCGGCGGCTTCCTCGGACGGTGGAGCGGTCACGCCGGTGGGCGCCTCCGGCTCGGCCCCCGGGGGGGCCTCGAGCTCGTCCGACGGCGGCTCGGCGAGCCCGGCGCCCGGAGGTTCCGGGAGGTCCTCGTCGGTCGCCTCCGCGTGCTGCACCTCGGCGCCGATCTCGGTCAGCCCGCCGGTGTCGATCACCGTGACGGTCGTGGAGGCGTCGTAGAGGAACAGGACCGGGACGAGGATCATCACCACGGGGAGGAGGCCGACGCCGATCTGGCCGAGCAGCTTCCCGGACGAGATCCCCGGGTGTTCGCCGCGGAGCGCCGCGAACATGGCCGGTAGCGCCAGCGCCTTCCGCCCGCCGGGCAACCTCTCCGCCCACTCCGGGAGGTCGACGTGCTTCTCCTCCTCCGAGGGCGCGGGTGCGAGGCTGGGGTTGAGCCAGGCCCGGAGCACGACGTAGCCGATGTAGAGGGTGGCCAGCATGAGGCCGGGGAAGAAGGCGCCGGCGTAGAGCTGGACCACCGAGACGCTGGCCGTGGCGCCGTAGAGGATGAGGAGCACCGACGGGGGGATGAGGATTCCCAGGCACCCTCCCGCGGTGATGACGCCGGCCGACAGCTTGACGTCGTAGCGCGCGCGGAGCATGGCCGGGAGCGCGAGAAGCCCCATGAGCGTGACCACCGCGCCGATGATGCCGGTGGCGGTGGCGAAGACCGCGCAGGTGACCAGCGTGGCCACCGCGAGCGAGCCGGGGATGCTTGCCGATGGCGAGGTGCAGGCTCTTGAAGAGCTTCTCGATGAGGGCGGCCCGCTCGACCAGGTAGCCCATGAAGACGAAGAGCGGGATCGAGATGAGGACGTCGTTCGTCATCACCGCATAGGCCCGCTGCACCATGAGCATGAGCGTCTGGCGCCACGCCTCGGGCGCCGGTGCCTGGAAGCGGTAGGCCAGGAAGGCGAAGATCACCCCCATGCCCATCAGCGTGAAGGCGGTGGGGAAGCCCAGCATGATGGCCACGACGACCAGGCACAGCATGAAGAGGCCGAGCTGCCCGCCCGACATGTTCCACGGCGCGGGCAGGAACACGAAGGTTGGAATGAGGATCGCGGCCATCAGGATGAGGCCGAACCAGAGCTCCTTGCGGATGCGGATCTTCACGACTTCGACTCCTTCCGCTGCTCCTGCTCGACCACGTACTTGTCGAGGGCCTGGATGTCCTCGTCCTTCACGTTGACCATCTTCTTCAGCTTGTCGACGTCGACCTCCTGCACGTCCTCGACGCGGGACGGCCACTCCCCGTTCTTGAGGCAGATGACGCAGCGTGCGATCTCGGCGGCTCCCTGGAGGATCATGAGCGCGCCGGCGATGGGGATGAAGGACTTGAAGGTGTAGACCGGAGGGCCGTCCACCATCACCGACGACATCTCCTTGATCTTCCAGGCGTCGGCCGCGTAGATCGTCCCGGCGTAGGTGAGCGCCACCACCCCCGGGATGAAGAAGGCGACGTAGAGGGTGAGGTCGATGCCCGCCTGCACCCGCGGGGGGAAGAAGCCGTAGAGCACGTCGCCGCGCACGTGGCCGCTCTTCGAGAGCGTGTAGGCCCCCGCCATCATGAAGAGGATCCCGTAGAGCTGCAGCTGGGCGTCGAACACCCAGGCGTGCGGCGCGTCGAAGAAGCGCCGGGCGAAGATCTCGTAGGTCATGAGGAAGGTCAGCGCCACGATCAGCCAGGAGAAGGCCTGGCCGACCCAGGTGCTGATGCGGTCGATGCGGAGGAGGATCTTCTGCATCTGGCGGCCTCCCGGAGGCGCGGGGGATTCGAGTAGGGAACGGCCGCCCGGCGTGCACCGGGCGGCCGGCGAGCCGGGCTAGGTCTTCTGCTTGGGCTTCCCCTTGCCCGAGAAGAAGTGGGCGTGGGCCGCCTTGAAATCGCAGTACGTGTCGTACTGCCACTTGCCGGCGCGCTCCGCGAAGACCTTCTGGGAGTCGTAGACCTTCTTGAAGAGCGGGTTCTCCGCGGCCTTCTTGGCGGCCACCGTGTCCCACACCTCGAGCTGCTTCTTGAGGATGGCGTCGGGCGTCTTGTAGAACTTCACGCCCTGCTTCTCCGACATCTCCTTGTAGTCGGCGGAGTACCGGTCGATGGCCTTCCAGGACATCTCGGCCGACGAGGCCTGGACCGCGTACCAGAGGATCTTGCGGAGGTCCTCGGGCAGCGCGTCGTACTTCTTCTTGTTGAACAGGATCTCGAACTGCTCGCTGGCCTGGTGGTAGCTCTGCAGCATGCAGACCTTCGAGACGTCCGGGAACCCGAGGGCCTTGTCCGAGGAGGCGTTGTTGAACTCGGCGGCGTCGAGCAGGCCGCGGTCCATGGCCGGGACGATCTCGCCGCCGGGGAGCGCGTTCACGGCGCAGCCCATGGCGGTGAAGATGTCGATGGAGAGGCCGACGGTGCGGTACTTGAGCCCCTTCATGTCCTCCATCTTGGCGACGGGCTTCTTGAACCATCCGAGCGGCTGGGTGGGCATCGGTCCGTAGAGGATCGAGACCACGTCCATGTTGAGCGACTTGTAGATCTCCTCGAGCAGCTCCTTGCCGCCGCCGTACATGTGCCAGGCGAGGACCATGTTGGCGTCCATTCCGAAGGCCGGACCGGAGCCCCACAGCGCGAGCGCCGTGTTCTTGCCGTAGTGGTAGACGACCACGCCGTGGCCGCCGTCGAGCGTGCCCTTGTTCACGCCGTCGAGCAGGTCGAAGGCCTTCACCACCGCGCCGGCGGGAAGCACCTCGATCTTGAGGCGACCGCCCGACATCTCGTTCACCTTCTTGGCGTAGTCGAGGGCGTACTCGTGGAAGATGTCCTTCGTCGGCCAGGTGGACTGCCAGCGCCACACGATGGGCGCCTGGGCAACGTGGATGGTGGGAAGCGCGGCGGCGGCACCCGCGGCTGCGGCGCCGACGGTGGCCTTCTTGAGGAAGTCGCGGCGCGACGACGTGGGCTTCTCGGCGGCTTCGGCTTTCTTGTTCTTCACGATTGGCTCCTCCTGTGGGTTTCGATGCCCGACGGGGCGAAATCCTAGGATCTCGGGCGGGGGAGCGATAGCCCCCTCCCGAAGAAGGTGCAACGGTACGGACGGGAGGGAAATGACGCGGCGTGTAATGTCCGGCGTGCCCTGGCGACGTCGCGCCCCGCTCCGATGCCATGCCCGCCTCGGAGGGGGCCCGAAGACCGCCAGCGCTGCACCTGCGACTTCTCCCACGGTGAAAATGGGTCGCCTGCGAGCATTTCGCCGTCGACCGTCACGCCGTCACGGCGGGGGGGCCGGGCGATTCCGCTCGCGCCCCCCGCGCCACGTACACTGCCGCCGCCAGATCCCCCGTGACGTTCACGGTGGTCCGGGCCATGTCGAGGAACCGGTCCACCCCCAGGATGAGCCCGAGCCCCTCGAGCGGGATGCCGTACATCTGCAGGATCATCGCCACCACCGGGATCGACCCGGCCGGTACGCCGGCGGTCCCGATTCCGGCCAGGATGCAGATCCCCATCACCCCCAGCTGATCCCAGAGCGAGAGCGGCACGCCGAAGAGCTGGGCCAGGAAGAGCACCGTCACTCCCTCGAAGAGGGCGGTGCCGTTCTGGTTCATGGCCGAGCCCGCCGTGAGGACGAAGCGGGACACGGCCGGTGGAAGGCGCAGGTCCTCCTCGGCCACCCGCAGCGCGGTGGGAAGCGTCGCGGACGAGGACGCGGTCGAGAAGGCCGTCACGATGGCGACCCGCGACCCCCGGAAGAAGGCGCGCGGGCTCATCCCGCCCAGGAAGCGGACCGACAGGGAGTAGACGACCCCCATCTGCAGCGCGAGCCCCAGGAGGACCACGCCGACGTAGGCCGCGAGCTGCGCGAGCACCCCCGCGCCGAGCCGCGCGGTCATCGAGAAGAGGAGCGCGGCCACGCCGATCGGGGCGATCCGGAGCACGAGGCCGATGAGCTTCATCGACACCTCGTAGAGCCCCTCGATGACCTCCCGCAGCCGCGCGGCGGCCTCGGTGCGCACCAGCGCGAGCCCGATGCCGAAGAAGAGCGAGAAGAAGATGAGGCCGATCATGTCGCCGTCGGCGGCGGCCTTGATCGGGTTCGAGGGGACGATGCCCACCAGGCTGAAGGATCCCGTGCCGGGCTTGATGGCGGTTCCCTGCCGCGCCAGCTCGAGCAGCGCCGGCGATGCGCCGCGCCCCGGTCCGATCACGTCCACGAGCACGAGCCCGATGACCACGGCGATGGTCGAGACCACCACCGTGTAGCCGAGCATCCGCAGCCCGATGCGCCCGAGCTCGGAGAGCTCGAGGCTGGCCACCCCCACCACCAGCGCGGAGAAGAGCACCGGGACGACCAGCATGAAGAGCAGTCGCAGGAAGATCTGGCCGACCGGCTGCGCCACGTGGACGAGCGTCCACTCCAGCCAGGGGGCGCCCGCGCCGAAGGCGTTGGCGGCGAGACCGGCCAAGGTTCCCACCACGATGGCCACGAGCATCTTGCGGGGTGCCGGCATCGCGCGAGCTTACACAGGAAAAAATCCGCTTGGGATTCCTGGTGCCAGAGGGGTAATCCCTCGTGGGGCTGTATCTTGCGGAGCGGCGCGGAGAGGAACATGATCCTCCCGTAGGACCGCGCAGCATTCACCATGAGGAGGTCGAGATAGCGGAACCGTCGATACATACGACAGATTCGCAGTCTCCACCGGCGTGAGCCGGACAGGCGCCCGCCCAAGGGTGTCCAACAGGAAGCGAAGGAACAGAAGAGGCCCCGAGGGGCCTCTTCCCATTAGAATCGCCCGATGTCCAGGCTCCCCACCGCCATCGTCATCGTCTCGACGCTCCTCGGGTGTGCAACCGCCCCCAAGGCGCCTCCACCCCCCGTGCCCATGACCGCTCCGCCCGCCGGAGGCCAGGGGGAGTTCAGCCCGAAGGGCGAGGTGACCTGGAAGGACCTCACCGGCGCCAACCCGACGCGCCGGGCCGCCTTCGACGACTGGAGGGTCAGGGGGCCGACCGTGGCGCTCTCCCGCTCGTCGGACGGACGCTGGGTCGGAAAGGCGCGGGGGGCCCAGGTCGCGCTCACCGCCGCGCCCGGAAAGCTCTCCGGCGGCGACACCGACCTCGCGATCACGTTCGACGACAAGGGGGCCATCGTCGTCGAGGGTCTCTGGGGCGGCAAGCGGGTCCGGCTCCTGCTGGCGAAGGACCGCATCAGCGGGGCCCTTCCCGGCGGCCCGGTGGACATGACCGACATGGGCACCGGGATGTTCAACAGCTACCAGGGCCTCCTCCAGATCACCGGGCCCTCGGACATGCCGCAGATCGTGATCGCGCTCCTCGACGCGATGGTCCTGTAGGACGATCGGGTGACCTCGCCGCGCCCCGTTCTCCGCGCCTCCGCCGAGGGGCGCCCCGCGACCGACCCGGGCTGCGCCGGGTGCGCGCACATGGTCACGCTCCGCGCGCTTCGCCGCGCCGGTGTCGAGGTGCAGGGGGGACTCGGATGCGAGGACGGGTCGGGCACGGCGTTCATCCTCGCCCACGGGCGGTGGGGAGCCGTGACCGGGGTGGCCCGCCTCCTCCGGGAGGGAGCGCCGGCCCTTCTCGACGAGGCCGGCCGTGCCGGGGCGCGGGTCCTCGTCATCGCCGACCGGATCGCGCCCGTGCGGCCCCTGCGGATCGAGGAGGAACTGGCCAGGGCCGGGCACGCGGTCCGCCTGGCTGGATCTCGAGGACGCGGCCGGGGCGGAGGCGCGCGTCCGCCAGGCGCTGGAGGAGCCGGGGACGGTGCTCGTCGCGCTGGCGAGGTGCGTGCGCGGCGCCGCGCGCTCGGCGACGCTCGCCGTCGACGAGTCGCTCTGCAACCGCTGCGGCTCCTGCCTCACGCTGGCCTGCCCGGCCCTGTCCGACGGGGGGGACGCCACCGTGGTCGACCCGGCGATCTGCACCGGGTGCGGTCGATGCGCGCCCCTCTGCCGCTCCCGCGCCCTCGCGATCCCCGGGCCGGTGTAGTCTCCCCGGTCATGTCCGCCCGCCCGCGCTTCGCCGCCTTCACCGACGGCTCCTCCCTCGTGAATCCCGGTGGCCCCGGCGGGACCGGCTTCGTGGTCCTCGACCGGACCAGCATGGCGATCCGCTTCGGTGGTTCACGCTGGGTCGACGACGGCCCGGCCGGGGTGACCAACAACCGCATGGAGCTCCGCTCGGTCCTCGACGCGCTCCACGGCATCCCGGCCGGCGAGGCGGTCGAGGTCACCTCCGACTCCCGCTACGTGATCGACGCGCTCACGAAGTGGATCGCCGGCTGGCGGCGCAAGGGCTGGCGCACCTCCACCGGCGGCCCGGTGATGAACCGGGACCTCATCGAGGAGATCGCGGCGCGCGAGGAGGGACTGCGCGTCCGCTACGCATGGGTGCGCGGCCACGTCGGGCACCCGGTGAACGAGATCTGCGACGCGCTGGCCTCCTCGGCGGCACGGCGGCAGCCCGGGCCGGAGGCGGCCGACGTGGTGGCTGCGCTCCGCGCCCAGGGGCTCCTCGAGCCCGTGGACGAGCCTCGCGTGGTCGCCGGAGGATGGGAAGCTCACCGGCCCGCCGGGGCCGGACGGAGTCAGCTGACGCTCGACCTCTGAGTCGCTTCCTCGAAGGCGAGGAGAACCAGCCGTGTTTCCCCGTCCTTGCCCACGACGCGGCGGGCGTTGAGGAGAAGGGTGCGTTGCCCGATGCGGGGGAACAGGTGCTCGACCCGGTAGCCATCGAAGGCACGGCTGCGCGTCAGCACGGTTTCCAGGAGCTCGCGGAGGGCCGGGATGTCCCACTGGCGGTCTCCCAGCTCGAAGATCCGGTGCCCCAGGGTCTCCTCCGGGGACACCTGGAAGTAGCGGTAGAAGGAGCGGCTCGCCGAGGTGATGACCATCCGCCCGTCGAGCACCACCAGGGGCTCCCGCACCGTGTCCACGATGCTCTCGGCGAGGACCCTCGCCTCCTGGACCGCACCCTCCGCCGTTGCACGGGCGGTGATGTCGGTGAAGGTCATCACCACGCCGTCGATGACGTTCTCCAGCGTCCGGTAGGGCTGGATCCGGACCAGGTAGGCGCTGCCGCCGCCCGACCGGACCTCCCTCTCCCAGGGCAGGAGGGAATCGAGGACGCCCTGCGCGGCGAAGATGGGATCGACGCCCTCGAGATCCGTCTTGATGTCGAGGAGCGGGCGCCCCAGGTCGGTCGGGACGAGCCGAAAGACCTTGGTCGCCTCGCGGGTGAACCGGCGGATGGCGAGCTGGGTGTCGAGGAAGACGGTTCCCACGTTGACGCTGTCGAGCAGGTTGCGCATGTCGTTCTGCATGCCGGCCAGCTGCTCGATCTTGGCCTGGAGCTCCGCATTGACGGTCACGAGCTCCTCGTTGACCGACTGCAGCTCCTCCTTGGAGGTCTCCAGCTCCTCGTTGGTGGACTGGAGCTCCTCGTTGGTGGACTGGAGCTCCTCGTTCATCGACTTCTGCTCCTCGGTCGAGGCTTGCTGCTCCTCGACCGTGGTTCGCAGGAGCTCCTTGGAGTAGGCGAGGGCGCGCTCCAGCTCGGAGGTCCGGTGCGGGTTCTTCGACCGGCCGGCCGCCTTCCCGGGTGAAGCCCTCGAGGGCGGGGCCGGGGGCCGTTCCTGGAAGCTGACCAGGAGGAGCCTGGCGCCGCCGTCGACGGGCTCGATCGGCTTCACGGAGAGAAGAACGGTCTCGAGCTTCCCGCCCACCTTCGTCGTGGCCTCCCGCGCCAGCGGCGGCGCACCTCCGGAGCCAGCTCCGTGGAAGGCGACGCGAAGCTCCGCCTGGATGCCGGGACGGGCCAGCTCGATCACGTTCAGCGTGGCGTGTCCCGGCGCGGGGCGCAGGTACCTCCCGGTGTCCCCGTGCACGAAGAGGATGTTGCCCGCCAGGTCGGTCACCACCGCCGGCGGGGCGAAGGACGCCACGAGAGCCCGGCTCGCGAGCTCCCCGAGGCTGGCGGTCCGGGCCTTCTTCGCGGCCCCGTCGTCCCCCGCAAGCCCGGCGAGCTCGGTCCCGGCGGGCAGGCCCGCCGGCGTGGGGCGGAACGGGGTCATGGACGGCACCACGCGGAAGAGCTTCCACTTGCGATCGATCGGGCGGAAGAGGTCCACGTCGTGGCCGGTGCTCTCGGAGGGCGACAGGAAGAGGACGCCCCCGGGGCGCAGTGCGTAGTGGAAGGTCGAGATGAGCCGGTCCTGGAGTTCCGGCTCCAGGTAGATCATGAGGTTCCGGCAGGAGAGCAGGTCGAGCCGGGTGAAGGGCGGGTCCTTGATCACGTCCTGGACGGCGAAGACCACCATCTCCCGGATCTCCTTCTTCACCCGGTAGGCCGCCTCCTCCTTCACGAAGAACCGGCGCAGCCGCTCCGGCGTCACGTCCTGGACGATGCTCTGCGGGAAGGTGCCGGCTCGCGCGGTGGCGATGGCGTCGTCGTCGAGATCGGTGGCGTAGATCTGGACCTTGAAGTCGAGGTGCCCCTCGTCCATCAGCTCCCGGAGGAGGATGGCGATGGAGTAGGCCTCCTCCCCGGTGGCGCACCCGGCGATCCAGGCCCGGAAGACCCAGCCTTCGGGCTTCCCGGCGACGAGGGGGGCCAGGACCTCCTTCCGCAGCGCCTCGAAGGCCTCCCGGTCCCGGAAGAAGCTCGTGACGTTGATGAGCAGCTCCTTGAAGAGCAGTTGCACCTCGGCCGGGTGCTCCTTCAGGTACCGGGCGTAGACGCCCATCTCCTGGATGTCGTGCTGCAGCATCCGACGCTCGATCCGCCGGACGACGGTGCTCTTCTTGTACTGGGCGAAGTCGTGGCCGGTCCGGGAGCGCAGGGTGGCCAGGATCTGGGTCAGTCCCTGCGCCGCCGACGGGGCGAAGGGGGTGCTCCGCCGCGTGCTCGGGGCCCGCCAGGCGGCCCGCATCGCCTCGGGCATCTTCTCGACCGGCAGGACGTGGGTGGCGAAGCCCGATCGGATGGCGCTCGAAGGCATCCCGTCGTACTTCGCCGTGCCGGGATCCTGCACGAAGGTGACCCCGCCCGCACCCAGGATGGCGCGCAGCCCCAGCGTGCCGTCGGATCCGGTGCCGGACAGGACGACGCCCATGGCCCGCTCGCCCTGGTCCTCGGCCAGGGACCGGAAGAAGGCGTCGATGGGCATGCGCTGCCCGCGCGGCGCCTCCGGGACGCTGAGCTGGAGGGCGCCGTGGAAGATCGTCATGTCGCGATTGGGCGGGATGACGTAGATGTGGTTGGCCTTCACCACCAGCTGATCCTGGACCTCCACCACGGGCAGGGCGGTGTTGCGCTGCAGGATCTCGGTGAGGATGCTCTCGTGGCTGGGATCGAGGTGGGAGACCAGCACGAACGCGGCGCCGAGGTCGGCCGGGACGCTGCGGAAGAACTGCTCGAACGCCTCCAGGCCGCCCGCCGAGGCGCCCAGCCCGACGACGGGGAAGTCGAGAGCCTCCCTGGCCGGAAGGCCGACCCCGGGAGTGCTCGGGGCTGGGGTCGCGGTGCGCGCCTTCTTCACGATCTTCCGGGGGGGCCGCACCTTGCGATTCACGGGCATGGCGGATGGTCGCACGTTGCCCCGGGTGGGTGCCACCGGCTACCCGGCGCCGCCGCCCCAGCCGGCCGGGACCTCGATCGCGAGCACCTCGGCGCGCGCCACCTCGAGATCGCCCGAGCGCACGGTGCACTCCACCACCCGCTTTCGCCCGTTCGCGTCCCGGACCCGCGCCCGCAGCACCACCGGGCGGTCGATGGGGGTCGGGGCCAGGTAGTCGATCCGGAGCGACGCCGTCACGCACCAGCGGTGTGGCTCGGCCCCGATGGCCTGCCCGGCGGCGCGGTAGACGTCGGCGATCGCCGTGCAGACGGTGTGGCAGTCGATGACCGCGGCGATGATCCCCCCGTAGAGGACGTTGGTGGGTCCGGCCATGTGGTCGGGGGATGGCTGGAAGGTGCAGACCGCCTCGTCCCCCTCCACGAAGCTCTTGATCCGGAGCCCGCGGGGGTTGAGCGTCCCACAGCCCCAGCAGTGGTTGTGCGGGATGAGGTCCTGGATGGCCACGGGCACGAGCACCTCAGTCCTCCGGCGGCGCGGCCGGAAGCTCCACGCGGAAGGTGGAGCCCTTGCCCGGCGTGCTGGTGACCGAGAGGGTCCCGCCGTGCGACGTCACGATGGCGTGGCAGATGGCCAGGCCGAGCCCCATGCCCTTGCCGTCGCCGGCCGGGCGGGTGGTGAAGAAGGGTTCGAAGATCCGGTCGAGGATGGCCGGCGCGATGCCCCTGCCGTCGTCGACGACCTCGAGCCGGGACATGCCAGAGGTGCCCGCACCCGTCCGGATGACGACGCGGCCGCGCTTTCCCTCCGGGGCGGCCTTGGCCGCGTTGGTGACGAGGTTGACGACCACCTGCTCCAGCTGGCCGGAGGAGGCGACCACCTCGGGCGCGCCCCCGTCCTCCACGGTGATCTGGACCGCCTGGGCGATCGAGGCGGGTAGCCAGCGCATCGCCTCGGTCACCGCGTCGGCGAGGCGCACCCGCCGGCGCCTCGGGTCCGGGCGCCCGAAGGTGGTCAGGTTCTTCACGATTCGTGCAATGCGCTGGCCGCTCTCCTGGGCCTCCTCGAGGGCCTCGATGGCGTCGCCGAGCAGCCGTGCCTCGGCGGGCCGGTCGAGCGGGTCGCCCCCCTGGAGCCGATCCCGGACTTCCCGGGCCAGCTCGATGGCGATCCCCTGGTCCGCCAGCTCGGCGGCGAGCGGGTTGTTGATCTCGTGCGCGACCCCGGTGACCAGGGTCCCCATGGCCGTGAGCCGCGAGGAGAGCGCCAGCTGGGCCTGGAGCGCGCGCGGTTCGGTGATGTCGACCAGCGCCCCGACGTATCCCAGCTCGGCCCCGGACCCGTCGCGGATCGGCGTGGCGAAGGAGCGGACCCAGACGGGCTTCCCGTTCGGCAGCTGGTTCCGGTACTCGGCCGTGAAGCCCCTTCCCGCGTCGATCGCCCCCCACCACTCTCGCGTGACCCATTCCCTGTCGTCCGGGTGGAGGTGCTTGCCGGCGTCGGGGCCGTAGGCTTCGTCCTCGGTGAGCCCGGTGATCGTGCAATAGGCCGGGTTCACGAACGCCAGCTTGCCGTCGGGGCCGGCCTGGAAGATCCCCACCGGGAGCTCCTGCGCCAGGAGACGGAAGCGCCGCTCGCTCTGCCGGAGCGCCTCCTCGGCCCGCTTGCGGTCGGTGACGTCTACGAAGGTGACGAGCAGGTTCTCCCCCACCGGGACGCCGGAGATGAGCATGGCGCGGACGTCACCGCCCTTGGTGGTGACCCAGTACTCCTCCGGCGCGATCTCCCCGCCCGCCGCGGCAGCCTTGCTCCAGCGCTCGACGACCTGCCGTCGGTAGGCGTCGTCCGGGTAGGCGCGGAGGAACCAGTCCGCGGTGGTGGGGATGTCCTCCTGCGTGTAGCCGAGGAGCTCCGTGAACCGGTCGTTGATGGTGACGACCCTGCCCCCGGGGTCGCTGAAGGCGATCGGGATCGGAAGGAAGCGGATCAGCTCCCGGAAGTGCTCCTCGCTGGCCCGGAGCGCCGCCTCGCGCCGCAACTGCTCGGTCACGTCGTGCAGGACCACCTGGATGGCGATCCCCTGGTCGTCGCGGAACGGAGCCGCGACCACCTCCACCTCGCGCGTGGAGCCGTCGAGGCGAAGCACCTGCTCCCGCACCACGGGCACCCTGGACCCCGCGAGCAGCCTCCGGATGCGCTCCCGGACGAGAGCGTGGGAATCGGGGTGGAACAGGTCCAGGGCCGGGCGGCCGACGAGCTGGCCGGCGTGCTCCGCGCCGAAGAGCGAGAGGGCCGCCTGGTTCACGAACTCGACCCGACCGTCGCGGTTCACGAAGATGGCGTCGGGGGAGAGCTCGACGAGGTCCCGGTAGCGCTGCTCGCTGGCGCGAAGGGAGGCCTCGGCCCGCCTGCAATCGGTGACGTCCCGCACCACCGAGACCGAGCCGATGACGCTGCCCCCGCGGTCCTTCACGGGGGCGGCGCTGACCTGGCGATTCCGGAGCTCCCCGGTTGCGGGGGTCCGGACCAGTTCCTCCTGGTTGACGACCACCTCCCCGCGGAGCGCGCGAAGGGGTGGCGCTTCCTCGACGGGTCGCGGGGTGCCGTCGGGCCGGAGCACCTCCAGCGACCGGGCCATCTCCTCGACGGCGACGCCCCCCACGGCGTTCAAGCCGAACTGGGTGAGGGCGGACGGGTTGGCGAGAACGAAGCGTCCCCGGTTGTCCGCGAACCAGACCTCCTCGCCCATGCTCTCGAGGAGCGCCGACAGGAGATCCTTCTCGCGCTGGACCTCCTCGTACAGGTGCTTGTTGGTGAGCTCGGACCGCTTGCGCTCGGTGACGTCCCGGACGATGGCCCACATGGCGGAGGGCCGGCCCTCCTCCCGGAGGAGGAAGGTCCGGAGCTCGACGGGGAAGACCGACCCGTCCTTTCGCCGGTACTCCTTCTCGTAGACGTCCGAGTAGCCACGGGGGAGGATCTGCTCGGCGACGACCTTCGCCTCCTCGGCGTGCCAGCGCTCCGGGGTGAGCTCCGCGTAGGTCTTCGTCCTGAGCTCGTCGGCCGGGTACCCGAGCATGTTCCGGTAGGTCTCGTTGAACTCCTGGAGGGTGCCGGCCATGTCGACCACGACGAGGCCGTCCATCATCGTGTCGAAGAGGCCCCGGTACCTGGCCTCCGAGACGGCGAGCGCCTCCTCGGCCCGCTTGCGAGCCGCGATGTCCCAGGCCAGGTCGGCGAGCGTGGAGACGTCCGCGACGTCCGCGTCGTCGTAGTCGGAGGGCTTGTTCCCCACGCCCAGCACGGCGCGGACGCGGCCGGCGCGCAGAACCGGGACGGTCAGCTCCCGGACGACCGGGGCGTGCCCGGAGGGCAGTCCCTTCATGCCCGGAGCCGAGGCGTAGTCGTTGTGGACGACCGGCTTGCCCGTCCGGACGCAGTCGGCCCAGATCCCGGCCTGGTCGATCGGGTAGTGCGACCCTGCCCCCTCCGCGGTGCACATCTTCGCGACCGTGTTGGTCGACCAGGCCTGCAGCGAGAGGGTGGTCTGGTCGTCCTCGACGAAGTGGAAGAAACCGATCTGGCTGCCGGTGAGCTCCTCGGCCAGGTCGAGCGTGGCGACGAGAAGCTCCTTCAGCGTCGCGCGGTCCGCGCGCTCGAGAAGGCGCAGGCGAGCGCGGTCGACACGCTCGCGGTGCGCCCGCGAATCGACCTCGCTTCGGGTCGAGCCCACATCGCCTCGTTTCGGCCCCCCCCAAGGAGGCTCGAGGCAATGCTATCCCGGGTCGGGTCGACCGGGAGCCCAAATGAAAGAAGCCCGGCCCTTTCGGACCAGGCTTCGGAGCCGATTTTGGAAGCGGCTCAGACGGGGCGGACGTTAGCCGCCTGCAGGCCCTTGGGGCCCTTGGTCACTTCGAACTCGACCTTCTGACCCTCGGCCAGGGTGCGGAACCCGTTGGCCTGGATGGCGGTGTGGTGGCAGAAGACATCCTCGCCGCCGCCGTCCTGGGTGATGAATCCGAAGCCCTTCGCGTCGTTGAACCACTTCACAGTACCGGTAGCCATTTCGTTTTGCTCTTTTCGATTTGCTGGCGGCAGGACGCCGCCTGGCCCCTCCATGTCGAGGAGGGAGGCTCGGATCTATACCGGATGGGGTCCCGTGTCGAGCCCACCTGCCCGCAATCGTCCAGGGGTGCAGGCTGCCACCCCCCGTCGGGGTCGCTCACGATCCTTGCCGCCTACTGCTGCTGGTCCTGCTGCGCCAGGATCGCCAGCATCGCCTCCACGTCGACGATCTTGTCGCGGGGGGCGCCGCGCCGCGCCCCGCGGGCGACCTCCACGTCGTCGAGCTGCTTCCAGTCCTGGAAGGAGACGAGCTTCACGCCCCGTTCACGGAGGATCGCGTCGATGGCCTCGCGCGGCGGCAGCGGGCGCGCATCCAGGCCCGCGCCGTCCGCGACCATGTGCGCGACCACCTGCGCCGAGGCTCGCTTGTGCTCGCCGATGAGCCCCTGTGGCCCGCTGCGCGCCCAGCCCACCACGTACTCGTTGGCGACCACGGCCCGCGTGGCGGGGTCGACGACCCGACCGTCCTCGTTGGCGATGATCCGGGCCTTCTCGTCGAAGGGGACGTCGGGGATGCGCTCCGCGGCGAAGCCGACCGCCGGGAGCACCATGCCGGCGTCGAGGACCTCGAACCGGCCCGTCCCCCGCGCGGCGACGCTGCCATCGGGGCGGGCCTCGAGCCGGTTTCGCTCCAGCACCACGCCGGCGACGCCGCCGGCGAGGTCGGCCTTGATCTCCGTCGGCGAGACCAGGAAGCGCAGGTGGAGCTTCTTCACCCCCGCCCGCGGCGACCGCGCCGAATAGGCGCGCAGGAGCTCGAGATTCCCCTTGCGCGCCTCCTCGCCCACCGCGGCCCCGTCGGCGAGGTCCGCCGGGTCGACCACCGGGTCGGCCGACTCCAGCTCCCCCAGCTCCTCCAGTTCACCAGGCGTGAATGCGGCCTGGGCCGGACCGCGGCGCCCCAGCACGAAGACCTCCCGTACCTTGCTGTTCACGAGCGCCTCGAGCGCGTGCGCGGCGACGTCGGTCTTCTCCAGCTCGGCCCGGGTGCGCAGCAGGATGCGCGCGGCGTCGAGCGCGACGTTGCCGTTCCCGACCACGGCGACGCGCGGAACCGAGAGATCGATCCTGGCGTTGCGGTAGTCGGGGTGGCCGTTGTACCAGCCGACGAACACCGACGCCGGCGTGCAGCGGGAGATGCCCTCGCCCGGGATGCCCAGTCGCCGGTCCGTCTCGTTGCCGGTGGCGTAAACGACCTGGTGGTAGTGGTGGCGCAACTCCTCCACGGTCACGTCGCGCCCGAGCTGGACGTTCCCCAGGAAGCGGAAGGTGGGGCGCGCCGCCGTGGCGGCGAAGACCCGGGCCACCGACTTGATCTTCTGGTGGTCGGGCGCGACGCCGCCACGCACGAGCCCGTACGGGGTGGGAAGGCGATCGAAGACGTCCACGTCCACCGCGGTGTCGGTGCGCTTGAGAAGGGCTTCCGCGGCGTAGAAGCCGGCCGGGCCGGAGCCGATGATCGCGATGCGCATGAGAAGAATCCAATCTTTCCGATGGGTTCAGCCGTGCATCCTAAGGCGCCTCCGGCTTCACCGCCGCACGGACGGCTCCCGCCAAGCTGCGTCGACGGCCTGCGCCACCAGGCGCGCCACGCCGCACGGGTCGCCCGTGTGCCCGTCGTGCGCCTCGTGGTGGCCGGGCAGGCCGGGGAGGGGAGGCGCCGGGGTTGCGGCCGAGACCGGCTTCCCCGCCTTCACCGGAAACACCCGGCCCTCGAAGACCGTGCCCCAGACCGGGACGTCCCGTAGCCGCACCGGATCCACGGTGAGTGGATCCTCCTCCACCACGGTGAAGCTGGCGAGCTTGCCGGGCGCGATGCTTCCGAGCTCGTTCTCCTTCTGCCAGGACCAGGCCGACTCGATGGTGACCGCGCGGAGCGCCTCGGCCACGCCGATGCGCTGCGCCGGATCGGCCACGCGCCCCGACGGCGTGATGCGGTTCACCGCGCACCACATGAACTCGAGGGGCGCGGACGGCCCCATGGGCAGGTCGGAGTGGAAGGAGAGCGGGATCCGGTGCCTCAGGACCGAGGCGGAGCGCACCATCGAGTCGGCGCGCGCCGGCCCGAGCCCGTGGGCGGCGTACTTGTCGGCGAAGCCCACCGGGTAGTACGGGTTCGCGCTGACGATGGCGCCGAGGCGGGCGATGCGCCCGATCTGCTCCTCGGTGGAGTTGGCGAAGTGGACGATGACCGTGCGGTGGTTGGCGCGGGGCTTCTCCCGCATGCGTCGCTCCAGGGTGTCGAGGACCACGTCGAGGCCCAGGTCGCCGTTCACGTGGATGTGCAGCTGGTAGCCGGCGTTCCAGTAGAGCTGCGACCGCTCCTCCAGGTGCGCGGGGGTCATGAGCCACTCGCCCTGGTGACCATCGGTGTATCCGCCCCGCATCTGCATGAGCTGCGAGATGATGGCCCCGTCGGCGAAGAGCTTGATCTGTCCGGGGAGGAACGAGACCTTGCCCTGGGGGGCCTGGGCGATCTGCCGCTCGGTGTCGGCGAGGGAAGCCGCGAGCCCCAGTCCCTGGTCGACCTGGGAACGCCCGTCCACCACGAAGTAGCTCGCGAAGGGAGTGTCCTCCGCCCCCAGGATCTGCTGGTAGAGCCGGAAGAGGGCGGGGGTCGCCAGCGCGCCGGGCTCCATGTAGGAGGTCACGCCGTTGCCGTGCAGGTAGGCGATCATCTGCTTCAGGCCGAAGGTCATCCGCTGCGGCGTGGCGAAGACCTTGAGCAGGGGCTCGGCGATGAGGTTCATGCCCGTCTCCCACCAGTGCCCCTCCTCCCAGTTCATCATCCGGCTCGCGTCCCCCTTGCCCTTCATGGCCTCCTCGGAGAGGCCGAGGGCGCGGATGGCGGCGCCGTTCAGGTAGAACTCGTGGACCGAGCGTTGCCAGACGACGATGGGCCGGGTGGCGCTGACGGCGTCGAGGGCCTTGCGGTCGAGCTTGCCGTGCCAGAGCTCGTGGTAGCCCCAGGAGAAGAGCCACGCGTCCGCGTCCTTCATGGCCGCCTCGGCGGCCCGCAGCCGCGCCATGTACTCGGAGGGTGAATTGGCCGCCTTGAAGGTGCGGCCCGGCAGGACCCAGTCCTCGGTGGCGATCACCTCGGTGGAGAGGCAGAGGGCGCCCAGCAGCGGGTGGAGGTGCTGGTCGATGAGCCCCGGGAGCATCACCTTGGTGCGGAAGGTCTCGTCGACCACGAACCGTCGGTCGCCCAGCGCGCCCTTCACCTCGTCGAGGGTGCCCACCGCCACGATGCGCTTGCCGGCGACGGCAACCGCCGTGGCGTCCGGGTTGGCGGGCTCGAGCGTGTGGATCCGCTTCGCCACGTAGACGACCACCGGTTCCGGCGGCGCCGCGGCCGCGAGCTGCTCGTTCATCCGGGCCTGGGCGAGCGTCGGGCCCGGCGCGGCGAGCAGGGCGATGGCGACGGTCCACGCGACGGGGAACGAGACCGGAGGCTGGCGGCGCAGGCGAACCATGTTGGGAGCTCCCGGCTGGAGGGGACTCCGACGATTCCACGAGTCCGGGCTCCGGGATAGGGGCAAGCCCGCAGACCCGGATGTCCCCGGCACCCGTCCGGGCCTGCTCACATACACCTCCACACCCCAGGCGACGCTGCGGACGCTGTCCGAAGGCCGCTGGGCGGAAGCACCTCACCCCCCACGACATCCATCGAAAGAGAGCGATCACATGAAAGTGACTCGAACGCTGTCCATTGCCGCCAGCCTCGCCGCAGTCCTGGCGATGCCCCTCGCCGCACGCGCCGATGACGCCACCGTCAAGGAGGCGGAGCACGCCCGGACCGAGATCCGGACGGCCGACGCCGGCCAGCAGAAGTTCCTCGACGGAGCGGCAGGGTACGCCGTGTTCCCCAACGTCGCGAAGGGCGGGCTCGTCGTCGGCGGCGCCGGCGGATCGGGCATCGTCTTCGAGAAGGGCAAGGCCGTGGGGAAGACCAAGCTCTCCCAGGTCACCGTGGGCGCCCAGATCGGCGGACAGGCCTACTACGAGATCATCTACTTCGAGACCGCCGAGGCGCTCGCGGCGTTCAAGAAGGGCGAGTGGACCATGGCCGCGCAGGTGAGCGCCGTGGCGCTCAAGAGCGGAGCCTCCGCCAATGCCTCCTACAAGGACGGGGTGGCGGTCTTCACCCTGACCAAGGGCGGCGTGATGGCCGAGGCCAGCGTCGGCGGCCAGAAGTTCAGCTACGAAGCCATCTCGGGCTAGCCATGACGAACTCCCCGATCAGGATCTCGAAGGGAAGGGCAGGGATGCGCTCCTTGCTCGTCGTGGCGGGGTTGCTGCTGATCCCGCTGGACTCCGCGGTCGCCCAGGTCAGCCTGCAGATCGGCCTTCCGGCGGTCCAGATCGGCATCAACCAGCCGGTCTATCCGCAGATGGTCCGCGTGCCCGGCTACCCGGTCTATTACGCACCGAGCGGAAACTCGAACTACTTCTTCTACGACGGGATGTACTGGGTCTACCAGGGCGACAACTGGTACGCGAGCTCATGGTTCAACGGTCCCTGGGCCCAGGTGGCGCCGCAGGGCGTGCCCGACTTCATCCTCCGGGTCCCGGTTCGCTACTACCGGCAGCCCCCGGCGTACTTCCACGGCTGGCGCGCCGATGCACCGCCGCGCTGGGGCGAGCACTGGGGCCACGAATGGCAGCAGCAGAACCGTGGATGGAACAAGTGGAATCGCCGGTCGGCTCCGGGTCCCGCGCCCCTTCCCACGTACCAGAGGCGTTACGCTGGAGATCTCTACCCGCAGGGGCAGCAGCAGCGAGCCCTCCAGGTCACCCAGTACAAGTACCGCCCGCGAGATGCGCGGGTGAAGCAGGCCTACCAGGAGCAGGGCAGGCACGGTGGCGACGGCAACCACGGCCAGCAGGACCACAGGGGCCAGGGCCAAGGGCAAGGCCAGAAGCACGACGACTAGCACCGCGCCCCAGGGCGCGATCGGAAGCGGGACGGCCCGGGGGTCCAGACCCTCGGGCCGTCTTCGCTGGCGCCTACTGCTTCTGCGCCACGACCCGCCCCTCTGCGTTCAGGAAGATCCGGTAGCGATTGCCGTCCTTGCAGGTGGCGACGTGATCGTTGTCGCCCTTCGGGACCACGCTGACGACCTGCCCGCAGGGAAGCCCGAGCAGGGCCAGCACGGCGGTCATGTCCTTCAGGAGCGCTGCGTCCTCCGCGGCCCAGGAAGTCCCGGGGGAGAGGGCCCAGATCGCGATCACCAGGGCAAGGGCCTTCGTTCGCGTCTTCATGAGGTATCTCCCGCTAGAGGGTGGCGAACCGGGCCGGGTCGGCCAGGATGTTCCAGATGGGTTCGCGCGAGTCCACGATCGCGCGCGCCAGGTCCGGGTCCTCGTCCTGCAGGAGGGCCAGCACCTTGAGGAGCAGTCGGTCGTAGGGCGGCCTCAGGTCGGCGAGCGAAGTCTTGAGCTTCCCCGCGTAGTACTCCCGGAACTGGTCCAGCAGGTCCTCGACCTGGCCCTTGAGCGTGATCTTGGTGAACATGCCGATCGCATCGGTCGCCCGCAGGCGGGCCTCCAGGCCCGCCAGGTCGAGCGGCGGCGCGGTGGGTGCCTTGGCCGGCGCGGCTGCAACTGCTGGGGCCGCCGGGGCGACCGCCGGCGCGGGCGCCGCCGGCGTGGGATGCGCTGGAGGGGGATGTGCGGGAGCGGCGGGGGCCTTTGCCGGCGACTTCGCCGTCGGCTTTGCGACGGGCGGTGCCACGGGCGCTGCCTCCGCCACGGGAGCCGCGACCGGAGCCGCTACCGGCGCTGCGACGGGAGCCGCGACCGGCGCCCCAACCTCCGCTGGTGCGGTGCTCCCGGACGGGGCGTGCTCGACGCTGGCACATCCCGCCATCAGTAGGAAGAGAGGAAGCCCGACGAAGCGCATGTCGAACCTCTATTCGCGAGGCGACGTCGATGCCACGGGAGTCGCCCGGGGCAGATCGATCGTGAAGACGCAGCCCCTGCCGGCAAGGTTCCGGTGTTGGATCTCGCCGCCGTTCACCTCGACGGCCTTCCGGCTGATCGAGAGACCGAGGCCGAGGCCCGTGCGATCGCTTCCGGACTGCTCGGCGAAAGGGCGAACGAGGTCGACACCGGCCTCCTCGAACCCACCGCACGCGTCCTCGACGTCGATGAGGACACGACCATCCACCGCGCGCGTGCGGATGGTGACGCCGCCCTTCGCGATGGTGAACTTCAGGGCATTCTGGATCAGGTTCATCAGGGCCGACGTCAGGAGCTGTCGGTCCACGTCGATCTCCAGGCAAGGATCGACCGCCTCGACGGTCAGCCGGATGCCTCGGTACTCGGCCTGCAGGTTGGCGGCGATCGCGACCTCGTCGATGAAGTCGAGCAGCGATACGCGATCGCGTCGTGGCGAGGTGGCGGACAGCCGGACCTCGGCGAGGGCTCCGTCGACGATCTCGCTCATGGCGACCAGGCTCCGGCCCAGCGCCGCGCCGGTGGCGCCCGCGATCCCGACCGTTCCTGCCTTGAGCACCCCGAACGAGAGCAGCGCCGTCTGGAGCCGGTTGCGCAGCTCGTGGGCCAGCCGCCCCAGCCGCTCGACCTCGAGGAGCGCGGTGGCCTCCTCCTTCAGCCGCCCGTACTCCGTGACCGCCGAGGCGATGGCGTCGTCCAGGCAGCGGTTCAGGGTGTGGAACTCCATCGAGCTGATCGTCGACTCGTTCTCGGCGGCGAGCTCGGTGATGGCCTGGCAGACGTCGCCGTAGTCGTGGACGACCTGCGAGACGGTGAATCCCATCCCGAGGAGCTCCCGCCCGTGCTGCCCGGCAGAAGCGTCCATCTCCCCCGGGGAGAAGGGGGTCCGGCTCTCCTCCAGGCGCAGCGTCTCCGCGAGCTGCCCCAGGAACAGGGGGATCCCGTTCTCGACCTCCGCGGTCGACGGCGGCGGCCAGGGCCTCTCGAGGACCTTCTGCCTGGCGCGGGTGATGAGCTCGGCGGTGTTCGTCCGGACGAAGTCGTGCAGCATGCCTGGTTCCCTCCAGCGCCATCGAAGATGCACGGGACGTACCGCCCGTTCGCGGTGACCGGTGGACGCCTCCACCCGGGAACCCGAGGGCAGCCGGGGAACGCCCGACGGGTTCGGCGAACGTCTACGAACGTTCGCGGGGCCGCCTCGGAGTCGGCTGGGTTGCGGCCACGACAATGCTTCCGGCCGGATGCGCCTTCGAGGCGACGGCACGCCGGTTGCTAATTGTCGGTTGTCCCCGAAGTGAACAACCCCGGAAGGAGCCGTCATGAGCGAATGCCAGCTTGCCATCGACACGTCGCTGGAGGTCCCGGCGGCGCCGAAGGGCTTCTCCCGGACGCCCACGCCGCTGGCGGGTCGCCTGCGCGCCGCCCGACTGGCCGCTGGCTTCACGGGCCGTGGGGTCTGCGCCCGGACCGGCATCGACCCCGGCAACCTCTGCCGGATGGAGCAGGGCAGGAGGGTTCCCTCCCTCGCCATCCTCCTCCAGCTCGCGGAGGCCTACGGAATCACGGTCGCCGCACTGATCGAGGCCACCGCGTCCGGTGGACCGGATGCGCTCGACACGCTGAGCCCGAACCTGCCGGTGGCGGCCTACGTCGCCAGCTCCGGATCCCGGCTTCCTCCAGGAGCACGAACGCCACTGGAAGGATCGTCCCGACCTCCGCGAGAATGCGCGCCGCTTCGCGATGGACGTGTTCGAGCCCGTCCAGCAGATCCTGGGCGTGAGCCTCCGGGTGGAGAGCGGCTATCGCTCCCCCAGCCTCGACCGGAAGATCGGCACGGGGCAAGCCCCGTTCTCCGCGCATACCCACGGGCTCGCGGCCGACGTGACGCCCCTGGGCATGACCGCACTCGAGGCGCTGCCCATCCTTCGCGCGGCCGTGCGGCGCGGTGACCTGGAGCATCTCGACTTCGCAGCGGTCGAGGGGTCGCGGTGGCTCCACATCCAGGCGGCGCCCGACGCCCTCCCGGCACGACAGGTCATCGCCCAGGTGCTTGCCTGCTGATCCCGCCTCTCCGGACGGTGCGTCAGTCCTCGTCGGCCTCCTCGGCAGGACCCTCGAGGAGCAGCCCCTGCACCTTCTCGGACCTCACCCGCGCGCCCAGCCGGGCGATGGCCCTGGCCTTCCCGATCACGTTGCCGCGACCGGTCTGGAGCTTGTTGCGCGCCGCGTCGAAGCTCTCCTTGGCCTGATCGATCCGCCTCCCCACGTCCTCCAGGTCCTCCACGAAGGCGGCCAGCTTCTCGAGCATCTTGCCGGCCTCCTCGGCGATCTCCTGGGCGTTCGCGTTCTGCTTCTCCGACCGCCAGACGTGGCTGATGAGCTGGAGCGCCGCGAGCAGGGTGGTGGGGCTGCAGATCACGATGCGCTGGCGGAACGCCTCCTCGTAGAGCCCCGCCGCCCGGGAGATGGCCGCGTGGAAGGCGGCCTCGTTCGGCACGAAGAGCAGCACGATGTCGAGGGTCCGCTCCTGGACCACGTCCTGGTAGTTCTTGGCGGCGAGCCCCTTCACGTGGCTCCGGATCGACGTGACGTGCGCGTCGAGCGCCGCCTCGCGGCCTTCCGGGGTGACGGCCCGGGCCGCCTCGACGAAGGCCGTCAGGGAGCACTTGGCGTCGACCACGACGACCCGGTTCCCGGGCAGGTAGACGAGCGCGTCCGGCCGCTTGCGTCCGCCGTCGTCGTCGGTGTGGCTCAGCTGGAGGTCGTACTCCCGCCCCTCGGTGAGCCCCGCGGTCTCCAGGACCCGCTCCAGCACCAGCTCGCCCCAGTCCCCCTGGGTCTTCGAGTCCCCGGTGAGGGCCCTGGTGAGCGCCTCCGCGTCGTGGTGCAGCTTGGCCTGGGTGTCCTGGAGGATCCGCAGCGACTCGAGCAGGCGGGCCCGGTCCCGGTTCTCCTGGTCGTAGGTCTTCTCGACCTTGCTCTCGAAGGTCTTGAGCTTCTCTCCGAGCGGGTCGAGGAGCGCCTTGAGGCTGGTCTGGCTGCGGTCGAGGAGCGCGCTCCCCTTCTCGTCGAGCAGACGGCCCGCGAGCTTCTCGACCTCGGCGCGGACCTGCTCCCGGTTCCTGAGCGCCTCCTCGAGCCGTTCCTTCGCGGCCCTGCGCTCCGCCTCCAGCTCGGCGGCGAGCCGGGCCCTCTCCTCGCCCACCCGCCGGAGGTCCTCCTGCCTTCGGAGGGCCGCCTGCTCGGCGACCGCCAGTGCGGCCTTCAGCTCGGCGTGCTGCGCGTCCCTGGTGCGGAGCTGCTCGCGGAGCGTGGCCGTCCGGTAGAGGCCGATGGCGAGCCCCACCACCAGGAAGGCCAGTGCGACGCCGCCGATGATCACGCTGTCCATGCCGAGCCCTCCCGCCGAGCGACGCCCACCCCGGTTCCGAAGGGCATCTTCGCCCACGCCACCGACACTCCGGGGGCCTGCCACCGGCGCCGGCGGCCGGCGTCTTGCTCCGGGCTTCGGGGTGGTGACGCGAGCCTCTGCTGCTATCATCCCGGACCGCCCGAGGGCCCGGATGATCGTCAACTGCGTCGCGTACCAGGAAGGCAAGCGGATCGCCGACATCGGCACCGACGAGATCGGCGCCTGGGTTTCCCGGCCCGAGTGCTTCGTCTGGGTGGCGCTCATGGATCCCGAGCCGGCGGAACTGGTCGCCATGCAGGCCCAGTTCGGGCTGCACGAGCTGGCCGTCGAGGACGCCCGCCACGGGCACCAGCGCCCAAAGATCGAGGAGTACGGCGACTCCCTCTTCGTGGTCCTCCACACCATCGAGGCGGACGGCGAGGACCTGGTGCAGGGAGAGGTGGACGTCTTCGTGGGCGCCAACTACGTCCTGTCCGTCCGCAGCGGTACCCGTCGCGGCTTCGCCGACGTGCGGGCCCGCCTCGAGCGCGAGCCGCACCACCTCCGTCACGGGTCCGGCTTCGTCCTCTACGCCCTGATGGACGCGGTGGTGGATCGCTACTTCCCCATCCTGGAGGCGCTGGAGGACCGGCTGGAGACCAGCGAGGAGCAGATCTTCGCCGGCGTACCGGGACGTGCCAGCGTCGAGGCGCTCTACTCCCTGAAGCGCGAGCTCACCACGTTGCAGCACGCGGTGCGCCCGCTGCTCGAGGCCACCGGGAAGCTCCAGGCTGCGCGCGTCCCGGCGGTCTGCGCCGGGATGCAGGAGCACTTCCGCGACGTGCACGATCACCTCTCCCGGATCAACCTGTCGATCGACAGCCAGCGGGACATGGTGACGGCGGCCATGAACGTGAACCTCTCGCTCATCTCGCTCCAGGAGAACGAGACCACCAAGCGGCTCGCGGCCTACGGCGCCCTGGTGGCCGTGCCCACGCTCATCGCCGGCCTCTACGGGATGAACTTCCAGAACATGCCCGAGCTCAGCTGGGCCTACGGCTACCCGACGGCCCTGGCGCTCATGCTGGGGATCGACGCCTGGCTCTTCGTGCGGCTGCGCAAGGCGGGCTGGCTCTGACATGCTGCACCTGCCCGAGAACGACGGGACCCTGACGCGCCTCGTCCGCGACGTCTTCGCGGCAGACGAGTCGAGCGAGTCCTCCTGGGACACGGCTCTCCTGCCGGGCGCCGTCGTGGGGCGGTTCGCGCTCATCCGGCAGGTCGGCAAGGGCGGTTTCGGCACGGTGTGGGAGGCTCTCGACACCAAGCTGAAGCGCAGGGTCGCGTTCAAGGCGATCCGGGGGCACGTGCGGTCGGTGTCGGACGAGCGTGCCCTGGCAGAGGCAGAGGTGGCAGCGCACCTCACCCATCCGAACGTGGTCACGCTCCACGACATCGGGCACTGCGAGCACGGCACCTACCTCGTCATGGAGTACCTGGCGGGGAAGTCGCTCCGGCAGGCCGTCCGGGACGGGCCGCTGGCGCCCGCGGAGGCCGCGAGGATCGGCGCGCAGGTCGCGCGCGGCCTCGCGCACGCGCACGGCAAGGGGGTCCTCCACCGGGACCTCACGGCCTCGAACGTCTTCGTCTGCGACGACGGGACGGTGAAGCTCCTCGACCTGGGCCTGTCGCGGGTCCTCGGATGGGTGAGCAGCTCGGCCGATGACCTGGGTGGGACGCCCGGGTACGTCCCGCCAGAGAGGCTCCGGGGCGGGCCCGAGGACGCGCGAAGCGATCTCTACGGCCTGGGCGCGCTCCTTCATCTGATGCTCACCGGCAAGAAGCCCGAGGCGGGCGTGGACGCCGGTGCGCGACCGGGGTCGGCAGCCCTGAACGACCTCGTGGACCGCCTCCTGGCGGACGACCCGGCCAGGCGGCCGGCGAGTGCACTGGAGGTGGAGCGGGAGCTCGAACGGGTCGTGGCGGGGGATGCGGCGACCGGTGGCCCGGCGGCCTCCCCGGCGCGCTGGAAGAGGCGGGGCATCTTCGTCGGGGCCGCCCTGGCGGCCGCAGCGCTCCTGCTCGGAGTTCTCGCCGTTGCCGTGGTGGTCCGCCGCGGGTCCTCGCCTCCGCCGCCCGGCGGCCTGTCGGTGCGCGTCGCCGATCCGGTGCTCGCCATCGGGCAGGTGACGCGGGCCAGCGCCGCCACGGTCCAGGAAGGTGGAGAGGGAAGCGCCATCCCATTCCCGTCGTGGGCGACCTCCGATCCCAGCGTCGCCACCGTGGACTCCTCGGGAACGGTGACCGGGCGCGGTCCGGGGACGACAACCATCACCGCGTTCACGGGGTCGCTGGACGGGTCCGGGTCGGTGGTCGTGACGGGGCCGGAGTGGCAACTCGTTTCGGCTACCTCCCTCGCGCCGCCCCCGGCGGGGTCGAGATCGCATTCCCTGGGCGGGGCCGACACCCAGGGAGTCGCCCGGGTGTGGGGGCGGAGCGCCTGGTTCCAGAGGGGCCGGGCGTCATCGGGGCTGCTCGTGCCAATCGCGCTCCCGGAAGGAACGGACCTGTTCGCGATCCAGGTCGACGTCCGGTTCCCCGACGACAGCGCCCGGAAGCCGGACGTCGGCGTCTCGGTCGGAAGCGGGGAGGGCATGATGAGTGCGGATGACCTCCTCGACATGCCGACGGCCGACCGGTGGAGGACCTTGCGGATCGAAGGTTCGTTCTCCCGGTGCCGGACCCGGGTCCTGCTGGACGGTGTCGCCATCTCCGCCGGTGAATTGCGATGCGACGCCCGCTGGCAGACCGCAACCAACTACACCGCCATGCTGTTTGCGTTGCCGCAAGACGGCGCCGCGATCGACACCGCGTGGTCGAACCTGAGGATCTTCCGCGCCACTCCGGTGGACCGGGTCCAGATCGCCCTCCACCGGCTGCCGACCGGTGGGGACGTCCATGCGAAGGCGAACGTCACGCTGACCGATGCCTTGGGCAATCCCCTCCCGGGCAGGACGGTCGAGTGGTCGTCGACCAACCCCGGCGTCGCCCAGGTCGACTCCACCGGTGCGATCGTCGCCCGGGGGCGGGGGGAGGCCACGATCATCGCCCGTTGCGAGGGCAAGACGGCGTCCGAGCGGCTCCGGATCCCGGCGACTGGTGAGCCCACTCGATGACCCCGGAAGGGGCGGGTGCCGCACGCCGGGTCAGCTTTCGGGGAAGCGCTCGTCAGATGGGGCGTGAGAGCATGGATCATGGCACTGGCGATCGGAGCAGGGGTGACCACCGTTCTTGCGATGGGGTCTGCCGCCGCACCGGCGCAGGCGATGGACGACGTCCTGCAGTGCATCGAATGCGAGGAGGAGGCTTGTCGTCCTGTCCAGGCTCCCGCCGCTCGCGAGGGGCGGTGCACGCCCGACGGGTGCGTTCCCTGGGGCGAATGCGGGTAGGCGTGCGAACTTCCCGGCGGGTCGGCGGATGAAGCCCTGGATGGTGGGAGTGGCGCTGCTCGCGCTCCTCGCCCTCGGCGTCTTCCTCTGGAGGGATGCCGGGTCGACCTCCGGGGACACCCGGGCGCCGGCCGCGCCACGGGAGGCCAGGCCGCCGGAGGCGCCGCCGGGCCGCGGCGCCACGGGCGCGTCACCCGAGGTGAATCCGCCGGTTCCCGGGAAATCCGAGGTCGCCATCCAGCATGCTCCGGCCGCACCCTTGCCCGCGGAGAGCGCCGTGAACTGGGAGCAGATTCCCATCGACCGGGCATTCGGGGAATCCCTCGGCGACCTCCAGACCCGCAAGGCCTTCTCCGCTGCGATGCGGCAGCGACTCGCGCTCTCCCGCTGCACGGAGGGGTGGACGCCGCCTCCGGAGATCCGCCGCCTCGACATGGACGTCGAGCTGCGGGTCCGATCGGTGGACGACGCCCTCGTCGTCGAGGACGTGAGCATCCTGGAGGCGAACGTCTCCGACGCGAGCGTGGAGCGGTGCGTGATCTCGGAGCTGCGCGGAGTGCGGGCGCCGGCTCCGGGCATTCGCCCCGGGCAGGCCTTCCGGATCAAGTGGGGAGCGACGAAGTACCTGGAATGACCCGCGCCGCCCTCACAGCTCGATCCCGATGCGGAAGCTGACGATCTCGCCTGCACCGAAAGGGTCCGCGTCCCAGGCGATCGTCGGGCATTCCACCAGGAGGTCGGCGATCCCGAGCCGGAGCGCCAGGCCCACGCGGGAGCCGGCCAGCAGGTAGTACTCGCTCCCCGGGGAGCCCCGGACGCCGGCGCTCGTGTCCACCTCGCCCTTCCCGCGGACCTTGAATCCCGCCTCGACGCGGGCCGCGGTGACCGAGAGGGCCAGCGGCCCGAGGAAGGTCCAGCGCACCCCGAGGCCGAGGGTCGCGGTGAGGTAGGACGACGCGCCGGAGGTGTTGCGCAGGCCAGCGGCCAGCGAGACGACCGGGGTGAAGGCGAAGCGGCCTCCCCAGCGGTCGCGATCCCACCCCATCTCCGCGCCGAGCACCGCGTCCCCGTAGGTGCGCCCCTCGAGCGCGGGGTCGGGGGTGGTCACCGCGGTGCCTCCCGCGAACACGACGAAGGTGGCCCGCCGGCCCTCGAGCCGGCCGTACGGAGCCGGAGGCGGTGCCCACCCGTCGTCATGCCGCTCCGCGGGCTCGTCGTGGCGGACCAGGCCGTGGCCCCCGACCAGCCGCGGAGAGGTGAGGCCGTAGCTCACGCCGACGCCCACCGACCAGTCGGCCCTGGGCACGACCCAGTTCACGATCAGTGGCGCCTCGACCGAGAGCGCGACGTCGCGGCTCACGGCGTAGTCGAACCGGAGGAGTCGCGTCAGCATCTCGAGGCTGCCGCCGGAGGCGCCGTAGACGATGCGCAGCTCCGCCGGGGTGAGGCCGATGAAAGCCTTCCGCCCCAGCGGAAGGAGGAGCGAGAAGCCGAGGCCGACGTATCCATTGTTGCCGGTGGCCTCTTGGTACTCGTACCCGAGGCTCGCGCTCACGGCGTAGACGAAGGGGTTCAGCCCCTCGGCGTATCGCAGGGAGGTGCCCCGCACCCCGACGTCGAACGTTCCCGGCGTGGTGAAGCGCGTGTCGACCCCGAGGAAGGCGTACCTGCCCGGGGCGGCCTCGGCGGGCTGGCGAACGTCGCACTCGACCCCCTCGCAGGGATGGACGGCGGCGAGCCAGCTCGCCCGGTACCGTTTCCACGCCGGCGACGCCTCGGGGTGGGTGTCCGTCCCCGGTGGCGCGGCCAGCTGCGCGACACGCAGGTCCCGCACGACCACGAGGAGCTCGACGAGCGCCTGGCGGTCGAGATCGCCCTCCGCGGAGAGGCACGAGAAAGGGACGTCGTACGGATGGTCCACGCGTCTCTCGCAATCCTCCGCGCCGCCCTCGATGACGTAGGTCCTGTCCCGGTGGTCGTCCCAGGTGTGGAAGACGTCCTCCGGGATCCGCTCCTCGTCCTCGCTCGAGAGGCCCGCGAACCTCTCGATGGGCTTCCAGACCCGGACGTAGGCGATCCCTCCCGGCGCCCGCTGTGCGTGCGCGCCCGAGAACGAGTCCTCGACCACGTGCATCAGCTCGTAGAGGCCGAAGCCGCTGCGTCGCGTTCCGGGGCCGCCGTCCACGACGACCTGCCGAAGCAGGTCTTCCACGAGATCGTTGCAGCGGACGACGGCGCTGGTGGCGAGGCCGCGGGGCACCGACGTGCCCGGGATGGGGTCCGTGAGGGCGTCGGTGAGGGTTCCCATGTAGTGGAAGCACTGCCCGGAGTCGCTGAACTGGCGCCGGAAGAACGCGTCGGGCCGGTCGGCCTCCGGCTGGGGCCAGAGGAGGAGCGGGTTCGAGGCTGGCGCGCCCACGCAGTCTCCTGGAGGATCGTCTCCCCGCCCGAAGCACCACGGCGGGGCGAGGGCTCCGTCGTTGATCAGGTCGCGCAGGACGTCGGGGCGAGGAGGTGCGCCTCCGTGGCCTTCGACGAGCGTCCGGTAGGCCAGGGCCTCGATGACGGTGTGGCCCTTGCTCTCCCAGGCGAGGGCCGGCCGGGCCAGGAAGACGGCGACGAGGAGCGCCAGGGTCCGCTTGGCGGCGCTTGCGCGACGGAACGCGATCATGGCCACCCCCCGGCTGTTCATTCTCGGGCCAGGGAGGCGCCGTGGAAACCTCTGGTACCCGTCCGGTGCCCCGCTCATCCGGGGTGGGTCATCCATGCGGGCCTGCGGGATGCGCTCTAGGGAGTTCCCGCTCCGCCGCGCCGCCTGCGCCGCCGCCGTCTCCGATTTCCCGGAGCGGTTCCGGCCCCGGTGGTGGCGCCAGCCGGCGGGTGAACCACCGGGCCCTGCGGCAGGCGGTCGACGCGGATCACCTCCGGCGCCCGCGCATGCCGTGGCCCACGCGGATCGGGACGCCGCGGCCCGGGGGGGCTCTCCGGCCTCTGTGGCGCCCTCTGCCCGTGCCCTCCCACGTGCGGCCGCGAGGGGCCGCTGCGCTGCGCCTGGGGGCGGTGACCGGGCGCGGGGCGCTCCGCCTTCTGCGGCTCCGGGAGGCGGCCGGTGGGGACGAAGTCCGCGGTCAGCTCGCGGCGGACGTAGGCCCGCCAGATCTCGCGGCCGTCGCCTCCCCCGCCCAGCGCGGGGTCGAGCGAGGCGCAGAACCGCCGGATGTTCTCGAGGTCGCGGAGGAAGAACGCCTCGGCCTGGCTGTTGTGCGCGGCATCGATCACCTGCGGGAGGTCGATCACCACCGGGCCGTGGCTGCCCATCAGGACGTTGTACGGGGAGAGGTCGCCGTGGATGAGGCCGCAGGCGAGCATCCCGACCGCCTGCTTCCGGAGGTCCGCGTAGATCCCCGCGGCCTGCTCCCGGACGAGGGGCGCGTCCACGAGCCGCGGCGCGGGATGGCCGTGCGCGTCGACCACCACCTCCATGAGGAGCACCCCCTCGTGGAAGAGCACGGGCCGTGGCACCCGGATGCCCGCGGCGTGCAACCGGAACAGCGCGTCGGACTCCTTCGACTTCCACGCATCCTCGGCGGCGGCCTGGCCGAACCGGCTGCCGCGGTCCATGGCGCGCTGCGTGCGGGTGTTCCGGACCTTCCGCCCTTCCTTGTAGGCGGCGTCGTTCTTGAAGCTCCGGGTCTGCCGGGCCTTGTAGACCTTGGCCGCGACGGTCTGCCCGCCCGACCGCACGAGCCAGACGTCAGCCTCCTTGCCGCCCTTCAACCGTGAGACGACCTCGTCGATGACGCCGTCGGCGAGGAGCGGAGCGAGGGGATCGAGCATCCGCTGCGGGTGTAGAGCGCCGGCGACGCGCGGTCAAGGGGTCGAACGCGGGCCGGAGCGCTCGACCTCGCTTCAGTGACCGTGACCGGACTTGCCCGCCTTCTTCTGCGCCTTCCAGGCGTCCCGGTCCGCCTTCGCCTGGGCCTTGCCATAGTTCTTGTAGTGGCCGGGCGGGAGCCGGGCGAGTCCGGGCGGGACGCGGCTCGGGGCGACGACGACGAACCCCGCCTTGGGATGGACGGAGCGGTACCAGCCCTCGTCGCGGCGCAGCCAGTAGTGGTTGCCCACGAAGAAGACCTCCTCCGGATAGCCCGCAACCACCTGGATTCCAGGCTGTACCACCAGCAGGGTCGGGCTCGGTGGGAGGGGGACGCCGAGTTCAACGCGCAGGGAGACCTGGGCGGCGGCAGGAGCGGGGAGCAGGGCAACGGAGAGGATCGCAGCCAGTAGAAGCGCCTTCATTTGTCCCTCATTCCACGGACACGAAGAGGGTTCAAGGAGCAGATGTAGGTGCGAAGGCGACCCCCATCCGTCCCGGGCGCTGCGATTGCTCCGCACGCGAAGGGGGTCGATCCTGCTTGAAGGGGGGAACCATGGGATCGACCACGTCATCGCTGATGGAGGCCCTTCAGGCGGCGGTCCTGCCGCACGCCCAGGCCATCCTGGACAACGCGTTCAACGGACAGGTGACCATCGTCGTGTCCGACCCTGGCGCGCTGGTCCGGAAGGCGGCGCAGGAGGCCGGCTGGGATGGGAGGGCGGCCTGCTTCCCGATGCGGGAGGAGTTCCGCAAGAAGCTGACGAGACGACTCCGACGAGATCACCGCGGCGTGGCTGGAGCGCGGGGGGCAGATCGCTCGCGTGTTCGTGATGATGGGCAACGGGAGATTCCTCCTCAACTTCACCGAGAGCCTGGGCTGGCACCTCGAGCCCGATTCGCCGGACCAGGGGGGGAACCCGGGGACCCGACAGGACGTCGAATAGGGGTCGCGGCGGCCTGGAACGGCCGACATCCCCGCCCACGACACTGCCGCGGGCGCCAATCCGGGCGAAGGAGGCACCCCGAGCGACCGTGACGCCGGACGTCACCAGGTCCCGGGGCGGTTACACTCATGGTATTAGGGCGCGTCTCGGCCCCGGATGTACCGGACGCTCTGGTCGGCGGGCCTGGAGCCGGCCCGGTTCCGCCACGAGCGTTCCCTCACCATCCGTGACGAGCGGTCGGAGCGTGGATGGACGCATACGGGAACTCCCGTAGACCCCAAAGACTCGTTGCCCCCGGGCCATGGCGGCACGATGGAGTGAAGCAGCAGGACATCGAACGAGGAGGAACGACCATGGCGAGTGGCAAGACGGACGAGCTGAAGGGCCGGGTGAAGGAAGCAGCAGGAGCCCTGACCGGTGACGACAAGCTGAAGCGGGAGGGGAAGACCGACCAGGTCGTCGGCAAGATCAAGCAGCAGGCGGAAAAGGTCATCGAGAAGGTGAAGGACACGCATCAAGTCCTGACGCGGGGACCGCGACCCACCCGCAGCATCGGTGGGTCGCAGGCCCGCTCGTCGCCACATCGAGGATGAAGGAGGCTCGAGATGCTCTGGACCATAGCGGTCGTCCTGTTGGTCTTGTGGTTGGTGGGACTGGTGTCGTCGTACACGCTGGGCGGGCTCATCCACGTGCTCCTCGTCATCGCGCTCGTGGTGCTCGTCCTCGGCTTTGTTCAAGGTCGGAGGGGCGCTGGTTGACAATTAGCGAACTGGAGAATCGATCATGAAGAAGATCCTGAGCGCGCTGTGCGCCGTTGCCTTCGTGGCCCTTGCCGGCCCCGCTCTTGCCGACGACGTCAAGAAGGCCGTCGACGACACGAAGGACTGGACGAAGAAGGCAGCCGACGACTCGTCGGACTGGTCGAAGAAGGCGGCCGACGACACGTCGAAGGCGACCAAGAAGGCAGCCGACCACACGAAGGACTGGACGAAGAAGGCGGCCGACGACACGAAGGACTGGACGAAGAAGGCGGCCGACGACACGGCCGACGCCACAAAGAAGGCCGTGAAGTAGCTCGCCGACGCCCCCGCTCGGTTCACTCCGAGAGGTGGCCCCATGAGGCAGGGCCCGAAGCGATTGCTGACACCGCACGGGAGGTTGACCCTCGAAACGACGAGCCCCCGCTCTTCAGGCGCGAGGGTCCCGTCCCGAAATGGAGTCCACGATGAAATCGATCGCTCGATTGCTGGTGAGAGGGTCGTTCCTCGCAGCGCTTCTCATGCTTCCCTTCGTCCCGTCGTCAACCCACGCCCAGGTATCGGTCCAGATTCAACTCGGGGTTCCATTGCCTCCGAGCCCCACGCTCGTGGTGATCCAGCCCGGGGTCCAGGTCGTGGCGGGCTATCCGGAGGAGGTCTTCTTCCAGGGGGGCTACTACTGGCTTCGCCGGGACGCGGGCTGGTACAGGTCGAGTCGCCCGGACGCCCCCTTCGTCGTCGTGGAGTCCCACAGCGTGCCACCCGTCCTCGTCAAGCTCCCTCCCGGGCAATACAAGAACTACGGCCAGCAGAAGAAGGCCGAACAGAAGGCTTCCAAGAATCAGCAGAAGGCGGAGAAGCACGAGGGCAAGTAGGGGCGGGAACACCAGGAATCGCGGGCCATCGCGGCCGCGCCTTTCGTGAGGAACTCGCCGCGGGACCGTGTTCTACCGTCAGGCACAGTCCAGGACCTCCCTGACCCGCCGGAGCAGGGTCGGGGAGGTGAAGGGCTTGGCGAGGAAGCCCGAGCGCGCGTCCAGGGGGTTCGCGTCCGCGAATGCGTCCGCCGCGTACCCAGACATGTAGAGCACCGGCAGCCCGGGACGGCGACGCCGCAGTTCCTCGGCGACCTCGCGCCCGTTCTGTCCCGGCATGACGACGTCGGTCACGAGGAGCTGAAGCTGACCGACCTCCTCGACGCCGAGATCCCGAACCTGCTGCCCGTTCTGCGCGACCACCACCCGGTATCCGTGGTCCTGCAGGGTGCGAACCGCGAGCGCGCGGACGCTCGGCTCGTCCTCCACGACGAGGACCACCTCCGTCCCGCCCACGGGCGTGGGGTCGAGCCGATCGCCGACGACCGTGGGGCCAACGTCATGCCGGGGCAAGCAGATCCGGACCGTCGTCCCCCGCCCCACCTCGCTGTCGATGTGGAGGTGCCCTCCGGCCTGGTGGACGATCCCGTGGACGATGGCGAGTCCGAGCCCGGTTCCCTTGCCGCGGGCCTTGGGGGTGAAGAACGGCTCGAACAGGTGCGCCTGGGTCTCCGGCGTCATCCCGGAGCCGAAGTCGCGAACGGTGAGACGCACCCACTGCCCGGGCTGCGGGATCACCTCGAGATCCAAGCACGTCGGGCGTCACCCCTCCACGACCCCAATTGGATTCCCGTTCCTTAAGGGTTCCACATCTTCTACTGTGCGCGGGTGCGTGGAAGGCTGGGTGCCGGTGACCATGGCGGATCCATCCAGATCGGTACGATGAGCGACGAGGCGGATCGCCAGAAAGGGGCGCCCACGGCGCACTTGCTCGGCTGGGCCACGGCAGCCGTCGGGGTGTCGGTTCTCGTGGGGTGGGCATTCGACCTGCCCGGGCTCAAGACGGTCATCCCCGGCACCGTGAGCATGAAGGCAAACACGGCCCTTGCCTTCGTCCTCGCCGGCCTCTCCATGATCGTGGTTCCGGCAGGGCCCCGGACCCGCTTCGTGGTCCGGGTGCTCGCCGGCGGGACCGCGCTCCTGGGGCTCGCCACGCTGGCGCAGTACCTGCTGGCGGTGGACCTGGGAATCGATCAGCTCCTGTTCCAGGAGCCCCCAGGCGCCGTCGGCACGCTGTCGCCGAACCGCATGGCCCCGTCCACCGCCGTCACCTTCACGATGGTCGGCGCGTCTCGCTGGCTCGTCGACTCCCCGAGGACGATCGTCGCCGGGCAGCGCATGGCGCTCGTGGCCGGGTTCCTCGGGCTTCTCTCGGTCACCGCCTACGTCTGCGGGGCTACCGACCTCCTCGGGGTGGGGCGATACACGCAGATGGCGGCGAACACGGCCGTCCTGTTCCTCCTCCTCTGCGCGGCGCTCCTGCTGCTCCACCCCGCAGAGGGGATCCTGGCCAACGTCGCGGTCGGAACACCCAGCCGGTGGCTCCTCCGTCGCATCTTGCCCATCCTGATCGCCTTGCCGCTCGGGATCGGATGGGTCGGGGTGACGGGAACGCTCGCCGGGAAGTGGACCCCGCAGTTCGCGATCGCGCTCGTCGTCGTGCTCCTCGTGGTCGTCCTCGCCGGAATCACCTACTGGGCCGCGCGGGACCTGAGCGCGAGCGAGGTCGCGCGCCGGGAAGCGGAGGCCGAGCAGCACATGCTCCAGGCCCGGCTTCACCAATCGGCCCGTCTCGCCGCGATGGGGACGCTCGTCGCAGGCGTCGCCCACGAGATCAACAACCCCCTCACGGCCACGCTGGCCGATCAGGGGCTGGCGCGGGAGGCGGTGGGCGACCTCCGCGCGCAGATCGCGTCCGTCGCCCCCATCGACCGGGAGACTTCGCTCCGGCTCCTCGACCAGGTGGACGAGGTCCTGGTCGACGCACAGGCGAGCGGCGCGCGGGTCGCCCGGATCGTGAAGGACATGGCGGCCCTCTCCCGCCCCGACGTGGCGCGGACGCGGACCCCGCTCTCGGAGATCGTGGGCAAGGCCCTGCGCTGGCTTCCGGGCGGCATCGAAGCGTCGAGGATCCAGGTGGAGGATCTGGGGGCGCCGGACGTGCTCGTCGCAAGCGGGCAGATCCAGCAGGTGCTGGTGAATCTCCTGACCAACGCGGCGAAGGCCTCGCAGGTGGGATGCCCTCCCGACGTCCGGATCCGGATCGCTCCGGGAGGCCCCGGCATCGCACGCGTGGAGGTCATCGACCGCGGCGTCGGGATCGACCCCGCGATCCGGGAGCGGATCTTCGATCCGTTCTTCACGACCCGTCCCACCGGGGAGGGCAGGGGCGCCGGATTGGGCCTCGCCATCTGCCACGCCATCGTCGAGGCGCACGGCGGCAGCCTGACGGTGGAGAGCGTGATCGGAAAGGGCTCGAAGTTCCAGCTGGAGCTGCCGGCGGCCTGAACCGGCCTCGGCTACCTCCATCCGTGGCGTAGTCCCGACGAAGGGCTGCGGCCACGAGGCGAGGACCAGCCGTACGATGAGTGGCGGCGGGGGCAAAGGGCACGCCGACTGCTGCACCCGTGCTGCACGATGACGCGCCAGGAAAAAGGAGAGGGCGGAACCCCTTCGGTTTCCCGAGAGGTTCCGGCCTCGTGTGTGGCGGGGAGTACGGGACTCGAAGGTCCTGGAACGCAGTGACCCAACCTGCCGACGGGGCACGCCTTTCGTCAGGAAATCACTGCGGGACGGGGCCTTCGCGTCGATGGCCGAGTGAACCCCGGTCGACGCGAGTCCCCGCGAGTCGGCCTGGGTCTTGGAGCGGTTTGGAGACGAAATGGGCGACCCACCGTGCGGGTGCAGACAGGGGTGCTACTGCTTCCGACGAGACTCGAGCATCGCCACGAGCGAAGGCAAATCGACCGCCACGATCTGCCAGAGCCGGTCGAAGTCCACGTCGAAGTAGGCATGGACGAGCCGGTCGCGCGTGCCGGCGATTGCCCGCCACGGCACGGACGGAAAGCCGCGGCAGTCTCGGCGGACACGTTCTTCGCCGCCTCGCCCACGATCTCGACGAGGCGAGTCAACGCCAACGAGAGTTGCAGGTCCTTGTCGAGATCCGCGCGGGACCGGCCTTGCGCGAAGGCGACGGCCTGCTTCGCCGCATCGACCATGTGACGGAGGCGAACCTCGTCGTCATGCCGCGACATACTGGTCCTGCGCCTCTCGATCGACCTCGTCGCGGAAGTAGTGGCTCAGGGAGCCCTTCGTGTGCAGGTCCACCCGGCGGCCGAGAATTGCAGCGAGTTCCTCCTGGAGATCGAAGAAGGCGAACCCGGGAACGTGTCCGGGCTCGAACTCCACGAGCACATCCACGTCGCTCTCCGGCCCGAAGTCGTCGCGGAGCACCGACCCGAAGAACGCGAGCCGGCGTACGTGATTCCGCTTGCAGAAGGCGGTCACGGCGGGCTTGTCGATGCGGATTCGCGGACTCACGCGATCAATCTACCCGGCGGGTTGGATCGATGCCAACTGCCGCGGCTCACACGACATGGACGGCCTCCCGCTCGATGCGAGGCCTCACCCTGGGCTTCAGCCCTGCCTCGACGGGACTTCCCTTCTCGTGACGTGGCGTGGGGCCACGGGGCGCCTGGCTCCCGGCACTGATACTCGGCATGCATCCAATCGGTTCCGTTCGATGGTCGGCTCGACCGCGGCGCGCGCCTCGCCGGAGAGCTCGACCTTCACCGACCGGATGATCTCGCGCGCAGGGTGGTCACCACCTGGCGGGCATCGGTCGTGCGCCCGGCGCGGACGTCCTCGAGCCCTCGGTCGACGGACGCGTGCAGCCGCTCACGATCCTCGGCGTCGAGGTAGTCCCCGCCGTTGGCGAGCACCTAGTCGAGCGGAACGACCTCGACGACCTCGCCGTTGGGCAGATCGGTGGGCTCGTCGAGCACGAGCCGGCCACCCCGGACGTGAGCCTTGAGTGCCCGCATGGTTCCTTCCATCTTACCGCCTCTCGGAGATGTCTGCTCACCCCAACTGTTCGACGTCCGGCAGGACAAAGGACTTGTCCCAGAACGCCTCCGCAGGGGCGTAGAGCCTGAACCACAGGTAGGGCTTCTTTCCCATGGTCGGCAACCAGTTGCTCTCGTAGCCCGCCGGCGCATCCGGGCCGAAGTACAGGTCGACGCTCCCGTCGGCGTTCACCTTCAACCGGTCCCGGTCCAGGGAGCCCAGGCCGTTTCGATCCAGCGGATTGCGGATGAAGGCCCACGTCGCGTTGTCGTAGAGGGTGAGCGACCAGAACTGCCGGGCCGGCACGTCCTTTGGCACGCGCAGCCGGTAGTTCCTGCCGGCCTCGAGCGGCTGCCCGGTCCGGTCGGCCGTCGGGGCGAGGTACACCGTGCCCAGGCGACCCGCCTTCATCACCTTCGGGTAGAAGGTGAAGAAGAACCACGCAGCGGCGCGCCGGTCGATCTCGACGGCATCCTCGGTGACGAACTCGAATCCGTCCTTCCTGTCCGGAACCATCACGAAGCTCCAGTGACGGTCGGGCCACCAGAGGCTCGAGGCGAAGAGTCGCGCATCCAGCTGTTGCATGTAGAAGTAGGCGTCCCGGACGCCGCGCTCCATCGCGGCCTTCATCCTCCCTTGCGGGGCGAAGGGCTTTCCGCGCTCGACCCCGATGGTCGCGAGCATGCCCACCATCAGCTTGTCCTGCGGCTTCACCGGCTCGACCTCGATGAGCTCGCGGACGTCCTCGAGCGCCCGGATGTCGTAGAAGGGAAGGGTGTGGAGCGGGTGGGATCGGCCGTCCACGAACCGGGTCGGCTTGGGGTTCCCGGCCTCGGACACCGGGTACATCTTCAACATCTTCGTGTAGTCGTGGGCGTCCGCATCTGTCGCGCCCGGAGCCGCCACGGACCGGAACACGAAGAGAACCCGGTAGGTGGGCGACCGCAAGGGGAAGTAGCCGTCCGGAACCGGCCCGTCATGGCCGGGTGGGAGGATCAGATACTTTCCGCCCTCCCCCTTGTCGATGCCGGCGGGTCCGACGTCGGCGAGCGTCAACTGCCAGGCGTCCACGATCTGGCCGTAGATGCTGGCCTTGTCCCCCTTGGGCGGCACCTCGAGGACGACGGGGCCGCTCCGGAGGTCGGAGGCCGCGGCGACGTAGGGCGTCACCGTGTTGCCGGTGATCACCTCGCCGTGGGAAAGCAGGTTTCCGGAGTAGGAGGCGATGACGTTGTCGGCCATTCCCGGCTGCCCCAGGATTCCCAAGCGAAGCCGGTAGATCGCGGTTGCCGGCATGGCCCACAGCACTGCCTCGAACGCCCGATGGTAGGCGACCTGCTCGTCGAGGTCGGGAACGGAGGGCTTCGAACCGAGCGGGGGCTGCCCGCCCAGGGGCTCGATCTGCGCGGTCATGGCTTCCTCCGGACCTTCTTCAATTGTGGCACCGGAAACATCCCGGCCTGGACGTCCTCGTCGCCACCGTACATGCGCACGACGAGGTAGAAGTTCTCGTCGGGAATCGGCAGGAAGTTGGCGTCGTCCGCCTTGCCCTTCACATCATGGCTCATGCGGAGCGTGACCGTGCCATCGGGGTCGAGCTTCACGTGACGGTCGCCACGGCTATGCCGATCGAGGTCATTGGCGATCATGAGCATCGTCTTCGACCCGTATGCGGTCACCGACCAGAACTGGGAGACCTTGGGCGGGGCGAAGGTGACGGAGTAGTCGTTCGCCCCGTTCAGGACCTCGCCGTCCGCGTCCTTTACCACCTGCACGTAGGAGGCCTCGACCGGCGGGGCGCCCCACTGGCCGACGTAGGTTCCAGCCTGGAACAGCGTACGGTCGCCATTCCCGAGCTCCTCGCGGGTGCCCAGCGACCTGCTGGCATTGGTGAGGGTTGGCAGGATCTCCTTGAGCTTCGCGATCACGTGTTGCTCGCTGATCGCGGCGGCGGCCAGTTGCTCGGGCGTGAAGTCCTTCTTTCCGGCGCCGATGCCCGAGGTCTCCAGCCCCTCGAGCCAGTGGGCGTCGGCGGTGGCCATGGTACCGTCCGCCAGCACGAAGTTCACCCGCTCGAGCCAGGAGTTGCCCGCGGGAGGGACGAACTGACGAACCTTCGGCTTCGGCCCGGCCTGCCCGAGGAACTCGCTGAGCGTCCGGACGTTCCAGTCGTCCACGTAGGTCAGGGCCTTCTTCTCGTCCTCCGGGCCCGTTGCCATGACCCTTCCCATGAGCTTCAGGAAGTTGCTCTCGACGCGGACGACCTCCGTGATTCCGTCCGGGACTTCGCCGTTCCAGGCCCGGTTCGCGAACATGAAGCGACCGCCCTTCGAGCCTCGCGTCCGCTTGCCGAAGAGGCTCGTGGTGTAGTGCCCCATGTCCATGGTGTGGAGCACCCAGTAGCGGCCGTCGTCGTGGTCGGGCACGGAGACGATCACCGGCTCGGCGGCGACGTCCAGCCAGCCCATGATGTGCAGGGTGTCGTTGTTGATGGTCGGGTGCGCCGTGTACTTGTCGTCGGCGAGGTGACGCATGATCTGGAAGCGGTTGGCCGGATAGTCCTCTTTGACCATCGTTTCGTGGAGGTGCTGGTAGGCCCGGTCGATTCCGAAGGCATACAGGTAGGCGCGATCGGAGATCGCCTGGAGTTCGGCTGAGACGGAGCGCGCTTGCATGTGTGGCCTCTCCATGACGTTGGGTCGGTGGTTCAGTTCGGCGGGGTGGACATCCGGCTGGCGTGTTCGTCGTCCCAGGCCGAAACCAAATATCGCACGACGGGCGTCTGCGCCGCCGACCCTGCCGCCAAAAGGAGAGGCCGGAACCCCTTCGGTTTCCCGAGAGGTTCCGGCCTCGTGTGTGGCGGGGAGTACGGGACTCGAACCCGTGGCCTCCGGCGTGACAGGCCGGCGTTATAACCGACTTAACTAACTCCCCAAGTCAGTGATGCTTGGGCGGAGCAGGTTTCGAACCTGCGACCCTCGCCTTGTAAGGGCGACGCTCTACCCCTGAGCTATCCGCCCGCGGGCGATGGAGCGGACGGGGTTCTAGCTTGGCGGCATCCTGGTGTCAACGATCGTCGGACGCCCCAAGCGCCCGGTCCCTTCTGGGATTAAATGAATGGTTTCGCGCCCGATCACGGGGTAGAGGACCGACGGAATGAGCTGGAAGAAGGGGCAGAAGCTCGTCCACCGGGCGCAACCCGCGTGGGGCGTCGGGATCGTGCTCGAGGTGGGCGAGGACGCCCGCCGCCTCGCCGTCCGATTTGCCGGCCGCGAGGGGGTGACGGTGGTCTCGGGGCGCGACCGCGCCCTCATCGCGGTCCCCGACACGACCCCGCTGGATCAGCCGGCCGGCGGCCTCCTGGACCGGCTCGCCTCCGGGGACTCGGGTCCGGCCAGCGCCTTCGCGCTGCGCTCCCGGGTGGTCCGGCTCGAGGGCCTGCGCCGGGCCGACAGCCTGGGTGCGCTCCTCTCCTCCCGCGTCCACGTCCTCCCGCACCAGGTCGGCGCCGCCGGACGGATCCTGTCCGATCGCAGCCCGCGCTTCGTGCTCGCCGACGAGGTGGGTCTCGGCAAGACCATCGAGGCCGGCCTGGTCTACGCCGGCCTGCGCCAGCTGGGGCTCGCCGAGCGGGTCCTGGTGATCGTCCCCGAGCACCTCGCCTTCCAGTGGATGGCCGAGCTCTTCCACAAGTTCAACGCGCTCTTCGCGCTTCTCGGCCCCGACCGGATCGCCGCACTGGGTGGACCGGAGGCGGCGATCGCGCAGTCGAAGCTGGCCATCCTCTCCCAGGAGCAGCTCGCCTCGGACCCCTCGGTGGCGGCCGCCGCCGCGGCGCAGTCCTACGACCTGGTCATCGTCGACGAGGCGCACCACCTGGCCGACGACCGGCTCTTCCAGGCGGTGGAGCCGGTGGCCCGCGCCTCCTTCGGGCTCCTCCTCCTCACCGCGACGCCGGTCCGGCTCGACCCTCGCGAGTACTTCCGGCTCCTCTCCCTCGTCGAGACGGTGCCCACCACGACGCTCGAGGCGTTCCTGGCCCGGCTCGAGTCGCACGAGGACTACGCCGCGGTGGCCCGCGACCTCCTGGCCGGCGGCAAGGTGGAGGACGCGCTGGCCCGGCTGCGCGAGCTCTCGCCCGACGACGACGCCTTCACCGCGCCCGCCGGGAAGAAGAAGGGGCCGTCGCGTTCCGCCCTGCTCGAGCACCTGGCCAGCCGCTACGGCCTCTCCTCCCGCCTGGTCCGCAACCGGCGCGTCAAGGTGGGGGCATTCACCCGCCGTGTGCTGCGGCGGGAGGACGTCCCGGAGGGCGGCAAGATCGACGCGGCGGCGGCGCTGTGCGGCCGGCTCGCCCGCGGCGGCGAGAAGGTGCTGGTCTTCGGCGGCGACCTGGACCGGCTGCGCGAGCTGCAGGCCCGCATCGCGGCCACCGTCCGGCTCGAGGCCCTCCTCTACGACGACGCGCCCAGCCTGGAGGCGCGGGACCGCCTGGTGGCCCGCTTCCGCGACCCGGAAGGACCCATGTTGCTCCTCTCCGGCGAGTCGGGAGGCGAGGGACGCAACTTCCAGTTCGCCTCGCACCTGGTGTGCCTCGACCTGCCCGATTCCCCGCTGACGCTCGAGCAGCGCATCGGCCGGCTCGACCGGCTGGGACAGGCGCGGCCGGTGGAGATCCACGTGCTGCCCGAGCCGGGGGAGGAGGCCTTCCTGGCCGACCTCTACGAGAAGGAGATCGGCATCTTCGACGAGCCGGTGGGTGGCCTCGACGCCGTGCTGGCCTCGGTGCCCGAGGAGCTCGCCGCCCTGCGGACCCGGCGGACCGAGAAGGCGCGCCAGGCCTTCCGGCGCGGGATCGCGTCCCGGGTCGCCGAGGGCCGCCGCGCCCAGCACGAGGGCTACGACCCGCTGCTCGACGTGCGCTCCGCCTCCATCCCGGAGCTGACGGCGCTGGTCGCCGCGGCCTTCGAGCGCATGGGCGAGGACCCTCCGGAGGAAGGGGAGGAGATCGGGGCGTCCCTGTCCACCCTCTCCCGCTGGCTGGAGGAGGAGCTGGAGGAGCTGGTCGTCGAGGCGGGCCGGCGCGTGGGCATGGACGTCGACACCGACGAGAACGTCCACCCCTTCGAGGCCGCCTTCACCTTCGGTTCGGGCATGCGCATCGAGGCCCTGCCCGGGATGGAGATCCCGGCCGAGGAGCGCACCCTGCTCGGCAGCTTCTGGCGCGAGACCGCGGTGGCTCGCGAGGAGCTGGAGTGGTTCGCCACCGGCCACCGGCTCGCCGAGGCGCTGCTCGAGCTGGCCCGCGACGGCGACGCCGGCCGGACCGCCTTCCTCCAGTCCCGCTCGGCCCCCCGCAGCGGCGGCCTCTACCTGCGCTGGAAGCTGCGCTGGCCCTCGCCGGCCGATCTGGCGCCGGGCGCACGGGTGCCCTCGAGGCAGGCCTCCCGCTACCTCGACGAGTCGCCGCTGTCGGTGCTGGTGGACATGGGCGCCGGCCACGCCGTCGTCGACGGCGGCGCCGCCCGGCTCGAGGAGTCGATCGACCGGGCGCGCGACGCCCGGGGCGCGCCTCCGCCCGCCGACGTGATCGAGCCGGCGGCGGCGGCGGCCGAGAAGGCGGCCCGCGCCGAGCTGTCCCGTCGCGTTGCACGCGCGGTGAAGAAGCTGGCCGCGCACGCCGACGCCGAGGAGGAGCGGCTCCTGGCCGCGGCCCGGCACGGCGGCGCCACCCGCGAGGCCGTGGAGCGGGCGCTCGTCTCGGTGCTCCTGCACCGGGAGCTCGTCGAGGAGGCGCTCGGCAAGGCGACCCTCGAGCTCGACGCCGCCGCGGTGGTCCTCCCGGGGTAGCCTGGCCGCCCATGCCGACGCCGCCCCGCGCCTACCTTCCCGATCTCCTCGTCGCCGGGGGCCGGGTGCACGAGGGGGCGGCCCTCTCGGTGGCCGGCGGCGCGGTCGTCTCGGTGGGGGAGCCCGCGCCGGGCTTCGACCGGGTCCGCCTGGCCGGCAAGGCGCTCCTCCCCGGCCTGGTCTCGGCCCACGGACACTCCTTCCAGCGGGCCATCCGCGGGCGCACCCAGGTCCGCCACGCCGGGAGGAGCGACTTCTGGTCCTGGCGCGAGGCCATGTACCGGGCCGCGGCGCGCCTCGACCCCGAGGACGTCCACGCGGTGGCCCGCATGGCCTTCCACGAGGCGGCGCGGGCCGGGATCACGGCGGTGGGGGAGTTTCACTACCTGTCGAGAGACCCGGCGGGACGCAGGTACGAGGAGCCGGATCTCCTGGCCCAGGAGGTCATCCGGGCTGCCCGGGAGGTCGGGCTCCGCATCGCCCTGCTCCGGACCGCCTACGCCCGGGGAGGAGCGGGGGTCGCGGCCAGCCCGGAGCAGCTCCGCTTCGTCGACGGGTCCCCGGAGGAGGCCGTGGAGAGCGCCCTGCGGCTCGCCGGCATCGGGCGGCGCGACCCGGCCGTCACGGTCGGGCTCGCGCCCCACAGCGTGCGGGCCTGCCCGGCGGAGTGGATCGGCGTGCTGGCCGGCGAGGCCCGCCGGCGTGGATGGCCGCTCCACGTCCACGTCTCCGAGCAGCCGGCCGAGGTCGAGCAGTGCCGCGCCGAGCACGGCCTCACCCCGGTGGCGCTCCTCGAGCGGCTGGGAGCGCTGGGGACCTCCACCACCGCGGTCCACGCCATCCACCTCACTCCGGGTGACGTGGAGGCGCTGGGGCGGACCGGCACCACCGTGTGCGCGTGTCCCACCACCGAGCGGGACCTGGGGGACGGGGTGGTCCCCGCCGACGACCTGCTGCGCGCCGGTGCGTCGCTCGCCCTCGGCACCGATTCCAACGTCCAGGTCGACCTCCTCGAGGAGGCCCGATCCCTGGAAGGCAACCTGCGGCTCCTGCGCCGGGAGCGCGGGATCCTCGCGCCCTCCGGAGGCGAGGGTCGCGTGGACGCGCTCGCCGCGAGGCTCCACGGAATCGCCTCCGCCGGAGGGATGCGCTCCATCGGCGTTCCCGGGGGCACGCTCGCGCCCGGTGAACCGGCCGACTTCGTCGCCCTCGACCTCGGCGACCCCTCGATCGCGGGCGCCTCCGCCGCCGATCTCCTGCCCGTCGTGGTCTTCTCGGCGGCCCGGACGGCGGTGCGCGACGTCGTCGTGGCGGGGGAGCCCGCCCTGCTCGACGGGGCGCCGGCCCCGGGGCGCCCGGCCGCCGCCGAGGTGGCGGCCGATTTCGAACGCACCATGAAGAAGCTGTGGGGAGGCTGAGATGGATCTCGTGGAGACGCTGCAGCAACTGGTCGCCATCGACTCGACCTCGTCGCGGACGAACCTCCCGGTCCTCGACTGGCTCGAGCCGCGCGTCCGGCGCCTGGGGTTCGAGACCCGGCGGATGACCTGGCTCGACGGCGCCGGCGTGGAGAAGGGCAACCTCATCGGCCGCCTCGGTCCGGACGAGCCGGGCGGGCTGGCGCTCGTCGGGCACACCGACTGCGTCCCCTTCGACTCCGACTGGAGCGAGGCCCTCTCCGGCACGGTGCGCGACGGCAAGCTCTACGGGCGCGGCTCGGCCGACACCAAGGGCTCCATCGCGGCCATGCTCTCGGCCGCCTCCCGGGTCCGCGCCGGCGAGGGGACCGCTCTGGCTCCTCTTCACCGCCGACGAGGAGGTCGGCTGCCAGGGGGCCAAGGCCCTCGCCCACGAGGGGCGGATCCGCCCGGCCAAGGCCATCATCGGCGAGCCCACGCGGCTCGTCCCGGTCCGGGCGCACAAGGGCTACTGCGCGGTGGACGTGACCCTCACCGGCGTGGAGGGGCACAGCGCCTTCCCGGACGTGGGAGCCTCGGCGATCCACGCGGCGGTGCGGCTCGTCGGCGAGATCGAGCGCATCCAGGCGCGGCTCGCCGCCGAGCACTCCGACCCGGTCTTCTCGCCTCCCCACACCACCTTCAACGTGGGGATCATCCGGGGCGGCAAGGCGCGCAACGTCCTGGCCGGCGAGTGCTTCTTCACGCTCGAGTGGCGCCCGCTCCCGGCCCAGGCGCCGGAGAGGGCGCTCGAGATGGTGGACGCCGCGTCGCGCGCCCTCGAGGAGGCCGGCGGCGGGAAGCTCCAGGTGTCCCGCACCCCGCTCCGCGTGGACCCGGCCGGCGTGACGCCGCCCGAGGCCGAGGTGGTGCGCTTCCTCGAGACGGAGAGCGGGAACGGCTCCACCGCCATCCCCTTCGGCACCGAGCTCCCCGAGCTCATCCACCTGGGCGCGGAGGCCTGCGTCTTCGGGCCGGGCGACATCCGCGTGGCCCACCGGACCGGGGAGTTCGTCCCGCTCCCGGAGCTGCACCAGGCCGCCGAGATCTACGGACGGGCCATCGCCCGTTTCTGTGCGTGACCGGATCGACTAGGATCCCTGCCGTGGCGCTTCGCTTCTGGAAATACCACGGCCTCGGCAACGACTTCGTCGTGGTGGAGGGAGCCGCGCCCATGTCCCCCGGGCGCGCCGTGGCCCTGTGCGACCGCCGGCGCGGCATCGGCGCCGACGGCGTCCTCACCATCCTCCCCGCACGGGAAGGTGGCGCGGCCTACATGCACATCTACAACCCGGACGGCTCGGTGGCCGCCATGTGCGGCAACGGGATTCGCTGCGTGGCCCGCCACCTGGCCGAGTCCCGCGGGCTCGAGGGCGCGTTCGTCATCGAGACCGACTCCGGTCCGAGGGGCTGCACGGTGCACCGCGGGGCGAGCGGCGTCGACTCGGTCACCGTGGACATGGGACGCGCCCGCATCGAGGGAAGCCAGGAGTTCGTGGTCGGGGTGGAGCGGATACGCACACTCCGGGTCTCGATGGGGAACCCGCACGCCGTGGTCCTCGACAGCCCGGACACGAGCCGCGCCGGGACGCTCGGTCCGGCCATCGAGGCGCAGGTCCCCGGCGGGCGTGAACGTCGGCTTCGGCCGCGCCGCCGGGTCGTCGATCGACCTCGTGGTCTGGGAGCGCGGCGCCGGGCTCACCGAGGCCTGCGGCACGGGCGCCTGCGCGGCGGCGGTGGCGGCGCTCCACGAGGGCCACCTCGCCGGGCCGGGTCCGGTCGCGGTCCGCCTTCCCGGGGGGACGCTGGAGATCACGGTCGCCCCCGACCTCTCCGTGCGCATGAAGGGGCCGGCCGAGAAGGTCTTCGAGGGAGAGACGGTGCTCTAATCGGAGTCGCCGGCGTCACCGAGCACGGCGCGGACGGCCGGGTTGTCGAGCAGCATCCGGAACTCCGGACCGGAGAGCCAGGCCTCGCGGCTCCCTCCACGGTAGGCGACGGTCACCAGCACGCGTCCGTCGCGTCGCTCGGCCCGCGCCGGCCAGCCCTTCTCCAGGTCGCGCTCGATCGAGCGCAGGTGCCGCGCGATGTGCACCGCCCGCCGCCCCTCCGGCGAGGAGAGCGCGAGGAAGTGCCGGTTGCGGCTGAAGCCGCGGTCCTCGCGCATCCGGCGCACGGCTCGCTCGACGAAACCGGCCATCCGCGGAAGGCTAGCAGAGATCAGCCGGGTCGCGCCCGCCGCATGAAGCGGGCCATGGCGAGATCGGTCACGCCGATGTGGGTCCGGAGCCAGTCGGAGAGGAAGCGCTCGACCCGGACCACCGAGGCCGCGCCGGAGCCGTGGCGGCGGTGGTCGGCCTCGATCTCGGTGACGGCCTCGAGCAGGAGCAGGTGCTCCTCCCGGTGCCGCGCCAGGCCCGGGTACGTCCGCGCGGCCATGAATCGCTCCTCGGCCCGGAAGTGGAACCCGACGTACTCCCGCAGGAAGGCGATGGCCCGGTCGAACTCCGAGCCATCCCCGGCGAACGCCGCGTCGCGGACGCGCGCCGACGCACGCGAAGAGCTCCCGGTGCTGGTCGTCGATCTCGTCGATCCCGGTGGCGAGCACGGTCGTCCACTCGAGGAACTCCGACTTCCATGGCGCGATCCTACCCGATTTGCCTGCCCGGACGACACCCTGGGGTCAGAGGAGCGGCGACCGATCGACCGCCCGCGCCAGGGCCCGCCGGAGCGAGCGGGCGTCGGGCCCGACCGCCACGCCCAGCAGGTGGCGCCGCTGGAACATGGTTCGGGCGACCCGGCGGACGTCGGCGGCGGTGACCCGCTCGACCCGGCGACACCGCTCCTCGAGCGTCTCGTCGGCGCCGAGGAGCTCCCCGGTCCCGAACCAGCCGACCAGCTCCGACGGGTTGTCGAGCGCGAAGGTGAGGGACATGCGGTGGCGCTCCTTCACCCGCGCGAGCTCCTCGGCGGGGAGGACGCCGTCCCAGAGGCCGGCCACCACCCGGAAGATCTCGCCGGCGACCCGTTCCAGCCGCGAAGGCGTGCAGGCGCCCTCGAAGGTGAAGAGGCCCGCGTCCTCGAAGGTCTCCAGGCTCGCGTGGATGGAGTAGGCGAGGCCGTGCCGCTCGACCACCTCGAAGGGGAGCCGGGAGGAGAGGCCGTCGTCGAGGATGCGCCGGACCACCAGCGCCGCGGCGTGGTCGCGGTGGCGCTCGGGGACGGCCGGAAAGGCCAGCGAGAACTCCACCTGCGCGTCGTCGTGCTCGATGGACCGCAGCGTGGGGCCGGCGGGCCAGGGCGGGGCCGGGTCGCCCTGCTGCGCGCTGCCCCGGGGAAGCGCGCCGAGCCGCGGCGCCGCCAGCGCGACGACCTCCTCGTAGGACACCGGTCCGGCGGCCACCAGGACCACGTTGGCGCCGGTGTAGTGGCGCGCGTGGTGGGCGCGGAGCGCGCCCTCTCCCAGGGAGCGGACGCTGCCCCGCGACCCGGCGATCTTCTGTCCCAGGCCGTGATCGGGGAAGGCGAGGCGCTTCACCAGGTTGTCGGGGTCCACGTCGCGTCCGCGGGAGTCGACCTCGTCGAGGATCTCCTCGAGGATCACCTGCCGCTCCACCTCGATGTCCCGCAGAAGCGGGTGGCGGATCAGGTCGACCATGACGTCGATCCCGGTCTCGAGCCCGGCCGGGTGGAGCGACGTGTAGAAGCAGGTGTGGTCGCGCGCGGTCATGGCGTTCATGCTTCCGCCCGCCGCCTCGACGGCCTCGTTCATGGCCCGGCTGTCCGGGTAGCCGCGGCTTCCCCGGAAGACCAGGTGCTCGACGAAGTGGGAGGCCCCGTTGGCCTCGGGGCGCTCGTGGCGCGACCCGGCCCGGACGTAGAGCGCGAGCATGGCCGAGTGGAGCCCCGGAGTTCGCGCCACGACCACGCGGGCCCCGTTCTGGAACCGGGCCCGCTGTCCGAGCAGGAACGGCCCCTCCGCCATGGGAGAGTGGCCCCTCAGGGGATCCCGGAACCGTCGCGACCTTCGCTTCGTCGGCTTCACGCGCTCACTGCCTCCTCGCTACCGGCGGCGTCCACTGGCGCAGGTGGAAGGTGGACGGAGAACGTCGTTCCCCGGTCGACCTCGCTCTGGCAACGGATTGTCCCGCCGTGCTCCCGTACGACTTGCAACGTGAACGCCAGACCTAGCCCGGTTCCTCCCGACTTGGTGGAAAAGAACGGGTCGAAGATTCTCTCCAGTTGTTCCGGGGGGATACCGGCTCCGGTGTCGCTCACCGTCACCTCCGCCCCCCCGTCCGCGGTCCGGCCGGTCCGGACCGAGATGGTCCCTCCGCCGGACATGGCCTCCCGGCTGTTGCGGAGCAGGTTCAGGAACACGGCGCGCAGCTGCCCCTCGTCGGCCCACACCGGAGGGAGGTCCGGGGAGAGGTCGCGCGTCACGGTCACGCCTGCGGCCGCCATCTCCGGCGTCACGAAGTCGACGAGCCCCCCGAGGATCTCGTTCAGGTCCTCGCGGGCCATCACCGGGCGGGGGAGACGCGCGAAGCGCAGGTACTCCTCGGCGACGGCGTTCAGCCGATCCACCTCCCGCGTGATCGCGCCGAGGAGCGCGCGGGCCTCCGCCGAGGCCCCCGGCTCGAGCTCTTCGGCGAGAAGCTCGGCGTTCAGGCCCAGGGAGTTGAGCGGGTTGCGGATCTCGTGGGTGATGTGGGCCGAGATCCGTCCCACCGCGGCCAGGCGCTCGGCCCGGAGCAGCTCCTGGCGCTGCCGATCCAGCGAGGCCGCCATGGCGTTGAACTCGCGCGCCAGCACGGCCAGCTCGTCGCTCCCCCGGACCTCCACCTGCCGGCTGAGGTCGCCCGAGGCCACTCCCTTCACCCCTTCGGTGAGGGTCCGGATGGGGGCGAGCAGTCGCTGCGAGACGAGCGCCGCACCGGCCCCCACGAAGAGGGCCAGCAGCGTGTAGATGACGATGGAGGCGACCGTCCGCGACTCCTCGCGTCCGGCCGCGAGGACGAGCTCGCTCGTGTGGCTCTCCAGCGCGGCCTGGAGGAGCTTCACGTCGATGGCGAGCGACTTCTCCAGGGTCCGGGCGGCCTGGATCGTTCCCTCGGACGGGGGCGCCTCGCCCGGCCTCGGCCGCGTCGAGGAGGGCGCGGGCCGCGACGTCGTACCGGGACCAGGCCGCGTCGAGCGCCTCGAGCCGGGCCACGACGTCCTGGAGGAAGGCGGCCTCCTCCGCGGGCGCGGATCGCATGGCCCGTCCGGCCACGGCGCGCCCCTCGGCGATCTTCTCCCGGACGAGCGAGGGGAAGCGCGCCCGGGCCAGCGGGACGAGGGCGCGGCGCGAGGCCGGGTCGAGCGCCCCGGCCTCCAGGACCCGCGGGGTCACCCAGTCCTTCACGTCGATCTGGGCGGCGATCCGGGTGAGGGGCAGGTAGCCGTCGGAGAGGAGGCGGAGCTTGCGCCCCAGGTCGTGGAGCTGGGAAATCCCGAAGGCGGAGACCAGCGCAAACGCGGCGAGCGACACCCCGAAGGCGAGGAAGATCTTGGTGGCGACGCTGCGCAAGGCGGGAATGTAACCCGCCGCCGTACTGCCTTGCCAAGAGGTCGGCGCCGGCGATAGCTTCGTCCCCCCATGACCGGTCTCCTCATCTTCATCGCCCTCGCCGCGGTCGTCGTCGCGGTCTACTTCTTCACCTCCCACCGGACCACCAGCGGCCAGCTGGCCGAGCAAGGAGGACGCGCTCCGCAAGCTCCAGGAGCACGCGGCGAGCGCCGCCAAGGACGCCGCCGCCTCCCGGGCCGAGACGAAGGAGCGGCGCGAGGAGGCCGCCCAGCTCCGGGACCAGCTGAAGGAGGCCAAGAAGAAGGCCTTCGACCAGGCCGAGGCCGTGAAGAAGGCGGCCGGAGCGCCGGCCCTTCGCGAGGAGATCGAGAAGCTCACCACCCGGCTGGCCGATGCGCGGGCCGAGACCGCCGCCGCCGCGGAGCGGGCACGTGCTCTCGAGGCCCAGGCGGCGAGCGCCGCGCGTGAGCTGGAGCGCGGACGCGCCGAGGCCGCGGAGGCCGTCGCGAAGGCGCGGGCCCAGGCGCTCCAGGCCGCCCAGGCGGCCGCCGAGCCCCTGGCGCCGACCCCGGCAGCCCCCGGCGAGGACCTGCTCGCCGCCGAGAAGGAGCGGGCCGACAAGGCCGAGGCGAAGCTGGCCGAGGTCCGGAAGAAGGCCGCCGAGCTCGAGCGGGACGTGAAGGCGGCCAAGGGACGGCTCGAGACCGACCGGCGCGTCTACATGGTGCAGAAGGGCGAGCTCGACATCGCCAAGGATCGCTACCTGGAGCTGAAGCGCCGCCACGACGCGCTCCGCAAGGAGCACGAGGAGCTCATCGACGCCGTCCGCCAGGCCGCTCGCGAGGAGCGCAAGGCCCAGGAGAGCGCGGCCGCCGCGGCCGCTCCATCCGCGCCGCCGGAGGCGCCCCCGACGCCTCCGCCTGCGGGCGAGTAGGCGCTCTGCTAAGGTCGTCGCCCCATGCAGAAGGCGGAGCGACTCCTCGATCTGGCGGCCCTCCTGCTGCGCGCGTCGGAGCCGGTCTCCTGGCGTGAGATCCAGGAGCAGTTCCCGGACGACTACGGCGGCAGCGGCGAGGCGGCCATCCGCAAGTTCGAGCGGGACAAGGCCGAGCTGCTCGAGCTGGGAGTCCCGGTTCGCTGGGTGGGCGGCGACGAGGATCTCTCGGCCGGCTACCTGGTCGACAAGGAGGACTTCTACCTCCCCGACCTGAAGCTGGCCCCGGAGGACCTCGCGCTCCTCTACCTCGCCGGCTCGGCGGCGCTGGCGCAGCGCGCCTTCCCGTACGCGCGCGACCTCGCCCATGCCATGAACAAGCTCTCCTTCGCGGCCCGCGCCCCGGGCGCCTCGGAGGTCGCGGCGGTGGCGGCGCTCCAGCTCTCGGCCGACGACGCCGAGGGGGACGCCCGGGCCGAGTCGTCCGCCCGGCTGGAGGCGCTCTCCACCGCGGTGGCCGCCAAGAAGCGGGTGCACATCGTCTACGCCGGGGCCGAGCGCCAGGCCCGGACCGAGCGCGACGTCGAGCCCTACGGCCTCTACCAGCGAGGCGGCGCGTGGTTCGTGGCCGGCTTCTGCCGGCTGCGCCAGGACATCCGCAGCTTCCACCTGGGGCGCATCGTCTCGCTCGAGGTGAACGCCGCGGCGCCGCGGACGCCCGACTTCGAGGTGAGGAAGGGGTTCTCGCTCGCCGAGCTCGCCACCCGCGAATCCTGGGAGTTCGGGGTGCACGCGCCGGTGCGCTGCCGGGTCCGGCTGGAGGGGCCCGCCAGCCCCGAGGAGCGGGACTCGTTCGGTCCCCGGGCCTCCTGGAAGGAGACCGACGGGCGCGCGGTGGTGGAGGTGATGGCGCAGAACCAGGAGGCGCTGCTCCGGCACGTGCTCTCGTACGGCGATCGCGCCGGAGATCCTGGCCCCGCGGCCCCTGCGCGAGAAGGCCCGCAAGGTGCTGGCGGCGCTGGCCCGGAGGGTCTCGTGACCCGCAAGGCCGCCCCGCCCAAGGCCGACGCGCGCGACCGGCTGCGCCGCGTCCTCTTCCTCGTTCCCTACGCGGTCCGCCACCCCGGCGTGCCGGTGCGCGACCTGGCCCGCAGGTGCGGGGTCCCGGAGAAGCAGATCCTCGAGGACCTCGATTTCCTGCTCGGGGTGGGCTGCCCACCGTTCGCTCCCGACGACTTCCTCGACCTCTACGTGGAGGGCGACCGGGTCCACGTGGCCCTCCACCAGAGCTTCTCCCGCCCGCCGAGATTCACGGAAAGTGAGGCGGCGGCGCTGGCCGCGGCGGCGCGGGCGCTGGGAGGAGAGGGGCGGGAACGGGTGGTCCGCGCGCTGCGCGAGGCCGTGCCCCGCGACCGGCGCGCCATCTTCGAGGAGCTCCTCGCCTGCATCTTCGCCGGATCGCCACCGGCCAGGGACTCCCTGCTCGGGCGCATCGAGCAGGCCATCGCGGCGCGCCGCGCGCTGCGCATCCGCTACTTCACGGCCACCCGCGGCGAGGAGAGCGAGCGGGTCGTCCACCCGTACACCCTCGCGCAGCGGCTCGGCCACTGGTACCTGTGGGGTCACGACGAGGGGCGCGGGAAGGCGCTGCCGTTCCGGCTCGACCGCATCCGGGAATGCGCCGTCGACGAGAAGCGGTTCGAGCCGCCGACCGACGCCGAGCTGGCGCGGGGACGGCTCTTCTCCGAGGCCAGCGGCCCCCCGGTACGCCTGCGGCTCGGTCCGCTCGCCGCGGCCTGGGCGCTCGCGCGACCCGGGCAGTGGCGGGTCGTGAAGCGGGACCGGAAGGGCGGCGCGGTCGTCGAGGTCCCGGGGGTGAGCGACGAGTGGGCCACGCGCTTCGCGCTCTCCTTCGGAGGAGACGCGGAAGTGCTCGGTCCACCCTCGGCGCGGCGCCACTTCGGCGAGGCGGTCCGGCGGGCGCTGGCGCGATACCCCGGATAGCGGGGACCCTCCCCCGTTGTAAGTAACGGTTTCGGTGTCCCCTGGGCGGGCGACATGACCCCGGGGTGCGCGACGACCCGATCCGGCCACCTCGGAAATACTGGCCTTTCCCCCGGCACGGGGTGAGCACGGTGGGGAGGTAGAGGTGCAACGTGGCGAGAGTGCTCATTGTCGATGACGTGGAGATCGTCCGGAAGGCCCTTCAGGTCGGGGTGCAGAGGCTCGGACACGAGGCGGAGGGCGCATCCGACCCGCTCGTGGCCCTGGAACTGGCGCGCCTGCACCCCCCGGACCTGGCGCTCGTCGACTACCGCATGCCCGGGATGGACGGCGTGGCGTTCTTCGACGCGTTGAAGCACCAGCTGGGCGACAAGTGCCCCAAGGTGCTCTTCGTGTCGGCAACCCCACCGGACGAGGTCCGGGAGAAGCTCCTGCCCTCCGGACTCGTACCGGCGGGCTTCGTCCGCAAGCCCTTCCACCTCGAGGATCTCTGGAAGACCGTGAGGGAAGCGCTCGCGAACTGATCGGCGCCGGAGCGGCTACTTCTTCAGTCCTGCCCAGCCGAAGTAGAGATCGGCGACGGCGCACATGTCGTCGCCGCCGTGGCCCGCCGCGATCGCGTCGCCGAAGAGACCTCGAACCGCCGCGTTGACCGGCATCTTCGCGCCCTGGTCGCTCGCCGCCTCCTGCGCCAGTCGCTGGTCCTTCTCGGCCAGCGAGACGGCGAAGCGCGGCGCCCAGTCGCGGGCCAGGATCTGCTCCCCCTTCATGAGGAAGAGCGGCGAGTGGAAGCTCGAGGCCTGGAGCGTCTCGACGACCTTGGCGAGGTCGAGGCCGCCCGAGGCTCCGAGCGCCAGTCCCTCGGCGTAGGCCGCCATCATGGCGCCGCCCACCGAGTTCACCACCAGTTTCATGAGGGCGGCCTGCGGCGCGCTCTCCAGCTCGATGACCCGCGCCGACAGCGCGCGCAGGGCCGGGCGCGCCTTCTCCCGGGCCTGGACGGGCCCGCCGGCGACGATGGTGAGCTGGGCCTTCTCGGCGGCGGACTTCGAGCCGAGCAGCGGCGCCGCGACGAAGGAGGCTCCGCGGGCGTTCACGCGCTCCTCGACGGCCTTCGCGCTGCGCACCCCGGCGGTGGAGACGTCGACGAGCACGGCGCCCTTGTCGAGCCCGGCGAGCGCGCCGTCCGGCCCCTCGAGCGCCGCCTCGACGGCCTTCTCGTCGGACAGGCAGAGGAAGATCAGGTCCTGGCCGGCCGCCGCCTCGCGCGGCGTCGGGGCGCTCTTCGCGCCCTTCTTCACGAGCGGCTCCGCCCTCGACGCGGTGCGGTTCCAGACGGTGACGGTGTGGCCGGACTTGCGCAGGTTGTTGGCCATGGGCGCACCCATGGTCCCCGTTCCGAGAAAGCCGATCTTCATGGTCCGACCCTTGTAGCCCAACGCGCCGGACGGTGAAAGCGCGATCCGACGGACTCCGGTGGGGCGAAAGCCCTGGCGTGGCGCGGCGCGCCATGCGACGCTCGGGGGTCGTGTCGCCGCATGCAGGGAGGTCGGAAAGTCGAGATGGAATCGAGGGATGTCGTCGTCGTCGGCGGTGGAGTGAGCGGGCTCTCCTTCGCGTGGAACGCCGCCCGGGCCGGCCGGAAGGTGCTGGTCCTGGAGGGTAGCGAGCGGCTGGGTGGCTGTCTCGACTCCCGGCGCACGCAGGCGGGCTACTGGTACGAGCTGGGCGCCCACACCTGCTACAACTCCTACGCCGGCCTGCTCGAGATCATCGAGGGCGACCGGCCTCCGCGACCGGATCGTCCCGCGCGGAGAGGCCCGCAAGCGCTTCGCGTTCCTGCGCGACGGCGCGCTCGACATGCTGGGGCCCATCTCCGTCCTGATGCGCTTCGACAAGGCCGAGCTCCTGCGCAACGTCTTCGGGGGCATGCGCGCGTCCAAGGAGGGGGCCACCACCTGCGGCTGGTACTCCGGCGTGGTGGGCAAGCGGAACTACTCGCGCATCCTCGCGCCGTTCCTCTCCGCGGTCCCCTCGCAGAACGTGGACTCCTTCCCGGCCTCCGGTCCCGGCTCGCTCTTCAAGAAGCGGGCGCGGCGCAAGGACGTGGTGAAGAGCTTCACGCTCGACGGCGGGCTCGGGACCGTGGCGGCCGCCGTGGCCGCGACGCCCGGGATCGAGACGGTCACGGGTGCGGTGGTGCGCGAGGTGCGCCGGAGCGGCGCGGGCTACGAGGTTCGCCTCGGCGACGGGCGCGCGTTCCAGGCGCCGGTGGTGTCGGTGGCCGTACCCCCCTCGATGGCGGCGGCGCTCCTCCGGGCCGACTTCCCCGACCTCGCCTCGGAGCTGGCTCGAATCGGCATGGCGGCCACCGAGACGGTGGGGGTGGTGGTCCGACGCGAGAAGCTGAAGCTTCCGGAGATGGCGTTCCTGGTGCCGGCCGACGACGTCTTCTGGTCGGCGGTGACGCGCGACCCGGTGCCCGACCCGGGCTGGCGCGCCTTCGCCTTCCACTTCAAGACCGGCAAGACCGACGAGGAGCGGCGTTCCCGCATCGCCGACATCCTGCAGGTGGCGCAGGCCGACTTCGAGGAGGTCACCCGGCGCATGACCCTGCTCCCGTCGCCGGCCCTCGGGCCACGACCGCGTGATCGGGGAGCTCGACCGCATGCTGGCCGGATCGAGGCTGGCGCTCACCGGGAACTACTTCGAGGGACTCGCCATCGAGGACTGCGTGCAGCGATCCCGCGCCGAGTGGGCGCGGGTCGCGCTCTAACCAGCGCTCTCCTGCTCCGCCTCGAACAGGCCCGCCAGGCGCCCGGAGAGGGCGCCCGCCGCGCGGCCGCGCGAGGGGGCGACGAACACCGTGTCGTCGCCGGCGATGGTGCCCAGGACTCCCGGGAGCCGCGCCAGGTCGATGGCGCGGGCGACCGCCGGCGCGCTGCCCGGCAGGGTCCGGATCACCACCAGGGAGCCGTTCGTGGCCACCGCCGAGACCAGCCCGGCGACGGCGGCGGCGACGGCGGCCGGGGCCCCGTCCCCGATCTCGTAGTAGGAGCCGTCGGGGCGGGAGACCCGCCGTGCCGAGAGCCGCGCCAGGTCGCGCGAGAGGGTGGCCTGCGTGGCCCGGAGCCCCCCGCGCCGCAGCTCGTCGAGGATCTGCTCCTGCGTGGAGATCCGGCCGGCGCGCAGGATGCGGGCCACCGCCTCACGACGTCGCCGGGCGTCCTGCGCGCTCATCGGTAGATCAGGGTGCCCACGCCGCGGTCGGTGAAGAGCTCGGCGATGACGGTGTGGGGGACGCGCCCGTCGAGGACGTGGACCCTCTCCACGCCCCCGGAGAGCGCGCGCAGGATGGCGCGTGCCTTGTGCTTCATCCCGCCGGTGATGGCGCCGGCCTCGATGCGCTTCTCGAGGTCGGGGCCGGAGATCTGGCGCACCATCCCGCCGTCCGGCGCCGACTCGAGGATGCCGGGGACGTCGGTGAGGTAGATGAGCTTCTTCGCCCCCAGCGCCACGGCCACCGCGGCGGCCACGTCGTCGGCATTCACCGAGAGTCCGCCACCGTCCTCGCCGCTGCCGATGGGGGAGATGACCGGGACGTAGCCCGACTTGAGCAGCATGCGCAGGAAGTCCTTGTTCACCTCCACCACCTCGCCGTGGTGGCCCAGGTCCCGGCCGCTCTCGTGGACGATCTTGCGGGCCCGGAGGAGCTGCCCGTCCTTTCCGGAGAGCCCGACCGCCGAGGCGTTGCGCGCGTTGAGCAGCGCCACCAGCTCCTGGTTCACCTTCCCGGTGAGCACCATCTCCACGACCGGAAGCGAGGTGGCGTCGGTGATGCGCAGGCCGTCCACGAACTCGGAGCGCTCGCCCAGCCGCTCCATGGTCCGGGTCACCTCCTGGGCGCCCCCGTGGACCACCACCGGCTTCAGGCCGACCTGCTTGAGCAGCGCCACGTCCTCGGCGAAGGCCTCCTTGAGCGACTCCTTCACCATGGCCGCGCCGCCGTACTTGATGACCGCCACCTGCCCGGAGAAGGCAGCGATGTACTTGAGTGCCTCGGCGAGGAGCGCCCGCTTGAAGGCCGGGGAGTAGTTGGCGACGTGGTCCTCGCGGGCCACCCCGCCGTCGGCCTTCTGGACGATCTGCGAGGAGTAGTCGGCGTTGATCTTCACGTAGTCGTAGGAGAGGTCGCACCCCCACGCGGTGGCCGAGACGTCGCCGTCGGCCAGCTCGACCCGGAGGTCGATGGAGGGCTCCCGCATGCGCGCCTTGAGCGCCTCGCGGTCGAACTCGGTGGGAGCGCCGTTGGCGAACACCGCCACGCCCTGCAGCGAGACCCGGGCCCGGTAGGGATCGATGAGCCACCCGCGGGTCCCGGCCCGCGCCCCCACCGTGGCCAGGACGCGCCCCCAGTTGGGGTCGGCGCCGAAGAGGGCGGCCTTCACCAGGGGGGAATTGGCGATGGAGCGGGCCACGTCGCGGGCGGAGGCGTCGGACGGGGCGCCGGTCACCACCACCTCCAGGAGCTTCGTCGCCCCCTCGCCGTCGGAGGCCATGGCCCGGGTCATCTCCCGGAAGAGGTCGGTGACGGCCGTCTCCAGGATCTCCTGGTCGGGCCCGGACTCGGCGATGCGCGCGTTTCCGGCCAGGCCGTTGGCCAGCGCGACGAGCGAGTCGTTGGTGGACATGTCCCCGTCCACGGTGAGCATCTCGAACGTGCGCTTCACCGCGCGTCCCAGGATCTCCTGCAGCACCTTGGGAGTCACCGAGACGTCGGTCACCACCACGCAGATCATGGTGGCGAGCTGCGGGGCCAGCATCCCCGAGCCCTTGGCGATGCAGGCCACGGTGGCGGTCTTCCCTCCCACCACCACCTCGCGCGACGCCATCTTGGCCCGCGTGTCGGTGGTCATGATGGCCTCGGCCGCGAAGTCGGCCCGGTCGCCCAGCTGCTCCACCAGGGCGGGCAGCGCGTCGACGATCTTCTGCGCGGGCAGGCGCACGCCGATGACGCCGGTGGAGGCGGTGAGCACGGCCCGCTTCTGCACCCCGAGGGCGTCGGCCACGGCGCCGCGCAGGATGGCCACGTCCTCCAGCCCGCGCGGTCCGGTGAGCGCGTTGGCGTTGCCGCTGTTCACCAGCACCGCGCGCATGCCCTCGGCGGGCACCCGGTCCCGGGCGTCGATGACCGGCGCGGCGCAGGCCTTGTTGACGGTGAAGAGGCCGGCGGCGGCTGCCGGCACGTCGGAGACCACCAGCGCCACGTCGCGACGCTGCGGCTTCAGGCCCGCCGCCACGCCGCCGAAGCGGAAGCCCTTGGGGATCTTCACGCCTAGCCTCCCAGGAGGTCGAGCCCGAGGGTCTCGTCCCAGCCCTGCGTCGCGTTGTAGGCCTGGACCGCCTGCCCGGCGGCCCCCTTGACCAGGTTGTCGATGGCCGAGACGGCGATCACGAGTCCGGTGCGGGCGTCGAGGGTGGCGCCCAGGTGGCAGCGGTTGGTGCGGACCACGTCCTTCACCGACACGTGGTCGGGCTTCATCACCCGCACGAAGGGCTCGGCGCCGTAGGCCGCGTCCAGGGCCTCGCGCAGCGCGGCCTCGGTGGCGCCCGGGGCGGCCCGCAGCGCGCAGGTGGCCAGGATGCCGCGCCGGATGGGGACGAGGTGGGGCGTGAAGGAGATGGGGCCGACGCCACCGGCGAACCGGGCCACGGTCTGCTCGATCTCCGGGACGTGCTGGTGCCGGCCGATGCGGTAGGCGCGCAGGTCCTCGTCCACCTCGCAGAAGGAGTACTCCTCGCTGGCCTTCCGGCCGGCGCCGGAGACGCCGCTCATCGCCGAGACGGCGATGCCCTCCCGCGCCGCCAGGCCGGAGCGGACGAGCGGCGCGAGCGCGAGCGCGATGGCGGTGGCGTAGCACCCCGGGTTGGTGACGAAGGTGGCGTCGCGCAGCCCGGCGCGGTCGAGCTCGGGCAGGCCGTAGCGGGCCTGGGAGAGCAGCGGGACGGCCGCGTGCTCGAAGCCGTACCACCGGGGATAGGCCGCCGGGTCGTGGAGCCGGAAGGCGCCCGACAGGTCCACCACGGTGACGCCCCGGGCGTGGAGCGCGGGCCCGAGCGCGAGCGAGACCTCGGCCGGCGTGGCCAGGAAGGCGACGTCCGCGGCGAGTGCCGGAGCGTGGGCCTGCGGGAGGTAGCGCAGCGCCGCGGCCGGCCCGGAGAGCGGCAGGCGCGTCCCGGCGGCCTCGTCGGCCCACCGGTCGGAGTAGAGGGCCGCGAGCTGGAGGCGCGGATGGCGAGCCACGATGCGGGAGAGCTCGAGGCCGGAGTAGCCGGAGGCCCCGACGACGGCGACGGTGCGCGTATGCATGGAGTTGCATGAATATGCAACTCGGGGCGGATGGTCAACCGGGGGAGGGAGGGCTGGACGAGAAAAAGGCGGCGGGCCAGAGCGACCCGCCGCCTCGGAATCATGGTGCCCAGGAGAGGACTCGAACCTCCATGGCCTTTCAGCCGCTAGACCCTGAATCTAGTGCGTCTACCAATTTCGCCACCTGGGCGGAGGTGGGCCCCTCATTAGCGGGGGGAGCCGCCCGGTGTCAACGCCATTCGGAGCGGCTAGGATGCGGTCCCCATGACGCTCGCCACCGCACTGCTCGCCCTCACGCTCGCCGCCGCTCCCTCTCCCCAGGCCCCCGTCACGCTGGTGGGAGCGGGGGCCCTCGGCCCGGGCGGCGCGGCCTGGCTGACCGAGGTCGGCTATCCGAACCTCTCGCTCACCTATGCCCAGGGGCTCGACGAGTGGAACGACCTGGGCGGGACCGTCTCCATGGCCTGGACCACCGGCGAGATGGTGCTCGGGCTGGTGTGGCGGCGCGAGCTGGCCGGCGATGCCGGGAGCCGGGCCGGCTTCCGGCTCACGGCCGGCCCCTGGTTCAACTTCGGGGGAACCTGGATCTACTCGGAGAACCGGCAGAACCTCGGCGTGCTGGCCGCCCCGGGCGTGGCCTGGACCGCGTCGGCGGGGGGCGGGCTCTTCAGCGCCGCCCTCGACCTCGGCCTCGAGTGGGCCCTCCAGCGCGACATGGGCTTCGGGTTCGTGCCGCGCCTCGGAGTGGCCTACGAGGCGCCCGTCTCGAAGGACGTGACGCTGGGTGCGCGGGCCGGGCTCTGGGTGCGCTGGGCGACGGGCAGCGCCCGGATCCCGGGCCTGGACGACAAGCTGCTCGGCGAGCTCGTCGCCGTCGTCACCTGGAAGGTGTTCTAGGCAGGCGCTCGCGCCCCGCTACCAGCGGGTGACGCAGGCGATGGCCGGGCTGCACGTCCGGTCCACCGACTCGAGGTACTTGAGCATCTCCTCGGCGTCGATGGCGCCGGTGATGCGCTGCGGGACCTCGCGCCCCGCCGAGTCGATGAAGACCACCGTCGGCATGCCGACCACGGCGTACTTGTCGAAGACCTTCTGGAAGGCATCGGTGTCGTGGGTGCCGTCCATCTTGAGGGTGACGAAGCGCCCCGCCGCCGCCTGGACGCGGGGATCGGCCCAGGCGGTCTTGTCGAGCTCCTTGCAGGCGGCGCACCAGTCGGCCCAGAAGTCGATGATGACCGGCTTGCCCTGGGCCCGGGCCTGGGCGATGGCGGCCAGCTCGTCCTGGTGGAAGTGCCAGGCGACGTGCTCGCCCTGCACGCGGGCCCGCGCCGACGCGGCTCCCGATGCATAGACGATCCCGCCCACCACGAGCGCCACGCCGGCCCCCTTGGCGAGCTTTTGGAGCATCGAGCCGCCGTGGAAGCTGCCGCTGAAGGCGCCGAGCAGCACCCCCGCTCCGGCCAGCCCGGCGGCGGCCAGCGCCGCGGTGCGGGAGGCGAGGAAGAGCGGCTTGAGCGCCGGGAGCGAGTCCTTCAGGAAGACGCCGGCGGCGGCGAGAAGGGCCACGCCGAAGACGCTCTTCACCGTGTCCATCCAGGGCCCGCTCTTGGGGAGCGAGACCGAGAAGGCGCCGATGAGGAAGAAGAGGAGCCCGAGCCCCATCGCGTAGGCGAACATGATGCCCATGCCGAACGCCACCGAGCCCTTGGTGGCCACGAAGGCGAGCGCGGCGGCCAGCACCGGGCCGGTGCACGGGGCGGCGATGATTCCGGAGACGAGGCCCATGGCCAGGGCGCCCAGGTAGCCGGCGCCCCCCACGCCCTGCAGCTTCGCCTGCATGGACGGGGGCAGCTGGAGCTCGAAGGCGCCGAACATCGAGGCGGCCATGGTGGCGAAGACCAGCGCGACCGCCCCGATGACGAGGGGGTTCTGCATCACGCTGCCGAAGGCCTTCCCGGTGAGCGCCGCCCCCACGCCCAGCGCCGAGTACATGATGGCGATGCCGAGCACGTAGAGGCCGGAGAGCGCCATGGCGTGGCGGCGGGACGAGGCCTCGCGGGCGCCGAAGATCGAGACCGTGATGGGGATGAGCGGGTAGACGCAGGGGGTGAGGCTGGTGAGGATGCCGCCTCCGAAGGCCACCACGTAGGCGAGCACGGACCCCTCGGCGAGCAGCGTGCCGAGGCCGAGATCGGTGGTGGCGCCGGTCGAGCCGCTGGCCGCGAGGTCGGGCAACCAGGCCACGGCGGCGATGGTGAGCCCCGCCACCAGGATTCTCGTGAGGATTCGCATGCGTCCTTTCAACATAACCATCCGGAGGGCGGGAGAAAACCCTCGTCGCGACAAGGGGTTGGCCGATGCGCCCGCCTTGACCCGCCCGCCGTCACCCTTATAGAACCCCAGGCCGGAACGCAATCGCGTCCGGTTCCATTCCCTTCGAGACAGGCGGGGCCTTGAGGATTCCCATCTACATGGACTGCCACTCGACCACGCCGGTCGACCCACGCGTCCTCGAGGCCATGCTCCCGTACTTCACGGAGCGGTTCGGAAACGCCGCCTCGAAGAGCCACTCCTTCGGGTGGAAGGCCGAGGAGGCGGTGGAGGAGGCGCGCGAGGAGGTGGCCCGGCTCATCGGCGCGACGGCCCGGGAGATGGTCTGGACGAGCGGCGCCACCGAGTCGGACAACCTGGCGGTGAAGGGGGTGGCCCGTTTCCACGCGGCGAAGGGGCGCCACCTCGTCACCACCGCCATCGAGCACAAGGCCGTGCTCGACCCGATGGCGGCGCTCTGCCGCGAGGGGTTCGAGGTGACCGTGCTCCCGGTGAGCGCGGAGGGGCTCGTCGACCCCGAGGCGGTGCGCGCCGCCATCCGTCCCGACACCGTGCTCGTCTCGGTGATGCACGCCAACAACGAGGTGGGAACGGTGCAGCCCATCGAGGAGATCGGGCGCATCACCCGCGAGAAGGGGGTGCTCTTCCACACCGACGCGGTGCAGTCGCTCGGGCGGATCGCCTTCGACGTGGAGGCCGTGAACGCGGACCTGGTGTCGCTCTCCGCGCACAAGATGTACGGGCCGAAGGGAGTGGGGGCGCTCTACGTGCGGCGGAGGCCGCGGGCGCGGCTCGTCGCCCAGATCGACGGGGGAGGGCACGAGCGGGGCTACCGCTCCGGGCACGCTCAACGTCCCGGGCATCGTGGGCTTCGGGAAGGCGGCGACGCTGGCGCGTGAGGAGATGCCCGCGGAGGCGCCGCGCATCCTGGCGCTCCGCGAGCGGCTGCGCCGCGCCATCCTGGCCGGCCTCGACCGGGTCACGGTGAACGGGAGCCTCGAGCGGCGATTGCCGGGAAACCTGAACGTGAGCTTCGCGCACGTGGAAGGGGAGGCGCTCATGATCGCCATGAAGGACGTGGCGGTGAGCAGCGGCTCGGCCTGCACCTCGGCGTCGCTCGAGCCGTCCTACGTGCTGCGGGCGATGGGCGTGCCGGACGACCTGGCGCACGCGTCGATCCGCTTCGGCCTCGGCCGGTTCAACACCGAGGAGGAGGTGGACCACGCGGCCCGGCTCGTCGTGGAGAAGGCGACGAAGCTGCGCGAGATGTCGCCGGCGTGGGAAGCGCCCTAGAACCACCCCCAGAGCCCGTTCGCCATGTAGCCGAGCCCGCCGACGCCGAAGGCGAGGCCGACGTACCACATGATCGGCTTCTTGATGAGCGCGCCCACCGACGACATCATGATGGCGATCTGGAGCAGCATCACGGCCAGCCCGAAGGAGCCGCCGTGCCGCTTCAGCTCGGCCTGCTCGGCGGCCAGCTTCTCGGCGTCGGCCTTGATCTCCGCCTTCTCCTTCTCGTAGCGCTGCGCCTCGGCGGTGGCGCGATGGAGCGCCTTCTCGGCCTGGTCGCGCCCCTCGGGCGTGCGGGCCTCGAGCGCCAGGACGGCCATGCTCTCCCGCTCCAGCTCGGCCAGGTTCTGCTTCAGGCTCTTCGACTGGTAGAAGGCCCAGCGGTTCGCCTCCTGGGTGTTCTTGAGCTGCACCTGGGTCGAGTAGCTGCCGCCGCGCAGCGAGCTGATGGCCGCGCACACCGCCAGGATGGTGGTGGTCAGCGCCACCCACTGGATCCACTGCTCCTTCTGTTCCGCCACGAGGACCTCCCGTGTTCGCCGAGGACGGGCCGGAAGATCGCCCGGGGACACGAGCCGATCAAGCGAAGTCGCCGCCGCGGTTCGCGGCGCGGCCCGGGGTCCGCGGCATGACCATGCCCGCCCGCACGAGGCCATGGAGGGACCGGGCGCGGCGCTGGCCCGCGGCGTGCTGGAAGCCCGCCCGTGCACCTGCTCCTCGCCCTCCTCCTCGCCGCACCGCCCGCCGTGCCCGTGCCGTCCGTCGTGCCGTCCGCCGCCGATCCGGCGGTGGCCGCACGGCTGGACGGCCACCGGGTCCTCGCCGTCGTCGCCGCCGCCGACCCGCCCGTGGCCGAGGTCCAGCGCGCCGCGGCCGAGCACGACGGCGTGGACCCGGACCGGCTCCGCGCCTGGGTGGCGCGCCCCCGCAGCGCCCACTGGCTGCCGCGGGTCTCGCTGGACGCGAGCCGCACCGAGCGGGACACGCGCGTGGTCGGCGTCACCGGGACGGTCGAGTCGGACTACCTGCGCCTCAACCCGTCCACCCAGTTCGGCGTCCGCCTGAGCTGGGACCTCGACCAGCTCGTCTTCTCTCGCGACGAGCCCGCGGCCGCATGGACGGCCTCCCGGCTCATCGACCGGCGCGCGGAGCGGGTCCGCCGCGCCACCAAGCTCTACTTCCAGCGTCGCCGGCTGCTCGTGCAGCTGGCGCTCGACCCGCCGCGCGAGGCCGTCCAGCGCGCCGACCGGGAAACCCAGGTGGACGAGATCACAGCCGAGCTCGACGAGCTCACCGGAGGGCTCTTCTCCGGAGGGAGGAAGAGATGAGGAAGCTCGTATCCGTCGTCGCCGCACTCGCGTGGATGGGCTGCGGCCCTGCCGAGCCGGACCCCGCGCCCCGCGTGGTGTCGGTCGCCCCGGAAGGGGAGGGGATCGTGCCCGATGCCCCTGGGATCACCGTCCGCTTCAGCGAGCCGGTCGAGCCGTCGGGAGTGGAGGACGGCCGCTTCGTGGCGCTGGCCACCGAGGCAGACGCCAAGTCGGCGGCGACCGCGGCGGCCTCGGCCACCGGGATCGGGCCCGCCGTCGCGGTGGTGCCCGCCCGCGTCGTCCTCACCGCTGGCGGAACGGCAGCCGAGCTCACGCCGGAGGAGCCGCTCCAGGCGCTCGGAGCCTACGCGATCGTGGTGGGGACCGGCATCCGCAGCGCGAGCGGCCGGGCCGTCATGGACCCCACCGGACGCAAGCGGGCCTTCGCCACCACCTTCCGCACCGGGCCCATGCCGGATCGCGTTCCACCCGTGGCCCGGTGGCTCGTGCCGCCCCACGGGCCGGTGCCCTCCAACCTCCGGGAGATCCGGATCGGGTTCTCCGAGGCCGTCACCGGTTCGCTATCGGTGAAAGGCAGCGCGGGCCGGCCGGGGACGATCACGCTCCGACGTCCTGTCCCTCGCCCTCGAAGGGCCGCTCCCGGCCGGGCAGCTCGCGCCCTCGTTCGAAGGCGTCCGCGACGCCGGAGGAAACCGTCCCGCTCCGCTGCCGGGGATCGTGGTGGCCTCCTGCCGCGACGACTTGGCCCCGGTGGTCGACGCGGCCACCGTACGGGTTCTCCCGGCCGACACGCGCGCTCACGCTCGCCGCCGACGCCTCCGAGATGACCCGCCTCGGGATCGAGGTGTCGGTAGAACGGCTCGGGGAAGGCTGCGGCTCCCTCCCCGACCTTCCGGGCAGCCTGGTCGCCTGGGGCGACCTCGCTCCCTGCCCCGGGCACGACCCCTGCGGCGCGCCGACGCGATGCCCGGCGTCGGCGACCGCCTCCGGCCTCTGCCCCGGGCGCCGGGTGAAGGTGCGCTTCCTCGCGGAGGACCTGGCGGGCAACAGGGCGCCGCCGGGCTCGTGGATGCTGGCCGCCACCGGCTCCCCGGCGCCGCGGGTGGTGCTCACCGAGGTGCTGGCGGACGCGGCGTCTCCCCAGGCCGGGGGCGAGTTCGTGGAGATCGCCAACCTGGGCAGCGGCGACGCCGACCTCACCGGGTGGAAGCTCGCGAAGAGGAGCACGAGCGGGGCGATCTCCCGGTGCACCCTGGAGCCGGGAGGAGGGGCGCTTCCCCCGGGAGGTCACGGGCTCGTCGTCGGGGGAGGATGGGACGGTCGGTACCCGATGCCGGCCGGCGTTCCCCTCTTCCACTGCGGCGCCACGTCGCTCGCCGGGGGGCTGGCCGATGACCGGGCACCCTCCATCGCCCTGGAGTCGGCGTCGGGAGCCGTCGTCTCCGGATTCGGGTGGGCCGCGCCGTCCCTTCGCTGCACCGGTCGCTCCACCGAGCGGATCCAGCCCGGAGGCGAGGACGATGCGTCGAACCTCGCCTGCGCGAAGGAAGCGCCCGGGACCCCCGGGGCCTGCAACGGAAACACGCCGGAGGTCGACTGCCCGCGCAGGCCGTTCTAGCGGCCTAGCCGGCCTGCTCGGCCACCCACTTGCCGAGCAGCTCGTCCTTGAAGAGGAACCCGTCGGCGCCGCACTCGGCGGCGAGCTGCTCCACCGACTCCCGGGCCGCGCCCGTGCAGAGGAGCACCTTGATGCCCCGGAAACGCTCGTTGCGCTTCACGAACCGACAGAACTGCGCGCCGTCGATGCGGGGCATCTTCACGTCGAGGAGGATGAGGTCCGGACGGGTCTCGCGTCGGGCCAGGATCGCCGTGGCCGCCTCCGCGTCGGCGGCGTAGAGCACCTCGAACCCCTTGCCGGCCAGCTCCCGCGTGAGGAATCGGGCCACGATCTCGTCGTCGTCCACGATGAGGATGCGGCGCCTCGCGGCCAGGGCCGCGGCGAAGCGCTGCGGGAGCTCGTCGAGGGGGTCGAGGCCGAGGGTCCCGTCCGCGCCACAGCGGGCTCCGACCTGGGCGAGCGTCTCGGCCGAGGCCACACCGGTGACGAGGGCCCGCCCGGTGAAGCCGCGGTCGCGAAGCAGCGCGATGGCCCGCCGCCCGACGGTGCCATCCACCACCAGCGCTTCGGCGCCGGTCAGGTTCGCGGCCAGCTGGACCGGATCCGCGGACGCCACGGCCTGGTGGCCGGCCCGCGACAGCGACAGCGCGACGGCGTCGCAGACGATCTCGTTGTCGCAGCAGACCAGGACCTTCACAGCCCCTGGACCATACCGCATCGACCCCGGACGAGCGCGAATTGCCGCCCCCCGGTGCGTGTGCTAGCCGTTTACCCGTGCGCCCCTACGAGGTCATCCACCGCAAGCGGGACGGTCGCCCCGTGCCGCCGGAGGCGATCGCCGAGCTGGTGACCCGCTATGCCGAGGGGAGCGTCCCCGACTACCAGATGGCCGCCTTCTGCATGGCGGTCTTCTTCCGGGGCATGAGCGAGCCGGAGCTGCAGGCCCTCACCGGGGCCATGCTCCACTCCGGGGACGTGCTCGACCTCTCCGACATCCCCGGCCCGAAGATCGACAAGCACTCCACCGGGGGCGTGGGGGACAAGACCTCGCTCGCGCTGGCTCCGCTGGTGGCCGCCTGCGGGGTCAAGGTCCCCATGGTGAGCGGCCGGGGGCTCGGCCACACCGGCGGCACCCTCGACAAGCTCGAGGCGATCCCCGGCTTCCGCATCCACCTGCCCGTGGAGCGGTTCCGCGAGCTGGTGTCCTCCGTGGGCGCCTGCCTCGTCGGGCAGACCGACCGCATCGCGCCGGCCGATCGCAAGCTGTACGCGCTGCGCGACCTCACCGCGACGGTCGAGTCGATCCCCCTCATCGCCGCCTCGATCATGTCGAAGAAGCTGGCCGAGGGGATCGACGGGCTCGTGCTCGACGTCAAGGTGGGGAGCGGCGCCTTCATGAAGCGGCTCCCCGACGCGACCGCGCTGGCCCGCACGATCGTCGGCATCGGGCGCGGGATGGGCAAGGACGTCGTCGCGCTCGTCACCGACATGGACCAGCCGCTCGGCCAGGCGGTGGGCAACGCGCTCGAGGTGAAGGAGGTCCTGCACCTGCTCCGCGGCGGCCGGCCCGCCCGACCTGCGCGAGCTCACCGTGCTCCTCGGCGCGGAGATGCTGCTCCTGGGCGAGGTCGCCGCGACACCGGCCGAGGCGAGAGGCCTCGTCGAGCAGGCCATCGCCGACGGTCGCGGCTTCCGGAAGCTCTGCGAGATCGTCGAGGCGCAGGGGGGCGACCCGCGGGCGCTCGGGGACCCCGACCGGCTGCCGCGCGCCACGCGGGTGGTCGAGGTCGCCTCCCCGGTCACCGGCGTGGTCGAGGCGATCGACGCGGAGGCGGTCGGCCTCGCCGCGATGGCGCTCGGCGCCGGGAGGTCCCGCGTCGAGGACGTGGTCGACCCGGCCGCCGGGCTCGAGGTGTGGAAGAAGGTCGGAGACCGGGTCGAGGCCGGCGAGCCCCTCGCGGCGATGCACGTGGGGGACCGGCCGCTCGAGTCCCCCGACGCCGTCGCCGCGCGCCTGAGGCGGGCCTGGCGGATCGGGACCGGGCCGGCGTCGCCGGGGCGGCTCGTCCTGGAACGGATCGAGGAGGAGGGGACATGAGCCGAAGGGCCGACCTGCACACGCGCCTGGAGTACGCCCGGGCCTGGATCCGGGGACGAACCGAGCATCGCCCCACGGTGGGAATGGTTCTCGGCTCGGGGCTGGGCGCGCTCGCGGAACGAATGGAGGACCAGGTCGTCATCCCGTTCGAGGAGATCCCCGAGTTCCCGGCCGCCACGGTGGCCGGCCACGCCGGGAAGCTCGTGGTCGGGAAGCTGGGCGGCGTGCCGGTGGCGGTGCTGCAGGGCCGGGCCCACCTCTACGAGGGCGCGTCCGCCGAGGACGTGACCTTCGGGGTGCGCCTGCTCGCCTGGTTCGGCGTCCGCTCCCTCCTCCTCACCAACGCGGCCGGCGCGGTGAACCCCGACCTCGCTCCGGGAGAGCTGGTCCGGATCGTCGACCACCTGAACCTCACCGGGGTGAACCCGCTCACCGGGCCGAACGACGAGCGGCTGGGCGCGCGGTTCCCGGACATGAGCGAGCCGTACGACGCCCGGCTGGGAGCGCTGCTCGAGGCCTGCGCGTCGCGCCTCGCCATCCCGCTGCATTCGGGGGTCTACGCGGGGCTGGCCGGGCCGAGCTACGAGACCCCGGCCGAGATCCGCATGCTGCGCACGCTGGGCGCCGACCTGGTGGGAATGTCGACCGTCCTGGAGACGATCGCGGCCCGGCACGCCGGGATCCACGTCGCCGCGGTCTCGCTCGTCACCAACCTCGCCGCCGGCCTCTCGGCGAGCGCCGCTCTCGCACGACGACGTCCTCCGGGCCGGTGCCGGCGCCCGCGAGCGGCTCGGGCGGCTTCTGCCGGCCTGGGCCGCCGCGGCGGCGGAGGCGGCGCCGTGACCAAGGAGCGTCGCTTCCACGTCCTGGTCCGTGATCCCGCCGCCGGAGGCTCCTTCGAGGAGTGGCGTGGCTGGCTCGACGAGGCCGGGATCCACTTCACCATGAGTCATCCACCGGCCCGCCGCCTCGAGCTGCGCTTCCTCCTGCCCGGGGCCCACGTCGAGACCCGGGCCGGGGGGGAAGTGCTCCACGTGGACCGGCAGGGGGACGCCTTCGTCGCCCACGCGCGGCTCGACGGCATGGACGCGGCGGCCCAGGGCGCGGTGGACCTGTTCCTGGAGGAGGCGTGAAGGCCCCGGACCTCGTCGCGGCGGCGCGCGCGGCCCGCCGGCGCGCCTACGCGCCCTACTCGGGGTTCCGGGTCGGGGCCGCCCTCCGCGCCGGGGGCCAGGTCTTCGAGGGGGCCAACGTGGAGAACGCCAGCTACGGCCTGACCGTCTGCGCCGAGCGCGCCGCCGTGGTGGCCGCGGTCCTGGCCGGAGGTCGCGCTCTCGAGGCGGTGGCGGTCGCGAGCGGGACCGTCCCGCCCACGCCTCCCTGCGGGATGTGCCTCCAGACCCTCGCCGAGTTCGCCGGACCGGGGCTCCCGGTGACGCTCGCCGGAGCCCGTGGCTCCCGGGTCGAGACCACGCTGGGGGCGCTCCTCCCCCGGGCGTTCGGCGCCGCGCAGCTCCCGAGGGGGCGGCGATGAGGGTCTTCCACGGTCTCGACGGCGTCTCCACCCTGCGCGGATGCGCCGTCGCCATCGGCAACCTCGACGGCGTGCACCTGGGCCACCGGCGTCTCCTCGAGACGGCGCGGGCCCGCGCAGCGACCCACCGGGCGCCGGCGGTCGCGCTCACCTTCGAGCCCCACCCGGCACGGGTGCTGCGCCCGCTCATGGCGCCCCCCACGCTCACGCCGTCGCCCCGCAAGCTGGAGCTCCTGGAGGAGGCCGGGATGGACGCGGCCGTGGTCCTTCCGTTCGACCTGGCCTACGCGGCCACGTCGGCCGCCGAGTTCGTCCGGCGAGACCTGTGCGCGCGCCTGGGAGCGGCCGACGTCGTGGTGGGGTACGATTTCACCGCTGGTCACGAGCGGGCGCGCGTCGACGCGCTCCGCGAGCTGCTCCTCGCCTGCGGGATCGGCCTCTCGGTGATCCAGCCGGTCACCGCCGACGGGCTCACGGTGAGCTCCACCAAGGTCCGGGAGTTCCTGCTCGAGGGGAACGTCGAAGGCGCGGCGGTCCTGCTCGGGCGGAGCCACGACGTCGAGGCGGTGGTGGTGCGGGGGGCGGGGCGCGGGCGGTCCATCGGCTTCGCCACCGCGAACCTGCACCCGGAGGGTCTCCTGCCGGCGCTGGGCGTCTACGCGGCCCGGGCCCGGCTCGGGGTGGGCCTGCGACCCGACGGGGTGTCCCACGCCAGCGGCGCCCGGGCGTTCGACGCGGTCTGCAACGTCGGGGTGAAGCCCACCGTCGAGGAGTCGGGCCCGGTCGGCCTCGAGGCCCACCTCCTCGGCCACGACGGAAGCGACCTCTACGGGGAGCGGGTCCGGGTCGAGTTCGTCGGGCGCATCCGGCCCGAGCGGCGCTTCCCGTCCCTCGACGCGCTCCGGGCCCAGATCGCCCTCGACGCCGGTGCGGCGCGCGAACTGCTGGCCCGCTCCCCCGATCGCTGAGGCGACGGGCCGAAAACCACGCCGGATTCCAGGAGCTTGCGTCCCTCCGTTCCTTGACCGCCTCGGAAACGCGGTGCTACGGTCGAATTTCTTCCAGCCCGCTCGATCCCGGAGGAGAGTGGCCACATGTCGGGACGTCTAGGCGAACTGCTGGTGCGGGAGAACCTCGTCTCCCTGCAGCAGCTCCAGAAGGCCCAGGACGAGCAGCGCCGGACCGGTGGCCGCATCGGCTCGCTCCTCGTCAAGCAGGGGGCGATCGCCGAGAGCGACCTCACCGGCTTCCTCTCCAAGCAGTACGGCGTCCCGTCGATCTCGCTGAAGGACTTCGAGATCTCCGACGACGTCATCAAGCTCGTCCCCAAGCAGACCGCGGTGAAGCACGGGGTTGTCCCGGTGAACCGGGCCGGGTCCTCGCTCATCATCGCCATGAGCGACCCCTCGAACATCCTGGCGCTCGACGACATCAAGTTCTCCACCGGCTACAACGTCGAGGTGGTGGTCGCCTCCGAGCAGGCCATCCGCGAGGCGATCGACCACTACTACGGGGAGAAGGGGCCCAGCTACGACGAGGTGATGCAGGGATTCGAGGACGCCGACTTCTCGGTCATCGAGGACGGCGACGGCCTCGACGTCCTCGACCTCGAGAAGAGCGCCGCCGAGGCCCCGGTCGTCACGCTGGTGAACATGATCCTGCTCGACGCCATCAAGAAGGGCGCGTCGGACATCCACGTGGAGCCCTACGAGAAGGAGTTCCGCGTCCGGTTCCGGATCGACGGCGTGCTCTACGAGGTGATGAAGCCGCCCATGCGGCTGCGGGCCGCCATGATCAGCCGCCTCAAGATCATGAGCCACCTCGACATCTCCGAGCGCCGCCTGCCCCAGGACGGACGCATCAAGCTCCGGCTCGGCAAGGGCAAGGAGATGGACTTCCGCGTCTCCGTCTGCCCCACGCTCTTCGGCGAGAAGGTGGTGCTGCGGCTCCTCGACAAGTCGAACCTCCAGCTCGACATGACCAAGCTGGGCTTCGAGGAGAAGCAGATGAAGGACTTCCTCGAGGCCATCGACCGGCCCTACGGCATGGTGCTCGTCACCGGCCCCACCGGCTCGGGCAAGACCACCACGCTCTACTCCGCGCTGCAGCGCCTGAACGAGGTGGCCTGGAACATCAGCACCGCCGAGGACCCCGTCGAGTTCAACTTCTTCGGGATCAACCAGGTGCAGATGCACGAGGACATCGGCCTCAACTTCGCGGCCGCGCTGCGCAGCTTCCTGCGACAGGACCCCGACATCATCATGGTCGGCGAGATCCGCGACTTCGAGACCGCCGAGATCGGCGTGAAGGCGGCCCTCACCGGCCACCTGGTGCTCTCCACCCTGCACACCAACGACGCCCCGGGCACCATCTCCCGGCTCCTCAACATGGGCATCGAGCCCTTCCTGGTCACCGCCTCGCTCAACGCCGTCATCGCCCAGCGTCTCTGCCGCCGCCTCTGCCCGGACTGCAAGGCGCCGGCCCCGGTGGACGACCAGGCGCTCCTCGACGCCGGATTCTCGCCGGACCAGGTCGGCACCTTCCAGGCCTTCGACAAGGTGGGCTGCAAGAACTGCAACGACCGGGGCTTCAAGGGGCGCGTGGCCGTCTACGAGGTCATGCCCATGTGGGACGGGCTGAAGGAGCTCGTCATCAATGGCGCTTCCACCGCGGAGCTGAAGCAGGAGGCCATCCGGCTCGGGTTCCAGACCTTGCGGATGAGCGCGCTCAACAAGGTGAAGGAAGGAACCACCACCCTGGCGGAGGCGGTGGGCAACACCGCTCCGGACCGCTTCTAGGAGGACGACCGTGGCCAATCTTCATCAGTTGCTCAAGGCGATGGTGGAGAAGGGCGCCAGCGACCTGCACATCACCACCGGCTCGCCGCCCCAGCTCCGCATCGACGGCAAGCTGGTGCCGCTCAAGACGACGCCGCTCTCCCCGGTGGAGACCAAGCAGCTCTGCTACTCCATCCTCACCGACGCCCAGAAGCACCGCTTCGAGGAGGAGACCGAGCTCGACCTCTCCTTCGGCGTGAAGGCGCTGTCCCGCTTCCGCGCCAACATCTTCATGCAGCGCGGCGCCGTGGCCGGGGCCTTCCGCACCATTCCCTTCAAGATCCTCTCCTTCCAGGAGCTGGGGCTCCCGCCCATCGTCACCGAGCTCGCCAAGAAGCCGCGCGGCCTGGTGCTGGTCACCGGACCCACCGGCTCGGGAAAGTCCACGACGCTCGCCTCGATCATCGACAAGATCAACACCGACCGTCACGAGCACATCATCACCATCGAGGACCCCATCGAGTACCTGCACCCCCACAAGAACTGCCTGGTGAACCAGCGCGAGGTGGGGGCGGACACGGTGTCCTTCAAGAAGGCGCTCAAGTACATCCTGCGCCAGGACCCGGACGTGGTGCTGATCGGCGAGATGCGCGACCTCGAGACCATCGAGGCGGCGCTGGTGGTCTCCGAGACCGGCCACCTCGCCTTCGCCACCCTGCACACCAACAGCTGCGTGCAGACCATCAACCGCATCCTCGACGTCTTCCCGCCCTACCAGCAGCCGCAGGTGCGCGCCCAGCTCTCGTTCGTGCTCGAGGGGGTGCTCACCCAGAACCTGCTGCCCAGGGCGGGCGCCCCGGGGCGCGTGCTGGCCATCGAGATCATGGTGCCCAACCCGGCCATCCGGAACCTCATCCGCGAGGACAAGGTCCACCAGGTCTACTCGCAGATGCAGATCGGCCAGACCAAGTTCGGGATGCAGACCTTCAACCAGAGCCTGGCGGCGCTGGTGCAGCGGCGGCTCATCACGGTCGACGAGGCGATCGGCCGATCCAGCGACGCCGAGGAGCTGAAGAACATGCTGACGAGCGGGACGGGCGTGCGGAGCACCGCGCCCGCGCCCCAGCGGTAGGCGGTTGTAGGCGGATGTGAGGATCGACGCGGGACGGTCCCTGTCCTAGACTCGTGGGACGGGAATCAGGAGCGAGGGGCTCATGGCACAGGCGGCGACCACCAAGATCGGGACCAAGAACGCACCCGCGGTGCGAAAGCTCCCCGTGTGGAAGTGGGAGGCGAAGAGTCGCCAGGGCGAGGTCCGCTCGGGCGAGATGGAGGCCAGCGACGACGGGGCGGTGAAGGCGCGCCTCGCGCAGATGGGGCTCGAGCCCGTCAAGGTGAAGAGGAAGCCGCGGGAGATCAACATCAAGATCCCCGGGTTCGGCGGGGTCACCACCAAGGACATCCTCATCTTCACCCGGCAGTTCTCGGTGATGATCGACGCCGGCCTGCCGCTCGTGCAGGGGCTCGAGATCATCGCCACCCAGGCCGACAACCGCGAGTTCCGCCGGGTGCTCACGGACGTGAAGGTCCGGGTCGAGTCGGGCTCCACCTTCGCCGACGCGCTCTCCCAGCACCCCAAGGTCTTCGACGAGCTCTTCACCCAGCTCGTCCGCGCCGGCGAGATCGGCGGCATCCTCGACACCATCCTGCAGCGGCTCGGCGCCTACATCGAGAAGAACGAGAAGCTGAAGCGGCGCGTGAAGGGCGCCATGATGTACCCGTCCATCGTCCTCGTCGTCGCGGTGGGCGTGACCCTCGTCATGCTCATGTTCGTCACGCCCACCTTCGAGAAGATGTTCAAGGACTTCGGCGGCGCCATGCCGGCCCCCACCCAGTTCCTCATCGACCTGTCCCACGTGATGACGACCTACTGGTACCTGATCTTCGGGATCCCGGTGGCCCTGTTCGTGGCCTGGCGGTTCTGGGTGGGAACGACGTCCGGCAGGTCCCAGTGGGACGCCTTCGTCCTCAAGCTGCCCATCGTCGGGCTCGCTCATCCGCAAGATCGCGGTGGCCCGCTTCACCCGGACGCTCGGCACGATGCTCTCCTCCGGCGTGCCCATCCTCGACGCGCTCGAGATCGTCGCCAAGTCGGCCGGCAACAAGGTGATCGAGCGGGCCATCCTCACGGTCCGGGCCCGCATCGCCGAGGGAAAGAACATCGCCGGCCCGCTCGCCGAGACCAAGGTGTTCCCGCCCATGGTGGTGCAGATGATCGGCGTGGGCGAGGCCACCGGCGCCATGGACCAGATGCTCAACAAGATCGCCGACTTCTACGACGACGAGGTCGACGTCGCCGTGGGTGCGCTCACCACCGCGATCGAGCCCGTCATGATGGTCTTCCTGGGCGGGATGGTGGGCGGGTTCATGGTGGCCATGTACCTCCCCATCTTCAACGTCGCCGGGAACATCAAGTAGCCGTGACGTCGCAGTGGATGGACGACCCGGTCCGGCGAAAGCTCGCCTGGGTCATCCTCTTCCGGCTGGTCCTCGACACCGTCCTGCTCGGCGGCACCGCCTTCTGGCAGGTCGGCGCGGGCGGAGCCACGCCGGCGCTCGCCACGGCGCTCTACGGCATCGTCCTCGCGACCTTCGTGGCGTCGCTCGCCTTCGTGGCCTGGCTGGCCTCGAGGCGATGGCTGCAGGGACTCGCCTGGGCGCAGATCGTCGCCGACGTGGCCATCGCCACCGCGGTGGTGGCCATCACCGGCTGGAGCGACAGCGTCTTCGTCTTCATGTACTCGCTCGCCATCGTGGAGGGGTCGATCCTGCTCTTCCGCGTCGGCGCGGCGGGTGCGCTCGGCCTCTCGCTCGGCACCTACGTGGCCGCCGTCCTCTGGCTGGCTCCGGGTCGCCCGGCCGTGCTGTCGCTCTTCGCCCACGCCGGCGCCTTCGTGGCGACCGGAGTGCTCGCCACCTACCTCGCCGAGCAGCTGCGGCGCACCGGGGAGAAGCTCGAGGCCCGCGAGTCGGACCTGGCGGCGGTGACCGCGCTCCAGGAGGCCATCGTCCAGTCGGTGGCGGCCGGGCTCGTCACCCTCGACGCCGACGGCCGCATCACCTTCCTGAACCGCGCCGGCGAGCAGATCACCGGGCTCCGCGCCGCCGAGGTTCGCGGCGAGCCGGCCTCGCGCTGGTTCTCCGGCATGCAGGAGCAGACCGGCCGGGACGAGACCGACTTCGACAACGTCCGCGGGGAGCGGCTGCGGCTCGGGTACACCCACTTCGCCCTCCGGGGCCGCGACGGCACGCCCATCGGGCGGGCGGTCATCTTCCAGGACCTCTCCGGGCTGCGCGACATGGAGGAGCGGGTGCAGCGGAGCGAGCGGCTCGCCGACATCGGGAGGGTGGCGGCCGGCCTGGCCCACGAGCTGCGCAACCCGGTGGCGGCGATGTCCGGGTCGATCGAGCTCCTGCGCGGCGGGCTCGCGCTGGCCCCCGACGAGGCGCGGCTCATGGACATCGTCACCCGCGAGGCGGCGCGCCTCAACGACCTGGTCACCCGGTTCCTGGAGTACGCGCGCCCGGCCGTTCCCCGCCGGGCGCACACCGACCTCGCCCGGCTGGCCGCCGACACCCTGGAGGTGTTCGCCAACGACCCGGCGGCGGCGTCCATCGGCATCGAGCGCGACCTGGCGCCTGCGGAATGCAGGTGTGACGCCGATCTCATGCGCCAGGTGCTCTGGAACCTGCTCGCCAACGCCGCCCACGCCGCCCGCTGGCACCACGTCGCCTCCAGTGGCGGGGGCCGCGTGACGGTGCGGACCGCCCGGGAGGACGACGGCTGGGCCCGCCTCGAGGTGGAGGACGACGGCCCGGGCATCCCCCCGCAGGACCTGCCCCGCCTCTTCACGCCGTTCTTCACGACCAAGGAGCGCGGCAGCGGGCTCGGGCTGGCCACCGTCCAGCGGGTCGTCGACGCGCACCACGGGACCATCACCGCGGGAGCCGGGACCGGGGGCGGTGCACGCTTCGTGGTCCGACTGCCACCGGAAAGCTAGGAGAGGGAATGGCGCGCATCCTGGTCGTCGACGACGAGCTCTCCATGCGGGAGTTCCTCCAGATCCTCCTCGCCAAGGAGGGGCACTCCGTGCTCACCGCCGGTGACGTGGCCGGGGCCATGGAGAGGTTCCGGGAGAGCGAGCCGGACCTGGTGGTGAGCGACCTGCGGCTCGGGCGCGAATCGGGGCTCGACCTGCTCCGCAGCGTGAAGGCCGAGTCTCCCCGGACCGAGGTGGTGATCATGACCGCCTTCGCCACCGCCGAGAACGCCGTTCAGGCCATGAAGCTCGGGGCCTACGACTACGTGCTGAAGCCCTTCAAGGTGGAGGAGCTCCGGCTGGTGCTCGAGAAGGCGCTGGAGCACCGGGCGCTGGTGGCGGAGAACCGGCTGCTCCGCCACCAGGTGGGCGCGCGCCGCACCGGGCCGGAGGAGATCCTGGGCGAGTCGCCGGCCATCCGGGAGGTGCGCCAGCTGGTCGAGAAGCTCGCGCCCACCAGGACCACCGTCCTCGTCACCGGGGAGAGCGGGACCGGCAAGGAGGTGGTGGCCCGCAGCATCCACGCGCGCAGCGACCGGCGCGACCAGCCCTTCGTCGCCATCAACTGCGGCGCCATCCCCGAGGGGCTCATCGAGAGCGAGCTCTTCGGTCACGAGAAGGGCAGCTTCACCGGCGCGGTCGACGCCAAGGCGGGCCTCTTCGAGGTGGCCGGGTCGGGGACGCTCTTCCTCGACGAGGTGGGCGAGCTGCCGCTGCACGTGCAGGTGAAGCTCCTGCGGGCGCTCCAGGAGAAGCGCGCCCGGAGGGTGGGAGGAAGCGCCGACATCGCCTTCTCGGCGCGCGTCATCGCGGCGACCAATCGAGCCCTCGAGGCGGAGGTGAAGGCGGGGCGCTTCCGCGAGGACCTCTTCTACCGGCTGAACGTGATCCAGCTGCGCATGCCGCCGCTGCGGGAGCGGCGCGCCGACATCCCGGCCTTCCTCGAGTTCTTCCTGCAGCGGTTCACCGCGGAGCTGGGGCGTGGAGAGGCGGCCTTCTCCCCCGAGGCGCTGGAGCTCCTCTTCGCCTGGCAGTGGCCGGGCAACATCCGGGAGCTCGCCAACGTGGTGGAGCGCGCCGCGACCCTCTCCGACGCGAGCATCATCGGTCCCGAGGCGCTGCCCCCCGCCCTCCGCGGCGCCGAGCTGCGCGGGGCCCCGGCCGAGATTCCCACCTCCGGGATCGACCTGCAGGCCCACCTGGACTCGATGGAGCGCAGGGCGCTCGAGCAGGCGCTCGAGCGCACCGGGCGGCAACAAGACGGAGGCGGCGAAGCTGCTCGCCCTCACGTTCCGGTCGCTGCGCTACCGCCTGGCCAAGTTCGGGATCGGCGGCGAGTCCTGACGCTGACCGGCAAGAGCCGGAAATCTTTGTCCAGACTGTGAACTTCCTGCATGTCGGAGGCGCTCGCACACGCCTAAGCCCCTGGAATTCGGGGGCAGTGAGGGAGGAGCCGGGCGCACCGATCTTGCACCTTCCCGGCATGGAGCCACAGGAGAGCCATGTGAACGTCCCGATGAAGCGACAAGGTGGGTTCACCCTGATCGAGCTCGTCGTCGTGATCGCCGTCATCGCGGCCCTGGCGGCGATGGCCTTCGCCATTCCCCGGTGGCGGGTCCGCAACGCGAGCGTCGATGCCTCGGCTGCCGAGATGGTCGTTCGCCTCGCTGGGCCTGCGCAGCGCGGCGCTCACCGACGGGGTCGACCGGATCTTCGTCTTCGCCGACGCCGACCCGTCCGCGGGGCGCGACGCCACCACCTTCATCCTCAGGGCGCCGGACGCGGGTTGGAAGCTCGAGACCTTCGACCCGGCCCAGCCCAGGCTGAACCTCGGCGCCGGGGGCGCCGTCGACGAGACCGTGCTGCCGAGAAACCTGCGCCGCCTGACCACGGCTTCCGGATTCGCGCCGCGCCCCCTCCACGAGTCGAAGCTGAACGACAGCCAGATGCTCGGCAGCTGCGGCTCCGTGACGTGCTTCGCCATCCGCTACACGGGGGACGGCGAGGTGTGGGGCGAGAAGCCCGACGGGTCCCTCTACGGGCAGCAGCCTCCGGATGCACCGGGCTTCGGCTTCGTCCTCGCCCGCGCCGAGGATGACGGCTCCTCGCCGGCGGCCAAGCGCCGGGCGGTCGTGATCGGATTCCCCACCGGCGTCGTGAAGAGCTACTCGCCATGACCATTCCTCGACCGTCGAAGGCAGCTCGCCGCTCATCGGGGTTCACGCTCATCGAGGTGATGATCGCGCTCGTCGTGCTGCTCGTGGGCCTGCTCGGCCTGGCGCGGCTGCAGGTGGTCGGGATGCAGGTCAACCAGGCGAGCCGGGCGCACACGGTCGCGGCGCAGCTCGCCCAGGAGCTCGCGGGGGGGCTCCAGCGGCTCGACTGGGACGACGGCCAGGTCGCGCCCGACGGGGGCGGTCGGAAGCGTTCCGCCGCCGGGCTTCGGGACCCTGCTCGCGAGCGTCGGGTCCGGCACCTACCATTCCTGGAGCGACTCCACACCGGTCCCCGGCGTCCGGCTGGACTCGGCCATCACCGAGCGTGACGCCGACGGCACGCCGACCTTCAAGCGGCGCTGGACGGTCTGGGGAGTGGCCGATGGAACCGGACGTCCCTACGGCGGAAGGCTCATCGCGGTGTCGGTGATCTTCCACGAGCGGGCGAGCAGCATCCCGTTCGAGGTCGTCTACTACGTCTCCCAGGGGAACGCCGGCGTGGCCATGGCCAACGCGGCGGCTTACCAATGAAAGTCGATCGGCCAGGCTCCAGGGGCTTCACCCTCGTCGAGCTGCTCATCGCCGGCCTGGTCTCGATCATCGTGCTCGTGGGCGTCCTGACCGCCAGCGGCGCGCAGACCCGGTCCTATTCCGTCGGGTCCCGCCAGACCCTGGCCCAGGCCTACGGGCGAGGCGCCCTGCTCTACATGGAGCAGCACCTGGCCTGGGCCGGCTACGGCATCGACCCGGTCCTGGCGTTCGACTTCGACCGGTACACCACGGGACCCTGTCCGGCCGAGATGAGCCCGTGCCCCCGGGACACCCGGACCAACTCGGACGAGCTCGTCTTCTACGCCCGCAATCCCCGGTACTGGGTCCCGGGCGCCGGAAACGTGGCGGGGGCGACCGGGGGGCCAGCCGAGCCCGCCGGCAACGCATGGACCATCCGGGGCGGAGGGCTCGGCCCCACCGCCACCACGATGACCATCGGCGCCCGCCAGGGAGATTCGTTCTCTCGGGGCCAGATCGTCCTCGCGGTATGCCGGGGCGGCCAGTTCTACACGTTCGCCACCATCGCCCAGAACGTCGCGCCGCTCGGGAATCCGCAGGACTACACCCTGACCCTGGCCGCCGCGTCGGCGTCCGACCCGTTCAACCGCCCCGACCTCGCGGTCTCCCCCGCGGCCGGGGCGGCATGCTTCGCGGCAGGCGATGCGCGCCTCTTCCTCGTCGACCGGTACCGTTTCCACGTCCGGCCGGAGACCGCGGGGAACAACGTGATCCCCTACCTCGTCCTCGACCAGGGCATCGACAGGAACCGGGACGGCACGATCGACGCCGACGACGAGCTCGTCATCGCCGAGGGGGTCGAGGACCTCCAGGTCGCCTACGTGCTGGCCAATCCGTTGCTCCCGACGCCGGTGGTGGGGGAGGGCGGCGCGATCGTCGCCGTGCGGGCCGCCGCCGGCGAGTACGGCTCCACCGGGACGTCGAACCAGATCACCACCACGCTCTTCCCCGGGAACCCGCCGGCGGCAGGCGAGACGGTCTACGCCCCGTCGAGCTTCTACACCTACCGGGTCGGTCCGCCCGCGGCGGACCAGCGCCTCACCGATCACCAGGCGAACATCGTCGGGGTGAGGGTGGCGGTGGTCACCCGGTCGCCCGGCTCCGACACGGAGACGCGGGGAGACCTGTTCCTCCCGCTCAACCAGACCGCCCAGCCCGCCTGGATCGTCGACCGGCAGGTGGCCGGGCGCGACGGCTACCAGCGCGCGCTCTTCGAGTCCACCGTCCGGCTGCCCAACATGACCGCTGCCGGAATGCTCTACTTCTGACCTCCTGGAGACCTTCGATGCGCCGATTTCCCCGCTCGCGCCCTTCCGGCTCCACGCTGCTTCTGTCCATGATCCTGCTCACCGTCGTCACGCTCGTCGGCGTGGCGGTGATCAACGCAGCGTCCCGCGACCGCGAGAACGCCTACAGCAAGTCGAAGTACGATCGCGTGGTGGCGTGCGCCCGCGCGGCCCAGGCCAAGATCTGGGCCGAGGTCGCCATGTACGGTCCCGGGTATCTCACCGGAACCCAGGGCGTGAGCGCGATCACGCTGGCGGACGGCACCGCCCTCGCGGCTCCCAGCCACTACGACACCGCAACCGACGGATCGGTCCAGGTCAAGGACGTCACCCTGTCCGTTCCCGACGGGGCCGGCGGCGTGCAGCTTCCCAAGGCCGCCAACCTCTCGAACACCGGCGGCGCGACGGTCTCCGTTCCGCAGGCCACGCGTCTGGTCGCTCGCTGCACCGACGCCGCCGGCCGACCCTACGAGGTCGAGCTGGCCATCCGCTTCGCCTTCTAGGGAGGGACCATGACCAACCCACGAAGAGTCCTGACCGCTGCCGCCGTCACCGCCGCCGTGCTCGCCTCCGGCTACGGGGCGTGGACGTACGCGCAGAGCTGCGACCAGTCCGCGGCCTTCCGGCTCTACGCCGGCAGCTACATGGACTCGATGCTCAACCCGCCCAAGGCCGAGGACGTGGAGTTCTTCACGCAGTCGAGCGGCGTGCCGAACATCATGATCCTGCTCGACAACTCGGGGTCGATGCGGCGGCTTCCGCCGAACGGTCCCGGATTCCTTGGCGGGACTGCCCCGCCCTCCGGAAAGGCCAACGCCGGCTGCGGGGCCACCCTCACCGGTTCCGGGACGATGCTCTCCGCGGTCGCGAACCGCGTGTACTCCTCCCCCTGCGGGACCGCGCTCAACGCGGGAGTGATCGGCGCGCCGTTCGACCCCGCGCGGGACTACGCGATGGAGGCCAGCGTCTGCCCGAAGTGGTCCAACGCCGGAAAGACCACCGGTAACCCCGGCTACGACCCGGACTGGTACTGCTCGAGCGACTCCAGTGGCACGGCGACCACCTGCAACGGGCACGTGAACCTGTTCCCGAAGAACCTGGTCTTCCATGACGTCATCGTCGACGCGTCGACGCCGGCCATCCCCGACGGCTGGACGGACACGTCCCTCAATCCATACCAGGTGAGCAACAAGAACGCCTCGGTCGCCCAGTTCTGCGCGGATCTGCAGGCGAAGGGGACGATCGCCGACGCCTCCGTCTGCAACACGTGCATGACGACGAAGGGCTGGTTCTACGACGGGCGTCTCCTCGACGCGAACATGGACTCGATCGCGGTCAACGACTTCCCGAGCATCTGGTACACGGGCGCCTATCTCAACTTCTTCCCCCCCAAGTTCGTGGTGGCTCGCAAGGTCCTGAAGGACACGGTCTCGGATTTCTCCAAGGTCCGGGCCTCCATCGCCACCTTCGAGGGCAACGGCGCCAGGATCGTGCAGCCCTTCAACCCCAGCTGCGCCATGCCGGACTCGAGCTTCGACAGCAACCGGACCACGTACATGAACGCGCTCGACAGCATCGACTTCGGGTCGGGAACACCGCTCGCGAAGGCGCTCCTCGACGTGGGCAAGTACTACCACTCGAAGCCGCTGCCCTGGTTCAACAACGCCTGGGAGAACACCAGGAACAGCTCCCTGAGCGAGACCTACAACGCCAACTCGTACGCGATCTGCTACTCGTGCCAGGTCTCGAGCGTCATCGTCGTCACCGACGGCGTCCCGAAGGTCGGGGACGACGGGTGCAGCAGCCCCAGCCCCATGCTGCCGAACGGAAAGGTGACCACGCTCGCCGACGCGCAGGCCGGGAAGTTCGCCGGCGACGTCAACACCAGCGTGATGCCGACCTGCCCGATCGGCCCCGCCAGCGTGGGCGGCATCTCCACCACGGACTGCCCGGAGTGCGGGTACTTCGACGCCGCCGAGGACTGGAAGAACAACTTCACCCGCGTCTCCTGGTACCTGCACAACTTCGACCTGCGCAAGAACGACGAGTCGACAAAGGACTGCCTGTTCAACGGCGGGCGCCAGACGCTCGACATCTACGCCATCGGCTTCAACAACACCTTCACGCCGGGCGCCGAGGCCGTGCTCGCCAACGCCGCCAAGGTGGGTGGTGGGCTCAGCGTCACGGCCAGCAACTCCAGCGAGATGCGCCAGGCCCTCACCCAGATCCAGGAGGTCATCAACACCCGCGCCACCTCCTTCAGCGTGGCGACCCTCTCCACCCTCCAGTCGCAGGCCGGGCACTCGGTGATCGTCCCCCGCTTCGACCCGGCCAAGGGGCCGTTCTGGGACGGCCACCTGTTCCGGTTCGAGCTCTACTCCGAGTTCGTCAACCTCTGCATCCCCAACACGGCGACCGACATCGACTGCGACGGGACCTGCGGTGGCGTCTTCCTCCAGGACAAGCTCGGGCACTTCATCCAGGAGGACGGCACGGGCAGCTTCAAGGTGAACGAGCCAGACAGGCCCTCGTGCAGCGAGAGCGCCTGCGGTGCGGGGAATTGCGGCCTGCCCGGCGGGGCGGATGCGACGCCCTGGTGGGACTCGGGCGTGCTGCTCCGGGACCGGAGCTGGAAGGCCCGCTACGTCTACACGGTCGTCGACGACGTGGTGGACGGACGGCTCGACGCCTCCGACCACGAGTTCCGCCTCGTGGACGACGACGCCACCGCGGTGAAGCTCGTCCCCTACCTGAACCTGGTCGGGACACCGGTGTGCACCAGGCTGGCAGCCGACATCGGCCTGGCCGGGGATCCCACCACCGCCGCGGCGATCGTCGTCGACACCACCTACGTGGCCTGCGCCAAGGAGATCATCCGCTTCGCGCTGGGCGCCGACGTCCTCAACTCGATGAACCGGACCGGGACCGACTACCCGCCGCGGGCCAGCACGACGGGGGCCGTCGACCGCAGCCTGCTCAAGGACCGGAACTGGAAGCTGGGCGACATCTTCCACTCCTCCCCGGTGGTGGTCGACCCTCCGTCGCCTTCCGACGGCATCCTCTGCCCGCGCGGGCTCTCCCGGCAGTGCATCCCGTCCCTGTGGGCCACCCCGGTCCTCGGCTCCGACTACGGGGCGAACGGGAACGCCTATGACGGGTACTCGAAGAGCAGCGCCTACAAGACGCGGCGGAAGATGGTGGTCGTCGGCGCCAACGACGGGATGGTGCACGCCTTCAACGGCGGCCAGTGGCTGAACCTACAGGACGACCCGCTCACGACCGGGATCGACGAGTCGAAGCCTCCCTTCGGCGGCTACTACGAGCGGGCCAACGCGGGCGACGAGCTGTGGGCCTTCATCCCGCCCGACCAGCTGGCCAAGCTCCATCTCCTGCTCGGCAACGTCCACTACGTCTTCGTGGACGGGACCCCCATGGTCCGCGACGTCTGGGTGGACGGCACCGCCAACACCCTTCACAGCGCGACCACGAAGGACGACACCAAGCAGCCATGGGAGTTCCACACCGTCGCCGTGATGAACGAGCGGCGCGGAGGCGTGCACCACTTCGCCCTCGACATCACCGATGCCTTCCAGCAGGACGGGTCCTCCCCCCCCAAGTTCCTCTGGCTCTATCCACAGCCGGGCGACCCGCGCCTCCTCACGGCGGGTGAGGGCTACTCCGACTTCCTCCCCACCCCGCCGCCCATCGGTCCGGTGCGGGTGAGGGCGGACGCGACCACCGGGCTGCCCCGGGCGAACGTCACGCCGACCACGGTCGACGCCACGGGGGCCAGCGTCGCGTACCACGAGCGCTGGATCGCGTTCCTCTCGGGCGGGTTCGACCCGCAGTACCTGCGAGGGCGCGGCGTCCACATGGTCGACGTGTGGACGGGCGAGGAGATCTTCGACTTCAGCTACCCGATGTCGATGACCGGCGTGGCGGCGGCGGATCCACGCCGGGCGCTGCGGTACCCGGTACCGGCGACCGTCGCCATGGTCCAGTGGGGGCGGGGAGCGCGGAGCACCGCCAGCTTCGCCAACGAGGGCTACTTCGACACCGCCACCTTCGGTGACGCCGGGGGCCAGCTCTGGGTCCTCCGGTTCAACGACCCGGCGATCCTCGACGCCTCGACCAAGCTGGCGACCAACTGGTTCGGAGGCCGGGTCTTCCAGATGGGCGGCAAGGGGAGCACGCTCCTCTGCACGAACGAGCCCTTCTTCTACATCACGGCCAACGTCTCGCTGCCCACCGACGGGACCCTGCGCGTCCTGGCGGGCACGGGCGATCGCTACAACCTGCTCGACCAGTACGGTGGGACCTGCGGGCCGGACAACATCCGCGCCTGCCTGCAGCGGGGCTGCACCGTCACGGAGGTGGCGACCTCGAACGCCACGACCTCCCCGGGCGTTGGCAACCGCCAGAGTGGCCTCTCCGCCTCGAACTGCACGGCGCTCACCGGCACCGACGCGCTGACCTCCTCCGCCAGCTGCCCGATCGTCGGCAACACCAAGGTGGCCATCACCTCCTGCCCGGGATCCGGCTCCACCGCCCGCGCCACCACCAAGGACCTCCAGTACACGTGCACGAGCGCCACGGGAGGAGGCGGGTGTGTCTCGACGGCGGCCGCGCCCACCGCGGGCACGGTCCTCCAGCTCGACGACTCGAGCAACGTGCTCACGCAGCTCAACAAGTACTACTCGGTCCGGGTCTTCGAGCTGACCGGGAGCCGATCCGTGTTCGCCACGCAGGCGCAGGCGGCCGCCTACGACGCCGCCCGCCTCACGGACTCCGACCTGGTGGCGATCGACGGGGCGAGCACCAATCCCACGACCCTCTCGGACGCGAGCGGCAACGGCTGGGTGCTGAGCTTCAACAACGCCCCGACGGTCTCCATCGGCGAGGTCGACTACAGCGTGTCGCGCCCGGACGAGCGCGTCTCCTCGACGTCGGCCGTGGCCGCGAACTGCACGTTCTGGAACACCACGCAGACCGTGAGCGCGGCGACCGGCAAGGTGGGTGGGAGCTGCTTCGTCTCGAGCTGCAAGCAACTCAACCGGCGCGTTCACTATCTCTACGGTGCCGACGTCACCACCGGCGGCCTGTGCGGCCTCACCGACCCGGTGACCCTCCTGCCGATTCGCGCCACGAAGGCCGTGGCCCTCGTGCCGCCTCCGGCGCCGCAGTACACCATCTTCGTCAACCAGAAGGGGCAGGTCCAGGTGGGCCTCACCTCGGTGAACACCGAGATCGGCGCGAAGAACATCCAGCAGGGCCAGGCGGTCGACCCGGCCACCGTGCTGGAGATGCTCGACGTGCCGCGGAGCCTGCACGACTGCCGGCACTCCGACCCCACGGGGGCCTCGCCGACGAACTGCAGGTAGCGCGCTCTCAGCGCAGGTCGCGCTTCTCGAACGCGAACGACGCGAGCGCCAGCGCGGTCGCCGCGTAGAGCGCCCCGTACCCGGCGGCGAGCCACGTGCCCGGTGGCATCGCCGTCCGGTACACGACCGCGGCGTTGAGCGAGAGCGCGCCGAGGTTCGGGACCAGGTACCAGACCGCGGTCGCGATCCAGGTCGCGTCCCCCTGCCAGATGGCCCGGATCTCCCCGGAGAGGTGCCCGGCGATGGCGATCGCCAGGGTGAAGATGGCGGCCAGGGTCGTGCTGGTGACCGCGGAGAAGAGGATGGCCACCGCGGCGACGACGAGGAGCTGCACGCCCAGCATGGCGATGGCCCCGAGCAGGCTCACGTCGAGCGGACGCGTGGAGCCGGCCTCGATGGCGAGCATGGCGGCGAGCACGACCGCCATGGCGGCGAGGTTGAGGAGCAGCGACGCGGCGAGCCCGAGGTAGCGCCCCACGAGGTACTGGGTGCGGGAGATGGGCTTGGCGATGACGGGAAGGAGCACGCGCCGCTCGATGTCGCCGGCGACCAGCGAGGAGCCCACGAACACGGCGATGAGCGTGCCGATGGCGGTGGCGGCGGAGAGCCCGAGGTCGGAGAGGATCCGGTGCTGCTCGCCGATGGTCAGCTTGGAGATCATCAGGCTCGCCACGATGACGAGCGAGCCGAAGAGGAGGAGGTTCACCTGGACCTTGCGACGCAGGACCTCGCGCAGCGTGACCAGGGCGATGGAGAGGATCGCCTTCATGGGCTCGGGGCTCCCTTCGAGGCGGGGAAGACGTTGGGTGCGCGGCGCATCTCGGAGGGGTGCTCGGCCCTGCCGAAGCGGAAGGGATTGGCGGTCGAGCGCACGCGTCCCTCGTCGTCCAGGTAGAGCTCGCCGCCGTAGGGGTCCGGCGGGACGGACGGGATCGAGTCCCTCCGAGACCAGCTGACCGGGAGCGAGAGGCCCCACCAGGTAACGGGCGCGCCACTCCTGCGATCGCGTCCTCGACCTTGCGAGGCGTCGAGCTCCAGGCGCGCCTGCCGGATCTGCGATTCGAGCGCCTTGCGGGAGTCCGGGTCCTTCGCCTCCTGCGAGGGCCTGCTCGAGGAAGGCGACCGCGGCGTCGGCCCGCTTCCCCTTCACGTAGTAGGCGAGCACGTTCTGGCGGACGTGAGGCGGCGCGCCCGGGGTCCGAGCGGCCACCTCGGCCCATCTCCCGGCGGCCTGCCAGTCGCCCTGGTAGTAGAAGGCGTTGAACGCGCGGTGGTAGGGCAGGATGTAGCGGTCGGGCACCGCGCGGATCCCCTTCTCGAGGATCCGGTTCGACTCGTCGATGCGCCCGAGGCTGGAGAGGATCGTCCCGGCCACCTGGTAGGCGTAGCCGTGCTTCGGGTCCAGGTCGGTCACCGCGTCGACGAGAGGGTAGAGCTTGTCCCACCCGCGCTCGTTGCCGCGGGTCTCCCCGATGTACTGGACGGCCCGGAGCCAGTTCACGTCGGCGGCGAGGGTCCGGTTTCCCAGGAAGAGGAAGCCGAGCGGCGCCGGCCCGGGGGACCACGTCGATGTCGTAGGGCCGCTCCCGCTCCACGTGGAGCCGGCTCGCGGTGAACGTGGTGGCCGCGGCCAGGACGGCGAAGACGAGGAATCGGATCGCGAGCAAGCGCCCGGAGTCTAGGCGGTCCCCGGCGCGCGATCCAGGATGCTGCCGCTCGCGAGGCGAGGTCACTGGCGGCCGGAAACGGAGAAGGGCCGCCCGTTGCCGGACGGCCCTCCAGCTCGAAGCTGTGACTCGACTGCACTAGAAGACGTTGTCGCCCGTGAGGCGGCGACGGTGCCGATCGGGAGCGTGGCAGCCGGGTCGGCGGTGCCGCCGCGGCAGGTTGCGGTGCGGCGGTGGTCGTCGGGTCGGTGTCCTGGGTCTTGAAGAGCGCGACGCAGGCGATGTCGGCGTCGCCGTCGATGTTCGAGGCGGCCGAGAGGGCCACGTTGGTGCCGGTGGCGAGACGACCGCGTCGTAGCAGCCGTAGGTGCTGCCCTCGACCACCCAGTCGATCGCGTTGGCGCCGTGAGGTCGGCTGGCGTCCCACGGGTGCTTGCTCGTGCCGGCGCCCGCGGCGAGGACGCAGGTGGCAGGGACCGAAGGTCGGCGTACTGGCCGGTCGCGCCGGCGTTGCCGGAGGCCGGCCGGAACGGCGCGCTCGGACTGGCGCAGCGACTCCTCGGCCTTGAAGAGGGCGCTCACGTTGGTGGGCAGCTCGCCGAACTTGGCGCGGAGCTGGTACTTGAGGAAGTTGGGGATGGCGATGGCCGCCAGGATGCCGATGATCGCGACGACGATCATGAGCTCGATCAGGGTGAAGCCCTTCATCATCTTCTTCTGCATGGTCTCTCCTCCACGTTGAGTCGGAGGGAGCCCTTGGCCCCGCCGACGGGAATCGGACACTCTCTGGCGTCCGGGTTGCTGTTCGACAGGGTTCCAAAGCATGGCCAGTGCCAAGCCCGGGAACGGTGCAACCCCGCGAACTCCCGGATGTGGGTTGCCCTCTCCTGACGGTGGGCGGCACCGCTCCGGGCCCACGGCTGACGTTTTCCGTCACCTCGCCCCGGTGGTCCAGGTTTTGACAGCCGGTGGGATGCGAAAGATCATCCCGCCAAATGGGTCAGACCATCCTGCGGACAGAGCGGCTCTCCAAGACCTTCGAGGTCGGTGTCCGGCGCAAGCGCGTGCAGGCCGTGAAGGACCTCGACCTGGCCGTGGAGGAAGGGGAGATCTTCGGCTTCGTGGGGCCGAACGGCGCCGGCAAGACGACCACCATCAAGATGCTCATGGGGCTCATCTTCCCCACCTCCGGGAAGGCGTTCATCTACGACACGGCCATCCCCTCGCACGAGGCCAAGCGGCGCATCGGCTTCCTGCCCGAGAACCCCTCGTACTACGAGTTCCTGACCGGCCAGGAGGCGCTGCGGTTCTTCGGGCAGCTCTCCGGCGTTCCGGCGGCGGACCTCTCCCGCCGCACCGGGGAGCTGCTCGCCCTGGTCGGGCTCGCCGACGCCGCCGACCGGCAGATCCGCAAGTACTCGAAGGGGATGCAGCAGCGGCTCGGCATCGCGCAGGCGCTGGTGGGCGACCCGTCCTTCGTGGTCCTCGACGAGCCCATGAGCGGGCTCGACCCCATCGGCCGCAAGGACGTGCGCGACCTGATCCTGGAGCTGAAGCGCCGGGGGAAGACCGTCCTCTTCTCCACCCACATCCTCCCCGACGTCGAGAGCCTCTGCGACCGGGTCGGCGTGATCATCGGCGGCCAGCTGCGGGACGTGGGGCGCATCGGGGAGCTCCTTTCTCCACGGGTGAAGTCGGTGGAGCTCACCGTCGAGGGGGCGGGAGGCGACGCGGCCGGGCTGCCGTCCGGGCGCGTGATCGCGAAGGACGGGAATCGCCTGACCCTGTCCTTCCCGGACGAGGACGCCGCCCAGGCGGCCGTCCGGGAGACCGTGACCCGGGGTGGGAGGCTGGTCTCGCTGACCCCGCACCGGGAGACCCTCGAGGATCTCTTCGTCCGGCGGGCCGCGGGGAGGTAGGGCTCCGCCCGCGCCTCCCCGGCTCAGTCGCCGGACTTCGAGACGATCCGGATGCGGGCCGCGGCGACCTTGCGGAGCTGGGTTCCCCGTCGGCGGTGGTGAGGCCCAGGTACTCCTCGTAGAGGCCCCCGGCCTCCTTCCGGCGGCCGGTCATCCAGAGCACCTCGGCCAGGTTGAACGTCGTCACGGGCTCTCCCGGCGCGAGGCGCAGCGCCTCGCGGAGCTCCTTCTCCGCCTCCGCGTGCCTGCCCGTGAGGATGAGCAGGCCTCCCAGCTGGGTCCGGGCCGTCGCCCAGCCGGGGTCGATCCGGACGGCCTGCTGCATGGGCTCCACCGCCTCCTGGAAGCGGCCGAGCTCGGCGAGCGCGGTTCCCACGTTGAACCAGGGGCGGGCCTTCGCCGGCGACTTCGAGACGGAGTCCGTCCACAGGGCCAGGTCGCTCCTCCAGACCCGGTTTCTCGCCAGGGTGGCGCCGGCGAGGAGCAGGGAGATCGCCACCGTCCCCCCGATCACCCAGGGAGCGAACCGGCCCGGCCTCCACCGACGGACGAGGAGCGTTCCGGCCGTCGCCAGGGCGACGAAGAACCCCACCGAGGGCAGGTAGACGCGGTGCTCGAAGATGACGTCGACGATGGGGATGAGGCTCGACTCGACGAGGTGGGCCAGGAAGAAGAAGAGGATGCCGACCGAGACGAGCCGCCAGGCCGGGTCGACCGGCCGGGGCGCCTGGGGAGAGGAGCGACGCCAGGCGAGGAGGGCGATGGCGAGCAGCGAGGCATGGACGAGGAGGCCCCACGCCACGCGGGGCGAGAGGAAGGAGCCGTAGACGGGGAAGTCGTGATCGATGTTCTGCCCCGCTGGCCAGAGGAGCAGGCGTAGCGTAAGTGGCGAGGACCGCGACCTCCGTGCGCAGGTAGTCGAGGCGGCTTCCCGTGGCCTGGACCCGCGTGACGGCGCTGGCGTCGGCGAGCACCTGGCCGACGGGCTGCCCCACCCGCAGCAGGCTGAGAGGGATGACCAGCGCGACGGCGCCGAAGGGCGCGAGGCCGAGCCACTGCCGGGGCGCCGGACGTCCGAAGAGCGCCCACTCGAGGAGGAGCAGCGCGGCCGGGAGGGTGAAGGCGATCTCCTTGGTGCGCATGGCCAGGAGCGCCGCGACCAGGGCCAGCGCGTAGCGGATGCGCCGGCTCCAGCCACCGGGTGGCGCGAGACGGGAGGAGAGGTAGAGCAGGATCGCCGCCAGGTAGAAGCAGGGCGGCGAGCGAGGTGATGCGCTGGACGACGTAGGTGACCGCCTGCGTCTGGATGGGGTGGGTGGCGAAGAGCGCCGCCGCCGCGAAGGCGACCACCGGCGCCTGCCCGGCCAGCGCCGACGCCCGGAGGCGAGGGGTCCGGAAGGCGACGAGCACCAGGCCGTACACGAGCAGCGCGTTCGCCAGGTGCACGACCAGGTTCACCAGGTGGAAACCCTGGACCGCGAGCCCCCCGACCCGGTAGTTCAGGGCGAAGGTGAGGTAGGCGACGAACCGGTTGGGCGGGGCCAGGTGGCCGGGCGCGCCGGCCAGGTACTGGCCCAGGTGCCGGATGGCCGGGTTGTCCCGGATCTGCTGGATGTCGTCGAAGACGAAGGCGCCCTGGAGGGAGCCTGCGTAGGCGAGGATTCCGAGCAGGACGACCGACGCGCCGAGGATCCACTTTTCGCGACGGCCGGTTTCCATGCCCCCGGAGCCTAGTGGATTGGATGCCCCTTGGGGAGTGGCGTCCTACCGGATAGTGTGGGCGCCCATGCCGGGAATCGAGAGCGCCGTGCAGGGGATCGCCCACGCCTTCGCCTTCCTCTTCGGCGCGGTGGTCGGCAGCTTCCTCAACGTCGTCGTCGCCCGCGTGCCGGCGGGCGAGTCGATCGTCCATCCCCGCTCGCGCTGCCCCGGCTGCCGGACGCCCATCGCCTGGTACGACAACGTGCCGGTCCTCTCCTGGATGCTCCTGCGGGGCCGGTGCCGGGCCTGCCGGGCCGGCATCTCCTTCCGCTACCCGCTCGTCGAGCTCCTGGGCGGCGCGGCCGCGCTGGTCGCGGTCTCCCGCCACGGGCTCTCGCTCGCCGCGCTCGCCGAGTTCGGGTTCGCGGCCACGCTCCTCGCGCTCTCCTTCATCGACCTCGACACCTGGCTCCTGCCCCACGTCCTCACGGTGCCCCTGCTGGTCGCCGGTGTCGGCCTCTCCGCCCTGGGGCTCACGTCGGCCCCGTCGTTCCTGGGGTCGCTGGGCGGGGCGGCGGCGGGCTGGCTCTCCTTCGCCGCGGTGTCCGTCCTCGGCGAGAAGGTGCTCCGCAAGGAGGCGCTCGGGTTCGGCGACGTGTGGCTGCTCGGGGGGATCGGCGCCTGGGTGGGAGTGGCCGGCCTGCTGCCGGTGGTGCTGCTCGCCTCCCTGCAGGGCACGGTCGTCGGGCTCGCACTCATCGTGATGGGGCGGGGCGAGCCCGGGCCAGGGGAGGCGGCCGTCGCCGCCCCCGACGCGCCTCCGCCGGCGGATCCCGACCCGGACGCGGACTGGATCCCCCCACGAAACGCCGTTCCCTTCGGCCCCTTCCTCGCCGCCGGCGCGCTGGAGTGGCTCTGGCTCCAGGGATGGCTCGTCGAGCTGGTCCCGACCCTCTCGATCTTCCGGTGAAACGGGATGGCCCAGGGAACCCGCAGGCTGCTCGTCCTCTCGGTCGCCTCCGCGGTGGCGGCGGGCTCCGCCCTCCTGGCGGCGGCGGCCATGGCGCTCTCCGCGACCGGCCGCGCATCGCCGGCTGCGCTGGCCGGGGTCGGGCTGGGGATCGCCGCCTTCGTGATCTGGGGGGCCTCCTCGATGCTGGTCCGGGGGGTGGCGCGGCCGGTCGATCGCATCCTGGCCGCCGCCCGGAACCTCCAGTCCGCGGCGCCCGGGGAGCTCCCGCTGCTGGGCGACAGCGGCCTCGGGCTCGACCAGGCGGCGCTCGCCTTCGAGCGGGCCGCTGCGGCCCTCGCCGGGGAACGGGCACGGCTGGCTGGAAAGGTGGCCGAGCTGACCGCGGCCAACGCGGCCCTGGCGGCGGCGCGCGAATCGCTGGTGCGGTCGGAGAAGCTCGCCACGGTCGGCCGGCTCGCCGCCGGCGTCGCCCACGAGGTCGGGAACCCGCTCGGCGCGATCGCCGGCTACGCCGAGCTGGCGCGTGCGCGCCTCGGCGCCGAGGCCGATCCCCAGATTCGCGACTCCCTCGAGCGCATCGCCGCCGCGGCCGATCGGATCGACCGCATCGTGCGAGACCTCCTCGACTTCGCGAGGCCGGCGCGGCTCGAGCTGCGCCCGGTGCCGGTCCGGGCGGCGCTCGACGCGGCGCTCCGGCTCGCCTCGGTGCAGTCGCGCTTCAAGGAGGTCGAGCTGGCGGTGGAGCTCCCGGACGACCTGCCGCCCGTCCTCGCCGACGAGCGACACCTCTCGCAGGTGTTCCTGAACCTCCTGCTCAACGCCGGCGACGCCATGGCCGGTGCGGGGCAGGTCCGGGTCGTGGGCCGCCGGGTCGGCGACCAGGTGCAGGTCGACGTGACCGACAGCGGTCCCGGGATCTCGCCGGACGACCTGCCCAGGATCTTCGACCCGTTCTTCACGACCAAGGAGCCCGGGCAGGGGAGCGGGCTCGGGCTCGCCATCTGCCACACCATCGTCGAGTCGATGGGGGGCGCCATCGACGCGTCCAGCCCGCCCGGAGGCGGAGCAGCCTTCGTCGTTCGCCTCCGGGCCGCATGCTAGTCTCGCGTCGTGGCCTTCCAGAACGTCCTCGTGGTCGACGACGAAGAGTCGATGCGCCACCTGCTCACCGTGATCCTCTCCGATCGCGGCTACGACGTGCGGGCCGTCTCCAACGGCGAGGACGCCCTGCGCGAGCTCGCGACCCGCGACTACGACCTGGTCCTCTCCGACGTCCGCATGCCGCGCATGGACGGCATCGCCCTGCTCCGGAAGGCCCTCGAGCTGCACCCGGGGATCACCTTCATCGTGATGAGCGCCTACGGCACCCACGACACCGCCATCGAGGCCATGAAGGCCGGGGCCTACGACTACGTGTCGAAGCCCTTCAAGCCCGACGAGGTGCTGCTCGTGCTCCGCAAGGCGGAGGAGCGCCTTCGCCTCTCCCGGGAGAACCGGCGGCTGCGCTCCGAGCTCTCGGCCGACCGCGGCCTGGAGAGCTTCGTCGGGGCGTCACCGACGGTGCAGGAGGTGCTGCGCCAGGTCCGCAAGGTCGCCCCCACCAAGGCCACCGTGCTCATCACCGGCGAGTCCGGGACCGGCAAGGAGCTCGTGGCCCGGGCCATCCACGAGCTCTCGCCCCGCTCGGCCATGCCCTTCGTGGCCGTGAACTGCGGCGCCATCCCCGCCGAGCTCATCGAGTCCGAGCTCTTCGGGCACGTCCGCGGCGCCTTCACCGACGCATCGCGCGACAAGAAGGGGCTCGCCGCCGAGGCCGACGGCGGGACGCTCTTCCTCGACGAGATCGGCGAGCTGCCGCTCAACCTCCAGGTGAAGCTCCTGCGCTTCCTCGAGGACGAGCAGGTCCGCCGCGTGGGCGACACGCGGTCGGAGAAGGTGGACGTGCGCGTCGTGGCGGCCACGGCGAGGGACCTCGTCCGGGCCACGAAGGAGGGCCTCTTCCGGGAGGACCTCTTCTACCGGCTCAACGTGGTGAACCTGCGCCTGCCGTCCCTCCGGGAGCGCCCGGAGGACGTGCCCTCCCTCGTCGCCCACTTCCTGGCCAAGCACCGGCGCCTCCGCCCGGAGGCCCCCTTGAGGGGCGTCTCCCCGGAGGCGCTCGAGGTCCTCCTGGCGCACCGGTGGCCTGGAAACGTCCGCGAGCTCGAGCACGCCATCGAGCGCGCCGTGGTCCTCGCCGACGGGCCGATCGTCCAGGAGACGGACCTGCCGGACGACGTCCGCGCCGGCCCCGGACCGGCCCCGGTCGCCAGGACCAGCGCCGACCTGTCGGTGAAGCGGGCCTTCAGGGCTCTCGAGCAGCAGCTGATCCGGGACGCCCTGGACCGGACCGGGGGCAACCGGACCCGGGCGGCCGAGCTCCTCGATCTCTCCTACCGGGCGCTCCTCTACAAGATCAAGGAGTACGGGATCGACCGATGACGTCGCCTCGCACGAGCGCCCGCGTGGGCCGAATGTGGTTCACGCACCGACATTGGTTCGAAGCAGGTTTCTTGATTCGGAAGCGAATACCGGCGTACCGTGACCCAACGATGCCCGTCCATGGTTCACCTCCAGCGCTGCGCCGTCCCGTGAACATGGTCCGGCTCTTCGCGCTCGGGCGGCAGGCCGCGGACCGCAGCGGCACCTTCGGCAAGAGGCTCTAGGGGGAATCGATGGCGAAGAACAAGCTGGCCCTCGGCCTCGACATCGGCTCCTCGAGCGTCAAGCTCGTGCACCTGAAGGAAGGTCGCCGCGGGTACACGCTGCTCGCGTGGGGCGAGGCGCCGCTTCCGCCCGAGGCCGTGGTCGACAACCAGCTCATGAACTCCTCGGCCATCGTCGAGGCGATTCGCCAGCTGGTCGCCCAGCAGAAGGTCAAGGTCAAGGACGTCGCCATCGGAGTCCGCGGCCACTCGGTGATCATCAAGCGCATCTCCATGCCCGTCATGTCCCAGGAGGACCTCGACGAGTCCATCCAGTGGGAGGCGGAGCAGTACATCCCCTTCGACGTGAAGGACGTGCACATCGACACGCAGATCCTCACGCCCCAGGGCGACGCCGCCGGGCAGATGGACGTGCTCCTGGTCGCCGCCAAGAAGGACATGATCAACGACTTCACCGCGGTCTGCGCCGAGGCCGGCCTCACCGCCACCGTCGTCGACGTGGACGCGTTCGCGGTGCAGAACGCCTTCGAGGCGAACTACCCGCAGGCGCCCGGGCAGCCGGTCGTGCTCATCAACGTGGGCGCGGCCGTCACCAACATCAACATCGTGAACAACGGCCTGGCCACCTTCACCCGGGATATCACCGTGGGTGGAAACGCCTTCACCGAGGAGATCCAGAAGCAGCTCAACATCTCCGCGGAGGAGGCCGAGGCCCTCAAGGTGGGCGGCCACGGCGAGACCGACGCGGTGGTCCCGCAGGAGGTCGAACGGGTGATCCAGGGTGTCGCCGACCAGATGGGCGGCGAGATCCAGCGCTCCCTCGACTTCCACGCCGCCACCGCCCCCGACGTCCACCCGACCCGCGTCTACCTCTCGGGCGGGACCGCGCGAATCCCCGCGCTCTTCAAGGTCATCGAGCAGCGGGCCGGGGTTCCCGTGGAGATCCTGAACCCCTTCAAGAACATCGAGGTCGACAATCGCAAGTTCGACCCGGCCGTGATCATGAACGCGGCACCCGCCGCGGCGGTGGCGGTCGGCCTCGCGCTCCGCCGCCCCGGAGACAAGTAGCCATGATCCGCATCAACCTGCTTCCCGTCCGGGTCTCGAAGAAGAAGGCTGCTGGCAGGCAGCAGATCCTCCTGCTCGGGCTCGTCGTCGTCCTGGCCCTCATCGCGAACTGGGTGTGGGCCTCGTCACGGGCCAACGACCTGGCGTCGCGCGAGTCGAAGCTGCGCCGCACCAGGGACGAGATCACCCAGCTCGACCGCATCATCGGCGAGGTGAAGGACATCAAGGCCCAGCAGGCCGCCCTGAAGGAGAAGCTCGACACGCTCGAGAAGCTCAAGGCAGGGCGTTCGGGGCCGGTGAAGCTGCTCGACACGCTCGCCCAGGTCATCCCTCCCCGCCTGGAGATCCGGAAGATGGACGAGAAGAACGGCGCCGTCGTCTTCGACGGGTCCGGGGCGACCATCGACGACGTCTCGGCATTCATGACGGCGCTCAAGCAGACGGCCTACTTCTCCAAGGTCGAGCTGAAGAGGACCACCGCGGTGACGCGCAGCGGGATGCGCATCGTGGACTTCACCGTCAACGCGCAGGCCAACTACACGCCCGGTGCAGCCGCGCCGGCAGCCCCGGCGAAGAGGTGACGGCAATGGACCGGATCCTCGACGCGATCGCCAAGGCGCCCATGGCCGCGAAGGCCGGCGTCGTCGCCACCATCGTGGTGCTGCTCACCGCCCTCAACTACTTCGTCTTCTCCATCCCCACCTTCGGCGCCTCGATCTCCGACACCGAGGATCGCATCACCAGGACCGACACGGAGCAGCGGCGGCTCGACAACGACCTGATCGAGAAGACCGCCATCGCCAACAACCTGAACCAGTTCCGTCGGGAGAAGGAGCTCCTGGAGCAGCGCCTCCAGGAGGCGCTCGCCGAGCTGCCCGAGGAGAAGAAGATCGACGAGCTCCTCCAGCTCTTCCAGGAGCGTGCGCGCAAGGCGGGCCTGGAGATCGCCACCATCGAGCCGATGCCGGAGGTGAGCGAGGGCTTCTACGCCCGCGTTCCCATCAACATGGCGGTCTCCGGCAACTTCCACGAGATCGTCACCTTCTTCGACTCGCTGGCCCGCCTCACACGCATCGTGAACGTGAACAACATCCTGCTCGACGCCCCGAAGGACACCGGCGGGAAGGTGATCCTGAACGGCAAGTTCCTGGTCACCACCTTCATGTTCGTCCAGCCGAAGGCCGCGCCGGCCAAGCCGGGCGCGGCAGGGGGGGCGAAATGAGCCGTCCGTTCCTCTCGCTCCTCGTCCTCGTGGCTCTCCTCGCCGCCGCCTGCGGCGAGTCGAAGCCCACCGCTCCCAAGGCCGCCGGCCCGTCGTCGGCGAAGCCCGCGGCGGCCGCGCCGGCTGCGCCTCCCGCGCCCGCTCCCGACGCCGAGCCCGCCTACTCCTCCGTGGGCAAGCGCGACCCGTTCAAGAGCTTCCTCGGTGACCTGCGCGCCACCACGGGCGCGGTGGTCACCCGGTGCAACACGCCGCTCGGTCGATTCGAGCTCGACCAGCTCCGGCTGGTCGCGGTGGTCACGGGCCTCGCCGATCCGCTGGCGATGGTCGAGGCGCCGAACGGCGTCGGGTACTCGGTCCGCAAGGGCGCATGCATCGGCAAGAACGGCGGAGTGGTCGCCACCATCCGCACCGGTGAGGTCGTGGTGACGGAGTGGGCGATGCGCGCCGACGGGACGCGGGAAAAGACAGAGACCGCCCTCCGGCTTCCCAAGGAACAGTCGCTGAACCTCGAGGAGTAGCGCGATGCAGAACCACAGACAGATCGTCGCCGGAATCGCCCTCGCCGGGCTGCTCGCATGGCCCGACCCCGGGGCCGCGGCGCCACCCGTCTCCAACGTGATCCGCACCGTGGACGTCGCCGATCGCGACGGAGCCGTCGAGGTGGAGATCCGGGCTACCCGCGCGCCGAGCTACACGGTGTTCAAGCTCCAGGACCCGCCGCGGCTCGTCGTCGACCTCTCGGGTGGCGACGTCTCCGGCGTCGCGTCGCCCATCCGCGTCGACCGCGGAGGCGTCACGTCGGTCACCACCGCCCAGTACCAGGACGAGAAGACCAGCGTCGGCCGGGTGGTCATCGCCCTCGACGCGGCCGCCCGCTACGAGGTCGCCCCGCAGGGCGAGACCGTCCGCGTGAGGGTGCTGCCCGGTGTCGCGGCGCGCGAGGCCCAGCCCCCGCTCACCCCGGCGGCCGTCGCCGCCGCGGTGGAGCCCCCGCCGCCCCGGTCGCCACGCTCGTCGAGCCGACGCCGGCCCCCCCGGCCGCCGCCTCCTCCCCGGGCGACGACAACGTCCTGCTCCGGCGCATCGACGAGGCCGGCTACGAAGGTCTCGGCAACGGCCGTGACCGGCGTGAAGGTGGAGGGCGACCGGGTGGTCGTCCAGACGAACGGCAGGGTGGGAACCTTCGAGGTGATCGAGCTGACGAATCCGCCGCGGGTCGCCATCGACATCCTGGGGATCGAGAAGGCGCCGTCGAAGGCGATGCCTGCCGGCGCGGGCTTCACCCAGGTCCGCTTCGGGCGCGGGGAGGGCAAGGTCCGGGTGGTGCTCGACGCCGCGGACGACGTCACCGGCGTCCAGGTGAGTCGTGCGGCCAGCGGGCTTTCCATCCGAACCGCCGCGGCCGTCGCCGCAGCGACGTCGCCCCAGGCCGCTCCCCCCGCCGCCGCCCCGGCGGCGGTCGCGCTCCCGGCGCTCGCCCCCATCCAGGATCTCAAGGTCAGCCAGTCCGGCACCACGGCCCGCATCGAGCTGTCCGGCCGCGTGGTGCACGCGGTCTCTCGCCCCGACCCCCGCACGATGGTCCTCACCCTCGAGGGCGCGAAGCTGCCCAAGCGCCTGGAGCGCTCGATCGACACGAGCGGCGTGTCCGGGCCGCTGCTCATGGTCTCCTCCTTCAACCAGCCGTCGGGCAAGGTGCGGGTGGTGCTCACCCTCCGCGGCGAGGCCAGCGACCAGGTCGTCGAGACCTCGAAGGGGCTCGTCTGGACCGTCGTGGCCGGCTCGACCGAGCGTCACGCGGCCGAGGAGGCCCCCGAGGTTCCGGCGGTCGTGACCGCCCAGGCCGCCGGCTTCGGTGGCGCCGCTCCCGACTACGCGCTCCTCGGGGCGCCCGGGCAGAGGCAGTACACCGGGCAGCGGATCACCCTCGAGTTCCACGACATCGACGTCCGCAACCTCCTGCGGCTCCTCGCCGACGTCTCGAAGAAGAACATCGTGGTCGCCGACGACGTGGCCGGGAAGATCACCGTCTCCCTGCGCAACGTGCCCTGGGACCAGGCGCTCGACATCGTCCTCCAGGCCAAGGGGCTCGGGAAGCAGGAGGTCGGGAACGTCATCCGGATCGCCAAGTTCGACGTCATCGCCAAGGAGGAGGCGGCCAAGCTCGAGGCGGCGAAGAACCGCCAGGTGCTGCTCCCCCTCAAGGTCCGCATCATCCCGGTGAACTTCTCCACCGCCGGCGACCTGGCGCGCCAGGTGAAGGACGTCCTCACCGACCGGGGCACCGTGACCACCGACGAGCGGACCAACGTGCTCATCGTGAAGGACACGCAGGAGGCGCTGGCCCGCGCCGAGGGGCTGGTGCGCAACCTCGACACCGAGACGCCGGGCGTCCTCATCGAGAGCCGCATCGTGGAGGCCCAGACCAACTTCGCCCAGGCGCTCGGCGTGCAGTGGGGCGGCAACTTCGGATTCAGCCCGGCGACCGGCAACGGCCTGCCGGTCTCGTTCCCCAACGTGATGACCGGCACCGGCGCCTCGGGCCAGTCGCCCAACCAGGGCAACCAGGGCACGCCCAACTACGCCGTCAACCTTCCCGCCCCCATCGGGCAAGGGTCCGGCGGCGGCATCGGCCTCGTCTTCGGGTCGGCGAACGGCGCCTTCAACCTGAACCTCCGGCTCACCGCGCTGGAGCGCAAGGGCATGCTGAAGACCATCTCGGCGCCCAAGGTCGCCACGCTCGACAACAAGGAAGCCACCATCTCCCAGGGCCAGTCGATCCCGTTCTCCCAGGTGTCGGCGTCGGGCGTGAACACGACCTTCGTCGAGGCGCTCCTCGAGCTGAAGGTGACGCCGCACGTCACCGCGGACGGGTCGATCCTCATGAAGATCAAGGCCACCAACAACAAGCCCGACCCGAGCCTCACCGGCGCGAACGGCCAGCCGTCCATCACCAAGCGACAGGCCGAGACCACCGTGCTCGTGAAGGACGGCGACACGACCGTCATCGGCGGCATCTACACCCGGGCAACGGCCTCGCACCACGAGCTCCGTGCCATTCCTGGGCGACATCCCCATCCTCGGCTTCTTCTTCAAGTCGAAGTCCGAGGACGACGCCCACACCGAATTGCTCATCTTCATCACCCCGCGGGTCCTGAACCGTCAGTCCATGATGGGCGGGCCCACGCCGGTGGCGAACTAGGAGACGGCCATGAACCTCCGGACACTCACCGCCGCCGTCCTTGCCCTCGGCCTCTCCGCCTGCTCGGCCGAGTTCAGCGGCGTGGGCATCTTCGCCATCTGCGCGCCGCCGGATCCCGACACCACGACCGGGGCTTGCCTCTACCCGGCCACGTGCGACGCGAACTTCGCCGGCACGCCGGTCCTCGACGTGACCACGGCCCAGCTCGACTTCCGGCTTCCCTTCCAGATCAACAACGACCTGGTGGACAACTCGAACGTCGACGACGGCCGCGTCAACACCAACGACGCCTTCATCACGTCCTTCGAGATGAACTACTCCGGGGCCGCGGTCGCGCCCTGGACCGACGACCAGTCCATCACCGTGCCCGCGGAGGGCTCCTCCGGCGCGCTGCTGCGGCTCATCCCGGCCCAGTACTTCCCGGCCCTCGTGCCGCCCGGCGCCGCGAGGTTGAGCCTGGTCGTGAACGTCCGCGGACACGGGCACCTGGGGTCGCAGGACTCCTTCACCACGGCATGGTTCCAGGTCCCGGTGGAGGTGTGCGCGGGATGCCTCGCCGGCCGCGGTCTGCCCGCCAGGGTCGGTGCTGGCGACGCTGTCCGGCCACCGCTCCCGGCCAGACGTCACCCGGCCAGAGCGCGAGCGCGACCTGCATCACCACCGCGCCGTGACCTGCCGCGCCCCGCCTTGACGGCAAGGCGGGCCAGGGCTACAAGAGCCGCGGCTCGTCGAGCCACCGCCCGAAACCACGGGCGTTTTTCCTAGAGAAGGGCGGGGCCGGCATGGGCTTCCGGGAGCACTTGCAGGAGGTCTGCAGGGGCGTCGACGGCGCCATCTCGTGCTCGCTCATGGGCATGGACGGCATCGAGGTGGACAGCCACGTCCAGGCGGAGGCCGGCATCGACGTGCAGTCGATGATGGTCGAGATGACGGGAATCCTTCGAACGGCTCGCGAGGCCGCCGAGGCCCACCAGGCCGGAGGGCTGGCCGAGTTCAGCGTGGGAACCGACAAGCTCCTGACCATCGGCCGTCTCGTATCGCCCGACTACTTCATGGTGGTGGCGCTCCAGCCGGGAGGGAACCAGGGCAAGGCCCGGTACCACCTTCGGGTCATGGCGCCCCGGGTGCTCGCCGAACTGTAGGCGCCGCCCCGCCGGCCCGCATCGCGGGCGGCCGACCCGAACGCAGCATAAGAGGAGCAAACGGACATGGGAGACACACTCGACACCAGCGCCTTCCGGCGGGGGCTCAAGATCGAGATCGACAAGGAGCCCTGGGAGATCGTGGAGTTCCAGCACGTCAAGCCCGGCAAGGGCAGCGCCTTCGTGCGGACCCGCATCAAGAACCTGCTCACGGGGCGGACCATCGACAGGACGTTCAAGTCCGGAGACGTGGTGGGCAAGCCCGACCTCGAGGAGAAGGAGATGCAGTACCTCTACAAGGAAGGCGACCACTACAACTTCATGGACAACAAGAACTACGAGCAGACCTTCCTGACCGAAGAGCAGATGGCGGACGCCAAGAACTTCATCAAGGACAACACCACCACCCAGGTGCTCTTCTACAACGGCAAGGCGATCGGCATCGAGATCCCCAACGCCATGGACCTGCGGGTGGCCAAGTGCGACCCGGGCGTCCGCGGCGACACGGTCTCCGGCGCGACCAAGCCGGCCGTGCTCGAGACCGGCTTCATCGTCAAGGTCCCGCTCTTCATCAACGAGGGCGAGATCCTCCGCATCGACACCCGCACCGGCGAGTACCTCACCCGCGTGGCCGGCTAGCCCGGCCCCCCACCCACCCGAGCAGGAGGCACAATGGCGAGCAAGAAGGCGGACGGCGGCAAGGAGCAGGCCTCTGGCGGCTTCACCCTCGGTGACGTGACCAGGCTCGTGGACTCGCTGGAGGGCAGCGACGTCCGGACGCTGGTCTGGACCCGGGGGGGCGAGAAGGTCGTCATCCGCCGGGGCCCGGCTCCGGTGAGCGTGCTGGCCCCCTCCGCGCCGGCCCCGGTCGCCGTGGCTGCCCCGGTGGCCGCCCCCGTTCCCGCCGCCGCCCCGGCGGCCCCGGCTGCGAAGGCGCCCGAGAAGGCGCCGGAGAAGCCCGGCCACCTGGTCACCTCTCCCTTCGTCGGGACCTTCTACAGGGCTCCTTCGCCCGACTCGCCTCCCTTCGTGGACGTGGGCTCCACCGTGAAGAAGGGGCAGGTGCTCTGCATCGTCGAGGCGATGAAGCTCATGAACGAGATCGAGGCCGAGGTGGAGGGCAAGATCGCGGAGATCCTCGTCCTCAACGCGACCCCGGTGGAGTTCGGCGAGAAGCTCTTCCGCATCGAATCGGCCTAGGGGGCGCCATGTTCAAGAAGGTGCTCATCGCCAACCGCGGCGAGATCGCGCTGCGCGTGATCCGCGCCTGCAGGGAGCTGGGCATCGGCACGGTGGCCGTCCACTCCACCGCCGACGCGGACTCCCTGCACGTCCGGTTCGCCGACGAGGCGGTCTGCATCGGCCCGCCGCAGTCGAAGCTCAGCTACCTCGACACCCGGGCGCTGCTCTCCGCGGCCGAGGTGACGGGCGCGGACGCCATCCACCCCGGGTACGGATTCCTCTCCGAGAACCCGGCCTTCGCCGAGCTCTGCGAGAAGCTGGGCCTCAAGTTCATCGGCCCCCGTTCCGAGATGCTCCGTCTCATGGGCAACAAGGTGGCGGCGCGCGAGGCCATGGAGAAGGCCGGCCTGCCGCTCCTCCCCGGTGCGCGCGGGGTGCTCAAGGACGGCGAGGAGGCCGAGAAGATCGCCAAGCAGATCGGCTTCCCGATCATCCTCAAGGCCGCGGCGGGAGGCGGCGGTCGCGGCATGAAGATCGTCCGCGAGGCCAGCGCGGTCCGCAAGGCGTTCGACGGCGCCAGCACCGAGGCCCTGGCGGCCTTCGGCGACGGCTCCATGTACCTGGAGCGCTACGTCGAGGAGCCCCGCCACATCGAGCTCCAGATGGTCGCCGACGAGCACGGCAACATCATCCACCTGGGCGAGCGCGAGTGCTCCGTGCAGCGGCGCCACCAGAAGATGATCGAGGAGGCCCCCAGCCCGGCGGTCTCCCCCGAGCTCCGCCGCGAGATGGGCGAGGTCGCCCTCAAGGCCATGCGGGGCATCGGCTACAACAACGTCGGCACCATCGAGTTCCTCCTCGACGAGAAGGGGAACTTCTACTTCATGGAGATGAACACCCGCATCCAGGTGGAGCACCCCGTGACCGAGCAGGTCTACGGCCTCGACCTGGTGCGCCTCCAGATCAAGCTCGCCAACGGCGACCCGCTCGAGCGCACCCAGGAGTCGGTGGTTCCGCGCTTCCACGCCATCGAGTGCCGGGTCAACGCGGAGGACCCTCGGACCTTCGCCCCATCGCCCGGGACCATCACCGGCTATCACCAGCCCGGGGGCTACGGCGTGCGGGTCGACACCATGGCCTACGAGGACTACCGGGTGCAGCCGTACTACGACTCGCTCGTCGCCAAGCTCATCTGCTGGGGAGACAAGCGCGAGGTGGCCATCAGCCGCATGCGCCGGGCGCTGGAGGAGTACGTGATCGAGGGGATCAAGACCAACATCCCCTTCCACCGACGCGTCCTCGAGCACCAGGGATTCCTCACCGGGCGGTACGACACCCGGATCGTCGACCAGATCCTCACCGCCGGCGCCGCCGCCGTCCCCCGTCCCGACGGCGGATAGCCGGAAAATCAACTGGGATTCCGCGATCCTGGATGCCCAGCGCCCTTGACCCAGGTCGACCCTTTCGCTAGGCTCCAACGCCTCCCGTCCCGGGCCGCCTTCACCCCCTGCCGGGGAGTCGTCGGCTAGCCCCGGCGCGAACCGTTCCCTTCGATGGCGGTCGACAAGAACAAGATCGTCGCCGAGGCGACCCGATTCGTTCAGAAGGGGCAGTACGACAAGGCCCTGAAGGCTTACGAGAGGATCCTCGCCGAGGATCGCCGGGAAGTCCGCACCCTCCTCAAGGTCGGCGAGATTCACCAGAAGAAGGGGGACAGCGCCGCCGCGGCCGCGACCTTCAACCAGGTCGCCGAGATCTACGGCGAGCAAGGCTTCTTCCTCAAGGCGGTCGCGGTCTACAAGCAGATCGCCAAGCTGACTCCCGACGACGTCCGGGTGAACGAGAAGCTCGCCGGGCTCTATCAGCAGCTCGGCCTCCTCAACGACGCGACCAACCAGCTCCAGGCGGTGGCCACGGCCTACGAGAAGGCCGGCGACCAGGGGCGGCACCTCGACGTGCTGCGGCGGCTGCTCGACCTCGACCCGGAGAACGTCGTCACCTGCCAGCGCCTCGGCGACCTGTACGCCAAGGCCAACCGGACCACGGAGGCGCTCGAGCTCTACCGCCGGGCCGCGGCCCACCTGCGCGAGAACAAGCGCGGCGACGAGTACGTGAAGCTGGCCGAGCGCATCTTCCTGCTCACCCCCGACGACCTGTCGCTGGCGAAGGAGCTGGCCCAGGAGTACCTGGCCCGGGGCGACACCAAGAAGGCGCTGGGCAAGCTCCAGGTCTGCCACGGGACGGACAAGCAGGACGTGGACACGCTCCGCCTCATGGCGCAGGCGTTCCGCGACCTCGGCCAGGTCTCAAAGACCATCGCCGTCTACCGCGCGCTGGCGCGCGTCTACGCCGAGCGGGGACGGCGGGACGAGGCGGCGGTCACCTGGCGCATGGTCCAGGACCTCCTCCCGGACGACGCCGAGGCGCTCGAGGAGCTGGCCGCCGGCGCCGCCAGCCGTCCCCCTCCCGCGCGGACGGTGGAGCCGGGAGCACCCGAGCGGGCTCCCGCCCCGCCCGGTGGTCCGCCGCGTCCGGTCGCCCCGCGTCCCCCCGAGGTTCGCGCAGCACCGCCCCAGGTGTCGCGACCGGCTCCGACGGCGCAGGTCAACCCGGTCGCCCGGATCCTCACCGAGACCGACGTCTACCTGAAGTACGGCCTTCACCAGAAGGCGCTCGACCACGTCCTGAAGATCCTCGAGACCGATCCCGAGAACCCGGACGCGCTCGAACGGGTCAGGGACATCCGCGACGCCCTGGGCGACCGCCCGGGCGCGGCCGAGGCTGCCGGACGGACCGTGATGGCCCTCCTGGAGCGTGGGGACGGGGATCGCATCGCCCACGCCACCGAGCGTCTGCGCCAGCTCGACCCCAGCCACGCCGCGCTGGTGCCGCCGGCGCAGCCAACCTCGGCGGCCGACGAGATCCCGCTTGCCCGACGACGAGCCGCCGGCCCCGCTCGAGGAATCCGCGCGGGAGGAGCCCGTGCGGGAGGAGCCGGCGCCCGTGGCCCCCGCGCCCGAGGAGCCCGTGCTCGTCGTTCCGCCCGACGAGGAGGGACCGAAGGCGGTCACCGGTCCGGAGGGTCCGGCTCCGGTCCAGGACGACGAGTCGCCGGCCGCCATCGACGCCTACCCCGCGGCCGTCCTCGCCGGAGAGGACGAGCACCTCCCGCTCGAGGTCGAGATCGATGAGGTCGACGAGCAAGCCGAGGAGGTCGAGGTCGAGGAGGTCGAGGAGGTCGAGCGAGCCGAGCCCGCTCCGCTCACCCCACCGCCACTCCCGGAGCGCGCATGGGAGCCGCTCGACGCCGAGCTGGAGGAGGTCGAGTTCTACGAGCGCCAGGGCCTCCTCGAGGAGGCGCTGCTCGCCATCCGGGAGATCGCCGCGGCCCACCCGGGCCACCCCCTGGCGGCACAGGCCCTGGAGCGGATCGAGGGGCTCGCGTCGCTCGAGGCGGGCCGGTCCGAGGCGCCGGTCGACGACGAGGCCGGGGCGCCTCCCGCCGGGCCCCCGGCCAGCCCGGACATGGAAGCGTACGGCTCGACCGGGACGACCGGGATCTTCGACCTGGGGGCCGAGCTGTCCGCGGAGCTGGGGCCGGAGCTCACGCCCACGCCCACCGGCGAGTTCCAGTACTCGGTCGCCGACGTCTTCGAGCAGTTCAAGCGGGGGCTCGAGAAGACCGTCCGCCCCGACGACTCGGCCACGAAGTACGACCTGGGGATCGCCTTCCAGGAGATGGGCATGCTCGACGAGGCGCTCGAGCAGTTCCGGTCCGCTCTGGCCGGGGGAGACCGGCGCCGCGACGCCGAAATCCTGAACATGATCGGGGTCTGCCTGGGCCTGAAGGGCCGCCACGGAGAGGCGATCGACGCCTACCGGCAGGCCCTCCGCTCCGAATTCGTCACCGATGACGCGGCCAAGGCCCTCCATTTCGAGCTCGGAGCGGCGCACGAGGCCCAGGGCGAGCCCGAGGTGGCGCTCTGGTACTTCCAGAAGATCGCCCACGGTGATCCCACCTACCGGGGGGTGGCCGAGAGGGTCTCCCGGCTCGGAGGCGGGCCCGGGACCGCTCCCGCCAGCGGGGAGCCGAACGAGGGCCAGCCGGGGCCAGCCGGACGGAAGGCGCGAAAGCGGTAGAGCGGAGTTGGCGCACGAGCCCCGGGAGGTGAGAATGCGCCCGTGAAGCGGCGCATCGCGCTCGGGTTCCTGGCCTTCCTGTTCGCCGCCATCGGCGGGGCGCTCTGGCTTGCCTCGACCCCCTGGGCGGGGCGAAAGCTCTGCGGGCTGGCCACGACCAAGGTCCGTGACGCCGCCGGGGTGGAGCTCTCCATCGGCGCCTGCCGCGTACGGCCGCTGCGGCTCGCCATCGAGCTCGAGGAGGTGCGGGTCGGGCCACCGGAGCGCCCGATCTTCGCCGCCGACGCGGTCTCGGTCCAGATCGCCCCGCTGCAGGCGCTCTCCAAGACCCTCGCCCTCGACGAGGTCTCGGTCGTTCGACCCAGGGTGAATCTCGTCCTCCCGCCCTCGAAGCCCGGGGGCAAGCCCGCCCCGTGCCCCCCGCCGCTCCTCCAGCAGTTCCACCTCCGCCGCCTCCAGGTCGAGGACGGGACGGCCTCCATCACGCTGCCGGGAGGCGAGGAGATCCTGGTGGGCCGGGTCGACGTCCACACGAAGTCGGAGTGGATCCCCACCGACATGGAGTCCCTGCTCACGGGCGCGCGGCGCAGCCGGGTGACGGTCCAGCTGGGCCCGACCCTGGTGGAGGCCGGCGGACGGCAGACGCTGCTCGATCAGGGCGCCCTCGACGCCGACCTCGCCTTCGACCTGTCGCGCTTGTCGATCCGCGACTTCCGCGTCGAGGGGGAGGGGGTCAAGGTCTCCGCCCACGGGACGGTGAGCAACCTCTGCAAGCCCAGGCTGGGCCTGGAGATCGCCGCCGAGGCGCCGCTTCCGGCCATCCTCTCGCTGGCCCGCATCCGGGCCGACTCCTCCGGGAGCGCCAGCGTCAAGCTCCAGGTGTCCGGTCCCGCCGCCTCGCCCGACGCCGCCGGGAAGGTCCAGCTCGCCGGGGCCCGGATCGGCCCGTACACCCCCGGTGATGCCCGGGTCGCCTTTCGCCTGCGCGGCGACGATCTCGAGATCTCGTCGGTCGAGATTCCCTTCACCGGCGGAGCAACCATCGCCGCGCGCGCCACCGTGCGGCTGGGGGCCACCCCGTCGGTCGTCGCCGAGGCGGAGGTGAAGCAGGTCGAGTTCTCCGAGCTGCTCTCCCGCCTGGGGCTCACCGACGCCCGGGTCATGATGAAGCTCGACGCCAAGGCCAAGGTCGAGGGGCCGCTGTCGCCGCTGCGGCTCGCCGGGCAGGTGGTGGTCGACGCCCAGGACTTCCGCGTCATCGACCGGTCCTGGGAGAAGTGGAAGCCAGGCCTGGAGACCGTCCTTGACCTGCCGAGGGGCCGCGTCGAGGCGCCCGTCGTCATCACCGAGGCCGGCGTCGACGTCGGCGAGGGAGGAAAGGCCATCGCGGGCGACGCCACGCTCGGGGTGAAGGGGCGGGTCTCCTTCGACGACGCGGGCGGCTTCGACCTCGCCCTCGACGGCGACGTGGATCTCACGGCGCTGCGGCACATCGCCAGCGTGCCCATGGCCGGCAAGGGCACGTTCCGGGGGCGCGCCGTGGCCGCTCCCTACGGCCCGCCCCGCGTCGAGGGAGCGCTCTCCGTCCGGGACTTCCACTTCCTCCAGCTCGACCTCGGCGAGGTCACCGCCACCGCTCTCGCCACGCCCGACCTGGTGCTCCGCGTGCGGGACGGGGTGGGGCGCAAGGCGGAGAGCAGCTACACCGTCGAGACCACCATCGACCTCGGGGCCACGCCCATCCGCATCCTCCCCTCCCAGGCCACCGCCCGCGGGCGCATGCACGACCTCTTCGACGTGGTCATGCCGTGGCTTCCCGCCGCGAAGCTCTTCCAGGACGCCATCGACGGCAGCGTGCAGCTCACCATGCCCTTCGAGGGGGAGGTGCCGAAGATCAACATGGCCTTCCAGGGGACGCTGGGAAGGGGGACGCTCTGGGGCAGGGAGTTCGACTGGGGGCGCATCGGAGCCCGTGTCGTCGAGGGCGAGAAGGCGGTCATCCAGGACGCCGAGCTCCACCTGGGCGAGGCCGTGGCCCAGGGCAGCGGCACGGTTCAGTTCGCCTCGCCGTCCCCGTGGAGCCTGGCCGTGGAGTTCACCGACCTGCCGCTCGGCGGCATGGACCTTCCCGGCGACGGCTGGGCCGGCACCGTGGACGGGAGCGCCGACTTCGGCGGCACCGTCGACGACCCCGTGATCACCTTCTCGGCCGAGGGCGACGACGTCCGGGCCATCGGTCTGCCCATCGGCGTCGTCGACGTGGAGGGCGTCCTCCGGGGGCGGCGGCTCGAGCTCCAGGCCGGGACCGCCGGGGTGGCGCTGAAGGCCACCGCGCTGCTGGAGGGCGTCATGCCCTTCGAGGCCTCGGCCAGCATCGACGTCGACGACCTGACCCGCTTCATGCCGGGAGGTCCGCCCGCGGGGCTCCGGGCCCAGGCGCACGGTCGCGCCACCGCGAAGGGAAACCTCGAGGCCGTCCTGGAGTCGCAGGCCCGGCTGGAGCTGGACCGGGTTCGTCTCGGATACGCCGACTTCAAGGTGGGCAACAAGGAGCCCATGGTCCTCACGGTGGCCCGCCAGCGCATGGCGGTCGAGTCCTTCACCCTGGAGGGGACCAACACCGAGTTCTCGGCGACCGGAGTGCGGGAACGCAGCGGGGCGCTCGACTTCGCCGCGGCGGGCTCGCTCGACCTCCGCCTGCTCGGCGGACTCCTCCCGGCCATCGTGAGGACGCACGGTCGTCTCACCGTCGACGCCGCCATCTCCGGGACGCTCGACTCCCCGCTCATCGTCGGGGGCGGCAGGCTCGCCGACGCCGGGTTCCGGTTTCGAGAGCTCCCCATCGAGTTCGCCGGGATGGCGGGTGAGCTGACCTTCTCCCAGAACCTGATCCTCTTCGAGCGGCTCGCCTCCACCGTCAACGGCGCGCCCACGCAGCTTCGCGGCGAGGTAGGGCTGCAGCGCTTCGTCCCCAACCAGATCCGGATCGAGGCCGACCTCGACCGGGTCCCGGTGGCCATCCCGTCCTGGCTTCCCACCGTGCTCTCCGGGAAGCTGGAGGCCTTCGGCTCCCTCGACGCCATGACGCTGGCCGGGACGCTGCACGTCATCTCCGCCCGCTACACCGAGCCCTTCGACCTCGACAAGCGGATGCTCCAGGTGGGCGCCGCCCCCTCGGCGCCGCCCCGCGCCTACGATCCTGCCGGCGAGTGGCTCCGCTTCGACATCCGCTTCCTGGTGGACGGGGACGCCCGCGTCGACAACGACCTGGTCCGCGGGCAGGCGCGCGGGGAGCTGCAGCTCACCGGTACCCTCGCCTCCATCGGCATGACCGGGAGCATGGCCTTCCTCCCCGGCGCGCGGGGCTTCTACCGCGGCAACGAGTTCGTGCTGTCCCGCGCCGTGGCCGACTTCACCGACAGGAACCGGCTCCGCATGGTGCTCGACGTGACCGGCGAGGCGGCCCTCAAGGACTACAGGGTCTTCCTCCACGTCTACGGCGACCTGGACAACCTGAAGCTCCAGCTCACCAGCACCCCGGCCCTGTCCCAGCAGGACGTGATCACCCTGCTCTCGCTCGGCTACACGAGCCGCGACGTGTCCCTGGGAAGCAACCTGGGGGTGGCCGCCGGGACAGCCGCCGCCCAGGCCCTCTTCGCGGTATCGGGGCTCGACCAGCAGCTGCGCCGCTTCGTCCCCCAGGGAGGCTTCCTCGAGGACGTCAACGTGCGCCTCACCAGCGCCTACTCGAAGACGACCCTGACCGTGGAACCGCGCTGGGAGTTCGAGACCAAGGCGATGGAGGGCAAGCTGCGGATCCGCTACCAGGCCCCGCTCTCGAACCAGACCCGGGGCCAGAAGGCCCAGGTGGAGTATCGTCTCGGCGACAGGGCCAGCGTGCAGGTGCAGTGGGACAACGACAACACGGACGTCGCCGGAGGGGACCTGGGCGCCGACTTCAAGCTTCGCTGGGAGTGGAACGATTGAGCCCGCTGGCGGTCCTCGCGGTGCTCCTCCTCCAGGCGCCCCCGGCCGTGGTCGCGCCTTTCGCGCCGACGCGCCCGGTGGTGACCGCGGTCGAGCTCCGCCTGCCGCCAGGCGAGGATCCCGCTCCACTGCTGCCGCTGGTCGCGGTGCGGGCGGGGCAACCCCTGTCCCCGGACGCCACCCAGCGCACCGTCCAGGCCCTCTACCAGACCGGGAAGTTCGGCAACGTGGAAGTGGTCGCCTTCCCGGCCGACGGCACGCCGGCCGAACCCAGGGTTCGCGTGGAGGTTCGCTGCACCCCGCGGCGGGTGGTTGCCTCGCTGAAGGTCGACCCGGGCGGCGCGGCCCTGCCGGTGGCCGAGGAGGCCCTCCTGCAGGCCGGGGCCCTGGCGAAGGGCGCCGAGGTCTACCCGGGGCGTCTCGAGGCGGCGGCTGCGGCCATGCAAGCCCTGCTGGCCCGGCATGGCTACCGGCAGGCGAGGGTGATCCCGCGACAGCAGGGGACCACCCAGGTGGACGTCACCTTCGACGTCCAGCCCGGCGCTCCCACGCGGGTCGCCTCCGTCGAGCTGGGTCCCGATCCTGGGCTCCCCGTCGAGTCGCTGCGGGCCGGGATCCGGACCGCGCCCGGCGAGATCCTCGACGAGGACCAGCTCGACGCGGACCTGCGCTCGGTGCGGGAGGCCCTGCGAAAGGGAGGCTTCTACAGGGCCCGCGTCGATTCGCCAAGGGTGACGACCGAGGGCGAACTCGCCCGGGTCGACTTCCCCGTCGAGGCCGGGCCCCTCTTCACCCTTCGTTTCGTGGGCGAGACGCCCTTCAGCCCGGCGGAGCTGCGGGCCCGCCTCGGGTACGAGGGGGACGTGCCGCTCGACGGGACCACCCTCGAGGCGGCGGCCGAGCGGCTCCAGGGGTTCCTGGCGGCCTTCGGCTTCTCCCAGGCCCGGGTCTGGACCGAGGAGGAGGCGGTGTCCGGGGGGGTCACCGTGTGGTTCCACGTCGACACGGGCCGCGTCTTCTGGCTCCGCGACGTCCGCTTCGCGGGGGCGAAGGAGCACGACGAGGCCTGGCTGCGCCAGCGCCTGGCGGAGGGGTTCCTGCAGGCTCCGCGGCTCGAGGCCGACCAGTGGCGGGCCGACCTGGATTCGCTGGCGTATCGCGCCGGCCTGGTCCCGCGAGACCCCGTTCCGCACCTGAGCTCCGACCCGCAGCTGGTCTTCAACGCCGAGGCCTGGCGGGTGGGGACGCAGTACGTGGTCGATCAGTACCGCCAGGACGGCTTCCTCGACGCCGCCGTCGAGGTGCGGACGGTCACCCTCGACGCGACGTCCGGGCAGGCGGACGTCGAGCTCCAGGTCCGAGAAGGGGTGCGTACCCTCGTCGAGGCGGTGGAGATCCAGGGCAACGGCGGCCTCGCGCAGGAGAACCTCCTTCGCCTCACGAAGATCGAGCCGGGATCCCCGCTCTCGCTGTCGCGCGTCTCGGCGGCGCGCCAGGCCCTCCAGGACGCCTATTTCAAGAGCGGCCACGTCTACGCGCGGATCGAGGCCAGCGAGGAGTTCGGGGCCGGCCGGACCCGGGCCCGGGTCCGTTTTCGCATCGACGAGGGGCCGCAGGTTCGCGTGGCCGCCGTGACGGTCACGGGGAACAAGCGCACCCGGACGGCCCTCATCGAGCGGGTGGTGGGCATCAAGGCCGGCGAGGTCTTCGACCCGGAGGCGGCCGCCAGAGCCCAGGCCGACCTCCTGCGCCTGGGCGTGTTCCGCTCCGCGACCGTCCACCTGGCCGACGCCGACGTCCCCCAGGAGTCGAAGACGGTGGTGGTCCAGGTGGAGGAACGACCCTGGCAGAGCATCGTGGGGACCGTGGGCATCTCCCTCGCCGAGGGGCCGCGCGCCGGGATCGAGTACTCCCTTCCCAACCTCTTCGGCAACGCCATCGAGTTCAACACCCGCGCCAGGGCCAACTACCCGCTCGCCATCTTCCGGCCCGACCTGATCGTCATCCCACCCGGCGAGCGCCTGGAGTGGCTGGCCGAGGTGGGGCTCCGGCAGCCTCGCGCCTTCAACCTGCGCGAGGTGTCGCTCCGCGCCGACCTGGTCGGGCAGCACAAGATCCAGGCGGCCTACGAGCTCTTGCGAGGGGCCTTCATCCTGGGCGTCGACCTGATCCGGCTGGGGCGGTTCTCGGCCTCGCTCACCCCCCAGATCGAGGTGGACAACGTCACCAGCCGGACCGCGTACCCCATCATCGACGCGACGAACCCCCAGGAGGCCCGTCAGGTCTTCCCCCAGGGGCTCACCTGGCTCTTCTCGCTGCAGCCGCGCGTCTCCCTGGACCTGCGGGACAACACCGCCCGTCCCACCCAGGGGATGTACGCCGAGGTCTCCGCCGACTTCTCCCACTCCATCGGCAACCCGGACACCTGGTTCCGCAGCGACACCCACATCAACCTCATCCGGTTGCAGGGCACGCTCTCCGGGTACGTCCCGCTCTGGAACGTCGTGCTCGCCCTCTCCGCCCAGGCCGGCCAGGTCTTCCCGCTCGACTCGGAGTCGGTCACCATCGCGCCCAAGCGCTTCTACCTGGGCGGCGGGACCAGCATGCGCGGCTACGGGGAGAACGAGATGATTCCCCAGGACCAGCGCAACGAGGTCGCCCGGGTGACCGAGCGCTGCGCCAGCGTGCTCTCCGGGCTGGGGTGCTCGCCCCAGCTGCGGGAGCTCGTGTCGCGGGGGATCATGCTGCCCAGCCAGGGCGCCCAGGTCTCGGTCCTCTTCCGCGCGGAGCTGCGGGTGCCGCTGTCCAAGGCCATCGAGCTCGGCTTCTTCACCGACATCGGGAACCTCTGGTTCGACCCGACCCTCATCGACCTCAAGTACCTCCGGACCAACCTGGGGTTCGGGCTCCGTATCATCACGCCGGTGGGCCCGGCCGCATTCGACCTCGGGTTCAACCTGAACCCCGAGTACCGCATCAACGAGCCGGTCTTCGCGCCCCACTTCTCGGTCGGGTTCTTCTAGTCTAGGTATCCGGGAACCAGGCCATGATCTCGTGGAAGTCGCGGAAGGCGCGGTGCGGGAGGCCCCGCTCGACGCAGTGATCCACGAGGCGGCGCGTGGCGAAGACGAAGTCGGCCGCGTCGGCCGCGCAGCGATCCGCGGTGCCGTCGCCACAGACCACCACCTTGTGCCCGGCGGCCTGGAGCTCCCGTACCACGCTCCCCTTGCAGAAGCCGCACCGTCCACAGCCGTCCTCGCGGGCAGGGCGGTGGAACTCGAGGGTCATCCCGGCCGGGGAGCAGCGGGCCCGGTTGGAGCGCAGCTCGAGGTGGGAGCGGAGGTGCCGGGGCAGCCGCTCCAGGACCGGCTCGATGTAGACGTCGAGCCCGGCCGAGCAGACGACGAATGGGCGTCGCGCCGAGGCGCAGGCCTCGACGAAGGCCTCGAAGCCGGGCCGGAGGACCGCGCGCTCCCGGGCGAAGGAGGCGATGGCCGCCGCGTCGGCGGTGATGGGCTCGAAGATCCGGCGCAGGAGCTCCCCGAAGGAGAAGGCCCCGTCCCGGTACTCGTCCTCGGCGCGCCGCCAGGTGTCCTGGCCGGCGAAGTGCTGCGAGACGGCGTCGCCCAGGTCCTCGGTGAGGGCGGTCCCGTCGAAGTCGCAGACCACCGCCCAGCCCTCACGCACCGCTGCCTCCCTCGCCGAAGCGGTCGTGGAGGAGCCCCCAGCGCACTCCCCGGTCCGACACGGTGAGCTCGTCGAACCCGCCCAGATCCATGGCGGTGGCGACCAGGATCGCCCCGGCCACGATCACGTCGGCCCGCTTCGGCTCCATCCCGGGAAGCCCGGCCCGGGCGGCGGTGGTCAGGGAGGCGAGCCGTCCGAGCAGCGCCTCGAGCTCGGCGCGGCGGAGGGTCGAGCCGTGGACCCGGAGGGCGTCGTACGCGGGGAGTTCCTGGGCCACCGCCGCCAGCGTGGTGACGGTCCCGGCCACGGCCACGAGCCGGGCCCCGTCGAGCGCTCCGGAGGCCCGGATCGCCTCCACCTCGGCGAGCGCCTCGCGGGCGCCGTCCCGCATGCGCCGGAGATCGGCCGGGGAAGGGGGATCTCCCGGGGACGCGCGCTCGGTGAGGCGGACCGCGCCCATCTGGAAGCTTCGGCGTCCCTCCGGCACCGGTCCGGCTCCCCAGGTGACCTCGGACGAGCCGCCGCCCACGTCGAGGACGGCCAGGGGCCTTCCGGGAGCGCCGAAGTCGCCCCAGGCCGAGAGGTGGACGAGGCGCGCCTCCTCCCCGCCGGCGATGATCTCCGGGGCGAGCCCGGCGGCCGCCCGGGAGGCCTCGAAGAACTCGGCCCCGTTCGATGCGTCGCGCGCCGCGCTGGTGGCGACCGCGGCGATGCGTTCGGCGCCGAGCGAGCGCGCCTCCGCGACGTATCGGGCGATGACGGCGACGGTCTCGGCGATGGCGGAGGGATCGAGCCGCCCGGTCCGGTCGACCCCCCGTCCCAGGCGCGTGATCTCGGCTCGCTCCACGACCGGGTGGAACGACGCCCCGCTCCGCTCGGCCACGGTGAGGAGCACCGTGTTGGTCCCCACGTCGATGACGGCGACGCGTCCGGACGCCGGGACGTTCACGGGGAGAAGGGGCCCCAGCTCGCGGCGCCGATGCCGGCCGCGTCGGAGGTCACGACCCGCTGCCGGTCGCCTGCCGGGTTGGCCACCACGAGCTGCTGCCGGCCCCCGCGGTCGGAGACGAGCACGAGCAGGCGTCCGTTGGGCGCCCAGGAGGGCTCCTCGTTGGTGCGGCCCTGGTCCTGGGTCACGCGGCTGATCTTGCCGGTCTCGGGGGAGACCAGGAAGACGTCGAACACCCTGCGCTCGTCACGTGCGGTGAATGCGATCTGGTCGCCGCGCGGGCTCCAGCGGGGGGTCTGGTTGTAGTTTCCCTTGAAGGTCAGGCGCCGCTGGTCGGAGCCGTCGGCGTTCATCACGTAGATGTGCGGGTTGCCCGAGCGGCTGGAGACGAATGCGATGCGCCGCCCGTCCGGCGACCAGGTGGGGGAGGTGTCGGTGGCGGGGTCGGTGGTGAGGCGCCGGATGGCCCCGCCGGCGGCGCTCGCCACGTAGAGGTCGGAGTTGCCGTCCACCGACGCGGTGAAGACGATGCTCCGGCCGTCCGGCGAGTAGACGCCGCCGCTGGCCAGGTCGCCGAGCGAGACGACGAGGCGGGGCGTTCCCTCCGGCACCTTGATCCCCCAGATCTCCGGCTTCCCGGATCGGTAGCTGGTGATCAGGACCTCGCCACCGTCGGGACGCCAGGAGGGAAGCATGGCGATGGAGGTCTCCCTCCGGAGCGTCTCGGCGCCCTTGCCGTCGACGTCCATGAGCACCACGTCCCAGGTGCCCTTGCCCTTGCGGATGGCGGCGATGCGGGTCCGGAAGATGCCCTGCTCCCGGGTGTAGTACTGCAGCACGTCGTCGGCGAACCGGTGGGCGAGCAGGCGGGCACTCTTCTCCCGGTAGACCCGGTAGAGGACCTCGCGCCCGGCGCGAACGTCGTAGAGGTGCAGCTCCCCGGCGACGAGCGGTCCTTCCCGCTTGATCACCGCCTTGACGAGCCCCTCGGCGCCCACGTCGCTCCAGCGCGTGAACTTGATGGTGGAGGCCTGCGTGCCCTCGGACGCGTCGGCGAGGAACGAGCGCGGGTCGAGCAGGTCGAAGAAACCGGTCAGCGCCAGGTCGTCGCGGAAGGTCTGCTGGACGTCGACCGCGTCGGCCTGCGCCCCGGGCCCCGACTGGAAGGGCACCACCGCCAGCGCGAGCGGCCGGAAGTCCGGGGAGCCCACGTCGATGTACTGCCGCTGGGCGAGCGCCAGGGCGGGGGCGAGGAGGGCGACGGCGACGAGGAGCTTGCGCATGGGGGAGAGGGACCTTCCTAGACCTTGAAGTTCACTCCGAGTCCAACGGTGCGGTAGCGCTGGCGGAGCTCGGGCGGGGGGGAGGCAGGCGGGACTCGCGCACGGCGCGCTCCAGCGCCTGGTCGAAGGCGGCGTTCCCGCTGCGCTTCTCGAAGCGGAAGCTGGCGACGCGGCCGTCGGGCTCGATGGTGATGACCACGATGGCTTGCAGGTGGAGCCGCTCCTGCTCCGAGATGGTGGCGGGAAGGCGGTAGGAGGACTGGAGCGCCTGGGTGACGAGCCCCAGGTAGCGGTCCCCCTCCGAGCCGTCGGTGGCGTCGCCGTCGGGCAGGCCGGAGGGATCGCCCCACCGCTCCTTCGACGCGAGCTTGTCGTCGTTGCGGACCTTGGCGAGCGCGCGGGAGAGGGCGTCGGAGCCCTTGCCGCCCGTGGTGGCCGAGGCGGGGCGGGGCGGCGCGGGCTTCTGCGCCACCTTGGGGGCGGGCAGGGCGACGGTCTTCTGGGCAGGCGCTGGCGGCCCGGGTACGGGCACCGGCACCGCGTCGGGGGCACGGGGAGCGGCCTCCGGAGGAGGCACGTCGCGCCGGGGAAGCCACTGCTCGGGGCGCTTCTCCCCCAGCCGCACCAGCTTCGCCACGATGGGCTTCTGCTCCAGGTTGACGATGGCGGGCGGGCGGACGAAGAAGGCCACGCCGATGAACCCCGCGTGAAGCGCGACCGACACGAGGACGAGCGGCCAGAGCCGGTCGGGGCCGCGCAGGAACGCGCTCTCGCCCGTCACTCCCTGCGCCCCTCCGGCCGATCGGGGACCGGGTCGGTGATCATGCCCAGGTTGGTCACGCCGGCGCGCTGCACCGCGGCCATGATCTCGACCACGTACCCGTAGGGAAGCGCGCGGTCGGCCATGAGGTAGAGCTCGCGGTCCTTCGCCACGCGGGCGTTGGCCTTGAGCTTGTCCTCCAGCTCGGGAAGGGTGAGCCGCGCCGGCTTGTCGTCGGTTCCGAGCCAGAGGCTCTTGTCCGACTTGATGGAGAGCACCAGCTTCTGGTCCTCGGCCTTCACCGGCTGGGCCTTGACCTGGGGCAGCGCGACCTCCACGCCCTGCTGGATGAGGGGCGCGGTCACCATGAAGATGATGAGCAGGACGAGCATCACGTCGACGAGCGGCGTGACGTTGATCTCCGTGAGCGTCTGGCGGCCCGAGCCGCTCGTCCCGATGGCCACGAGGTGCCTCTAGCTGAAGAAGTGGCGCTTCACGATGTTCAGGAAGTCGTTGGAGAAGTTGGTCATCTCGCTGTCGAGGACCCGGATGCGCGAGACGAAGAGGTTGTAGAAGACCACCGCCGGGATGGCGGCGAAGAGGCCGACCGCCGTGGCGATGAGCGCCTCCGAGATGGGCTTCGCGACCGTGGCCAGGTTGGCGTTGCCGGCCTGGTAGATGTCGTGGAAGGCCCGCATGATGCCCCACACCGTTCCGAAGAGCCCGACGAACGGGGCGGCGCTGGCCGTGGTGCCGAGGAACGGGACCATCGACTCGAGCTGGGTCACCTCGGCGACGGCGGCGCGCTTGAGCGCCCGCTCGACGTTCTCGATGCCGCCGAGCTGCTCGGCCATCTCTCCCTCGGGCCCCTTCTTCTGGGCCGTCACCTTGGAGAGCTCCACGTAGCCGGCGCGGAAGACGGCGGCGATGGGGCTGGCCGGCAGGCCCTCGGCGGCCTGGTAGATGGCGTCGAGCCGCTTCGACTTCCAGAACACCTCCAGGAACTTCGCCGACTCGCCCTGTGCCTTCCGCAGGGCCATCCACTTCTTGATGATGATGGCCCAGGAGACCACCGACGCGACGAGGAGCAGCGCCAGCACGCCCCCCACCACCACCCCCGAGTTCATGACGATCTCGAGGTAGTCGATCTCGCCTCCGCGGCCGGCGGAGGGGAGCAGTTCGAGGGCGGCGGCGGTCAGGGGAGTGAGCAGGTTCGGCTCCGGGAGGGGTGTGGAAGTCCATCGTACCTAGCACGACTTCCGGGGGGCGTCACGATGGAGCAACCCCGCGGAGCTACGGGAATTCCCGTAGGAAAAAGAGACGCCCTGCCCGGGAGGTTCCGTGCCTTCGCCCCGGTCTTGAATACAATGACCCAGGGTCGACGTCCTTCGATCCCGGGAGGAAGTCCATGAACCGCACCGCCGCCATCGCCCTCGCAGCCCTGCTCGCCAGCGCCTGCGGTCCGACCTCCACGCCGCTCGTGGACGTGACCGTCTACTGGGAGTTCGACCGGAACACGTTCATCGACGGGGTGATCGGGTTCGTCCCCTACGACACGCTCGTCAACCGGCCTCCCGGTTCCGGCACCAGGTGCCCGGACTCCGGGGTCGACTTCGTGGTCGTCACCGACACGGCCGGCAATCCCCTCACCGGCTCCGTTCCCTGCATCAACCAGTCGGTCCAGGGCGTGACCATCCTCGGCTTCCAGGGCACGGCCACCTACCTGGTCACCGGCTGGCGCACCGGCGTCGCCCTGCCGCTCTTCAGCGGCGAGGTCACCATCACCGCCGTGCCCGGCGCCTTCAACTTCGGGACCGCCATCGCGGCTGGCATCCCGAGCAACCTCACCATCGACATGGTCCTCGCCGACGCCAACAGCGGTCCCGCCGGGTACCCCACCTGTGGCCTGGCCCGCGTCGACCAGTTCCAGGGTTGGGTGGAGGACGGCTTCGGCACGCTCGTCTGGCGGAACGTCATCGACTGCGGTCCCTCCTTCATGCCGAGCATCCAGTACGGGCCGGTGGACCGCGACGACCTGTTCATCTGGATCGACACCTACGACAACACGTTCGCGCCGCCCGACATCCCCTGGTCGATCTGCGACTTCGGCTTCGGCCACTTCCAGAACACCCTCTTCTCGCAGCGCATCCCGCTGGGGATCTGCAGTCCGGCTCCCCCGGCCCTCCGCGCGTCGAGGTAGATTCCGCCCTTGCCCCGCATCGGCATCTTCGACTCCGGCGTGGGCGGGCTCACCGTCCAGCGCGCCATCCTCGACGCGCTGCCCGGGCTCGAGACCGTCTACCTCGGCGACACGGCCCGGGTTCCCTACGGCACCAAGTCGCCGGAGGTGGTGACCCAGTACTCGGTCCGCAACGGCCGGGTGCTCGTGGCGCACGGCGTGGAGATGCTGGTGGTGGCCTGCAACACCGCATCGGCGGTGGCGTTGCCGGCGCTCCGCGAGGCCTTCGACGTGCCGGTCCTGGGGGTGGTCGAGCCGGGCGCCCGTGCGGCGGCCCGGGCCACCCGGTCGGGAAGGGTGGGGGTGCTGGGCACGCAGAGCACGATCGCGAGCGGGGCCTACCAGCGGGCGCTCGCGGCCCTCATCCCCGGGGTCCAGGTGGTGGCGCAGCCCTGCCCCCTGTTCGTGCCGCTCGCCGAGGAGGGATGGACCGACCCCGGCGACGAGGTGGTCCGCCTGGTGGCGCGCCGATACCTCGAACCGGTCCGGGCGGCCCGCGTGGACGTGGTGGTGCTCGGGTGCACGCACTACCCGTTGCTCTCCGAGGCCATCGCCGCCGAGCTTCCCGGAGTCACGCTGGTCGACAGCGCCGCCGCCATCGCCGCCGAGGTCCGGGAGCGGTTCCCCGCCGCCGCCTCGGGAGGGCCGGTGGAGCACTCCTTCCTGGTCACCGACACGCCCGACCGGTTCCTGCGCGTCGCGCCCCGCTTCCTGGGCCGGGCGGTGGAATCGGCGCGGCACGTCGACGTCTGATACATTCCGCCCATGCCGCCGGGGCCGAAGAAGATGGTGGTCGGCTTCAACCACAACATCAAGTATCGCGGCCAGACCTACCACGCCCAGACCGAGGACTCCGGCGCCGATCGCGCCCAGGTGGTCACGCACCTGTTCCTCGGAGGCAACATCATCGCCAGCAAGAGGACCGGCTACGCCGACATCACGGCTGCCGAGAACCTGTCCGACGTCGTGCGCGCCCTCATGGAGGAGCAGCACAAGGAGGTCCTGCGGAACCTGGTCCACGGCGTGTACGACCACACGGCGCTGCCGAGCACCCCGGTCCGCGACTTCGCGCCCGCGCCGCTGCGTCCCCGCCTCCGGTGGTGGAGAAGCCGGTGCGGCCGGACGACACCCTCTTCGGCGAGGACCTCATCTCCGAGCGCTCGCTCGACGAGGTGATCCTGGCCTACCTGTCCGGGGACGACGGCGCCGGCGGTCGGTGACGGGGCAGGGGCCCGATGATCCAGCTCTTCCACGTGGAGAAGCAGTACGGAACCGAGGCTCCGGCGCTGTCCGACGTGAGCCTGGAGATCCGCAAGGGCGAGTTCGTCTTCCTCACCGGACCGTCCGGCGCGGGGAAGTCGACCCTGCTCCGGCTCGTCTTCTGCGCCGAGCTGCCCACCGCGGGGCAGCTGCTGGTCTTCGGGCGGAACGTGGCCAGGATCCGCGCGTCCTCCGTCCCGTACGTGCGTCGCACCATCGGGGTGGTCTTCCAGGACTTCAAGCTGCTCGAGCACCGCACCCTGGCGGAGAACGTCGCCTTTCCACTGCAGGTGAAAGGGGTGCGTCCCGCGCGAGGTGGCCAGGCGCGTCACCCAGGCGCTCCGCGGGGTGGGCCTCGAGCACCGCGCCGGGCGCTTCCCGCTCAGCCTCTCGGGCGGGGAGCAGCAGCGTGCCGCCGTCGCCCGGGCGCTGGTGGGCGACCCCGCCATCCTCCTCGCCGACGAGCCCACCGGGAACCTCGACGCGGAGCGGACGGCCGAGGTGCTGCAGCTCCTCGAGGCCGCCAACGCCCGTGGCACCACCGTGGTGGTCGCCACGCACGACCGGTCGCTCCTGGCGCGCCACAAGAAGCGCGTCGTCGCCCTCGAGGGCGGACGCGTGGTGTCCGACGGGGGCCAGGCTCGCTGATGCACCGGGTCCTCCACACCTTCCGCCGGGCCTCCGACGCGCTCCTTCGCGCTCCCTACGTGACGGCGGTCGCGGTGGGGACCATCTACGTCGCCCTCCTCCTCACCGGCGCGTTCGCCGCGACCCTCGGCGCCGGCGGGCGGTTGATCGCCGGCTGGGCAGGGGAGGTCCCGGTCTCGCTCTACCTCGCCCCGGGAGCCGACCTGGAGGCGGCCCGGGCGGCGGCTCTCGCCCTCGCCCCGGACGCGGAGGTCGAGGCCGTTCCGCCGGCGGAGGCGATGCGTCGACTGCGCACCTCCCTGGGAGCGGAGGGGAGGGTGCTCGACGGCCTGGGCGACGACGCCCTTCCGCCGTCGGTGGAGCTGCGCTTCCGCGACCTGTCGCACGAGCGCGCCCACGCACTGGCCAGCCTCCTGCTGGCGGTTCCGGGCGCGGTCGAGGTCGACGACGGCGCGATCTGGGTGGCCAGGCTCGAGGCCCTCGTGGACCGGGCCCGCAAGCTGGGTCTGCTCCTGCTCGGGCTCCTGGGCGCGGCCACGGCGATCCTCGTCTCGAACACCCTCAAGCTGGCGGTCTACGCGCGGCGCGACGAGATCGAGATCATGAAGCTGGTCGGCGCCACCAACCTGCTACGTGAGCGCCCCCATCCTGCTCGAGGGGGTCATCCAGGGCCTGCTCGGCGCCGGGATGGCGGTGGCCACCCTCGCGGCGGCGAACCTCGTGCTCCTGCCGCGGGTCCGCGAGGCCGTTCCGCTGGCGGCACGACTCACCCCGGCCGACATCCTTCCCGGGCAGCTGCTGCTGGCGATCGTCGTGGGCGGCGCGGCCCTCGGCCTCGTGGCCAGCGCCATCTCGCTGCAGCGGTTCCTGCGGAGGCCGGGCGGGTGAGGGCCGCGGTCCTGCTCGCGCTGGCGCTCGCCGCGGACCCACGGGCGCGCCTCAACGAGCTCGAGGCCCGCAAGGCGGCCGAGCGCGCGGCGGCCCGCGCCCTGGCCGACCGGGAGCTGTCGGTCCTCGACACCCTGGAGCAGGTGGAGCGCGCCTGGCGCGACTCCGAGGCCCAGGCCCGCGCCGCCGAGGCGCTGCGGGCCAGCTCGAAGGACCGGCTGGCCGGCGCGGAGAGCGAAGAGGCCGCCGCGCAGGCTCGCCACCGGGCGGTGGTGGAGAAGCTCCGGCCGCGGCTCGCGTCGCTGCAGCGCATGGCCCGGGTCGGCGAGCTCCGCCTCCTCGTCTCGGCGCCGAGCCTGGGGGACCTCGTGAAGCGGCGGTCGCTGCTCGGGAAGATCGTGCAGGGCGACGCGGCCGCGCTGCGGGAGGCGCGCGACGCGCTCCTCGATCAGGAGCGGCTCACCAGCCTCCGTCGCACCGAGGCGCTCCGGCAGGAGGCGCTGGCCTCGGAGGCGGCCTCGCGGCGCGCCGAGGCCTCCACCCGCCGCGACGGGTTCCGGGCCACCCTCGCGGCGGTCCGCGGCGAGCGACGCATCCACGAGCGAGCGGCGGGCGAGGCGGACGCCCAGAGTCGCAAGCTCGCCGAGTTCATCGAGGCCCTGTCCCCGGCGCGGAGCGGGCCGGCGCCCAACACCGGCTTCGCGTCGCTGCGGGGCCGGCTCCCGCGCCCGGCGGGGAGCCGCATCGACGTCGGCTTCGGGAAGGTGGTGGACCCCCGCTTCCGGACCGTCACGGTGCAGAAGGGGGTGGACATCGCCGCCCGGCAAGGGCGAGGAGGTGCGGGCCGTCGCTCCCGGACGCGTGGTCCACGCCGGCTGGTTCAAGGGCTACGGAAACCTGATCATCGTCGACCATGGCGAGGGGTATCACACCCTCGTGGCCCACCTGGCGACGATGACGGCGGCGGCCGGCGAGGACGTGCAGGCCGGCGCCATGCTCGGGACCGTTGGAGACACGGGATCCCTGAAGGGAGCGTACCTCTACTTCGAGATCCGGGAGCACGGGAAGCCGCTCGACCCGAAGGCCTGGCTCCTGCCCTGACGGCGCCCGCCGGGGCTATGATTCCCGGATGCGCCGAAGTCCCTTCCGCTCCCTCGTCCCGGTCGTGCTCGCCCTGTCGATGCTCGCATGCCGGGCGTGCCCTGGCCGCGCCCCGCCAGGATGCCACGCAGCCCTACCGCTCGCTCGACGTGCTGGCGGAGGTGCTCGCCTACATCCAGAACAGCTACGTCGACGAGACGAAGGAGCAGGAGCTCGTGCAGGCGGCGGTGGAGGGAATGCTCCAGCGGCTCGACCCGTACTCCATCCTCCTCCGCCCGGACGTGTACCGGGCCATCCGGGACGAGACCACGGGAGAGTTCGACGGCGTCGGGATCGAGGTGAGCCAGGTGGCCGACGGGATCGTGGTCGTGGCCCCGCTCGCCGACTCCCCCGCCGAGCGGGCGGGCATCCTCGCCGGGGACCGCATCGTGGGCGTCGACGGGACTCCCACGAAGGAGATGCCCATCGGCGAGGCGACCCTGCGCATGAAGGGCGCCGCGGGCACCCAGGTGGTCCTCACGGTCGAGCGGGAAGGACTGCAGGAGCCCCGGGTATTCACCCTGGTCCGCGACCACGTCCGGACGACCAGCGTCGACTGGCGCCTGCTCGACCGCGGGGCGGGCACCGCCTACGTCCGGATTCGCAGCTTCCAGGACCGCACCGACCGGGAGCTCCGCCAGGCGCTCGACGGAGCGCGCAAGGAGATCGGCGGGCCGATCCAGGGGCTGGTCCTCGACCTCCGCAACAACCCCGGCGGCTTGCTGGACCAGGCCGTGAAGGTCGCCGACCGCTTCCTGTCGAAGGGTGTGATCGTCACCACCGAGGCCCGGCGCAAGCAGCCAGAGGTGGAAGAGGCCCACGAGAAGGACACGGAGCCGGACTATCCCGTCGTGCTCCTCGTCAACCGGGGGAGCGCCAGCGCCAGCGAGATCGTGGCAGGGGCGCTCCAGGACCACGGGCGGGCGGTGGTCGTGGGATCCCAGACCTACGGGAAGGGGTCGGTCCAGACCGTGGTGGAGCTGGAGGACGGGTCGGCGCTCAAGCTCACGGTCGCCAGGTACTTCACCCCGAAGCACCGCTCCATCCAGGACCGGGGCGTGACCCCGGACGTCCCGGTGGCCGCGAGCGAACCACCTCCCTCTGCGGCGGAGACGCCCCCGTCGGGGGGAGCAGCCGGGGCCCCCCGTCCCGACCCCCAGCTGGACCGGGCCGTCGATCTCCTCCGTGCTGCCAGGGTGTTCCGGGGTCCAGGACCCCAACAGCCCTGAATGCCCGGAAAAAGTACGGGTTGACTTCGTGACGCGCCTGGCTAAAATTCGCCCCGTCTTGGGCCCAGGGGAGCGGTGAGTCCGCCTTCCTCAGACGCTTGGCGTGTGAAAGCGCCCCGCGAATCGCTCCTACCCCGAAAAAAATGAGTTCTTTCGAGATCGCCGTCGTCGCCGCCTACGGGCTGGTCCTGCTCGTACTCTCCGTGTACGGGTCGCACCGGTACTTCATGGCGTACCTGTACTACCGCCACAAGTACAACGTGCCGGTCCCGAAGCGCCGCTGGGACGAGCTGCCGCGGGTCACCGTCCAGCTCCCCGTCTTCAACGAGATGTACGTGGTGGAGCGGCTCATCGCGGCGGTCTGCGAGCTCGACTACCCCCGGGAGCGACTTCAGATACAGGTCCTCGACGACTCCACCGACGAGACCACCGGGATCGCGCGGCGGGCGGTCGACGCCTGGAAGGCGCGGGGAATCGACATCGACTACGTCCACCGCACCAACCGGCAAGGGTTCAAGGCCGGCGCGCTGGAGCACGGCCTGCAGACCGCCACCGGCGAGTTCGTGGCCGTCTTCGACGCCGACTTCGTCCCGCCCCGCGACTTCCTGCGCAAGACGGTGAACCACTTCACCGACGACGGCGTGGGCATGGTGCAGGTCCGCTGGGAGCACCTGAACCGCGGCTTCTCCTCGCTCACCGAGGTGCAGTCCATCCTGCTCGACGGCCACTTCGTCATCGAGCACACCGCGCGCAACCGCTCCGGGCGCTTCTTCAACTTCAACGGCACGGCCGGCATCTGGCGCCGCACCACCATCGCCGCGGCGGGCGGCTGGCAGCACGACACGCTCACCGAGGACCTCGACCTCTCCTACCGCGCCCAGATGAAGGGCTGGAAGTTCGTCTTCCTGCCCGAGGTGGTGGCCCCGGCCGAGATCCCGGTGGAGATGAGCGCCTTCAAGAGCCAGCAGCACCGCTGGGCCAAGGGCTCGATCCAGACGGCCATGAAGCTCCTGCCGCGCATCCTCTCGAGCGACCTGCCCTACGCGGTGAAGAAGGAGGCCTTCTTCCACCTCACCGCCAACGTGGCCTACCTCCTCATGATCCCGCTCGCCATCCTCATGCCCATCACGGTGGTGGTGCGGGTGAGCCACGGCTGGATCGAGGTGCTGCTGCTCGACCTGCCCTTCTTCGCCACCGCCACCATGAGCGTGTGCGTGTTCTACGTGGCGAGCCAGCGGGAGATTCACGCCACCACCTGGCAGCGCATCAAGTACCTGCCCTACCTCATGGCCCTCGGCATCGGTCTCTCGGTGAACCAGGCCCGCGCCGTCGTCGAGGCGCTGCTCGGTCACCAGACCGTCTTCACCCGCACGCCCAAGAGCGGCGTCCAGGGCGGAACCGCCGCGGCCCCGAAGCGGCGCTACCGCGTGGCGGTGAGCCTGCAGCCCCTGCTCGAGCTCGCGCTCGCGGCCTACTTCACGCTGGCCGTGGTCTGGGTCATCGACCGGGGCGTCTGGTACTCGCTGCCCTTCCTGATCCTCTTCCAGGCCGGGTTCGCCTACGTCGGGCTGATGAGCGCGATCGAGGGGCTCCGCGACTTCTGGGCCCGCTTCGTTCCCGCGCCGCAGCAGGTCGCCGACGCGGAGTGATCGGGGGTGGCGGCCGCCGCCCTACAGCAGCTTCTCGTGCAAGGTATCGCCGGCCCGGAGGCGTTCCACCGGCTCGAAGCCGATCCGCTCCCAGAACGCCCTGGCCCCGTCGTTCTCGCCGGTGACCGAGAGGCGCAGGGCACGAAACCCGTCCTGGCGAAGCGCCTGCTCGAGGCCGGCGGCCGCCTCGCGGCCCAGCCCCTTGCCGTGAAGCGTCTCCCGCAGGAGCAGCAGGCGGACGTGCGCGGCCCCCGGGTCGGGCCAGTGCAGCTGCACGTCCACGAGCCCGGCTGCGGCGCCGCCGGTGGTGGGCCAGAGGATCAGGAGACGCCGGTCGGCGTCCGCCTCGGCGTCGGCGAAGAGGTCGGCGGCGGCCGTGGCGCCGGCGGGAGCACCGTCGGTGAGCTCGTGGTAGGTGGGAGCTCCGGCGAGGACGTCCTGGAGGGCGGGAAGGTCCTCCGGGGAGGCCGGCCGGGCCTGGAGGCGCGGGGTGGCGAAGGGGGTCACGACGCCGCCCCCGGAGTCGGTCCGCCCTCGATCCAGTCGAGGAGCGCCGGAGCCGCCCCTTCCAGGGTGGCGAGCACCCCGTCCGCACCGGCGCGACGCAGCTCCTCCGGCCCGTAGCGGCCGGTGGCCACGCCCACGACCGGCACGCCGTGGGCGCGCGCGGCCGAGACGTCGCGTGGCGTGTCGCCGACGACGAGCGCGTCCCCCGGCTCGAGCGGCGCGCCGAGCCGGCGCGTGCCCCGGTCCAGGGCCGCGCGGACGAGCAACTCGCGGGCCTCCCCGTCGTGGGCGAAGCCCGCGATGGCGTCCGGTCCCCAGTCGAAGAACCCGTCGATCTCCCCGCGCGCAAGCTTGAGGCGTGCACCCTCCGCCACGTTTCCCGTGCAGAGGCCCAGCGCCGCACCTCCGGCCGCGAGCTCGGCGAGCACCTCCGCCACGCCGGGCAGGACCCGGAAACCCGGCCCCTGGATCTCCTCGCGCAGCGCGACCACGTAGTCCTCGAGGATCCGGTCGCAGAGCGCGTCCTCGAACGGGCGGCCGAGCGCCACCAGCACCTCCCGCACGATGAGGCGGTCGGTCATGCCGTCGAGGCGGAGCCCGGCGACGGCGTGCTCCACCCGGCCGAACTCCCTGGCCAGGACGCGCTCGAGCGACCTGCGCCCCGCGCCGGCCGCGTGGACGAGGGTTCCGTCCACGTCGAAGAGGAGGACGCGGCGACGCACCGTGACCTTCGCTCTATCCGAAGAGCGCATCCACGAACTCGGCAGGGTCGAACGGGCGCAGGTCCGCCACCTTCTCGCCCACGCCCACGTAGCGGACCGGGATGCCGAGCTCGTCGGAGATGCCGATGACCACGCCGCCCTTGGCGGTGCCGTCGAGCTTGGTGAGCGCGATCCCGGTCACGCCCGAGGGCCTCGTGGAACTGGCGGGCCTGCGCGATGGCGTTCTGGCCGTTGGTCGCGTCGAGCACGAGGAGGACGTCGTTGGGGGCGCCCGGCAACGCCTTGTCGACCACCCGCTTCACCTTCTTCAGCTCCTCCATCAGCGGGAGCTTGGTGTGGAGCCGTCCGGCGGTGTCGAGCAGGACCACGTCGACCTTCTCCTCGACGCCGCGCTTCACCGCCTCGAAGCAGACGCTGGCGGGATCGGAGCCGTCCTTGCCGCGGACGACCGGCGCGCCCACCCGTTCGGCCCAGACCTCGAGCTGCTCGCCGGCGGCGGCGCGGAAGGTGTCTCCGGCGCCGAGCAGCACCCGGTGGCCCGCCTGGCCGAGCTTGGCGGCCAGCTTGCCCACCGTGGTGGTCTTTCCCGAGCCGTTCACCCCCACCACCATGATCACCCAGGGACGGGCAGGCCCGATGGCGATCTCGCGGGTCGCTCCGGCGGGCGTCCCCAGCGAGACGATGCGCGAGATCTCCTGCCGCAGCGCCGCCTTCAGCTTCGCCGGGTCGTCGAGCTCCCGCCTCTTCACCCGCTCCCGCGCACCCTCGAGCAGCGCCGTCGCGGTCTTCACGCCGATGTCGGCGGTGAAGAGGATCTCCTCCATCTCCGCGAGGGTCGACTCGTCCACCTGGCGCGTGCCGCCGAAGATCCCCTGGAGCCGGGCCATGAATCCGCCGCGGGTCTTCTCGAGACCGGCGGCGAGCGTGCGTCCAGCCTCCGCCTCGGCGCGGCGCCGCTTCGCCTCCTCCTCCAGGAGCCGGGCCTCCTCGGCCTCGCGCGCCTGCCGTGCCCGCTCCTCCTGGGCGCGGCGCTCCTCCTCCTCCCGCTCGATCCGTCGCCGCTCCTTCTCGAGCCGCTCGCGCCTCCTTCTTCTGCCGGTACTCCTCCTTCTTGCGGGCCTCCTCGGCCGCCGCCTCGGCCTCGCGGCGGCGCGACCTCGACCGGCGCGGGGACGGGGCGGGGCCGGGACCGGCTCGGGGCGCGGCGCCGGCGCGCGCGGCACGGGACCGGCGGGCGCCGGAGGGGAGGACGGCCTCCGGCCGGGGCTCCGGCGCAACCCCCGCCTCCTGCTCGAGTTCCCGCTCGATTCTGCGCCTGCGGGACCGGCGGCTCGACCGGAGCCGCTCCCCGCTTCCGGAACATGCGGAAGCCGGCGACGACGAAGAGCGCCACGAGCGCAGCGACGACGACGGCGCCGACGATGTCGGACGTGGCGAAGGCGAGCGGGATGGAGTGCACGGAGCCCCGGCGAGGGAGGAAAAATGTCGAGAAAGCGAGACCATATAGGTCCGCCCGGCGCGGTGTCAACGCGCCGGAGGCCGGGCGGCTAGGGGTGCGGGAAAGCGGGAGGATTGCTGATGTCCTGGGTCGGTCTGGGCGAGCGGTGCGGAGGTCGACGTCGAACTCGCGCGTGTCCGCCGATCCCGTCAGTGCGTGGTGCTGCCAGGGCATTGCGAGGACGCGGCTTGCAGAGCGTGCAGGGGGTGGTCGCTGGACCTGGCGCGGCTCCCCGAGCTGATCTCCCCCGGACTCTTCGTGGGAATTCCCCACTCGTACCGCGCTCCCGTGTTCGAGGCGTTCGGGTCCCCGGCGGACGTTCCATTCCCGTGGTCGCCGAGCATCTTCCTGGGGGCGCCCGTCCTCCTGCTCGCGGTCACGGCCGTCGGCAAGACCAGGACCGCCCGAGCGCTCATGTGGCTCGCGCTGCTCTTCCTGTGGGTGAGCCTGGGTCGACAGGCCGGGGCGAGCCAGACTCCTCGGGGGCGTCCCGGTCTGGGGCGCGCTGCGATTCTCGGAGAAGCTCGTGGCCCCCCTCGCACTCTGCGTCGGCCTCGCGGCTGCGTTCGGGGCCGAGATTGCTGGGCGACTGCCGGTCGGATCCGCCGTGATGCGGCGGGCGGCGCTGGGCGCTGTGGCCGCCCTGCTCGCCGCCGCCGCGTCCCTCCTGCTCCCGGTGCCGGCCGACGCGGCGGGCAAGATCTACTTGGCACGCCTGGGTCCGGGAATCGCCTTCGCGGCGGTGTCCCTCCTGCTGCTGGCGGCCGTCGCGCGCTGGGCGAGCCGCAACCCCGGCTCAGGGGCCCGCGGCCGCCGCGCTGCTGGTCCTTCTCCAGTCGGTCGCCGCGGCGCCCTTCGCCCTGCACGTCGGATCCGTGGCCGCGCTGCAGGTGCGCCCGCCCCGGATCGTGACGCCCGACCCTGGACCGCGCCTCCTGACACCCCTGGCGCGGAACTTCACGGAAAGCGAAGGATCCCGGGATGCCATCGATCGCAGCCAGGCGTTCCTCTACCGGACCGGGCGGCCTTCCGCGCAACGTCGCAGCGCCCGTCCAGAACGCGGAGACCTACACCGGGATTCGGGACCGTGCGGTCCGGGGTCGTGGCGGGATCGGGACGTTTCAAGTGGGCCCTCCTCCGACGCCTGGGCGCCACCCATGTCGTGGCGATGTCTCCGGAGGACGACGAGGACCGCGAGACGCTTCGGCTCGCGCTCGGGCCGGAGGCGGGAGATCCGATCCTGACTCCGGACGGGGTCCTCGTCTGGCAGGTCCCCCATCGGCCATGGGCGTCCTTTGCCCCGGCGGCGCGGGCGGACGTGGGGCTTCGCGGCGCGGCCCGGGCTCTGGGCGAGGAGCTCGCCGCTGGCCGTGAAACGGTGGTCGTGGAGGCTTCGGCTTCGCCGCCGGTGGCTCCCGGCAGGATCCTGGCGGTGGAGCGTCGCGCCGATCGGGTGGCCGTCGACGCGGAGAGCGAGCGGCCCGCGCTGCTGGTCGTGAACGACGCCTTCGCTCCGGGCTGGACCGCTGCGATCGATGGCCAGCCCGTCGAGATCCTCGCGGCCGACGTGCTCGTACGAGCCGTTACGTGGCCCGCCGGCCGGCACCGCCTCACGATGCGCTACCAGCCGCCAGAGGTCGACCTGGGCATCGGTGTCAGCGCCGATCGCGGCTGCGGCGACGCTGGCCCTGCTCCTCCTGCAGCTCCGGCGGCCGTCCGCTCGGTGAGCTACGCCGCCGCCGACCGCCCGCTCGCCGGAGAGGCGCACCGAGACCAGCTTCGACACGCCCGGCTCCTCCATCGTCACCCCGTAGAGCGTGTCGACCGTCTCCATGGTCCGCTTGTTGTGGGTGATGAGGATGAACTGCGAGGCCTTGGCCATCTCCTTCACGCAGCTCGTTGTAGCGGCCGACGTTGGCGTCGTCGAGCGGGGCGTCGACCTCGTCGAGGAGGCAGAACGGGCGAGGGCTTGATGAGGAAGATGGCGAAGATGAGCGAGACGGCGGTGAGCGCCTTCTCGCCGCCGGAGAGCAGGTTGATGTTCTGCAGCTTCTTCCCGGGCGGCTGGGCGAAGATCTCCACGCCGCCCTGCTGGTCGTCGCCGTCCTCGGTGAGCACGAGGCCGGCGCGCCCGCCGTTGAAGAGGCGCGGGAAGACCTGCTGGAACTTCTCGTTGACCCGGTCGAAGGTCTCGCGGAAGCGCTCGCGGGAGGCCCGGTTGATCTTGCCGATGGCCTTCTGGAGGTCGGAGAGCGACGACTCCAGGTCGCCCTTCTGCTCGGAGAGGAAGGCGTGGCGGCGCGCCAGGTCGTCGTACTCCTCGATGGCCGTCAGGTTGATGGCGCCCATCCGGTCGGCCTGGGCCTTCAGATCCTCGAGCCGGCGCCGCTCCGCCTCGCCCGGCGGGCGCTCGGCGTGGAACCGGAGCAGCTCGTCGCGCAGCTCGGCCTGGCAACGCTCCCGGATCTGCTCCTCGAGGTGGCTGAGCTCGAGCGCCTGCTCGCGCGCGGTGAGCGCGGCGTCGCCGGCGGCCTGGGTGATGGCCTCGGCCCGCTTGCGCAGGTCGCGGGCCTCCGACTCGGCCGAGCGCGCCTTGGTGGTGGCGTCCTGGTGGGCGGCACGCTCGGCGAGCAGCACTTCCCGGACGCGCCCGAGCTCCTCGGCCAGGCGGGCCCCGTCGCCGCGGGCCCCCTCCATGCGCTCCCGGAGCTCGGAGGTGCGTGCGTTGCCCTCGGAGAGGGCGGCGAAGAGGCGCTCCCGGCGCTCCTCGGCGGCGGCCTGGGCCTCCTCGACGCGGCGGAGCGACTCGCCGATGCCGTCGCGCCGCTCCCGCTCCGACGCGACCTTGACCTTCACCGCCAGTACCTCGGCCTGCAGCGACCCGGCGCGCCGCGCCAGGTCCTCGAGCCGGCAGGCGGCCTCGCGGGCGCGCTCCTCGTGGCGGGCCCGATCGGCCTCCGCTCCGGCGGCCTCCAGGTGGTGCGACTCCTCCTCGCGGGCGAGGCCGGAGAGCCCGTCCTCCATGGCGCCCCGCTCGAGCTCGAGCTGACCCACGCGCTCGGCCACGCGCTCCAGCTCCTCGCCGAGCCGGGCCAGGTCCTTCTCCTGGGTGAGCAGGGCCAGGTCCTTCTCCCGGTTGTCCCGGTCGATGGTCTTGAGCGCCGCCTCGAGCTGCAGGAGGCGGGACTGCAGGGCGCGGTGCCGCTCCTGGGCCATCGCGAAGTCGGCCTCGAAGGTCCGGACGGTGTCGGTGAGCTCCTGCACCTCGCGCCGGCGCTGCAGGGCGCCGTGCCCCTCGCCCTCGAGCGGGCCGCCGGTCACCACGCCGTGCGGGTCGAGGACCTCGCCGTCCAGGGTGACGAGCGTGCCGGCGCCCCCGCCCGACTGCCAGATCTCGAGCGCGCTCGACAGGTCGCGGACGATGGTGGCGTCGCCGAGGAGGAAGCGGGCCAGCCGCTCGTAGGCGGGGTCGAAGCGAACCACGTCGAGGCAGCCGGCCACGAAGCCCGGGTGGGAGCGGTCCGGAGCGCCGGCCCGTGCCTTCGTCGTCCCGGAGGCGGAGCAGCGGGATGAGCGAGGCGCGACCCTCGGCGGCGCTCTTCAGCCAGTCGATGGCCTCGACCCCCTGGCTGTGGCTCTCCACGATGACGTACTGGAGCCGCTCGCCGAGGACCGCCTCGACGGCGTTCTCGTACTCGGCGGGCACGGTCATCACGTCGGCGACGAGCCCCATCACGCCCTTCTCGGATCCCTCGGAGGCCCGGGCCCGGGTCATCAGGCTGCGCACGCCGCGGCCGTAGCCCTCGTAGTTGCGCATCACCTCCTGGAGCGACTGCAGGCGGGCCCGCCGATCGGAGAGCTCCTCGCGCAGGGTGATGAGCCGGGCCTCGTTCTGGATGAACTCGGAGCGGGTCCGGTCGAGCAGGCCTTCCTGGGCGCCCCGCTGCTCCTCGAGGTGGAGCTTGAGCTGCCGCGTCTTGCCCAGCGTCTCGACGTGGGCCGAGCGGGAGCCGTCGAGGGAGGCGCCCCGGGTGGCCAGCTCGTCGATCTCGGCGCGGACGCGGGAGAGCCGCCCCTGGAGGTCGGCGCGCTGCCGCTCCACCTGGGCCAGCGCGCTGCGGCGGGCCGCGGCACGGCCGTGGGCCTCGGCGGCGTCGGCCCGGGCGGCTTCTCCCTCGGCGGCGAGGGAACCCTGCTCGGTCGCGAGATCGCGCAAGGCGGCTTCCAGCTCGGCGAGGCGGGCCTCGTCGGTGCCGGAGAGGCTGGCCAGCTCCTCCCGCTGCCGCAACAGCGCGTCCCGTTCCACCGAGAGCGCGTCGGCCTGCACCTTGAGCGCCTCGACCTCGGAGGCCTGGCCACGCGAGCGCTCGGCGATCTGGGCCAGCTCGCGCTCGGCGGCCTCGGTGGAGACGGCGGTCACGCGCCCCTGGCTCTCCAGCTCGTGCTCCCGGTCGCCGAGCTGCTGGAGGGAGAGCTCGCGCTCGGCGAGGAGGGCCCGGTCGGCCTCCAGCGCCTGGTCGATCTGGGCCAGGCGGGCCGAGATCTCCGCCTCGTCGGCGCGGGCGGCGGCGTGGCGCTCCTCGGCCTCGCGGCGTCCCACGGTGAGCTCCAGCCAGCGTGCCGCGCCCACGTGCAGCTCGAGCTCGCGGATCTGGGCCTTGAGCGCCCGGTACTTCTCGGCCTTGCGGGCCTGCCGGTTGAGCGAATCGAGCTGCTTGCCCAGCTCGGCCACGATGTCGGTGACCCGCTCCAGGTTGTGGCGGGTGGCCTCCATCTTCCGCTCGGCCGCCTCGCGCCGCCTCTGGTACTTGGTGATCCCGGCAGCCTCCTCGATCACGCCGCGCCTGTCCTGGGCGCGGGCGGAGACGATCTGGCCGATGCGTCCCTGCTCGATGATGGAGTAGGCGGTGCGGCCGACGCCCGAGCCGAAGAAGATGTCGTTCACGTCGAGCAGGCGCGCCGGGGCCCGGTTGACGAGGTAGTCCGACTCGCCGGTGCGGTACAGCCGGCGACCCACCGTGATCTCCGACAGGGCGTGGAACGCGGGAGGCAGCTCGGACGGGCGGTCGTTCTCGAAGGTGAGGGTGACCTCGGCGAAGGAGAGGGGAGGCTTCGACTCCGACCCGTTGAAGATCACGTCCTCCATGGAGCGGCCGCGCAGGCGGAGCGCCGACTGCTCGCCGAGGACCCAGCGGATGGCGTCCGCGACGTTGGACTTGCCGCAGCCGTTCGGCCCGACGACCCCGGTCACGCCATCGTCGAAGGCGACGACCGTCCGGTCCATGAACGACTTGAAGCCCACCATCTCCAGACGACGAATCCGCATCTGGCCGGGATAGCACGCCCCCCGGGATGGATCAATCCAAGTCCTTGATATCTTCAGGGAATTCCCGCCATGTGGCGGGATCTCCGAGGAAAAACGAAACCTTGCATGACACTACATGTATGGCGGCCATCCGGGCAGCACCGGACCGGCGGCCGAGCGTCAGAAGGCGACGGGGCGCGCCTGGGGCTTCCCGACCGTTCCGTAGATCTGGAAGCCGAATCCGCCGTCCTTTCCCCTGGCGCTCGCCAGCCCGGCGTCGATGAGCGGCTTGAGGGGCGCCACCTGGTCCTTCCTCCAGAAGGCCTCGGTGGGGCGCACCCGGGCCCTGCCGGTCAGCGCCGAGTGCTCGAACTTGGGCTGGAGCTGGATGAACACCTGCTCGGCGACGATGTCGACGTCGTCCCCCTTCGACTCGAGCGTGCCGAAGTCGGCGCGGCCCGACTTCACGGTGCCGCGCGCGGCGATGGCGCCGAGCTTCACCGGCGGTACGGTCAGTCCGCCCTCCATCCCCGGGACCTGGATCTTGCCGCCCCGGATGGCCCCGTCCGTCACCTGGAAGTCGAGGCTCCCGGTGCTCTTCGAGGGGTCCTTCGGGTCGAGGGTCACGTCGACGTTGCCGGAGAGGATCCCGGCCAGGTCGAGTCCCGTGGCCGCGCGAACCACGGCGGCCCTGGACAGGTCGATGCCGGTGATGCGTGCCTGGTAACGCTCGGCGGTCTTGCTGGTGTCGGTGAAGCCGACGACGTGCCCGTCGAAGAGGGAGGCGTCGAACGAGTAGGCCCGGTGTCCCCGGATCGTGGACCAGATGCGCAGGCCCACCTCGAGCTCCTCGAGCGGGATGCGCGTCCCGTCGGCGGTGGTCACGGTGACCTCGCGCGCCCGGATGCCCGCCAGCCCGGAGGGGGAGAGGTCGTTCACCTTGACCTGGTAGCCCTGGGCGCCGGCATCGAGGATGAGCCGCTCCCGGACCGCCTCGACGGGGAAGGTGAGTCGGAGCGCCACCACGAAGGAGAAGGCGAAGAAGGCGGCGTAGGCAGCCGTCTTCCTCCACCCGACGAGCTTCCACTTCCGCGGGTCGAGATTCCAGGTCCGAGGGTCGAGCTTCACGCCGTCCTCCTAGGTCTTCAGTTGCCAGGTGGCGACCTGGAGCGTGACGTCGACGAGGCTGGGATCGTCGTTCCGCGTGGCCATCCGGATCTTGCGAACCTTCACCACCCCGGGACCGCGCTCGAGCGCGTCGACGAGGCGGGCCAGCCGGGGCAGGTCGATGCGGGCCAGGTTCACCTCGACGCTGTCCTCGGTGAGCCCCTCGGTGGTCGAGGGCGTTCCGGGACGAAGGTCGTTCACCTCCACCCCGGACTGGGCGCCGGTCTGGGAGACGAAGCTCATGAGCTGGACCGGCGGCCCCTTCAGCCGGGCCTCGAGCGACTGCCGTTCGGCCTGGGCCTGCCGGTACCCCCTGGTGAGCTTCCCGATCTGGGCGAGCATCTCGGTCTTCGACTCGATGCGCTTCTCCCGGGCCGTGATCGAGCGGGAGACACCGGTGGTGACCAGGAAGAGGACGAAGAGGGCGACGGCGCCAGCCGCCGCCGACACCATCACCCGCTCGCGCGGGGAGAGCCGGGCGAGGAAGGCCTCCAGGTTCGCCCGAAGCCGGCGCAGGGATTCCATCATGGCTAGCCCTTCCCCCCGGGCGCCGCGGCGCCCTCGCAGGTGATGTCGGCGTCCACCGTGAACTCGAACTTCTGCTCGGTGCCGCGCTTGCGCGCGCCGCCGGAGCGGGCGTCGCCGAAGCAGCGCGAGCCGCGCAGCGCCGCCACGATCTTGTCCACGTTCTCCGCGGCGTCGGTCGTCCCCTGGAGGTGGAGCTTCTCCCGGGTGATCTCGATGCGGTCGAAGCGGAGCTGGACGTCGGGGGATCGGGCCGCCAGCTCGGCCAGCACCCCGGCCGCCGAGATCCGCGGGATGGAGGCCCCGACGGTTCCACGGCCTCGCAGGACCGACTCGGCCATGGCGAAGTCGTCGAAGCACTTGCCCACCACGCGCTGGGTGACCTCGCACATCGACCTGTCGAGGAGCTTCTCCTGCCGGTTGAGCGCCACCACCTTCACGACGGAGGAGACCACGGCGAGGAGCAGGACCAGCGACGCGTAGACCGCGATCCGCTCCAGGCGGTCGCGGACGTCCTGGGTGGAGCGGGTGCTGGCCAGGTCCCCGCGGCGCAGGTTGAGGCGCTGGAACCGGTTCCCCATCCAGCCCCGCAGGGCCAGGGCGAGCGGGAGCGCGAACCGGGGGGCGTCCTCGGCCGGGATGGCGTCGGCGGCCGGGCCGGCCAGGCGCAGCGGCTCGGTCGGGATGCCGAGCTCCTCGCCCACCGAGGCGGCGAGACCGGCCCAGCCGGCGGCGCCGCCGGCGAGGCGGACGCGGACCACCGGGCGGCGCGAGGGGCGCGACTCGAACGCGTGAAGGGTGGCGCGCAGCTCGCGGACGAGCGGAGCGAGGGCGCCGCGCAGCGCGGCGCCGCCCTCGGGCGAGGCCACCCAGGACGGAAGCCCCTCGTCGACGACCACCTCGTCCGGATTCCGTCCGCTTCCCCGCGCCAGCGCGCGCAGCAGGGTCGAGGCGCCGGACGCGAAGGTCCGGGCGAAGAGGCAGCGCCCCTCCGACACCACGCAGGCGTGGGTGCGGTCGACACCCAGGTCGACGGCGAGCTCGGCCTCGCCAGCGCCCGCCGGGTCGGCCACCGCGCCGGCGGCCCAGAGGGCCGCGAGCACCGGGCCCGCGGGGGTCACCACCGCGGGGTCGACTCCGGCCCGGGCCAGATCGGCGATGCAGGCGGTGAGCTCCTCGCGGCGAACCACGCCGATGAGGAGGTCGGAGCGGCCCGGCTGGGACTCGAGCATCTGCCAGTCCCAGGCCACCTGGTCGAGGTCGAACGGGATGGCCGCCTCCACCTCGTACTGCACCGTCTGCTCGATGCGGCGCGTGTCGGTGAAGGGAAGGGTCACGAGGTGGGATGCGGTCACGCCGGGCATGGAGGCCGCCGCGGAGGACTCGGGGGACCAGCCGCGTCCGGTGAGGAGCGCCGTGACCGCCCCGGCCATGCGCTCCCCGGCAGGCGGGCCGCCCTCGCTGGCCGGTTCGACGGGGGCCTCCGCGGTGCCGGCCACGGTGAAGCCGCGAAGCGTGGTCTCGAGAAGGACGGCCTTGACGCGCCGCGATCCGAGGTCGAGTCCGAGGATGGGATGGGACATGGTCAGTCCTCGCGCCAGTGGAGGAGACGCCCCAGGTCGGCCTGGAGCTGCCCGGCGCGGTCGTCCATCGTGACCACCGCGTCGATGGTCTTCTCCACGCTGCCGGCGTGGCCGGTGGCGCGGATGGTGAAGGTGCTGGACTTGTTGCCGAAGGGGCTGCGGGTGTCGGTGTTCTGGGCTTGCAGGTAGATGGGCTGGAGCTTCACGCCCAGCGCCTGGAGGACGGTGGCGAACTGCTGCACGGTGATGGTCATGAAGGGGAGCGGCCGGGCCAGGCGCAGCGCCATGTCGAGCTTCTGGGAGAACGCGGGGTCGAGCAGCGGGGCCTGCGGCACGCCGGGGGGAGCCGACATGAGCAGCGCGTTCACCAGGATCTGCTCCGGGTCGCTGGTGTTGACGTTGATGGTCGCGTTCACGTCCGGGTACACCGTCAGTTGATCCCCGAAGGCGCCCATGAAGGCGTCGCCGATCCCGGCCAGCAGGTAGAGCTCGTCGAGGGAGTCGAACCGGGCGTTCTTGGCCCGGTAACGGTCCTCGCCGCGATCGTAGTACTGGTTCTCGTCCCCGAAGCCGTTCTCGAAGGGAGCCATGGGGTTCGCGCCCAGCACGCTGGTGGTGGCGTCCTCGTCGACCCAGTCGCGCAGCGCGACCGCCACGTCCCGGCGGGTCAGCCGGTTGCCGAAGTCGTCCTCCTTGTCGAAGAGCACGTCGTACTGGGGATCGCGCACGGCGAGGAGGAAGCGCTGCACCTGTGGCCCGGCCACCGTGGAGAGGCCGGCCAGCTGCGACACGTTGACCTTCCGCTCCTCGTCCTCGATGGTGGCCCGGAACCCGTCATCGGGCCTCGCCCCTCCCTCGGCCTTCCGGACGGTGCCGAGCAGCATGGGGATGGCCGTGTCGTCGACCGGGATGGCGTCCCAGAGCCGGAAGGAGAAGGTGCCCTGGGTGGCGGCCCCGGCCAGCCCGGTGGCGCCCTGGGACCCCTGGAGCCCGGCCAGCACCTGCCCGGCCGCGCCGCCGGCCTGGTCGAGGCGCTGCTGGAAGTGGAGCACCAGCCGGGCCAGGGCCACGGCTCCCCGGGCCTGGTAGGAGGCGCGCAGCTCGTCGCGGGCGTTCGCCGCGATCTGGAGCGAGACCCGCGTGTCGTAGGCCAGCTCGGTCGCCAGAACCGTGACGATGGCCACCACCATCAGGACCAGGAGGAGGGCGGCTCCGCGCTCGCGGCGCGCCGTGGGGCGTCTCGTGGGCATCCTAGAAGTCGAGCGGCCGGATGATGGCGATCCGGGCCTGGGTCTCGAAGCTCCGGTTCGTGCCGTCCGGCATCTTCAGGGTGAGCTTCATTTTCACTCGTGGCGGAAGGAGGGTCCGGTCACCCGGCGCGGTGGACCAGTCGCGCACCCACTCCTGCTTCGGCCAGTCCCAGTACTCCACGTCGAAGGCGACCACGTGGTGGAGGAGCAGGGACTTCACGCCTCCCCGGTCGGGCTCGTCGTCGATGCGGAGCTTCTCCCGCCGGAAGAGCGCCTGCTCGCCCGGAATCTCGGGGTCGGAGTCGAGGAGGTACTCGACCACCGACTGGTCGGACTCCCGCGCGTCCCGGATGGCGCGGGTGTGCGCCATGGTGGAGAAGAGGATCGTGTCGCGGTCGCCCCCGTCGCGCCCCTTGAAGACGGTGGGGCGATCGCGGAAGCGCTGCCGGTCGAAGTGGTCGGAGAGGAACGCCTCGGACACCTCGCGCGCCATTCGCCCGAGGGCGACCCGGGCGCCGCCGACCCGCTCGTCCTGCTCCTCGACGGCCTGCCGCGCCGCGGCGGCGCGCGAGAAGGCGCCCAGCGCCATGGCCCCGATCACGGCGGTGATGCTCACGGCGATGAGCACCTCGACCAGGGTGAAGCCCCGCTGGCGGCGGCCGGTCACTGGGTTCCCCCGCCCGAGATGCTGGTCTGGCCCGGCCTCAGCGTGCGAGGTCCCAGCGGGGGGACCCCCGGCAGGCGCGAGGGCTGGGCAGGAGCGGCCAGGTTGGGAGGGATGTCGGGGTTCTGGCCGCGGGCGCCGCCGGGGGCCTTCGGATTCAGCACCACCCAGTAGGTCGACACGTCGAAGCCGTTCTCGGTCTTCCCGTCCTTCCAGGACACGCGCAGCGAGACCTGGCGGACCCCCTTCTTGAGCTCCTCGGTGAAGGCCTTGATCTGCCCCTGCAGGACCCCGCCCAGCAGGCCGCCGGGGGCGCCCGACGAGGGCCCGCCCTTCGAGCCGCCGCCGGCGCCCGCCGCGGAGGAGCCGCCCAGGAGCTTTCCGACCATCTCCTGGGTGCCGACGTCGTCGTCCCCGCCGCCCAGGAAGGCGCTCAGGATCTTCTCGGCGCGTCAGGTCGGAGGTGGGCTTCCGGAGCTCCAGCTTCCAGCGCATGGCGGGCTGGCCCTGGTCGGCGAAGGTGCCGTCCTCGGTCTGATCGAAGTCGGTGAAGCCGCTGTCCTCGTACTTCTCCTCGAGCTCGGCCATCTTGCCGCGTGCCAGCAGCGTCGCCACCGAGAGGTCGCGGGAGTAGACGTAGTTCCGCAGCGCGTTGCCGGAGAGGTCGGCCACCGCCATGAGCGACGCCGGCCAGGATGGCGAGCGCCACCATCACCTCGAGCAGCGTGAAGCCGCGGCTGGTCCGGACGCGCCTCACCGCGGCACCTCGGGGATCCCGGTGACCACCCGGGCGCGGCCGGTGAGCGGCTGGGTGACCACCGTGTAGGCGTTGGATCCGTCGGAGACCGGGATCTGGGCCCGGTCGGCCTGGCCCTGGGGGAAGAAGTAGACGTAGGCCTTGCCCTTGGTCTGGGGGTCGCGCGCCGCGGGGCGTCCAGATCTTCTCGAAGGACGCGCCCCCCTTGAGCTTCCGCTTCTGGACCTGGCGATCCTTGAACTCGGCGAACTTCGCCCGGGCCAGGAACTTCCGCTTCTCGGCGTCGGTCTCGTCGGAGAACCCCCGGGCCAGCTCCCGCTCGTCGTCCTCGACCGACGCCGTCCTTGCCCATCACCGCCTGGTTCCGGCGCGCGCCGGGCGCCGCGGTGGTGCACTCGGCCCACCACTCCCGGGCGTCGATGTCGAGGACCAGCCGGCAGGTCTGGTGGCGCAGCGCGGCGGTGTCGAAGAGGTAGCGGGACGCGCCGGCGATCTCGCTGGCCGCGGAGCGGGCGTTGGCCCCCGTGAACGAGTTCACCGCCGGTGCGGCGGCGAGCGCCACCACGCCGATCACCGCCACGACGATGAGCACCTCGATGAGGGTGAATCCCCTCGGCTGGCGGACGTCGCCGATCACGGCTCCCGGGGTCCACGCCTCAGGGGTTGACGATGTCGGCGTTGGTGCCGTCGCCGCCCGCCTGCCCGTCGCCGCCGTAGGACTTGATGTCGAAGGAGTCCGGGTGGACCTGCCCGGGGAAGAGGTAGACGTACGGGTGGCCCCAGGGGTCCTTCAGCTGGGGCTTGCACTTGCCGGCGGTCACCACCGCCTGGAGACCTTCCTCGGTGTTCGGGTAGCGGCCCTTGTCGATCTTGTAGAGGTCGAGGCAGTTCTCCAGCGTGTGCAGGTCGGTCTTGGCCTGCTTGACCTTGGCCTCGTCGAGCTGGCCGACCACGTTCACCGCCACCGCGGCCGCGATGATGCCGAGGATGGTGATGACGACCAGGATCTCGATGAGGGTCATGCCGCGCGACGCGGCGCGGGTGCTTCGGGGTGCTCTCACGTTCAGCCTCCGGCGATGGTGTTGATCTGGAGAATGGGCATCAGGATGGAGAAGACGATGAAGGCCACGGCCACGCCCATCACCACGATCATGATGGGCTCGAGCAGCGAGGTCAGGGCGGCGACCTTGGTCTCCACCTGGCTGTCGTAGGCGTTGGCGACGTTGCCGAGCATCTCCTCGAGCTCGCCGGACTTCTCGCCGATGGCGATCATGTGGTGCACGAGCGGAGGGAACTCGCCCGAACGCTTGAGGGGAGCGGCGATGCTCTCGCCCTCCTTGATCGACTCGCGGGCCTCCTCGATGACCGCGGCGAGCCGCGTGTTCCCCACGATGTTGCGCACGATGTCCATCGCGGTGAGGAGCGGCACGCCGCTCTTCAGCAGGGTGGCCAGCGTGCGCGAGAACCGGGCCACCGCCACCTGCCGGATCAGCGGCCCGAAGATGGGCGCGTCGAGGACCCAGATGTCCCAGCGGGCCCGGCCCGCCGGCGTCTTGCGCCAGCGCAGGAAGGCGTAGATGCCCCCGCCCATCAGGATCAGCACCGCCCACCAGTAGTCGTGCATGAAGGTGGCGAAGCCGATGAGGATGCGGGTGGTCCAGGGCAGCACCACCTTGGTGTCCTCGAAGACCTTGGTGATCTTCGGGATGACGACGGTGAAGAGGATGCCCATCACCGCCGCCCCGATGACGACCATGGCGGCCGGGTAGGTGAGGGTCCCGAGGATCTTGGAGCGCAGCCGGGCCTGGCTCTCGGTGAAGTCGGCCAGGCGGAAGAGCACCACGTCGAGGGCGCCGGAGGACTCGCCGGCGCGGATCATGTTCACGTAGAGGTTGCTGAAGGCCTTGGGGTGCTGGGCCAGCGCGTCGGCCAGGGAGGAGCCCTCGTTGACCCGCTGCTTGACGGCGGAGATCACCCGCTTGAGCCGCTCGTGGTCCACCTGCTCCACCAGCGCGGTGAGCGCGTCGACGAGCGGGATGCCGGCGTTCACCAGCACGGCCAGCTGCCGGGTGGCCACCGCCACGTCGTCGGCCTTGACCCGTCCGCCCACCCAGCGGCGGACGTTGACCTCGGGGGAGGCGGCCTTGGCCTGCTTCTCGCCGGTCACCTCGGTGAGGAAGAGCCCGTCGCGCCGCAGCACCGAGCGCAGGGTCTTGGGCGAGTCGGCCTCCTTGAGCCCCTCGACGTTCTTCCCGCTCTGGTCGAGCGCCTTGTATGCGAATACGGGCATGGAAGCGCGTCAGATGTCTTCCGCGGTGACCGAGAGGACCTCGGCCGCGGTGGTCTCGCCCTTGGCCACCTTGTAGGCGCCGTGCTCGAGGAGCGTCATCATGCCGCCCGCCACCGCCCGGGCCTTGATGGTGCCCGAGTCGACGTTCTTCAGGATGAGCTGGCGGATCTCGTCGTCCACCAGCATGAGCTCGTAGATCCCGGTGCGCCCCGAGTAGCCGGTGCGCTGGCAGAGCGGGCAGCCCACCGCGCGGTAGAGGTGGCGGGGGTTCCCGGCCCGGGCCAGCACGGCCGGGGAGATGCTGGCCTGCTCCAGCTCGTCCTGCGACGGCTCGTAGGCCTCCTTGCAGGCCGGGCAGAGCATGCGGACGAGCCGCTGCGCGAGCACGCCCACGAGCGAGCTCGCCACCAGGAAGGGCTGCACCCCCATGTCGGCGAGGCGGGTGATGGCGCCGGCGGCGTCGTTGGTGTGGATGGTGGAGAGGACCAGGTGGCCGGTGAGCGAGGCCTGGATGGCGATCTCGGCCGTCTCGAGGTCGCGGATCTCGCCCACCATGATGACGTCCGGGTCCTGGCGCAGGAAGGAACGCAGCCCGTTGGCGAAGGTGAGGTCGATCTTGGCGTTGACCTGCACCTGCGCGACGCCCTTCAGCTGGATCTCGACCGGGTCCTCGATGGTGAGGATGTTGAGGTCGGGCGAGTTGATCTTGGCGAGGCCGCCGTAGAGCGTGGTGGTCTTGCCCGAACCGGTGGGGCCGGTGACCAGCACGATGCCGTGCGAGCGGGTGATGAGCCCGTCCATCACCTCCAGCTGCCAGTTCTCGAAGCCCAGCTGGGACAGGTCGAGGAGCACCGCCGACTTGTCGAGGAGGCGCATGACGATGCGCTCGCCGTTGGCGGTGGGGATGGTGGAGAGGCGCACGTCGACGTCGCGGCCGGCGATCTTGATGCGGATGCGCCCGTCCTGCGGGAGCCGCTTCTCGGCGATGTTGAGCCCGCCCATGATCTTGATGCGGCTGGCGATGGAGGCCTGGAAGCGCTTCGGGGGGCGGATCACCTCCCGGAGCACGCCGTCGATGCGGAAGCGCACCGAGATGTCCTTCTCCTCGGGGTTGATGTGGATGTCGCTGGCCCGCTCCTTCACCGCGCGGAAGAGGAGCGAGTTGACGAGCCGGATGATGGGCGCCTCGTCGTCCGACTCGAGCAGGTCGGTGGGCTCCTCCAGCTCGTGGGCGACGCTCTCGAGGTCCTCGGTGGTCTCGAGGTCCTCCATGAGCCGGTCGTGCCGATCGGCGGTCCGGTCGTAGACCTGGTTGATGGCGTCGACGATGACCGCCCCCGGGGCCACCACCGGCGACAGCGGCGCGCCGAGCAGCACCGAGAGGTTGTCCTGGGCGGCCGTGTCGAGCGGGTCGGCGACGGCGACGCGGATCTCGTCCCCGTCGCGCCCCAGCGGGAGGACCCGCGCCGTCTTGGCGAAGTTGATGGGCACGAGCCGCGCCAGGTCGTCTGGCACCTCGACGGCGTCGATGCTCGCCTGGAAGGGCAGGCCGAGCTGGATGGCCAGCGCCCGGAGCACCTGCTCCTCGGTGGCGAGCTTCGCCTTCACCAGGGTCTCGCCGAAGCGCAGGCCGGCCGGGTCGGCCTGCTGCGCGACGAGCGCCTCGGCCACCTTCTCGGGCGACACCCCGGCGATGGCCGCGAGGATCTCGCCGAGCGGACGACCGCACAGGGCAGCCGGCGAGACCGAGGGCTCCGGGGTGGGGGCGGCCGGGGCCGCCGTTTCGATCTGCTGCGTGGCCATGTTGGCTGGGCCGCTCGCCGGCTAGCCGCCGCCCGGCGGCGGCGCGGTGCCGGCGGGAGGGGTGGTAGGGGTGGCCGGCTCCGAGCCCGGGATGGGCTTCCAGGTGCCCTGGGTGGGCGGGAAGGTCCGCGGCTGCGAGTTCTGCGGCGCGGGGGCCGCGGCAGGCGCAGCGGGCGCCGTGACCGGGGGTGTGGTGGGCAGCGGTCCGGTGGGGATCGCCGCCGGGGCGATGGTGCGACCGGCGCCGTTGGAGCCGGAAGGCGCCGGAGCCGGAACCGTAGCCGGTGGCGTCTCCGGGCCGTAGGTCGGCGGCTTCATCGTCTTCTCGCCGGCGCCGCCCGGGCCACCGTTCTCGATCTTGGCGTTCTCCGTCATCACCTGCTGCCGGACGCGGGTGAGCGGGCCGGGCCGGCTCGAGGCCTCGGCCAGCGTGTAGTCGGGCTTCTTGCCGTAGTAGAGCTCGTAGAGCTCGCGGTGCTCCCGCTGCTTGCGCTCGAGGATGCGCCGGAAGTCGGACTGGTCCCGGATGATGTAGGGGGTGAGCAGGAGGAGGAGGTTCGTCTTCTTCTTGACGATGTTGGTGCTGCGGAACGCCCAGCCCAGGATGGGGATGTCGCCGAGCAGCGGGATCTTCGACACCGACGTCACGTTGCGGTCCTGCACCAGGCCGCCGATGACGATGGTGCTCTGATCCTTCACCACCACCTTGGTCTTCACGCTGCGTTTCGCGGTGGTGGGGCCCAGGGTCGGGTTGTTGGCGACGATCTCCTCCTGCGACTCCTCGATGTCCATGCGCACCATGTCGCCCTCGTGGATCTGCGGCTTGATCTTCAGCTTGAGGTCGACGTTCTGGCGCTGGATGGGGGCGATGAGGCTCACCGCGTAGGGGCTCGCGAGGAGGTTGTTGGTGGTGTTGCCGCCGGTGGTCGTCGTGCCGAGGCCGCCCGTGTTGAAGCCCGGGTTGTAGCCGGCCTGGAACGGCACGTTGTTGCCGACGATGATCTCCGACTCCTCGTTGTCCTGGGCGATGAGGTGCGGCGTGGAGAGCACGTTCACGTCGGAGTTGGACTGGAGGGCCTGGATGACCACGCCCACGCTCGGGAAGGGGAAGATGTCCTTCAGCTCGGCCGAGACCGGGCCGACGAGCCCGGTGAGGAACCCGCCCAGCTGCAGCGCCGAGGAGGGGTTGAGCGAGTTGATCTTGCCGGGCTCGAGGCCGATGGGGATGAAGCCCTTGCCGTTGGGGGTGTTGACCGGGACGGCGAGGTGCATGCCCACCCCGATGTCGCTCGTGTTGTCGATGTCGACCTCCATGATCACCGCCTCCACGAAGACCTGGCGGCGCGGGCGGTCGAGCTTGTCGATGAGCCGCTGCACCACCGCGAAGTCGGAGGCGCTGGCGATGATCACGAGCGAGTTGGAGGGCTTGTCGGCGGTGACCTTCACGTCGCCGCTGAAGAGCTCCGCCGTCCCGCCGCCGGTGGATCGCGGGGCGGAGACGCCGGGCGGGGACGCCATGGTCGCGACGCCGGGCGGAGGGGACGCCGATCCGCCCGACGAGCCGGTCCGCCGGGAGCCGCTGGCCAGGTTCTGCAAGGTGTTGGAGAGGTCCTCGGCGTTGGCGTTCTTGAGGAAGATGACGTGGATCGAGCCCTCGCCGGCGGTGGGCGTGTCGAGCTGCCGCACCAGCTCCACGATCCGCTGGTAGCTCTTCTCGTCGGAGATGACGATGAGCTTGTTGGTGCGCTCGTCGGCCACCACCTTGCTGATGGAGCCCTCGCCCCCGTCGGTCCCGCCCGCGGGCGCAGCGCCTGGCGCCGCTCCGGGGGCGGCCACGCCGCCGATGACCGGCCGGCGGGTGCTCTTCCCCGGCGCCCCTGGCGCCTGGACGAAGATCTGGTTCACCTTGTCGGCCACGTCGCGGGCCGGGGCGTACTGCACCTGGATGACGCGCACCAGGTCGTGCGAGCCCGGCCGGTCGAGGGCCTCGAGCAGCTTCTCGATGCGCCGGACGTTGAGCCCGATGTCGGTGACGAGGAGGATGTCGGGGGGGATGGTCTGGATGTCGGCGCCCTGGGGCGACGTGAAGTTCCCGAGCACGGCGCGGAGCTGGTCGGGGTCGACGTAGCGCAGCCGGAAGAGCTTCGTGATGGGCTGCTCCAGCGCCGGGACCTCGCCGTCGTCGCTGAGGATGGTGGGGATGGGCACCTTCTTCGCGTCGGCGATGCGGACGAGCTTCCAGTACTTGCCCGTCTGGTACATGGCGATGCCGTTGGTGTTCAGCGCGGCCAGGAAGGCGGCGTAGGCCTCCTCGGGAGTCACCGGCGTCTTGGAGAGCAGCGTGATCTTCCCGCGGACGACCTCCTCGGTGTAGGCGAAGTTCCGGCAGGTCCAGCGGCTGGCCTGCTCGAGCAGGTCGAGGATCTCGGCCTTGTTGAAGGCGAGGAGGAACTTGCCCTCCATCGGCTCGCAGGCCCCGGACGACCGGGCCGACCCGCCGGCCTGGCCGGCCGGGACGACGTCGGCGCGCGACGGGGCCTGCTGCTGGGGAGTCGGGCGGCCGGGGGCCGGCGCCTGCGGGCTCGGGGACGGCTGGGCCGGGACCTGGACCGCGGGTGCGGGGACGGGTCCGCCTGCCGGCACTCCGGCGCGCATGCCTCCCGGCGCGCGGCGCGTGGGTCCGGGGCGCGGGGGCGATGGGGCCGGGGCGGGCGCAGGTTCTTCCGACGCGGGGGCGGCGTCGTCGGCCGGTGCGTCGGGCGGATTCCCTGCCTCGCCGGGAGGCGGTGTTTGGCCTCCGGCCAGCGCGGACACGAGAAGGAGCGGCGAGCAGCGAGCGCATGTGTTCCCCTCGCACCGGCTACTGGCCGGTGACGTTGTACTCCTTGCGAATGGTCTGGCCGTTGCGCTCGAGGTCGACGGTGACGTGCCGTGCCTCGCGCAGCTTCTGGTAGATCTCGAGCGCCTTGTCGGGCGAGTTGATCTCGTAGCCGTTGATCTTCTGGATGACGTCGCCGTTCTCCACCCCGATGGAGGTGTAGAAGGAGTTCGGCTGGATCGAGAAGACCTTGAATCCGTTCGCCACGCCGTTCTTGAAGCTGGGCACGATGCGCGCCTGGGTGGCGACCGCGTTCAGGTTGGAGAGGGTTCCGTCGAGGACGGACTTCTTCACGTCGTACTTGTTGTCGGCGGTCTTCCTGATGCCGTCGACCGGGGTGCCGGGCGGAGCTCCCGACGGAGGCGGCACCGGCACCACGCCGACGTTGGGCGCCGAGGCGGGCACGATGGCCCCGCCGCCGCCGGTTCCGAAGTCGACGTACTCCTTGCGACCGTCGTGGCAGACGATGGCCACCACCCGGGAGGCGCGTCCGCTCGGGTCCACGGCGTCCCGGATCCGCTCCACCGAGAGCAGCCTCGCTCCCTGAACCTCGTCGCCGATCGCGAAGGTGCTGGTCTGCGCCGATCCCTTGTCGGCGATGACCGCGACCGACCGGAGCGGCTTCTCGGCCACGATGGCGGCGATGAGCTGCGCGCGAAGCGAGGTGGCGACCGGAGCGGCCTGGAGGTCGGAACAGGTCTTCGGCGGTGGGGGCACGTCGGGCGAAGCACCGGCCACCACCACCGGCGGAGGCTTCTGCCCGATGAGCGGGTAGAGCTTGTCGACGTCGAGGGTCGCCAGCGCCGGGGCGGGAGCCGCCGCCTGTCCGGCGCCGGAGTCCACCCGTGGCGTCGGACGGATCGCGGCGCCGATGGCCGTGTTGACCGTCTTCGCGAGCAGCCATGCGGCCACCGCGAGGAGGATCAGATTGGCCACCCAGCCGTATTTCTTGAGAAAGACCTCGAGCATCGTCGGACAGTCGCCCCCAGCGTGACGTGAGCAACGCGCGTGCCACCATACCGCAGGAGGCATCACGGGCAAACACGGGAAACGACAAGGCTAATTTAATCTCACCTCGTCGGGGAGCGGGCCGCCCTGCCATTCTGGCAAATCTGCTGCTCGGCTCCGGCCCGGGGCGCCATTTTGTCAGGGGCGTTCCTGCCCGTCGGCTTCGTCGGACCCCATGTCGAGGAGCCGCCCGTCCTCGTCCCGGTCGAGCTTCCGGTAGATGGTGCGGGGAGCGACCCCGAGGAGCTGGGCGGCCAGGTTCTTGTCGCCCCTGGTCTGGCGGAGGGTCTCGCGGATGACGATGCGCTCGATCTCCTCGAGAGGGGTTCCGATGGCGATGTTCAGGGTGCCCGACAGGGGGAGCGGCTGGCCAGGAGCCGAGTTGCGCACGGCTTCGGGCAGGTCGTCGATCTCCACCACCTCGCCCCGGCACAGGACCACCGCGCGCTCGATGGCGTGCTGCAGCTCGCGGACGTTGCCGGGCCAGTCGTGGCCGGCGAGCGCCTGGAGCGCGGCGTCGGAGAATCCGGTCACCGGGCGCCGGTTGCGCTCGGCGAACCCGCGCAGGAAGGAGGCGGCGAGAAGCGGGATGTCCTCCCGGCGCTCCCGCAAGGGGGGGAGCCGGACGGACACCACGTCGAGCCGGTAGAAGAGATCCTCGCGGAAGCGGCCGGCGCGTACCTCCGCGGCGAGGTCGCGGTTCGTGGCGGCCACGATCCGCACGTCCACCTGGACCGGCTGGGTGCCTCCGAGCCGCTCCACCACCCCGTCCTGCAGCACGCGAAGCAGCTTGGCCTGGACGCCGGGCGACATGTCCCCGACCTCGTCGAGGAAGAGCGTCCCTCCGTGGGCGCGCTGGAACCGGCCCTCCTTGCGCTGGGTCGCCCCGGTGAACGCGCCCCTCTCGTAGCCGAAGAGCTCGGACTCCAGGATGGTCTCCGGGATGGCGGCGCAGTTCACCGGAACGAAGGGAGCGCTCGATCGGGGGGACAGGTCGTGGAGCAGCCGCGCCGCCAGCTCCTTTCCCGTGCCGCTCTCCCCGAGGAGCAGGACGGTCGCGGAGGCCGGGGCGACCTGGCGGAGCGTGTCGAGCGCGGCCCGGAAGGTCGGCGCGCTTCCCACCATCCCGCCGTCGGCTGCCTCGCCCGAGAGACGGGCCAGCCGGGCGCGCAGGGATCGGTTCTCCGCGACCAGGGAGGCCCGCTCCAGGGCCAGGCGCACCGATTTCACGATGGCGTGCCGCTTCACGGGCTTGGTGATGAAGTCGTAGGCGCCGTCCTTCATGGCGGCCACGGCTCCCTCGACGGTGCCGAAGGCGGTCATCAGGACGACCTCGATCTCCGGCGCGATGGCCTTCACCGCGCGGAGAAGCTCCCCGCCGCCCATTCCGGGCATCATGAGGTCCGTCACCACGACGTCGGGCCGGTCCCGGCGAACCACCTCGAGGGCAGCCTGACCCGAGTCGGCGAGGGCGACCCTCCATCCTTCCCGGGCGAAGGTCCGCTCGAGGGATTCCAGGTTCGACCGTTCGTCGTCGACGATGAGGACCAGGGGCGTCACGCCGGCGAATCCTACAACGGCGCCCCCCCGATCGCCCGTTTGCCATGTCAGTACGTTGGTGTATGAGACCGGCGGGGCCGGCCGAGAACCAGGTCGGCGTGGAGGAACGCCATGAAGCGAAGCGTCGTCCTGATCGCCCTCGCGATCGCCGCCTGCGGACCGTCGGTCAAGTCGGTCTCGGTCGAGCCGGCCAGGTCCGTCCTCGAAGCCAAGGGCGCCAGCGCGCCGCTGCAGGCCGTGGCGAAGGACGGCGAAGGAAAGCCCATCGACGCGTCCAAGCTGAAGGTGGCCTGGTCGAGCTCGGCCCCACAGACCGCCACGGTGGACGAGGCGGGCAAGGTGACGGCGCAGCGGTCCGGCGAGGCCACCGTGACGGCGGCAGTCGGCGAGGTGAAGGGCGCGGCCCAGGTGGTCGTCTCCATCCCGGTCAGCGTCAGCGTGTCGACCGCCTCCCGCGACCTCCACCCTGGCGAGACGGTCGTGCTCTCCGTGGTCGTGGTCGACGACGCCGGCAAGCCCGTCACCGTTCCCAGGACCATCACCTGGTCCTCCAGCGATCCCGGGGTGGCCCGCGTGGCCGACGGGAAGGTGGAGGCCGTCGGGCCGGGGTCGGCGACCATCACCGCCGCGGCCGGGTCCCTCAAGGGCAGCTCGCGCGGTGAAGGTTCGCGTCCCCGAGTTCGCCCGGCTCGCACTCACTCCGTCGAAGACCCAGACCCTGAAGAAGGGCGATCGCCTGACGTTCAAGGTCGCGGCGCTCGACAAGAAGGGGCAGAAGGTCGCGGGGGTTCCCGTCGCCTGGAAGTCGTCCGACCCGCGGATCGCCACGGTCTCCGCCGACGGGGTCGTCACCGCGGTGAAGAAGGGCAGCGCAAAGGTCACGGCCTCCGCGTCCGGCAAGGGGGCGACCGTGGGCGTGACGGTCACCGACGCCTCCAAGTCGAAGACGAAGGCCAAGCCCAAGGCCAAGAAGAAGTAGCCGGGCCCCGCCATCCGGAAACGACGAAGGCGAGCCCGGGGGCTCGCCTTCTTCACGTCCGTCTCGGCGCCGTGGCTACGCTTCGGGCGTCTCGCTCGCGGGAGCGGGCCTCGGCCTCCGGCTTGGGGGCCGGCTTCGGCTTTCCGGCATTGGCCTTGGCGCGCTTGACCGCGCGGTTGTCGGTCTTCGCCGCGGCCTTCACCGGGACCGGCGCCGGGGGCGGAGCCGCCTTCTCCTCGCCCTTCGGGGAGTTGGCGTAGCGGTTCTTGAAGCGCTCGATGCGGCCGGCGGTGTCGAGGATCTTCTGCTTCCCCGTGAAGAACGGGTGGCAGGAGGAGCAGATCTCGATGTGGAAATCGCCGCGCGTGGAGCGGGTCTCGATGACCGCGCCGCAGGCGCAGGTCACCTTGGAGTTCTTGTAGTCGGGGTGGAGGCCTTCCTTCATGACGTCCTTCCTGTCGCCTCTTGCATCGCGCGAAAGCGCGTGGTGGTCCGGGCGGGAGCGGGGGATATAGGGCTTCGGGGCGTTTCCGTCAAGGACGGCGGTCACTTGCCCCCGCCGACCATCATCTGGAAGAACTCGGCGTGGTTCCTGGCCTGGCGGAACTTGTCGAGCATGAACTTCATGGCCTCCACGTTGTCGAGCCCGTTCAGGATGGTCTGGCGAAGGATGTAGATCTTGGAGAGCCAGTCGGCGGGCAGGAGCAGCTCCTCCTTGCGGGTGCCGCTCTTCGCCAGGTCCATGCAGGGGAAGATGCGCTTCTCCATGAGCCGGCGGTCGAGCACGATCTCCGAGTTGCCGGTCCCCTTGAACTCCTCGAAGATCACCTCGTCCATCCGGCTGCCGGTGTCGATGAGCGCGGTGCCGATGATCGTCAGCGATCCGCCCTCCTCGATGTTGCGGGCCGCCCCGAAGAAGCGCTTGGGCTTGTGGAGGGCGTTGGCGTCCACGCCGCCGGAGAGGATCTTGCCCGACGAGGGGACCGTGGAGTTGTAGGCGCGCGCCAGCCGGGTGATCGAGTCGAGGAGGATGACCACGTCCTTCTTGTGCTCCACCAGCCGCCGGGCCTTCTCGATGACCATCTCGGCCACCTGGACGTGGCGGGTGGCCGGCTCGTCGAAGGTGGAGGCCACCACCTCGCCCTTCACCGTCCGTTCCATGTCGGTGACCTCCTCGGGCCGCTCGTCGATGAGCAGGACGATGAGGGTCACCTCCGGATGGTTGGCGGTGATGGCGTGGGCGATGTGCTGCAGCAGCACGGTCTTGCCGGCCCGCGGAGGGGAGACGATGAGGCAGCGCTGCCCCTTGCCGATGGGGGCGAAGAGGTCCACGACCCGCGTGGTCATCTCGTTGGGGTCGTGCTCGAGGTGGAGCCGCTCGGTGGGGTAGAGCGGGGTGAGGTTGTCGAAGAGGGCCTTGGCCTGTCCCTCCTCGGGAGGCTCTCCGTTGATCGAGTCCACCTGCAGGAGGGCGAAGTACCGCTCGCCCTCCTTGGGCTGGCGCACCGTTCCCCGCAGCGAGTCGCCGGTCCGCAGGTTGAAGCGGCGGATCTGGGACGGGGACACGTAGATGTCGTCGGGGCCGGGCAGGTAGCTGAAGTCGGCGCTGCGGAGGAAGCCGAAGCCGTCGGGGAGGACCTCGATCGTCCCCTCGCTGGCCACCTCCATCTCCTCCTTCTTCTCGTCGGCCTTCTTCGACTCGGCCTGGAGGATGGCGAAGATCAGGTCCTGCTTCTTCATGGCCCCGGCGGCCTCGATGCCGAGATCGCGGGCCAGCGCGGCCAGCTCGGCGACCTTGCGGTGCTTGAGCTCGGTCAGGCTGGAGGTCGGAGCGGGGGGCGGCGGCGGGGGAGACGGGCATTGGGGGGTGTCCGAGGCGCCGACGGGCGGAGGCCCGGAAGTGACGGCTGGCGCGGCTGCGGGGGAGCACGGAAGCTAAGCGGCGCGGGGCCGCGTGTCAACCTGAGACGATTTTCACCCGGAGAGGAGGCGGGTGTGGGCGAAGATGCGCGCACACACGCTTGTGCCATGGACGCGGGTCGCGCGGTGAGGAGGTGGATCGACGCGAGTAGCTTATGATGATCGCAAAGGAGGTCGCTTGCTTCCCCACGAGGCGGTCGTCGCCGGGTCTCCGGAGTTCGTCGACGCGCTGCTCCCACTCGTCACCCAGCGTCTCGGCGGCGCCCCGCGCGTCGCCGACTCGCCGCACCTCGCCTCGGCGCTCTGCCAGGACGGGGCGCGGCTGCTCGTCTACGAGCACGGCGGCCGCGAGTGGCTCTCGCTCTGCGGCGAGCTGCGGGGGGCTGCCGGCCCGGAACTGATCGTGGTGGCGGCGCTTCCCCCGGAGTTCGCCGGCGACGTCGCCGAGATCTCCGCGACGGCCAGCGCGGTGGTGGCCTGGCGGGGCGACGGCCAGCCGGTCCTCGACGCGGCCACCCGGGTGATGGCGGCGCGCGAGGCGCCGCACGCACCTGCGCCGGCCCGGCGCGCCGGGCCGGTCCTCACGCCCCAGCCGGCCCGGGTGGCGGTGCGGCCGGCTCCCACGCCTCCGCCGCCCGCGGCGACGCCGCGTCCACGCCCGGTGATGGCGGCTCCGAGCCCCCCGGCGGCCCGTCCCCCCGCGCCGACCCCGAGCCCGGCCCCCCCACCTTCCATCTCCGCCGAGGACGAGGACCTGTCGTTCGAGGGCATCTTCGACGAGGAGACCGTGGCCGACGCCGCCGTCCCGCTCGCCGTGGAGGCAGCCGCGCCGATTCCTCCCCCTGCCTCCGTGCCCACCGCGGTCTGGCCCGGGACGGTGCTCTCCGCCACCGACGGGCTGGCCGTGGTGCGCGCGGCCCTCTCCGGGCTGTGGCCGGAGCAGCGCTGCGCCCGGTCACCGAGAAGGTCGTGGCCGCGCTCTCCACGGCCGAGAAGGCCGCCGCCCAGGGCCAGAAGCTGCCCTTCGATCCGGCGCCGATGCGGCGCGCCGTCGGGCTCCGCTGGCAGGTGGCCGCCGCCATCGACACCCTGCCGCCGCTCGGCACCAAGCTCGACCAGGGCGCGGTCCAGGCCATCCTCGTGGGCATCGACGAGGTGCTCGCCGAGCTGAAGGAGCAGGCCGACGACGCCGGGCCCGAGGCCCTGCGTGCGCTCGAGACGGTCCGCCACGCGCTGGTCAAGGAGGCCATCGACCTGACCGAGGCCCTCCAGCAGGTCGCGCCCGCGGAGGTGGTGGAGGAGATCACCACCAGCCGGAAGGCCCGGCGCACGCAGGCCGCCGCGGTCACGCGGATGGTCCACGCCACGAAGACCGTCGACGAGGGGCGCGCGTCAGGTTCCGTGGGGACTCGTGGTGGTGCTGGTCCTGATGGTGATCGGGGCGGCGGCGTACCACGGGTATCGCTACGTGAACCGCCCGAAGCTTCCGCCCTCCCCGGTCGTCGGGTGCGCCGGCGGGGACGGTCGGCGTGGTGACGCCGCAGGGCAAGGTCGTCGTGGCTCCGGCCGGGACCCGGCTGGACCCCAAGGAAGTCGAGAACTTCAAGAACCTGGAGCGGGCGAAGGGCAACGAGGTCCGGGAACTCGTCCCGGGCACGTTCGTCGGTCACGCCGGAGAGCGCCAGGCAGGAAACGCCGCCCGGTCCGGGCGGGACGTCGTCACAGGGAGCAAAGCCATGAAGAAGCCATGTCGCGAGTCTTCCCGGGGTTTCACGCTCATCGAGCTCATGATCGTGGTCGCCATCATCGGCGTCCTGGCCTCGATCGCGATTCCCGATGTTCCAGAACATGACGATGCGCACGCGCATCGCCGAGCGCGAGCCCATCATGCGCGCCATCGCCAAGGGGGTGGAGGACTTCGCCCTCGGCGCGAGCTCCGTGCCCGCTGGGTTCCAGGGCCTCTACAACCCGGTCGCCGTTCCCGGCACCTCCAAGCACGCCTGGATCCAGACCGCGGACGGCTGGAAGGACCTGTCCGCTCATCGTCGAGGGCGCCACCTACTGCTCCTACCAGTTCACGGTCGACGCGTCAGCGTCGCCCGTGCAGCTCATCGTCACCGGGGACTGCGACATCGACGGCGACGCGGTCCACAACACGAAGGTCCAGACCTACAGCGGGTACGGAAACTCCTTCGTGCTGGTGGCGGAGTCCCCCGCGGCCGACTCCATCTTCTGACGCAGGCGCCGGTTGCCGTCGCGTCGCGCCCCGCGTAACACTCCGGGCATGGCCGACGGCGCGGCGAGACGCATCGACGAACTGAGGGCCCGGATCCGCGAGGCGGACCGCGCCTACTACCTCCTCGACAACCCGGTCCTCTCCGACGCCGAGTACGACCGGCTGATGCGGGAGCTCCTCGCCCTGGAGGAGGCCCACCCGGACCTGGCCACCGACGACTCGCCCACCCGCCGGGTCTCCGGCGCGCCCGGGGAGAAGTTCGCCAAGGTCGAGCACCGCGAGCCCATGCTCTCGCTCGGCAACGTCGTGAGCGACGGGGAGCTCGACGAGTTCGACGCCCGGGTCCACCGGCTGCTGGACCTCCCCGCCGAGGCCCCGGTCGACTACGTCTGCGAGCCCAAGCTGGACGGGCTGGCGGTCGAGCTCGTCTACCGCGACGGCGCGCTCGAGAAGGGCTCCACGCGGGGTGACGGGGCGGTGGGCGAGGACGTGACCCGGAACCTGCGCACCATCGGTTCCCTGGGAGCCAACGCCGGGGTCCTCCCCCGCCTGCGAGGCCGGGCCCCGGCCCGGGTCGAGGTGCGGGGCGAGGTGCTGCTCCAGAAGGAGCACTTCGAGGCCATGAACCGCCTGCTGGAGCGGCAGGGGGAGGCGCCCTTCGCGAACCCGCGCAACGCCGCGGCCGGGTCGCTGCGCCAGCTCGACTGGCGCGTCACCGCCACCCGCCCGCTCTCCTTCGTCGCCTACGAGGCGCTCCTGCCCGGGGAATCCGGCTGGACCACCCACTGGGCCAAGCTCGAGGCGCTCGCCGCCTGGGGCTTCGCCGTGAACCCGGAGAACCGGCTCTGCCGCGGGATCACGGAGGTGAAGCGCTGGAAGGAGGAGATGGCCGAGCGGCGATTCGCCCTCCCGTACGACACCGACGGACTCGTGGTGAAGGTGAACGGCCTCGACGAGCAGCGCCGGCTCGGGGCGGCGAGCAAGTTCCCGCGCTGGGCGGTGGCCTTCAAGTACCCGCCGCAGGAGGAGACCACGCGGGTGGAGCGCATCTGGGCCTCGGTCGGGCGCACCGGCGTCCTCACGCCGGTGGTCGAGGTGACGCCGGTCCGCCTGGGCGGGGCCACCGTGTCCCGCGCCACGCTCCACAACGAGGACGAGATGCGGCGCAAGGACGTGCGCATCGGCGACGTCGTGCTCATCCGGCGGGCCGGGGAGGTGATCCCGGAGGTGGTGAAGTCGATCCCGGAGCGGCGCACCGGGGAGGAGCGGGAGTTCGTCTTCCCCGCGCGGTGCCCGGTCTGCGGCGCCCGCGTGGTGCGCGAGGAGGGGGAGAAGGTCTACCGCTGCACCGGCGCGGCCTGCCCGGCGCAGCTGGTGGGCCGGCTCACGCACTTCGCGCAGCGGCGCGCCCTCGACATCGACGGGCTCGGGGAGGCCGTGGCCTCGGCGCTGGTGGCGAAGGGCCACGTGCGGGACTTCGCCGACCTCCACGCCCTTCCGACCGCGACCTGGGAGGCGATGGAGATCGCCGAGACGAAGACGGGCGCCACCGTGAAGCTCGGCGTCCCGCGAACGCGGCGGATCCAGGAGGCCCTCGAGCGATCCAAGACCGCGAGCCTGCGGCGCTTCCTCTTCGGGCTGGGCATCCCCCAGGTCGGCGAGGCCACCGCCGTCACGCTGGCGCGGCACTTCGTGACCCTGGAGCGATTCCTCTCCGCCTCCGAGGACGACCTTCTCGGGGTTCGCGACGTGGGGCCGGAGACGGCGCGGGAGATCCGCGCCTGGATCGAGGAGCCGCAGAACCGGCGCGTGGTCGAACGCCTGGTCGAGGCGGGCGTGCGGCCGCCACCCGAGGAGGCGCCGCGCGGCGGGGCCTTCGCGGGGAAGACGGTGGTCCTCACCGGAAGCCTCGAGGGGTTCTCGCGGGACGAGGCCAAGGCGGAGATCGAGCGGCGCGGCGGCAAGGTGTCGGGCAGCGTGTCGCGCAAGACCGACATGGTCGTGGTGGGAGCGGACGCCGGGTCGAAGGCCGAGAAGGCCCGTGAACTCGGCGTGAAGACCGTCGGCGAGGAGGAGTTCCTGCGCATGCTCGGGGAGGGCGGGGCTTGAGCTGCGCCGATCGGGTGCGGGTACGGGCTCGCCTGCGCGTCTCCGGCCTCGTGCAGGGGGTCTTCTACCGGCAGTCGACCGCGAACGAGGCCACCCGCCTCGGGCTCTCCGGATCGGTGCGTAACTTGCCCGACGGCGCGGTCGAGGTGGTGGCCGAGGGGCCGCGCGCGGCGGTCGAGGCGCTCGTGGCCTGGTGCCGGCGCGGTCCTCCCTCGTCGCGGGTCGACGAGGTCGCGGCGGGGTGGGAGGCGCCCACCGGGGTCGAGGGCCCGTTCACGGTCCTCCGCTGACGCGGCATGCAGGGAGCAAGCCCCTGTTTTCACGGGGGGTCGCTTGCCCCGGCGCTCCGGTGCGTGCTAGTCCCGATCCCCCCGGCGACCGCAGGCGCGGCCGCGGCAACGGGCAACCGGCGGTTCGAACCCGCCGCCCGACGACATGACGACCCTCCTCTCCCTCGACGAGATCATCCTCGCGGTCCAGAAGCCCTCCCGCTACGTGGGCTGCGAGTTCGGAAGCATCCGCAAGGATCCGGCCCAGGTCCGCCTGCGCTTCGCGCTGGCGTTCCCCGACACCTACGAGGTCGGGATGTCCAACCTGGGCTTCCGGCTCCTCTACCACGCGCTCAACGACCGGCCCGACGTGGCCTGCGAGCGGGTCTTCCTCCCCTGGCCGGACATGGAGGCGATGCTGCGCCAGAACGGGCACCCGCTCTTCACGCTGGAGTCGCGCGCGCCGGTCCGCGCCTTCGACGTGCTCGGGGTGACGCTGCAGACCGAGCTCGCCTTCACGAGCGTGCTGGCCTTGCTCGACCTCTCCGGCATCCCGCTCCTCTCCCGCGACCGCGGCGCATCCGACCCGGTGGTGATCGGCGGCGGCCCGTGCGCCTTCAACCCCGAGCCGGTCGCCGACTTCTTCGACGCGCTGGCGGTGGGGGACGGGGAGGACGTGGTCCACGAGATCGCCGACGCCGTGCTGGCGTGGAAGGGGAGCGGCGAGGACCGGGCCGGGCTGCACCGGAGGCTCGCGCGCGTTCCCGGCGTCTACGTCCCGTCGCTCTTCGCCCCCCGCTTCGACCCCGCCACGGGCGCGCTCCTCGCCATGGAGGCGCTCGAGCCGGGCTACGAACGGGTGGTCCGCCGGGTCGTCGCCGACATCGACACCCTCTCCACGTCGGCCTACGAGCACCCCGTCGTGCCGTTCATGCAGACCGTGCACGACCGGCTTCCCATCGAGCTCCAGCGGGGCTGCACCCGGGGATGCCGCTTCTGCCAGGTGGGCATGATCACGCGACCCACCCGGCAGCGCAGCCCGGAGACGGTGCTGCGGGTGGCCGAGCAGGGCCTCCGGGCCTCCGGCTACGAGGAGGTCGGGCTGCTCTCGCTCTCCTCGGGCGACTACGCCTCCCTGAACCCTTTGCTCGACGACTTCCTCTCCCGGTACGAGTCGGAGCGGGTGTCGCTCTCGCTGCCGTCGCTGCGCACCGAGACCATGAACGACGCGCTGGCCGAGAAGATCGCCCGCGTCCGCAAGACCGGCTTCACGCTGGCGCCCGAGGCGGCCACCGAGCGCATGCGCGCCGTCATCAACAAGGGAAACCGCGAGGAGGACCTGCTCGCCGCCGTCGAGTCGATCTTCAAGAACGGATGGTCGCTCCTCAAGCTCTACTTCATGATCGGCCTGCCCGAGGAGCGGGACGAGGACGTGGTGGCCATCGCCCGGCTGGCGAAGCGCTGCCTCTCCGCGGCCCGCCGGGCGCTGCCCCCCGGCAAGGGCTCGGCGGCCATCAACCTGGGCGCGAGCACCTTCGTGCCCAAGCCCTTCACGCCGTTCCAGTGGGAGCCGATGATCACGCCGGAGGAGACCCGGCGGCGCCAGGCGCTGGTCACGGCCGAGCTGGGCGGACGCAACGGCGCCATCTCCTTCAAGCCGCACGACTCCCGCGCGGCCGCCATCGAGGGGGCGCTCGCGCTCGGCGACCGGCGGGTCGGCACCGCCGTCCTCCACGCCTTCCGGCTCGGGCAGCGGCTCGACGGCTGGTCGGAGTGGTTCGACGAAGGGAAATGGAACGCGGCCTTCGCCGAGATGGAGAGGGTCCACGGCGTGGGCATGGAGTGGTTCGTCTACCGGCGCCGCCGCATGGACGAGGTCCTCCCCTGGGATCGGATCGACTGCGGAGTCGAGAAGGCCTACCTCCAGAAGCAGCTCGCGGCGGCGCGGAACCTGGCGGAGGTTCCGGACTGCGTGCTGGCGCCCTGCAGCGTCTGCGGCGCCTGCGACTACGACGTGGTGAAGAACCGGGTCTACCTGCCGGAGGACTACGTGAAGGCTCCGCCGGCCCCGGCTCCGCCCCGGGAGACGCCCGTCCGGACCCACGTCCGGGTCCAGTACGCCAAGGAGGGGAGGCTCGTCGCCCTCTCCCATCTCGAGGTGATGCACGCCGTCCTCCGGTCGGTCCGCCGGGCCGGCCTGCCCGTCGCCTTCTCCCAGGGATATCACCCGAAACCGCGGATCTCGTTCGGGCCGGCCCTGCCGGTCGGAGTGTCCAGTACCGCGGAATTCCTGGATTTGGAGCTGGTCGGGCGGCACGAACCGACCCCGGTGGGGCGGGCGCTGTCCGCGGCTCTGCCCCAGGGGCTGACCTTCCTGGACGCCCGGGAAATCGACCCTCGCGCGCCTTCGCTGTCCGAGTCCGTGCGCGCGGTCCACTATCGGGTAGAATTCCCCCAGGGTTGGAGCGCGGAGGCGCTCTCCCGGAGAATAGAAGATTTTCATTCGGCGGATCGGTCGGTGGTGCGCAGGGAGGCCCCACCAAAGGCCCGCGAGAAGAAGAGAAGCCAGAGATCGGTGGCACCGAAGTCCAGGGAGATCGATTTGAAGGAGATGGTGACCCACCTGTCGGTCGACGGACCAGGGCGGGTCGCGTTCAGCTTGAAGGCGGATCCATCGGGAAGCGCCAAGCCAGCCGAGGTGCTGGCGGCCGTGTTCGGTGATGGAGCGCCACCCAGAGGAGTCAAGGTCTTGAAGGAAGGTGTCAGCTTTGCGCGGGCGGCGGATGAGCCGCGTGGCTTCCAGCCGCGTTCACCGCGCTACGCCGACGCCTGATGGCAAACGAATTCTAGAGCTCGGCCGAGGGTCGCGTACTCCGCGACTCCCCCGGGCGCAGGGAATGCGAACTTGAGCAATTGCTCGACAGGCGATCCGCGGTCCCCGGCACCACCGGGGCGTCCGCGCTCGCGGCCCGAAGCGGGCCTCGCCATCCCTTCGTCCGGACCGGGCAGGCGAGGTCCGACATGGCGGGCAACAGCATCCTGGTGATCAACGCGGCCGGCGCGGAGACGCGCGTGGCCCTGGTCGAGAGCGGCACGATCCACGAGTACTACCTCGAGCGAAAGCGCGAGAAGGGGATCGTCGGCAACATCTACAAGGGGCGCGTGGTCCGGGTGCTGCCCGGCATGCAGGCGGCCTTCGTGGACATCGGCCTCGAGAAGGCCGCGTTCCTCTACGTGGGGGACGTCTACGGCGACCCCGACTTCTCGGAGGAGTTCGAGCTCACCGAAGGTGAACACTCCGAGCAGGTTCCCGAGGTGCCGTCCGAGCAGGAGGCCGAGGAGCAGGAGGTCAAGGCGCTGGCCGGCGACGTGCCGGCCGCCGAGGCCCCGGCCGCCGAGGCCGGTCCCGGTCGAGGGAGCGGCCCCGGTCGAGGGAGCGCCCGCGGAGGGCGCACCGGTCGAGCCCACCCCCGACGAGGTGGCCGCCGCCGCCGACTTCCCCCCGGCTTCCACCGACATCCCCGGGGCACCCGACGTGCCCGCCGCCGAGCTGGCGGCCGAGCCGCCGGCGCCGTCGCCGGAGGTCGCCGCCGCCGAATCCGAAGGGCTCGCGATCCCCATCCCCCTCACCCAGGTGGTCGAGGCGGGTGATGCCGCCGCGGCGCCCGCGGGCGAGGCCCCGCCGTCTTCCTCGGTCGACGTGCCCGGAGCGTCCGACGTGCCGGTCGCCGAGCTCACCGCCGGCGAGCCCGCCGCCACCGAAGGAGCCGGCGAGTCCGTCGCCCCAGCGGCCGGCCAGATCGCCGTTCGCCCCGAGGCCGCGCCCCGCGAGGCCCGCGGAGAGCGCGGTGATCGCGGGCGCCGGGATCGGGAAGGCAACCGGGAAGGCAACCGGGAGCGCGAGGGAGGCCGGGAGCGAGAGGGCCGCCGTGGAGGCGGCCGCAACGGCCCCGGAGGTCACAACGGCCACCGCCGGGACGAGGAGCGCCGCCCCCGCGAGCAGAAGAACATCCAGGACCTGCTCAAGGAAGGGCAGGAGGTCATCGTCCAGGTCGCCAAGGACCCCATCGGCACCAAGGGCGCCCGGATCACGAGCCACATCTCCATCCCCGGTCGGCACCTCGTCTTCATGCCCACCGTCGACCACGTGGGGATCTCGCGCCGCATCGAGCGCGACGGCGAGCGACGCCGCCTGCGCGAGCTGGTCGACCGCATGCGGCCGGAGGGCACCGGCTTCATCGTCCGCACCGTGGCCGACGGCGTGGAAGGGGCGAAGCTCGAGGCCGACATCCGCTTCCTCATCCAGGTCTGGAACGAGATCATCCGCACCAAGGACAAGGTGGGCGCGCCCGCGCTGCTCCACCCGGACCTCGACCTGATCCTGCGTGCGACCCGCGACCTCTTCACGTCCGACGTGAACAAGCTCGTCATCGACGACCGCGACGAGCACGAGCGCATCCTGCGCTTCGCCCGCGAGCAGGCACCGCACCTCGAGTCGCAGATCGAGCTCTACGCCGGCCAGGAGCCGGTGTTCGACGCCTACGGGATCGAGCAGGAGCTGAAGCGCGCCGGGCAGCGCAAGGTCTGGCTGAAGAGCGGCGGCTACATCATCATCGACCAGGCCGAGGCGCTCACCGCCATCGACGTCAACTCGGGGCGCTACGTCGGCAAGAAGAGCCTCGAGGAGACCATCACCAAGATCAACGTCGAGGCGGCCAAGGAGATCGTCTACCAGCTCCGGCTGCGCAACATCGGCGGCATCATCATCATCGACTTCATCGACATGGACAAACCCCAGAACCGGGACAAGGTCTTCAAGTCCCTGCAGGAGGCGCTGGGGCGCGACAAGGCCAAGACCAACGTCCTCAAGATCTCCGAGCTGGGGCTGGTGGAGATGACGCGCAAGCGGGTGCGCGAGTCGATCACCCGCATGACCACCGAGCCGTGCAGCTACTGCGACGGCAAGGGGCACATCCGGTCCCGCGTCACCGTGGCCTACGAGATCTTCCGGGAGATCCGGCGCGACGCGCCGAGCTTCCCCGAGCCCGTGCTGGTCGTGAACTGCCACCCCGAGGTGGCGCGCATCGTCCAGGGATCCGAGCGGGACGAGCTGCGCTACCTCATGGACCGCTTCAACAAGACCATCCAGGTGAAGGCGCAGACCGGCTACCACCAGGAGCAGTTCGACATCTACGGTCGCCAGGAGCGAGGCGAGGGTGCCGAGGGCGGCGCCGAGGGGCGGCGGCGAAGCGCGCGGCGGGGAAGGACGCGGCGCTGGAGGCGATGGCCGGGGCGGCGGGGGTGAAGGGCGCGGCGGTGGCCGCGGCGAGGGTGGCCGCGGGCGGCGCGATCGAGGCGACCGCGGTGGACGCGGCGGTGGTGGCGGTGGCGGCGGAAGCGGCGGCGGCGGCGGAAGCGGCGGCGGAGAGCGGCGGAAGTCCGCCCCGGGACGAGGCCGCCCCTCCGAAGTCCGGGGAGTCCTCCTAGCTCGCCATGACGTCCGACGAAGAGCGGCGCGAGGCCGAAACCCGTTCATCGCGATGGCTCGTCGTGGTGCGGGCCGGCCTGGCCGCCTTCAAGGGAGAGGGCCTGAAGCTCCGGGCCATGGCCCTCACCTACATCTCGATCTTCTCCCTGCTCCCCGCGGTCATGGTGACCGTGTCGATGGTCCGATCGTTTCCCGACCTCGACCGGGTCCGCGTCGAGATCCAGGACTTCGTCACCTCCAACCTCGCGGTCGGTGCCCGCGACAAGGTCCAGGCCTACCTCGATCAGTACGTCTTCGGATCCTCGGCGATGACGCCGGGGCTGCTCGGGTTCGCGCTGCTCCTCTTCTCCGCGGTGGCGCTCCTGTCCCAGGTCGAGCACGCGGTGAACGTGATCTGGTCGGTTCGCCATCCGCGGCCGCGGCTGCAGCGGTGGCTCACCTACTGGGCGGCGCTGACCATCGTGCCGCTCCTCATGGCCGGATCGATCGCCGTCGCACTCGACGCCCACGAGAGGCTGGGGGCGCCCCGGGTCCTCGTGCAGGTGGCGGGCGTGGGGATGACCTTCGCCTTCTTCGTGGCCGCCTACCTCGTGCTGCCCGCCACGCGGGTCCGGTTCTGGCCCGCGCTCGCGGGCGGGGTCGTCGCCGGAACGGCCTTCGAGCTCGCCAAGGAGGTCTACGCCTGGGCAGCGGCCCACCTGTTCCGCTTCCAGGCGGTGTACGGGTCCATCGCCGCCGTCTTCGTCTTCCTGCTCTGGATCAACCTCGCCTGGACGATCTTCCTCTTCGGGGCGCGGCTCGCGTTCGTGCTGCAGCACCACCGGGCGCTCGTCGAGCAGGAGGAGCAGGGAGACGCCATGGGGCGAGAACTCGTCGCCGTTCGCGCCATGCTCGAGGTCGCGCTCTGCTGGTGGGACGGGGCGAAGGCTCCCGACGCCGGCGAGGTGGCCGACCGGATGGACGTCGCGGCCGAGCCGGTTCGCGACGTGCTCTCCCTGCTCGAGGAGGCGGGCTTCCTCAGCGAGTCGGACGACGGGCGGCTCGCGCCGGCGCGGCCACTCGACAAGGTCACGCTCGCCGACGTTCGCCGCGTCATCGCCGGACCGCCGCCGCGTGCCGCGGAGGAGGGGACCCCGGCGATGCTCGCCGCGCTCCTGGACGAGGGGGAGGACGCCGCCGTCCAGAGGCTCTCGGGGACGACTTTCGCAGACCTCTGCAGGGCCGTCCGTACCACGCCGTCTCCGCTCGTCGTGGGCGGCGAGTAGGCCTCCAGCGGGGCGTCAGCACGCATCCCTGTATAAAGCTTGCCGAATTTCCACGCGTCGGCTAGGCTTCGCCACGGTTTCGCCCGGGTAACCTCCCGAAATGCGGAGCAACTCCATGCTGAAGTCGGACCTCATCAACATCCTCGTCGTGAAGCGCGGCGTGACCCAGAAGCAGGCCGAGCTCACCATCGAGACCATCTTCGAATCGATGAAGGACGCCCTGTGCAAGGGTGAGAACATCGAAATCCGAGGACTTGGCGCATTCCACGTGAAGCACTACGAGGGGTACCAGGGGCGGAATCCGAAGACCGGTGAGGTGATCCCGGTTCGTCCCAAGCGTGGGATTCTGTTCAGGACCGGCAAGGAACTGCGGGACCGGGTGAACCACCCCGACGACGAGCCGGGCATCTCGCCCGCGGCCGCCCCGACGGCGGAGCCTTCCACCGGCACTGGCAGCGCTCAATAGCTCGGATTCACTCGCAGAAGGCGGCCCTTCCCACGGGCCGCACGTCGAGGTCGGGCGGCAGTTCATCGTAGGCCAGCACCGCAAGCCCTGGAAATCGCTGCGCGACCAGGTCGCGAACCGGCCGGCGCACGTCGCCGGGGGCGAGCAGCGCGCGTGCAGGGGGCGCGGCGGCGAGGCCCGCCTCCACCGAGGCCAGGAGCGACCGAACCCGGTCCGGGTCGAGCGGTCCACCAACTCCGTGGAGGGCGTCGCGAAAGACCAGTTCCGCGGCGGGGTCGAGCAGCAAAGCCTCGAGCGAGCGCCCGCGAAGGAGCGGCTGGGCGATGTGGCGGGAGAGCGACCGACGACAGGCATCGCCGAGGGCTGGCGCCGGGGTGCCAGCGGGCGCCGACAGGAGCGCCTCCAGGATGGGGCGCAGGGGGCGGATCGAGACCTCCTCCTCGAGCAGGCGCCGCAGCGTCTCGGCAATCACGACGGGTGAAACGTGCCGCGCCACCTCGCGGACCAGGGCGGGTGCGGAAGGCTCGAGCGCGTCGAGCAACGACTGTACCTCCTGCACCCCGATCAGCAGGTGAGCCGCGCGACGGAGCGCGGCGAGCGCCTCGGCGAGCGCCCGGGCGCCCGGGTCGAGCACCGGTCCGAGCGCCCCGGCCCTCTCCGCGCTCCCCGCCTCCACGACCGAGGCCGGGGCTCCCGAGAGCGGGTGGCGCGCCGATCCCGCCGGAATTCCGACCAGGCGAAGCTCGTCCGCCGGCGCCAGGCAGAGAAATCTGGCGCCGGCCACCTGTCCCGAGGCGGCAGGCGCCCCCTCGACGAGCAGGCGCCAGCTTCCCGGGCCCGTGCCCCCAGCCCGGACCGCGACCCGAGCGGCGGGGACGCCCATGGAGAACCACAGGTCGCGCCGGAAGGCCTCGGAAGCCTCCCGCAGCCAGGCCGCGCCGTCCTCGCGCTCGCCGACGAGGTCCGGGGAGATCTCGACCGCGACCGCGTCCACCGGGGCGAGCTCCGGCGTGCGTTCCACCTGCACCTGGCCGTCCTCGACGGGCTGCGTGCGGCCGCGCAGCGCGCGGAGGCCGATGCCCGCCATCGCCCCGCCGATGGCCAGGAATGGAGCGGCGGGGAGCCCGGGCGCGAGCCCCAGGGCGAGGAGGAGGGCTCCCGACGCGAAGAGGGCACGGGGCTCCGCGACGAGCTCGCGGGCCACGCGGGAGGCGACGCTCCGATCGTCCCCGGACACACGGGTGACCGCGATTCCGGCCGCCACGGCGAGGAGGAGCGCGGGGACCTGCGAGGCCAGGCCGTCTCCCACGGCGAGCAGCACGTAGCGGCGCGCCGCCTCGCCGGGCGCCATGCCCCGGAGGACGCCGGCGGCGAGCCCGCCCACCGCGTTCACGAGCGCGATGGCGATGCCGGCGACCGCATCCCCCTTCACGAACTTGAGCGCGCCGTCCATGGCCCCGTGGAGCTGGCTCTCCTGCTCGAGCGCCCGGCGCCGGCGCCCGGCCTCCACGCCGTCGATGGCCCCCGCTCGCAGCTCGGCGTCGATGGCCATCTGCTTCCCGGGCAGGGCGTCCAGGGTGAATCGGGCCGCCACCTCCGCGACCCGCTCCGCGCCCCGGGAGACCACGAGCAGCTGGACGAGCGCCAGGATCGCGTAGACCACCGCGCCGGCCACCCAGCTGCCCTGCATCACCACGCGTCCCAGCGCCTCGATGACCCGGCCGGCCTCGCCTCGGGTCAGGACGAGTCGCGTGGAGGCCACCGCGATGGCGAGCCGCAGCAGCGTGGTGAGGAGCAGGAGCGCCGGGAACGCGGAGAGGCGGAGCGCATCGGGGGCCAGCAGGGTCGAGAGCAGGACCGCCGCGGAGATCCCGAGGCTCGCCGCCACCAGGGCGTCCACGACGGACGGCCCCACCGGGACGAAGAGAAGGCCGACCAGGACGACGACGGCGAGGCCCGGTGCGAGCTCGACGGCCGACGCGAACCGTGCCCACCTCCCCGCGGCGCCGCCGTCCGTCACGTTCGCCACCCGACGTCGAGGCCGTGCACATGTGCCAGGACGGCAGCGGTGGCCTCGTAGAGTTCCTCTGGAATGGCCTCCCCCACGTCGGCCAGCCGGAACAGGGCGCGCGCCAGCGAACGGTCGTGGACGACCGGAATGCCGAGCCGCCGGGCCTCCCGCCGGAGTGCCGCCGCGCGGATCCCCGACGCCTTTCCGAGCACCACGGGAGGATCGTCCCCGCCGCGGCGGTGCGCGAGCGCGATGGCGAGCCGGGTGGGGTTCACCACGAGGCAAGTGGGGCGTCCGGGAGCGCCGACCAGCGAGGCGTGGAGACGCCGCCGCTCCGCGCGCTGGCGTGGGTCCCCGTCGTCCTCGCGCTGGTCCCGCTCCAGCTCGGCCCGGGTCATGCGCAGGCCCCGGAGGTGGCGGCGGCGCCGCAGCAGGAGATCGGCGAGGCCGGCGGCGGCGAGGAGCGCGAGGAGCGGGGGAATGGTGGCGCCGACGGTCCCGGCGGCCTCCGTCCAGGCGGCTCCGGCTCGCATCCGCGGGACCTGGGCGAGGAGGGGGATCCGATCGAGGATGAGCCCGAAGCCCAGTGCGAGCGCCGCGAGGGCGACGACGGTCGCGTAGACCGCCTGGCCGGGTCCGGCGAGGGAGAACAGGCGGCGGATCCCCGCGCCCGGGTCGATGCGATCCCAGCGGGGGCGCACGGCCTCCGGGGCGAAGAGGCCGCCGGTCTGGGGCAGGCCGGCGAGGAGCGCCCCTGCGCAGGCCGCGGCAGCGGGGGCAGCCAGGAGGAGCACGACCCGCCGCACCGCGGCCCAGGCGAGGTCGAGCGGGACGAGATCCTCCCGCGAGACCGCGTCGGCGAGCGCCCTTCGCAGCTCCCCCGCCTCCTCCCGCGCCAGGGTCGGCGCCGCAGCCACGAGGGCGGCGAGGCCGAGCGCGGTCGCGCCGAGCCCCACGAGGGCCCGGCTCACCGGCACGTCCCCCCGGCGGCGCGCCTCGCGCAGGCGCCGGGCGGAAGGGGGGAGGGTGCGCCCGCTCACGGGCCGCCCGCCATTCGGTCCACCATGCCGGCGGCGAGCGCAGCCATCTCCACCAGTCGCCCTCCGATGGCGGCCGAGGGCAAGGCCACCGCGACGAGACCCAGCGCGGCCCGCACCGGCGGAGCCGCGTCGAGAGGCGTGGACCGGGGTGCCAGCCGGGCAGCCGCCGAGAGCGCGAGGTCGGCGCAGAGCATCGCGGCCGCCGCGGGCGCTCCCAGGCAGAGCGCCGCCGCGAGGAGGTCGGCCCCCGCGGCCGCCGCGACCTCGAAGCGAAGCCCCCCGGGAAGCGCCGCGCCCACCGGCACGGTCCGGAAGGTGTCGAGAAGCGCCGCCACCAGCAGGCGGTCGGCTCCGGCCCACGCGCCGAGCGCCACGGTCCAGTGGGCGAGCAGGTCGCCCACGGCCGTTTCCCGCTGCCGGATGGGCGCCACGTGCAGTTCACCCAGGGTTGCTCCCCGGAGCGTGTCGACGAGGCGCCCGGCCCCCCGGGCCGCCTCGATGGGAAGGCTCGACGCGAAGGCGAGGGCCACGCCCAGCGCCATCTCCGAGCCGGCGATCGCCAGGAAGGGCGCCCCGCTGGGAACGCCAGGGCCGACCGCCGTTCGCACCGCTGCCCCGAGCGCCAGGGCAAGCGCGGCCCGGGCCACCGGGGGCAGGAGCGGTCCCCCCAGGAACGGCGAGAACACCACCACCGGAAGCAGCCGCAACGAGTGCATCCCCACGTCGAGGGCCGCGGTGGCCAGGCTCCGGAGGAACGCATCCGCGATCATCGCGCCACCAGGAGGCTGGCATCGATGCAGGCCTGTGCGAACCGGACCACCTGGGCCGACGTCCAGGGCGCTGCGAGCCCGACGATGGCGAGGACGGCCAGGAGGCGCGGCACGGCACCGAGCGCGTGGTCCTGGATCTGGGTGATGGCCTGGAGCGTTCCGGTCACGAGGCCCACGACGAGGGCGGCGGCGAGCGGCGGCGCCGAGACGACGAGCGCCACGAGCAGCGCCTCCCGGCCCGCCGCCAGGATGGTCGGATCGAGGGGTGCCATCAAGGAAGGTACCCGGCGGCGAGACCGCGGGTGACGATTCCAAAACCGTCGACCGCAACGAGGAGGAGGAGCTTGAAGGGGACGGCCACCGCCGTCGGCGAGAGCTGGTTGAGGCCGAGCGACAGCAGGACGCTCGCCACGGCGAGGTCGACGACGAGGAAGGGAAGGAAGACCAGGAATCCGACCGTGAAGGCCCGCCGCAACTCGGAGACCACGAATGCCGGTGCGAGGACCCCGAAGCCCTCGTCGCCTGCGCCCTCCCCGGGTGGAGGCCCTCCGCCAGCGCGAGCCGCCAGCAACGCGAAGGCCCGGCGGTCGGCCGGCGCGGCGAAACGGGCCAGGAAGCCGCGGAGCGGCTCGGCGGCCCGCACGGCGGCGGCGAGGGACTCCTCCGGGCCGTGCGGCGCAGGGGACTCCTGCCACCGCGCCCAGCAAGCCGAGGCGACCGGCTGCATGACCAGCAGGGTGACGAGGAGCGCCAGCCCGGTGACGGCGGCGTTGGGGGGAACCTGGGGCACGCCGAGGGCCGAGCGCAGGACCGAGAGGACCACCACCACCTTGAGGAAGGACGTGAGGGTGACGAGCGCGAGCGGGGCGAGGGCCATCGCGCCGAGGAGGACGAGCAACTCGAGCGGCCGCTCCCCCGGGAGCACCTGGGCCAGGGCTGGGGTGATCACGGGGCACCTTTCCTGTCGAGGTGCGCGACGAGGCGGACTCCGTCGCGCCCCCAGCCGAGGAGGACGAGCTCTCCCCGGGCACGGACGAGGGCGACCCCCGTCTCCCGGGAGAGGTGGATCCGGTCCGTGATCTCGAGCCCACCCGGCGCCGGAGGGCGGGAGAGGCGCCGGCGCGCGAGCAGGGCGCCGCCGGCGAGAAGGGCGAGGACGGCCGAGGCGAGGAGCGCGGAACCCGTCACGATCCCCCCAGGAGCGAGCCGATCCGGACGCCCACGGCGCCGTCGACCTCGACGAGCTCTCCGTGGGCCACGGCGCGCTCCCCGATCCGGAGCGTGACCCGTCCGCTCCGATCGATCCCCAGGGGGAGGACGGCCCCGGGTGCGATCCGCGCCAGCTCCCGGAGGGGAACCGCCACCGTGGCGAGTTCCACCTCGACCAGGACCGGCGCGGTGCCGGCCGATCGCCCGGTGTCCGGCAGGTCCACCTCCTCCACCTCCAGGGAGCCGCCGGCGAACCGACCCCGGGCGGCGAGGCCCCCCGGCAGGTGAAGTGCGGTGCTGGCACCGGCGGGAGGATCGAGGAGGAGGACGTCCCCCGGCCGGAGGTCCTCGAGGTCTCCCTGGTCGAGCTCCACCCGTCCGTCCCGGACCGAGCCGGGGACGGGGACGTCCTGGAGGGCAGGGGAGACCCCGCTCGCCCGGGAGAGGCCGCGCAGGGCGGCCTCGGGCAGCAGCAGGAAAGCTCGCCCCTGGGTCCCCGCGACGGAGACGGTGAGCTCGACGCAGACGGGGCGCTGGGGCGAGCCACCGCGCAGCGCGAGGCGTGGAGCGAGCGCGGCCTCGATCTCGGTCTCGGCCGCAAGGGCGTCGAGCGCTCCCAGGATCGCGAGCTCGAGCACGGCGCGCTCGGCCGCGGTGAGGGACCCGGAGGTACCGGGGCCCCCGGTCTCTCCCGCTACCCGCTGCGCGAGCCGCGCCGCGAATCCGCGGTCGACGGCGAGGGAGGCGAGCCCGGCGAGCGCGGTCAGATCGATGGGGACGAGCGCGGCTCCGGCGGGCTCCGGAAGCCCGGGGAGGAGGCGGCCGTGCACCGAGGCCTCGCCACCCAGGACCGAGGAGAGCCCAGCCGCTGCGCTCCGGGCGGCGCGCGCCCCCAGCGTGAGGAGCGACGCATCCATCGTGGTGAGGGCGGGAGCGACGGCGGGAAGCTCGAAGGGGAGCACGTCGCCGGGGAGGAGCACGGGCCATGCCGGCCGCTCCCCGGTGGAATCCTCGGCCGGGTGGAGCGCGCCGGCGTCCGCGCCGCGCACGACGGGCCGCGCCTCGGACGGGTTCACCGACGGAGAAATGCGTCGGACGCCCCCGCACCGCAGGGCCGAGGCGAGCGTGGCGAGCCGCCGCGCACGCGGGGCGGCGAGAAGCGACCGGGACTCCCCCTCGTCGACTCCGGGATGGCGCGCCAGGAGCGCCGCCGCCCGCCCCGGGACGAGCACCGCCGCCAGCGCGGCGACCGCCGGGGGGACGGAACTCACGCCTCGTCCCTTCGCCGCCGCCCCAGCGAGAGGGCGCCCGCGCCCAGGACCGCGGCGATGGCCAGGGCCGCCCCCGCGAGCCAGGAGCGGGAAATCCGTGGCGGCGGGGCCCGGACCGGCGGGGAAGCCGCCGCATCGGCCACGAGGACCGCGACCGAGGCGGGGTCGAGGCCGTCCGCCGCCCCGGCCACCATCCTGCGCAGGCCGTCGGCCAGGCCCTCCAGCCGGTCGCGGGCATCGGGGCGGCACTTCAGCAGGACGGAGGCGCGTGGGGTCCTGCGCGCCTCCGGTCGTAGCGGATCCGGCACGGGCATGGCCAGGTGGACGCGGGCGCCCACCACTCCGTCGAGCGCCTCGAGCGTCCGGGCCAGCTCGCCGGAGAGCGCGTGCAGGTACCTCGCGTGTTCCTCGAGCGGGGTGGGCACGAGGCCTGGGCTTCCGAAGAGCTCGGAGAAACCCGGGGATCGGGCGCGGGGGAGGTCACGGGCCGAGAGGATGCTGCGGGCCGCCGCCGCCTCAGACGGGCGGACGGCGACCGTGAACGTGCCGTCGTCCGATCCCCCGATCTCCTTCCGCGCCGATAGCCCCGCGTCACCGAGGGCGACCAGGACCTGATTGGCCTGGGGCTCGTCGAGGCGGTGGAGGAGCACCTCGTCGCCACAGGCGGCGAGCAGGGAGAGGAGGGCGAGGGGCAGGGCGATCCGGATCACGGTCAGACCTGGGCGTTGAGGGCCTGCCGCAGCCCCTGGACGCCGTGCTCGACCGCCCGGGCGGTGAACTCCACCGTCTGCGCGAAGCGGTGGGAATCCGCCTGGAGGCAGAGGAGCTCCTGGGGGCTGAAGGTACGGCCTCGGCGCGCCTGGGCGAGCATGCCGTCGATGCGGGTCCGCACCCCCTCGATGTCGCGGAGCGCTGCGGGAAGTCCGGGCGAGGACGGGTGCGCGGGGCCGGCCGGCACCGGTCCGGGCGCGTGTGGATGCCCCGGAGTCGGCTCGAACATGCGCCGGAGGACGGCCACCGGCGGCCGGACCGGTGCGGGCGCCGTCGCCAGGTCGACGACGCGGAGCGGAGCGGCCGGGTTCACTGGACGTTCTGGATGGCCGCGCGGGCGGCATCGTGGCGGACCTTCATGACGTTCGACACCGCCGTGAATTCCCGCGTCTCGCGCTGCATCCGCTCCTGGAGCTCGAGGTACTTCAGGTTGAAGCTCTGCCCCTCGGCCTGCAGCGCGCGGGCGGCGTCGAAGGCATCCCCTCCACCCGACGAGGACGACGCGAGCGCCGAGATCCCGGACGAAGGCGGACGGGCGGCTCCCGCCGCGGCCTGGGCGACGCCGCGGACAGCGCCGGCGAGGACCATGCCGGCCGGGGCGAGGGGGGCGAGCAATCCCGACGCCGCCGCCAGCCCTTCGGCGGCTCCGGCGACGGCGGCGCGCAGCGTGGCGCCGAAAGTGGACGGAGCGGTCTTTCGATCCGCCGTGGGTGCGACGATGACCGACGTGATGGGTTCCATGTGGACGACCTCCGGGGCGAACCGGAGAGCACGCGACGTGCCGGCCCCCGCCCGCGAGGCGCCTCGCGCCCGGGGCCCTCGGCCGGTCGCCCCGGAGACGGCCGTCCGTCCCGCGGCCCGTGGTAGCTTTCCGGAGTGACCCGCGACCACCTCCGGCGGCTGTCCGACCAGCTCATCGCGGTGCAGCGGCCCATCCGCATCCTCAAGGCCATCAACTGGGGGCCCCGGGTTCACGCCCAGTTCTTCAGGACCGGCTGCCGCGAGCTCCCCCGACCCGAATACGCGCCGCTCGGCTTCGACGTGAAGGACAAGCTCCGGGAGCTCCGCGAGCTGCGCAGGCAGATCCGTGGGCGGAATCCGGTCGAGGAGCTCCTCCGGGAGAAGTGCGACGAGTTCTCGCTCCTCGCCGAGATGCTGGCCGCGCGCGGAACCCGCCGCTTCTACGAGCTCTCCCGCCAGGTCTTCGGCGATCCGCGCGACCGCTTCCCGGACGTCCGCGTGGACAACCTCGCCATCGCCCGGCTCTGGGCCTCTCGCCCCCGCGCCCGCGACGAGGAGCAGTCCCTCTCGGCCGAGAAGGCGGCGCGTCTCGTCCACGAGATTCTGCGACCCCCTCCTGGGCGGGCTCGTGAAGGTCGCGGTCCGCTCCCGCCTGACCGCCAACGCGGCCGCCGGCGCCACGCGCATCACCCTCAAGAAGGGAGCCCGCTTCTCTCCGCGCCAGGTTCGCGCGCTGGCCCACCACGAGGGGCTCTGGCACGTGCTCACCTCGCTGAACGGCTTCCGGCAGCCGGTGCTGACCGTCCTCGGCGTCGGGCTGGCCCGGCATACCGAGTCGCAGGAGGGGGGCGGTATCGTCGCCGAGTACCTCACCGGCAACATCACCGACGAGCGCTACATCGAGCTGGGCGAGCGCACCATCGCCATCGACATGGCTGCCCGCGGCGCCGACTTCCTGGAGGTCTACCGCTACCTGCTGGCCCGCTTCGCTCCTCCCCGGGCCGCCCAGATGTCCGAGCGGGTCTTCCGGGGCGGGGTGGTGGAGGGTGGGGCGCCCTTCACGAAGGACGCCGCCTACCAGCGAGGCTACTGCCGGACCTTCAACTTCCTGCGCGCCGCCCTCGAGCAGCGCGACCTCGACCTCGTGCGCGCGTTCCTCTCCGGGAAGATGAGCGTCGACCATGCCGCGCTGGTGAGGGAACTGGTGGACGAGGGGCTCGCGGTGGGCCCGGTCTACGTGCCCGAGTGGTTCATCGACGTGGACCGGCTGAACGCCATCGCCACCCACTCGGTGACCATGAACCGCTTCAGCCTCCCCACGGTGAGCCGCTATTACGAACGGCGCCGGGCCGGGGCCGCGGCCCGGACCTCCCGGACGGCACGGAGGTCGAGCGTGGACGCGCCGCTGGACGACGAGTTCCCGGTTCGCGATCCCGCCGGAAGCGACGAGGGAGACGGAAGCGAATAGCCGGGATCGAGGGAAGCGCCCTAGCCGATCGCGGCCCCGAAGAGCCGTCCCACGAACCAGGTGGCGCCGCCCGCCAGCGCGGCGAGCCCCACCATGCGCGCCCCCGACTTCCAGGCCTGCGTGCCGGCGAGGAAGCCCACCAGGCCGCCCACCCCGGCCAGCACGATCGCGGAGGCCGCGGACGCCACCACCATCGCCGGGGTGCCCTGCAGGAAGAAGAAGGGCACGACCGGGATGAACGCGCCGGCCGCAAACGTGGCGAAGCTCGATCCCGCCGCGCCCCACGGCGATCCCAGGTCGTCCGGGTCGAGCCCGAGCTCCTCGCGGACCAGCGTGTCGAGGGCGTGCTCGGGGTTCTTGAGCAACTCGGCGGCGGTGCGGGCCGCGTGGTCCGCCGACAGCCCCTTCTGCTGGAAGATGAGCGCCAGCTCGGCGGTCTCCTCCTCCGGGGCCTCGGCGAGCTCCCGCCGCTCGAGCTCCACCTGGCGCGCCAGGATGTCCCGCTGGGAGGCGACGGAGGTGAACTCGCCCACCGCCATGGAGAAGGCCCCGGCGAGCAGCCCGGCGAAGCCGGTGACCATGAGGGAATGGGAGTCGGCACCCGCGCCGGCGACCCCGAGCACCAGCGAGAGGTTGGAGAGGAGCCCGTCGTTCACGCCGAAGATGGCGGCGCGCAGCGAGCCGCCCCGCCCTCCGCGGTGCCAGCGCTCGCGCGTGGCGATGGCGGCCCGGGCCTCGAGCGGCCGGTCGCCCCCGAGTCCGGTGAGGACCTGCTGGTGGGCGCGCTCCTCCTCGGCCATGGGCGTCGCGTCGTCGCCCCCCTGCTTGGCGTACTTGTCGGCGTCGCCGGCCTCGTTGGCCACGATGTAGGGGATGACCGCATCGCTTCCCAGCCGCTTCGCGAGCCAGAGGAGGGTGCGGATCCGGGACGAGGGGCGGTCCGGCGGGACGGCCACGCCGGCCTTCTCGAGCTTTCGCTGCCAGACCTCCGCGTGGCGCCGCTCGCCGTGGGCAAGCTCGGCGAAGCTGGCCGCCCGATCGGCGTTCTTCTCCACGGCCGCCAGCCCCTCGTAGAGGGCGGCGCCGTCCCGCTCGTCCTGGAGGTTCTGGAGCCAGACGTCGGTTCGGGGTGCCATGGCCGGGGAATGTAGCGCGCTCCCGCGAGTTTCGTGTAGAAACATAGGTCTTTCGAGCCTTTCCGTGCAGATCCTCCACGCCAACGCCCCCGACTTCGAAGCCCGCTGGAAGCGGCTCTGTTCCCGTGGCTCCGACGAGGACGAGTCGGGAGTCCGGACGGCCGTGTCGGCGATCGTCGCCGACGTGCGCGCGCGCGGGGACGAGGCGCTCCTCGAGTACACCCGCCGCTTCGACGGCTGGGGCCCGGCGACGGCGGCCGACCTGGTCGCCGGCCCGAAGGCCCTGGCGGCCGCCTGGCAGTCGCTCCCGGTGGCCGGGCGCAGGGCGCTCCGGATCGCGGCGGCCCGCATCGCTTCGTTCCACCGGCGCGAGACCGACTCCGTCGTCCCCACCTACCGGGACCGGCTCGGCGCCCGCCTGGGACAGGTCTCGCGACCGCTCGGCCGGGTCGGACTCTACGTGCCCGGCGGCACCGCCCGCTACCCGTCGAGCGTCCTCATGACCGCCATCCCGGCCCGGGTGGCCGGCGTGGGCGAGGTCGTGGCGGTGTCCCCCGCCGACCGCCGGACCGGAGACGTGGACGCCTGGACGCTCGCCGCCTGCCACGTCTCCGGGGTCTCCCGCCTCTTCCGCGTGGGCGGAGCCCAGGCGGTCGCGGCGCTGGCGCACGGCACCGCCACGGTCCCCGCCGTCGACAAGATCTGCGGCCCGGGCAACGCCTACGTGGCGGCGGCCAAGCGGCTGGTCTTCGGCACGGTCGACATCGACATGATCGCCGGGCCGTCGGAGGTCCTGGTCCTCGCCGACGGCAGCGCCCGCCCGGCCGAGGCCGCCGCCGACCTGCTGGCCCAGGCCGAGCACGACGCGCGCGCCGTGGCGGTCCTGGTGGCGACGAGCGAGGTCGTGGCCCGGGCCACCCAGGCCGAGGTGATGCGGCAGCTGGCCGGGCTGCCCCGCGAGGAGATCGCCCGCCGCTCCATCGTGGAGCGGGGCGCCATCGTCCTGGCGCGCGGTCTTTCACAAGCCGTGAAGCTGGCCGACGAGTTCGCCCCCGAGCACCTGGTCCTCCTGGTGAAGGACGCGGCGCGGCTCGTGCCCCGCCTCTCCCGGGCCGGTGCGGTCTTCGTGGGCAGCCGCACGCCCGAGGCCATCGGCGACTACGTGGCCGGGCCGAGCCACGTGCTCCCCACCGCCGGCACGGCGCGCTTCGCGTCGCCGCTCTCGGTGGCCACCTTCCGCCGCCGCATGAGCGTGGTGGAGATGAGCGAGCGGTCGCTCGCGGCGCTGGCCCCGGTCGTGGAGGCCCTGGCCGCCGCCGAGGGGCTCGAGGCCCACGCCCGGGCGGTGCGGATCCGGCTGCCGGAACCGAAGGCGCGCCGCAGGGCGCGGAGGGGATGAACATGGCGGCTCGCAAGGCTCGCGGCGCGAAGGCTCCCTCCCGGCGGGGCGCGGTGGCCCGCAAGACCAAGGAGACCGACGTGGACGTGTCGCTCGCCCTCGACGGCGGCGAGGTGCGCGCCGAGACCGGGATCCCGTTCTTCGACCACATGCTCGACCAGCTCGGGCGCCACGGCGGACTTTCGCTATCGGTGAAAGCGGCGGGAGACCTCCACGTCGACGCGCACCACACCGTGGAGGACGTGGGCATCGCCATCGGCGAGGCGCTCCGGCAGGCCACCGCCGACAAGGCCGGGCTCTCCCGCTACGGCCACGCCGTGGTTCCGCTCGACGAGGCGCTGGTCGAGGCCGTGGTCGACCTCTCGGGACGGCCCCACCTCACCTGGAACGCCAGGCTCCCCTCCGGCAAGCGCTTCATCGGCACCTACGACGTCGACCTCACCCAGGACTTCTTCCAGGCGCTGGTGAACCACGCCCGCATCACGCTGCACGTGAACGTGCGGCAAGGCCGGAACCTGCACCACGTCGTGGAGGCCATCTTCAAGTCCACCGCCCGGGCCCTGCGCGCCGCCCTGCGACGCGAGGGGGCTGGAATCCCCTCCACGAAGGGCGTGCTGTGAGCCGAGGCACCATCGCGCTCGTCGACTACGGCGCGGGCAACCTCCGGTCGGTGGAGAACGCGCTCCGGGAGGTGGGGGCCGAGGTCGAGGTCACCCACGATCCCGAGGTGGTCCGCCGCGCCGGGCGCATCGTCGTGCCCGGGCAGGGCTCGATGCCGGCCTGCGCCGACGCCATGCGCGCCTCCGGCGTGGCCGACGCGCTGGTCGAGGCGCTGGGGCGGGGCGCGCGCATGCTGGGCATCTGCGTGGGGCTCCAGGTCCTCTTCGAGCGAGGAGAGGAGGCCGGTGGGGCCCGCGGCCTGGGGCTCGTCCCGGGCACGGTGGCCCGCCTCCCGTCCGGAGTGAAGCTGCCCCACATCGGCTGGTCCCCGGTCCGGGCCGTGGGCACGCACCATCCGCTCTTCGCCCCCCTGGACGGGCAGTACGTCTACTTCGCCCACTCCTACGCCGCCCCGGCCGACGCCCCCGGCGTCGAGCTGGTCGCCGAGCACGGCCGCCCCTACTGCGCCGCCCTGGCCCTGGGCAGCCTCTTCGCCGTCCAGTTCCACCCCGAGAAGAGCCAGAAGGTGGGCCTCTCGCTCCTCGACCGGTTCGTGAGGCTCTGAGCCATGCTCGTGATCCCCGCCATCGACCTCATGGACGGCAAGGTGGTCCGCCTCTCCCGCGGCGACTTCGCGACCCGCACCGTCTACTCCGACCGGCCGGCCGAGTTCGCCGAGGCCTTCCGCAAGGCAGGGGCGCGCCGGGTCCACGTGGTCGACCTCGACGGCGCCCGGGCCGGCCACCCGGTGAACACCGAGGTGGTGAAGGCCATCGTCGCGACCGGCGTGGAGGTGGAGCTGGGCGGGGGGCTGCGCTCGGTCGAGGCGGTCGAGCAGGCCATCGCCATGGGCGTCAAGTTCGTCGTGCTGGGCACCGCCGCGGTGGAGCGGCTCGACCTCGTGGCCGAGGCCTGCCGCCGCTTCCCGGGCCGGGTGGTGGCCGGCATCGACGCCCGCGACGGCGAGGTCAAGGTGGCGGGCTGGGAGCAGGGCACGGGGCTCCCCGCCGTCGACGTGGCCCGGCGCGTGGCCGGCGCCGGCGTGACCCTGGTGGAGTTCACCGACGTGGCCCGCGACGGGATGTTCACCGGCGTCGACGCGGCCGGCGCGGCGCAGCTCCAGGCCCAGGCCGGCGTGCCGGTGGTGGCGAGCGGTGGCGTGGCCTCGATCGCCGACGTGGCGAGCTGCAAGGCGGCCGGGCTCTTCGGGGTCATCGTGGGCAAGGCGCTCTACGAGAAGCGCATGGACCTGGCCGAGGCCATCGCCGTGGCGGAGGATTAGGCTACCCCCATGCCGGCCAAGCGCATCATCCCGTGCCTCGACGTGAAGGGCGGACGCGTGGTGAAGGGGGTCAACTTCCTCAACCTGCGCGACGCCGGCGACCCGGTCGAGGCCGCGGCCCGCTACGACGCCCAGGGCGCCGACGAGATCACCTACCTCGACATCGCCGCCACCCTGGAGAACCGCGGCACGCTCCTCGACCTCGTCTCCCGCACCGCGGCCCGCGTCTTCGCGCCGCTCACCGTGGGAGGAGGAGTGCGCTGCGAGGAGGACTTCGTGGCGCTGCTCCGCGCCGGCGCCGACAAGGTGAGCGTGAACTCGTCGGCGGTGGCCGACCCGGATCTGGTCGACCGTCTCTCCGCCATCGCCGGGGCCCAGGCGCTCGTGGTGGCGGTCGACGTGAAGCGTCGGCCGGGACGCACGCCCACCGAGTGGGAGGTGCACGTGGCGGGAGGGTCGAAGCCCACCGGCCGAGAGGGAATCGCCTGGGTGCGCGAGGTGGCGAGGCGGGGGGCGGGCGAGATCCTGCTCACCAGCATGGACCGCGACGGCACGCGCGCCGGCTACGACCTGGAGCTTCTCGAGCGGGTCTGCGCCGCGGTCGAGGTCCCCGTCATCGCCTCCGGCGGGGTGGGAAACCTCGAGCACCTGGCCGAGGGGCTCCGCTTCGCCGACGCGGCGCTGGCCGCCTCGATCTTCCACGACGGGCAGCACACGGTCGGGGAGGCGAAGCGCTTCCTCGCCGATCGCGGGATCGAGGTGCGGCCGTGACCGTCGCCGTCCCCATCCAGGCCATCCGCTTCGACGAGCGCGGGCTGGTGCCGGTGATCGCGCAGGAGCTCGACGGCACCGTGCTGATGCTGGCGTGGGCCAACCGCGAGGCCCTCGAGGCCACCGCGCGCACCGGCCGCGCCCACTACTGGTCGCGCAGCCGCAAGGAGCTGTGGCGCAAGGGGGACACCAGCGGCCACGTGCAGGAGGTGGTCGAGGTGCGGACCGATTGCGACGGCGACGCGGTGCTCTACCGTGTCCGGCAGACCGGGCCCGCCTGTCACGAGGGAAAGCGCAGCTGCTTCGACCCCGCGCCCTGAGGGCGCCCGGAGGAACCATGGCGAACGAGCAATTCCTGGCCCAGCTCTGGGCGACCATCGAATCCCGCAAGGCCGACGCCGGACCGGAGAAGAGCTACACCCGCGAGCTCCTCGCCAACCCGTCCAAGGCCCGCAAGAAGGTCGCCGAGGAGGCCCACGAGGTGAACGAGGCCCACCAGGCGCTTCTCGCCGGCCAGGACTCCAAGGACCACCTGGCCCACGAGGCCGCCGACCTGCTCTACCACCTGTTCGTGATCCTGGCCTCGGCCGACGTGACGCCAACCGAGGTCTACGCGGTGCTGGAGAAGCGGCATCTGCGGAAGCCGCCCGGGGCGACGAAAGTCCCTTGACATTCAGGGGTTTTCCCCCTAAACGAGCGCATTCAGCCATCGTCCGAGCCGGGTGGGTCGCCGCCCGGCTTCATGTCTTTCAGAGACCCCATTCAGCTGTATCGCTCGAGGTGTGCATGACGGGAGTGCGAGTCAAGGAGGGCGAGTCCTTCGAGAACGCCATGAAGCGTTTCAAGAAGGCTTGCGAGAAGGCCGGGATCCTCTCCGAGGTCCGCAAGCGCGAGCACTACGAGAAGCCCAGCGTGAAGCGGAAGAAGAAGGCGCTGGCCGCGAAGAAGCGCGCGCTGAAGAAGAGCCGCAAGTCCTACTAGCGGCGGCGCCCGGGAGAGTGACCATGGCGCTCCGAGAGAAGCTCGACGAGGACCTGAAGTCCGCCATGCGGGCCAAGGACTCCCTGCGCATGAACACGGTTCGTGCGCTGAAGAGCGCCGTCAAGTACCGCGAGATCGAGCTCATGAAGCCGCTCGACGACGCGGGAATCCTTGGCGTGATGGCCACCGAGATCAAGCGGCGGCGCGACTCGGTGGAGCAGTACCGGGCCGGCAACCGCGCGGACCTCGCCGACAAGGAAGAGGCCGAGATCAAGATCCTCCAGGAGTTCCTGCCCCAGCAGCTCACCGCGGCGGAGGTCGAGGCCAAGGTGGTCGAGGCCATCGCCAAGGTGGGAGCGCAGGGACCGAAGGACATGGGCGCGGTCATGAAGGCGCTCCTGCCGGAAGTCCAGGGGCGCGCCGACGGCAAGGTGGTGAGCGAGCTCGTCAAGCAACGCCTGGCGGGGCGCTGACGCCCCCGGCGGAGCCCGACCGGCGCGGATGATCCCGGATTCCATCATCGAGGAGATCCGGAACCGGACGGACGTGGTGGCGGTGATCGGTCGCCACGTCGACCTCCAGAAGTCGGGTCGGACGTGGAAGGGCTGCTGCCCGTTCCACGGGGAGAGGACGCCGAGCTTCCACGTGTACCCGGAGGACAAGCACTTCAAGTGCTACGGCTGCGGCGAGTACGGCGACGTATTCAAGTTCCTGCAGAAGCTCGAGGGAAAGGAGTTCCCGGAAGTGGTGAGGTCCTTGGCCGCCGAGGTCGGCGTCGAGATCCCGGAGGAGACCGTCGAGGACACCGTCGAGGCCCGCCGGAAGCGCAAGGAGCGCGCCGAGGCCCTCGCGGCGTGCGACGCGGCCGCCCGCTACTGGCAGGCGCGCCTGTGGAGCCCTCACGGCGAGTCCGGACGGACCTACCTGGCCTCGCGCGGCATCTCGGAGGAGGAGTCGCGCCGCTTCCGGCTGGGCATCGCCGCGCCGGAGTGGAACGACCTCCCGCCGCGGCTCGCGCCCAAGGAGATCTCCCTGGCGTCCATCGAACGCGCCGGGCTGCGCGTCGAGAGCGACCGGGGCGGATACGACCGCTTCCGGGGACGGCTCATGTTCCCCATCGTCGCCATCGACGGGACCGTCATCGGATTCGGCGCCCGGGCCATGGGGGAGGAGAAGGGGGCCAAGTACATCAACACGCCCGAGACCGTGCTCTACAAGAAGAGCCGGGTGCTCTACGGCCTCGACCTGGCCCGCGAGTCAATCCGCAAGACCCGCTCGGCCGTGCTGGTCGAGGGGTACTTCGACGTCATCGGCCTGCACCAGGCCGGCGTGAAGAACGCGGTCGCCGTCTGCGGGACGGCGCTCACCCCGGAGCATCTCGAGCTGCTGGAGCGCTGCGACTGCCGCGAGGTCGTGATCCTCTTCGACGGGGACGTGGCCGGCCTGGCGGCTCCGGCCAAGGCGGCCCAGGTGCTCCTGCCCTCGAACGTCACCGGGAAGGTCGCGGTGCTCCCCTCGGAGGGGGGCAAGGTGGACCCCGACGACTTCGCCCGGGCCCACGGCAAGGCCGGGGTCGACGCGCTGATCGCCTCGGCCGTCCCGCTCACCGACTTCCTGATCATCCGGGCGGTGGAGCGCCACTGCCAGGGCGGCGCTTCCGACGCCCCGGTGGAGGCCAAGCTGGCCGCGGTCCGCGAGCTCGCTCCCCTGGTCCGCCTCGCTCCAGAGGGGCTCGCCCGGACCACCTTCGAGGAGCGCATCGCCCGGCGCATCGAGCTCGACCTGCAGGCGCTGCGCGACGAGATCCAGGGACGCCCCCGTGTCGCTGCGCCCGGGGCCGACCGTCGCCCGCGCCCCGTCGCCCCCGGGCCGCGAGCCAGCGTGCTGCTGCCCGGGCCGGCCGTCGACGCCCTGGGAATCCTGGCCGGCCACCCCGCCCTGGGCGCCGTCGCCGCCGAGGAGGACCTGGCCCGACTCTTCCCGGAGGGGCCGCTGGCCGACCTGGTGCGCGAGCTGTGCCGCGACCCGATGCCCCTCGACGACCTGCTCGCCCGGCTGGGGCCGGCGGCCGACGCCCGTGCCGTGGAGCGGGTCCGGGCCCTTTCCGGGCCGGCGACCCCCCGCGCCGACGTCGCCGAGCGGGAGCTTCGCCGCGCCATCGTCGAGGCCAAGCTGGACGCCCTCCGCCGCGAGCAGTCCCGCCTCCTGGCCCTGGTGGCCAGGGGAGGGTCCCCTCCCGCCGAGGACCTGACCCGCGAGCAGCTGATCCTGCAGCGACGGCGGCAGGAACTGGAGAAACGCCGCGAGGAGCTTCGCCGGCCATGACGAGAAACAGCGAGATGGGCGCGACCCGCCGCGTTAGAGATCCCCACTCCCGCCCGGGAAACCGGAGGAGCCCCCCGAGATGACGAAGAAGCCGAACGCGAAGAAGCAGGCCCGGAAGGACGCCAAGCCCAAGGCTCGGGCGGCGAAGCCGGAGAAGAAGGCCCCGCCCCCCAGGAAGGCGGCGCCACCGGCCAAGGGCAAGGTCCCGGCCAAGGCGCCCCCGCCGAAGGCTCCCGCGGCGAAGGTCGCGGCGAAGGCCGTGGCGAAGGCCCCGGCCCGCCCCGAGAAGCCCGCCAAGGGCGCCCGGCCCGTCGAGGGGAAGCCCGAGAAGAAGGGCTCCGGCCGGAAGCTGTCGCGCCAGGAGAAGGCCCGCCTGCGCGGCCTCACCGACGAGGAGCGCGAGGCGCTCGGCGAGGAGGAGGAGGCCGAGACGGCCGAGGGCGAGGAGGAGGCCGAGACCGCCGAGGCGGACGACGACGCCGCCGACGACCTCGACGTCACCGAGCGCACCGAGGTCAAGGCGCTCATGGAGCGCGGCCGCGAGAAGGGCTTCCTCACCTACGAGGAGGTCAACGACGCGCTCCCCTCCGACATCGTCTCCTCCGATCAGATCGACGACGTCATGTCGATGTTCGGCGAGCACGACATCGAGGTGGTCGACGACGCCAAGAAGATGAAGCTCCCGGACAAGCCGCCCGAGCCGGAAGCCAAGGCGGCCGACGCCGAGGAGGAGAAGGAGGAGGAGGACGCCGGCTACGGCAAGTCCAACGACCCCGTGCGGATGTACCTCCGCAAGATGGGGTCGGTCTCCCTCCTCACCCGCGAGGGAGAGGTCGAGATCGCCAAGCGCATCGAGGAGGGCGAGAAGTCGGTCCTGACCTCGGTGCTGGCTTCCCAGCTCGCCATCCGGGAGATCCAGGACCTGGGCGATCGCCTCAAGAAGGGCAAGATCCGGGTCCGCGAGATCATCAAGGACGCCGGCGAGGAGCCCGTCCCCGCGGAGGGCGCCGAGGTCGAGGTCGAGGAGGAGGCCGAGGTCGAGGAGGCCGAGGAGGTCGCCGTCGAGGGCGCCGAGGGCGAGCCGGCCGTGCCCGCCCTCCCCAAGGAGGAGGAGAAGAAGGTCGAGCAGGTCCTGAAGCACATCGAGCGCATCGCCAAGCTCGAGAAGGACGTGGCCCGCCAGCGCGAGATCCTGGAGCAGAAGAAGCTCTCCGACGCCAAGCGGCGGGAGATCCGCGAGGAGATCAAGGCGCTGGAGGGGCAGATGGTCGAGAGCCTGGAGGACATCGGGCTCAACAAGAAGACCATCGACCGGATCGTCCTGCGGCTGAAGGGGCTCATCAAGCGGGTCGAGGAGTCGGAGCGCGAGTTCT
>CAWFSM010000001.1:0-1276713 GCA_963818535.1 uncultured delta proteobacterium | reverse complement strand
CGGCACGCGCTCACGATCCGTAGAGCCTCCTTCCGCCTACGGATTCCAGCCTCAGCGCTCGGATTCCATGTCCGACGACCCGGCCATACGACGCTTCATCCAGCCTCGACCACTGCCGCTGGAAACACTCGCCACTACTTCTCGGTTGAGCCTGCGGCCGCCAGGATGATGTTGCTTTCTTCGACGCTCATGGGTGGGCCGATCGGCCTGAGGTCGTGTGAGGAGGCGATTCGCGCCAACTCGCCCATCGGCGGGAACGCCGGGTGTCGCGGAACGACGCGTGCGGTGGCCGGGACACTCAGGTCGCGAATCAGGTCTCGAAAGCTGGCGTTGTCGTGCACGAGCAGAATCCTTGCCTCGCGGTCACCGACCACCCGGAACGTGTGCGGCACGCCGCGGGGCATGGAGACCCAGTGACCGGCTCCGACGACAAGCTCGCCGTCACCACAGCGCAGGACCATCTTACCATCCAGGATGTACCAGGTGTCGTCGAGGTCGTCGTGGACGTGCAGCGGGGGCGATGAACCGACCGGCAAGGTCATCTCGAGCACGACGGTATCCATACCCGGCGCGCAGCGGTGCTCGACGACCAACGTGTCGAGGAACCACCAAGCCTGCGCCTGGTCGCTCTTGGGGGAATCAACGATTGCCGTGATCATGTCGACCTCCTCCTAGTCATATACCTGTCCCGGGGCGGGTCGTCAGGTAGCCTTACGACTAGATAGTATGGTAACCTTACGAACATGTCAAATCCTTCCCAGGCCGACTGCACCATCGGAGAGCGGACACGGTACGTGGGCGCTTTGATGCGCGTGGGCTGGCAGTGGGTCCGCGATCAGATCTACTCGGGCGTCGTCGCAGCGGGATACGACGACCTGAACCCCGCACACGTAGCGCTGATCCGCTATCCGACCCTGGACGGGCTACGTCCCAGCACGCTTGCAGAGCAGGTGGGGATCACGAAGCAGTCGGTCAACGACCTGCTCGGCCACTTGGAGCGTCATGGGTACCTGGTGCGTGTGCCCGATCCAGCCGACGGACGCGCCCGCGCCATTCGGTTGACCGCCAAGGGCCAACGGCTTGAGCACACGATCAATGCGCAGGCGCAGGCGGCCGAGATGCGAATCGCCGAGATCCTGGGGCAGCGACGCCTCGCTCAGCTGCGCAGCTCCCTTGAGCTGCTCGCCGGAGCAACGAAAGCCGACGAAGTATGAGTGGCAACCGAGGCGTCCCCTGACGGGCCGCCCCTCCCACCGCCGGAACCACTCCGGTGCGCCGGGTCGTGGCTCCTGGAGAGGAATCGTTACGTTGGCGACTCCGTCCACTGCCTCATCTTTGGGAAGTCGGTCGCCCTCTGGGCTTGATCCGCCTACGTGGACACCGAGCCAGAAGCGTTTGCGGTGGCCCACGCCCTGATCTTCGCAGGGTCAAACCTCCGCAGGTGACCCACTCGAACGCTTGGCAGCTGGCCTGAGGCCGTAGCCTGGTAGACCCACGACCTGCTGGTCTTCAGGTAGCGCGCAACCTCGACAGTGGTCCAGAGCTCCCCTTCCCTCGTGAGTGGCTCTCCCGGTCTGGCCTCAGGCGCGCCCGCAGGCGGCAGCTCGACCGCCATCGTGTCCAGGGTACGGGCCAACATCTCTAGGCCCTCCGCGAGCGCTCGAGCCTTCCCTGCGGCGTCTCGAGCAGCTGGGACGGCGGCCCGACGGCTTCGATCAACTGTGTCCATAACGCGTCCGTTCTTGGTCGAGAATTCCTGGAACTTGCTCGCTTCCGAGGCACCGTCGGATTTCCAATCCGACCACTCGAGCGCCGGATTCTTGAGACGAAGGTCGCGCCGCGCCGTCTTGGAAGTCGGCCAGATTCCGGTTGGGTGGCTGACCTGCCCCCACGAAGCCGGACCAATTGTTGGGCGAATCCTCCACGCGCAGCCGAACGACCGGGATCCCTCGACGACAATGGCCAACCTTCTCACGGCGTCCAGTCGCTCGCGCAGTTCCCTTCCCCGTGCGTCTGGAGCTCTCCGGAAGCGGGGTAGCGCCACGAGACCCCGGCCCCATCCAGCGCGACGAAGTGGTAGGGGCGGCAGGCGTCGCCTGCAGTGATGCTTGCCGCGTAGGTACCCGATGCAGCGGAACCGAGGTCGAGGCCCATCTCTAGCTCAGACCCGGACAGGACGAGCTTCACCGACCGGGGCGCCCCGGTATCAACAAAGTTGGCGAGAAAGGTGATCTTCCCGCCGGGGAAGAAGATGTGGCTGCCGTCCACGAGCGGCACGGCCGGCGCATCGGCGGCACCGCCGAAGTCCTGCGTCCAGTAGTTCTGATAGTTGCTCGAGACGGTCGCGTAGCCAGTCCCGAGCGCCCGGTATGCGCCGGCCATCATGTTCGCGCGGTGACCGTCACAACCGGCCCGGTCGGCGCAGCAGCTGCTCCCGGACTGGTCGCACAGCCACATCGACATGGCGTAGCGCGGGTCCGCAGGCGCCGGGTAGCCGGCCGCGATGTTCTCGCCGATCGTCCCGGACAGTTTGTAGTAGCTGGTGATCCGCTTGTTCCACGGAGTTCCATCGCAGGAGTCGTGCTGGAAGCAGCCATTCACTCCCATGTCCGTGGAGTGACTGCGCGCCGACTGGTTGAGTGCCAGGTTCCACCGGAGAGTTCCGACCGCCGGGTAGGTGGAGAGGGCCATCGCCGCGGAAAGGGACGGAGCGAAGTCCGCGGCGTACCTGTCCCGGTAGGCGAGCGGGGAAAGCCGGACCGCATTCGTGAGCACGAGAAGTGCGCGTTCCCTCCATCCCGGGAAGCCCTCCTGGGGAACGCCGTATCCCGACGGCGTGCCGCTCGGGTTGCCGCCGTCACTTGGAGCTGGCGGGCTGGTCGTTCCGCCGCACGCGCTCGCGAGAATGCAGAGCGCGGCCAGGTTCAGGGCAACGAGGAGCATCTCTCGGAGGGTGAACCGAGTCGTCATGAAGATGAGCCTACTCGCGGGGCGCCGGCTCGTCAGCGTGGGCGTAGGTCGCACCTCGTCGCCTGGGCGTCATGGGCGTGCGGGCCAGCGGACGCGATCTGGACGCGCCCATCTCCTCCCCGGCGCAACCCCTCCAATGCAGGAGCGTTCGCTTCCGGGCCATCGGATTCCACATCCGATGACCCAACCGTTCTACCTGCGTCCAATAGGCGTCCAAGAGTTGGATCCGATCGACCGCCGAAGCGTTCGTCTCGGGCAGCCTTCGGAATCGAATCCGCAATTCGGCGTGGCGAAGAGGGGAGTGGAGTCCCAGTGTCGCCGGCCTGCCCGTCGACCCGTACCCGGCCTCTTCAGTTCGACCCCTCCCCACCCCCGGGGCACGAAGATTCTCGGGGATATCCTGGAGCCTGACTATCGGAAAACTCAGCATGGATCTTCGCCAACAACTCCTTCCAATCGGCTACGCTCGCCGTCCACCCAGTCAAGCCATCCTGGGCGCCAGGGGACCAACCATGAGACGCACGAAGATCCGCTCGGCTGGTGTGGTTCACGCCGCCTTCCTCGCAGCCGTCCTGGGACTTCCGGGCTCCCCGTTGCAAGCTGCTACTCCGTCTCCAGGTGCGCTCGACCGCACGGTCCTGCCGGTCCCGGAACCGACCTATCCGGCCATCACCGAGCTCGATGCGAGGAAGGTGACCCCGCCGCCGGTCTTCGAGGTGAAGGCGCCGGAGGGAGCGCCCAACGTCATCGTCATCCTCATCGACGACATGGGCTTCGGCATGCCGAGTGCCTTCGGCGGGCCCATCCACATGCCGACCGTGGACAAGCTGGCCAGCGAGGGGCTTCGATACAACCAGTTCCACACCACGGCACTCTGCTCGCCCACGCGCACCGCGCTTCTCAGCGGTCGTAATCATCACACCAACAACATGGGCTCGATCACGGAGACGGCCACCGCCTTCCCGGGCAACACGGGCAAGCGCCCCGACAGCGTGGCTCCGCTCGCCGAGATGCTGCGCTTGAACGGCTACAGCACGAGCTTCTTCGGGAAGAACCACGAGACCGCGACCTGGGAGATCAGCCCCTCGGGCCCGACCACGCGCTGGCCCAACCGCTCCGGCTTCGACGAGTTCTACGGGTTCATGGGTGGGGAGACCAACCAGTGGGCGCCGCTCGTCTACCACAACCTGGCGCCGGTCGAGCTTCCCAAGGACCCCAAGTACCACTTCATGACCGACATGACGGACAAGGCCATCGCCTGGATGGAATTCCAGAAGTCGCTCACGCCCGACCGTCCCTTCTTCATGTACTTCGCACCGGGGGCCACGCACGCGCCCCATCACGTCCCGAAGGAGTGGATCGCCAAGTACAAGGGGAAGTTCGACAAGGGCTGGGACGTCATGCGGGAAGAGGTGCTGGCCCGCCAGATCAAGCTCGGCGTGGTGCCGCCCGGCACGAAGCTCGCTCCGAAGCCGGAGGCCATCAAGGACTGGGACAAGCTGTCGGCGGAGGAGAGGAAGCTCTTCACCCGCCAGATGGAGGTCTACGCCGGGTTCGGTGAGTTCACCGACACCGAGATCGGCCGCCTGATCGACGCCCTCAAGGAGACGGGTCAGTACGACAACACGCTCATCTTCTACATCCTGGGCGACAACGGCACGAGCGCCGAGGGCGGGATGAACGGCATGTTCAGCGAGATGTCGTACTTCAACGGCGTCGTCGAGACGGTCGCCGACATCATGAAGCACTACGACGAGCTCGGTGGCCCGATGTCGTACCCGCACATGTCGGCCGGCTGGGCGGTCGCGGGCGACACGCCGTTCACCTGGACGAAGCAGGTGGCCTCCAACTTCGGTGGGACCCGCAATGGCCTGGTCGTCCACTGGCCCAAGGGCATCCAGGCCAGGGGTGAGGTGCGCTCACAGTTCCATCACGTCATCGACGTGGCGCCGACCGTCCTGGAGGCGGCCGGGCTCCCGGAGCCGAAGAGCGTGAACGGCACGGTCCAGAAGCCCATCGAGGGCGTGAGCATGGCCTACTCCTTCGCCGATGCGAAGGCCGACAGCCGGCACAAGGTCCAGTACTTCGAGATCTTCGGCAACCGGGGCATCTACGCCGACGGCTGGCTCGCCGGGACGGTCCACAAGGCCCCGTGGGAGACGAAGCCGCGGGCGGCGCTCCTCGACGACAGGTGGGAACTCTACGACACGCGCAGCGACTTCAGCCTGACGAACGACCTCGCAGCGAAGAACCCGGGCAAGCTGAAGGAGTTGCAGGACCTCTTCATGGCCGAGGCGCCCAGGTACAACGTCCTTCCCATCGACGACCGAAGCGTCGAACGGCTCGACGCGAAGGCGGTCGGACGCCCCGACCTGATGGGCGACCGCATGTCCCTCACTCTTCGCTCGGGGATGGTGGGGATGTCCGAGAACGCCTTCATCAACGTGAAGAACCGCTCGGTCACCATCACCGCCGCCCTGGAGATCCCGAAGGGTGGCGCGAACGGCGTCATCCTGGCCCAGGGAGGCCGGTTCGGCGGCTGGAGCCTCCACATGAAGGGCGGCAGGCTCGCCTACTCGTACAACTTCCTCGGCATGAAGCGGACCACGGTCATTGCCAGCAAGGCGGTCCCGGCTGGCAAGGCCACCGTGAAGATGGACTTCGCCTACGACGGCGGCGGCCCAGGCAAGGGCGGGATCGTGACCCTGTTCGTCGACGGGAAGAAGGTCGGACAAGGCCGGATCGACCGTACCCAGCCCGGCATCTTCTCCGTCGACGACGCCTCCGACGTCGGGATGGACGAGGGCACGCCGGTCATCGAGAACTACCAGCCGAAGAGCACGAAGTTCACGGGGACCATCCGCAAGGTGGTGGTGGACGTGAAGGAGATGGGGGTGGGCGAGAAGGCCGAGGCGAAGAAGGCCGCGACCGAGACCGCCCGGAGGATGGAGGAGGCGAAGTAGGCGGGCCTGGGACATTCGCCTGAAGCACCGCCATCGGTAGGTGCCTCCCGCCATGCGGCGGGCCCAGGCAACTTTGAGGCGTGACCAAGGGCCAAAGGGGAAGCGGCCGTGCTGGCCCGGATTCCCGACTGCATCTACGTCTCCAGCGACGGCTTCGGGCGCTTTGGCTTGCCGTTGACCGCATTGTCGCAACGTCGAGAAGATCTCGTCTCCCCTCCCGAGTGCGACGCCCTCTACACCCGCAGTTCTACTCACGCTCCCGAATCCTTGGGCCAATCCTGGGCCACAGGATGATTTTGCCTGGCAAGTTGGGCAAGGCTGACGACGATCTCACCCTGCGTAACGTGGTGTTCCGAAAGGACAGTGCGGTTTGCCAGCGAATTGACCCAGCCTGCGAATCCGAGGACCAACGGTGAAGCCGTGTCCCTTCAGACCGGACCGGGGTGAGGGCAAGCCTTCCTCTCGCGCCAGGACCAGCCTGGTCTGGTAATGTTCCCGGCGAAGACTCGGACTTCGCTGGATCGGCGCCCGCGCCGCTGCCGGCGTGCCCGTCTGCGCGCCGCCGGCGCCTCGGGCGAGTTGCTCATCGTCGCAAGGGAGTCGTCCCCATGAGCACGGGCCTCGTCGTCGTCCTCCTGCTCGGCGGCCTCGCCGTCCTCACCGCCGGCGCCGAGGCGCTCGTCCGCGGCGCCTCGCGCCTCGCCTTGCTGGCCGGCGTCTCGCCGCTGGTGGTCGGCCTCACGGTGGTCGCCTACGGCACCTCCACGCCGGAGCTGGTGGTGTCCATCGGCGCCGGGCTGGAGGGGAACCCGGACATCGCGCTCGGCAACGTGGTCGGGTCGAACGTCTTCAACGTGCTCTTCATCCTCGGCGCGGCCGGCCTCGTCGCCCCCCTGCTGGTGGCGCGCCAGTTGGTGCGGCTCGAGGTGCCCATCATGATCGGCGCCTCCCTCGTGGCGTGGGCCATGGCGGCGGACGGGCGCATCGGCAAGGTGGACGGCGCGCTCCTCTCCGCCGGCATCGTGGCCTACACGGGCTGGTCCATCTGGCGCAGCCGCCGCGACGAAGCCGCGCGCCGCGAGGCGGCCGGCGAGGCGCCGCCGGCGCCCCCGGCGGGCGGGATGGGACGGGCGGTGGCGGCCGGGATCGGCCTGGTGGCGGTCGGGCTCCTCGGCCTCGCGCTCGGCGCCCGCTGGTTCGTCGACGGCGCAGTGGCGCTGGCCCGGACGCTGGGCGTCTCCGACCTCGTCATCGGCCTCACCATCGTGGCGGCCGGCACCTCCATGCCGGAGGTGGCCACCTCCATCGTGGCCACCCTCCGCGGCGAGCGGGACATCGCCATCGGCAACGTGGTGGGCTCGAGCATCTACAACCTGCTCGCCATCCTCGGCATCTCGTCGCTGGTGACGCCCGGCGGGCTCTCGGTGGCCCCGTCGCTCCTCGCCTTCGACCTCCCGGTGATGGTGGCGGTGGCGGTCGCCTGCCTGCCCATTTTTCTCACCGGCTGGTCCATCGCGCGGCTCGAGGCGGCCGTCTTCCTCGGCCTCTACACCGCCTACACCGCGCTACCTCGTGCTGAAGGCGCAGGAGCACGACGCGCTCCCGGCCTTCTCCGCCGTGATGCTGGAGTTCGTCATCCCGCTCGTGGCCCTCGGCGTGGGCGTGTCGGTGGTGCGCCACTTCCGGCGGCCGCCCGGCGCCGCCTGACACGCCCGGGCCGAGCATCGACGCCACGCGGGACCGGTCCGCTAGCTTCCGCGCTCCTCGGCAGCCCCATCGCGGGCGGCGCCGGGAGTGGCCTCGCCGGGTCGGCCATGCCGCGCCCGCCGAGGCGCGGGCTGGATTGGCTGACCGGCGCCACCAGATCCTCGGGCCGAAGGGTCATGGCCCAGAGCGGCAGGCGAACCGCATCCGCGTGGAGCCGGCCGTCCGGCGCCTGGTGGACGCTCCGCCAGACCACCATGTTTCCGAGAGAGGGATCGACGAGGGCCCGCACCACCTCGGGTTCGACTCCCGTGGACTCGAACTGGACATCGTCCCGTGTTCACAACTCGGCGAGCGTCTTCCAACTGCGAATTCCAGCATAGGCAATCGGATTCCGCGGCCGACGAGCGCCTCCCGCGCTGACGCGCATTCGGTTTTTCATCCCGATCTCGACAACGGGCCGCCGGCCGTATACGGGTGAGCGACAGGAGTCGAAGATGTCCCGACCCATTCAAGTCGCAGTCCTGGGCGCTGGCTCGTGGGGCACGACGGTCGCGTCGCTGGCCGCCGCGAACACCTCGACCCTGATCTGGGCGCGCCGGGCGGAGACGGCGGACGAGATCAACCGGGAGCACCGCAACGGCGCATACCTCGGCGACTTGCCGCTGAATCCCGCTCTCCGGGCCACGGCCTCGCTCGAGGAGGCGGTGTCGAGCTGCGACGTCCTGGTCATCGGTGTGCCGTCGCACGGGGTGCGTGCCACGCTCGAGGCCGCCTCGCGCCACCTCCGGCCCTGGGTACCCGTCGTCAGCCTCGTGAAGGGCCTGGAGCAGAAGACGCACCTGCGCATGACCCAGGTCATCGCCGAGGAGCTTCCCGGGCACCCGGCGGGGCTGCTGGCCGGGCCCAACATCGCGCGAGAGATCCTGCAGGGCATGGCCGCCGCCGCGGTGATCGCGATGCCCGACCCCCACGTGTCCCGCTCGCTGCAGCCGCTGTTCAGCTCGCGCTGGTTCCGCGTGTACAGGAACGACGACGTCGTCGGTTGCGAGCTCGGTGGACCGCTGAAGAACGTGATCGCCATCGCCGCCGGCATGGCCGAGGGGTTCAACGTGGGCGTGAACACCCGCGCCACGGTCATCACGCGGGGTCTGGCCGAATTGACGCGCTTCGGCGTGGCCTTCGGTGGCCGGCCGGAGACCTTTGCCGGCCTGACGGGGCTGGGCGATCTCATGGCCACCTGCATGAGCCCGTTCTCGCGCAACCGGCAGGTGGGCGAGCGGCTGGCCAAGGGCCAGACCACCGCCGAGATCGTGGCCTCGATGAACATGGTGGCCGAGGGCATCAAGACCAGTTCCGTGGTGATGGAGCTGGCGGGCCAGCGGGCGCTCGAGATGCCGATCGCCGAGCAGGTGGATGCCGTGGTCCGGGGCGTGCACACCGCGGAGCGAGCGTTCCGCGGATTGCGGCGCGTGGCCCCCGGCTCGGAATCCGACGCTGCGGCGTGATCGCGCCGACCCCTTCAGCGGACCAGGCCTGCTCGGGCCCTCGTGCCGACGGTCACCTTGAACGTCTTACAGCGTCACCGGCCTTGCCATGACCACGCCGCCCCCGGGCACGAACGTGGCGTACTCCTCGGAATCCACCACCCCGGGGGGCACGTCGGCCGGCTGGATCTTGCGGTAGCCTTGGCGAGCGAAGAAGTCGGCGGCGGTCGTGGTGACGACGTAGAGGTTCCGGACCCCGGCCTGCAGGGCCTCGAAGAGGAGCCGCCCGTGCAGGCGCGTGCCCAGCCCGGCGTTGCGGCTCGTCCAGTGGACGGCCATCGAGCGGAGCTGGCCGTCCTCGCCGAAGGTCTCGAGGCCGGCGCACCCCACGACCCTCCCGTTCTGCAGGGCCACGATGAAGCGCTGGTTCGGGCCGCCCACGTTGCCCGACGGCAGCAGGGCTGCCACGAGTAGCCTTCGGATGGCATCCATGTCACCGCCCGACGCCGGTCCCACGGACGTGGTCAGGCTCTCGGTGCCATCGGACGGGATCGCGTCCCGGGCGAACACGCGGATGAGCCTGCGCCGCAGTTCGTTGCGGACGGCGCGGTAGCGTGCGATCCGCTCCTCCTCCGAACCTCCCCCCTGGGCCGGGTCGACCAGCGGCCAGTGCACGCGGAGGACCCCGTGCAGCGCGGGGGGCGTCGGATCCTCTTCGGAGAGGACCACGACCGCCCCCACTCCGGTCACGTCGATCTCGTCGAGCGTCCGCGCGCGCAGGTCGGCGCTGGCCACCGAGAGCTCGGCGAGCACGCGCGCGGCGAGCGGGTCGACGGCGCCGCGGGCCACGCCGGCGGAGGAGATGCGGATCTGGCGTGGCGCGAGCGCGCGCGCGATGCCCTCGGCGATCTGCCCGCGGGCGTCGCTCGCCCCCGACAGGATGAGCGCGTGCCGGGCGCCGGATGCGTGCAGGGCGTCGGCTTCCTTCTCCCAGTTCGACATGCGTAACGTCCCCCTCCGGCCGGCTCCCTGGTTCAACCGGCTGGGTCGAGGTCCAAGGCATAGCACGCGCCCGGGCCGGGCCGCAGCCCGGGCAACTCCGGGCGACTTCCCGGAGTCGAGGGTGGGGTGTGACCGATACTTCCTGCCGGACTGAATCAAGCCCACAATAGAATCAGCTCGGGTTCAGTCGTTTGGGCGGACTTGTTCGATGGAGTGGTCGTGGCTGAACTCTGATGATCGCCCCCGAGCGGTTGCGACTCCTGCGAATGGCGCACTCACCACGGGGCAGGCACTGTTGACACCGGGAATGGCGAAGCATCGAGGGGCGAGACGCCGTCGATCCTTACGCCCCCGACGTTGATTCCCGTGGGGTCAAGTTGACCATCGGCAAACGGACGCCCATTGGCCCACACACTGATGCATCTTCCAGCACCGCAGCTGATGTTGGGCTCATCGTCAGAGCCAAATCCATCCCGTAGACGTCTTGTCCGATTCCGAACCATGCCCCAACGTTTCCGGACGCATCTACCAGGAATTCCTTGTCCGCGGGGCTCCAGAGACCCTTGCCCGCCACCACGAAGTCGGAGCCTTCGCGCGCAATCGTTGGACCCGATTCCAATGGGGCAGCCACCGCGAGCGTCTCCCCGAGGCGCGCGAGCCTCCCGGTCGCCCCGGCTGGCCAGGAGGGCTTCTGCCTCGGTCATCGTCGGTGACTCGAACATCCGATGGCCTCCAGCGTATGGAGCGGCGCGCTCCCTGTCTCCAGGGCACGTCGAGCCCTGGAAACCTGGGGAGAAAGCCGCAGGAGATGCCGAGGCCGACGGTCAAGGGGTCAGCAGTCCCGGCCCCCCCCCGGGAGAGGGGCAACCCCTGGGACGAACCCGAGAGACCGCTGTGGTGCCAGAATTGAGCAGCGGGCCTCCACTCCCGCGGGTCTGAACGCGGAGCGCGGGGCCCAGGCGCCGTGGCCGCGGTGCGGCCTGGCGCGAGGGGGAACACATGGACTCGAAGCTCTGGAGTCACCTAGTGGCGATCTGCACGCTCGTGTTGTCGGCCGCCGCCTGCGGTGGAGGTGGAAACGGGGATGACACGGCCCCGCCTCCATCCAGCGACGTCGAGCTGAGTGCCCAGGAGCGCGCGACGCTCGTGGCCGCGCTCCTCGACGTGGAGTCGCGGTCCATCGACTCGGGTCAAGCTCAGGCCGCCCGCGCCGCCCGCGGGGCCGCGCTGGCCATCCAGGGTGGGACCAAGATGACCGGCGTCACCATCACCGGGTCTCCCTCTCCGCTCATCGGCGCCCGAGGCGCCTCCCTCGCCGGGTCGGTCTGGGCGGCCGGATACCAGGTCGACATCCTCAACATGACGGGGCACCCCGCTCCGCTTCGCCTGCACGGGGCGCTCGCCCGGCTGTCGGGCGGGGCCCTGGTGCTCACGGCTGGTGAATCGACCTCGGGCCCGATCCCGCCGGCCTTCGGCGTGCTGTTCACCTCGCCGAGCCAGGTCTGGCTCGCCACCGCCGGCCAGGCCTCTTCGAACGCGGTGGCAGACGGTGGCGCCTGCCCCATCGGGCTCTCCATCTCCGGCGTCTCCTGCAGTCTCGCGACCTTCCGGGCCGGCTTCGACGTGACCGCATCCGCCCCGGCGCCGATCGCGGGGAACACGGCCACCGGCTCGCAGACGGCGACCCTCACGGCCGGCCAGGATCTGCGGGGCGTGAAGATCTCCGTCGACTGCGCCCAGGCCGGCGAGCTCGTGAACTCTCTCTTCTGCAGGTGGGTGCCGGAGCCGCGCCTCACGGTGGTGGTGAACGGGACCATCGCAGGCTCGATCACCCCGACGCCCGGCAGCGTGGCCTGCCCGTCGACGCCGGGACCCTGCGCGTGGAGCTACGCCACCGGGACCTCCGTCCAGCTTCGGGCAACCGCCTTCGGCCCGTCATTCTTCGATGCCGACTTCCCGGACGACGGCTGGACGCTCGACGTGCTCACGGACGGTCTCGCCGGCAGCGTGGCGACGGCGGCGCGGCAGGCCACCGGGGGGAACCCCGGTGCGGCACGCCGCGTAACCCTCACCATCGCCGCGGCGCCCGGCCCCGCGGTCACCTCGTCGGTGGGAGCCTTCAGCTGGAAGACCGGCGCGACCTACGACCCGCGCCTGCGGGGCGCCGTCGCCAGCATCGACTGGTCGCAGGACCACCGCGCCGCCCCCGGGCCGCAGTTCCTCTCCCCGGCGATCGAGCAGGACGGGAAGCTCTACCTGCTCCAGACCCGCTACGCGGATGCCCAGATCTGGACCCGCTTCGCCGAGGCCGGCCTCGTCTCCTCGAGCTTCTACCACCTGATCCCGCCCGACCTCGTGACCACGCACGTGGGCGGCCCCGACTTCACGTCGAGCGGATCGACGATGAGGTTCGGCTTCTTCCGGAATGCCTCGACCGGCTACGGCGGTGGGGGATACACGACGGTCGCCGACACCGACAACTGGACGATGACCCTCCACACCGAGGGGGCAGGCGCGCGAAGCCCCTCCTGGTCGAACTGCCACGACGTGAACTCCTCCGGCGTCTGCTTCGTGAACCTGGCCGACGACCGAACCGTGACCCTCACGTTCGAGTGACGTGAAGGGAGGGGCCGCGGGGGACGACCTTCTTCCTGATGAAGCTCGTTCCGAGGAACCCCGGGGCCGTGCTCGACATGGGTTGTGATCCCACTGTCTGGCACGGCCCTTCGCGTCGCACCAGGGGCCGTTGGCGACGTGGTGAAGAGCGGGCGCGACACACCACGGCCGCGTGGCTCTCCGTCGACCGGGTCCGGGGTCATTGGGCCTTGCCGATCCAGCCGTCGGTGGGACCCGCGGTGACCTCCACCTCGACCCCGCGTGTCCTCGAGAAGGAAGCCGCCGCCTCCTTCATCGCCGGGGCGGGACCTCCGGGTCCGTAGGCGAAGAGCTTCTCCTCGCCTCGGGCGATTCCAGCAGCGAGTACAAGTGCGGCGATAGCGACGGCATGGCGATTCATCGGCCTTCCTCCCGTGCGACTTCGAATAGGCCCGTCCCGGTCCTCTGGCTACAGGAAGATCCGGGCGAGAAGGTCGCGGGATCAGCACCACGGTCGTCCCATCGCCGCCCATCGGGGGCAGCCCGGCCTGCTTCGTCTCTGGGGCGGGCCGGACCCGCCCCCGATTGCATGGCGCCCTCGATTCACCGGGAGCCTAGCGTCGATGCATGTCTTCGCTGCGATCGGTCGCCTCCCTCCTGGTCGTCGCGTCGCTCTTCACGGCCTGTGCGAGCTCGTCCTCCCCGCCCACGCAGACGGTGATCGCGATCAGCGACGTCCACTTCGATCCCTTCTACGATCGCTCGCTCTTCGCCTCGCTCCAGGCGGCGCCGGTGACCGAGTGGGCCGGACTCTTCGCGGGCTCGACGATCACGGACCCGGGCAGCTGGGGTGGGCCCGACCAACTACCCGCTCCTGCAGCGGATGACGACCGCGCTCCGGACCCAGCAACCTCGGCCCGCACTCGTGGTCTTCGGCGGGGACATCCTCGTCCAGGACTTCTCCTCGATCTTCCACTATCTCGCCCCGACGCAGGACGAGGCCGCGATGAAGGCCTTCGCGCTGAAGACGGTCACGTTCGTCGTGCAGCAGATCCGGGCCTCGCTCGGGACGACGCCGGTCTACTTCACGCTCGGGAACTGGGACGGCTACGCCGGCAGCTTCGGACTCCTCCCGAACGACCCCTTCCTTGCCGACACCGCGGCCGTCTTCTACGACGGGTTCCTCGCGGGCACCGCCGACCGCGTGTCGTTCGAGCCGACGTACAGGGCGGGCGGCTACTACGCCGCTGAGGTGCCCGGCAGCAGCCTCCTCGTCGTTGGGCTGAACACGATCTTCCTCGCGCCCCAGTCGCCCTCGGGTACAGAGGCCGCGGTGACGCAGGAACTCGACTGGCTCGATGCAACCCTCGACGCGGCCCGGGCGTCCGGCCGGCCGGTCTGGCTCGTCATGCACGTCCCGCCGGGCGGCGACCTGGCCACGACCGGCTCGGACGTGGACCCGCAGGGGCACGTCACCCAGCCGACGATGATGCTGCAGGCCCAGCCGCAGGAGGCGCTCCTGGCGATCCTCGCCGCTCACCGGGACGTCGTCACCGCGGCCTTCACCGGCCACACCCACATGGACGAGTACCGCCTGGGCGCGTTCGCCCTCCAGGGCATTCCCGGGGTGACCCCGCTGATGGGGAACTCACCCGGCTTCAAGACCTTCACGGTCTCCGCGGACACGACGCTCGGGGACTACGTCTCCTGGACGCTCGACCTCGGCAACCCTTCCGCCGCATTCCAGCCCTACTACACCTTCTCGACCGCCTACGGTCTCGCGGATCCCCTGGCGTCCTCGCTCCCCGCCCTGCTTCCCCAGCTCAGGTCCATTCCAGGCACGCAGGCCGGTTATCGGGAACGTTACGGATCCGGCCACGCGCCCAGCAAGCCCATCACCGACCTGAACTGGCCGGTCTACTGGTGCGGCATCGCCGTCCTGGGGCAGGACGGCCTGACGGATTGCATCAACCTCTTCGACCGAGGGCTCCCGTAGCCGGAGCCGACCGGAGCAGCACGTCCACCCGGCCGTCGGGAAACCCGACGAGGACGCGGTCCGCCGTTCCGAGGAAGAGCCCGGTATCCACCACCCCGACGATGCCGAGGAGCGCCCGCTCGAGAGCGCGGGCCGATCGTCCGTCCAGGGGCCCGGGAGGCGCACAATCGATGATGAGGTTTCCGTTGTCGGAGAGGAATGGCCGCGTCACGTCGCCCTGCGTGCGCAGGGTGGGCACGAGGCCGAGCGCCTTGACCTCCCGCAACACGAGTCGCTCCGCGAGGGGGATCACTTCGAGCGGTACCCGGCCACGCTCGCCGAGCCCTTGGACGAGCTTGTCCTGGGAGACGAGGATGACCTGGCGGCTCGACGCCGCCGCCACGATCCGCTCGCGCACCAGGGCGCCTCCCCATCCCTTCACGAGGTCGATGTCGGGTCCGACCTCGTCCGCGCCGTCGACCGTGATGTCCAGCGGAACGTCTCCCAGCTCGATGAGGGGAATGCCGGCATCCCTTGCAACCTCGGCGGACGCCCGCGATGTCGGCACACCGCTGACCCGAAGTCCCTCGCGGACGCGAGCCCCGAGCCTTGTGATGAACAGGGACGCGGCACGACCGGAGCCGAGCCCGACCCGAGCTCCGTCGAAGACCAGCTCGAGCGCTCCCGCGACGGAGGCGCGGACGCCTGGATCGTCTGTGCCACCTGATGGGCGGGCCGGAGGCGTCACCGCCATCACCTAATGGACCCGGGTCCAGATCTCTCACCGGCGGCGCGGCTCAGCGAAGGTTCATGCAATCCAGGATCTCGCCGAAGCGGGGATCGGACCGGATCCCGTCGTAGATCGGATCCACCTTCAGGTAGCGCCCCCAGGCGCCTTCCTTTTCCCGGCAGGCCAGCCGCAGCGCGGCGATCGCCTTGTCCCGATCGCCGAGGGCCGCCCAGACGTCTGCCAGGACGGCTGCCGGGACGTACTGCTTCCGGGACAGTTCGTCCAGTTCATTTGCCAGCCGCTGCGCCTCCTCTCTACGGCCGGTCAGTGCGAGGACGATCGGGATGGTCTGCCGGTTCTCGCCGGTCGGAGAGACCTTCCCGGCCTCCGCCAGGGCCTCGGCCTTCTTCCCTTCGAGGGCATGAAGGATGGCGAGACTGCTCCTCGCGTATTCGAAGTCCGGCGCAAGGTCCAGCGCGGCCTGGTAGAGCGCCCTGGCGCGTGGGTAGTCTCGCGCCGCCACCGCCATGTCTCCCGCGTTGGTGTTGATGATGCGGGAGGTGGGGTCGAGGCGGAGCGCCTCGTCTATCTGGCGGCGCGCCTCGTCCGCGCGCCCCATGCTGGAAAGGGTCGTGGCGTACCAGTGGTGAGCGGTCGCGTAGTCCGGCCGGAGGGCGATGGCCTTGCGAAACTGGTCGACCGCTCCGGAGAACTCGAATCGATTGACCAGGACGTTCCCCAGCGATGCGTGCGCCTCGCCAAGGTCCGGGTCCAGCTCCAGCGCCCGGAGGGCCGCCGCCCTGGCCTGCGCTTGCGCCTCGTTGCTCCGGGTCCAGGCGTAGCCCGTGCGGACCACGAGTGCATCGGCCAGGCCGACGTATGCCAGTGCGTAGTCCGGATCTGCCTGGATGGCCGCCCGGAAGAACTCCGAGGCCCGGGTCAACGACTCGATCGTCCGCAGGTTCCAGAAGTAGAGTCCCCGGAGATACAGGTCATGGGCCTCGACGCTCGCGGTTCGCCGGGCCTGCGCGCCCGGATGGGCGAGGAGCTTGAGCTTGAGCGCACGCACCACCGCCGCCGCGATCTCGTCCTGCACCGCGAACACGTCGGTGATCTTGCGGTCGTAGGTCTCCGACCAGAGGTGGTAGCCGTCGCTGGCGTTGATGAGCTGCGTGGTGATGCGGACCTGGTCCCCCGACTTGCGCACGCTCCCCTCGAGCACGGTCCCCACTCCCAGCTCGCGGCCGATCTCGCTCATCTTCACGTTCTTGCCCTTGAAGGCGAATGCGGACGTCCGGGAGGCCACGCGCAGCCCCGGCACCTTGGCGAGCAGGTTCAAGAGTTCCTCGGTCAGCCCGTCGGAGAAGTACTCCTGCTCCTTGTCCGAGCTGAGGTTCACGAGCGGCAGGACGGCGATGGACGGGTTGGCCGCCACCGGGGCCGCTGCGGCGCCCTGGCCGGGCGCGGGGCCCGCGCCCGGGCGCGCGAAGAAGTACACGAGGCCCGGGGCGGCCGCCGCCGCGCCGATCCCGAGGATGAGCAGCGCGACGCGGGCCCGGCGGAACGCCGGGCTGGCTGGAGATGCCGGAGTCCCCTCCCCGGCCGGCGCCGTCCTCTCGATCCCGCTCGCCTTGAGGTCGAACACCCACGCCAGCGCGGCGGTGATGGGAAAGCCCAGGCCGAGGGCGACCACCACGAAGCTGAGCGTCCACTCGGGCAGGTGCAGCCCGTGCATCACCGGCTCGTAGACCTGGAGCAATGCGAACGCCACGACGCCCCAGCCGATCAGCGCGCGGAACACGCGTCGACGCTTCAGCTCGGCGACGAGGTCGCTGAATCCAGCCAGGCGCTCCCCCCTCGTGGTGAGGGGGGGATCATAGCCACCCGGGCGGGGTGCGCCACGGATCATCGAAAGCGGCGTTGGGGCCGCTCACCGCACCCGAAACACGCCCGTTCCCCCCGCAGGGACGGTCACGCGCACGGCAGGGCCCTCGCGCACGAGCGTGGCGTCGCCGAGAAGCCTCCGGGGGTCGCCGGGCAAGTTGGCGCCGGCCGCGACACCGGTGCGCGCGGCGGTCTCGTCCATGCCCACGGCGACGACGTAGGTCTCGTCGACCGACTCCCGCACGTAGAGGAGGATTCGACGGGTCGTCCGTGGCGAGGACCCGGAGCGACCCGGTCCCGACGCCTCCCGCCTCGTCGAGCACCGGCAGCCCGGGCGAATCCTGGGGGAGGAGGATGCCGAGCGCCTGCTCGAGGCTCTGCCCGGTCGTGACGGCCGGGATTTCCTCCACGAGGCCCTTGATGCGGGGCGTCCAGCTCGCCGTCGGCCAATGCCCGCTCGACGCCCTGCGAGGTGACCATCCCACCGTATCGCCCCGAGCCGTCCAGCACTGGAAGGGCGGTCCTCCCGTCCGCCGCGAGTCGTCGCAGCGCCTCTCGGAGCGGCTCGTCCTCGCGGAGTGGGACCGGGGCCGGACGCATGGCCTCGCCGACCCGGACGAGCTGCATCAGCCTCGAGCGCTCCGGTGACAGCCCGATCCCGAGCCGCTTCAGCTTGAGCGTGTAGATCGTGTCCCGGGTCAGAAGGTTCGCGATGGACGTCGAGAGTGCCACGGCGAGCAGGAGGGGCAGGATGATGCGGTACTCCCCGGTGAGCTCGAAGATGATCAGCACGGCGGTGATGGGAGCCCGCGCAGCCGCGGCGAAGACGGCGCCCATGCCGACGAGTCCGTAGGCCCCTGCCGATCCGGCGATCTGCGGGAGAACCCGGTTCACCAGCTGGCCATAGGCCGTGCCCAGCATCGCCCCGATGAAGAGGGAGGGCGCGAAGACGCCACCCGAGCCGCCGATCCCGATCGTCAGGCTCGTCGCCACGACCTTTCCGGCGAGGAGCACCAGGAGGAACCAGGCGGCGTAGCCGCCTCCGACGGCTCGCTCCAGGGTCGGATAACCGACCCCGTACATCTGGGGCACGGCGAGGAGCAGGAGGCCCAGGACGAGCCCCCCTGCGCCGGGACGGAGCCATTCCGGGCCGCGCCAGACCCGATCGACGACGTCCTCGGTTCCGTAGAGGAGCCCGAAAGAACCCGACCCCCACGACCGCCGCCACGAGGCCCAGCCCTCCGTAGAGCAGGTACTCCCAGCGAGACGCCAGGTCGAACGGCGGCAACGTCAGGAAGGCCCGGGAACCGAACGCCGCGCGGCCGACGACGTCCGCGAACACCGACGACACGACGACGGCGCCGAAGGACTCGGCCTCGAAGTCCCGGAGGATGAGCTCCAGGGCGAACATGGCGCCGGCGATGGGTGCGTTGAACGTGGCGGATATCCCGCCGGCCGCGCCGCAGGCGACGAGCAGGCGGAGTCGCGATTCGGGCAGGCGCAGCGCCTGACCGAGCGTCGAACCGATCGCCGAGCCGATCTGGACGATTGGCCCCTCCCGGCCGACCGATCCCCCCGAACCGATGCAGAGGGCGGACGCCATCGACTTGACGATGGCGACCCGGGGACGGATGCGGCCGCCTCGCTCGGCGACCGCCCGCATGACCTCGGGGACGCCGTGCCCTCGCGCCTCCCTTGCCCCCCACCAGATGAGCGGCCCGTAGAGGAGGCCTCCGACGACGGGCGCGAGGACGACGAACCATCCCCCCATCCAGGCCAGGTGGGGATTTGCCTGGTTGCCGGCGGCGCCGTTGACGCTCGCCGCGATCCTCAGCTGGGTGAATCAGCGCTTCGTTCGGCTGCCGACGGCCATCGGCATCATGGCCATCGCGCTCCTGGCGTCCCTCGCGCTCCTCCTGCTCGGGCGGGCCGGGCTGCACCTCGACTGGCAGGCGGAGCGACTCCTCGCGAATGTCCATTTCAACGAGACGCTGATGCAGGGGATGCTGTCGTTCCTGCTCTTTGCCGGTGCGCTCCATCTCGACCTCGAGGACCTGACCCGATCGAAGTGGGCCATCACCTTCCTGGCCACCTTCGGGGTCCTGATCTCGACCGCACTCGTGGGGCTCTCGATCTGGTGGCTCTCGGGTGCGGTGGGTCAGCCCATCGGTCTGGTCGCCGCCCTCACCTTCGGCGCGCTCATCTCTCCCACCGATCCCATCGCGGTCCTCGGCATCCTGAGGAGCGCCGGTGTGCCGCGTGGGCTGCAATCCGTCATCGCCGGCGAGTCGTTGTTCAACGACGGCGTCGCAGTCGTGGTCTTCGCCGTTCTCCTCGGGATCTGGACCAGCGGTCAGGAGGTGAGCGCCGGTCAGGTGGCCATCCTCTTCCTGCGGGAGGGCGTCGGCGGCGCGCTCCTCGGCCTCGGCCTCGGCTGGGTGACCTACCTGCTCCTGCGATCGGTCGACGAGTATTCGGTCGAGATCCTCCTCACCCTCGCGCTCGTGATGGGAGGATATGCGCTGGCGAGCGCCCTCCACGTGTCAGGCCCCATCGCCGTCGTCGTGGCGGGCCTCCTCATCGGCAACCACGGACGCCGCTTCGCCATGTCGGAGAGGACGCGCAGGCACCTGGATGACTTCTGGGAACTGTTGGACGAGATCCTGAACGCGCTGCTGTTCGTGCTCATCGGACTGGAAGTCCTGGTGATCGCCTTCCGGGCGAGCTACCTCCTTGCCGCGGCCGTCTCGGTGGTCGTCGTGCTGCTCGCCCGGCTGGCGTCCGTTGCGCTGGCTGCCGCGCTTCCGTTCCTCAAGCTGACCCTCTCCCGCAGCGTCCTCGCCATCCTCACATGGGGCGGCCTTCGAGGCGGCATCTCCGTGGCGCTATCCCTCAGCGTGCCCGCCAGTGAGGCGCGCCCCTGGATCATCGCCACCACCTACGGCGTCGTGGTCTTCTCCATCCTCGTGCAGGGGCTCACGGTCGGGTCGGTGGCGAGGGCGCTCGGATCCACCGGCGGTGTCGCCGAGCAACCGGAGCGGTGACGCTGCACTCATCGTCGCGCCTGCGCGAGACTGGCGCTCACCGCACCCGAAACACGCCCATTCCCGCCGCAGGGACGGTCACGCGCACGGCAGAGCCCTCGCGGACGAGCGTGGCGTCGCCGAGCAGCCTCCGGGGGTCGCCGGGCAAGTTGGCGCCGGCCGCGACACCGGTGCGCGCGGCGGTCTCGTCCATTCCCACGGCGACGACGTAGGTCTCGTCGACCGACTCGCGCACGTAGAGGAGGATCGACGGGTCGTCGGTGGGAAGGACCCGGAGCGACCCGGTCCCGAACGCTTCGCGGCCCCGGCGAAGCGCCAGGAGTCCCCGGTAGAACGAATGGTCGCTGCCCGGATCGGCCCGCTCGGCCTCGAGATTCGTCCGCTCCGGCTCCGCGCCGAAGGCGATCCACGGCTGGCCCGTCGTGAAGCCCCAGCCGGGAGCGGCGCTCCACGGAAGGGGCGAGCGGGATCGATCGCGCCCGTCCACCACGACCTGCGACCCGGGCCGCAAGGCGAGCTCCTCTCCGTAGTAGAGGAAGGGGGTACCGGGCATCGTCGCCTGGACGAGCGCCGCCCGGCGCCAGCGGGACGTGATCCCGTTCACCCGCTCGTAGGCGCGCGGGACGTCGTGGTTGCCCAGCTGGATCGCGTTCTGTGCTCCAGGAGGGAGCCCCTGCTGGACCGCGATGAAGTGGTCCGCAAGGGGCTGGGCCGTCGCCGAGTCGAAGTAGCTCGGCCAGCCGAAGACGAAGTCGAAGTCGAAGGCCAGGTGGAACATGTCCCGGCCGTTCCCGAAGAACGGCGCCGTCGACCCGAACCAGGTGGGCTCGGCGACCATGGCGCGATCCGGGTAGCCGTCCAGCAGGCCCCGGAGATCCCGGAAGTACGCGATCGTCTCCGGAATGAGCGAGCAGCCCACCGCCGACTCGTAGAGGAGCCCGACGACGTCGCAGCGGAACCCATCGACACCGCGATCGAGCCAGAAGCGCGCCACGTCGAGCATCGCGGCCTCGACCTCCGGGTTCCAGAAGTTCAGGTCCGGCTGGGCGTCCCGGAAGCGGTGGAAGTAGTACTGGCCCCGCACGTCGTCCCACGTCCACGCGCTCGTCCCGAACGTCGGCACCGGGCCGCAAGGGATGTCGGGACGGGTCGGCGTGTCGGACCAGACGTACCAGTCCGCGCGCGGATTCGTCCGGTCCCTGCGCGACTCCTGGAACCACGGGTGATCGACCGACGTGTGGTTCATGACCAGGTCGAGCATCACGCGCATCCCGCGGGCGTGCGCCGCCGCGAGGAGGGCGTCGAAGTCGGCCATCGTGCCGTAGTCGGGGTGGATCCCGCGGTAGTCGGAGACGTCGTAACCGGAATCCGCGAGCGGCGACGGCATGACCGGCATGAGCCACAGGGCGTCCACGCCGAGGTCCTGGAGCTCGTCCAGCCGTGAGATGAGGCCCTGCAGGTCGCCCACCCCGTCCCCGTTCGAGTCCTGGATGGAGCGGACGTACACCTCGTAGAAGACGGCGTGGCGGTACCAGTCCGGTCCGGAGAGCAGGCGGGTCGCCTCGGCCGCGCGGTCCTTCTCCGGGTAGGTGGGCTCGGGGGCGGCCGGCGACGAGCACGCCGCGAGCCCGAGGACCAGGAGGGCGGCACAGAGGTGCGCCCCGGGGAAGGCGTCCAGGAGAGGCGACGTCAGACCGAACATGCCGGGATGATAGGTCCGGCGGCGCCGATTGCGAAGCCCTCCCGAACGTCCCCGAGCTCCAAGAATACGGTGGACAAGCGCGGCGCCACGCGGCTCGATGGAAGCTGACGCCGCCCCGAAGGGCGGCGAGGAGGCACCATGGGGACCAAGGGACGCGCGATCGTCGGGATGGACGTCGACAAGCTGGTGGAGGCCCTGAACCGCGCCTACGCCAGCGAGTGGCTCGCCTACTATCAGTACTGGCTGGGGGCGAAGCTCATCAAGGGTCCGATGAAGGACGCGGTGGCGGCCGAGTTGACGCTCCACGCCACCGAGGAGCTGGGCCACGCGGTGCTGCTGGCCGACCGGATCATCCAGCTGGGCGGGATCCCCGTCGTCCACCCCCGCGACTGGATGTCGGCGAGCCCGTGCGCCTATGACGCCCCCGTGGACCCGCTCGTGTCCACGCTTCTCGACCAGAACATCGCCGGCGAGCAGTGCGCCATCGGCGTCTACAAGGACCTGATGGACCTCACCAAGGACAAGGACCCGGTCACCTGGAACCTGGCGCTCACCATCCTGCAGCAGGAGGTCGAGCACGAGGAAGATCTCCAGAGCCTGCGCGAGGACGTCGACCTCCTGCTGGGACGAGCCAAGTGACCCACCGGCTCGGCAACTGGCTGCTCGGCTACGGCGCGTTCCTCATCGCCGTGGGCGTCGTCGGCTATCTCTCGAACCCCGAGAAGGCGGCCACGGCGCTCATCTCCGGCGGCACCTTCGGCGCGCTCTCGATCGCCTGGGGCCTGCTCCTCAGGGCCGGGCGCGGCTGGGCGCGCACGGGCGCGATCGTGACGACCGGGTTCCTCTCGCTGGTCTTCTCCTGGCGCTCCATCGCGAGCTGGATGGCGTTCCTCAACGGCAAGCCCGAGAAGCTCGTCGCCGCGTCCCTCATCACGGCGATGCTCGTGGCGTCGGTGATGACGCTGTTCGTCCTGGTGAGAGGGGCACGGGGCCGCTGAGCCGCTGGGCGTCGGGGGCCACGGACCGCTCCGGTTCGTACGCCCGGCCATCCTGGATGCACCCGCTCCCCTCCAGGGTCTGCTGCGTCCAGCGCGCATCCAGGACGGCACTGGTCAGCGAAGTGCCAGGTACACCGGATCGCATGAAGCGCTCCGAAGATCTGGAGGTACCTCATGACGCTGACCCGAAGCTCCTTCGCCCTCTCGCTCGCAGCCGTGCTCGTCGCCTGCGGCTCCGAGACCGCCGACGCCGGAACTCCTACCCAGAACGTGGTCCAGCTCGCCCAGGGCAACCCGGACCTGAGCATCCTCGTCGAGGCGGTCGTCGCGGCCGACCTGGCGGGTACGCTCTCCGCCCCGGGCCCCTACACCGTCTTCGCTCCGACCAACGCCGCCTTCGCGGCCCTGCTCACCGAGCTCGGCGTGACCAAGGCGGAACTGCTCGCCAACAAGCCGCTCCTCACCGCGGTGCTCCAGTACCACGTGCTCGGAGCCAGGGTCGCGAAGTCCGATATTCCGCTCGGCAAGGCCATCACGCCGCTGGCCGGAGGGTTCTTCAAGATCGACCAGTCGGGCGCCGACGTCGTCATCACCGACGGTCGCAACCGCACCGCCAAGATCGTCGCCACCGACATCCCGGCCTCGAACGCGCTCGTCCACGTCGTGGACAAGGTGATCCTCCCCGCCGACAAGAACATCGTCCAGACCGCCCAGGCCCTGCCCGACTTCTCCATCCTCGTGGAGGCGGTCGTGGCCGCCGACCTCGCCGCCACGCTCTCGGGCCCCGGTCCCTTCACCGTCTTCGCCCCGACCAACGCCGCCTTCGCAGCCCTGCTCACCGAGCTGGGCGTCTCCAAGGCCGACCTGCTCGCCAACAAGCCGCTCCTCACCGCGGTGCTCACCTACCACGTGCTCGGCGCCCGGGTGCTGAAGGCCGACGTCGTCCCCGGAGCCCAGCCGAACACCGTGCAGGGGGAGAACTTCTCCATCAGCCCCGCGCTCGCCATCACCGACAGGCGAGCCCGCACCTCGAACATCGTCGCCACCGACGTCCTGACCTCGAACGGCGTCATCCACGTCATCGACCGGGTCATCCTCCCGGCCCCGTAGCAACGGCGGGGAAGACTTCAAGGGGGCCTGCTCGCCGGTTCGACCGGTCGAGCGGGCCCCTTGCCCTTGGAGGTGGGCGCCCCTATACGACCCCCTCCGATGTCGACGGTCGAAAGCTCCCTGCTCGCGAGGGCCTCCCACGGCGACGACGCCGCCGTCCGGGAATGCCTGTCCCGGTTCGGGCCGATCGTCTGGGGCCTGTCCCGCCGGATGTCGCCCACGCGGGCCGATGCCGAGGACGCCGTCCAGGAGATCTTCCTCGACCTCTGGGAGCACGGGAGCCGCTACGATGCCCTGCGGGGCACCGAGGAGGCGTTCGTCGCGGTGGTCGCGCGCCGCCGCCTCATCGACCGCCGGCGCAAGGTGCAGCGCAGGCCGGTCACCGACTCGTTCGATGCCGTCCCCGGAGGCCGGGAGGCGGCTCAGGAGGGATCCCACGACGGCGGGATCGAGACGTCGGCGGAGGCGGCGATGGCGGCCAGGGCCATGAACGACCTCCGGCCTGAGCAGCGCGAGGTCCTGCGTCTGTCGGTGGCCGAGGGGCTCACGCACGAGGAGATCGCCGAGCACACCGGGATGCCGGTCGGCACGGTGAAGGCGCACGCCCGAAGGGGTCTCATCCGCATCCGGAAGCTCCTGCTGGGCGAAGATATGGGTGAAGGGGACGTCGAGGAGGACGCGGGTTGAGCCAGGGCACGGACAGAAGGAGCGAGCTGCTCGCCGACCGAGCCCTGGACGGCCTCTCGGAGCTGGAGGCCCGCGAGCTGATGCGGCTCGGGGGCGCCGACGACGACTCCTACGACCAGGCCGCGGCGGCCCTCGCGCTGGCGGAGCTCGCCCGCACCGGCGACGGCGAGGCCCTCCCCGAGGCGCTCGCAGCCAGGGTGCTGTCGGATGCGCGGGCGCGTGGCGTCGCACGTCCGCCCCCGGCCGAGGGGCCTGCCGCAGCCCGGGCCCGCTCCCGGTGGAGTCGCGCCCCCGCGCTCGGCTGGATGGCCGCCGCGGCGGCCGCCGTCATCGCGGTGTTCGGCTGGACGAGGTCGCCGGGCGTCGTGGAGAAGGTCCAGGTGGTGGAGGTCACCGCCCCGCCGCCGCGCGTGCCGACTCCGGGCGAGCGCCGCGCGGAGCTGCTGGCCCAGGCTCCGGATGCGAGGACCATCGGCTGGTCGGCCACGCCCGACCCCGCCGCGAAGGGGGCGAACGGCGACGTGGTCTGGTCCGAATCGCGCCAGCAGGGCTACATGCGCATCCGGGGACTCGCCGCCAACGACCCGAAGACCGCCCAGTACCAGCTCTGGATCTTCGACGGGAAGCGCGACCAGGCCCACCCGGTGGACGGGGGCGTGTTCGACGTGGTGGACGGCGAGGTCATCGTCCCCATCCGGGCCGCCATCCAGGTGTTCGAGCCCAAGCTCTTCGCCGTCACCGTGGAGAGGCCGGGGGGCGTCGTGGTCTCGAAGCGCGAGCGGATCGTGCTCACCGCGGCGCTGTAGAGAACGTCGACCTCTCGACCCGTTTCTGGCGTCGCACCTCGGCCTCGACAGCCCGTCGCATTCATTTGTCCACAGTGTAACGTCGGAATTTTCACATTTTCTTCGAGTCTTCCCGGCCCTACATCATGGGCGTCGTCGGCGGCGCGGTGGGCGCGCCGTCCGGTACGGACGGAGGAACGACGTGAAGGGTCTCGAGAACGTGTGGGTCTTCGTCGAGCCGCGCGCACCCGCCAGCGAGGCCCTCGCCGCCGCCGCAGAGGCCACGCAGCGCGGCGGCGGAACGCTCACCGTGATCGGCGCCGTTGGCACGTCCGAGGACCAGGTCTTCCGGACCTCGTTCGGGCGGAAGGTCTTGCGCATGGTCCGCGAGGACCGGGAGTCGCGCCTGCGCAGCCTGGAGGACCTGGCCCGGTCCGCGCTGCCCCCGGGGCGCGTCCGCTCGACCATGCTCGATGGGGAGGTCCCCTGGCACAGCGTCGTCCTCCACGCCATCGCCCGTCCCCCCGATCTCCTGGTGGTCCCCGCCCGCGGTGACGACCCGTTCGGACCCGACTCGGTGGCCCAGCACCTCTTCCGCAAGTGCCCCGTGCCGGTCTGGTCGGTCTACCCCGGCAGGGTGCCGTTCCCGCGGCGAGTCCTCGCGGCCGTGGATCCTATTCCATTCCTATCTGGCGTGTCCGGAAGCGTCGAGCGGGACCTGGCTCGCCGCGTCCTCGAGCTGGCCCTACGGGTCGGGGGTTCGGGGCCGATCGAGGTCCACGCCGCCCACGCCTGGAGCGTGCCGGCCGAGGCGCTGATCCGGTCGAAGTTCGGCCCGAAGCGCACCCAGGCCTTGCTCGACCAGCAGCGTCAGCTCGCGCGGGAGCAGCTGGACGAGCTGGTCACGGAGGCGCACCTCGAGTCCTCCATCGCCGGAACCCACCTCCCGGCCGGCAACCCCGCGCTCGGCGATCCTGGCCCTGGCGGAGGAACTCGATGCCGATCTGGTGGTGCTTCGCGAGGCGCCGGTTCCATTTGCATTTCCGCAGTGTCCCGTCGGTATTTTCTCATTTCCTCCGGTTCCTCCGGGCACTACATCTCCGTCATGAACCAGAAGACCCGCTTCAACCTGTTCTACATGGCCCTCGCCTTCATGGGCGTCCTCCTGCTCCAGGGCCTCTGGGCGCGCTCCCAGGAAGTCGCCAACATCCCGTACAGCCAGTTCCAGGGGCTGGTGCGGGCCGGCGACGTCGAGAAGGTGACCATCGGCCCCGACCGCATCGAGGGCGCCCTGAAGAAGCCGCTCGAGGGCAAGAGCCGCTTCGTCACCACCCGCGTCGACCCCGACATCTCGAAGGAGCTCGACGCCGCCGGGGTGACCTACGCCGGGCGGCTGGAGAGCAACTTCCTGGCCATGCTCCTCTCCTGGATCCTGCCGGTGCTCTTCTTCTTCGGCGTCTGGATGTTCCTGGCCAGGCGCATGCAGGGCGGTCCCGGTGGCGCCGGCGGCGGCCTCATGGCCATCGGCAAGTCGAAGGCCAAGGTCTACGTCGAGAACGACACCAGGACCTCCTTCGCCGACGTGGCCGGCGTGGACGAGGCCAAGGCCGAGCTCACCGAGGTGGTGGCCTTCCTGAAGGACCCGACGAGCTACGGTCGGCTCGGAGCCCGCATGCCCAAGGGCGTCCTGCTGGTCGGGCCGCCGGGCACCGGCAAGACGCTGCTCGCCAAGGCAGTTGCCGGCGAGGCCAGCGTGCCCTTCTTCTCCATTTCCGGCTCGGAGTTCGTGGAGATGTTCGTGGGCGTGGGCGCGGCCCGGGTGCGCGACCTCTTCGAGCAGGCGCGCAAGAAGGCGCCCGCCATCATCTTCATCGACGAGCTGGACGCTCTGGGGCGCGCGCGCAACGCCATGGGCGGCATGGGCGGCGGCCACGACGAGAAGGAGCAGACGCTCAACCAGCTGCTGGTGGAGCTGGACGGCTTCGACGTCTCCACCGGCCTGGTGCTCCTGGCCGCCACCAACCGGCCCGAGGTGCTCGATCCGGCCCTGCTGCGCGCCGGCCGCTTCGACCGGCAGGTGCTGGTCGACCGGCCCGACCGGGCCGGGCGCATCCAGATCCTGCAGGTGCACGCCAAGAAGGTGATCCTGGACCCGGACGTGAAGCTGGAGCAGGTGGCGGCGCTGACGCCGGGCTTCACCGGCGCGGACCTGGCCAACCTCATCAACGAGGCGGCACTGGCGGCCACCCGGCGCGGCCCGGAGGCGCTCGCCGTCTCCATGGCCGATTTCAACGTGGCCATCGAGCGGATCGTGGCCGGTCTGGAGCGGAAGAACCGGCTCCTCAACCCGAAGGAGCGGGAGATCGTCGCGCACCACGAGATCGGGCACGCCCTGGTGGCATCGGCGCTGCCGGGCGCCGATCCGGTCCACAAGATCTCCATCATCCCGCGCGGCATCGGGGCGCTCGGCTACACCATCCAGCGCCCCACCGAGGACCGCTTCCTGATGACCCGGGACGAGCTCGCCAACAAGATGGCCGTGCTCATGGGCGGTCGGGCCGCCGAGCACATCGTGTACGGGCACCTTTCGACCGGTGCGTCCGACGACATCTCGCGCGCCACCGAGATCGCGCGCTCGATGGTGGCCCGCTTCGGGATGGGCGGCCAGCTCGGGCCGGTGACGTACGAGACCGACCAGGGCGGCTACCTGGGCCAGATGGTCGGCCCGCAACGCCGCTACGCCGAGGAGACTGCGAGAGAGATCGACATGGAGGTGCGCAACCTCGTGGAAGGCGCCTTCCAGCGGGCCCGCCAGCTGCTGGTCCAGAACCGCCACCTGCTCGTCGATGGCGCCCGCCGGCTCCTCGAGAAGGAGACCCTCTCCGACGGCGAGCTCGCCGAGGTGCTCGGGAAGGTCACGAGCGAGATGCCGAGGGCCGCCTGAGTCTTCACGGCGAGAGTTCGATCAGGATCTCGTTGGTTCGCAGGAACCACGGCATGAACGGAGGGTCATACCTCGCCCAGACGGGCTCCCCCACCGCGCGGAGACCCTCCTTCTCCATGGCGGCCCGCAGCTCGGCGAGCTTCTCGAGGTAGCGCTCCTCCGACCAGGTGCCGGAATAGCGGAGCACGGCCACGCGCCGCGCCGCGACCTCGCGGAACCGGATGGCCGGATCGAGCGGCTCGGGCAGGGTGTCCCGCGTGTACTCGGAGGGGATCATGAACTGGATCACCCAGGTGGACGCACCGCGGTCCGGCGCCGCCTGCTGCGAGACCGGCGCGGTCATGGCGATTCGCGCACCCTCCTGCTGGGCGACGGGCGCCGTCATGGCGATCTTCTTCTCGCCCCGGTTCTTGCCGAAGATGTAGCCGGCCAGCCGGCGGAAGCCGGCATTGCCCGCTTCCGCCCGGGAGCCCGATACCTCGGTCTCGGCCACGAGGTAGGGCGCGTACTCCCGCACCTCGATGCCCCGGAGTTCCTGCACCACGCGGTACTGGGGCTTCTCGATCGCCATGGTGGGCTCCGCGAGCGCCCCAGCAAGCCGCCTAGACCCTCTGCTCGTCCGTCGTCTCCTGCGCGACGAGCTCGTTCTTCAGGATCTTGCCCGAAGCGTTTCGCGGGATGGCCTTCGTGAACGCGATGAACCTCGGCTTCTTGTACCCGGCGATGCTCTCGCCCACGAAGTCCGCGATCTCCCGCCTCGACGGGCTCGCGCCATCCTTGAGGATGACGAAGGCCTTCACCGCCTCTCCCCACTTCTCGTCGCGGATGCCCACGACGGCCGCGTCGGCGATGGCCGGGTGCCGGAGCAACACCAGCTCGACCTCCTGGGGATAGACGTTCTCGCCGCCGGTCTTGATGAGGTACTTCTTGCGATCGACCATCTTGACCTGGCCGTTCTCCGAGACCACGAACAGGTCGCCGGTGTGGTGCCAGTCGTTCCGCAGCGTCTCGGCCGAGGCCTCCGGGCGCTTCCAGTAGCCGGACATGACCGTGTCGCCCCGGATGCAGAGCTCGCCGACCCTCCCGGGCGGCAGCTCCCGATCCTGCTCGTCCACGATCCGGTAATCGAAGAACGGCATCACGTGCCCGTAGGTGGCCGGATCGGCGCGGATCATGTCGGCGGTCGCCCAGGTGATCTTGCTGCCCGACTCCGTCTGCCCGTAGATCCCGAAGTACCTGGCGCCGAGCGTGCGCTCGACCACGTCCGGCAGGTCGGGTTTCTCGAGCCCGGCGGCGCCGATGAAGGTCCGGAGCGAGGAGGTGTCGGTGTCCTTCCGGGCCTCGTCGAACAGGAACGCGGAGGAGATCCCGGGCACGAGGAACATGAAGGTCACGCGGTGCTTTGCGATGAGGCCGTAGAAGAGCTTGGGGTTGGGCAGCGGCGCGGTGACGACCGTTCCCCCGAGGATGAGCTGGGAGAAGGCGGCGCCGAATCCCGCCACGTGGAAGTACGGCAGGAAGGCCAGGTAGACGTCCTCCGGCCCCATCCGGAAGCAGGTGGCCATGTTGGTCGCGTACCCCGTCCAGGATCGCTGCGGGATCATGCACCCCTTGGGCTCGCCGGTCGTACCGCTGGTGTAGAGCAGCATGAAGAGCGTGTGCCCCGTGACCCTTCCGTCCGGCTCGGAGGGCGGGTTGTCGTCGCGGGCCAGGTCGCCGTACGGCGTCCAGCCTTCCCGCGGAGCGGCGTTCAGGATCTGGAGCCCCACGGCCGGGATCCCGGAGATCGCGGCCTGCGCGAGCTCCACGAGCGGTCCGTCGGTGAAGATGGCCTTCGCCCCCGAGTCCTCGATGATGAACTTCAGCTCCTTCGGGTTGAGGCGCATGTTGAGGGGAACGGCGACGGCGCCGATCCACGCGAGCGCGAGGAAGAACTCGGTGTAGCCCTTGCCGTTGAGCGCCAGGCAGGCGACGCGGTCGCCGTGGCCGACGCCGTTTCGGACCAGCCATCCGGCGACCCGGGAGACCCGGTCGTGCAGCTCGGCGTAGGTGATCGACTCGCCCGTGAGGCCGTCGACGACCGCGACCGTGCTCCCTCTCTCGATCCGGTGACGCTTCAGGAAGTAGCGGAAGGGAACGGAAAGAAGCGCCTGGCTCTGCACCTGCGACATGGCAACCCCCTCTACGACGCGTCGGGAAACGTCGGCTTCCTCTTCTCGAGCCAGGCCTTGACCCCTTCCTTGTAGTCGCCGTGGGGGATCAGCTCGGCCCAGTACCGTCTCTCCAGTGCGAGGCCCTGCTCCAGGGGCAGGTCGAGCCCCTCGTCCACGCACCGTTTCACGTGCCGGATCGCGATCGGGCTGTTCGCCGCGATCTCGGCCGCGATCCCGCAGGCCTCGGCCATGAGGCGCTCCGCATCCACGACCCCGTCCACGAGACCGATCGCGAGCGCGTTCTCGGCGCTGATTCGCCGTCCCGTGTACATGAGGAGCTTGGCCCGTCCGGGCCCGACGAGGCGGGAGAGGCGCTGCGTCCCTCCGGCCCCGGCGAGGATCCCGTACCGGACCTCCGGCAGGCCCAGGGTCGCCTGGCGCGAGGCGATCCGGATGTCGCAGGCGAGCGCGATCTCGAGCCCCCCGCCCAGGGCGTAGCCGTTCAGGGCCGCGATGGTCGGGAACGGAAGGGCGGCGATCCGGTCCATGAAGCCCTGGACCATCTCCACGAAGACCCTGGCATCCGCCACCGACTCGATCTCCAGGAAGCGGTTCATGTCCCCGCCGGCCTGGAAGTACGCTCCGGTGCCCGTGATGACGGCCGACCGGACCGGCCGACCCTCCAGCTCGTCGAGAACCCGGACGAAGTCGCGGTGCAGCGAATCGGTGAATGCGTTCACCGGCGGACTGTCCATGACGACGGTCGCGATTCCGTTCTCCAGCGTGAAGTCGACGTGCCGTCTCACGAGATGGCCCTCCCCATCGAGCGAGAGATATTGGCGTTCCAGTGAGACCCGAGTCAATGCCGGGGCCATCGACGATTCGGACACGGACACGGCCCGGGCCTGCGCTACCCTGCCCGCATGGCCGACTGCATCTTCTGTGAAATCCTCGGCGGTCACATCGCCGCCGAGATCGTCCACGAGTCCCCGGAATCGGTGGCCTTCCTCGATGTCTTCCCGGCGGCCCGTGGCCACGTCCTCGTCGTCCCCCGCGCTCACGCCCCGACGCTCCTCGATCTCGGCGACGCGGCCGTGGGCGACCTCTTCCTCGCCGTGAAGGCCGTGCAGGCGAAGGTCCAGCGCGCGCTCCGGCCGGTGGGCATGAACGTGGGATGGAATCACGGTCGTGCGGCGGGCCAGCACGTCCACCACCTGCACGTCCACGTGATCCCCCGCTTCGAGGACGGGGGCCGGGGCATCCAGGTGATGGGAACCGGCGGAGACCGAGCCGAGCTCCCCGCGGTCGCCGCCGCCATCCGCTCGGCGTAGGGCCCAGGCACCGGCCCGAAACGAGCCCGAGCGTATCAATATGAGCCGGTGCGGGGAGGTCCGCGTCTCTCGACGTCAATGATTCTCGATTGTTGGCGAGACCTCGTTCCGGCCCAGCCAATGCAATCCTTCCCTTCGAAAGGAGAAGCAAATGGCTCAGCAAGACTGGCAGGTCGACGGCGCGCACTCGGCGGTGAACCTCGCCGTCCGGCACATGGTCATCTCGAAGGTCCGGGGACACTTCACGAAGTGGAACGCGAAGCTCGCGCTCGACATGGCCGATCTCACGAAGTCATCGGTCGAGGTCGAGATCGAGGCGGCCAGCATCGACACCGGCGTGTCCGACCGCGACACCCACCTCAGGTCCGCCGACTTCCTCGACGCCCAGAAGTACCCGACGCTCACCTACCGGAGCCGCAAGGTCGAGGCGGTCTCGAAGGATCGCCTGCGTGTCGTCGGCGACCTCACCATCCGCGGCGTGACCCGCGAGGTCCCGCTCGACGTCGAGGTCGGCGGCCAGGGCAAGGACCCCTGGGGCAACGTGCGCGCAGGCTTCAGCGCCACGGCATCCATCAACCGCAAGGACTTCGGCCTCACCTGGAACCAGGCGCTCGAGACCGGTGGTGTGCTCGTGGCCGACCGCGTGGACATCGAGATCGAGCTCGAGGCCGTCCAGCAGGCGGCTGCGAAGGTCGCGTAGGAACGGAGAGGGTCATGACGGAACGTACCGTGCAGCAGATCGTCGTCCCGACGCCCGCCAGCGACGGCGCGGGGGTCCAGCTGAAGCGCAGCATCGCCACGCCCACGCTCGATCACCTCGATCCCTTCTTCCTGTTCGATCACTTCGGGTCCGAGAACCCCGACGACTACGTGGCCGGGTTCCCCATGCACCCGCACCGGGGCATCGAGACCATCACCTACATGCTGGACGGCGACGTCACCCACCGTGACAGCATCGGGAACTCCGGGACCATCGGTCCGGGCGACGTGCAGTGGATGACCGCGGGGCGCGGCATCATGCACGAGGAGATGCCGCACGTCGGGCCGAAGCGGCTCGACGGATTCCAGATCTGGGTGAACCTCCCGCGGAAGCTGAAGATGACCGCCCCGCGCTACCAGGACGTACCCTCGGCGAAGATCCCGGAGGTCGCTCTCCCGGGCGGCGGCAAGGCGCGCGTCATCGCCGGGGAGGTGGAAGGCGTGTCCGGCGCGGTCAAGGACATCCACGCCGACCCCACCTACCTGGACGTCTTGCTCGGGGCTGGGCAGACCTTCGAGCAGCCCGTGCCCCGCGGCCACACGGGCATCCTCTACGTGTACCGCGGCGAGGTGACCGTGGGCGGCGCCAGCGCGGGTCACGGCAAGGTCGTCCCCTCCCCGCGTCTCGCCATCCTCGGCGACGGCGACGTGGTCCGGGTCCACACCACCACCGCGCCGGCGCGGTTCCTGCTGCTCTCCGCACAGCCGCTTCACGAGCCGGCGGTGCGCTACGGGCCCTTCGTCATGAACACCGAGGAGGAGATCGTGCAGACCCTCCACGAGCTTCGTAACGGGACCTTCATCAGGCGGTAACGGACGACCGAGGAGGAGATGACGTGACCCTTTGCCCCCAGCTCCGACGCCTCTCCGCCGAGCACGCCCGCTGCCTCGCGGACATCGCGGGCTGGGCGAGCGCGGGCGCCGAGGAGCGCTGCTCGAGGCTCCTTGCGCTCTGGGACCAGGAGGTGCTCCCGCACTGCCAGGCCGAGGAGGACGTGCTCCTGCCGGAGCTGGCGGCACGGCTCTCCGAGGCAGACGCAGTGGTCCTGTTCACGCTCGGCGATCACCTCGCACTCCGGCACCTGGCCCGCCAGGTTCGCGAGGCCAGCGGCACCGAACGCATCGCAGCTCTCGAGGCCATGGAGAGGAGGCTCGCGGAACACGTCCGCTTCGAGGAGAGGACGCTCTTCCCGGCCATCCAGGAGGTGCTCGGGAGCGACCGCATCGCCGGACTCGCGTCCGATTCTCGCCGCCCCCACCCGCAAGAAGGGGCAGAAATCATGGGCGCGACAAGGCTCTTACGCCCCAGATGAGGAGGGACTCGCACCTGGAAAGGGTTGAGATGGGGCCGTCGGGCGATAGGTGCTGCGGTGGCCGCACCTGGGAGGGAACGTGCCGTTCGAGAAAGGGAGAAGCCCATGGCATCCGTTTCCACCCAGTCCAGCTCCACCCCGCAGGTCACGCCCCCAGCCACCGAACCGTCCCTCGCGGACACCTGCGCGAGGTTCAACGCCGCGTTCAATCGCGCCGACGTGAAGGAGGTCGCCGCCTTCTGGGAGTCCGACGGCACGCTCATCAGCCCCACCGGGAGCAGGGGCAACGGCCGTTCCGGCGTGGAGAAGGTCTTCGCCGAGGACGTGAACCAGTTCCTCCGCGGGACCACGTCCACCTTCACGATCGAGGCCGTCCGCTCGATCGGGCGCGACCTCGCCCTGCTCGACATGGACCACGCCATCCAGGGCGCACGGTTGCCCGACGGGACCATCGGCACCATGAAGCTGCACACCGTCATCCTCGCCCACCGGCAAGGGACGGAGTGGCACTGGCTCGACGCCCGTCCGTACGGCTTCTTGCCGGCACCGCCGGCGTCGTCCATGCACTGAGTCCGGCTGGCATCGCACCTCCCCGGGCGAGTGGACGTCCCGTCGGGACGTCCTTCGCCGCAGGGGTCGTGTTCTCGAAGGAGGACTCTCCCATGGCGAACGTGAAGGTGAAGCAGGTCGACGGCGCGATGACCACGCTGCCGTCGGAGGTGCTCACCGCGCTTCGCGAGCAGCTGCGCGGGACACTCTGCATGCCGGGTGACCCGGGCTACGACCAGGCACGCACCATCTGGAACGGGATGATCGACCGGCGTCCTGCCGCGATCGTCCGCGCGGCCGGCGCGGCCGACGTCGTGCACGCGGTCCGGCTCGCCGGAGAGCACCGGCTTCTCCTCGCCATCCGGGGCGGGGGTCACAACATCGCTGGCAACGCGGTGTGCGAGGGAGGGTTGATGATCGACCTGACCCCCATGAAGTCGGTTCGCATCGACCCCGCGAGCCGGACGGCGCGCGTCGAGCCGGGCGTGACCCTGGGTGAGTTCGACCGGGAGGCACAGGCGTTCGGGCTCGCGACCCCGACCGGCATCAACTCCACGACGGGCATCGCCGGGCTCACGCTGGGCGGCGGATTCGGCTGGATCAGCCGGAAGCACGGCCTCACCATCGACAACCTCCTCTCCGTGGACGTGGTCACGGCGAGCGGCGAGTGGGTCCGCGCGAGCGAGACGGAGGAGCCGGACCTCTTCTGGGCCGTTCGTGGCGGCGGGGGCAACTTCGGTGTCGTGACCTCCTTCGAGTTCCGCCTGCATCCGATCGGTCCGGAAGTGCTGGCCGGACTGATCGTCCACCCCTTCGCCGGCGCCGGGGAGCTCCTCCGGGGCTATCGGCGTGCGGTCGCCGGCGCGCCCGACCAGCTCACCTGCTGGGTGGTGATGCGAAAGGCGCCACCGCTCCCCTTCCTCCCGAAGGAGGTCCACGGCCAGGAGGTGGTCGTCCTCGCCATGTGCTACGCGGGGGACCTCGAGAAGGGGCGCAAGGCCGTCGCGCCGATCCGGGCCCTCGGCAAGCCCATCGCGGACGTGGTCGGCCCCAGCCCCTTCGCTGGATGGCAGACGGCGTTCGACCCCCTGCTTGCGCCGGGCGCCCGGAATTACTGGAAGTCGCACGACTTCGTCGAGCTGGGCGACGCCGCGATCGAGGTGATGATCGACCACGTCGGCCGGCTGCCTTCTCCCGACTGCGAGGTCTTCCTCGGACACCTGGGAGGAGCCGTGAGCCGGGTGCCGGCGCAGACGACCGCGTACCCACACCGGGCCGTGCAATTCGTGATGAACGTCCACACGCGCTGGAGCGACGCCGCCAGGGACGAGGAATGCATCGCCTGGGCGCGGCACCTGTTCGACGCGATGACGCCCCACGCCACCGGCGGCGTTTACGTCAACTTCATGCCCGAGGACGAGATGCAGCGCGTGAGCCGGGGCGCCTATGGACCCAACTACGAACGGCTCTCGAGTCTCAAGGCGAGGTACGACCCGAAGAACCTGTTCCGGATGAACCAGAACATCCTGCCCACGTCGTAGTCCCGGGTCTCAGGCCCCGGTGCGGAGACCCGGGCCGGCGATGGCGGCGTGGCGCGAGAGGAGTCAGAACCTCACGGTCCCCGCCAGGCTCGTGCTCCGGGCGGAGTTGCCCACGTACACGCCATATTCACCCGGCGCGATCGCCCACGTGCGGGCCGCCGTGTCCCAGTGGCCGAAGGGATGCGCCGAGGAGTTGCCGTCCACGAGGATGGTCACGGTCGTCGACGCGCCGGGCGCGAGCGTCACCTTCTTCCAGCCGATGAGCCGGCGGGGCGGCTCGCCGAGGCTCGCCGGCATGGAGAGGTAGACCTGCACCACCTCTGCGCCGGCCCGTGAACCCGTGTTCGCGAGGTCCACGGTGACGGTCAGCTGGTTCCCGCTCGCGAGGCTCACGGTGGGGTTCGTGATGGCGAAGGTCGTGTAGGACAGCCCGAAGCCGAACGGGAAGAGCGGCTCGATGCCCTGCGCGTCGAACCACCTGTAGCCGGTCGCCAGCCCCTCGTCGTACCGGACGTCGAACGGCGTGGTGCCACCGGCGATCGTCGGCCTGGGCAGGTCGAGGTCGCCCTTCGGGAAGGTGATCGGGAGCTTGCCCGACGGGTTCACGTCGCCGAACAGGATGTTCGCGACGGCCTCCGCCCCGCGCTGCCCCGGGTACCAGGCGGCGAGCACCGCGGCGACGCCGGGGAGCCAGGGCATGGCCTGCGCCCCGGGCCCCTCGAGCACGACGATGGTGTGCGGGTTCGCCGCGGCCACGGCGCGGATCAGCCCGTCCTGATCGAGCGGGTTCGAGCGGTGCACCAGGTCGACGAGGTCGAGCGTGGGGCGGTCCAGGCTCTCCGTCGACCACTGGGTCGCGAACACGATGGCCACGTCGCTCGAGGCGGCCAGGCTGGCCGCCTCGGCGGCGCTCGACCCGTCGTGAAACCGGACCGCGGCGCCCGGCGCCTTCGCCCGGATGGCCGAGAGGGGAGAGGACGGGAGCCAGCGCACCGGGAACCAGAAGCCCACGAAGTCGGAACGCTCGACGAGCGCGCTTCCACCGATGGGGGTCACGTCGGCCGATCCGCCCCCCGAGAGCACGGCCACGTCGGCGTGTGGTCCGATGACCGCGATGGACCCCAGGCCCGGGGGCAGGGGCAGGTCGCCCGAGTTCTTGAGGAGCACCGTGCCCTGCTCGGCCACGGCCTGGGCGACGGCGAGGTTCGAGGCCGCGTCGACGGTGCCTGGCGAGACCGGGTTGTCGTAGAGCCCGACCGCGAAGACCGCGCGCACGATCCGGTGGACCATGTCGTCGAGCCGGGCCTGGGTCACCTCCCCTGCCGCGAGCGCGTCCTTCATCCCCGAGAATTGCAGGGGGCCTGGCATCTCCATGTCGAGACCGGCCATCGCGGCGGGGCCACAGCTGTGGGTCCCGTTCCAGTCGGACACGACGAAACCCGGAAACGCCCAGTCCTGCTTCAGGACGCCCGTGAGGAGCGCCTGGCTCTCGGAGCACCATGCGCCCTCCACGAGGTTGTAGCCGGCCATCACCGCCTGCACGCCGGCGTCCTTCACCCCGATCTCGAACGCGAGCAGGTCGGTCTCGCGGGCGGCCCGCTCGTCGATGATCACGTTCATCACCTCGCGCCCGGTCTCCTGGTCGTTGAGCGCGAGGTGCTTGATGGTGGCGACGACGTTCTGGTCCTGCGTGCCCTTGATGTGCGCTGCGTTGATGCGCCCGGCCAGGATGGGATCTTCGCCCTTCATCTCGTGGGCCCGGCCGTTGCGCGGCTCCCGTCCGGCGAGGTTCACGTTGCCGCCGAGGTGGACGTTGACCCCGTGCGCCCGCATGTCCTTTCCGATCACCACGCCGTACTGGTACGCGAGATCGAGGTCCCAGGTGGCGGCGCTCGCCATGGCCGAAGGCAGCGCGGTGGACTCCCCCGTGGCGTTGCCGACCCCGACGCTGCCGTCCACGAGGTGGAGCGGGGGGAAGCCCATCCGGTCGATCCCGGGGACGTAGCCTGCCGAACCCCGGGGCCCCGCGTTCAGGAGGCCGCCGATGCCGTGGATGAGCTGCAGCTTCTCCTCCTGCGTCATGGCGCCGACGAGGATCGCGGCGCGCTCGTCGGCGCTCAGGGAGGTGGGCGGAGGGGGGATCGTGGAGGAGCTCGACGACGATTCGCAACCACACGCGAGGAGAAGGCCGGCCAGGATGAACGGGTGCGGACGACGGGTGGGCATCCACGGCTCCGGGACGGGGTGGTGACGGGAAGTCGTAGTTAGGCCGTCCGCCGGATCGGGTCAAGCGAGGGGAGCGGTGGAGCCGGCCCCGTGCCTGAGGGCTTGTTCGGCCTCCGGGCGTGGGAGCGCGGGAGACACGCCCGCGTTCTCGAGGAGGCGCTGCCCGGCGTCGGTGAGCGCAACCGTGCAGTACCGACGCCATTGCGTCCTGGGGCTTCCGAGACCCATGTCCCGCCGGGGGCGGGAATGGACGAGCGCTGGACAGAACCCTCCAGGAATCGTGACATCCCTGTCGGGTGACCAGGTTGGGGCCCGCCGGGACGAACGAATGCTCGTTGCACAGCTCGACTACATCTACTTCTTCTTCGGGCTGGTGCTCTTCCTGCTCGGGTCGGTGTGCGTGTCGATGTCGCGCTCGGCATCGCTCCCGACGCCCTGGTGGATCCTCGGGCTCTTCGCCTTCGTCCACGGCGCCGCCGAGTGGCTCCAGCTGTTTGCCCTGACCGGGGGGGACACCGCGCTGTTCGGGCTCGCCCGGACCATGGTGATCGGGGCGAGCTTCGTTCTCCTGCTCGAGTTCGCCCGCCGGACGTCCGGGGTCCTCCGGGGATCGACGCCGGGCACCTGGATCTACCTTCCCGTCCTCGGGGTCGTGCTCGGAGTTGGACTCACCGCGCCGGGAGGCCTCGATTCCGCGGTTCGCCTCTTCATCGGAGCCCCCGCCATTTTCTGGACGGCGTCGCTCTTCTTCCTGGCGGCTTCCCGGACCGAGGCGCTCGGCGGGGGCCAGCCTTCCTGGCGTGCCCGCGTATCCGGCGGGGTCTTCTTCGTGGCCTTCGGCGTGGCCGCCGGGCTCGTCGTCCCGTCGGCCCCGTTCCTCACCGCGAGCTGGCCGAGCCCCGAGGCGTTCCTCCTCCGGACCGGGATTCCCATCCAGCTCGTCCGGGGACTGCTGGTCAGCGGGATGGCGCTCTCCATCTGGGCGCTGGCGGTGTCCTTCGATCCCAAGGGGCGCGCCTTGCGGAAGAAGCGAATCCTGTTCTGGGCGATGTCGTCCTCCATCGTCACGCTCCTGGCCGGGGGCTGGCTATTCACGGACAGGCTCGGACGGCTTCACGAGCGCAACGTGATGCAGGAAGCCGAGTCGTCGGCGTCGCAGACCTTCGATCACCTGATGATGGAGGCGCAGGGCGCCGAACGGAGCGCGCGGTCCCTGGCGGAGCTGCTGGGGCGCTATCACGTCACGCAGGCCGGGATCGACGCCGCCAGCCTCGACGGCGTCGTGGACGCGCTCGCCCTCGCGTCGGACGATTCCGTGGTCTACGTGCTCGATCCGGCGGGCAGGACCATCGCCGCGTCGAACCGCCACGAGCCGGACAGCTTCGTCGGGAAGAGCTTTGGCAAGCGACCCTACTTCGAGGCGGCACGAGGCGGGAAGGCCGGGCCGGTTCGTCGGGGTAGGCCTCGTGAGCCGCGTACCCGGGTACTACGCCAGCGAGCCGGTCCGGGACGCATCCGGGCAGGTGGTGGCGGTGGCCGTGGTGAAGCAGAACCTCGCCGCGGACCAGCTCGGGCCGGCAGGAGTCGACGACGCCGTGATCGTCTCGGCCGACGGCCGGATCGTGGTCGCGAGCCGGGGAGGCGGCACGGGCGATCGCCTCTGGATGCCCGCCGATGGTGGCACGCGCGGAGCGGGATTGGCCGTGGCCCCGGAAGCGCCCTCGACCATCCTGGATCACGAGATCACCGGGACCGAGTGGGTGTCCCTGGGAGGCCAGAAGCACGTTGCCGTTCGTCACCCGATCCCGCATTCCGACTGGTCGCTCGTGGTCTTCAAGAAGGAGAGGACCCAGGTCGCCAACCGGCTCCTCGGCATCGTCATCACCCTGCTTCTCTGCTCCGTCGTCCTGACCTACTTCGTGGCGCTGCAGCGACAGCTGAGCGCGGAGTCGTACATCACGGGAAAGCGGCGCGAGGCGGAGGGGCGCGCCCGGGAGATGGCGAAGCGCGCCGACACGGACGCCCTGACGGGCGTGCTCAACCGGATGGGGTTCAACGAGGCGATCTCACGGGAGCTGAGCCGGGCGCGCCGCTACCAGCAGGCACTCTCCGTCGTCATCCTCGACATCGACCACTTCAAGAAGGTGAACGACGAGTTCGGCCATCCGGTAGGGGACCAGGTGCTCGTTCGCACCGCGAATCTCCTCTCGTCGTGCGTGCGCGAGTCGGACACGGTCGCGCGCTGGGGCGGCGAGGAGTTCGCCGTGATCGCGCCGACGACCACCGAGGACGGCGCGGTAAGCCTGGCGGAGAAGCTCCGCTCCATCATGGCGGCCACGCATCTCGGGCCGAAGGAGGCGGTGACCGCGAGCTTCGGCGTGGCCGAGCTGAGGCCGGACGACACGGCCGAGACGCTGCTCCAGCGAGCCGACGCGGCCCTGTACCAGGCAAAGCAGGCGGGCCGGAACCGGGTCTGCCGGGCAGGCGTGGGCGTCGACCTCCAGGCCAGCCAGGCCATCGTGACTCCGGGGTAGCGAGCGGCTCCGTTCGTGGCGCGTGGCTCCCGTGCACTACGCGAGCAGGGGGTCGTCCTTCGCCACGTACACGACGCCCTCCTCCTTCGATTCCTCGTCGAGCCCGGCGAGCTCGGCGAACTCCTCGCGTCGCTTCTCGTCGAGGCCGAACAGCTCGACGCCGAGACCGGCCCGCTCCGGCGGATGCTCGACACGGCGCCGCACGACGGTGTCCAGCGCGACCGTCTGGCCGGTCAGAGGGTGCGCGACGAGCAGCCGGAGCTCCGAGCCGATCGCGAGGTCGAGCCCGGTGCGCAGGAACATGCCCCCGCGGGAGACGTCCTCGGTCACGAGCAGGGGGAGGTCCCGGATGGACTGCGCCTTCACCGAGAGCTCCCGGCGGATGCGGGGGAACTGGCGGTTCACGGTGTCGGGCGCCTCGGCGACGGGCTTCACGGGCGTCTCGAGGCTCTCGGGGTGGCTCTTCGCCACCCACTGGACGAACCGATCCCATCGCTGCCGGGCCTCGCCGTTCACGGCGTAGAGCTGGAGGCCAACCCCCGGAGCGCGCCCGGAGGCCCCGGCAGGCACCACGAAGACGGCCATCGCGTGCACCGTGAACGCGTCGTTCACCGGCGGCAGGTTCACCTTCACCTGGAGCAACTGCCGCAGCGGGGGCGGATCGTCGGTGCGAAGGAAGAGGCCCCGGTAGCCGACGTCGCCGGTGAGCAGCGGCACTTCTCGCGTGCCCCGCACGAGGACCGCGGGCATCCGGTAGCTGTAGCGCTTGTCCCGACGCTTCTCGACCCCGCCCACGGTGCGCCTCCCGGGCGAAGGATAGCCCATCGTCGCCAGGAGCGTTCTGGATGGGCGGCCGAGTGAAGTCTTCCTAGGGTGTCGTGTTGGGACGCGTACCTCGGGTGAGGTCAGGGGGCACCGGGTTCACGAGCCACGGCCCCGGATCGACGCCCCAGCGTGCCGCGAGCGCGGCCAGGGCGATCTCCGGCCACTTCGGGTCCTCCAACCGGGCGGCTTCCCCTTCGAGGAAGACGAAGTTCCCCGGGACGTCGACGGAGGCGTAGGCGCCCTTGTCGTTCCGGACGTACCGGAACTGCTGGGCCTGGGCGCCCTTCGCGTCCACGACGAGGTTCACGTTGTCCTTGAAGAAGGTCCCGGTGAGACGGAAGCCGCCGGGGAGCCGTGTCAGGGTCAGGTCGACCTTGTCTCCGGTGAGGCGCGATCCGTCCACCTTCAGGATGGTGACCCCGGTCTTCCACGTTCCGTCCGCCTGCCGCTCGAAGGAGGCCGCTGCAGGTCCTCCCCGCGGCCCGGCGGCGACGCGCGTGTCGCTCCAGACGGCCTCGTAGGACCTGTATTCGTCGGGCCGCACCCACGCGATCCCGCCCTTCACGCCGGGGGCCATGGGGGGAGCGGCCGGGGTGGGTTCCGCGGCGGAAGCGGGTGCGCCGCCCGCCAGGAGAAGTACGACAGGAAGGGCGAGGAGCAGGCGGAATCGGGTCATGGCGTCTCTCTGTCCTATTTCGCCACGCAGGCGAACTTGAGGTCGACCTGCTGGTTCCGGGGCCCCGACTTCCCCTGGCACGGGGTGCCGGGGAGGCATGAGATTCCGGTGGGGCCATCGGCGTCCTGGATCCTGACGTCCACGACCATCCAGGCCCGGGGGCTGCACACCTTCGCCATCTCCGCCGACGCCTTCGCCTGCATGTCCGAATCGGGCGGGTAGCTCGGGCACACGATGCGTACGGTGCCGCCGTCCTGGCCGCGATCCTGGAGGACGGCGGTCGAGGTCATCGGCCCGGCACATCCGATGCCGAAGAGCGATGCTGCGACGACGAGAGAAGCGTAGGCGATGGTCTTGATCGGCAAGGTGCCCTCCCGAGGAGTCCGAGTCATGGTGGCACGCCTCTCAACCTTTCGCCTTCGGCGGGGCCACCGCTGGCGCGCACTGCTTCTCGATCAACCGCTGACGCTCCTCGAAGGCGCCCCTGGCGCCACCGCGCTCGTCCGTGACCAGATCGACGGCACGGCGGATGGCGGCCAGCGCCTCCTTGCACTGCCCCAGGCTTGCCTGGACGACGGCCCAGGCGTCGATGACCGACGGCTCCCATGGGGCGAGCTTCACGGCGCGAGCGGCGATGGCCACGGCGCGCCCGTCCTCCCCCTGCCCGAGAAGCGCCCAGGTGAGCTCGTGCAGGACCATGACGTCGTCGGGCGGAGCGGCGGCGAGCCTCTCGATGGCCTCCTTCCGCAGCGCCTGGTTCGCCGGAGCCTCGCCGGCGGACGCGAGCACGAGGTACCAGCCACGCCAGTCCCCCGGGCTCGACTTCACGGCTCTCGTCGCGATGGCGAAGGTCTCGGGAGAGGCGGCGTCGAGCGCGAGCAGGCGCCAGGCGGCCAGGCCGGACGGATCGAGCTTCAGCGCCGCCGCCTTCTCCGCCGCCGCGCGCCGAGGCCCCTCTGCGGGATCCACCTGGAAGGGATTCATCACCATCTCGGCGTACATCGCGCGCACCTCGGCGCAGGTCATGGGCCGGGCGGTGACGGTGAGCCTGGGCTCGTCGAACGGGACCTTGGCCACCCCGTAGCGTCCCGATCGGCTGTAGTCGCGCAACGCCGTATCGAACGCGTCCATCGCCTTGGCGTCGGCCGGGTCGAGATCCGGGAACGATGCCTTCCAGGCGCCCGCCGGGTCCTCGGCGCGCGCGAGCCGCCGCTGGAAGTCGGCGAAGGCGTCCGCCCGGTTGTTCATGAGGTAGTGCACGAGCCACCACGCCGACTGGTAGCAAGGGACCTCGCGCGAGCCCGTGCAGGCCCAGGAGAGGACCTCGCTCGCGGAGACCTTCTCCTTCCACCGCCAGGGCGGGGGTGGCTTCCCGAGCACGGCCACGGGCTTGTCCCCGGCCTCGTTCACCTCCACGGCGGCGAGGAATTCGGCCATCCCCTCGGCGAACCAGCGAGGCTGGCGCGGGAAGGCATGGGCCGTGAGCTGGTGGGCCATCTCGTGCTGCAGCGTGTGCAGCGACGGGGAGAACGGGAGGAACTTGCGCGTCGCGACGATGCGGCTCCGCCCCAGGTAGACCTGGAAGAAGCCCCCGAGCATCTCGTCGGACTCCTTCCGACCGGTGAGGTCGGTCATCTCCTCGTCGTCGCGGAGGAGCACGACCTCGGTGACACCGGGCGCCTCGAGCTTGCCGCCGAAGGCGGACTTCACCGTGGCGACCCGGAGCCGCTCGAGGTGGAGCGCGGCATCCTTTCCAACGCCCGCTCCCGCATCGGTCCGGACGAGGAAATGGGGGCTCGCCACCTCGACCCAGGCCGGAGCGTCCGGGTCCGGGCAGGCGACGATCTCCGCCCTTGCGATGGCGGGCATGACGGACAGGATGTGAAGGGCGACCAGGAGGTGTCGGCTCATGGGGAGTTTTCCATATGTCAAATCGAACGACCTGCGAAGGGGGGAAGCGACGGCCCACCGCTCGCCGGTATCGACAGCATGCGGGCCAGACTCTACGATTCTCGTCACGAACAATTGCCCCGAGCGTCCTGAAGATCGAGGGCAACGTCGCCCCATCCTTGAAAGGGCTTGGAATGCGCCGACTCCACCTGATCCTCGTCATCGCTGCCGCAGCCGCCACCGTCGGATGCGGCTCCAGCCAGGGGGACGATTCTTCGATGCGGGCGCCCTTCGTCCCGGGCACCCCGGTCGAGGTGACGGAGATCCGGGTGGAACCCGGGCCCGGGAGTCCGCTCACCTACTACAGCGGGTACGCCTCGGCTCGGCGGCTCGTCGTCAGGAACCAGGAAGAGTGGGCTGCGGAGTGGGCCACGATCTGGGTGAACCACACGCCCGTGCCTGCACTTCCGAGCGTGGACTTCACCCGGGAGCTCGTCGCGATCGTGGCGAGCGGCGTCCATGGGAGCGGCGGCTTCCAGATCCAGGTGCCCAGCGCGGCGATTGCCGACGGCGTCCTGCGGATCGCCGTGGTCGAGGTCGTCCCGGCGGCCACCTGCGCAGTCGCCACCGTGACCACGAGCCCGGTTTCCGCGGCGCGGATCCCACGGTTCGAAGGCAACATCGCCTTCGTCGACTCGAGGTCGACGCGGGTCTGCCCCCCGTAGCCCGAGACCGGCCCGGAGGTCGCCCTCGCGGCCCTGGCGCTCGGCTGGGGCGTCCGCCCACGCCCCAAACGGGATCTCTCCCCATTCTGGTGGGTCGGATGAGGCCCGGGGGCCCTCTGATGAAGCCCGGCGTGCAAGAATCCAGGGGCTGGACAAGCCATGGACGGGCAAGTCGATGCTGCGCGCGAACGCGCACCAGATAGACGTTCGGCCCCCCGGGCCGCGCTGGAGTGGATTGGGCTAGGGGCGATCCTGGTCGCCTTTGCCGGATACACCGCCCTCCATCTCCACTCCTCCCGCGAGGAGATCGAGACCACCGAACCGGTCAGGATGGCGCACCAGGCGCGGATCGTCGAGCAGATGCTCAGCACCCGCCTGCAAGCGACGAGCAGCGCCCTCGATGCCCTTCGCGCCGACGTGCCGGCATTGCTGTCGCGGGAAGATGGCGTCTCGCTCCTGAACGAGCGCATGCGCCTGATGGTCTCGTCCATGGTCGGCGTGCGCACCTTCATCCTGGTCAACCGTGCCGGGATCGGGGTCGCCAGCAACCGGAAGGAGCTCCTCGGCCTCGACTTCCACGAGGGGGAGAGGTACCGCGCGATCCAGAGCCGCCTCGACGCCTCCGCGCTCTACGTCTCGCCACCCTTCATGACGCCGCTCCGCAACTGGGCGCTCAGCCTCGGCCGGGCCGTCCTCGACGGGCAGGGAAGGTTCGACGGCTACCTCCTCGCCATCATCGACCCGGAGTACTTCAACCTGTTGCTCGATTCGACGCGGTACGCGCCGGACATGTCGGCGGCGCTGATCCACGGCGGTGGCTTGGTCGTGTACCGGGTCCCCGAAACGCCGGGTGCGGTCGGCATGAATCTCGCCGAGAAGCCGGACGCCCTGTTCCACAAGCACATCCGGAACGGCGCGAGCACCAGTTCGTGGACGGGAGCCCTCCAGACCACCCGCAAGAACGCCCTGATCATCTTCCAGACCATCCGGCCGTCGAAGGGCACGTCGGATGGCTTCCTGGTCGCCTCCTTCACCCGGGAGACCGACGCCCTGTTCGCCCCGTGGCGAAAGGAGGTCCGGGATCGCGTCACCGTGTTCGCGGTGGTCGCACTCGCGTCGAGCCTCGGATTGTTCTTCCACCAGCGGCGCCGGAAGGCCATGGCAAGCCTCCAGGCGACCCGGGAAGCGGAGCGGAAGGAGCAGGAGAGAGCCCTGCGCCGGAGCGCCGCCGAGTTGCAGGCCATCCTGGACGCCGTGCCGGCCGCGGTGTGGATCGCGCGCGACCCCCAGGGCACGCTGATCGATGCGAACCGCTTCGGCGCAGAGCTGCTGCGCCGACCGCGCGGCACGAACGTCTCGGTGACCGCTCCGCCGGACGAGCGCCCCATGAACTTCCGCCCGATGAAGGACGGCGTGGAGATCGGGGCGGACGACCTGCCCATCCAGGCGGCGGCGCGATTCGGTCGGGAGTTCCGCAACTTCGAGTTCGACGTCGTCTTCGATGACGGCACCGTTCGGCACATGCTGGGGAACTCCTCGCCGATCCGGGGTGACGACGGAGAGACGCGCGGTTCCGTCGGGGCATTCGTCGACATCACCGAATTCAAGAAGGCCGAGATCGCGCTCCGGGAGAGCGAGGAACGGTACCGGACGCTCGTGACCGGCATGTCCGCCGGGCTCATCCTCCAGCGCGCCGACGGCGTCCTCGCGATGTGCAACCCGGCCGCGGAGCGAATCCTCGGCCTGACCGCCGAGCAGATGCAGGGGCGCAGGTCGACCGACCCCGAGTGGCGCCCCATGAGAGAGGACGGGACGTACTTCCCGGGCGAGGAGCACGCGCCCATGGTGGCGCTCCGGACCGGGAAGGCCCAGACCGACGCCGTGATGGCCCTCCACAAGCCCGACGGCACCGTCACCTGGGTTTCCATCGACTCCGTGCCGCTTCGAGACCACGCCGGGAAGGTCGATGCGGTGCTCAGCACGTTCGTGGACATCTCCAAGCTCAAGAGCGCGGAGACGGAGCGGAATCGGCTCCAGGCCGAGCTCGCCCACGCGGCGCGCCTCGCGGCCATGGGAACGCTGGTGGCCGGGGTCGCCCACGAGATCAACAACCCGCTGGCGGCCGAGCTCGCGGGACAGGGAATGGCGATGGAGTCGGTGCGCGAGCTCCGAAGGCGGCTCGCGAAACGGAGCGCGCCTCCTCTGGACGTGGAACTACGGATGCTCGACGAGACGATCGACGCGCTCTCCGACGCCGAGGAGGGCGGCCAGCGGGTGGCCCGCATCGTCAAGGACCTCGCCACCTTCGCGAGCCCCGACCCGCACCGGTCGAGGTTGCGGCTCGCGGACGTGGTCTTCGCCGCGATGCGCTGGCTGCCCGCGTCGATCGCGAGGACCGCGAGCGTCCAGGTGGAGGAGCGTGGCGGCCCCGAGGTCCTCGCGTCGCGCGGCCAGGTCGCACAGGTCATCTTGAATCTCGTCATCAACGCGGCGAAGGCCACGCGCAACGGCGAGAAGGGGAAGATCGTCGTCCGGACGGGATCCGGCGAGACCGGGACGGCCTACGTCGAGGTGGTCGACGACGGTGTCGGTATCAGCCCCGCCGTCATCGACCGCATCTTCGACCCGTTCTTCACGACCCGCGCGGCGGGCGAAGGGCGGGGGTCGGGGCTGGGGCTCGCCATCAGCCAATCCATCGTGGAGGCCCACGGCGGGACCATCACGGTCGCGAGCGAGCCCGGCAAGGGCTCGACGTTCCGGGTCGAGCTGCCTGCGGCGCCCTCCGAGGCGTGACCACCCGTCCGGCCGAGGCCCTGCCGGTGGCCGGATCCGTCACGCCCGATCGAAGCGATCCAGGTTCATCACCTTGTCCCAGGCAGCCACGAAGTCGTGGAGGAACCTCTTCTGCCCGTCCGCGCTCGCATGGACCTCGGCCAGGGCCCGGAGCTGGGAGTTCGAGCCGAAGACGAGATCGACCCGCGTGCCGGTCCACTTGAGCTCCCCGGTCTTGCGGTCGCGGCCCTCGAACACCTCCGCGTCTGGCGAGGTCGCCGTCCACTTCGTCCCCATGTCGAGCAGGTTCACGAAGAAGTCGTTGGTCAGCGCCTCCGGACGCTTCGTGAAGACACCGTGCGGGGACCGTCCGACGTTGGCGTTCAGGACCCGCAGGCCGCCCAGGAGCACCGTCATCTCGGGCGCGGTGAGGGTCAGCAGCTGCGCCCTGTCGACGAGCAACTCCTCGGCCGGCACGGCGTACCGGGCCTCCTGGAAGTTGCGGAACCCGTCCACGACCGGCTCGAGCACGGCGAAGGAGGTCACGTCGGTCTGCGCCTGCGAGGCGTCCATGCGACCTGGGGTGAAGGGAACCGTCACCTTGTGGCCGGCGTTCCTCGCCGCCTGCTCGACACCCGCGCAGCCGGCCAGGACGATCAGGTCGGCGAGCGACACCTTCTTGCCACCGGACTGGGCGCCGTTGAACGAGCCCTGGATGCCCTTCAGGATCTTGAGAACCTTCGCCAGCTGGACGGGCTCGTTGACTTCCCAGTCCTTCTGGGGCGCGAGACGGATGCGGGCCCCGTTGGCGCCACCCCGCTTGTCCGAGCCCCGGAAGGTGGAAGCCGACGCCCAGGCCGTCGACACCAGCTGTGAAACGGACAGGCCCGACGCGAGGATCTTGCCCTTGAGGGCGGCGACGTCCCTGGGGCCGATGAGCTTGTGGTTCACCGCGGGGATGGGGTCTTGCCAGACGAACTCCTTGGCCGGGACGTCCGGGCCGAGATAGCGAGCTCGCGGCCCCATGTCGCGATGCGTGAGCTTGAACCACGCCCGGGCGAACGCATCCGCCAGCTCGTCGGGGTTCTCGAGGAAGCGCCGGGAGATCTTCTCGTAGGCGGGGTCGAACCGGAGCGCGAGATCCGTCGTCAGCATGGCGGGGGCGTGACGCTTCGCCGCATGGTGCGCGTCCGGAACGGTCTCCGCTCCCGCGCCGCCCTTTGGCCTCCACTGGTGCGCACCGGCCGGGCTCCTCGTCAGCTCCCATTCGTAGCCGAACAGGTTCTGGAGGAAGTCGTTGCTCCACCTCGTCGGCGTGGTGGTCCAGGTGACCTCCAGGCCGCTCGTGATCGCGTCGCCGTCCTTGCCCGTCCCGAAGCTGCTCTTCCAGCCCAGGCCTTGCTCCTCGATCCCGGCCGCCTCGGGCTCGGGCCCGAGGTGCTTCGCGTCTCCCGCGCCGTGGGTCTTGCCGAACGTGTGGCCGCCCGCGATGAGCGCCACCGTCTCCTCGTCGTTCATCGCCATGCGGGCGAAGGTCTCCCGGATGTCGCGGGCCGCGGCGATGGGATCCGGGTCGCCGTTCGGTCCTTCCGGGTTGACGTAGATGAGCCCCATCTGCACTGCAGCGAGCGGGTTCTCGAGATCCCGCTCGCCGGAGTGGCGCTTGTCGCCCAGCCACTTGTCCTCGGCGCCCCAGTAGACGTCCTCCTCGGGCTCCCAGACGTCCTCGCGCCCTCCGGCGAAGCCGAGGGTCTTGAATCCCATCGACTCGAGCGCGACGTTGCCCGCGAGGATCATCAGGTCGGCCCAGGAGATCTTCCGGCCGTACCTCTGCTTGATCGGCCAGAGGAGGCGGCGCGCCTTGTCGAGGTTGACGTTGTCGGGCCAGCTGTTGAGTGGCGCAAACCGCTGGTTCCCGTGGCCAGCGCCGCCCCGCCCGTCGCCGGTGCGATAGGTGCCGGCGCTGTGCCAAGCCATGCGGATGAAAAGCGGTCCGTAGTGCCCGAAGTCGGCCGGCCACCAGTCCTGGGAATCGGTCATGAGGGCCCGGAGATCCCTCTTGACGGCCTCGAGGTCGAGGCTCTCGAACTCCTTTGCGTAGTCGAATCGCGGGCCCATGGGATCGGACAGCGAGGAGTGCTGGTGAAGGAGGTTCAGCTTCAGCCGGTTCGGCCACCACTCCCGATTGGACGTGCCGCTGCCGGCGGCGTGCGGGAACGGGCACTTGGTCTCGGTCGACATGGATCTTCTCCTTTCCTTGTGTGGACCGATAAGCCGCGCACCGCGGCACGTCCAAGACATCGTCCGTATAGGATCGATAGGCTGCCTCTATCGCGGTGGCCACCCTGCCTCGGGGCGGCCGCCCCGGTCAGTCGGGGATCGTCAGGGCCGACACGTGGATGACCGACCCCTTCTTCTCCCCGGTCACGTTGACCCGGACGTGATCCTTCCTGGTCGTCGCCTTCAGCGCGGACAGCGCCTTCTCGTTGCCCGTCCTGTCGAGCTTGATCCACGTTCCGTGATCGAGGATGCCGTAGCCGCTCTTCGAACACTGGAGGAGGCAGGCCGTCGAGTGCTCGTCCGGGTGAGCCTTGACCTTCTCGGAGCAGTTGTGGTCGACGAGAGGAACGTTCTCCCAGGTCGCCGCCCACGACACGGTCGGCGCGATGGCGAGCAACGCTGCAAGGATGAATCGCTTCATGACTGCCTCCTCATCTTCTCCATGACGCGACCGGGCGAATGCCCGGACGGGGAGAAAGGGATCGGGTCCAGGGGCTCGTGCGGCCGCGCGTGCTGCTCGGCCTCCGCGCCGATGAACACGAAGAAGGCGATGACGACGAGAAGGACGTTCCCCGCGATGAGGCCGCCCAGGGCGAAGAGCACCGCGAACACCTTCCCGATCGTCGCCGCGATGCGAGTGGCCTGGCCGCGTCCCAGGCGACGGACGAGCAGCGCCCGCAAGATCCTTCCCCCGTCCATGGGAAACGCCGGGAGCAGGTTGAAGACGCCGAGCATCAGGTTGAGCTGGCCGACGAGGAAGAGCCCGAAGCGAGCGTCGAAGCTGCCGACGCTCCCCAGGGCGCGGTTCAGCGTGAAGCATGCCCCGGCGAGGGCCAGGCTCGTGGCTGGGCCGGCGAGGGCCATCCACGCCTCCTGCGCCGGCCGTAGGGGCGTCTCGTCGATCTGCGACACCCCACCGATCATGAGCAGCGTGATCGATTGGACCTTGCCGCCGTGTGACGCCGCGTAGAGCGAGTGGGCGAGCTCGTGGACGAGCACCGACGCGAAGAGGGCCAGCGCCACGAGCAGGCCCCAGGCCCAGGGTGACCCGGACAGGCCGTGCTCGGGAACGCCCGCCATGCCGGCTGCGACCGAGAAGCGCTGACCGAAGGCGTGGGCGAGAAACGGCAGGACCAGCAGGAACGTGAAGTGGATGCGGACGGGAATGCCGCGAACGGTGAGGAGACGAAAGCCCTGGCGCGGGTTCATGGTCCACCTCCGAAGGCCTGGGGCCTCAGCCACGGTCGATCGGGACGAAGATGCGCGCCTCTCCCCTCTCGACGAGCAGCGCAACGTGCTTCCCGGACTTCGTGGCGAGGCCGCGCAGCTGGTCCACGCTCTCGACCTTCGACCCGTCCAGCGCGAGGATCACGTCGCCGGGACGGATGCCCGCGCGAGCTGCGGGACCCTCGACGCCTTCCACCAGCAGGCCTCCGTCCGTTCCTGCCACCTGCCTCTCGCCGGGCGTGAGCGGACGGACCTCGAGGCCGAGCTGCCCACGGCGGGCCTCCTCCCGGTTCGCGGCAGCCACCGCGACGTCCTTCACCTCTCCGACCCGCACCTTGATCGCGTGGGAGCCACGATCGCGCCAGATGCCCAGCTTCGCAGTGGTTCCCGGCGCAAGGCCGGCGACGAGCGTCGGCAGGTCGGCCGAGGTGGAGAGCTCCCTTCCGTCGAGCGTCAGGATGACGTCGCCGGGTCGGATGCCCGCCTCGGCGGCCGGGCTGCCCTCCTGGACCGAGCTCACCAGGGCGCCCGCGGGCCTCGCCAGGCCGAAGGATTCACCCAGCGACTGGCTGACCTCCTGGATCGTCACACCCAGCCATCCGCGCGTGACCTTGCCGTGGGCCAGCAGTTGCTGCTCCACGTTCATCGCGACGTCGATGGGGATCGCGAAGGACAGGCCCATGTAACCGCCCGAGTGCGAGAAGATCTGCGAGTTGATTCCAACGACCTCGCCCGCGGCGTTGAAGAGGGGGCCCCCCGAGTTGCCGGGGTTCACCGCGACGTCGGTCTGGAGGAAGGGGACGTACCCCTCGCCCGGCAACGACCGCGAGCGGGCCGAGAGGATCCCCGCCGTCGCGGTGTTCTCGAAGCCGAACGGCGACCCGATCGCGAGCACCCACTCGCCGACGGTCAGCCGCGCGGGATCGCCGATCGCGACCGTGGGCAAGGCCTTCGTGTCGATCTTCAGCACCGCGACGTCGGCGGCCTTGTCGATGCCCAGGACCTTCGCCGTGAACTCGCGCCGGTCGGTGAGCTTCACCTTGACCTCGCTGGCGCCGTCGACCACGTGGGCGTTGGTGAGGATGACGCCGTCCGACGTCACGATGAAGCCGGAGCCCTGGCCGTGGGTGAACGTCTGGCCGCTCCCCTCCGGCGGCATGAACCGCTTGAAGAACGGGTAGAACGGGCTTTCGGGGTCCAGTTGCCCAGGGGGCGCGCCCTCCATCGAGGTCTTCGCCGTCCCGGTCGTGCTCAGGTTCACCACCGCTGGTCCGTACCGCTGCACGATGGCGCTGAAATCGGGCAACCGCGCGCCGGCTGGCGGCGCCACCGGTGCGGTTCCCGCAGTGGGCCTCTCGACACCGACGTCCCCGGGCGAGGCGGCAGCCCGGCCGAGAAATGCGTATCCGCCGCCGAGCACGGCGACGAGGGCGGCCGCCAGGGCGGTTCCCTTGAGGAGCTTGCCTTGCATCGTGTCCTCCTTGCTTTGCGCTGCCCGCTCGTTCCGGGCTCGCTGCAAACCCTACGCACGGAGGCTTACGGGGACCTTAAGGCGGGACGTCCCTGTCGGGTACCCGAGTCGGAGGGAGGGGCCCGCCGTCGTCGCGCACCTGCGCCGCGGACGCGGCGGGGAACTCGACGCGCGCGGTGACGCCGCCGCCGGGTGTGTCGCCGAGCGTCACCGTGGCCTCGTGGCGGTCGGCGATGGCCTTCACGATGGCGAGTCCGAGGCCGGTGCCGGTGGTCGAGCGGCCCTCGTGACGGTAGAAGCGATCGAAGACCCGCGTGCGCTCGGCCACGGGGATGCCGGGCCCATGGTCCGTGATCGAGAGGTAGGAGCGGCCGGCCAGGACCCCGGCGTCCACGTCGACTCGCGTGCCCTCGGGCGAGTAGCAAATCGCGTTGTCCACCAGGTTGTCGAGCAGCGTGCGAAGGGACGTCGGGTCGCCCCGCACGACCGGGTTCCCCGTGGCTCCCGCCGTGCCGAGGTCGATCCCCTTCGCCTCCGCCAGGATCGCGTGATCCGCGATCGACTGCGCCACCAGATCGGAGAGACCCACCGCCTCGCCCGCCTGGACCGCGCCCGATCCGGGCTCTGCGCGTGCGAGCGCCAGGAGTTGCTGCACGACATGGGTCATTCGCGCCAACCCTGCCCGGAGATCGGTGAGCGCCGCGGTCCGCTCCGCCGTGTCGGAGGCACGCTTCCACCAGCCGCCGTTGCATCTCGAGCGCGGCGAGCGGGGTGCGCAGCTCATGGGCGGCGTCCGCGACGAAGGCGCGTTGCGCGGCCCATGCCGCCGCCAGGCGGTCGAGGAGGTCGTTGAGCGCGCGCACCAGCGGCACGGCCTCCTCCGGTGCCCCCGCCTCCGGGATGGGCGTGAGCGCTTCCGGGGTCCGGGACGAGACCTCGCCTGCGAGGCGATTCAGGGGCGCCAGCGCGCGGCCGACGATGCGCCAGGTCAGGAGCGCCAGCAGCGGCAGCATCAGCAGCACCGGTGCGAGGGTTCGCGATGCCGCCGCCAGCGCGTGCTGCTGCCTCGACCGCACGGGCTGCGCCACCTGGACCACGATCCCTTGCAGGTCGGCGGAGTAGACACGCCAGTCGCCGGCCGTGGTGCTCACCGTCGCATAGCCCAGCTGGGCGACCTCGGGGAGGCCGCTGTCGGGCCTGGAAAGGTACAGCCTCGTGCCGTCGCGGTCCCAGATCTGGACGAGGAAGTCGAAGTCCTCGACTCCGGCGCCTGCCACCGGGCCGGCCTCGGGAAGTCGGTCGCGCAGTGCGAGCGCGACCTGCCGAAGATGGTAGTCGGAGACGGAATCGATCTCCTGGCGCACCGTGCGGTACACCATGAGGGCGGCGGCGAGCGTGACCGTCGCGACCGCTGCGAGGAGCGCGCCCAGCAGATGTCCCCGGATCGACTTCACGCCCGCCTCGGGACCACGTAGCCCACGCCGCGCAGCGTCTTGATCCACTCCACGCCCAGCTTGCGGCGGAGCGCGTGCACGTGGACCTCCACTGCGTTGCTCGCGACCTCCTCCTCCCAGCCGTAGAGGCGCTCCTCGAGTCGGGTGCGCGAGACCGGCCGGCCCGGGTGCTCCAGCAACGCATGGAGCAGGGCGAACTCGCGCGGAGACAGCTGGACCGGCGCACCTGCGAGCGAGACCTCGTGCGTGGCGGGGTTCAGCGTGAGGGGTCCGTTCTCGATGACCGGATCGGCGCGCCCGCCGCTGCGGCGCTGCACCGCCCGCACGCGAGCGGCCAGCTCGTCGAGATCGAACGGCTTCACCAGGTAGTCGTCGGCTCCCGCGTCGAGGCCCGCGACCCGCTGCGCCACTGCGTCGTGGGCCGTGATGACGACGACCGGGACGCGACGGCCACGGCCGCGCAGGTCCCTCAGCACGTCGAGTCCTCCCTTGCCCGGCAGGCCGAGGTCGAGGAGGACGGCGTCGTACGGCTCGCCGGCCAGGGCCACCTCGGCTTCCCGCCCGTCCCGGACCCAGTCCACGGCGTGACCCGTCTGGCGGAGTCCGCGCTGGACGGCGTCCCCGAGCATCGCATCGTCCTCGACCAGAAGGATGCGCACCCTGCCATCATAATCGAGGGCGCCGGGCAAATCGGGTCACCGCTCGTGCACGGTCACGTACGCGGAGAGCCCGGCTTGCAGCCGGACGCCCTCCGGCGGTGGCTTCGCCCAGGCGATCCGCACCGGTACCCGCTCCACCACCTTCACGAAGTTGCCCGATGCGTTGTCCGGCGGGATGAGCGAGAAGCGCGCCCCGGTGCCCCCGGACAGGCTCTCGACCCTGCCCTCGAGCTCGAGGCCCGGGTAGGCGTCGATCTTCACCACCGCGCGCTGGCCGGGGACCATGCGTCCCACCTGCGTCTCCTTGAAGTTCGCCACCACGTAGGTCGTGGCGGGCACCAGCTCGGCCACCGGCTGGCCCGGCGAGACGAGCTGCCCCTCGTGCGCGACCAGCTTCGAGATCACGCCGTCCTCCGGCGCCCAGATCTTGGTGTAGGACAGCTGCAGCCGTGCGAGGTCGAGAGCCGCGTCCGCCGCCTTCACGCGCGCCTGCGCGAGCCTGGCCTGCGCCTGGGCCGCCGCGACCCGCGCCCTGGCGCTCGCCACGGTGGCCTGGCTGACCCCACCGGTGACCTTCGCCTCGTCGAACTTGTCCGGGGCGATCACCTGGCCCTCGCGGAGGATGCGCGCGCGCTCCAGGTCACGCTCGGCCTTGCCGGCCTCCACCGCGGCCCGCTGCAACCCGGCCTCGGAGGCCGCCACCTCGGCGTTCGCGGCCGCGGACTGCGCCCGGGCGACGTCCAGATCGGCCTCCGCCTGGCGGGCACGCGCGGCGAGGTCGGCGTGGTCGATCACCAGGAGCAGGTCGCCCTTCCTCACGGCCTGGTTCTCCTTGACCGACACCTGGGCCACCTCACCGCCCACGCGCGAAGCGAGCGGGACGACGTCCGACTCGACCTGGGCGTCGTCCGTTCCCTGGTCGAAGCGCGTCGCGTACAGGTAGCCGCCGTAGCCGAGCGCCAGGGCGGCGAGCACGGCGAGCGAGACGACGAGGGTTCTCCGCCCGCGGGGCGGGACGGCGGGTGCGGCCGTGACCGGGCGAGGCGGCTCCACGGGTTGGGCCTCTTGCTGGGGAGCGGGGACGGTGGCTGGAGTCATGATCAACTCGTCTCGGCCTCGGCGTGCGACTGCTGCGTCGAGCCGGCTCGGTTCACCTTCAGGAGGAGGAGGAGGGGGAGCACCGCGAGGAAGACCACGCCGGCGAGGTAGAAGACGTGCTCGAAGGCGATCACCATGGATTGCTGCGTGGCCATGCTGGCGAGCGCCTGGTTCGCGGCCTGTCGCGCGCTCGAGGCGTCGTAGCCCCGCGAGGCGAAGAAGGCCTGCAGCTGGGAGATTCGCTCCAGCACCTCGGGCCGGCCCGGAACGAGGTGCGCGACGACGGAGTGGCGTGCCTGCGCCGCGTTCCGGGAGAGCAGGGTCGCGAAGACGGCCAGGCCGATGGAACCGCCGATCTGCCGCAGGAGGGAGTTCAGGCCGGTGGCGTCCGAGAGGAGCGTCCTCGGCACGTTCGACAGGGCCGCCGTCGTCAACGGGACGAAGAGGAACGCGAATCCGACTCCCTGCACGAGGATCGCCTGGACGATCCCCTCCGAGGTGGTCTGGAGCGTGATGCGGCCGAGGGCGAAGGAGCCGATCGACACCATCACGACGCCCAGCCCCACCAGCAGGCGCGGCGATACGCGGTTGTAGATCCGGCCCACGAACGGGGTGGCGATCATCATCACCAGCACGCGCGGCATGAGCGCGAGCCCCGACTGCGTGGCGGTGAACCCGAGCAGTTCCTGCATGAAGAGCGGGAGCAGGAACATGCTGGCCATGAGCATGGCGAACATCACCGAGCCGATGAGCGTGCCCGAGGTGAAGACCGAATCCCTGAAGAGCCGGAGGTTCACGGCGGGGACCCTCGCCGTGAGCTCCCTCCAGACGAAGCCGGCCAGGGCCAGCAGCGCGACCGCGGAGAGCCCCACGATGAACCGCGAGTCGAACCAGTCGTCCTGCTGTCCTTCCTCGAGCACGTACTGGAGCGCCGCCAGCCCGACCGCGAGGAGCGCGATCCCCTGCCAGTCGAGGTTCCGGCGCTGGGACTCCGCGGCGGCGCGGTTCGCCTCCCGGATGTCGTCCGGCTCGTGCACGAAGCGGGTCACCATGAGGAGCCCGAGCAGGCCCACGGGGAGGTTGATGAAGAAGATCCAGGACCAGTGGTAGTTGTCGACGATGTAGCCGCCCAGCGTGGGGCCGATGGCGGGGCCCAGCATGACGGCCATCGCGAAGAGCGCCATCGCCATGCCCTGCTCCCGGGCCGGGAAGGTCTGGCGCAGGATCGCCTGCTCGGTGGGCTGTAGCGCCCCGGCGCCGAGGCCCTGGAGCACCCGGAAGAACACGACCTGAGGGAGGGTCTGCGCCACGCCGCACAGCGCCGAGCCGGCCACGAAGAGGACCAGGCTCGCGAGATAGACGCGCTTCTGGCCGAAGAGCCGCCCGAGGAAGGCGGTGAGCGGCATCACGATGACGGTGGCCATCGCGAAGCCGGTGCTGATCCAGGTGATCTCCTGGATGGTCGCGCCCACGGCGCCCCGGATCTGCGGGAGCGCCACGTTCACGATGGACGAGTCGATGGCGCCCATGAGCGTCCCGAAGGAGACCGAGACCGTCACCAGCCACTTGTTGGTCCGTGGCTGGGCGGAAAGGGCCATCCCGACGGGCAACGCGTGGTCCAAGGCTACCTCCCGGCCCCCCGCAGGAAGATCTCCAGCACCTGGCCCGCCCAGTCCTCCTCCCGGGCCCCACTCCTGCGGCTCGCGCTTCGTCGCAGGACGCCCCTCACCATTCCCACCACCGCGGCCGCCTGGAGGCGGGCCGCATCCGCCCGGAGCTTTCCTTGGGTGCGCCCTCGACGAAGCACCTTCTCCACGCGCCGGGTCACGTCGTCGAGGAGGGGTCCCCTCCCCGGGGCCACGAGTCCCGTGTCCTCGGCCTGGAGCAGGACGGCGAGCAGCCCGTGGTGCGTCGACCAGTGGTCGAACAGGGCGCGGAGCAGTCCGGTGAGCGCCTCCTCGAAGGGAAGCCCCTTCCCCGCGGCCAGGGCCGAGTCGAGCCGGTGGAGGAGGGCCTCGCGCCGGGCGTCGACGAGCGCCACGAGAAGCCCGTCGCGGTCCTCGAAGTAGTTGTACAGAGTCCCCACCGCAACCCTGGCGCGGGCTGCGATGGACTCCATGCGGGCGCGCTCCAGCCCATCGTCGACGAAGACCTCTTCCGCCGCGGCGAGGATCGCGGCCCTGGTCTCGTGGCGCAGGCGGTCGCGCAAGTGAACGACGCTTCCAGGACGTGAATTCTCGTTCATACCACCCAGACCGATAACGGGACGGGCGGCGGTTGGCAACCGGGCCGGAGTTTCGGGAACCCTGCCTCGCCACTGGGGCGGAGATCAGTCCCGTTCGCCCTTCCGCAGCCGGGCCAGCTTCTCCACGGCCTCTACGGCCTCCCGGTCGGCCTTCGCGACTTCCCCGAGGTCGATCGTCAACCTGTCCAGGCGCCCCGTGAAGCGGAAGGGGACGTCGTAGGTGTGGTTCACGGGCGTTCCCGAGTCCTCGCCCACGTCGAACGACTCGTCGATCGAGATGCGGTATCCGAGCGTCCTCTCGACTCGCCCCTCGGCCACCTTCTCGCCGTCCACCTTCAGCGTGGCGAGACCGCCCTTCCCGACGCCGCCGTCGTACCGGAAGGCGAGGACCAGCGTGTGCTTGCCGGGGCCGAGCGCGGTGGGTGACGCGACGGTGGCGTGATGCAGGTTGGCGGTGTTGTAGAAGAACACCGGCCTGCCCTTGTCCACGTAGAGCGCCCAGCCGCCGAACAGGCCGCCCTGCGTGACGATCACGCCCTCCGCGGGCTCCTTCGCGACGTCGACCTGCGCCGTGATCGTGAACGACTTGTTCTTCGTGTCGGGCGCCGCGCCCTCCGGGATCCGGGCCAGGCTCCCCTCGTAGGAGAACGACGTCCGGCCGCGGGTGAGGCTGGGCCGGATGGAGGTGTCGAAGCGCTCCACCTTGGAGTTGTCGAGGGGGAAGACGTTGTAGCGCGCCGCCTCCACGAGGAAGAGCTCCTGCAGCCTGCGGAGCCGCTCCGGCTCCTTCGCGGCGAGGTCGTTCGCCTGGCTGAAGTCCTTCGTCGTGTCGTAGAGCTCCCACTTGTAGCCGGTCATGACGTCGGGCGCCGGCGCCGGCGGCGTCCAGGGCAGGTCCGTCGAGGGCGGCGTCGTCGCCGCCACCCACCCGTCCCGGTAGATGGCGCGGTGCCCGGCCATCTCGAAGTACTGGGTCCGATGGGTCGAGGGCGCCTTCGCGTCGCCGAAGGAGTAGACCATGCTCACCCCCTCGAGGGGCTTCTGCGCCACGCCGTTCACCGAGGCGGGCATCGCGAGACCCACGGAGTCGAGGATGGTGGGCACCAGGTCCACCACGTGGTGCCACTGGGAGCGGACGCCGCCCCTGTCCTGGATCCGGGCCGGCCAGGAGATCACCATGCCGTTCCGCGTGCCGCCGTAGTGGGAGGCGATCTGCTTCGTCCACTGGAACGGCGTGTCCATCGCGTGGGCCCAGCCAGCCGGGTAGTGGTTGTAGGTCTTCCAGGTCCCGAGGTCGTCGATCTGCGCGAGCATCTGGCCGAGGTCCTCGGGCAGTCCGTTCATCCAGAGCACCTCGTTCACGAGCCCCTGGAGACCACCCTCGGCGCTCGCGCCGTTGTCGCCGGCGACGTAGATCACGAGCGTGTTGTCGAGCTGGCCCGCGTCCCGGATGGCGTCGAGGACCCGGCCGACGTTCCGATCCGTCTGTTCCAGGTAGCCCGCGTAGACCTCCATCATCCGGGTGAAGAGCTTCCGCTGGTCCGCGCTGAGCGACTCCCATGCCTGCAGCACGTCTGGGCGCGCGGTGAGCTTCGTCTCCGCGGGGACGACGCCCAGCTTCTTCTGGCGGGCCAGCGTCTCCTCGCGGACCCGGTCCCAGCCCTGGTCGAACTTGCCCTTGTACTTCTCGATCCACTCCTTCCGGGGATGGTGCGGCGCGTGGGTGGCGCCGGGCGCGTAGTAGACGAAGAACGGCCGGTCGGGTGCCACCGCCTTCTGCATGCGGATCCAGGCGACGGCCTTGTCGGCGAGGTCGTAGTCGAGGTTGTAGTCGGGCTTCCCGAGGTAGGGCTCGATGGGCTTCGTGCCCTCGGTGACCGCGGGGCGCCACTGGTTCGTGTCCCCGGCGATGAACCCGTAGAAGTGGTCGAAGCCCAGCCGGCTCGGCCACAGGTCGAAGGGGCCGGCCTGGCTCGACTGCCAGTCGGGGACGTTGTGGTTCTTGCCGAACCAGGCCGTGCTCCAGCCGTTCTGCCGCAGGACCTCGGCCACGGTGGCGGTGTCCTGCTGCATCACCGTGTCGTAGCCGGGATACCCCGTCCCGACCTCCATGACCACGCCGGTGTGGGCGGAGTGGTGGTTCCGCCCGGTGAGGAGCGCCGCCCGCGTCGGCGAGCAGAGTGCCGTGGTGTGGAACTGGTTGTAGCGAAGGCCAGCCTGCGCGAGGCGGTCGAGGGTGGGCGTCGCAGCCGGGCCGCCGAAGGTGCTCGTGGCGCCGAATCCCACGTCGTCGAGGAGCACCACGACGACGTTGGGGGCGCCCCTTGGCGCATGGAGGGGCTGCGGGAAATCGGGCCGCGAGTCCTTCGCGGAGAGGCCGATCTCACCCTTGAAGGGTGGCGGCGGCACCGGGAGCACCTGCTGGGCGTGCGCGGGAGCGCAGAGGAGGACCATTCCGAAGACAGCGAGACGTACTGCCATCTCGATCCGGGCGTTCATGGTCCCCCCTGGGCAAGGCACGACGAGCGAAGTCTATCCCTCGCCCTTCGTTGCCGTTCCCGTCCGGTAGGGCACCCTCCAAGGTTGTGGGCCCGGAAGGGTCGGGCTACTTCTTCACCAGCTCCACCCGGCGGTTCTTCGCGCGCCCCTCCTCCGTGTCGTTGGTGGCGACGGGCGCGAGCGGCCCCACGCCGAATCCCTTCAGCCGCGCCGCGGAGACGCCGTGCTGGGAGACGAGCGCCTGCACCACCGACTCGCCCCGCGCCTGCGAGAGCTTCATGTTGGCGTCCATCGACCCGGTCATGTCGGTATGGCCCACCACGAGCAGCTCGAGGCCTGGATTCTGCGCCAGGAGCTTCGCGATCTCCTCCAGGGCGGGCCTGGAGTCGGGCTTCACCTCCGCCTTGTTGGTGTCGAAGAAGATGCCGTAGACCGCGACGTGGCCCGTTGCGCCGATGTCGTTTCCGAAGGCCGCGGCGTCGGCGACGATGTGCTGCGCCATCTGCTTCTTCTCGACGATGCGAAGCCAGATCTTGCCATTTCCCTTCTCGGCCTGGGCCCAGGCCTCCCGTCCGTCCTTCACGACCTTCGCGGTCACCCACCGCGCCGGATCGGCGTAGACGACGGTCCCGCCGATCTTGGCGATGGCCGCCTCGTAGTTCCGGACCACGGCGAGAGCGCTCGGCTCCTTCCCTTTCGCGCCGGTGTACGCGTACGTGATGGAGGTGACCTTCCCCTCGACCGGGGTCTGGGTCTTCGCGTTCTTCCCCGTCTGGAAGGAGTAGGTGCCGTACTCCTCGACCTTGCAGTCCGCGAGGGAGTAGTCCGGCATGTGGGTCGGGAAGAGCGCGTGATCCGCGCACCCCGCCCTGTCGGCGGCCCTTCCGAGCGATGGGGCGACGGTCGTCAGCGCGGCGAGGAGGAGGGCGAGGCGGCTCATGAACGCTCCCTTTTGCATGGGTGACGGGAACCCGAGGTCGGCTCACTATCCCGACCCTGCTGGGCTCTCGCCAAGACCCCGTCCGGGATCCACCGGCGGCGGCAGTGAGCGCCCCTGGCACTCGACGCGCCTCGGCGGTTGCGTCCCGTGAAGGAAGTAGCTGGTGACCGGCTCGTCGATGCAGGGGTTGCCGTAGGGGACGATGACCCCGTGGTTGTAGTCGTCGCCCACCACCTCGATCATGCTGGCGTTCGGGAGCGCGTCGAGGGCGGCGAGCGCCCCCTCGAGCGACGTCACCGGATCCCGCTGGGTCTGCAGGAACAGGATTCCCCCGGCCGCCTGCGCGCGTTCGAGCGGCGGCCGGTTCACCACGTTCCCGCCCCAGGAGACGCAGGGGAAGTCGGTCCACCAGCCGCCGTTCAGGGGATAGAGCGCTGCGTCCCGGTCGTTCTGGGCGATCCAGTCGGGCAGGGAGCGCGGGGCCGGCTCGTCGTTGCAGACGACGGTGTACTGGAGAGCGGTCGAGCCTGCGAGGTTCACCGGCCAGGTCTCGTGCAGGGCGTTCGAGAAGGTGCTCGCGGTCAGCTCGTTTGCGATCGCCTTGGTGGCCGGCTCGAACGCCGCCGCCGGCACGAAGGTGTGGCCGGCGACGAGCGCCAGCATCTGCGCCATGTCCGCTCCCGGGTTGGCCGCGAGGAGCCCCTGCAAGCCGTGGGCGGCGGCGAGCGTGAGCACGTAGTCCCGCGCGCTGCCGAACCTGCCGAGGTCCAGCATCTGGCTCGTGGCAGCCTGCAGGTGGAGGGGGAGCGCGCGGTGGATCCGGCGGATCGCCTCCACGTCCGTTCCCAGGCCGAAGACCTCCGGGTAGCGCGCCGCGTACGGCGCCAGGACGTCGTCGAGCACCGACTGCTTGGCCCGCGGCATCGCGAGGAAGGTCTCCTCGAGCCCGGACTTCAAGTTCACGATACCGGTGAGCAGCATCCGCCCCACGCGATCCGGGAAGAGCGCCGCGTACCAGGTCCCGAGCCAGGTCCCGTAGGACGCACCGTAGTAGTTGAGCTTCGGATCCCCGGTGATCTCGCGGAAGAGGTCCATGTCCCGGGCGGTGGCGTCGGTGTGGATGTGGGGCGTGAGCGGATTCGCCGCACACGCCTCGGCGAGCATGCGCCCGAACTCGATCATGGCCCCCACGTTCGCGGGGCTCCGGTCGGCTGCCGGGTTGGCCACGAACGGAAGGTCCTCGCTCCCTTCGCAGGTGAGCCGGGTGCTGGAGCCGGTTCCACGCGGGGAGAAGCCGACGACGTCGTACACCTGGGACATGCGCTTGTACGCACCGGCCACGGGATCAGCCGGGTCGGCGCCGGTCCAGAGGGCCGCGAACGTCAGGGCGACGGGGATCCCGTCGCCGCCGGGGCCGCCCGGATTGAACAGGATGGCCCCGACCCGATCGGTGGGCGTCTCGGCCGCGACCCGGAGGAACGACACCGACAGTTCCCCGTGGGCCGGGTCGGCGTAGTCGAGCGGCGCGCGCATCGTGGCGCACCTCGCCCGGTCCCCCAGTGCCGCGAGCGTCACGGCGCTCGCCGGGTCGACGATGGACGGGTCGCACGCGGACCACGAGAGCTTCTGGCTCCGGAAGGAGGCCATGGGGTCCGGAGCCGAGGTTCCGCAGGCCGACGAGAGGGCCCCCAGCCCGACCACGAGGAGCGCACGGGCGACGAGACGTTCACGATGGATCATGCCTGGAGTATCGACCGGGCGTGGAGCCACCCGCGGGCCCACGCTGGGTGGGGCCCCCAAGGTGACGCCGCATCGGGGTGCACCATTCACCTACACGGGAGGAGATCCCGGCTCGGGACCTCGTCCCGGCCTCCTCGAGGCTGGCACCCCCGGATCAGGTAGCGCCCTTCGGGGCAACCCAACCTCCTCTCTGGCACAGCTTCCGCCTCGAGTGGCAGGGTGGAGCGGCGAAGCGCTCGCCTTTCGAGGGGGACCGGACATGGGATCGTTCACTGCGCGCCACGTGCGTGGATTGCTGGCCTCGATTCTCGTGGGCGCTGGCCCGCTGGCGGCAGCCGCTCCTCCGGCAGCCACGGCGCCTGCACCCGCGGCGCCGCTCGATCGAACCGTGCTGCCCATCCCGGCGCCGACCTATCCCCCCATCACCGAGCTGGACGTGCGCAAGGTGACTCCACCTCCGCGCTTCGAGGTGAAGGCGCCCAAGGGCGCGCCCAACGTGCTCATCATCCTCATCGACGACATGGGCTTCGGCATGCCGAGCGCCTTCGGTGGGCCCATCCACATGCCGACCGCGGACAGGCTGGCGAGCGAAGGGCTCCGCTTCAACCAGTTCCACACCACGGCCCTCTGCTCGCCGACGCGCACCGCCCTGCTGAGTGGCCGCAACCACCACACGAACAACATGGGCGCGGTCACGGAGATGGCCACCTCCTTCCCCGGGAACACGGGCGTGCGGCCCGACAGCGTGGCACCGCTGGCGGAGATGCTCCGCCTGAACGGCTACAGCACCAGCTTCTTCGGGAAGAACCACGAGACCCCGACCTGGGAGGTCAGCCCCTCCGGCCCGACGACGCGCTGGCCGAACCGGTCCGGCTTCGACGAGTTCTACGGGTTCATGGGCGGGGAGACCAACCAGTGGGCACCGCTCGTCTACCACAACCTGGCGCCCATCGAGATCCCCAAGGACCCGAACTACCACTTCATGAACGACATGACGAACCAGGCCATCGCCTGGATGCGGTTCCAGAAGGCGCTGACGCCGGATCGGCCGTTCTTCATGTACTTCGCACCCGGCGCCACGCACGCGCCCCATCACGTCCCGAAGGAGTGGATCGCGAAGTACAAGGGCAAGTTCGACAAGGGTTGGGACGTCATGCGGGAGGAAGTGCTGGCCCGCCAGGTGAAGCTCGGCGTGGTGCCGCCGGGCACCCGGCTCGCGCCCAAGCCGGAAGCCATCAAGGACTGGGACAAGCTCTCGGCCGACGAGAGGAAGCTCTTCGCCCGGCAGATGGAGGTCTATGCCGCCTTCGGCGAGTACACCGACAGGGAGATCGGACGCCTGGTCGACGCGCTCGCCGAGGTCGGGCAGTCCGACGACACGCTGATCTTCTACATCCTGGGCGACAACGGCACGAGCGCCGAGGGAGGCATGAACGGCCTCTTCAACGAGATGACCTTCCTGAACGGCGTGGAGGAATCGCTCCCGGACATCCTGAAGCGCTACGACGAGCTGGGCGGCCCGATGTCCTTCCCGCACATGGCGGCGGGCTGGGCCATCGCGGGCGACACCCCGTTCACATGGGCCAAGCAGGTGGCCTCCAACTTCGGCGGCACGCGCAACGGCATGGTCGTCCGCTGGCCGAAGGCGCATCCAGGCGAAGGGCGAGGTGCGCTCGCAGTTCCACCACGTCATCGACGTCGCGCCGACGGTCCTCGAGGCGGCCGGCCTTCCCGAGCCGAGGAGCGTCAACGGGGTGGCCCAGAAACCGATCGAGGGCGTCGGCATGGCGTACGCCTTCGACGACGCGAAGGCGGAGAGCCGGCACAAGGTCCAGTACTTCGAGATGATGGGCAACCGGGCCATCTACGCCGACGGCTGGTTCGCCGGGACCATCCACAAGGCGCCCTGGGAGACGCAGGCGCGCGGCGCGCTCCTCGACGACAGGTGGGAGCTCTACGACACGCGAAACGACTTCAGCCTGGCGAACGATCTCGCGGCCCGGAACCCGGCCAAGCTGAAGGAGTTGCAGGAGCTCTTCATGACGGAGGCGGTGAAGTACAACGTCCTCCCCATCGACGACCGGTTCATCGAGCGCTTCAACGCCAAGCTGTCCGGCCGGCCCGACCTGATGGGCGACCGGATGTCCCTCACGCTGCACGAGGGAATGAAGGGGATGCTGGAGGACGCCTTCATCAACGTGAAGAACCGCTCGGTGATCATCACCGCGGATCTGGACGTCCCGAAGGGGGGGGCCAACGGGGTCATCATCGCCCAGGGCGGCCGGTTCGGCGGCTGGAGCCTGCACCTGAAGTCCGGGAAGCTCGCCTACACCTACAACTACCTCGGCCTGCAGCGGACGACCGTCCTCTCGAAGGAGCCGATCCCGCCAGGCAAGGCGTCGGTCCGGATGGAGTTCGCCTACGACGGTGGCGGCATCGGCAAGGGCGGCGCCGTGTCGCTGTTCGTCAACGGCAAGAAGGCTGGCGCGGGCCGGGTGGACAAGACCCAGCCGCTGGCCTTCTCGTCCGAGGACGGGACCGACGTCGGCATGGACGAGGGCACTCCGGTGACCGAGGACTACCAGCCCAGGAGCACGAAGTTCACGGGCGCCATCCAGAAGGTGGTGGTCGACGTGGGCGCCCTGGGGGCGGGCGAGAAGGCGGAGATGAAGAAGGCCGGCGCGGAGGCCGCCAGGAAGGTCGAGGCGGCGAACTGAGAGGGCCGAGGAGAGCGTGCCGGCCGCCGCTCTCTCCGGCCCTGCTCGACCGGCCGTCTACTTGTAGTAGCCGACGGCGCACACCTGATTGCCGACCTTGGTGACGAAGCTCACCTTCTGGACGGGATCGGTGGTGCCCGGGCGAGGCCACATGTAGGAGACCTCGGTGATCTTCCCCTCCTGCGCGGACTTGTAGATCTCCTCGCCGAGGGGCTTGCCGGACTTGTCCTTCAGGTCCTTCAGGCTCTTGCCGACCAGGGACGGGTGGGCCGTGAACATCCCGTCCGGACCGCCGCAGAACGGGTACAGGTCCCGATCCTTGAAGCCTCCCTCGCCCTTCGTGAACATCGACAGCGCGCTGGCCTGGTTGGCCTTCAGCGCCACAACGGCCTTCTCCAGCATCGCCTTCGCCTCGGCCGCGGTGCCGAAGTCCGCGGCGAACGCAACGGTGGCGAATCCCAGCGACAGGACGGCGAGTGAACGGAGCAGGTGTTTCCGGGTCATGGGCGACCTCCTTGACTTCGTCAGCGGGTAGTCCCCTCCCGCTTCAGGGCCCGGATCCTCGACCCACCCGGGGGGCCGCCGCAACCCCCAGAGGGCTGCGCTCGACAAGTGCGGCGAAACCCCTCACCTTTCCGGCATGGCGCTGCTGCGCGAAGGGAGCGACCACGGCGCCGTGCTGGAGCGGAGCGTCGTCCTCGATGCCATGGGCATCGCGCACGAGGTCGAGCCGACTGCCGACGGGCGCTGGGCGCTCGTCGTCGACGACGTGGACGCCCCGGCGGCGGAGGCTGCTCTCACCGCCTGGGAGGCCGAGAACCCGCCACGCCACGAGGTGCTCGCCAGGCCAGACTACGGAGAGTCCTTCGCCGGCGTGGTGGTGGGGCTGGCGATCCTCGCCTTCGCCGTCGCCGCAGGCCTGGGACCGGCGGGGCGTCTCTTCGAGCGGGGGAGCGCCGACGCCGCGCGGATGCTGCAGGGCGAGTGGTGGCGCGCGGCGACCGCGCTGACGCTCCACGCCGACCTGGCGCACGTCGCCGCCAATGCGGTGGCGCTCGCCATCTTCCTCGGCGCGGTGGAGCGCCGGCTCGGCCCTGCGCTCGCCACGTGGCTCGCGCTCGCCGCGGGCGTCGCCGGGAACGTGCTCACGGCGCTCGTCCTGCGCGGCGGCCACGTGTCCATCGGAGCCTCGACGGCGGTCTTCGGTGCGCTCGGCACCCTGAGCGCCCTCCAGGTCCCGCGTCGAAGCGCGTGGCTGACCCTGGGCGTGGGCGTGGCGCTGCTGGGGCTCCTCGGCACCGGCGAACGGGCCGACCTCCTGGCGCACCTCTTCGGCTTCGCCGTGGGCGTCACGGAGGGGCTGGCCGTACGCCGCATGACGCCGCCGCGACGCTCGCTCCTCCAGCCGGCCATCGCGCTGCTGGCCCTCGCACCCGTCGTGCTCGCCTGGTGGCGGGCGCTGGGGCGTTAGATAAACCCCACACGCGGGAGGTCACATGCAGAGACGCCCAGATCCACGATACCGGCTCTTCTACTGGCCCGGCATCCAGGGCCGCGGGGAGTTCGTTCGACTCGCCTTCGAGGCCGCTGGGGTGCCGTACGTCGACGTCGGGCGCCTGCCGGCCTCCCGGGGAGGCGGCGCTGCCGCCGTGGCCCGCCTCCTGGAGGAACCCGGGCCCTGGCTCACTCCCTTCGGCCCGCCGGCGCTGGTCCACGGAAAGACGCTCGTGGCGCAGACCGCCGCCATCCTCCAGTATCTCGCTCCACGCCTCGGCCTCGTGCCACGGGACGAGGCGAGCCGGCTGAGAGCACACCAGATCCAGCTCACGATCGCCGACCTCGTCGCGGAGACGCACGATACCCACCACCCGATCGCGAGCTCGCTCTACTACGAGGATCAGAAGCCCGAGGCCGCGAGACGCGCTGCCGCGTTCGTGCGCGAGCGTATCCCCAGGTTCCTTCGCTACCTCGATCGCGCGTTCGACTCGAACCCCGCCGGCAAGGGCCGCTGGCTCGTCGGACGGCGGCTGAGCTACGTCGACCTGTCCGCCTTCCAGGTGCTGGCCGGTCTTCGCCATGCGTTCCCGCGCGCCATGGTGCGCCACGAGCGACGCGTGCCGCGACTGGTTGCACTGCACGATCGCGTTGCCGCCCTTCCGTCCGTTGCGGCCTACCTGGCCTCGGAACGCCGGCTCCCGTTCAACGAGGCGGGAATCTTCCGGCACTACCCGGAACTCGACGTCGCGCCAGGCGCCGCGCCGCGAAAGCGATGACCCCCGGGCGTCCGGGTCGACCGGACGCCGGGTTCCACTTCCTGCGGCGCCCCTCTTCGGGAACGCCCTTCGGGGCAACCCAACGGCCCCCTGGCGTCGGTTGCCCCTGTGCGCGCGAGGATGGAAGGCATCGGTGCGCGCTCCCGGGGGGGACCAGACATGAGATCCGTCAATGCGCGGTACGTGCGTGGCCTGCTGGCCTCGATCCTCGCCGGCGCTGGCCAGCTGGCATTGGCCGCGCCTGCGGTACCCACGGCGCCGCTCGATCGATCCGTGCTGCCCATTCCGGAGCCGACCTACCCGCACATCACCGAGGTCGACGCGCGGAAGGCGACTCCACCGCCGCGCTTCGAGATCAGGGCACCCGCTGGCGCGCCCAACGTCCTCGTCATCCTCATCGACGACATGGGCTTCGGCATGCCGAGCGCGTTCGGCGGACCCATCCGCATGCCGACCGCCGATCGCCTCGGGAGCGGCGGGCTGCGCTTCAACCAGTTCCACACCACGGCCCTCTGCTCGCCCACGCGCGTCGCGCTCCTCAGCGGCCGCAACCACCACACGAACAACATGGGCGGCATCACCGAGATGGCCACGGCCTTCCCGGGCAACACCGGCAAGCGCCCCGACAGCGTGGCCCCGCTCGCCGAGATGCTGCGGCTGAACGGCTACAGCACCGCCTTCTACGGGAAGAACCACGAGACGCCGACGTGGGAGATCAGCCCCTCGGGGCCGACCACGCGATGGCCGAACCGCTCCGGGTTCGACGAGTTCTACGGCTTCATGGGCGCCGAGACCAACCAGTGGTCGCCTTTCCTCTACCACAACCAGGCGCCCGTGCAGGTCCCGCGGGACCCCGGCTACCACTTCATGAACGACATGACGAACAAGGCCATCGCCTGGATGCAGTTCCAGAAGGCGCTGACACCGGACCGGCCGTTCTTCATCTACTTCGCACCGGGCGCGACCCACGCGCCGCACCACGTCCCGAAGGAGTGGATCGCGAAGTACAGGGGCAAGTTCGACGGGGGCTGGGACGCCATGCGGCAGGAGACCCTCGCCCGGCAGATCCAGCTGGGCCTCGTGCCCCCGGGCACGAAGCTCGCTCCGAAGCCGGAGGCCATCAAGGACTGGGAGAAGCTCTCCGCCGACGAGAAGAAGCTCTTCGCCCGGCAGATGGAGATCTACGCCGCCTTCGCCGAGTACACGGACACCGAGATCGGCCGGCTCGTCGACGCGCTCCGGGACATCGGGCAGCTCGACGACACGCTCGTCATCTACATCCTCGGCGACAACGGGACGAGCGCCGAGGGCGGCATGAACGGGATGTTCAACGAGATGACCTGGGCGAACGGTGTCGACGAGACCGTTCCGGACATCCTCCAGCACTTCGACGAGCTGGGCGGGCCGCTCTCCTACCCGCACATGGCCGCCGGCTGGGCGGTCGCGGGCGACGCGCCTTTCACCTGGACGAAGCAGGTGGCCTCGAACTTCGGCGGCACGCGGAACGGGATGATCGTCCACTGGCCGAAGCGGATCCGGGCGAAGGGGGAGATCCGATCGCAGTTCCACCACGTCATCGACATGGCGCCCACCGTCCTCGAGGCGGCGGGGCTCCCGGAGCCGCGCAGCGTGAACGGCGTCGTCCAGAAGCCGATCGAGGGCGTTAGCATGGCCTACGCCTTCGACGACGCGAAGGCGCCGAGCCGGCACCGGATCCAGTACTTCGAGATGATCGGCAACCGCGCCATCTACGCCGACGGCTGGTTCGCCGGGACCGTCCACAAGCTCCCCTGGGCGCAGAAACCCCTCTCCACCCTCGCCGACGACCGCTGGGAGCTCTACGACACGCGCAACGACTTCAGCCTGGCGAACGACCTCGCGGCGAGGAACCCGGACAAGCTGAAGGAGCTCCAGTCGCTCTTCCTCACGGAGGCGGTGAAGTACGACGTGCTCCCCATCGACGACCGGCTCATCGAGCGGCTCAACTCGAAGCTGGCCGGGCGGCCCGACCTGATGGGCGACCGGATGTCGCTCACCTTGCACACGGGCATGACGGGAATGACGGAGGACGCCTTCATCAACGTGAAGAACCGCTCCTTCTCCATCACCGCGGATCTGGAGGTCCCGGCCGGGGGCGCGAACGGCGTCATCGTGGTCCAGGGGGGCCGGTTCGGCGGATGGAGCCTCTACCTCAAGGACGGGAAGCTCGCCTTCACCTACAACTTCCTGGGCCTGGAGCGGACCACGATCACCTCGGCGAAGCCGGTGCCGGCTGGCCTGGTCACGGCGAAGATGGACTTCGCCTACGACGGCGGGGGCGTCGCCAGGGGCGGCCTCGTCTCGCTGTTCGTGACGGGCGAGAAGGTCGGCGAGGGGCGCGTCGAGCGCACGCAGCCGTACGGCTTCTCGGTGGAGGACGGCGCCGACGTCGGCGAGGACACGTGCACTCCGGTGATCGAGGACTACCAGCCCAGCAGCACGAGGTTCACGGGCACCATCCGGAAGGTGGTGGTGGACGTGAAGGAGATGACGGCTGGCGAGAAGGCCGATTCGAGGAAGGCCGCTGCCGACGGCGCCCGGAGGGTCGCCGAGGCGGACTAGACGGATCGACCGCCGGCCGGGAAGGTTCGGCTCCTGGCGCTTCCTCCCGTCACGCCGTCACGGGCCACGCTCCATGGGGCTCGAGACGATGGACTGGTAGGTGGCGGCATCGATGAACTGCGGAACGTAGGTTCCACCGGCCGTGCCGATCTGGCTCACGAAGGAGCGCAGGTGATTCCGGCTCCCCTTCGCGAGATTGGCATACACCGCGAGCACGGTCGGGTCGGTCGCGGCGGCAGAGCACCGCGCGAGGTCGGCGAGGTCGTAGTCCTCGATGGTCGCGCCGACCACGAGCGCCCCGAGCTGGCTCGCCGATCCCTGGGCAACGAGGGTCGCGTAGAGCGACGCCAGCTCCGGGTTGGTGAACTCCCCGACTCCCTTTCCTGCCGCGGGATCGGCGACGCCGGCCGCCTGGAGGAGCTGCAGCACGGCGTCCATGTGGCGCTGCTCGCTCTCCTGGATGTTGGCGAAGATCGCGAGCGTCCACTGCTGGCCGAGCGTGACGTACACGTCGCGCGCCATCTTCTCCTCCTCGCGGAGGAAGACCATGTCGGCAACCGTGCCCTCGTCGACGTCGAGGACGGTGCCGGCCGGGACGAGTGCCGACGCCGAAGCGGTGCCGGCGGCCGGGGTCGATCCCCCGCAGGCGGTCAGGGAGAGGTTGAGCAGGAGCGTTGCGGCGACGAGGGCAGTCCGGGACATGTGGTTTCCTCCGGCCGATGGGCCTTGCGCATCGAGGCGATGGCCTCTCCGGATGGAACACGACCTGGACGCCCTGGTTTCCCGGTTACCCCTGCGTCACGTTGCCGCGGGCCCCCGGCGCGAACGGATCAGTCCTGCTCGTGATAGCCCATCACCACGAGGAGGCACGGCCCACCCGCGATGACGTTCATGCCCAGGTCCTCCGCGGTCCGGATCGCCACCTCGCTCTCCGCGCCGGGCTGCATCCAGACGTGCTTCACGCCTGCGGCGTGGGCCTCGCGCACGACCTGCTCGGTCGCCGCTGGCGGCGTGATGACCGAGATGGCCGAGACCGGTTCTGGCAGGGCGGAGAGCGAGGGGTACGCCCGCAATCCCTCCACCTCCGGAGCCTTCGGATTGACCGGGTGGACCTTCAGGCCGTGCTGCTGATAGCAGCGCAGGACCTTGTTGCCGTACTTGGAGCGGTCGGTGCTCGCGCCGACCACGGCGAACGAGGGTCCGGCGAGGAACGCCTGGATCTGCTCGGCCTCGGAGCGGGGTGCCTTGCTGGACATGGTGACTCCTGGATTACTTCGCCGGTACCTTGCAGGCGTTGACTCCCGGGAGGCTGCAGACCGGGCAGAAGCCGGTGAGCCCGCTCAGGAGCGGTGCGAGCCCCAGGTAGCCCCAGGGCGTGTGCGGTCCCGCAATCGTGAGGGACAGCACGCCAAGTCCAATCACCACCCGGATCACCCGGCTGGCGGTTCCGTTGATCGTCATCATCGTCGCTGGCTCCTTCAGGGTATGAGCCCGTGGGTTCCCGGAGGGTTCCAGGGATCTCGAACCCCTCCGGGACCGCGAGGCTCCAAGGGGAGTGGGCGGCGTTGCCGTCCTCGTCCTCGATCCGGAGAACCCATGAAACTCGCCTGGCTGAAGGTCCTTCCCGCCCTCGCCGCAGTCGTCCTCGCCACCTCGGCCGTCGCCGATGCACCCCGCGCGACCGGGGCAACCCCGGCGGCCCCGAACCGGGCTGCCGCCTTGCCCCGCCTCGTCTTCTTCATGAACCCGAACGGCGCCCCCTGCCAGATGCAGGACCAGATCCTGCAGGGCATGGCCTCGGAGCTGAAGGGCAAGGCCACGGTCGTCTACTACAAGACCACCGTCCCGACCGACATCGCCATGTTCCAGCAGTACGGGATCCGCGCGCTCCCGACCCTGATGGTCACCGACGCCTCCGGCAAGGAACTGCGTCGCGCGACCCCCGGGATCCAGTCGGCCATCCAGGTCCGCCAGCTCCTGCCCAACTGACCCATGGATGCCGGCATCTCCTCCATCGCGCTCACCTTCGGGGCCGGGATCGCCAGCGTCGCGAGCCCGTGCGTGCTGCCGGTGCTCCCGATCATCCTGACGGGAACCGCCGAGGACCATCGCTCCCGGCCCGCGCTCATCGTCGCCGGGATCGCCCTCAGCTTCGTCCTCATGGGAGTCGTGACGAGCCTCTTCGGGAGCGTGGTGGGACCCGTCCTCCCCTCGCTCGAGAAGGTCTTCGGCGTGATGGTCGTCGCCTTCGGCCTGCTCCTCATCGCCGACGTGAACCCCTTCAAGAGGATCACCTGGGTCAACCGGATCCAGGCCGGCGGGCGGGGGCGCTGGTCGGGCTTCCTGCTCGGCCTCACCCTCGGGCTGGTGTGGATCCCCTGCGTCGGGCCCATGCTGTCGTCCGTCCTCGCCCTGGTGGCGTCCCGGGGAACACTCAGCTCGGGCGTGGGCCTGCTGCTGGTCTACTCCGCGGGCTTTGCCGTTCCCATGCTCGCCGTGGGCTACGGCTCCCAGGCGCTCCGGCAGCGCGTCCGCATGGTCTCCGCGCACCCCGGACTGGTCCGATGGGCCTCCGGGCTCCTGCTCGTCGCCTTCGGCGCCGTCATCCTGACGCAGGGGATGCTCTTCGCCGGGATGTGAGCGAGAACCGTTCCGGGTGGACCGTGCTCTCACCCGTTGATGAGCACTTCCCACCCAGAGTCGGCCCCCCCGGCGCCGTACGGTTGCCTGCACTGCACCACGGCTGGGAGCTTCAAGGGCGACGTGTCGAAGATGCCCCGCACCTGTCCCACCCGGACGCACGACGAGGTGGCCGGGGACACGTCGGGCTACCTCGGCGCGGAGCGCCAGGCGCTCATGAGGGCAGCCGACGCGACCCCGTTCAAGCCGGACGGCACGCTCCGGAACCGCGTGGAGGAACTCGCCCACTACGCCCACGGCCGCGGGATGAAGCGGGTCGGCGTCGCCTTCTGCGTGAGCCTTCTCGGGGAGTCGCAGCGGCTCGCCCGCCTGCTGCAGGACGAGGGGCTCGAGACCGAGCTCGTCTGCTGCCGGGTCGGCGCCGTCGACCACGACGAGATCGACCTCCCCAAGGCTCACCCGGACCGCTTCGCGGCCATCTGCAATCCCGTTGCGCAGGCTCGCCTCCTGAACCAGCGGAACGTGGACCTCGTCGCCCAGGTCGGGCTCTGCGTGGGACACGACCTCGTCCTCCAGGAGGAGTGCGACGCTCCCGTGACCACGCTCGTCGTGAAAGACCGGGCCCTCGACCACCACACGGTGGCCGCGCTGCGCTCTGCCCCGGCAACGGGCAGCAGCGACACCTTGCCGCACGCCTAAACGCAGCACCCGCTCCCGGGTGGGGGCGTTGCATCATGAACCACCCATTCGCAGATCGGAGAAAGCACATGAAGAAGCTCGCGTTGATCGCAATGCTCGCCGCCGCTCCCGCGCTGTCCCTGGCCCAGGGCGGCCCCCCTCCGGGCAAGGGTCCTGGCGCCATGCGCATGTTCGACCCCGCCACGGTCGTCACGGTCACCGGCACCGTCGTCGGCGAGTCGCGGATCGACCGTGGAATGGGTCACTCGGGAGTTCACCTCTCGGTGAAGACCGCGGAGGGCGAGATCCCCGTCCATCTCGGGCCCGACTTCTGGGTGGACAAGCAGACCGTGAAGTTCGCCAAGGGCGACGAGATCTCGGTGAAGGGATCGAAGATCACCTTCGAGGGCAAGCCGGCCATCATCGCCGTGAGCGTGACCAAGGGCTCGACCACGCTCGTCCTCCGGGACGAGAAGGGTGCTCCCGTGTGGAAGGGCCAGGGCATGGGTCAGGGCGCCAAGTAGCCAGGTCGCATCGCCGCCCCACGTCGGGGCGGCGGTGCGTCAGGATGCCGCAGGGGCGCGACCATCCCGCCCACGTCCGGTTGAAGGGGGCAGCAGTTCACACCAACCCCCGGAGATCGACGATGTCCCTGAAGACCATCCTGACGCTGTCCGCCCTCCTCCTCGCCACCCCGGTCCTCGCCCAGGACCAGACCCGGCAGCAGACCCGCGATCCTTCCACGCACGTGGACGGGTCGACCGCCTCGCAGGACCGCACCCGGACCCGCGACACGACCCACCAGGCGTCGCAGGACATGGCTCGCGAGCGCAGCCGCTCGATGAGCGGCAGCGGCGCCGGCAAGGGCAGCGGGGCCGGCGGGGGCAACGGCGGCGGCTCGGGCGGTGGCTCGGGCAGCGGCTACCGCGGCGGCAAGTAGCCCGGCAGCGCGGTGCCGGAATGACGGCCCTTCTCCTCACGCTGGCGCTTCTCGCAACCGATGGCGACGGACTCCGATTCGAGGGGTCCGTCGCCGCCGGTGGCGGTTACGACACCAATCTCCTCATCGCACCGGGGAGCGAAGCGGCGGGCTCCACGGTTGCATCGGTCTCGGCGTCGGGCGGCGCTGCCATCGACCTCTCCGAATCCGCCTTCCTCTACGTCGGCGCCGCCCTCGACGGAACGAAGTTCCCCGCCCTTCCAGAACTCGACCGCACCTCGGCCGGAGCATCCGCAAGCCTTCTCGTGGATCTGGTCGGTCCCCTGGCGCTCGTCCTGGGCACGTCGGCCGGCTTCGGCTGGTTCGCGGACACGGCCCGCAGCGGCGCGACGTTCACCGGACGGGCCACGCTGAGGTACCGGCCAGTGAGCTGGCTCACGACGCGGCTCGGCTACGGTCACACGATCCGGACCGCTGCCGATCCGGTCTACGGGACGAACATCGACCGCCTCTTCACCGAGGTCGAGTTTCGCCTCGCCCGGTCGACGTGGGTCTCGGTCGCCGCCTTCGGCGAGCGCGGCGACCAGACGTTCTACCAGGAGATCCTTCCGGGCTCGGAGGTGAACCCGACCGCCGCGACCGTGACGACCTTCGCGCCGTACCGCGCTCCGGCCACGACCCTCGGCGTCGGCGTCGGGTTCGAGCAAGGACTCGGAGCCGGCTTCTCCGTCGACCTCGGCGCGACGTGGCGGCGGACCGACACGCCCGACGGGCCGTATTCGGGCCCGTCCGCCACCGCGAACGTGGTCTGGCGCTGGGATTGACGGGACGCTCCCGCCTGGAGCGCGAGGGTGCGGCATCGTGCCGCAGTGAGCGTTTCGCCACGGGCGTACTCTGAGTCGACATTCCAACCCCCGCTCCCGGAGGACCGCTTGACCCGTTTCCTGCTCGCCGCCGTCCTTGCCCTCTCCGCCGCCACCGCCCTCGCCCAGCCCGTCGACGACACGAAGACGATGCCGGCGTGCCCGCACTGCGGCATGGACCGGGAGAAGTTCGCCGTCTCCCGGATGGTCGTCGACTACGACGACGGGAAGTCCGTCGGCCTCTGCAGCCTCCACTGCGTCGCGGTCGACCTCGCAGTCGCCATCGACAAGACGCCGACCGCCATCTGGGTCGCCGACATGCCCTCGAAGAAGCTCGTCGAACGCCGAGACCGCGGTCTGGGTCCTCGGAGGCACGAAGTCGGGGGTCATGACCTCCCGCGCGAAGTGGGCCTTCGCCGACAAGGGCGCCGCCGAGGCGTTCGTGAAGGAGAACGGCGGCACGATCACGGGCTTCGAGGACGCGATGAAGGCGGCCTACGAGGACCTCTACAAGGACAACAAGGCCATCCGCGAGAAGCGGAAGATGATGAAGGCCAAGGCCGCCCAGAAGCCCAACTAGGCGCGCCGGGATTCCGCCGTGACCCCTGCGAGATTCGCCGTGGGCGGGTGCCGTCCTGCTCCTGCTCACGGCTGCCGTCACCGCCGAGGAGCCGGGCAGGCGCCCGTCTCCGAAGGACAAGTGCCCGGTGTGCGGCATGTTCGTGTCGAAGTACCCCGACTGGACGGCGACGGTGACGTTCCAGGACGGAAGCCTGGCGTGGTTCGACGGCGCGAAGGACCTCTTCAAGTTCCTGGCCGATCCCGGTCGATTCATGCCAGGGCGGAAGGCGACCGACGTCCGCGTCGTCACGGTGACCGACTACTACGGCGTCACGCCTCTCGATGCGAAGGAGGCCTACTTCGTCGTGGGCAGCGACGTCTTCGGCCCGATGGGCAAGGAACTGGTTCCGTTCGGCAAGAGGGCCGAGGCCGAGGAGTTCCTCCGGGACCACCGGGGGAAGAAGGTCCTTCGATTTGGCGACGTGAACCGCGCGGTGCTCGAAGGGCTCGAGTAACTCGATGCGGAAGTCCGACCGGTTCCTCCTCTTCCTTCTCGGGGTGCTCGCGCTCCTCGAGGCGGCGCGCCTGCACTCGCTCCATCGTGGAAGGGAACGGGACGAGGAGGTCCGGGCCATGGCCTCCATGGCGCGGAGGCTCGGCCTGACCGACCTCTCGCTCGCCACGGACGCCCGCTACGCTCGCCACCCTTCCCAGGCGGATCGCTTCGCGCCCTTCCAGGATCACCCGACCTCGCTCGAGCACTTTCCCTCGGGCACACTCGTCGCCCCTCCGCCACCGTGAAGCGCCCCCACGTCCCGACCTGGCTGGAACGGCAGCGGTACCTGCTCGACTTCACCCTCTCGTCGCTCGGGCGGCGCAAGGGGAAGAACCTCGCGCTCGCATCCCTCTACACGCTCGTCGTGTTCGGGCTCGCCTCGGTGCTGATGTACACCCAGGCGCTTCGCGGCGAGGCGCTCCGCGTCCTGGAAGGCGCTCCGGACGTCGTGGTCCAGCGCATGGTGGCAGGACGCCACGACCTGATTCCCGGGGACCGCGTGGAGCGGCTGTCTCGCATTCGCGGCGTGCAGCAGGCCCGGGGTCGCCTGTGGGGCTACTACTACGACGCCTCGGCGAAGGCGAACCTCACCTTCCTCGTTCCGGAGAAGTTCTGGGGCAAGCCGGGCGAGGTGGTGATCGGGGAGGGAGTGGCCCGGACGCGCCTCGCAGCGCCTGGCGAGCCGTTCCCGATCCTCGCGTCCGACGGAAGCGTCGTCGTCCTGAAGGTGCGGGAGACCATCCCGTCGACCTCGGAACTGGTCTCGAGCGACCTCGTGCTGCTCTCCGAGTCCGACTTCCGCCGGCTCTTCGGAGTGCCGCCGGACCTCTACACGGACATCGCGCTCACCGTGCCCAACGGGAAGGAGGTGGCGACGATCGCGAACAAGATCAAGGGGCAGATGCCCGACTCCCGCCCCATCACCCACGCGGAGATCGCCCGGACCTACGAGGCCATCCTCGACTGGCGGAGCGGCCTCGTCGTCCTGGTGCTCGCGGCCGCCCTCCTCTCCTTCGGCATCGTCGCCTGGGACAAGGCGTCCGGCCTCTCGGCCGACGAGCGCCGGGAGATCGGCATCCTGAAGGCCATCGGCTGGGATACCTCCGAGGTGCTGGCGGTGAAGGTCTGGGAAGGCGCGGTGATCTCCCTTTCCGCCTTCCTCGTCGGGCTGCTGCTGGCCTACGTGCACGTCTTCGTCACGCCCGCTCCGCTCCTGGCGCCGGTGCTGAAGGGGTGGTCCACGCTGTACCCGTCCTTCCGCCTCACCCCTGCGCTGAATCCGTTCCTCGTCTCCACGCTCTTCCTCCTCACGGTCGTCCCGTACACGGTGGCCACCGTCGTCCCGGCCTGGCGCGCGGCGACCACCGACCCGGACGCGGTGATGCGCTCGTGATCCGCCTCCAGGACGTTCGCCGCGTGTTCCACCAGGGGCGCCCCGACGAGCTCGTGGCCGTCGACGGCGTCAGCCTCCGCATCGAGGACGCGAAGGTCACCGTCCTGCGCGGGCCGAGCGGCTCCGGAAAGACGAGCCTGCTCGCGCTCGTCGGCTGCATGGCGCGTCCGACCTCCGGCCGGATCCACGTCGGCGAGCGGGAGGTGACGAGCCTTCCCGAGCACTTCCTGACCGAGGTCCGGCGCAGCACCTTCGGCTTCGTCTTCCAGCAGTTCCACCTGGTCCGGGGCCTCACGGCACTCGAGAACGTGATGCTGCCGGCCTATCCGCTGGGGGGAAGCAGGAAGGCGCTCGCCGCCCGGGCACAGGGGCTCCTCGACCGCTTCGGTGTCGGTGGCAGGAGTCGCGCCCGGGCCGACTGGCTGTCCGGTGGGGAGGCCCAGCGGGTCGCCATCGCGCGTGCGCTGGTGAACGATCCCCAGGTCATCGTCGCCGACGAGCCAACGGCGCATCTCGACTCGAAGCTCTCCGTCGGCTTCATGGACCTCGTCGCAGCGCTCCGGGGCGAGGGGCGCACCGTCGTCATCGCGAGCCATGACCCCATCGTCCACGACTCCGGCATCGTCGACCGGGTCGTCACCATGCGGGACGGGCACATCGTGGGCGAGGGCCCGTGATCCTCCACCCGTCGGTCCTGGCACTCGTCGGCTCGGCGCTCCTCGTAGGCGCGCTTCTCGTCTACTCGGCCTACTGGGGTGCCCGGATCGTCGAGTCCTGGGACCTCTCGAGCGGCAGCGAGCTCCAGCTCGCCCTCGAGCGGCGCACGCACCTGATCTCGACGTTGCTCGGCTACGTGCTCGTGTTCGGGCTCGCCTCGCTCTTCCTGTTCGTCTTCACGGCCGACTCCCTCGCGCCGCTCTTCACCGGGGCGATGTGCGCCGCGGGCTCCCTTCACGCGAGCCGCTTCGGCTACCCCACCCTCCTCCTGCAGATCGCGGGCTTCGCGCTCGCGTTCATCTGGCTCGTCGTGAACCGCGCCGACTCGCTCGGGTACGACTACCCGCTGGTCCGGTTCAAGTACCGGTTCCTGCTCGGCCTGACCCCGATCCTGCTCGCCGAGATGGTGCTCCGCGCCGCGTACTTCCTCGACCTCGAGCCCGAGGTGATCACCTCCTGCTGCGGGAGCCTGTTCGGCGCCGGGGGGCGCGGGTTCGGCTCCGACCTGGCCGGCCTGTCTCCTTCGCTCGCGGGAGGCGCCTTCGTCGCGCTGCTCGTGGGGGCCATCGGGTCGGGGGTCGTCTTCCGGCTCGTCGGGCGAGGCGGCTGGCTGCTGGGCGGGCTTTCCGCGCTGCTGCTGCCGGTCGGCCTCGGGGCCGTGGTGTCCTGGCTCTCGCCCTACGTCTACGAGCTGCCCACGCATCACTGTCCGTTTTGCTTGCTGCAGGGCGAGTACCACTGGATCGGCTATCCGCTCTACGGAGCGCTCCTCGGAGGGAGCCTGACCGGAGCGGGCGTGGGCGTGCTCATGCCCTTCCGGTCGATCCCGAGCCTGGCCGGTGCTTTGCCGGCGTACCAGCGGCGGCTGGCGGGGTGGTCCGTCACGCTCCTCGCGATCCTCGGGCTCCTGGTCGCCGGGATCGTCGCCGGATCGCAGCTCCGGCTACCCTGAGACGACGACGTTTCCCCGCTTGTGCCCGGCGTCGACGTGGCGGTGGGCCTCGACCATCTCCTCGAACCGGTAGCGCCGATCGATCACCGGCCTGTAGTGCCCGGCCTCGGCGAGGCTCGCGAGGAAACGCAGGTCCTCCACTCCCCAGCTCGCCACGCCTCCGATGACCCGCTTCGTCGACGTGAGCGACACCCAGGGCGCCAGCAGCATCTCGGGGAGTGAGCCGAGGACCACGAGGAGCCGCCCCCGTTCGGCGAGCGAGCCCTTGCAGCGGGAGAACGGCGCGGTGCCCGCCGTGTCGACGATCACGTCGTAGCGCTCGCCATTCCCGGTGAAGTCCTCCCTCGTGTAGTCGATCGCCCGGTCGGCCCCGATGGACCGCACCAGCTCGAGGTTGGCCGTGCTGCAGACGCCGGTCACGCGCGCCCCGAAGTGCCGGGCGAGCTGCACCGCGGCGGTCCCCACGCCGCCGGACGCACCGACGACCAGCACGTTCTCTCCGCGCTGGAGCTTCGCCTTCCGGAAGAAGCTCAGCGCGGTCGTGCCGCCGAAGGACAGCGCCGCCGCCTCCTCGTGGCTCAGGTTGTCCGGCTTGAGCGCAACGGCCTCGTCCTTTCGCCCGTGCCCCTCCTCGGGGAGGCACCGGTACTCGGCGTGGCAGCCCATGCGCGTGCCCGTGAAGCCGAAGACCGGATCGCCCACCCGGAACCGGGTGACCGCCTTCCCGATCGCCTCGACCTCTCCGGAGAGCTCCGTCCCCAGGATCGGCTGTCGCGGCCTGGAGAATCCCAACGTGAGCCGAGAGAGGAGCCCGAACCCTCTCGGGACCTCGAGGCTGCGAACCCGCCAGTCGCCCGCCGTGACCGTCGTCGCTCGAACCCTGACGAGGACCTCGTGGTCCCCGGGCACGGGCTTCGGGACCTCCTTCAGCTCCAGGACCTCGGGTGGCCCGAACCTTTCGTACGTGTAGGCCTTCACGTGTCCTCCCCCGTTCGGCGGTCCGACCGGCGACCGCGCACCGTAGGAATTCTCACCCTGGCCGCTTCTTCTACTTCGGCGATGTCCGCTCGGCCCGTAACATCCAGACCCCATGGCCCTTCGCCTCCTCCACACCGCCGACTGGCACCTCGGCCACGTCCTCCGCGAGTTCGACCGCACCTTCGAGCACGAGAGCCTGATCGCCTGGCTCCTCGACGCCATCGAGCGGGAGAAGGTGGACGCGGTCCTGGTCTGCGGCGACGTCTTCGACGCGGCGAACCCGCCCACCGCCGCCCAGAACCTCTGGTTCCGCTTCCTCGTCGAGGCCTGGCGCCGCGTGCCCCACCTCCAGGTCGTCGTGATCGGCGGCAACCACGATTCGGCCGCGCGTCTCGACGCCACCGACCCGTTCCTGCGCGCGATGGATCGGCTCCACGTCCTGGGCGGCGTCACCCGCGTCGACGGCGCTCCCGACGTCGCGCGGCTCGTCATCCCGCTCGCCGATCGGACGGGCATCGTCCAGGCATGGGTTGCCGCCGTCCCCTTCCTGCGCGCCTCCGAGACCGGAGCCGGATCCGATGACGACGTCGCGGACGGCACCCGCCGCTTCTACGCCGACGTCCTCGCGGCGGCCCGCGAGCGCCGCGAGCCCGGCCAGGCCCTGCTCGCCATGGGCCACCTCTACGTCGCCGGCGCCCAGGTCTCGTCTCTCTCCGAGCGGAAGCTCGTGGTCGGCAACCAGGCCGCCGTCTCGCACGACCTCTTCCCCGACGACCTGGGCTACGTCGCGCTCGGCCACCTGCACCTGGCCCAGCGGGTCGGTTCCCGCGAGAACGTCCGGTACTCGGGATCCCTCCTTCCGCTCGACCTCTCCGAGAGCTCCTACGAGCACCAGGTCGTGCTCGTGGACGTCGATGGGGCGAGGACGACCGCGACACCCCTCCGGCTTCCACGGTTCGTGGACATCCTCCACGTCCCGGCAGGCGGAGAGGCAGGCGGCGTCGACGAGGTGCTCCAGGAGCTTGCACGCCTCCCCGACCGCGGCGAGGGACCGGAGGTGAAGCGTCCACTCCTCCAAGTTTCGGTCGCCCTCCAGCAACCCGACCCCATGTTGCGCCAGGCGGTGGAGAGCGCGCTCGCCGGCAAGGAGGCCCGGTTCGCCCGCCTCACCGTGGAGACGGCCGGGAGCGGGCTCGCCCTCGGGGACGTGGAGGTGCGCGCCATCGGCGACCTCGACCCCGTGGACGTCTTCCGCGCCAAGCACGACAAGGACTTCGGGTCGCCGCCGTCCGACGACCTGCTCGTCGCGTTCCACGAGCTCCTCGACCAGGTGAACCAGGAGGAGCGATGAGGATCCTGGCCATCCGGGGGGAGAACCTGGCGAGCCTGTACGGGAAGTTCGAGCTCCCGCTCGACACCGGCCCCATCGCCAACGCCGGACTCTTCTCCATCTCCGGCCCGACCGGGTCCGGGAAGAGCACGCTCATGGACGCGCTCTGCCTGGCGCTCTTCGGGAAGACCCCGCGTCTCGGAGAGCGCGGACGAGGGGTCATGGTCGGTCGCGAGGGGGACGATCCTGCACTCCGGGTCGAGGCCAACGACGAGCGGGATCTCGTCTCGCGGGGAACGCCGGGCGGGTTCGCCGAGGTGGACTTCGAGGGGATCGACGGCAAGCGCTACCGGTCTCGCTGGTCGGCCCACCGTGCGAGGGGCAAGCCCGGAGGAAAGTTCCAGGCCGCCCGCGTGCAGGTGATCGACCTGGCCTCCGGAGACGCCATCGCCGGAACCGTCCGGGAACGGGAGGAGACGGTCCCACGCCTTCTCGGCTACTCGTTCGAGGAGTTCCGGCGGGCGGTGGTGCTCCCCCAGTTCGAGTTCACCGCGTTCCTCAAGGCGACCTCGGCGGACCGGGCGAACATCCTCGAGCGGGTCACCGGGACCGACATCTACACGCGCCTGTCCGTGGCCGCGTTCCAGCGGTCATCGAACGAGGGGAGCAAGCTCGAGGACCTCCAGCGCCGGATGCAGGACATCCAGCTCCTCTCCCCCCTGGAGCAGGAGGAGTCCCGGGCGCTCGCCGGCGCGCTCGCATCGGAGGAGGAAGGGGCGCGTGCCCGCTCCCGGATTGCGAGCGAGGCGGTGCGCTGGCACGAGACGGACGAGCGGAACCAGCAGGAGGTGGCGGCGGCCCTGGTGGTCGTCGAGCGGGCCCGCGCCGAGGAGGCCGCGTCGGAAGGACTCCGCACGGACCTCGCCCAGGTCGAGCACGCCGAGGGCCTTCGCGGCGTTCACGACGATGCCGTCCGGTCATCCAAGGATCTCGCAGCCATCGGGGCGCGCGTCCTCCATGCCGAGGAATCCACCGTGCGTGACGACGCCGCGCGCGTGGCGTCGGAGGAGGCGGAGAAGGTCGCGGCATCGGTGCTCGCCGAGGCCGGACGCCGCCTCGAGGAGACGCGCCCGGAGATCGCCCAGGCCAGGGTGCTCGACGCGGCCTCGAGCGAGCTGCGGGAGCGTACCGACGCTGCCGCCGGCGAGCGGAAGCGACTGGCGGGAGAAGCCTCCGCCGCGAGGGATGCGTCCGCCCTGGCCCGGAAGGCCGTCCTCGATCTCGAGTCCCGCCGTGACGCAGCGTCCACCTGGCTCGCCGGGAACGCCGTCCAGGCGGTCCTCTCCGGGGAATGGCCCCGGTGGGAGGCGCTCCTCCGGCAGCACGCGCGTCACCTCGCCGACATCGCGCTCCGGGAGGATTCCGCGGAGGGTTCGCGAAAGCGTCTCGCTGCCGCGGTCTCCCGGAGGACCGAGGCATCCGAGATAGTCGCCCGGCTCGACGGCGCCTTCGAATCCCTGGAGCGGATCGCCCACGAGGCCGAGGCGGCGGCCGCCGGCGACGACCTCTCGACGCTGCGGCACGGCCACGGCGCGGCCGATTCGCTGCGGACCAGCCTGGCCGATCTTTCCCGGCTGGCCGGCGACGCCGCCCGGGCGAAGGAGGAACGCGCGGAGGCGTCGAAGGACCTGGAGGAGGCGGAGAAGCTGTTCCGCACGGCGGCGCAGGAACTGCTCGCCCTGGAGAAACGGCTCCTGTCGGCCCAGGCCGCCCTCGACGCCGACAAGGCCTCCCTCGACCGGACCCGGGATGCCCTCTCCCTGGAGGAGCACAGGGACAACCTGGAGGACGGCGTTCCCTGCCCGCTCTGCGGCGCCACCGACCACCCCTATTCCCGGAAGGCACCGGCCGAGACCCTCCTCCGGAAGCAGCAGCAGGTCGTCTCGCGCGGAGAGGAGACCCTCTCCGCCCTCCGAAAGGAGGAGGCGGACGTCCAGAAGCGCGCCACGCGTGGCGAGGAACGGGTGGAGGCGGCACGGGCCCTGCGAGAGCGCCACGAGGGGGCCCTCGGGAAGGCGATCGCCGAGTACGCCAGGCTCCGCGAGCGCGCCGCCATTCCGGGTGTCCCGGCACGTGCGCCGGACGCCGTGGAGAAGCTCGCGAAGCTCCTCGCCGAGGCCGAGCAGGGCCTCACGAGCTCGAAGGCGGCGCTGGACGGGGCGCTCGAGCGCAAGCAGGCCGCCGAGGCCGCGCGGAAGGACGTCGAGGCGCGCCGCAAGGAGGTCGAGCAGGAGCGCAAGGCCCTGAGCGATGCCGAGCGTGACGCGGAACGGGCCGGTGCGGAGGTCACGAAGGCGGAGGAGGCCCTGCGCTCGCTCCTCCTGCTGCGCGACGGAGCCGAGGGCGACCTCGATCCCGCCCTCTCCTTCCTGGGAGATTGGCGCACGGTGGCCCGCGCCGACCCCGTGGCGTTCCACCGGACCTGCGCGAAGATCGCGTCCGATCACGCCGCCCACGTCCGGGAAGCCGCGGAGGCCGAGCAGGCGCTCGGACCGAGGCGAACGGCGCTCGAGGGAGCCAAGGTGGCCGAGACGGGGAAGGCCCTCGTCGCCGCCGAGGCCTCGGCGCGCGAGGCGGCGCTCGTCGACCAGCTCGCTTCACGGCAGGTGGAGCGGGCCGCGCTGCTGGGCGGGCGGCCGGCCTCCGAGGTGGAGGGCGCGCTCGTCGCCGCCGAGAAGGTCGCCCGGAAGGGACTCGACGACGCGCACGGGGTGGCGGAATCGGCCCGTGTCGCCCTGGCGCGGACGACCCAGGAACTGAAGGACGCGACCTCCCGGCACGCGACCGCGGCCGCGGAGCTCTCGGCCGCCGAGGCCAGGCTCGGGGAAGCGCTCCTGGCCAGCAACATGGACCGGCCCCGGCTCGAGGCCCTGCTCGCGCGCGGCAAGGAGTGGGTCCGGACGACGCGCACCCAGCTCGAGGCACTCGCACGAGCCGTTCACGAGGCCGCCTCCACCCACGGCGACCGGGTTCGACGAGCGAGGCTCCACTCGGCGGAGGGGCGCCCGGCCCTCTCCCGGGAGGCGGCGACGCAGGAGGTCCTCCTCGCCGAGCAGTCCGCATCGGAGGCGAAGACACGCCTCTCCGAGGTCCAGTTCCGGCTCCGCGCCGACGAGGAGGGTCGCGCACGCTCGGCGAGCCTCGCCCTGGAACGGGACGCCCAGATGGTGGTGGCGGCGCGCTGGAGGGCGGTCTCCGACCTGATCGGCTCCAGCGACGGCAAGAAGTTCCGTAGCTTCGCCCAGGGGCTCACCCTCGACGCCCTGCTCCGCCAGGCGAACCACCACCTCCTCGACCTGGCGCCCCGGTACCAGATCATGCGTGTGCCGGGACAGGACCTGGAGCTCCAGGTGGTGGACCGGGACCTCGGCGACGAGGTGCGGAGCGTGAACGGGCTCTCGGGTGGCGAGAGCTTCCTCGTGTCCCTGGCGCTCGCGCTCGCGCTGGCGTCGATCGCGACCCGGGTGACCCAGTCGCGGACGCTCTTCATCGACGAGGGCTTCGGAACCCTGGACCGCGACACCCTGGAACATGCCATGGTGGCGCTGGAGTCGCTGCGGGCGAGCGGGCGAACGGTTGGGGTCATCTCGCACGTACCGGAACTGCACGAGCGGATCGGCGTGCGGGTCGAGGTGGAGCGTACCGGCGTCGGGCGGAGCCGGGTGGTGGTACCTGAGTGAAAGGGACAGAAATGAACCTCGCCGTCGGCACGTGCGTCCGTCACCGAAAGCTTCCGGAATGGGGGCTTGGCATCGTGCTCGGCGTCCGGACCGGCGACCGGAAGGTGGACGTCTTCTTCGAGAGCCACCCGTCGAACGGGACCATCACCATGATGGCCAACCCTGCGATGCTGGAGATCACCAGCGACCCGCCTACCGAGAAGCTGACGGCCCACCAGGAGAAGCTCCTCCGACCGGCGAGGCGTACGTCGAAACCACGCAAGACGCCCCAACCCGCGCCCGTCGGAACGTTCGAGGATTCGGTGGAACGCTTCCTGGCGCTCTTCCCGAAGGGCTTCGAGGATCCGGTCTACCTGGCGGAGGAGCGTGACTACAAGGTCGCGGCGCACGAGACGTTCGGCCGGCTGCTGTCGCCGGAGATCCGCGTCGAGCTCGTTCGCGAGCAGCGGGTGGGCCCCATGGTGGACGCCGCCCTGCAGATCGAGGGCGAGACGAACCTGATCTCTCCCTTCGAGAAGGCGGCGCTTCGCGACGCCCTGCAGGACCAGAAGGCCTCGCTCGACTTCTTCGCCGCGCTCTCGGCGCTGATCGACGCCCCCGCGCCCTCCGAGGCGCTGTTCCGTTCGTACTTCAAGACCGTGGAGGTCCTGCCCGTTCCGCGCGGGCGGGTCTTCACCTGGCCGATCGCGACCCTCTTCCCGTTCCTGGCCTCCCCCGAGGTCCACATGTTCGTGAAGCCCGTGGTCACCCGGGCGGCGGCCCTTCGCCTGGACATCGACATCGGGTACGAGTCGGCTCCGAACTGGGACACCTACGCGCGCGTGCTGAAGCTCGCCGAGACGATCAAGGGGCGGCTCGCCCACCTCGGCTGCCGGGACATGATCGACGTGCAGTCCTTCATCTATCGGGTCTGAGGGTCCCGAGCACCACCCCGCTGACGCCGAGCCAGAGAAGGCAGCCCAGGACGAAGGGCCTCACCCCCACCTGTCGGACGGCCGACCCGGACAGACCTGCGCCCACGAGGTACAGGGTGAGCACCATGGCCTGCCGTGCGGCGGCCGCGACGACGACGAATCCCAGGAGGAGGAGTCCCGCGCCCAGCGTCCCGCCGATGCTCACGACCGTGTACCCGAAGCCCTGGAGCCCGGTCCGGAGAACCACTCCGAGGTCCATGGCGGCGCCCAGTCCCACGACGGCTGCCGGGAGGAGGAGCTTCTGGACCCGGCGAGTCCAGGCCGCCCACGGGTTTCCCACGAGGAGCGCGATTGCGGCGCCAAGGAGAAGCGCGGCAGCTGACGAGACCTGGGGCAGGAGGGCGACGACCGCCCCCGCCGGGATGAGCCAACGTCCAACCATCGCGTCCTTGTACGGCCTTTCCGGGGGCGGGACAGCGGGGGCGCCCCAAGAGAACCCTTCCGAGCCCGTGTCGAGGAGGCTACCCATTCATTCCATGCGAATCCCGTTCCTGACCGTTCTCGCTCTCGTCGTCCCCGCGGTGGCGCTGGCCGGCCCCGATTGCCCGGACCTCGTGGTCACGGGACATCCCTACTACCCGCCGGTGGCCTGGAGTTCCGGCGGGAAGATCGTCGGCGCCGCGCCGGAGCTGGTGACCGGCATCGCAGCCGCTCTCGGCGTCACCAAGGTCACCTCCAAGGACTTCGGCACCTGGGAGAAGGCGCAGGCCGCCGCCAGGAGCGGGGAGGCCGACGTCATCTTCGGCATCTACCGGAACGCGGAGCGGATGGAATACCTCGACTACGTCGAGCCGCCGTTCATGGTCGATCCGGTGTCGGTCGTCGTCCGGGCCGGAGTCACCTTCCCGTACACGCAGTGGAGCGACCTGAAGGGAAAGAAGGGCGTCACCAACGCCGGGGAGAGCTACGGCGACAAGTTCGACAACTACATGGCACGCGAGCTCGACGTCGCCCGCGTTCCCGGGATCGACAAGGCCTTCGCCGCCGTGCTCGACGGAACTGCCGACTACGCCATCGTCGCCTTCTACCCGGGGCGCAATGCGGCCCGGAAGCAGGGCCTCACCGGGAAGGTCGTATTCCTGCCGAAGACGGTCGTGAACGCCGACATGTTCGTGGCTTTCTCGAAGAAGTCGAAGTGCCTCCCCGCGCTGAAGGACGGCTTCGCCAAGGCCCTCAAGGCCGCCGTCGACGGAGGCAAGGCCAACGCGCTCCTGGAGGCGGCCTCAGACGCCGTTGCGAACCAGTGAGAGCCGGGCTCAGATCGCCGACCACCCTCCGTCGCACGGCAGGATCACGCCGTTGAAGTTGGAGGCCTCGTCGGCGGCGAGGAAGGCGATGCCAGCGGCGATCTCCTCGGGGGTCGCCACCTTCGGGATGTTCTGCATGTACTTGCCCATGCGCTCCGGGAAGACGCTCGAGCCCATGGGCGCCTCGATGTTGGTCGCCGTGGCTCCGGGAGCGATGGCGTTGGTGCGGATGCCGTCGGCGGCGTGCATGAGCGCAGTGCTCTTCGTGAGCCCGGCCAGGGCGTGCTTCGACGCGGTGTACGCGGCGCCGGCGGCCGATCCGCGCAAGCTCGCCTCCGAGACGACGTTGACGATGGCGCCCCCGCCGCAAGCCTTCATGATGGGAATCGCCGCGCGCATGAGCTTCATGCAGGACACGACATTCACCGCGAACACCCGTTCCCACGTGGCGTCGTCCACCTCGGCCACGGACTGGAAGCGGTCCATGATCCCGGCGTTGTTGACGAGCACGTCGAGCCTCTTCCCGCACGCCTCGAGGACCCGCCCCGGCGCGTCCTCCATCGTCAGGTCGGCGGTGACGGGAACGAGGTCCAGCCCCGGCTGGTCGGCCAGGAGCTGCGCCAGACGATCGGGCCTCTGATCGACCGCGACGACCCGGGCGCCTTCCCGGGCCAGCCGGATCGCGGTGGCACGTCCGATGCCGGAGCCGGCACCGGTGACGACGGCGGTCTTGCCGGCGAAGCGCTTGTCGATGGCGGACATCGTCTTCTCCTCCTGCGAGATGGTCATCCTCAGGCCAGCTGGCCGATGGCCTTCCGGAACCGGGCCAGCGAGATCAGGAAGAACACGGCCCCGATCACGGCGAGCACGACGAAGGGCTTCCACACCACGTCGAGCCCGGCGCCGCGGTAGAGGATGGCCTGGCTCAACTCGGTGAAGTGCGTGGTGGGCGCGGCGAGCATCAGGTCCCGCACCAGCTTCGGCATGCTCTCCCTTGGCGTGCTTCCTCCCGACAGCACCTGCAGCGGGAGCAGGACCAGCATGATGAGCAGGCCGAACTGCGGCATCGTGCGCGCCAGGGTGCCCATGAAGATGCCCATCGCGGTCGTGGCGAACAGGTGCAGCGCCGCGCCGACGAGGAACAGGCCGATCGATCCCTCGATGGGCACGTGCAGCACGCCCCGGATCACCACGTTCAGGGAGATCGAGGCGGCCAGGAGCACCACTGCCCCCATCGACCACATCTTGGCGAGCATGATCTCCGCGGGCGTGACCGGCATCACGAGCAGGTGCTCCACGGTACCGTGCTCGCGCTCGCGGATCAGCGCCGCCCCGGTGAGGATGAACGACAGCATCGTCACGTTGCCGACGACCTCCATGAGCGAGATGAACCACGACTGCGTCAGCCCGGGGTTGAAGCGTGCGCGGAGCGCGAGGCCGACCGGAGGCAGGGCCACGCCGCGATACCGCTGCACGAACTCGTTCACCTCCCCCATCGCGATCGCCTGCACGAGTCCGCTTCCGGTGAAGGCCTGGCCGACACGGGTGGCGTCGACGTTCAGCTGCAACCGTGGTTCCCTGCCCGCCAGGACGTCCCGCTGGAAGTCGGGCGGGATGTCGAGCACGAAGGTGTGCTTTCCCGCGTCGAGCAGCGGGTCCACGTCCGCGAGCGTGATCCGGACCGGCGGGGCGAATCGTGGCGGGTAGAAGGCGGAGGTGATCCGCGACGAGAGCGGTGAGTCGTCCTCGTCGACGATCGCGATCGACGCTCCCTGCAGCGTCTCCGGAACCGCGGTGGCGGCCATGTAGATCGCGATGGTGAACGTGTAGACGATGAGGACGAGCATCATCGGGTCGCGCCACAGGCTCCACAGCTCCTTCACTCCCAGGCGGTAGACGTTGGCGAGGTGGCGGAGCACGTCAGGCCTCCTGCTTCCGGAGCAACGCGATCGACGCGCCCAGGATCACGGGGGCCGCCGCCAGCAGCGGCCAGAACGCCGCCTTCACTTCGGAGAGGCCGAGGGCCTTGCTGAAGACGCCCCGGCTGATCAGGAACATGTGCGTGGCGGGGTAGATCTCGCCGATGACCCGGCCGGCTCCCTGGAGCGAGGACACCGGGTTGACGAGCCCGGCGAACTGCATCGCGGGGAGCATCGTCCCGATCATCGCGAAGAACATGGCCGCGATCTGGCTGCGCGTGAGGGTGGACGCCAGCAATCCCATCCCGGTGGAGCTGAGGCTGAACACGAAGGCCGCCAGCGCCAGGGTCGGAAAGCTCCCCTTCATCGGCACCCCGAACACGGTGACCGCGGCCAGGGACATGATCCCGAAGTTGACCATCGCGAGGACGACGTACGGGATCTGCTTGCCGATGAGGAACTCGGCTCGCGTGATCGGCGTGACGTAGAGATTGACGATCGATCCCATCTCCTTCTCGCGCACCACCGCGAGCGCGGTCAGCATCGCAGGCAGCATCAGCAGCAGGATCGGGATCACGGCCGGGACCATGGCCGGCAGGCTCCTCACGTCCGGGTTGTAGCGGAAGCGGGTCTCGACGTCGGCCACGCCGGGCCCGAGCGATCCGGCGCGCTCGCGCACCTGCCGTGCAAGCCAGTGCTGGTGCATGGCCTGCACGTAGCCGGCGATGGTCTCCCCGCGCTGCGGCATGGCCCCGTCGATCCATGCCCCGATCTCCACGGGCTTCCCCCGCGCCAGGTCGCGCGCGAACCCGGGCGGGATCTCGAGGGCGAGCGAGAGCTCCCCGCTTCGCATGCGCCGGTCCAGCTCGGCGTGATCGGCGATCGCCGGTCGCTCGCTGAAGTAGCGGGAACCGGCGAGTTCGAGGACGTAGCCCTGGCTCGACGTCGTCTGGTCGCGGTCGAGCACGGCAAACCGGAGGTTCTCCACGTCCAGGCTGATGCCGAACCCGATCACGACCATCAGCAGGAGGGAGCCGGCCAGCGCCAGGGTCGCCCGCACCGGGTCCCGCTTCAGCTCCAGGGTCTCGCGCCAGACGCAACCGACGATACGGTCGACCCTCGAGCCCAGGGAGCGCATCCGCGGGGACCGCGAGGGCGCGGAATCGCTCGTCACCACCGGCAGGTCATCCTCGGCGGAGACCTCCGGATCGCCACCCTCCGCCTCGATCAGGCGATCGATGAAGGCGGCCTCCAGCGTCATCGCTCCCCGTTGCTCCATCAGCGCGCCAGGCGTGTCGGTGGCGAGCACCCGGCCGGCGTGCATCATCGAGATGCGATCGCAACGCTCGGCCTCGTTCATGAAGTGGGTCGAGATGAAGATGGTGACCTCGTCCCGCCGCGACAGCTCGATCATGAGCCGCCAGAAGGCGTCGCGCGCGATCGGGTCCACCCCCGAGGTCGGCTCGTCGAGGATGAGCAGCTCGGGCGCATGCACCATGGCGACCGCCAGGGAGAGGCGCTGGCGGATGCCCAGCGGCAGCTTGCCCGGCAGTGCATCCAGGACGTCGCCCAGGCCGAAGCGCTCGACGACCTCGGCCACGCGGGCCACCACGTCGGCGTCGGGGACGTGGAACAACCGCGCGTGCAGCAACAGGTTCTGGCGCAGCGTCAGCTCGCCGTAGAGCGAGAAGCCCTGGGACATGTAGCCGACGCGCCGGCGGGTGGCCACGTCCTGGGGGTCGAGCGCCTTTCCGAAGACCCAGGCCTGGCCTTCGGTCGCGGGCAGGAGCCCGGTGAGCATCTTCATCGTCGTCGTCTTGCCGCAGCCGTTGGACCCGACGAAGCCGAAGATCTCCCCGCGCCGGATCCGGAAGGAGGCGTGGTCCACGGCCACGAAGTCGCCGAAGCGCATCGTCAGGTCCTTCGCCTCGATGGCCCCGATCGCCTCGCCACCCACGTCGAGAGGGGGATCTCCACGGGCTCGTGCCCGCGCCGCCTCTGCTCGGGCAGGAGCTGGACGAATGCCGCCTCGAGCGATCGGGTGTTCCCGCGCGCGAGGAGCTCCTGGGGCGTGCCGGTGGCCAGGATCCTCCCCCGTCCATCGCCACCAGCCGGTCGAAACGCTGCGCCTCCTCCATGTAGGCGGTGGCGATGATCACGCTCGTGGACGGCCTGCGCCGGCGGATGCGCCCGATCAGCTCCCAGAACTGCACGCGGGACAGGGGATCGACGCCGGTCGTCGGCTCGTCGAGGATGAGGAGGTCGGGATCGTGCATCAGCGCGCAGCACAGGCCCAGCTTCTGCTTCATCCCGCCCGACAGCTGGCCCACGGGCCGCGCCAGGAACGGATGCAGCCCGGTGCTGCGCGTGAGCTCGTCGATGCGGCGGCGGCGCTCGCCTCGGTCCTGGCCGAAGAGGCGGGCGAAGTACTCCAGGTTCTCCTCGACGGAGAGCGTCGGATACAGGTTCTTGCCCAGGCCCTGTGGCATGTAGGCGATGCGCGGGCAGACGGCCCTCCGGTGCCGCGACCTGCGCATGTCCCCGCCCAGCGCCTCGACGCGACCCTCCTGGACCGCCCGCGCCCCGGCGGCGAGCGCGAGCAGGCTCGACTTGCCGGCACCGTCCGGACCGATGAGGCAGGTCATCTGGCCGGCCGTGAAGTCCAGCGTCACCCCGTCGAGCGCCGTCGTCTTCCCGTAACGCAGGCGCACGTCCTGCAGTCGAACCACGGCCGGGGTGGCGCCGGCGGCGGTCATGGCGGGAGCTTCACCTCCAGCGCGGGCGGCCAGGACACCCGGGGATCCGTCCTCACCCAGGCGACGCCGGGCAGGCCGGTCTTCACCTGGTGCAGGTGCTTCAGGAGCAGGTCACGGTCGATCTGCGCCTTGACGCGGAACATGAGCTTCTGCCGCTCGCTGGCGGTCTCCACCGTCTTGGGCGTGAATTGCGCCGTGGCGGCGACGAACGAGACTCTCGCCGGGATGACGAGTTCCGGTGCGGCGTCGAGCACGATGCGCGCCTCGCTCCCGATCGCCACCCTGCCGGCCGCGGTCTCGGGAAGGAAGAAGGTCATGTGGACGTCGGTGAGGTCGACCAGGTTGAGGATCTTGCCCCCGGCGCCGACCACCTCGCCGGGCTCGGCCACGCGGTACTGCACCCGCCCGTCCCTGGGCGCCCGGAGCTCGCAGTCTCCCAGTTCGGCGTCGATGCGGGCGATGGTCGCCGAGGCGGCACGGACGGCGGAGCGTGCCCCCGTGACCTGCGCACGGGCCGCGGCGATTGCAGCCCGCGCGGCGTCGACCTGCGCCCTGGAAGCCGTCAGCGCAGCCTCGGCGCCGCGGACGCGTGCGCGGTCGTCGTCGAGCTGCTGAGGTGTGAGGCTCCCCGCCTCGGCCATCACCTCGGAGCGGGTCAGGCGGCGCCTTGCCGCGTCGAGCTCGGTCTCCCGCTGCACCACCACTGCGTCCATGGCCGCGCGGTCGCTCTCGCGGAGGGCGACCTGCGCCTCGGCGCCGGCCACGGCCTGCAGCGCCTGCTGCCGGTGGGCAAGCGCCTCGTCGCGCTGCGCGTTCAGGGTCTGCACCTGCATGTGGGCCAGCGGCTGACCGGCCTTGACGAGCTCGCCCTCCGCCACGAGGACGTCCACTATCCGGCCCGGCAGCTTCGTGGCCACGTCGACCTCGGTGGCCTCGACGCGGCCATTGCCGCTGGCGAACCCGTCGCCTGGTCCGTCACGCCGCAAGGCGAAGTAGGCGGCCACGCCTGCCGCCGCGATGGCGCCCAGCAGGACGACCGGAAGGAGCTTCTTGAGGGTGGGGTTCAAGGCGCGGAGCCCTCGTTCCTCTCTCACCAACTGTACCAGCCGCACGCCGAGGATGGCCCGGCACCTTGGGGGCCAGGATCATCACATGCGCGCGATGGTATTGACCCGGACGGGTCCTCTACATGGTCGACCTGGGGCGGCCCTCCCGGGCCGTCACATCGGTGGTTCGGCGCCACCAACCCCGGCGAAGACACGGCCCGCGGTGACCGTCCCGTCGGGACCGGCGGGCCCCGCGGCGAAGGCCCGGGCTCCGGGCACGAGCACCAATCGGTCGGCCGGCGAGAGCCGCACCACGGGCGTCCCGGCCGCCACCACGACCGTCTGCTGCCCTGCCGGGTAGCTGAGGAGCAGCGTCAGGCCGCCAGCCTCCTTCGAGACCTTGGCCACGTTCGCGTTGGTCATCGTCGATTGCGGCGCGCGAGCGCCGTCCACCGCCGCGACCGTCCCGTTGGTCATGGTGCTCCCGGCCTCGAGGTCCCACGGGCGATGCCCTTCCCCCGTGCCGCGCATCGACTCCGGGAAGAGGTGCACCTCGAGGGCGCGGAGCGAGCCGTCCGCCATGGGCACGGCCGCCGTTCCCACGAACTCGTTCTGCGCGATGGCGCCCAGGTCGGCCTTCGACACCGAGGCGATGCGAGCCTTGTCGGCCAGCTGGACCTTGACGACCTTCCCATCGGCCGTCTTCATCGTGAAGGAGGAGCCGGCGACTTCCACGATCACGCCTCGGACGCGCCGTTCAGGGGAGGGAGCCGGCTGCTGGGCGGATGCCGCGCCCGCGAGGGCGACGATGGCCGCGGCGGTGAGCACCGAGATCCGTCGAATCATGGAGTCCTCCTCCCAGCATGTATGTGGCCGGCGGGCGCACCGGGCAAGTCCCGCTCGAGCAGCCCGGCAAGCCGGGCGAGACCGGGACGAACGTTCTCGGCGAACCGCTGCGTGGCCTGCTGCATTCCTGGATCTCCGGACCGGCCGCGAAGTCCCTGCGTCGGGTTCAGCCGCGACCGCTCGAGCCATTCCGAGATGTCCGCTTCCGCAGACCATCCCCGATCGGCCTTCATCTGGACGAGCGTCGTTCGCACCCAGTCGAGAGGCGTGTCGGTGTACGGGTTCGGCGGGCACAGCCGATTCTTCTCTCCGACGTCGTCCCGGTGGGCCTCGACGAAAGCGACGAGCGCGGCGTTGAACGGGACGAGCCCCGTCCGGACGGGCTGCAACGTGATGCGATCGGCGGAGTAGATCGGAAGCGCCGGCGGACGACGGAGACCGTCGGCCGCACAGTGGACGTGCAGGTGGGTGGGGCTGGTGGGAACGCTGCCGTGCTCGAGGACGATCTGGTCGCGTTCGATGCGGCGGACCTTTCCCAGGCGCACGACCTGGTGGATGCGTCGCAGCAGGTCGAGCTCCCAGTCGCCGATCGTGGCGGACTTGTACATCGTGGGCGTGACGCCGGGGTCCACGCGCCTGAGTTGTCCGGAGGCTTCGAGGCGATCGAAGAGGTCCTCTGCCGACGTCGCCCGGGCAGCGGACTCCATCTCCAGGGCGATTCCCTGGAGGATGCGGCCGACCAGCTTGCCCGGCTGGGTGTAGCTGCGATTGCGCAGCCAGGCTTCCCGGGGCTTGATCCACTGGATGCGATCCGGGTCGACCCCGTTCTCGAGCAACCACACGCAGGCGTCCATGGCGGTCTTGCCGGCGCCGACGATGACGAACCTCTCCGGCGTCGCGGTCAGGTGTGCGAGCTGGTTCACCGGAACCACGGATGCACCGGCGCCGACGTCGAACGGGGGAGGCGTGCTCGCGGGAACGGAGGGCGAGAGGTAGGTGGCGTCGACGAGCTTCTTGCGAACCCTGACGGTGAAGGTTTCACCGGAAAGGCGGGAGACGAAGCGGTGACCGCCGACGTAATCGCACTGCGGGAAGAAGCGGACCTGGCCCGAGGGGATCAGGTGCTTCCACATGACGCGATCGTAGTACGCGCGGATCTCGGCGCCGCTCGCGCGCTCGTACAGGCCCTTCTCGTGCCCGGTGGACTCGACGGCGTCGCTCCCGAGCGGCGTCGAGTTGACGCCGTAGTAGGACGACGGCTGGTGGAGGCGTACGAAGGAATAGGCATCGTTCCAGTGGCCGCCCGGCGCGTCTCGCCGATCCACCATGACCACCTGGGCATCCGTCTCGGTGATGAGCGCGTCGGTGAACGCCATCCCGGCCGCGCCGCTGCCGACGACGAGATAGTCAGCCTCCAGCGTGTGAGTGGACATCCGATCCCCCTCGCCGCGAGACGCGGAGCGGGGTGCATAGCGAGGCGCGCGCGCCGCTGCCGGGTCAGCGATCTTTTCCCTCGGCTCCAAAGAAAAGGGGCGGCGCCGTGGCGCCACCCCCCCTTCATGGGCCCCCGCCCGCTCGATCCTTTGCGCTATGCCTTGCGCTTCTCTTCCACTTCCTTGGCGAGCTCCTCGAGCTTCGCCTCGGCGGGCTTGGCCTCCTCGGCCGCCTTCTCCTCCGTGGCCTTCCCGGTGAAGTGCGCGGCGCCGGGAGCCCAGCCAGGGGTCACCGTGGCGGCCAGGTCCTTGGCCGAGCGGTGGAACACGTTCGTCACCGGGGTAACCACGGCCTTCGCGGTCAGGTAGAGGCCGATGAACGGGAGGAAGACCACCATCAGGCCGCCGAGCACCGGCATGAGCATGAGGGCTGCCGCGGTCGGCACCTTCACGTAGTGCTCGGAGGGCTTGCCAGGCAGCCGCTCGCCGTCACGGGCGATGGGGAACATTTCCCAGTTCGACCTGGAGAGGTAGTAGCCACCGGGAACCGCGCTGCCGCCGTTGATCGTCTTCATTTGCCGCCTCCCTTTCTGATCAGGAGTGTCGTCGATCCGGCACGGCTTCGATATTGGGGCTACTCCCCAGGCCGCGGAGATTGATTCCCTACCCTCCCTCCGGAAAACACCCGGCCCCGAATGGGGGTAGCTGGAGCGCTCGTCTGGGGGCCTGGGAACCGACGATCAGCGCGACCCCAGCTGGACCGTGGCGGTCCCGCAGCCGGTCCACTGGACCTTGGCGGCCTCGTCGGGGAGCTGCGCCACGGGAACGCCGGCCGGCCGGGAGGTCCACACCCGCTTGGCCTCGAGCGTCCCGCCGGTCACGCCCGAGGAACAGGTGTCCGAGCGGGTGACATCGAAGGCCACGCTCTCGTCGAGCGCGGCAGACACCGTCTGGCCAGCAGCCGACACCGTCAGGGAGACCTCGGAGGTGATGTCGCCGACGGCCGTCGTGGAGGTGGCCACGACGAGGCCCGCCGAGTGCAGGGTGCCGGACATGGCGAGCGGGCTGCTGCCGCTCATGGTGAGCCCGATCCCGTAGGTGAGGTCCCAGGTGAGCGTCTGCCGGTCGGCGGAGAGCGAGACCTCGCCGTTCACGGTGACCGATCCGCTGGTGGACGTACCCCCGCTCGACTGCGCGACCGTGACCCTGCAGCCGCTGAAGGTGACCTTGCCGCTGGTGACGGCGGCGCAGGCCGGAACGTCGAAGGCCGCCGCCGACGTTGCGCCCACCGCTGCCGGCGAGAAGGAGCCGATGGCGCCTCCCTCGAGGAGCGCCCCGGTGATCCCCGCGGCGTCCGCGGCGCCGAGACCCGACCCCGTACCGGGCGCGGCACGGAAGGCGTCGATGCTCGAGACCGTCGCGCCCATCGCTCCCGCCTGGTCCGGGGTGGCCGCCTGCGACGATCCGTAGGTGAAGGCCGTGCTCGCCGCGGAATTCTCGGGAGGCGCGCCGCTCCCACCGCACCCGCCGAGGATGAGCAACAGGCCGAGGCCGAACCATCGCTGCGTCGTGTTCACGATGTCCCCCTGGAATTGGTACGGGACGATGCTAGCGGTTCCCTTCCTCCAGGAAAATGTCGGTGTCCGCCCCACACGCTCGGTGGGCCCGCCAGGATGAGGTCGACGGGGCTCACCGTCCTCGCGCGAGCGATCGGATGACGTCCAGGTCCAGGTCCCCGGCGGCGCCCCAGCCGCGCACCCCGGCTGGAATGCGCGGACGGAACGACTCGTAGAGATCGTAGGCGCGCGCCGCGAGATCGCCGGGCGCACTGGCGCGTGCAAGGTCCTCCATCGCCGCCCGTACCTCGGGGAGCCCGTCCTTGAACTTCGATTCCAGGTATCGCTCGACGGCCTCCGGCTCGACGGGCTGGTCCTTGGAAACCGCCCGGAGCCCCTTGGCCGTCCGGACGGCGGGGACCGCGCGGTGCAGCAGATCGATGTGCACGACCGAGCCGGGCTCGAGCTTCGACCGATGCTCCTTCACGCTCTCGAGCTTCGGGGCGTAGAGCCCGAGCGCCTTTCCCTTCGAGTAGGCGTTCAGGCCAGCCACGACCCGACCCAGCGTGAGGGCCTCGTCCCGGGAGTAGCCGAGCCGTTCCGCCACGACGGCGGCCCAGAGGGTGAGCACCGGGGCTCGATTCACCCGGATGACCATGGAGAGAGCTACATAACGCTCCCCTGCCTCCGCAGCGCGGTCTCGTATGCGAGCCGCAGCGCCTCGCGGAAGAGCTGGAACCTCTCCCGCTCGCGTAGCCTCGTGCAGAGCCGCAGGATCTCCCGGACCTCGACCGCGAACCGGGCCGAGATCTCCTCCCGGCTCGACTCGAGGACCTCCACCTGCATCGGGAGCCCGAAGTAGGAGAAGAGGGTCGGAAGGTCCCTCGTCCGCTTCCCGTTGCACGATCCACGGGCTTCTTCCCCCACGCGGTCCGTGATCCCGCCCGGATCGGACCCGTGTAGTGCGATGTGCATCCAGCGCGCCAACCGGGACGGAACGGCGGAGGCGGCGCGCGTCAGCCTCGGCGTCGCCGCAGGGCCCACGCGTAGACGAGGCAGTTCGTCGCCACCACGGCGATCCCGAGAGCGGTCCCGGCCGTCGCGGAGAGGGTCTCCGGATACACGATGGGCACGAGGTAGTGCTCGACGAACCCACCGGTGTAGCCCCGCTCACCGGCGAGGGCGCGCAGGCGATTCTCCATGGGCGTCAGCGGGCAGATCCAGCCCCAGTGCTCGATGGCCGCCCCGTAGGCCGCGCAGGGCAGGTGCACGATCGCCATCCAGCGCCGCCACCGCACCGCGATCCCGCCGAGAACGACGAACAGGATGAAGCCGAGGTGCCCGAGCAGCACGAGGTCGGCGAGGATGCGGTAGGTCACGGGGCCTCGCGTGCCGCTACGGCGCACGTCGCAGCGGGACGAACCGGACGGGCTCCAGCCGGCGCACCACCGGCGAGCCATCCCTCCTGGTCACGACCATGAGTTCCTGGTACCCGCCGGCGGGTCCCTTCGGATAGAGGAAGCGACCGCCCTCTCGAAGCTGGGCCCAGAGGGGACCCGGGATCTCCTCCGCCGCGCAGCTCATGAGGATGGCGTCGAACGGAGCGGCCTCCGGCCAGCCCAGGAAGCCGTCGCCGTGTCGAAGGTGGACGTTGCGGTACCCCAGCCGCGCCAGCGTGGCGACGCTGCGGCCGTGGAGCTCCTCTTCCAGCTCGATGCCGTAGACGTCGGCGACGAGCAGCGACAGCACAGCCGCCGCATACCCCGATCCGGATCCGACCTCCAGCACCCGCTCGCCTCCGCGCAGCTCCAGTGCCTCCGCCATGTAGGCCACCACGAACGGCTGGCTGATGGTCTGGCCGTGGCCGATGGGGAGCGGCCCGTCCTCGTAGGCGCTGGCCCGGAGCTTCTCCGGCACGAACTCGTGTCGCGGGACCGTCCGCATCGCGTCGAGCACGCGCGGGTCCCGGATGCCTCGGAGCACGAGCTGCTGCTCGACCATGGCGCGCCTCGCCTTCTCCTCGGGTTCGGTCCTCGCCGGCGGCGACGCCGAGCATGCCGCAAGCGTGGCGGCACAACCCAGCGCGGCGAGGCGTCCGATCACCAGGCCATGTTACGCCCCGACCACGTGCTTGCTCCATGGCCGGGGCCCGATTAGCCAAAGCCTGGAGGTTGCACATGAGCCCGCCGGGCACCGACCGTATCGAGAAGCAGATGCTGCTCCCCGCCCCGATGGCCCGTGCCTGGCGGGCGCTGGCCGACGCGGAGCAGTTCGGCTCATGGTTCGGGGTGGAGCTGGAGGGAAGCTTCGTCCCCGGCGAGCGAACGGGAGGGAGGATCACCCACCCCGGCTTCGAGCACGTCACGATGGAGGTCCTGGTCGAGCGCCTGGAGCCGGAGGACCTCTTCTCGTTCCGCTGGCATCCCTACGCCATCGATCCGAACGTGGACTACTCGAGCGAGCCCACCACGCTGGTCGAGTTCCGGCTGGCCATTGCCCCTGGGGGCACGCTGCTCACGGTGATCGAGTCCGGGTTCGACCAGCTCCCCGCCGGGCGGCGCGACGAGGCATTCCGGATGAACGCCGGAGGGTGGGAGCAGCAGCTGAAGAACATCCAGCGCCACGTCATCGGCTGACGCCGCTCGCACCAGGTCGCCGGCCGCGCATCTCGCTCACGACGCTCGCATCGGTCGCGGCGTCGAGAAGTCGACGGACCGCGGGCAGGATGACCTCCTCCTCCCGGGCCAGGTGCTCCGCGAACTGAGCTTCCAGCTCGGCCGTGGCCCGGAGCAGGATCCCGGCGACCTCGGCCAGGCGTCCCGGATCGCCCGCGACCTCGGCGCAGGCCGCGACCAGCGTCCCGAGCGGGCGCTGGTGCTCGCGGTGCTCCCGCGCCATCGCATCGAGCTCGGCGTCGAGCGCCGCGTCCCGTCCCTTCAGGCGGGGAGCGATGGACTCCTCCTCGTCCCGCGCGTGGAGGGGTAGCGCCAGCGTGAAGTACCGGTGGACCTGGCCCGCGGCCTCGGCCAGAGCCTCGGGCGATTCTCCCCTCGCCTCGCCCAGGCGCCGCGCCAGCGCCAGGAAGTGCCGGATCCGCGCGTGGCACTCGAGGAGCAGGTCGACGGCGTCGCCTGGCGCGGCGTGCTTCCCCGGACCGATGAGCATGACCCTTCCCTCCCGAACGAGGCTTGCTAGTGAGTGCTCACTCACTTATAAGGAGGTCCATGACCGTGCGCAAGCCAGCCGGATCGAGACGGCGCGAGATCGCCGACGCCGCCCTGAAGGTGATCGCCGAGCAGGGGCTGGCCCGCTTCACCTCCAAGGCCATCGCCCGGGAGGTGGGCGTGAGCGACGCCGCCCTCTTCCGTCACTTCGCCACGAAGGAGGACATCGTCCTCGCCGTGATCGACCGGGTGGAGGAGATCCTCTTCGCGGACTTTCCTCCGGCGGGAAGCGACCCGATCGAGCGCCTCGGCCTCTTCTTCCGCCGGCGCATCGAGGTGATCCGGAAGAACCCCGGCGTGGCGCGCCTGGTCGGCTCGGAGCAGCTCTCCCAGGCGGCGCCGCCGGAGGGCGTGGTCCGCGTGGCCGAGTTCCGCCAGCGCTCCCAGCTGTTCGTTCGCAGCTGTCTCGTCGAGGCGCATCGCGATGGCCTGCTCGCCGAGGGTGTCGGCCCGGAGGAGGCGGTCGTGCTGGTCCTCGGCGCGCTCCTGGCGCTGGCCCATGCCCCGCCGGGACTCCGCCCCCGCGTCACGCTGCCGGAGCGTGTGTGGGGGGTGCTGGAACGCGTCCTCCGCCCGCCGAACACGCAGTCGAAGAGGAGATAGCCATGCCGAAGTCCCTCGTCGCCGTCGTCGTCCTCATCCTTGCCGCACTGCCGTCGGCCGCACGGGCGCACTGCGACACGCTGGACGGCCCCGTCGTGCTGACCGCCCGCAAGGCGCTCGAGACCGGGAAGGTGAATCCGGTCCTGGCATGGGTCCGGCCGCAGGACGAGGCCGAGATCAAGGCGGCCTTCACGCGCACCCTCGCGGTTCGCAAGTCGGGAGCCGAGGCCCGGAGCCTCGCCGACACCTGGTTCTTCGAGACGGTGGTCCGGGTGCACCGGGCCGGCGAGGGCGCCCCGTACACGGGCCTCAAGCCCGCGGGGCAGGATCTCGGGCCCGCCATCGAGGCCGCCGACAAGGCCATCGACTCGGGATCTCCCGCCGCGGTGGAGAAGCTCCTGGCCGATGCGGTGAAGGAAGGCGTCCACGAGCGCTTCGCCCGGCTGAAGGCCCAGAAGCGTCCCGGCGAGGACGTCGCGGCCGGTCGTGCCTGGGTCCAGGCCTACGTGCCCTACGTCCACTACGCGGAAGGCGTCTACGAGGCCGCGGCTCGTGGAGCGGGCGCCCACGCGGAGCCGGCCCCTGCACCGGCGCACGCCCACGAAGGGCACTGAGGGACCCGGGACCATGGCCGGCCCCCTCACCTCCTGGTTCGCCGCGGACCACGCCCGACTCGACGGGCTCCTGCGGCGATCCGTTGCCGATCCCCGAGCCTTCGATCGGGAGGCCTTCGAGACGTTCCGGAGCGGTCTGCTGCGCCACATCGCCCTGGAGGAGAAGTTCCTCCTCCCGGGCGCCCGCAAGGCCCGCGGGGGCGAGCCGCTGCCCGTCGCACGCCGGTTGCGGGTCGACCACGGAGCCATCGCGTCGCTCCTGGTGCCCACGCCGGATGCGCGGATCGTCGCCGAGCTCCGCTCCATCCTCGAGCCGCACAACGCGGTCGAGGAGGAGCCGGGTGGACTCTACGAGACCTGCGACCACCTGCTCGCACCCGACGTCGAGGCCATCCTCGAGCGGGTCCGGGCCTACCCCGCCGTGAAGACGGCGCCGCACAACGACGGCCCGGGCACCTTCCGGACCGCGGAAGAGGCCTTGCGGGGCTCTGCCCGTCAGGCCGAGCGCCCCCTGCCCCCCTCGACGAAGGAAGGATAGCCACGTGAGCGAGCTCATCGACAACAGTGCCGGGCCCAGGAAGGCGATGCTGAAGCACCTCATCCTCCAGCTCCACCAGGGCACGGCCGCCGCACAGGTGCAGAAGCAGCTCGTGCGCCTGCTCGGCCAGGTTCCCTACGACCTCGTGGTGGAGGTCGAGCAGGAGCTGATGGCGGAAGGGATGCCGGTCGAGGAGGTGACGCGCCTCTGTCACCTGCACGGTGCGGCGCTGGAGGGCGCCATCGACCTCTCGACCGCGCCCATCGCGCCGGAGGGCCACCCGGCGCACACCTTCCACGCGGAGAACGCCGCGCTCTCGGCGGAGCTTGCCGCGCTCGGCGCCGCCACCGCGGAGCTCGACGGGATGGGCGACCTCGAACCACCCGGCGACGCCTTCCTGGCGATCCGGGAGCGGCTGAACGCGCTCACCGACGTGGAGAAGCACTACCTCCGCAAGGAGCACCTCCTCTTCCCCTTCCTGGAGAAGCACGGGATCACCGGGCCGCCCAAGGTGATGTGGGGCAAGCACGACGAGACCCGGGCGCTCCTGCGGGGCGCTCTGGAGGCGGTCGCCGTGGCCCCCGGCAACGCCGCGGAGGCGCGCGCCGTCGTCGCGCTCACGGTGAAGCCCGCCGCGCAGGCCATCCACGACATGATCGGCCGGGAGGAGAACATCCTGCTCCCCATGTCGCTCGACACGCTCGACGAGCTGGAGTGGTGGGAGATCGCCCGGCAGAGCGCCGAGATCGGGTACTGCCTGGTGGACCCGGGCGAGGCCTGGCGCCCCGCGTCGATCCCGGCGCCCCAGGAGACCGGCGAGGCCCAGGGCGGCCGCGTCCGGCTTCCCACCGGCAGCCTCACGGTGAAGGAGCTCGAGGCGGTGCTGAACGCGCTCCCCTTCGACGCGACCTTCGTGGACGCCGAGGACCGCGTCCGCTACTTCACGCACGGTGGTGAGCGGGTCTTCGCCCGGAGCCGGGCGGTCCTGGGACGGAAGGTCCAGCACTGCCACCCTCCCTCCAGCGTCGACACGGTGGATCGGATCCTGAAGGGCTTCCGGTCCGGGCGGCAGGATCGCGCCGCGTTCTGGATCGACATGCACGGCCGGTTCGTCCACATCGAGTACGTCGCCCTGCGGGACGCTGGCGGCGCATACCTGGGATGCCTGGAGGTGACGCAGGACCTCACCGCCAAGCGCGCCCTGGTCGGCGAGCAGCGGCTCCTCTCCTGGAGCGACGAGGCCGCCCATGCGTGAGCACGGAGAGGCGGGCATCACGCCCGAGTCGCGGATCGGAGAGCTGCTGGAGCGCTGGCCCGAGCTCGAGGCGGTGCTCGTCGAGCTGTCCCCCCACTTCCAGGCGCTCGCCAACCCGGTCCTGCGCAGGACGGTGGCCAAGGTCGCGACCCTGCGCCAGGTCTCCACGGTGAGCGGCGTGCCGCTCGGCGTGCTCATCGAGAAGCTGCGGGCCGGCGCAGGCCTTTCACCGATCGTGGTGTCCGACGAGGCCGGCGGCGCCACCACCGAGCGCCCGGCCTGGGCGGTGGAGGGGGCCGTCGTCCGGACCCTCGACGCACGGGCGGCCATCGAATCCGGGGAGCACCCCATGCCCCAGGTGATGGCCGACCTCGCCGGGCTCGGGGGCGGCCAGGTCTACCAGCTCGTGACGCCGTTCGTGCCGGCGCCCCTCCTCGACCTGGCGCGCGAGAAGGGGTTCGCGAGCTTCAGCGTGACCGAGGCCCCCGGCCTGGTCCGAACGTTCTTCCGCAAGGAGGGTTGAGCCATGGACGACTTCCTGTATCGACAGATCATCGACGGGAGCCCCGACGCCGTCGTGTTCGGGGACGCCCAGGGCGTCATCCGGCTCTGGAACGCGGGGGCCGAGGCCATCTTCGGCTTCACCGCCGCGGAGGCGGTCGGCCAGTCCATGGACATCATCATCCCGGAGCGTCTTCGTGGGCGGCACTGGGAGGGATACCACCGGACGATGGCCACCGGCGTCAGCCGGTATGGCGCCGGGGACCTGCTCGCCGTTCCCGCCGTCACGAAGGACGGCCGGGGCATCTCCATCGAGTTCACGATCCAGATGCTGAAGGGACCCTCGGGCGAGATCCTCGGACCGGTGGCGACGATGCGAGACGTCACCAGGCGCTTCCAGCGGGAGAAGGACATGGCTCGCCGGCTCAAGGAGCTGGAGGCGAACCGGCCTCCGTCGCCGTAGGACAGCGGACACCGCGGCGGCAAGCAGAAGTTGCTTCCCCCTCGCCACGCGTCCGGGGCCAGGCGATCCGCCGCACCTGGCCGGTGTCGCTTTTCGATGCGCCGGCCGTCGCCGGAACTATCGGATCGGCATGGCGTACGTGGTCGCCGAGCCTTGCATCCGGTGCAGGTATACCGACTGCGTGGAGGTCTGCCCCGTGGACTGCTTCTACGCGGGGCCGAACTTCCTCGTCATCCACCCCGAGGAGTGCATCGACTGCGGCGCATGCGAGCCCGTCTGCCCTACGAAGGCCATCTTCCGCGACGACGACCTCCCCGAGAAGTGGCGCGAGTTCGTCGAGCTGAACGCCACGCTCGCGCTGAGATGGCCCAACATCTCCGAGAAGGCGGATCCCCTTCCGGACGCGGAGGCGTGGAAGGGGAAGGAGCCGAAGCGCGCCGAACTTGACCTCGGGTGAAATGCGGATCCCGATCGTCAGGATGCAGGGGGAACGGGGCCCTTCCCCGCCGGCCACGAGAGCGTGAGGAGGAGGGCGCTCTCGGTCAGCGCCTGGATGCCGAACTCCATCCCGCCCTCCAGCGTGACCAGGTGCCCCGCCGGGATGTCGAGGGGGCCCTCGGGAATGTGCAGCTCCAGGTGGCCGCGCAGCGTCTGCAGCGAGATGCGGGCCTCGGTCCTCCCCTGCAGCAGGCGCCCGCCCTTCCGCAGCGCGATGAGGACGACGCGGAGGTCCGGGTACTTGACCAGCGTGACGGCGCTCTGCCCCTCGCTCGGCATCGCGACGTCCAGGCGAAGCTCGCGCTCGATCGCCGGGAGGTCGAAATGCCCGATCGGATCCTGGAGGTGGTCGAGGTGGATCCGCACGGCGCCGGGCGCCGGACGGACGAACCACCCGGGCGTGGCAGGCTGGAACGTGGCCATGTGCTTTCTCCTCCCAGCGGCGTCTCCGTCGCTGGCGTGCGTGTCCCCCTTGGGTCCAACACCTGGCTGGCAGGGTCCCTTCCTGTGAACCGGGCCATTCGTCGACCGGATTGCCGGGGCGCATGGCTCGCGGCGCCTTCGCCCGCTAAGGGAGGGTTCCATGGTCACGCGAGCCACCGCCGCTGCCCTCCTGTTCGCCCTCGCCGCTCCGGCGATGGCCGATTCTTCCGCTCCCGCGGCGGAGCCCGTCTACGACGCCGACGGCAGCACGTTCCCGTATCCCTGGCCGGTCCGCTTCTTCGAGCTCGAGAGCCAGCGCCAAAGGTTGCGCATGGCGTATCTCGACGTCCCCCCGGCGGATGGGAAGGGAAACGGACAGGTCGTGCTCCTGCTGCACGGCAAGAACTTCAACGCGAGCGACTGGGAGACCACCATCGCCTCCCTCACCCGCGCCGGGTTCCGCTGCATCGCGCCCGACCAGATCGGGTTCGGTCGTTCGAGCAAGCCCGCCGCCTACCAGTTCTCCTTCACCCAGCTCGCCGCCAACACGCGTTCGCTGCTGGCTTCACTGGGAGTGAAGCGCACCATCGTCGTCGGACACTCGATGGGCGGGATGCTGGCCGGCCACTACGCCGTCGCTTACCCGGGAGCCACCGAGAAGCTGGTGATGGTGAACCCCATCGGCCTCGAGGACTACGCCGCGCTCGTCCCGCCCCGGACCGTGGACGACTGGTACCGCGGCGACCTCGAGGCCACGCCCGGGTCGGTTCGCGAGTACCAGCGCAACGCCTACTACGCCGGCGCCTGGAAGCCGGAGTACGAGGTCCACACCCGCCTGCTGGCCGGGTGGACCCGCTCGCCCGACTGGTCCAAGGTGGCCTGGAACAGCGCCCTCACGACCGACATGATCTTCACGCAGCCGCTCGTGCCGAAGATGTCGCGCATCCGCGTCCCCACGCTCCTCATCATCGGCACGCGCGACCGGACGGCGCCGGGCAAGCCGTTCGCCCCGCCCGAGGTGCAGAAGGCGATGGGCGACTACGAGAAGCTCGGCAAGATCACGCAGGAGAGGATTCCTGGCTCCCAGCTGGTCGAGATCCCGGGGGTCGGGCACGCGCCCCAGGTCGAGGCGTTCCCCTCCTTCGAGAAGGCGTTGCTCGGGTTCTTGCGCCCGCCCTCGTGACGAGCCGGCGCCCTCGCGACAGCCAGGCCCCAATTGGGGCGTGCGGTATGGCGTCACCGTCGCGGGTGTTCCACGCACATGGGACCTCCCGTCGTCATCGTCGTCCGTCCTGGCGCCCGGACCCGGACCGTTCTCGGGTGGCTCCGCCGGCTATTGCCCGCCGCGATCCTCCTCGTCTCGTCCGCGAATTTCGGTGACGCCGTCTCCAGCGAGCTCATCGTGCTGGAGAATGTCGACGTCGATGCCGGCCCGCTGGGCCTCGCCGACGCCATCCATCGCCAGCTCTGATGCCCTCCGTCCGCTGACGGCGGCATCGCGGGCGATCAAGTGCGACTCGTCACCGCGAGGAAGATCGGGAAGCGTCTCGTCTCCCCCTCGACGTCCTTCTGGATCTCGTGGGGAGTGGAAAAGCGAGCCGGACCGAAGCCTGCGCGTGCGAGTCGCCTCGCGAGGTCGTCCCTCGAGAATCCCCTGTGCCCGGTGAACGCAGGTCCGTGGAAGCTCCCGTCCTCCGTATCGAGGTCGGATATGGCCAGGACTCCCCCGGGCGACAGGATCCCGCGGAACGCCGAGAAGAGGGCATCCACGTCGGGGACGTGGTGAAGCGTCAGGAGGGTGCACACCAGGTCGAATCGAGCGTCCGGCAGGGGATCGCGCGTGAGATCGAGGAGCACCGCGTCGGCATTCTCCAGCCTCCCCCGGGCGATCTTCTCCCGGACGACCGCCAGCATCCCCTGCGACGTGTCGGCGAAGGTGACCCGCGGGGCCCGCGGCAGGAGTTCGAACCCGAGCAGGCCCGTCCCCGCGCCGTAATCGAGGACCGTCCGTCGCCCGATGTCGGGCACTTCCAGGGCGATGGCCTTCGCGACGCACCGGGCCCTCTCCACCTTCGCCGGATCCGAATCCCAGGATGATGCCTTCGCGTCGAAGTCGTTCGTCGTGTCCATGGTCCTTTCGTGTGAGCCCGTTTCGCCGGCCACGGTTCACTTCGTCGCGCTGCTCGGGAACGACCTCCTGAAGACCATCCTCGTCCGGCGAGCAGGCCTGCTCGCTGCCAAGCGCCCTGGGTAGCTCCTGCCCCTGGTCGTTCAGGCCTTTCGCCTTCACAGCATGAGGCGGGCGAGAAGACCGAGCGTGGTCGTGTAGCCGCTCGCCGACCGGTGGATCTTTCCCTGCGCGTCCAGGAAGTAGGCCGTCGGGAAGGCTTCGATGCGGAATGCGCGCAGGAGGGCGTCATCCCCCAGCAGCACCGGGTAGTCGACGCCGTGATCGCGGACGTAGGCACGAACCTGCGCCACGTCCTCGAAGGAGACGGCCACCGAGATCACGTGAGCCCGGTCCCCGACCATTCGGCGGACCCAGGAGAGGTTCTGCGACTCGGCCGCGCACACGGTGCACCAGGGCGCCCAGAACGCGAGCAGCACCGGCTTGCCACGAAGCGAATCGAGCGCGACGCTTCCCCCGTCGAGAGTTTCCAGGACGGCGGCGGGCGTCACTCCACCAGCCAGGTGGCCGCGGGTCTGCCACGCTCCCAGTCCGAGGACCAGGGCCCCCAGGACGGCAAGGTCGATGCCCCGACGGGCCCAGCGTCGCCGGGGGCGAGCCGCGGCTACTTCGCCTGGAGCTTGCAGGTGTTGATGCCGGCCAGTCGATAGATGGGGCAGAAGCCGAACAGGCCCGTGGCGAGAGGCACGATGCCCAGGTACCCCCAGGGCGTGTGCGGTCCAACCATCGTGAGAGACAGCAGGGCGAGCCCGATCGCCACCCGGATCACACGGTCGACGGTTCCTTCGTTCGTCATCGTCATGGCCTCCTTGCCAGTTGGAGCCAACGCGCTCCACGGAGGTTCCTGGTACCTTGTTTCCCCCCGGGGCTCTGACCAGGCAATGACCAAGACCGCCATGATGGTTTCGCACGATTCGCTGGATGCGCCCCTGGCCCGCACCTTCGGGAAGGCGAAGTGGTTGCTTCTCTGGGACGGCGACGGGGGAGCCGAGTTCCGGCGCAACGAGCAGCTGAGCGGCGGCTCGGTTGCCGGGGCCATCGCCGCCTCCGGATGCCGGGACGTCATCGCTGCACACGTCGGGGACAGGGCGTGCGCCCACCTGAAGGCGCTCGGCATCCGACTCTGGCAGGGACCCGTCGACGTGCCGGTTCGCGACGTGCTCGAGCTGTACCTTCGGGGTGAGCTCGAGCCGTGGAGCCCCAAGGCCTCGGCGGGGTCTTCGGGCTGCAGTCCGAGCGCCCGCCGCCACGAGAGCCACGTCCACCCCGAGCACGGCGGCAAGCCGGCTGCCGTCGTCCAGTTGCGCCGCCGGACCCCCACGTGACCTGGCCGGACCGGATCCTCTAGTCTACGTTCTCGAGGAGAACCCATGTCCCCCGATTCGCACACCGACCCGTCTTGCGCCGACTGCAGTGCCGTCTTCAAGAAGAAGGGGACGACGGCCTGCTGGAGCTCCGACCCGGCCGTCGCCCCGCCCCGCCCGGGCAACTGCCCCACGTCGCATCACGGAGACCTCGTGGAGTCGGCGATGGAACAGTACCGGCCCGGAGGCGCGAGCGAACGCCTGGCGCGCGTGGCCGCCGAGGTCGAAGGACTCTGCTACGAGCAGCAACCGGGCGGAACCGTCCACGCCCGGTGGACCCGGATCGAGGACACGGTCGCGCTGGCGAGGAGGATGGGATGGAAGCGCGTCGGGATCGCCACGTGCATCGGCCTCCTCGACGAGTCCGCTCGACTGGCGGAGATCCTCGAGGCCCAGGGTCTCGAGCCCGTGTCCGTCTGCTGCAAGGTCGGCTCGATCGACAAGGCGGAGCTCGGCATCGGAGAGGACTTCAAGGTCCGGCCCAACACCTTCGAGCCTCTCTGCAATCCAATTGCCCAGGCCTCGATCCTCAATCGCGCGGGCACGGACATGAACGTGATCATGGGGCTCTGCGTGGGGCACGACATGCTCTTCGTGAAGCACGCCGACGCACCGACCACGACGCTCGTCGCGAAGGACCGCGTGACGGGCCACAACCCGGTGGCCGCGCTCTACGGCAACCACTTCTATTACAAGCGGCTGGCCCGGCAGCCCGTGACCTCGCCCCGGGAGGGCTGACCTGCCAAGCCTTCCCCGCGGGGTGGTGGCCGGCCTTGGAGCGGCCGCGCTCTTCGGGGTCAGCACTCCCCTGGCGAAGCTCCTGCTTCCGTCCAGCGGGACCTTCATGCTGGCCGGTCTCCTCTACCTCGGGGCCGGGATCGGGCTCACGGCGATCGCGCCCTTCCGGCGGGTTGGCCGCGAGGCGCCCCTGCAGCGCGGGGACCTGCCGACGCTGGCTGCCATGGTGATCGCCGGCGGCATCGCCGGGCCGCTCCTCCTGCTCGCCGGCCTGGCTCGCTTGCCCGGGGGCGAGGCCTCGCTGCTCCTCAACCTGGAGGCCCCGTTCACCATCGGTCTCGCCGTGCTCCTCTTCGGCGAGTCGCTCGCCCGCCGGGAACTGCTGGGAGCGGCGGCGGTGGTCCTGGGAGGCGTGGTCCTGGCCTCGGGTGCGGGCGACGGCGCAACGCACGTCCTGGGCGCCCTGGCCGTCACGGGAGCGGGCCTCGCATGGGCCCTGGACAACAACCTGAGCCAGCGCCTGTCGCTCAGGGACCCGGTTTCCGTCACCAGGGTGAAGACGCTCGTCGCCGGCGGGGTCAACGTCGGAGTGGCGCTGGCGATGGGAGATCCGTTCCCGCATGCAGCGCCGCTCGCCGGCGCCCTGGCGACGGGCTTCCTCGGCTACGGAGTGAGCATCGTCCTTCATCTCCTGGCCCTTCGCCAGGTCGGAACGGCGCGGCAGGCCGCGTACCTCGCCACGGCGCCGTTCGTGGGCGCACTGGCGTCGGTGCCGATCCTGGGCGAGCGGCTGACGTGGAAGGAGGTCGGTGCTGGACTGATCATGGCGGCTGGCGTGACCGTCCTCGTCCGGGCGCGGCACGGGCACCGGCACGAGCACGCCGCCGTGGAGCACGAGCACGCCCACGTCCACGACGAGCACCACGACCACCGGCACGCCGAGGGGGCCTCGCCGGAGCCCCACTCGCATCCACATCTGCACGAGGTGCTGGCCCACGATCACCCGCACCAGCCCGATCTGCACCACCGCCACCGGCATTGACCGGGACCTCGCCCTCCTGGAGCGGCGCTCCGCCGGGGGGCTCTACTTGACCAGGATCCTGGCCCTCACGAGCTCTTCCGTCAGCACGGCCGACAACGACTGGGCTGCGGTCGTGAGATCCACGGCGTTCGACTGACCGCTCCAGACCAGCGTGTCCGGCTCGGTGCGGACGTCGAAGACCTCGATGCGGGCGGTCACGTCGGTGCCCTGGGAGACGACGGTCGACGTGGACGCCACTCCCCCGTACGAACCGTACCAGCCCGACGACTGGGCCATGGTGCTGGTGACGACGACCGGCGCGGCCGTCTCCGTGGTGAGCCGCTCCATGATGAGCAGGTCGACCCCGTTGTCGGCGATGTATTTCTTGACCGCGAGCTTGTCGACCCGGCCGGGCGGGAACACGCCCAGGTAGGTGGAGGCGTGGAACCCCTTGGCGGTGAGCGCCTGGGCCAGCGCCCTCTCGAACTGGGCCGGATTCGCACTGCCGGGCATCGCGGCGATGACGAAGACGCGCACCTCGGGCCTGGAAGCGTAGCCTGGATCTCGCCAGAGCTGCGTGATGCTGGTGCTTGCACAACCGGAGACGCCGAGCACCAGGAGTGCGGCCATCGTGGCGAGGAGGAGACGCTTCACGGGGAGTCCTTTCGGGATTTCGGCTACTGCTGCCGAACCTTCTTCAGGGAAGCCTTCTCGAGCTTGATGGCGACCGTCTCGACGTACGTGGCGAGGAGCCGGTCGCCGACCTTGAGCTTCCCCAGCTGGATCGTGGGGCCGGCCTTCACCTGGTAGACGTTTCCGCCCGGTCCCTGGAAGGAGACCAGGCGCTTCTCCGAGTCGATCGCGGTGACGGTCACGGTGCCCTGGACACCGGCGGACGCCACCCCACCCGGGAGCTGGTTCCTGTCGGCCCGACCGGCGGTCACTCCAGACTCCATGGGAACGGTCTCCGAGCCAGGGGGCTGGAACTCGAGCGCGAGTCCCTGCTCGTAATCGACCTTGATGACGTCGCCCACGGCGAACTCGCCGAGCCGTGTCACCTCGGGCCCGACCTTGAGCGTCTGCGCCGGGCCCGACTTCCCCTTCAAGGTGACGGTGCGGCCGCCGACGTCGATGGCCGTGATGGTGGCGCTCATCGTTGCGAGACGCGAGGCGGCCGCCTGGCCGGGGATGCCGGTGGCCTTCATCTCGACCGTGCCCGGAGCGGGCGCCTCGGGCCTCGGAACCGGGACCGGCGTCGGAGGGGTCGGGGCCGGTGACTGGGCGTTGACGACGGAGGCGGCGAGGAGTGCGGCGGCCGAGACGAGAACCTTCTTCATGTGATGTCTCCGATCCGTGAGGCGGCACACGTAGCAGGCCCCCACCCGGACGTCCACCGCATGGACTCCGCCCGCCGTGGTCCCTTCGTGGGTGACGGGAGCGGTGCGACTCTCTAGTATCGCCTCCGGACGGCGCGAGGGGGCACCATGCACGCAGGGCGAAGAGGCAACCGAGGCTCGACCTTGGGACGTGGTTCCAGGCCTTTCGTGAGGACCTCGCTCTGCCTTCTCGCGGGTGCGACCCTCCTCGTGGCCCTTCCCGGAACGGCGCAGGCCTGGATCTGGCCGGAGCACCGGGACATCGCCGCCGAGGCACTCCGCGAGTTGCCGGCTGCCCAGCACAAGACCATCGACCAGATGTGGGTGGGGGTTCGCGCGATCGGGGGCAAGCAGGTCTGCGAGAAGGTCGTCGACCCCGGCGCCGAGCCGACCGACGTTCCGAGGGGCGAGTGGGACAAGGTCTGCGTCGACTTCGCCTCCTTGCCCGCGCTGGCGGGCGACCACTCCTGCACCGCCTCCGAGCTGTGGGCCGATGCCGCCAAGGAGCCCTGGGCGGTGAAGGTGGTGTGGGTCGCGGCGAAGACCAAGGAACGCCTCGCGAGCGCCAGGGACGAGGCCCAGCGCACCGACTTCCTGAGCCTGTCCCACCTGGCCATGCAGTACGTCGACCCGCGATACCTGACCCGGGCCGAGGGCAACAACGCCCACTTCCTCGTTCCCCGGGCGTCCGTGCACGCCAAGGAGGACCTCGACAAGTACCTCGACCGGGTGCTCTCACCGGGCATCGAGATCAACGCCACCGGCCTCTACGCCGAGTACCACATGCTGGCCCTGCGGTACGCCGCCCTGTACCACGCGGCGCCGGAGGCCGAGCGGGCCGAGCTCGGCGGCCGGGCGCTCCTCGCCGAGGGCGTGGCCCTCCACTTCCTCGAGGACTCCTTCTCCGCGGGCCACTACGCCGCCACCTGGGGCGGGGCTGCCTGGCAGAAGGGCACCCACGACCTCTACTCCACCATCGGCCTCACGACGATGACCTGGAAGGGCGACCTCTTCGCGAGCCACGGCGACGGCCACATGACCGAGCAGGACATGAAGGTCGCCGCGGTGACCGTGCGCCAGAGCCTGGCCCAGGTGGCCACCGCCGCCGAGGGGCGCATGCCGCTCCCGACCGATCCGCTCTCCACCTCCGAGAAGGCGGTCCTCGCGCTCAACTTCTGCAAGGAGGAGCACCTGCCGCCGGCGCCGGATCAGCCGATGGCCCGGAGCGCCAGCATGATGGTCCTCCAGAACACCCCGGTCCCGGCGGGCGGCAAGGACGAGATCCACCCCCCGCGCTCCCGCGCCGAGATCGGTCCGTTCGTGGGAGCGGTGTCCGGCTACACCCTCGGGCTCGCCATGGGCGGCTACGACAGCTGGAACAACTCCCGCGTCCGGTCGGAGTTCGAGATCGGCGCCCGGGTGGGCTACGGGCTCGAGGGCGTCATCACGAGCAACATGGACGGGCAGATGTGGCTGCAGGGCGAGCTGGTGAGCGACCCGGTGCAGCTCGACCTCGCCTGCTACACCTGCAGCGGCATCGGGAAGCGGACCGACCCCGCGATACCGCGGGTGGGCGCCCGATCGGCGCTGAAGCTCTCGATGCGGATGCCGTTCTACGTGCTGCCCTTCGATCTCATCGTGCTCGGTCCGGTGCTCATGTTCACCTCGCCGCAGACCCTCACCGAGGTCGTCTTCGCGGCCGCCGGGGGCGGGATCGTGCCGATCGAGCGCAAGTGGGAGACCAGCATCGGCAGCTTCCAGTTCATGGCGGGCCGGGAGGTCGGGGTCACGCTGTGGGGGTACACCGGGCACACGAACCAGTTCATCTACACGCCCACCGCGAACGCAGCCGACGCAAAGGTGATCAACTACAACTCGATCGAGCTCGACTTCCCGGTCTTCGAGTACGTACCGCCGCGGGTCTTCGCGACCACGCTCGCGCTCGCGGCCGAGTTCCAGCTCGGATTCAACGTCGAGTTCCCGGCGGGCTCGGCGCTACAAGGACACGGGCGAACCCTTCAGCCTCGGACCCAGCTGGAACGTCTACCTCCGGTTCCGCCTCGACGCGCGCAAGTACTTCGGAGGGTCGTCGGACTGACGGCCGCGTTCGAAATGAGCGCGCTTCGACCTCGACGGAGGCCACGGTGTCCGAGGGAAGTCATCCGGCAGCGGAGGGTGCGGGCTCCGCAGCGGTCCGGGGGTGGCGAGCGGCCCTTCCCCCCGCGCAGTGGCTGCCCGCGTACCAGCCGCGGTGGCTGAAGAACGACGCGATCGCCGGCGTGACGCTGGCTGCCTACGGCATCCCGGTGTCGCTCGCCTACGCATCGCTCGCCGGGTTGCCGCCGCAGTACGGCATCTACGGCTACCTGGCGGGCGGCCTCGCCTACGCGCTCTTCGGATCGTCCCGGCAACTTGCGATTGGCCCCACCTCGGCGATCTCGATGCTCGTCGGCGCCACGGTCGCCGGCATGGCGGCGGGCGATCCGGCCCGGTGGGCCGACATCGCGGCACTGACCGCGCTGGTGATCGCCGCCATGTGCCTGCTGGCCTGGCTGCTGCGCCTGAGTTCGATCGTCAACTTCATCAGCGAGACCATCCTGCTCGGCTTCAAGGCCGGAGCGGCGCTGACGATCGCGATGACGCAGCTCCCCAAGCTCTTCGGCGTGAAGGGCGGCGGGGAAGGCTTCTTCGAGCGCATCGGCGATCCTCTGGGCCCAGCTCCCCGACACGAACCTCGCGGTGCTGGGGTTCGGCCTTGCCGCGCTCGCCGTCCTCCTGCTGGGGGAGAGGTTCCTGCCGGGGCGGCCGGTCGCGCTGCTCGTGGTTGGAGCGTCCATCGTCCTGCTGTCGGTGACCTCGCTGGGAGAACTCGGATTCAAGGTCGTCGGCGCGCTGCCACAGGGCCTGCCCGACTTCCACCTGCCAGGATTGAGGCTTCGGGACGTCGACGGGGTGATCCCGCTCGCCTTTGCGTGCATGCTGCTCGCCTACGTGGAGAGCGTCTCCGCGGCACGCGCGCTGGCGCAGGCGCATCGCGAGGAGGTCGATCCGCGCCAGGAACTGCTCGGCCTGGGCGCCGCGAACCTGGCGGCGGCGCTCTTCCAGTCCTACCCGGTGGCCGGCGGCCTGTCGCAGTCCTCGGTGAACGACAAGGCCGGGGCCCGGACGCCGCTGGCGCTGGTCTTCGCCTCGGTGACCATCGGCCTGTGCCTGATGTTCCTGACGGGGATGCTCGCCAACCTGCCCAACGTCGTGCTCGCGGCCATCGTGCTGGTCGCCGTGAAGGGGCTCGTGAACGTCCGCGAGCTTCGCCACGTCTGGCGGGTGAGCCGCTTCGAGTTCGTGGTGTCGATGGTCGCCTTCGCCGCCGTGCTGCTGCTCGGCATCCTCCAGGGCGTGATGGTGGCGGTGGTGGTCTCCCTCCTGCTGCTCATCCGGCGCGCGGCCCACCCGAACGTGGCCTTCCTCGGGCGCATCCCGGGCACCCGCGTCTTCTCCGACCTGGAGCGCAACCCCGACAACGAGGAGGTGCCGGGCGCGCTGGTGGTCCGCGTCGAATCCTCGCTCCTCTACTTCAACGTCGAGCACGTGCGGGACGCCGTCTGGAGGAAGATCCGCTCCCGCCCGGATCCGCCGAGGTTGGTCGTGTTCGACCTCTCGTCCTCGCCCATGGTCGACCTCGCCGGTGCGCGAATGCTCGACGCGATGCAGGCCGCGCTGAAGGAGGCCGGGGCGACACTGCGGCTCGTCGATGCGCGCGCCGCCGTGAGGGACATCCTGCGTGCCGAGAAGCTGGAGGAGCACGTCGGCCCCATCGACCGAAGGGTCTCGGTCGCCGACGTCGTCGACGAGTTCCAGAGGGGCGGATGAACACTTCTCCTCGATGAACGACGTGTTGGGACTCCACACCTTCGCGGACCAGAACGCGAAGGACCACGCTGCCCTCGAGCGTGCGGTCCGCAAGGGAACCGTGAAGGCCGTCTTCGAGGAGGACCGCTGAAAGGGGGGGCTCCTATGGCCCTGGAGGAAGTCCCGCCTCCAGCTTCGCCGCCACCGCAGGGTCGAGGACACGAAGGAGGTCGAGGTCCAGTTCCCAGTCCGGCCCGAGCTCGAACTCCTCGGAGCCGGCGACCCCACCCCCGATGACGTCGAACCGGACACCGCAGGCCAAGGGCCCCGCAGGAGTGGCCGTAAGGCGGATCCGGGTTCCGCTCTCCCGGCTCCAGTCGGTACTGCTGGTCAGGCCGCCGACCTCAGTCCGGTAGGTTCTCGTTCCCGCCGACACGAACTGGGCGAGCGCGCCGGTGCCAACCTGTCCCGCGATCTCCCGGTCGCTCGACGAGAGCGGAAAACCGCGTGCCTCCACCACCTTCAGCGCCACGGGCCAGAGGCCGTCGCAGTCCTGGGGGAACGGGTGGTCCTGGAACCAGGCACGGAGATCGCCCGCTCGCGTGTCGGTCGCCTTCACGGTGGCGCATCCCTCGGCGAACAGCGTCGCCGACAGGGCGACGAGCGAGGCGATGGTCCATCGAAGGTGGTGCACCCGGGTTCCCCGTATCAGAAGAGGTAGTAGGCGGAGAACTGCACGCGGTTGTTGGTCGCCTGGCTGCCGTCGACGCGGTTCTGCCGGAACCAGGAATACTCGACGCCGAATCGGACCGCGTCGGTTGCATCCCAGAACACGTTGCCGTCGGCCCAGCACGAGCGATCGAACACGGTCGCCGGGTCTGCATATGCGTGAATGTTGCTCGAGTGCATGTTCGAGTAGTTGACCGACACCCATACACGCCCGGAGGGAGGCAGGTAGTACTGAAGACCCATGATGAAGGCCTGCCAGGCGATGGGGTTCAGGGATCCGTCGGTCCCGAACATGACGAGCCCCGGGTCGATGTTGGCGACGTAGCCGACCGCCGGAGCGATCCCGGGAGTCGACGAGGGCGAGCCCAGGCCGCCGGTCAAGCTCGTGAAAAGATCGCTGATCCCCGCACCGGTCACGAACGCTCCGGTGAAGGTGAGGCCATTCCCCCTGTCGTTCCCCCGGACCGGGATGACGGGGATGAGCGCGTTGACCGATACCCCCCAGCCGGTGGCGACCGCGCTGCCGTCCGGGTAGCCGAGACCCGCTGATGGATCCTGCACCTGGAAGCGCCTCCAGGCTCCGGAGATGCCCAGAGAGGCGGAGAGGAAGGTCGTCCCGGTCCCTCCCCACGTGGACACGCCCTTCCAGTCGTTGACGTTCACCCTTGCGCCGAACTGCAGATCGGGAACGTAGGCATCTCGTTGCGGGGGGCGGGACGCTGCGACCGCCAGGTCGAAGTTCACGGACTCGGTCTTCAGCGTCTTCGAGATCCTCGCCTGGACCGTCCTGCCGAAGGCCTGCCCCGGTACACCCTGGATGATGACCGTATTGGGGCTGAAGTAGGGTTGCCACCCGAAGAGCGCCCAGCTCTGGCCCAGGACCAGGTCGACGACAGGTGTCTCGAGCTTCAGGTAGGCGAGGCGGATGCGGAAGCCGGGATTGCCGAACCATGACCCCTCGCCGTAGGCAGGAGGCGTGCCCGGTTGGTTTCCGAAGAAGTCCATCTCCAGGACGGCGGAGGACCTCACCTCTCCCCAGTCGGGCGCCGTGAAGCGAAAGCCGAGTCGACTGTTGCGCACGCTGAACTGCAGGCGGTGGTTCTTCGCCGCGTAGCCGTCGGCGGCGATGATCGCGTTGCCGGCGATGTCCCCGAAGCTCTGGGTGGAGTCGTAGACGAAGTCCGCCTCCACGAAGCCGTACAAGGTCGCTCCCCATCGGCTCGTGACCGGGGGGGCGTTGATCCTGGGCGTCTCCTTGACGACCACCGTCTCGCGGATCACCGTGCCGGCTGCGTCGCGCGCGCCCGCCGCGGCGGCGTCGTACTCCGCCTGGGTGATGATCCCCTTCCGGAGCAGGATCTGGAGCGTCGCATCCTGGGGCTGGGCTGGGCCGGGGGCGTCGGCTGAACCCAGGGCCAGGCAAGGCGTTCCGCCCGCCAGGACCGAGGCGACCGCCAAAATCCGGGTCCAGGGTCTCATTCCCGTTCTCATGGCCAGGCAGCGTCGCTCGGCCGCAGGCCTGCCGCAAGCGCCATCGAGTTCACATCGGGTCCCGGACCGGTCAGGCGTCCGGGGTGGCGGCCTGGCCGGCTTGCTGGCGCTGCAGCATCGCCTGGAACTCCTCGGCAGGGACGGGCTTGCCGAAATGGTACCCCTGGGCCTTGTCGCACCCCTTCTCGAGGAGGTACCGGAGCTGCTCCGGGCGCTCCACGCCCTCCGCGAGCACCTCCATGTTCATGGCGTGCGCCATGCCGATGATCGCGTTGACGATGGCGCGGTCCTGCGGGTTCTCCATCATGTCCTTGATGAAGGCCCGGTCGATCTTGAGCGTCTGGATGGGGAACCGCTTGAGGTAGGCCAGCGACGAGTAGCCCGTGCCGAAGTCGTCGATCGCCACGCGCATCCCCCCATCGCGGAGTCCCTGCAGGATGTGGAGGGTCCTCTGGAAGTCGTGCATGGCGACGGACTCGGTGATCTCGATCTCGAGGAGGCTGGGGTCGAGCCCCGCCTCGTGCACGAGGCCGGACACCTTGGCCGCCAGCGATGCGTTCTGGAAGTCCCGGCCGGAGATGTTCACCGCGACGACGATCGGGGGCAGCCCTTCCACCTGCCAGGCCTTCACCTGCCGACACGCGTCCCGGACCACCTGCTCCGTGATGGCGACGATGATCCCCGTCTCCTCGGCCAGCGGGATGAACTCCAGGGGCGGGACGAGACCCGTCTCCGGGTGCACCATGCGGACCAGCGCCTCCGCGCCGACGATCTTCCGGGTCCACAGATCCACCGCCGGCTGGTAGTGCACGACGAACCGTCGCTGCTCGACGGCCTCGGCCAGCTCCGCCTCCATCCCGATGCGCCTGGAGACGTTCCTGCCCATCTCCGGGGAGAAGATCTGGACCTGGTTGCGCCCCATCCGTCGGGCGCGGGCGAGGGCCACGTCGGACTGCTTGAGCAGGTCGGAAACGGTGTCCTTCCCGTCCTGCCCCACGAGCGTGATCCCCGCGCAAGCGGTGAAGTGGACGCTCATCTTGTCCACGGGGACGCCCTGGGAGAGGAGCGCCAGGATGCGCTGCACCACCATGGTCGTCGAGTACTTGCTCTCCAGATTCGTGAGGAGGAGGCCGAACTCGTTGGGCGAGATGCGCGCGACCATGTCCGTTTCCCGCAGGCTTCCCGACAGCGCACCCGCGAAGCTCCGCAGGATGCGGCCGCCGACGTTCTCGCCGTACTCGTTGACGAACTCCCGGAAGAGGTCGAAGCGAAGGATCGCCACGGCGAACCGCTCCTCGTAACGGCGGAACCGGGCGAGCTCCTCCTCGACGCGCTGGACGAACCGTGCCCGGTTGGGAAGGCCGGTCAGCGGGTCGTTGAACACGAGAGGGGCGAGGCGCCCTTCCCGTTGCCTCCGCCGCGTGTTGTCCCGCAGGAAGACGATGACCTCGGCGTCGCCGCTCCGGATGATGCGGGCCTCCAGGTGGCGGACCCGCCGGACCTCCGGGAAGCTGGAACTCCGTGGAGTGCAGCCCACTCGTCGTGAGCGCCCGCTCCACCAGCTCCAGGATCGTGCCGGCGACCTCCGACGGCAGGACCTCGGAGAGGTTCTTCCCGAGGTAACGCTCGTATCGCGAGCGCCGGACCCTGCCCTGCTCCATCTGCGGGTCGCGGATGACGCCGTCGCGAGAGAGGCGCAGGACGAGATCCGGGATGGCCTGCAGGAGGGCGCGGCTGCCCTCGTCGGCGCCGTACGCCAGATCGAAGGCCATCCGGGCACGGATCAGGTGGCCGACGCGGAAGCCCAGGATGCTCCCGTGCAACGGCTTGGTGGCGAAATCCGTGGCCCCGACCTCGAACGCGTGGCGGATCGACTCCACGTCGTCGAGACTGGTCATCATGAGGATCGGCGTGTGTACTCCTGCGGGCAGCGCGCGGATGGCGGCGCACGCCGCGAAGCCATCCATGGTGGGCATCACGGCGTCCATCAGGACGAGTGCCGGTCGCAGCCGCTCGAAGGCCGCCACCGCCTCCATTCCGTTTCCGGCCTCCACCACGTCGAAGCCGGCCAGCTCGAGGGCCTCCCGGGCCATGAGGCGGGGGACCACGTCGTCGTCCACGAGGAGGACGAGCGGGCGCGCCCTCGGGGAGCCGGTACGGTTCACCTCGATGCGTTGCACCGGGACTCGCCTTCCGCCGGCATGGCATGGAACCTGACGCGATTCCGTCCCTCCCGCTTCGCCCGGTACATGGCGTCGTCCGCCCTCTCGAGGAGCTCGTCGAGCCCGACGGGTGACGTGGCCGGGCAGGCGGCGGCGGCTCCGAAGCTGGCGCGGAGACCCACGGTGCCCTGCCCTCCCACCGTGAGCTCGATCGACTGGATCGCCGAGCGGAGCCGCTCCGCCACGAGGCCCGCCTGCTCGAGGGAGGCGCCGGGGAGGATGACGAGGAACTCCTCGCCACCCCACCGGCCCGTGAAGTCGTAGTCCCTCCGGTTCTCCTGGAGCACCTTGGCGACCCTGCGGAGGGCCTCGTCACCGACGGCGTGGCCGAACTGGTCGTTGATCTCCTTGAAGTGATCGAGATCCATCATGATCACGGAGACGCTGCCCTTCTCCCGTCTCGCCCGGCTCAGCTCGGCCTGGGCGCGTTCGTAGAGGCCCCGCCGGTTCGGCAGGCCGGTCAGGCTGTCCAGGACCGCCAGGGCTTCCTCGCGCGCCACCGATGCGCTCAGGCGCTGCTCCAGGTCGAGGATCCGTCGCGCCCACGCCCATCCGCGCCACCAGCTCCTCGCGCTGGAAGGGCTTGGCCACGAAGTCGTCGGCGCCCAGGTTCAGGCCCTCGACGATCTCGTCCCGTCCGTTCTTCGCGGTGAGCAGGATGATGTAGGTGTACCCCGGCCAGCCGGAGGCACGGATGCGTCGGATCAGGTCGGAACCGTCCAGGCCGGGCATCAGCCAGTCGACGACGAGCATGCGGATGTGCTCCTTCTGGAGCATCTCCCAGGCCTCGAGCCCGTCACCGGCGGTGACGACGTCGTAGCCAGCCAGGCGCAACTCCGGCTCCAGCATCCGGCGCAGGAGCAGATCGTCATCGGCGACCAGTACCTTCACGCGGCCACCCCCCGCACGAAGTGTAGAGCATCCGGAGGAACCCTCCAAAATTGCCAACCCGGCGCTCTCGTCATCCCTTCTGGCCGTTCACCCACATGTCCCGAAGGATCCGGAGCGCGTTCTGGGCGCCGAGCCCGGGGGCGAGCGCCGTGTTCGCGACTCCGGCGACGACCCGCGTGATGTCGTGATCGACCGCGCCCGGCCTGGCCCACCTCTCCCCGCCCGGACAGGTCATGTAGACGGAGAAGGTGTTGTGCCCGGTGCCGGGCCGCTCGCCGATGACGTGCAGGATCGCGCGCCGCCCGGGCAGCCCGCCGAAGAGCTGCTCGCCGATGCGGTAGCCCGCGCGGACGCGACCACCCGTCACCACCAGGTCGACGGGCGCGACGCGGCGTCCGTCGCGCGACAGGCCCTCGCGAAGGGCCTGCAGGAAGGGCCGGAGCTGATCCTGGTCCATGATGGCGAGCGCATTGAGGCCGTCCGAGATGACGATCTGGACGTCGACCCCACCGTCGTGGCGCGCCCGCAGGTCCTGCACCGCGGCGACGGACGGCGCCGTTCAGGACCTCGCCGGTGGACGGGTGCAGGATGTAGTCCTTCCGGTCGATCGAGCGGGTGCCGAGGAAGGTGGCGCCCGTCATCCCCGCCCTGAACGCTGCCGTCGAATTCGGCCCAGATGCTGCGCTTGCCCTCGTCGTAGATGCTGCGGACCTCCGTCGCCAGCCGGGGCTCCAGGTCGGATCGCGACGCTCCGTGGCCCTCGGCAAGATGGACACCGCGCTGCCGCACGGCGGCCATCTGCCGGGCGCCCTCGGCCCGGATCTCGTCCTCCGGGCGCGCATCGCCCTTTCGACGGCGGTACTGGAGGTAGACCCAGAGCGGATCGCCGAAGTTCTTCGTCGGCGTGCCGTCGGCGGCGACGATCCCCAGCTGCTGGAAGAAGGCCCACATGCGTTCGTCGACGCGCAGGCCGAACTTCTCGCGCAGCCGGACGTGGTCCTGGAATCCGGTGGTCAGGTAGCCCAGCATCGGGATCGATCTTGGTCGGCAGCGCCATCAGGTAGGCAGGCCTGGCCGGCGCGACCGCATCCAGGCAGAAGTCCAGGTCGTCCAGCGACACGTCCATGTGCAGCGTGGAGCAGACGTCCAGCCCGATGCACAGCCCGTGCAGCTTCCCCATGACCAGGTCCTCGAGACAGCACCGCACCAGCTGATCCCGCGTCCGGAAGACCTCGGGCCCGATGAACCCGGCCACGTCGTTGAGGTGCACCCAGGGCGCGGTCGCCGCGCGCCACCGCGACCCGCTGGGACAGCAGGCGGGTGAACCCGTACTTGCGCGACTCGTGCATCACCATGTCCATGCCCTGCGCATGTCCGTTGGTGAAGTCGGCTCCCTGGCCGGTCTCCAGGTAGAGGCCGTAGCGTCCCTTGCGCCCGTCGGCGTAGGCCAGCATGCGCTCCAGGGACACGTCGAACGTCGCGTTGGCCGCGTCGCTTCCGGCGATGCTCTGGAACCACAGTGCCGGTGCTGCCCGGCCAGCGGCGCTCGACCTCCGCCTGCACGTCGATGTGGGAGAGCACGCAGTGCGGCAGCGTGTCCGCCAGGCCGAAGGTGACCAGGAGATCCTGCAGGGCGCGCTCGACCGCGACCACCTGCTGCGGGCTCGCTGCTGACCGGGTTGGTCCCGAGCAAGAGGTCGCCGACCGCGTAGGACCAGGCGTCGAGGACCTGCCAGCGGATGTCCTCGGGATCGTCGGTCGGCGAGTTCGGCTGGATCCTGGCGCCGAGATGGTCGCGCGCTCCCAGGTTCGAGCCCGGCAGTGGGTTGAAGATCTTCGCGGAGACCGCCACCAGCTCCTCGTTCGACATCAGCTTCACGACGCAGGCGATGACGTCGCTGGACAGGCCGGGCATGACGGCCTGGATCGCGGCCTCGTCCCGCTGCAGCAGGAAGCGCTTCAGCTCCCCGAACGTCCAGTCGGCGCACTGCGCCTGCGCCTGCATGTCGAGGCCGGACTGGATCGCGCGAAGCAACCCGTCCTCGAGCGGTGGATGCGCGTCGACCTCGGCCAGCCTGGTGGCCGCCAGCAGCTTCCTGGCCTTCGAGCGTCCACGCTCCGACCTGGCCGCGACTCCGACGGTCGCGTCGCCTTCCTTGAACGCGTTGGCGGCTCCCAGCAGCTGGGAGTAGAGCGTCGGGTCCCATTTGCCGGACGTGGCCTGGACGAACTGGACGATGCCCACCGGACCTCCCGTCGACTTGCCCATCGCCCGCACCGGCCCCGGACCGACCGCACCGGCCAGCGCAAGCGTGCCGCCGGACAGGGTCTTGAGGAAGGTTCTCCGATCCATATCAGAGCCCGACCGCCTTCATTCCCGCCTCGGGGTAGCGTGTGCCAGCCGCCACCCCCTTCGGAGCGATCTCGTCGAGCCTGGCCGCCTCCTGGGAGGTGAGGACCAGGCTCGCCGCCGCCGCGTTCTCCTCCAGGGTCGTTCGCCGCCTCGTGCCGGGAATCGGCACCATGTCCGGACCGCGGCCGAGGACCCATGCGAGGGCGAGCTGGGCCGGCGTGACCCCCCGGGCACGCGCCATCTCGGTCACCCGCGAGACGAGCGCGAGGTTCTTCTCGAAGTTCTCCCCCTGGAAGCGGGGATTCATCCTTCGCCAGTCGCCCTCCGGTATGTCGCCGGGCGACCGGAACCGTCCGGTGAGGAAGCCACGCCCGAGCGGGCTGTAGGGGACGAAGCCGATGCCGAGCTCCCGGATGGTGGGGATGATCTCGTCCTCGGGGTCCCGGGTCCACAGGGAGTACTCGGTCTGGAGCGCGCTGATGGGATGGATGGCGTGGGCGCGCCGGATCGTGGCCGGAGCGGCCTCCGAGAGGCCGAGGTAGCGGACCTTCCCCGACTTCACGAGGCCGGACATGGCGCCGACCGTGTCCTCGATGGGCACGGTGGGGTCGACCCGGTGCTGGTAGTAGAGGTCGATGTGGTCGACGCCGAGGCGCCGCAGGGACGCATCGCAGGCCTCGGCCACGTATTCGGGCCGGCCGGAGATGCCGAGGAAGGCGCCGTCCGGGGAGCGCCGGTTCCCGAACTTGGTCGCGATGACCAACCGGTCCCGCTTGCCCCGGATCGCGCGGCCCAGGAGCTCCTCGTTCTTGAACGGTCCGTACATGTCGGCCGTGTCGAAGAAGTCGATGCCGATCTCGATGGCGCGGTGGATGGTCGCGACCGACTCGACGTCGTCGGTGGGACCGTAGAAGTCGCTCATCCCCATGCAACCCAGGCCGAGGGCCGACACCGAGAGTCCCTGGCGTCCGAGCCTTCTCTTCTCCATGGTGCCTTCCTCCGGTCGGCCCCGGGACGAGCCCTCAGGCCGCGTCTGGCGCGAACTGCCCGTTGGCCTTCTGCACGGCCAGCTCATGACCGTACGGGTGGCGATGGCTCCCGACTGCATGTCGTCGGAGACCACGACCCCCTGCTCGATTCTCAGTGGATCCAGCGCCCGGCGCGACGCCCCGGATGGTCCGTCTTCCCGCACCCTAGTCGTCGGCTCGTTGCGCCACGACGCTGTACTCGCCCTCCCCATCGTCGAGAACGGACAGTTCCATGGGTCGGCAGCACACGGAGCAGTCCTCGACGTAGCGCTGCGACGCTCCGCCACCCGTGTCCACGAGGACGGGGACGGTCTCGCCGCAGTAGGGGCATTCCACGTCCACGGCCATTCCCTTAGCGGGCCGGAGGCATCGTCGCTCCTGGCTTGCTCTTGGCCGACCCTTCGTGGTGCCCTTTCACCGACATGGCGCCCCGCGAGATGGACAGGCAAGCCAGGCCCCCCGTGAGCCCATGGCTCCGGGTGTTCCTGCCCTTCGCCGCGGGCTACGTGCTCTCCTACTTTCTCCGCAACGTGAACGCGGTCATCGCCCCGGACCTGAGCCGCGATCTGGGCATCTCCCCCGGCGCACTGGGGCTGCTGACCAGCGCCTACCTGCTGGCCTTCGCCGCGGCCCAGCTTCCGCTCGGCATCGCCCTCGACCGCTACGGTCCGCGCCGGGTGGAGTCCGCGCTGTTGCTGGTCGCAGCGGCGGGCTGCGGGCTCTTCGCCGCCGGAACCTCGCTGACGCAGCTGACGCTCGGCCGCAGCCTGGTCGGCTTCGGCGTCTCGGCCTGCCTGATGGCCTCCTTCAAGGCCTTCGGCCAGTGGTTCGACCGGGAACGCCTGCCCTCGCTCAACGCCGCCATCATGGCGGCTGGAGGCCTGGGAGCGCTGAGCGCCTCGACGCCGCTGTCCTGGGTGGTGCCCTTCCTGGGCTGGCGCACGGTGTTCGTGCTGCTCAGCCTGGCCTGCGTCGCCGCTTCGGTCGGGATCTGGAGCACGCCCGACAAGGCAGCGGGACACGATGCCGAGCCGCTCCGGCTCCAGGTGGTCGCACTCGTCGACGTGCTTCGCAGCCGGGAGTTCTGGCGATTCGCGCCGCTCTCCACCCTCACCATCGGCGGCTTCATGGCCATCCAGGGACTCTGGGCGGTCCCCTGGCTGATGAACTTCAACGGCCTCGGCCGCGAGGCCGCCGCCGTGCACCTGCTGCTGATGGGCACCGGAATGCTGGCCGGCTTCCTCGCCATCGCCTTCGGCCTGGGGGCGCTGAACCAGCGCGGCCTGCCCCCCGAACGCGTGCTGCACGTCGGCCTCGGCCTGGGCTTGCCGGCCACCCTTCTGATCGTGCTGGGCATCGGCCCGACGGGCGTCCTCTGGTGGGTCCTGGGATTCGTCTTCGCCTCCAACAACCTGGCCTATGCCCTGCTGCAGAGCCACTTCCCCGGCGCGCTCGCGGGGCGCGTCAACACGGCGCTCAACCTCCTGGTGTTTCTCGGCGCCTTCTCGATCCAGTGGGGCTTCGGCGCACTGGTGGGCTTGCTGGAGGACCGCGGCGCGTCGGCGCGGGTCGCCTTCCAGGCCAGCTTCGCCTTCCTGCTGGCCCTGCAGGTCGCGAGCTGGGTGTGGTTCTCCCGCGCTACCCCAGGTACGCCGCGACCACCCGCTCGTCACGGCGCAGCTCCGCAGGCGTCCCCTCGATAGCGATCCGTCCGCGCTCCATGACGTAGGCGTAGTCGGCCACGTCGAGCGCGGCGCGGGCGAACTGCTCGACGAGGAGCATCGTCATCCCCTCGGCCTTGAGCCGGGCGATGGTCCGGAAGACCTCCTGGACGATGACCGGGGCGAGCCCCATCGAGGGCTCGTCGAGCAGCATCACCTTGGGGCGGGCCATGAGGGCCCGGCCGATGGCGAGCATCTGCTGCTCGCCGCCCGGAGAGCGTGCCGGCCTGCTGCTTTCTGCCGCTCGCGCAGGCGCGGGGAACAGCGCGTAGACCCGGTCGAGGTCGGACGGCCGCCTGGCGTGGAACCCGACCAGGTGCGGCAGGCGGCGGTAGGCGCCGAGGAGCAGGTTGTCCTCGGCGGAGAGCGGCCCGAAGACCTTTCGCCCCTCCGGGGAGTGGGCGAGCCCCATCTGCGCGATGCGCGAGGCTTCCATCCCCTGCACCGGGAGTGCCGTCGAGCATCACCTCGCCCTTCGAGGGCGCGAGCAGGCCGGACACGGCCCGCATGGTGGTGGTCTTGCCGGCGCCGTTCGCGCCGATGAGCGCCACCACGGTCCCGGCCTTCACCTCGAGCGAGGTCCCCACCAGCACCTCGCTGTGTCCGTATCCGGCGTGAAGGCTCTTCACCACGAGCATGTGCGTGTCCTCGTCAGCCGCGGGCCGGAGCCGGGGTCAGGGGGTGGGTGTCGGCCTCGCCGGCGACCTCCGCCCCCAGGTAGGCCTCGATCACCTTGGGGTGGCGCTTCACCTCTTCCGGCGTTCCCTCGGCGATGATCCTGCCGCCGTCGAGCGCCGTGACCACGTCGCAGAGCTCGGTGACCACGTCCATGTGGTGCTCGATGAGCACGACCGTGATGCCGCGCTGCCGGATCCGGCGGATGATCTCGACCTGCTTCACCACGTCGGGGTGGGCGAGCCCGGCCGCCGGCTCGTCGAGGATGAGCACCTCCGGACGGCGGGCCAGCGCGCGGGCGATCTCCAGGAAGCGCTGTGCCCCGTAGGTCAGGTCCTTGGCCGGCGCGCGGGCCTGCTCCCCGAGCCCGACGAACTCGAGCAGGGCCAGCGCCTCCGCCTGCGCCCGGCGCTCCTCGCCGCGCGCCAGGCCGAGGAGGACGAGCGGCAGGGGGGCGCGATAGACGCCGCGGAGCGCCACCATCACGTTCTCGAGCGCCGTCATGCCGCTGAAGAGCTGGAGATTCTGGAAGGTGCGGGCCACGCCCGCCCGGGCCGCGCGAAAGAGGCTGCCGACCGGCAGCGGCTTGCCGTCGCAGCAGCATGGTGCCCTCCGTGGGCGTGTAGAGGCCGGAGACCACGTTCACCACCGTGCTCTTCCCGGAGCCGTTCGGACCGATGAGCCCGTGGACGTGGCCGGAACGCACGCGCAAGCGTGATCCCGTCGACGGCTCTCACCCCGCCGAACCACCGCTTCAGGTCGCGGACCTCGAGGAGCACCGACCCGTCCGCCACCTGCGGAGGCAGGGCCTCGTCGAGAGGCGCGGCCGCGGGCAGGGCTGGAGGCTCGACGCGGAAGATGCGGGCCAGGAAGCCGGAGGCGAATCCCATCAGCCCCTCGGGGAGGCCCACCACCACCGAGAAGAGCATCAGCGCGAAGATGGCCTTGCGCCAGTCCTCGGTGTTCTTCACCACGAGGCTGCCCACGAGCAGGGTCGCGGTGGCGGCGATGGGAGCGAGGGCCTGGAAGGGGCGCAGCGTCTTCCGGGTGAGGCCGCGGATCCCGGCGACGAGCGCCAGCGCCAGCCCGGCCGCGGAGAAGGCCTGGAAGAGGGCCTTGTTGGAGAGCAGGTTGGGGAGGAGCGCCACCAGCGACGCCCCCACGAAGGCGCCCCAGAGGCTCTTGCGACCGCCCAGGACGACGCCGAGCAGCAGGATGACGGTGAGCTCGTAGACGAAGGCGTGGGGCTGCAGGTACTGGAAGTTGAAGGCGTAGAGCGCCCCCGCCACGCCGCCCAGGCCCGACCCGAGGGCGAACCCGGCCACCTTGTGCCGGTAGGCGCCCACGCCCATGGCGTCGGTGGCGATGGGGCTGTCGCGCAGCGCCTCGAAGGCGCGCCCCCACTGGGAGTTGAGCAGGTTGCGCATGCCCATCCAGACCAGCGCCAGGAAGCCCATGCACAGCCAGTAGAAGTCACGAGGAGTGAGCACGTGGCCGAGCAGAGGCGGGCGGGAGAGGGACAGCCCCTGCGCCCCCATGGTGAGCGGCTCCAGCTCGTTCAGGAAGATGGTGGTGAGCGCGGTGAAGGAGAGCGTGGCCAGCGCGAACTGGGGGCCGTCGAGCCGGAGCGCCGGGAGCGCCAGCAGCGCGCCCAGGACGGTGCAGATGGCGGCGGCCACCACGACGGCGGTGAAGATGCCGATCCCGAAGCGGGTGACGCCGATCCCCGCGGCGTAGGCGCCGAGCCCGAGGAAGGCCGCCTGGGCCAGGTTCACCTGCCCCAGGTATCCGACCGTGACGTCGAGGCCGATGAGGAGGATGCCGTAGATGGCGAGAAGCGTGAGCAGGCCGAGCGCGTAGCTCGACTGCACGAAGATCGGGATGGCCGCGAGCAGGCCGAACATCACCAGCTCGGAGCCGCGGACGAGGAGGAGGCGCTTCAGCACGGTTCGGCTCCCCTAGACCTTCCGGATGACGGCCTTGCCGAAGACGCCGGTGGGGCGCACGGCCAGGGCCAGGATGAGGAGCATCAGGCCGGGGGCCTCCCGCCATCCGCTCCCCAGGTAGAACGAGGCCAGGCTCTCCAGCGCGCCGAGGAAGAGCCCGATGACCACCACGCCGAAGCCCGACTCGAGTCCCGCGACCACCGCGACCGAGAAGGCCTTGAGAACCAGCGTCGACGCCATGGTCGGGCCCACGGTGGTGATGGGAGAGACCAGGATGCCCGCCAGCGCGGCGACCCCCCCGGAGAGCGCGTAGGAAAGGACGATGGCCCGCGTCGCCGAGATGCCCATCAGCTCGGCGGCGTCGCGGTCGGCGGCCACTGCCTCGACCGCCTTGCCGAGGAGGGTGCGCCGCTTGAAGAGCTCGACCATCCCCATCACGGCCAGCACGCCCACGAGCACCGAGATCTCGAGCGGCGTCACGTCGACGCCGAGGATCTGGATCGGCGCGGAGGAGATGGGCGTGGGGAAGGGCCGGTCGTCGCGCCCCCAGATGTTCTCGGCGAACGAGAAGAGGAAGAGGCCGATGATGATGGTGAGGAGGATCCAGCCCTCGCTCTTCTGCTCGAGCGCCAGCCGGACGCCGGTTCTCTCCACCACCATGCCGAGCAGGGCGCCGAAGAGGAGGCCGGCCGGGACCACGAGGAGATACGGCAGGCCCAGGGTGATCAGGGTGAGGCTGAAGAAGGCCGACACCATGACCAGCTCGCCCTGGCCGAAATTGACGCTCTTGCTCGTGGAGTAGGTGAGCTGGAACCCGTACGCGACGAGGGCGTAGACGAGCCCCATGAGCGCGCCGCTCACGGCCATCTGGACGATGATCGAACCGGGCAAGAGGTGCTCGCGCGGAGATGGTGGCGGGGGAGGAGGTGGTGCCCCCTCCCCCGTGGTGCGGGTCCTACTTGGCGGCTTGCGACTTCAGGCGTTCGCGGTCGGCCGGGTTCGAGAAGGTCACGCGTCCATCCTGCACCTTGCCCATCACCACCTGGGCGCGGCGGAAGGCCTCGTGGGTCTCGAAGTTGGCCGGATCCCACTTGGAGTAGGGCTTGTTCCAGGTGGCGATGACGCCCTTCACCGGGGTCTTCAAGTCCTCGAGCGCGGCCGTGATCTTCCGGGAGTCGGTGCTCTTCGCCTGCTTCACCGCCTCGGCGAAGATGAGCACCGCGTCGTAGCCCTGGGCGGCGGAGACCGGCGAGGGGATGCGGTCCACCTTGTAGGTGGCGTGGTAGTCGGCGATGAACTTGTCGATCTTCGGCGAGATGCCCTTCTCCTCGATGAAGGTCTGGGGCATGAGCGCGCCGTTGCCGTTCGCGCCGGCGTTGTCGATGTAGTTCGACATCGAGAGCGTCCAGCCGCCGATGAGCGGCACGTTGTAGCCGACCTTGGCCTTGCCGTTCGCGATGGCGGCGAGCTCGGGCCCGATGCCCCAGATGAGGATGGCCTGGGCGCCGGCGGCCTTCGCCTTGAGCAGCTGGGCCGTCATGTCCTTGTCGCCGATGTTCCACTTCTCGCTGGCCACCACCTCGAGCTTGCCCCCCTGCTTCTTGATCTGGTCCAGCAGGTCGTCGCGACCGGAGACGCCGTAGTTGGTGGAGTCGTAGAAGATGGCGACCTTCTTGAACCCGAGGCGCATTGCCTCCTCGACCACCATGGCGGCCTGGATGCCATCGTGCGCCGCGAAGCGGAAGATGGAGAGCGTCTTCGGCCCCTCGAACGGCGGCGGCCCGGCCTTGTTCGCCCACTGGGTCAGGGAGGCCGACCCGGCCGCGGGGCAGATGATCTTGGTGATGCCCTTCTCCTGGAGGTGCTTGTCGCCGGCCATGACCACGCCGGTGTTCACGGAGCCGATGACGCCGGCGAGGTCGGGCATCGAGGCGAGTTCCTGCGCGATGAGAGCGCCGCGCTCGTTCTTGGCCTCGTCGTCCCGCTCGATGATCTCGATCTTCATCTTCTTGTCGCCGACCTGGATGCCGCCCGCGGCGTTGATCTCGGCGATGGCGAGTTTCGAGCCGTCGCGGGTCGAGGTGCCCATGGGCGCGGAGCCGCCCGAGTACGGGCCGGTGAGCGCGAGCTTGACGGTGTCGGCGGCCGCGGCCGGAATTGCCAGCGCGCAGAGGACCAGTGCCAGGAATGCCTTCATCGTTCTTTTCCTTGTCGTTTGGGCGGCGGTAAACATCGACTTTGCCGATGCAACCGGTACGGTTGACGCGGAACGTAATCGCGCGCGCAGACGCTAGCACGCAACCGGCAGCAGTCGACCAGGAGCAGTACGACGCGGTGCGTCATGCTCTTCCTGGGAGCTTCTTTCGCCCGCGAGGTCGCGGTTTATGATTCCGGCGTGCGAAGGCGCCCCGATGCTCGCCGGATCGCTCGAGGCCGCGGCTCGGGCCTCGCCCCCGCGGGATTCCTTCCATCCGAGGCCTCGCGCTATCTCGACCGCGATCGGGCGCAGGCCCTGGCCGAGGATTGCGTCGCGCTCGGACTGGCCGAGCGGCTGCCGGGCGGGCGCTACCGGCTCCTCACGCGGGCGAGGTCCTTCGGAGGAACCCTCGAGTGGTGGGTGGGGCGAGAGCTCTCGACCCGCCTCGGCGTCGAGGTGGCGACCGGCGTGCGCAGCGGCGCGCGCGGCATCGGCGGAGACCTCGACCTGGTGGCCGCCATCGAGGGGAAGCTCCTCTACGTCGAGCTGAAGTCGGGGCCGCCCAAGCACCTCACCGACGTCGAGGTCGGCGCGTTCCTGCGCCGGCTCCGCGCCCTCCGGCCGGAACTGGCGCTCTTCGTCGTGGACACTGCCCTGCGCCTCTCGGACAAGGTGCTCCCGATGTTCGAGAAGGCGCTCCTTCCCCAGGGCGCCCGTCCTCTCTCTCCGAGGCGGATCGTCCGCGACACCTGGGCCCTGACCCCGCACCTCTACCTGGTGTCGGCGAAGGAGAACCTGATCGAGAACGCCCGGCGCGCCGTCGCCGAGGGCCTTCGTGCCCTCGCGCCGCCGCCGCCGTGACGGGCGGCCCGCCGCTCAGGGAGCCGGAGGGATGCGGATCCCCCAGAACGAGAGGCCCTGCACGGGCCACCTCTGCTGCTTCTCGTAACGGGCGACGAAGCGCTCGAGCCGCTCGTCGACCACGCGTCCGAGATCGCGGGAGGCGTGCCGGACCAGCCGCCCGCCCCGACCGTCCACGACCACGATGCCCATGTGCACGACGCGGTAGGGACGTCCCTTCCGCTCCTCGCGGGCCACGAGCACGATCGTGCCCTCCGGGATCCGGGCCGCGAGCGCCATCACCCGGCCGAGCGGCACGAGCGGCAGGCGCGACTCCCCGTCCGGCATCCGCTCCGGGTCGAGGCCGGGCACGAGCTTCCCGCGTCGCGCCTCGTCTCGCCAGTCGGCTCGCGCGTGACGGACGGTGACGACCGTCGCCGCCTCCCCTCCCACCGCCACGGTGACGTCGGCGATCCAGCCCTTGGCCGCGAGGTCGGGGAGCCACTGGGCCTCCACGTAGTGGTTCCGGGTCTCGAAGCCCGGGGGCCCGGCGTACCGGATGCCGTCGAGCAGGAGCGTTGCCTCCGCGACCGATCGCGCCGCGCCGAGGGCGATCGCCGTCTCGACGAGCGACGTGCAATCGAAACGGTCGAGCCGGAAGGTGGGGTCGGGATCCCTTCCCCGCCCCTCCCCGAGGGGCGACTCGCCGTACGGCATCCCCCGGAGCTGGCCGGCCGCCCAGGTTGCCCGGTCCGCCCCGGCGGGATGATCGGCGAGCCCAGCGTCGAGGGCCTCCCGCACCGCCTCGACGCGCACGGCGGAAGGAGCCGGTGCCACGTTCGGCGCGGCGATCGCGAGGGCGAGGAGGAGCGGCGCGTGCACGAGGAAGAGGCTAGCGCAGGACGGTGGCGGCGGCGTCCCGGGGGCGCTGCGAGCGCCGATTTCGGAGTCACCAGAAAGTTCTCGGCGCAGAATTTTTCCGCACCATTTGCGTCGCGCAGGAATCTTCGCCGCGACCCGATCCACGTGTTGAAGGCTCAAATCGCGCGTGCCATCTTGCACGTCCTCGCGGCGGAGCCGAAGCCTGGACCACGACGAGGACACCCCGACAGTTCCCAGTTTCGCGTCACCACCTGCCTGCGGCCCGAGCGCCGCGACGATGGAGAACCCGAGATGAGCAGCGAGATCTACGAGCACATCCGCTCGAACCCGAAGTTCCAGGAGCTGGTGTCGCGCCGCTCCCGGCTGGCCTGGACCCTCTCGGCCTTCGTCCTCGTCGGCTTCTACGGCTTCGTCATGGTCGTGGCCTTCGCGCCCGCCCTCATCGGCCAGCGCCTGGGCGGGTCGACGCTGACGGTCGGCGTCGCCGCGGGCCTGACCATGTTCGTGACCTTCTGGCTGCTCATGGCCTCGTACGTCCGTCGCGCAAACGGCGAGTTCGACCGGCTGACCGCCGAGCTCGTGAAGGAAGCCTCGGCCCCGAGCGCGCACGCCGGGAAGGCCGCATCCGCGACGAAGGCCGGTGCGGCCGTCGTGGCCTCGCTGGCGCTCCTCGCCCTGCCCTCGCTGGCGCTCGCCGGACCGGCCATGGAGGCCACCGAGAAGCAGCCGGTGAACGTCCACGCCATCGCCATGTTCCTGGTCGTTCGTGGCCCTCACCATGGGCATCACCTGGTGGGCTTCGCGGCGCACCCGCACCGCCAGCGACTTCTACACCGCCGGCGGCGGCATCACCGGCTTCCAGAACGGGCTCGCCATCGCCGGCGACTACATGTCGGCGGCCACCCTGCTCGGCATCACCGCGATGACCTACTCGCAGGGCTTCGACGGCTACATGTACGCCATCGCCTTCTTCGTGGGGTGGCCGGTCATCCTCTTCCTCATGGCCGAGCGGCTGCGCAACCTGGGACGCTTCACCTTCGCCGACATCACCTCCTACCGGCTCGACCAGGGGAAGGTGCGCACCATGGCGGCGCTGTCGTCGCTTGATCGTGGTGGTCTTCTACCTGATCGCCCAGATGGTCGGGCGCCGGCCAGCTCATCAAGCTGCTCTTCGGCCTCGACTACTCCATCGCCGTGGTCGCCGTCGGCGCGCTCATGATGGTCTACGTGATCTTCGGCGGCATGGTGGCGACGACCTGGGTGCAGATCATCAAGGCCTGCCTGCTGCTCTTCGGCGGCACGACGGTGATGGTGCTCGCCATGAGCCGGTTCGGCTTCTCGTATTCCACGCTGGTCGAGAAGGCCACCGCGGCCCACAAGAACGGCTGGGCGCTCCTCGCCCCCGGCCCGCTCCTCAAGGACCCGGTGAACGCCATCTCGCTCGGCATGGGGCTCATGTTCGGCACCGCCGGCCTGCCCCACATCCTCATGCGCTTCTTCACCGTGACGAACGCCAAGGAGGCCCGCAAGTCGGTGCTCTACGCCTCCGGCTTCGTGGCCTACTTCTTCAACGTCATCTTCCTCATGGGTCTCTCGCGCCATCCTCATCGTCGGCCTCGATCCGGTCTTCTTCGAGGGCGGGAAGGTCGGCGGCAAGATGATCGGCGGCGGGAACATGGTGGTCATGCACCTCGCCAAGGCCGTGGGCGGCAACCTCATGCTCGGCTTCCTCGCCGCGGTGGCCTTCGCCACCATCCTGGCGGTGGTCTCGGGCCTGGCGCTGGCGGGGGCCTCCGCCATCTCGCACGACCTCTACGCCCGCGTGATCAAGAAGGGGCAGGTCTCCGAGGCGCAGGAGATCCGCGTCTCCAAGATGGCCACCATCGGCCTCGGCATCGTCGCCATCGCCCTCGGCATCCTCTTCGAGAAGCAGAACGTGGCCTTCATGGTCGGCCTCGCCTTCGGCGTCGCCGCCGCCGCCAACTTCCCGGTGCTCATCCTCTCCATGTACTGGAAGGGGCTCACCACCCGCGGCGCGCTGATGGGCGGCTACGGCGGCCTCCTCTCCGCCGTGATCCTGGTCGTGCTCTCCAAGTCGGTCTGGGTGACGGTGCTCGGCAACCCGAGCCCGATCTTCCCGTACGATCAGCCCGCGCTCTTCGCGATGCCCATCGCCTTCTTCCTGGCCGTGGGCGGGCTCGAAGGCCGACGCCTCGGCACGCGCGCGGTCGGAGTCGGTGGCGTTCGAGGACCAGTACGTGCGGGCCCAGACCGGCTTCGGCGCCGCCGGGGCCAGCAAGCACTGATCCGGGAGGCGGCGCGCTCCTAGATGCGGTGGTGGTAGGCGGCCAGGTCCTGCCACGCCTTCACGGCGCGGAAGGACTCCTTCAGGCGGGTGCGCTCGAGGGGCGTGAGCTCCGAGAGCGCCACCTCGTCCACCACCGGCCGCCCCTCCACCAGCATCCGCAGCTGGAGGCGCAGCCGCAGGCCCACGAGGAACCGGTAGGCCTCGGAGACGTTGCCGCCGGCCTCCGCGTCGAGGAGGCCGGCTCGCACGGCCGCGTCGATGCGGTCGAGCGTGTGGCGGGCGCGGGTCCGCGTCTCGAGGGCGCAGCACCGGGCCAGGAACACGATGGGCGAGATTCCCTGCTTCTTGAGATCGACCACGGACGCCCCGCCCCGCATGCGGAGCAGGAACATCTGGGGCGGCGCGAAGCGCAGCGCCTCGACGGCCATGGCGCGCAGGAAGATGGGCTGGTCGCCGGCGGCCGCCACCTCCTCCTGGAGCGGCTCGAGGTCGAGCCGGCCCGCCACCCGGCGGTGGTCGAAGAAGATGGCCGCCTCGAGCAGCCCCTGCTGGCTGGGCTGGTGGATCCAGGTGCGGAAGCGCTCGCGCCACTCCGCGATCGTTCCCAGCCAGTTGCTCGCCATGTAGCCGCCGCGGCACCGCGGGAAGCCGGCGGCCTCGAGGTCGTCGTTCACCCGCCCGGCGAAGGCCTGGAACCAGGCGCGCGCGCCGGCGCCCGTCGTCGGCGAAGACCAGCGCGTTGTCCTGGTCGGTGAGGAGCGTCTGCTCCTTGCGCCCCTCCGACCCGAGCGCGAGCCAGGCCCAGGGCGCGGGCGCCGGACCCAGGTCGGCCTCGGCCCAGCGGAGGATCGGGCGGAGCAAGGCGTCGTTCAGGCGGGCCACCAGGCCGGCGATCATCACCGGATCGAGGCGGGCGGCGAGGAGTGCCGACACCATCTCCGCCACGCGGGCTCCGTAGCCCCGCGAGGCCGTCGCGCGAGGCCAGCCGCTCGACGGCGCGGATGGCGGCGACGGGTCCCTGCGCCGACGAGCGCATGAGGTCGGTGGAGGTGACGACCCCCACCACCTCGCCGTCGCGGACGAGGGGCAGGTGGTGGCAGCTCCTGCGTCGACGAGCGCCATCCACGCCTCGTACACCGGCGTCCCCTCGGGCATCGTCCACAGCGGGCGCGTCGCCACGCGGGCCACCGGCACGTCCCCGCCGAGCCCCTCCGCGACGACACGGCTCCGGAGATCCCGGTCGGTGAGGATGCCGGGAGGGTCTCCACGGACGAGCACCGACGAGATGCGGTGGTCGCGCATGGCGCGCGCGGCCTCGACCACCGTCGCGTCCGGCCCCACCCAGATGGGCGGTCCACGGACGAGCCGCCCCGCCTCGGCGGAGAGGTCCGGCTGGAAGCCCGCCACCGGCGACTGCTCGAGGCTGGCGCGCAGCCGCTCCCCGAGTCCGGCCGCGAAGTGGGCCGCGAACCGCGGGTCCTCCTCCAGGCGACGAAACACGGCGGCCGGCAGCTCGAACGCGACGAGATCCTCCTCGACGACGACGTCGAAGGTGGCCATGCCGGTGATGAGGGAGGTGTAGCCGAAGCGTCTCCCCCTCCTCGAGCACCTGGACCGTCTGCCCGTGGCGCTCGAGCCGCACCGAGCCCTCCCGGATGACGAAGAGGTGCTGCATCGGCTCGCCCCCGGCTTGCGCGAGCCTCGCGCCGGCCGGGAAGCGGCGTTCGACGGCGGCGCGCGCCGCCTCGTCGAAGCGCTCGCGGGGGAGCAGGTCGAACGGCGGGATCGATCGCAGGATGCTGGCCTCGTCCACGGATCCCTCGCGCCTCGACGCTCCCCCTCGTTCCAGCGGGCGACGGGGAGTGTCGCACGAAGTGGTCGGAAATCCAGGAGTTCGCGGGCACCCCCTACCATCGCACTCGCCAAAGGCACATCATGGGCATCCTCCGGAGACCCCGCTCGGGTCCGGAGGGGGGAAGTCATGAAGGTCCTGCTCGTCTGCCCCGAATATCCGGACACGTTCTGGTCGTTCAAGCATGCCCTGCGCTTCGTCTCCAAGGCGGCCGGGCAGCCTCCCCTGGGCCTGCTCACCGTCGCCTCCCTCCTCCCCGTGGAGTGGGAGAAGCGGCTCGTCGACCTCAACCTCCAGCCGCTCACCGCCGAGGACCTGCGCTGGGCCGACTACGTCTTCCTGGGCGGGATGGCGGTCCAGGCCGAGTCGGCCCGCCGGGTGATCGAGCGCTGCAACGAGGCGGGGACCAGGTCGTCGCCGGAGGGCCGCTCTTCACCGCGCGTCCACCAGGTTCCCCGGCGTGGATCACTTCGTGCTGGACGAGGCGGAGATCACGCTCCCACGGTTCCTCGAGGACCTCCGGGCGGCCATCCGGGGCCGCTCTACACGACCACGGAGTGGGCCGACATGACGCACCACGCCCCTGCCCGCGTGGGACCTCATCGACCCCCGGCAGTACGCGACCATGAACATCCAGTACTCGCGCGGCTGCCCGTTCGACTGCGAGTTCTGCGACATCACGGTGCTGTTCGGGCACGTGCCGCGCACGAAGACCACGGACCAGGTGTCGCCGAGCTGGACGCCCTCCACCGGACCGGCTGGCGTGGCCACCTCTTCTTCGTCGACGACAACTTCATCGGCAACAAGGTGAAGCTGAAGAAGGAGATGCTGCCGCGGATCATCCGGTGGAGGAGGAGCACGGACACCCGTTCTCGCTGGGGACCGAGGCGTCGCTCAACCTCGCCGACGACCCGAGTCCTGGTGGACCTGATGGTCCGGGCGGGCTTCGAGGAGGTCTTCGTCGGGATCGAGACGCCCGAACGTCGAAAGCCTGGAGGAGTGCAAGAAGACCCCGAACCGGAACCGGGACCTCCTCGCCAGCGTCCGCACGCTCCAGAAGGCGGGACTCCAGGTCCAGGCCGGGTTCATCGTCGGCTTCGACAGCGACCCTCCGGCGATCTTCGACAACCTGATCCGGTTCGTCGAGGAGAGCGGGATCGTCACCGCCATGGTCGGCCTCCTCAGCGCGCCGAAGAACTCGCGCCTGCACGACCGGCTGGGCAAGGAGAACCGGCTGCTCGCGCCCTTCACCGGGAACAACACCGACTTCACGATGAACTTCGTCCCCCGGATGGACCGGGACGCCCTCCTGGACGGGTACCGGCGGGTGGTCGCGACCCTCTATTCACCCAGGGTATACTACCGCAGGGTGAAGACCTTCCTGGAGACCCACGAGCCGCTCGCCCGGCACCGGGCCCCCATCCAGCTCGTGCACCTCCGGGCGCTGCTGGAGTCGATGCTCCTGCTGGGCGTCCTGGGCAGGGGGCGCCTCGCCTACTGGAAGCTCGTCCTCTGGTCGCTCGTCCGCAAGCCCCGGCAGTTCCCGACGGCCGTCACCCTCTCCATCTACGGGTTCCACTTCCGGCGGGTCTTCGAGCTCTACTCCTAGGCTGATCCGAACCCGGAGCAAATTTCCGTTGACGGGGCGGCCGTGGGTACGAGCGGTCCTGGATTGCGGCGCTCCGACGCTGCGCTATGGAGGTGCCGTGGCGCGTGCAGCCCGCCAGGACCTCGCCGTGTTCCGCGACGCCGTCAACCGGCGCGCGTACCCGTTCGCCGATCGCTGGTTCCGGCTACCCGGTGGGCGAATGCACTTCGTGGACGAGGGGCACGGCCCGCCCGTCCTCTTCGTGCACGGAACCCCCACCTGGTCGTTCGAGTGGCGTCACCTGATCCGCTCGCTCCGCCACACCCACCGGTGCATCGCCGTCGACCACCTCGGGTTCGGGCTCTCCGATCGTCCCCGCGGCTTTCCCTACACCCCGGAGGCCCACGCCGAGAACTTCGCCGCGTTCGTCGACGCCCTCGGGCTCGACGACCTCACGCTCGTGGTCCACGACTTCGGCGGGCCCATCGCCTTGCCCCTCTGCCTGCGCTCGCCGCGAGCGGTGCGGCGCCTGGTCCTCCTCAACACCTGGATGTGGAGCTTCGACGGCGACCGCGACATGGAGCGGAAGGCCCGCGTCGCCGGCAGCGGGCTCGGGAGGTTCCTCTACGGGAGGCTCAACCTCTCCCTGCGCGTGATCATGCCCTCCGCCTTCGGCGACCGGCGCAGGCTCGACCCGCGCGTCCACCGTCAGTACCTCGAGCGCTTCCCCGACCGCGCCTCGCGCGAGCACGTGCTCTGGCCGCTGGCGCGGTCGCTGCTGGGATCGGGGCCGTGGTTCGACTCCCTCTGGCGGCAGCGGGACCGGCTCGGCGGACGCCCCACCCTTCTGCTCTGGGGGCTCGCCGACCCGGCGCTCCGGCCCCACCTGCTCGACCGGTGGAAGACGGCCTTGCCCGACGCGCGCGTGATCGAGTACGCGCGCGCTGGCCACTGGCCCCACGAGGAGATCCCCGCCCAGGTCGCCCGGGACCTCGGTGGATGGCTGGGATCCACCGCCGGGCGGCGCCTTCCCGTGGAGCCGCACGTACCGGAACGGGCTGCGCCGGCTCCGGCCCACTCGCCACCCGCGTCCCACCCGCCTTGGTGAGGCGGCGGAGGTTCACGTGCGTCACTACCCGTACCTGATCGTCGGCGCCGGCATGGCCGGTCATGCCGCCGCACACGCCCTTCGCGCCAGCGACACCGAGCGGCCGATCGGGATGATCGGCGCGGAGCCGACCGGACCCTACAAGCGGCCTCCCCTCTCGAAGGGACTCTGGCGCGACGAGGACCCCGAGAGCATCTGGCTGGGGACGCGCCTCCCCGGCCTGGAGCTTCACACGGGGCGGCGGGTGGTCGCGGTCGACCGCGGCGCCCGGAAGGTCGTCGACGACGAGGGAGTCGAGTACGGTTACGACAAGCTCCTCCTCGCCACGGGTGGTTCACCCCGGCGGCTGCCCTTCGGAGGCGATGCGGTCATCCACTTCCGGACCGTGGACGACTACCGGAGGCTCCGGTCCCTGGCCGACCTCCGTTCCCGGATCGCGGTCGTGGGTGGCGGGTTCATCGGATTGGAGATCGCGGCCGCCCTCGCGATGAACGGGCTCGAGCCGACCCTCACGTTCCCCGAGGAGACGATCTGCGCCCGGGTGCTCCCACGCGACCTGGGATTGCACCTGAACGACCTCTACCGGGAAAGGGGCGTGCGCCTGCTCCCGGGGACGTCGGTGACGGGCATCGACGATGCGGGGCTCGGCCGGAGCCTGGTCTCCACCTCGAACGGACCTCGCCTCGAGGTCGACGCCGTGGTCGCCGGCATCGGCCTCCTTCCGGGGGTCGAGCTGGCCAGCGGCGCTGGGCTGGCGGTGGACGGCGGCATCGTCGTCGACGCGTCCCTCCGGACGAGCGATCCGTCCATCTACGCGGCCGGGGACGTCGCGCTGTTTCCCAGTCCGCTCCTGGGCATCTCCGTCCGCCTGGAGCACGAGGACGCGGCGGTCTCGATGGGTTCCGCCGCGGGCCGGGCGATGGCCGGCGTTCCCACCACCTACGACCACCTGCCGTTCTTCTACTCCGACCTCTTCGACCTCGGGTACGAGGCGGTGGGCTTGACCGACGCGCGGCTGGAGGTCGTGGCGGACTGGAAGGACGAGTACCGCCAGGGCTTCCTCTACTACCTGGAGAAGGGCAGGGTCCGGGGCGTCGTCTGCTGGGGGATCTTCGGGAAGATCGAGGAGGCAAGGGCGCTCCTGGCGGAACCGGGCCCGTTCCGCCCGGCCGACCTACGGGGCCGCCTGTCCGCCTGACGGGCAAGGGCCGTACCCGCCTGAGGCGCGTGGCGGGCGGTGACTCTCATCCGAGGATCACCGACCGCATGGAGAGGGAAGCCATGTCGAATCCGGTGACGGGGAAGCGAACCGGATCCTTCGGGTCGCTGGCCCCGGCCACGTAGAGCAGCGGCAGGTAGTGGTCCGGTGTCGGGTGGGCGAGCCGGCCGGCGTCGCTCTCCAGCGCCCGGGTGAGGTGCTCCAGATCGTGGCCGGCGAGGGCCGACGCGATCCCCTCGTCGAACCGGCTTGCCCAGTCGGGAGTGGCGCGGTCCCCGTTCCGCCAGGCCGAGAACGCATGGCGAAGGTTGTGGGTGACGTTCCCGCTCCCGAGGACGAGCACTCCCTCGTCACGGAGCGGCGCGAGCAGCCGGCCGATGGCGAGGTGCTCCGCCGGAGGCAGGCGTCCGTCGATGCTGAGCTGGACGACCGGGATGTCCGCGCCGGGCCAGGCGTGCATGAGCACGCTCCACGTGCCGTGATCGAGCCCCCAGTCCGTTCGGAGTGCCGCCCGCTCCTCCCCGACCAGCGCCACGGCGCGCCGCGCGAGGGCGGGACGTGCCGGGCGCCGGGTACTGGATGCGGTAGAGCTCATCCGGAAACCCCCCGAAATCGTGGATGGTCTCGGGCCGCTCGTTCGCGGTCGCGAAGGTGCCGGCCACGTACCAGTGAGCCGAGATGGCGAGGATGGCTCTCGGTCGTGGCAACAGCTTCGCGAGACCGCGAAACCCCCGGCTCCAGGCGTTGTCCTCGATCGCGTTCATGGGCGAGCCGTGCCCCACGAAGAGGGCCGGCATCCGGCCGCCCGTCCGGTCGCATCCTGGTCTTGCTGGGGCATCGATCCCTTTCCCTACTTCCCTTCCGCGGCCGCGGCTCGCCCGAGGGCCTGGGCCGCCTGAGCTACCTTCGCAGCCGCCTGCTGGATGGCCTGGAGCTCGATCTCGATGTCGACGCGGTCGGCCACGAGCACGCCGCCGGCCTCGAGCGCCTGGTTCCAGGTGAGGCCGAAGTCCTTGCGGTTGATGGACGTGGTGGCGCTGAACCCGCGCACGTTGCCCCAGGGGTCCTTGGCCTGGCCGCCGACCTCGACGTCGAGCGGGACCTCGCGGGTCACGCCGCGGATGGTGAGGTCGCCGACGACGCGCAGGCGATCCTTCGAGACCACCTCGACCTTGCGGCTGCGGTACCTGAGCGTCGGGAACTTCTCGACGTCGAGGAAGTCGGCCGACCTGAGGTGGGTGTCGCGGTCGGCGACGCCGGTGTCGATGCTGGCCGCCTCGATGTCGACCTCGACCGACGACCTGGCGGCATCGGCCGTGTCGAGCGCGAGCCTCGCGTTCCACTTCGCGAAGTGGCCGCGGACCTTCGAGATGACCATGTGCCGGACGGTGAGGTTCACCGCCGAATGCGCGCCGTCGACCTGCCAGTTCTGCTGAGCCATTTTCGTCTCCTTGGGTTGCCCGTCATCGGGTTGGAGGGAAACAAGTGCAGGTAGCGGGCCGGGATCGAAGACCGTCCAAGTCCCTGACATTGCTGGCGCCAAATGCGCTGCGACCGACACCGTCGGCTCATATTGATACGCTGCGGCTCAATTCGACCCGGAGGTTCCATGCGCGCCACCGACCTCGATCTTCGCGAGCTCCTGTCCTTCGAGCCCAAGGGCGGAGTCATCCGCTTCGGCGGGGAGCGGGTGCTCCTCTTCGACGCCGTCGCGCTCGGCATCCTCCGCAAGGAGCTGATCGAGACCCTCGGGGTCGCCGCGGCCCGCGGCATCCTCACGCGCATCGGCTACGCGCACGGCTGGCGGACGGCCGAGAGCCTCCGGATCCGAGTTCCCCTGGGAGAGCGAGCGGGAGTGGCGGATCGCCGGGGGACGGCTCCACATGCTGCAGGGCTTCGTCGTCGTCGAGCCGCTCGCCGCCGCCGACCGCCGGGGAGCCCGAGCCCGTTCGTCGCACAACGTCTGGCGCGAGTCCTACGAGGCCGAGCAGCACCTGCTGCACATCGGCCGGGCGGACGAGCCGGTGTGCTGGACGCTGACGGGCTTCGCGAGCGGCTACCTCTCCTGCGCGAACGGCAGGGAGATCTACTGCATCGAGGACCGCTGCCTGGGGAAGGGCGACGCGGTCTGCAGCCTGGTCGGGCGCTCAAGGAGGAGTGGGGCCCCGAGATCGAGCCCCACCTGCCCTTCTACGACAAGGTGTGCATCGACACGGCGCTGGCAGGGGTCACGGCGGCGCTGCGCGATGCCGAGAGGCTCCTGCGCGCGCGCCGGCAGGAGCTCGCCCGGATCGCGCCCGGCGCCGAGGAGCGCTCGGGCCTGGTGGTGCGCAGCGAGGCGATGCACCGCGTGCTCGACCTGGCGCGCCGGGTCGCCAAGGTCGACTCCACCGTGCTCATCACCGGCGAGAGCGGCGTCGGCAAGGAGCGCGATCGCCCGGCTCATCCACGACGAGTCGCCGCGCGCCGGCGCGCCCCTTCGTGGCGGTGAACTGCGGGGCCGTCACCGAGACCCTGCTGGAGAGCGAGCTCTTCGGCCACGCGCGCGGCGCCTTCACCGGCGCCGACCGGGAGCGGCCCGGGCTCTTCGAGGCGGCGAACGGCGGCACCCTCTTCCTCGACGAGATCGGCGAGATCCCGCCCGGCATGCAGGTCAAGCTCCTGCGCGTGCTGCAGGAGCGGGAGGTGCGGCGCGTGGGCGAGAACCGGTCCCGCCCGGTCGACGTGCGGATCGTGGCCGCCACCAACCGCGACCTGGCGGACGACGTCGCGGCGGGGCGCTTCCGCCAGGACCTCTTCTACCGGCTCCGGGTCATCGAGCTGCGCGTCCCGCCCCTGCGCGAGCGGCCCGAGGACATCCTGCCGCTGGCCCGCCTCTTCCTGGCCGAGACCGCGGAGCGCATGGGCCGGAAGGTCACGGGCTTCACGCCGCGCGCCGCCGACCAGCTCCTGCGCCACGAGTGGCCGGGCAACGTCCGCGAGCTGCAGAATGCCGTCGAGCACGCGGTGGCGCTCTGCGCCGGGAACCGGGTGGACGTGGAGGACCTCCCCGAGGAGCTGCGCGTCGGCGATGCCGCGCCCCCGCCCGCCGGCCGGACGCGGCCGCTCGAGGACGTCGAGCGCGAGTACATCCTCGCCGCGGTCGAGGGCGCGGGGGGCAACCGGACCCGCGCCGCCTCCGAGCTCGGCATCGGGCTGGCGACGCTCAAGCGGAAGCTGAAGCCGTACGGGGCCCGGGGTAGAACAACTCCGGGAGGTGTCCCGTGAACGGCGCACTCGACGCACTGATCGGCCAGCTGGACCTCGAGCAGCTCGAGGTGAACCTGTTTCGCGGCCAGTCGAAGGACCTCTGGGGACCCCGGGTGTTCGGCGGCCAGGTGATCGGACAGGCCCTCGTCGCGGCCGAGCGGACGATCGAGGGTCGGACCCCTCATTCCCTCCACGCCTATTTCCTGCTGCCGGGCGACTCCGACGCGCCGATCGTCTACCAGGTCGAGCGCGTCCGCGACGGGAGGAGCTTCTCCGCCAGGCGGGTGCAGGCCGTCCAGCACGGGCGACCCATCCTCTCCATGATCGCCTCGTTCCAGACCCCCGAGGGGGGCCTGGAGCATGCCGCGCCGATGCCCGACGTTCCCCGTCCCGAGGCGCTCCGATCGTCGTCCGAGCTGAACCAGCGCTGGCTCGCCCAGGCCGGTCCGGTGCCACCGCGGGTCACCGAGGCCCTGCTCGCGCAGAGCGCGATCGAGTTCCGGCCGGTCGAACCCCAGAACCCGCTCGACCCTATGCCGGGTGAGCCGCGCCAGGCGGTCTGGTTCCGCGCCGTCGACCGCATCCCCGACGATCCCCTGCTTCACCGCTGCATCCTGGCGTATGCCTCGGACTACCAGCTGGTCGGCACCGCCCTCCGCCCCCACGGGAGGAGCTGGTTCCAGCCGTCGATGTGCGTCGCCTCGATCGACCACGCGCTCTGGTTCCACCGTGCGGCGCGGGTCGACGAATGGCTCCTGTACGCGATGGATTCCCCGTCGGCCCAGGGCGCGCGCGGCCTGGCGCGAGGCCTGATCTTCGACTCCGGCGGGCGCCTGGTCGCGAGCGTCGCCCAGGAAGGCCTCATGCGCGAGGTGCCCGGGCGTGCGACCGGGGCGTGACGTCCGTACCCCGCGTACGCTCTCTCTCGGAGGTGAGAGATGAACGAACGGACCGTCAGCCTCGAACCGAGCGGGTCGGCGGCGCTCCCCGCGCCGCTGCCGCCGACCTGGGAGGCCTTCGAGAAGTCCCTGGCCGCGGCACTCTCCGTCCTCAAGGACGAGATCCTGGTCGTCTCGACCAAGGTCGGGAACCGATACGTCCAGTTCAACGCCTGCCCCGAACAGGGCGTGTTCGCCGAGGCCGTCTGCAACGCCTACCTCGACCCGGGCGAGAAGCTCGACGTGGGCCAGATGGCGGCGCTGCTCTCCCTGGGATGGGCTCCGCCGACGCACGCACCGGACTCCGCCACTCCCGTTCCCCCACCGAGGGGGTCCCCCAACCACTTCCGGGAGTTTCCGCGCCCGTACTCCTGCGCCGAGATTGCCCGCTTCGCGGTTCGCACCCTGACCGAGTCGCTCCACGTCGGGGCCCCTGCGGAGCTCGAGTACCGGGCCTTCGACGTCGAGGGGCGCGCCGTCACCCTGCCCGTGCTGCACATCGACCGGGAGCCAGCGCCTCCCCCCAGGACGAAGGCACCGGCGAAGCCCAGGGGGCCCTCCGAGTTCCAGCGGCTCCGAACGAAGGTGCTGGCCGCCGCACGCAACGAGACCGGCCTCGGCTCGCTCGCCTACGACGACGAGGGGTGCCTTCTCGTGCCCGTCGGGAGCCGCATGGGCTGGGTCCGCCCGAACGAGAAGCCGTTCTTCGTCCGCGTCCACATCCACCTGGCCTCCGACGTCGAGGGGGACGAGGACTTCCTGGCGCTGGTCCACGAGCTGAACAGCCGCCTCCCCATGGCGCGGGTCATCTTCAAGGGGAGGAGCGTCTACCTGGGAATCGACTTCCCCGCGGTTCCCTTCCGGGCCGAGCACCTGGCCCAGGCGGTGACGACGCTCGCGCTGCTCGCAGACGACGTCCTGGAGGACCTGCGCCTCCCGGCCAACCCGGTGAAGCTGGAGAACTGACCTCGGGTGGGTCCGCATGCACTTGGCCGGTCCGGATTGCCGGAGCCCGGGTATGCTCGCCGGACACCACCAGGAGGACACCTTGAAGAACTACGACGCGCCGCTCCGGGACATGCGCTTCATCCTCCGCGAGATCGCCCCGCTGGAGACGGTCAACGAGCTGCCCGGCTGCGGCGACGTGACGCTGGAGGTCGCCGACGCCATCCTGACGGAGGCCGGCAAGTTCGCGACGAGCGTCCTCTCGCCGCTCAACCCGGTCGGCGACCGCGAGGGCGCGAAGTGGAGCGACGGCGAGGTCCGCACCGCCACGGGGTGGCGGGAGGCCTATTCCGCCTTCACCGAAGGTGGATGGATGGGCCTCGGCTCCAATCCCGAGCACGGCGGCCAGGGAGCGCCCCGCCTGGTCTCCGCACTCGTCGAGGAGATCTGGAACGGCGCCAACGTCTCCTTCACCCTCTGTCCCATGCTCACGCACGGGGCCATCGAGGCCCTCGAGCTCTCCGGGTCCGAGGCGCAGAAGGCGACGTACCTGCCCAGGCTGATCAGCGGCGAGTGGGCCGGCACGATGGTCCTCACCGAGCCGCAGGCCGGCTCCGACCTCGCGGCCGTGCGCACGCGCGCCGTCCCGCGGGCGGACGGCGCCTACCTCCTCGAGGGCCAGAAGATCTTCATCACGTACGGCGAGCACGACCTGACCGGGAACGTCGTCCATCTCGTGCTGGCGCGGACGCCCACCGCGCCTCCCGGCGTGAAGGGCATCTCGCTCTTCGTGGTGCCGAAGTTCCTCGTCAACGCCGACGGGACCCTGGGGGAGCGCAACGACATCCGCTGCGTGTCGCTGGAGCACAAGCTCGGCATCCACGCCAGCCCGACGGCGGTGCTGGCGCTGGGCGACAAGGGGGGCGCGGTCGGCTGGCTGGTCGGCGAGGAGAACCGCGGCATCGAGTACATGTTCATCATGATGAACGCCGCGCGCTACGCGGTCGGCCTGCAGGGCATCGGGCTGTCGGAGCTCGCCTACCAGCAGGCGCTCTGGTACGCGCGCGAGCGGGTCCAGGGCTCGGAGCTGGGCTCGAAGAGCCGCGAGGGCGTGGCCATCGTCCGGCACCCCGACGTGCGCCGGATGCTCCTGCTGATGAAGTCGCAGACCGAGGCGATGCGCGCGGTCGCCTGCGTGGTCGCCGCCGCGACGGACACCGCCCGGTGCCACCCGGACGCCGAGCGCCGCGCCGCGAGCCAGGCCTTCGTCGATCTCATGATCCCCATCGTCAAGGGCTGGAGCACCGAGAACTCGATCGACATCGCCTCGCTGGGGATCCAGGTTCACGGCGGGATGGGCTACGTCGAGGAGACCGGCGCGGCGCAGATCTTCCGGGACGCCCGCATCACGACCATCTACGAGGGGACGACCGGCATCCAGGCCGCCGACCTGATGGGCCGCAAGGTGGCACGCGACGGCGGCGCGACCATCCGGCGCGTCATCTCCGAGATGAGGCAGGTGGAGGCGCAGCTCGCGGCCGAGAGCTCCCCCGACCTGTCGGCCATCGCCGCGAGGCTCCGCGAGGGGATCGCCGCGCTCGATGCCGCGGTGGAGTTCGTCCTCGCCACCTATGGCAAGGACGTGCGGCGCGCCTCGGTGGGAGCCGTTCCATTCCTGACGTTGTTCGGGACCGTCGCGGGCGGCTGGCAGATGGCGCGTTCCGCGCTGGCGGCGCACCGCCACGTCGCGGCGGGGCGTGGAGACGGCTTCCTGCGGGCGAAGATCGCCACGGCGAGGTTCTACGCCGACCAGGTTCTCACCAGGGCGGCCGGGCTCTCGCAGGCGGTCGTGGCGGGGGCCGAGGGCGCCCTCGCCATCGAGGACGAGCACCTCTAGCCTGCGGCGATCGGGAACGCCCCACGCCCCATCCGGGTCGGGTGTTTTCCGGAGGCCCGATCGGGATTCAATCTCCGCGGGCTGGGGACTCGGCCCAATATCGAACTCCCCCTGGATCGAGCAGACTGGCTTCCAGAAAGGGAGAACGGATCATGAAGACCATCAATGGCGGCAGCGCGGTGAAGGGCGGCTACTACCTCTCGAAGAGCAACTGGGAACTCTTCCCCATCGCCCACGACGGCCAGAAGCTTCCCGGCTCCGCCTCCGAGCACTACGTGCAGGTCCCGACGGCGGCGGCCCTGGCGCTGATGCCGGTGCTCGGCGGCCTCATGGTCGTCTTCCTCCCCTTCATCGGCCTCTACATGACGGGCAAGGCCGTGCTGAGCCCGGTCGGCAAGATGTTCAACCGCTCGGCCCAGGACCTGGCCGCGACCGTGACCCCCGGCTGGGCGCCCGGCGCCGCGCACTTCACCGGCAAGGCCAGCGACGACAAGGTGGCCGGGGAGTCGAAGGCCGGGGAAGCGACGCTCGAGTCGCTGAAGAAGGAGATCGAGGAGAAGCGGAAGGAGTAGACGAGGAGGCCCGGCGGCGTGCGCCGCGGGCCTCCCCCGTCTCAGCGATCCGTCACCTCTTGTTGCTCATGCGCGTGAGGTAGACGCCCGCACACTCACCGTGGCATCGCCGTCCGCCATGCTCGCGTTGACGACGAGGAAGCTCGAGCCCTTCTCCCGGTTGCTGCTGCGGAAGGCATCCCGCTCCAGCCCCACCGACGTCACGGTGAGCGGGGTCCCGGACGCGTCTCCGGCCGGAGAGCTCGGGGTCGAGAGCCCTCGCCGACGTCTGGGTGTCGACCACCACCTTGAAGGCCGATTCCTTCGTCTCCGGGCCTGCCGCCATGTAGATGCCCACGGCCCCGTCGGGCCGGACGGCCTTGTAGGCGAGCCGGTAGTACGACCCGTCCGACAGGGGCGCGTTCACCGCCGAGAACGCGTTGGAGCGCCAGCGCGGCGGCTCGAGCGTGTCCTCCCCTCCCTGTCGCCCCCCTCCCCGGTTCCAGGCGGGCGGCCGGAGTAGTTCCAGAAGAGGAAGTCCTTGAAGTAGGCGCCGGTGCGCGCGGTCATCGACGACCTTCCCTCCTGCGTGTCGTAGACGAAGAGGCCCTGATTCACCGGGACGGTCACGAGGTACTTGCCCGTGGGCGTACCGTTCGGCGTCGACCACGCTCTGCCCCATGCAGTACGCGATCACCGCCTTGTTGCCGTCAGCCGGGCAGGTGAGCTCGATCGTGCGCGTCTCGCTGCCCCAGGCGGCCCAGAAGGCCACGTACCGTCCGTCGAAGGAGAGCCCCTCGCCGAAACGGGTGAACCTGTAGGGGGTGCGGGTTCCCGGCACGTAGAGCTCCTTGCCCTTGAAGTCCTTCACCTTGTCCCCGATCTTCACGAGCACCTGGAGACGTGGATCCGGCTGCAGCCGGGCGCGGTACACGCCGCCCTTGGTGGGATTCTCCTCGTTGTCGAAGCCCACGAAGACCATGAAGCCCTTCGCGCCGCTCGGCGGCGCCGTGGAGCCGAAGATGGTGTCGTGCCCCGGGATCTTCGTGGCCGGCTGTCGGCGACCCGGTAGATGTGGTTCGTCCCTCCCGCCGTCCCCGGCCTGATGTCTCGGTAGTACACGCCGGTCCGGCCGACGGGGTTCGTCGGGTCGGTGACGTCGGTCCAGTTGCCCTTGAACACGATGGCGGTGGACCCGGCCACCTTCGGGATCGCGCCCGCGACGCCGGGAGCGCCAGGGAACTGGTCGAAGCGGGTGCCGGGCGCGGCGCCGGGTACCTGGAACTGCGGGAAGAGAAGCGCTCCCGTGCCGAAGTCGGTCGCCGCCCCGAGGAGACTCGAGCCGGTGACGAGCGACCCGCCGTTCGGGTTGGCGTAGATGCCCGAGGTCCCGATCTTGGTGGTGGTGACCGTCCACGATTCCGTTCACGTACTCCAGACCGGTCGGACTGGCCGCGGGTGGCGAGGGTGCGCGTCATGAGGTCGATGCGCGGAATGGATGGGAACTCGTTGAAGGTCGACGGACCCGGCTTCGTGACGTTGTTCGGCTGCGGCACCTCGTCGCCGGTCCGCACCACCGTGGCGATGGCGCCTGGTGCCGACGGATCCGCCATGTCGCGGGTGAAGATCCCGCGCACCGGACCGGTCTCCGCGCGGCCGCGGCCGGGCGCACTGGTCTCGCCGCCGCCCCCTTCCGAACCCGTGCTGCGCGCCCGGAACACGACGAATCCCATCCCGTTCACGGACGGTTGATTGTAGGAGCTGAACGTCTTCTTCCCGTCGGTGCCCGGGATCACCGATTCGTTGTTCGCGATGATCTCCCACGCGAACGCCCCGGGAAGGATCTCCTCCGAAGCTCGCCATGGGGCCGCTGCCCGCGACGCTCAGGGACTCCTCCTGGACCTGGCCGCCGCATGCCGCGACCCCGACCGCGACCGCACACAACACCAGACAGGGCACGAAGGCCCGCTTCCTTTCATTCGCCATCTTGTGTTCCCCCCCCAGTTCGCCGCCGGTCGAGGCGACCAGCGGCGTGACCGCGTCTCGGAACACTCTAGGTACGACCCGGCGGCGATCACTCGCATGATCTGGGGTCAGCACGACCTGGGCTTCCTGAGAGGACGCCTCACGATGCCCGCCGCGACATGACATGGGTCAAGGCCAGGGCCGGCGCGCGGGTCGGACGGGTGCATCCCCCATTGGCGGGCGACAACTTGCCGCACGCTTTCACGCGAGTCAGATTCGGGCCACTTGTGGGTCGTTGACGTCGCGGAGCCGGAGTGAGGGAGTCGCGCATATCAGGGCTCGCGTTCCGCCCACACCGACACCTCGTCCCGACCGCGGCCGACGGAGCTCGAAGGGGGACACATGACGATGGTGCGCGGACGCGTGTGGTGCCGTCGCAGTCGGGCTCCTGCTCGGCGCCTGCAGCAGCGGGGATGGCGGGGGCGCCCCCCCGGCTACACCGTGTCCGGCACGGTCTCCGGAGCCGTCGCCTCGGGCGTGACCGTCACGCTCTCCGGCGCGGCGTCGGCCACCACGACCACGAGCGCCACGGGCCTACTCCTTCGCCGGTCTCGCCAGCGGCGGCTACACCGTCACGCCCGGCCTCACCGGCTACACCTTCGCCCCGGCGAGTCGAGCGGTGACGATCGCGGGCGCCAGCGTCGCGGGACAGGACTTCACCGCGACCGCGGCGAGCTGCGCGACGGGGAGCTGGTGCTGGGAGTCGCCTCAGCCCCAGGGAAATGCCGTGAACGCGATCTGGGGGATCTCCGCGACGGACGCGTGGGCAGTCGGGGACGCCGGGCACGATCCTGCGCTGGGACGGGTCGAGCTGGTCGGTGCGTGCCGAGCGGCACGACCGCAGCCCTGAACGGAGTCTGGGGCTCGTCGGCCGCGGACGCCTGGGCCGTGGGCGCGGCCGGCCTGATCCTGCGCTGGAACGGGAGCACCTGGTCCTCCGTGGCGAGCTCGACGACGAGCTGGCTGCAGGCGCGTGTGGGGGAGCTCCGGCTCCGACGTGTGGGCGGTGGGCCTCGACGGCCGGGTTCTCCACTGGAACGGCTCCGCGTGGTCGCCGGTGTCGAGCGGAACGGCCGGCGGGCTCAAGGGGGTGTGGGGCTTCACGCCCGCGGACGTCTGGGCCGTGGGCGACGGTGGACTTGCCATCCACTGGGACGGAAGTGCCTGGACGCCCGCTTCGAGCGGCGTGCCGGGTGACCTGCTCGCCGTCTGGGGGCCATCTCCGACGGAAGTCTGGGCCGTGGGAGCAGGCGGCAAGGTGATCCGCTGGAACGGGACCGGGTGGACCTCGGTGGCGAGCGGCGTCACCGGCGGGCTCCGAGGAGTACGGGGCACCTCGGCGACCGAGGTGTGGGCCGTTGGCGACGGCGGAATCGCGATCCGCTGGGACGGGAGCACCTGGACTGCCGCGTCCAGCGGTGTCGCGAACTCCCTTCACGCGGTCTGGGGAAGCGCGACGACGGCCGTGCTGGCGGTCGGAAGCGGAGGCACCGCGGTGCAATGGAATGGGACCGCGTGGTCCCTGCTCACGGGCGGCCGCTCGGGGGCGCTTCGCTCCACCTGGGGCGCCTCGGCCGGTGACGTGTGGGCCGTTGGCCTGGCGGGAACCCTCCTGCACTGGAACGGGAGCACCTGGTCCGCCGTTCCGAGCGGCACCGGTCATGACCTCCTGGGCGCGTGGGGTAGCTCGGCGAACGACGTGTGGGTCGTCGGCACGTCGGGCACGATCCTGCACTGGGACGGAGCGTCCTGGTCGGTGGTGGCGAGCGGAACCGGGGGCGATCTGCTGGGAGTGTGGGGCAGCTCGGCGACCGAGGTCTGGGCGGTCGGCGACAACGGGACCATCCTGCGCTGGAACGGAAGCGCGTGGTCGCCGGTCCCGAGCTCGACGGGCCGCCGCCTGTACGCCGTCTGGGGCAGCGCTCCGGCCGACGTCTGGGCCGTGGGCGGAAACGGGACCATCGTGCGCTGGAACGGGACCCTCTGGTCCGTCGTACCGAGCGGGACGCCCAACCTGCTCACCGGGGTATGGGGCAGCTCCGCGAGCGACGTGTGGGCCGTGGGTGGGGACGGGACCATCCTGCGCTGGAACGGAACCCTCTGGTCCGGGGTGGCGAGCGGGACGCGACAGTGGCTGGAGAGCGTCTGGGGCGCCTCGGCGACCGACGTGTGGGTGGTCGGTGTGTCCGGAACGGTCCTGCACTGGGGTGGGGGGCCGTCCTGGTCCTACTCCCCGAGCGGGACCACGAACGACCTGCTCGGCGTCTGGGGCAGCCCTGCCGTGCCCGTGCGGGCGGTGGGGGAGACCGGCACCATCCTGCGACGCCCGTGATCGAGGTCCAGCCTGGACCTGCGCCGGTTCACCCCAGGTGTAGCCGGGCGCACGGGTCAGTGCGATCGGGTGCGACCGCATGCCGCGATCCCGCACGGGGTCTGGCGCGCCACCAGAACCGGCCCATCGTGTTCGAAGGAGCGAGACGTTCGACGTGAATGCCAACCCGGGGGTTTGCCATGAAGACCGCACGATGGAGCCTGTTGCTGGCAGCGAGCCTGGTGGCCGTGGCGGCCACCGCCGGACTCGCGCAAGATCGCACCCAGGACCGTACCCAGACCAAGGACCCGACCTCGCACACCGGCACGCCTGGGGTCGGCGACCAGGATCGCACTCGCGATCGCGATCAACTGAAGGACGTCCTGAAGGTGGACGGAAAGCTCTCCGCGACGGAGGTCGAGTCGGTGGGCTCCGACCTCGACGGCTACCTCAAGCAGGGAGGCAACCAGGAGCAGTTCCGGGCCATGGTTCGCAGCTCCATCGGGGAAGGCTGCAGCGGCGTCTGCCTGTGCGAGGCGGTCCGCTCCATGAACCAGTTCATGTCCCACGGCCAGAGCGCCACCCAGGCACGCGACTCCCTCGGCAACATCCAGCGCGAGCAGAAGCAGCAGCGCGAGCAGAAGAAGCTCGCGCTGTCCGACCAGCAGAAGCAGGAGCAACTGCGCCAGCGCACGATGGAGCGCACCCGGGAGCAGGATCGAGAGCGGACCCGGGACAAGGCTGCTGGCTCCGCCGGCGGACAGGGTGGCGGCGCCGGAACTCCGCAGGGCGGCGGCAAGCAAGGCGGGAAGTGACCGAGCCGGGCCAGGAGGAGCGCCATGAGCCCCGGACTCGGCATCGCTCTCCTCCTCCTGGCCACGGGTGACTCCCCCGTGGCGCTCGAGGGACTGGCGGGCGTCGGAGGCGGATACGAGGGAAACGTGACCCTCGCCGCCGCCGGGCAGCCCACGTCCGGTTCGGCACTCGCCGCCGGGTGGGCCGGGCTGGGCGTCGGCTGGGACCCCGGCACGGAGACCCACCTCTCCGCCGGATTGCGGTACGACGGCGCCCTCTACCCCGGAGCCACCGACCTGAGCCGCAACGCCGCCTGGGTCGATCTTCTCTGGATCCAGGAGATCTGGGAGCCCCTGGCGCTGATCGTCGCGGCGGGGGGCGGGTGGTCCTGGTACGGGGATCCGGCCCGGAGCGGGCCGGGTCTCCTGCTGCGCGTCTCACTCCGGGTGAAACCCCTGGACTGGCTTGCCGTGCGGGCGGGATACGCCTACTCGCAGCGCTGGGCCGAGGACGAGGCCTACTCGACGAGCTCCAGCCGGGTCTTCGGAAGCGTCGAGGGCCGGGTCGCGGCCGGGGTCTACCTGGGTATCGGCTATTCCTGGCAGACGGGAGAGCAGACCTTCTACGCCTCGGTTCCTTCCACCCCTGCCCTGGCGTCGCCCGGAGCGGCGGGGCCGGCGGTGGGAGCCGGTCCGGGAGGCGGTCCCGGCACGGGCCAGGGAACCGGGGGCAGCACTCACCAGGGGTCCGGCGTCTTCGAGAACCTGGTTCCCTACCGCGCGAGCACGACCGACAGCACCCTCACCCCGACGTTCGAGGCGGGCGTCTGGGAGGGGCTCTACCTGTTCGCGAGCTACTCCTACACGTGGGGTTCGAGCCTGGAGGGAACGTACACCGCCCAGTTCGCCCTGGGCGGTGCCGGGTATCGATTCTGACCCCGCCGCGGGACTGCCTCCCGGCTATTCCTTCCCGAACCACTTCTCCCGGAGCCGCTCGTAGGTTCCGTCGTCGTGGAGGGCGACCAGGGCCGAGCCGATCCTCCGGTTCAGCGGGCTGCCGAGCCGCACCATGAAGCCGAGGTCTCGCTTGCGGAACTCTGGCCCGACGACCCTCACCTTGCCCGTTCCGCGGTGCGTCTCGTAGTACTGCAGCGCGGGAGCGGCCAGGACCACGGCGTCCACCTTCTCCTCGAGCAGGGCGGCCACCGCGTCGTCGGGAGAGGCGAACGTCTCGATTCGCGCCCCGATCCGCCGAAGGTGGTCGACGGACGTGGAGCCGGCCTGGGTCGCCACCACCTTGCCGGCCAGGTCGTCCGGGCCGTTGATGAGGCCGCGGAACTGCTCGATGGTCATCGAGGCCGTGAGCTGGGCCACGAGCAGCGCGACGAACACGACGCCGGCGAAGAGCCAGAGGATGGCCGCGATGCGCGCGAATCTCTGCCTCGGCATCGCCGACGCCTGGTTCAGCAGCGCCTCGGCCGACCAGACCATGGCCTGGTAGATGCCGGGGAGGTACCTCGCCCCGCGTCCGACGACGTCCCCGCTGCGCCGGTCGAGAAGCCAGACCACGTGCGCCGGGATCACCAGGAGCAGCACGGCGGTCGCGAGCCAGAGGAGCATGGTGCGGGAGAAGAGGAGCTTCAGGTAGGTCCGGAGAGGCGTGTCCATGCCTCCCCCGTGCGCCCCGCTGCGGACCATCACCTGCTGCCCCGCGTTGAGGATCGAGTAGGAGAAGTCGAACTCCCGGTCCCGCTCCGGCGTGTAGAAGTGGCCCGTGACGACGACGTCGGCCTTCCCGGTCCGCAGGGCCTCGAAGGCCGATGCGGTGTCGGGAGCGACCTGGTAGGTCGTCGGGGCGTCGAGCTTCGCCGCGACCGCATTCCAGAGGTCGATGCTGAAGCCCGTGAGCTGGCCGCGGTCCTCCATGACGAAAGGGGGGAAGGCGCCCGCGACGGCGCGGATCGGAGGGCCCCGGTCCGCGGCCAGGGCCGGTCCAGCCAGCACCAGGAGGACGAGCGAAGCTGCGCCGGCGACGGCTCCCCTCATCTCAGCCCCGTGCAGCTTGCGTAGTAGGTCACCGTCGCGGGCCAGTCGGAGAAGACCCCGACGATCCCCACGTCCTGCGCGAGCACGTCGAGCACCTGGTACAGGTCGCTGTCCTTCTTCACCGCCTTCCCCTGCGGGTCGAACTGATAGTACCAGCCGGCCTGCGACGCCCCCTGGCGCAGGTCGGAGCGCTCCAGGGTCCAGGCGATGATGTCGAGCCCGGCGGCGCGGATGTCCCTGGCGTACCGGGACGGCACGATCCGGCCGTCGTCGGTCACGTCGAGGAGCGCGAACAGCGGCGGGGCGAGGAGGTTCAGGCCGGCGTGCTGGAGCTCGACGAGTTGGGCCGTGGTCAGGCGCGGGACGGGTGGTGACGCCGTGGGGTCGATGCCGTCGAGGTAGACCGCCTGGCGCCCATACTCCGGGTCATGCTCGATCCAGAAGAGGACGTCGGCGAGGTTGAACGACTGGGCGAAGACGACCTGCGGATCCACTCCGGCGGACCGGAGCTCGTCGATGAACGCCTGGGCGTACCTCTCCTGGCCGCCGAAGATGGCGTCCACGCGGTCCTGGTGCGTGGCGCCCTTGAGCTCCGGGGCGTGCTTCACCCCCGTCTCGCGGTTCAGCTCGATGCTCTGGCGGAAGGTCATCACGCGGGCGCGCCCCGTGTAGAGTTCGGTTCGCCAGCTGGCCGTTCCCCCGAGGTAGCCCTCGGCCGTGGTGGCGGCCGGGTCGCTCGCCTCCATCTTCGCCTGGAGGGTCTCGAACTCCGCCAGGGTGAGGTCGCTCGTGCAGCACTGGGGTGCGGGGTGGTCCGGGCCGACGGGTCCGGTCCAGGGCACGGTGCACTTCTGGTTGAGGTCGGTGGCGACGATGTCGGTGGTGGCGTCCAGGTCGCACTCGCTGTGGCGGCAGACCAGCTTCCCGTCCTTCGTGAAGGTCACGTCGCACTCGACGATGCCGGCCCCCATGAGCGCACCGGCGCGGTACGCGACGTCGGAGTGCTCGGGAAACTGGAGTGCCGCGCCACGGTGGCCGATCGAGAAGTCGGTCGGGTGGAAGGGGCCGTCCTTGCACCGGAGCAACCTCTCCTTGAGCGGACCCTCGTCCATGCCCTGCACGAGGTAGAGGGGACGGGTCCCCAGCTGGACGCTCCCCTGGGTGGACGAGGTGCCACCGCCGGTGCAGGCCAGCGGGCCCGGCGCAGCCACGGCCACGAGGACGGCGGAGAGAACGGCGGTTCGCATCACGATTCCACCTCGGGTCAGTTCCGGAACTCGACCTTGCCGGACTCCAGGTCGTAGACGGCGGTGATGATCCGCACCTTGCCCGCCTTCACCCGTCCGGCGATGATCGGGCTCCGCCTCACGAGCGCCTTCGCCTCCAGGGTCACGTTGGCGTCGATGGATGCGTCCAGGAGATCGGGGGCACCGGCCCTCTCCGCCTGCACGACGGCTGGCATCACGAGCTTGAGCACCTCGGCGATGTTCCCGTGGGGGTGGGCGTGCCTGCGGTGGGCCTCCACGGCCGCCGTCACGGCGCCGCAGGAGCGGTGTCCGAGGACAACGATGATGGGGATGCCGAGGTGCTCGACGGCGTACTCGATGCTGCCCAGGGCCACTCCATCGGCGACGTTGCCGGCGGTGCGGACCACGAAGACCTGGCCGAGTTGCTGGTCGAAGACGTATTCCGGAGGGACCCGGGAGTCGGAGCAGGAGAGGACGACCGCCTGCGGATGCTGGCCTCTCGCCAGCTCCCGCCGCCGCTCGGCACCGAGGACGTGGGGGGCCTGCTTCCCGTCCACGAAGCGGGCATTGCCGTCCACGAGGCCCTGCAACGCCGTCTGCTGGGCGGTGCGAGCGTCGGTCACCGCGGGCGGGGCCTCGGTCGCCACGGCGCGAGGCGTGAAGGCTGCGAGGGCCAGCGAGAGCAGGATCAGGGTGTTTCGGCTTCGGCCAGCGCGTCGTCCGCTCAAGGATGCCTCCGTCCTCGCGCGACCCCCGACGCGCGCACATCTCCGGACAGCGTAGTCACTCGGCGCGCCGGGGTGGCCACCATTTCGGGGCTGTACGGTCCTGGCTCACACCTGGGCCGGCACCCTCTCCGATCACCCTTAGAATGACTCGATGCTCCCCTCCTGGATCCGCCGCGCCGCCCCACTTCTCGTCCTGGTCGCCCCGGCCCTCGCGGCCGCGGCCCCTGCGAAGGACCACGACTCCCTCGTCGCCCTCTTCCAGGAGTGGCGTGCGTTCCAGCAGCCGAAGGTCGTCGATGGGGTCCCCGACTACCGACCCGCCGCGATGAAGGCGCAGGCCAGGGCGCTGCCCGGGTTCCAGGCGCGCCTCGCCGCCATCGACACCAGGGGCTGGTCCGTCCCCGAGCAGGTGGACGCCCGGATCGTCCAGGCCGAGATGAACGGGCTCTCGTTCGATCACCGTGTGCTCCGGCCGTGGGCGAACGACCCGGCGTTCTACCTGACCGTGATGCCGGAGCAGAGCGACCAGCCAGCTCCCGAGGGGCCCAGGGCCGCGATGCTCGTCGACCTCTGGCGCTGCACCTTCCCGCTCTCCGACGCCCAGGCGGCGGCGATCCGGCCCGGCCTCCGCGCCATCCCGGGACTGCTCTCCCAGGCCCGGAGAAATCTGGTGGGCAACGGCCGGGACCTCTGGCTCCACGCGGGGGACGGCATCCAGGAGCAGGCCGACGCGCTGAAGGCCTTCGCCGCGCGCCTGGAAGGGCCGGCGAGCGCCGGACTGAAGGAGGAGGTCCTCCGGGCCCGGCTGGCCACGGAGTCCTACCGGACCTGGGTCGCCGAGCAGGCGAAGAGGAAGACGGGGCCCTCCGGCATCGGTGTCGCGAACTACGACTGGTACCTGAGGCACGTGCAGCTCCTGCCGTACACGTGGCGCGACGAGGTCGTGCTGCTCGAGCGGGAGCTGGCGCGCGCGAGGTCGCTTCTCGCCCTGGAGGAGCAGCGCAACCGCGCGCTTCCCGAGCTGCAGCCCGTGACCTCCGCCGAGGAGCACGGCAGGGCCTTTGCCGATGCGGTGCCCCGGTACATGGCGTTCCTCGCATCCCAGGAGGTGATGACCCTCCCGGATTTCCTCGCACCGGCCCTGCAGGCGAAGGTGGGCGGCTTCACTCCGGGACCCCGCAACTTCTTCCTGGAGGTGGACTACCGCGAGCCGCTCGCTCTGCGAACCCACGGCTACCACTGGTTCGACCTGGCGTGGATGGAGAACCGTCCGCACCCGAGCCCAGTCCGGCGAGGAGCGCTCCTGTACAACATCTTCTCCTCGCGAACCGAGGGGCTGGCCACCGGATGGGAGGAGCAGATGCTCCAGCTCGGGCTCTTCGACGCACGGCCCAGGGCGCGGGAGCTCGTCTACGTGCTCCTCGCCCAGCGCGCCGCCCGCGGCCTCGCGAGCCTGCGCATGCAGGCGAACGAGTTCACCCTGGAGCAGGCCGCCCGCTGGGCCGCCGCGCAGACCCCGCGCGGCTGGCTCCGCCTCGACGACGGCCTCGTGTGGGGCGAGCAGTTCCTCTACCTGCGGCAGCCCAACTACGGGACGAGCTACGTCACCGGCAAGATCGAGATGGAGCGGCTCCTCGCCGAGCGCAAGGCCCAGGCGGGCGCGCGGTTCCGCCTGAAGGACCACATGGACGCGGTGAACGCCGCCGGGCTCGTCCCCACGTCGTTGCTGCTGTGGGAGCTGGCCGGGATCCCGCCCCTGCCCTGAGCTAGGGCCGGTACCTTCCGACCGCCACGACCGCGTTGCTTCCGCCGAAGGCGAAGGAGTTGCTGATGGCGAAGTCTCCCTCGTAGGCGCGGGCTCCCGTGGTCACGTAGTCGAGGTCGCACTGCGGGTCCGGGACCGTGTAGTTGATGGTCGGGGGAACCACGCGGTCGCGCAGGGTCTGGATGCATCCGATCAGCTCCAGGGCCCCTCCGGCGGAGATGGCGTGCCCCAGCGCTCCCTTGTTGGCGACGACCATCGTCCTCCGGGCCTGATCCCCGAAGACGTTCTTGATCACCGTCGTCTCGTTCCGGTCGTTCCAGTCGGTCCCGGTGCCATGGGCGTTGACGTAGCCGACCTGCTCGGGGCTCAGGGACGCATCGCGCAGGGCCTTCCTCAGGGCCCGCGTGGGCCCCTCGGGCGATGGCTGCGTCAGGCTGTGGCAGTCGGCCGACGCCCCGTATCCGACGATCTCCGCCAGGATCTCCTGGCCCCGCGCGCGCGCCGACTCCTCCGCCTCGAGCACCAGCACGCCCGCCCCCTCGCCCAGCACGATGCCGTCCCGGTCCGCGCTGAAGGGGCGGCAGGCCCGGGCCGGATCCCCGGTCAGCTTGGAGAGCACGCGCAAGGCGCTCCAGGCCGTCATGACACCGAGGGTGAACATCGAGTCGGCGCCGCCGGCCAGGGCCACGTCGAGGATGCCGGAGCGGATCATCTGGAACGCCTGCCCCACGCTGTGGGTACCGGAGGCGCAGGCCCCGTCCACGTTGAAGAGCGGGCCGCCGAGGCCGAACCGGATCGACACGTTGGCGGCGGGGCCGCTGTTCATGGACGACGGGATGGTGAGGGGGCTGGCGCGCCCCTTGAGGTAGAAGTCCCGGTAGGCGTGGTCGCAGGCGCTGAAGCCTCCGATCGAGCTCCCGAGGAGCACCGCCGTCTCCTGCCGGTCGATCGGGCCATCGAGGAGGCGCGCCTGGCCCACGGCCTGGGTCGCCGCCGCGACGGCCAGCTGGGAGGTCCGGCTGGTCCGGCGGGCCTCCTTGACCTCGAAGTGGTCGGACTCGACGTACCCCTGAACGCGGGCGCCGACGGGCGTCGCGAAGGTGGCGAACTCGGGGCCGTCGAGCGCCACCACTCCCGAATCACCCTGGACGAGCCGCCGCCAGAACGACTCGACGTCGCACCCGAGGGGACTGGCCACCCCGATCCCCGTCACCACGACACGTCGCTTGGTCATCGTCCGGTGCACCCGTCTCTACTTCTTGGGCGGGCCCCCGGCGGGCCTGCCCGGACCACCCGGCTTGCGGGGACCTCCGCCCGAGCGCCCGCCGCGCTCGTTCTTGCGGTCGTCCTTGAGCGAGTCCATGGAGAACCCGCCGGTCGAGGCGCCCTTCGCGCCGCGGTCGCCGCCTCCTCCACCGCCGCCGCGTCCGCCGCCGCCCTTGCCGCGACCCTTCTCGCTCCTGTGGGCGTCGGCGACCTGCTTCATGTTCGAGGGCAGGAAGTCCACGATGTACTGCCGCTCCCCGATCACCTGGGCGCCGCGGAGCTGCTCCTCGACGCCGAAGACGCGGACCAGGCGGACGTCGCCGGCGCGGCGACCCACGGCCTTGACCGCGGCGCGGAGCATCACGAGCCGATCGCCGGAGCAGCCGGTGGCCTTGGCGACGGCGTCATCGAGGATGGCCTTGACGGTCTCGCTCTCCGCGTCGGGATCCAGCTTCGGGGCCGGTGCCGGGGGAGCCGCCTCGGCGGGGGCCGAGCCCTCGGCCGGCAACTCGGCCGCCACGGGCGCAGCCGCCTCGGCGGCGCCCTCGGACGGGGCGTCGGGCGATGCGGGGACGGCCTCGTCGTTCGCGGGCGGCGCCACGACGACCGCGGGGGTCACGGGCGCCTCGTCCCTGGGGAGGGAGCGCCGCGCCTCGGCGACCGCTGCGGCCGCCGTCCGTACCAGGGATCCACTGAGCTCGGTCAGGGTCTTCATAGGCGACTCCATACACCAATTCGGGGAGGCGCTGGGCCCCAATGCTGGCATCAGCGGCTCGGGCTCCTTTCGGCCCGCTGGATGTTGCTCCCCCATGCTGGCAGTCTCGCCTCCGGAGGAGGGAGGAGTCCGGATTGCGCGGTTCGTTCATGCTGCTCCTGGTCACCGCCTGCGCGAGCGGAGCCTCGCTGGCGAGGCCCGGCGACGCGGCGAGGCCCGTCGTCGTGACGAGCACCGGCGCCGTCCAGGGCGTCGAGCGAAACGGTGCGCTCGAGTACCGGGGCATCCCCTACGCCGCTCCCCCGGTGGGAAACCTCCGCTGGTCCCTGCCGCAGCCGGCCGTGGCCTGGTCGGGCGTTCGCGACGCGAGCGCCTTCGGGAACGCCTGCCCGCAGACGAGGCGCTATGCGCTGACCGAGGCCAGCCTGACCGAGGACTGCCTGACGGTGAACGTCAGCACGCCACCGGGCCTGGCTCCCGGCGCGAGGCTGCCGGTCCTGGTCTGGATCCACGGCGGCGCCTTCGTGGGGGGGTCGACCAGCCTCTACCGGCTCGACAAGCTGGCCGTGCAGGGACGGATGGTCGTCGTCTCCATGAACTACCGGATCGGCCTCCTCGGCTTCATGGCGATCCGGGGCATCGACGCGGACTTCAACGGGGACCTGGGGCTCGAGGACCAGCGGTACGCCCTGCGCTGGGTCCAGCGGAACATCGCCGCGTTCGGCGGGGACCCGGGCAACGTGACGGTGGCCGGCGAGTCCGCTGGCGGCGGCTCCACCTGCATGCACCTCATCAGCCCGGGGCGCGTGCAGGGGCTCTTCCACAAGGCCATCACCCAGAGTGCAGGCTGCCTGCAGCCGATGCCCACCCTGGCCCGGTCCATCGACGACGGCGACCCGGCCAGTCCCCCCATGTGGAAGAAGGTGGCCGTCGAGGTCGGGTGCGGCGGTGCGGCGGACGTGGTCGCGTGCCTCCGCGCGACCTCGGTGGAGAAGCTGCTCGCCGCCCAGGACAGGCTCAGCGTGGGCATCATGGCGCTGGGGCCCGTGGTGGAGAACGGGACCGTCCCCGCGAACGGGGCCGACGCGGCGAGGGCGGGGGCGGTGATGCGGGTGCCGTTGCTGATGGGGGGACGCGCGACGAGCTCCGCCTCTACGTCGCCTACTCCAAGCTCTTCGCGCCCTTCGTCTCCGACTACAGCGAGGCGGGGCTCCGGAGGGACTGGCTGCCGACGTACTACGGTGCGGACGCGCCGGACCCCACCCATCCCGCCCAGACCCGGTACGACGCGATCCTGAAGGAGTACCGGGTCGCGGAGGGCATGGACGGTGCCGGGCTGGGATTGATGCTGTCCGACCACCAGGAGGCGGTCGGCATCAACAACTGCCTCTACCTCAGGACCTCCGATGCCTTCCTGGAGTGGGTGCCGGCCATCTACCAGCTGGAGTTCGCCGACCCGGACGCCCCGGTCCTGGGGGTGGGCATCGCGAAGGGAATGGACCCGGGGTTCACGCTGGGAGCGGTCCACTCGTCCGAGCTCAACTCCTTCTTCCCGAACCTCTCGAACACCGCGGCGATCGACGCACCCGATCTCTCGCCCGCGTCGCAGGCCCTGGCCGACCGGATGGTCGCCTACTGGGCGAGCTTCGCCGCCACGGGCGCGCCCGCCCCGGCCGGCCTGCCCGCCTGGCCCCGGTACGTGAAGGGCGGAACCAAGGTCATGCGCTTCACTCCGGGTAACGTCGCTCCCTACGACGCGAGCGCCGGACACCGGTGCGCGTTCTGGCGCCGGCTGTACCCCTGAAGACCAACCGGGGCCTTGTGCCGACCGGTACCGGGGAGGACGATGGTGGCGCTGGGGGGCTGGAGGTAGGTGCTCATGCGACCCGTTCTGCCCCTCGTCGTCCTGGCGTCCGCTCTCGTGGGCTGTGGAGGAGGGTCGAGCGGTACGCCCGCGCCTGCGGCGACCTACGCCATCTCCGGAACGGTGAGCGGGTCGGTCGCGAGCGGCGTCACCCTGTCGCTCTCGGGGACGGCCAGCGCCACGACGACCACCGGCGCCTCGGGGTCGTACTCCTTCGGGAATCTCGCGAACGGCAGCTACACCGTGACGCCGTCGCTCGTCGGCCACACCTTCTCGCCGGCCAGCATCGCGGTTTCGGTGAACGGCGCCGACGCCGCCGGGAAGGACTTCACGGCAAGCGCGCAGGTCCTCGCGCCCTTCCAGATCGTCACCCTGGGCGCGACCACCTTCGGGGCGAACGACCTGCCGCGCGTCCGGTTCTGGAACGGCGCCGGATACAGCGCCACCCTGGCCGCCACCACGCCCGATCCGTTGCAGGTCGCCGTCCCCCTCTACGTCGACCCGGCCACCGGTGCGCTGGCCTCGGGCACGGTCTCGGTCACGATCCTCCGCCCCGACGGCACCTCGACCACGCTGCCCGGCACCGTGACGATCGCCGCCCCTCCCGACCTGGTGGGCGTTCCCGCCGGGGCGGTGACCGCGGCGTTCCTGGAGGGGTCGATCAGCCTCCTGGCGAGCGCCAGGGCGGCTCTCCTTGCGGCCGTTGTGGCCCGGCCGGCCGCCAGCCCGCTCGTGACGCCCGAGCTCCTCGCCGAGATGGCGGACTCGAGCGCCCGGCTCACGGTCATGAAGACGGCCGTCGAAGGCTTCCTCGCGGGGAACCCCGGTGCGGCCATCGGGTCGGTGGCCGCGTCCGACGGTCCGGCCACGGTGAACGTCGACGCCGTCACGATGAAGAACTCGGACCGCATCATCGCCGCCTTCCTGGTGCGGATCGCACCGGCGACCCCCGCGGCGACGCGCGGTCTCGCCTCGCGTGCCGCGGCCGTGCCCTACGACCTCGAGTTCGCCCGGACCTGGGGCCAGTCGCTTCCCACGGAGATCTCCGGCCAGTGGCTGGAGTGGGGCAAGAAGGTCGGCGGCACGATCGGCGCGGTGACCGCCGTGACCGGGCTCGCCGTCGCCCTCGCCGCATCCACCCCGGCCGTGGTGGCGATCGGCACCACCGCCGCGGTGGTGGGCGCCATGGGCTACGCGGTGAGCACGTTCGCCCCGGGTGCGTGCGGAGCGTTCCTGAAGATCGGATCGTCGATCCTCGTCGACGGCCAGGCGTCCCAGTCGGACTACATGCCGGAGGTGAAGTACGTGGTGGGCAACACGCTCGCCCAGGGCGCGTCCCAGTGGCTCGGCACGTACCTGGAGCGGGTTGGCGGCGAGCTGTCCGCCGCCGTCGCCGGCGTCCTGGACGACCGCCTCGGCTTCACGGTGAGTGCGGGAGAGCTGGTCGCAGGCGCGGTCGACCTCGTCTACCTCGCCGCATGCACGTTCTCGATCGCTCCCGTGAGCAAGCCCTTCATCTCGAGCGGAGGTGCGGGAACCGTCGACGTCACGGCCGGGAGCGGGTGCGCCTGGACGGCGGTCAGCGGCGCGTCCTGGCTCGCGGTGACCTCCGGGGCCAGCGGGACGGGGAACGGGACGGTGGGATACGCGGTGCAAGCCAACCCCACCACCGCGCAGCGCGTGGGATCCATCCTGATCGGCGGCATCGGCTTCACGATCACCCAGGCCGGATCCTCCTCGCCGAGCGGGTCCGTCGACGGAACCTGGCTGGGAGGCTACACCGGCACGTTCCGGTACGTCGGTGGATCCACCTATCAGTGGAACGACGAGCCGATGACGGTGAGGATCCAGGACAGGGTCGTCCTCGGCGCCTCCTCCGGCGGAACCGTGGACGGATCCGGGAACGTGACCTGGCAGACGCAGGCGGGTCTCGTCGATGGAGGGGCCTGGACCTTCATCGGAACGTTCGGAGGCAACGGGTCGGCCGGTGGCACCTTCTCGGTCTCCATCCCGGGCACCGGTCCCCAGTCGGGAACCGGCTCCGGAACGTGGACCGCGACGAGGCAGTAGACCCCGCCTGCCCTACCCCTGCTCGGCGGCGCCCATCGCGATGGCGCCCTCCCGCTGCAACTCGGCCGCCCGGCCCCGGCGCGCGACGAGGAAATAGAGCACGGGCACGGCCAGCCGCGACAGGAGCGTCGCCACCAGCTGTCCCGCCATGAGGCTCACGGCCAGCCCCTGGAAGATCGGGTCCGCCAGCATGACGGCGCTTCCCACCATGACGGCTGCGGCCGTGAGCAGCATGGGCCGGAAGCGGACCACGCCCGCCTCCTCGACTGCCAGTGCGAGGGGCATCCCCTCCCTCAGCTTCAGCTCGATGAAGTCGACGAGGATGATGCTGTTTCGCAGGATGATCCCGGCGCCGGCGATGAAGCCGATCATGCTCGTCGCGGTGAAGAAGGTCCCCACCAGGGCGTGGGCCGGGAGGATGCCGATGAGCGACAGCGGGATGGGCACGAGGATCACGAGGGGGATCAGGAAGCTCTCGAACCAGCCCACCACGAGGACGTAGATGAGGACCAGGACGGCCGCGAAGGCGAGCCCCAGGTCGCGGAAGACCTCGAGCGTGATGTGCCACTCCCCGTCCCACTTGATCACGGGCTGCTCCGTCTGCCCGGGGTGCGAGAGTCCCAGGCGGGGAACCTCCTGCCCGCCGGCGCTGCGCAGGGCGTCGAGCTTCCGGTTCAGCGCGGCGAGCGCGTAGACGGGGCTCTCGATCGCGCCGGCCAGGTCCCCGAAGACGTACGACACCGGCATGAGGTTCTCGTGGAAGATGGCGGCCTCCTCGCGTCCCTCCTCCGGGCGGACGAGCTCGGAGAGCGGGACGGGGCCGCGCATCCCGGGAACGGTCAGCTGCAGGAGCTGGCCCGCCTCGGCGCGCTGGGCTGGCGCGAGCTGCAGGACGATCGGCACGAGCTGCCCACCGCGTCCGGCGCGGAAGGTCCCGAGCTGCGCCCCGTAGCCCGCGGCGGCGAGCGTCTGGACGACGGCGGGCGTCGAGACGCCGTGCAGGGAGGCCTTCTCCCGGTCCACGAGCAGGAGCAGCCTCGGGGCCGTCGGGTTGAGCGTGGAATCCACGTCGACCACCCCCTCGGTCGACAGGAATGCCTCGCGCACCTGCTCGGCCAGGCGGATCCGCTCGGCGGCGCTCGGGCCGTACACCTGCGCGACGACCGTGTCGAGCACCGGGGGTCCGGGCGGGATCTCCACCAGCTTGAGGCGCGCTCCGCTGGGGTGAACGATGGCCTCGAGGGCGGGCCGGATCCGCATGACGATGGCGTGGCTCTGGGCCTTCCGCTCCCCCTTGGGCACCAGCGCCACCTGGAGGTCCACCTGCTCGGCCGCCACGCGCATGAAGCTGTGCCGGACCAGCCCGACGAACGTGAAGGGCGCGGCGACTCCCGAGTACACCTGGACGTCCTTCACCTCCGGCTCCTCGAGGACCCGGCGCGCAACCGCCTGGCCCAGGGCGAGGGCGTTCTCCCGGGGAGTCCCGGCGGGGAGATCGAGCTGCACCTGGAACTCGCTCTTGTTGTCGAAGGGGAGCATCTTCACCTTCACGACCTGGAAGGCGACGAGCGCCCCGGCGCCGCCCAGCAGGACGAGCATGGCGGCCAGGAAGGCCCAGCGCGCGCCGGCCGAGCCGAGCATCAGCCGGGTGATCCACCGATGGGCCCGGGTCAAGCGGGTCTCGGGCCGGGTCTCGGGATGCGCAGACGGGTCGTCCACCACCGGCTCGGGCGCGTCGCGCGCAGGATCGGCGGGGTGGAGCCCGGTGGCGTCGAGCTCGGGGAGGTGGGCCTCCTTCCGGAAGACCTTCATGGCCATCCAGGGGCTCACCACGAAGGCGATCACCAGCGAGAAGATCATCGCCAGGCTGGCGCCGATGGGGATGGGGCGCATGTAGGGCCCCATGAGCCCGCGCACGAAGGCCATCGGCAAGATGGCCGCGATGACCGCGAAGGTGGCCAGGATGGTCGGGTTGCCGACCTCGTCCACCGCCTCGACGACGATCCGGGCGAAGGATCTCCGTGGTCCCGGCAGGTAGATGTGCCGATGGATGTTCTCCACCACCACGATGGCGTCGTCGACGAGGATGCCGATCGAGAAGATGAGCGCGAAGAGGGTGACGCGGTTCAGCGTGTAGCCGAGCAGGTAGGTGAGGAGGAGGGTGAGGGCGAGCGTGACCGGCACGGCGACCGCGACCACCAGGGCCGAGCGCCACCCCATGGCGATCAGGATGAGCCCGATCACCGAGAGGGTCGCGATGAGGAGGTGCTCGATGAGCTCGTTGGACTTGTCACCCGCGGTCTCACCGTAGTTGCGTGTGGTGGACACCACGACGTCGGCGGGGATGAGGGTGCCGCGCAGGGCCTGCACCTTCTCGTCCACGCGCTTCGCCAGCTCGGTGGCGTTCGTCCCGGCGCGCTTGGCGACGGAGATGGTCACGGCGGGCTCGAATCCCTCGCCCCCCCGCACCGCGGTGAGGACCACGGCCGGCTCCGGCTCGGGTCCGTCGACGACGCGGGCGACGTCCTCGAGGTAGATGGGCTTCTGTCCGCGCGTGGCGACGACGGTGCGGCGGAGCTCGGTCGCGGCGAGGACCTGGCCGCGCGCCTCCACGACGAGACGGTGGTTCCCGTCGACCAGGGCTCCGGCGGGCAGCTGGATGTGGGCGCTCCGCAGCGCCGGCTCGATCTCGGCGATGGAGACGCCGAGCGTCCGCATCCGGGCGGGATCGGGCTCGATGCGGACGGTCCGGCGCGCCCCTCCGAGGACGCTGACGTTGGCGGTGAGCGGCACCCCGGCGATCTCCCGAGCGACCTCGTCGGCCAGCTTGCGCAGCTCGCCGGCGGGCCGGGAGGGGCCGTGGAGCGTGAGGGTCAGGAAGGGGACGTCGTCGATGGTGAGCAGGCGCACGACCGGCTGCATCGCTCCGGAGGGGAGCAGCTCCGGGTGGGCCAGGAGCTCCTGGCTGACCTTCACCAGGCTGGCCTCCAGCGACTCGTTCACCTTGAATCGGACCGTGAACATGGCCGCGTTCGGGACGCTCGTGCTGTACAGGTACTCCACTCCGGTGAGTCCCCAGAGGCGGCGCTCGAGCGGCGTGGTGATCTGGGCCTCCACCTCGGCGGGGGTCGCGCCCGGGTAGCCGACGATGACGTCGACCATGGGAACGATGATCTGCGGTTCCTCCTCGCGCGGCGTGAGCGCCACGGCCGCGAGGCCCAGCACGATGGACGCCACCACGACCAGGGGCGTCAGCTTCGACCGCAGGAAGGCCTTCGCGACCCGGCCCGCAAGCCCCAGGCGCCTTCCGGGCGAGTCGTTACCCTCCACGGATCACCTCGACCCGCTGGCCGTCTCGCAGGGCCCCCGGTGCGTCGATGACGGCCTCTCCCGGCTCGAGTCCCGCTCGCACGGGAACGCGGTCTCCCACGGCCTCGCCGAGCGCCACCCAGCGCAGGTAGGCCTTCCCGTCCTTGGCCACGAACACTCCCGTCAGGTCACCGCGCTCGACGAGCGCCGTCCGCGGCAGCCATGCCGCCCGCGACGGAGAGGCCCCCGGAACCTCGAGCCGGACGAACGTTCCGCTGCGCAGGTCCTTCCCCGTCCCGATCACCCGCGCCCGCAGGCTGCGTCGATGGGTCAAGGCATCGCCCCCTGGCGTGAGCGCCGTGATCTCGGCCTCGCCCTGGACGTCCGCCGTGGCGAACCGCGCGCGCTGGCCGATCCGGAGCCCCTGCGCCTCCGCCTCGGACAGGGTCGCCTGGATCTCGAGGGCGCCTCCCTCGATCTCGAGGATGGGCTGGCCAGGCCCGACCAGGTCGCCCGCGGTCACCCGACGGGCCTGGACGGTCCCGGCGAAGGGCGCTCGCAGCTGCGTGTAGCCGAGGGTGGCCTTCGCGCCGGCGACCGCGGCCGCCGCCTGCGCGCGCTGCGCCTGGGCCTGCTCCAGCTCGACGGGGGTGGCGGCCCGGGCGGTCACCAGCTCGGCGATGCGCTTCTCGTAGGCCGCCGCGGCCCGGAGCCCGGTCTCGGCCGCGTCGAGCTGGCCGCGCACGTCGGCGTCGGAGAGGCGCACCAGGAGCTGGCCCTGCGCGACCTTCGCTCCCTCCTCCACGAGAACCTCGAGCACCGTGGCCGAGATCCGCGTCGAGATCGTCGCGTGGCGGGCGGCGGCCAGCCGGGCGGCGACCCAGGCGCCTCCGCCCGGGCCCTCGGTCCTCGCGAGCTTCACGGAGACGGGCTTCTCTCCCTGGCCCTGGGCCGACGGCTCGGATGCGAAGGCGAGGGGCGCCGAGGACGAGAGGGCGAGGACGGCGGCGAGACCGAGGGTGTTCCTGCTGGCGAACGTCACGACTGGACTCCTTCCACGGGTAGGCCCAGCGCGAGCTCGAGCTGCGCACGGGCAATGCGGTTCTCCCACTGGCTTCGCAGCAGGAGCGCGCGCGCTCCGGCCAGGGCTGCCTGTGCGTCGAGGACGTCCGAGAGCGGCAGGAGTCCCTGGCGATAGCGTGCGTCCCGGAGCGCCCGGGCCGATTCCGATGCGGTCACCGCCTCACGCGCCGATCGCACGCGGGCCTCCGCGGTCGCCACCGCCTGCCGGGCGTCGTTCACCTCGCGACTCGCCTGGAGCTCCTGCCAGCGCACGGCGGACGCAGCCGCGGCCGACCGCGCCTCGGCCGCCTGCACCCCGCCGAGGCTCGACACGCCGAACTCCCATCGGACCACCAGCGCCGCCGACCACCACGTGCCTCCCTGCTGGAAGGAGGACCGAAGCGTGTCGACCCCCGCCAGCGCGAAGATCGAGGGCAGCAGCGACGCCTTCGACACGCCGATCGCCTCCTCCGCCGCCAGCGCCCGGAGACGGGCGGCCACGACGTCCTGTCGATCGGGCTGCGTCGCGCCGGGGGACTCCGGCGCCAGCACCGGTGGCGCCTCCACGGGCGTGGCGAGCGAGACCTGGGCCGGGTCGATGCCCGTCAGCATGGCGAGCGCGGACCGTGCCGAGGACAGTTGCTGGAGCACCGATGCCCGTTCCGCCTCGGCCTGGGCGCGGAAGGCCACGGCGCGCGCCACGTCGGCGTCGAGCGTCATCCCCTTCTGGTTGCGCTCGGTGACGAAGCGCTCGGTCTCCCGGGCGTGCTCGAGGACGTCGTCGGCGTACTGGACGCCCTGGAGCGCGACCTGGACGCCGAAGTAGGCCTGCACGACGGCGAGCGCCATCTCCTCACGGCGTCTCGCCTGCGTGCTCACCTCGGCATCGGCCTGCGCCGAGGCCGCGTGCTGACCGGCCAGGATTCGCCCGCCCATCCAGATGGGAATGACGACGCCCGCGCCGAGACCGACGCCCCCGACCGGGCCGGGATCGTTGAGCGTGGCGGGAACGAAGTCCGCCGCCGTGATGCGCTGCTGGTTGAGCTTGATCCCGAAGACGCCGACCGGCTCGCTCGTGCCGATGCCCTTGGCGGTCACCGAGAGCGTGGGCCAGTGGCCGTTGGCGGCAGCCTGGGCGTCCGCCTGGGCTGCCGCGACCTGGTGAGCGCCTGCCGCCAGCCCGGGGTTCTCCTTCCAGGCCGACCGGATGGCGTCCTCGATCCGGACTCCGTCGGCGGCGGAGGCCGAGGAGAGGGAGAAGGTGCCGACGAGGAGCCATGACGTGACGATGCGGATGGGCTTCACGGGGACGAGGCCGCCGGGGCCGACTCCCCCACGCCGAGCGCCCGGAGGACGTTGACGAGGGGGCAGAAGCCGGTGAGGGAGCTCTGGGCCAGGTTCAGGCCGACGAAGGCCGTGAACCACAGCCAGTTCTCGCTCTGGAACACCGGACTCACGGGTGCGCCCAGGGCGAGCGAGATGAGGACGAACATGCCTGCGAAAAGACGAACGTAGCGCTCGATGGTCATCGAAGCCTCCGGGCCTGGGAGCCAGGTGGCCTTTGAAGGGTTCCAGGTATTGTCGACCCGGCATGCGACTTCTCCACGAGCTCACCGCCTCGCAAGCCGCCGTCCTCCTGGGGCGCGGCCACCTCACCGCCGAGGCGCTGGTACGCGCCTGCCTCGAGCGAATCGCGGCCATCGAGCCGCGGGTCCTGGCCTTCGAGGCCCTCGATCCCGACCTGGCCATCCGGGAAGCGCGACGCGTCGACGCCGCCGGACGGCCCGGGCCGCTCCACGGCCTGCCCGTCGGCGTGAAGGACGTCATCGACACCGCCGACCTGCCCACGGCGAGGGGGAGCCCCGTCTTCGCGGGGCGACGGCCGGCGGCCGACGCGGCCTGCGTGGCCTCCCTGCGCCGGGCCGGCGGGATCGTCCTCGGGAAGACCGTGACCACCGAGCTCGCCTTCTACTTCCCGGGGAAGACCCGGAACCCGCACGATCCCTCCCGGACCCCGGGTGGGTCCTCCAGCGGGTCGGCAGCGGCGGTGGCCGCACGGATGGTGCCCGCCGCCCTCGGCACCCAGACCGCCGGATCGCTCATCCGCCCCGGCGCCTACTGCGGCGTCGTGGCGTTCAAGCCCAGCCACGGCCTGCTGCCGTTCGGCGGCGTGAGCCCCTTCGCCCCCTCCCTGGACACCCTCGGCGTCCTGACCCGCTGCGCCGAGGACCTCCCCCTGCTCATGGCCGGGCTCGGAGCCCCGCTTCCCGTGGTCACGGTCCCCTCCCGTCTCCGCGTCGGGCTCTGCCGGACGGAGGCCTGGGATGCCACCCTCCCCGCCTCCCGGGAAGCGGTGGCCCGCGCGGCGGATGCGCTGGCGGCGGCCGGGGCGGAGGTCGTCGACGAGGACGAGCGCTTCCCGGGGCTCTCCCAGGCGCAGCGAACGGTGATGGCCGCCGAGGGCGCGGTCGCGCTGGGCCCGCTCCGGGCCGCCCACGGGGATCGGCTCTCCGCCCAGCTCAGGGCGATCCTCGAGGAGGGTGACGCCGTCTCTCCCGCCGCCCTGGCGGCCGCCCGGGCGCTGGCCGCCGAGGCGAGGGGCCGCCTCCCGGCGCTGTTCGGCCGGTTCGACGTGCTCCTGGGAGCTAGCACGATGGGTGAAGCACCGCAGGGCCTGGACTCCACCGGGGATCCGGCCCTGAACCGGATCTGGACCCTGCTCGGCCTACCCTGCGTGCAGCTCCCGGCGGGACGCGGACCCGCGGGGATGCCGGTGGGGATCCAGCTCGTCGGACCGTCGGGTGGCGAGGCGGCCCTCTGCGCCGCCGCGGTCTTCGCGGAGCGGAGCCTTCTCGCCGCCGGGCCCGGGCCGACCTTCCCTCCCTGATCGAGGCGCCTGCGGTCTACGCCCGGCGCCTCACCTCGATCTCCCGGGCCAGCCGCTCGAGCCGGTCTTCCCCGGCCCCGGCCTCGTTGCCGTTCCTGTCCTCGGTGGCCTTGCCGGTGAAGTGCGCCTCGCCGGGCTGCCATCCGGGGGTGACCGTCGCCGCCAGGTCCCGGGCCGACCGCTGGAACACCCCGGTCAGCGGGCGGAGCGCCGCCTGCGCCGACAGGTAGAGGCCGATGAAGGGGAGGAAGACCACCATGAGGCCGCCCAGCACCGGCATGAGCAGGAGCGCCGCCGCGGTCGGGAGCTTCACGAAGTGCTCGGAGGCGGGACCCGGGAGCTTCTGCCCGTCCTTCTCGACGGGGAAGATCTCCCAGTTCGACTTCGAGAGGTAGTAGCCGCCCTGCACCGCGGTGTTGCCGTTGATGATCGTCATGATGTCGTCTCCCTTTCTGAGAAGGAGTGTCGTCGATCCGGCCCGGCTCCGATATTGGGAGCACTCCCCATCACGCGGGGTTTGAGTCCCTACCGGTCCTCCGGAAAACTCCCGACCCCGGATGGGGCGGATCGAGGGGCCCCTACCCGAAGCCCGCCACCGCGTGCGGCACGTACGGCTCCTCCAGGGCCGCCACCTCGCCCGGATCGAGGCGCATCGAGAGCGCGGCCACGGCGTCCTGGAGATGGTGGGGCTTGCTGGCCCCGACGATGGGCGCGGTGATCCCGGGCCTGCCGAGCAGCCAGGCCAGCGCCACCTGTGCACGGGGAACGCCGCGCTTCTCCGAGACCTGGCCCAGGCGGTCGACCACGCTCCGGTCGGCCTCCTCGGTCCGCGCATAGAGCGACGTGCCGTACTTGTCCGTCTCGAAGCGCTTGGTGCGCTCCGCCTGCCATGCGCGGGCGAGGCGGCCCCTCGCGAGCGGGCTCCAGGGAATGACGCCGACGCCCTCGGACAGGCAGAGGGGCAGCATCTCCCGCTCCTCCTCGCGGTAGAGCAGGTTGTAGTGGTTCTGCATGGAGACGAACCGCGTCCAGCCGTGGAGGTCGGCGAGGTAGAGCGCCCGGGTGAACTGCCAGGCGTGCATGGACGACGCACCGATGTAGCGGACCTTCCCCGACTTCACCAGGTCGTGCAGCGCCTCCAGGGTCTCCTCGATGGGCGTCTCGGGATCCCAGCGATGGATCTGGTAGAGGTCGACGTAGTCGGTTCGCAGGCGTCGCAGGCTCTGCTCGACCTCGAAGAAGATGGCCTTGCGGGAGAGGCCGCCGGCGTTGGGCTCGTCGCGCATCGGGAAGTGGACCTTGGTCGCGATGACGACCGACTCGCGGCGGACGCTGCCCTCGAGGAACCGTCCCAGCACCTCCTCGCTGGCGCCGCTCGAGTAGACGTTGGCGGTGTCGAAGAAGTTGATCCCGAGATCCAGCGCCTGGCGGAGGAAGGGCCGGCTCTCCTCCTCGTCCAGCGTCCAGGCGTGCCGGCCGGGCTGGGCCGCTCCCGTGGCGGGGGCACCGTAGGTCATGCAGCCGAGGCAGATGCGGGACACCCGGAGTCCGGTCCTGCCGAGCCTGACGTGGTCCATGGTCCTCTCCTTCAGGCGGCGCCGGGAAGCACCGATAGCGCCGCCCCGATGGCTCCGACGAGTTGCGGATCGGGCAGGACCTGGACCGGCCGCCCCAGCGCGTCTCGCAGCGCACCGACCATGGCGGCGTTGAGCGCGACCCCGCCGCTCATGAAGAGGTCACCTCCCCCGGCCGTGCCCCGGGCCAGCGCAGCCACCCGGGAGGCCAGGGCCTGGTGCAGCCCCTTCAGGATGCCCTCCAGCGGCTCCCCTCCGGCCACGAGCGAGATGACCTCACTCTCGGCGAACACCGTGCACGTGCTCGAGACCGGGACCGAGCGGGTGGCCCGCCCCACCTGCTCCGCGACCTCCTCGTAAGGGACTCGCAGCCGGCCCAGGATGATCTCGAGGAAGCGCCCGGTCCCCGCCGCGCACTTGTCGTTCATGGCGAAGTCGACCACGTCGCCGGCCGGACCGATGCGGATGACCTTGGTGTCCTGGCCGCCCATGTCCACCAGGACTCCACCCCTGCGGGTCGCCGCGAAGGCGCCGCGGGCGTGGCAGGTGATCTCGGTGAGGGCGCGTCCGGCGGGCACGCGCTTGCGGCCGTAACCGGTCGCACCCACGGGGCCGTCGGCGCCGGTCTCCTCCCGGAGCGAGCGCAGCACCCGCTCCACCTGCGGCTCGATGCGCGGGTCGGTCGGCTCCACGCGGTGCGCGACGCGGCGGCCCGAGGCGTCGACCGCCACCGCCTTGCAGGTGGTCGACCCCACGTCGACGCCGTAGGCGAGCACGGTCACGCGAACCCTTCCATGAAGGCGGTGAGCCGGTTGTCGGCCTGCTCCTTCGACCAGGCACGGGGATCGGAATGGTCGGCCTCGAGGAGCAGCACGCGGATGCCCAGCTCGCTGGCCAGCCGGTCCTTCAGGTCCACCTGCCCGATCGAGTAGGGCTTGCACGAGCGGTCGCTGTGGAGCACGGCGCCGTCCACCTGGTAGTCGCGGGAGAGCCGGCGCAGGATGCCCAGCCGGTTCGGCAGGTCCTGGTTCAGGATGATGTGGGTGTACGAATCCGCCGCCGAGGCGATCAGGTCCCTGGGGTCGATGCGCGCCCCGGCCTCGGCCCAGGCGTTGGTGTAGCTCGTGCACACGAAGTTGAAGCCGCGCTCGGCGAGCAGGGTCGCGACCTCGCGGACCGCGAACCAGATGGGCAGGTTGTCCCAGAGGAGCCGGTGGCGCTCCTCGCGCAGGCCGCCGATTCCGCGCGCCGCCCGGTCCCGGAGCTCGTCGCGCAGCATGCGGTAGTAGGAGTTGCAGACGTCGGTGCCGCGGAGCGCCACGATGGGCGCCATGTGGAAGAAGCCGTCGATGCCGGTCCAGGGCGCCGGGCGGCTCATTCCCGTCGCCAGGCACTCGGCCCAGAGATCGGTTCCCTCCTTCGCCTTGCGCGCCACCTCGGCCAGCGCCTCGGGCTCGGCGCGCCGGCCGGACACCTTCTCGGCCACGCGCACCAGCTCCTCGAGCTGGTCGCGAACGTACTGGACCTGGTGCGGCTCCGCCTTGCCATACACGTAGGGTGTATCGACGATCACCAGCGGGACCCGGAAGTGATCGGCCAGCGCCTTGTACCAGTAGAGGACCGTCTGGCAGATGTTGGTGCAGCAGGCGAGCAGGTCGGGGCGGGGCATGCGTCCCACCGGGGTACGGCCGGTGATCACGCTGCCCGAGATCGGAGCGGGCGTAGCTGCACAGGTCGCGCGAGTAGCCCTGGGCCTCCACCGCGTCGGAGAGCCCGGGCACGAGCCGCTGCACGCCGCACATGGCCGCGTGGTTCTCCGGGTAGACGGCGTGGAAGCCCAGCGGCCGCAGCAGCTCCACCGGGAAGCCGCTCGTCACCCAGGCCACCGGCACCGCGCCGTCGGCGTAGCGCGCCTGGAAGAAGTGGGCCGTCATGATCTCCTTCAGCTTGCGCACCGACTCGAGCGGCGGGCCGAAGGGCGAGGCGCGGGACGCGCCGGAGGGTTTCCTCTTGCGGCGCGTCCAGCCGTCGAGCGAGGCCAGGAAGGGGCCGACCACGCGCCCCGCGAGCTCGTACTGCGCGCGTCGCAGGATCACGCCGCCCTCCCCGCCGCCAGCATCTCCACGAAGGCCTCGATCCGGGTGACCGTCTGCCCGGAGAGCTCCGCCTCGAGCTCCCCTTCCAGGTAGAGCAACGGGACGCCGCGGGCGGCGAAGGCCCGCCGCAGCAGGGGAACGTCGAAGAGCTCGGGCTCGCAGAACTTGATCACCTGGAGGATCACCCCGCGTGCTCCGGATGCGGTCGAGCATCCCGAGGAGGTGGTTCACGCGCGCATCCGGATCCGCCGACCGGGTCGAGCAGGGCGGCGCGGCCCAGTACCGCTCCTGGAGGGCCTCCCAGGGGTCGCCAGCCGACGGTGCGCCTCGCACGACTCGCCGGCCCACGGCGGCGAAGTCGTCCGCCGCCACCCAGGCTCCGGCGTCGTTCAGGATCCGGAGAAGGCTCGGAGGCTCGGGCACGTATCCGGTCACCAGGACCGGGACGCCAGCCCGGCGGGCCCCCTCGGGGAACCGGTCCCGGAAGGCGCGAAGCTCCGCGAGGTGATCTTCGGGCCAGAGCCACTCACCCCGCCGCAGGAGCGCGTAGATCTCGGGATCGCCCACCGCGAGGAAGGGGCGCGCGTCGAGGAGCGCGGCCCGGGCGGCGTCGATCTCGACGTGGAGCCGGATGGCCCCGGCGAGGCTGCCGGCGTCGAGCGCTCGCCCGGTGAAGACCTCCAGGCGTCGCGCCAGCGAGCGCAACTCGCCGTCGAGGTAGGTCCGCGCGCTCTGGCGCGCGGGTCCCTTGGGATGGAGGAAGGTGAACGACTCCTTGCCCCACCCGCCGAAGTCGGGGGCCAGCGTCGCCAGGCCCTGGATCGAGTCACAGGTGTGCGGGAACAGCACCCCGTCCACCGCGTCGGCGCCGCCCGAGCCGAGGAAGGCCATCGCGTTGCGGACGACGGAACAGACGTAGGCCTGGATGCGCCCCGCGCCGTCGCCCCGCGGCGCACCCGGTGGGCCCCACATCTCGACGGCGAGAACGCCGAGCGCGGTGAGCAGCTCCTTCGGGTAGTGGATGGGCAGCACCGCCACGGCCTTGCGGCCGTGCGCTTCGCGCTGCTGGGCGATGTAGGCGTTGCGGCTCACGGTCCGCCGCGAGGAAAGCACGGATCGGACGAGGATGTCGACGCCGCCAACCGTCCTCTACGCCCGGCGCTTCTCCTCGACTTCCTTGGCCAGCTGCTCGAGCTTCTCCTGCCCGGCCTTCTCCTCCTCGGACGCCTTCTCCTCGGTGGCCTTGCCGGTGAAGTGCGCGGCTCCGGGCGCCCAGCCCGGCGTCACGGTCGCGGCCAGGTCCTGCGCCGACCGGTTGAACATCCTGGCGATCGGGCTGACGGCCGCCTTCGCCGCCAGGTAGAGACCGATGAAGGGGAGGAAGACCACCATGAGTCCGCCGAGCACCGGCATGAGCAGGAGCGCCGCCGCGGTCGGGACCTTGACGTAGTGCTCGGCAACCGGGCCGGGCAGCTTCTGGCCGTCCTTCTCGACGGGGAAGATCTCCCAGTTGGACTTGGAGAGGTAGTAGCCACCGGGAACCGCGCTGCCGCCGCTGATCGTCTTCATGATGTTTTCTCCCTTTCTGAGAGGGAGTGTCGTCGATCCGGCCCGGCTTCGATATTGGGCGCACTCCCCAGCGCGAGGGGTTTGAGTCCCTACCGTGCCTCCGGAAAACACCCGACCCCGGATGGGGCGCACCGGACCTCGCCGCCGGCTACCGCGGGGCATCGGCGCGGATGCAGCCCGCCTGGCGCAGGAAATCGCGGGCCAGCCCGGGCCGGATCCTGGCCATGTCCTCGTAACTCCGCGCCTTCAGATGAAGGGCGAAGGAGCAGGCCCCAGCCGGAGACTCGACCCAGCCGACGAGCCAGCCCTCCCCGTCGGGCGACGAGCCCGTCTTGGCGACGAGCCGGTACCCGGCGTCCAGTTCCTGGGTGAGCACTTCCTTCACCAGGTCGAGGTTCTTCCTCGCCACCGGGAACTGCCCCCGCTCGAGCTTCGCCAGGAAGGTCACCTGCTCGTCCGGAGAGATGCGGAGCGAGCTCCCCAGCCAGAATCGGTCGAGCCCGCCCGACAGGTCCTGGTTCCCGTAGTCGAAGGTGGCGAGCCACCGCTTCATGCGCGGCTCGCCAACCCGCGTGGCCACCTCGCGGAAGTACGGGACGATCGACCCTGCGAGCGCGGTGCGGAGGCCCTGGTCCTCCTTCACCACTCCGGTCTCCAGGCCGATGAGGCTGCTCGGGATCTTGAAGGTCGAGAAGGGCGAATGGCGCGTGGCGCATCCGCCGGCGTTCACGCGGAACCAGGCCCCGGAACGGAGGTCGAGGCTCGCGAACGCTCCGGTGACGCCGGGTGGGAACGCGGGCGTCTCGCCCGCCGTGCCGGGGCGCGCCTTCGCGGCCGCCGCGGGTTCTTCGGCCTTGGCCTCGGCGGCCCTCTCCCGCGAAGCCAGCGCGCCCGCCACCGCGCCCGCTGGAGCCGCTGGAGGCGCGGGAGCCGCGGACACCTCGGGGGGCGGTGGAGGCCGCTTCGGAACCGCCTTCGGAGCCGCCTCCGGAACCGCCCTCGCGGGTGGAGCCTCGGACGCTGCCGGCGCGGCGGCCACGACCTGGCCCGCGCCGTCCTCGCGCCGCGGGCTCTCGTCGAGCCATCGCAGCGTCACGCCGCCCACGGCGAGCACGACGGCCGCCGTCGCCATCCAGGCGGCCGGGCGCGCCCAGGAACGTCGACGCGGAGCCGGCCGCGTCACGGCCTTTCGGGCCGCCTCGATCAATTCCTCCCGGCCTCCGGGTGGACCGGGATCGGGCAGCAGGCCGGCGGCGCCGCGCGTTCGCGCCATGGACTCCAGCTCGGCGGCGCATCCGGCGCATCCGGAGACGTGCTGCTGCACCGCTGCCCGCTCGGCGGGCTCGAGCTCGCCGTAGGCCAGGTCGAGCAGCATCTCGCGCGCCTCTTCGTGGGTCATGCCACCTCCTGCAGGGCGCGGCGGAGCGCCTCGAGCGCGTAGCGCATCCGGCTCTTCACGGTGGGTATCGGTGAGCCGGTGACCTCGGCGATCTCCGCGAAGGAGACCCCCTCGTACTCCCGGAGCAGGAAGACCTCACGTTGCTCCACGGGCAGCGCGCGGATGGCCTGGAGGAGGCGGGGCCGGATCTCGGCGTCCCGGGCGGCATCCTCCGGAGCGCGCGCGCCGGTGGCGACGATCTCGCTCACGGGGCGCCCTCGCACCGGGGCGTCGAGGGAGGCATGCGCCCGGTGGGCCGCCCGCCGCGACTCGTCGGTGGCGAGGTTGCGGGCCACGGCGTAGAGCCAGACCTTGAATCGACCGTCCGGATTCCAGCGGGGAGCGATGTCGATGAAGCGCATCCAGCAGTCCTGCGTCAGGTCCTCGGCGCGGGCCTCGTCTCCGACGAAGCGCGCGAGGAAGCGAAACACCCCCGGGCGATGTCGATCGAGGAGTGCCTCGAACGCTGCCACGTCTCCCTGCTGGTAGCGCGCCACGAGCGCCTCGTCACCGTCCGTCGTCACCCCGGCTCATCCTACTCTCCGGCCCGGCGCGCGAAAGCCCAGATCCTTTTCGACCGCCGTCCGTTCCAGGGGGAAGGAGGTTCACATGCGCACGACGACCCCGTGGCTGCTTTCCGTCATCCTGGCCTGCACCGTTCCATCGGCGACCCCGGCGCGGGAGTACGCCCCGTCCCGCCAGGGAGGCTGGTCCTTCGAGCTCGTGGACGACGCGGGCAGGTCGCTCCCCACCTTCCTCCACCGAGGGCGAACCTACGTGCTGGGCAGCGCGGGGCAGCGGTACCGGGTGCGGGTCCGCAACGACTCCGGTCGCCGCGTGGAGGTCGTGGTGTCCGTGGACGGGAGAGACGTGGTGGATGGCGGGCCGTCGTCGCTCGAGAAGCACGGCTACGTCGTGGACGCGCACGGCGAGGTGGTGATCGACGGCTACCGGCTGAGCGAGAAGGCCGTCGCCGCCTTCCGGTTCGGAACGGTGGCACGTTCGTACGCCGCCCTGGAAGGGGACGCGCGTGACGTGGGGGTGATCGGGGTGGCCGTCTTTCCGGAGCGCCGCGCCGTGCCGGCTCCCCTGCGGGAGGCCCCCGCCGCCGTCGACTCGAAGTCCCGGTCCGGGGAGGCGATGGGCGCCGCGCGCGCGGAGCCTCGCCCCGGGCTCGGCACGACGTTCGGCGAGGAGCGCGATTCGCGCGTCCACCGGGTCGCGTTCGAGCGCGAGAGTTCCCGCCCCGCCGTGACGCTGGCGCTCCGGTACGACGACCGGCCCGGATTGCTCGCCGTGGGCGTGGACCTCGACGGACGCTGCGGGACGGGCGACGCGCGCCTGCGGTCCACCGCGGAGCCCTTCCGCCGCGACGCGAGCTTCGCTCCGCCGCCGAAGGGGTGGTCCCCGAAGGGGTCATGAGGTCCGCGCAGGACCCAACGTAGGTGATCGGGCCGGAGCGACGGGCCTTATCCTCCCGGTACGAGGTGGGTCGACCGACGATGGGAGGAAAGGCGATGAAGATGCTGCGGGTCGCGGCGATCGCCCTGGTCGCCCTGGAACTGGTCTACCTGCTCGTCGCCAACCTCGCCCTCTCGACGGGTCTCGTCCGGAACGCGATCAGCGCGTACCCGGAGTCCATGCTCGTGACCCACGGGCGGGCCTACACGATCCTCCCGGGACGGGTCCACGTCTCCGACCTCTCGATGCGCGTGCAGGATCGGAACATCCAGTTCCTCCTGACGGTGGGTCACGTCCGGGTGGACGTCGACCTCCTCGCCCTCCTCCGGAAGCGGTTCGACGGCAACCACGTGCGGTGCGAGGGCGTGAGCTTCCGATTCGTTCACAGGGTCCGCGACGCCGAGGGCATGGAGGCGCGCCTCGCGGCGTACCCGCCCATCCCCGGTCTTGCCCGACCGGCCCTGTTCCAGGTGCCCCCGCCGCCGGACCCCACGAAGGAGGAGATCGACGCGCTGTGGACGGTGCGCCTCGACGACGTCGACGTGGGTCTGCGCGAGATCTGGTTCCTCGAGCACCGATGGGAGGGGCCCGGCCGCGCAACGGGGCGATTCGAGCTCTCCCCCGTGCGCCGGCTGCGGGTGGGGCCGGCGGAGCTCACGCTGGACGGTGGGGAGCTCCGGGCGGGTCCTCACGTGGTGTCGAAGGACCTGCACCTCCGGCTGGGCGCCACCGTGGAGTCCTTCGACGTGCGGGCCCTGGACGGGATGCAGGTCTTCCGTCCCGTCAGCGGCACCGTGAAGCTCGAGGCGAAGGACTTCTCCCCAGCCCTCCTCGCCCTCTACGTCCCGGGCCTCACCGCTCGAGGAGCGGGAAGCCTCGTCGCCGACCTGCGCGTCGAATCCGGACGCCTCGGCAGTGGTGCCCGGGTGGATCTGAACATGGAGAACGCTCGTGCCGAGAGGGACGGCTTCGTCTACGAGGGCGCGCCGCAACTCACGGCATCCTTCGACCCGTCCGGGGTCGACTCGCCGGCCGCTCCCGTCGTCCGCGCGAAGATTCCCGGCTTCCTCGTCGTTCCGATCTCCCCCGACGGCGACGCCAAGGTCGAGTTCAGGGGCCTCTGGGCGAACGCGACCCTCGCCGGCCACGACCTCACGGAAGGGATCGCCCTGGAGATGCTGACCGTCCGGCTCGAGGAGGCACGGGTCGTCGACGCCCGGGACATCGGGTCGGCGGTCATGGGAAACTTGCCGCTGCTCTTCATTCCGCCCCTTCTCGGCGACGGACCCCTGATCGCCTCCGTGGCGGTCGACAGGACGAAGGACGTGACCATCGCGCGCCTGCGCCACGCACGCCTCGGCGTGGCGGAGATCCACGGTGCGGCCCGGACGTCGAGGGTCGGGTGGGACGGAGCCGCGTCCGGCCACTTCGGGTTCGTGCCCGTCGGCGTGCGCCTGAAGGCCGGCAAGACCTCGGTGGCGCTCTTCGTGTCCGACGACTGGCTGGACACCGAGCTCTCCCTGGCCGGGATCCGCTTCGAGAAGCCCCCGCTCGTCGACAGGTGAAGCCTCCGGCCCGTGGGCTTCGGCTCGACCACGGCGAGCGCGACTGGTCGATTTGACGGGATGCCCTGATCCCGCTACGGGATCCGGTTCGTCATGACGACCCGCCCCCGCATCCTCCCGTCCCTGCCGCTCGCGGCCCTGATGTTCCTCGCCGCCTGCTCCTCCAGGTCCGCCGCCCCCCCGGCTCCGGGACCCGTCGAGGTCGGCGTCGTCACCATCAATCCGGTCCCGCTCACCCTCACCCGCGAGCTCCCGGGGCGAACGTCGGCATTCCGGGTGGCCGAGGTCCGTGCCCGCGTCAACGGCATCGTGCAGAAGCGGCTCTTCGCCGAGGGGAGCGACGTGAAGGAGGGGCAGAAGCTCTTCCTCATCGACCCCGCGCCCTACGAGGCCGCCCTCGACGGCGCCAGGGCCGCCCTGGCCCGAGCCGAGGCCACCCTGGGAAACGCCCGGGTGCAGGCGCAGCGCGCCGCCGAGCTCATCAAGACCAACGTCGTGAGCCAGCAGGATCACGACAACGCCATGGCCGCCCTGAAGACGGCGGAGGCCGACGTCGCGGCGGCGCGGGCCGCCGAGCAGACGGCCCGGATCAACTTCGGGTTCACGACCGTGACGGCGCCGGTGTCCGGGCGCATCGGCCGCTCGGCGGTGACCGAGGGGGCATACGCCCAGGCGTCCCAGGCCACCCTCCTCGCCACCATCCAGCAGATCGATCCGATGTACGTGGACCTGGCGCAGTCGGCGGACGAGGCGCTCCGGCTGAAGCGGGACCTCGGAATCCGGAAAGCTCCAGGGCGCCGGGCAAGGCGCAGGCCCGGGTGCTGCTCGTGACCGACGACGGCCGGGAGTACGCCCATGCCGGAACGCTCCAGTTCGCCGGCGTCACCGTGGATCCGGGCACCGGGTCGATCACGCTGCGCGCGCTCTTCCCCAACCCGAGGGGGGAGCTGCTGCCCGGCATGTTCGTGCGCGCCCGGCTCGACGAGGGCGTCGAATCCGGCAGGCCCTGCTCGTGCCGCAGGTGGGCGTGACCCGCGACCAGAAGGGGCTGCCCGTGGCGCTCGTGGTGAACGCGGAGAAGAAGGTGGAGCGCCGCCAGATCGTGACCGACCGGGCGGTCGGAACCGCCTGGCTGGTGACCGACGGCATCAAGCCCGGCGAGCAGGTCATCGTCGAGGGGGTGCAGAAGGTGCGGCCCGGCTCCCTCGTCAATCCCGTACCGGCCACCGGCTCGAAGTAGGGGAGCCCCATGGCCCAGTTCTTCATCGAACGTCCGATCTTCGCGTGGGTCGTGGGCATCCTGGTGATGCTCGGCGGGGCGCTCTCCATCTTCCGCCTGCCCGTCTCGCAGTACCCGGCCATCGCGCCGCTCGCGGTGAGCGTCAGCACCAACTATCCCGGGGCCTCCTCCAAGACGCTCGAGGACACCGTCACCCAGGTGATCGAGCAGCGGATGAACGGCCTCGACAACCTGCGCTACATGGCGTCGTCGTCCGACTCGGCCGGCAACGCGCAGGTGACCCTCACCTTCGACGCCGGGACCGACCCCGACATCGCGCAGGTGCAGGTGCAGAACAAGCTGGCGCTGGCCATGCCGCAGCTGCCGCAGGAGGTGCAGCGGCAGGGCGTCCGCGTGGCCAAGTCGGTCTCCAACTTCATGCTCATCATCGGCCTCGTCTCCGAGGACGGATCGATGACCCGCAACGACATCTCGGACTACGCCTACTCCACCCTGCAGGACCCCATCAGCCGGGTGTCGGGCGTCGGCGAGGTGACCACCTTCGGCTCCGCCTACGCCATGCGGATCTGGCTCGACCCGGCCCGGCTCGCCAAGTACCGGATGACGCCGCTCGACGTCTCGAGCGCGCTGCAGGCCCAGAACGCCCAGGTGTCGGCGGGCCAGCTGGGCGGGCTGCCGGCGGTCGAGGGGCAGCGGCTCAACGCCACCATCACCGCGCAGACCCGCTTCCAGACCCCCGAGCAGTTCCGGGCCGTGCTGCTGCGGGTCAACCCCGACGGTTCCCGGGTCCACCTCGGCGACGTGGCCCGGGTGGAGATGGCCGGCGAGTCCTCGGAGATCGAGACCTTCATCAACGGCCGGCCCTCGTCCGGCATCGGCGTCCGTCTCGCCGCCGGCGCGAACGCGCTCCAGACGTCGGCGGCGGTGCGGGCGCGGCTGGACGAGCTGGCGCGCGTACTTCCCGCCCGGCCTCAAGGTGACCTACCCGGTCGACACGGTCCCGTTCGTTCGCCTCTCCATCGAGGAGGTCGTGAAGACGCTCCTCGAGGCGATCGTGCTGGTGTTCCTGGTGATGTACCTGTTCCTGCAGAACTTCCGGGCCACGCTCATCCCCACCATCGCCGTCCCGGTGGTCCTCCTCGGCACCATGGGAGTGCTCTCCGCGTTCGGCTTCGGCATCAACACCCTCACCATGTTCGGCATGGTGCTCGCCATCGGGCTCCTGGTCGACGACGCCATCGTGGTCGTGGAGAACGTCGAGCGCGTCATGAGCGAGGAGGGACTCCCGCCCCGCTCGGCGACCCACAAGTCGATGGCCCAGATCACCGGCGCCCTCGTCGGCATCGCGCTCGTGCTCTCGGCGGTCTTCGTCCCCATGGCCTTCTTCCCCGGGTCGGTGGGCGTCATCTACCGCCAGTTCTCCATCACCATCGTGTCGTCGATGGTGCTCTCGGTGCTGGTGGCCCTCTCCCTCACGCCGGCGCTCTGCGCCACCCTCCTGAAGCCCGTCGAGAAGGGGCACGGACTCGCGAAGAAGGGCTTCTTCGGCTGGTTCAACCGCTTCTACGATCAGGGCGCGGGACGGTACCAGCGGGTCGTGGAGTGGCTCCTGCAAGCGGCGGGTGCGCGGGGCGATCGCCTACGTCGTGCTCGTCGTCCTCCTCGGCATCCTCTTCGCGCGGCTCCCCACCGGGTTCCTCCCGCAGGAGGACCAGGGGCTCATGTACGCCCAGGTCACCCTCCCGCCGGGGAGCACCCTGGAGATGACCAAGCAGACCCTCGCGAAGGTGTCCGATCACCTCCTCACCGCGGAGAAGGACGCCATCGAGTCGGTGATGTCGATCGCCGGCTTCAACTTCGGCTCCCGCGGGCAGAGCGCCGGCGTGGCCTTCATCCGGCTCAAGCCCTGGGACGAGCGCCCGGGCGCGCGGCTCCGGGCCGACACCGTGGCGGCCCGCGCCCAGAAGGCCTTCGCGTCGGTCAAGGAGGCGAACGTCTTCGTCTTCACGCCGCCCGCGGTCACCGAGCTGGGAAACGCCACCGGCTTCGAGCTCCAGCTGCAGGACCGCGCCGGCCTGGGCCACGACGCGCTGCTCGCCGCGCGCAACCAGTTCCTCGACCTGGCCCGCAAGGACCCCCGCCTCGCCAAGGTCCGCGCCTCGGGCCTCGAGGACACGCCCCAGTTCAACGTGGACGTGGACCAGCAGAAGGCGGTCGCGCTGGGCGTCTCGATCGGCCGACGTGAACCAGACGCTCGCCTCGACCTGGGGCGTCGCCTACGTGAACGACTTCATGGACAAGGGGCGCACCAAGCGCGTCTACATGCAGGCCGACGCCCCCTTCCGCATGAACCCGGAGGACCTCGACCGCTGGTACGTGCGCAACAAGGCCGGCGAGATGGTGCCGCTCTCGGCCATCGCCACCACCCGCTGGACGTACGGATCGCCCAAGCTGGAGCGCTTCAACGGCATGTCGGCGATGGCCATCCAGGGGGAGCCGTCGCCCGGGCACAGCTCGGGCGAGGCCATGGCCGCGCTGGAGGAGATCGTCGCCAAGCTCCCGCCCGGGGTCGGCTTCGAGTGGTCCGGCCTCTCGTACGAGGAGCGAGCCTCGGGCGCCAACGCGCCGCTGCTCTACGTCATCTCGCTGCTCGTGGTGTTCCTGTGCCTGGCCGCGCTCTACGAGAGCTGGTCGATCCCGGTCTCGGTCATGCTGGTGGTCCCGCTCGGCGTGCTGGGCGCCGTGGGAGCGATGCTCGGGCGCGGCCTCATGAACGACGTCTTCTTCCAGGTGGGCCTCCTCACCACCGTGGGACTCTCCGCCAAGAACGCCATCCTCATCGTGGAGTTCGCGAAGGAGCAGTACGACCTCGGGAAGGACCTCGAGCAATCGGCGCTCGAGGCGGCCCGCATGCGGCTTCGCCCCATCCTCATGACCTCGCTCGCCTTCATCCTCGGCGTCCTCCCGCTCGCCATCGCCCACGGCGCCGGCGCCGGCGGCCAGGTCGCGATCGGGACCGCCGTGATCGGCGGCATGCTCTCGGCCACCGTCCTCGCCATCCTCTTCGTGCCCCTCTTCTTCGTGCTCATCGCGCGCCGCGCCAAGCCGCCCGAGCCGCGGCAGGAGCAGAACGACCCGGACGCCGACGCGCGCGCCGAGGAGGAGGAGGAACGGACCCGGCGGGCTGCGCACGCCTCCCCGGGAACGCGCACCGCCTAGCTCCGCCGGAGATCCTCGCCGAAGAACTCGTTCAGGCGTGCGAAGGACGCCGCCCCGCCGAGGGACTCGAACGTCCCCTTCCCCGCGATCTCCTCCGCGGCCCGCAGGAACGCCCCCCATGCGGTGCGGGCCAGGGCGGCGCCCACGCTGATCCGCCGGACGCCGAGGTCGCGCAGCTGCGCCACGGAGAACCCCGGTGCGCCGGCGAGCACGTTGACCGGCTTCGGCGCCACGGCCTTCACCACCGCGGCCACCTCCTCCCCGGTGCGGAGGCCCGGGGCGTAGAGGCAGTCGGCGCCGGCGGCCGCGTAGGCCTCCAGGCGCCGGATCGACTCGCGGAGCGGGTCGGGGTGGCCCACCAGGTGGCATTCGGCCCGGGCAGTGAGCACCACGCCGGCGCCGGATGCGTCGATGGCCGCGCGCGCGGCGCGGAGGCGCGCCACCGCCTCCTCCCGCTCGTGGAGGGGCCGCGATCGATCCCCGGTGGCGTCCTCGATGGAGAGTCCCGCGACTCCCGCGGCGACGCACAGTCGCACGCTCTCGGCCACGCCCGCGGCATCGACCCCGAACCCCGACTCGAGGTCGGCGTTCACCGGGACGTCGACCGCGCGCACGACGGCCGCGACGTGCTCCAGCACGGCGGCGCGCGGCACGGCGTTGTCGGGAAGTCCCAGGGAGAAGGCCAGCCCCGCGCTGGTGGTGGCGAGGGCCGGGAATCCCAGGTGCTGCAGCATGCGGGCGGACCCGACGTCCCACGGGTTCGGCATGACGAAGCAGCCGTCCTCGTGGAGTCGGCGAAAGTTGGCCCGGTGAACGGCGAGGTCGGTCCTCATCGGGAGCCTCCTCGTCCGTTCTAACCCCGGGTCGCCCCGGGGCGCGCCCCGATTGCACGGGAAGCGCGACCCGGCCAGCCTGGGCTCACTGCTGGACGAAGCGCGCCTTGGCGTCGTCGACGCAACGGTCCTTCGCGTCTCCGGCCAGGGCGTCGCAGCGCTCCTTGGCCAGCGAGTAGTCGGCGCTGGACGTCGCCGCCTGGGCTTCCGCGCTCGACAGCGCGTGGACCCTCGCAGCCTTCGCTTCCTTCTTGCAGACGTCCTCGTCGTTGCCGGACTTGCTCTCGCACCGCTCCATGGCGACCGAGTACTTCGCCTCGATCCGGGCGTTCCGCGCCTTCTGGACGTTCTTGGCGGTGGGCTGGTACCGGGCCTCCAGCTCGGCCTTGGCGACGTTCTCGGTGCCCTTCACCTCGGCCTCGCAGACGTCCTCGGCCTGGCCCCCCAGCGCATCGCAGTGCTTCTTGGCTGCCTTGTAGTCGGCCTCGATGACGTTCTCCGCAGCCTCGTACTGCGCGTGCGTCATGCCGTCGGCCAGCGCTGCCGTGCCGAAGACCAGTCCGCCTGCGATGACGAGGACCCTCGTTCCGATGATTCTCATGGTTCTCTCCTTGTGAAGGTGACGGGGCGTGCCGTGAGCCCGACCCGGATTCGCAGGAGATCGCTGCACTCGCCGTGCCCGGACCGCGGCGGCGCAACCGTGCGCCATCACTCGGGCCGGGGCCCTCGAGGTGGCGGCGCACCCGTCCCGGGCGTCCCCGCAAACGTTCGGCGCCGGGATCGGACACCCGGCATCCGGCGGGGAGCGGATCGACGCCCATTGAATTTGCAGCACGCGGGGCGCGTTCAACTCCCATGAGTCGCCTCGCGCTCGCCCTGCTGCTCGCGCTCCCGTCCGCCGCGAGCGCCCAGATGGTGGCTCCGTACCCACCGCCGTACCGCTTCCCTCCCCCTCCGCCGCCACCTCCGGCGTACGTCGCCCCGTACGTCGCTCCGTACGTCCCACCCCTGAGCCCCTTCTACTTCAACCTCGGGATCGGCTACGGCGCCCAGAACTGGTACGGAACGCAGGGCTACGCCGGCGTCGGGGGGCTCGCCTACCACGTCGAGGCCGGCGCCCGCCTCATGCCCCAGCTCCTGCTGGGTTTCGACCTGACGGGGCTCAGCACCTTCGGGTACGCGCCCGTCTGGGGTGACGCGGGCATCACCGTCATCGACTACGACGTCGTGGCCACGCTCTTCCCGTTCGTGCGTGGGTTCTTCCTGCGCGGTGGCGCCGGGCTCTCCACGTTCACGGCGGTGCCCGCCTCCACGGTCGGGGTGAGCTACCTCGGGACCAACCTGCTCCTCGGCACCGGATGGGCGTTCCCGGTGGCGCTCCCGCTCCACCTCACGCTGGGCCTGGACTGGACCCACCAGTTCTTCGGGGGCGCCGACATGTCCGGATCGAACATCTGGATGATGCGCGCCGGATTCGGCCTGTACTGAGAGCGGACCGGGCGGGCGACGCCACCAGGTGTTCGCCGACGTTCGCGAACGGGCCGGGAGCCGCGTCGCGACCGGGAACCACCCAGGGAATCAGGCCCGTTGCAACGGGGAACCCGCGGGCACGGGGGATGCACTTCCAGTCTTGCGTACCCCGCAATCGAGGTGACCCATGTCAACGAACACCATTCTCCTCATCATCCTCGTCGTCTTCCTGTTCGGTGGTGGCGGCTTCTACTGGTCCCGCCGCGGACACTAGGACGGAGCCCGTGTCCCGGGTCGGCCGGTGACCGGATCCGGGCATTCCCCGGACCCGGCTCTTCCTGATATCCCTGCCCCCCTCGGATGACGGACTTCCTCTCCCAGTTCGCGGTCCTGCTCGGGCTCACGGCGGTGAACGCGTTCTTCTCGGGCGCCGAGATCGCCATCCTCTCGGTGCGCAAGTCGCGGCTCCGGGAGCTGGCCGATGGCGGAAGCACCCGTGCCAGGGCGGCCCTCGCCCTTCGACAGAAGCCGGAGCAGTTCCTGGCCACGGTCCAGGTGGGCATCACCGTCGTCGGGGCCAGCGCCGGCGCGTTCGGCGGCGTCGTGCTCGAGCAGCCGCTCGCGGAGGTGCTGCGGTCCGTGGGCGCCGGCCCGTGGGCCGACCGGCTGGCGCTCGCCCTGGTCGTCGCGCTGGTGTCGGCGCTGTCGATCGTCCTGGGTGAGCTCGTCCCCAAGTCGCTCGCGCTGCGCTCCAGCGACCGGTTCGCGCTGCTCGCCGCTCCGGTGCTCCTCGTCGTCTCGCGCGTGGCGCGGCCCATCGTGGCGGTGCTCACCGTCGCCTCGAACGTCTTCCTCCGGCCGTTCCACGACAAGACCACCTTCGTGGAGAGCCGGCTCTCCCGCGAGGAGCTGCGGCAGCTCGTGGAGGAGGCCGCAGACGCCGGGGCGGTCGACGCGCGGGCCGGGGAGATCGCCACGCGCGCCATGGACCTCGGCGACCTCCCCGTGGGAGCCGTCATGGTCCCGAGGGGCTCCATCGCGTCCCTCGAGGAGGCGGCGTCCGTCGACGAGATCCGCGCGCTGCTCCGGGAGCGGCCGTTCTCCCGCTACCCGCTCACCGGCGGGGGACCGGAGAACGTCCTCGGCTACGTGATGGCGCGAGAGCTCTATTCGCAGCTCCTCGACGGCCGCCTCGACCTCCGGGCCGCGCTGCGCAAGGTCCCGTTCTTTCCCGAGCAGACCCGCGCGGTCGAGGTCCTGCGCGTGCTCCAGCTCTCCCGCACCCACATCGGCATCGTGGTGGACGAGCTCGGCTCGGTGGTCGGGCTCGTCTCGGTGGAGGACCTTGCCGAGGAGGTCCTCGGGGAGATCTTCGCGGAGCACGAGACGCCGTCGGGCGTCCTCCAGCCGGACGGCCTGGGCGTCTACCTCGCGCTCGGCACGGCGCCGGTCCACGAGATCAACCGGGAGCTGGGAACCGATCTCCCGGTCGGACCGGGCTTCTCCACGCTGGCCGGGCTGCTCCTTCACCAGGAGCGCGTCATCCCCGTCGCGGGCGCCCGGATCGCCCTGCCCGGAGGTCTCGAGGCGGAGGTCGTCGAGGCGACCAGCCAGCGAATCCGCAGGGTCCGGCTGCGCCTTCCGGCCGGACCGGCGGAGTCCCCGGCCATCCCCTGAACGCCGTCTCGCGACCGGGCTCCCGTTCAGGGCGAATCCAGGGCCTTCCTCACCCGCTCCTGGAGCCGTGAGGCCGAGAAGGGCTTCCGGAGGATCTCGATCCCGGGGTCGAGCACCCCGGCCTTGGCGATGACGTCGTATGCGTAGCCCGACATGTAGAGCACGCGCAGGCCCGGGCGGTCGTGCCGCATCCCGTCCGCGACCTGGAGCCCGTTGAGCCCCGGCATGATGAGGTCGGTGAGGAGCAGGTCGAACGAGACCTCGTCGCTGGCCGCGATCTCCAGGGCCTCGCGTCCGTTGCTGGCGGTGATCACCCGGTATCCGGCCGCGACGAGCGATCGGACCGTGACCTTCCTCACCAGTGGATCGTCCTCGACGACGAGCACGGTCTCCGTCCCGCGCGTCGCGGTTGGCACCGCCGCAGGGGTGGCGACGATCGCATCCGTGGTGCGGGGGAAGTAGACGTCGAAGGTGGTGCCGTCGTTCGGGCTGCTCTCCAGGAGGACCGACCCCTGGCTCTGCTTCACGATCCCGTACACGGTGGCGAGTCCGAGACCGGTGCCCTTTCCCTGCGGCTTGGTCGTGAAGAACGGCTCGAACACGTGGGCCTTCACCTCGGACGTCATCCCCTCGCCCGTGTCCCTGACCCTCAGCCGGACGTGAGGCCCGGCGCGCATGAACCGATGCCGCTGGACGAAGTCGTCGTCGACTTCCACGTTCGCGGTCTCGATCGTGAGCTTGCCCCCGTCGGGCATCGCATCGCGCGCGTTGATGGCCAGGTTCAGGATCACCTGCTCGACCTGCCCCGCATCGCACCGGGCCATCCAGAGCTCCGGGTGCAACGACGTGACGAGCTCGACGTCCTCGCCCAGCGAACGATGCAGCAGCTTCTCGCACTCGCGCACGACGGTGTTCAGGTCGAGGGGAACGGGCGCGATGACCTGCTTGCGGGCGAACGCGAGCAACTGGCTCGTCAGCTCCTCGGCCCGCCTCCCCGCGGTCAGGATGTCGTCGACGAGATCGGCCTTCTCCCGCTCTCCGTCCTTCCCGCCCTCCTTCAGCAGCTCCGCGCAGCTGAGGATCACCGTGAGGAGGTTGTTGAAATCATGGGCGATTCCACCGGCGAGCCGCCCGACGCTCTCCAGCCTCTGGGACAGGTGGAACTGCTGCTCCAGGACCTTTCGTTCCTTGTCGGCGCGCTTCCGGGCCGTGATGTCACGGACGTTGCACTGGATCACGCTCTGCTGGTCGACGCTGTACACGTTGCTGATGAACTCGACCGCGATCTCCCGCCCGTCGCGGCTCAGCAGCGGAAGGTCCTCGTAGCGCACGTACTCCTTGGCCTGCAGGTCGGCGAACGAGGCCTTGGACTCGGCCCTGTCCTTGAACGGACCGATCTCCCAGAGGTGCATGCCCAGGAAGTCCGTCTTCGTGTAGCCGGTCAGCTCGAGGAGGAACGGGTTCACGTCGACGATCTTCCCGGTCTCGGCATCGAGGATCAGGATGCCGTCCTTGGCGGCCTCGAAGAGGCGGCGGTACCGCGTCTCGGACGCCTCCAGCGCCCGCTCCACCTTGGTTCGCTCGGTGATGTCGGTGAGGACGCCCAGGAGGAAGCGACGTCCGTCGGGCTCGACGTGGAGCCTCTTGCGCTCGAGGAGCACGTGCTCCCGCCCCTCCGCGCCGGTGAAGCGCTCCTCGCTCTCGCTGATGCCGCCCGACCGGAAAAGCGCGTCGTCCCTCGACGAGATGGCATCGGCCTCGGCCTTCGGGAACAGGTCGTGATCGGTCTTCCCGAGCAGTTCCTCGCGCGGGAACCCCAGGAGCTTGCAGTAGCCCTCGTTGAGCAGCACCCGCCGGCGAGCCTCGTCCTTCACGAAGATCGGGTTCGGCATCGATTCGATGATTCCGCTGAGCATGTCGATCTGGACCCTGGACAGGACCATCCCCCTGTAGGGCGACGCTGCACCCGCCGTACCCGGGCCGCCTCGGCGCAAGCACCCGACTTTCCAGGGATCGGGTGTCCCTCCGGGGCTCGGCGGGGTGTCCGGAGGCGCGGCGCGAACGTTCGATCGCGGGGGCGGGACGCTGGGTGCGTCCCCGAAGGGTCATGGGGTTGTCCGCGGGCTCCCGCGCCGAGACGCCGTGACGAGCTCGCCGAACAGTTCCACCAGCGCCGGGTCGAGGAAGGTTCCTGCCCGGGCGCGCAGGAGCTCGAGCGCCTCCGCGGGCCCGGTCGCCCCCTGCGCGCGCAGCGTCTCCCAGGCATCCGCGACGGCCACGACGCGGGCCGCGGCCACCGGCCTTCGCGGCGCCGCCAGCGAGGGGTAGCTGGGCGTTCCGTCGAATCGAAGGTGGTGGTCGAACGCCACCAGCACCACCTCGTCCGGGATCCCGTCGAGCGCGGCGAGGCGAACCGCACCGCGTACCGGGTGGAGGCTCCTCTTCCGGCCCGGGTCCGCCACCGCATCACCTTCCACGTGGCCCACGTCGTGGAGGAATCCGGAGAGGACCAGGTCCTCGAGCGGCTTGCCTCCGATCCCGAGCGCCCGGGCGAGGCGCAGCGTCGAGAGCGCCACCGCCAGCCCGTGGAGGAACTCGCGGTCGTCGACGTGCGCCACTCCCACGCGCAGCGCCTCGAGCGAGCTCGCCTCTGCGCCGCGGGCGAGCTCCGCGACGATGGCGCGCAGGCGCTCGATCCGCGTCGCCTGTCCGGCGCCGACGGCGCGGAGCTCCGCGCACGCTCCTTCCACCTGCTCGGGGGCGAACGCCGCCGGAGCGGGATTCGATCCGGGGCCCGGGGCCGTCCCCTCGTCGACGGCGCTCTCCAGGACTCCGGTGGCGGCGAATCCGGCGCGCCCGACCAGGACGTGGCGCGAGGACGCCGGCCCGCTCGCAGCCTGGCAGCTGTCGAGGAAGGCTCCCAGCTCGACCTCGTCGAGGCCGCCGATCAGGGTCAGGCCCCGGATTCCGTGGCGCCCGAAGCCCCGCAGCAGGCCACGCGCCCAGTGTGCGTCCTCGGGGATCGCCTGGCGGTCCACGAGGAGCTGGCCTTCCACCAGGAGCAGCGAGACCTCCGCGGTCCCCGCCGAGGTCCACCAGTCGGCGAAGGCGGCCAGGACCTTGGCCAGCGCCCGCTCCACCTGGGGATGGTTCGAAGCGTAGGCGACTCGAAGCTGGAAGGCCGCGCCGAGCTCGGCCACCAGGCGCTGGGTGCGCTCGAGACTCGCGGGGGCGCTCACGGCGCACCTCCAGGTGCGGGACCCATCGCCGCGCTGAGCCGGCGGATCTCCGGGTCGCTGGAGCGCAACCCGTTCCCGATCCACTCCTGGTACGACTCCTCGGGATAGGCCGGAAGGGTCCGGTAGAGCTCCCGGCGCTCCTCGAGCGCGGGGCGGAGGAGCTGGAACCGGGAGTGGAAGCTCCGCAGTCCCGCCAGCGCGCGGGGATCCCCGATCGCGGCCAGCGCGCGGATGGCCTTGAGCCGGACGGCGCGCCGCCTGCCGAGCGGGTCCCAGGCACGGAGGGACTCGACGATGGGCTCGACGGCCTCGGCGATCCCGTACTTCCCCGCCAGCTCGACGGCGGCCTCGGCCTGGCGCGGATCGCGATCCTGGAGCGCCTTCCGCAGCAGCTCGCGCGGGACGTCCCGGTCGAAGGTGAAGAGGGCGTGGATGGCCTCGAGCCGGACGCGCAGGTCGGGGTGGTCCACGCACCGGCGCACCGACGGGACCGAACGCGCGTCGCCCACCCGGCGCAGGAGGAGGAGCATGTTTCGCACCACGTACCAGCGCGGATCGGAGAGCAGCGCCGTGGCATCCCGGGAGACGAGCGGGCCGAGCATCGCGAGCAGGTCGAGGAGGCGAAAGCGCATGCGCCGGTTCTCGGTCCGGGCGAGGACGTCGAGGAGGTGGCGCACGACCGACGGTCCCAGCCGGTCGACCAGGGTGGGGACGGCGGCGAACGCCTCGTCCGGAAGCTCGGGCAGGGGCCGGGTCAACGCGTCGATGGCCTCGCGGTCGGCCATCCGCCCGGCGGCGCCGCGGAACGCGCCCGCGGCGGGTCCATTCCGGGAGGCGCGGAGCCGGACGCGCTCCACGAGCGGGATCGCCTGCCGGACCCCGCCTCCCGAGAGCAGGCGGAGATACCCGCCCTCGAATCGCCGCAGGATTCCCGGCACGGCTTCCGCCGGCACGTCCACGCTCTCCGCCAGCCCGAGCAGCGCGGTTGCCGTCCCGGGATCGAGTCCCGGGTCCTGGATCTCCCGGCGGACCGCCTCGGCGGCCGGCGAGAGAAGCCGATTCCCGGAATCCTCCGGCAGCTCGAGGAGGGAGACGAGCTCCTCGGCCGTGATCGCCGGTTCACGGACGGTGTCGATGTCCTCCGTCGCGAAGACCCTCCGCAGGGTGGCGAGGTGGCGTGGATGGATCCTCGGGGCCTCCGCACCGGACCCCGTCCCGGCGGAGGAGGCCGCCTCCGGAGCGAGGCCCCATCCGGATCGGGCTGGGCGCGCTGCTCGTCGGCGACGGCCTGCTGCGCCGCCGTGCGTGCCGCCGGGCCCCAATCCCCCTGCGCGGCGCCCTTGCCTCCCCCGTCGAGGATGACGCGGAGCAACTCGGCGGCGTTCCTGCCGGAGACGATCCACCTCGCCAGGTGATCTCCCGGGACGGTGCCGTTCGCGACGAGGCGGCGCATCACCCGCTCGGCGAGGTCTCCGGCCTCCGGCGCCAACGCCTCCTCGTCGGTCTCGACGAGGGACAGGGAGGAGAAGTCGAGGTCGCTGACCCGGATCCGGACGAGCCCCGCCGCCGTCAGCTCCGCGGCGAGGGAGCCGGTAGCGCGGGCAGTCCGCGCGTCCACGGCCAGCGCCCGCAGGAAGGTCTCCAGTTCCTGCACCGTCGGGTCCGGGTCGAGGAGGAGCCCGGCCGCACGTCGCCGGCGCAGGAGCTTCGCGAGCTGCGCCGCGGTGGGACTCGAGAATCGCTGGTCGCTCCAGAGGATGGCGTCCCGTGCCGCGGCCATCTCGATCGGACCCGTCACCGCGAGGAGCGCCGAGAGGGCGGCACGGGCCTTCGCCAGCCCGTCGGCCACGGCCGGGTGGCGCCGCGGATAGGCCGAGAGCGCCCGCCCGGCGATCGCCAGGTCGCGGAACAGGTCGCCGAAGAGCGCCTCTGTCTGGTACGCCGCCATTCCCCCGCGCACATTCTACGTCGGGGAAGGCCGGCAGGGCAGGATCCGGCCAGAGGCGCCACCCGTCGAACGGGTCGTAGCCGCTCGACGGGCACCCCGTTAGATACGGCCACTCATGTCCGCCCCCGTGCTGTCGATCGAGCGCGTCTCGAAGGCCTACGCCCTTCCAGGGGGGCGGAGCTTCACGGCACTCGACGGCGCCTCCCTCGAGGTGGCGCCCGGGCGCACCGTGTCCATCACCGGGCGCAGCGGATCGGGCAAGTCCACCCTGCTGCACCTGGCGGCGGGCATCGACTCGCCCAGCGCCGGAAGGGTGCTGCTGCTCGGAAAGGACCTCGGGGCGCTCGGGGACCGGGAGCGCACGCTGGCCCGCCGGGACGGCGTCGGCCTCGTCTTCCAGTTCTTCCACCTCCTTCCCCACCTGTCGGTTCAGGACAACGTGCTCCTGCCCGCGTTCATCGGGGGGCGCTCCCCGGACGACGAGGCGCGCGCCACGAGCCTGCTCGGCCGCGTCGGGCTCGGGGGGCGGGAGGGGCAGCCCGTGCAGCAGCTCTCCGGCGGGGAGAAGCAGCGCGTGGCCATCTGCCGGGCCCTGCTGCGGAGTCCCCGGCTGCTCCTCGCCGACGAGCCCACCGGCAACCTCGACGAGGCGAACGGACTCGCGGTGATGGAGCTGCTCCTCGGGATCGCCCGCGAGGAGGGCAGCTCGCTCGTCTACGTCACCCACAGCCAGGAGCTCGCCGCACTCGCCGACGAGGCGTGGCGCCTGCACGGCGGCCTCCTCGAGCTCGCGTGAAGGGCTACTTCCAGAAGGCCCTGGGAGCCGAGCTGCGCGCCGGAAGGGGACTGGTCCTGCTCACGGTGCTCGGGGTCGCACTGGGAGTGGGCTCGGTGCTCTCCATCCGCATCCTCGACCAGGGCGCGCTGGGCGCCTTCGAGGGCACGGTTCGCGCGGTGAGCGGGGACGCGGCGCTGACCGTGGTGGGGAGCGGACCGAGCTTCCCCGAGGAGGTCTACCCGTCCGTGCTGGCCGAGGCGGGCGTGGCGGCGGCCATCCCGCTGACGCGCACCGAGGCTGCCGTGCAGGGGGAGCCGCCGCTCTTCCTCGAGGTGCTCGGTGTGGACCTGCTGGCCCCGGTGCGCCTCCCGGTGCAGGGGGATCGCGCGGCCGTCGCGGGCGCGCTCGGGTCCCCGGGCTGGATCGCGGTGACCCCGGAGCTGGCGGCCGACCGGGGATGGAAGGTGGGCGACACGGTGCAGGTCTCGGCGGGAGGGCGGCGGGCCGCGCTGCACATCGGCGCCCTCGTCGACTTTCGCCGCGTGAGCCCGCTGGCGAGCCGCAGGCTCGGGGTGATGGACATCTCCGAGGCCCAGTCCCTCCTCGGCCCGCCAGGCCGGCTCCACCAGGTCGACGTCTTCCTCGCGCCCGGAGCGGACCCGGCCGAGGTGTCGGCCCGCCTCCAGGCCCGTCTCGGACCGGCCGTTCGCGTCACCACCCCGGAGCAGCGGGTCGCCGAGGCCTCCGGGCTCCTCGCCGCCTTCCGGATGAACCTCACCGCCCTCTCCCTCATCAGCCTGTTCGTCGGCGGGTTCCTGGTCTACGGGAGCACGCAGGCGGCCATGGTGCGACGCCGCGAGGAGATCGGCGTCCTGCGCTGCCTGGGCGCGACGCGCGGGCAGGTGCTCGCCCTCCTGCTCGGGGAGGCGCTGCTGCTCGGCGCCGCCGGCACGGCGCTGGGGATCCCCCTCGGCTGGCTCGCGGCCCGGTTCGAGCTGCGGAGCGTGTCGGCCACCGTGCAGAACCTCTACCTCCTCGAAGGCATCGACCGCGTGACGCTCACGCCCGCGCTCCTCGTCCTCGCGGTGGCCCTCGGCGTGGCCGGGTCGCTGGCCGGAGCGCTTCTCCCTGCCCTCGACGTCTCCCGGCGCGACCCGCGGGCGCTCCTCGCCTCGCTCACGCTCGAGGAGCGGACGACGCGGGCGGCCCGGCCCCTCCTCGCCGCCGCGCTCCTGGCCCCCGCCCTGGCCGCCGCCTCCTACGCGGCGCTCGGGTCGGGCCGCCCCTGGGCGGGCTTCCTGGTGGCGCTGGGAATCCTGGCCGCGCTTCCCCTGGCCGCTCCGGCCCTCGTCCTCGGGCTCGGCCGCGCCGGCCGGCCGCGCGGGTTCTCCTTCGGGTGGGGAGCGCGCACGCTCGCCCTTCACCTTCAGTCATCGGCGGTGGCGGTGGGCGCGCTGGCCGTGGCGGTCGCCATGCTCACCGGGATCACCGTGATGGTGTCGAGCTTCCGCGGCACCGTGATCGAGTGGCTCGACGGCACCCTGCACGCCGACCTCTACGTCACCACGCCGACCTGGAGCCGCGCCCGCGGCGAGGCCACGCTCTCCCCGGCGGTCCTGGCGGAGATCGGCCGGGACGCCGAGGTCGCCAGGGTCGATCGCCTGCGCCAGACCTTCGTCCGGCTGGGAGGGAGGCGCGTGCCGGTGGTGGGCGTCGACGCGGCCCTCCCGGACGGCGCCTCGCGGGTGAGCGTGATCGGCGGCGACGCGGCCGCGGCGTTCCGGGGCGTCCTGGCCGGGGAGGCGCTGGTCAGCGAGCCGCTGGCGCGGCGGGAGGGGCTCCGGGCCGGGCGGTCGGTGCGGCTCGAGGGCGCCTCCGGCCCGGTCGACGTCCCCATCTCCGCCATTTACCGCGAGTACGGCTCCGAATCGGGCACCGTGCTCGTCGATCTCCGGACCTTCGCGCGCCTCTTCGGGGAGGGCCCACCGTCCAACGCCGCGCTCTACCTCTCGCCCGGGGCGAACGCCGACGCCGCGGCCGACCGGTTGCGCGCGGCCCTCCCCGGGGAGGCGGTGGTGATCCGGACCAACCGTTCGCTGCGGGGCGAGGTGATCGCCATCTTCGAGCAGACCTTCGCGGTGACCCGGCTGCTCCAGGCCATGGGGCTCGTCGTGGCGGTGGCCGGCGTCGTGCTCACGCTCCTCACCGCGGCGCGCGAGCGGCGCGCGGAGGTGGCGCTCTACCGGGCGCTGGGAGCCACGCGCCAGCAGGCGTTCCGGGTCTTCGCCGGGAAGGGGCTCGCCATCGCGGGGCTGGGCGTGGCCCTCGGCCTGCCCGGTGGCGCCGCGCTCGCCTGGGTGCTGGTCCGCCTCGTGAACCGCGACTTCTTCGGCTGGACGTTGCAGCTCGACTGGCCGGTCGGCCTGCTGGCGCTCCAGGCCTTGACAATCCTGGGCGCCGGATTCCTGGCCAGCATCTACCCCGCCGCCCGCGCCAGCGACGCCCCCGCCACGGAGCTCTCCCGTGATGCCCTCTAGCCTGGCCCTGCTGGCCCTCCTGCTCGCGGCCGACCCGGCGTGGAAGCCGGCCGGCCCCGGGCACGAGTGGTCGTTCCCGGCCGACCACTGGTCCCACCCGGGATACCGGAACGAGTGGTGGTACTTCACCGGGATCCTCTCCTCCCCGGGCGCGTCCGGCGCGACGGAGCGCCGCTTCGGCTACCAGGTCACCTTCTTCCGGATCGGGGTGTCGCCGGTCCAGCGGGAAGGCGGCTCGACGTGGCGCGCGACCGACGTCCTCATGGGACACGCCGCGGTCACCGACCTCTCCACCGGCGAGCGCGTCTTCTCCGAGGTGATCTACCGGGCCGTGCCGCTCCTGGCGGGATTCGGCTCGCCCCCCGATCCCCTGCTGGCCTGGTCACGAGGGCCGCCGGGGACCGAGGCACGGTGGGAGCTCCGCATCGACGAGGGCGGATTCGCCGTCGAGGTGGGCGATCGGGCGAAGGGGCTCGCGCTGCGCCTGCGGCTGCGACCGGATCGCCCGCCGGTCCTGCAGGGGCCGGGCGGGGTCTCCCGCAAGGCCTCCCGGGACGGCTTCGCGAGCCTCTACTACAGCCTGACCCGCCTCTCGACCGAGGGTGAACTGGAGATGGGCGGCATGGTCGTGCCGGTCCGCGGCAAGAGCTGGATGGACAAGGAGTTCGGGTCGAGCCAGCTCGCGCCCGATCAGTCGGGCTGGGACTGGTTCGCGCTTCGCCTCGCCGACGGACGCGACCTCATGCTCTACCTGCTGCGGGACAAGGCCGGAGGGGTCTCCTTCGGGAGCGGGACCCTCGTGGACCGCGACGGCAAGCCCCGCTGGCTCTCCGCGGAGGACTTCCGCCTGCGCGCCACGGGCCGCTGGCGCAGCCCCGCCACCGGCGCGGACTACCCTTCGGGATGGACGGTGGAAGTCCCTTCGGCAGGCCTCGTGCTCCGCGTCGAGCCGGAGGTGGCCGACCAGGAGAACCGTGGCGGATCGGCGCCGCACTACTGGGAGGGCGCGGTGCGGGCGCTGGGGAGCGACGGTGCGCGGGCCGGCGAGGGTTTCGTGGAGCTCACCGGCTACGGCGACGGCAACCGGCCGCCCATCTGAGCGGGCGACGCAAGAGGGCCCCGACCGCTGCGAGAGCGGCCGGGGCCCCGACTCGTCCCGCGGCTACGGTCCGACTGCCGTGACGATGGCCTGCAACTGGGTCGCCGTCGAGACCGAAGGCCATCCCGCTGCCCTGGATCAGCGTGACGGTCATGTTCCTGCCCTTCAGGTCGCTCGTCGCGATGGGTCCGTGGCACCTCTGGCAGCTCGCCGAGTAGAGAGCGGCACCGTCCATCGGCGGCACGTAGGTGCAGGCCTGCGAGAGGACCGGCGCGCCGCCGGTGCAGCCCGCCGGCAGCGAGGTCAGCACGGTGCGCGTCTGCGTGTTGTCGGGCTGGCAGGCCCCGAACGCCGAGTAGGTGAACTCCGTGCACACGTTGGTCGGCGGCACGTAGGTGCACGCCTGCGAGAGGACCGGAGCGCCGCCGGTGCAGCCCGCCGGCAACGAGGTCAGCACGGTGCGCGTCTGCGTGCTGTCGGGCTGGCAGGCCCCGAACGCGGAGTAGGTGAACTCCGTGCACACGTTGGTCGGCGGCACGTAGGTGCACGCCTGCGAGAGGACCGGAGCGCCGCCGGTGCAGCCCGTCGGCAGCGAGGTCAGCACGGTGCGCGTCTGCGTGCTGTCGGGCTGGCAGGCCCCGAAGTCCGAGTAGGTGAACTCGGCACAGGTGGTGGGGGTCCGCCCGGACCGGCCGGCATGTTCTCGGGGTAGAAGGTCCCCTCGTCGAGGTGACGCAAGGGTCCGGCGAAGATGACGGCGCCGGTGGCCTTGTTCGTCACGGTGACCACGCCCTTCGTGACCGTGAAGCTCACGTCGCGGAGCAGTGCCCGGACGTTGAGGCCCTTGTGGTCGTCATCGTCCCCCCCGACCTTCTTGATCCCGTAGAGATCGAAGAGCGGCTTCAGCACCGTCCGGAGGTTCCTCAGGACGCCCTCGATCCTGTCGGAGGACCCGTGGTCCCGGCCCGACCAGCCGTCCTCGCCGTCCTTGGAGTCCTCGTTCGACGACGCCCCGGCGCAGGCGGCGGTGGTGACCGGGTTCACGTCGGTCTTCCCGGGTCCGGACGCGATGGAGTACTCGGGGCCCGAGGTCGTCTCGGCCTTCAGGAAGAAGGGAGCCGTCAGCCCCGACGCATCGATCGAGAAGTTGCCGGCCTCGTCCGGCACCGCCGTGCGGACGTTCGCCGGGCTCGACGAGTCCTTCAGGGACACCGAGGTGGCGGCGGACTCGGAAGACGCGAGGCCGGTCACCTGGCCGCTGGAATCGTTGCTGGAACCACATCCGACTCCGACCAGGCCGGTGACGACTGCGAGGGCCAGTGATGGAATTGAGAATCTTGCCATGTTTCGCTCCTTGGATCCGTTGGGGTGAACGAGACGACGGCCGAAGCCGTTCACGCCTGGGTCTGCATCGGTCGTGCCCCGGGCGTCGCCCGTCCAAGGTGCCGTTCTTCGGAGGCCCATCGAGCGCGAAGCCGGCGCCGGTGCGTCCGCGAACGTCCGTGGGCCTCGCAAGGGTGCATTTACGGACGGTGCACGCGCCGTTCCTCGCGTCGGTACGGGGATTCCCGTATGGCTCGGGCCGCACGGTCCACTATGGGTGCAGCACCATGGAACGATACAAGGCCGGATCGCACACGTTGAGACTCGTCGCGACCAGGGAACTGGTCGATCGGCGGCGCAGAGGCTCGCACGACTCCGTCGCCATGCTCCCCGAGACCCGGTGGGCGGTGACGGTGGACCGTGTCCCGGTGGAGACCCGGTTCGCGTCGAGGCCGGCGGCCTGGACCGCGGGGGTCACCGAGGCCGACCGTCTCGACCAACTGGCGGGGCGGAATCCGGACGCCTGAGACCGCTCCCTGGTCGAGCTCACCTGGAGTTCGACGCCTTCCCGGGAACGGCGGGGGCATGGTGTTCCGGCGGTTCGCCACCTCCGTCCCACTCGACCGGGGCGGGGCCGTACCTGTTGGGTCCTGCACTGAAAGCGGCGGCGAGTCTGCGACAATGCGGGCCATGAACGCCTCGGAGTGCCTGCGAGCCGCCGCCCGCGTCGAGTCCATGGCGAAGGACCTCTACGCCGAGCTCGCGATCAACTTCGCGCACCAGCCCTACCTGCGGGAGATGTTCGAGCGCCTGGCGTTGGAGGAGGCGCAGCACGCCATGCGCATCCGGCTCCTCGAGCGGCACCACGGGCGGGCTCCCTGGAGCGAGGCGGAGCTCGCGCGCTTCAAGGTCGAGCTCGACGCCATGCTGGCGGAGATCGAGGCGGTGCGGAATCTGGCCGGTTCGGCCATCGGGGCGCGAAGCGTGGGCGCGCTGCTGCGACGCCTGACGGAGATGGAATCCCGCTTCGGCTCCATCCACGCCGAGGAGCTGGCGAAGAGCGCGTCCCCGGAGGTGCAGAAGCTGTTCACGTCGCTCGCCACGCAGGACGCGAGGCACTCCGAGATGCTCCAGAAGGCGGCGGTCCTGTCGATGGTGTAGGGCGCTACCGGCAAGGTTCGTCGGTCACGCAGTCGAGCGGCGCCGCCACCGGGCAGTTGCGCGCCGGGGCCATCTCCCCGCCCGGATCACGCAATGCCTGCTCGGTCATCGCCAGGATCTCGTCCGCGTAGGCCCGGAGCGCTGCTCGCGGGATCCTCCCCGAGCGGCCCGTCGTCTCCACCAGCCGATCCAGCCAGCGTTCCGCATCGTCGAGGATGGCCTCTCCCCGCTCCCGGAAGAACGGGTGCGACCCGAAGGGCCAGTAGTTGCAGGGGCTCACGGCGAGGTGGGTCCGCATCTCGCCGCGCGTGGGATTCACCCCGGCCCACCCGAGCACCTCTCGCCGGATCACCGTGCTGTCCGATCCCAGGTCGTCCACCATCTCGACCGTCATCTGGCGCGGGTGGATGCGGTAGCGCATGACCACCGGCTCGACGTTCCCCACCCGGCCCAGGCGCAGCGCGGCGGCCGAGAGCGCCCAGTCGACGCCGAGGCGCAGGCTCTCGTCGAACCGGACGCCGCCTCTCACCATGCACTCCCGGTCGAAGGTGATCGCGCCGGAGATGACCTCCGACTTGAAGAGGGTCCGAGCACGGACCGCGGCGTCGTCGGTCGCGTAGCGCCAGACCCTTCCCTCCACGGCGTGCCGGTCGCACAGGGTCACCACGGCGCCTCCCACGAGCACGAGGCCGGGGTCGCGCTCGAAGGCCGCCATCTGCAGGGCCAGCCTCCCGGGAGTCGCCTCGTCGTCGGCATCGAGGATGGCGAGATAACGCCCCCTCGCCTCCTCCATCCCGGCGTTCAGCGCGGCGGCCTGGCCGCGGTTCCCGTCGAGGCGGACCAGGCGGAAGCGCGCATCCTCCCGCGTGAAGCCCTCCGCGACCTCGGAGGTCCCGTCGGTGGACCCGTCGTCCACCACGATCACCTCCAGGTCGTCGAGCGTCTGGCCGGCCAGCGAGGCGAGCGCGCTCCCCAGGTGACGGGCGGCCTGGTGGGCCGCCACGACTGCGGTGACGAGTGGTCGAGAGGGAGTGGCCATCAGGGGAAAGCGGGAGCTTACCCGACAAGGGTCGCTTACGCCCCGGTTGAACCGGGCGCCGGGCCGGAGGCGAGATAGGGGCGCCGCGGGAGGAGAGCCCGAGGAGAAGAGCCATGGCGACCGTCGTCGATCCGAAGCGTCTCGAGCAGTTCATGAACCATGCGGTTGTGGACCTGGGCGCGGCCGCGAGCGCCGTGCTGGTGCTCATCGGGGACCGGCTCGGGCTCTACAAGGAGCTCGCGAAGGAGCCCTCGACGCCGCTCGAGCTCTCGCGGCGGACCGGGACGAACGAGCGGTACGTCCGGGAGTGGCTCGCGAACCAGGCTGCGGGGGGCTACGTGACGCTCGACGCCGCGACCGACCGCTACTCGCTCACCCCGGAGCAGGCCATGGCGCTCGCGCAGGAGGACAGCGCCGTGTTCCTGCCCGGCGCCTTCCAGATCCTCGAGGCGATGTGGCGCGCCGAGCCACGCATCCTCGAGAACTTCCGCACCGGCCAGGGGCTTCCCTGGACCGAGCAGGACCACAGCCTCTTCGAGGGAACCGAACGCTTCTTCAAGCCCGGTTACGCGACGCACCTCGAGAAGGACTGGATCCCGGCGCTCGACGGCGTGGAGGCGAAGCTCCGCGCCGGCGCCCGGGTGGCCGACGTCGGCTGCGGCCACGGCGCGTCCACGGTGATCCTGGCGAAGGCCTACCCGCGCTCGACCTTCATCGGCTTCGACTTCCACCCCGAGTCGATCGAGACGGCGAGGAAGCGCGCCGCCGCCGCGAAGGTCGGGGACCGGGTGCGCTTCGAGGTGGCGGCCGCGACCGACTTCCCGGGGCGCGACTACGACCTCGTCACCCACTTCGACTGCCTGCACGACCTTCCCGATCCGGTGGGAGCCGGGAGGCGCGCGCGGGCGGCGCTCGCCGGGGACGGGACGTGGATGATCGTGGAGCCGTTCGCCGGGGACTCCGTGGTGGAGAACCTGAACCCGGTCGGGCGGGTGTTCTACGCGGCCTCCACCATGGTGTGCGTGCCCAACTCGCTCGCCTTCCACGGGATGGCGCTCGGCGCGCAGGCCGGCGAGGCCCAGATTGGCGCGGTGGCCCGGGAGGCGGGGTTCCCGAGCTTCCGGCGGGCGACCCAGACGCCGTTCAACATCGTGTTCGAAGCCAGGGCCTAGCCCAGGTCTCGACGCGCCACGTCATGAGTCCGGGCGGAATTCGCCTTCCGCCCCGTGGTGCCCGCCTGCCCCCCTGACGTAATCTCCCGGGTCGGTCTTCATTCCTTCATTCCAACGGCCGGCCCCGCGCCGGCGTGAGAGGAAAGACATGTACGGGACGATCCGGCGCTACAAGCTCTCCAAGCCCAAGGAATTCAACGACGCCGTCAACTCCTCCTTCATCAACGTGGTCCGGAAGGTACCCGGCTTCATCTCCTACATCGCCATCGACGAGGGCGACGGCTGGTGGGCCTCGCTCAGCCTCTTCGAGACCCGCGAGGGCATCCTCCAGTCGGACCGGGTGGCCGCCGAGTGGGTGAAGGGCAACGCCGCCGGATTCATCTCGGGACCGCCGGAGATCACCGCCGGCCCCGTCGTCGTGAAGTAGAACGCAAGGGACCTACGTGTTTTCCATCCATACGACCGAGCAACTCCTCAAGGCGATCGCGCTCGCGAGCGCGGTCCTCTCCGTCCTCGTCTGCCTCTGGTACATCGTCCGCCGCCCGCACCTGAACCGGATCACGAAGTCCATGCTGTTGCTCGGCCTGGGCGCGTTCCCGCTCATCGTGTCCCTCACCGGCAACATCGCCAGCTTCGAGTACACGCTCTCGCGCCCGTTCTGCGGCTCCTGCCACGTGATGGGTCCCTACCTGCGCGACGCCGAGGACCCGAAGTCGAACAGCCTCGCGGCCATGCACAGCCGCAACCACAAGTTCGGCGAGACCAGCTGCTACACCTGCCACGCCGACTACCAGATGTTCGGCGCCATCACGACCAAGCAGAACGGCATGAAGCACCTGTTCAAGTACCTCACCGAGTACGCCAGCACCGGCCCCGACGGGGAGGGCGGACCGACCATCCACCTCTACAAGCCCTTCAAGAGCGGGGCCTGCATGCAGTGCCACTCGGCCACCGCGAAGAAGTGGGTGGAGACCCACGGCGACTCGGCCGACGCGATCCGATCGGGCGAGATGAACTGCATCGACTGCCACAACGACATCCACCCGCTCGCGCTCTCCCGCAGGCCGAAGGCGGAGAAGGGGGCCGTCCAGTGAAGCACGAGATGGCAAAGAAGCTGGTCCTCCTCTCCGTGATCGGGACCATCGTCGCCATGATCTTCATGGCCTCGTCGATCATCTTCCCGCAGCCGCTGCTGCTCGTGCTCGCCATGAGCATCGGCCAGGGCATCGCGATCTTCGCGCTGGTGCTCTACCTGCTGGCCGTCGCGCTCGACCTCCAGTCGAGCGGAGGCGTGTACATCGCCGGCGAGGAAACACCGGCGATCGAGGAACCCCCTGCCGGGGGGAGCGGGACGCCCTCCACCTAGCGTGACGCGCCTCCTCGCCACCCTGCTCCTCGCCTGGGCCACCCTGCCCGCTCCGGCGAGGGCGCAGGACGGCGGGGCCGTCCCCGGGGCGCGGCCCGACGCTGGGACCCCCACCGTCGTCCTCGCGGCGAGGAGCATCGGCTCTCGCCGCGGCGATCCGCCCGAGCGGCGGTCGCACGCCGCCCTGCTCGTCCGGCTGGGCGGGGCCGGCGGCGGCTTCATCGTCCAGGGAGGCAAGGAGGCCGTTCCGGGATGGCTGCCCGGCCGGGCGCGGGTCGTGGGCTACGTCATCCCTTGCCAGGACCCCTCCGTGGAGTTCACGCGCGCTGCCGGGGCCTACTGGGGGGAGCCCGCCGTTCGCGACCTCCCGACACGGGAGATCGCAACCTTCGTCGAGCCTGGCCTCACCGAGGCGCGCATCCGGGCGATCGTCGACTCGCTCAACGAGGAGTTCCGGCACGCGCGACTACCGCCTGGAGGGCGGCCCGAGCTCCAACAGCTTCGTGAGCCGGTTCCTGCAGCGGATGGGGCGCGCGCTGCCGGCCGTGGGCGACGTCGAGCTCCCCGGGTGGGGATGGCAACCATGAAAGGCCGCAAGCTCTGGCTCGACTGGCAGCGCGGCCTCGCCGTGCTCTACATGCTCCAGTGGCACACCTGGGACTCCTGGCGCGCCGACGCCGTCGCCAGCGGCCCCGTGCACGACGTCCTCGCCGTCATCGGCGGCTTCGCGGCCCCGTCCTTCCTCTACATGGCGGGCATGTCGCAGGTCCTCGGGGACGCCGCGCAGGAGCGGAAGGGCGTTCCCGTGGGAGTGCGGCGCCTGGGCGCCATCCGCCGCGCGCTCTGGCTGCTCGGGGTCGCCTACCTGCTCCGGCTCTTCTGGTTCCTGGCCGGCGGTGCCTGGCGGGTTCCGGACGGGTGGCAGGGGCTCCTGAAGGTGGACGTCCTCAACGTCATCGCCGTCTCGCTGCTCGTCTCCGCCCTCTTCACCGTTGGTCTCAAGCCCCGGCTCCACGCGGTCGTCGCCGTGGCGGCCACGGCGGCCGTGGCCTTCCTCGCCCCGGTGGTCGCTGGCTGGCAGCACCCGCCCAGCCGGATCCTCGACTACCTCTACTCGGAGTGGCCGCGGGGCATCTTCTACCTCTTCCCCTGGGCTGCCTTCTGCTTCGCCGGGAGCGCGCTGGGGCGCATGGCCATGGGGGAGTCCAGGCCCTTCACCTGGATCGGCATCGGCGTGGCGCTGGCGCTGGCCGGCTGGGCCGGGGACAAGCTCCCCACCTTCTACGCGCACCAGGACTTCTGGCGGACCTCCCCCTGCTGGTTCGCCATCCGGCTCGGGGGCGTGGTGGCCACGAGCGGGCTGCTCCAGCTCGTTCCCGGCCTCCGCCGACCGCTGGCTCGCCTGGCTCCGCTTGATGGGGAAGCACAGCCTCCTCGGCTACTTCCTCTCCATCGAGCTTCCCTACGGCGTGCTCTCCCGCCCCGTCCACAAGGCGCTCGGCACCTACGCCGGCCTGGTCGGCGTGGTGGCCATGGCCGTCCTGATCTGGGCGGCGTCCCTGGCCGCGGAGCGTTACGACACGTGGAAGGCCGGGCGCGCCCGCGCCGCCGCATGACCTCCCTGCTCGCATCGGCCCTGATCGCGACGCTCGCGCTCGCCCCCGCGGACGCCGCGCCGGCCCGCTACGGGGGGCCGCTCGCCGCCGCCCCCATCGTGTCGCGGGGCAAGCGCGTCGCGTCGAGCCCGCCGGGCGGCAAGGTCGTGGTGGACGGCGTCTACCGGACGAAGGACTCCTGGGCCGGTGGGCATCCCACCCCGGCCAGGCCCTCCTGGGTCGCCATCGACGTCGGGGCCTGCTGCTCGCGTCTCCTCGTCTCCTGGACGTCCTCGGGCAACCACGACTACACGGACCGGAAGTACGGAGCGCCGGTCGACTACCGCCTGGAGACCTCCTCCGACTCCACGAACGGGGCCGACGGCACCTGGCGGGTCGCCGCCACCATCACCGGCAACCCGGTCCGCTCGCGGGCCCACGCCATCGACTTCGCCGGGCAACGCTGGGTGCGGATGGTGGTCACGGGGCTCTCGCCCGACGTCTTCGAGTGGGGTCTCTACCTCGACGAGATCGACGTGCACGACCTCTCCCGGGGCGGCGACGACGTCTGGGTGTTCTTCGGCGACAGCATCACCTCGGCCGTCTACGACCGCGCGCCTGCCCACCAGCCCAGCTTCCCGGAGGCCATCGCGCGCCGCCACCCCGGCTACTTCCCGGCGGTGATCGGCGCGGGATTCGGAAGCCTGCACCACGTCGACGCCGTGCGGCGCATCGACGAGGTGCTGGCGCTCAATCCCGACGCGAAGGTGATCGCCATCGGGTTCGGTTCCAACGACTGGGACCCGGTCGCCTTCCGGAAGGACCTCCTCGAGGTGGTGCGCAAGGTCCGGGCCGCGGGCCGGATCCCGGTCGTGGCGCGGATCCCCTTCCGCACCGACAGCCCGGTCGACTACCCGGCTCGGCTGAACGTGGTGGTCGACGAGGTGACGAAGCAGCTCGGCCTCCTGCCCGGACCCGACCTCCACGGGTGGTTCCAGGCCAACCGGAACCACCTCACCGACGGCCTGCACCCCGACGACGCCGGGTCGATCGAGATGATCCGCCGCTGGGCGGAGGCGGTGGCGCCGCTGTACCCGTGAATCACTCGCACCGATAGTCGGCCGGCGCGACCCGACGGCAGCCGTCGGGGGCGCCGTGCCGGTCCCAGTACGCGGCGAGCCCGACCTTCCGGGCGAATTCCGGGAAGGCCGGCAGCGTCCGTGCGGCGCGCCCGTAGGGACCCCAGAGCACCCCGAAGGCGAGCGCGTCGTTGCCGGTCGGCCCTGCCTGGAGGATCTCCAGGGCCCGCTCCGGCTGCCCCAGCCGGAGGAGTGCATAGGGCGCAATCCCCGAGACGACGGCCGGTTTCGTCGCCAGGTAGCCCTCGACGAGCGCCAGGGCCTTCGCGCGCGCGGCGTCGTCGCCGAAGATCCCACGGGCCAGCACCTCCGCCGATCCGGGAGCGAAATCGCCCAGGAAGACCCGGAGTGCGGGGGTGATCCGCTCGACGGCCTCTTCCTTGCGACCGCGCGCGTCCGACACCGCGGAGAGACCCAGTCCGACGTAGAAGAGCCCGAGGTCGTTGGCGCGCTGCAGAAGCCGCTCGGCAGGGTCGAGATCGCCGTTGTTGAAGAGCTGCGTGCCCCGCCACATGAGGGCATTCGGCAGGATGGGGTCGAGCACCAGCACCCGGTCCAGGACCTCGGCGCCCCGCCGGGCGTACCCCTCCACGATGAGCGTGGTCGCGTACCAGAAGTTGGCGGTGACGTCGTCGGGGTCGAGCTCGAGCGCGCGCTGGAAGGCGGCTCCTTGCTCCTCCCAGCGTCGCTGGTGGCTGAGGAGGAGGCCCAGGACCGCGTGCGGCTCGGCGAGGCTGGAGTCGAGCTCGATGGCCCGGCGCGCGTGCTTCTCGGCCGCCGCCAGCGATGCCTTCACGTCGCGGGCGGAGTAGCTCGGGGTGACCGCGTGGAGCGCGGCGAGGCGCGAGTGCGCGCGCGCGTAGCCCGGGTCGAGGACCAGGGCCTGCTCGAGCTGGGAGATGGCGTCGGCGAAGCGGGAACCGTCGCGGCGGTTGAAGATGGCGGTCGCCTGGAGGAAGAGCGCGTAGGCCTCCGGGTTCCGGGTGGCGACCGGAACCAGGCGGGCCCGCGGGTCGCCCTGCAGCACCACCTTCAGCTCCTCGGTGATGGCGCGCGCGATGCGTTCCTGGAGCTCGAACACGTCGGTGAGCTCGCCGTCGTAGGTCCTCGACCAGAGGTGGAATCCGTCCTTCGCCTTGATGAGCTGGGCGGTGATGCGCACCCGGTTGCCCTGCTTGCGCACCGAGCCCTCGAGCACGTTCTGGACGCCCAGGGCCGCCCCGATCGCGTGCAGGTCCTCGTTCCGTCCCTTGAAGTGGAAGGAGGAGGTCCTCCCCGCCACCTTGAGCCCCTTCACGCGGGCCAGCGCGTTCAGGATCTCCTCGGAGATGCCGTCCGAGAAGTACTCCTGGTCCTTGCCCGGGCTGAGATCCGCGAAGGCCAGCACGGCGATGGAGGGAGGTCCCTCCCCGGAGGTCGCCGCGGCGGGCTCGCCGACGGTCGTCCCGGCAGGTGCCGGCGTGACCCGTCGTGCGGAGCCCGGCCAGACGAACAGGTAGACGAATCCCGGCGCGGCGGCGAGCAGGCCGAGCGCGACCAGCAGGCCCGCCAGCCGGGCGCCGGAGACCGGCCGCCCGTCCGCATCCGGACCGGTGGTCGCCGAGGTCCGCGTGATCCCCTTCGCGGTGAGGTCGAAGACCCAGGCCAGGACCACGGTGATGGGGAAGCCCGCCCCGAGCACGGAGACGATGGCGGTGAGCGACCACTCCGGCAGGTGGAAGGCGTGCACCACCGGCTCGACGACCTGGAGCACGGCGAACGAGAAGATTCCCCAGGCGATCAGGGCACGGATCACGCGCCTACGCTTCAACTCGGCGACGAAGTCGCTGAAATCGGCCAGTGGGTTCCCCCCTCGAGGAGTGGAGGTCATAGCGCCGCCACCGTGCCGCGCCACGGGACCCGGAGCCCCGGCCCGGGTGGGCGCACGGCGTCCCGCGTCAGTGAGGCTTCGCGGCGGGGACGAGTCCGCTGCCCCGGCACGCGCCGCAGGCGAAGGTCTTGACCGCGCCGGTGCCACGGCAATGGGGGCAGGCCCGGTGGGGCCCGCGCAGGAGGAACACGCCCTTGCCGCCGCAGGCGCCGCACGACGACAGGGCGGACATGATGCCGAACGGATCCTTCCCGGTGCCCCGGCAGAAGGCGCACGGATGGACACTGGCCTCCTCGCCAGGTGCGGCCGGGACGGTGCCCGGAACGCGCGGCGTGGTCGGCGTCCTCACCCGTTCTCCGCGTCGAGCCCGAGATCGAGGTCGACGAAGTGGAACGGCGCCCAGGGACCGCTGAGGTCGAAGACGAGCTCGGGCGGGAAGGCCTCGGCCACCTCGTAGACCCGTGCCTCGAAGGCCTTCTGCCCGTCCCGGTCCACCAGGAAGGCGGCGTCCATCAGCATCTTCTCGCCCTTGGGCGGGTTCACCTTGGCCTCCCGCACGCTCCCCTTGAGCATCTCGAGAAGACGGTCGGTCTGGTCGTCCCGTTCCTGGTTCAGTCGCTCCTCGAAGAGCTTGCCCAGCTCCATCTTCTCGTTCTGCCCGGCCTGCGCGCCGGGCCCGAACACCTGGTCGCGGCGGGCCTTCAGCTCGGGATCGATCCGGACGACGTGGTCGTAGACGTTCTCCACGTCCCACCGCACCTTGAGACCCATCTCGATCGCACCTGCCACCCTGTCGAGCTGGAACCCGATGGCCTCGCGGTGCAGGCGCAGGAGCTTCTTGATCGCCTCGTCGCTCCTGGCCACGTGCCCGAAGGTCATGGGGACCACGGTGGTCGTCCTCATGACCTCGCGGAGGACCTGGTTGTGGGGCTCGAGGTTCTTGCGGAGCGGAAGGAGTCGTCCACCCGTCGTGAAGTCGCTCAGCACCGCACCCATCGAATCGACGAGCACGGTCCGGACGCGCCCCGGGCCTCCGTCGTGCGCCAGCCCGATGGCGCCGAACTCCACCTCCTCATCCGACCGGATGAGGCCGTACAGGTACCGTCCCGTGGTGGCCATGCGCTCGACCCTACGCCAAACGGGCGCTCGACGTCAGCGCCTCCTCGCCAGGCTGGAACGGCGACACCCCCCGGGCGCGCTGCGAGCGAACCCGGGGAGTGGAGCCAACCTCGGGCTCGCCTAGGCGGCCGGCGCAGCGGCGGTGGCGGTGAGGCCGATCGCCTCGGCGTACTTGAGGTACGTCTCGACGGAGGCGATGACGACGCGGGCCTCGATCGAGAGCAGCTCGATGCCGACCAGCGAGACCTTGGCCCAGGCGTCGATCACGATGCCCTTGTCCAGGATCCGGTCCACCACTTCGGCGAGGCTCGACGAATCGGTCGACTTCATGACCTTTGCCATACGACCTCCGACTGCCAGTGAGAGTCGCTCGATTGCGAACTCGACCTGGAGCCAGAGCATCCGCCGTGCCACGCACCTCCCGGCGGCCCGGCGCTCGCGGGCATCGAACCAAGGCCGAGATCCCTGGGCATTCCCGAGAGGCTGCGGCCGTGCGCTCCCGGGCCGCGCCCGCGAGGGGAATCGGATCCCGGGATCCGGCCGCCGGACGGAGGAATCGATTCCCAGTCGTTCCTTCGTGGGGCGCGACGAGCCGCACGACGACGCGCCCTGACCTGCCTCTCGGGATCGCCATCGCCGCGTTGGTGATCAGGTTGATGACGACCTGGGTCATCTGGCCGGCCGACGCCTCGACGTCGGCGAGGTGGATGCGCTCCCGTGACTCCCTGGCGGGGCGTGGGGATCACGGCTCCGCTTGCCAGCCGGGCTCCCGTCGCTAGTATCGACCGTTCAGGAGCGAACGAATGATTGCCTGGGATCCATCCCTCGCCATCGGCGTACCCGAGATCGACGACCAGCACCGATCGCTGTTCGAGCAGGCCGCGCAGTTCGACGCGGCCGTTCGCGCCGGCGCGTCGGACCGGGAGCTCCAGGATCTCTTCGCCTTCCTCGCCCGCTACGCCCAGGAGCACTTCGAGGCGGAGGAGCGTCTCATGCGCGAGGCGGGGTACCCGCGCCTGGCCAGCCACATGCTGGAGCACGCCGAGTTCCGGCGCCGTCTCGCCACCCTCCTGCCGCACTGGGAATCGGAGGGCAACTCCACCTCCCTCCTCATGGCCGTGTCGGGTTTCCTGGTCCGCTGGCTGCGGGAGCACATCGGGTCGAGCGACCGGGCCGTCGGCGACTTCCTCGCATCGGCGCCCGGTCGGCCGCCGGGGTGAATCCCGGGCACCCCCCGACTCCGGTGTCCACCGTGGGAGGGACCCGGGCGGCTCGACCGGGTGTGGGTCGGCGGGACTCTCGGGTTCTCCCGCACATGATTCACCATTGGTAAATCATGTTGAATTCCTCAGGGAGTTCGGGCATCGAGGGCCGGTGGACCCGGGGACCGCCGGGTGCCCCTTCACCCTCGCGCATCCGTCGCCTCGGTCCCTGACCCGACGGGGCGTCCGCGTCAACCGGTCGCCGTCATTCCCCGATCGCGGCCCGCGTTCACGATTGGTCCTGCTGGCTTGGCCCTTGCTTAGGCAACGGCTCTCCCAGGAGGCCTCATGTCCACGAAACGACCAACCCGGACCGGAGCCGTCGATGCTGGCGTCGGCGGGATGTTCAAGAGTCTCGGCGGATTCCTCGAGCTGCTCTCCGAGCTCTCCGAGAAGGGCGGCGGCGAGTTCTCCAGGTCCGGACGGATCGGCGACGACAAGAAGGGCGTGAAGGCGGTCTACGGCTTCTCGGTCCGCGTCGGTGGCGGCGGCAAGCCGCTCATCGAGAACTTCGGCAACGTGAAGTCCGATCGGGACGGCTCGCCGGTCGTCGAGGAGGCGCGCGAGCCGATGGTCGACCTCTTCGACGAGTCGGACCACCTCCTGGTCGTGGCCGAGCTCCCCGGCGTCTCCGAGAAGGAGATCGCCTTCGAGGTGAAGGGCGACATCCTCCACATCTCGGCGGCCCACGGCGACCGGAAGTACCAGAAGGAACTGCTGCTTCCATCGCCCGTCCACGAGAAGGGCGCCTCCTCCTCGTATCGGCACGGGGTCTTCGAGCTCAAGCTTCCGAAATCCACCTAGCGCGTCTGGTGAGCAGTGATGGACCCCGTCCGTCCGGAATCCTCGGTCGTCTACCTCTACGGAATCATCCCGGCCGGCCAGGCCCTGCCCGCGCGCGAGGGCTTCGCGCCGGGAGACCTGGCGCTGGAGGGCGTCGTGGCGATCGCCGACCTCCTTCCGGCCGTCGAGTTCACCGGCCCCGCGCTCGAGGCGCGGCTCCAGGACATGGAGTGGGTGACGGCCCAGGCCCGCAGGCACACCACGGTGCTGGAGGGGGCCATGGAGCACGGCCCGGTCGTACCGGCGCGGCTGTGCACCCTCTTCAGCGGCCCCGACGCGCTCCGCGACTTCCTGGGGGCGAGCGCTGGCGGCCTGCGAGACACCCTGGATCGGCTCAGGGGGCGACGCGAATGGAGCCTCAAGATCTACTGCGACGAGGTCCGGCTCCGTGAGGCCTGCGCCGCGGAGGATTCGAGCCCGGGACAAGGCGCCCAGGCCGGCGCCGGGACGGGCGCCGGCTGGATGCTCAAGAAGCGGAGGGAAGCGCGCCTGGCCGAGACGGTGACCGGGCGGTCCGAGCAGGCGGCGTGCGCCGTCTTCGACGAGATGGCCACCCTCGTCGCCGGCATCCGGGTGCGCCCCGTCCTGACCGAGGCGGCCAGCGGGGTCGCCGATCCCATGATCCTGAACGCCGCCCTCCTCGTCTCCGTCGGGGGGGAACTGGCGATGCACGCCGCGATCGAGGAGTGGGCCGCGAAGCTCGAGGGCGATGGGTTCCGCCTCGCGCTCTCGGGTCCGTGGCCTCCCTTCACCTTCTGCGAGCCGGGACGCCCCGACGACGAGGCGGGGCTGGACGAGTTCGAGGTCGGGAGCCCGGGGTGACCTGCCTCCTCCTCCACGTGGCGGTGCCGGCCGGCGAGGCGCCTGGCGCACTCGGACGGGCTCTCGGTGCGCGCAGCGTGGCCTGCGGCCCCGTGGCGGCGATCCTCGGCCCGGTGCGGCGGGAGGGGACGACCCGCGCCGCGCTCCGGCATGCGCGCATCGTGGGTCATGCGCTCGAGACCTGCTCCTCCGTCGTCCCGTTTCGCGCCGGCATCGAGGTGGGCTCGGAGCGGGACGCCCGCGCGCTGCTCGCCGAGAACCGGGGGGAGCTGTCGGTCCGGCTCCAGGAACTGGCGGGCCACGTCGAGATGGGCCTCAAGGTCCGGATCCCCGCACGAGGCGAGCCCGGCGAGGCGAGCCTCGAGACCGCCCTCCTCCGGGTCCGCGCGCTGGCCTCCCGAGGCGAGCACCGGCAGGAACGCCGGAAGGCCCTGTCGGGGGCGACGGTCCTCGAGGCCTGCTACCTGATCCCTCGCGGCCGCATCGAGTCGTTCTGGTCGGAGGTCGTCGCGCTCCGGACGGAGACCGGGTTGCGCGTCCTCGGCACCGGCCCCTGGGCGCCCTACAGCTTCTGCGACCTCTCGCTCCGCAACGCATCCCGAGCGCCCTCCGGGGCGCCCCCGCTCGAAAGGAGTCTCTCGTGATCCTCCAGGCCCCGGGCCACCGCCGCTTCACCATCCTCGTCGCCGAGGGCGACCCCCGCGCGCGCCAGGCGCTCGACTCCGGCCTGCGCGACGATGGCCACTGCGTCATCGTGGCCTCGTCGGGGCGGCAGGCCCTGGACATGGCGCCGGGAAGCGAGCCGGACCTCGTGCTGCTGGACGTGGGCAGCAGCGAGACCGACGGGCTCGCGACGCTCCGGGCGCTGCGGACCCTCGGCCAGACGGCGCCGGTGATCCTGCTGGCCGGGAACGCGACGCTCCAGGGCGCCCGCGAGGCGATGGGCCTCGGCGCCTGGGACTACATCGCCAAGCCCGTCGCGCTCGAGTTCGTGATGTCGGTGATCCAGGAGGCCCTGGAGTGCACCCCGCGGACGGCACGGGAAGCCGTTTGCGCTCCCTGATCTACGTCCCGATCGTCCACTCCGAAGCCGACCTCGGGTCGGTGGGTGGAGCGGTGCGCGAGAGGTACCAGGAGGCCTTCGGAAGGACGGCCTGGGAGCGACGCTTCTCCTCCGTGGACGCGATGTGGGAAGGCATCGGCCGCAAGCTCCTCGCGCTCCCTCTCGACTGGCGGCGAACCCGCCTCTACCAGGACGGACTCCCGGTGTGCGGGCACGAGGCGGAGATCGTCCGCGACCTCGCCCGCCAGGGCAGCCGGAACCACCAGATCCTCCTCGAGGCGATGGCGCGCGGGGCGACGCTGATGGGAACCGAGAGCGCGCCGCTCATCGTCGCCGAGTACCGGCGCATCCAGAAGCTCGTGGAGGCCTCGCGCCTCCTGGAGTCGGAATCGGACGCGGTGGGCCTCGAGCTGCGCGCCGACGGCGAGCGCCTGCTCCGGGAGCGGGACGCCTTCGTGGCCGACCGGATCGAGTCGACGCTCCTGGACGGCGAGACCGGGGTGCTCTTCATCGGCCTCCTGCACCGGGTCGACGAGTTCCTGGGAGGCGGCTTCGAGATCCAGCACGTCATCCACAGCCTGCCCTTCGGAGCCGACCCGCGGCGTCACCTGGAAGATCGGGGAAGCGATGGCCACTGACACGAGGAAGCGTGAGGCACCGGCCGAGTCGAAGGCCTTCCGCGTGGCGGAGGCGCTGGGGAAGGACGTGGGGCGGGGCATCGCCCGGCTCGACCCGAGGGACCTGGCCGCCATCGGGGCCGAGGTGGGCGACATCGTCTCGATCTCCGGCGAGCGCACGGCCGTCGCCAAGGCCATGCCGGCGTACGCGGACGCGCGCGGCAAGAAGCTCGTGCAGATCGACGGGATCATCCGTGGGAACGCCAAGGCGGCCATCGACGGACGGGTGACCATCGGCCGGGTCGAGCACGCCCCGGCGGCCCGGATCGCGCTTCGCTCGGTGGGAGAGGCCCGCGTGCCCGACCGCGCCTCCGACACCCGCTACGTGGGGAGGCTGCTCGAGGGGCTCCCGGTGCTGGTGGGCGATCGGGTGCGCGCGACGCTCTTCGGCTCCCGCTTCCAGGACTTCGAGGTGGTGGCCACGACGCCCCGGACCGGATGCGTCGTCGTCCACCCCCAGACCCAGATCGCCATCGAGGCCGACGCCCGCAAGGGAGCGGAGAAGGGCGGGATCTCCTACGAGGACGTGGGGGGCCTGAAGAAGGAGATCCGCCGGGTCCGGGAGATGATCGAGCTGCCGCTGCGTCACCCCCAGCTCTTCGAGCGGCTCGGCATCGACGCTCCCAAGGGCGTGCTGCTCCACGGTCCGCCGGGCACCGGGAAGACGCTGCTGGCCCGCGCCGTGGCGCACGAGACCGAGGCGGCCTTCATCACGGTGAGCGGCCCCGAGGTGATCCACAAGTTCTACGGGGAGAGCGAGGCGAAGCTCCGCGGGATCTTCGAGCAGGCCCGCAAGAGCGCGCCCTGCATCATCTTCATCGACGAGATCGACGCCATCGCGCCCAAGCGGGAGAACGTCCAGGGCGAGGTGGAGAAACGGGTGGTGGCCCAGCTCCTCGCGCTGATGGACGGACTGGCCTCGCGTGGCCAGATCATCGTCATCGCCGCGACGAACCTCCCGAACCTGCTCGATCCGGCCCTGCGCCGGCCCGGGAGATTCGACCGGGAGATCGAGATCGGCATCCCCGACGCCGGGGCGCGGCGCGGGATCCTCGAGATCCACACCCGCGGCATGCCTCTGACCGAGGACGTGGACCTGGACCGGCTGGCCGCCATCACCCACGGCTTCGTGGGGGCAGACCTGGAGGCGCTCTGCCGCGAGGCGGCCATGACCACGCTCCGCGGGGTCATGCCGGAGATGGACCTGGCGAGCCAGGAGATCCCGTACGAGGTGCTCACCTCCCTCCAGGTCAGCATGGCCCACTTCGTCTCCGCCCTCTCCGAGATCGAGCCCTCGGCGGTTCGCGAGGTGTTCGTCGAGGTCCCCGACGTCCGGTGGGACCAGGTCGGCGGGCTCGAGTCCGTGAAGCGGGAGCTCCGCGAGGCCGTGGAGTGGCCGCTGCAGCACGCCGCGCTCCTCGAACGCGCCGGGGTCTCGCCCGCGAAGGGGATCCTCCTCCACGGCCCGCCCGGAACCGGCAAGACGCTCCTCGCCAAGGCGGTGGCCTCCCAGAGCGGTGTGAACTTCATCTCCGTGAAGGGCCCTGCCCTCCTCTCCAAGTTCGTGGGCGAGAGCGAGCGGGGCATCCGCGAGGTCTTCAAGAAGGCCCGCCAGGCCGCGCCCTGCATCATCTTCTTCGACGAGATCGACGCGCTGGCGCCGGTCCGCGGCTCGGGCGGCTCGGACTCCAACGTGTCGCAGCGGGTCATCAGCCAGCTGCTCACCGAGATGGACGGCGTCGAGGAGCTGAAGGGCGTGCTGGTGGTGGCGGCCACCAACCGGAAGGACATCCTCGATCCGGCGCTGCTCCGCCCGGGGCGGTTCGACCTGATCCTGGAGGTGCCTCCACCCGACGCCACCGGGCGCACCCAGATCTTCGCGGTTCACCTGGCCGGCAAGCCACTGGCTCCCGGAGTGGACGTCGCGACGCTGGTCCGCCGCGCCGAGGGCTTCACGGGCGCCGAGATCGAGACGGCGTGCGACCGGGCGGCCCTCCTCGCGGTGCGCGAGTTCATCGATCGCAAGGGAGGTCCGGGCGATCCCGCGGACCTCCGCGTGAGCGCAAAGCACCTCGACACCGCCGTCGACGAGGTCGTGCATGCACGCGCGACCCCCCTTCGCGACCCGACCCGGGGGGGCTGAGCCGGAGATGATCTTCGTCCACGGACAGGACTTCCGGGAGCTGGCCCTGGCCCTTCTCGCCGTCTCGCGGCAGTGCGGCGCCATCGGCGTCCGCCTCTGCTTCGTCGGCTCGGAGGCCCGGCTCGAGAGGGCGCGCCGGGTGGCGCGCGATCTCGATCCGCACGGGCTCCAGGATCTCTGCTTCCGTCCCCTGCACAGGGCCTCCGGACCGGTCCCGGAGCCGGAGTGGCGCCAGGCCATCGACGAGGTGCTGGCGGGAATCCGCCCGGCCGACGGCGAGCCGAACCACACCGTCGTCTGGGTCGACGCCCCCGTCCCGGAGGGCGGGGACGGATCGCCGCTGCGCGCGCTGGCGCGCGCGGTCGAGTCCGCGCCGGCACCCCATCCCGTCCTGATCGCCTGGGAGCTGGGAGACCTGGACGCCGCCTCGCGAGGCGCGCTGCTCGAGAGCTGCGGCACCGTGGCGAGCGCCCGGATGCTCGCCCCCGACTGTCCCCGCTGGTTCCTCCAGGCCCAGGGCCTCGAGCCCGGCGACGACCTGGGCGCCCTGGCGGGCAGCGACCCGAAGAAGCAGGCGACCCTCGGCCAGCTCGGAGCCATCATCGCCCACGAGCTCGGGAACCCGCTCTCCATCATCAGCTCGAGCCTCCAGTACCTCCACGAGCGCCTGGTCCGCTCGCACGACGACGCGAGCGAGTTCGCGAGCGCGGCGCTCGCCAACGTCGAGCGCATCCAGGGACTCCTGCGCAAGATGCTCGAGGCCGGGGCGCCCGGGAAGGCGGTCTTCGAGCGGGCCCGCCTGAACGAGATCGTCCCCGAGCTCCTTCGCCTCACCGCCTCGGAGTGCGAGCGGCGCGCGGTCACCGTCGACGTGTCGTTCGACCCGCGGATCCCGGCCGCCTGGGTCGACCCCCAGGGGCTGAAGCAGATCGTCCTCAATCTGATGATGAACGGGCTGGATGCGCTGGGCGGTCGCGGCGGCCGGCTGTCGGTCCGCACCCGCCTCTCCAACCTGGGCGACGAGATGCTCCTCGAGCTCGAGAACGACGGGCCCCCGATCCAGCCGGACGTGCTCCCGCACCTGTTCCGGCCGTTCCACAGCACGAAGGTGGGCGGCACGGGGCTCGGGCTCTACCTCTCCCGCCAGATCGCGCGGGACCACGGCGGCGAGCTCGACGCCGACAACGTCATGGGCGGGGGCGTCCGGTTCACGCTGAAGCTCCCCGTCGATCGACGAAGGGAGGGCTGAGTTGGCGCACATCCTGATCGTCGACGACGAGCGCTCCCTCGGGGCGCTGGTGTCGGCGATCCTCCTCGAGCGCGGACACACGTCGCGGTGGGTCGGCTCGGGCGCGGAAGCGCTCGACGCCCTCGGCGATCGTCGGCCCGACCTGGTCCTCCTCGACCTGCACCTCGGCGCCATGGACGGCATGGAGGTGCTCCGCCGCATGCGCCCTGCCGCGCCGGGCATGCCGATCGTGATGTTCACCGGACACGGGACCGTGGCGGTCGCCGTGGAGGCCATGAAGCACGGGGCGACCGACTTCGTGGTGAAGCCCTTCGAGAACCGGGTCCTCCTCGCCACGATCGAGGCCCTCCTCTCCATGCAGCGGGGAGAGGGCACCGGCGCCCCGCTGCTCCTCGGCGACAGCCCCTCCTTCCGGCTGGCGATGGAGCGCGCCCTGCGCTTCGCGGTCCCGGACATCAACGTGCTGCTCCTCGGCGAGACCGGGACGGGCAAGGAGCTCTTCGCCCGGGCCATCCACGCGGCCAGCAAGCGCAGGAAGGGTCCCTTCGTGGCGGTGGACTGCTCGGTGATGCCCGAGGGACTCATCGAGAGCGAGCTCTTCGGCCACGAGCGCGGCGCCTACACCGGCGCCACCAGCGCCAGGCAGGGACACCTCGAGGCGGCGCAGGGCGGAACCCTCTTCCTCGACGAGATCGGGAACTGGCCGCTCGATTTCCAGGCCAAGCTCCTGCGCGTCCTGCAGGCCCGGAAGATGGAGCGGGTGGGAGGCCGCGACACGGTGGCCCTCGACGTCCGGGTGGTCTCGGCCACCAACGTCGATCTCACCGAGGCCATCCGGCTGGGACGCTTCCGCCAGGATCTCTACTACCGGCTCCAGGAGATCACCGTGACCCTGCCCCCGTTGCGCGAACGCGACGGGGACGTGCGCCGGATCGCCCGTCACTTCGTGACGTCCTACGCGGCCCGCTTCGGCTGTCCGGTCACCGACATCTCCGAGGAGGCGCTCCTGCTCCTCGACGCCCACGACTGGCCCGGAAACGTGCGGGAGCTCGAGAACGTCGTCAAGGGGGCGGTCGTCCTGGCGAGGGACGTGGTCCGGCCCGAGCACCTCCCTCCGGAGCTGCGCCCGGCGGCGCCGGCGCGATCCCGGGTCCTCGTGGAATCGCCCGACACCATCCCCGATCCCGGCGACGGGCGGCTCCACGTCCAGATCGAGATGGGCCTCCGTGCCGCCCACATCGACCTCAAGGCCATGGGCGCGGAGGCCGCGGAGAAGGTGGAGCGGTCCCTTCTCGCCAGGCTCCTCCAGGACCGGAGGATGAGCCGGACCCGGATGGCCAGGGTGCTGGGAGTGGATCCCAAGACGCTTCGCAGCAAGCTCCGCCGCTACGGACTGGAGGAGGCCCTTGAGCTCGAGGACTGAGGGCGCCCTCCCGGGTCGCATCCTGGTCGTGGACGACCAGGAGAACCTCTGCTGGGTGCTCTCCCGCATCCTCTCGGAGCGAGGCCACGTGGTCCGGACCGCGCCGAACGTCGCCCAGGCCCTCCGGCTGGCCGGGGCGTTCGACTGCCAGGTCGCCATCGTGGACTACCGGCTCCCCGACGGCAGCGGCACGGCGCTGATCGAGCGGCTCCGGGCCGGCCTCCCCGGACTCAGGGTCATCCTCATGACCTCGTACGGGAGCGCGGCGCTCCGCGACGAGGTGCGTTCCCTGGCGCTCCACGCCTACTTCGACAAGCCCTTCGTGAACTCCCAGATGATCGACTCGGTCGAGGCCGCGCTGCACGGAGGGACTGCGCCATGACCGCGTCCCTCCACGTGACCCTCGGTGCACCGACAGGAAACCGATTCCGCGCCGGCGGGCGGCCCGGCGGGGAATGGGCTCCCTCCCGGATCGGGCGCCTCGTTCCGGAGCCCCGAGGCGGAAGCGAAATCCCAGTGGATCCGCCCTTCGTCTCCCGCGGCGCGGGCCGGAGCGGAGGGGCGGGGGGTGGCACGGTCGATGCTCTTGTTCCAGGGAGAGTTCGCAATCGAGCGACTCTCACTGGTAGTCGGAGGTCTTATGGCGAAGGTCATGAAGTCGACGGACTCGTCGAGCCTCGCGGAAGTGGTGGACCGGATCCTGGACAAGGGCATCGTGATCGACGCCTGGGCCAAGGTCTCGCTGGTCGGCATCGAGCTGCTCTCGATCGAGGCCCGCGTCGTCATCGCCTCCGTCGAGACGTACCTCAAGTACGCCGAGGCGATCGGCCTCACCGCCACCGCCGCTGCGCCGGCCGCCTAGGCGAGCCCGAGGCTGGTTCCACTCCCCGGGCTCGCTCGCAGCGCGCCCGGGGGGTGTCGCCATTCCCGCCACCCAGCAGGAAGGAACGAGGAACCTCGCCATGAAGACCCAGTTCACCAGCTTCACCCCGGCGGCCATGATGGCCCTCGGCAACGAGATCGCGGCGAGCTTCCAGAACTGCGCGGCCAGCATCAAGAGCTGCAACGAGTTCACCGAGGGCGTCCGGGCCGAGACGGCCGCCATGCTCGGCAAGCTCCAGGAGGAGCGACGCGAGCGCGCGGCCGAGGAGGCCGACGCCCGCAAGGTGTTCGCCAGCGAGCTCCGCTCCGCGGTCCGGGCGCTGCTCGACCGGGCCGAGCTCACCCGCGAGACGCTGGCGTCGGACATCCACGCCGCCAGCGACGCGTTCAGGAAGTCGCGGCCCCGCCAGGCTCCGGCCGGCAGCCGACCGCGAGCGGTCCAGACCCGTCGCACCGCGCATTCGAGGAAGCATTGAGGAAGAGCATCCCGTAACGGGCAGCCAGGGAGCGTGCACCCGCACGCGCCCTGGCTCGCCTCGCCTACAAGGAGCGATCGATGGCCGCCAAGGGGTTCGGGGCAGTGCAGGCACCGGTGGGGGGGGCGGAAGGTCTTCCGCTCGCGGCCCTCGGCGTGGAAGCGGGCTCCCAGTTCGTGGAGACGCCGCAGGTGAAGGCCGTGGCGCAGCGCGCGCTCGGGTATCTCCGGGCCGGCTACCCGGTCCACTTCTCGGGGCCGGCCGGCACCGGGAAGACCACGCTCGCGCTCCACGTGGCGGCGCTGCGCGGGCGTCCGGTCGCGCTGATGCACGGCGACGACGAGTTCGGGTCCAGCGACCTGGTGGGCGGCGAGTTCGGCTACCGGAAGAGCCGCGTCGTCGACAACTTCATCCACTCGGTCGTGAAGACCGAGGAGAACATGAGCACGCTCTGGGCCGACAACCGGCTCACCGTGGCCTGCAAGAACGGCGACACCCTCGTCTACGACGAGTTCACCCGGTCCCGCGCCGAGGCCAACAACGCGCTGCTCTCTGTGCTCGAGGAGCGGATCCTCTCCATCCCCAAGCGCCGGCCGCACGGCGACGGCTTCATCGAGGTCCACCCCGAGTTCCGGGCCATCCTCACGTCGAACCCGGAGGAGTACGCCGGCGTCCACCGGACGCAGGATGCGCTCAACGACCGGCTCATCACCATCCAGGTCGACCACTTCGACCGGGAGACCGAGGTCCGGATCACCGAGAGCAAGTCGGGAATCCCGCTCGTCGAGGCCGAGCTGATCGTGGACGTCGTCCGGGAGCTGCGTTCCCTGGGAATGACCAAGCACGGGCCGAGCCTGCGGGCGTGCATCATGATCGCCCGCGTCACGGTCCAGGAGAAGGCCCACGCCCGGCCCGGGGACCCGGTCTTCGGCGACGTCTGCCGCGACGTGCTCGGCTCCCTCTCGGCCAAGGTGGTCCGCGACGGCGACGGGGCCGTGCGCACGACCGTCGACGACGTGGTGGCGCGCCACGCGAAGCGTTCCCGCGCCGAGACGAAGCCCCGGCCCGTTCCCCTGATCACCCTGCCCGTGGCGGAGGAGGCCTGATCATGCCCATCCGCGTGAAGAGCGTCTCCGGAACGCGCACCCTGGCCGCCGTGCGCGGCAGCGGCGTCCACTCGAAGGACCGTCACGTGAAGGCCTTCCAGATCGCCTCGCTCGAGCTCGAGCGGACCCGCAAGATGCGGGAGCTGGAGGCGGCCCGCGCCCGCATGGGCACGCTCCTGGAGCGGCTGCGCGAGGTCGATGCGCTCATCAAGAAGCACTACGCGGACCTCGGGGTCGTCTCGATCGACGTGGTGGAGGAGCCGGCGCCGGCGCTCCGGAAGCGCCAGACGATCCGTTACGGCTGAGCGGGAGGGCATGCGCATGGCGACGACGGGACGCTACCTGTACGGGCTCATCCGGGCGGACGAGGACGCCGACTTCGGCGCCATCGGCCTGGACCACCACGGTGCCCGGGGACGGGTGCACACGGTGCTGGAGGGCTCGGTCGGCGCCGTGGTGAGCGACTTCTCGCCCCGGGAACGCCTGCTGCCGCTCCGCAAGAACCTGGAGCCGCACAACGACGTGCTGAAGGCGGTCATGCGCTCCACCACGGTCGTCCCCATGACCTTCGGCCACGTGGCCCGGAACGACGAGGAGATCCGGAAGACCCTGCGCCGGCACGGGTCCGCCATCGCCGCGCAGCTCGACCGGGTGAACGGCGCGGTCGAGATGGGACTCAAGGTGAAGTGGGACGTCGACAGCATCTACGACTACATCGTCGGCGTCGACCCCGAGCTGGCGGCGCTCCGCGACCAGATCTTCGGCCGCTCCACCGCGCCGACCCAGAACGAGAAGATGGAGCTCGGGAAGCTCTTCGAGGACCGGCTGAACCGGGAGCGCGAGGAGCAGACCGCCCGGGTCCTGGAGATGTTCAAGGCGAGCATCCGGGAGGTGGCGGTCAACGTCCCCAAGGGCGAGAAGATGGTGATGGACGTCGCCTTCCTGGTGGACCGGAACGCGCAGAAGGCCTTCGAGGAGCGGGTCTACCAGGTCGCCGGGGCCTTCCCGGCCGAGTACGTCTTCGACTACAGCGGCCCCTGGGCGCCCTTCCACTTCGTCGACCTCGACCTCGGCCTGGACGCGGAGAACTGAGGGGACCTTGGGACTCATCTCGGCACCGATGCGGGGACTCTTCCGGATCTTCCGGGAGGTGGCGGACCGCGCCGAGGCGGAGCTGTACGACGAGGACGCGGTGAAGGCCGAGCTGATGGCCGCCTACCGGCAGCTCGAGGACGGCTCCATCACCGAGGAAGCCTTCGCCGAGCGCGAGGCCGAGCTGGTGGAGCGGCTCGACGAGATCGACCGGCACCGGAAGGGCAAGGGTTCGCGTGGCGCTGCCTGACCTCGCCCATCGCGCGGCCTCGCGCCCCCGCGTCGCGTCGCTGGCAAGCCAGCGCAGGGTGAGCCTCTGCGAGACGCTCGACCGGGTCCTCAACAAGGGAGCCGTGGTCGCGGGGGACATCGTCATCTCGGTGGCCGGCGTGGACCTGCTCTACCTGGGGCTGAACCTGGTCCTCACGTCGGTGGAGACCATGCGCACCTGGGAGCCGGCGAGGACGCACGAGGCGCCGGCCGCGCCGGCGCACCCGGAGGTTCACCCGTGACCATCCTCCATGGAGAGATCCGGGGCAGCCCGGAGGACCTGGAGGCCTTCGCCGAGGAGGCGGAGACACCCCAGCCCCCGCGGGCCCTTCCGAAGCGCATCGCCCTCGAGCCGGAGAAGGTCGAGCAGGGGCTCACCCAGCTCGTCCTCTCCCTCGTCGAGCTGATCCGGCGGCTCCTGGAGAAGCAGGCGATCCGGCGCGTGGAGGGTGGGAGCCTTTCGCCCGAGGAGGTCGAGCGACTGGGGACCACCCTCATGAAGCTCGAGGAGCAGATGGAAATGCTGAAGGTGCACTTCAAGATCGAGAGCCTCGACATCGACCTCGGCCCGCTCGGAAATCTCTTCGACGACCGCGGCCCGCAGGGGAGAAGCTGATGGAACAGCAACGAACGCGCCTGGCCCACTCGACCAACACGTCGAACCTGGCCGACATCCTGGAACGGGTCCTCGACAAGGGCATCGTCATCGCCGGGGACATCAAGGTGAAGCTCGTGGACATCGAGCTGCTCACCATCCAGATACGGCTCATGATCGCCTCGGTCGACAAGGCGAAGGAGATGGGAATGGATTGGTGGATCCGCAACCCGGACTTCAGCTCCAAGGCGATGACGGACCAGACCAAGGAGATCCTCGAGCTCCGCGAGCGCATCGCGCAGCTGGAGCACGCGCCCGTCCCGGCGGCCTCGGGATCGGCGTTCCTCGCGGCGCCCGCCGGCAGGAGGGATCCTTGAGCGCCCTTCGCGACGAGGTCGAGCTGCAGCGGGAGCTCGCCGAGGAGACCGGGGAGCAGGTCACGGTGGTGGAGGTCTCGGTGACGCCGCCGGCTCCGCAGCCGAGGGTCGAGCCCTCGTCCCCGGTCCTGGCCCGCCTGCTCCGGATGGCCGACGCCTACCGCCGCAGCGGGGCGCCGTACCAGGCCATGGAGATGTACTTCGAGCTGGTGGAGGGGCACGACGGCACGGCGGAGGCCCTCATGGCCCGCGACCGTCTCATGGACATCTGCGAGCAGTACGAGCGCGAGGGAAAGATGCGGCAGGCCCGCAGCCTCTACGAACGTCTTCTCTGAGAAGCCGCGCCGCGGAGGGCCGGGGTAGAATGGACCCCATGACGACCAGCGACCCCTTCGCCGAGGCCCAGGAGCGCGTGAAGAAGCTCTCGAAGCGCCCCTCCAACTCCGAGCTGCTCGACCTCTACGGCCTGTACAAGCAGGGCACCGAGGGGGACGTGAAGGGGAGCCGGCCCGGCGTGCTCGACTTGAAGGGACGCGCCAAGTTCGATGCCTGGGCCTCCCGCAAGGGCGTGGCCCAGGCCGAGGCCCGGACCCGCTACGTGGCGCTCGTGGGCGAGCTCGTGAAGAAGCTGGGCTGAGCGGCCGGAGGAATCCCCATGACCCGCATCGTCGCGCTGGTGCTCGCCCTGGCCTTCTCGCCGGCCGCACGGGCAGTGGAACGGTCGGAGATCCCCGACCGGTACAAGTGGAACCTCGCCGACCTCTACCCCGGCGACGGCGCCTGGACGGTGGCGCGCGCGGGAGTGGCGAAGAGCATCCCGGCCTTCGCCGCGCGCCGTGGCCACCTGGGCGAGTCGGCGCAGTCCCTGGCCGCGGCCCTGGACGAGATGTTCGCGCTCGACCTGGGCGTGTACCGGCTCGGCGTCTACGCGACGTCCCGGGCCGACGAGGACACCCGGGTGGCCGGACCCCGGGAGATGCGTCAATCCGCCGAGCAGCTCCGGGTGGAGCTCTCGGCCGCGACGTCCTGGGTCCGCCCGGAGCTCCTCTCCATCGACCCGGCCCGGCTCCGGTCCTTCCTGGCGGAGGAGCCGCGGCTCGCGCCCTACCGCTTCTACCTGGAGAACGTCCTGCGCTGGAAGCCGCACACCCTCTCGGCCGCCGAGGAGCTCGTGGCCTCGGAGGCGGGGAACCTCGCGAAAGCCGGGGAGACCACCTACGGGGTCCTCTCCAACGCCGAGCTTCCCTATCCCACCGTGAAGCTGTCGACCGGCGAGACGGTGCGGCTCGATCCGGCGGGCTACTCGCTCCACCGGGCCTCGCGCGTGAAGGAGGACCGCGACCGGGTCTTCGAGGCGTTCTTCGGCGCCCTCAAGGGATACACCGGGACGATGGGGACGACGCTCGGCGCGCAGGTGGCCGGCCACGTCTTCACGAGGAAGGTGCACCGGTTCGACTCCTGCCTGGAGGCCTCGCTCTTCCGCGACGCGATCCCCACCGCCGTGTACACGCAGCTCCTCGCGGACGTGCGCCGCAACCTGCCGACGCTCCACCGCTACCTCGCCCTGCGCAAGCGCATGCTCGGCGTCCCGACCCTCCGCTACCAGGACCTCTACGTTCCCGTGGTGCGGAGCGTCGACCTCCGCTTCACGCCGGACGAGGCCCAGGCGATCACGCTCGCGGCCTTCGCGCCGCTCGGCAAGGAGTACGTGGAGGGTCTCCGGAAGGGCTACCAGAGCCGCTGGACCGACTTCCTCCCGTCCACGGGGAAGCGTTCGGGAGCCAACTCCACCGGCGTGTACGGGGTGCACCCGTACCAGCTGCTCAACTTCAACGGCGAGTACGACGACCTCTCCACGCTGGCCCACGAGTCCGGCCACTCGATGCACACCGCCCTCGCCTACGCGAGCCAGCCCTACCCCACGGCGGAGTACCCCATCTTCGTGGCGGAGGTCGCCTCCACGCTGAACTCGGACCTGCTCCTCCACCACATGCTCGCGGAGGCCAAGGACGACGACACGCGCCTGGCGCTCCTGGGGAGCCACCTGGACCTCCAGCGCGCCACGCTGTTCCGGCAGACGATGTTCGCCGAGGTGGAGCTGGCGTTCCACCAGAAGGCGGATCGCGGCGAGCCGCTCACGGGCGAGAACGTGACCGCCCTTTATCTGAAGACCGTCCGGGACTACTACGGCCACGACAAGGGCGTCACCCAGGTCGACGACCTCATCGGCGTCGAGTGGGCCTTCATCCCGCACTTCTACTACGACTTCTACGTCTACCAGTACGCCACCAGCTTCGTGGCCTCGACGGCCATCTCCAAGCGGATCCGCGAGGAGGCGAGGACCGGCGCCACGAAGGCCCGGGACGCCTACCTGCGCATGCTCCAGGCCGGCGGATCGGACTACCCCATGGCCCTGCTGAAGGCAGCCGGGGTCGACATGACCACCTCCGCCCCGTTCGACGCGGCGATCGCGGAGATGAACGCCCTCATGGACCAGATGGAGGAGATCCTGGCCCGGCAGGGGAAGAGCGCGGGCAAGGGGTAGGCGATGCGATACCGAAGGCTCGGGCGGAGCGATCTCGAGGTGTCCGAGGTGAGCCTCGGCTCCTGGTTGACCTACGGTGGAGGGGTCTCCCGGGAGCAGGCAGAGGCCTGCGTGAACCGCGCGTTCGACGTCGGGATCAACTTCATCGACACGGCCAACGTCTACTCCGGCGGGGCGGCAGAGTCCTTCCTCGGGGAGGTCCTGGCCGGGCGGCCGCGAGACGGCTACGTGCTCGCCACCAAGGTCTTCTTCCCGATGCCGTCCGGTGACCGCGGCCTGTCGGCGGCGCAGATCGAGAAGCAGCTCGACGCCTCCCTCCAGCGCCTGCGCACCGACCACGTCGATCTCTACCAGTGCCACCGGTACGACCCGCACACGCCGCTCGAGGAGACGATGGCCGCGCTCACCCGCGCCGTCCAGGGTGGCAAGACCCGCTACATCGGCTTCTCGGAGTGGACCGCAGGCCAGATCCGGGAGGCGCTGGCGCTCCCGGGCGAGCGCTTCGTCTCGAGCCAGCCGCAGTACTCGCTGCTCTGGCGGGAGCCGGAGGCCGAGGTCTTCCCGCTCTGCGCCCGGGAGGGCATCGGCCAGATCGTGTGGAGCCCGCTCGCGCAGGGCATCCTCGCCGGGAAGTACCTGCCGGGGCAGCCCGTTCCGGCCGATTCCCGCGCGGCCAGCACGGCGATGGGAAACTTCATCCAGCGCCGGCTGGATCCGGCCACGCTCGCCGGCGTGCAGCGTCTTCGCCCCATCGCCACCGAGCTCGGTCTCACCCTCTCCCAGCTCGCCATCGCCTGGGTGCTGCGGCGGCCGGAGGTCTCCTCGGCCATCATCGGCGCTTCCCGCCCCGAGCAGGTCGAGGAGAACGCCCGGGCCGCGGGGGTTGCGCTGGACGCCTCCGTGGTCGATCGGGTCGAGCGGGCGCTGGCGGGTTGCTGATCAGGCACCGGACGGGGACCCACCCAGCCGGTCCCGGGGGTCAGGACGGCGCCAGGGCGCGGCGGTGCTTCCGCCACGCCCCGTACGCGGCGATGAGGACCCCACTCACCAGGATGTAGGTCAGCACCAGTGCACCAGCGCCCCGCGCGGGGAAGTTGAGCTGGATGACGAGGAGCGCGAGGCCGGGATTGCGCAACGTGCAGGCCACCGCCAGCGCCCTGCGCGTCGCCAGTTCGGGACCCCCGAGCAGGTGGCCGATGAGCAGGCTCATCGCGGCCGCCGCGCCGACGGCGACGTACCCCTCGACGCCGACGAGCAGGAGCACCTTGCCCTGCAGCAGCAGGACGAGGACCGCCACCACGCCGAGCAGCACCGCGGCGATCCTTCCGAGCGGCCGCGCCAGCTTCCTCGCCGCGTCGGGGAAGACGGCGCGGAAGGCGATCCCGGCCACGAGCGGCACGAGCTGCGCACGACCCACCTGGCCCGCCACGTCCGCGGGCGTGACGGCGACCTGGAAGGTGGGGAAGACGATCGAGAGGGCGTGCAGGGACAGGGGCACCGTCGCGATGGCGAGCAGGGCGAGCAGCAGCTGGAGCCCGGGGGCGTAGTCGGCGTGCCCGCTCACGTCCGTCGCCTTTCGCAGCATGAGCGGAGCCGCTGGCGACACCGAGAGGAGGATCACGGCGATGGCCACCGGGGCGCTGGCATTCATCGCGAACACGAGCAGGATGGAGACGACGGGAACGATCAGCAGGGCAGCCAGCACCGATCGAAAGAGCAGCCCCGGGCGGCGCAGCAGCCACGTCGCCTGCCGAACGGTGACCCCGAGCGCCAGCGAGAAGACGAACATGATCACCGTCACCACGGCGATCACGCGGGAGAGCTGGTGCATCAGGTCGGGCGTCATCCGTCCTCCTCCCGGGGGCGGGCTTCGTCTCGGTATCGTTGTATCCCGCGCGAGTGGTCCTCGGCGACCTGGCCCGTCTACGTCCCCGCCCCCTCCGGCGTCGGCGAGCCTTCCGGAAGTCCCTTCCCCTTCCAGAGCAGGTACACCGCCGGGTAGACGAGCAACTCCAGCGCGAAGGAGGTCACGAGGCCGCCCACCATGGGCGCCGCGATGCGCTTCATCACGTCGGCGCCGGTGCCGGTGGCCCACATGATGGGGAGCAGCCCCATGAACGCCGCGGCCACGGTCATGGCCTTGGGACGGAGACGCTTCACCGCGCCGTGCACGATGGCCTCCTCGAGGTCGCCGCGCGTCCGGAGCAGCCCGCGCTTCGCCCGGTCGTCGTGCGACAGGTCGAGGAAGAGCAGCATGAAGACCCCGGTCTCGGCGTCGAGCCCCATGAGCGCGATCATCCCCACCCAGGCGGCGATCGAGACGTGGTACCCGAGCGCCCACATGAGCCAGACCGCGCCGATGGCCGAGAAGGGGACGGCCAGCATGACGATGCCGGCCTTGATGGCCGACTTCGTGTTCATGTAGAGCAGCCCGAAGATCAGCACGATGGTGATGGGCAGGACGAGCTTGAGCCGCTCCCGGACCCGCAGCATGTTCTCGTACTGCCCGCTCCAGGTGAGCGAGTAGCCGGTGGGGACCTTCACCGCCGCCACGGCCTTCTTGGCCTCGTCCACGTAGGTGCCGATGTCGATCTTCGACGTGTCGAAGTCGACGTAGACGTACCCGGCCAGCAGCCCGTTCTCGTTGCGGATCATCGACGGACCGGTGACGAGCATCACGTCGGCGATCTCCTGCATGGGGATCTGCCCGCCGCCGGGGATCGGGAGGAGCACCCGCTTCAGCGCGTCGAGGTCCTCGCGGTAGTCGCGCTGCGTAGCGCACGTTGATGGAGTAGCGCTCGCGCCCCTCCACGGTGACGCCCTGCTCGTCGCCGCCCACCGCGGTCATCACCATCATGTTCGCGTCGTCGACGGAGAGACCGTAGCGGGCCAGCTGGTCGCGCTTCAGGACGAAGTCGAGGAAGTAGCCGCCGGCGACGCGCTCGGCGAAGACGCTGCGGGTGTCCGGGAGCTTGCGCAGCGCCGCCTCGGTCTCCAGCGCGATCCGCTCGATCTCCGCGAGCTTCGCCCCGGAGATCTTGATCCCGATGGGCGTGCGGATGCCGGTGGAGAGCATGTCGAGCCGCCCCTTGATGGGCATGGTCCAGGCGTTGGAGATCCCGGGAAGCTGCAGGGCCGCGTCCATCTCGCGACTTGAGCTCCTCCTCGGTGATGCGATCCCGCCAGAACGGGCGCAGCGGCACCTTCAGCCAAGCCGGGGCCCAGGACGAGTACCAGCGGGGCTTCTCCCGCCACTCGAGCTCCGGCTTCAGCACGACGGTGGTCTCCATCATCCCGAAGGGAGCGGGGTCCGTGGAGGTGTTGGCCCGGCCCGCCTTGCCGAAGACGCTCTTCACCTCCGGGAAGGTCCGGAGGATCTTGTCCTGGATCTGCAGCGCGGCCTGCGCCTCGGCCACCGACATCCCCGGCTGCACCGCCGACGGCATGTAGAGGATGGTCCCCTCGTTGAGCGGCGGCATGAACTCCGAGCCGAGCTTCAGGTACACCGGCACCGTGGCCAGGACGAGCAGGGCGCTCACGGCGACGGTGGACCGCGGGTGACGCAGCACGAACCGGCACGGCCCCTCGTACATCCTGTGGAGGACCCGGCTGATGGGGTGCCGCTCCTCCGCGTAGTACTTGCCCACGAAGGCCTGGGTGGCCAGCCATGCGAGCGCCTTCGGCTTGAACCGGAAGGGCTCGATGCGCGCGAAGAGCATGCGCATGGCCGGATCGAGCGTGACCGCCAGCAGCGCGGCGATGGCCATGGCCAGGTTCTTGGAGATGGCGAGCGGCCGGAAGAGGCGCCCCTCCTGGTCCACCAGCGTGAACACGGGCATGAAGGCGACCGCGATGACGAGCAGCGAGAAGAAGACCGTCGGTCCCACCTCCAGCAGGGCCTCGAGGCGGACCTTGTGGAAGTCCCCCTTCGACCCGTCCGCCTGCCAGTGGTGGATCTTGTTGTAGGCGTTCTCGACCTCGACGATCGCACCGTCCACCAGCACGCCGATGGAGATGGCGATGCCGGCGAGCGACATGAGGTTCGCCCCCATCCCCATCGCGTACATGGGGATGAAGGCGAGCGCGACCGACACCGGGATGGTGACGATGGGGACGATGGCCGACGGGATGTGCCAGAGGAAGATCAGGATCACGATCGAGACGATGATGATCTCCTCGATGAGCTTGTGCTTCACGGTGGTGATCGCCTCGCCGATGAGCCCCGATCGGTCGTAGGTCGTGACCACCTCCACGCCATCGGGAAGCGAGGACCGGAGGTCCTCCAGCTTGGCCTTCACGCGGTCGATGACGTTGAGCGCGTTCTCGCCCTGCCGCATCACCACGATGCCACCCACCACGTCGCCCTGGCCGTCCATGTCGGCGACGCCGCGCCGGATCTCCGGCCCCAGCGCGACCTTGGCCACGTCCTTCACCTGGATGGGCGTGCCGCCCTCCGACTTCAGCACGAGGCTCTCCAGATCGGCGATCGACTTCACGTAGCCGCGTCCCCGCACCATGTACTCGCGGCCGGAGAGCTCGACGAGCCGCCCCCCCACGTCGTTGTTGCCCTTGCGGACCGCGGTGATCACCGCCTCGAGCGGCAGCTTGTAGGCGGCGAGCTTCGTGGGGTTGACGGTGATCTGGTACTGGCGGACCTGCCCCCCCACCGTCGCCACCTCCGACACGCCAGGCACGGACTGGATGGCGTAGCGCAGGAACCAGTCCTGGTAGGAGCGCAGCTCGTCCGAGCTGTGGAGCCCGCTGCGGTCCACCAGCGCGTACTGGAACACCCAGCCCACGCTGGTGGCGTCGGGCCCGAGCTCGGTCTTCACGCCGGCGGGGAGCTGGCCGGTGATCTTGGACAGGTACTCGAGGACCCGCGTGCGGGCCCAGTACGGATCGGTCCCGTCCTCGAAGATGACGTAGACGTAGCTGAACCCGAAGTCGGAGAACCCGCGGATCGCCTTCACCTTGGGCGCGCCGAGCAGCGCCGTCGTGATGGGATAGGTGACCTGGTCCTCGATGATGTCGGGGCTGCGGTCCCAGCGGGAGTAGACGATGACCTGGGTGTCGGAGAGGTCGGGCAGGGCGTCGAGCGGGATGTTCCGCATCGTGTAGACGGAGAGCGCGAGCAGCACGAGCGTCCCGGCGATGACCAGGAACCGGTTCTCCGCCGAGAAGCGGATGATCCTCTGGATCATCCCTACTTCCCTCCCATGGCGGCGAGCGAGGCCCGCAGGCGGGATTCGGAATCGACGAGGAAGTTGGCGCGGGTGACCACATGGTCCCCCGCCTGGAGTCCGGAGACGACCTCCACGTCGTCACCGGTGATCGAGCCGACCTGGATCTCGCGCGGCTGGAACTTGCCCTCGTCCAGCGCGACGAAGACCACCTTCTTCGTCCCCGAGTCGATGACCGCGTCGGCGGGGATGCGCAACCCCTCCCGCTTCTCGGTCTGCAGCGTCACCTCGCCGAACATCTCGGGCTTGAGCTCGCCCTTCGGGTTCGCGAACTCGAGCCGGACCTTGGCGGTGCGGGTCTTGGCGTCGAGGATGGGGTCGATGAAGATGACCTTCCCCTTGAAGGTCTTGTTCGGGAACGCCTGGAGGGAGAGCGTGGCGGTCATGCCCAGCCGGATCCGGGAGAGGTCGGTCTCGTACGCGTCGGCGAGCACCCAGACGCGGGACAGGTCGGTGATCTCGTAGGGCATGTCGCCCTCGTTCAGGCGGTGCCCCATGACGATGTCCTTCTTCGTCACCACCCCGGTCATCGGGGAGTACATGGTGAGGTTCTTCGTCGGCTTGCCGGTCTCCTCGAGCCGCTTCACCTCGCTCTCCGGGATGTCCCAGAGGCGCAGCCGTTCGCGCGCCGACTCGACCAGGTCGTTTCCGGCGCCGGTGGCCACTCCGCCCTCGGCGAGCGCCTTCCGGGTGCGCAGGGCGAGCAGGTACTCCTGCTGCACCGACAGCAGATCCGGGCTGTAGATCGAGAAGAGCCGCTCGCCGCGACGGACGGGCTTCCCCACGTAGTCCACGTAGACCGTGTCCACGAAGCCGCCCACCTTGATGTTCACGTGGTGGACGTTGGTCTCGTCGACCGCCACCTTGCCCACCGTGCGCCAGCTCGCGCCCACGGCGCCGACGCTCGCCTCGACGGTGCGCAGCCCGATGAGCTGCTGGCGCTGCGGGTCGATCTGGACGTTCGCGAGCCCCTCCACCGGTCCCGCACCGCCCGCCACCTCGTCCGCGTGGACGGGGCCGGCGGCACCGGTCGCCCCACCCACCTTCACGAGCGCCATGCCGCAGATCGGGCAGTCGCCGGGGTGGTCCGACACGATGGTCGGGTGCATCGGGCAGGTGTAGCGGGTCTTCGCCTCGGCGGACGGGGCGGGGTGGTCGTGGGCCGGCGCCCCTCGGCCGAGCAGGTAGGCGGCGCCGCCGCCGAGACCGAGGCCGGCCACCAGGACCACGACCAGCGTCCCGGCGCCGAAGCGGCGCGAGGGCGCGGGGATCTTCATGTCGCTCATCGTCGGTTCTCCAGTGGAACTACATGCCGGAAGACATGCTGGTGGCGGCGGGAACGGCGGCCGGCTGGGAGGAACCCGCCGACCCGGAGCGACCGCCCGTGGCCACGGAGGCCGCACCGGGCATCGTCCCGCCCGACCCGCCGCCGGAGAGCCCGTCGGGCGGCGCGAGGCTCACCTCCCGGTCGGCGATGGCCAGCTTCTGGGTGGCGGCGAGGGCGTCGAGGTAGCCGCCCTCGTCGACGACGAGGCCGCGCAGCACCTCCAGCACCGACGGGAAGGTCACCTTGCCCACCTGGTACTGGGCCAGCGTGGACCGGACCGCGGCGTCCGACTGGACGAGGATGCCGCCGCGGTAGACCTCGAGGGTCTGCAGGGCGGCCCCGAGCAGCGTCCGGCGCTCCCGGGCCCGCAGCTGGACCAGCTGGCGGACGGAATCCTCGCCGCGCAGCTCGGACTCGTGGCGCGCCTGGCTCTCCTCCACGCCCTTCGACTGCTTGCTCGCGCCCCAGACCGGCAAGGTGATCCCCAGCTGCACCGTCCACATGGGCTCGATCTGCCCGCGCGGCATGACACCCGCGGTGACGGCGAAGTCGGGGAACCAGTCCTTCCTGGCGGAGTCGACGCGTCGATCGGCCGCCTGGACGGCGAGCGCCGCGATGGCGAGGTCGGGGCTGCGATGCTCGGCGTCGGCGATCGCCTCGTCGGCGCTCCGGAGCACCGGGTCGGAGAAGGCGGCCAGCGGGCGCGGCGTGGCCACGGGCTCGTCGAGCGGCCGGACCCGGAGGCGGTTCAGGGCCTGCAGCCGGGTCCGGTCCTCCCCCTCGAGCGCGACGCGCCGCTGCTTGAGGCGCGTCCGCTCGAGCTGGGCGCGGAGGAGGTCGGACTGGGCGCCCAGCCCGACCTCGTAGCGGGTCCGGGCCATCACCTCGGCCTCCTCCCAGAGCACGTCCAGCTTGGAGAGCAGCGCGAGCTGGCCGCGGACGAGCACGAGATCGACGTAGGCCCGCTCCACCTCGGCGGCGATCGCGAGACGGAGCCGCGCCGACTCCGCGCCGGCGACGCTGGCCTGGGCACGCGCGGCGGAAGCGCGCGCCGACAGCTTCCCCGGCCAGGGGACGGGCTGCGTCAGCATGACCTGCCAGTACGAGGTCTCCATGGTCCCGATCTGGATCCCGTTGAAGCCGTCGTTCTGGATGCCGAGCGTCAGCGTCGGGTCGGGGAGGGAGCCCAGCTGGGGGGCCCGGGCGTCCTCGGCACGGGCCGCGGCCTCGGCGCGACCGACCTCGGGACTGCTGGCGAGCGCCTCGGCGACGAGCCTCGACACCTGCGGGTCCGAGGCGAGCGGAGCCGGGTCGGCGGCGGAGAGGGCGGCGGCGAGGAGGAAGGGAGCGAGCATGGGCACCCGGCATAGGAGCAGCAAGCATGCCGGGCATGGCCCAGATCCCCTCCCCCTCCCATCGGCCGGAAATCCAGGCGGTTGGCCCGGCTTGCCTCCCGGGCACGGGCGACACGGAGTCACCATCGGGATTACAGTGTGACCGCGAGGGTTACGGTTCGATGATGTCCACCTGGTCCGGAACGGCGCGCAGGCTTCTCCTCGGCTTCGGGGCGATGGTGGCCATCTTCGGCCTGGCGTCCTGGGTGGCGCTCTCCGGGCTCAACCGGACGCAGGACGCGGTCGCCCGGATGAAGGTGGCCGAGGAGGACGTCCGGGTGGCCCTCCAGCTCGCCAGCGCGGTGCGCGACCAGTACGCGCACCAGGCCCACACCATCATCATCGGGGACGAGAGCCACCTCGGCTTCTACACCGAGGCGCAGCGGCGCGTGCTCGAGCTGACCCGGCAGCTGCGCAGGAGCTCCACCTCCCCCGAGGCGCTCGCCACGGTCGACGACATCGAGCGGGCCAGCGGCGAGCTCGACGGCATCTTCCTCCAGGCCATCGTGCCGGCGGTGGTCCGGGGCGACCGGGCCTTCGTGCAGGAGCGAGCACGCCCGGGCCCAGCTGGTCGTGACGCGCATCCAGGACCTGGCCGAGGTCGCTGGTGGCGCGCTCGGAGGCGTCGATCGCCGCGGCCCGCGCCGAGGTGGACGCGGTGGAGCGACGCACCCAGGCCTGGATCGTCGCGCTGCTGCTCGGCGCGCCGCTGCTCGCCGGCGCGGTGAGCCTCTACATCGGCCGCTCCATCGCACGCCCGGTCGCCCGGCTGCAGGAGGGTGCGGCCCTCCTCGCCGCCGGCCGGCTCGACACCCGCATCGACGTGGACACGCCCGACGAGTTCGGGGCGCTGGCCCGGCAGTTCAACGCCATGACCGCATCGCTGGAGGAGCACCAGGATCGCCTGGTGCAGAGCGAGAAGCTGGCCGGCATCGGGCGCCTCGCCGCCGGCGTCGCCCACGAGATCAACAATCCACTGGCGGTGATCCTGGGCTACGCGCGCCTGCTCCAGAAGAGGGCCGAGGGCCCGCTCCGGGACGAGCTCGAAGATCATCGAGGACGAGGCCATCCGCGCCCGCGACATCGTGGAGGGGCTCCTCGACCTCTCCCGCCCGCTGCCCGCCGGTCGCGAGCGGGTGGACCTCCGCGAGGTCTGCGACGAGGTGGTGGGAAGGCTCCAGGAGGCCACCGCCCTCGAGGTGGCCGCACTCCGCGTCGATGGGACCGGCTCGGCCCCGGGCATCCCGGCCAAGCTGCGGCAGGTGCTCGCCAACCTGGTGCGGAACGCCTCCGAGGCGGCCGGGCCAGGGGGGCAGGTCTCCGTGCGCGTGACCGAGGAGCCGGGCCAGGTCCGGGTCGAGGTCGAGGACACCGGACCGGGGATCGACGAGGCCGCCGCGACGCGCCTCTTCGAGCCCTTCTACACCACCAAGGACCGGGGCACCGGCCTGGGACTCGCGGTGTCGCGCGCCATCGCCCGCGCCCACGGCGGCGACGTGACCGGGGAGACGCTCGCGGGCGGAGGGGCCCGCTTCACGCTCCGTCTACCGCGCGGCCCGGCCGGGGAGGCGACGTGAAGGCCCCGGTGCGCGTGCTGGTGGTGGACGACAAGGAGAACATCCTCAAGCTGTTCGCCAGGATCCTCGCGGACGGATGCGACGTCACCACCGCCTCGGACGGAGCCCGCGCCCTCTCCCTCGTCGCCACCGGCGACTTCGACGTGGTCGTGACCGACATCCGCATGCCGGGCGCGGGCGGGTTCGAGGTCCTGGCCGCGGTGAAGGCCCGCTCGCCCTCCACCGAGGTGGTGATGATGACCGGCTACGCCACCGTGGGAGACGCGGTGCGGGCCATGAAGCTCGGCGCGTACGACTACCTCGAGAAGCCCTTCGACCCGGACGCCGCCGCCCTCACCGTGGCCCGCGCCGCCGAGCGCCGCCGCCTGCGCGACGAGGCCGCCAGCCTGCGCCGGGAGCTGGAGGGCATCCACTCCTTCCACAACCTGGTCGGGAAGAGCGACCGGATGCGGGAGGTCTACCGGCTGCTCGAGCAGGCCGCCGGACTCGACATCACGGTCCTGCTGGGCGGGGAGACCGGCACCGGCAAGGAGCTGGCCGCCCGCGCCATCCACTACCACTCCTCCCGGAAGGAGCGGCGCTTCGTCCCGGTGAACTGCGGCGCGCTGCCTCCCGACCTGGTGGAGAGCGAGCTCTTCGGCCACGCCAGGGGCGCCTTCACCGGCGCGGCCACCGCGAAGCGCGGCCTCTTCGAGGAGGCCGAGGGCGGGACCATCTTCCTCGACGAGATCGGGGAGCTGCCGCTCGCCACCCAGGTGAAGCTGAACCGCGTCCTGCAGGAGAAGGAGATCCGCCGCGTCGGCGACAACGCGCCCTCCAGGGTGGACGTCCGGGTGGTCGCCGCCACCCACCGCGACCTTCGCGCCGAGGTCGCCGGCGGCCGCTTCCGCGAGGACCTCTTCTACCGGCTGAACGTCTTCCCGGTCCGGCTCCCACCGCTGCGCGAGCGGGCCGAGGACGTTCCGCTGCTCGCCGCCCACTTCCTGGAGAAGCACGCCCGCGCCATGCGGCGCGAGATCTCCGGCTTCGACCCGGAGGCCCTGCGCCTGCTCACCTCCTGGCCCTGGCCCGGCAACGTGCGGGAGCTGGAGAACGCCGTCGAGCGGGCGGTGGCCATCGCCTCGGGCCCGCTCCTCCTCCCCCGCGACCTGCCTCCCGAGCTGATCTCGCCCGTGCCCGGCCTGCCGCCGGGGCCGGTGCTCGCGACCATGCCCTACCGGGAGGCGGTGGAGCAGGCCCAGGACCGGGTGTCGCGCGAGTACCTGGTGGCGCTCCTCACCGAGTTCCAGGGCAACGTGACCCGCGCCGCGGCCCGCGCGGGCGTGGAGCGGGAGAGCCTGCACCGGCTCCTCAAGAAGCACGGCCTCCGGTCGGACGACTTCAAGCGGGGCTGAAAGCCCCCCGATGGGTTGCGCGCGGAGTCGTTTCGGCCTAGATCGGTCGACTTCCGACCCTAGCCAAAGTCCGGAGGACTCCCGATGCGAACCCTCTCCCTTCTCACCCTGCTGATCGCGCTCGCTCCTGCTCCCGCTCTCGCCGACTCCACGGCAGCCGCCGGGAAGCCCGCCAAGGCCCGGTTCGACCCCGCCACCGTGGTCACGGTCACCGGCAAGGTCCTGGGCGAGCAGCGCGTGGACAACGGCAAGGGGAAGAAGGCGGTCCGCCTCGTGATCAAGGTGGGGGACGAGCAGGTCTCGGTCCAGCTCGGGCCGGACACCTTCGTGGACGGCCAGAAGATCCGGTTCGCCGCCGGCGACGAGGTGACGGTCAAGGGCTCGAAGTTCACCTACTCGAACAAGTACGGCCTCATCGCCCAGGTCGTGACGCGCGGCAACGAGACCGTGGTCTTCCGGTCGGCGAAGGGGAAGCCGGCCTGGAACTCGGCCTCCACCGGCAAGGCCGGATCCATCGATCACTCCTGAGATCCGGGCTCGCCGCGTCCCTCGCGGGACGGGGAGCCCGCGAACTCCCAGTCGCAAGTGGTCACCACCTGCTCCGCGAAGGCCCGCACCTTGGCGGAGAGCAGGCGGTGGGTGGGGTAGACGAGCTGGATGGGCACGGGTGGCGGCTGGAGCCCGGCGAGCACGACCTGCAGCCGCCCCGCCTTCACCGCCTCGACCACCTGGTACGAGAGCACCATGACCAGGCCGCCCCCGCGCTCGGCGTGGCCGATCGCGGCGTCGACGCTGTTGGTGGTGAAGCGAGGGGCCAGCGGGACGCGCACCTCCTTGCCTTCCCGGGCCAGGCGCCACTCGGGTGCCGCGCTCACTCCCGTGAACAGGATCAGGTCGTGGCGGGCCAGGTCCTCCGCGCGCCGAGGGATCCCGCGGCGGCGCAGATAGCCGGGCGCTCCCACCACCACGCTGCGCGTGCGCCCCACGCGACGCACCACCAGGCTCGAATCGGACAGCTGGCCGATCCGGACCGACACGTCCACCCCCTCCTCGACCAGGTTGACGACCCTGTCCGCGAGCACGAGATCCCCCATCACGGCCGGGTACCGCGCCAGGAACGCCGACAGGACGGGCCCGACGTGGAGCCTGCCGAAGACCTGGGGGGCCGCGACCACGAAGTGGCCGGCCGGCTCCCTCCAATCCGCCTGGGCCAGCCCCTCGGCCTCCGCGACGTCCGAGAGGATGCGGCGCGCCCGGTCCAGGTAGCGAGCGCCCGCATCGGTGAGGGTGACGGAGCGGGTGGTTCGCTGCAGGAGCCGCGTCTCCAGCCGGGCCTCGAGGGCGGCCACGAGGCGGGTCACGGCGGGCCGGGATAGCCCGAGCCGGCGTGCGGCCGGGGCGAACCCGTGCAGGTCGGCGACGGCGACGAAGGCGGCCATGGCCTCGATCCGGTCCATGGTTCATTTCAATGTCTGCAACAGTGAAGTGTCAAATCGGCTCATTGTTTCAGGCGGCCCGGGGACTAGCTTCGCTCGCATGCGACACCCCGTTCCAGCCTCCCCCCGTCCGTCGAGCGACGTGGCCTTCACCGACCGGGTCAAGGCCGTCCAGGCCCGGCTCGGCTCGCGCGCCTCCTACGCGCGGATGGAGCGGGAAGGAGGCTTCGCGACCGAGATCTCCGGGGACCTCGCGGCCTTCATCGCCGAGCAGCGCAGCCTCTTCCTCGGCACCGCGAGCGCGTCGGGCCAGCCATACGTCCAGCACAGGGGCGGCCCCCCCGGATTCCTCCGCGTGCTCGACGGGAGGACGCTGGCCTTCGCCGACTTCTCCGGGAACCGGCAGTACGTCAGCATCGGCAATCTCGCCGAGAACCCCCGGATCCACCTCTTCCTCATCGACTACGCCGAACGGCGACGGGTGAAGATCTGGGGCGAGGCGAGGGTCGTGGAGGACGACCCCGCCCTCCTGGCGCGCCTCACGCCCGAGGGGTACGGGGCCCGGGCGGAGCGCGCCCTGGTCATCCACGTCGTCGCCTGGGACGCGAACTGCCCCCAGCACATCCCGCAGCGACTGGAGGCCGAGGACGTGAAGGAGGCGCTCGCCGAGCGCGATCGGCGGATCGCGGCGCTGGAGGCCGAGCTGGAGACCCTGCGGGAAAGCGCTCCGGCTCGATTTACAGGATTTACGCGAATCGACCCGCGGTGACCGGATCGGCCCCCGGACCTTTTCAAACGCTGGGCTGGAAGATCCCTACGGGGGCAGGACAACGGGCCGGCCGCCTCTTACAACATTTACCCCACCCAGGAGACTTGCATGGACTTCGAGAAGGAAATCGCCCAGCTGCGCGAGTGGTTCGCGAGCCCCCGATTCGCCGGCATCAAGCGCGTGCACACGGCGCGCGAGGTCGCGGAGCAGCGCGGCACCATCCGCCCCGACTACGCGGTGGCACGCGAGGCCGCCGACGCCTTCCACGCCCGGCTCCGCCAGCTCTTCACCGAGAGGAAGAGCATCACCACCTTCGGCCCCTACTCCCCCGGCCAGGCCGTGGCCATGAAGCGGATGGGGATCGAGGGCATCTACCTGGGCGGCTGGGCCACCTCCGCCAAGGGTTCCTCCCACGAGGACCCCGGCCCCGACCTGGCGAGCTACCCGCTCAGCCAGGTTCCCGACGAGGCCGCCCCCATCGTGCGCGCGCTCCTCACCGCCGACCGCAACCAGGCCTTCGCCCGCGCCCGCATGACCGAGGAGCAGCGCAAGTCCACCCCGGAGGTGGACTTCCGCCCCTTCATCATCGCCGACGCCGACACCGGCCACGGCGGCGACGCCCACGTGCGCAACCTCGTCCGCCGGTTCGTCGAGGTGGGCGTCCCCGGCTACCACATCGAGGACCAGAAGCCCGGCGTGAAGAAGTGCGGCCACCAGGGCGGCAAGGTCCTCGTCTCCGAGGACGAGCAGGTGAAGCGGCTCTCCGCGGCCCGCTTCCAGCTCGACATCATGGGCGTGGCGGGCATCATCGTGGCCCGCACCGACGCCGAGTCGGCCACGCTGCTCGACGGGCGCAGCGACGACCGGGACCAGCCCTTCATCCTGGGCGCGGTCAACGTCTCCATCCCCACCTTCAAGGCGGCCTTCCTGGCCATGCTCCGCCAGTTCCACGAGGCCGGCGTGGAGGAGCTGTCGGGCCACCTCCTCTACGCGCTCTGCGACGAGGAGTACTCCGCCGCCGACGCCTGGCTCGAGAAGAACGGCTTCTCGAAGGCGGTGGACCTGGCCGCCGCCGAGTGCAAGGCCGGGAAGATCACGGTCGACGCCGCGCTCGACAAGGTCTTCGACAAGTTCGTGGACGCCTGGCAGGCCGAGGCGGGCATCTGCACCTACGCCGAGGCGGTGGGCAACGTCATCGCCTTCCGGCACCACGAGGGCGATCCGCCGCCCATGACGAAGGACCAGTGGCTCGCCTACGCCGGGAGCATGCCGTTCTACAAGGCGCGCGCCAAGGCCCGGCAGATCGGCGTCGACATCACCTGGGACTGCGAGCACGCCAAGACGCCGGACGGCTACTACCAGGTGCGCGGCGGGATCGACTACGCCATCGCCAAGTCGCTGGCGGCCGCCCCCTTCGCCGACATCCTCTGGATGGAGACCAAGACCGCCGACCTGCACGACGCGAAGCGGTTCGCCGACGCCATCCACGCCGTCTACCCGGACAAGATGATGGCCTACAACCTGTCCCCGTCCTTCAACTGGGACACCACCGGGATGAACGACGAGCAGATGCGCGCCTTCCCCATCGAGCTCGGGAAGATGGGCTTCGTCTTCAACTTCATCACCTACGGCGGTCACCAGATCGACGGGCTCGCCTCCGAGGAGTTCGCCACCGCGCTCCGCCAGGACGGCATGCTGGCGCTGGCCCGGCTGCAGCGGAAGTTCCGGCTCCTCGAGTCGGGCTACCGCACGCCGCAGACGCTGGTGGGCGGCCCCCGCGCCGACGCCGGCCTGATGTCCATCTCCGGCCGCACCTCCACCACCAAGGCCATGGGGCAGGGCTCGACCCAGCACCAGCACCTGGTGCAGACCGAGGTCCCGCCCAAGGTGCTCGAGGAGTGGATCGACGCCTGGCGCAAGCAGCACGGCCTCTCCGAGAAGCTCAAGGTGTCGCTCAAGCCGCGCAGCGCCGGCTCCGACCTGCTCGAGCTCGGCCTCGTCGGACCGGACGGCGCGGTGCGGGCCAACGTGGTCTTCGCGGTGATCCAGGACCGCAAGGGGCGGAACATCCTCTCGGTGCGCGACCAGAACAACTTCGACCTCGCGCTCCGCAAGAAGCGGCTCATGACGCTGCTCCAGCTCTTCCTCATGCACCGCTACAAGATCTACTCGGTGCACTACGTGACCCCGACCGAGGACAACAAGCGCCAGGCCGACGGCATGAAGCGCCAGGGACTCTTCGGCGTGGTGAACGAGGAGGTCGGCGAGATCATCGTCGCCGACGTGAACCAGGACCGGGTGAAGGAGCTGCTCGCCACCGACAAGGCGGCGCTCCTGAAGCTCATCGCCGCCTAGCGACCCAACCGGAGACACGACCCCATGATCCGTGCGGACATCCTCCAGCAGTTCCCCGGGCTCTTCGGGAAGAAGACCGTGAACGGGCGCGAGCTCGACGTCGACGAGACCATCACCCTGCTCTCCCGGGAGATCGACCCGGCCATCGCCGAGGCGCTCGCGGCCCGCCGGGCCATCCTCGCGGCCGCCGGCGCCGGTGGCCGGGAAGTACGCCTGGCCGGGCTGGGACGAGAGCTTCGAGGATCCCGATCTCGGGCAAGCCCTGGACGTACCGGCAGATCGTGCAGGGGCTCGTCGACAACTTCCTCGGCCGCGAGACCCCGTGGCGCTGGCGGCTGAACGACGAGGTGGCCATCCCCGACCACGTTCACCCCGGGAAGATCGCCGGTCTCGAGCTGACCGGCCCCTGGGCCCCGCTCGACATGGCGTTCAACGCGCTGAACAGCCCCGCGCCGATGAACATGCCGGACTTCGAGGACGCCTCGCCTCCCCACTTCCACCCGGAGGGCGCGCCGGCCAGCGAGCCGGTGGGCGTGTTCGCGGCCATGCAGAACGCCAAGGAGATCTTCGCGGGGACCTGGGACACGAAGCCCTACGAGGTGGTGAAGAAGGGCAAGACCCGCAGCTACAAGATCGACCGGCCGCCGGCCCAGTGGCCCACGCGCCTCGCCCGCCCGCCCAGCATCCACCTGCGCTACGACCACGTCACGGTCGACGGCAGGCCGGCCCCCGGGCTGGTGGTCATCACCGTGCTCTGGACCCTCAACAACTTCGACGCGCTCCGGCGCGCCGGCAGCGGCACCTACTTCTACATCCCCAAGATGCAGACGCCGCGCGAGGCGCTCATCGTCGAGCGGCTCCTCTCCCGCATCGAGGAGCTCATCGGCGTCCCCGCCGGCACCATCAAGACCAAGATGCTCTACGAGGAGGGCATGGCCGGCCGCTACCTGCCCGCCATCGCCTGGACGTTCCGCCGCCGCCTGCTCGGCACCAACGTGGGGCGCTGGGACTACCTGGGCAGCCTCATCGAGATGTGGAAGGACGACCCCAAGGGCATCTTCCCCGACCCGCAGTCGGTGGGCATGGCCACGCCCAACATGATCGCCTACCAGCGCTACAACGCGCTGCTCATGACCATGGCGGGCATGAAGGACGGCGCGCTCACCCACGCCTCGCCCATCGGCGGCATGGCGGCCGTGATGATCTACCAGAAGGGCGATCCGTACGGCCGCGCCCGCTACAACCCGCTGGCGCTCCGCGCCATGGTGGTCGACAAGCTGCGCGAGCGGCTCCTCGGCCTCACCTTCGTCCCCGACGCGCCGCTGCCGGCCGGGGCGCGGCCCACGCTCGCCGACGATCGCCTCGCCGGCGCGGTGAAGGGCACGTCTCTACGACGCCTACCGGCAGAGCTGGGTGGCGAGCCCCGAGGTCGAGTACGTGGCCGCCGGCAACGGCCCGCTGCAGGCGAAGCTGGCCGACCTGCAGGCCCTGGTCGACCGGCCGCTCGAGACCGTCGAGACGGCCGGGCGCGCCGTGCCCACCGCGTCGAGCGGCCTCTCCCCGGCCGAGCGGGAGCTGCTCCAGTCGCGCGGCGTCCTCGACGCCGCAGGGCGCATCACCCCCGTGGTGATCACCCGCGAGTCGATCGACGCGCCCGAGAAGCTGCTCTCCCCGCAGCTCTGGGACGCCATCTACCAGGTGCCGAAGGGCGACGTGACCATCGAGCACGTCCAGCACTCGCTCTACATGGCGGCCAACTACGGCTTCCAGATCCTGAACGGCAACTTCGCCGCGGCCATCGACGACTACGAGCTGAAGCTCCGCTTCATGAACGACCTGGCCACCTACCGCATCTACGTCTCGTGGCTCTGGTCGCTGGCCCACCACCAGGCCCCGGTCACCAGGGACGGACACCTCCTGCGGCAGGAGCTCACCGCGGACGGCGTCGTGCTCGGCAAGCAGGCCGAGCCGGTCAAGGCGGGCAGCCGCCTCGATCGCGCCCTCTTCGACAAGGTCTTCGCCTATCACGACGAGTGGACGACGGCCTTCTTCGCCGAGCAGGACAGGAGCGGGGCGCCGGGGCGCTTCGATCGCAGCAAGGCCCCGGTGATCATGGAGCTGCTCCGCCGCCAGCTGCTCTCCCCCCGCTACGTCCAGCACAGCGCGCGGGTGCTCTTCGTCATCGGGCAGGCCAGGCCCGCGCTCCACGGGCAGATCCTGGAGGCCATCTTCGACCTGTCCCGCGAGGAGGTCGTTCGCCGGGTGCAGGCCGGGAAGATGGACCGGGCCGCGCTCGAGGCGCACGACTACTGCCTCGACATCCTGGAGGCCTAGCGATGTAGGGCTCCCGTCTACTGGACTGCAGCAGTCCGTGGACGCCCCCGGCGTTTCGTCGGACACTCGGGCTCCACCCGCCACAGCCCTCGATTCCTCGGAACCGAATGCCCGTCCCGCCGTCCGACCTGCTCGAGAGCCTGTTCCAGCACTCGGTCGACGGCGTCCTGCTCGGTCGGAAGGGCGGAGCGATCCTCCGGGCCAACCCGGCGGCCTGCCGCGCGCTCCGCCTCGCGGAAGAGGAGATCCTGGCCAGAGGCAGGGCCGGCCTCGTGGTGGCCGACGACGACCTGGCCTCGCGCCTCTCGGAGAGGACCGAGGCCGGGGCCACGACGGGCCTCCTCTCGTTCCGGCGTGGCGACGGCACCACCTTCGTGGCCGAGATCACCTCGGGACTCATCCCTGGCAGCGGCCCCGACCCGGTCTCCTACACCATCTTCCGGGACGTCACCGACCGGCTCCGGGCGGAGCAGGCGATCCGGGAGAGCGAGGAGCGCTTCCGCGTCGCCTTCCAGACCAGTCCGGACTCGGTGAACCTGAACCGGCTCGCCGACGGTGGCTACGTCTCCGTGAACGAGGGCTTCACGCGCCTCACCGGCTGGACCGCGGAGGAGGTGGTCGGCCGGACCTCCGCCGAGATCGGGATCTGGGCGGACGCCGCCGACCGCGAACGGCTGGTGGCCGGGCTCCGGCGCGACGGCTTCGTGGAGAACCTGGAGGCGCGCTTCCGCCGCAAGGACGGGACCTCCGCGCTCGGCCTCATGTCGGCTCGCCTCGTCCGGCTGAACGGCGAGGAGATCATCCTCACCATCACCCGGGACATCGGCGAATGGCGGCGAGCGGAGGAGGAGCGGAAGCGGCTCCAGGCGGGGCTGGACCAGTCGGCGCGCATGTCGGCCATCGGCCAGCTCGCCGGGGGCGTGGCCCACGATTTCAACAACCTGCTCACCGTGGTCCTGAGCTGCATCGAGTCCCTCCGGATCGACTCCGAGGCCGGCCGCGCCGCCGACAAGGAGGACGTGGACGAGATCCGGGGCGCGGCGGAGCGGGCCCGCGACCTCACCCGGCAGCTGCTCACGTTCGCGCGGCGCCAGTTCATCCAGCCCGAGGTGCTCGATCTCAACGACGTGGTCCGCGGGAGCGAGAAGCTCCTCCGGCGGGTCCTCGGCGAGGTGGTCGAGCTCCGGGTGGCGCTCGCTCCCGAGCTCTGGCCGGCGCGCTTCGATCGCGGCCAGATGGAGCAGGTGATCATGAACCTGGCGGTGAACGCCCGGGACGCCATGCCCGCGGGCGGGACGCTGGCTCTCGAGACCACCAACCTGGCCGTTCACGGCGGGTCGGTCCCGGACGGCGCCTACGTGGCGCTGCGCGTCCGCGACACCGGCACCGGGCTCTCCCCCGAGGCCAGGGCCCACCTCTTCGAGCCCTTCTTCACCACCAAGGCCAGGGGCAAGGGCACCGGGCTCGGGCTGGCCACCGTCTACGGGATCGTGAAGCAGAACCTGGGCGAGATCCACGTGGAAAGCGAGCCCGGGCGCGGGACGGCCTTCGAGATCCTCCTTCCACGCTCGCTGGAGGCGCCCGCCTCGGCGCCCCGTCCGGTGCTGGCCGGCCCGGCGCGCGGCAGCGAGACCGTGCTCCTCGTGGAGGACGAGCCCCGCCTGCGCGACCTCCTCGCCCGCTCGCTGCGGGAGGCCGGGTACCGGGTCATCGCCGCCGGCGGCGGCAGGGAGGCGCTGGACCTGGGGCCGGAGGCCATCGAGCAGACGGGCATCCTGGTGACCGACCTGGTCATGCCCGGCCTGGACGGCCGCTCCACGGCCGATGCCCTGCGCCGCCGCCACCCCTCCCTTCCCGTCCTCTTCATCTCCGGGTACTCCCAGGAGGACGGGCGGCCCGGGGAGCTGAACGCCATCACCGGGTTCCTCTCCAAGCCTTTTGCTCCTGGTGATCTGCTGGCCAGGATCCGGGGGCTCCTCGACGGGGTCGCGGAGCGCGGCCGGCCCTCGGTGCCGGAGGCCTCCCGCGCGGCGTGGCGCCCCGAGCTGGCCACCGGGATCCGCGAGGTGGACATGCAGCACCGCGAGCTGCTGGTCCAGATCGCGGCGCTCGAGCGAGCAGCGCTGGCCGGTGACCTGCTCCAGGCCGACGACGCGCTCGCCTACCTGGAGCGCTACGCCGCGGAGCACTTCGCCACCGAGGAACGCCTGATGCTTGGCCTCGGCTACCCGCTCCTCGAGGCCCATCGCTCCCTCCACGTCGAGTTCGCGTCCCAGCTCGGCCGGCGCAAGGCGGCCTACGCGGAGGACCGCTCGCAGGCGACGCTGCTGGTGGAGCTGGCGCGGTGGATGGAGGGGTGGCTGGGCGACCACGTCCTCGGAGCGGACGCCGAGATGGCGCGGTTCGTGAGGAGCCGGGGCCGGCTACCAGTGCCGGGCCGGGCCGGTGTCGACGTGGACGAAGTCCTGCGTTCCGTAGAACCCGACGCCACCTAGGCCCAGCTCGAGCGCGGCGTCCCGCAGCACCGCGGACCGGACGTCCGCCAGCCGCACGTCGATGGCGCGCCCCTGCATGTGGAGGCTCCGGCTCGCCTGGCCTCCGCCGCTGGCGCGCAGGGCCGCGTTGGTCTGCGGCGAGCGGTATCCGCTGATGACCTGGAACGGAGCGGTGGAGCCCGTGGACAGCCTGAGTAGATGGAGCTGGTCGAGCAGCGCCGGGTCGATGGGGTGACGCTCGCCGGTGCGGAAGTCGCGGAGGAAGGAGTCGACCCGGGTGAGGTTCCCGGTCAGGTAGGCCCCGTCGCCCCAGTAGGGCAAGGAGAGGCGCTCGCCGGTGTGGGTGTGGACGAAGGAGAGAACCCGCTCACCCCGGAGCTCCGGGGAGGCGATGGTGCGCGTCGGAGCGAGCGCCAGCGCGCCCGCCAGGGCACCGAGCCCGGCGAGGAATCTCCGGCGGGAGATGCCAGGCGGGTCCTGACCGTTCTGGGTCTCTATCCAGGACATGAAGCGCATACTTAACCTACTGGTCATGGGGCTGCACGCGTGTAGCCCTGTCGGGGGAGAGAGGCAGCCCGCGAGATGCGAGCGGCGCGATCGACGGTCGGAGGAAACCTCCTGGCGGGGCTCGCGGCCCTGCTCGTCGCGCTGCCGGCGGTGACGCGCACCGGGGATGCGACCAGCGCCGTGGCCGAGGTCGTCGGCGCGGCCCGCCATCCGTGGCTCCTCCGGGCCGACCTGCGCGACGTGGAGGGGGAGCTCCGCGCCCTCTACCCTGCAGGTGACTCCGGGCTCCTCTGGTTCGAGAACGGCCGACCGGTCCCGGCGCTCGAGGCCACCCTGAAGGCCATCGGAGACGGCGCCGCGCTGGGGCTCGACCCGGCCGACTTCGACTCCGGGAGGCTCGCCGATGCGGCGCACGCGGCCGCCGCCGGCGGAGCGACCGACCGGGAGCGCGGGCTCCTCGACGTTGCACTCTCCGTCGAATGGATGCGCTACCTCTCGGCCGTGCACGGAGGGCGCGTCGCGGCGCCGCAGGCGGGACGCGGTCACGACCTGCCCCCACGCACGCTCGACCTCCCCCGCCTCGTCCGGGAGACCCGCGCCGCGGGGAATCCGGCCGCGGTGGTGGCGGCGGTCGAGCCGCGCCACCTGGGGTACGTCCGGCTGAAGACGGCGCTGGCGCGGCATCGCGCGCTGGCGGCCGCCCCGCCGCTCCCCGAGGTGCCGGTGCCCGTCGCCAAGGTGACGCCGGACGGGACCTGGAACGGGATTCCCGCGGTGCGCGCCCGCCTCCTGGCGCTGGGCGACCTCGCCGCGGACGTCCCGCCTCCCGCCGGTCCCGACCACTACGATCCCGGGCTGGTGGCGGCGGTGAAGCGCTTCCAGGAACGGCACGCCCTCGTCGACGACGGCGTCCTCGGGAAGAAGACCGTGGCGGCGATGAGCGTCCCGCCGTCCCGGCGGCTCCGCCAGGTGGAGCTCGCGCTCGAGCGCTGGCGCTGGCTGCCCGATCCCGGGCGCCGGATCGTGGTGGTGGAGATCCCCCGGGCCGAGCTCTGGGCCATCGACATGGAGAGGGGGACCACCGACCTCGGCATGCGCACGGTCGTGGGCGAGTCGCGGAGCCACGCGACCCCGATGCTCGCGGCCTCCATCTCCACGGTGGTGTTCCGCCCGTACTGGGTTCCCCCGCCGGGGATCCTGAAGGAGGAGATCCTGCCCAAGGCGCGCGCCGACCCGGCATGGCTCGCCAGGCACGGGATGGAGATCGTGGCCACGCCGGAGGAGGACGCGGAGACCTTCGACCCCACCGAGGACGTCCTCTCCCGCGTCGTCAGGGGGGAGCTCACCCTCCGGCAGCGCCCCGGCCCGAGGAGCGACCTGGGCGCGGTGAAGTTCGTCGTCCCCGACGCGCAGTGCATCGCGCTGCACGGGACCCCCTACGGTCGGCTCTTCGAGCTGCCCCAGCGGGACCGCAGCCACGGCTGCATCCGGCTGCAGGATCCCGACGCACTCGCCCGCTGGGTGCTGGGCGGGGAGCCGGGCTGGGACGCGGCCCGCATCGCCGAGGCGGCGGCACGCGAGCGGTCCACGACGGTGAAGCTGCGCGAGCCCGTGCAGGTCGTGTTCGTCTACGGGACCGCCGCGGTGGATCCGGACGGCACCGACCACTTCGTGGAGGACGTCTACCGGCTCGACGCGCAGGTGGAGAGGGTGCTGGCTAGGCCTGGATCAGGTCGTCGGGAAGCTCGGTGATCCGCTCCCCGCCGCGCTCCCCCACGCACCAGGTGTTCTCGATGCCCACCGCGCCCTGTCCCGGGAAGACGAACTTGGGCTCGATGGCGAGGGTCTGTCCGAGCCGCAGGGGCGCGTCGAATCCAGGCGCGAGCACGGGGACCTCGTCGAGCTCGAGGCCGATCCCGTGGCCGACGAACCGGGCCTGCGCCCCCGGCGGTCCCATGAAGCGGTCCCCCAGCCCGGCCTCGTCGGCCCGCCGGCGCGCCGTGGCGAAGAGCTCGCTGGGCACCGCCCCGGGAGCGAGCGCGGCGGCGAGCTCCTCCTGGATGTCGCGGGCGACTCCGAAGGCGCGCACGAGCTCCGGGGCCAGCCGACCGCACACCGCGATGCGCGTCATGTCGGTGACGTATCCGCCCAGGATGGCCGTGTAGTCGAGGAGCACCGGCGCGTCGCGGGCGATGACGTCTACCGACGCGCCCAGCGGCGACGAGGGCGAGAGCCCCCGGCCGGTCACCGGCCCGTCGAAGTAGCTCGGCGCCGTGGCGGCGCCCCCGGAGATGGCGAGCCCCATGAAGAACTCCTGGTTGAAGCCGCGGACCCGGGGGCTGCCCTCGTTGCCGGCGCGCCGCATGCGCACCTCGATCTCGGCGGAGAGGTCCACCTCGCGCATCCCCGCACGCAGGAAGGTGGGCACGTCGCGGAAGACGCCGCCGAGGAGGCGCGCCGTCTCCCGCATCCGGTCGAGCTCCCAGGGCGACTTCACGCTGCGCGAATCCCGCACGAGGCCCGAGACGTCGGTCCACGCGACGCCCGGGAGCGCCCTCGACCAGAACTGCTGCACCGCCACAGGCACGGTGTCGAGGGTCAGGCCGAGGCGCCGCGCCGGTCCGAGGAGGGCAGCCAGCTCCTTCGAGGACGGGAACGGGACGACCCGGGCGAGCGGGCTCTCGGCCCGGGCGCGCTCGAGGCTCTTGCGCACGAGCAGGATCGGCTCCCCCTCGACGGGCACCCAGAGGGCGGCGTTCTGGCGCGTGCCGGAGATCCAGAGGATGTCGACGGCCTGGAGGAGGAGCGCCCCCTCCAGGTCCTGGCCTGCGAGCCCCCGGCGCAGGAGGTCGAGCCGGCGGTTGCTCTCCGCCGCGGGCGTGAGATGAGGATCCACGCCCCCATCCTACAGGAGACGGAAGGCCTCCCGGCTCTTCCGGGGGTACGCGTGCGCGAGCCCCCGTGCGCCGGTTCCTGAGAGCCTCTCAGGCTCCCCGTGGACGCGCAGGTCAACCACCGGATCCGGCGCGGCGCGCCCTTCGCGCTCCATTTGGGTGCCGCGGCGCATCCATTCCGGCCGGCCGGTGTTGCATGGGCCATGAACTCCACCCACGTGCGCAACCCTGTCCTCCTCGCCTCCTTCCTCGCCCTCGCGGCCCTGACCAGCGCCTGCGGCGGAGGAACTCCCGGCTCGGTGGAAGCTCCCTCCGCCCTCTCCTCCGCCCTGGAGGCGAGCACCGCCGCCTCCGGCACCCTCCTCTGCGCCCCCGCCGACGCGCAGGTCGCGGCCTGCGCCAGCAAGACCGCCGGCGACGCCTGCGAGCTCACGCCGCCCGACGGCGCCCCGGCCGTGGCCGGCACCTGCCGCACGACCATCGACGGCGCCGCCGTCGCCTGCGCCCCGAATCCGCCCGCGCCTCCGCAGGAGCTCGTCGAGGCGTGCACCGGCAAGGTCGCCGGCGCCACCTGCCAGGTCGCCGAGGCCTTCGGCAATTCCCGCGACGGCGTCTGCGTGACGGCACGGGACGGCGCGACCCTCGTCTGCGGGCGCGTCCGGATCCCGCCCCAGGGTGCGATCGATGCCTGCGCCTCCCTCGCGGCCGGCGACTCCTGCACGATGCCCGGCCAGGGAGCCATGGGAACCGGCTCCGGCGTGTGCAGCCTGGGACCGGCGAGCACCGGCCCTCTCGCCTGCGCTCCGCAGAAGGACCTCCTCCCGAACGGCGAGCAGGCCTGCGCCGGCCTGTCGGCGGGCGCGACCTGCACCCTCGGCCGCCGCCACGAGGCGGTCGCAGGCACCTGCGTGGCGCCGGCAGCGGACAGCGCGACGGTGTGCGTCGTCGCCTGCGCCGACCTGCGCGGCCGGTTCACGTGCGGCCAGGGTGGGCACCACGGCATGCGGTAGACCAACCGTGAAGTCGTGGAGGCGGCGGCTCCGCGCGGCGGGGCCGCCGCTTCGCACATGGGACCCCCCAAGGGGGCAGCGGAGCGCCATTCGCCCCCGTATAGTGATCGACAGCTCCCCCGGAAACCCCGAGAGGATTGCTCCCGTGCTCGATCACCGCACCCGCCGCTGGTCCATCGCCGTCGCAGTCCTTTCCTCCCTGATCGCCACGGCCTGTGGGGGAGGAAGCACGAGCGATCCGGCCCCGGTCGTCTCGTCCCTCGTGGCCACTCCGGCGAGCGTCGTCCTGGGCGCGACCACCACCCTGTCGTGGAGCGTCTCCAGCGCGTCGTCCCTCACCATCGACCACGGCGTGGGCACGGTCACCGGGACCAGCGTCGTCGTGACCCCGGGTGCGACGACCACCTACACGCTCACCGCCACCGGCCCGGGGGGCAGCGCCACCCGCTCCACCACGGTGACGGTCACCGCGCCGCCCACCGTGCTCGAGGTGGCCTGCTCGGGCGCCCCGTGCGGAGCGACGAGCGCTTCCCAGTACTCCGGCACCGGCATCGGGATCTGGCGCTACCGGAACACCACCGGGGTGCCCCAGACCATCGACGTGAACATCGGCGGGGTCTCGGCCGGCAAGCAGGCCGCCCTGGTGTTCTCCAATGGAACCGCCGTCGCGACGACGACCCTGCCATCGCCCGGGACGCTCGCGTTCCCGCCGGCGACGGCGCTCCGCGTGGAGGAGCGCTTCGACGTCGATCCTGCCGCCCTGGCCCGGGAAGCCTGGCACCAGGCACTCGTCGAGGACAACCGAAGGCTGGGAATGTCGCTCCGGGACGCCGGAACGACGGCGAGCGCCTCGGCTCGCGATCTCGTCGCCGCCCCGGTCCTGGTCACGCCGGCCGTGGGCGATCACCGGACCTGGAACGAGCTCACCGCCTCGCCGACCGTCTCCTACGACACGATCGCACGGGAGGTGTGCGCGCTGCCCGGCGGCCGCAACGCCGTGCTCTGGGTCGACCCGAACTCGACCACGTCCGGCAGCCTCACCGCCGAGGACCTCGCCTACTTCAAGACCACCTTCTGCGGCCTGCCGGGAGGCGCGGCGGATGGCGGCTTCGGCCGCGTGAAGACCTTGCTGGGCGACGTCTGGGGAGCCATCGACCCCTCCCTGGCCACGGTGCTCATCCCGGACGGCCCCGCGCTCCAGGACGTGAACGTCGTGTTCCTGGAGGTGCCGGGTGCCCTCTCGACGAAGACCTGGGCCGGGTACTTCTGGGGGAGGAACAACTTCCTCAAGTCCTACGGAGCGCAGTATGCCGCGTCGAACGAGGCGCTCGCCTTCTTCATCGACGCGACGCAGGTGCACGTCTCGGCCACGAGCCGCGGCTACATCGGGTCGGCGCTCCTGCACGAGCTGACCCACATGGTGAACTTCTACCAGCGGAGCGTCGTCCAGGGGACCTCTCAACGACACCTGGCTCGAGGAGACCACCGCCACGATGACCGAGGACATCGTGGTCCCCGCCGCGACGCCCGATCACGTCACCATCATTCCCGGCCAGCGCATCCGGCCGTACGTCGCCTCGGGCGGGGCCATCTCCCTCATCGGCTGGGACTACCCGACGCAGAACCCCTACTCGCTCGCCGGCTCGCTCGGCGCCTTCGTGGATCGCCGCTACGGGACGTCGATCCTGACCGGCACCATCGACTGCGTGGGTTCGGGCGTCGACTGCCTCGACGGCCTCATCCGGGCCGCCGGCGGAACGGGCTTCGCCGACGACTTCGCGCGCGTGGGGGCCTCCATCTTCGGCCTCCTTCCCGTGACCGGGACGCCGGCCGACTTCGGCTATCCCCAGAAGGTCACCGGGGCCTACACGCTGTCGGCGATCGACGTCACCGCCTACGCGGCCAATCGCAAGGCCAACCCCACGTCGCTCGGCCTGGACTTCCCGGCGGGGAGCCACACCTACCAGCTCGACACCGTCGCCGCCGGCCGCACCGTCTACACGCGCACCGGCGTCGTCGTCCCGGCGGGAACGTCGATCATGCTGGTGATCCAGTAGGGGGACCGATGAACCGATCCGCGACGATCGCGCTCGTGGCCGCCCTCCTGGGCTGCGCCCAGCCGGCACCGGCACCCTCCGCGACGCCCACCGACGAGGTCCAGTCCCGGCAGGCGGTCGAGCTCTCCGGCCGTCTCTCCCGCAAGGGGCCGGGCGAGACGTCCTACTGGGCGGTCACCGATGACGCCGGGAAGGTATGGGAGATCGTCGGCGTCACGCCGCAACTGGAAGCGCGCTTCCGGGTGATCCAGAACGGGCCGGTCACGCTCCGCGTGGAGCGGGTGAGCCGGAGCCTCTTCGAGCAGGTTCGCGTGCTCGAGGTGGTCCGGCCCGCTCCCTAGCCGCTACGCGGTGTAGAGGAACACCAGCACGGCGACGGCGACGGCGCCACCGATCCCGATGAAGAGGCGGGTGGAGCTCGACCAGTTCTTCCAGCCGGTGGAATTCGTCGTCATGTGCTCTTTCTGCGCGCAGGGATTCGCGGGCGTGAGACGGCACCCTGGGCCCCTTTTCACTTTTTGTAAAGGACCCCTCCCGCGCCTGCCGAGGCCAGCGCGAGCACCACGCTCCCGGCGAAGTACCCGGGGTAGCCCGCGCGCGCCACCAGCGCGCCGCCCACGGCAGGCCCGAGGAAGGACCCCAGCTGCACCGCGAACATCATGAGGTTGGCGTTCTGCGGCCGGAAGCGCGGCGCGGAGAGCTCGAACACCAGGCCGTTCAGCGCCGGGTAGCCGGCCCCGAGGCCGAGGCCGAAGAAGGCGCCGACGAGCGGCGCCAGGCCGATGGGCAGGGTCGCGAGCGCCAGGTGGCCGAACGCGATCATCCCGAAGGAGAACGCGGCCAGCCGCGCCTTGTCGAAGCGGTCGAAGAGGCGGCCTCCGAGGAGCCGGATCCCGATCATCACCGCCGTCAGCACCGAGAAGAACACGCCGACGTTGCCCAGGCCGCGCGCGGTCGCGAAGCCCTTGAACAGGTAGTAGAGGCTGCTCCAGTTCGCGAAGTAGGCGACGCCGAGCGCGAGCACGAGTCCGAGGCGTGGGCTCGCCAGGCTGGCACGGAGATCCGCCCATGAGGGCCGCTGGCGCTCGCCGCCTGGACCGGCCGCGACGAGGTGGACGCGGCGGCGGATGGCCAGGACCAGTCCCACCGCCGGCAGGAGCGCGAGCCCGGCCAGCGCGTAGGCGGTGGTGACGCCCATGAACCGTGGCACCGCGCCGTCCATCGCCGCGGGAACGATGCCGTAGGCGGCCAGGATGGCCACCGAGTAGATGCCGAAGGCCTCGCCGCTCCGTTCGGGAGGGATCACCGTGACGAGCAGCGCCATGGCCCCTGCGCCGAGGAGGAACCCGCCCGCGCCGCAGGCCCCGCGGAGCAGCAGGAGCCCCCAGAACGACTGGACGAACAGGAAGGAGACGCCGCCGGCGACCAGGATGGCGATGCCGGTCAGCATGGCGCGGGGCGCACGCTGCACCGTGAGGAACGGGCTCGCCACCAGGTAGAGCGCCATGGCGACGAGCGGGTAGGCCCCGACCACGAGGCCGCGCACCCCGGCGGGAATGCCCAGGGACGCCAGGTGGCCGAAGAGGTCGTAGTAGGCCGTCCCGTTCGCGATCGCCAGGAAGGCGATCAGGCAGAGGCTCGTGAACTCGAACCCGAGGAGCTTGCGGCTGGAGGACATGGCGGCTCCCCATGTTAGGCATGAGGCGGAGGAATTCCGATGCCCTCGTTCGACCGATCCTTTCCCGTCCTGCGCGCCACCGTGGCGCTCGCCGTCCTGGCCCTGGCCGGACCTTCCCGAGCCCAGACCGGAAAGGCCTCCACCTCGCCGGCGGCCCTCCACGAGCTCAACACGGCCATCTCCGGGCTGGTCGCCAAGGTGTCGCCCGCGGTGGTGCAGATCCGGGTCACCGGGTACGGGCCGGCCGGAGACGCCGGCGGCGCCGAGGGCGCGCTGGTCTCGCGCCAGCGCTCCATCGGCTCGGGCGTCATCGTCGACCCGTCGGGCTACGTGCTGACGAACGAGCACGTCATCCACGGCGCCCAGCGCATCCAGGTGGTCCTGCCCGCGCCCGCCGACGGCGACAAGTCCGCCGCGAAGGGGAGCCGCCAGCGGATCCACGAGGCGCGCGTCGTCGGCACGCAGGCCAGCATCGACCTGGCGTTGCTCCGCATCGAGGCGACGGGCCTCCCCACCCTTCCGCTCGACCCGTCCGCCAAGGTCCGCCAGGGCGAGCTGGTCTTCGCGGTCGGCAGCCCACAGGGGCTCGCGAACACCGTCACCATGGGAGTCGTCTCCTCCTCGGCTCGCCAGATCGACGTGGTGACGCCGCTGCCCACGCCCATGCTCCTCATCCAGACCGATGCGCCCATCAATCCCGGAAACAGCGGCGGACCGCTGGTGAACGCGGACGGCGTCCTGGTGGGGATCAACACCTTCATCGTCAGCCAGTCGGGGGGCAGCCAGGGGCTGGGCTTCGCCATCCCGGCGCCGATGGTGCGCTTCGCCTACGACAGCCTCCGCAAGTACGGATACGTGCGGCGGATCGAGGCCGGGATCACCGCCCAGATGGTGACGCCCACGCTGGCGGCCGGCCTCGGGCTCTCGCGGGACTGGGGCGTGGTGGTGGCCGACGTCGCCCCCGGCTCCGCGGCGGCGGCGGCCGGCGTTCGCCCTGGCGACCTGATCGACACCTTCGACCGGATCCCGATCGACAGCCTTCCCGCGCTGACCAGCGCGCTCTTCCTCCACCAGGTGGGCGAGCCGGTCGACCTGGGAGTCCTCCGGGGGGACCAGCGCCTCTCGCTGACCATCAACGCCCCGGAGGCCAAGCAACCCACCGACCAGCTCGCCGACCTCGCCAACCCGGACAAGGGGCTCGTCCCGCGCCTCGGGATCCTGGGGGTGGACGTGAGCGACAAGCTGCGGGGGATCATCCCCCCGCTGCGCATCGGCTACGGGGTGGTGGTGGCGGCGCGGACGGTCGAGGGGGGCGCGAGCGGGATCGCGCTCCAGCCCGGCGACGTCATCCACGCCATGAACGGGAGCCCGGTGGAGTCGGTGGAAGGGCTCCGCCAGTCCGTCCTCGCCGTGAAGGCGGGGGCGCCGGTGGTGCTGCAGATCGAGCGGCAGGGTCGGCTGAACTACCTGGCGTTCGAGATGGAGTGAGCCCGCGCGAGCAGCTCGCTCCCCACCCAGTGGGCGGCGAACTGCCAGGCGATCCGGCCGCTCGCGTCTCCCTTCCTGTGGGTCCAGGCGATGGCGGCCTCGCGGGACCGCTCGTTCCAGGGCAGCTCCGTCCCCCGCGCGGCGCACATCCGGTCGATCCACTGCCGGACCACCGCCAGGTACTGCTCGGTGCTGAAGGAGTGGAATCCCACCCAGAGCCCGAAACGGCCGGAGAGCGAGATCTTCTCCTCCACCGCCTCGCCGTGGTGGATCTCGTCGTTCACGAGCAGTGCACCGCGGTTGTCGGTCTCGAACTCGGGCAGGAGGTGGCGGCGGTTCGAGGTCACGTGGATGAGGACGTTCTCGGGAATCGCGTAGACCGAGCCGTCCAGGGCGCTCTTCAACGCCTTGTAGCTCGACTCCCCGGGCTCGAAGGAGACGTCGTCGGCGAAGAGGAGGAAGCGGTAGGGCTGGTCGCGCAGGCCGTCGACGATGTCCGGCAGCATGACCAGGTCGGCCTTGTCCACCTGCACGAGGCGCAGGCCGCTGGGAGCGTAGGCGGCGAGCAGCGCACGGACCAGCGACGACTTGCCGGTGCCGCGCACTCCCCAGAGCAGCACGTTGTTGGCGGGCAGGCCTTCCAGGAACTGCCGCACGTTCTGCTCCACCACCGACTTCTGCTCGTCGATGCCGAGCAGGTCGTCCAGCCCCGGTCCACCCTGGGAGCGGAGGGGCTCGAGCCAGCCCGCCAGGGACCGCCTCCGCCAGCCCGCGGCGTGGTGAATGGCCCAATCGGTGCTCGGGGCGGGCCGCGGCAGGATCTGCTCGACGGCGGCGAGAACGCGGCGCAACTGCTCCATCAAGTCGGGATCCAAGGGCACGTGTCCTCCGGGGGATCCCTTTAATAGCAGAAGGCGTATGCTCCGCCGATGCGCGACGAGCCGGTCATCGACATGCGTCTCACCCACCTCATGGCGCTCGACGCCAGCCTCGCCGACGTCCGGGGCGCTCTCATCCGCGCCGCGCGCATCCGCACCCCCCACTGCGCCGAGATCCGCGCCCTGCTCGCGCAGGTCGACGACCTCGGGAAGCGCGTGATGGTCGAGGTCAGCACGCCGTGACACAGCTCCCCGCGGCGACGTTCCGGGTCGGCGCCCACGAGGTCCGGGTCTGGATGAAGGACGGCCGCTGGTACGCCGCGGTCGACGGGGTGGAGCTGCCCATCTGGCACAAGGTCCAGGCGGACGCCTGGACCGCCGGCGTCACCGAGGCCGATCGGCTCGACCGGGTCGTGAAGTAGCGTCGATCAGGCGACCCCGGTGCGTGCCGCGGCGGTCCGTCCCGCCAGGCTCACCGCACGTGCGACGTCCCCGAGCTTCGCGACGCCCTGCAGGAAGGCGCCGGGGCCGTGGAAGGCCTCGTCGACCCGCTGGCCGATGGCGGCCTGCTCGAGCGGAGCGCCGTGCAGCGACGCCTCCAGCGCGTGGATGGTCTCCGCCGGCGCGATGAAGTCGCCGCGGATGCGCGGACCGACGAGGCGTCCGGCGGCGATGCCGGTGAGCGCCTCGAGGAACCCGATGGGAATCTCCTGGGGACCGCTCTCCGAAAGTCCGCCCTCGTCCTCCAGCGTCGGGGCCAGCTCCGCCTCGGGCAGGTCGGCCTCCAGCAGGAGCGGCTCCCGGCTGCCCAGGAGCCCGAAGCATTCGGCCAGCGTCGCGGCGACCTCGTCGAGGGCGGCGGCACGGCCGGACAGCGCCACGAGCGAGACCGGCGGAGGCCCCTCGGCGCGCGGGTCGGAATGCGTCCTGGCCACGGCGAGGTCGCCGGGGAGCGCGAGATCCCTCTCCACCGCCACGAGCGCCTCGAGCAGGAGGGCTCCTCCGGCGGTCCCCTCCTGCGCGACGGTGGCCACCCGCCTGCCGTCGTTCGAGACGAAGTCCCGGCCGAACCAGGCCGCGTGGCCGGCCCCGAGCCGGCGCAGCGCGCCGAGCAGGCCACGGACGTAGCGGTTGGTGGTCCGGTCGGGAGCGAATGGCGCGGATGCCAGCGGCTGGCCTGGGGGCGTGTAGACGAGGAGGCCCACCGCTCCCGGGCCCACGAGCAGGGCACGCCCGCCGCCGGTCCGACGGAGCACGGGGAGTCGGCCCGCCTCGGCCGCGGCCAGGTTCAAGGACGAGGTCGCACGCTGGTGGCGCCCGAGGAGGACGGCCGGTGCCGCGAAGCCGGCCACCGCCACCACGGGTACCTCATGGCCGCGGGAAAGCAGGCCGGCCCCCAGACGGGCGAAGCGGGCGGGTTCGCAGCCAGGGAGGACGACCAGGTGCATCGGGAGCATGGTGAGGTTTAAGGGGGACTCGGCGGCGCGCCAGGTCAGGTACCCTGGTGCGGGGAGCGCCCGTGCGACTCGAGGACGACGGCGATCGAAGCAACGTGGAGGACCGGCGCGGGTCCGGTCCCGGCGGCATCCCGACGGGAGGGCGCGGCGTCCGGCTCGGCCTCGGCGGCACGGTGGTCGTCCTCGCGCTCTCCCTGATCTTCGGGCGCGACCTCTTCGCCGACCTGGATGCGTCGCCGGCCGGGGCCCCGGCGACGACGCCCGGTCCCGCGGCTTCCCCGGCACAGGTGGATCGGCGGCAGGCCGCGGAGAAGCAGCTGGAGCGTACCGCGGTCGCGTCCTTCAACGACGCGCAGCGCACCTGGTCGACGGCCCTGGCGCGGAGGCAGGGGGGCTACCCCGAGGCGAAGCTGGTGCTCTTCTGGGACCAGACCCGTTCCGGCTGCGGCCAGGCCGGCGCGGAGATGGGGCCCTTCTATTGCCCTGTCGGACGAGAAGGTCTACATCGACCTCGGCTTCTACCGGGAGCTGGCCACCCGGTTCGGCGCGCCCGGGGAGTTCGCCCAGGCCTACGTCATCGCGCATGAGGTGGGGCACCACGTCCAGAACGTGCTCGGCATCGAACCGAAGGTCCGGGCCGCGCAGCGCCGGGACCCGTCGAGCCGCAATTCGCTTTCGGTGAAGATGGAGCTCCAGGCCGACTGCATGGCCGGTGTCTGGGCGCGATCGGCCCAGGAGCGGCAGCTCCTCGACCCGGGCGATCTGGAGGCCGGGCTCCGGGCGGCGGCGGCCGTGGGGGACGACCGGCTCCAGCGAGGATCGACCGGCCGCGTCTCACCGGAGAGCTTCACCCACGGGACCTCCGCCCAGCGGAGCCACTGGTTCCGGCGAGGCCTCGAGAGCGGCCGGCTCGACGCCTGCGACACCTTCGCCGCCGTTCCCTGAGTTTCGGCGCGTTCGGCCCCCAACGGGGTGTCACTTTCGCCGCGCCAGTCGTCTCTCTCCATAGAGTGGCTTCCTCCGTCCTCGCACCGTTCGAATTCGTCGCCGGCCACGTGGTGGCGTCGCTCGACGGGCGGCGCGTCCTCGTCGACACCGGCTCCCCGGTCACCTTCGGACGCGTGGAGCAGCTCCGCCTGCTGGACGGCGCCCATCCCATCGCCACCGGGGTGCTCGGCTTCACCGTCGAGACCGCGGCGGAGCACATCCGGAAGCTGCCGGGCGTTGCCCCGGACTTCGGCGTCGACGTCCTGCTCGGCACCGACCTCCTCTGGGGACACCAGCTGCGCCTCGATTTCCCCTCCCGGATGGTGCGCATCGCGCCGGCCTCCGCGCGGGAGGGCACGTCCAGCTCGTCCGGCCGGACCCGCTTCCTGATCGAGGAACTGGTGCTCGCTGGCGGGCGTAGCGCGCTGGCCCTCGTGGACACGGGCGCGCCCGTCTCCTACCTCTCCACCCAGCACACCGACGGGATCCGGGTGTCGGGCTGGGCACGGGATTTCTTCCACGGAGGCGGCGACTTCCAGGTACCGCTCCGCATCGTTCACGGCCGCTTCCGGGAACGCGCGGTCGCGGTGGCGTTCGCCGAGCCCCCGGTCTCGGTCTGGATGGCCATGCGGCTCCTCGGCGTCCAGGCCATCGTGGGCACGGACCTGCTCGAGCAGCTCGGCTCGGTCGATCTCGACCTGATCGGCTGACGCGCCGGGTCCTGGTGTCCGTGCCCCGGGCACGATGGCCGGGTGGGGCGAAGGCCCCGGTGCAACGTGACCTCGGAAGGCAGAGAACGGGAAGTGCTCCTCCCCCTCGCGCGCGCGCTCGCCGAGGGGCGCCGCGCCTGGATTCGCTACGACGACGCGGGCGGCACCCGGACCGACCGGGACGTGGACGTCCTCGGGCTCGCCTGGCGCGGGGGGCCCTGGCACGCCGCCGCGTTCTGTCATCGCCGGGGCGCCTTTCGCCTCTTCCGGGTCGACCGCGTCGCGCGGGCGCGGGTGCTGCGGGCGGCGGCCCGGCCCGACCTCGCTCCCTCGGGATACGACCGACGATTCTTCTCGACCTCCGCCTTCCTCGCTCCCGGCCTGGGGCGCCCCGTGCTGGCGTCGGTGGCGCTCCACGGCGCGTTCACCGGGCTCGCGGCGGCCCTGTTTCCGTCGGCGCTCCTCGAATGGGTCTCCGCCGGCTCCGTCCTCTGCCACCTGCGGGCCACCGACCTCGGCCAGCTGGCCTGCCTCGTCGCGTCGCTCGGCGAGGGAGTCACGATCCGTCACCCGGAGGAGGCGCGCGCGCTGGCCGAGTCGCTGGGGAGCCCACGGGGGTGAACTCGCCGTCTCCTGGCCCCTGGGCTACACTTCGCGTCCTCTTGGCCTCGACGCGGCGGACATCCACGGCGGCGGAAGCGCGGCTCCTCAAGCTGGCGGCCTGGCTGGTCGCACGCGGCGAGCCGGTCACCCGCGAGCAGATCTACGAGGCCTTCCCCGACGACTACGCCGGGGGAGGTGCGGCGCGGGAGAAGAAGTGGACCCGCGACAAGAACGACCTCCACCGTCTCGGCATCCCGCTCATCTTCGAGGAGAACGAGGGCAGGGAAGGCGCCTATCTCGTCGAGATCAACTCCTGCACGCTGCCGAAGCTGGAATTCACTCCGGAGGAGGCGGCGGTGATCTGGACCGCCGGCCAGGCCGCGCTTCGCACCGACGACCATCCCCTCGCCGAGGACCTGGAGACGGCGCTGCGCAAGCTCGCCGTGGGCGCGAAGGGGCTTCCTCCGCGCGCGGCCCTGCTCGAGGCCGACTGGGGGGCGACTCCGCCATCGGCTGCCGGCAAGTGGCTCGGGCGGCTGGCCGACGTCGTGGAACGGCGGAAGCGGCTCCGCGTCGCCTACCGGAAGGCCGACGGATCGATCACCGAACGGCTGGTGGACGTGTACGGCTACGCCTGGCGTCGCGGCCACTGGATCTTCGTGGGCCATTGCCACCTGCGCGACGGCGTCCGCATGTTCTACCTCGACCGGGTCCGCGCCCTGGACCTCGCCCCGGCACAGGCCCGAGGACCCGACTACGTGGTCCCCGATGAATTCGACATCCGGGCCTGGTCGCGCCAGGAGACCTGGGAGTACTTCGAGCACGAGCCCCGCGAGGCGCTGGTGCGGTTCCGCGGCTCGCTGGCGGCGCTCGCGCCGAAGCTCCTCCCGCGCGCCTCCCTGACCCGCGAGCCCGACAACTCCCGCCTGGCCCGGCTCGTCGTGCGCAACCTGCGTGGGCTGGTGCGGCAGGCTCTGGCCTGGGGCCCGGAGGCGGAGATCCTCGAGCCGGCCGAGGGACGGCAGATGGCGCGAGAGGTCCTGGCGTCGCTCGCCGACCGCCTGGGGATGGAGGTTGCCCGGTGAGCAACCCGGTCGGCCAGGTCCGCAAGATGCTCATCCTCGTGCCCGAGGCATGGCGTGCCGGCCCCAAGGGGCTTCCCCTCGAGAAGGCCGTCCGCGTCACCGGCGCCCGCGGACCCAAGGAGGTCGAGGAGATCGTCGCCGCCCTCGGCCAGATGGAGTTCGGGCCGTCGCTGCCCGACGCGGCGCTCCTCGTCTCGATCGAGGACGGGCGCGTATTCGTCGACCGCGCCATGCACCTCACGTCGCCCCCGCCCCTCTCGTTGCGCGAGGGCGCCGCGCTGATCGCGGCGCTCCGTCCCTTCGGGAAGACCGCCGGCAAGGCGGTGGCGAGCGCGGCGAGGAAGCTCCAGCGGGCCGTGCCGGAGACCTTTCGCAAGACCGCGGAGACCCTGGCGCGCTCCATGGACTACCCGGTGGACCCTCCCGGCGAGTGGGCCGACTCGCTCGCCGAGGCCATCGAACGGCGCCTCGAGGTCTCGGTCGACTACCGGGCCGAGGCGTCGGGAGCCGTCGCGAACCGGACGCTCGAGCCGCGCGCCGTCTTCCACAAGGACGGCCACTGGTACCTGGCCGCCTGGAACGTCGCGAAGGGCGAGGAGCACCTCTACCGCCTCGATCGGATCGCGGCGGTCATCGTCGGCACCCGCTTCTTCGGGGATCACAAGGGCCCGCCGCTCGACCGGTTCCGCACGCGCCAGCTGTACTTCCAGTCGGGGACCGAGCGGGACGTCTCGGTGCGATTCTCCGGCGAGGGCGCGGCGCTCGCGATGGAGCAGTGGCCCGAGCGGGCCACCCGCAACCCCGACGGCTCGGTGACCGTGACGGCCCGCCTCACCCCCGGCAACTTCCTGATCGGCTGGGTGCTCGGCTACGGCGGCCAGGCCGAGGTGTCCGGCCCTGCCGACGTCCGTGCGCAACTGCGCGCCCGGGTCGAGGAACTGGCGGCCATCTACGCCGGGTAGGAGGGGAGGCCCGATGCGCCTGCACCTCGTCGACGGCACCTTCGAGCTCTTCCGGGCCCACTTCTCGAAGCGCCCCGCCCGGTTCTCCCCGGACGGCCGCGACGTCAAGGCCACGCTGGGGCTGGCCGAGTCCCTGCGCGCCCTCCTGCGCGACCCGGGCGAGGCGGTGACCCACGTCGCGGTCGCCTTCGACAACCCCGTCCGCTCCTTCCGGAACGACCTCTTCGCCGGCTACAAGACCGAGGAGGGCGTGCCGCCCGGGCTCCTCGCGCAGTTCGACGCCGCCGAGGACGCCGTCCGTTCACTGGGGGTGACGGTCTGGTCCATGCGCGAGTTCGAGGCGGACGACGCGCTCGCCACGGCCGCCGCGCGCTTCCGCGACCAGGTCGAGCAGGTGCGCATCCTCACCCCCGACAAGGATCTCGGCCAGTGCCTCTCCGGTAACCGGGTGGTGCAGGTCGACCGCATGCGGGGCCGCGAGATCGACGAGGAGGCCCTGCGGGCCCGACGCGGCGTCGGACCGGAGAGCATCCCCGATCTCCTGGCGCTGGTCGGGGACGACGCCGACGGGATCCCCGGCCTGCCTGGCTTCGGGGAGAAGACGGCCTCGAGGCTCCTGGCGCGCCACCTTCACCTGGAGTCGATTCCGGACGACCCGGCGCTCTGGCCCGCGGGGATCCGGGGCGCCACGCAGCTGGCCGGAACGCTCGCCGCGGGCCGGGAGGCGGCCAACCTCTACCGGCGCCTCGCCACGCTCGTGTGCGACGTCCCCCTGGCGGAGTCGCTCGAGGACCTGCGCTGGCAGGCCCGACCATCTGTCTAGCGAGCGCACGGCTTCCCGTCCGGACTTTTTCCGATCCTCCTCGTCCGCGGCCGTGCGGGGAGCGGCACGCGGCGATAACGATACCCGGCAATGCGCTGGGCCTCCGCTCTCTCCCGCCGACCGGATACCTCGGGCGCCTTCGCCGAGGCGGTGGAGGCGGTGGAGGCCGGCCTGGCCGGGAAGTCCCCGGACCTGCTCCTCGTCTTCGCTTCCCCGCACCACGCCCAGGACTTCGCGGCCCTCTCGGAGCTGGCGGCCGAGCGCCATCCCGGCGCGCTCCTCGCCGGCTGCACCGGCAGCGGCGTCATCGGGGACGCACGGGAGGCCGAGCACGGGCCCGCGCTCTCCCTCACCGGCGCATGGCTCCCCGGCGTCGCCTGCAATGGATTCCACGTCGAGACGTCCTCGCTCCCCGACCCCGACACCGGCGCGGCCTCCTGGCACGAGCTGACCGGCCTCGGCCCCCGCACCCGTCCCAAGTTCCTGCTCCTCGCCGACCCGTTCTCGCTCGACTCCGACGCGCTCATCCGCGGGCTCGACAGGGCCTATCCGCGCGCCCCCAAGTTCGGCGGCCTGGCCAGCGGCGGCAGGGCGCCGGGCGAGCACCGGCTCCTCCTCGGCGAGGACGTCCACCGGCGCGGGGCGGTGGGAGTCGCGTTCACGGGCGACCTCGAGGTGGACACGGTCATCGCCCAGGGCTGCCGCCCGATCGGCCGTCCCATGCTCGTCACCCGCTGTCGCGGCGGCGCCCTGCTCGAGCTCGACTGCGGCAAGCCCCTCGAGGTGCTGGCCCAGATCTACGCCGAGCTCGCTCCGCGCGACCAGGACCTGATGCGCCACTCCCTCTTCCTCGGGCTGGACATGCGCGAGGAGCGGGTCGAGTACGATCCCGGCGAGCTGCTCGTCCGGAACATCGTCGGCGCCGATCCGGAAACCGGCGCCCTGTCGGTGGGCGAGGAGCTCCACCCGGTACAGGCCGTCCAGTTCGTGCTGCGGGACGCGGCCGCCGCCCAGGAAGACCTGCGCCGCATGCTGCAGGTCCGTCGGGAGACCGGCGCCCCCCAGCCGGAGGGAGCGCTTCTCTTCTCCTGCACGGGCCGCGGGTCAGGGCTCTTCGGCCGGCCCGACCACGACACCGGCCTCTTCGAGGAGATCCTCGGTCCCGCCGCGCTGGGCGGGTTCTTCTGCAACGGGGAGATCGGCCCGGTGGGCGGGTCCACCTTCCTCCACGGCTACACCAGCGCCTTCGCCCTCTTCCGCGGAGTGAAGCGCTAGCGTCCTACGCCGCGATCTTCCCCATCGCGCTCCGGATGAGCTCGCGGTGGCGGGCGTCCTGCTCGGCCAGCGCCGTGAAGAGCTTCTGGATCTCCGGATCCGCGCTGCGCGCCAGGTGCTCCGCGTGAACCGAGCCGAAGCGCTCCTCCATCTCGGCCAGGCGCCGCAGCACAGGGCGCGCGTCGGCGGCGAGGGAGAGCTTGCGGAAGGACTCCTGCATCGCGGTCAGCTCCGCGGCCATGGCGTCGAGGTCGGTGGAGACCCGATCGATCGTCTCCTGGGCCCAGGGGGCCTTCCCCTGGTGGCGCTCGAGGAGACGGATGCGCATGGCGTGCTGCCCCTCCTCGGCGGCCAGCCGCTCGAAGAGCTCGCGCAGGTAGGGCTGATGGAGGAAGGCCACGGCCAGGCCGGCGTACAGCTCCTGGGCCAGGCACTCGATGCGGATCGCGCCACCCATGCACTGCGTCGACGTCCTCGTCATGCCCCGACCCTTTCCTGCTTCACCCCCGCCGGCCGGCCTGGATCCCCGCCGCCCAGGAGGAACTTCCCGAGGGCCACGTCGTGGGCCAGGATGTGGTAGCGGAACCATTCCGGAAGCCGGCTGGACGCCCACTGGCGGAAGCCGGGAGTGACCCCGTTTCGCTCCAGCTCGGCCTGGAAGCGCTTGGCATCGGCCACGAAGAGCATGTGCGCCTCCTCGTGGCGCGCGCGCGAGGGATAGGCACGCTTCCGCATGAGCCCCTCCTCGTGCGCGAAGTGATCGGCGACCGCGGCGATCAGGTTGGCCATGGCCGGCCGAACCTCCGCGGCGTCGCCGCCCTGCACGAGGGGGACGAAGGCGTCGAGCGCACCGGAGAGCTCCCGATGCTCCGCGTCGATGGGCCCGTAGCCCGTGTCCATGTAGACGGGCTTTCCGGCCTCCCCGGTCCCGGCCGCTCCCTGGTGCTCCGCGGCGGCGATGATGTCCATGTCCACCCAGGCCTCTGCGCAGCGGACCTGGTTGCGGCCGCCGCTCTTCGCCAGGTAAAGCACCTCGTCGGCGCGCCGGACCATGCTCTCCACGGTGTCGTCGGGGCGCATCTCTGCGACCCCGAAGCTGGCGGTCATGGATCCCACCGGACCGAAGCTCGTCACCTCCAGGAGGGCCCGCAGCTTCTCCGCAAGCCGGGCCGCCCCGGCGGCGTCGGTCATGGAGGCGATCACCGCGAACTCCTCCCCTCCCCAGCGGGCCACGAAGTCGGACTCGCGCACCCGGGTGGAGAGCATGCGCGCCGCTCCGGCGAGCACCTGGTCGCCGATCTGGTGGCCGTACTGGTCGTTCACGCGCTTGAAGTGATCGAGGTCCAGGATGACGATGGCCAGCGGGTGGCGGAAGCGCCGGGCACGTGCGAACTCGCGGGTGGCGACGTCGTTGAATCCCTGCCGGTTGGCGATCCCGGTCAGGGCGTCGGTGTCTGCCCGGCGCGCCATCTCGCGGGCGCGCCCCTCGGCCTCCTTGTGCTTCTGGGCGAGCCTGGACTCGGTGCCGAGCTGCCGCTGCAGGGCCACGAAGGCGGCGACGATGACCATGCTGAGGAGCAGTGCGATGAGGATGCCGAGCAGCCGGTTGGGTCCCCGGAGCGTCTCCTTCTTGAGAGCGACGACCGACCACTCGAGGGCGGGCAGCGCCATGCGTACGCCGACGTACCGGGCGCCGTCGATGCGAACCCACTGGGTGCCGGTCATGGGGCTCGACAGGAGCGGGCGCGCCGCGACGTCGCCGGTCGAATCCGCCGGACGGGCGACCCGCCACATGGGGCGGCCGAGCCAGGCCTCCACGCCGGCGACGAGCACCTGCCCATCCGCGCCGACCAGGAGCGAAGTTCCCGTTCCCAGGGGGCCGAACGACTCCTCGGAGAGGACGTGCTTCACGACCGCGACGCCGACCACCTTGCCGCCCGGATCCCGGACCGGCTCGCTGGCGTAGAATCCGGGCATCCCGCTGGTCAGGCCCACCCCGATGAAGCGCCCGGGGGCGCCCGCCATCGCGTCCCGGAAATAGGGGCGCTCCGAGTAGTTCTTTCCCAGGAAGCCGTCGGGAAGGCCGCGGTTGGACGCCGCCACCGTGTTGCCCGCGGTGTCGAGCAGGTAGGCGACGTGTCCGCTCCCCGTCCCCACGATCGCATCGACGACGTCGTCGAGCCCCGTCGAGCCTCCCCGCGCGATGCCGGCCGCGAGGCCGAAGCCGGAGACGAACCTCGCCGCCGTCCGGGCCGCGTCGCTCGTGGCCTCCATCTCCATGACCAGGTGGTCCTGCACCTGGGCGGCGTCCACCTCGGCATCGGCCGCCAGGTCCCGATCGTGCCGCCGTCCGAGCTGATCGGTGAAGACCCATCCCGCGGCGAGGACGAGCGCCAGGGACGTCGCGGCCAGCCAGAAGAACCGCCAGCGCTTCCGGACCACCCTGCCCGGGGCGTCGAGGGAGATCGCGTAGGCCCAGACGCCGAGCGCCGTTCCGCTGATCGCCGCGGCGCGCACCAGCTGGACGGGGAGGCCCGTGACCGCCAGGAATGCCTCCGCGCTGGGCCAGCGGGGGGGCACGGGCGGCCCAGCGGGAAGCACGATGCCGGCCAGGACGCCGTAGACCGCGAGGCAGCAGGCTGCCCAGCCCAGCGCCCCTCCGGCCTCCTGCCCCGCGCCGGCGCGCCGGAACGTCGCTCCCAGGACGACGGCCGTCCACAGGCGTGCCCGGCAGCGCCACGAAGACGCGCGTCGCGGGGTTGAGGCTCCTGGTTCCCAGGAAGAGCGCCGCGGCCAGGGGCACGAGGGCGATGATCCAGGTGAGCCATCGGCCCGGTCCGGTCCCCCACACCACGGCGTGGGCGCGGCGCGCGAACTCGAGCAGGAACACGTAGCTCCCGAGGAGGAGCAGCGTCACGACGAGATTCAAGGCCGGACTCTGGCCGGTCGCGAGCTCGGCGAGGTGGAGCCACTCGACCGATCCGTGGGCGAGCGCGAACGCCGCGAGCCAGCCCCACGGGAGTCGGTTGGGGACGGAGCGGGAGATGGTGCTCGCCACCGCGCCCAGGAGGACGAGGGCGAGTCCGTAGACGAAGTACACGTAGTCGAGCTGGGATGTGAGGAACTCGGACATCGGGAGCCTGAGCGCTGCGGGTCGCGTGCCAGCGCGAATTCTCCCGCCATCTCCGGATTCGTTGTGAAAAATCTGAACAAGTCTCGGAATTCTCGACCCGGGTCAAGATGACCCACCCGGCGCCGACCCACCCTGCCGCACAGCGGTCCATGACAGCGCCGGTCGGGCCGTGGCTCCCTCGCACCATGACCTCCATGTTCATCTTCACCGCTGGTGCCGTCGGGGTCCTGCTCGTCTCGTTCCTGGTCGCCGAGGTTCGCGACGCAACCCGCGGCCGCCGGGGGCGTTGACCGCGTCCGTCGTCCGGCCCTGGCCCGTCGCGAGGCGCGGTATGGTCGCGCCGGTGCGCCGCCACCCATACCTCCTGCTCTCGGGCGCCTCGCTGCTCTGGGCCGGGAACTTCGTCCTCGGGCGCGCCATGCGGGGGCACATCCCTCCGGTGGGGCTCGCCTTCTGGCGCTGGTCGCTGGCCCTCGTCGTCCTGCTCGCCCTCTCCGGCCGTCGCCTGATCGAGCAGCGCGCCCCTCTCCTCGACCGCTGGGGCGTCGTGGTCGCACTGGGAGTGCTTGGGGTCGGCAACTTCAACCTCTTCCTGTACGTGGGCCTCCAGCACACCACCGCCACCAACGCCCTGCTCCTCAACGCCGCCGCGCCCGCCTTCATCCTGGCGATCTCCTTCGCCGCCGGACAGGGGCGGCCCACCGTGCGGATGGTGCTCGGCGTCCTGCTCTCCCTGGCCGGCGTCGCGGCGATCCTCTCCCACGGGGAGCTGGCCTCGCTGGCGGCGCTCCGGCTCAACCCCGGCGACCTGTGGGTGCTCGCCGCGGTGCTCTCCTGGTCGATCTACACGGTGCTCCTCTCCCGTCGTCCACCCGGAGTGGACCCCATGGTGCTCCTCACCGCGCTGGTCGTGGTGGGCACGGCCTGGATCGCCCCGTTCTACGCGTGGGAGATCTCGCGTGGACTCCGGGTGACGCCGGACCTCGCCACGGCGGGGAGCGTCCTCTACGTGGGGATCTTCGCCTCGCTCGTGGCCTACGCCTTCTGGAACGCCGGGGTGGCGCAGGCCGGCGCCAGCCGCTCGGGCGTGTCGCTGAACCTGATGCCCGCCTTCGGGACGGTGCTGGCCGTGCTGTTCCTCGGGGAGCCCTTCCGCCTCTTCCAGGCCGCCGGGATCGGCCTCATCGTGGCGGGAGTGACGCTGGTCCAGTGGGGCGCTATCCTCCGCCGGTGACCGACACCGCCCGCCGCATCCCGCACGTCTTCCCCCGCTCCGAGCTGGCCTGGCTGCTCGCGCCGACCTACGCCGACTCCCTGGCCGTGGACGAGGAGATCGCCGTCGAGCGCCTGGGACGCGCCCTCGCCAACCCCGAGATCCTGGCCGGGCTCCACGACGCCATCGCCGCCGCCCTCGAGGACACGCGCGGCGCCAGGACGGACTCCGAGGCCCAGGTCGATCGGATCTCGAAGCGGCTGCAGACGCGCCGCTCGCGGGTCAAGCCGGCCCCGTCGACGCCGGCGGTGTCGGCGGTGATGATCTGGCTGAACCTCGCCATCGGGATGGCGCCCGAGTCGATGCGGGACACCCTCTCGACCGGCAAGGGAGCGGCCATGCTCGCGACCGGCCTCCGGGAGGTGGCCGCGAGCCTGGTGAAGGACCTCTCGCGCGGATAGCGCGTCGGGCGCTAGGCGATCTTCTGGTACCTGCTGGCCGGGGCCCCGCAGATGGGGCACTTCTCCGGCGGCTCGCCGAACTCGACGTCGCCGCACACCGGGCAGAGGTAGACGTCCATCTTCGAGAGGTCCTTTCCGGCCTGGAGCGCGGCGAGGGCCTCGGCGAAGAGCCGGGCGTGGACCTTCTCCGCCTCGTTGGCGAAGCCGAGCATGGTCTTCGCCCGGTGCCCCTCGGCCTTGGCCTGCCCGACCATGGGCGGGTACATCTCGGTGTACTCGTAGGTCTCGCCGGCCACGGCCGCCTTGAGGTTCTCGAGCGTCGTCCCCACGCCGCCCATGTTCCGGAGGTGGGCGTGGGCGTGGATCGTCTCGGCGTCGGCCGCGGCCCGGAAGAGCCGTGCGATCTGTGCGTAGCCCTCCTTCTCGGCGGCCTGGGCAAAGGCGAGGTACTTGCGGTTCGCCTGGCTTTCGCCGGCGAACGCGACGGCGAGATTCTCTTGCGTGGTGGGCATGCGACGACCTCTACCGTTCCCGGTAGAGGTCGCCCATGATCGCGGTCAGTCGTGCCCGATCGGGTCGGTGCTACGTGCGCAGGAAGCTCCGGGAGAGCGCCTTCCACTGCGCGTCGTTGAGGAGCGTGTCGGGAGGTCCGACGAGCTCGCCGCCGTCGGCCGCCGCCATGCCCAGCTGCTCCTCGTAGAACCGCGTCAGCCTGTCTCCCTCGGCGCGCAGCCACTCGCGGGCTCGATCGCCGACCGGCAGGGTCTTCCACTCCTTGCCCTCGGGCTCGACCGCGAAGAGCCAGCCGCTTCCGTAGTTCTCGCTCTTGGCGAGGGTGGGCTCCCGCAGGACCTCTGCGTTCACCATCACCACCCGGCCCGTGGCCGGCGCCGCCACCTGCACCTGGCGGTCGCCGCAGGAGAGAGTGGCCACCGGCTCCCCTTCCTTCACCATCCGTCCTACCTTGGGCAGCTCCACGGCGACGGTCCAGGGGAGGATCTTCTGCGCCAGGTCGTCGAGCCCGACCTTGAGGGAGTTGCCCTCGGACTTCACCCAGGTGTGGCCCGGCGCGTAGGCGAGGCCGCCGCGGAAGCGCAGGTGACCCGCCGACCGGTATCCCTGCACCCACATCCTGGCCGCTCCGAACACCTTGCCGGCACCCAGTGCGAGCAGCACCGGCGTCAGCAGCAGGAGCGCGATGACGAGGACGATCCCGAGCCTTGCAGCGATGCCGGCGACGAAGACTCCGATGGTCATCAGGGTGTCGATGAAGGCGGTCATGGCTATCTCCTCACTCCTGCGTGCGGAAGAACTCGCGTGCGATCTCGTCCCAGTGCTCCGCGTCCAGCTCGCGGGCCATGCCGTGCACCGGCGCTCCGCCGTCGTGCATCGCCGGGGCCAGCGCCATCTCCGGCGCGAGGCGCATGGTCAGCTTCCTTCCCTGCTCCTCCACCCAGTCCCGCGCGGCCTCGCCGGTGAGCAGCTGGGCGGCGTTGCGGGCCCAGCGGGTCGGGCGCACCTTGAAGAGCCAGCCGTCGCCGTACGGTGCGGTGCCGTCGCGAGCGGCCGCGGGGTTCGCCGCGATCACCTCGCCGTCCACGGGCGAGAGCAGTCCGACGCGCTTGCCTCCGGCCTCGAGCGTCACGACGGCGGCGCCCTGCTCGACGCTCGCGCCCGGAGCGGGCAGCGCGATCCCGTCCAGCGTGCCGATCATCCGGTGGCCGAGGTCGTCGAGCCCGACGGCGACGGTCCCGTCGTCCTCCAGGCGCGCCCAGGTGTGGCCCGGGTGGAGCGCCACGTCGGCCGGCACCTGGAACCATCCGGCGGTGACGGCGCGCGGCAGCTCGACGGCCTTGGCGACCACGGCCTTCGCGGCTTCCTTCCCGCCGTGGATGAAGCGCCAGAAACCGACGAAGAGGATGAGGTAGGCGACGGCGAGCCCGTACTCGACGAGCTTTGCGGAGTATCCGTTGAGGAATTCGTTTCCGTGCATGGCGGACCCTAGGTGGCGACGCGGGGAACTACGGGATGCGGTTCAGGAAGGCGATGACGACGAGGGCGACGACGGCGAAGGCGGTGGCGGCGATCATGGCGAGCTCCTTTCACATGACTGCTTTCGCAACAGCCGGGCCAGATCGCGGCGGCGGGGAACCGTCCCGAATTGCATCGCGAGATCAAGCGCTTGCGGCGCGAGCTCGCGAGGGCCCCACGAGCTGTAGGGAATCTCGTCGGTGAGGATCCCGACGCGAAATCCGGCCGGGATCGATGACAAGCCATCGGAATCACGCTGCAATCATCCCCACTGGGCCGCTTGTCACGTTTCTCAGCGACCCGGTGGAAAACTCGACACCTCGCCGGGGCGCATCGCCTCCGGACGACCGGCATGCCCTCCTCGCCAGGGGGTGTGACGAAAGGCAACGTGACGTTCGCGGCGACGCGCGGCCGGTCGGGGGCGCGCAGCGCGGCCCCCAGGCCCCGTGAAGCGCCGCTCCGCCGTCGCCTCCGACCTCGGCCGTGATCCCCGGCCGGCGGACCCACGTCTCCCGTCCGGTCCGCGCGACTCGAGAGACGCACCCACCGATATCGCCCGATCAGGTCAATAACTGTTCGGCCCGGGCGGGTCGCCTATACTCCAGCTATTATTTTCATCTTCACCGACAGATCAGGGGGACCGTGATCAACGAACGGGAGATCGCCGCGCTGGTGGCGCGTTTCGGCATGGGCAACCAGCTGAACGGCGGCCTCCTGCTCGTCGACGACGAGCCGAACAACCTGGTCGTCCTGCGGGGGTTCCTCGACGACGAGGAGCGCTGGCAGGTGCACACCGCCGCCTCGGGCGACGAGGCGATCGCCATCGCCGAGAAGGTCCCCCTCGACGTCGTGGTCACCGACCACCGCATGCCGGGGATGACCGGCGTGGACCTGCTCGAGAAGCTCAGGCGGATGAGCCCGGACGTGGCCGGCATCGTCCTGACCGGATACGCCGACATGGACGCGCTCGAGTCGGCCATCAACCGGGCCAACGCCTTCCGGTTCCTCCGCAAGCCCTGGGAGCCCGCCGACATCCTCGAGGCCATCCAGCAGGCCTGCAACCAGGTCTCGCAGCGGCGCATCATCGCGCGCCTGGTCTCCCTCCTCTCCGAGCGGGGCGAGATGCTCCGCGCCTCCTTCGAGGAGGTGAAGCGGCAGCAGCAGGCGCTCCTGCACCTGGAGCGGGTCGGCACCGTGGGACGGCTCGCGTCGGGCGTCACCCACGACCTTCGCAACATGGTGGCCAGCCTTCGCGAGGCCGAGTACCAGCTCTCCCAGCACGCGGCCTCCCCGGAGCTGCGCGAGACCTTCACCCTGGGTCTTGCCCACGTCGAGAGGATCCTCTCCACCCTGAAGACGCTCCAGGACTTCGCCCACGCCGGGAAGCTGGAGATCGCGCGGGCCCCGGCCGACCCCGCCGACGTGGTCCGGGACGCGGTGACCATCTCCCGGATGGACCTCCACTTCCGCCTGCGCCGGCTGGTGGTGGACGTGTCCCCGGGGCTCCCCCCGCTGCAGGCCGACCGGCTCAAGCTCTCGCAGGCGCTCGTGAACCTCATCCAGAACGCGGTGCAGGCCACGGGGAAGGACTCGACGGTGCGCATCGCCGCCCGGCCGGCCGAGGGGGGCGGGGTCGAGCTGGCCGTGGAGGACGACGGCCCCGGCGTCGAACCCGAGCTTCGGCCGCGCATCTTCCAGGCCTTCAGCGCCGGGAAGAGCTCGCCCGGCCTGGGGATGGGGCTCTACATGGCCCGCCTGATCGTCGAGTCGCACGGCGGCAGCATCCGGCTGGTGGACCCTCCCACCGGCGGAGCCCGCTTCGAGCTGCGCATTCCCGTCTCCGCACCCACCTCCCCTCCCGACTCCACCGGCTGATCCTCCTCGAGCGCCCTCTCGCACACACCTCGGACGACACCTTGGACAAGAAGCTCAACATCCAGCTGCTCGAATCCCCCTCCGGGGACTCCCCGGAACCCTCCCCGGCCGTCCCGCTCGGTCCACGCCCCCACCGTTACGAGGAGCTGGAAGGGGCGGAGGGGCGGGCGGTCTTCTTCCGCCCCCACCGGCACACGGCGGCCGACCTCGCGCCCCTGCACGGCACGGTGACGGTGACCGTGGACGGCACGCGCCGGGAGTGCACGGTCCTCGACGTGAGCCAGAACGGCGCCGCCGTGGCGTGGCCGCACGGAGTCCCGGTCCGCAAGGGCAAGCTGGTCCCGGCGGTGCTGCGCTTCGACACGCACCAGGCCTTCAGCGGCCGCGTCCGCATCGGCTCGGTCCGCGAGGCGGACGGGGCGACGGTCGCCGGGCTCTCCTTCGACAACTTCCTGCTCGACGTCGACGAGATCCTGAATCTGCGCACCCTGCGCGCCTGGGCGTCGGGCGCGGGGAGCGCACGGGTGCAGGACAGGCCCTGGGGAGTGAGCTCCGGGGAACGGTTCCAGGCGCGCGTGGCCGAGCTGCGCCTGCTCCTCGAGGACGGCCGGGAGCAGCTCGACGCCCTGGAGCGGCAGCTCCCCTGGCACGCCCTGCACGGTGCGCACAGCCCGGTCCTCACCGCGCTGGAGCGATCGCTGCGCACCCGCTTCGTCCCCGAGTTCGTCCGCCTCACCGAGGCCGTCGACGCGGAGATCCGCGGGCTCTCCGGGGGCCACCGCAACGAGCAGGCGCGCCAGTGGGCCCTCCGCCACGTGCAGGAATACCTCATGACGTCGCCCGGGCTCCGGCGCGCCTACGAGAAGCCCTTCGGGTACCCCGGCGACTACGAGGTGATGAACGCCATCTACGAACGCTTCTACGAGGGCTCCACCCTCTTCGCCCGATCGGTCGGCCTGGCGTTCTCCGAGGCCCTCTGCTCCAAGGCGGTCCGGTTCCGCAAGGACCTGGTCAAGCGGCAGCTGAAGGCGCTCATCTCGCGACGGGCCGGAGCGGCGGAGCCGGTCCGGGTGCTCTCCATCGGGGCCGGGCCGGCCCAGGAGCTGCACGAGCTCTTCCAGGAGGTCGACGAGCTTCCCGTTTCCCTCGAGGTGGTCCTCTTCGAGCAGGACAAGAACGCGCTGGCCCACGCCTTCCGCCGGCTCACTCCCTCGGTCGAGGCCCGCTTCCCGGGCCGGGTCCGCCTGCTCTTCCTCCACGACTCCATCAAGCGGCTGCTCCGGGACGGCTCGCTGTTCGCTCCGTTCGGGAAGTTCGACATGGTCTACTCGGCCGGGCTGCTCGACTACCTCCAGCACCGCACCGGCACGGTGCTCACCCGCCACCTGGCGGGCGCGGCCGCCCCGGGCGGACAGCTGCTCGTGGCCAACATGGTCGACAACCCCGCCCGGATGCTCCTGCAGGTCCACCTCGACTGGGCCCTCATCTACCGGACCCGGGAGGAGATGGTCGAGATCGCGCGGGCGGCCGTGCCCGGCGCGCAGGTCCGCATCCTCGAGGAGGAGAGCGGGGTCAACCCGTTCTTCGAGATCGTGCACGGGTAGATGACCACCTCCGACGACGAGATCGCGAAGAGCTGGGCCGCCTGGCGGCTCGGGCGAAACCGTCGCGGCCTGCGGGTGGGGCTGATCTTCATGATCACGCTCTACCCGGCCTTCGGACTGCTCGACTGGGCGCTGGCCCCGCGCTCCGCCCTGCCCTGGCTCTGGGGCACGCGCGTCTGCATCGGCGTCCTCGCGCTGACCTTCCTGCTGGCCATGCGCAGCCCCCGCTTCGACCGCTGGGTGGACACGGTCGCCGTGCTCTGCGCCTGGCTGGCCGGCACGGGCATCAGCATCATGACCGCCTACATGGGCGGGCTCGAGTCCCCGTACTACGCCGGCCTGATCCTGGTGGTGCTGGCGGCAGGGCTGCTCTTCGTCTGGCCCCCGTCGCTGGTCTTCGTGACGCTGGTGGGACTGGTGGTCTCCTTCCCGGCGGTGAACATCCTGCTCGGGGCGGGCGGAGATCTCCACGTGGCGGTCTCCAACATGACCTTCCTCTCCGCCACCGCCCTCATCGCCGGCGTGGCGCAGGTGCTGCAGTTCTCCACGCTGCGCGAGCAGCACGAGCAGCGGCTGCGCCTCGAGGTCACCACCCAGAATCTGGAGAGGGCCCACACCAAGCTGCAGCAGCTCGACGAGTTCAAGTCGCGCTTCTTCGCCAACATGACCCACGAGCTGCGCACCCCGCTCGCCATGGTGGTCACCCCGCTCGAGCTGATGATGCAGGGGGAGATGGGGGCGTTCAGCGACGCCCAGCGCAGCTCGCTCTCGACCATGTACCGGAGCGCCCTCAAGCTGCTCAAGCTCATCAACGACCTCCTCGACCTGTCCCGTCTCGAGGAGAGCCGGCTGCGGCTCGACGTGAAGGAGCAGGACCTGGCGGCGCACCTGCGCAGCCTGGTCGAGCAGACCGAGGTGCTGGCGCACCGCAAGCAGATCTCCCTGTCCTTCTCGGGCGGCGACCGCCCGGCTCCCGCTCTGGTGCGACACGGAGCGGCTGGAGCGGGTCTTCGTCAACCTGCTCTCCAACGCCATCAAGTTCACTCCGACGAACGGACACGTCACGGTGACGCTGCGCGACCAGCCCGACGACGTCGAGGTGGTGATCGCCGACGACGGGCCGGGCTTCCCGCCAGACCGGGCCGAGCAGATCTTCGAGCGCTTCTACCAGGTGGACATGGCCGATCGCCGGGCGCACGGCGGCGACCGGCATCGGCCTCGCGCTGGCCCGCGAGCTGGTGGTGCTCCACGGCGGGACCATCCGCGCCGAGAGCGACGGCCGCACGGGGGCCACCTTCACCGTCACCCTTCCCAAGGGACGAGGCCACCTCCGCCCCGAGGTGCTGGCGCCGCCCCGGGCCGCCGGGGCTCCCCACGCCGGCGAGCCCGGCCTCGACTGGGCCGTGCAGCTGGCGGCGCGCAGCGAGTTCCGGCTGCTCGACATCGAGGAGGCCACCGAGCGGCGCGTGGTCGAGCGGGACACCGACGAGGAGGCCCGCCCCTACACGGCCGTGGTGGTCGAGGACCACCCCCACATCATCCAGCTCGTGCACATGTCGCTGCGCCGCCAGTTCAAGGTGCTGACCGCGCCCGACGGCCTCAAGGGGCTCGAGCTGGTGCTGCGCGAGCGCCCCAACCTGGTGGTCACCGATCTCATGATGCCGGGCATCGACGGGCTGGCCCTCACCCGCCGGCTCCGGGAGGAGCCGACGACCCGCCACATCCCCATCATCATGCTCTCGGCGCGCGGCGAGCTCGACGACCGGGTGAAGGGGCTGGAGACGGGGGTGAGCACCTACCTCACCAAGCCCTTCTCTCCGCGGGAGCTTCTCACCGCGGCGCGCGAGCTGGTCAAGGCCAAGGAGCAGACCGCCGACCTGGTGCTGACCCAGCGCATGGAGTCGCTCGAGATGGTGGCGGCCGGCCTGGCCCACGAGATCAACAACCCCCTCAACTACCTCAAGAACGCGCTGGGGCGCGTCCGCCTCGACGCCGAGAAGGTGCTCGGCCTGTGCTCCGCGGCCCGCGAGCGGCCGCTCGAGCCGGCGGAGCAGACCCAGGTCGACCGGCTGTCGGCCCGGATCCACGAGCTGCTCGGCGTCGCCGACTCCGGGGTGAAGCGCATCGGGTCGACCGTCGAGCTGATGAGCCGCTACGGGCGGGCCGGGTACAAGCGCGAGATGGTGCCGCACGACGCCTGGGCGGCGGCCCACGCCGTGGTGGGGATCGTCCTCCCCGCCACCGGACGTCACGTGAAGGTCGACCTCGACCTGGAGGGCGACGGCTCGCTCGAGTGCGTTCCCGAGGAGTTCGGCCAGGTGCTCTCCAACCTGCTCCAGAACGCCATCGAGGCGGTCCCGGAGGAGACCGGCCGGGTCCGGGTGCGCGGCCGGGTCGAGGACGGCGAGCTGGTGGTCTCGGTGCAGGACAACGGGCCAGGAATCCCGCCCGAGACCGTGCAGAGGCTCTTCACGCCGTTCTTCTCGACCAAGGGGCCCGGGCGCGGAGTGGGGCTCGGCCTCACCATCACGCGTCGCGTGGTCCAGAGCCTGGGCGGGACCCTCCAGGTGGCGAGCACCGTCGGCCAGGGGACGGAGTTCGTGGTCCGCGTCCCGCGCACCCAGCCTCGCCCACGCGCGGCCGCCACTGCGGGCTGACCCCGGCGGCCGATGCCGGTATGCTCCGGGGATGCGGATTCCCGCCCTCCCCGTTCTCCTCGTGACCGCCGCTCGTCGCCGGCGCCTGCTCCGGCAACAACCCCACTCCGCCGCTCGTCGGCGCGGCCGGCTGGTCCTGGTCCCCCGGTGTCGCGGACGACCATCCCCTGCCGGTCCTCTGGTGGGGAAGCACGACGCCCCAGCTGCTCCCGCTCCTCGACGGCGGCGACTGCGCAGCCTCGGGATCGGTGCAGGGACTCTTCGCCGAGACCGGAACGCCGCTGGCGGTGGGCATCTCCGTCGCCTGCGCGGGGGAGAGCCCGGTGATGCGGCCGGTCACGTGGATCGACGGGCAAGTCCAGGCGCTCGACCTGCCAGCCGGAAGGACCCAGGGGACGGCGTTCGCGGTGGTGTCCCAGCCGGCCCAGACCAAGATCGCCATCCCCGACCGGTTCGTCGGTGGAGCCACGGGGACGGCGTGGCCCCTCCCCACCATCTGGAAGAACGGCGCCGTGGCCGCCTCGGATCCGCTGGACCTGTTGCCGCCCGACCACGACGCGGGGATGGTGACCAGCATCACGGCGACCGACCAGTACGTGCTCGCCGCGGGAGTCGCCCACCGCACGGGAAGCTCCCCGCCGGCCTACTCCGCGGTCGTCTGGCTCTTCGACCTGGACTTCACGGCCTCCACCTGGGATTTCCTCCCGTCGCCTCCCGGCACGGGCGGCGCGGGCGTGGGCGGCTGGGTCTCCATGCGCCTCGACGAGGTCACCGACATCTGGTCCTCGGCCGCCATCGTGGGGAGCACCGGTGTCTCGAAGCCCGTGGTCTGGATCAACGACGTGGCGGATCCCCCCTTCGGCGTCGATTTCGCGACCGCGCCCTGGGCTTCTCCCACGGGGCTGGCGCTCGTCGGCCTGGTTCCCTACTCGAGCGGCTGGGCCCGGACGACCACCTCGAGCGCCCTGCCCCAGCCGGCCGTCTGGGCAGGACCCATCCTCTCCATCCTCTCGTCCGCCGACCCGGCGAACCCCCTCGGCGCCGGCGAGGCCATCGCCATCCACCTCGGGAGCGCCTTCGTGACGGGAGAGACGTGCAAGGCCGACCCGACCAACGGGGCCCGCAAGCTCGCCGTGCCCGCCCTCTGGTCGAACGAGGTCCGTACCGACCTCGGCACCCTGGCCGCGCCCGGTGCGGGGCCGGTCATCTCCGGGCCGCTCTTCGGCTGGTGGCAGATCCCTCCGGCCACGACCGAGGAGCCTCCGCAGAGCTGGCCCTATCCGGGCGGCACCGGAGAGGTCCTCTCGGCGGCGCCCATCGCCGCGGCCGGGTCCGGCGTGGCCCGCGCGGTGGTCGCGGTCCCGCCGGCCTCCGGCAACTGAGCGCCCGGCTACTTCACCCAGACCGTCTTCACGTTCACGAAGGCGCGGATGCCCTCGAGTCCCAGCTCGCGGCCGTAGCCCGACGTCTTCACGCCGCCGAAGGGCAGGCGCGGGTCGCTCTTCACCAGGCCGTTCACGAAGACGGCGCCGGCCTCGATGCGCGGCACGAGCCGCTCGATCTGGGCCTCGCTGCGCGTCCAGAGCGAGGCGCCCAGGCCGAACCTCGAGTCGTTCGCGATCTCGACCGCGTGGTCGGCCGAGTCGGCGCGGATCACCACCGCCACCGGCCCGAAGAGCTCCTCGCGCGCCGCGACGTTGGACGTCTTCACGTCGGCGAGGATCGACACCGGGTAGAAGGCGCCCGGCCCGGTCGGGAGGGTGCACCCCATCGCCGGGCGCGCCCCCTCGGCGATGGCCTGCTTCACGAGCTCGTGCATCTCGTCGCGCAGGTCGGTGCGCGCCTGCGGCCCGATGTCGGTGCCCGGCTCCATGGGGTCGCCGACCTTCACCGCCTTCATGGCCGCGGTGAACTTCTCGAGGAAGGCGTCGTACACCGACGACTCGACGATGAATCGCTTGGCGCAGATGCAGCTCTGGCCCGCGTTGATGGTGCGGGCCACCGCTCCCACCTTCGCGGCCTGCTCGATGTCGGCGTCGGCGAGGACGATGAACGGGTCGGAGCCGCCCAGCTCCATGACGGAGGGCTTCAACGCCTCGCCCGCCGCGGCCGCCACGGCCCGCCCCGCCGGCTCGCTCCCGGTGATGGTCGCCGCGGCGATGCGCGGGTCGAGGATGATGCCGCGGACCGGCTTCGACCCGACGAGGAGCGTGCGGAAGAGGTCGGGCGGGAAGCCGGCGTCGTGCATCAGCTTCTCGATGGCCAGCGCACACTGCGGCACGTTGGAGGCGTGCTTGAGAAGCCCCCCGTTGCCGGACATGAGGTGCGGCGCGATGAACCGGAAGACCTGCCAGTACGGGAAGTTCCAGGGCATCACCGCCAGGATCACGCCCAGCGGATCGAAGCGGACGTAGGCCTTGCTCCCGTCGCTCGTCTCGGGGCGAGGCGCGAGGAACTTCTCGGCGTTCTCGGCGTAGTACTCGCAGACCCAGGCGCACTTCACCGCCTCGGCCGCGCCGTCCTTGACCGGCTTGCCCATCTCCAGCGGCCGCGAGGCGACCGAGCTCCGGGGCCCGCTCGCGGAGCAGCGCCGCCACCTTGCGCATGGGCACGGCGCGCTCGGCGACGGGGACCAGCGCCCAGGCCTTCTGGGCGCGGACCGCCGCGTCGAGGATCCGGTCGACCTCGTCCTTGCCCATCTCGGGGAAGCTGCGGAGGAGCTCTCCGCTGGTCGGGTTCAGGCTTTCGATGGCCATGGCGTTTCCCTTTCCTTTCAGGCCTGCGGAAGGAGGACCTGCCGGACGGCGGTGCCGGCGGCGAGATTCTCGAAGGCTTCGTTGATCTGGTCCAGCGGGAGCGTGGCGCTCTGCAGCCGGTCCACCGGCATGCGCCCCGCCTTCCACAGCGCGACGTAGCGGGGGATGTCGCGCTGGGGCGCCGAGGAGCCCATGTACGACCCCACGAGCGACTGCCCGAGCCCGGCGAAGGCCAGCGCCGGCAGGGTCAGCGTCCGGGAGGGGTGAGGCAGCCCCATGGCCACCGTCATCCCACCGCGGCGCGCGGCCCGGAAGGCCGCCTCGAGCACCGCCGGGACCCCGGCCGCCTCGAAGGTCACGTCGGCTCCACCCCCGGTGAGATCCTTCACCCCCTTCTCGGCCTCCTCCGGGGCGAAGACCGCGGTGGCGCCGAGCTGGCGCGCCAGCTCCCGCTTGGCCGGCACCGGGTCGACCGCGATGATGGGCCAGGCGCTGGCGACGGCCGCGCCCATCACCGACGCAAGCCCCACCCCGCCCAGGCCGAAGACCGCCACCGACTGGCCGGGGCGCACCGAGGCGGTGTTGAGGACGGCTCCCGCGCCGGTCAGGACCGCGCAGCCGAAGAGGGCCGCGGTCTGCAGCGGGACGTCGCGGGGCACCACCACGGCCGACTCGCGGGCGATCACGGCGTGCCGCGCGAAGGCCGAGATGCCCAGGTGGTGCGCGATGGGCTTGCCGTCCCGGCCGGTGAGCAGTGACGGTCCGTGAAGCAGGGTCCCGGCTCCGTTGACCGCCGCCGCCGGGGTGCAGAGCGCGGGCCGGCCCGACGCGCACTCCGGGCAGATCCCGCAGCTGGGCACGAAGGTCAGCACCACGTGGTCCCCGACCTGCACGTCCCGGACCCCCGGGCCGATCCCCTCCACCACGCCGGCGGCCTCGTGCCCGAGCGCCATGGGAAGCGGCCTGACCCGCGAGCCGTCCACCACCGAGATGTCGGAATGGCAGACGCCGGCAGCCTCGATGCGGACGAGCAGCTCGCCGGCCCGGGGCGCGCCCAGCTCCACCTCCTCGAGCTGCATGGGCCGGGACTTCCCGTAGGGGCGCTCGGGGGTGACGGCGCGGAGCACTGCGGCGACGGTCTTCATGGTTGCCTTCCTTTCGCCGCCGTCAGGCGGCCGCCCGGGTCACCTGGCCGCGGTCGATGTTGTAGACGACGTCGATGAGCTTGCGGGAATGGGAGAGGTCGGACTCGGAGAGGATCACGGAGAGACCCTCGGACCGCAGCATGGCCACCACCTCGGCCAGCCGCCTCGCCAGCACCGGCGCCACGCCCTCGAAGGGCTCGTCGAGGAGCAGGAGCTTCGTGCCGCTCATGAGGGCGCGGGCCAGCGCGGCGAGCTTCTGCTGTCCGCCGGAGAGCTGCAGCCCCTTGCGCTCCTTGAGCTGGCCCACCTCGGGGATCATCTCGTAGATGCGCCGGAGCCGCTCGTCCGGGTGCGCCTGGCCGGCCGCCCAGGCCGGCAGGCTCACGTTCTCCTCGATGGAGAGCTGCGGGATGATGCGCCGGTCCTCGGGCATGTAGCCCATCCCGTTCCGGGCGCGCTGGAAGGAGGGGACGCCCTGCAGGGAGGCGCCGTCGAAGGTGATCGTGCCGGCGGTGGGCGTCAGGATGCCCATGATGGCCCGCATGAGCGTGGTCTTGCCGGCCCCGTTGCGGCCGATGAGCCCGATGAGCTGTCCCCGGTCGAGCTGGAGCCCCACTCCCCGCAGGATGCGCACCGACTTGATGGAGACGTCGAGCGACTCGATCTTCAGCATGCGGCTGACTCCTCCTCCGACGCCGGCTCCCCCACCACGAGGCGGCGGACCTCCGGATTGGAGAGCACCGTGGCCGAGTCCCCGTCGGCGATGACCTTGCCGTCGTAGAAGGCCAGGATGCGCTGGGTGTAGCGGCGCACGATGTCCATGTCGTGCTCAACGAAGAGCACGGTCACCTTGTCGGCCCGGATGGCGCCGAGCACCAGGTCCATGAGGGAGAACTTCTCGTCGGCCGAGACGCCGCTGGTCGGCTCGTCGAGCAGCAGGATGGCCGGCTTCACCGCGAGTGCCATGGCGATGTCGAGGAGCTTGCGGACCCCTTCGGGGAGCACCGAGACGGGCTCGTCGCGGTACTCGCGCAGGTGGAAGCGCTCCAGCATCTCGTCGGCGACCGCCTCCGGGCGGGCCGTGCCCAGGCTGCTGCCCACGAAGGCCCGACGCCCCATCGACACGATGCCGAGCCCGACGAGCAGGTTCTCGTAGGCGGTCAGGGTGTCGAAGACCTGCGGGATCTGGAACGAGCGGCAGATGCCCAGCCGGGTGATGCGGCGCGGAGCCATGCCGGTGATGTCCCGTCCCTGGAAGCGGACGGTGCCGGCGGTCGGCTTCAGGTAGCCGGTGACCAGGTTGAGGAAGGTGGTCTTGCCGGCGCCGTTGCCGCCGATGAGGCCCACCACGGTGTCCTCCTCGATGGAGAGCGTGATGTCGCGGGCAGCGGTCACCGCGCCGAAGGTCTTGGTGAGGCCGCTCGACTCCAGGATCGGGCTCATGTCGCGGCCCTCCGCCGCCGCCGGAAGATCGACCACAGCCCCTCGGGCAGGAACAGGATCACCGCCAGCATGGCGCTCCCCATCACCAGCTGCCAGGTGTTGGGGGCGTGCTCGTAGGCGAAGCTGCGCAGGAGCTCGAGGAGCAGGGCCCCGGCGAAGGGGGCGGCCACGCTGGTCGTGCCGGACAGGATGGCCACGAAGACGAACTCGCCCGAGGTGGTCCAGTAGGCCATCTCCGGGTCGATGTGACCGACCGCCAGCGCGGTGAGCGCGCCGCCGATCCCGGCCATGCCCGCGGCGATGACCAGGTTCAGGTGGACCACGTTGCGGACCGAGGCGCCCATGTACTCGACGCGGAGCTCGTTGTCGCGCACCGCCGGGGCGAGGCGCCCCAGGTAGGAGCCCAGGTACCTGTCCAGGCCCACCGCGGCCCCGAAGGCGCACAGCGACGCCAGCGCGTAGACGCCGTATCGTCCCAGCCCGCTCGCGATCGGAAGGCCGAAGACGGTCCGGGCCGCCACGTTGAACCCGTCCGTCGACCCGAGCTCCGAGGTCTTCACGAGCAGTCCATAGAGGATCATCGAGAAGGCCAGCGAGAGCATGGCGAAGAAGATGGCCCGGTAGCGCGCCAGCAGGAGCCCCAGCACGGCGGCCACCACGGCCGCGGTGAGGCCGCCCAGCAGCACCATGGGCACGGCGTCGCCGATGTGCAGCGCCTGGGAGCCCACCCCGGCCGCGTACGCCCCGGCGGCGAAGTAGAGCCCCTGGCCGAAGGAGACGAGTCCGGTACGCATGAGGAGGAGGAGTCCCAGCGCCACCATTCCCTTGGCGATGGCGATGGTGACGAGGAAGAGTGCCCACTTGGGCAGGATGGGCGCGGCCAGTCCCATGGCCAGGAGCGCGATGCCCAGTCCCAGCGTGGTGCGTCGGAAGGAGGTCATATCTTTCGGGCCTCGGCGGCGACGAAGAGGCCGCGGGGGCGCACGGCGAGCACGAGCGCCATCACCAGGTAGATGCTGAAGAGCTCGACCTGGGGGAAGAAGTGGACGGCGGCGGACCGGACCAGCCCGACGATGAGGGCGCCGAGGGCCGCACCCTGCATCGAGCCCAGGCCGCCGATGACCACCACCGCGAAGGCCAGCACGATGGTCTCGACGCCCATGCCGGGGACCACCGAGACGGTCGGCGCGGTGAGCGCGCCGCCGATGGCCGCCAGGAAGGTCCCCAGGGTGAAGGTGACCAGGTAGACGCGGTTGACGTTGATGCCCATGGCCGCGCTCACCTCGCGGTCGTGGATGACGGCCACGAGGAGCTTTCCGAAGCGGGTGCCGTAGATGCCGAAGCGGAGCCCTAGGCCCACCAGCACCGCCGCCCCGACCAGGACGGCGCTGTAGAGCGGGTAGGAGAGCGCGCCGAGCTCGACGTTGCCGAGCAGGCCGTAGGGCTCGTAGATGAAGTAGGACTCCACGCCCCACCCCAGCTTGATCACGTCCTCGATGATGAGGAAGAGGGCGTAGGTGACGAGGACCAGCACCACCTCGTCGCGGCCGTAGCAGAAGCGCAGCAGGCCGCGCTCGATGAGCGGGCCCACCACCAGGGCGACCACGACCGCAGCCAGCACCAGCATGGCGTAGCTTCCCATGGGCGCCCAGCCGGACCGCAGCCAGGCGCCGGCGAGAGAGGCCGCAACGTAGGCGCCCAGCGCGTACAGGCTGCCGTGCGCCATGTTGAGGATGCGCATCACGCCGTAGATCAGGGTGAGCCCTGCGGCGATGATGAACAGCCACGATGCGTAGATCACGCCGTCGACGAGGACGGCCAGGATCGTGCTCATGTCGAGCGGCCTCTCTCAGCCGGTGAGGGGAGCTACTTGGGGGACTTGAACCCGGCCTTGATCCAGTCGGCGCTCTTCACGCCCTCCGGAGGGTTCACCTTCTCGGCCGGGTACCGCTTCACGTTCACGAAGGTGAGCTTGCCCTTCACCATCTTGGCCTGGCCGTACACGGTCTCCTCCACGGCCTGGTGCCCCTTGCCGAGGGCCATCTTGATGGTGCCGCTGGGGGTCTCGAAGGTGAGGCCCTCGAAGGCGGTGATGACCTGGTCCTGGGTGGGCGCGGCCGCGCCGGCGCCCTGGGCCTTCTCGTAGGCGGCCTTGAGGCCGAGGATGGACTGCGCCATGTGGTAGGCGGGGTAGTTGGGCGAGAGGACGAAGCGGTCCTGGTAGGCGGTCCGGAAGAACTTGTTCAGGTCGTTGTCCGGGGCGTAGGCGCCGTGCGGGCCCCGCGCGCCGATCATGGTGCCGTCGGGGATCTGCCCGCCCAGCTTGTGGGTGGCGGTCTCGCCGCAGGTCAGGACGGCGGTGCTCTTCTTGAGCGCGCCGCGGGGCACGGCCTGGAGCACGAAGGCGTCGAGGTCGCCACCCCAGAAGCTGGAGTGGATGACGTCGGGGCTTCCGGCCATGAGGGCCGAGATCTCGGCGCCGTACTGTCCGGCGAGGAGCTTGGGCATCTGCGAGGTGGTCACGGTCACGCCGGGGCGCAGCACCTGCATGGAGGCCTCGAAGTCGTTCCAGGAGTCCTGGCCCCAGGCGTAGTTCTGGTTGATGCCGGCGATCTTCTTCGCCTTGGGCAGCATCTCGGTGACGTAGAGGGCCGCGGCCACGTTGTCCATGGCGGCGTGGCTGGAGGTGCGGAACACGTACTTGTAGGCCGCGTCCTCGAAGATGCGGGGGGTCCCGCAGTCGAAGAAGATGGTGAGGGCCTTCAGCTCCTCCGCCACCGGCGCCACCGCCAGGCAGTCTCCGGAGGAGATGTAGCCGATGACCGCGTCCACCTTCTGGCGCTGCACCAGGTCGCGGAACTCGCTCACCTGCTTGGTGGTGCCGCCGGCCTCGTCGAGGAAGACCAGCTCGATGGGGCGGCCACCGATGCCCGGCTTGGCGTAGGGGGCCGGGAGCTTGCCGCCGTTGATGGCCTCGGCGAGCACCTCGGCGCCGTTGCGGGCCGGGACGCCGAAGGGGCCGGCCGCGGCGCCGGAGAGGAAGGTGACCACGCCGATCCGGAACTTGGGTTCCTCGGCTCGGGCGGCGGTGGGCAGGAGCATCGCGGCCCCGGCCACGACGGCGGCCAGGCGCGTGATGCGGGAGCGGCTCTTGGGGGTCTGCTTCATCGTTCGTTCCTCCGGCAAGGGGCTACTGCACGACGTGGGGTGCTGCCTTCACCTTCTCCCGCCGGGCACGGATCTCCTCCGGCGGGGGCTTGAGTCTCTCTGGCTCGTAGGCGATCCAGTTCCCGAGCATGACCCTGGCGGGCGGAAATGTCTCGTCGGGCACGACCTCGCCCACGGCCTGGTACTGGGAGATCTGGTGGGTCTCCGGGTCGATGCGGGAGACGAAGCCGGGGGGATCCTCGGGCAGGGCCAGCTCGAGCCCCTCCAGCGCCTTCACCAGCTGTGACGTGTGCGCGGTCGGGCCGGCCCGGCGCACCGCCTCGGCGATGGCCACGATCCCGCTGTAGGCCCCCTCGGCGGCGTAGGTCGGGTACCGCCCCTCCAGCCGGCGGAAGGCCTCCACGAAGGCGTGGTTGAGCGGCGTGTCGGGCCAGTTGTTGTGGTGGCGGGCCGAGAGGATGAGGCCGGGCGGCGGCCGGTCGCCCAGCGCCACCATCACGTCGTAGTTCCCGCCGGTGTCGAAGTTGGCGAGCCGGACGTGCTGGAGGAGATCGGTGGCGGCGGCCTGCTTGAGGAAGGCGATGAAGTCGGCGCCCCACAGCGCCACCACGAGCACGTCGGGACGCGCCTGCTGGATGGCCCGGATGTAGCTCGAGTAGTCCGGCTCGTAGAGCCTGGGCCAGAACTCCCCGACCGCCTCGTACTTCACTCCCTGTCGCTGGAGGGCGTCGCGCAGGTCGCGCAGGGTCACGTGGCCGTAGTCGTAGTCGGAGCCCAGGAAGGCCAGCCGCTTCCAGGGCGATCGCTTCTGGAGATCGGCCAGGTAGAGCGCGCCGGCGGCCATGGAGGCGTAGGAGTCGTTCGAGACCCGGAAGTAGTGGTCGTGGAAGCCCTCGATGGTGAGGCGCGAGGAGGCGTGGTCGGTGCCCACGAAGATGACGTCGCGCTGGGCGGCCAGCCGGCTCACCGACTGCCCGACGCCGGAACTCACCACGCCGCAGAGGAAGCGCGCCCGGTCGCGGCGGATGTAGTCCTCGGCGAGGCGCACGGCGTTGGAGGCCTTGGACCCGTAGTCGTCGACGAGGACCCGCAGGCGAGGCGTGCGCCCCCGGCCGCTCTCCGCGGCGACCCGCTCGAGCGCCACCCGGATGCCTCCGACGCTGTCCTTCCCGTAGATGGCCGACCGTCCGGTCATGGGGAACATGCAGCCGATGGTGACGTCGGCCTCGGCGGCGGACGCACCGAGCTCGATCCGGGCGCCGGCGGGCGATGCGCCGGCTGCGAGGGAGAGGGCTGCGAGCGCGAGGAATGGACCGCGGATGGTCACGTGTCCGGTTCGGGGGAGCACGGAGCGTGCCGGTCGGGGTGCTGGCTGCCCCCTTCGGGCATGGCCAGCAAATCCGCGGCCAGCCGTCAGGATGACGCGACGAGTCACGATCGGGATGGAGCGGGATCCGCTCCACCGCGCGCCCCCATGAGCGGAATCCGCTCCGGAGCCCTCAGAAGGCGCCGAGCCGCTGGATGCGTCGCTTCAGCGCGTGGCGGGAGATCCCCAGGATCTCCGCGGCGCGGCCGCGGTGACCGCCGGCTTCCCGGAGCGCCCTCTCGAGAAGCTTCTTCTCCGTCTCGGCCAGCTCGTCGCCGATGGAGCGCCCTTCCGCCGCCGCGGGCGGAGTCGCGGCACGCATCTCCGGCGGAAGGTCGTCGGGGCCGATCGAGCGCCCGGGGCCGAGGATGGTGAGCCGCTCGACCAGGTTGCGCAGCTCCCGCACGTTGCCCGGCCAGCGGTGGGCGAGGAGGACCGCCTCGGCCTCGGGCGTGAACTGGACCGGCGCGCAGCGCTCGTCCCGGCCGTAGCGCGCCGCGAAGTGGCGGGCCAGCAGCAGTACGTCGCCCGCTCGCTCCCGCAGGGCGGGCATGCGGAGCTGGACGACGTTCAGCCGGTAGAAGAGGTCCTCGCGGAAGGCCCCGGCGCGAACCTCGGCGGCCAGGTCGCGGTTCGTCGCCGCGATCACCCGCGCGTCGGCGGTCAGGGACCGCGCCGACCCGATGGGGCGGTAGCTCCCGTCCTCCAGGAAGTGGAGGAGCTTGGCCTGCAGCGGCAGGGGAAGCTCGCCGACCTCGTCGAGGAAGAGCGTCCCGCCGTCGGCCAGCGTGGCGAGCCCCACCCGCTTCTGGTCGGCGCCGGTGTACGAACCCTTCTCGGCGCCGAAGAGCTCGGCCTCGATGAGGTGCTCGGGGAGGGACGCGCAGTTCACCTCCACGAACGGCCCCCGGGCGCGGGCCCCGTGGGCGTGGATGGCCCGCGCCACCAGCGCCTTCCCGGTGCCCGACTCGCCGAGCAGGAGCACCCTCGACGCGCTCGACGCGCCAATGCGGCGCACCGACTCGAGCAGCGCCTCGACCGGGGGGCTCTCCCCCACCATCTCCCCCCGCGCCAGCTCGGCCTCCCGGTACCGGGCGATCTCCTGGGCCATGCGTTGCCGCTCCGTCGCCGCGCGCAGCGTGACGAGCAGGTCGTCGAGGTCGAAGGGCTTGGTCAGGTAGTCGAAGGCGCCCCGCTTCACGGCCTGCACGGCCGCCCGGGTGTCCCCGTGCGCCGAGATCATCACCACCGGGGTGTCGGGGAGCGCGGAGCGGAACCGGTCGAGGAAGTCGAGCCCCGAGCCGTCGGGCAGCCTCAGGTCGAGGAGCACCAGCGACGGCGCCGACGCCTGGGCCGCGGCCAGCCCGGCCTCGCCGGTGGAGGCGCTCGTCACCGCGTATCCCTCGGCCCGCAGCGCGAAGCCCAGCGAGTTCACGAGCGAGGTCTCGTCGTCGACGATCAGGATGTCGGCCATGTCATGCCTCGCTTCGCACCAGCGTGACCCGGGCCGTGGAGCCGGCGCCGTAGACGCTCTCCAGGGTCAGCCGGCCGTCGTTCAGCTCGGCCAGCTGGCGGGAGATGGATAGCCCGAGCCCGGTCCCGCCGCCCTTGGTGGTGAAGAAGGGCTCGAAGACGTGGCGGAGCGTCTCCGGGGTGATCCCCGAGCCGTTGTCCACCACCTCGATGACCACGTGGGGCCCGGCCGGATAGGCGTCGAGCGTCACCTTCCCGCCCTCGGGCGTGGCCTGGAGGGCGTTGAGCGTCAGGTTCATCAGGATCTGCAGCAGGTGGTCGGAGTCCACCACCGCGCGAAGGTCGGGGGGCGCCTTCACCTCGAGCGAAACCCGGCGACGCGCCGCCTCGTTGGCGACGAGCGCGTGGAGCCGCCGCGCCACCTCCCGGATCTGGACCTCGACCCGCTCCGGCGGACGGGGCCTCCCGAAGGCGAGCAGCTCCTCCATGGCGCGGGCCATCCGGTCGATCTCCATCTCCATGTCGCGGAGGAGCTGGAGGCGGGGCGGGTCCTGCTCGGCGCGGGCCAGCGCCTGGACGGTCGTCTTGAGCGTGGCGAGCGGGTTTCGCACCTCGTGGGCCACGCCGGTGGAGAGCTTGCCCAGCACGGCCAGGCGCTCCATCCGCACCGCTCCGTCCACCAGCCCGCCCAGCTTCGCCGACATCCGGTTGAAGGCCACCGCCACGAACCCGAGCTCGTCGTCGCCGGCGTCCGGGACCCGGTGGGAGAAGTCGCCCGCCGCGATCACCTCGGCGCCGTGCGCGAGCAGGTCGACGCGGCGCTGCAGGCGGCTCGCCAGCCGCGCCGAGATCCAGGCGATGGCCCCGAGGATGACCGCGGCCGCCACGAAGAGCGCGTAGCGCGCGGCCACGAAGGGCCGGAGCAGCCCGGCCGAGTCGACCACCAGGACCGGCCTCCAGCCCGGCGCGATCTCCGGTCCCTGCACGAGCCGCCCCTGGATCCCGGACTTGCGCCCCACGCCGTCGAAGTCGCCGGCAGGGGTCCGGAGGAGTGGAATCACCACGCCGGCATCGGAAGGAGCCCCGAGCAGCTCGGTGAGGGAGGCCAGCCGGACGTGCAGCGCGATCGCCCCGCCGCCGGGAAGGGGCTCCTGGAGGAGGAACCACCCGGATTGCCCCGCCGCCGGCGGCGACGGGCCGACCAGCTCCGCCTCCCGGAAGCGGGTCCGCGGGAGCCCCGCCACCTGGAACGGGATCTCCGGCCAGTACGGGGGGCCGGAGGCAGCCGCCCCGGCCACGGCGCGCGTCAGGTCGCCTCCCTCGGAGAAGAAGAGGATGCCGTAGAGATCCTGGGCGTCGGCGCCGATGCGGAGCAGGGATGCCGTCTCCCCTCCTCGCCTGGCGTCCGCGTCCTCGACGGCGCGGACCGCCGGGTAGCGCGCCAGCGTCTCGAGCTGGTAGGTGCGCTCCTCCAGGAAGGACCCGATCCGGCTCGAGGTGGCCGCCAGTCGCGCGTTCAGCTGCTCGCCGGTGAACTCGTCCAGCAGGCCTCGCGCGTAGCTGTCGTAGAGCGCGCCGACCACGGTCATGGGCACGGCCGCCGCCGCGAGGAGGAGGAGGGCGTACCTCCGTACGAGGCTCCTGCGATACGGGATGGGCGGACGGGTCTGCACGCGGCCTCGGCGATCCTCTAGCACGAAGCGCGGCGAATCCGTGTAGGCTCCGGAGTCCGGATGAGTGGCGATCGAGGAGCAAGGAGCACCGCCGGGGCCGGGAGCCTCCCGGCATCCAGGAACCTCCGCGCGCGCGCCGCCGTGGTCATCTTCGGCCACGACACCCTCGCCGGGAAGGCCTTCGACGTCGCCCTCATCGTCGCCATCCTGGCGAGCGTCCTCGTGGTCATGCTGGAGACGGTCGTCGACCTGGCCGACACGTGGAACGTGGCCCTGCGCCGCGCCGAGTGGTTCTTCACCATCCTCTTCACCGTCGAGTACGTCGTCCGGCTCTGGTGCGCGCCGCAGCGGCTCCGCTACGCCCGGAGCTTCTTCGGCGTCGTCGACCTGCTCTCCATCCTGCCCACCTACCTGAGCGTCCTGGTGGGCGGGGCCCAGGCCCTGCTCACCGTGCGTGCGCTACGGCTCATCCGGATCTTCCGGGTGCTGAAGCTCGGGCAGTACACCTCGGAGGCGAGCCAGCTCGGCCGGGCGCTCTCCCGCAGCCGCCAGAAGATCACGGTGTTCCTGGCGGTGGTGGTGACGATGGTGCTCGTGCTCGGCTCGCTCATGTACCTCGTCGAGGGTCCTGCGAACGGCTTCACGAGCATCCCGCGCAGCGTCTACTGGGCCATCGTGACGCTCACCACGGTGGGGTACGGCGACATCACGCCGCACACCGTGGCCGGGCAGCTGCTCGCCTCGCTGGTGATGATCCTCGGCTACGGGATCATCGCCGTGCCCACCGGGATCGTGACCGTGGAGCTGGGTCGGTCGTCCGGAGGCGCCCAGGGTCGGGAGTGCGCCCGCTGCGGGCAGGCCCGCCACGACGACGACGCCCGTCACTGCAAGCGCTGCGGGGAGCGCCTGGGCTGACGGGGCGCCCGGACGCCGCGTCGCAGTCCCGCCAGCACCGAGAGCAGCCGGGCCACGTCTCCTTGCTTCTTCAGATGATGGGTGGCGGCGCTGTGGCGGCGCCGGCCGACGGCGACCCCCACGAGCGGAGCCTCGGAGGCGCGGCGGAAGACGTCCTCGTCGGTGTCGTCGTCGCCCACGAAGATCACCCGCTCGTACCCTCCGCGACGCACCAGGCGCAGGAGCGCGTCTCCCTTGTCCGGCGCGCCGAGGACCGTGGCGTTCCGGACGCGCTTCCCCCGACGATGCGGGCCCCTTCGAGCCCGGCGAGCGCGATGGCCACCCTTCGCTGCGCCGCGGCCCCCCGGACGTGGACCGCCAGGGAGAGCCCCTTGTCCTCGACGTCGACGCCGCGGACGCCTGCCAGCTGGCCCTCGAGCCGCATCCTCCACCGCCGGACGCGCCGCCGCCACCCGGCCGCCCCGGGGAGTGCCGGGCGGTCCTCGGCGCCGTGGTTGCCCACCACCGCGAGCAGCGGGGCGTCCCCCAGGCGGGCCGCCACGTCGGCGCGCGATCGGCCCGAGATGACCGCGCAGGGCCACGCCTCGGCGACCGCGCGCAGCACCCGGACGGTGGCCGCCGGGAGGCGTGCGTGGTGGCGCGACTCCACGATGGGAGCCAGGGTCCCGTCGAAGTCCAGGACCAGCAGCGTCCGGTGGGCGGCCAGCTCCCGAAGCAGGGGCCGGGAGCGCCGGGCCAGGAGGTCCTTCACGGACCGTGCTCCGCGCTGGGCCGCTCGTCCCCGGAGAGCCGCGTGGTGAGCCGGTCCTGGCGGCGCAGGCGGGTGGCGTCGAGCAGCATGCGCCCGGCCCAGCGGAACACGTTGAACTCGGCGACCAGCGTGCGCAGCGACCGCATGCGCTCCTCCTGCTCGGCCTCGGACATGTCGAGCGCCGCGGCCAGGGCCGCGCTGGCCGCCTCCAGGTCGTACGGGTTCACGAGCAGCGCCTCGGTCAGCTCCCGGGCAGCCCCGGTGAAGCGCGAGAGGACCAGGACGCCCCGCAGGTCGTCGCGGGCCGAGACGAACTCCTTGGCCACCAGGTTCATCCCGTCGTGGAGGCTCGACACGTAGCAGAGGTCGGCGGCGCGGTAGAGGCGGAACACCTCGGGCGCGTCGTGGTGGGTGTGGAGGAGGACGATCGGCCCGTGCCCGCCGGTGGGGAACCGGGCGTTGATGCGGGCGGTGAGGCGCTCCACCTCCTCGCCGAGCAGCCGGTAGCGCTCGATGAGGGTGCGGCTCGGCGCCGCCACCTGCACGAACCAGAACTTGCCGACCAGGTCCGGACGGCGCTCCAGCAGCCGCTCCACGGCGAGCAGCCGCTCGACGATCCCCTTGGTGTAGTCGAGCCGATCCACCCCGAGTCCGATGCGGGCGTCGGCGGGAAGCCCCAGCTCCGCCCGGATGGCCGCACGACAGTCGGCGACCGGCGGGGCGTGCTCGAGCCAGCGGCTCGGCCACTCCACCGAGATGGGGTAGGCGCGGACCAGGGTCTCGCGCCCGCCCATGATCACCGACTGGCGCTCGCGGTCGATGCGGGCCTCCAGCGTCCGGTCCACCGAGTCGAGGAAGTTGTTGCAGTGGGCCTGGGTGTGGAAGCCCAGGATGCTCGAGCCGAGCAGGCCCTCGAGCAGTTCCTTGTTCCACGGGCAGATGGCGAAGCGCTCCGCGCTCGGCCAGGGGATGTGCCAGAAGGTGAGGACCGTGGCCCGGGGAAGGCGCCGGTGGATCATCCGGGGGAGGAGCGCGAAGTGGTAGTCCTGCACCAGCACGACCGGGTCGTCGCCCTGCACCTCCTCGACCACGGCCTGGGCGAAGCGCCGGTTCGCCTCCTGGTAGTGCTTCCAGTCGCTGGCACGGAACTCGGGCCGGGCGTCGGCGAGGTGGCAGAGCGGCCAGAGCCCCTCGTTCGAGAAGCCGTAGTAGTAGCCCCGTTCGACCTCCGGCTCGAGCCAGACCCGCCGCAGCGTGTAGGAGGCCTCGGCCGGCGGGACGAGGATCCGGTCGTTCCGGTCCACCACGTCCCGGTCGGCCGAGCCGCTCCCGTGCGCGATCCAGGTGCCGGAGCAGGCGCGCATGACCGGCTCGAGCGCCGTGACGAGGCCGCTCGCCGGGTGCATGACGCGCACCATGCCGTCCTCGCCGCGAACGTGCATGTAGGGCTCCCGGTTCGCGACCGCGACCACGCCCTCGCCTCCCAGGCTCCGCTCCAGCACCCGGCGCAGGCGTTCGGCCGTCCAGCGGCCGCCGTGGGTCGCCTCCTCCGAGGCGAGGGACGCCACGAGCTCCCGGACGTCGGAGAGCACCGGTCCGAACTCCCGGTGGGACTCGGCACGCGCGCGCGCCCCTCCGCTGAGGAGCGCGGGCAGCATCCGCCGGAGCTCGGCGGTCCAGGAACGGCGGGAGAAGCGCGCGGTGAGGATCGTGGCGATGGCGGCGGCGAATCCCACCAGGCCGAAGGCGACGAAGAGCGCCTGGCGCGTCGTCGAGGCCCGGCGGTCCACGAAGGAGAGATCGTGCACGAGCACCAGGTAGCCGATCACCGCACCCTCGTCCGCCACCGGGACCCAGCTGACGTGGACGTCACCGCCCGGCACGCGGACGTTCTCGTCGAGGCCCTCCACCAGCCCGCCTTCGGGCTCGTTCCTGCTCTCGCAGCGCGCCTGTGCGGGCAGGTCCCCGGTGGCGGCGAGCGTCCGGAGCTTGCGATCGCAGACGGTCGCGGCGATGAGCCGCTCGTCCCGGACCAGGGCGTTGAGCAGCGCCCGGCTCCCGGCCCGATCGGCCGCGGCGAGGTTGCGCACGAGGGTCTCGCGCGAACTGGACAGCACGAGGCGCGCCCGCGCCTTCAGGTCTCGCTCCGCCCAGTTCCGGGCGCTCCGGGTGGCCACCGTCGACGCGCCCCAGGCGATCAGGGCGAGCAGGACCAGCAGTGGAACCAGGAAGCGGAAGGCGAATCGCATGGCAGGCCCCTCCCCGGATAGCTTATGTCGGTGGAACGTGACGATCCCCGCAATTCGACAGGGGGGGCGATGATGCGCCTCGACGACCTCGGGCTCATAGGCAATTGCCAGTACGCGGCGCTCGTCCACCGGGACGGCACCGTGGCCTGGTGCTGCCTTCCTCGCTTCGACTCGGAGCCGATCTTCGGCTCGCTGCTCGACGAGCCCGGAGGTGGCCGCTTCCAGGTCGGTCCGGCCTCCGGCGCCCCGGGGGTCCAGCGCTACATCCCCAACACCAACGTGCTCGAGACGATCTTCGACGACGGAACCGATGCCTTCCGGCTCGTCGACTTCGCCCCCCGGTTCGAGCAGCACGAGCGATCCTTCCGTCCCACCCAGCTCTTCCGCGTGCTCGAGCCCCTGCGCGGCCAGCCGCGCGTCCGCGTGACCTGCGACCCGCGCCTGGGGTGGAGCCGCAAGCAGCCGCAGGTGCTCCAGGGATCGAACCACCTCCGGTACGAGGGGTTCGACGCCCCGCTCCGCCTCACCACCGACGTCCCGCTCTCGTACCTGGCCACCGGCCAGCCCTTCGCGCTGACCGGCCGACGCCACCTGGCGTTGTCCTGGGGGCAACCCATCGAGGAACCGCTCCAGCCGCTCGCCGACCGCTTCCTGGGCGAGACCGTCCGCTACTGGCGACGCTGGGTGAAGGCCTGCGCGGTGCCCGTCCTCTTCCAGGACGAGGTCATCCGCTCGGCCCTGGCCCTCAAGCTCCACTGCTTCGAGGACACCGGCGCCATCGTGGCCGCCACCACCACGTCGATCCCCGAGGCGCCGGGCAGCGGGCGCACCTGGGACTATCGCTACTGCTGGCTCCGCGACGCCTACTACGTCCTCGGGGCCTTCCACGTCCTGGGACAGTTCGAGGAGCGCGAGCGGTTCATCCAGTGGCTGTTCGACGTGGCGGGCGGGAGTCCCGACCTGGACCTGGCCCCGCTCTACCGCGTCGACGGGCGGACCGACCTGGACGAGAGGCTGATCCCGGGCTGGCCGGGGTTCGGGGGCCATGGTCCGGTGCGGGTCGGGAACGGGGCGGCCCTGCAGCGCCAGAACGACATCTTCGGGGAGACCGCGCTCGCCCTCTCCCCGGTGTTCCTGGACGAGCGCTTCCAGGACGAGCAGTCGCCGGCCACCCTGGCCCTGCTCACCCGCCTGACGCGCAAGGCCATCTCGGTGGCGGGCACGCCCGACGCGGGCATCTGGGAGGTCCGCGCCCCGGTCCACGCACGGACCTTCTCCAGCCTGATGAGCTGGGCCGCGGCCGACCGCGTCGCGGTGGTGCTGGCCGCGCGCGGGGCCGACGGGGCCTCCGAGTTCGCGACGGCGGCGGCCCGGATCCGCGAGGACGTCATTCACCATGCGTGGAACGAGCCCGTCGGCGCCTTCGCGTCCACCTACGGCGGGTCGGACCTCGACGCGTCCCTCCTGCAGATGGCGCCGCTGCGCTTCCTGCCTCCGGACGACCGTCGCCTGGGCTCGACGGTCGACGCCGTGACCCGGGGGCTGGGGCGCGACGGGTGGATCTGGCGCTACGCCGACGACGACGGCCTGGGGACTCCCCAGGTGGCCTTCGTGCTCTGCACGCTCTGGCTGGTGGAGGCCCTGGCCGTCCTGGGTCGGACCAAGGAGGCCAGGCGCACCCTGGAGCTCGCGCTGGTCGCCCGGAATTCCCTCGGCCTCCTCTCCGAGGACTTCGACCCTCGCGCCGGCGAGCGCTGGGGGAACTTCCCCCAGGCCTACTCGCACGTGGGGCTCATCCGCGCGGCGTTCGCGGCGGCGCCGCCCTGGAGCCAGGTCCTCTGAACCGGCGTCCCCGCGGCCCGCCCGCGTCCGCCTTGTGACGGCCACCCGCGCCGTGGGAGCATCCTCGCCCCTCCGACGCGGAGTTGCCGGCACATGATCGACGTCTCCTGCTCCCTCGCCCTCCTCGGATCGCTCCTGCTCGGTGCACCTCCGGCAGCCACGGCCACGCTCCCGTCCGAGATTCCCGCGGCATTCCAGCCGACCAACCGGGGCTTCGACCACGAGCGGAGGGAGGTCATGGTGCCGATGCGGGACGGCGTGAGGCTCCACACCGTGATCCTCGTTCCCCGGGGGGCCAGGGGCGCGCCCATGCTCCTCACCCGCACTCCCTACGAGGCCGACAAGCTCACCTCCCACGCCGTGAGCGCCCACCTCGGCCCGGTCCTGCAGGGATACGACAACGTCGCCGACCTGGTCGTGGAAGGGGGCTACATCCGCGTCGTCCAGGACATCCGGGGCAAGTACCGCTCGGAGGGGGACTACGTGATGACGCGGCCGCTGCGTGGCCCGCAGAACCCCACCGCGGTCGACCACGCCACCGACACCTTCGACACCATCGACTGGCTGGTGAAGAACGTCCCCGAGTCCAACGGGAGGGTGGGCATCCTCGGCATCTCCTACGACGGCTTCCTTCCCCTGATGGCGCTCGTCGACCCGCACCCCGCGCTCAAGGTGGCGGTGCCCATGAATCCGATGGTGGACGGATGGAAGGGCGACGACTGGTTCCACAACGGCGCCTTCCGGCAGATCAACCTTCCGTACATCCACGACCAGGAGGCCACCCGGAAGTCGGAGGTGAAGTGGTGGTCCACGCACCGGGACGACTACGACTCGTACCTCCTGGCCGGCTCGGCCGGCGAGCTGGGGCGGCAGCGGGGAATGGAGCAGCTGGGCTTCTGGCGAAAGCTCCTCGCCCACCCGGCCTACGACGCCTTCTGGCAGGAGCAGGCCATGGACCGGGTCCTCGCCTCCCGCCCGCTCACCGTTCCGGTGATGATCGTCCACGGTCTCTGGGACCAGGAGGACATCCACGGCCCCGTCGCCGTCTACCAGGCGCTCGAACGGAAGGACGCGGCGAACGACATGGTCTTCCTGGTGGTGGGCCCGTGGTCGCACGGCCAGCAGATCGGCGACGGCAGCGCGCTCGGGGCCATCAAGTTCGACGCCGACACCGCGCTCCAGTTCCGGCGCGACGTGCTCCGCCCGTTCCTCGACCGGTACCTGAAGGACGGCGCGCCCCCCTCCGGCGTCGCCCCGGTGACCGCCTTCGAGACCGGCGCCAACGCCTGGCGGCGGCTGGCGGCCTGGCCGTCCGGTTGTGACTCCGGGTGCAAGGTGCGCCCGACCCCGCTGTACCTCGGGTCGGGCCTGAAGGCCGGCTTCGCGCCGCCCCGGGGCGCGGACGCGCCCTTCGCGGAGTGGGTGTCCGACCCGGCCAAGCCGGTGCCGTTCCGCAACCGCCCCATCCGCCCGACCGACGACGGCCACGGGGAGAGCTGGGCCCGGTGGCTGGTGGACGACCAGCGCGACGCCGCGTCCCGCACCGACGTGGTCGCCTTCGTCTCCGAGCCGCTCACCGCCCCCCTTCACGTCGCCGGCCTCCCGGTGGCGAACCTGGTCGCCTCCACGAGCGGCACCGACTCCGACTGGGTGGTGAAGCTCATCGACGTCTACCCGGACGAGGTGGCCCACGACCCGGCCATGGGCGGCTACCAGCTCATGATCTCCGCCGACGTCTTCCGCGGGCGCTACCGCGAGAGCCTGGAGAAGCCCACCGCCATCCCGGCCGGGAAGCCCCTGCCCTACCGCTTCGATCTCCCCACGGTGAACCACGTCTTCCGCCCCGGCCACCGCATCATGGTCCAGGTGCAGTCGAGCTGGTTCCCCCTCTACGACCGCAACCCCCAGACCTTCGTCGAGAGCATCTTCTGGGCGAGACCGGGCGACTACCGGAAGGCCACCCAGCGCGTGCACCACGCGCCCGGGCTCGCGAGCTTCGTCGAGCTGCCGGTGGTCGTCCGGGATTGATGCGCCCCGGAGGCCGTCAGGGAGGGCATTCGAGGATCGCCATGCCCCGCCGCGCGGCCTCGCGCGACTCTCCCATGGCGGGGAGCTGCAGCACGGCCCGCCAGGAGGCGCACGCCTCCGGCACCCGCCCCAGGTTGGCGTAGGCCGCGCCGAGGTCGTACCGGACGCCCGCGTCGGACGGGCGAGCGCGCACGGCCTGCTCCAGGAACGGCACGGCGCCGGCGTCGTCGTCCCGGGTCATCAGCACCTGGCCCAGCACCAGGGCGGCCACGCCGGCCCCGACCGACCGGCCCAGGACGGCCCTGGCCTCCGCCTCGGCCCCGTCGAGGTCGTCCGTGAGCCAGAGCGCCAGGGCCAGGCTCTCCCGCGGGTCGATCTCCGTCGGGTCGATCTGCACCGCTTGCCGCAACGGGTCCAGGGCCTCCTCGGCCCTCCCCAGCCGGATGCGTGTCCCTCCCAGGTTGTGGAGGAGCGAGACCCGGAGCGCGGCGGCATCCGGGGACGCGCGAGCGATGCCGGCCAGGAACTCCGCCTCCGCTCCCGCCAGGTCCCCGCGCTGGAGCTTCGCCACCCCGAGGCCGAGCCGCGGCCGCGCCTTCCCGGGCGCCTTGTCCACGACGTCGCGCCAGAACACGAGGGCTCCCTCCCAGACCGCGTTCCGCTGGTGGAGCGCCACGGCGAGGACGGCCCAGGCGGCGCCGACGACCAGCACGGCGGCGAGGTCCCGCCTCGGGCCCAGGCGCGCGAGCAGCTGTTTCCCACCCAGGACGGCGCCGAGGAAGAGCCCCCAGGAGGCCAGGTACACCCGGTGCTCGACGAGGACGTCGGCGATCGGGAGGAAGCTGGAGGTCGGGGCGAGGACGAGGAAGAACCAGGCCACGCCGTACGCCGCGACCCGGCCGTCGGCCGATGCCGGTTCGTCCCGGCCCTTGCAGCGCCACCAGAGCGCCGCGGCGCCACCGAGCATGCTGGCGAGCAGCGCTCCCGAGAGGAGCACCCCCGGATCCCCGAGGCCTCTCGACCAGGGGAAGCTCCAGTCGGCGCTCTGTCCAGCCGGCCAGACGAGCAACCGGACGTAGGTGGCGACCGCGCGCCACTGGGTGAGGAAGTAGCTCCCCGGGGAGGAGCCGGGGACGGAGAAGCCGGCGTCGGCGTGCCCCTCCACGGCGCGAAGCGCGCCCCCCACGAGCAGCGCGTCGACGAGCAGGAGCGGCGCGAGCAGGGCGATTCGCCACCGCCAGGGGGAAGCCGCACCCCGCGCCCTGCCCGGCGGCACCGCGGCCAGGAGCAGCACCCAGGCGACGGGCGCCGTCGCCACGATCGACTTGGCGCCCATGCCGAGCGTGAAGAGGGCGAGGGCCCCTGCCCCGGCGAGCGCGCCGCGGAGCCCCGGTCCCAGCCGGTCGGCCAGGAGCAGCAGCAGGAGCGTGGCCAGGTAGAGCCCGGAGGCCAGCACCTCGGAGCGCTGGCTCACGTAGCTCACCGCCTGGCTCTGGAGCGGGTGGAGCGCGAAGAGCCCGGCCACCGCCAGCGCGACCCCCGACGCCGCATCGCTCCCCGCCCGGCGCAGCACGGCCCGGGTGAAGAGGAACGCCAGGACCACGGCGCCCAGGTGGAGGACGAGATTCCCGAGGTGGAACGCCCGGGGGGACTGGCCTCCGGCCGCGTGGCTCATCGCGAAGGTGAGCTCGGTGGTGGGGCGGCCACCGTGGAGAAGGCTCCCCCCGAACCCGCGCAGGATGGCGGGGACGTCGCCCAGCGCCGCGTTCTTCCGCACCACCCGGGCGTCGTCGAGCACGAACTCGCCGTCGAGGGTCCGGCCGTAGGCGGCGACCGCGAGCAGGAGCGGGACGGCGAGGAGGAGTCCGATGGGGAGGCGGCGGCGCAGGCTCGGCCACTCTACCAGCGCTTCCCGGGTACCCCAACGGCGCGATTTGCGATAAAAGGCGCCCCGCGCCGGTCTCGGAGGGCGCACGTTCCAGACACCAGCCAGCCCCCAGCAGAGGTGACGTCCAAATGGTCGAGTTCGGGAAGCGGATCCTGTTCGTCGGTTACGGCGCGGTCGCGCAGTGCACCCTGCCCATCCTCATGAAGCACATGAAGGTGAGCCCGAAGAACGTCACGGTGATGGACTTCGAGGACCGCCGCGCGGCGCTCGCCCCCTGGATCAAGAAGGGCGTCCAGTTCGTGCAGAAGAAGATCACCCGGGCCAACATGAAGGCCGTGCTCGGGAAGCACGTGGGCGAGGGCGACGTGATCGTCGACCTGGCCTGGAACATCGACGCCTGCGAGATCCTCCAGTGGTGCCACGACCACGGCGTCCTCTACGTGAACACCTCGGTCGAGGTCTGGGATCCGTACGAGGGGGCCGAGAACAAGCACCCCACCGAGCGCACCCTCTACTGGCGCCACATGAACCTGCGCAAGATGACCGCCGGGTGGAAGGAGAAGGGCCCCACCGCGGTGCTCGAGCACGGCGCGAACCCCGGCCTCATCTCCCACTTCACCAAGCAGGGCCTCCTCGACATCGGCAAGAAGATGCTGAAGGACGGCAAGGCCAAGGGCCGGGACGCCGAGGAGATCCAGCAGCTCATGAAGGACCAGGCCTGGAACCGGCTGGCCCGGAAGCTCGGCGTGAAGGTCATCCACTGCAGCGAGCGGGACACGCAGATCACCAACGTCCCCAAGAAGGTGGACGAGTTCGTGAACACCTGGAGCATCGAGGGCTTCCGCGAGGAGGGCACCACCACCGCCGAGATGGGCTGGGGGACCCACGAGAAGGAGCTGCCCCCGTACGCCGTCGAGCACGAGAGCGGCCCGAGGAACCAGATCTGCCTCTCGCGCATGGGGATGAACACCTGGGTGGTCTCCTGGGTCCCCAACTACTGCATCCACGGCATGGTGGTGCGGCACGGCGAGGCGTTCTCGATCAGCGACAAGCTCACCGTGTGGGAGGGCGGCAAGGCGGTCTACCGGCCCACCGTCCACTACGCGTACTGCCCGAGCGACTCGGCCATCGCATCGCTGAACGAGCTGCGCGGGTACGACTACAAGCTCCAGCCGAACCTCCGCATCCTGAACGACGAGATCACCAGCGGCTCCGACATCCTGGGCGCCCTCATCATGGGCCACCCCTACAACTCCTGGTGGGTCGGCAGCGACCTCTCCATCGAGGAGTCGCGGCGCCTGGTCCCGCACCAGAACGCCACCACCATGCAGGTGGCCATCTCGGTGGTCGCCGCAGTCCTCTGGATGGTGAAGAACCCCGACCGCGGCGTGGTGCTCCCCGACGACCTGCCGCACGAGTTCGTGCTCAAGATCGCCAAGCCCTACCTGGGCAAGTGGATCTCCAAGGCCTCGCCCTGGACGCCGCTCGCGCACTACACGAACGCCTTCGAGGGCTTCAACAACCCGCAGGTCGACCCCTCCGATCCCTGGCAGTTCAAGAACTTCCTGATCACGGACGGCGACTAGAGGTCCATCGGCAGGAGGGACAAATGGTCTCCACCAAGCGCCTGCAGCAGCTGGCCCGGCAGCACGGAACGCCGCTCTTCGTCGTCGACCACGACGAGCTGCGGAAGAACTACGCCACCTTCCGGAAGTACCTGCCGCGCGTGCAGGCGTATTACGCGGTGAAGGCCAATTCCGATCCCGCCATCGTGAAGACGCTCTTCGACGCCGGGGCCAGCTTCGACGTGGCCTCCATGCCGGAGTTCATGATCGTCCACGAGCTGATCCGCGAGATGCCGGAGAAGGAACGGCAGGCCTGGATCTGGGACAAGATCATCTACGCCAACCCCATCAAGGCCAACGGGACCCTGCGGCAGCTCGACCGCTACAAGCCGCTCGTCACCTACGACAACCTGGAGGAGATCAAGAAGATCAAGAAGTACGCTCCCCGGGCCGGGCTGGCGCTGCGGCTCCGCGTGCCCAACACCGGCGCGATGGTGGAGCTCTCCTCCAAGTTCGGGGCGTCCTCGGGCGAGGCGGTGGACCTCATCCTGGAAGCCGAGAAGGAGGGGCTCACCGTGGAGGGCATCTCCTTCCACGTGGGCAGCCAGACCACCAACTTCGACAACTACGTCCAGGCGCTGAACCTGGCCGCCAACGTCTTCCGGGAGGCCAAGGCGCGCGGAGCCGGCAAGATGTTCCTGGTCGACATCGGCGGCGGGTTCCCGGCGCCCTACGACGACTCGGTGAAGCCCTTCCGGGAGCTGGCCAAGATCCTGAACCGCGAGCTCGACCGGCTCTTTCCGAAGGACATCCAGATCCTGGCCGAGCCGGGGCGCTTCCTGGTGGCCACCGCCGGCACCGTGGTCTGCACCATCATCGGCAAGGCGGTCCGCGACGGCAAGCTCTGCTACTACGTCGACGACGGCGTCTACCACACCTTCTCGGGCGTGATCTTCGATCACTGCCAGTACCACTTCGAGGCGTTCAAGAAGGGGCCGGTCGAGACCTGCTCGGTCTTCGGCCCCACCTGCGACGCCCTCGACGTGGTCTCCATGACCGAGCGGCTGCCCGCCGATCTCAAGCTGGGCGACATGGTGTACAGCCGCAACATCGGCGCCTACAGCCATGCCTCGTCGACGCACTTCAACGGCTTCCCGCCCGCGAAGGTGGTGCACGTGAACCGTTAGGGGCGACTGGGCATTTTCCCTGGTTGAATCAGGCGGTTGCAGCCCGGTCGCGGCCCGGGGATCCTCTCCCCGAAAGGGAGTACAGTGAAGGGAAGCAAGCTTCGGTGCGTCCTATCGCCAGGGTGACGCCATGAAGACCTTCCGTTCCGCTGTCGCCGTGTCCGCTGCGCTCTCCGCCGCCATCTTCCTGTGGCCAGGCGTCTCCCTCGCCGACGACACGCCGCAGGGCGTGCAGCCCACCGAGCCGGCGCCGACCTGGACGCCGCCCTCCGCCCACGGAGGTGAACACCGTGACCGGCGAGGAGGTCGTGGTCCAGCAGGCCGCGCCCACCGGGCAGTGGGTCTACACGAGCCAGTACGGCTGGGTCTGGATGCCCTACGGGAGCTCGTTCACCTACCTGCCTTCGAACGGCGGGACGCCAAACATGTACGTCTACTATCCGGCCGTCGGCTGGTCCTGGGTCATTGCACCCTGGGTATGGGGCTGGGGGGCGATGCCGTGGTTCGGCTACGCCGGGTGGGGTGGGTACCCCTGGTACGGATACGGCTACGGGACCTGGTACGGATACGCCCGCCCCTACGCCTACGCGGGGTGGTACGGCGGCGGCTACTACCACGGCGGGCGCTGGAACGGCGTCGGCCCGGGCTACCGGCCGCCTCCGGGACGAGGCGGTGGACTGCCTCCCCCGCCTCGCCCGGGCGTCGGGGCCACCGGCCGGGCCGGCGGACCCGGGGCTCCCGGCGCTCCTCAGCGGCCGGGCGCCGGCGGGCCGGGGCGCAACGGCGCCATGCCAGGAGCGGTTCCCGGTCGCACCGGTGCGGCCCCGGCGGGCGCGGTCCCCGGACGGGCCGGAGCGGTGCCGGCGCGGACCTACGCGTCGGCGGGACGGCCGACCGGCGCGGCGCAGGCTTACGGCGCCGGGCGCGGGGTTGCCCAGCCCTCCAGGGGCTTCGCCCAGACTTCCCGAGGCTTCGCCCAGCCATCGAGGGGATTCACCGTAGGTGGATCGGGCTACGCCTCCCGCGGACCCACGATGAGCGCTCCGCGCGGCGGCTTCGGTGGCGGGGGCTATTCCGGTGGTGGCGTTGGCCAATCGGGCGGCTTCGGTGGAGGCGGCTACTCCGGTGGTGGAGGCGCCCGCTCGGGCGGCTTCGGCGGAGGCGGTCACTCCGGGGGCGGCGGACGCCGCTGAGCCGTACCGCGCCGGCGGCGCCGGCTTCGTGCTAGGAATCTCGCCGATGCCCGCTCCGGCCCGGTTCCCACCTCTCGTCGTCGCGCTCCTCCTCTGCGGCTCGCCCGCACTGGCAGCGGAGCCCGCTCCGGCCGCGCCCTCCTTGCTGCACCGCTCCTCCCTGGCGGCGGTGCTCGCGCAGCGCGGCGCGCTCCAGCTCACGCCCGATCAGGTGAAGCTCCTCGAGCAGGCGGACGCGCGGCTGGCGCGGGAGCAGGAGTCCGCGAAGGCGGCGCAGGCCCACCCGGAGGATGCACCGCCGCCCGGCAACCAGGGCGGCATGTCGTCGGGCAGGCCTCCCGGCGGCTCCGGCGTGGGCCCGGCCAGCGGAGGCCCCGGCGGCGGCATGGCCGGGGGGAAGTCCCGCCCGTCCGCTCCTCCCCGGCGCTCCGGACCCAGCCCGGCCGAGTTGCTCGAGCAGCAGCTCGACGCGCTCGACACGCAGGCCTTCCTGGGGGTGGTGGAGGCGCTCCCGGAGCCACAGCGAGAGAAGGCGATCGAGGTCGCATCGCGCCACCGCGAGCAGGTCTTCGAGCAGCGGGAGCGAGAGAAGTCCCGGTAGCCACCGGACCCCATGAGCCCGGCGGCCATGACCACCGCCAAGGAGACCGGATGACGACGCCAGCGAAGATGGGCGGGAAGGCCCTGCGGACCCTCTGCATCGACATCGGCGGAACGGGGCTGAAGGCGATGGTCGTCTCCGCCCTCGGCAAGCCCCTCTCCGAGCGGACCCGGGTCGAGACGCCACGCCCGGCCACGCCGAGAGCCATCGGAACTGCGTTGCAGGCGATGCTCCCCGATCGCACCCAGTTCGACCGGGTCTCGGTGGGCTTCCCGGGCGTCGTCGTCGACGGGGTCGTCCGTACCGCTCCCAACCTCCACCCCTCCTGGACCGGATTCGACCTGGCCACCTGGTTGCTCCGATCCACCGGTCGTCCCACCCGCGTCCTGAACGACGCCGGGGTCCAGGGGCACGGCGTCGTCCAGGGGCGGGGAGTCGAGGTGTGCGTGACCCTCGGGACCGGCTTCGGCTTCGCCCTCTTCGTGAACGGGCACTACGTTCCCAACGTGGAGTTCGGGCACCACCCGTTTCGCAAGGGCAAGACCTACGAGGACCTGCTCGGCGATGCCGCCTTGAAGAAGCGCGGGAAGAAGCGCTGGAACAGGACCCTCGGCCAGGCCATCGCCCAGCTCCAGGAGACCTTCAACTTCCGCGTCCTCTACGTGGGAGGCGGGAACGCCCGGAGGATCGACATCCCCCTCCCGAAGAACGTGAAGGTGGTGGACAACGTCGCCGGGCTGCTCGGCGGGGTGAAGCTGTGGGAGCGGGACTAGCGACTCGGCGGGCGACGCCCAGCGTCGGCCGGCGCCCGGGGTGGCCGCGTCTCCGCGCCGCTGGTCCTCGCTCGGCGGGGTAGGCGGGGTCGCGGCAACAGGGCGACGCATCCGCCACGGGGCCGCGACGAACGGGGGCACGATCGGGTCGCTGCGGAGGCGGCGCCCGACGCGGCCACCCCGGGCGCCTGACGTAGGGGCGTGACCGCGAGTCTTCACCCGTGGTGATCGCTCGCGAGACGCCGCTCGCCGCTCCCCACGAAGGACGCTCGCTCGAGTCGCCTTCGGCCCGTGCCATCCCAGCCGGCGCGGGCGCCCCTCCGAGCGGCGCCTCCGCAGAGGGCGCCGGGAACCGGCGTTGCTCGGGCCCGGTGTTCCCCGGCGCAGCGTGGCCGATCGCCACCTTCGCCTCGAGGACCAGCGCCGCGGAGAGGGGCGTCCCGGCGCCCGGCGGCAGACGTGATCCCGGCCGAAGGCGATCAGCGAACGAGCGCCCTCGTCACGATCTGCTGCGCCTCGCCGACGATCGCCGCGAGGTGCCCCTCGTCCCGGAAGCTCTCCGCGTAGATCTTGTAGATGTTCTCGGTCCCCGAGGGGCGCGCAGCGAACCAGCCGCTCGCCGCGACCACCTTCAGCCCGCCGATGGGGGCATCGTTCCCCGGGGCGCGGGTGAGCTTGGCCAGGATCGGCTCGCCGGCGAGGTCGGCGTCCTTCACCGCCTCGGGCGAGAGCTTCGAGAGGCGGGCCTTCTCGGACGGCGTCGCGGGGGCGTCGATGCGCGTGTAGACGGGTGAGCCGTACGCGGCGGTGAGCTCCCGGTAGTGCTCGCCGGGTTCCTTGCCGGTCGTGGCCGCGATCTCGGCGGCGAGGAGGTTCATGATCGGACCGTCCTTGTCGGTGGTCCAGACCGTCCCGTCCATGCGCAGGAAGCTCGCGCCGGCGCTCTCCTCGCCGCCGAAGCAGGTCGTCCCGTCGAAGAGCCCGGACACGAACCACTTGAAGCCGACCGGCACCTCCGAGAGGCGGCGGCCGAGGCCCGCCACCACCCGGTCGATCATCCCGGAGGAGACGAGGGTCTTCCCGACCGCGGCGTCCTGCCGCCAGCGGGGGCGGTGGCCGAGCAGGTAACGGATGGCGACGGCCAGGAAGTGGTTGGGGTTCATGAGCCCGGCCGACGGCGTCACGATCCCGTGCCGGTCGCTGTCGGGGTCGTTCGCGAAGGCCACGCGGAATCGGTCCTTCAGCCCGACGAGTCCCGCCATGGCCCACGGGCTCGAGCAGTCCATGCGGATCTTGCCGTCGTGGTCCACCGTCATGAAGGCGAACCGCGGATCCACGACCGGGTTCACCACCTTCACGTCCAGTCCGTGGATGGCGTTGATGGGCTCCCAGTAGTGGCGGGCGGCCCCGCCCAGCGGATCCACGCCGAGGGAGAGGCCGGCGGCGCGGATGGCCGCGACGTCCACCACGTTCGGCAGGTCGCGGACGTAGGGGAGGACGAAGTCCTCCTCCCGGGTGGTGGGAGCGCGGAGGGCCCTGTCGAACGGGATGCGCTTCACCCCGGCGTTTCCGGCGCGGAGCAGCTCGTTGGCCCGGTCCTGGACCCAGCCGGTCACGTCGGTGTCGGCCGGGCCGCCGTTGGTCGGGTTGTACTTGAAGCCGCCGTCCTCCGGCGGGTTGTGCGACGGGGTCACCACGATGCCGTCGGCGAGCCGCTCCGTGCGTCCCCGGTTGTGGACGAGGATGGCGCGGGAGATCACCGGCGTGGGCGTGAACCCGTCCCGCTCCTGGATCACGCGTCTCGACGCCGTTCGCCGCCAGCACCTCGAGCGCGGTGCGCTGGGCCGGTCCGGAGAGGGCGTGGGTGTCCTTGCCCATGTAGAGCGGGCCGTCGGTGCCGGCCCGGCGGCGCCAGTCGCAGATGGCCTGGGTCATGGCCAGGATGTGCGCCTCGTTGAAGGATCCGCGCAGGGACGAGCCGCGGTGGCCGCTGGTCCCGAAGGCCACGAGCTGCGTGGGGTCGTCCGTGTCGGGCGTGCGGTCGAGGTACTGGCCCTCGAGCCTCGCCAGGTCGACGAGAAGTGCGGCAGGGGCGGGCTTGCCCGCCAGCGGGGAGATGGCCACGTCTTCCTCCTCTTCGGTCCGGGCTCAGGGCACCGGGCAGGGAACGGCGTTCCAGATGCCGGAAGCGTACTCGGAGATGGTCCGGTCGCTGGAGAAGCGGCCGGAGGATGCCACGTTCCGGACCACCATGGCGGTCCACGCCTGCCGGTCCTGGTGGAGCGCCCATCCGGTCGCTCGCCTCGAGGTAGGAGCGCAGGTCCGCGAGGTGCATGTAGGGGTCGCCCCTGGCCAGGAGCGCCTCGCGCAGGGGCTCGAACACCCCGGGCTCGTTCCGGCTGAAGTGGTCGGAGAAGACCAGGTCGAGCGCCGAGCGGATCTCCGGGTCGTGGTCGAGGTGCCAGCGCGGGTCGTACCAGCCGCGGCCCTGCTCGACCTGCTCGGCGGTGAGGCCGAAGAGGAAGAGGTTCTCCTCGCCGGCCGCCTCGGCCATCTCGATGGTGGCGCCGTCGCGCGTCCCCAGGGTGAGCGCGCCGTTCATCATGAACTTCATGTTGCGACGTGCCGCTCGCCTCGTAGCCGGCGGTGGAGATCTGGTTGGAGACGTCGGCCGCGGGGATGAGCCGCTCGGCCAGGGAGGCGTTGTACTCCGGGAGGAAGAGGACCTTCAGCCGCCCCTTCGCGACCGGGTCGCCGTCGATGGTGCCGGCCAGGTTGCAGAGGAACTTGATGATGACCTTGGCGAGCCGGTAGGCCGGCGCGGCCTTGCCGGCGAAGAGGAAGGTCCGCGGGGCCATCTCCAGCCCGGGGTCCCGGCGCAGGCGGTCGTACAGCATCACGATGCGCAGGCCGTTCAGGAGCTGCCGCTTGTACTCGTGGATCCGCTTCACCTGGCAGTCGAAGATCGACTCCGGATCCACCACGTCGCCCGTCGCGCCCTTCAGCCAGTCGGCGAAGCGCGCCTTCTCCTGCCGCTTGGCCGTCGCCACCCGTTCCCGGAAGGCCGCGTCGTCGGCCAGCGGGCGGAGCTTCTCGAGCTCCGCGAGGTCGATCACCCACCCTTCCCCGATCGCCCCGCCGATCACCTCGGAGAGGGACGGATTGCAGAGCCGCAGCCAGCGTCGGGGGGTCACCCCGTTGGTCTTGTTGTTGAAGCGCTCGGGGAAGAGCTCGGCCAGGTCCCTGACGGTGCGCTTCCGGAGGAGCTCGGAGTGGATGGCGGCGACCCCGTTCGTGCTGTGGGTTCCGACGATGGCCAGGTGGGCCATGCGGATCCTCCGGACCGGGCCCTCCTCGACCAGGCTCGCCCGGGCCACCCTGCCCTCGTCACCGGGGAAGCGGGCGCGGACCTCCTCGACCAGCCGGCGGTTCACCTCCAGGATGATGTCGAGGTGGCGCGGGACGATCGTCGCGAACCACTCGAGCGGCCACCGCTCCAGCGCCTCCGGGAGGAGCGTGTGGTTCGTGTAGGCGAGCGTCCGCCGGGTGAGGTCCCAGGCGTCGTCCCAGGAGAGCCTCGCGTCGTCGAGCAGGATCCGCATCAGCTCGGGCACGGCCATGGACGGGTGGGTGTCGTTGAGCTGGATCGCGACCTTCTCGGGGAGCGCGTGCCAGTCGCCGTTGCCAGCCACGAAGCGGCGCAGGATGTCGGCGAGCGAGCAGGCCACCAGGAAGTACTCCTGGACGAAGCGCAACGCCTTCCCGGCGCTGGTCGAGTCGTCCGGGTACAGGACCCGGGTGAGCGATTCCGCGGCGAGCGTGGCGGCCAGCGCCGCGACGAAGTCCCCCTCGCTGAAGGCCTGGAGGTCGAAGGCCTCGTGCGCGCCCGCCGCCCAGAGACGCAGGGTGTTGACGTTCTCCCCACCGTAGCCCACCACCGGCCGGTCGTAGGGGATGCCGTAGATGGTGGACGGCCTCCCCGGAACGGCCTTCAGGGACCCGCCCTGGATCTCGTAGGTGCAGTTGATGTGGACCTCGACCCGCTCGAGCGGACGGCACACCTCCCACGGGTCCGGGTGACGGAGCCAGTTGTCGGGGTGCTCCACCTGCCAGCCGTGCTCCAGGGTCTGGCGGAACATGCCGTACTCGTAGCGAAGCCCGTAGCCCGTGGCCGGGAGCTTCAGCGTGGCCATGGAGTCGAGGAAGCAGGCCGCCAGCCGCCCCAGGCCGCCGTTGCCGAGCCCGGCGTCGGGCTCCTGCTCGATCAGGTTCCTCCAGTCGATCCGCTTCTCGTCCACCTTCCGCCAGACGAAGGGGGCGAGCCTCATGTTGGTCACGTTGTTGGCGAGCGACCGGCCGAGCAGGTACTCCATCGACAGGTAGTAGACCCGCTTCGGGTTCTCCCTCGCGTAGTGGCGGTCCGTGGCGACCCAGCGCTGGGCCAGGACGTCGCGGACCGCGTGGGCCGCGGCCTCGAAGCGTTCCCGGTGGCCGGCCGCCTTCGGATCCACCACCGCGTCGAAGAGGAGGTGCCGTTCGTAGAGGGCGTCGTCGGAGCCGGTGAACTTCACCGGGCCGCACCCGTAGTGGGTGAAGAGCTTCTCGTCCATCAGGTCCCCCCCAGGCCGGTCGCGGCGGCCGCGTCCACGAGCATCACCGCCCGGTCGGCGCGGACCCGTCCGGCCGGGATGGTGGGGTCACCCGCGGCGAGGCGCGGGACGACCGGTGCCTTCCCGGCGCCGGTCACCACCCAGAGGATCCTCCGGGCGCGGTCGAGGGCGGGATAGGTGAGCGTCATGCGGCGGCGCCCGGCGTACGCGCCGGTCACGGCCACGTCGGCGTCGTTCACCGCGAGCACCGGGTCGCCGGGGACGAGGGAGGCGGTGTGGCCGTCCGCGCCGAGTCCGAGGTGGACCAGGTCGAGAGCGCCCTCCCCGCCGGTGGTCGTGGCGAGATCGCGGGCGTAGGCGGCGGCCGCGCCGGCGAGGTCTTCCCGGCCCACCGGCATGGCGTGCAGGTTGGCGGCGGGAAGGTCCACCCGGGAGAGCAGGCTCTCCCGGAGGTGGGTGAGGTTCCGGTCCGCGTCGCCATCCGGCGCCACCCGCTCGTCGACCTGGAACACGTGGATGGCCCTCCAGGGAAGCGACTCGCCGGAGAGGAACCGGAGCATCCGCCGCGGCGTGTTCCCTCCGCTCACCGCGAAGGTGAAGCGTCCGCGCTCGGCCACCGCGGCCCGGGCCTCCCTGGCGACGAGGCGGGCCGCCTCCTCCGCCACGGCGTCCGCGTCGGGGAGGATGTCGATCTTCAAGGGGCCTCCACCAGGTCATAGCTCTCGTTCCAGGAGCGGATCACGGGCTGCTCGTTCTCGTGGCCGAGCGCGGAGACGGACGCGGTGTCGAGCCCGAGGTAGCGGCCTTCCCGGGGCGAGAGCCCGAGCCAGCGCGCGGCCACGATGCGCAGCACGTGCCCGTGTGCGAAGAGGGCCACGCTCCCCGTCGTGCCGCGCACCCGCTCGAGCACCCGGTCGACCCGCTTCCCCACCTGCTCCATCGTCTCGCCCCCGGGCACGGCCCCGGTCCAGATGGTCCAGTCGGGCACCTCCCGGCGGATCTCGCGCGCTGGTGAGCCCTTCCCAGCGGCCGTAGTCCCACTCCGCGAGGTCGGGCGAGATCTCGGCGCGCGGCGCCTGGCCGGACAGCCGGCAGGTCTCGCGGGCCCGGGAGAGGGGGCTCGTCACCACCCGCGCGAATCGCCTCGACCCGATGCGCCGCCCCAGCATCTCGGCCTGCCGGACGCCGCGGGGGGTGAGCGGGACGTCGGAGCGCCCGGTGTGCCGCCCGGCCAGGCTCCACTCGGTCTCCCCGTGCCGCACGAGCCAGATCTCGGGTTCTTGCACGGCTCACTCCTCCGATGCGTACCAGCCTCCGGGGATCATGTCCTGGGCCTGCTTCGGGCCCCAGGTACCCGGCTCGTACTCCTCGACCGGCGTGTTGCCCTGGATGGCCGGATCGACGATTCGCCAGGCCTCCTCCACCCAGTCCTCGCGGGCGAACCGGAACGTGTCCCCGTTCAACGCGTCGCCGAGGAGCTCGTCGTAGGGGTCGAGCTCGCCCGCCAGGCCGTGGGTCACCTCCAGCTCCACGCACTGGGCGCTCCGCCCCGCCTCCGGCGCCAGGTCGGCCTTCTTGATGGCCGCCCCGAGCGCGATGACGAAGTTGGGGCTCAGGCGGAAGCGGAAGTGGTTGTGGGGGAGCTTCTCCCCCTCGACGATCGACGGCGGGATGCGGAGCCGAACCACCACCTCGGTGCGCGTGACCGGCAGGCACTTGCCGGCCCGGATGTAGAAGGGAACGCCCTGCCAGCGCCAGTTCTCCACCGCGAGCTGGAGGGCCACGAAGGTCTCCACCGTGGACCCCGGCGCCACGCCCTTCTCGGACAGGTAGCCCCGGAACTGCCCCCGGACGATGCGGTCGGGTCGGATGGCCGGGATGCCCTTCAGCACCTTCACCTTCTCGGCGCGCACCGTCTCGGTGTCGTGGCTGCGGGGCGGCGGCTCCATGGCGATGCTGGAGACGACCTGGAGGAGGTGGTTCTGGACCACGTCACGGATGGCCCCTGCCTTGTCGTAGAAGGTTCCGCGTCCCTGGACGCCGAAGTCCTCTGCCAGGGTGATCTGCACGTCCTGGACGTAGTTCCGGTTCCAGATGGGCTCGAGGAAGGTGTTGGCGAACCGGAAGAAGCTCAGGTTCTGCACCGTGCCCTTGCCCAGGTAGTGGTCGATGCGGAAGACGTGCGACTCGGGGAAGTGCTCGTGGAGGGTGGCGTTGAGCTTCCTCGCCGAGATCAGGTCGCTCCCGAAGGGCTTCTCGACGACGAGCCTCGCCCCCTGCGACAGGCCCGCCTGGGCCAGCTGGCTTCCCACCAGCCCGAAGATCCCCTGCGGGATGGCCATGTAGTGGACCGGGAGTCGCGCGCTCCCGAGCGCCTGCCTCAGCGCCGCGAAGGTGGCAGGGTTGGCGTAGTCCCCGTCCACGTAGCGGAGCAACGAGAGCAGCTTCGGGAAGGCCACCGCGTCCACACCGCCGCCGTTGGCCGTCACGCTGGCCCGCGCCCGGCCCTGGAGATCCGCGAGGCTCCAGCCTTGCCTGGCGACGCCGATCACGGGCACGTCGAGCACCCCGCGGCGCACCATCGCCTGGAGCGCCGGGAAGATCTTCTTGAAGGCCAGGTCGCCGGTGGCTCCGTAGAAGACCAGGGCGTCGGCCTTCGGGGCGTTCACGCCTTCTTCTCCTCGTGCCCGCCGAACGCGTGGCGCAGGGCCGAGAGGACCTTGTCGGCGTAGCCGGCGTTGCCGCGGGAGGAGAATCGCTCGTGCAGCGCGGCGGTGAGCACCGGGGTGGGCACCCCCTCGTCGATGGAGGCCTTGATCGTCCAGCGCCCCTCGCCCGAGTCGGAGACCTTTCCGGCGAATCCGGCCAGCGCCGGGTCCCTCGCCAGCGCTCCGGCGGTGAGGTCGAGGAGCCACGAGCCGATGACGCTGCCCCGGCGCCAGACCTCGGCGACGTCGGCCAGGGAGAAGTCATACTGGTAGTGCTCCGGGTCCCGCAGCGGGGTGGTCTCGGCGTCGGCCTCCTGGGCGTGCCTCCCGATCCCGGCCCCGTGCAGCACGTTCAGCCCCTCCGCATAGGCGGCCATCATCCCGTACTCGATGCCGTTGTGGACCATCTTCACGAAGTGGCCGCCGCCCGAGGGGCCGCAGTGCAGGTATCCGTGCTCGGCGGCGCTCGGCGGCCCGCTGCGGCCGGGGGTGCGCGGAACGTCGCCGACTCCGGGTGCGAGCGAGGCGAAGATCGGATCGAGGTGCCTCACCACCTCCGGCTCCCCGCCGATCATCTGGCAGTAGCCGCGCTCCAGGCCCCACACCCCGCCGCTCGTGCCCACGTCCACGTAGTGGATGCCCAGGGGGTCGAGCTCCTTCGCCCTGCGGATGTCGTCCACGTACCAGGAGTTGCCCCCGTCGACGAGGATGTCCCCCTTCGCGAGGACGGGGACCAGGTCTGCGATGGTGCGGTCCACCACGGCCGCCGGGACCATCATCCAGACCGTCCGGGGCCTGGAGAGCTTGCTCACCGAGATCCGCGAGGGACGACGCTCCGACCGCCTTCTCGGCGACCAACCCGGCCACCGCCCCGGGCGAGAGGTCGAAGACCACGGTCTCGTGCCCGGCCCGCAGGAGCCGGCGCGCCATGTTGGCTCCCATGCGCCCGAGCCCGATCATCCCGACCTGCATCACTTCCTCCTCATGCTGCGGTAGCGCCGGATGAGCGCGTTGGTCGACCCGTCGTGCAGCGGGGCCGGCTCGGCGGCGCCCTCCAGCTCGGCGAGGATCCGCTGGGCCAGCACCTTGCCCAGCTCGACGCCCCACTGGTCGAAGGAGTCGATTCCCCAGATTGTACCCTGCGTGAAGACGTCGTGCTCGTAGAGGGCCACCATCCGCCCCAGCGCGGCCGGGGTGAGCCGGTCGAGGAGCAGGGTGCTGGTGGGACGGTTGCCCTCGAACACCCGGTGGGGCACCAGCCAGCCGGGCGTGCCCTCGGCCCTCACCTCGTCGGCCGTCTTCCCGAAGGCCAGCGCCTCGGCCTGGGCGAGGACGTTGGCGACCAGCATGTCGTGGTGGCGCCCGAGCGGGTTCAGCGAGTGGGCGAAGGCGATCAGGTCCACGGGGACGAGGCGCGTGCCCTGGTGGATGAGCTGGTAGAAGGAGTGCTGGCCGTTGGTCCCCGGCTCGCCCCAGTAGATCGGGCTCGTGTCCACGTCGACGGGGCGCCCGTCGAGCCCGACGTGCTTCCCGTTCGACTCCATGGCGAGCTGCTGGAGGTAGGCCGGGAACCGCTTGAGGTACTGCTCGTAGGGCAGCACCGCCACCGTCTGGGCGCCGAAGAAGTCGGCGTACCAGAGCGTGAGGAGGCCCTTCAGGACCGGCAGGTTCCGCTCGAAGGGCGCCGTGCGGAAGTGCTCGTCCATCTCGTGGAAGCCGCCGAGCATGGCGCGGAAGTTCTCCGGCCCCACCGCCAGCATGGTGGAGAGGCCGATGGCCGAGTCCATCGAGTAGCGCCCGCCGACCCAGTCCCAGAAGCCGAACATGTTCGCGGTGTCGATGCCGAACTCGGCGACCTTGGCGGCGTTGGTGGAGACCGCCACGAAGTGCTTCGCCACGGCCCGGGAGTCTCCCGAGAGGCCGGCCAGCGACCAGTCCCGGGCGCTGTGGGCGTTGGTCATCGTCTCCATGCGTGGTGAAGGTCTTGGAGGAGACGACGAAGAGGGTCTCGGCCGGGTCGAGATCCCAGGTGGCCTCGGCGAAGTCGGTGCCGTCCACGTTGGAGACGAAGCGGAAGGTCAGGGAGCGGTCGGCGAAGTGGCGAAGCGCCTCGTAGGCCATGACCGGCCCGAGGTCGGAACCGCCGATCCCCACGTTGACCACGTTGCGGATGCGCTTGCCGGTGTGACCGAGCCAGGCGCCGCTGCGAACGCGGTCGCAGAAGGCCGCCATGCGGTCGAGCACGGCGTGCACGTGCGGCACCACGTCCTCGCCGTCGACCCGGATCTGGGCCCCTCGCGGCGCGCGGAGGGCGACGTGCAGGACCGCCCGGTCCTCGGTCACGTTGATCTTGTCGCCGCGGAACATGGCGTCGATGCGCTCGCGAAGTCCCGATTCGTTCGCCAGCCGCACCAGCAGCCGCAGGGTCTCGTCGGTGACGCGGTGCTTCGAGTAGTCGAGGAGGACCCCGGCCGCCTCCACCGTGAGCCGCTCGCCCCGCCCCGGGTCCTCCGCGAAGAGCTCGCGCAGGTGCCGGTCCCGGATCCGCTCGTGGTGCGCCTCGAGCGCCTTCCAGGCCGGGCGATCCCGGAGCGGGAGCGGCGTCACGGCGCCTTCCCGGCGGAGGCGGTCTTGCGGGCGATCCCCTCGAGCAGCTCGTTCCAGGACTTCACGAAGGCCTTCGCCCCCTCGGCCTGCAGCTGCGCGGCCAGCGCGTCCACGTCCACCCCGGCCCGGGCATGGCGGGCGATGACCTCCTCGGCGTCGCCGCCGTCCGGCGACAGCGGCGCCCCCACGTCTCCGTGGTCGGCGAAGGCGAGCAGCGTCCCCTCCGGGACGGTGTTCACGGTGTAGGGGGCGGCCAGCGCCTTCACGTAGAGCGTGTCGGGGGCGGACGGGTCCTTGGTCCCGGTGCTGGCCCAGAGCACGCGCTGCGGCCGGGCGCCGGCGTTCGAGCGCGCGCAGCCACCGCGGCGAGCCCTGCAGCGCGCGCGAGGCCGCGTAGGTGCGCCGGGCGATGGCGTTGCCGAGCTGGTTCCGGAGATCGGCGGGAACCTTCGACGCCACCGCGACGTCCCAGCGGCTGACGAAGATCGAGGCCACCGAGCGGACGTCGGGGTCGAGCCCGGCGGCGATGCGCCGCTCGACGCCGCGCAACCAGGCGTCGGCGGCGGCCAGGTACTGCTCCCGGGAGAAGAGCAGCGTCACGTTCACCGGCACGCCGGCGAAGGTGGCCTCCTCGATGGCGGGCAGCCCTTCCTTCGTGCCCGGGATCTTGATGTGCAGGTTGGGGCGCCCGGCCCGCGCGTGCAGTCCCGTCGCCGCCGAGAGCGTGCTGGCGGTGTCGTAGGCGAGGAGCGGCGACACCTCGAGGGAGACGAAGCCGTCGATCCCCTTCGTGTGGTCGTACACCGGGCGGAAGAGGTCGGCCGCGCGGGTCAGGTCGTCGAGCGCGAGGTCGAAGAACAGCTCCTCGCCGGTCCGCCCCGCCTTCACCCCGGCCTGGATGGCCTCGTCGTAGGCGGCGCTCTTCTTCAGCGCCTGGTCGAAGATGGTCGGGTTGGAGGTGAGCCCGGTCACCGACAGGTCGTCGATGTAGCGCTTCAGCGTGCCCGACGTGAGCAGGTCGCGGGTGATGTTGTCGAGCCAGATGCTCTGGCCCAGGTCGTGGAGTCGCTTCGTGGGGTTCATCGGTCACCTCGAGGGGGGGACCGACAGTCTAGTGGGGACCGGGTCGAGCGGCGAGGCCGACCTGGCCCCGCCGCCCGGATCTCCGTCCTGGTGTCGCCCGCGTCTAGGCGGCAGCCTCCGGCTCGGCGTCCGCGTCGGGAAGCGCGACCGGCTCGCGCCCCTTCGCGGCGCGCCGGACCCTCACGTCGATCGCGATGGCCCGGACGACGAAGGCGAGGAGCGAGAGGGCCCCCACGTCGAAGATCAGGTCCGGCACCACCCGTGCCCAGGTCACGGCGTGGATGAAGGCCGACCCGGTCACCTCCGGGCTGCGCGCGTACCAGAGCCCTTCCTTGATGGCGATGGCGAACTGGTAGATGCCGGCGGGGAGCAGCGAGAAGACGATCATCCCGGCCAGGCCGGCGTTGAGCCCCCAGAAGGCGATGGCGAGCAGCCGATCGCTCCAGGCCTCGGTCCGGACCACGTTGCGCATCGCGAAGAGCATGAGCGCGATGGCGAGGAAGCCGTACACGCCGAACAGCGCGCCGTGCGAGTGGATGGGCGTCGTGTTGAGTCCCTGCGCGTAGTACAGGACGATGGGCGGGTTGATGAGGAAGCCGAGAACGCCGGCCCCGACCGCGTTCCAGAAGGCCACCGCCACGAAGAAGTAGAGCGGCCAGCGCCAGGGTGCGGCATTGCCGCCCATCCGGGCCAGCTTGAGGTTCTCGTAGACCTCGAAGCCGAGCAGCGTGAGCGGGACGATCTCCAGCGCTGAGAAGGTCGCGCCGAGCGCGGTGATCATGAGCGGCGAGCCGGTGAAGTAGAGGTGGTGGAAGGTGCCGATGATGCCGGCGCCCAGGTAGAGGAGGATCGAGAAGTAGGTCGCCCGCTGGGCGGCCTTCTCCCCCACCGCGCCGATCTTCGAGAGGATGAAGGCGAGCGCGACGGTGGCGAAGACCTCGAAGAAGTTCTCCACCCAGAGGTGCACCACCCACCAGCGCCAGTAGTCCGCCACCGCGATGTGGCTCCCGGGCGTGTAGAAGAGGCCGACCGAGTAGAAGAGCGGGATGGTCACCGATGCGTAGAGCAGGAGGTGGGTGAGGCCGCCCTTGTCCTTCTCGGCGGCGAGGGCCGGGCGGATGGCCCGGAAGACCAGGACGAGCCAGAGCACCATCCCGGCGAGCAGGGCCACCTGCCAGACGCGGCCGAGCTCGATGTACTCGTAGCCCTGGTGGCCCACGAGCCAGCCGTCGGGGCCGGAGAGCTTGCCGCGGACGCCCATGTAGGTCCCGGCCAGCGCGCCCACCACGACGACCACCAGGGCGCCGAGCAGCACGAGGACGAGCGCCTTCTGCCCCTTCGGCTCGTGGCCGCCGGTGACGAGCGGGCCGATGAAGAGCCCGGTGGCGAGCCAGCAGGTGGCGATCCAGAAGACGGCCAGCTGGAGGTGCCAGCCGCGCGTGGCGGCGTAGGGGAGGATGCTCCCCACGTCGATGCCGAAGAGCTTGTTGCCCTCCACGGCGAAGTGGCCGGTGAGGGAGCCCAGGGCCGCCTGGAGCACGAAGAGCAGGATGGCGATGGCGAAGTACGGGAGCACCGCCCGCTGGCTCGCGGTGGGACGCGGCTGGCCGAGCGGGGCGAACGCCGGGGCGTGCTCCGGGTCCTTCGCGCGCAGCTTCAGATACGCGAAGATCGCGATGGCGGTGCCCAGGATGAGCAGCACGATGGAGGCGATCGACCAGACCAGCGACGACGGGAGGGGCACGTTCCCGGCCAGCGGGTCGAAGGGGAAGTTCGCCGTGTAGGAGTGGGTCTCGCCGGGGCGGTTGGTGCCGGCGGCCCAGGCGGTCCACCAGAAGAACGTGGTGAGGGCGCGCGCGTCGGCCGGGTCGGGGACGAAGCCGCGGGGGATGGACATCGCATCGGAACCCTCGCCGAAGAGCTTCGTGTAGTAGGCGACCAGCGCGGGGAAGGCGGCCGCCTGCCCGGGCGACAGGGTCAACGTGCCGGTGGCGGCGTCGTAGCGGTTCTGGCGGATCTCGGCCTGGACCTCGGCCTCGACCCGTCCCCTCTCGCCCGGGGCGAGCGCCACGAGATCGGCCTGCGTGAAGTTGGCGGCCTGGGCGGGCGTGCGGCCCGCCTTCAGCCCGGCGGTGACGAGGGCGGTGCGGTGGAGCGCGTCGGCCGACCAGTCGGGCGCGAGGTAGGCGCCGTGGCCCCACACCGACCCCGTGTTCTGGCCTCCGCGGGAGAGGTACTGGCGCTGCCCGAGGGCGATGTCCTCGGCGGTGAAGACCACCTCGCCGGTGGGCGAGACCACGCGGGCGGGGATGGGCGGCTTGTGCTTCGAGATCTGGGCGCCGCCGAAGATGAGGACGGTGAAGCTCGCGACGACGACGAAGAGCAGGATGGCGCGGGTGCGGTGGCTCACGGATGATTCTCCTGGGGGTGGACGGCGGTGGCGTGGCGGGCGACGAGCTCCTCGGCGAGCCGCACGTACCGCGTGTGAAGGGCGGCGTGATCCGGCTCGGCGTCGAAGGCGGCGCAGTCGTGGCCGACCCGCTCCATCGCCTCGGGCGGCACGTGCTGCTCGGCCATCGGGTAGAGGATGGCGTCCTCCTTGTGGATGTGGGCGCGGAGCAGCGCGCCGTAGCCGGCGGCGGCCTCGGCGATGCGGCCGCGGTCGTCGTCGGTCCAGGGCGTGGCGCCCTCGACCGCCTGGGCCATGGCCTGGATGAAGGCCCGGCCGCGCACGTGCTCCGCGAGCATCACGGCGATCGGCCCGCCCTCGGTGGGGAAGCCGTGGTCGGCCATGGCCGCGAAGAGGATGTCCTCCTCCTTGCCGTGGTGGAGCTGATCGGCGAAGTGCTTCAGGAACCCGACGAACCGGGCCAGCTCCGCCCGATCGGTCGCGCCCCGGCGCCGGAGTTCCCCGGTGAAGGCGACGAGCGCGTCGATCACCTTCTCGATCGTCCGGTGCTCCGTCATGAGGGTTTCGATGGCGTCCATGTGTTCCTCTCGTCCGGCGGCGCCGGTCTGGCTGTTCACCGGCCTGGATTAGCAAGGTGCGGGCCGGAACCCAGGCCGTTGAATTTCCTTATTTTTTTCATCAGGGTCGCCATCGACACCCAAACCTGGTTGCGCCCGGCACCCAGATTTGGTTAGCCACGCAACATGGGTGGCAGCCTTCGGGTACTCGGGTCGGCGCAGGACGACGTCCACCGGCGAATCGTCGAGGAGGCGATCGAGCTCGTCCTCTCGACGGTGGACCTCTCCGCCGTCCTGGCCCGGACCGGCGAGCTGCTCCAGCGCCACTTCGGGGAGACGCGCGTCGCCATCAACCGGGTCTCCCCGGACGACCCGACCCGGGCCGAGGTCGTGCTCGTCGCCGATCCCGCGGAACCCCTCGCCCGAGCTCGGCACCTCGTTCGCCCTGGCGGGGTCCGCGGCCGGGCGGGCCCTCGGCGACCGCGCCCCCTGCGTGGTCGATCCGCTCGCGCCCGGCGCCCCCCGCTTCCGCGAGGAGGCGGCCCTCGCCGCGTTCGGCTACGGATCCCTCGTCTCCTTCCCCCTCGTCTTCGAGGGGGAAGCCCTCGGCACGCTCGACATCGCCCACCCGCCCGCGGAGGGGCTGCTCTCCTGCTGCTTCGAGGTGGCGCGGCAGGTGGCGCGCCTCGTCGCCATCGCGCTCCACAACAGCCTGATGCTCGGCGAGGTGCAGAGGCTCAACCGGCTGCTCGACCAGGAGAACACGCTCCTCAAGGACGAGATCCGGCAGATCAAGCGCGACCACCGCTACGTGGCGGAGAGCGAGCCGATGCGCCGGGTGGTGGAGCGGGTCCGGCTGGTCGCGCCGGCCTCGACCACCGTCCTCATCCGCGGGGAGACCGGCACCGGCAAGGAGGGGCTGGCCCGGATGGTCCACGAGTTCAGCCCCCGATTCCACGCTCCCTTCGTGGCGGTGAACCTCGGCGCCATGCCGGAGGGGCTCGTCGAGAGCGAGCTCTTCGGCCACGAGAAGGGCGCCTTCACCGGCGCCGTGCGCCGGCGCGCCGGTCGATTCGAGCAGGCGGACGGCGGCACCCTCTTCCTCGACGAGGTCGGGCGATGCTTCCCCCGCAGTGCAGGTCCGGCTCCTGCGCGTGCTCCAGGAGCGGGTCGCTCGAGCGGGTCGGCGGGACCGGGCCGGTGAAGGTCGACGTCCGGGTGGTGGCGGCCACGAACCGCGACCTGGAGGACCTGGTGGCGCGCGGGTACCTTCCGGAGCGACCTCTACTACCGGCTGGCGGTCTTCCCGGTCGAGCTCCCGCCGCTCCGGGACCGCGTCGGAGGAGATCCGTCCCCTCGCCACCCATTTCCTGGCGCGCGAGGCCGCCCTCATGCACCGTCGCCCCCCTCGCGTCGGGGATGAATTCTGGAGGGCTCTCGAGGCCCACGCGTGGCCCGGCAACGTGCGCGAGCTCGAGAACTTCCTGCAGCGTGCGCTCATCCTCTCCTCCGGGGCCGAGCTGGTCCTGCCCGAGATGCCCGTCGGGGGAGCGCGAACGGCCACCGTGCCCGAGGCTCCGGCGGGGCCGGCCCGCTTCGACGACGCGGTGCGTGACGTCATCGAGCGCACGCTGCGCCGGTGCGGTGGTCGCGTCTACGGGCCGGGGGGTGCGGCGGAGGTGCTCGGGCTCCGGCCCACCACCCTCCAGGGGAAGATGCGGAAGTACCGGATCCCCTCCGGGCCCAGGAAGGGCTGATCGGGGGCTTGCCCCGTCCGGGCGCTTCCCGTCTGGCCCCGGAGGGCTACCCTGTCCGCCATGCCCACCGCAGTCGTCACGGGATCGCAGTCCGGGATGGGGCACGCCATCCGGGCTGAGCTCGAGTCGAAGGGCTGGCGCGTCCTGGGCGTCGACCTTCCGGGCAAGGGCGCCGAGGTCTCGGCCGACCTCTCGAACGATTCCGGCCGGGCCGCCGCGGCCGATGCCTTGCTCGCGGCCTCCGGTGGCCGGCTCGACGCCGTCGCCGCCAACGCCGGGGTCGACCTTCCCAAGCCGGACCTGGTCTTCGGGCTCAACTACCTGGGCGTCGTCGACCTGCTCGTCCGCCTCCAGCCCGCGCTCGCCGCAGCCGGGCGCGCGCGAGTGGCGGTGAACGTCTCCAACTCCATCCTCGTGACGCCGGGCATCCCGCCGGCCGCGGTCCAGTCCCTGCTCGACGGCAACCCGGTCCGCGCCGCCCGGCTCCTCGAGGCCCAGCCCGCGCTCGCCTACCAGGTGAGCAAGCTGGCGGTGGCCCGGTGGATCCGCGAATCGGCTCCCACCACCACCTGGGCCGGCGCCGGCATCTCGATGAACGGCGTCTGCCCGGGACCGGTGATGACCCCGCTCCTCGAGCGCGATCTCGCCGACCCGCGAAAGGGTCCCCTCATCCAGCGCCTGCCCCGACCGCTCGGCGAGTTCACGACGCCCGAGGCCGTCGCCGCGCTCTTCGAGTTCCTGCTCTCCGACCGGGCGCGCTTCCTCGTCGGGCAGCTGATCTGCATCGACGGCGGCATGGAAGCGGCCTGGCGCGCCGACGACTGGCCGCGCGCCTGGGACATCGAGATCCCGGCGTTCCGGCGGCTGATCGGGGCCTGAGCCCGGCGCTCCGACCGGCTAGGCGAGGTTGTGGAACACCCGCTGGACGTCCTCGTCCTGCTCGAGGGCGTCGATCATCTCGAGGACCTCCTTCGCCTTGTCCTCGGGAAGCTCGACCGGGTTCTGGGCCACGTACTCGAGCTCGGCGGAGAGCACCGGGAGCTTTCGCTCCTCGAGCGCCGCGCCCAGGGTCCCGAAGTTCGCGAAGGCGCAGCGGATGACCAGCTGCTTCTCCCCCTTCTCGCCCACCGACTCGCCCATCTCCTCCAGGCCGTGGTCGATGAGCTCCATCTCGAGAGCGTCCTGGTCGATCCCCTCCGGCGCCAGCCGGAAGACCCCCATCTGCTGGAACTGGAAGGCCACGCTTCCCGTCGTGCCCAGGTTGCCTCCGTGGTTCTTGAAGCCCACCCGGACGTTGGCGACGGTGCGGACCACGTTGTCGGTCGCGGTCTCCACGACCACCGCGATCCCGTGCGGCCCGTAGCCCTCGTAGAGCACCACCTCGTACGCCTGCTGGTCCTGGCCGCTGGCCCGCTTGATGGCGGCCTCGACCTTGTCCTTCGGCATGTTGGCGCCGCGCGCGTTCTGCAGGGCGCGGCGCAGCGACGGGTTGTCCTTCGGGTTGGGCCCCCCCGCCTTCACCGCGATGGCGATGTCCTTGCTGATGCGGGTGAAGACCTTCGCCATCTTGTTCCACCGGGCGAACATGGTGGCCTTGCGGGTCTCGAAGATGCGTCCCATGGATGGGGCGGATACCGCACGGATGGCCCCCCGCGCAAGGGCCGTGTGGGCTAACATCGCGGCCGGGAGCCCTCCTGCAACTCTACCAGCGCCAGCGACTCGGGGTCTTCGCACTCCTCGCCACGTTCCTCGCCGTGGCCGGCACCGCCGTCTTCAGCTACCGGGAGACCGAGGAGGCGCACGCCCTGGTGACGCGGACGCAGGAGTTCGAGCTCCGCCTCACCTCGTTCCGGGTCTGGATCCAGCGCGGGACCAACGAGGTCCTGGGCTCCCTGCTGGGGCTCGACCCCAGCGAGCCCGGTCTCCTCGAGGGGGACCGGGCCCGTGCCCGGGCCGACGTGGCGGCGATCCGGGAGAGCGTCGCCGGAGATCCCACGCAGCTGGCCCGGGCGGACGAGCTCGCGGCGATGCTCGAGCGGCGAATCGCGCGCGAGGATGCCGCCGGCGTCGCGCTCCGGGAGTCCGGACCGCAGGGGGCCGCCGCCCTCCTCGCCGGGAGCGACTGGATGCGCGACCGGCTGCGCATCCGCACCATCACCGGGGCCCTGCTCGAGGCCGCCCACCAGGAGTTCGCCCGCCGCGACGCCGACTACGCCTCCACGATGCGGCGGGTCCGCGGCGTCCTCCTGCTCCTCGTGCTGCTCATGATCGGAACGTTCCTCTACCTGCTGCGGCAGCTCAAGGCGGCGCAGCGGTCGCGCGAGGAGGCCGTCCGCGCGAACGAGCTGGCCCGCGTCCGCGCTCGCCGACCTGGAGGCCGTGCTCGACACCGTCCCGGCCGTGGTGCTCATCGCCCGCGACCCGGAGTGCCAGGCAGGTGTCGGGGAACCGCTTCGCGGAGATTCTCTTCCGGGTTCCTGCCGGAGCCAACTTCTCGCTGTCCGGCGTCGGGAGGGGAGTCGCTCCGCGGCCTCCGCTTCCTCCGGAACGACGAGGAGGTCCCGGAACGGGACCTGCCGCTGCAGGCGACCGCCCGGACCGGCGTCGCCGCCGAGAGGTGCCAGCTGGACGCGGTCCTCGAGGACGGGACGCCGGCTGCACCTGCTGGTGACCGCACACCCGCTGCTCGATCCGTCGGGCGCGACGCGCGGCGCGGTCGCCGCCTGCGTCGACGTGACCGAGCTGGTCCGGGTGGCCCACGAGCTGCATCGCCGCGCTGGAGCAGAACCGGACGCTTCTCGCCTCGGCGCGCCGGAGCGAGCTGCTCTACCGGGAGATGGCGCGGAGCTTCCCGAACGGAGCCATCGCCCTCTACGACCACGACCTCCGCTTCCTGATCTTCGACGGCACCCGGTTCGCGCTCCCCCGGGACGCGGCCTCGAACGTGGGACGGACGCTCGCGGAGATCTTCCCGCCGGAGGTCGCCGCCCGCATCGAGCCCGTCCACCGCGAGGCGCTCCAGGGCCGCCAGGGGCGGCTCGAGACCGTGATCAACGGGCGCAACGTCGAGATCTGCACCTCACCGGTCCGCGACGACAGCGGTGCGGTGGTCATGGGCATCGCCACGTCCCAGGACGTGACCGAGGAACGCGCGCTGCGGACCCAGCTGGCCTTGTCCTCCCGGCTGGCCTCGCTGGGAACGCTCGTGGCCGGGGTCGCCCACGAGGTGAACAACCCGCTGGCGGGCACGCTCGGCAGCCTGGCCACCGCCATCGAGGACTCGCGCGCCCTCACCGCCCGCGTCCGGGACGGGGGGCCGATCGACGGGGAGCAGCTGGTCCGGTCCGTCGAGGAGCTGGTCGAGATCCTCCTCGACGCCCAGGTGGGCGGGAACCGCATCGCACGGATCGTGAAAGACCTGGCGCTCTTCGGGCGTCCCAACCCCCTGCGCACGCGCGTCAGGCTGGGCGACGTGGTGACCTCGTCGATGCGCTGGCTGCCCGCCTCGGTGGGACGGAACGCCACCGTGCAGGTGGACGACCTCGGGGCTCCGGACGTGCACGCCTCGGCGGGGCAGCTGGAGCAGGTGGTCGTGAACCTGGTCACCAACGCAGCCTTCGCCATTCCCGAGGGGCGGCGCGGCGAGGTCCGCGTGCGCATCGCCGACCTCCGACGACGGCGAGGCGGTGCTGGAGGTGCGCGACGACGGCAAGGGGATCGACCCGGCCACCATGGAGCGGATCTTCGACCCCTTCTTCACCACCCGGGACGTGGGGCACGGGATGGGGCTCGGGCTCCCCATCTGCCACGCCATCGTCACCGCGCACGGCGGCGCGCTCACCGTCGACGAGCGTCCCGGACAAGGGCTCGACGTTCCGCGTCGAGCTGCCCTCGGCCGACACGCACCACGGGGCGATCTCCACCGGCTCTCGTGTATAGTGCCCGGGTCATGGGGATCCTGCAGGCCCTCGACGAGCAGTTCCCGTCGCTCCACTGGGGAGCCTCCGAGGCAGAGGTGCAGACCCTCCTTCCCGGGGGACGGCTGGGCCCGGGACCGAACTACGCGGTGGAGGTCTGCCTCGTCGGCTACCCCTACCCGGTGGTCCTCTTCTTCGAGTTCGACCCCGGCCTGACGGCCATCTCGGTCGAGTACCCGCGCAGCTTCGACCTGGCCACCGGCGACATGCAGCTCCCGGGACGGATGGTCGCCGAGAGCATCTACCGGCACCTCTCCGCGCTTGCTCATCATCGCCTTCGGTGGCGCTCCCCGGGCCGCCGAGGACCTCGCTCGCCACCGACCGGGGCGACACCGTGCTCGCCGACCACAGCTGGACCACGCGCGACTCGTCGGTCCGGCTCGAGTTCCGGCTCCAGTCGGGCCTGGGACGGGTCCACGTGGAGATGAAGGCGCTACGGACGTAACACCCGGTACGCGTGCGTCCAGTCGTTGCGCAGGAACCCGGGCGCGCACCAGAGCAGGCAGAGCGGCTCGATCGCCCGGGCCCCCTCCACCCCTCCGACGTCCTCCACGTCCCAGCCGAACTGCTCGAGCAGGGCCGTCACCTGGCGCTTCGCGTCGGCTTCGGAGCCGGCGATGAACATGGTGGGGCGGCCGCCGGAGAGCCGCGGGTCGACCATGAGCGCGTTTCCCACGCAGCTGAAGGCCTTCACGAACCGGGCCGCGGGTACCGCGCGCTGCAGTCGCTCCATGAGGGAGTCGTTGGGGCCCGTGAAGAGCGGGAGGATCCCGTTCACCGGCGGTCCGGAGATGGGGTTCGTGGCGTCGATGACGACCTTCCCGGCGAGCTGCCTGGCCACCCCCTTCACGGCCTCCTCGGCCACCCCGCCCGCCACCGCCAGGATCACCGTCTCGCCGTGATCGGCGACCTCGGCGAAGGTGCCCTCGGGAATTCCCCTCTCCTTCGACCAGGCGGCGAGCTTCTTCCCGTCGCGGGTTCCGACGTGCACGTCGTGCCCGTGCTTCTTCAATCCGAGGGCGAGCGCCTTCCCGACGTCGCCCGAACCGACCACCCCGTATCTGGCCATGGCGTCACCTCCAATCCCCCGCACATAGCGGTGAAACGGCTGCTTCTCCGGCGGGTACCCTTCCGTGACGGCAAAGGTTCCTCGACTGCGCCGGCAGATCGGCGATGCTCCCGGGACCCCAGGAGGGAATCGTCAAAATGCGCAACCTATTGAAGATCCTCGTCGCCTCGTTCGCGCTGGCGGCGGCCGCGCCTGCCGCTGCGCAGTACACCTTCACCCAGCCCGGCATGCAGCCGCAGCCCGTCCAGCCGCTCCAGCTCTGGAACAACGTGGCGCGCGTGAACCTCGGCGTCGGCTTCTACAACTCGGGCTACTACAACTGCTACTACTGGGGCGGCTACTACCCCACGTACACCTGCGGCTCCGGAAGCTTCGTGAGCTACATCCCGTTCATGGTCGGCCCCCAGGTCGACTTCAACCTGGGCGGGATGAACAACATCAGCGTCGGCTTCAACGTCGTCCTCGGGACCGTCACCGGCACGCTCTACTCGGGCAACCTCTGCCCAGCAGCGTCTCGAAGAGCGTGACCATCTGGGAGCCGACCATCGACTACGTCGCCAAGTTCGGGCCGCCCAGCCAGGACACGGTGGGGCGCTTCCGCATCGGCGGCGGCATGTACATCGGCCCCAACTCCGAGCATCGGCGGGGCCTTCCGCATCGGCGGCGGCGCCTCGTTCCTCAACTCGAACCGGCTCGGCATCGGCCTCGACCTGGTCCTCGAGGGCGGCGGCTACAACGGATACTGGGTCGGCGGCCTGCAGCTGCTCGCCTCGCCCGAGTTCCACTTCTAGCGAAGTCATCCGGCTTCACCCGGGGCGTACCGAGCGCGAGCCCGGTGCGCCCTTCGCATTCCCGGGCGACGTCAGCGACCCTCGCCGGGGTCGAGCCGGATCTCCCCGGCCCGCTCCGGGTGGAACCCGACCTTGCCGGCGTAGGCGGCGCGGATGCGCTCCATGTCGGCCTCGCGGTCGCCGGTGAGGCGAACGTACTCGCGGAGCCCGACCGTCCGGGTGCGGTAGTCGATGAAGGCCAGCCCCACCGGGACCCCGGCCTCGAGCGCCAGCCGGTAGAAGCCGGACTTCCAGTGGGGGACGTGGGATCGCGTTCCCTCCGGCGCGATGGCCAGCCACATCCAGTCCCGCCGCCGGAACTCCTCCACCAGTTGCCCGATGAGCCCGGTGCGCTCGCGCCGGTTGGCCGGGATGCCGCCCATGCGCCGGAGCACCCCCCCCACCGGCCAGCGGAAGAGCGTGTCCTTCCCCACGAAGGACAGGGGGAGCCCCATGACCATCTTGGTCAGGTAGCCGATGGGGAAGTCCCAGTTGGAGGTGTGGGGGTAGACGACGATGATCCCCTTCGGACCCGGAGGAGGAACGAAGTCCACGCGCCATCCGAGGAGCGCGAGGATCCGGGTGGCCAGCGCGGGGATCACCGTGCCATCCTACCCGCCGTGGGCGTCGCCTTCACCCCTTTCACCCTGGGCGGACTCCGGCTCCGCAACCGCATCGTCAAGCCGGCCACCTTCGAGGGCATGTGCCCCGGGGGGCTGGTCTCCGACGCGCTGGTGGAGCACCACCGGGAGGTGGCGGCGGGCGGCGCCGCCCTCACCACCGTGGCCTACGCCTCCATCTCTCCCGACGGGCGCAGCTACGCGACCCAGATCCTGGTGAGCCCCGAGGCCGTTCCGGGGCTCTCCCGGCTCGCCGACGCCGTCCACCGGGAGGGCGCCGCGGCCGCGCTGCAGATCGGCCACTGCGGGTACTTCGCCAACCCGCGCGTCATCGGCGGGCGCCCCCTGGGGGCCTCGCGCCTCTTCAACACCTACGGCCTCGCCTTCGCCCGCCCGGCCACCGAGGAGGACCTGGCCCGCGTGGTGGCCGACTTTCGCCTCGGCCGCGCGCCTCGCCCGCGACGCCGGCCTCGACGCGGTCGAGCTCCACTTCGGCCACGGCTACCTGGTCTCGCAGTTCCTCTCCCCGTACACCAACCGGCGCACCGACCGCTGGGGCGGGCACCTGGAGAACCGGGCCCGGCTGGCGGTGGAGGTGATGCGCGCCACCCGCGCCGCGGTCGGCCCCGGGTTTCCCGTTCTTCTCAAGGTGAACCTCCGCGACGGCTTCGCCGGCGGGCTCGAGCTCGACGAGTCGATCGCCGTGGCCCGGGTCCTCGAGGCGGAGGGCGCGACCGCGCTCGTGCTCTCGGGCGGATTCGTCTCCCGGACGCCCCTCTTCATGCTGCGCGGCGAGGTGCCGGTGGCGCGCATGGCGGCCGGCCAGGATCGCTGGCACGCGCGGGTCGGGCTCACCCTCTTCGGGCGGCTGCTCGTGCAGGCCTATCCGTACGACGAGGGATTCTTCCTCGAGGAGGCGAAGGCCATGCGCGCCGCCGTCCGGCTGCCGCTCGTGCTCCTCGGCGGCGTGAAGTCGATGGAGACCATCGACCGCGCGCTGGCGGCCGGCTTCGAGCTGGTGGGCATGGGGCGAGCGCTCCTCCACGACCCGGCACTTCCGCGGAAGCTGGAGCGGGGCGAGGTGCTGGCGTCGGGATGCGTTCCCTGCAACGAGTGCATCGCCGAGATGGACCGGGGCGGCGTCCGCTGCACGCGCCAGGGCGGCTGAGGCTCCGCCGCCGTCGGCAGGCCATCGGTCGACTGTACTCCCGCGCCGGTTTTCCAGGGGGTCCCTCCTGGGCCGCCCTCGACACACCCGATTGTCCCCCACCGGCCGCGGCCAGCCGTGCCACTTGTGGACGTCATGAACGCCAACGCGAACCGAGACGCCGCGCCCCTCCCTCACGGGGAGGCCCTCCTCCACGACCCGCTCCTCAACAAGGGCACCGCCTTCACCTACCCCGAGCGCAAGGCGCTCGGGCTCGAGGGACTGCTCCCGCCCCACGTCCACCGGCTCGAGGAGCAGGTGGCCCGCGTGATGGACAACTACCGGAACAAGCAGACCGACCTCGAGCGCTACATCCACCTGGTCAGCCTGCAGGACCGCAACGAGACCCTGTTCTACCGGGTGGTGGTGGATCACATCGAGGAGATGATGCCCATCATCTACACGCCGACGGTGGGACAGGCCTGCCAGCAGTGGGGGCACCTCTTCCGCCGCTCGCGCGGCCTGTACGTCTCCTGGGAGGACCGCGGCCGCATCGAGTCGGTGCTGCGCAACTGGCCGCTCCCGGACGTCCGCGTCATCGTGGTGACTGACGGTGAACGTATCCTGGGCCTGGGCGACCAGGGCGTGGGGGGCATGGGCATCCCGGTGGGGAAGCTCTCCCTCTACACCGCCTGTGCCGGCATCGACCCGTCCCGGACGCTCCCGATCATGCTCGACGTGGGCACCGAGAACGAGGGCTACCTGCGCGACCCGCTCTACCTGGGGCTCCGCCAGAAGCGCATCCGCGGCGAGCCCTACGACGCCTTCGTCGCCGAGTTCGTGGAGGCCGTGAAGCGGGTCTTCCCGCGCGCGCTCCTGCAGTTCGAGGACTTCGGCAACCAGAACGCCTTCCGGCTCCTGGAGCAGTGGCGCGAGAAGGTCTGCACCTTCAACGACGACATCCAGGGCACCGCCGCGGTGACGCTCTCCGGGATCTACTCGGCGCTGCGCCTCACCGGGAAGACCCTGCGGGAGCAGAAGCTGCTCTTCCTGGGCGCCGGCGAGGCCGGCATCGGCATCGGCGACCTGGTGGTCTCGGCCATGGTGGACGAGGGCGCCACGCTCGAGGAGGCGCGCGGCCGCTGCTTCTTCGTGGACAGTCACGGCCTGGTGGTGAAGAGCCGGACCGGCCTGGCCGAGCACAAGCTCCGCTTCGCGCACGACGTCCCACCGGCCCCCGACTTCCACGCCGCGCTCGGGGCCGTCAATCCCACCGCCATCGTGGGTGTCTCGACCGTGCCCCGGGCCTTCGACCGGCAGGTGATCGAGGCGATGTCCCGCATGAACGAGCGCCCCATCGTCTTCGCCCTCTCCAACCCGACGTCCAAGTCGGAGTGCAGCGCCGAGGACGCCTACCGGTGGTCCGGGGGCAAGGCCATCTTCGCGAGCGGGAGCCCGTTTCCTCCCTGCCACCTGGACGGCCGGACCTTCGTGCCCGGACAGGGGAACAACTCGTACATCTTCCCGGGCGTGGGTCTCGGGGTGGTGGCCTGCCAGGCCAGGCTGGTCACCGACCGGATGTTCTCGGCGGCGGCTCGGACGCTGGCCTCGCTGGTCCTCCCCTCGGACCTGGAGATGGGACGGATCTACCCGTCGCTGACCCGGATCCGGGAGGTGTCGGCCCACATCGGCGCCGCCGTGGCCGAGGTGGCCTTCCGGGACGGCCTGGCTGGCGTGGCCCGCCCTCCGGACATGCTCGCCATGGTGAAGGCCGCCATGTGGGAGCCCGTCTACCGGGCCTACGCGTAGGCGCGACCTACTCCTCCGCGGCCCGGAACTCGACGACGAAGCGGGCCCCGCCTGGCGCTGTCGTCGAGGTCGAGGCGCCCTCCCTGGGCCTCGGCCAGGGCCCGGGCGATGGCGAGTCCCAGGCCGAAGCCGGTGGACGGAGCGCCCTCCCGGCTGAATCGCTCGAAGACCCGGTCACGGATGGTGGCCGGGACGCCGGGCCCGTCGTCGCTCACGGTCACGCGAATCGTCTCCGGCGTCGCCTCCACCGCGATCTCCACGTGCTCCCCCCCGTGCCGGAGCGCGTTGTCGAGCAGGTTGTCGAAGACGCGGCCGGTGAGGAGCGGATCGCCCAGCGCCGTGGCGGGAACGAGCCGGAGGCCGAGACGGCGGTCCGCTCCCTCGTGGGCCGCGATGGCCCGGTCGACTGCGAGGCGCGCCGCGCGCGCCAGGTCGAAGCGGATGGCCGCCGGGTTGAGCGTGCCGGCGTCGGCGCGGGCCAGCGCGAGGAGCACCTCGACGAGCCGGGTGAGCCGCCGCGCCTCCTCCTCCACCACCGTCAGGGCCTTCCGGTAGTCCTCGGGGCTGCGATCCCGCCGGAGCGTCACCTGCACCTCGCCGAGCATGGTGGTGAGCGGCGTGCGCAGCTCATGGGCCGCGTTGGCGCTGAAGGCCCGCGCCTGGTTGGCGGCGTTGGCCTGGGCGCGCAGGAGCTCGTTCGTCACCTGGGCCAGCTCGTCCCACTCGTCCCCGATGCCGCGCACCGGCAGCTCGAGCTCCCCGTCGCCGCTCAGCGCCCGCCGGGCTCGCGCGGCCGCCTCGTGCATGGGCGCGAGGGCGCGCCCGGCCAGCCAGAGGCCGAAGAGACCGGCCCCGATCACGGCGATGGGCGAGACGAGCAGCATGGCGACGCCGAGCTTCTTCGCGTCCTCGAGATCGTCGCCCACCCACCCCCGGGCCTGGCCGGGGTCGTCGGCGTAGGCGAGCCGCTCCTCGTGGTCGTGGACGTAGATCGCGACGGCGGTCGCCGTGCTGAAGAAGACCACCGTTCCGAGGACCGCTGCGGCGAAGGCCGCCGCCAGGCGCCCCCGCAGGGTCCGGAACCATCTCACGGCCCGGGCCTCAGCTCGTAGCCGACCCCGCGGACCGTGTGGATGAGCGGATACGAGAAGGGCTCGTCGACCTTCTTGCGCAGGTAGCGGATGTAGACCTCGACGACGTTGGAGAAGGTGTCGTAGTCGTGCTCCCAGACCGCCTCGACGATCCGGGTGCGCGACACCGGCTCGCCTACCCGCTCCAGGAGGAACTGGAGGAGCGCGAACTCCCGCGCGGTGAGCCGGACGGGCTGGCCGGCGCGGGTCACCTTGTGCTGGACGGGGTCGAGGACCAGGTCCCCACACGACAGGATGGGGCTGGCCCGGCCACCGGCGCGCCGCAGGACGGCGCGGAGCCGGGCCACCAGCTCGTCGAAGGCGAAGGGCTTGACCACGTAGTCGTCGGCCCCGGCGTTCAGCGCCGCCACCCGGTCGTCGACCGCGTCGCGCGCGGTCACCATGACCACCGGGAAGACGTCGCCCCGGTCGCGCCAGCGGCGGAGCAGGTCGATCCCGGACGTCCCGGGAAGGGTCCAGTCGAGCAGGACGACGTCGATGCCTCCCGCGGCGAGGGCGGCCTCGGCCTCCACGCCGTCGGCTGCGGCACGAACGGCATACCCCTCCTCGGTGAGCCCGCGTTCCACGAAGGAGAGGACCCGCTTCTCGTCTTCCACCACCAGGACGGCCATGGCTCCGAGAGATAACACCTCTTCCGGGAAGCGCAGCGGATGAGAAGAACCTAATCCCGTTCTCACGGTCAGCTAACCATGAATGCGGTACAGGATCCGTCGTCACGTGCTTCTTGCCGGATGACTTCTCGTCCGGTGGTCCGTCGGGTGCCCTCCCCGACGGATCGTCAGCGGAGACGGGGCCGGATCCCCCTCCCCCAGGCCCCCCTCCGCTGGCCTTTTCCCGCCGGAAGCCTTCCCGTCACCTGGCGTCGTACCGACCGTGGATGGCGTCGGGCGTCAGGCCGCGCGGATGGCACACCTTGCAGGTGGCCAGGTTCAGGACCCCGGCCGGGATCTTGAGGTGGCAGCCGCGGCACTGATCGTGAAACAGGACGGTGCGGACGTCGATGGCCCCGTCGGGCTTGAGCCCCGCCAGCGCGCGGGCCTTCTTGCCGGCGACCTCCTTCTCCGGCTGCCCCAGCGGGACGTGGCAGAGGGTGCAGCGCATGTCGGGAAGCGGCTCGGGCGGTTCCCCGGCGGCGAGGGTGTGGTGACAGGCGTTGCAGCGGATCGGGCTCCCGTCCGGCATCCTGTACGTGGAGGCATGGCCCTGGTGGGTGAACGTCACCGGGCCGAGCTTCCCGGGGATGTGCGAGAGAACCATCACCTCCTTGCCCCCGGGCACCTGGGCCGAGAGCGCCAGCGCGAGGAGGACCGGGAGTGCGGGAGTGGCCATCGGACTCGTGTAGCGGGGCTCGCGCGCCCCGTCCGCGGTATCTTCGCCACGGCATGCCCAATCCCCTCCTCGACGACCGCGGCCTCGACTTCGTCCTCCACGACGTCCTCGACGCCGGCTCCCTGGCCCGGCTTCCCCATTTCGCCGACCACGACCGGGCCACCTTCGACGCCTGGATCGACCTGTGCCGGCGATTCGCCCGCGACGTCCTCTACCCGGCCTACCGCCCGCTCGACATGGAGCCTCCGGTGCTGCGGGACGGCGTGGTCCACGTCCACCCGGTGCTCCGGGAGATCTGGCCGCGCATGGCCGCGCTCGGCGTCATCGCGGCGTCGCGGCCCGCCGAGGCAGGGGGGCAGCAGATCCCCGCCACCATCGCCCTGGCCGCGAACCTGTACCTCATGGCCGGCAACTGCGCGGCCTACGGCTACGCGGGCCTGACCAGCGGCGCCGCCCACCTGGTCGAGGCCTTCGGGTCGAGGGCGCTGCGGGAGCGCTGGCTCGCCCCCATGCACGAGGGGCGCTACGCCGGCACCATGGCGCTGACCGAGCCCCAGGCCGGCTCCAGCCTCGCCGACGTCCGGGCCCGCGCGACCCCCTCGGGCGACCACTTCCTGCTCTCCGGCTCCAAGATCTTCATCTCCGGCGGCGACCAGGACCTGACCGAGAACGTCGTGCACATGGTGCTGGCGCGCATCGACGGCGCGCCCCCGGGGACGAAGGGCGTGTGCCTCTTCCTCGTCCCGAAGCTCCGCCCCGCGGACGGTGGCGGGCTCGAGCCGAACGACGTCCGCGTCCCCGGGCTCATCCACAAGATCGGCTGGCGGGGGCTCCCCAGCGTCATCCTGGCGCTCGGGCGAGGCCGGCGACTGCCGCGGCTGGCTCCTGGGCGAGCCCGGCCGCGGGCTCGCCCACATGTTCCAGATGATGAACGAGGCCCGCATCATGGTGGGCGTCAACGGCGTCGCCACGGCCTCGGTGGCCTACCACGAGTCGCTCGCCTACGCGCGGGAGCGCCCGCAGGGGCGTCCGCCGAGGGACCGCGACCCGCTCTCGCCCCAGGTGCCGATCATCGAGCACGCCGACGTGCGGCGCATGCTGCTCCGGCAGAAGGCCATCGTGGAGGGAGGGCTCGCGCTGGTCCTCCAGGCCGCCCGCCAGGCCGACCTGGCCGCGCACGCAGTCGCCCCGGAGGAGCGGCGTCGCGCCCAGCTGCTCCTCGACCTGCTCACGCCGGTGGCCAAGACCTTCCCCGCCGAGAAGGGCTTCGAGTCGAACGCGCTGGCGGTCCAGATTCACGGTGGCTACGGCTACTCGAGCGAGTACCTGCCCGAGGCCTGGCTGCGCGACCAGAAGCTCAACTCCATCCACGAGGGCACCACCGGCATCCAGGGGATGGATCTCCTGGGTCGCAAGGTCATGGCCGAGGGGGGCGCGGCGCTCGCCATCCTGGGCGAGGAGATCGAGGCGGCCTGCGCCCGGGCCGACCGGGCCGGCGTGGATGCGGGCTGGACCGCCGGCCTCCGCCAGGCCACCGCCGACGTGGGTGCGCTCACCATGGAGCTGGCGCGTCGCGGCCTGGGTGGCGACCCCGAGGCGATGCTGCTCCACTCCTCCGACTACCTGGAGCTCTTCTCCACGGTGGTGGTGGCCTGGCTGTGGATGCTCCAGGCCGCCGTGGCGCGGGAGCAGCTCGCCGCGGGGCGGGGGGCCTCCGACCTGCTCCAGGGCAAGCTGGCCGCCGCCGCGTACTGGCTGCGCTTCGAGCTGCCGCGGATCGGTCCGCTGGTGGCGGCCTGCCGGGAGGGCGAGGACAGCTATGCGCGCGCCCGGCCGGACTGGTTCTAGGCCGCGCCCGCGCTACCGCCCGGCCTCGATCTCGCCCACCCGCGCGCGGGCCTCCGCCGCGGTGGCCGGATCGCGCATGCGCTCGGCCATCCGCGCCAGCTCGCGGTAGGCCTCGGCGTCGCCGGTGATGTCGAAGATCGCGATGGAGTTCCCGGCCCAGCGCCAGGGCGTGCGCGCCCGCAGCCAGGCGTGGAGGTCGGTCTCCGCCACGTAGGCGTCGACCAGGCAGGTGGCGGACACGGCGAGGAGCTCGCGGCCGGCAGGGTCCGGTCCGTCGCGACGGGGCGCGTCGAGGACCGCGCCCGCCCTGAATCGCCAGTCCTGGATCTTCCTGTAGCGCTCGACGCCGTGGGCGGGCGGCCAGGCCGTCCCGAAGTAGTCGAGCCAGAGGCGCTTCACCGGGACCTCCTCCAGGATGCCGCCGAGCCGGGGCAGGGACTGTCCCCAGTCGACGTTGGCGTCCGTGAGGAGGCGCCAGGTCCGCGTCGGGCCTCCGGCGACCTCGTTCGAGTAGGTGATGGCGTCGGGGTGCACGCGGAGGAGCGCCGCCGCCATCCAGGCGACGACCCCTCCCGCGACGAGACGACCCGCCAGGCTTCCCGCCAGCGCGGCCAGGGCGCCCCCGCCCGCGACGGCCAGGAAGGGCGTGGCCGGCAGGAGCTGGCGGACCCCGTTGCAGATGCCAGAGGGGATCGAGGCGACGAGCAGGAGGAGCGGCGTCGCGAGCACCGCCACCGCCACCTCGGGCGAGCGGCGGGCACGCGCGGCCACCAGCGCCGCGCCCGCTCCGGTCGCGACGAACAGCGCGACGGGCGTCTTCACCAGCCAGGCGAACGGGAAGTACCAGGCGAGGCACCGCGTGGACTGGAGCCCGATCACCCAGGACGCGTGCCCCGCCGCCGCGTGCCGGCGCTGCAGGTCGAGCGCGCGCCACCAGGCGACGGGCCCCTCCGGGAGGCAGACGATGCCCAGCGCGACCGCGCCCCCCAGGGCGATCCCCAGCGCGCCCAGGGCGCGCCGGCGCAGCTCGCCAGGCGCCGGCCCCCCGTTCCGGATCGCCGGAGCGATCGCGAGGAGGGCGAGGACCGGCAGCACGACGATGCCCGTTCCCTTCGCCCCGAGGCCGATCCCCACCGCCGCCGCGGCCGCCAGGAGGTGCCGCGCCTTCCCGGTTTCGAGCGCCACCCAGGAGAGCGTCACCGCGGCGAAGACCGCCGCCGTGGTTCCCAGGTCGAGGGTGGCGAGCCCGGCGTTGGCCAGCACGAGCGGGTCGAGCGCGTAGAGCGCCAGGGCGAGGAGGCCAGCCGCCTCCCCGAAGGCCCGGCGCGCCGCCAGGTAGACCCCGACCGCGAGCAGGACGGAGAGCAGCACCACCGACGCCCGGGCCCGCCAGAGCAGGCCCGGCGCGCGGGCGGGGTCGCGGTAGATCAGCCGGGGCCCGAAGGTCCACTGGTCGGCGTCGGCGAACCCGGCGACCTCCCGGGGGGCGGCAGCCCGGCCCCGAGCCAGGAGGCACCGAGCCAGAGCTTCACGGCCGGTGGATGCTCCGGATTCAGGCGGGACGCGCCGTCGGCCAGCAGCGCCCACCCGGCCGGCGCGTAGTAGGGCTCGTCGTAGGTCGTCGACTGGACCCGGGCCTGGTGCAGGGCGAGCCCGGCGTGCAGGGCGACGATCGCCGCGACGAGGATGGAGCCCGGGACCTGGCGAGATCGCATCGGCGCCGAGGCTGCCACGGCGGTGGCGAGGTGTCACGGCCCCCGGGGCGACCCCGGGTGGGCAGCGGTCGCCGCCACGTGGTATTTGCGGAGGCACGTGGAACATCCGAGCTATCGCGCCATCTCGAGCGCCATCCGGCGCCGGTCCTCCTGGACGGACGGCGAGCCGATGCGCTTCCCGGACCTGGGCGCCGAGGTCTACTTCCTGGCCGCCCGGTCGCGCCACGGCGACGTGCTCCTGGGACGGCCGGGATACCGCTGCGCGGAGCACGACGTCGACTTCCCCGCCGAGCCGATCGACGACGGTCCCGCCGACTGCGAGGTCGCCGAGAACCTCGACTTCCGCTACCCGATCCTGCGCGCCGCCGGCGGCGGGGAGCGGACCCGACACCTCGTCGTCGTGCTCCACGGCCTGAACGAGCGCAGCTTCACGAAGTACGTCCCCTGGGCCTTCCAGCTGTGGCGGTCGACCGGCGCCGCCGTGGCGCTCTACCCGCTCTCCTTCCACGTGAACAGGGTCGACCCCGGCTGGGGGCGGGACATCGACTCCCACCTGGCGCGGCGCCGGGCCCTGCCCCGCAACGAGGACGTGCACCCCTTCAACTGCGTCGTGAGCGACCGGCTCGACGCCTACCCGGAGCGCTTCTTCTGGGGCGGCCTGCAGTCTTACGGAGACGTCCTCGACCTGGTCCGGGACGTGCGCGCCGGGCGCCACCCGCACGTCCACCCCGAGGCCCGGGTCGACCTGGTCGGCTACTCGATCGGCGGCTACCTGGCGCTCGGGCTCCTTCTCCTCGACGAGGGTGGGCTCTTCGGCGACAGCCGCGCCGTGATCTTCGAGAGCGGCGCGGCGCTCCGGGCCACCAACATGTCCTCGCGCTTCATCATCGACCACGCCTGCGAGGTGTCCTTGATGAAGCTGTACGTCCGCTTCACCGGGCGCCTCGCCAACGACCGGCTCTCGCACTGGCTGCGGCACCACGAGCTGGGGCGCTGGTTCCGGGCGCTGTGCGGCGACGAGGCGGAGCGGCCCCGGCTGGAGGCGCGGCTGCGGGAGCTCGCGCCCCGGCTGCTCGCCGTCTCCAACCGCAACGACGCGGTCATCCCCGCCCCCGCGATGCTGAACACGCTCCAGGGGCTCCACCGCGACACCGGCGTCCGCGTGCAGGAGCTCTCGCTCGGCGTGCACGAGCACCCCTTCCTCTGCCCCGACTACGAGCAGCGGGACCGCCGCTTCGTCACCGAGTTCCTCGACCTCCCCCGCTACGGCGCCGGCTTCGAGCGGTTCGTCGCGATGGCCTCGGAGCTGGTCGGCGTCCCCTGAAACGAGGAGCGGGGAGCCGCTCGCGCGACCCCCCGCCCGGTTGCCTCGGTTCCCGACGCGGCTACTTGCCGGAGGGGACCTTCCCGTCGACGCCCTCGACGTAGAAGTTCATCTCCCCCTTCCACTTGTCGTCCCCCACCACGCCGGCGGCGAGCACTTCCTTGCCGGTGTTGTCCTTCAGGGGGCCGCGGTAGACCGCGCCGGGGTTGGCGACGAGGAAGGCCTTGGCCTCCTCGACCTTGGCCCTGGCGGCGGGGGGCACCGCGTCGTTCACCTTCACGAACTCGGTGAGCCCCTCCTTCACGCCCCACTTGGTGTTCTCGACCTTCCAGGTGCCGTCCATCACCTCGCCGACGGCCTTCACGTAGTAGGGACCCCAGTTGAGGGCGTTGGAGGCCAGGTGGGCCTTGGGGGCGAAGGCGCTCATGTCCGAGTCCCAGCCGAAGGCGAACTTGCCGTTCTTCTCGGCGGTCTGCAGGACGGCGGTGGAGTCGGTGTTCTGGAGGAGCACGTCGGCGCCCTGGTTGATGAGCGACTGGGCGGCCTCGGCCTCCTTGGGCGGGTCGACCCAGGTGCTGATCCAGACCACCTTGGTCTTCACCTTGGGGTTCACGCTGCGGGCGCCGAGCGTGAAGGCGTTGATGTTGCGGAGCACCTCGGGGATGGGGAAGGAGCCCACGAACCCGATGACGTTGGTCTTGGTCATGGCGCCGGCGAGCACGCCCGAGAGGTAGGCGTCCTCGTAGAAGCGTCCCTCGTAGTTGCGGAGGTTGGGGGCGGTCTTGAAGCCGGTGGCGTGCTCGAACTTCACCTCCGGGTGGTCCTTCGCGACCTTCTCCATGGAGTCGCCGAAGCCGAAGGAGGTGGCGAAGATGACCTTGTTGCCCTGGGCCACGAGGTCCCGGATGACGCGCTCGGCGTCGGGGCCTTCCTTCACGCTCTCGATGTAGGTGGTCTTCACCTTGTCGCCGTACTTGGCCTCGACCGCCTTGCGGCCGAGGTCGTGGGCGAAGGTCCAGCCGGCGTCTGCGACGGGTCCGACGTAGATGAAGCCGACCTTGAGGGGCTCGGGCTTGGCCGCTGGGGCCGGGGCGGGAGCGGGGGCGGGCTTGGCCGGCTCGCTCTTGGCGCAGGCCGAGAGGCCGAGGGCGACGCCGGCGGCGAGGGCGAGGTTCTTCAGGACGGAACGGCGATGCATGTGTGCGACTCCTTCGCTTGAGGTGGGACTTCAAGAACCAGGGTGGAACGTCTTGCCCAGGGAAGCGGGCATGTTGAGCCGGATCCAGAGCGGATCGCGGGAGATGAGGACGAGGACGACGACGGTGGAGAGGTAGGGCAGCATGCTCATGAACTGGAGCGGGACCTGCACCCCCCGTCCCTGGAGGTGGAGCTGGAGCATGGTCACGCCGCCGAAGAGATAGGCGCCGAGCAGCACCCGCGCCGGGCGCCAGGTGGCGAACACCGTCAGCGCCAGCGCGATCCACCCGCGGCCGGCGATCATGCCCTCCACCCACATGGGCGCGTAGACGATGGAGAGGTAGGCGCCCGACAGCCCGCAGAGCGCGCCCCCCGCGAGCACGGCCGCCATGCGGATGCGGCGCACCGGGTAGCCGAGCGCGTGGGCCGACTCGGGCGACTCGCCCACCGAGCGCAGCACCAGCCCGGCCCTCGTCCGGTAGAAGAACCAGGCGATGCCCGCCATGATCGCGATGGCCAGGTACACCACCGCGTGCTGGCGGAAGATCGCCGGGCCGAGGAAGGGCAGGTCGCGGAGGCCGGGGATGCCGCCGACCGCCGTCCGCTCCAGGTTCTTGCCCACGTAGCCGGTGCCGACGAATGCGGAGAAGCCGGCTCCGAAGAGCGAGAGCGCGAGCCCGGTGGCGTACTGGTTCGTGTAGAGCCAGAGGGCGAGCCACCCGAAGATGGAGGCCGCCGCGGCCCCGGCCAGGGCGCCCGCCGCGAAGCCCATCCACTCGCTGCCGGTGAGGAAGGCCGCGGCGAAGCCGGTGACGGCGGCGATGGCCATCATGCCCTCGGCGCCCAGGTTCACCACCCCGGCCCGCTCGTTCACGAGCAGTCCGAGCCCGGCCAGGGCCAGCGGCGTGCCGGCCGCCAGCGTGGCGGCGACGAGGAGCGCGATCTCGTTCACCGGCGCCCCCAGCGTGGACGGAACTGGATGAGCGTGTCGCAGCCCAGCAGCGAGAGCAGCAGCACTCCCTGGAACACCCCGGTGATGGCGGAGGGCAGGCCGAGCCGGGACTGGGCCAGCTCGCCGCCGATGGAGAAGGTGGCGAGGACGAGCGCGGCCAGGATCGCCCCCAGCGGGTCGAGCCGCCCCACGAAGGCCACGATGATGGCCGCGAAGCCGTAGCCCTGCGAGACGTGGGGGGTGAGCTGTCCCATGGGACCGGCCACCTCGAGCGCGCCCGCCACGCCGGCGAGCCCCCCCGAGATGAGGAAGGTGGTCCAGAGCGCCTGGCGGGAGGAGAAGCCGGCGTACCGCGCCGCCGCCGGGGCCGGACCTCCCACGAGCAGCTGCATGCCGCGGTAGGTCCGGTACACGAAGATCCACATGCCCACGGCGGCCAGCAGCGCCAGCACGAACCCCCAGTGGAGGCGCATGCCGGAGATGAGGCGGGGCACGCCGGTCTCGGCGGCGAAGTTCATGGTCTGCGGGAAGTTGAAGCCCCTCGGATCCTTCCACGGCCCGAAGACCAGCCAGGAGAGGAAGAGGTCGGCCACGTAGACCAGCATGAGGCTGACCAGGATCTCGTTGGCGTTGAAGCGGTCCCGGAGGAAGGCGGCGATTCCCGCCCAGATCATGCCGCCCACGGCCCCGGCCAGGACGAGGAGCGGGAAGAAGGCCCAGCGGTTCACCGGGATCTGGTTGGCGGTGACCACGAGCGCGAGCCCGCCTCCGAGGATGCCGCCCACGAGGAACTGCCCCTCCGCGCCGATGTTCCAGACGTTGGCCCGGAAGGCGAGCCCCAGCCCGACCGCGCAGAGGATGAGCGGCGTGGCCTTGAGGCCCAGCTCGGTGAGGGCCCGGGTTCCGCTCCAGGGCTTGACGAGGAAGACCTCGAGCCCGCGGACCGGGTCCTTCCCGAGCAGCGCGAAGAGGGTCGCGGCCACCACCACCGTGATGGCGATGGCGACCACCGGGGAGAGCACGCTCCAGAGCCGGGACGGGGCCGGCCGCGCCTCGAGCCGGATCACGCCGCCCCCTCCGCCGCGCCCTCGTTGCCGGGCCACAACCCGCTCATCCACTCCCCGATGAGCTCGACGGTGGCCCTGGGCGTGTCGATGGAGGGCGAGAGCCGGCCCCGGGCGATGACGTGCAGCCGGTCGGAGATCTCGAAGAGTTCCTCCAGCTCCTCCGAGACCACCAGCACGGCGCACCCGGCGTCGCGGAGGGCGATGAGCTCGGCCCGGATCTGCGCCGAGGCGCCCACGTCGACGCCCCAGGTCGGCTGGGCCACCACCAGCACCTTGGGGACCGCGTCGATTCTCGCGTCCCACGATGTACTTCTGGAGGTTGCCGCCGGAGAGGCTCTTCGCCACCTGGCCGGGCCCGGACGCCTTCACGGCGAAGCGCCCGATGATGCCGCGGGTCTGATCTCCCAGGAAACGCCGGTCGATCCAGCCGGCCAGGCGGATGGCCTCGCGCCGGGTGAGCAGCATGTTGTTGGCGAGCGAGAAGGCCGGAACCGCGCCGCGCCCGAGCCGCTCCTCGGGGACGAAGTGCAGCCCCAGCTTGCGCCGGGCCGCCGGCCCCTTGCGCCCGATGGGCGTGCCGAAGAGCCGGACCATCCCGGCCTGGGCGCGGGGGTCCTCCCCGGAGAGGGTGGCGAGCAGCTCCTGCTGGCCGTTGCCGGAGATGCCGGCGATGCCCACGATCTCCCCTTCGCGGACCTCGAGGGAGATGCGGTCGATGGGGACGCTGTAGCGGTCCCATCGACCCAGCGTCAGCTCGTTCACCGTGAGCGCAACCTTCCCGGGACGGGGCGGACGGTGCACCAGCACCGGGGGCTCGGCGCCGATCATCATGCGCGACAGGCTGCCGGTGGTCTCCCGGGTGGGGTCGCAGGTCCCCACCAGCCTGCCTCCCCGCAGCACCGTGCAGGCGGTGCAGAGGGCCCGGATCTCGTCGAGCTTGTGGCTGATGTAGAGGATGGAGCAGCCGGTGGCGGCGAGCTTGCGCAGCGTGACGAAGAGCTTCTCGACCGCCTGGGGCGTGAGGACCGAGGTGGGCTCGTCGAGGATGAGGAGCCTGGGGTTCGCGAGCAGGGCGCGCACGATCTCCACCCGCTGCCGCTCCCCGACCGAGAGCACGTGCACCGGCTTCGCCGGGTCGAGGTCGAGCCCGTACTCGGCGGCCTTGGCCTGGATCCCGCGGGTCACCTCGTCGAGCGAGACCTTGCCGTCCATGCCCAGCCAGACGTTCTCGGCGACGGAGAGGGAGTCGAAGAGGGAGAAGTGCTGGAACACCATGGCGATGCCCAGCGCTCGGGCCTCGTGCGGATTGCGGATGGTGACCGGCCGTCCGTCCCAGGCGATCTCCCCCTCGTCGGGCCGGAGCGCGCCGTAGACGATCTTCACGAGGGTGGACTTGCCGGCGCCGTTCTCGCCCAGCACGGCGTGGATCTCCCCCGGCTGCACGGTGAGCGCCACGTCGTCGTTGGCGACCACCGAGCCGAAGCGCTTCGTCACGTGCGCGAGTCGAAGCCGGGGCGCGGTCACGGGGGATCCGGAGAATCGGAGGCGAACCTCATACCACAGGGTGGTCCGCGATCGGGGGGCGCGGGGAGCTAGCAGTGCCCCACCCCAGGCGAGGTTTGTGCCGCGCCTCTGAGCCTTGATGGGGGAGACGAAGCGGTAGTCGATGTCCCAGGGGAAGTAGATCCACTTCTCCTGCTTGAACTCCTTCACGAAGGTGTCGACCACCGGTCGCCCCAGCGGCTTGGCGTAGAGGCAGGCGAAGTGGGCCTTGGGCAGCCGCTCCCGCACCGCCCGGGCCGTGGTCCCCGTGTCCACCAGGTCGTCGATGAGGAGGTACCCGTCGCCGTCCCCCTCGACGGACTTCAGCCACTGCAGCTTTCCCTGGGACTTGGCCTCGACGGTGGGGTCGTTCGACGCGTAGCTGACCACGCAGACCGTGTCGATGAGCCGGATGTCGAGCTCGCGGGCGACCAGCGCGGCCGGGACGAGCCCGCCCCGGGTGATGGCGATGATGCCCTTCCACTCCCCCAGATCGTGCAGCACGGTGGAGAGGTAGCGCGCGTCGCGGTGCAACTCGACCCACGAGATGATGATCTCGTCCTTGTACGGATTCGCTTCGACCATCCCGCCTTGTAGATCGGGGGGCTGACGCTCTGGCGCGCCCTACCCCGCCAGCGCCATCTGGGGACCGGTCTGCTCGCGCACCGCGGGGCGCTGCATCACCGCTCGCTCCCAGCGGGCGAGCCGCTCGAAGCCGAGCTGGGTGGGGCGCCAGTCGCGCGGGAGCTTGGCCATGACCGAGGCCAGCGCCAGGTCGGCGACCGAGAGCTCGCCGAGCAGGAAACCGGTCTCGGGGATCTCCGCGTCGAGCTCGCCCATGGCCAGCCGCACCGCGCTCAGGGCCTGCACCCGCTCCTCCGGCGTGCCGCGGGCGATCTTGGGGAGGTGCGGCCCGAAGAGCGCGTCGACGCGGTCATAGGCCCTGGTCACCGCCTCGTGCCCGACGCGTGCCGGGAAGAGGGGCGGCTCCGGCCATCGCTTGCAGAGGTGCTCGAGGATCTTGAGGGACCCGACGAGCACGTCGGTGCCGTCCACGAGGACGGGGACCGCACCCTTGGGGTTCAACCCGAAGAGATCCGGTGGCTTCGCCGCGAGGTCGATCTCGCGAGATCGGTACGGGATGCCCTTTTCGGCCAGCGCGACGCGAACGCGCATGCAATAGGGGCAAGCCCAGGCGTGCCAGAGTTCCATGAATTTCCCCCGAAGGTCGCGCCCCGCTCGACTGGCGCGCAACTCTCGTTGCTTGGCAAGGATCAAGGGTAATTCGCAGCGCGTCCCTTGTCCACGCGACAAGCGTGATGACCCTTCGGGGTGTAACGGCCGCCTACCCGAGGATGGCCTTCAGGTACTCGGTGGTGCGGGCGCGGCGCTCCCGCTCGATCTCCTTGGGATCGACGGCGACGAACTTCTCGTCGGGCGTGATCTTGAAGAGCGGCTGTCCCTTCTGGACGATCGTGCCGTCGGGGCCGGTGAGGATGATCTTGTCCACCGTGCCGGAGAACTGCGCCCGGACGGTGTTGAACATCTTCATCACCTCGATGATGTAGAGCGGCTGCCCCTTCTCGAAGTGCATGCCCTCGTGGACGAACGGCGGTTTCCCGGGGGACTCCTGCGCGTAGAACATGCCGCCGCACATGGCCACGATCTCGTCGGCCTTGGTGGAGGGCGGGGGCACCAGCACCTTCTTCATCCGGGCCTGGAGGTCCGGGTCGGCCAGGTAGACGGGGATGGTGACGTCGAGGTCCTCCTCGACCCTGAAGTCGAAGAACTTCACCTTCTCGGCCAGCATGAAGAGGAGGCCGAGCAGCTCGTTGCCCGCCTCGTAGCCCAGGTGCGCCGAGCGGATGCGGGCCCAGGTCTCGGCGTCGTAGCCGCCCTGCGGCGCCTCCTTCTCCAGGATCTCGTCGAGCTTCCAGAACTCCTGCTTGTCGAGACCGAAGGTCTTGCGCAGCTCCTGGTAGAACCGGATCGACTTCTGGAGCAGCTCGTGGTCGTGCTGCCAGATCACCTCGGCGGCCGGCTTCTTCGGGTCGAACGCCATGTTGAGGTAGGCGTACGCGTCGTTCAGCACGCCGAGCGGGTTGCGCAGCCAGACCAGCTTGCCGTCCTTGATCTCGTAGTTCTTCCGGTTGAGCGAGAGCCAGCCCGCGAAGAGATGCGGGTCCTCGAGCAGCCGCTCCATGGGGCGGGTCAGGAGCGTGCCCTTGCGGTCGAGCACCTCGGCCACCGCCTTGGCCGCCGACGGGTCCTCGGGGAAGTCGGCCGCCGCCTTCTTCGCGTAGCTCTTCTTCATCTCCGCGAAGGCGAAGGCCACGTCGAGCTTGTTCGACTCGTCCTTGAGCTGCCCGACCAGCGTGAGGTACGGGACCACGAATCGCGTGGTGGGCTTGGCCATGACGTTCTGGCCGATGAACCAGTTCACGAGCCCGTAGTGGAACTCGAGGTTGGTGGCCAGGTTCACGCCGCGCAGGCTGGTGCGGGAGATCACGTCGGAGAGCTTCTGGTAGCTGTCCAGCCGGTCCTTCCCGGCGGTGAGGAGGAGCGCGATGTTGGAGTCGTACGCTCCCGCCACCCGGTACCGCATGAACATGCCGGTGTCGGGATTCACCAGGCTGATGCCCTGGTCGTCGCGGATCTCGCCGGGGATGGGCTTCGACCAGAAGCGGATGACGCCGCCGGCGTGCGGGGAGAGCGAGGCGTCGGTGGCGTTGAGACGCGCCTCGGCCCCGGCGCCGAAGCGGGGGATGCGGGTGGGCTTGGGGAGCCGCGCCTTGTGGCGGGCGAGCAGCGCCATGGCCTCGACCAGGGACTCGACGACGAAGGAGTCGTTCGGGTCGTCGGGGTTCTGGAACTTCAGGCTGTAGCAGAGCTCGGTGACCCGGTGCTCCACCTGGATGCGGGTGTTCACCTCCATGAAGTAGTAGCGGTCCCGGTCGACGATGCACTCGAAGGTGGACGCCGAGTCGAGGCCGACCGCCTCGCCGAAGCGGGCCGCGTCGCCCTCCATCCGCTTCAGGATCTCCAGATCCGTGACCAGGGCCTTGGCCTCGGCGGCGCGACCGGCCTGGGTCGCGGCGTCGATGGCTGCCGTGAGCCCTTCCTGCGTCACCGAGATCTCGAGGAGCTTCTGCTCGTGCATCTGCAGGGAGCAGTCGCGACCGCCCAGCGCCACGCACCACTTCCCGTTGCCGACGAGCTGGATCTCGTTGTGGCGCGTCTGCTCGATGTTGAGCTCGACGAGCACGTTCTTGTTGTCGCCGACGCCGTTCGCCTTGACCTCGTTCAGCACCTCGCGAACCATCGCGGGCGCCTCGGCCGCCGCCTCTTCGACGGCCTTCTTGTCGGCGTCCTTCCGGGTGAGCAGCGCGCCGCCCAGGATGCGCTGCCCCTTGCCGCCGCCGCCGCCGATGGCCTTCAGGCGCACCCGGCTCTGCGGGTACTTGGTGAACATGTCCACGACTTCCTTGCGGACCTGCTCGCCCAGCTCGTCGATGCTGTAGAGGTCGCGGCCCTTGGCGTAGGAAGCCATGAGCACGGCGTCGGCCAGCTCGACGAGCGGCTTCTTCGGGTCGGCGAGCACCTTCGGGTCGAGGGTCAGCTCCTCGGCCTTCGCCAGCGCCAGGAGCTGCTCCCGGGTGGGGTGCTTGGCGAGCAGCGTGCGGGCGGCCACGTCGTTCACGCCCGGCGTCACCGAGACCTTCACCTCGAGCGCGGTGCGCTTGGCCTCGTCCTTCTTCCCGGCCCGGGCCTGCGTCACCGAGTTGGGGCCGATGAACTTGAGGCCGGCCTTCTCCAGGGTGGCCACGAACTCCTCGTCCTCGGCCATGAAGCCGTAGCCGGCGAAGACCGAGTCGTACCCGTTGTCGTGGGCGATCTCCACGATCTGCTGCATGCGCTCGACGCGCTCCTCCTTGGTGGCGCCGGAGTAGTCGGGCACCCGGTGGATGCGGCGGTTGTCGGTGAGCTGGCGCAGCTCGGGGGCGAGCGCGTTCGGGTAGACGATGGAGTCCTTCTCGGAGAGCAGGATCCCGTAGTGCGTGATCCCCATCTCCTCGAAGACGTCCATGGCCTCCTTGCGGATGGGGCCGCGGCAGACGATGAGCGGCTTCAGGTCCTCGCAGGCGAACGAGCGGACCCACGCCGAGGGCGACTGCCCGAGCCGCCGGTCGCGGTGGATGAGGGGATTGTTGCTGTAGAGGTCGGTGGTCGCGGCCATCGTGGGGATCTCCGGTGTCGGATCGTAAAGGGTGGTCGCGGGATCAGTGGAACTCGCGCTGGGGGCCGGACATCGGCGACGGCTTGTAGTGGCGGAGCATGAAGTGGAGGTTCTTGCCCAGCGCCTCGCGGAGGTCGGTGGGCATGACCAGCGAGGAGATCGAGCCGAGGGAGAGCCCTTCCTTCGGGTTCATGAGCTCCTTCTCGTAGCGCTTGTTGAGGGCCGCCTCCTGCTGCTTCAGCCACTCGGACGCCTCCTTCTCGGCGTCCTTCTTGGCCGGCGGCCCCTCCATGCCGGCCGCCGTGCGGGCCGCCACGCCCTTCTTCACCATGTCGGCGGCCCCGGCGCGGATCTTCCGGAGCTCGTCCTTGTAGACGAACTCCTTTCCGGCCGGCCCCATCACGGCGAGGCGCGTGGTGGGGAGCGCCAGCACCAGGTCGGCGCCGGTCGGGTAGTTGTTGTACGAGGCGTAGGCGCCGCCGAAGGCGTTGCGCAGGATGAGCAGGATGCGCGGGGTGCGCACGTCGACGATGGCGTCGAGCATGGAGCGCCCGGCCTGCACGATGCCGCGGGCCTCCTGCTCGCGGCCGGGGAGGAAGCCGGTGGTGTCCTCCATGAAGATGATGGGGATGTTGTAGATGTTGCAGAAGCGGACGAACCGGGCGATCTTCACCGCGGAGTCGCAGTCGATCTGGCCGGAGCCGACGGCGCTGTTGTTGGCCACGAAGCCGACCACGTGGCCGCCCAGGCGACCGAAGGCGGTGACCGCCTCCTTGGCCCGCTCCGGCTGCAGCTCGTAGTAGTCGCCGTAGTCGCAGACCTGCTGGATGATGATCGACACGTCGAAGGGGGTGTTGAACCCGGCCGGCGAGTTGAAGGCCTTCTTGAGCAGCGTGTTGATCTCCCAGGTCTTCCGGTCGAGCGGGTCGGTGGTCTCCTGGAAGGGAGCCATGACCGAGTTGTTGTCGGGGATGTAGCTGAGCAGCCGCACCGCCTGGCGCAGGGCCGCCAGCTCGTCCTGCACGGTGAGGTCGGCCACGCCGGAGTTGCCGTGGACCTTGGGACCGCCCAGCTCCTCGGCGGTGATGTCCTCGCCCAGCACCGACTTCACCACGCCCGGCCCGGTCAGGCCGAAGAAGGTGTCGTTGGGCTGGATGACGAAGCTGCCCTGGCGCGGCAGGTACGATCCGCCGCCGGCGTTGAAGCCGAACATGCACATGATGGTGGGAACCACGCCGCTGATCTTGCGGAGCGCGGTGAAGGCCTCGGCGTACCCGTCGAGCCCGCCCACGCCGGCCGGGCACGAAGGCGCCGGCCGAGTCGTTCATGCCGATGAGCGGGATGCCGCGCTCGCCGGCCAGCCGGAAGTGCTTGGCCAGCTTGGAGCCGTTGGTGGCGTCCATCGAGCCGGCGCGGACCGTGAAGTCGTGGCCGTAGACGGCCACGTCGCGCCCGCCGATGTTCAGGATGGCGGTGACGAGCGAGGCGCCGTCCAGGTTCTTGCCCCAGTTCTGGAAGAGGACGATGGGCTCCTTGTCGGAGAGCACCCGCATGCGCTCCCACACCGTCATGCGCTTCTTGGCGTGCTGCTTCTCGATCTGGTCGATGGCGACCGAGCGGATGGGGCGCTGGATGAGGTCCCAGCCCTCCTTCATCGCCTCCTCGTACGGGCCGGTGGCGCGGGCGATCTCGCCGGGGATGTTGAAGTCGACCGTCTCGGGGGGATCGAGCGGGTTGGCGAGCGTGGGCTTGATGGGGCGCTTGGACATGGGCTCGGAACCTCCGACCGCGGGATGCGCTGGGGCCAAAAAAAGGAAGCGGATTGTGGCAAGCCCGGGGCGTACCGGCAAGGGCCTCGCGTCCGATCTGTCGCGGATCGATGACGCATCGCGCCGTGATTGGCGCGCATCCAATTCACTAGGATGCCCCTCCGCGAAGTCACCTGGGAAGGAGCGCATGACGGATCGACCGGTCGTCGGGAGCGAGGGCCGGGACATCCTGTCGGTCGAGGGGCTGTCGCTTTCCTTCGGCGGCCTGGCCGCGCTGGCCGACGTGAACCTCTCGGTCCGCGAGGGTTCCATCACCGGGATCATCGGCCCGAACGGCGCCGGGAAGACGAGCCTCCTCAACTGCATCTCCGGCTTCTACCGGCCGCAGCGCGGGCGCGTGACCTTCGACGGGAAGGACGTGACCCGGGTGGCGCCGGACCGCCGCGCCGCGCTGGGCATCGGCCGGACCTTCCAGAACGTGGCCCTCTTCGAGGGCATGAGCGTCCTCGACAACGTCAAGCTGGGGGCCCACGCGCGGCTGCGCTCGGGGATCCTCTCCACCATGGCGTTCACCCCCGGTGCACGGCGCGAGGAGCTCGAGCTGCGCGAGCAGGTGGAGAACGAGGTCTTCGACTTCCTGGAGATCGAGCACCTGCGCCACCGCACGGTGGGGAGCCTGGCCTACGGCCTGCAGAAGCGGGTCGACCTGGCCCGGGCGCTGGCCATGCGGCCGCGCGTCCTGCTCCTCGACGAGCCGGTGGCCGGCATGAACGAGGAGGAGACCGAGGACATGGCCCGCTTCATCCTCGACGTCCAGGAGGAGCGGGGCGTGACCATCGTGCTCATCGAGCACGACATGGGCGTGGTGATGGACCTGTGCGACCGCATCGCCGTCCTCTCCTTCGGCGAGCGCATCGCCGCCGGGACGCCCGACGAGGTCCGGCGCGACCCCGAGGTGATCCGCGCCTACCTGGGCGAGGAGGCCGCGTGAGCGAGGGGCTCGTCCACCTCCTGCAGCTGCTGGTCTCCGGCGTGGTCACCGGAGGCATCTACGCGCTCGTCGCCATGGGCTTCGTGGTGGTCTACAAGGCCACCCGGGTCATCAACTTCGCCACCGGCGAGTTCATGATGCTGGGCGCCTTCTTCGCCTGGACCGCCATGAGCGCGGTGCAGGCGCCCTTCGTGGTCGCGCTCCTCGCGGCGGTGGCGGCCTCGGCCCTCCTCGGCATGGCCACCGAGCGGCTCGTGCTCCGTCCCCTGCTCGGCCAGCGAACCATCTCGGTCATCATGGTGACCATCGGGCTCGCCGCCATCTTCAAGGGGCTGGCCCAGATCGCCTGGTCGGGCGACTACCGCTCCTACCCGGCCATCTTCCCGCGCGCCCCCATCGAGCTCGGCCCCATCCTGCTGCCCTCGCGCCAGTTCTACCCCTTCCTCATCGCGGTGGCCGCCATCGCGCTCGTGGCGCTGGGCTTCCGGTTCACCCGGACCGGCGTGGCCATGCGGGCCACCGCCGACGACCAGATGGCCGCCTTCGGCATGGGCATCGACATCCGGCGCATCTTCTCCCTCTCCTGGAGCCTGGCCGCCATGACCGCGGCGGTGGCCGGGATCGTGGTCGGCATCATCGGCGGCATCAGCCCGCAGCTCGGCGCCATCGGCCTGCGCACCTTCCCGGTGGTGATCCTGGGCGGGCTCGACAGCATCGGCGGCGCGCTGGTGGGCGGCGTGATCATCGGGGTGCTCGAGAACCTGGCCGGCGGCTACGTCGACCCGCTGCTCGACGGCGCCTCGCTGAAGGAGGTCGTGCCCTTCGTGGTGCTCGTCCTCACGCTCATGGTGCGCCCCTACGGCCTCTTCGGCACGCGGGAGGTGGAGCGGCTCTGACCGCCCGGCACCCCCGTGCTCATCGGCAACTACAAGGAGACCTACGCCTCGGACGAGGCCATCTTCCGGACCCCGGCCACGCGCGCCTGGATGGGGGTGGCGGCGGTCGCCGCGGTCCTCTTCCCCTTCGTCGTCGGCGACTACCTGCTCTACCTGGCGAACCTCATGGCGGTGCTGGCGCTCTCCGCCATGGGGCTCAACATCCTCGTCGGCTTCACCGGGCAGATCTCGCTCGGCCACGCCGCCTTCATGGGGGTGGGCGCGTACGCGACGGCCATCCTGGCCTCCCGCTTCGGCCTCCCCTTCTGGCTCTCCATCCCGGCCGGCGGCCTGCTCGCCACCGGCGCCGGCATGGTCGTGGGGGCGCCGTCGCTCCGCATCAAGGGGCTCTACCTGGCCATCGCCACGCTCTCGGCGCAGGTGATCTTCGAGTGGGTCTTCACCAACTGGACGTCGGTGACCGGCGGCATCCGGGGGCTCAACGTGGCGCCGGCGTCGATCGCCGGCTTCCGGCTCGACACCGACGAGCGGATCTACTTCCTCGTCCTCGGGGTGACGGTCGTCCACTTCCTGCTCGCCTCGAACCTGCGCCGCTCCCGCTGGGGGCGGGCCTTCGTGGCGGTGCGCGACCGGGACGTGGCCGCCGAGATCGTGGGCGTGAACCTCTTCCGCACCAAGATCCTGGCCTTCATGGTGTCGTCCTACTACGCGGGGATCGCCGGCGGCCTCTGGGTCTACTTCACCAAGGTGGTCACGCCGGAGACCTTTCCGCTCTCCCTCTCCATCCAGTTCCTGGCCATCGTCATCGTGGGCGGGCTGGGATCGATCAAGGGCACCGTCTACGGCACGGTCTTCATGACGCTCGTGCCCGAGGTGCTCAAGGCCGGGACCGGACTGGCCCGCGCCGTCTGGCCCACCGCGCAGTCGTATCTCTTCCCGCTGCGCGACGTGGTCTTCGGCCTGCTCATCGTCGTCTTCCTGATCTTCGAGCCCCACGGGCTCGCCGAGGTATGGAACCGCGTGAAGCGCTTCTTCTCGCTGTGGCCGTTCGAGAAGTGAAACACAAGGAGGAACCCGCATGAAGCCCCAGATCCGTCTCGCCGCATTGCTCCTCGCCGTCTCCCTCGGGCTCGCCCCCGCCGCCCGGGCCGCCGACGACGTGGTCACCGTCGGCGCCTGCCAGCCCATCACCGGCCGCTTCGCCTTCGCCGGCATCGCCATCAACGCCGGGCTCCAGGACTACCTGAACCTGGCCAACGAGAAGAAGCTGGTCCCCGGCAAGAAGTTCAACTACGTGTACGAGGACTCCGGGTACGACGTCGAGAAGGCCGTGGCCTGCTTCAAGCAGATCATGGCCAAGCACTCCCCGGTCATCATGTACGGCGAGTCCACCGGGCTCGGGAAGGCCATCGCCCCCGAGCTGAACTCCCGCTACAAGGTGCTCTACGCGTCGGCCTCCTTCTCCAGCGAGCTCGCCGACCCGAAGACCCACCCGTACTCCTTCATCTCCGGGCCCACCTACTCGGACATGTTCGGGATCCTCCTCGAGTACATCGCCCGCAACAAGGGGGCGGCGAGGCCCAAGGTGGCCTTCTTCTACAGCGACACCGAGTTCGGCAAGGACCCCATCCCCTACGCCAGGAAGCGGGCCGCCGAGCTGGGCATCGACGTGGTCGCCGAGATCGTCACCAAGGCCGGCGCCGTCGACGTGACCAGCGAGGTGCTGCAGCTCAAGAAGCAGAACCCCGACTACGTCATCTTCCAGGGCTACATCCTCTCCCCCATCATCGAGGTCATCCGCGCCACCAAGGACTTCGGCCTCAAGACCAAGTTCATGGGCACCTTCTGGTCGATGGACAAGGGCATCATCGAGAAGCTCGGCCAGGACGCGGACGGCTACATGGGCGTGATGCCCTACGCCTACTTCTACGAGGATGCGCCGGGCATCGCCGCCATGCGCGCCTACAACCAGAAGGCCCACCCGGAGGTGAAGTACCAGCCCAACTCCTACATCCAGGGCTGGTTCACCGGCATGGTCTACGTGGAGGCGGTGAAGCGCGTGGTGGCCGCCGGCAAGCCGGTCACCGGCGAGAACCTGGCCGCCGTCCTCGACACCATCAAGGACTGGGACACCGGCGGCGTCACCGGCAAGGTCACCTTCGTGAACCACAAGGCCGGCGTGGGACGCATCTACAAGGCCAACGCCGCGAAGGGCATCTTCGAGCCGGCCTCCGACTGGATCTACTCGAAGTGACCCAGCCGCTCCTCCGCGTCAACAACCTGGAGGTGGTGTACCACCACACCATCCAGGTGCTGAAGGGTCTCTCCCTCTCCGTGCCCGAGGGCGCCATCGTGGCGCTCCTCGGGTCCAACGGGGCCGGGAAGACCACGACCCTGAAGGCCATCTCCGGACTCCTCCCCCTCGAGAACGGGGAGATCGTCGACGGGGAGATCGCCTTCCGTGGAGCCTCCATCGCCGGGAAGCTGCCCCACCGCATCGCGCAGGACGGGCTCTTCCAGGTGATGGAGGGGCGGCGCATCTTCGAGCACCTCACCATCGAGGAGAACCTGGAGGCCGCCACCTACGCCCGGCGGGGCGGCGTCGAGCTGGGCGAGGCCCTGAAGAAGGTCTTCGCCTACTTCCCGCGGCTCCGGGAGCGGCGCAAGCAGCTGGGCGGCTACCTCTCCGGCGGCGAGCAGCAGATGCTGGCCATCGGCCGGGCGCTGGTGGCGGGCCCGTCGCTCCTGCTCCTCGACGAGCCGTCGCTGGGGCTGTCGCCGCTGCTGGTGCAGGAGATCTTCCGCATCATCGAGGCCATCAACAGGGACGAGAAGGTCTCCATCCTGCTCGTCGAGCAGAACGCCCGCATGGCGCTCGGGATCGCCCGACACGCCTACATCATGGAGAACGGCAAGGTGGTCCTCGACGGCCCGGCCGAGAAGCTGCGCGAGGACCGCGACGTGCAGGAGTTCTACCTGGGCAGCCGCGGCGGCGAGCAGGCCAGCTACCGGGACGTGAAGCACTACCGGCGGAGGAAGCGTTGGCTGAGCTGATCCCGCCCGGCGTGGGGGCCGCCGACACCCTGCCCCAGCTGCTCGCCGCGCGGGCCGCCCTCCACCCGGAGGCAGTGGCCCTCCGGGAGAAGGAGTACGGCATCTGGCAGCGCGTGACCTGGCGCGGATACCTCGACCACGTCCGGCGGGCCTGCATGGGCTTCGTCGCGCTCGGCCTCGCGCCCGGCGACAAGGTGGCCATCCTCTCCGAGAACCGGCGCGAGTGGCTCTACGCGGAGCTCGGCGCCATGGCGGCCGGGGCGGTGGGCGTGGGCGTCTACCCCACGAGCCCCGCGAACGAGGTGCAGTACGTGCTCGCCCACTCGGGCGCGACCATCGTGGTGGCCGAGGACCAGGAGCAGGTCGACAAGATCCTGGAGGTGGGCGACCAGCTCCCGGCGGTGCGCCACGTGGTGGTACCGGAGATGAAGGGGCTGCGCCGCTACACGGACCCCCGGCTCCTCTCCTGGGAGGAGCTGGAGGAGCGGGGCGAGCGGCTCGCCGCCGAGCGGCCCGGCCGGTTCGAGGAGCTCGTCGCGGCCACCCGGTCCGACGACGTGGCCTTCCTCATCTACACGTCGGGCACCACCGGCTTCCCCAAGGGGGCGATGATCTCCCACCGCAACGTGCTCGGACAGGCGCGGGCGGCGGCCGAGGCCACCGGGATCACCGGGACCGACACGGTGGTGTCGTACCTCCCGCTCTGCCACGTGGCCGAGCAGATCTTCTCGGTGCACCTGCCGCTCCACCTGGGCATGACGGTGAGCTTCGCCGAGGGCATCCGCACCATCCAGGAGGACCTGCGCGAGATCGCCCCCACCGTCTTCCTGGGCGTGCCGCGCATCTGGGAGAAGATGCAGGCCGGCATCCAGGTGAAGATCCAGGAGACCGGCCGCCTGCGCCGCCGGCTCTTCGAGGGGGCCATCGCGCGCGGCCGCCGCCGCACCGCGCGCCGCCTGGCCGGGAAGCCGGCCGGGGCGCTCGAGCGCCTCTCGGCCCTCGCCGATCACCTGCTCGTGCTCCGCGCGCTGCAGAACTACGTCGGGCTGCGCCGCGCCCGGGCCACCTTCTCGGCCGCCGCCGCCATCTCCCCCGAGGTGCTGCTCTTCTTCCACGCCATGGGGGTCCCGGTGCGGGAAGGCTACGGGATGACCGAGTGCACCGGCTTCTCGTTCGTGCAGCGCGACGGGGACGTGCGGCTCGGCACGGTGGGGCGACCCATCCCCGGCCTCGAGTTCCGGCTGGCCGACGACGGCGAGCTGCTCAAGCGAGGCGAGACGATCTTCCTCGGGTACTACCGGGACGAGAAGTCGACCGCCGAGGTTCTGGAGGGCGGCTGGCTCCACACCGGCGACGTGGCCGAGCTCGACCCGGACGGCCACCTGCGCATCGTCGACCGCAAGAAGGCCATCTTCGTCACCTCGGGCGGCAAGAACGTGTCGCCGTCGCTGGTGGAGAACGCCCTCAAGGTCTCGCCCTACGTCAAGGAGGCCGTGGTCCTCGGCGAGGGCGAGAAGTTCGTGTCGGCGCTGGTGCAGATCGACTTCGAGAACGTCGGACAGTGGGCGACGGAGCGGAAGCTGCCCTATACGAACTTCCGGAGCCTGACCCTTCTCCCCGAGGTTCGTGAGCTCGTGGAGAAGGAGGTGGACCGCGCCAACCAGGGGCTCGCGCCCGTGGAGCAGGTCCGCAAGTTTCGGCTCCTGGAGAAGGAGCTGGACCACGACGACAACGAGGTCACCGCCACCATGAAGGTCCGCCGCAAGACCATCTACGAGAAGTTCGCGCCCCTCATCCGGGAGATCTACCAGTGACCCGCCGCGAGGAAGGCAAGCCCCTCCACGCCGCCATCGTGGGCTGGGGGAAGTGCCTGCCCCCGGCGGTGCTCACCAACGCCGACCTGGCCACCTTCCTCGAGACCGACGACGAGTGGATCGCCTCGCGCACCGGCATGCGGGAGCGGCGCATCTCCCACGTTCCGCTGGGGGAGGTCATCCACGTGGCCGCGGCGCGGGCGCTCGCCTGCGCCGGGATGGAGGCCGGCGAGCTCGACCTGATCATCGTGGGCAGCACGCTGGGCGACGAGCTGGCGCCCAACGTGGCCTCCGGCACGCAGAAGCGGCTCGGCGCGAAGAACGCGGCGGCCATGGACGTCAACACCGCCTGCACGAGCTTCCTCTACGGCCTCTCGTCGGCGACGGCCCTCATCCGGACCGGGGTCATCCGCACGGCGCTGGTGGTCGGAGCCGAGGCGCCGTCCCCCTTCATGGACTGGGAGGACCGGAACACCGCCGTCCTCTTCGGCGACGGCTGCGGCGCCGCCGTGCTGAAGGCCACCCACCACGAGGAGGGCCTGCTCGCCGAGCGGCTGGGCTGCTACGGGGAGAGCCGCCACATCCTCGACATCCGGGGAGTGGGCGCGCGCTACGCCAACCAGGGCATCCCCTGCGGCTACACCTCCTGGAACTTCGACGGGCAGGAGATCTTCAAGAAGGCGGTCATCGGAATGGCCCAGGCCAGCCAGGACGCCCTCGCGAAGAGGGGCCTCGGCATCGGCGACGTGGACCTCATGGTCCCCCACCAGGCCAACCGGCGCATCATCGACGCGGTGGGGAAGCGGGTCGGGATCGACCCCGACCGGGTCTTCGTGAACGTCCATCGCTACGGGAACATGTCGGCCGCCACCGTGCCGGTGGCGCTGGTCGAGGCCCTCGAGGAGGGACGGGTGAAGCCCGGGGCCACGCTGCTCCTCCCGGCCTTCGGGGCCGGGCTCTCCTGGTGCGCCCACGTGGTCCGATGGGGGCAGAGGACCACCCCCATCGGGACGAGCGACCTGGCGCTTTCCCCCTGCGACCGGACCGGGCTGGAGCTCGTGAACGACCTGCGGGCGCGGCGGGCCATCTACCACCAGGCGGCGGCGCCCTTCATCGAGGCGGCGCGGCACCTGCTCGACGAGCCCGCCGCCTAGGCTCTACCGCTGGCCGGCCGCCCGCCGCTCCCGCCGGCGCACCGCGAGGACCCAGGCCGCCGCTCCGACGGCGGCGGCCAGCGCCACCGCGAGCTCCACCCAGTGGACGTCCCGCTTCAGCTCCTGGATGTGACCGGCGAAGTACCAGCCGGCCCCCACCACGAGCGGGACCGACACCAGGGCCGAGAGGCCGTCCGCGGCCAGGAAGGTGATGCTCCGGACCCCCGACGCTCCGGCCATCGCGAAGACCGGGAGGCGGAGCCCCGCGGCGTGGCGGGCCAGCGCGATGGTGAGGACCGGGTGACGCGCGAAGTGGCGCTCGATGAAGGCCCGGCGCCGGGGGGTGACCACGCGTGCGACGTGGCGCGACTCGAGGAAGCGGGGCCCGTGGCTGCGCCCCAGCCGGAAGAGAACGAAGTCCCCGAGGACGATTCCGGCCCAGGCGACGATGGCGGTGGGCACCAGGGAGAGGACGCCGCGGCGGGCCAGGTACCCGGCCGTCAGCTGGACCAGCTCCTCGGGCACCGGGATCCCCACTCCGCCCGCGACCAGCAGGCCGAACACGGCGGCGTAGGTGAAGTGGCCGAGGAGGTCCTGGAGCATTTGGACTGCCCTGTCGCGAGCCTCGCCTGCTGGCCCTGGGAACGCTATCATGCCCAGCCATGTCCATCCCCGCCCCCACCGTCGGAGAGCTGAACCCTTCCGTACGCCTTCTGCTCGGTCCTGGTCCGAGCCCCGTGCACCCGCGCGTCTACCGGGCCATGACCACGCCGCAGCTCGGCCACCTCGACCCCCAGTTCCTCGGGATCATGAACGAGGTGCAGGCCCAGCTCCGCTACGTCTTCCAGACCGCCAACCCCTTCACCATCGCGGTCTCCGGGACCGGGTCGGCGGGAATGGAGGCCGCGCTCGTCAACGTGATCGAGCCGGGCGACACGGTCGTCATCTGCGCCGCCGGCGTCTTCGGGAACCGCATGGCCGACATCGTCGGCCGGGCCGGCGGCAAGCTGGTCAAGCTCGAGGTCCCCTGGGGCCAGGTCTTCCCGCACGCTGCCATCGAGGAGGCCCTGAAGAAGCACGCCCCGGTGAAGGCGGTCGGCATCGTCCACGCCGAGACCTCCACCGGCGCGCAGCAGCCCATGGACGGGCTCGGCAAGCTCTGCCACGCCCACGGCGCGCTCCTCGTCGTCGACACGGTCACCTCGCTGGGCGGGATCCCGGTCGAGGTCGACGCCTGGGAGGCCGACGCGGTCTACTCCGGCACGCAGAAGTGCCTCTCCTGCCCGCCCGGACTCGCGCCCTTCACCCTCTCGCCGCGCGCCCTCGACGCGGTCCGCGCCCGCAAGACCAAGGTGCAGTCCTGGTACCTCGACGCCGGCATGGTCGCGGACTACTGGGCGGAGGGGAAGCGCGTGTACCACCACACCGCCCCCATCACCATGGTCTACGCGCTCCGCGAGGCGCTGCGCCTCGTGGCCGAGGAGGGGCTCCCGGCCCGGTTCGCTCGCCACCAGCGCAACGCCAAGGCGCTCATCGCCGGCTTCGCCGCGCTGGGCGCGAAGCCGCTGTCGAAGGACGGGGAACGGCTCCCGTCGCTCAACGCCGTGACCCCTCCCGAGGGCGTCGACGAGGCCGCGGTGCGCAAGTACGTCCTCAACGACCACGACATCGAGATCGGCGGCGGGCTCGGGCCGCTCGCCGGCAAGCTCTGGCGCATCGGCCTGATGGGCTACGGCTCGACCCAGGGGAACGTCCTCACCGTCCTCTCGGCCATCGAGCAGGGCATGAAGAAGCAGGGACGGCCCGTCACCCCGGGTGCGGCCGCCTCCGCCGCGCTTCGCGCCTACGACGGCGCCTGAGCCCGACCACATGAACGGGCGCGCCTCCGTCTCCGATCTGGCCGGCCGCATGGCGGCGGTGGTGGGGGCGCGCAACTGCTTCTCGGCCGGGCCCGACCTCCTCACCTACGAGTGCGACGGGCTCACCCACGGCCGCACCCGCCCCGACCTCGTCGTGCTGCCCGGGTCCACCGCCGAGGTGGCCGAGGTGGTGCGGCTCGCGCGCGCCTCCGGGCGTCCCATCGTCCCGCGCGGCTCCGGCACGGGGCTCTCCGGCGGGGCCAGGCCCGTCCCCGGCTCGGTGGTGGTGGCGCTCTCCCGCATGCGCCGCATCCTCGAGGTGAACCTGGAGGACGGCTGGGTGCGGGTGGAGCCCGGGGTCCTGAACCTCGACGTCACCAGGCACGTCTCGGCCGCGGGCTACTACTACGCGCCCGACCCCTCCTCCCAGAGCATCTGCTCCATCGGCGGCAACGTCGCCGAGAACTCGGGCGGCGCCCACTGCCTCAAGTACGGCTTCACCGTGAACCACGTGCTGGGCGCCCGCGTCGTCCTGCACGACGGCAAGGTGGTCGACATCGGGGGGCCGGCGCTCGACGGCCCCGGGCACGACCTGCTCGCCGCGCTGGTGGGCAGCGAGGGCATGCTGGGCATCGTCACCGAGGTGACGCTGCGGCTGCTCCGCAAGCCGGAGGCCACCCGGACCTTCTTCGCCACCTTCCCCTCCACCGACGAGGGAGGCGAGGCGGTCTCGCGCATCATCGCCGCCGGCATCCTCCCTGCCGCCATCGAGATGATGGACCGGCTGGCCATCGAGGCCGCCAAGGCCGCCACCGGGCTCGACTGGCCGGACGTGGGCGCCGCGCTCCTCATGGACGCCGACGGCCCGGTGGCCGAGGTGGAGGACCTCTCCGCACGCGCGGTGAAGATCGCCCGCGAGGCGGGCGCGCTCGAGCTCCGCCTGCCGAGGAGCGAGGCGGAGCGGCAGCTCATGTGGAAGGGGCGCAAGAGCGCCTTCGCCGCGGTGGGGCGCATCTCGCCCAACTACCTGGTCGAGGACGGCACCATCCCCCGCTCCGAGATCGCGCCGGTGCTCCGCGAGATCGAGGGGATGGCGAAGGACCGCGGGCTGCGGGTGGCCAACGTCTTCCACGCCGGCGACGGCAACCTCCACCCGCTCGTCCTCTACGATGCCCGGAACTCCGGCGAGGAGGAGCGCGCGGAGCACCTGGGCGGCGAGATCCTGCGCATGTGCGTGCGGCGCGGCGGCTCCATCACCGGGGAGCACGGCGTGGGCGCCGAGAAGGCGGCCTACATGGCCGACATGTACGGCGACGCGGACCTCGAGACCATGAAGTGGGTGCGCGCCGCCTTCGATCCGGAGGAGGCCTTCAACCCGGGCAAGGTGTTCCCCTCGCTGCGGCTCTGCGGCGAGAAGCCCGGGCCGGGCGGCGTGGAGCATCCGGCCGTGAAGTCCGGAGAGGTCCAGCGATGGTGACGCGCGAGCGCCCCGGAACCTCCGACGACGCCGTCCAGGGCGTGGTCCCGCGCCTGGTCCTCGAGCCGGCCACCGTCGAGGAGGCGGCCGAGGCCCTCTCCCGCGCCGCCGCCGAGCGGCTGGCGCTCGCCTTCGTGGGCGGCGGAACCGACCTCGGGCTGGGCGGGCGCCCCTCGCGCCTCGACGCGGTGGTCCGCACCGGCGGCCTCTCGCGCCTGGTCGACCACGCCCCGGCCGACCAGGTGGTCACCGCCGAGGCGGGCATGACCCTCGCCGCGCTCGCCGAGGTGCTCGCCCGCCACCGGCAGCGGCTCGCCCTCGACGCCCCCTTTCCGGCCAGGGCCACCGTGGGCGGGGTGGTGGCGGCCAACGCCTTCGGCCCGCGCCGGACCCGCTTCGGCGCCGCGCGCGACCTGGTCCTGGGCGTCTCCCTGGTCCGTGCCGACGGCACCGCGGCCAAGGGGCGGCAGCAAGGTGGTGAAGAACGTGGCCGGCTTCGACCTGCCACGCCTCATGGTGGGCTCGCTGGGGACGCTGGCGCTCCTGACCAGCGTGACCTTCCGGGTGCACCCGCTTCCCGAGACCGCGGCCACCGTCCTCTTCCCCGGGCTCGACCCGGACCAGGTCCGGGCCCTGGCCGCGGCGTGGCGCGCGGCGCAGCTCGAGCCCAGCTCGGCGGCGGCCGTGTTCTCCTCGGACCGGCTCGACCTGGGCGTTCGCTTCGAGGGGTTCGAGACCGGCGTGGCCGACCAGGTCACCCGCCTGCTCGAGGTGGGTCGCCAGGCAGGGCTCGCCGGACGGGCGCTCGATGCGCCCGGCGCGGCCGCGTTCTGGGCCCGCCACGACGCCGTCCGCGAGACTGGTTCGCTCCGCGTGAAGCTGGCGGCGCCGCCTTCCCGCCTCTCCGAGATGGCCCGCACCTGGCTGCCGGCCCTGCTCGGCGAGCTCTCGCCGGGTGCCGCGGCCGTCTACCCCACGCTCGGGCATCGCCTTCGCCTCGGGCGATCCGGCGTCCGCGGCCGGGCTGGCGACGGGGCTTCGGGACGCCCGCGCGGCGGCCGCGGCGGCGGGCGGGTCGCTCGTGATCTGCGAGGCCCCCGCGGCCATCCGGCCCGCCGTCGACCCCTGGGGCCCGCCCCCGCCGTCCATCGACCTCATGCGCGCCCTCAAGGAGCGCTTCGACCCCGACCGGCGGCTCGCCCCCGGGCGCTTCGTGGGGGGAATCTAGTGTCCGGTCGCCACCCCGCGCTCGACTGCGTCCACTGCGGCTTCTGCCTGCCGGTCTGCCCCACCTGGTCGATCTGGGGGCGCGAGCCCGACTCGCCGCGCGGCCGCATCGAGATCGCCCGGTCCATGCTCGACGGCGCGGCGCCCACGGCGGAGATGGTCTCCCACCTCGACTCCTGCCTGGGTTGCATGGCCTGCCTGGCCGCCTGCCCGTCCGGCGTTCGCTACGACGTGATCATCGAGGAGGCCCGGGCGCGGGTCGAGGCCTCCGGCGTTCGCACCTCCGGCGACGCCGGGCGGCGCTCCGCCATCTTCTCCCTCTTCCCCCATCCGGGCCGGCTGCGGGTGGCGGCGGTCTTCCTCTGGCTCTGGCGGATCACCGGCCTGCGCTGGCTCACCCGGGCCCTGGGCCTCACGCGCGCCGTTCCCTTCCTCGGGCGGCTCGACGCGCTCGCCCCCGACCTCGGGCTCGGCCAGGTGACCTCGCGCCTCCCGGCCTCCACGCCCGCGGCGGGCGCGCGGCGCGGCCGGGTGGCGCTGGTGGGCGGATGCGTGCAGCGGGTCTTCTTCCCCGGGGTGAACGAGGCCACGCTGCGCGTGCTCTCCGCCGAGGGGTACGAGGTGGTGGTCCCCGACGGGCAGGGCTGCTGCGGGGCGCTCTCCGTGCACGCCGGCCGGGACGAGGAGGCCCGGGCCATGACCCGCGACCTGATCGGGCGGCTCGAGGCTTCCGGCGCCGACACCTTCCTGGTGAACGCGGCCGGCTGCGGCTCCCACCTGAAGGACCTGGGCCACCTCTTCCAGGGCGACCCGGCCTGGCACGACCACGCGGTCTCCTTCTCCCGCAAGGTGAAGGACGTCACCGAGTTCCTGGCCGCGGTGGCGCCCCGGGCCGCGCGCCACCCCATCCCGGCCAAGGTGGCCTACCACTCGCCTTGCCACCTGGGGCACGCCCAGGGAATCCAGGACCCGCCCCGGGCGCTCCTCCGCGCCATCCCGGGCCTCGAGCTGGTCGAGGTCGCCCAGGGGGACGAGTGCTGCGGAAGCGCGGGGATCTACAACCTGGTGCAGGTGGCGGCCTCCGACGAGCTCGGCGCCCGCAAGGCGGCCAACGTGCTCGCCACCGGCGCGCCGTACCTGGCGTCGGCGAACCCCGGCTGCACCCTCCAGGTCCAGAGGGTCCTCCGGGAGAAGGGTGCTTCGGTCCAGGCCGCCCACCCGATCGAGATCCTCGACGCGTCGATCCAGGGGAAGCCCTTCCCCGGGCGCGGGTAGCGGCCCCGAACCTCCCGAGGTCCCGGAGGCTCCAACGCGTGCCGACCCGCGTCCTCCCCGCTAGATCTTGGGGGTCGCCCCACGAAAGGATTCCGAGACATGAAAGGCCTTTTCGCCGCCTCCCTGCTGGTCCTGGCTGCCCCCGCACTCGCCTCGAACGTTCCTCCTGCCGCGCCCACGGCTGCCGAGGTGAAGCCCGGGCGCGTCGACGGCGCCACCGGGAAGTCGCTCGCGATCGCCGGGGCGAAGGTGGTCGACGTCCGGACGCCCCAGGAGTTCGCCTCCGGCCACGTCCCCGGCGCCATCAACATCCCGTACGAGGAGATCGGGAAGCGCGCCGCCGAGATCGGCCCGGCCTCCACCCCGGTGGTCCTCTACTGCCGCAGCGGCCGGCGCAGCGCCATCGCCGCCGAGACCCTCCAGAAGGCCGGCTACACGAAGCTGTACGACATGCAGGTGGTCACCGCCTGGCCGGGGGCGCTGGCGAAGTGATCCCCGCGGCGCTCGCGGCGCTGCTCGTCGCCGCCGCCCCGGCGGCGGTGAGGCAAGGCACCGCGCGGGCTCCGGACGGCCTCTCCATCGCCTACGACGTCCGCGGCCAGGGCAAGGTCGCGGTCGTCCTCCTCCACTGCTGGGCCTGCGACCGCTCCTTCTGGAAGGAGCAGGTCGAGCCCCTCTCCCGGCGGTACCGCGTGGTGACCCTCGACCTGGGCGGCCACGGCGCGTCGGGAGCGGAGCGGGCGCGCTGGACGGTGTCCGGCCTCGGATCGGACGTCCAGGCGGTGGTCGAGGCGCTCAGGCTCGACCAGGTGGTGCTGGTCGGCCACTCACTGGGCGGAACGGTGGCGCTGGACGCCGCCCGGCGCATGCCGGGGCGCGTGGTCGGCGTGGTCGCGGTCGACTCCCTCCACGACGTGGAACGGTCGATACCCCGGGACACGGCCGAGAAGCTGGCCGCGCTCTACGAGGCGGACTTCCCGGGCACGATGTCCTCCATGGTCCACCGGATGCTCCCCGCGGGAGCGGATCCGGCCGTGGTGGAGTTCGTCGCCTCCCGCTCGGCGGCCTCCCGCCCCGGCCCGGCCATCGCCCTCCTCCGCGACTCCCCCGACCTCGACCTGGCCCGCTGGATGGAGGCGGCCGGGGTCCCGGTGCGGGCCATCCAGTCCGGACCACCACTCAGCCCGGTGACGAAGATCGGGGTGAACCGCCGGCACGGGAACTACGACGCCTCGTTCATGGACGGCGTCGGCCACTACCCGATGCTGGAGCGGCCCGCGGAGTTCAACCGACGACTCGAGGCGGCGGTGGGCGAGGTGATCGCCCTTCAGCGCTCGGCCCGGACGGGCGTGCCCGTTCCCCGGAAGGCGACGAATTCGCCGTCCGGGTAGGTCCAGCTGGCCTCGAGCGTGGTCGGCACGCGCATCCCTTCCCAGACGACCGCGCCCCCCATCCGGCCGGACCAGGGACGCTCGACGAACCGCCTCCCCTGGAGCCCGGGTCGCACCGCGCGCATGGCCACGGCGCCGCCCTCGGGACCCATCTCCAGCTCGACCGAGGCGCCGGCGGGCGCGGCCGCGTCCCGGAGGCGCAGCCATCGGCCACCCGACGACGAGACCTCCAGGGTGGGATGGAGGAGCAACGCGCCCGGGCAGCGCCCGACGTCGGCGAGCCAGCGCTGGATCTGGGCCCGGTCCATCTCCGGCCCCACCACGCGGGACACCGGGAGGATCCCCGCCGCCTTCGCCACCGACCAGCCGTGACGGTCGTCGCAGGCGTCGGTGACCGCCGTCCGCGTGAGGGCGCCGGTCCCCAGCATGGCTTCCCACCGGAAGCTGGTGCGGGCGGCCTCCACCCGGTGACTGGCGGTGAACGGGATCCACCTGGCCTTGGCCGAGCTGCGCAGCTCGCCCGCCTCCGTCCATTCGACGGCGACGATGCTTCGCGCCACCGCCTCGCCGCCCGGGAAGGCCCAGGCGCGCCAGCCGGCCAGGAGCTCCGCCGCCAGGGGGTCGAGCGCGAGCGCCATCCGGGCCGCTACCGCGTCACTCCTCTTCCTTCATCTGCTGGGCGAGGTAGTTCTGGATGCCGACCTGGTCGACGAGCGTGAGCTGGGCCTCCAGCCAGTCGGCGTGCTCCTCCTCGTCGACGAGGATCTCCTCGAGCAGCTCGGCGGTTCCGTTGTCGCCCTTCCCCCGGCAGAGCTCGATCCCCGCGTTGAGCACCGGGATGGCCCGCTTCTCCAGCGCGAGGTCGCTCTTCAGCTGCTCGGCGACGGTCTCGCCGATCTCCAGCTTCCCGAGCTTCTGGAGGTTGGGAAGCCCGTCCAGGTAGAGGATGCGGGCGATCACCTTGTCGGCGTGCTTCATCTCGTCGATCGACTCGTCGCGGACCTTCTTCCAGAGCCGCTCGTAGCCCCAGTTCTCGCACATGCGGGCGTGCAGGAAGTACTGGTTGATGGCGGTGAGCTCGTTGGTGAGGACGTCGTTCAGGAGCGCGATGACCTTGGCATCACCCTTCATGTCGTTTCTCCTCGGCCGCTACGCGGCAAGGCCTGCGTTGGGGCAGCCCGTGCATGGCGTGGAGCGGCACGGGCGAGCGTCGGTCACGATACGCTCGACGGTGTCGGCGCAGCAACCGCAGTCGGTGGTGGCGCCCGTGACCTGGACGATCTCGCGCATGGAGCGCCCGGCCTCGGCGGCCATGCGCAACTCGCGGTCGGAAACGGCTCGGCAGGAGCAGACGATCATTCCATCCTCCGGCCGGCGACCCCGGCCGCTGATTCAATGTTGAGAATCATTATCACTATGCGCCGTCCAGGTCAAGCTCCACAATCCACGCCCGGAGCCCGTAGAATCCCGCATGGCCAGGTTTCCGAAGGACATCTTCACCGAGCCCGATCCCGATCCCGACACCCTGGCGAACCTGGGTCCCCTCACCGGCATGGCCGGCATCTGGGAGGGGAGGAGGGGCTCCGACGATCACCCGGTGCTCGAGGGCACCGAGACGGACGCGTACCTCGAGCACTACGAGCTGCAGCCCATCGACCCGCAGACCAACGGGCCGCAGCTCTTCTACGGCCTCCGTTACCACGTCCACATCGTGAAGCCGGGGGAGGTCGAGACCTTCCACGACCAGGTGGGCTACTGGCTGTGGGAACCGGCCACGGGGACGGTCTACCAGACGCTCGCCATCCCCCGCGCCCAGGTGGCGATGGCCTCGGGGAAGACGCGGGCCAGTGCCCGGAAGTTCACCCTCCGTGCCGACCGGGGGAGCACGGTGAACGGCATCTGCTCGAATCCCTTCCTCGAGCACGCGTACCGGACGCTGGAGTGGTCCATCACCATCTCGGTGAAGGGACCCCGCACCTTCTCCTACGAGCAGGAGACGCTGCTCGAGGTCCGCGGGCGCAGGGAGCCCTTCCGGCACACCGACCGGAACACCCTGCACCGGATCGCGCCGCCCACCCCCAACCCGACAGCGCGCCGGAAGCGGTAGCGCTCAGCGCCGCGCCTGCCGGATCCAGCCGGGAACGCGGGCCGCGAGCAGCACGGCGAAGACGGCCGCGAAGAGGAGCGGCCGGCGCAGGTCGGCCTTCACCCGCCAGGCGAAGTGCACGACCGCCAGGACGGCGGCGAGGTAGGCGAGCCGGTGGAGCAGCTTCCAGCGCCGGAACCCGAGCCGGCGAACCCAGCCGTCGGTCGACGTGATGGCGAGCGGCAGGAGGGTGAGCAGCGCCGCGAAGCCCACCATGAGGAAGGGCCGCTTGGTCAGGTCCGCGGAGATCGTCTTCCAGTCGAAGAACTTGTCGACCCCGACGTAGAAGAGGAAGTGGAGCAGCGCGTAGGCGAAGGCCGTCACGCCGAGGACGCGCCGGAGCCGCTGCGGCCAGGCCACGCCGAGCAGGTCCTTCGCGGGCGTGGGCACGAGGGCCAGGGCGAGGATGGTGATCGTCCAGAAGCCGAGCCGGTTCTGCACCGCCTCGATCGGGTTCGCGCCCAGACCGTCGGTCGCGGCGTCCCACCCGATCTTCGCGATCGGCAGGAGCAGCACCGCCACCGCGGCGGGCTTCAGCCAGCGGTTCAGTAGAGCTTCCTCGGATCGAGCCCTGCGTAGAGGGCGGCCACCTCGGACGCATATCCATTGAACGGGAGCGTGTCCCGCCGGAAGAACTCGCCCAGGCGCCGCTCCTTGGCCTGGCTCCAGCGCGGGTGATCGACCGCCGGGTTCACGTTGCCGTAGAAGCCGTATTCGGTGGGAGCCATGACCGCCCAGGTGGTGCGCGGCTGCTCCTCGACGAGGCGCATCCGCACGATCGACTTCGCCCCCTTGAAGCCGTACTTCCAGGGCGTGATGACCCGGAGCGGGGCGCCGTTCTGGTTGGGCAGCACGCGCCCGTAGAGCCCCACGGTGAGGAGCGTGAGCGGGTTCACCGCCTCGTCGATGCGCAGCCCCTCGGTGTAGGGCCACTCGAGGACGCGGCTCCGCTGGCCCGGCATCTGCGCCGGGTCGAGGAGGGTCTGGAAGACCACGTACTTCGCCTTGGAGGTGGGCTCGACCCGCTTCATGAGCTCGGCGAGCGGGAACCCCACCCAGGGGACGACCATGGACCAGGCCTCGACGCACCGATGACGGTAGACCCGCTCCTCGAGCGGCGCCATCCGCAGGATCTCCTCGATGCCGAGGGTGAGCGGCTTCTTCACCTCCCCTTCCACCGCGAGCGTCCAGGGACGCGTGCGCAGGGAGCCGGCGCGCTCCGCCGGGTCGGCCTTGTCGGTGCCGAACTCGTAGAAGTTGTTGTACGTCGTGACCGATTTCCAGGGCGTGGGCTTCTCGCCGCCCGCCATCTCCACCTTCCGGGCGACCGCCAGGGCCTCGCCGGAAGGATCGTCGGCGCCGGCCATGGCCGGGAGCGGGAGCGCGCCCACCGCGGCGCCGATGGCGCCGGCCGCCCCGAGCTTCAGGAACTCCCTGCGTCGCAGGTAGACCTGCTCCGGGGTGACGTCGGCTTCTCGCAGATCGGGCTTCCAGCGCGCCATGGGGATCTCCGTGGGGGGACGCTTCCATAATCCCCGGAGGACCGTCCGCCATTCCCAGGCCTGGTTCCGGCCGGATAGGAATTTTCCGGGTCGGCGCCTTGGCAGCACCGTCACAACGGGCCAGGATCCGTCTCTGGGAACGGCAAGGAGGTCTCCATGAAGACCCAGAATGCGATCCGGATCGTGGTGGCGGTGGTGGCCCTCTCCGCAGCGGGGCTCGCGTCGGCGCAGAACATCACCGGACAGGTGGTGGGGAGGGTGATGGACGCCGAGACCGGCAAGGCCGTGGCGGGAGCCACGGTGACCGCCTCCAGCCCGGGCTGGATCGATCAATCGGTCAAGACAGACGCCACCGGGCACTACGTCCTCTCGTTGCTGCCGCCCAACCACTACCGGGTGGCGGTGCAGGCCCAGGGCTACATCGAGGGGCTGGCGCGAGACGTCCAGGTGATGATCGACTGGCGGATCAAGAACGACGTGAAGCTGCTCTCGGCGAGCGCAGCGGCCGGCGAGACCGGGGAACGCGTCGCTCAGAACCGGTAGGCGATCGCGTAGAGCAGCGACACGGTGAGGATCGAGAGGCGCGTCGAGACGGCACCCACCCCGGGGCTGCCGAGAGGGAAGTCGTCGGAGCTTCCCCAGGACATCCCCAACCCCAGCGACCCGGAGAGGTGGTCCCCCTTCAGCTTGGCGCCACCGGTGAGCCCGTAGAGGTTCACGCTGCGGAAGACGTTCGACTCGCTGGGGGCGGCCGGGGCGGCGTCGGTGTAGAACCCGCCGTGGAGGCTCCACGCCTCGTCGAGCTGGTAGCGCCCGCCGATGGCGAAGTTCCACACCGTGGTCGCCCCGTAGCGGAGCCCGGCAAAGGGCACCGTCGTCCGCGCCTGCGTGCCGTCCGGGTAGGTGGTGATGTTCTCCACCGGCTGGCTCGACGAGAGCAGCAGGTACTCGGAGATGGACGAGTGGTAACGAACGTCGATCTCCACGTCGAAGCGAGGCTCCCGCCAGGCCAGGCCGAAGTTCACGTTGAGTGGCAGGTGGTAGCTGAAGGTGGCGTTCGGGTCGTTGAAGTAGGACTCGTAGGTTGCCGGGCCCGAGGCCGTGTTGAGCGTCTGCACGTCCTGGAACGAGAGGGCTCCGGTCCGGATGATGGTGAAGGTCGGGGTGCGCATGCTGGCCCCGGCCACCAGCCGGTCGGTCACGTCCCACTGCACCCCGAAGGTGCCTTGCCCGCCCCAGGTCGTGCCGGTCCCGTCGGCGGAGCGCAGGATGGACGCGTCGACGAGCGCCGGGTCGGACCGCATCGAGAGGATCTGGGTCTGGGAAATGCTCGTGATGGCCACCCCGAGTCCGGCTCCGAAGCGCAGGGACGGCAGGGCGGCCCAGGCCGCCGAGATGGTCGGCACGAGCGTCGAGATGCTCACCCGGGAGGAGTAGTTGACCTCGGTCCCGCTCAGGTTGGCGCCATTCACCGCCGTGGACCAGGAGGTGGGCTTCGTGGCCGAGAAGCCGATCCGCCAGCGATCGGACGAGATGACGTCGCCGCCCAGCACCGCACCGAAATAGCTGGGGAGCTGGGCGAGAGAGACCTTGCCGGACCCCGCCTGGATCTGGCCGAGATCGATCATCTCGAGCTCGTACCCGGTGGCGCTCGCCCCGATGACGCTCCGCTTCACGAGCGCCAGGCCGGCCGGGTTGTACCAGCCCGCCGTGGAGCTGGCCACGCGGGCCACGAAGGCTCCCGACTCGAGCGCCTCCTCCTGGCCGATGAGCACCCGGTCGTAGTTGGTGAGGACGGCGCTCGGCGGCAGGAAGAAGCTGGACTGGGCGCGTGCCGACGGTGCGGCGAGCAGGACGGCCAGGGCGAGCAGGCTGTGGCGGGCGCGGTGCATGGCCGGGCGAAACTAGCACGTCCCGGATGGCTCGCTCCCCACGCCGGGGCCCGCTATGCTTCGTTCCCGGGCCCCGCCCTGGCCCGAGGAGGCGCCATGATCACGCTATCGGTGAATGGAACCCCACGGCCGGTCGACCTGTCCCCGGACACCCCCCTGCTCTGGGCGCTCCGCGACGCGCTCGGGCTGACCGGGACCAAGTTCGGCTGCGGGATCGGCTCGTGCGGCTCCTGCACGGTGCTGCTCGACGGGGCCCCCGTCCGCAGCTGCCAGGTCACCATCGCCGAGGTGAAGGGCCGCAAGGTCACCACCATCGAGGGTCTCTCGCCCGACGGCACCCACCCGGTCCAGCGCGCCTGGATCGCCGACGAGGTCCCTCAGTGCGGGTACTGCCAGTCCGGCCAGATCGTGGCGGCCGCCGCCCTGCTCGCGAGGAAGCCCCGCCCCACCGACGCCGACATCGACGCCGCCATGGACGGCATCCTCTGCCGCTGCGGGACCTACGATCGGATCCGGCGCGCCATCCACCGGGCCGCGAAGGAGGGCACGCCATGACCGCGTCGAAGATGGGGCGCCGCACCTTCCTCCAGATCTCGGCCGGCACCGGCCTCTGGCTGGCCGCGAGCCCGCTGCGCGTGGCCGCCGCCGAGCCCGGCGCGGCTCCACCGGGAGACTTCCAGCCCAGCGCCTGGCTGAACGTCGACCCGAAGGGCGCCGTCACCGTCTGGCTGGGACGCTCCGAGATGGGGCAAGGGACCTACACCGGCATGGCGGTGCTCGTCGCCGAGGAGCTGGAGGCCGACTGGAAGGACGTCCGGGTCGTGCAGGCCGACGCCGATCCCAGGTACGGCCGGATGAGCACCGGCGGCTCGTCGAGCGTCCGGCAGTCCTGGGAGCCGCTCCGCAAGGCCGGCGCCGCCGCGCGGGAGATGCTGGTGGCCGCAGCGGCCGCCCGCTGGGGCGTCGACCCGGGATCCTGCCGCGCCGAGAAGGGCGCGGTCCTCCACGCCGCCTCCGGGCGCCGCGCCGGCTACGGTGAGCTCGCCGCCGCGGCCGCGAAGCTCCCGGTCCCGGAGCAGCCGCGCCTCAAGGACCCGAAGGACTTCACCCTCATCGGCAAGCCGGTCCCGCGGCTCGACACGCCGCCGAAGACCCGTGGCGCAGCCGTCTTCGGCATCGACGTGCGGGTGCCCGGGATGCTCCACGCGGTGGTGGCGCGGCCGCCTGCCCTGGGCGGAAAGGTGGCCGGGTTCGACGCCGCGAAGGCCATGGCCGTTCCCGGAGTCCGGAAGGTGGTCGAGGTTCCCTCGGGCGTGGCCGTCCTGGCCGACACCACCTGGGCGGCGCTGAAGGGTCGGGAGGCGCTCGCCGCCACCTTCGACGGCGGCCCGAACGGCGCGCTCGACTCGAAGGAGATCGCCCGTCTCGTCGGTGCGGCCCCGCTGGAGGCCACACCGGCCAAGATGGAGGGGGACGTCGAGAAGTCGCTGGCCGGGGCGGCCCGGAAGCTCTCGGCGACCTACACCCTCCCCTTCCTCGCCCACGCCACCATGGAGCCCATGAACTGCACGGCTCGCGTGGACGGGAACGGCGCGGAGCTCTGGATCCCGACCCAGGCCCCGCTCTGGGCCCGGGGCGACGTCGCCAAGGCGCTCGGCATCCCGGACGACAAGGTGACCGTGCACACCACCTTCCTGGGCGGCGGCTTCGGCCGGCGCTCGTTCCCCGACTTCCCGGTCGAGGCGGCGCTGGTCGCGAAGGCGGCCGGGATCCCGGTGCAGGTGACCTGGAGCCGCGAGGACGACTTCCTGGGCGACTACTTCCGGCCCTGCGGCAGGAACGAGCTCCGCGGCGGGCTCGACGCGAAGGGAAACCTGGTCGCCTGGCATCACCTGGTGCGCAGCCCGTCCATCTCGCGCCAGAACTTCGGTGGGAGGCCCGGCCACCCCGACGTCCTGGAGGGAGCCATCTCCTTCCCCTACCGGACCGGCGCCATCCGGATCGACGCCGCCATCCCCGTGGTGGGCGTGCGCCTCGGGTGGTGGCGCTCGGTCTACGCCTCCCAGAACGCCTTCCCCGAGGAGTGCTTCGTCGACGAGCTGGCCCACGCCGCGGGCAAGGACCCGCTCGCCTTCCGCCAGGGGCTCCTCCCCGCCGACCACCCGCTCCAGGCGGTCCTGGCGCTCGCCGCGGAGAAGTCGGGCTGGGGGAAGAAGCTCCCGAAGGGCGTGGCCCGTGGGATCGCCTGTCACTCCTCCTTCGGCAGCCACGTGGCCGAGGTGGCCGAGGTCTCGGTGAAGAAGGGCGCCATCCGCGTCCACCGGGTGGTGGTGGCGGTGTCCTGCGGAACGGCGCTCAACCCGGACAGCGTGGCCCACCAGATGGAGGGCAGCGTGGTCTACGGGCTCTCGGCGGCGCTCCGGGGGGAGATCACCTTCTCGAAGGGCGCCGCCCAGCAGACCAACTTCCCCGACCAGGATCCCCTGCACATCTCCGAGATGCCGCGGGTGGAGACCCACATCGTTCCGAGCACCGCGGCCCCGGGCGGGATCGGCGAGCCGGGGCTTCCCCCGATCGCCCCGGCCGTGGCGAACGCCCTCTTCGCCCTGACCGGGAAGCGGCAGCGCAGCCTTCCGCTCAAGGCCTAGCCTCAGGGGAGGGGCAGCGGGTCGTCCTTCCGGAACGCCGTCCCCGTGAAGAGGGCGACGAGGGTCCCGCCCTCGTCGGTGACGCGCACGGTGCAGGTGGAGAGTCGACGCGAGCCGCCCTCCTCCCGCGCCTCCGCGCGAAGCACCCCCGTGCGGACGGCGCGCAGGAAGGTGACGTGCGCCTCGATGGCGAGGGCCAGGTTTCCGCGCGAGTTGGAGGCGACGGCGAAGGCGAAGTCGGCCAGCGTGAACACGGCGCCGCCTTGCACGACGCCGGCCGCGTTCAGGTGCTGCGGCCCCACGGCCAGCCGGGCCACCGCGCGCCCCTCCGCCACCTCCAGCAGCTCGACCCCGATGCCGGTGGCGAAGCGGTCCTTCTCGAAGATCCTGGCGAGCTCGGACATCCGTCCATCCTACCTCCCATCGCGGGTTGCGACGCGCCCGGCGCCGGCTATGGGAACGCCGCCCGGCCCGCGGGGGCCGGAGCTGGGGGTGCCCATGGCCAGGACGAAGAAGATCGCGAAGCGGAAGCCGGCGAAGCCCGCCCGGAAGAAGAAGGTCGAGGCGGTACCGAAGGCGGCGGGGTGCCTCATCCCCGGTCTCGCCGTCCGGGGCGCCTCCGACGCCATCGCCTTCTACAAGAAGGTGTTCGGGGCGAAGGAGCTCTCGCGAATGCCCGGTCCGGACGGGAAGATCATGCACGCCGAGCTCAAGTTCGGCGACCGCGTCCTCTACATCGGCGACGAGGCCCCGGAGATGGGAGCGCCCTCCCCGCAGACGCTGGGCGGATCCGCGGTCTCGCTCATGCACTACGTGAAGGACGTGGACGCGGTCTTCGCCCGCGCCGTGGCCGCGGGGGCGAAGCCGACCATGCCTCCCGCCGACATGTTCTGGGGGGATCGCTACGGGATGGTGCTCGACCCGTGGGGCCACCGGTGGGGCCTCGCCACCCACAAGGCCGACCTCACGAACAGGCAGATGATGAAGGCCATGAACGAGTGGATGGCCTCGCAGGGCGCTCCTCCGGGATGATCGGCCGGGCGGACGCCGAGTCGCTGGCGCGCGCGCGGGACGTCCTCGAGAACCCGGGGCTCGCCATCCGGCTGACCGACCTGGTGGGCCGGCCGGTGGAGATGGCGGTGGCGGCGTTGCCTGCCGCCGCCTCCCGGCAGATCCACCGGGCCACGGGAGCGGCGCTCGACCGGGCGCTCTCGGTCGCGTTGCGCACCATGGACGCCGATCCGGACCCTCCCGCCGACTGGCTCCACCGCCTGGCGGTGGGGGCGGCCGGGGCGGGAGGAGGGGCCCTCGGCCTCGCCGGGCTGGCCGTGGAGCTTCCGGTCTCGACCACCATCATGCTGCGCGCCATCGCCGACCACGCGCGGGCCCAGGGAGAGGACCTCTCCCGCCCCGAGCCACGCCTCCAGTGCCTGTCGGTCTTCGCCTACGGGTCGCCCCGCGCCGCGGACGACGCCGCGGACGCCGGCTACTTCGCGGTCCGGGCGGCGCTCGCTCGCTCCGTCGCCGAGGCCGCCGAGTTCGTCGCCTCGAAGGGGATCTCCCGCGCCGCCGCCGACCGCAGCGCACCGGCGCTGGCCCGCCTGCTCGCCACGGTGGCCCGCCGGTTCGGCGTCGCCGTCTCGGAGAAGGCCGCCGCCCAGCTGGTGCCGCTCCTCGGCGCCGCCGGGGGCGCGGCCGTCAACCTGGCGTTCATGAACCACTACCAGCGCACCGCCTGGGGGCACTTCACCGTGAGGCGACTGGAGCGGGCCCACGGGGAGGACGCCGTCCGCGCCGCCTGGGGGCCGCCGGGAGGGAAGCGCCGGCCCGGGACCACCGGCGGTCGCTGAGCCTCGCGGCCGCCCACGCTCCGTTCCGGGCCTTGCGCACCCGGGCCCGTCCTCCATACGGTGTCGGGATGAAAAGGAACGACGCGGCGCGCCGGATCTCCCGATTCCTCGACCCGTACCGGATCACCAGCGGCAAGAAGTTCCGCCTGAAGGACCACGATCCGGGCGACACCGGCGGGCTGGGGTCGGAGGACAAGCCGGAGGCGAAGCGGATTCTCGCCACCGGGATCGAGCGGATGGCCGAGCTCCAGGAGAAGCTCTACGCGAGCGACGAGTGGGGCGTGCTGCTCGTCTTCCAGGCCATGGACGCGGCGGGCAAGGACGGCACCATCAAGCACGTGCTCTCCGGGGTGAATCCCGCAGGGCTGCCAGGTCCACTCCTTCAAGCAGCCCTCCGCCGAGGAGATGGACCACGACTTCCTCTGGCGAACCCAGCGCGCCGCCCCCGAGCGCGGGCGGCTCGGCATCTTCAACCGGTCCTACTACGAGGAGGTCCTGGTGGTGCGGGTCCACCCGCAGATCCTGGCCCGCCAGCGCGTCCCGCCCCGCCTCGTCGGGAAGAAGGTCTGGGAGGAGAGGCTCGAGGACATCGCCGCCTACGAGCGGTACCTCGCCCGCAACGGCTTCGCCATCCTCAAGTTCTTCCTGAACGTCTCGCGCAAGGAGCAGAAGCGCCGGTTCCTCGAGCGCCTCGACGAGCCCGAGAAGAACTGGAAGTTCTCGGCGGCCGACGTCCGGGAGCGGAGCCCACTGGAAGGACTACATGGAGGCGTACGAGGAGGCCATCCGGGCCACCGCCACCGAGCACGCGCCCTGGTTCGTGGTCCCCGCCGACCAGAAGTGGTTCACCCGGCTCGTCGTCGCCGCCGCCATCGTGGAGACGCTGGAGGGGCTCGACCTGGCGTTCCCCAAGGTGGACGACGCGCAGCGCAAGGAGCTGGCGCTGGCCCGCGCCCAGCTGGCGAAGGAGTAGTCGGCCGGTTTCGGAACCGGGGCGCCCGTCTGGTAACATGCCGACCCTTCCTTCACGCGAAAGGTCCGCCATGTCCCTCACGCTCCAAGACGTCAGCCACGCGGTCCGGGAGACCCAGTACGCGGTCCGCGGCGCCATCGTGGCTCGCGCCGCCGAGCTGGAGCGCCAGGGGCGGCGCATCATCTACTGCAACATCGGCAACCCGCAGTCGCTCGGGCAGAAGCCCATCACCTTCGTGCGCCAGGTGCTCTCGGCGGCCGAGTACCCCGAGCTGCTCGACGGCCCGGCGGCCGCGGCCTTCCCCGAGGACGCCCGGGCGGCGGCGCGCCTCGCCCTGCGGGAGAGCCCTCACGGCCTGGGCGCCTACACCGAGAGCAAGGGCTACCGCTTCGTCCGGCAGGCGGTCGCCGACTTCATCCAGCAGCGCGACGGCATCCCCGCCGATCCCGAGCACGTCTTCCTCACCGACGGGGCCAGCAAGGGCGTGCAGTCGGTGCTGCGCCTGCTCGTCGACGGGCCGTCCGACGGCGTGATGATCCCCATCCCGCAGTACCCGCTCTACTCGGCGTCCATCACGCTGCTCTCCGGCACGCAGGTCTCCTACTACCTCGACGAGGGGAAGGACTGGAGCCTCTCGCGGGAGGCGCTCGAGACCGCCCACGCGGAGGCCACGGCCCGGGGCGTCCGGGTCCGCGCCATCGCGGTCATCAACCCGGGCAACCCCACCGGCGCGGTGCTCGACGCGTCCAACGTGGAGATGGTGCTCGACTTCGCGCGCCGCCACTCGCTCTCGGTGCTGGCCGACGAGGTCTACCAGGAGAACGTCTATCGCGACGGGCGACCGCTTCGTCTCCTTCGCGTCGGTGCTGGAGCGCCGCGCCATCCGCGACGTCCCGCTCTGGAGCTTCCACTCCGTGTCAAAGGGCTTCCTGGGGGAGTGCGGCCACCGCGGCGGCTACCTGGAATGCCGGAACGTCCCCCCGGACGTGATGGGGGAGGTCGAGAAGCTCCAGTCGGTCGCGCTCTGCGCCAACTCGGCGGGGCAGCTCGTCACCTGGATCATGGTCCGGCCCCCCCGCCCGGGCGACCCGTCGTTCCCCCTCTTCGACCGGGAGCGGCGCGAGGTGCTCGAGTCGCTCAAGCGGCGTGCGGCCATGCTGGAGAAGGGCCTGAACGGGATCCCCGGGATCCAGTGCAACGCCCTCACCGGCGCCATGTACGCCTTCCCGCGCATCACCCTGCCGCCGGGGACCACCGACGCGCAGTACTGCCTGGCGCTGCTCGAGGAGACGGGGATCTGCGTGGTCCCGGGGTCGGGCTTCGGGCAGCTGCCCGGGACCTGGCACTTCCGCACCACCATCCTGCCGCCCGCCGAGGAGATCGAGACGGTGGTCCGCAAGCTGGGCGAGTTCCACGCCGCCTTCACGAAGGCGCGGGGCGGCTGAGGTCTCCGCTCACCGTCAGTGTGTCCGGGACTCCGCCCCCGGGCGGTCGCCCGTGCCGCGCTCCGGCCTGGCGTATTCGGCGAACCCGACCACGTCGAGGAAGACGCACGCCTCGGAGCCCACCGTCCACGCGTCGTGACCGGGCGGGATGGTCACGTAGTCACCGGGACCGATCTCCACCTCGTCTCCGTCGTCCATCACCACGTGCATCCGGCCGGAGAGGACGTATCCGCTGTGGGCGGCCTCGCAGCTCGACGTCTGCGCGAGGGGCTTCACGTGCTTCGACCACCGCCAGCCGGGCTCGAAGATGCCGCGGCCGACGATCCCCTCGCCGACGCGCAGGACCTCCAACCGTCCCTTGTCGGTGAAGGGACGGGTCTCGTCCGGGGAGGAGAATCGCTGGATCTTCATCTTGGCCATGGGGTGTCCTCCAGGCCGGCGCCCTCCCGCCTCCGGCCGAGGTGAGGTTGCGCCCCGGCCGGGCCGACGATCAAGCCGTGGCCGGGCTCTTGCGGGTTCCCTCGATGGGCCCGTGGGCAAACCGTTTATCGCGACGGATACTTCACTCAAGGTGCGGGCAGGACCGACTCCACCCGCTTCTTCATCTCGGCCGAGGTGGGCTCCACGCTGGAGTCGAGGTGCGCCACCACCTTGCCCGACGGGTCGACCAGGAACTTGTTGAAGTTCCAGGTCACCGCGCCGCCGTTCCTCGGCTGGCCGGTGAGCCACCGGTAGAGCGGCGCCGCGTCGGCCCCCTTCACCGCGACCTTGGCGAAGAGCGGGAAGGTGGTCTTGTACCTCGCCTCGCAGAACTTCTTGATCTGGGCGTTCGTCCCCGGCTCCTGGCCTCCGAAGTCGTTCGAGGGGAAGGCCAGGATCTCGAGGCCCTTCCTCCGGTACGCCTGGTAGAGCTCCTCGAGCCCCTTGTACTGCGGGGTGTAGCCGCACTCCGACGCGGTGTTCACCACGAGTACCGCCTTGCCCTTGTAGGCCGCGAGGGAGACCTCCTTCCCGTCGATGGTCGTCACCTGGAAATCGTGGAAGTTCATCGGGCCACCCGAGAGGAGGAGGGAGAGGAGCAGCGTCACGGTCATGGCCGGGAGGTAATCCGGGCGGCTATGCTGCGCCATCCGCCCGTCTCCCTCCCCCCTTCCGGCATGATCGCCCTCCTCCTCTCCGGCCACGGCTACGGCCACATGACCCGCGCCTGCGAGGTGCTGGCCGAGGTGCGCAGGCGGGCGCCCGGCGTCGGGCTCGCGGTGGTGGGGAGCGTGCCCGAGCCGCTGGTCCGGCGGGCCATCCCGGGGGACCTCCTCTTCCGCCGCGCCGCCTGCGACGTGGGGCTCGTGCAGGCGGACGCGATCCGCATCGACGAGGCGGGGACCGCCGCGGCCTGCGCCGCCTTCGACGCGGGCTGGGACGCGCGCGCCGACGCCGAGGCGGCCTTCCTCCGGGAGGCGGGGGTGCGGCTGGTGGTGGCCGACATCCCCCCGCTCGCCTTCGAGGCCGCGCACCGGGCCGGGATCCCGGCCGTCGGGCTCGGCAACTTCTCCTGGGACTGGATCTACCGCCACCTGGCGGCGCGGCAGCCGTCGCTCGCCGCCTCGGCCGAGCGGGCCGCCCGGGCCTACCGGCGCGCCGCGCTGCTCCTCGAGCTCCCCTTCGCGGGCGACCTCTCCGCATTCACGAAACGTGAACGAATCGGCCTGGTGGCCCGGCGGCCACGCGTCCCGCGCGAGGAGGCGCGGCGCCGGCTCGGCCTGGACGGCAGGCCGGCGGTGCTGCTCTCGTTCGGCGGCGTCGGGCTGCCCGGGATCGAGGGGGGAGCGGCGCCGGGCTCGGCGGAGCTCCGCTGGCTCTTCCCCTCCGACGTGGACGGACGCCTGGCGGAGCTCGGGCTCACCTACCCCGACGTCGTCCGGGCGGTGGACGTGGTGGTCACGAAGCCCGGGTACGGCATCGTCACCGACGCCATCGCCGCGGGAACGCGGCTCGTCTACACCGAGCGAGGCGACTTCCCGGAGTACCCGATCCTGGTGAGGGAGATGCAGCCGCTGCTCGCCTGCGAGCACGTCTCCAATGCCGACCTTCTCGCCGGGCGCCTCGAGGGGCCGGTGCGCCGGGTGCTCGGGCGCCCGGTGCCCGCCGCCCCCCGACCTGGATGGCGCGGCGCGCGGCGCGGCCCGGATCCTGGAAGTGCTCGACCAGGGTGTGGCGCGGCCGGCGCCCCCCGGCTAGACCCGGGCATGCCCGTCATCCTGGCCGTCCGCGACCTCGTCTTCCGCTCCAAGATCCTGGCCGCCGCCGAGCGTCTCGGCGCCGACGTGCGCATCGCCCCGCGCGGCACGCCGCTCGACCAGGCCGCGCGCGACCACGGGCCCGGGCACGCTGGTCGTGGACCTGGGCGAGGCGGGGGTGGTGGAGCAGATCCCGGCCGCCAAGGCGGCGGGAGCCGGGCGCGTGGTCGGCTTCCTCGGCCACCTCCAGGCCGACCTCATGGAGGCCTCGCACCGCGCGGGCGTCGACGAGGTCCTCACCCGCGGCCAGTTCGTCCAGCGTCTCGACGACATCCTGCGGGGCTAGGTCAGAACGCCTCACCCGCTCCGAAATACACCCCGAACGAGTCCGCACCCCAGGCGAAGTCCAGCCGGACGTTGGTGCGCGCCTCCCGGTTCATCATGAAGCGCAGCCCGAATCCACCGGCGGGCTTCATGCTCTGGAAGAGGTCCTCGCCGGCCTGGGAGTAGCCGTAGGCGGGTAGCTCGACCGCGGGCCGGGACATGGTCACGACGTTCGCGAACAGGGCTCCCCCCAGGAGGCCGTCCTCGGTGATCCGGAACCGCCATTCCGCCTCGGCGTACACCTCGGCGGTACCGCGAAGACGACCCTGGACGTAGCCGCGCCCCGTGGTTCCCTTGGCGTCCCATCCGACCGAGGGCAAGGCCAGGTAGGGCTGGTGGCCCGACGTGACCCCCGATGCGAGGATCCAGATCGCGAGGACGTCGCGCGGGACCTCGACGTTGGTCCCCAGGTAGGCGCGCAGCTCGCCGGAGACCATGGTGCTCGTCTGCGTGCTTCCGAGCCAGGTGGGGAACACCCCGTAGCTCAGGTGCGCGTAGAGGCCGCGGTACGCGTTGATGGACGAGTCGCGGCTGTCGAAGAGCGCGTCGACGGTCACGCCCGAGACGGTGTAGGCCGACGGGTCGAAGCCGTAGACCAGGCTGTACGCGTAGTGGCTCGTGACCACCGGGGGCGTCGCTTCCAGGTTCAGGCTCTGGTCCACGATGGAGAAGTAGCGATCGAGGCGGTAGCCCCCCCCGAGGTAGAAGTTCGGGACCACCTTGCGGAGCCCCGCCTGGTGGATGCGCAGGAGGTCGAACTTCATGGGCTGGGCCCCGGGAATGGGCTCGGTGTCGCCCCATCCACCGATGCTGAAGCCGCTCTGGACGGGAGGGATCCCGGTGCCCAGCCCGAAGGTGTCCTGGTTGTAGAGCAGGAACCGCCAGTCCCCGTGCAGCGCCCAGTCGTTGGACGCGGTCATGAGCGTCGTCGTGAACTGCAGGACGAGCTGCTTGTTGGTGGTGGCGAGCACGAGGCCGGTGGCGCTCGACATCGTCGTGTCCTCCGGCTCGCCCAGGTACATGCCGAGGGTCCCGACCACCCCGAGGAGGAAAGCCAGGGCCGGGTTGTAGCCGACGGCGGGGATGATGGCCGGGTAGAGCTTGAACGGCCGGGGCGGAGGCGCGACCGTCTCGGTGAACCCGAGGGCGGTGAAGATGTCGGCCCGATCGCGATAGGGGCGGCACAGCCCGTCCTCGCAGACGTTGCCGAACCCGAGGCGCTCGGCGCAGACCTTGCTGTCGGTGCAGGACACGGGCGGCGGGGCCTCCGCTGCCCGGACGGGCGTCGCGGCGAGCCCGACGAGCAGCGGCAGGACGACGAGCAGCCGTCCCGCGCTCCTTGCCACCGCCCCCCTTGCAGGATGGTCGACCGCCATCTCGAGCCCCCGAGGCGAAGGATACACAGGATTCCTCCTCCCGGGGGATCAGGGAGGGTTCACCTCGATCGCCTCGACCCACATCTGCTCGCAGGCCCCCGAGCCCACGTCGTCGCGGGCCAGGCTGGTGCGCGACCGGAAGGCGCTCTTGCCGGAACGGTCGACGATCTCGACGTCGACGAGCTTCCCGCGCAGCGTCACCAGGTCGCCCTTCCTCACCCGCTTCATCTCCCGCGCCACCTCGTCGCTGGCCGGGACGAGGTGGTGGTTCGCCACGTGCTCCTGGATCACCTTGGGTGAAAGGGCGCCGTCCTCCGCCCACCAGCTCACGTAGCGGCCGGAGAGGTGGAACTTCATCCTGCGCAGCACCGCCGGATCGGCCACCGGACCCCAGGCGAGCGCCAGGTCCATGGGAAGGGCGAAGTCCCACTCGTCGAGGAGGGTGCGGCTGGTGTCGACGGCGTAGGCGGTGATCCGGTAGGTGGCGCGCGGCGTGAGGCGCACCTCGTGCCCCTTGGCCTCGAAGACGATGGGCAGCCCCTCCTCGACCGGGACCTGCTCCGGCTCCGCGGCCGCGCGGGACGGGTCCACGCGGGAACGCCAGTCGCCGCACGCGGCCGCCCCCAGCGCGAGAACGGCGAGCACGAGCTGCCTCGAGGGCCACGCCCTCACGAGACCCGGAGCCTCATGCACGCCGCGGTCGCCGGGCACTGCCCCTGGAACTGGCTCCCCTGCCGGATCACCTCCGGGACGCTCTCCCGCGCCACGTCCTCGAATCCGCCCCGGAGCGCCCGTTCCCGCACCGTCGTGGTGAGGAGGTACAGGTCCCGCACTCCCGCGGCGCGGGCCATGGCGACCGCCGCCTCGTGCAGCGCCGCTCCCACCCCTCGTCGCCGGCGCGACGGCGCCACCGCGAACGACCGGAGCAGCCCCGCCTCCCCGTGAACCTCGAGCCCGATGCACCCCACCGGCTCGGCGCCCTCCCGGGCCAGCAGGAACCTCTGCGCGCCCTTCCCGTCGACGTCCTCGGCGGAGAGCCCGCACGACTCGACGAGCTCCCGGACTGCCGGGATCTCTGCCGGGGATGCGGGGACGACCTCCACGGGTGGACCATAACCCACCACGGTGCGGCGCCGGAGGCCGAAGCAGGTTACGCTGCCGGACCGTGCGCCTCGACACCTACGGCTGGCTCGTCCTCCTCCAGATCGCCCTCGCCGTCCCGACCCTCCTCTCGCTCTTCTTCATCCCCGCTCCGTACGGACGCCACGAGCGCAAGGGGTGGGGACCGACCATCCCGGCGCGCATCGGCTGGATCGTCATGGAGTCGCCCTCGGTCTGGTTCTTCGCCTGGGTCTACCTCCTCGGCCCGCACGCCCTGGAGCCGGTGCCGCTCTGCTTCCTGGCGATGTGGCAGCTTCACTACGTCTATCGCTCCTTCGTCTTCCCGTTCCTCATCCGGGCCGAGGGACGCCGCATGCCGCTCACGATCCCGGCCATGGCCATCGCCTTCAACCTGCTGAACGACTGGGTGAACGCGCGATGGATCTCGTCGGTGGGCGCCTACCCGGCCGACTGGCTCTCCTCCTGGCGGTTCCTGCTGGGAACGGCCCTCTTCCTCGGCGGATTCGCGCTCAACGTCACCTCCGACCGGACGCTCCGGAACCTGCGCGCTCCCGGGGAGACCGGCTACAAGATCCCCCGCGGCGGCGCCTTCGAGTACGTGACCGCTCCCAACTACCTGGGGGAGATCGTGGAGTGGACCGGCTGGGCCATCGCCACCTGGTCGCCCGCCGGCCTCGCCTTCGCCATCTACACCTTCGCCAACCTGGCCCCCCGCGCCATCTCCCACCACCGCTGGTACCGGGAGCGCTTCCCCGAATATCCTTCCCGCCGCAAGGCCCTCGTCCCCTTCCTGCTCTAGGTGCACGTCACGTGAAGATCCTGCTCACCGGCCCGTTCGGAAACGTCGGTTCGCACACCATCCCGGAACTGCTCCGCGAGGGGCACCAGGTCCGCGCCTTCGACCTCGACAACCCCGCCACCCGCAAGGTGGCGAAGGAGCTGGGGAAGAAGGTCGAGCCCGTCTGGGGCGACGTCCGCGACGCCCGCGCCGTGGCCCGCGCCGTCGAGGGCGTGGACGCCGTGTTGCACCTCGCCGCGCTCATCCCACCCGGCTCCGACGAGGACCCGGCCGGGACCCGCGCCGTGAACGTGGACGGCACCGCCAACGTCGTGAAGGCCGCGCAGGGGCGTTCCCGCAAGCCGAAGTTGCTCCTCGTCTCCACCTTCGACGTGCACGGCCACACCCAGTCCCGGCCGCCCCCGCGCCGGGTGGAGGACCCGGTGCAGGCCACCGACCCCTACACCGAGAGCAAGATCGCCGCCGAGGCGCTGGTCCGCGAGTCGGGCCTGGAGTGGTGCATCTTCCGGCTCACCGACGTGCCGATCATCGGCCTGCGCGACCCGCACCCCATCATGTTCGAGATCGGGCTGCAGAACCGGATCGAGTCGATCCACCCCGACGACGCCGCCACCGCGCTCGCCCGGTCGCTCCGCACGCCGGGGGTCTGGGGCCGGACGCTCTTCGTGGGCGGCGGCCCCTCCTGCCAGCTCACCTACCGCGAGTTCCTCACGCGGATGCTCGGGGCCATGGGTCTCGAGATGCTGCCCGACGAGGCCTTCAGCGACACGGAGTACGCCACCGACTGGGTGGACAGCACCGAGTCGCAGGCGTTGCTCCGCTACCAGCGACGCACCTTCGACGACATCACCGGCGACATCGCGAAGTGCCTGGGCTGGAAGAAGGCCTTCGTGCCCATGGCGAGCTCGCTCGTGCGCAAGAAGATGCTGGAGATGTCGCCCTACTGGCGGCAGCGGCAGCAGTAGCCGCCGCCGCCCTCCGCCACGCGGCGCCTACTCGCCGCCGGCGCTGCGGCGCCCGCCGCCGGCCGGGGCGATGTGCGGCCTGGCATGCCGCCCGGGCAGGACCTTGGGAGGACGCGCGGCGGGGCCGGGCGGGATGGCGTCGTCCGGGGGCGCCGTGGCGAAGACCCGGTTCACGAGCGGCGCCATGAGCCCGAGGCTCGTGGCCGCCAGCTTGCGCAGCGGGTTGCGCGAGGTCTCGCCGTTGGGGAGCGGCTGGCTCCAGGCCTTGCCGAGCAGGTCCATGTACATGCCCACGGTCTGGCCCGCGGTGGCGAAGTCGAGCGTGGAGAGCAGCTCGTCGGCGAGGCCGAACGGCATGGAGGTCATGATGGGGCCGCGCATGTACTCGGTGGCCCAGACGCCGTCGGTGAAGTTCATGGCGCGGGCCTGCCCCGGGCCCACCCAGACGCGGTCGCCCGGCTTGTAGATCCGCTTCTCGAACTGGCCCTCGCCGAAGTAGTGCATCTCGCCGTCGATGACCGTGTCCCAGAAGCCGACCGCGTGGCGGCCGGAGTGTCCCTCGGACCCGATGGGGGTGCCCCAGATCATGAGGTATTCCATCGACGACGCGAAGTAGAGCTTCATCTGGATCATCGCGCCGCCGGCGATGCTGTACATCCAGGGCTGGGAGCGATCGATGCGCCCGGGGTACGCGTCCTCCCAGGCGTCGGCGATGGCGTCGAACATCTCGGGCTTGGGCTTGCCGATGCCCTGCAGCGAGCATTCGTGGATGACGTCGGCGTCGAAGATGTATTCCATGTCTCGGCTCCGGTGGGGTGGGAGGGGGGGTCGAGATTACAACGTCTCGACGCAGCGTGTCGAAGGCTCCCGAATGGGGGACTCACGCCCGTCCCGGACGCCTGGGTGGCAGCGGCCGGTTGAGGGGGCTGTCGGGGTGGGTCCTCATCCAGTCCCAGGCGTCCCGGAGCGTCTGCACCACGGGGCGCGGGGCGTGTCCCAGCTCGTCACGCGCCTTCCGGTCCCGGATCTCGAAGTCGACGGCCAGGGTGTGCACGGCGTAGGGGGTGAGGAGCGATCGGCGCCCGGTGACCTTCTCGAAGAGCGGCGCGAAGGCGGCGAGCCCGGCGGCGACCCGGAGCGGGATGAAGAGCCGCGGCGGGCTCCGCCCGGCCAGGCCGGCCAGGTTCCGCATCAGCTCCCGGACGGTCATGCGCTCCCCGGAGAGGAGGTAGCTCTCCCCCTTCCGTCCCCGCTCGGCGGCGAGCACGTGGCCGATCGCGACGTCGCGGACGTCGATGAAATCGTAGCAGCCGTCCATCCCGGCCGGCACCGGGAAGCGGGAGAACATGACGATGACCTCCCCGATCTCCGAGAGCCGGTAGTCGTGGGGGCCGAGCACGTAGACCGGGTTCACGATCACGGCGTCCAGCCCCTCCCGGACGGCGTCGAGCACGATCCGGGACGCGGTGGCCTTGGCCTTCCCGTAGTCGCCGGGGGCGCGCGTGGGGTCGTAGCCGGCCTCCTCGGTGAGCACGCCGCCCCTGCCCGGCTCGGTGAGGGCGTGGACGGAGCTCGTGTACACGAGCCGTCGCACCCCGGCGCGTCGCGCCGCCTCGACCACGTTCCGCGTCCCGTCGATGTTCACGGTGCGTACGCTCTCGATGTCGAGCGAGCTGATGCTCACCACCCCGGCGAGGTGGAAGGCCACCTCCACGCCCTCGAACGCGGCGGCCAGCGTCTCCGGCCGGAGCACGTCGCCACGCACCACCTCGACGTCGAGCCCGGCCAGGGCGCGCCCCTCGTCCCCCGCCTCGACCAGCGCGCGCACCCGCTTGCCGCGGCGCAGGAGCTCGCGGACGAGGACGTTGCCGAGGTGGCCGGTGGCGCCGGTGACGGTCGCGGTCTGGAAGTCCATGCGCGGCTGGTTCCTCTCGCTTCAGGCCGAGGCGAGCAGCGCCTCGAGGGTCTTCTGGCGATGCGCGAAGGTCCGCGCCATCTGGCGGCCGACGAGGAGCCGCTCGGCGAGCTCCCCGAGGACGCCCAGCCCCACCTCGTATTCGAGGACGTCCCGTACCACGGTCCCGTCGCGGCCGCCCTCGGTTCGCGCCTCGAACTCGTGCCGGTGCTCCCATCGCCGGAACGGTCCCCGGTCCTGGACGTCGGCGAAGTGGTGGCCGCGCTCGTACTCCACGATCCGCGCCACCCACTGGCTGCGGACCGGGAGCGGCGGGAGGAGCTTCACCGAGACCACGATGATCGTGCCCACCCCTGCCTCCTCGCTGCCCGGCGGGGAGCCGGGCGGGGGAACCCGTTCGATCCGCACGAGCTCGGCGCCGAGCTGCGGCGGCATGATCCGGGGAAGGTTGCGCGGATCGGAGAAGAACCCGAAGACCCGCCAGAGCGGAACCGGCACCCATTGCTCGAACCGGAGGCGCTGGCTCATCGGAGGTTCCCCTTCACCAGGCGAAGAAGTAGGAGAGGAACGCGCCCACCATGAGGACCGTCCCCTGGGCCGCCACCGGGTCGAGCGGCGTCTCGTACTCGACCGACAGGACCGCCGTCTTGTGCTCGGTGAGGAATCGCCCCGCGGTGAACTTGAGGAGCGATCCCACGTTCTGGTTCTCGATGCTCCAGCTGGTCTTGTCCTGGACCGAGACGAAGAACCAGGCCGGAAGCGCCACGGAGACGGTGGGCTTGAACTGGATGGTGTTCACCGGGAGGTAGGTGCCCAGGTTCCCGAACGACTTCTGCCAGTTCACCTCCAGGGTGGCTCCGATCCAGTCGGTGAAACGGTAGCCGATGCCGTAGACGGGCTCGATGATCCAGGGCTGGCCGACGGCGGGGTTGGTGGCGGTGTTCCACTGCAGCTCCAGGCCGAGCGCCTGGCGCCACCGGTGCGCGTCGTGGAAGACCCAGAAGAAGGTGGTCGTGAGGCTCGCGAACCCCGAGGCGGCGGGGCCCACCGACGGGCTGGGGAAGACGGTCTCGACCGGGGCCTCGATGCGGATCGCGAACTCGCGCTTCTCGCCCCAGGCGAACATGGGCTTGAAGGTCAGCTGGCCCATCGAGGCGCCGTCCGGCTTCCCGGTCCACTCGTACTTGAGCTGGAGCTGGTTGCGGGAGAAGACCGGCGTGTCGACGACCTCGAGCGTGTCGAGCAGGTGGCGGAGGCCGTGGCTCGGCGGCTTCTGCTCGAGCGGGGGAGCCTCCTCCTGGGCTCGCACCGTCGCCGGCGCGAGGGCCGCGAGGAGCAGCGCCAGGAACGCGAGTTCCGGGCGGCACCGCAGGATGTGGGCGAGTCCCGAGAGCATGGCCATCCGCGCATGCTAGGGCCGCCCGGGCCGTTCACGAAACGTCCAATCGGGGCGCCGTCAGCCGCCCTTCCTCAGGCTCGCGATGTCGATGACGAAGCGGTAGCGCACGTCCGACTTGACGGTGCGCTCGTAGGCCTCGTTCACCTTCTCGATCGGGATCACCTCCACGTCGGCGGTGATGCCGTGCTTGCCGCAGAAGTCGAGCATCTCCTGGGTCTCGGCGAGGCCCCCGATGAGCGACCCGCCGAGCGACCTGCGCCCGAAGATGAAGGTCATGGCGTGGACCTTGGCCGGCTCGGAGGGCACACCCACCAGCACGAGCGAGCCGTCGATCTTGAGCATCCCCATGTAGGCCTGGACGTCGTGGTTCGCGGAGATCGTGTCGAGGATGAAGTCGAACTTGCCGGCGAGCTTCTTGAACGTGGCCGGGTCGGAGGTGAGCGCGAAGCCGGTGGCGCCCAGGCGACGGGCATCGGCCTCCTTGGACTTCGAGGTGGAGAGCATGGTCACCTCGGCCCCCATGGCGGCGGCGAGCTTCACCCCCATGTGCCCCAGGCCGCCGAGCCCCACCACCGCCACCTGGTCCCCCTTCTTCACCTTCCAGTGGCGGAGCGGCGAGTAGGTGGTGATGCCGGCGCAGAGGAGCGGCGCGGCCCCGGCCGGGTCGAGGCCGGCCGGGATGGAGAGGACGAACTTCTCGTCGACCACCACGTCGGTCGCGTAGCCGCCGTAGGTCGGCGTCTTCCGGTCCATCTCGGTGCCGTTGTAGGTGAAGGCCGCGCCCTTCTCGCAGAACTGCTCGAGGTCCTTCTTGCAGGACGGGCAGGTCCGGCAGGAGTCGACCATGCAGCCCACGCCGACGCGGTCTCCGGCCTTGAACCGCTTCACCTCGGGTCCGACCCGGACGACCTTGCCCACGATCTCGTGGCCGGGAACCATCGGGAAGGTGGAGTTGCCCCACTCGTCCCGGGCCTGGTGGATGTCGGAGTGGCAGATGCCGCAGAACTCGATCTCGATGGCGACGTCCCGGGGTCCGACCGGGCGGCGGTCGATCTCGAACGGGGCGAGGGGGCTCTTCGGGGTCTGTGCGGCGTAGGCGCGGGTTCGGGCCATCGGATCCTCCTGGGATTGGGCGGTAGACCTATGGGGCGGACGGGCGGGGCGCAAGCATGGCGCCCTACCTCAGCGCATCTGCCAGGTCCCCGGCGGGCTCCCCGGCTCCGTGCCCTGGCAGCCTTCCGTCGAACTGCTCGGGCACGAGCACGTCGGCCCCCAGCGCGGGGGCGCCCGCGGCCCGGGCCGCGAATCCTCCCGCGGCGATGCAGGAATGGGGCGCGGCGTAGCGCACCATCTCGATGGCCTCCCGGGCCGCCGGCAGGTGCTCGATGGCCGAGATGGCGATCCCCACCAGGGCCGGCTTCCGCTCCACGCAGGCCACCGCGAGCTGCACCGCCGGCGTGTCGGCGCCCAGCACCTCGACCGCGTACCCCTCCAGCTCGAGCAGGTTCGCGGCGAGGAGCACCCCGATGGAGTGGTAGTCGCCGGGGGCCGCGGCCAGCACCGCCTGCCCGTGGCGGCGCGGGCCGGGAGCGCCCCAGGTCTCGGGCGCGAGCAACGCGAGCCCGAGCGCCGCGAGTGCCGTGGCCCGGTGCTCCTCGAGAACCGTGGCCTGGTGGCGCATCCAGGCCTCGCCGGCCTGCCGCTGCACCTCGGCGATGCCGAGGAGCGCCACCCGGATGCCGCGCCCCGCCCGCCATGCCTCCACCGCGGCCAGGAAGGCGACGCGGTTCCCGCGGAGCGCGGCGGTGGTCGCGTCCCACAGGTCGATGGGCCGGTCGTCGAGCGGTTCCTCGGCGGCGGCGAGCCCGGCCGCCAGCGACTTGGCCATCCACTTCTTCGCCTCCGCCGGCAGATCCACCAGGTCCATCCGGCTCGCCAGCGCGCGCAGGCTCGCGCAGACGCTCTCGTGCGGAAGGCCGGCCGCGTCGTGCAGCCTCGCCGCCCAGCGCGCGTGCACCCGGAAGACGGCGGGGCACCGGAGATCGACCGCGGCGGCCAGCGCCCGGGCGTGGGCCGCGAACTCGGCCTCGCAGGCGTGCCTCTCGCCCACCTTCCGCGCGCGCAGCGAGGGCGTGCCGGCGAGGACCTCCTCCGCGACGGCGTCGGCCTGGGCGAGGATCGCCTCGGCCACGTGTGCGTCGACACGCGGGCGCATGGTGCACCTGGTCCAACCTAGATCGTCGCGGCGAAGATCGCCACCCGCTTCCAGGCCCGCTCGAACCCCTGCTTGTCGAACCCCGTTCCCGACGACATCCAGTCGAAATGGGGGGGCACGTGGGTGGGCTGGTCGTAGTGGCCGAGGATGTCGTGGTGGTCGGCCCAGGCGGCCGCGACCAGTTCCCCGTGGATCTGCGAGAGGGTGGGCACGATGCCGTCGTTGGCGGCGGCGTCGGGGATCCGCCCGTAGGCGCGGCGGAGTACCGCCGCGTGCTCCCGGTTGATGCGCGGCATGGATCCCTCCGGGGTCGAGGCAGCCATGCGGTAGAGGGCCACGAAGAGGGCGTGGGTGACCTGGTGCGAGGGGTCGAGGCCGGCACCCCAGAGGGAGCGCAGGCCCGGGGCGCGCGCCCTCGTCACCACCGAGCCGTAACGAAGTCCGGGGCGGTCCTGCGTGGAGGCGTTGAAGACCTCCATCCCCGCCGGCGAGATCTGGGAGACGAGCCCCTGGTCGCTGCGGACGCCCTCCAGGAACTGCTCGACGGCGCGCCGCCGTTCCCCCTCGAAGTCACCGAGCAACTCGAGGAAGATCTGGTCGACCGCCCCCACCGGGCGCGACCTCGGATTCCGCAGCACCCGGGCGAGCTTGAGTCCCACGGTGATGGGCAGCCGCCCGGTCCGGAGCGTGTAGATCGACACCAGCGAGAGGAGCCGCAGGAACTGCTGGCCGATCATCCCGCCGAAGAACTGGGCGAGCGGCGTTCCCCGGTGCGGGGTCGAGACGGTGACCACCGAACGGACCGCGGCGACGCAGCGCTCGACGTCGGCGGGGGTTGGGATGACCGCCCCGGGGGTCACGAGCAGCCGGGCGTCCAGGCCGCCGCTCGAGTGGCCCACCAGCGCTCACGCGGCCGGGAGACTCGTCGAGGAGCTTGTCGAGGGCCTCGCAGAGCAGCGCCGCGCGCCGGGGCAGGGACGCCGTGGGCTCGGTGCGGGCCACGCGGACCTCGCCGTCGATCCCCAGCGCCGGTCCCTTCTCGGCGAGGTAGTTCCGGACGTGACCGAAATAGGTGAAGTCGCCGAGGTTGGCGAAGCCGAAGAACCCCGGGACGAGGAGGATGTGGTGCGGTCGTCCCACGGGATCAATCTATCCCGTCGAGGACCGCCGCGATCAGATCGTCGACGTGCCGTCCTGGGGGAAGACCAGGAGGGTCGGGCGCAGGCCGTCGATGGGTGGGTGGCCCACCGGGAGCCGATCGACGTCCACCGGAGGGTGGCCCGGGGGAAGGCGGTCGTACCGCTCGGCCTCGAGGGGCGGATGGCCCGGCGGGAGCTCGATCTGTGGGCAGGACTGGACCGGTGGGTGGCCCGGCGGCAACTCGGTCCCCAGGACCCGGATCGCCACGACCAGCGTGAACGCAGTCATCGCCAGCAGGGAAGACCGCGCGAGTGCGACGAAGAAGAGCTTGGACCGCTTCATGGCGCCTCCTCGGCCGATGGATGTCGACCTCTGCGCTCCTTAACCACCCGCTCGCTCCGGCGCGATCTCGATTGGGTTGGGCCCAACGGGCGAGGCCTGGGCGCCCGCGCGGCCGACTTGCTCCCGATCACGGCGAGGCCGCGTCGGTCGGCTATGGTCGCCGCTCACCAGGGGAGCGGAGATGGAATCGTCGTCGAGGAAGGGCTGGATCGTCACGCTGGCCGGCGTGGGGCTGAACCTCGCGCTGGGCATCCTCTACGCGTGGTCGATCTTCTCGAAGCAGCTCACCGAGCCCCTGGCGCGCGGGGGCTTCGGCTGGACCCGCACCCAGGCGACGATGCCGTACACCATCGCCATCGCCTGCTTCGCGTTCATGATGGTCCCGGCCGGCCGGCTCCAGGACAAGCTGGGGCCGCGGATCATCGCCAGCGTCGGCGCCGTCCTCACCGGGATCGGGCTCGTGGTGGCGAGCTTCGCCTCCCCTTCCGCCTCCTGGCCGGCCGCGGTCGGGTTCGGGCTCCTCGCCGGAACCGGCTTCGGCCTGGGCTATGCGGCGGCGACGCCGGCCGCGGTGAAGTGGTTCCCGCCGCAGAAGAAGGGGCTCATCACCGGCCTCGTGGTCGCCGGGTTCGGTCTCGCCCCGGTCTACATCGCGCCGCTCTCGAAGTGGCTGCTCGCCACCTACGGCGTCGCGTTCTCCTTCCGTGCCCTGGGCATCGCCTTCTTCGTCGTCACGGTCGCCCTCTCCCAGTTCATCGTGAACCCCGAGAAGCCGCTCAACGTGCCCGCACCGGGCTCGGCGGCGGCCAAGGCGGCGAGCGCGGACGTCACCTGGCGGGAGATGATCCGCACCGCCGACTTCTGGCTGCTCTGGTTCCAGTACGCCTTCGGCGCCACCGCCGGGCTCATGATCATCGGCCACCTGGCCAAGATCGTGGCCGCCCAGTCGGGCAACGCCATCCAGACCGGCTTCGTCTTCGTGGCGCTGCTCGCCGTGTTCAACGCCGCGGGGCGCATCGTGGCCGGCGTGGTCTCGGACCGGATCGGACGCACCGTGACGCTGGTCTCGGTGTTCCTGCTCCAGGCCTCGAACATGATCTTCTTCTCCGGCTTCACGACCTTCACCGGGTTCGTGGTGGGCTCGGCGGTGGTGGGCTTCAGCTACGGCGCCTGCCTCTCGCTCTTCCCGGCCACCGCGGCCGACCGCTGGGGAACGAAGAACCTGGGGCTCAACTACGGGATCCTCTTCACCGCGTGGGGCGTGGGCGGCGTCTTCGGCCCGATCCTGGCCGGCCGCATCGCCGACGCGACCGGCTCCTACCAGCTCGCCTACCAGATCTCGGCCGGACTGCTCATCCTGGCCACGCTGCTCGCCATGTTCTCGTACGTGGGCGTGTCGGTGAACCTCCCGGAAGGGGAGATCACCATCAAGGTGGGCAAGAAGAAGGTGGCGCCCAGCGCCCCCCCGGTGGCCTGAGCCTTTCTAGGCCCAGGCCAGCGGATAGCGACCCAGCTCGACGGTGGGGCCGGCGATGGCCTCGCGCCAGGCGACCACGTCCCCCGGCTCGTCGTCCACGAGCCTCCGGAGGAGCGCCAGCACCGCGCGCGCCTGCGCCGGGTCGGTCACGGCCGCGAGCACGGCGGCCCGGGCCCGCTGCGCGGCCCGCTGGTGCGCCTCCTCGGCGTAGAGGCTCACGCAGGCCTCCGCCACCGGGTCGGGCCTCGCCTGGAGGGCGCGGGCCACCGCGCTGTCCACCGCGAAGGCCTCCATGGCCACGTCGGCGAGCGCGCCCATGACCTCCTGGCGGTCGCCCACCGCGGCGCCGAGCGCCTTCGCGGCCGCCCCGGCGGCGAAGCCGAAGAGCAGCTTGTTCAGCTCCGCCACCCGCTTCTCGCGTGCGAGCCGTCCGGGCCCGGCGGGCGGCACTCCCGCCTCGGCGGCCTTCGCCGCGCGCTTCGCCAGGTCGAGGAAGGGGAAGCCGCCCTTGGCGGCGCGCTTGAGGAGGGTCCCGGGGACGAGCAGCCGGTTGATCTCGTTCGTCCCCTCGAAGATCCGGTTCACCCGGCTGTCGCGGTAGATCCGCTCGATGGGGTACTCCTCCACGAACCCGTACCCGCCGTGGATCTGGATCCCCTCGTCGGACGCCTGCGAGTGGGCCTCCGAGCCCCACACCTTCAGGATGGAGGCCTCCACGCTGTACTCCTCCACCGCGGCGATGCGGTCCCGCTCGTACTCGGCCGTCCCGGGCGCGGCCCCGCCGGCCGCGGTCCGCCGATCGATGAGGCCGGTGGTGCGGTAGCTCATGGCCTCGCCCACGTAGGCCAGCGCCACCATGCGGGCCAGCTTCTCGCGGATGAGGCCGAAGTCGGCGATGGGGCGGCCGAAGGCCTTGCGTTCCTTGGCGTAGGCGGCCGAGAGCTCGATGACGTGCCGGACCCCGGCCATGCAGGTCACGCCCAGCTTGAGCCGTCCGATGTTGAGGATGTTGAAGGCGATGCGGTGGCCCTTCCCGATCTCGCCGAGCAGGTTGCCGGCCGGGATCCGCGCGTCCTCGAAGATGAGCGGCCGCGTCGAGCTGCCGCGGATCCCCATCTTGTGCTCTTCCGCACCAGTGGTGAATCCAGGCGCGTCCCGATCGACGATGAAGGCGCTGAACTTCTCGCCGTCCACCTTGGCGAAGACGATGAAGACGTCGGCGAAGCCGGCGTTGGAGATCCACTGCTTGGTGCCGTTCAGGATCCAGTGCTTCCCGTCGGGGGAGAGGACGGCCCGGGTCCTGGCGGCCATGGCGTCGGAGGCCGACGAGGCCTCGGAGAGGGCGTAGGCGGCGGCCCACTCGCCCGAGACGAGCTTCGGCAGGTACCGGGCCTGCTGCTCGGGGGTGCCGAAGTAGACGATGGGGAGCGTCCCGATCCCGACCTGGGCCCCGAAGATGACCGACCAGGAGCCGAGCACGGTCATGGCCTCGGCCACGAGCGCGCTCGTGGTCATGTCCTGGGCCAGGCCGCCGAACTCCTCGGGGACGTCGAGGGAGAGGAACCCGAGCTCGCCGGCCTCGCGCAGCAGCCTGCGGACCGTGGGGAAGTCCTTCGCCTCGATGGCGGCGGCCGCCGGCAGCACCCGCTCGAGCGCGAACTTCCGGGCGGTGCGGTAGAAGTCGCGCTGGTCGGTGGTGAAGGCGTCGGGGGTGTCGATGGGCTGGGCGCCCACCTCGGCGAGGAGGAAGCCCCCTCCGGGCGGCAGCTGGGCGGTGTCGGTGTTCGTCCCTGCGGTGGTGTCGGCCATGACGAACGGTCCGCCACCCGGGGCAGCCGGTCAAGGGCGGAGGGCACCCCGGCCCGAATGGCCCGCACCCCCCGGAGGGTTGTTTTTGCTCGACATTCGAGAACGAGCGGGATATTTGGCAAGTTCCGATCCCTCTCTGGGGTGGAGCCGCCCGGCACTTTCTGTCGGACGGATTCGGAGAAGAAACGAGCAAGAAGCGATGGGTACCGGCACCGTGAAGTGGTTCAATGACGCGAAGGGCTTCGGCTTCATCACGCAGGACGGCGGCGGCGAGGACGTTTTCGTCCACCACACCGCGATCCAGGCCGATGGGTTCCGCACCCTCGCCGAGGGCCAGAAGGTGGAGTTCGACGTGAACAAGGGGCCGAAGGGGCTCCAGGCAGCGAACGTCCGCCCCATCTAGTTCCACTTCACGCAAGCTGAAGTGGCGAGAGCCCGGCCCGCGGCCGGGCTCTTCCGTTCCCGGTGCTCAGAAGTTCTCGTTGATGTTGAGGTAGATGCCGTAGGAGCCGTCGAGGCCCACGCCCACCTCGACGAGGCCGTTGGTGCGGGTGGGCTTGTTCACCAGCACGCGGATGCCGGCGGTGGCCGCCGGGTACCAGTACTGGTAGACGGGCGAGTTCTGCGGCTCCCCGGGCTGCCGCAGCTGGCTGGCCGAGTGGACGTTGGCTCCCACCACCCCGCCGATGAAGTCCCAGATGCGGAAGCGGTACTCCACCTCGGCGTAGAGCAGCGACTTGCCGATGTGGCGACCCTCGATGTAGCCGCGTCCGGATCGGGCGTCGGGGTCGGAACCGATCGACGGAAGGTTCAGGTAGGGCGTGTTCCCGAAGGAGAACCAGCCGTAGGCCCAGAGCGCGAGCACGTGCGGCCTGGGCAGCGAGAAGTAGGCGCGCCCGTCCACGTACAGTGACTGCCAGTCGTAGGTGCTGCCCAGCCAGCGGGGGAAGGCCCGGTAGGTCGCCGTGGCGTAGTAGCCGCTGGTGGCGTTGACGGGGTTGTCGCGGCTCTCCCAGAGCAGGTCGACCGAGACCCCCATGTTGTCGTACGGGCCGCTCGTTCCGTAGGGGTAGCTCGTGAACGGGTTCACCGCTCCCGGGCTCGCGCCCCGATCGCTGACCGAATAGAAGCGGTCCCAGTAGAGTCCGGCCCCGACGTAGAGGTCGGAGAGCACGCGCCGGTAGGCGGTCTGCCAGATCCGGATCAGGCTCTTGTCCACGATGATCTCGTCCTGGTCCGGCGTGTTGCCGCCGAGGCCCCAGGTGGGCGCCGGGAAGATCTGCCAGTTGGTGTAGCCGACGAGGCTCCAGTCCCCTCCCCCGAAGTAGATGCTCGTCCGCAGCGGGATCGAGACCTGGTTCTTCACGGTGTAGAGGATGTTGGTGGCGAACTTGGAGAGCTTGGCGACGTCGTCGTCGAAGCGGAAGACCCCGGCGCCGGCCACACCGAAGCCGAAGCCGATGAGGGGGCTGGTGAGGATGAAGGGGACGGCGTTCCAGTGGAACTTCTGCTTCCGCGCCGCCTCCACCTGCTCCGGCGTGGGCGGCTCGTAGAGCCCCAATCCCTTCACGATGAGCTCGGCCAGGTCCGTCGAGGCCTCCGTGGTGTCGATCACGGGCGGCTCCTCCACCGGCCCGGGGCGTGCCGCGGGGGGGAAGGCCGTCTCGAGGTCGGGCGCCTTCTCGTGGCCGGGGGGTACCGGGGTGTCCGGAGCGGTGGCGCCCGCCGTCTCCACCGCAAAAGCAAACGCCGGCGCCACTCCGAGGAGGGCGCCGGCGAGGATTGCCCGGGCGACGAGGATTCTTGGGCAGCGCGCCACGCGCGCAAGATACCAGCGAAGGGGCTACTTCGTGCCCGACTTCTTCGCCTTCTTCGGAGCCGGCTCGACCGCGATGGCGACCGTCTCCTGGTACTCGGCGAGGACCTTGTCGCCGACCTTCAGCTTCTCGATGGCGACCTCCTTGCCGGCCTTCACCTTGAAGGTGCGCCCCTCCTGGCCGGTCAGGGTGACGATGCGGGTCTTCATGTCGATCTTGGAGACGGTGACCGTGCCCTTCAGGGTCACCTTGACGTCGCCTGCCGGCTTCGCGCCCAGCGGGGCGGCCTCGCCCGCGGCGGTGACCGTTCCCTCGACGGGCTTGGCGTCGGGCTTCTGCAGGGAGAGGACGACGCCCTGGCTGAAGGTGACCTTGACGACGTCGCCGACCTTGATCTGGTCGAAGTTCTTCACCTCGGGGCCCATCTTGATGGTGTCGGTGTCCTTCTTTCCCTTGAGCGTGACGAGGCGGTTGGGGGCGTCCACGGCGGTGACCGTGGCGGTGACCTGCTCCACCCTGCCGCCGGAGACCATGCCCTTCTCGGTGGAGGAGTGGACGGTGAGCGGCTTGGGGGCGTCTTCGGCGAACGTGGCGGCGGGGGACAGCGCGAGGCCGAGGGCGGCCAGGGAGAGGAAGAGCTTTCGGTTCATCGTGCCTCCAGGGGCGTTTGAGTGGCGGGAGAGCATACCCGTGCGATGGCGCCCAAGCTCCGCTCTTTCGGGTGGTAGCATCCAGATCCTTGAACTTCCAGGGATCCATGAAGATGGCGCTGGCCGCGGGCTTCGTCGCGGTGGGGGCCGTCCGGTCGACCGGGGACCCCTACTCCCGGTGGATCCTGCTCGGGCTGCTGCTCTCCGCGGCAGGGGACGCGTTCCTGCTGTCCGAGGCCCGGCGCGCCTTCCTGGCGGGGCTGCTGGCCTTCCTGCTCGCCCACCTGGCCTACGCGGTCGCCTTCGCGCCACGCGCTCGTCCCGCGCTCCCGGTCCTGGCCGTGATCGCGCTGGCCACCGCGGCGGTCCTGGCCTGGCTGTGGCCGCGCCTCGGCGCGATGCGCGTTCCGGTGATCGGGTACGCGCTGGCCATCGGGCTCATGCTCTGGCTCGCCTCCGGCGTGGGCCGCCCCGTCGTTGCGGCCGGCGCCCTGCTCTTCTGGCTCTCGGACCTGCTCGTGGCCAAGCGGCGCTTCGGGCCGGCCTCCCCGCTCGACCGCGTGGTGGGCTGGCCGCTCTACTTCGCCGGACAGTACCTGCTGGCCTTCTCGATCGGTTGAGCCGACACCGGGCCGCCTAGCAGGGCGGGTAGCGGGCCCACGAGCCGCACTGACCGCCGTCGCAGGGGAGGCTTCCGGCGCCGTAGTGGCGGTGCAGGTCGTCGGCCACCTGCTCGATCACGTCGCGCAGCTCGAGCCGCGTGAGCCAGCGGCGCGGGATGGCCAGCTCACCCAGGGCGACCCCGAGCAGGCTTCCGGCGATGGCGCCGGTGGAGTCGCTGTCGCCGGAGTGGTTCACCGCGAGCAGAACGCCGTGCTCGAAGCTCTCGGCGGCGAGCGCCGCGTAGAGGCCGATGGCGAGCGCCTCCTCGGCCACCCACCCTTCCCCGAGCGACTCGACGTCGGCCGCCGTGCCGCGTGGCGCCCGGGAGAGCCAGAGCGCCTTCTCCACGGCTCCGGCGGTCTCCTCGTGGCCGGGGTGGCGGCGGAGCACGTCGAGCGCGCGCACCGCCCCCTCGTCGAGGCTGGCGCCGTCGGCGACGTCGTGGACCAGCTGCGCCAGGTAGCCGGCGGCCAGCCACCCGGTCGGATGGCCGTGGGTGATGGCGGCGAGCTCGCAGCCGATGCGGAAGGGCTGCCCGGGCGCGAAGCCGGCGGGCGCGATGCGCATCACGCCGCCGCAGCCCTTGCTCTCGTTGATGGGCATCTCCGGCGTGCCCATGCGCCCCTTGCGGAGGGCGGAGAGGCAGGTGTTTCCCGGTCCTCGCACCGCGTGGAGGTCTCGCATGCGCAGGAGCCAGCCGTCCTCGTCGGGGATGCCGCGGCGCTGCACGACGTCGCCCTGGGTCTCGAGCCATCGCAGGTAGGCGTGCCAGGCCACCTCGCCGACCTGCGCGTCGGGGACCCGGTGCCGGAGGTGCTCGGCGCGCAGGAGCGCCTCGGCGGTGAACAGGGTCATCTGGGTGTCGTCGGTGACGGCGCCGAGCCGCTGGTAGCAGAAGGAGAAGTCGCGCAGGCCGGCGGGGCCGAACTCGGTGCGGATCTCGGTGAGCGTCTTGAACTCGATGGCCGCGCCCAGCGCGTCCCCGACCGCTCCACCGAGGAGGCAGCCGCGGAAGTTGGCTCGGGTCCTCGCTCCCCGGATCTTCCTGGCGTCGTTCACGTTTGCCGCTCCCCTTCCGCCGCGTCGGGCCCCGCGCATTCTGGCACGGACGGCCGGCGTCCGGGCTCGACTGTTCACGTGGAGTGCGCAGGGTCGGTACGAGGGCGACGGTGTCGTCCGAGAGCGCACATTCTGCCCTTTTGTCGCGGGGTTGGCGAGTCTACCCGGGTTCGACCAGCCTCACGGCGGCGAGGAGGCGGGGGAGGCCCAAGTCCCCGTCGGGCGTGGATTTTCGCCCCACGCCATGTGGCGCACCGGGTGCTCTTGAGGTTGGTCATGACGACCACCTCGCTCGCAGTGACGGCCCTCGCCGCCCTCCTCTCCGGACAGGGCGCGGGCGATCGGCAGGCCTTCCAGGCCTACCAGGTCCAGCTGGCCCGCGTGATGGCCGCCGAGAGCACGCCCGTCAGCCAGGGTTCGTTCGCCGCCTCGGTCCAGGGGGGCTGCATCCTGGTCCCCGGCGCCGCCAGCACGGCCACCACCCGGGACTGCACCGCCTGCCACGCGTCCTTCGACGGCGGCCACTCGCATCCCGTCGACGTCGACCAGGACGCGGCTCGCTTCCGCTCCATGGGGCGTTCGGGGCCGTCCCTCCGCTCGGCCGCCGAGGTGGTGAGGCGGGGCCTCTTCCTCGCCGACGGAAAGGTCTCCTGCCTGACCTGCCACGACGGCAACTCGACCTGGAAGTACAAGCTGGCCCTGCCTCCCGATGCGCAGCTGAAGGAGCCGGTGGTGGCGGGCAACCCGCAGACCTACGACCCCACGCAGATGCGCCCGTCGACCATGTCGGGACTCAACGCGACGACCGGCAAGCGTGTCCTTCCGGCCGGAACCGCGGTCAGTCCCACGCCGATGTGCAAGGTCTGCCACTCGTTCGACTAGCGAGGTCGCCTGGGCTCCGGGTCGCGCCGCGTCTCATGACGCTGGGTGACGCCCTCCGAGGCTCGCCGACGCGAATGGCAAGACGGGAGAGGGCCCCGGCCGTCCACCGGAACCCTCTCCCACTGCGGCCCCGCGCGACCCTAGGGAGATCGCGCTCGGCACTTCCAAGACCCGGGCTCCTCATCGACTCGATGCGTGGGCCTCGACCGGGAGGAGAGCAAGCCCGGGGCCAAGACCAGGCGTGGTCCCGTCAGGTACACCAGGAGTGCAAGGGGGCGGGATCGTGGAGGATCGGCGCCGCCGTCCGCCCGGCACTCCTCCCGACGGGGGACCGGATCGCAAACCCCTGGGTGGTCGGCACCCATGCCCCCAGGATGTGGTACCTTTTTCGGCCCGGCCGCGAGGGCCGGTTGCCACGATTCCGGAGAGAAAATGAGCACGAAGAAGTTCCGCGTCGGCGTCCTGGGCGCCACCGGCATGGTCGGACAGCGGTTCCTGTCGCTTCTCGAGGACCACCCCTGGTACGAGGTCACCGTCCTCGCCGCCAGCGCCAACTCGGCAGGCCAGAAGTACTCGGACGCCGTGAAGGGGCGATGGGCGCTCGCCAAGCCTGCCCCCGCGAAGGTTGCGGGGCTCACCGTCCTCAACGCCTCCGACGTATGCGAAGATCGCCGACCAGGTCGACTTCGTCTTCTGCGCCGTCGACATGACCAAGGAGGAGACGGCGAAGCTCGAGGAGGACTACGCCCGCGCCGAGACGCCGGTCGTGTCCAACAACTCGGCTCACCGGGCCACGCCCGACGTCCCCATGATGGTCCCCGAGGTGAACCCGGAGCACGCCACCGTCATCGAGGCGCAGCGCAGGCGGCTCGGGACGAAGCGCGGCTTCGTGGCCGTGAAGCCCAACTGCTCGCTGCAGAGCTACGTGCCGGCCATCCACCCGCTCATGAAGTTCGGGCCGAAGCGCATCGCCGTGTGCACCTACCAGGCCATCAGCGGCGCGGGGAAGACCTTCGAGACCTGGCCGGAGATGGTCGACAACCTCATCCCCTTCATCAAGGGGGAGGAGGAGAAGTCCGAGAAGGAGCCCATGAAGATCTGGGGCTCGCAGAAGGACGGCAAGATCGTTCCGGCCGCCGAGCCGGTCATCTCCGCGCAGTGCATCCGCGTGCCCGCCTCCGACGGCCACATGGCCGCGGTCTTCCTCCAGCTCGAGAAGAAGGCCTCGAAGGAGGAGATCATCGCGCTGTGGCGGTCCTTCGAGGGCAAGCCGCAGACGCTCGACCTTCCCAGCGCGCCGAAGCCGTTCCTCACCTACTTCGAGGAGGAGAACCGGCCGCAGACGAGGCTCGACCGCGACGCCGGCGGCGGCATGGGCGTGACCATCGGCCGGCTGCGCCCCGACGTCCTCTTCGACTGGCGCTTCGTCGCCCTGAGCCACAACACCGTCCGCGGCGCCGCCGGCGGCGCGGTGCTGACCGCCGAGCTCCTGACGAAGGACGGGTACATTCAGCAGAAGTAGCGATCCTGGGTGGTATCACCCAGGATCGCCTCCGATCCAGGGTGCCCTCCCCCAAGGCCAGGAGGTCCGTATCGCCGAACCCATTGATTTCCCGGGTTCGGCGACTGGCATTCCCTTTGCTCGATGGAGATCGCCCCTTGTCGAGGGGGGAGACCTTGGGGGAGGCCGCTCCGGAGGGGGAGCGGCCTCCCTCGCTTCATTGCGCTGGGCTAGTTCCGTCGCCCGCCGAACAGGTTGAGCAGCGACAGGAACAGGTTGATGAAGTTGAGGTAGAGGGATAGCGCACCGTTCACCGGGAGCGCGGCCACCCCGGCCCCTGCCGCCGCCATGCGGCGCAGGCGCTGGGTGTCGTAGGCGGTGAGCCCGGTGAAGACCACCACCGCCGCGGCCGAGATCACCCAGGAGACCATCCCGCTCTTCGTGAAGATGTTCACGATGCTCGCGATGACGATGCCGATGAGCCCCATGAAGAGGAACGTGGACCAGCTGCTGAGGTCCCGCTTGGTCACCGTGGCGTAGAAGGACATGGCGAGGAACGTGCCCGCCGTCGCGGCGAAGGCGCCGGCCACCGACGCTCCCGTGTAGGCGATGAGAACCACGGACAGCGTGGCCCCGGTGAGCGCCGAGTAGAGGAGGAAGAGCGCCCCGGCCGTCCCGGCCGAGAGCTTGTTCACGGCGGCCGACAGCGCGATGACCAGGCCGAACTGGGCGATGATGAGCCCCCAGAAGATCATCTTGTTTCCGAAGATCGTCTGCAGCGCCGCGGGCGAAGTCGCCACGTAGAAGGCGACCCCCGACGTGACGAGGAGGCCGAGCGTCATCCAGCGGTAGACGGAAGCCATGAAGCGGCGCTCGACGTCTGCGGCGCCGCGGACCAGGACCTGAGAATTCTCGAATGCGTTTGCCATGCTGTGATTTTAACCACGTCCGGGCCGATCGCCAGCGCCGGAGGGGGCGTTTCGGGGTCAAGCGCCCGGAGTCCCGAGCCCTTCCAGCACGGGAAGGAGCTCCTCCGGGGAGGCCGCCCAGGCCCTCGGGCGAGCCACGGCCAGCACTTCCCGGCTGAACGGCCCCCAGAGCGTGGCCACCGTCGCCACCCCGGCCGCGTTGCCCGCCACGACGTCGTGGGGGGAGTCGCCGACGAACGCCGCGTCCTCGGTCCGGGCGCCGAGCCGCTCCACCGCGTGGAGCACGGGGGCCGGGTCGGGCTTGTGGCGCTCGGTCGACTCGAGCCCGACGAGGAACTCGAAATGGTCCGACAGCCCGAGGAAGTCGAGGGAGCGGCGCGCCGAGGGCTCGAGCTTGGACGTGACGACGGCCATGCGCACGCCCCGCCCGGTGAGGGCGTCGAGCATCGCCGGGACTCCCGGGAAGGCGCGCACCATGGCGTCGTGGTTCGCCCACTGGTGCTCCTTGTAGCGGTCCTTCACGCGCTGGACGTCCGCCTCGTCCCCCGCCCAGCGCCGGATCATGGCGTCGAGCGGCGTGCCGATGAGCGCCACCCACTCGGCCACCCCGGGAGCGTTGGGGTGGCCGGCGAAGGCGTACCGCATCGACGACACGATGAGCGGGACCGAGTCGATGAGCGTCCCGTCGAGGTCGAAGAGGACCACGCGGGGGAGCATCGACCCGGCCCGGGGGGCGGCTACAGCATCCCCGGCTTGCCCGCCTTGAAGCGGTTGTACTCGGTGGTGAGGATGTCCACGTGCTCCCGCTCCTCGGCGGCCAGCTCCTTGTAGAGCTGCTGCTCCATCGAGCCCGGGGCGCACGCGGCGCCCTTCTCCGAGAAGTACTTCACCGCCCGCTGCTCGAACGCGATGGCGATGCGGAAGAGGTTGGCCGGGTCCTGCGGGTCGTTGGGGATGCCCGCGTAGACGGCGGCGCGCTCGGTCTTGAAGCCCTCGGAGGCCTCGGCCACGTTCACGTGGTAGCGGCTGGAGAGGGTGGCCATGTGCTCCTGCTCCATCTCGGCGAACTTGCCGAAGAGGGTCCGGAGCCCAGGGTCCTTCGACTCGGCGGCGGCCCGCTTGTAGAAGGCCATGCCTCCCAGCTCGATCTCGAAGGCGGTGCGGACCGCCTCGAGGGCCTTGGCGTCGGCGATGGAGCGGTCGCCCAGCGGCGCCAGCTTGCCGCCGCAGGCCGGGCACTGGCCGTACGGGAAGGCGAAGCCCTCGCTCACCTTGGCGCAGGCCTCACAGCGCCACTGGAGCTTGGAGTTGGCGCAGCAGATGTACTCCTCGTCGCCCTCGATGGGCTGGCGGCACTTCGGACAGACCTTCCCGGCAGAGTCCACGCTGGCGGCTCCCTTCGCGCTCGAGGTGTCGGCCGGAGCGCCCGCGGCGACCGGCGTCATGGGGACGAATGCGTCGAGGTCGGCCTCGGTGACCGGCCACTTCGCCTTGCCGCCGGCGAGCCAGGTGGCGATGCCCTTGGCGGCGCGGCGGCCCGCGCCCATGGCCAGGATGACCGTGGCGCCACCGGTGACGATGTCACCACCGGCGAAGACGCCGGGGAGCGTCGTGGCCTGGGCCTTGTCGTCGGCCACCACGTTGCCCCACTTGTTCAGGCCGAGGCCAGGAGTGGCCTGGGTGATGATGGGGTTCGCCTTGGTGCCGAGCGCGTAGATGACCGTGTCGCAGGCCAGGTCCTTGAACCGGCCGGTGGGGACGGGCTTGCGGCGCCCCTTCTCGTCGGGATCGCCGAGCTCCATCTCCTCGACCTTCATGCCGCGGACGTTGCCTTCGGCGTCGGTGTAGATCTCCACCGGAGCGTGGAGGAAGAAGAAGTCGATCCCCTCCTCCTTGGCGTGGCGCAGCTCCTCGATGCGGGCCGGGGCCTCGGCCTCGGTGCGGCGGTAGACGCAGCGGACGGTGGCCGCGCCGATGCGCTTCGAGACGCGCAGGCAGTCCATGGCGGTGTTGCCGGCGCCGATGACCACCACGCTCTGCCCGACGTTCACCGGGGTGTCGAGGTAGGGGAACTTGTCGCCGCCCATGAGGTTCACGCGGGTGAGGAACTCGTTGGCCGAGTACACCTGGCCGGCGAACTCGCCCGGGATCCCCAGGAAGGTGGGCGCGCCCGCGCCGACGCCGAGGAACACGGAGTCGTAGCCCTTCTCCTTCATGAGCTGGTCGACCGTGAAGGTCTTGCCCACGACCTTGTTGGTCTCGAGCTTCACGCCCATGTCCTTCAGGCGATTCACCTCGCGGTCGATGATGTCGCGGGGCAGGCGGAAGGAGGGGATGCCGTAGCGGAGCACCCCGCCGACGACGTGCAGGGCCTCGTAGACGGTCACGTCGGCGCCGTAGCGAACCAGGTCGGCGGCGGCGGCCAGGCCGGCCGGGCCGGAGCCCACCACGGCGACGCGGCCGAGCTTCTTCGCGAAGACCGGCGGAACGGCCGGAGGCGGCTTGGCGTTGTCACCGACGAAGCGCTCGAGGCGGCCGATGCCCACCGACTCGACCTTCTTGTTGATGATGCACTGGGCCTCGCACTGCGACTCCTGCGGGCAGACGCGACCGCAGATCGACGGGAACATGTTGGCGTCGTAGATGGCGGCGAGGGCGCCGTCGAGGTCGCGCACGATGAGGTGCCGGATGAAGCGCGGGATGTCGATCTGCACCGGGCAGCCGGCGATGCAGGTGGGCTTCGCGCACTGGATGCAGCGCTCGGCCTCCCGCAGGGCGTCCTGGAGCGAGAAGCCCAGGTTCACTTCCTTGAAGTTGCGGGCGCGCTCCTGCGCGTCGCGCTCCGGCATGTGGACCTGGTGCGGCTCGAGCTCCTTGATCTTCTTGTAGTTGCGCTTCTCCTCGTCGAAGAGCTGCTTCTCGAGGTTGCAGACGTGGGCGTAGTCGAGGTTGGCCTGCTCCTCCTGGCCCTTGAAGCGCTTCTGGCGGGCGAGGAGCTCCTTGAAGTCCACCTTGTGCCCGTCGAAGTCGGGGCCCTCGACGCAGGCGAACTTCACCTGGCCGTCGACGGTGACGCGGCAGGAGCCGCACATGCCGGTGCCGTCCACCATGATGGCGTTCAGCGACACCATGGTCTTCACGGCGAACGGGCGGGAGGTCTCGACGCAGCCGTACATCATGGGGAGCGGCCCGATGGCCACCACCATGTCCGGCTTCTCCTTCTCGAGGATCTCCTTCAGGGCCACCGTGACGAAGCCCGGCTTGCCGTAGCTGCCGTCGTCGGTGCAGACGATGAGGTCGTCGGAGTACTTCTTGAACTTGTCCTCCCAGAAGACCAGGTCCTTGTTGCGGAAGCCGATGATGCTGGTGGTGCGGCAGCCGGCCTCCTTGAAGGCGCGCAGCTGGGGGTAGACCGGCGCCACGCCCAGGCCGCCGCCGACGAAGACGACGTGCTTGCCCGCCTCGATGTGCTGGGGCATCCCGAGCGGCCCGACGAAGTCGGTGAAGGTGTCGCCCTCACCGTAGTTCTCCATCATCTCCTTCGTGGTCTTGCCCAGCGCCTGGATCACCATGGTGATCGTCCCGGCCTCGCGGTCGTAGTCGGCGACGGTGAGCGGGATGCGCTCGGCGCCCTCGTGCAGGCGCAGCATCACGAAGTGGCCGGCCTGGGCCGACTTGGCGACGTCGGGGGCCTCGACCTCCCAGAGGAAGGTCGTGGGAGAGAAGGCCTGGTGGCGGACGATCTTGTACATGGGCTTCCGTTCCTCGTACGTCGGTGGAGGGACGCCGGGAGGGCTTTCCGGCGGGACGACGTTGGTACCAGCGACGTCTGTACCCGTCAAGGGCTACTCGCCGAAGCGTCGCCGCCAAAAAGCGCGTGAACGACGGGGGGTTGCAAGAGGTGGGGCCCTTCGGGGGACGACCCCTTGCGCTGGCTGGCCGCACGGCGCAGGTACATGGGATGGCAAGCGAGCGATCGGCCTCCCACCTGGCGCCCGGGTTCCTGGTCGCGGCGCCCGGGCTGCGCGACCCGAACTTCGTGGGATCACTCGTCCTCATGACCGGCCACCGGAAGGCGGGCTCGATGGGGTTCGTGGTGAACCGGGCCGCGCCCATCTCGGCGGCGGAGATGCTCGCCTCGGTCGACGAGCGGCTCGGGGGGCTCGCCCGCGCGTCCGAGCACGGGCAGCGGCCGGTGCTGGTGGGGGGGCCGGTGTCCCCGGAGCAGGTCTGGGTCCTCTACCGGCGCGGGAGCGGCGGCGCGACCGAGGAGGACGACGCCATCCGCGTCGGGCGAAACCTCGTCCTGGGGAGCTCCCGCCCGGTGCTGGAGGCGATCCTGAGCAACGACGGCCCGGGGCCGGTCCAGCTCTTCGTCGGCTACGCCGGCTGGGCGCCCATGCAGCTCGAGGAGGAGATCTCGCAGGGATCCTGGGTCCCGCTCGGGTTCGACGAGGAGCTCGTGACCACCGTCCCGGTGCCCGATCGCTGGTCGGAGGCGGTGCGCCGCCTCGGCCTCGACCCGAATGGATTCCTCGTCGGCGGCGGCGGAGCGATGGCGTGACCGTTCCGGGCGGCGTCGGCATCGAGTCGGTCGAGCACCTGGTCTTCGCGGGCGTGCAGTGGCTGCGGCTCTTCCTGGAGGCGGTGGGAGCCTTGGTCATCGCCGCCGGGGCGGTCCGGGGAATCGGCGAGCTCCTGTCGTCCCGGGTTGCGGCCCCGGAGGGGCGGTTCGTCCTGGTCCGCCTCACGCTGGCCCGGTACCTCTCGCTGGCCCTCGAGTTCCAGCTGGCGGCCGACATCCTCTCCACGGCGATCGCGCCCTCCTGGGACCAGATCGGCAAGCTGGCGGCCATCGCCATCATCCGGACGGGCCTCAACTACTTCCTCGCGCAGGAGGTCCGGCAGGAGGCCCCCGCCGAGGCCCCTCGACCCGCGCGGGAGCAGGCGCCGACGGCCACCCCGCCTTAGAGTACGGGCTCGACCCCACCCGAAAGGACACTCATCGATGGCCACCGTCACGCTGAAGGGCAACCCCATCCACACGAACGGCGAACTTCCCCAGAAGGGCGCGCAGGCTCCCGACTTCAAGCTCACCGGCGTCGACCTGAAGGACGTGGGCCTGGCCGATTTCAAGGGCAAGACCAAGATCCTGAACATCGTCCCCAGCCTCGACACGCCGACCTGCGCCACCTCCACGCGCAAGTTCAACGAGACGGGTGGAAAGCTCCCCAACACCGTGGTCCTGGTCATCTCGGCCGACCTGCCCTTCGCCATGAAGCGCTTCTGCACCACCGAGGGGCTCCAGAACGTGGTGAGCCTCTCGATGATCCGCGGCAAGTCGTTCGCCAAGACCTACGGCGTCCTCCTCGAGGACGGCCCGCTCGCGGGCTGCACCGCGCGCGCCGTGGTGGTGCTCGACGCGAACGACAAGGTGGTCCACACCGAGCTCGTCCCGGAGATCGGGCAGGAGCCGAACTACGACGCCGCCCTCGCCGCCGCCAAGTAGCGACGAAGCGGTCGATCGACCGCTGGACCGACGCCTCCAGTCCCTCGCCGCGTCCGGCGAGGGGCCGGGGGCGTCTGCGCAGGAGCGCGTCCGCTGGGGGCTCCTCCAGGTGGCGCGCGCGGCGGCGCTGGTGACCACCGACCGGGCGCTGCTGCGCTCGGCGCTCCTCCCCACCACCCTCACCTTCCTCGGATCGGCGGCGCTGGCGGCGCTCGTCGCCTGGCGACGGGAGGGGCGCTTCTTCGAGCTCGCCTTCGCCTCCTTCGTCGCCCTTTCCTCCATGCCCCCCACCGTGCTCTGGCCGCTCTGGACCCGGCTCGGGAAGGAGGCGCGGCGGGCGGTGGGAGGCTCCGCCGGGGAGGAGGAAAGGCCCGGGGAGAGCTACGCCCGCCTGCTCGTCCGGGAGACGGCCAAGGCGGTGCGCCAGGGCGCGGTCGTGGCCATCGGTCTCACCCCGGTCTTCCTCGTCGTGGAGCTGCTCCCGGGCGTCGGCCACTGGATCACGCTCTCGCTGGGCGCGGCCTGGGCCTGGTACTGGGTGGTCCTCGACGCGCTGGAGATCCCCGTCGAGCTGCAGCCCGGGCGGCTCGGGCCCGGTGAGCCTCCGTGGTTCGAGCGGGCGATGCGCCACCTGGGTACCCGGTCCCGGTGGCTGCGCCCCCTCGGGCTGGTGGGGCGATTCGTGGGCTGGCTGGCCCGCCCGTGGCGCCACCAGGCGGCATTCACGGAACGTCACGGCTGGGAGTCGGCCGGCTTCGGCGTGGCATCGGTGGCGGTGCTCGCCGTGCCCGTCCTGGGCGTCTTCTTCCGGGCGGTGGCCATCACCGCCGCGACCGCACTGGTGGTGCGATACGAGGCCCCCTCCCCGGCCGCCGGTCGCGAACTGGCGCCCGGGCCGGATCCTGTCTAGGCTCCTCCTGTCCCTCTCGGGAAAGGAAAGCCCATGACCACCATCCGCCGCTCGATCCTCGCCGCGCTCGCCGCTCTCGTCGTCGTCGCCGCCCCCGCCTCCACCCACGCCGCCGAGACCTACCTCGCCCTGAAGGGTGGCGTCTGGGTGCCGACCGCCAGCGACGGATACGGAGCGATCAACGACTCCCTCTCGTCCATCTCGGCCGGCAAGTTCCCCGCCTCGGGCGACATCGAGCTCGCCTACGGCGCCACCATGGGCATCATCGGGGCACAGATCGCCGGCGGCTACATGTGGTCGACCGCGACCGATTCGGCCGGGAACAAGGTGAGCGCGAACGCCGTCCCGCTCTACGCGGTGGGACAGCTCCGGCTGCCCATCTTCTTCATCCAGCCCTACCTCGAGCTCGGCATCGGCGGCCTGGCGAACTTCGCGAACGCCACCGTGGGAGGCCAGGGCGCTCTCGGGCACCAAGTTCTCGTTCCTCGTCGTCGGCGGCGCGGGCGTGGACTTCATCCTCGGACCGATCCTGCTCGGTGCCGAGGCCCGCTACATGTACGTCACCGAGCAGACCTTCGACTGGGGAGCGATGAAGCTCTCCGGCGTGAACATCACCGCCAACGTCGGCTACGTGTTCTAGCCAGGCGGGACGGGAGGGCGGGGAGACCCGCCCTCCGTCCGACGGCGGACGATCACCTCGCCTTGTCGGCCGCCTCGAGGATGCGCGCCGCGGCGGCCGGGTCGATCCGCGCGAGGAGCAGGAGCTCCTGGTCGTAGTCCCGGTGGCGGTGCTCGGTGGAGTTCGCCCGGTCGTCCTGGATCCCGTAGAACTGGACGAAGCACCCGTCCGGCCCGGCCGGCTTGCCCTTGACGAGGTAGCGGAAGCCCTGGCCGTTGGCGTCGCTCTCCGCCTCGAAGACGCCGTCGTCGTCCCTCGTGGTGGCGTGGCCCCGGTTGAGGAAGTTGGTGATGACGCCCTGCTTCTCCTGGCCCGCCAGCGCGCGGTCGCCCCCCACGAGCCCGAACCCCTGCGCGGCGATGACCTTGAGCGCGTCGACCCAGAGCGCCTCGCAGGCCTTCGGGAAGCGGTACTCGCGCATCGTGTCGCGGACGTAGGCCGGACCTGCGCCTCCCGCGGTGAAGTTCTTGCAGCCCGACGCGACGAGCAGGACCGCCGCGGCCACCGTCCAGAGTCTTCCGTTCCTCATCCGCTCTCCTCCTCCAGCTTTCGCTTGAGCGCCTCGAGCCCGGCCTGGTCGTCGGACCAGAGCAGGCCGACCTGGACCTCGCCGCCGCCGGCGGCGACGTAGCAGACCTTGAGCCGCCAGCGCTCCTGCTCGCAGGCCTTCTTGATCTCGAAGCGAACGCCACGCCCGTCGCGGCGGACCACCTCGAGCGCCCGGACGGCCTGTTCGGGAAGCTGCATGGCGCGACAGTAGAGCACAGGTCAGGCCCGGTGCGCGTCGCAACGCAGGCGCCCGACGAGGGGCACGTGGTCGGAGAGCCCGGCGAAGGGGCTCTTCCGGTCGCCGAAGGGACAGGAGCCGTCCAGGTCGAGGAACCGGACGCCGTTGCCGAAGAAGAGGTGGTCGAGGTGCATGCGCATGCGCATGAACCCGGCCGTGGGCCAGGCCTTGGCGTTGTCGACCTCGATGACCCCCAGCTCCTGCTGGGCGCTGCGGAATCCGGCCTCCTCCGTCAGGAAGCGGAAGACCGGGGAGCCCGGCGCGGAGTTGAAGTCCCCGCAGACCACGAACGGCTCGCCCTCGGCGTGGCGTTCCACGAACGCGGCGAGCGTGCGAGCCTCGTGGAGCTGGTTCACTCCCCAGCCCATGCGCGCCGCATGGGTCCAGAAGCCGCGGGCGAAGGGCGTGGGGAGGGAGATATGGGTGTTGAAGACGTGCAGCCGGCGCCCGGAGGGGTCGGCCACGTGGATGTGCGCGCAGATGCGCGCCTGCTTCCGGTCGCGGAAGCGCTCCACGTGGTGGTGGGTGATGTGGTGAGGCGATTCGACGTTGTGCGACTCGACGCGCAGCCGCCGGGTGTTCACCAGGATGGCGAGACCGTGGGTGGTGATGTTGACCCGGCGGATGCTGTTGGCGTGGGCCTGGAAGTAGAAGCCGTCGTAGGGGAACGGCAGGTCCAGGTCGGCGAAGGCCTTCTCCAGGGCGGCCATGAACGACCCCAGCTGGGTCTCCCCGCGGGAGGCGCGGCCACGGGCGAGCCGGGAGCGAAGCGAGATGGTCTCGATCTCCTGCAGGCAGACCACGTCCGCCGGGGGCGTCAGCGACGCGAGCGCCCGGGCGATGCGGTGCTCCGGCCCCCTCGTGCTGGCGAGCCCCTTCAGGGCATGGCCGAAGTAGCGGACGTTGTAGCTGACGATGCGGAGCGCCTGGGTGCGTGGCATGGAGTCACGTGGATCATGCGGCCGGCGGATGGCGGCCGCAACGTCGAGTTCCGGATGGGCCGTCCCGGTCCATGCCCCTCGCGGGACTGCCCCGCGGCCGGACGCGGACTGATAGGGTCACGAGATGTCCACGACCGATGGGCGTTCCCCGGATGGCACCGAATCGTGGAGCCTCGCCCCGGCCCGTCCTGCCTCGGAGCGCCGCCCCTACCTCCTCGTCCTCTCCGGACCCCAGCTCGGAGAGATCTTCCCGCTCGACCCGGAGCGGGAGTTCGTCCTCGGCCGCGACCCCACCTGCGAGATCCGGCTGCGCGACACCGGGGTCTCCCGGCGCCACGCCGGAATCGTCGCCAGCGCCGCGGGGGCGCGGCTGCGCGACATGGGCAGCACGAACGGCATCTTCGTGGAGGGGATCCGCGTCGCCGACTGCGAGCTCCAGGACGGCCAGCGCGTCCAGATGGGCATGCACACGGCGCTCAAGTACTGCCTCTGCGACGACCTGGAGATCGGCTACCAGCGCAGGCTGGCCGAGGGGGCGCTCCTCGACCCGGAGACCGGCCTCTTCAACCGGCGTCACTTCGACGACCGGCTCTCCGCCGAGCTCGTCACCTCGTCGCGATACACCCGCCCGATGTCGCTGCTCCTCGTGGACGTGGACGGGTTCCGCCGGGTGAACGAGATGCACGGGCGCGCCGCCGGAGACGAGGCGCTCGGGCTCGTCTCCCGGCTGGTGAAGTCCGCCGTGCGGCGCGAGGACATCCTGGCGCGGATCTCGGGCGAGCAGTTCGGCGTGGTGGCGCGGGAGACACCGCTCTCGGCCGGGCGGGCTCTCGGAGAGCGCATCCGCAAGGCGGTCGAGCGCGGCCACATCTCGGTGCGCGGACAGGAGCTCATGCTCACGGTGAGCGTGGGCGTCGTCGGCATCGACGCCATCGGGTCCTACACGACGACGCGCACCGAGAACGAGGTGCTCGCGCTCGCCGAGGCGGCGCTGCGCCGGGCCCTCGAGGCCGGCGGGAACCGGGTCGAGGGCGAAGGGCCGCTGACGCTGCCGTAGCAGTGCCCCTGGGCCGGCGCGGTCAGTTGTTCACTTCCTCGAAGGCGCCGACGGCGTTGAGGAGCTTGAGGGTGGCGAGGTCGACGTTGAGGGACTCGGCGACGAGGCCGACCTCGGCCTGGCGGAGGGTCTGCACGGAGTCGGTGGATTCGAGGTAGGTGGCGGCGCCGGCCTTGTAGGCCACGTCGACGAGGCGCGCGTTCTCCTGGGCGAGGCCGGTCCGCTCCCGGGCCTTGGCCCGGTTGGCGACGGCGCCCTGCAGGTCGAGCTGCGCCTCCTTCACCCGCGTCACCGCGCGGAGGTCGACCTGGCGCTTCAGCGCGTCGGCCTCGGCGATCTTGGCCGACTGCTCGCGGATGGAGGCCTCGCGCAGCCCGCCGTCGAGGATGGTCCAGGTCAGCCCCAGCCCCACCTGCCAGGAGAAGGCGTTGGGGTTGAAGGTGCTCGTGCTCGCGTAGTTGTACGCCCCGAAGGCCCCGATGCTCGGCAGGTACTGCATGTAGAGCCGGGTCCGCTCCCCGTAGGCCAGGTCGAGGTTCTCCGCCGCCGCCTTCACGTCCGGGCGCAGGTCGAGCGCCTGCTGCTCCAGGTTCTCCCCCTTCGGCTGCGGCGGCGACTCGGGCAGCACGATGTCGAAGTCGTCGGGCCGGTCGAGCGCCGTCGCCAGCGCCAGCCGGGCCCGCTGGAAGTCGATCTGGGCCCTCTTCAAGTCCTCCTCCGCCTGGGCCCGGTCGATCTCGGCGCGCAGCAGCCCCACCTTGGTCCCGGTCCCCGCCTCGAAGCGGACGCGGGAGTCCCGCTCCCGCTCCTTGGTGAGCACCACCTGCCGCTCCTGCACCACCGTGAGCTCCTGGAGGCTCGCCACCCCGTAGTAGAGCTGGGCCACCGCGAAGAGGATGTCCCGGCGCGCCTGCTGGATGTTGTAGTCGATGGTCTTCTCGGCCTTGTAGGCGTTCGAGATGAGCACCATGGCCTGCGGCGCCACCAGCGCCTGGGTCAGCTTCACCTGCCCGTTGGTCTGCACCATCGGCTGCACGACCGCCTCGGTCACGCTGCTCGGGTACACCGTGAGGTTGGTCGGCTCACCCGGCACGTCGCCGCCCCCGGCCGGGCCCTGCTGGCTGCCCATGTCCCGGACCCAGTACCCGGACGGCAGCGCGAAGGACACCTCGTACTGGTTCCGGGCCAGCTGCACCCCCGCGTTGATCTGCGGGAGGTAGCTCGACCAGGCCTTCCAGGTGAGCTGCCGCGCCGCCTGCACCCGGGCGTCCAGCTGCTGGATCTCCAAATTTCGGGACCGCGCCGCGTCCAGCGCCTCCCGGAGCGTCAGCACCTTCCGCTGCGCCGCCGGCTGCGCGGCTGCCGGCGAGGCGGGCTGCGCCGCGGGCTGCGACGTGGGCTGCGCCGCCGGCGCGGCCTGGGCGAGGACGACGGCTGCGAGGAAGCCGATGGGACTCATGAACCCTCCGTTTGGATGCGAGGTCTACACCGGGGCACTTCACCGCGCTCGCGAGAATCGCCGGGGCGGCGGCGGAGGCCGACGGAGCGCGTGGTTCACCTGAAGTGAATTCAGCACACCTCCACCGACATCACCCCATAGGAGCAAAGCCTCGGCAATCGTTGGTCGATTCATTTGTCACATGAATATGTGACAAAAGGCCGCACCCTTGTCGCCCCTTCCGGGTTCCAACCCCTCGCATGTCGGGTGCGAGCACAGGCCCGGCCACGAGCCAAAGGAGCGCACGGATGACCGGACGAAGCATCGTAGCCATTGTCACGATGGGATTCCTCGCCACCGCCTGTGGAGGCTCGGGGGAGGACCCGTCGGAGGCCGCTCCCATGGATCCGGCGACCGCGGAAGCCAGTGCGGCCAATCTGGACCGGAACGGGGGCTGGATGAGCGGGACGGCCAGGGATGCGGCGTCGGGCGCACCGATCGCCGGGGTGGTCGTGGCGGCCGGGGGGCGCTCGGCGACGACCGCGGCCGACGGGAAGTACACCTTCCAGCTCCTACCCGGCACCTACACGACCACGGCGACCCGGAGCGGTTACGTCACCGCGACCCAGTCCGTGACCGTGAAGCGCAAGGCCACGGTCACCGTCGACTGGTCGCTCTCGCCCGCGCAGGTCGCCTGCTCATACACCTACGGTGAATGGAGCGCCTGCCAGCCGGATGGGACACAGGCGCGGGCGGTGCTCACGGCGACCCCCTCCGGCTGCACGGGGACGCCGGTCCTGTCGCGGTCCTGCACCTACGTGCCCCCCACCACCCCCCCGACGGCCGCGGCCTTCAAGGTCTTCGCGAACAACGACCTCGGCATGCACTGCGTCGACAAGAGCTTCGCCGTCTTCTCCATCCTGCCCCCGTACAACGTCGTGGACGCGCAGGTGGTGGCGCTGCAGAGCACCGGGAAGCCGGTCCTCCTCGACCAGTCCCAGGTCGCCGTCCGGTACTCGGCGATCGCCGACTCGACCGGTTCGATCAACTCGACGAGCCTCGGGAAGAGCGACTTCTGGACGCACGCTCTCGCGCTCTACGGCATGGCCCTCTCGCCGGGCCAGGGGCTCCAGGGCATGTGGATGCCGAAGGACGCCCCGTCGGCCGCCGGCACGACGCTCTCGTGGGACCCGGGGATGGGTCTCTTCGTCGCCCCGGGCATTCCCATCTTCCCGGTCGACGACGCCGGCAAGGTGAACCGCTACCCGCTGATGCGCTTCTCCGCCTTCGACAACGCCGGCAAGCTGCTCGCCTCGTCCGACGTGGTCCTCCCGGTCTCGGAGGAGACCTCCTGCCAGAACTGCCACGCCACCGGGAAGGTCGCCGCCCCTGCCGGATCCCTGACGTGGTCGACGGACCCCGACCTGGAAGCCCAGTCCCGGCGCAACGTCCTCATCCTCCACAACGCGAGGAAGGGAACGAACCTCCAGGCGCCGGTCCTCTGCGCGAGCTGCCACTACTCCCCGGCCCTCGACCTCACCGGCAGCGGCCCGTCGCCCTCGCAGTCCGGGCACCGGAACATGTCCGCCGTCATGCACGCCTTCCACGCCGACAAGATGACCGGGCTCTCCGACTCGTCCGTGCCGGTGGGAGGCACCGTTCCCGCGGCCGCCACCCAGTCCTGCTACCAGTGCCACCCGGGCGCGGCCACGCAGTGCCTCCGCGGCGCGATGACGACCTCGGTCGACTGCCAGAACTGCCACGGCAACATGGCGGCGGTCGGCGGCCAGTACCCGCTGCTCGCGGGCGGGAGCATCGACGGCACCAACGACGGCGGCGCACGGCGCCCCTGGCAGGATCTCCCCCGGTGCCAGAGCTGCCACGCCGGCGACGCGGTGTCGAAGACCTCGATCGCGAACGGTCCGCCGCTGGCCGCCGACGGGCTGCGCTTCAACGAGGCCTTCCGGAAGGGTGACGGCGCCGCCTCCCCCATCCTGGCCACCAACAAGCGCTTCGCCGAGCAGCCCAACAAGCTCTACCGCAAGAGCAAGGGGCACGGCGGGCTCGCCTGCGAGGCCTGCCACGGCTCGACGCACGCCATCTGGTCGGGCAACACGAACGACAACGTGATCGCCACGCAGCTGCAGGGCCACTCCGGAACCATCGGCGAGTGCAGCGCCTGCCACCGGGCCGCTCCCACGCCCGGGCTGGGCGGACCGCACGGGATGCACCCCGTCGGTGCGGCATGGGTGGAGGCCCACCACGAGGACCAGTTCACGACGAACCTCGCGGCCTGCCAGGCCTGCCACGGAGTCGATTACCGGGGCACGGTCCTGTCCAAGATGTTCTCCACGCGGACCCTCGCCGGGAGGACGCTCACCGCGGGCACGAAGGTGGGCTGCTACGACTGCCACAACGGTCCGAACGGATAGCGGGCCGCGCGGGCGCGCCGGCGGAGCCCACGCGGGCCCGCCGGCGTCGCCTCCTCACTTCCCGCCCAGGTCCTCGATCTCCATCTCGACGTCCTTCTTGTCGTCCGCGTCGGGACGCTCGGCCAGGTACTTCTTGAATGCCTGGATGGCCTGGGCCTTCTGCCCGCGCTCCTTGTGCCAGTAGCCGAGGTAGAGGTGCGGCATGGGGTTGCCGGGCTCCGCCGTCGCCGCCTTCTCGTACCAGGGCACCGCCGCCTTGAGGCCCTGCGCTTCGTTCACGGCCCGTGCAATGAGGTAGTAGACGTCGACGCGCGACGGGTCGGCCTTGAGCGCCTTCTGGTAGTTCGCCACCGCCTCCGCGCTGCGCCCCATCCTGACCTGGCAGCCGGCCAGGTCGATGCGCGCCGACTCCCCGCGCGGCGCGACCTCCAGCGCCTTCTGGAACTGGGGAACGGCTTGCTTGCAGTCGCCGTGCAGCGCCAGGAGCCTTCCCAGGTGCTCGTATCCCTCCGGAGACCGGGGCGCGGCGGCGATGGCGGCCTTGTAGGCCGTGATCGCATCCGGGACCTGGGAGGACTTCTCGAGGGCCTCTCCGAGCTGGATCTGGTAGGCCGGCTCCCCCGGGGCGAGCTGGGTGGCCCGGCGCAGGCGGTCCAGGGCCGTCGAGGTCTCGCCCCTGGCGAGCAGTGCCTTTCCCAGCCAGAACTGCGCCTCGGCCACGCTGGCGTCGAGGTTGGTGGCGTGGTCGAGCATCTTCATCGCCTCGTCGGTCTGCTTCTGCTCGAGGAGCAGGGCGCCGAGCCGGACGCGGACGAGCACTCCCCGTGGGTCGAGGGCCAGGGCGGCCTCGAGCGCCTTGCGTGCCGGCTCCGGCTCGCCGGCGCGCCAGAGCGACCACCCGAGGAGCAGCTGCGCCTCGGCGGATCCGGGGTCGACCGCCACCGCCCGCTCGGCGAGCGACCGCGCCTCCGGCACGTCACCGCGGGCCAGCGCCAGCCGGGCCGAGCCGGCCAGCGCCGGGGCGCAGCGCGGGTCCGTGGCGAGAGCCTTCGCGTACGCCGCCTCGGCCCCGGCGCTGTCACCGCGCACGAACGCCAGCGCACCCTGGGCGGCGAGCACCTCGGCCTCCGCCGGCCCCTTCTCCGCAGCGATCTTGACCTGCGCCTCGGCGGCCTCGAGGTTTCCCTCGGCGACGGCGAGCCGGGCCAGCGCGAGCGGAGCCTGCCAGCCGGCCGGGGCCTTGGCCGCCGCGCTCGTGAAGGCCTTCCGGGCGTCGGCGTACTTCCCGGCCCGCTGATCCATCGTCCCCTTCACGAGGAGCAGGTCCGGGTCCTCCGGCGATCGGGCCAGGGCCGCATCGAGCGTGCTCGCCGCCTCGGCCGGCTTCCCGGCGGCGAGCTGGGCCCGCGTGAGCAGCGCGGACGCCGCCGCCGTCCTGGCGTCGGCGGGCAAGGCCTCGAGCGCGGCGGCGGCCTTGGCGGGCTCACCGCGGCGCAGGAGCGCGCGTCCGAGCGCCACGCGCGCCTCGGTGGCGCCGGCCCAGTCCTGGGCGGCCTGCGCGAGCTCGGCCTCGGCGGCCTCGGGATCGCCGCGCCTGGCCAGCGCGCCGGCGAGCAGGATGCGCGCCCGGGCGCGCTCCGCGGGCCCGAGGCGTTCCAGGCGATCCTTCTCGAGGAGCGCCCGGAGGGCCTGCTCCGCGGCGGGGTCGCCGGACTTCTCGAGCACCGCGGCCAGGTCCAGCGCCGCCGCGGCGTTGCCCGGGTCCTTGGCGACGGCGCCCTCGAGGATGGCGCGGGCCGCCTTGTCGTCCCCCTTCCGGACGGCGACGGCGGCGCGCAGCCGCGCCGCGCGGACCGATCCGGGAGAGGCGGCCTCGAGCCGGTCGAGGAACGACGAGGCCCTGGCGAGCTCCCCCCGCGCCAGCGCGGCACGGGCGAGCAGCGCAAGGGACTCCGGCTCGGGCTGGGCGGGCAGGACCTTCTCCAGCGCGGCCGCCGCCTGGGCCGGGTTCTCGCCGGAGGCGAGCGCGACGGCGAGCCGCGCCTCCTGCGCGGCGACGGAGTCCGGGTTCTCGGCGGCAAGCGCGGCGGCGAGCTGCCTCGCCCGGGCGGCCTGACCGTCGACGCCGCGTGCGGAGAGCGCCGCGGCGGCGCTGGCGAGGAGCCGGGCGCCTTCCGGGTCGTCCGCCCGGAGCGCCAGCCCCTGCTGCGCCAGCTGCAGGGCCTTCTGGTCCGACGCCAGCGCGTCCTGGCCCAGCAGCTGCCGCCCCTCGGCCGCCAGCTTCGCCACCGCGGGGTCGCTCCTGGACCGGAATGCCTTCCAGAAGAAGGGGCCGTGCCGGGTGAAGGCGCCGGCCGTGCCCACCGCCGCGACGAGGAGGACGGCGCCGGCGATCGCACCCACCACGACCATCCGCTTCCGGGACGTCGGGCGCGGCGGCGGCCATCTTCTCGCGGAAGCCTCCCTGCATGCGCGGCTGGAAGGGCGCGGCCACGACCCCCTTGCCGGACGAGGGCGGGGGCTCCGCCACCAGGGGAGCCTCGTTCATCCGCTTGACCGACTCCTCGAAGGGTGCGGCCGCGCCGATGGCGATCCACTCCTCCCCGTCGCCGGCCGAGACGTCCTCGTTTCCGTTGAGCTCTCCCTTGCCGAGCATCTCCACGATCGCCTGCTCGGTGAACGGCCCGAAGACCCGACCGGACGGGCGGCGGATGCGGTATCCGACCGCCTCCGTCCTGGGGGGCGGCGGGGCCGGGGGTGCGCCCTCTCCACCCGGAGTGAAGAGCATCTCCAGCTCCTCGTCGGGCGGGGCGGGCGCGGCGCCCACCGGGGCCGCCAGCGCCGCGAAGGGGTCCGGCGCGGCGCCGTGGTCGAGAGGGACCTCGCCGAAGGAGAACTGCTCGGGAGACGTCCCGGCGACCGGCGGCTCCTGGGCCGCTCCGCCGTCCGGGGCGGACAGCTCCTCACCCGTGCCGAGCTCCTCCGGAACCGGGAAGTCCGGCGCCTCGGGGACCGGCTCCGGCTCGGCGCTCGCCTCCTCGGCCGCCGGTTCCCCGGCGTAGACGCTGTCCATCACGTCGGGCCCGTCCGGCGGGAGCGACTCGATGCGCTCGAACGGCTCGTCGACCGCGGCCGGCTCGTCCGGCGTGACCTCGCCTGCGAAGAGGTCCGGATCCTCCGGAGGCGGCCAGCGGGCGCCACTCCCGCCTCCGGCCGGAGAGGGAAGCGGGATGGCTCCGGTCGGGCTCGTGAAGACCTCCGGGGCCGGCTCGGGCACCGGGAGCGGCTCCGGCGCCGGCGGGGGGACGTTCCCGGGGAGGGGGACCGGGTCGCTCGATTGGATGGACGGCGCCGGGGCCGGCGGAGGGGCCATGCCCACCATGGTCGTGCCGGCAGGCGCCGGAGGACGCGGCGCGCCGACCATGGTCGGGACCGGACCCGCCACCGGTGGCTGCCCGGACATGGTGGTCGAGGTGGACTGCGCGACCTTGACCGAGAAGACGCGCTCGCACTGCGGACACCGCACGCGCAGGCCACCGGCGGGGATCTTCTCCTGGTCGACGTCGTAACCGGCCTGGCACTGAGGACACGTGATGCGCATCTCTGGACCCTCGGACCCCGCGCGCTGGCGCCAGGGCAACCTGCATGCTAGCTAGGAATGGGAATCGTACCGCCGCCCGTGAACCAAGCGCCACCAAACAGCGACGTGCTCGTCCTGGGCGCGGGTCTCGCGGGGATCTCCGCGGCGCTGGCGCTGGGCGGGGGCTACCGGCTGGTGGAGCGCGAATCCCGCCCGGGTGGCCTGTGTCGCACCGAGCTCCGGGACGGGTTCACCTTCGACGCCACCGGCCACTGGCTCCACCTGCGCGATCCGGACGTCCAGGCGCTGGCCCACGAGGTGCTCCCGGGAGGCTGGCTCACCGTCCAGCGGCGCGCGGCCATCTGGTCGCACGGGGTCTTCACCCGCTACCCCTACCAGGTGAACACCCACGGGCTCCCGCCCGCCGTGGCCACCGAGAACGTCCTCGGCTTCATCGACGCCCAGCTGGGCGCGGGGGGCGCCGAGCTGCGGGAGCGGATTCCGCGAAACTTCGCCGAGTTCGTCCTCCGCCACCTCGGTGCGGGCATCGCCCGGAACTTCATGTTCCCGTACAACGAGAAGCTCTGGACGGTCCCGCCGACCGAGCTCACCGCCGAGTGGATGGGGCGCTTCGTGCCTCGTCCCACCCTGGAACAGGTCGTCCGCGGGGCGATGGGGCTCGAGGGGGACGCGGAGGGATACAACGCCACCTTCCTCTATCCACGGGAGGGTGGCATCGAGTCCTTCGTCCGCGCCCTCGTGGCCAGGCTTCCGCGCCCTCCCGAGTGCGGCGTCCGTCCCATCTCGATCGACCCGCTCCGCAAGGTGGCGCTCCTCTCCACCGGCGAGGAGGTCCGCTACCGCGCGGTGATCTCCAGCATCCCGCTTCCCGAGATGGTGAACCTGGTCGACGGCGCCCCACCGTCCGTGCGCGAGGCTTCCCGGAGGCTCCGGGGCGCGACGGTGACCTACGTGAACGTGGCGGCCCGCGACGTGGGCGGGCCTCCCTGGCACTGGGTCTACCTGCCCGGCCCGGACCTCCGCCCCTACCGCGTGGGCTCCGCCTCGGCGGCGGTCGCGTCGCTCGCCCCGCCCGGCTTCCGGAGCTTCTACGTCGAGCTGTCCGGCCGGGCGCCGGTGCCGCCCGCGGAGGCCGAGCGGTCCGCCCGCGAGGCGCTCCTCGCGCTCGGCATGATCGAGTCCCCGGACGACGTTCTCTTCGCCGACGTCCGCACCATCCCCCAGGCCTACGTGATCCACGATCGCGCCTACGGACAGGCGCGGGAGATCGTCCGCAACTGGCTCGGCGAGCGCGACATCCTGGTGGCCGGTCGCTCGGGCAACTGGGAGTACTCCTCCATGGAGGACGCGCTTCTCGGCGGCCGGCAGGCGGCCCGCCTGCTGAAGCAGTGACGGGGCGCGGATCGCATGCCATCCGGCCCTCCCGAGCTGAGCATCGTCATCCCCGTCTACGACGAGGAGGAGATCGTGGCGGCCGCCTGCCGGGAACTCATGGCGGCGCTCGACGATCGGGGCTGGGATTACGAGCTGGTCCTCACCGAGAACGGCTCGCGGGATCGCACGGTGGCCATCCTCGAGGAGCTCGCCTCCGTCCACCCGCGCCTCCGGCACCTCCATTCCCCCGAGCCCAACTACGGGCTGGCGCTGCGGCGCGGCATCCTCGAGGCGCGCGGCCGCTGGGTGGTGGCCGACGAGATCGACCTGTGCGACCCCGGGTTCTACGACCGGGCCCTGCCCATCCTGGCGCGCGGCGAGGCCGACATGGTGGTGGGGTCGAAGCGGGCCGTCGGGTCGGTGGACGGCCGGCCGGCGTTCCGCCGCGTGGCGACCTGGGTGCACAACACCGTCCTCCGCGTCGCCCTCGGCTTCCGCGGCACCGATACACATGGCGTGAAGGCCTTCTCGCGGGAGCGCATCGCGCCGGTGGCCTCCCGCTGCGTGGTGGACCGGGACGTCTTCGCGAGCGAGCTGGTCCTGCGCGCGGGGCTGGAGGGGAAGCGGGTGGTCGAGATCCCCATCGAGCTGCACGAGAAGCGGGCCCCCTCCATCGGCCTCCTGCGGCGCGTGCCCAACGTGCTGCGGCAGGTGGCCCGCCTGTTCTGGGTGCTCCGGGTGAGCGCGCCGGTGCGCGCCGACCCCGGCGCCCCGACATCGGGGCAGCAGTCGTCGAAATCGCCTCCGGCGTGATAGATCGAGCCGATGGCGGGCATCGGCGAGGAGATCCAGGAACGGCTGCGGCGCTGGACGCTGGAGCTGGGCGGTCCCGGGACCCGGGAACGGCTGGAGAAGCTCACCCCGCCCCGCAACGAGTACGGGGTCGATCCCTACGGATTCGACATCGACTATCTCCAGGCCGCCGCCGCGCCCGTGCTCTGGCTCTACCGGAAGTACTTCCGGGTGAAGGCCTTCGGCCTCGAGAACGTGCCCAACGAGGGGCCGGTGCTGCTCGTCGGCAACCACTCCGGCCAGCTCCCCTTCGACGCCACCATGGTCGAGGCCGCCTGCCTCGTCGACAAGGACCCGCCGCGCGCCGTCCGCGCCCTCGTCGACAAGTGGGTCCCCACCCTCCCCTTCGTCTCCACCCTCTTCGCCCGCTGCGGCCAGATCGTGGGCACCCCGGAGAACTGCCGGCGGCTGCTCTCGGCCGGCGAGGCGCTCCTGGTCTTCCCGGAGGGGACGCGGGGGCTGAACAAGCCCTTCTCGAGGCGCTACCAGCTCCAGGGATTCGGCCTCGGGTTCATGCGCCTCGCGCTCGAGAACGGCGTCCCCATCGTCCCGGTGGGCGTCGTGGGCGCCGAGGAGCAGGCCCCGGCGATCTTCGACCTCCAGCCGCTGGCGAAGCTCCTCTCCTTCCCGCACTTCCCCGTCACCCTCACCGGGCTGCCCCTCCCCATGCCGGTGCGCTACCGGATCTGGTTCGGCGAGCCCCTGCACTTCACCGGGAGTGCCGAGGACGAGGACGCGGTGCTGGAGGGCAAGGTGGCCCGGGTGCGCGACGCGATCGCGGGGCTGCTCGCGCGCGGGATCGCCGAGCGGGAGCACGTGTTCTGGTGAGCCCGATGCCCGCCAGCGTGGCCATCACCGGCATCGCCGGGAACCTGGGGCGCAAGCTGACCCGGATCCTCCACGGCGAGACCCACGTGGTCGGCTTCGACCGCCGGCCGCTTCGCGACCGCCCCAAGGACGTCGAGCACCACCAGCTCGACATCCGCAAGGCGCGCGTGGAGGACGTGTTCCGGCGCGGCGGCATCCAGGCCATCGCCCACCTCGGGCTGAAGCACGACCCGCGCGACGAGGCCGCCGAGGCCCACAGCTTCAACGTGGCCGGGACCCAGAAGCTCCTCGACATCGCCGCGCGCCACGGCGTGAAGAAGGTGGTGCTGCTCTCCAGCGCCAACGTCTACGGCCCGGCGCCGGGGAACCCCAACTTCCTCCCCGAGGAGACGCCGCTGCTCGGCGCCGCCCGCCTGCCCGGGTACCGCGACCTCATCGAGGTCGACATGTACGCGCAGTCCTTCATGTGGCAGCACCCCGAGATCGAGACCGTCATCCTCCGGCCGGTGAACATCGTCGGCCCCACGGTGCGCAACGCCCCGTCGAACTACCTGCGGCTCGAGCGCCCCATCACCGTGATGGGCTTCGATCCCATGATCCAGGTGATCCACGAGGAGGACGTCTGCCGGGCCATCGCGCTGGCCCTGCGCCCCGGCGTGCGCGGCGTCTACAACGTGACCGGCCCCGGGGAGGTCCCGCTCTCGGCGGCGCTCCGGGAGCTGGGGCGCGAGCCCCTGCCCCTTCCCCATTTCCTCGTCCGCCAGGTGGTGAAGCGGCTCTACGACGCGCGCCTCTCCAGCTACCCGCCAGGCGAGGTGGATTACATCCAGTACCTGTGCGCGGTGGACGGCTCGCGCTTCATCCGCGACACCGGGTGGACGCCGCGCTACTCGATCCGCGAGACCCTGCGCAGCGTGCTGAACAGCCGTTGACGGCCCGGGCGGGGCGCAGAGGCCGCCGGCTCCCTGGCCGGGTGTTATCCTGGGTGAAGGTCCCCGGCGGTGGGAGGTGCCCGTGCAGCCGCATCCGAAGCTCCTTGCCGCCGCTTCCCTGCTCGTCGCGGCCTGCTCGACCACCCCTCCGGGCCGGCTCCTCGCCATGCGTCCGCCCGAGCTCCCCTCCGGGCCGCCCACCTCCTTCACGCGCCAGGGGGAGATCCAGTACACGCCGATCGGCACCGCCGGTTCGAGCGCGGCCTGGGACGCCCGCAGCGTACGCGGCCCCGCGGTGAACCTCACGCTCACCGAGGGGGGGCTCTGGGGCGGCACCATCCAGGACCGGGCGGTCCTCCTCCACGCCCGGAACGGTCGCATCACCGGCGAGGGCGTGAACGTCTGGGTGACCCAGGACGGCCCCGTCCTGCACGTGCAGGGGCTCTGGTTCAACAGATTCGTCGGGATCGAGTTCACTCCGGACACCATCTCGGCGTCGCCCCTCACCGGGGTGTGCGCGGTCGAGCTCTCGCTCGCGCCGGACGGTCTCTGGCGAGGATTCGGAGGGTGTGGAGGGACGCTCGACTACATCTGGATGAGCCTGAAGGGCGTGGCCGCCGACCCGGCCGCGGAGATGCCCCAGTGGTTCTTCGCCTTCCTGGGAGCGCTTCCGGCGCCCCAGGTCTCCGTCTTCCGTCCCTCGGCTGCGGCCGCGGCTGCCGTGGCGGGACCGGGGAGCCTGGGCTACTTCCTCAATGCCGAGTTCCGGGGGCCCGCGATGGGAGGCGAGCCGCCTCTCCCCTGTTCGTACTGGGACCAGCGTCTCTGCGGCCCATTCGGCTTCCCGTTGACCAACCAGGTCGCGCTGCGCCGGTCCGACTGGTACCGGCAGGGTGGCGCGGGCCAGCCCGTCGCCCAGCGACCGGGGCGGGACGACGTTACGGTTCCTCGGGGGAGGCCGGGCAGGGATGCCTCCACCGGCGCGCAACCGCGCACCGGAGGCGGCGCCCGCTCGGACGGCCACGCGGCGGCGGGTCCGCGGACCAGCGATGGAGGGTCTGCCCGGGAAGCCCGGACGGCCCGCACCTCGGGTCCGTGAAACCGGGGGATCGCCCGGATAAGCCTCCGGGATGTCCCGCATCGCCCTCGTCGCCCTGGTCCTCGCCACCGCCTGCGCCACCGCGCCCCGGGGCGTTCCCCTCGCCATGGGCGGACCCGCACCGACCAGCATCGACCTGTCCGGGTCCTACCGCCCGGAGGGCGAGGTCTTCGCGACCTTCGGGCGCGGCGCCGGCGTCGACCAACTCCTACGGCCGCAACCAGGTCGTCGGCCCGTACACCAGCCTGTCGAGGAACCTGGAAGGTCGTTGGGCCGGTACCCTCGGCGGCCAGTCGGTGCTGCTCGACGTCGAGGACGGGCGGATCCGTGGCGCCGGGGTGGAGCTCACGGTGCGGCGCGACGGCGACGCGCTGCTCGTCTCCGGGCTCTGGCGCAACGCCCGCATGGAGCTCGACCTTCCGGCCGGGGCACATCGGCGGTACTCCCGGGGCGGGATGCTCGCTCGACCTCCGGCCCTCGGAGGGAAACTCCTGGCGGGGCTTCCTGGCCTGCCCGAGTCCCGACGTGGCCATCGCGCGGTTCGACGGAGCGGCCTCCGACGTCCCCGACGTGGCCATGCCCCAGTGGCTCTTCGCCTTCCTGGGCACGCTGCCGGAGGGTCCGTGAAGGATCTCCTGCTGCGCGGCCTGGTCCGCGGCTCCGACCTCCGCGTGATCCAGGTCGAGGCCACCGACCTGTCGCGCATGGCCCGCATGCTCCACGGGCTCGCCCCCACCAGCGCCGCCATCTTCTCGGAGGCGCTCGCGGCCGGGCTCCTCCTCGGGGCGCTGCAGAAGGACGGAACCCGGGTGAACCTCTCGCTCGAGGTGGACGGGCCGCTCTCCGGCCTCCTCGTCGACGCCGACACCGAGGGCAACATCCGCGGCAGGGTCCGGCGCCCCGACATCCATTTTCCCGGCGACCCGGCGATCGGACCGCGGGCCGCCCTGGGCGGCTCGGGGACGCTGTCGGTGCTCCGCGACCTGGGCAAGGGCGAGTTCTACCGGGGCTCGGTGGAGTTCATCCCGGGCACGCTCACCGAGAACCTGCGCCGCTACTTCGCCGCGAGCGAGCAGGTGGCCACGGCGCTCGACGTCCGGGTCCACCCCACCGCCCGGGAGCCGCTCGGCGCGGTGGCCGGGATCGTGGTCCAGAAGATGCCGGAGGGAAGCATGGAGGCCCTCGAGGAGGTCCGCCAGCGCATCGCCGCGGGCGCCTTCCAGGACGCGCTGGCGAGGGGCGCGGAGGGCGAGGAGCTGGCCCGCGCCGTGGTCGGAGACGGGTTCGAGGTGCTGGGACGCCGGCAGCTCTCCTACCTCTGCAACTGCAACCGGGACCGGGCCGTGAACGCGGTCTCGGCGCTGGGGCCCGACGGCATCCGGGCGGTCCTGGCCGACGAGCGGCAGGTGGTCATCGACTGCGAGTTCTGCAAGAAGCGCTACGTGGTCGACGCGCCCGAGCTGGAGGACATCGCCCGGCGGCTCGAGGGCGGGGTCCCGGGCGGCGCCAAGGCTTGAGGGCGCGATGACCCCTCCGGCGCCGCCGACGACGGCCGCGTGCTAGATTCCCCTTTCCCGGCCCGAGGGCCACTCCCGCGGAGGCTCGCCATCGCCCCCTCGAAGAAGAAGAAGACCAGGAAGAAGAGCCCGTCGAAGCCCGCCCGCCGCCCGGTCCAGGCGGCCGCCCCGCGCGCCGCGAAGTCGAAGGCGGCGCGTCCGAAGCGCCCCCGCGCCGAGCAGCCGCTCGGCGTCGGCGTGGGAGACGCCTGGGCCGTGGAGCGCATGGGCGGCGTGCCCGCCCCGGCCGGCGGCGGCAGCGGCGTTCGCGAGCTGACCTGGGTCGAGTTCGGCGTCGTGGTGCGCGACCTCGCCACCCGGATCGCCGCGAGCTTCCAGCCCGACGTGGTCCTGGGCCTGGCCCGGGGCGGCATCTTCGTGGGCGGCGCGCTCGCCGCCCCCATGCGCGCCGACTTCCTGCCGGTCCGGGTGGAGAAGCGGTCCCGCGACAGGCGCGCCGTCCCGACGTTCCGCGTTCCCGAGGCTCGCGGCAAGAACGTCCTCGTGGTGGACGACGTGACCAACTCCGGCGACACGCTCGCCAAGGCCAAGGCGCTCGCGAAGCGCTCCGGCGCCCGCGAGGTCCAGGCGGTGGCGCTGGTGGTCCGCCCGGGCGGCTCGCGGCCGGAGTGGTTCGCGCTCGAGACCGCGCAGCTCATCGTCTTCCCCTGGGACTACCAGCTCGACGCGAGCGGGCCGCTCGGCGACCCGGGCTCCGTGGGGGTTTGACCGGGAGCACCGAGTGAAGCGCGTCGTCGTCGGCACCGCGGGGCACATCGACCACGGCAAGACGGCGCTGGTCCGGGCCCTCACCGGCGTCGACACCGACCGGCTGGCCGAGGAGAAGCGGCGCGGGATCACCATCGAGCTCGGCTTCGCCCACCTGCCGCTTCCCAGCGGGACGGTGGCGGGCGTCGTCGACGTGCCCGGCCACGAGCGCTTCGTCCGGGCCATGGCGGCGGGCGCGAGCGGCGTCGATCTCGTGCTGCTGGTGGTGGCGGCCGACGAGGGGGTCATGCCCCAGACCCGCGAGCACCTCGACATCTGCCGGCTGCTCGGGGTCACGCGCGGCGCCGTGGTGGTGACGAAGAGCGACCTGCTCCCCGGCCTGGGAACCGACTGGCTGCCGCTGCTGGAGGAGGAGATCCGCGCCGCCTGCGCCGGCACCTTCCTGGAGTCGGCCGCCATCGTCCCGGTCTCGGCCCGCACCGGGGAGGGGCTCCCACGGCTGCGTGGAGGTCGCTGGACGCGCTGGCCGCCGAGGTCGCCGAGCGCCCGGCCGACGGCCCGCTGCTCCTGCCGGTGGACCGGGCCTTCACGCTGAAGGGATTCGGCACCGTGGTCACCGGGACCATCCTCTCCGGGACGGTCTCGGAGGGGGACGCGCTGGTCCTCGTGCCTCCCTCCCCCGCGGTGGGCGAGCTGCGCGCACGCACCGTGCAGGTCCACGGGAAGGCGGCGCCGCGAGCCTCGGCCGGCCAGCGCACCGCCGTGAACCTCCCGGGCGTGGAGGCCGGGGCGATCTCCCGCGGACAGGCGCTCGCCCACCCGGGCGTGGTGCCGCCGGGCTCCATCCTCGACGTGGAGATCGCGCTCCTCGAGGGAGCGCCCCGCCCCATCCGCCACCGGTCCCGGCTGCTCCTCCACGTGGGCACGGCCCAGGTCCCCTGCGCGGTCGCCCTGGTCGACGGCCGGACCGAGCTTCCCCCGGGGGGCACGGCGCTCGCGCAGCTGCGCCTCGCCGCCCCGGTGGCGGCGCTGCCCGGCCAGCGCTTCATCCTGCGCGGGTTCCGGACCATCGAGGGGCGCGGCAAGACGGTGGGAGGTGGGCGCGTCCTCGCCATCCTTCCGCGCAAGCGGCGGCGGGGAAGGCCGGAGAACGCCGCGCAGCTCCGGGTGCTCGCCGGTGGCGACGCCGACGCGCGGCTCGCCGTGGTCCTCGAGATGGCCGGGCCGGCCAGGTCTCGGAGCCGACGCGCTGGTGGGACGGACGGCCCTGTCTCCCCGCGCGGTCCAGGCCGCGCTCGACCGGCTCGGCGCCCGCGGGCAGGCGCTCCTCTTCGACCGGGACCGGCGCGGCTGGGTCTCCGGGACGGTCGCCGTCGAGCTCCGGGAGCGGCTGCTCGCGGCGCTCCAGGAGTTCCACGCCGCCCAGCCGCTCGCCGCCGGCGTGGGGCGCGAGGAGCTGCGCGGCCGCCTGCCTCCCGTCACCGATCCGCGCCTCTTCCAGCGTCTCGTGGCCCAGCTGGCCGAGAAGGGGGAGCTGGTGCTCGAAGGGGACCTGGTGCGGTTGCACGGCCACGTCGCCGCCTCGGGTGGCAAGGGCGGCGCGCTGAAGGACCGGATCGCCGAGGTCCTGCGGGAGGGGGCGCTGGCTCCCCCGCGCGTCGTCGACCTCCCCGCCCTCTCCGGCGCCTCCCCGGCGGACGTCGCCGCGGTGCTGAAGCTCCTCGCCCAGGACGGCACCGCGGTGCGCGTCTCCCCGGAGATCTGGTTCGACGGCGCCGCCGTGGCCGGGCTTCGCGCGCGGCTGGTCGAGCACCTGCGCGCCCACAAGGAGATCGACACCCAGGCCTTCAAGGAGCTGGTGGGCGCGACCCGGAAGCACGTCATCCCGCTCGCCGAGTACTTCGACCGGGAGCGGGTGACGCTCCGGGTGGGCGAGAAGCGGGTGCTGCGCGGCGACGGGAGGGGATCGTGAACCCGGCCGCGCTCCTCGACTCGCTTCCGGTGCCGGCCATGCTCGTGCGCGGGGGCCGGATCGCCTACGTCAACCGCGCGGTCTGCGCGCTGGTCCGCCTCCCCCCCGAGGTGCTGGTGGGGAAGCCCTACGACGCCTTCCTGTCGCAGGGAGAGGGGCGGCGGTTGCTCCTCCGACGCGAGCGACGCCTGCTCGGCCAGGACGAGCCGACGCTCTACGAGATCTCGGTGATGGCGCCGAGCGGCCGCTCCGTTCCCTTCGAGCTGCACGTCGCACCGCTCGGTCCCGAGGAGCTGCTGCTCCAGTTCGTGGACATGTCGGCGCGCACCGGCCACCTGGAGCGGCTCGAGGGGCTCGCCCGCCTGGGCGCACGCGTCCAGCGCGAGTCCACCCGGGACGCGATCCTCGATGCCGTGATGCGGGGGCTCGCCGAGCTGGGGCTCGCCTCCGTGCTGCTGCGCCAGGAGGACGATCGCATGCGCGTCGATCGCTTCCAGGCTCCCGACCAGGTGGTCGCCTCCCTCCGCGCCGCCGGCCTCGAGGACGAGCCGGCGGGAAGGCAGGTCCGCCCCCTTCCCTGGGCCTGGCGCGAGGGAGCGATGTTCATCGACGATGCCCCCACCGCCTCCGAGCACATCGTGGGGCTCCCGGGCGGGGTCGCGGAGGCCGTCCGCGCGGCCGGGCTGGAGCGCGCCATCGCGCTGCGGCTGGGGGAACCCCCGGACGAGGCCCTCGCGGTGGCGGGCACCTGGTTCACGCCGGCCGACGTCCCCGCCTTCCGGCTCTTCGGGGCCCAGGTGACGGCGGCCCTCTCCTCGGCCGAGGCGCTCGCAGCGGTCTGGGGCCGGAACCAGCTCGTCGAGGTCTCCGCCACCGCTCCGGGGCTCGCCGAGTTCTTCGCACGCGGCAGCGAGGTGGTCCGGGAGTCGCTCTCGTGCGACGGCGTCGCCATCTGGCTGCACGACGCCGAGCGGGACGAGCTGCTCCTCGGCCACTTCCTCGGGGAGGCCCCGGACCTGCTCACCCCCTTCTCGCGCATCCCCGTCGCCTCCTCCCGCTACTTCGGGGGACTCCTGCGCGGGGCCCGCCCCGAGGTCCTCCAGATCGAGGACCTCGAGGAGCCGGAGCGGAGTGGGTTCCGGCGGGCCGGATTCCAGAGCTTCGCGACCGTGCCGCTTCGCATCCTCTCCCGCGTGGTGGGGGTCATGACGGTCGGGTTCCGGCGCCGCCGGGAGCAGGGCGAGCCGGTCGTGACGACCATGCGCGGCCTGGCCGGGCCTTTCGCCGCGGCGGTGGAGACCCAGCGGCTCGTGGACGATCTCCGGCGCCGCGTCTCCGAGCTGGAGCTCATGAACGTGACCGCCGTCGCGTCGGCGACCATGAACGTCCGGTCGCTGCTGGGCGAGGCGCTCGGCCGCATGCTCCAGACCTTCGGCGCCGACCTGGGTGGCGCCTACACGCTGGAAGGCGACGTGCTGGTGAGCCGGGCCCTGGCCGGGGTCGCCGGGACCGCGGCGCGCGAGATGATGGCCCGCCTGCCGGCCGGTCGAGGGGCCGTCGCCCAGGCGCTCCGCTCCCAGCGGCCGGTCAGCCTCTCCGACCTCGGCGAGGCCTCCGAGCTGGGACGGGCCTTCCGGGAGATGGAGGGGGTCGAGGCCGTCGCGATCGTGCCACTGGTGGTGAAGCAGCGCGCTCTCGGCCTCTTCGCGCTGGGGCGAAGGCGGCCGGTTCCCTTCCGCGCGGTGGAGCTGCAGCTCCTCTCGGCGGTGGCGTCCCAGCTCGGCGTGGCGGTGGAGAACTCGCGGCTCTTCGAGGACCTGACCCGGAGCTACGCCGACCTGGGGCGGGCCCAGAAGCAGCTCGTGCACCGGGAGCGGCTGGCCGCGCTGGGCGAGCTGTCGGCGGTGGTGGCCCACGAGGTGCGCAATCCACTGGGGGTGATCTTCAACTCCCTCGGCTCCCTGCACCACCTGCTCCGGCCGGAGGGGGACGCCCGCCTGCTCCTGGAGGTGATCCAGGAGGAGGCCGACCGGCTGAACCGCATCGTCGGCGACCTGCTCGACTTCGCCCGGCCCGCGGAGCCGGCCATCCGGGCCGAGCCGCTCGACCGGCTGCTGGAGGACTCGCTGCTGGCGGCGCTGGCCCAGGTCGAGGGAGCCGTCGAGGTTCACCGCGAGTACGCTCTCGACCTCCCTCCCGTCCCGGTCGACTCGCACCAGATCCGCCAGGCGGTGCTCAACCTGACCGTGAACGCGCTCCAGTCGATGCCGCGCGGGGGCGTCCTCACCGTGCGCACCCGGGTCGAGGGGTCCTTCGCCGTGGTCGAGGTGAGCGACTCCGGGCCCGGCGTCCCCGCCGAGCAGCGACCGCGCATCTTCGAGCCCTTCTTCACCACCAAGGCCACCGGGACCGGCCTCGGTCTGGCGGTGGTACGGCGCATCGCCGAGGGGCACGGCGGGTCGGTGGACCTCGCTCCGCCCGGTCCGGGAGGAGCGACCTTCCAGCTCAGGCTCCCACTCGCCCCCGGGGGGCGAGATAGGATGGACGGATCCCCCGGGCCCTCCGATCCATGACCCCCACCGACGCCCTCATCGCGGCCCCGTCCGCCAACGCCGGGCGGGTGCTGGTCGTCGACGATCAGCGGAACATGCGGGTCACCACCGCCATCGTGCTGCGCCAGGCCGGCTTCGAGGTCGCCGAGGCCGAGGGCGGGGCGGCGGCCCTGGAGCGGCTCGGCGCCGAGCCCTTCGACGTGGTGCTCACCGACCTGCGCATGGGCGACGTGGACGGCATGGACGTCCTCCGGGGCGCGCTCGAGATCTCCCCCTCGGTCCAGGTCATCGTCATGACCGCCTTCGGCAGCATCGAGTCGGCGGTGGAGGCGATCCGGCGCGGCGCCTACGACTACCTCACCAAGCCCTTCAAGGAGGAGGAGCTGCTGGTCCGCGTCGAGAAGGCGGTCGAGAAGCGGAAGCTGCTCGGCGAGGTGAGCCTGCTCGCCGGGGACTTCCGCCGGCGCTACGGCCTGGAGAACGTGGTGGGGCGCTCGCCGGCCCTGCGCGAGGTGCTCGACCGGGCGGTCCGGGTGGCGCCCACCGACGCCACCGTGCTCCTCACCGGCGAGTCCGGCACCGGCAAGGAGCTCGTGGCCAGGGCCATCCACGCCGGAAGCCGCCGCGGCGCCCATCCCTTCGTGCCGGTCAACTGCGCCGCCATCACCGAGACGCTCCTCGAGAGCGAGCTCTTCGGCCACGCCCGCGGCGCCTTCACCGGCGCCATCCGCGCCCGCGTCGGCCTCTTCGAGGAGGCGACCGGCGGCACCCTCTTCATCGACGAGATCGGCGAGACCACGCCCGGCTTCCAGGCGAAGCTGCTGCGCGCGCTCCAGGACGGGGAGATCCGCCGGGTGGGCGAGTCGGTCCCGGTGAAGGTGGACGTGCGGATCATCGCCGCCACCAACCAGGACCTGCGCCGCGCCATCGTGGAGAAGCGCTTCCGCGAGGACCTCTTCTACCGGCTGAACGTGGTTCCCCTGCGCATCCCGGCGCTGCGCGAGCGGCGGGAGGACATCCCGCTGCTGGCCCGCCACTTCCTCGAGCGGCACAACCGGCGGAGCGGGGCGCAGAAGCGCTGGACCGTCGACGCGCTGGCCCGGATGCTCGAGCACGACTGGCCGGGCAACGTCCGCGAGCTGGAGAACGTGGTGGAGCAGGCGGCGGCCCTCTCCGACGGCCTGGAGATCCGCCCCACCGACGTGGCCTTCGGCCTGGAGGGGCGCGCGGGCACGGCGGGCGGCACGCTGGCCGACGCCGTCGCCGGGGCGGAGCGGCGCGCCATCGAGGCGGCGCTGGTGCGCTGCGCCGGCGACCAGGGACGGGTGGCGCGCGAGCTCGACATCTCCGCCACCACGCTGTGGCGCAAGATGAAGCGGCTCGGCATCGAGCGCCGGAGGCGCCCCACCCACGAGCTGACGCAACGGTTCGACCGCACCGTCACGCGCCACGAGGATCGGCGCAGCCGCGATCAGGGAGAGCGCCGAGTCCGCCCGCCGCAGCGAGAGGATCGGCGCTCGACTCACATCCGGAAGACGGCCGCGCGCGCCCAGGCAGCCAGCGGCTCGGGCGAGAAGCCCACCACCACCACCACCAGGGCCGCCACCGCGATGGCGACCACCACCGTGGCCGGGGCCGCGGACGGCTCCTCGACCTCGGCCGGGCGCATGTACATCGCCACCACCACCCGCAGGTAGTAGTAGGTGCCGAGGATGCTGGTGAGCACGCCGACCACGGCGAGCCCCCAGAGCTTGGCGGAAGCGGCGGCCTGGAAGACCGAGAGCTTCGCCACGAAGCCCGCCGTGGGCGGAACGCCGGCCAGCGACAGCATGAAGACGGCCATGGCGAAGGCGAGCCAGGGACGTCGGCCGGCGAGCCCCGCGAACCGGGAGATGTCCCAGGCGTCGGTGGCGTTCACGTCGGGATTCGGATCCTTCCGCTCCAGCACCGCCAGCACCGCGAAGGCGCCGATGACGGTGAAGGCGTAGGCGGCCAGGTAGACGAGCACCGCCGAGAGGCCCTGGGCGCGGGCGGCCGGGCTGGAGGCGGCGATGACGCCGACGAGCAGGTATCCCGCGTGCGCGATGGACGAGTAGGCGAGCATGCGCTTCACGTTCCGTTGCGGGAGCGCGAAGAGGTTGCCCACCACCATGGTGAGGACGGCGAGCAGGCCGAGGACCCCGCCCACCTCGCTTCCCACCGCGAAGGGCGTCCCGGCCACCATGGCGAGCACGCCGCGGGTCAGGAACGCGAAGGCCGCCGCCTTCACGCCCGCCGCCATGAAGGCCGTCGCCGGCGTGGGAGCGCCCTCGTAGACGTCGGGCGTCCAGGCGTGGAAGGGCACCGCGGCGACCTTGAAGGCGAGGCCGACGAGCACGAGCGCGAGCCCGGCCGTGAGCAGCGCCCCTCCCCCGCCCGTCATGGACGAGAGCTGGGTCGACCCGGTGGCGCCGTAGAAGAGCGCCGACCCGTAGAGGAGGATGGCCGACGCGAACGAGCCGAGGATGAAGTACTTGAAGGCGGCCTCGGGCGCGCGCTGCCCGCGCCGCGGGTAGGCCGCCAGCGAGTAGACGGCGAGGCTCATCACCTCGATGGCGATGAAGGCGAGCAGCAGGTCGGTGGCCATCCCGAGCAGGACCATGCCCGACGCCCCGAAGAGCGCGAGCGCGTAGTACTCGCCGCGCTCCATGTTGCGGGTCGTGAGCCATCCACGGCCGAGCAGGGCGGAGAGCACGAGCCCCGCACAGACCACCACGGTGACGAAGCCGGAGAACCCGTCGCTCACCGCCTGCCCGCCGAAGATGACGCGCTGGGGGGCGAAGGCGGCGGCGACGCCGGCCGCCACGCCGAAGGCGATGGTCAGGCCGGACTGGTAGGCGCGCCCGCCCGAGGTGAGGAAGACCTCGGAGAGCATGAGGACGAGCGCTCCGAGGACGAGGAGGAGGAAGGGCAGGAGGGCCGCGATGTCGAGGCTCGACGGCATGTCAGTGGCTCCCGTGGGCGGGGGCGGGAACGGCGCCGCCGGGGGAGGTGGCTCGGGCGCCGCGGCCGGGACCGCCGGTGGCCGTGCGAAGGCGATGGCCGCGGGCTCGGTCCCCACCTGCGGGCGGAGCGCCGGGTCGACCTGGCGCAGGCGCTGCTCGGCCGCCTGCATGCGGGCGATCAGCCGGTCGACCGAGGGCTTGGCCTGGACGAGGAAGGGCTGGGGCACGAGGCCCATCACCACGATGAGCAGGATGACCGGCGTGATGACGAAGGCCTCGCGCACCGAGAAGTCGGCGAGGTGCCGGTTCTCGGGGTTGGTGATCTTGCCGAAGAAGACCTTCTGCACGAGCACCAGCATGTAGACCGCGCCCAGCACGACGCCGGTGGCGCCGAAGGCGGCGTACCAGCCCGCCGACGGCAGGCGGGAGAGCCAGGTCCCGGAGAGGATGAGGAACTCGCCGATGAACCCGTTCGTGCCCGGAAGCCCGATGGAGGAGAAGGTCACCACCAGGAAGGCGGTGGCGATCCAGGGCACCTGCTTGGCCAGGCCGCCGTACTCGGAGATGAGCCGGGTGTGGCGCCGCTCGTAGAGCATGCCCACGAGGAGGAAGAGCCCGCCCGTGGAGACGCCGTGGTTCAGCATCTGGTAGACGGAGCCGGTGAGCCCCTCGGCGGTGATGGCCATCATGCCGAGCATGACGAAGCCGAGGTGGGACACCGACGAGTAGGCCACGAGCCGCTTCATGTCGGTCTGCACGAGCGACATGAGGGCGCCGTAGGCGATGCCGAACGTGGCCACCCCCGCGATCACCGCGCGGTACTGGAGCGCCGCCTCGGGGAACAGGGGCAGGGCGTAGCGGAAGAACCCGAAGGTGCCCATCTTGAGGAGCACGCCGGCCAGGATGACCGACCCGGCCGTGGGGGCCTCGGTGTGGGCGTCGGGCAGCCAGGTGTGCAGCGGGAACATCGGGACCTTCACCGCGAAGGCCAGCGCGAAGGCGCCGAAGAGCAGCGCGCCGATCGCGGGGGAAACTTGAAGGGCGTTGCGCGCCACCACGTAGTCGAACGACCTGCCGTCGTTCATCCACACGTAGAGGATGGCGACCAGCATGAGCACGCTGGCCGCGAAGGTGTAGACGAAGAACTTCACCGTCGCGTAGACCCGGTTCGACGAGCCCCACACGCCGATGAGCAGGTACATCGGGATGAGGATGGCCTCGTAGAAGACGTAGAAGAGGATCAGGTCGAGCGCGGCGAAGGTGCCGATCATCGCGGTCTCGAGGAAGAGCAGCGCGATGAAGAACTCCTTCACCCGGTCCTGCACCGCGTTCCACGCCGAGAGGATCACGATGGGCGCGAGCGCCGTCGTGAGCATGACGAGGAGCAGCGCCACCCCGTCGAGCCCGACGTGGTAGCCGATGCCCAGCGAGGAGATCCAGGGAACGCTGGTCTCGAACTGGAACTCGGGCGCGCCGCGCGAAGGGTCGAAGCCGAACCAGAGGCCGAGCGAGGCGAAGAAGATCACCAGGCTCACGACGAGGGCCCAGGTCTTGTGCTGCGCTCCCTCGCCCCTGGGCAGGATGGCGGCCACGAGCGCGCCGACCAGCGGGAGGAAGAGGACGACGTTGAGGAGGGTGGACATGTCTAGTTCCCCCCCGAGCCGAGAACCGCCCAGAGGACGACGGCGGCGCCGATGGCGATGACCGTGGCGTACCGCTGGAGGTTGCCGTTCTGCCAGCCGCGCATCACGTCGCCCACCGCGTACACCGCCTTCGGCACGCCGTTCACGAAGATCCCCTCGATGACGAAGACGTCGATGGCGCGCCACAGGCCGTGGGCGATCCGCCCGACCGGGCCGAGGACCAGGAACTCGTAGAGCTCGTCGATGCGGAACTTGTCGGCCACCAGCCGGAAGAAGGCGGGGAAGGCGGCCACGAACCGGTCGGGGAAGCCCTTCATCGAGCCGGCGTACATCTGCCAGCCGAGCCAGCCGGGGACGAGCGCCACCACCCAGGCCACCGCGTAGGGCCAGATGACGTTGTGCTCGGTGATCCCCAGGACCTTGTAGGCGCGGCCGAAGACCGGGTTCGTGAACTGCTGGAAGAGCTCCGCGTAATGGTGGCCGACGAGCCAGGGGGGCAGGCCGAGCACGAGCGCCACGACCGAGAGGATCGCCAGGATCCAGAGCGGCAGCGTCATCGTCCAGTCGGACTCGTGGGCGTGCCTCGCGGTCTCGGTGCGGGGCGTCCCGGCGAAGGCCAGCGCGAAGGCGCGCATCATGTAGAAGGAGGTCCCGGCGGCGGCCAGCGTGCCGAGCACGTAGGCGATCTTGCCCACCGCCGGCCAGGCGGCGTTGTGGCTGAAGAGCGCGCCGGCCAGGATGGCGTCCTTCGAGAAGAAGCCGGAGAGCGGGACGATGCCGGTGATGGCGAGCGTGCGCGACGAGGAAGGTCTTCGCCGTGGAGGGCATCTTCTTCCAGAGGCCGCCCATGTTGCGGATGTCGAGGTCGTCGTGCATCGCGTGCATGACGCTGCCGGCGCCGAGGAAGAGGCAGGCCTTGAAGAAGGCGTGCGTCATCAGGTGGTAGACGCCGGCGAAGTAGGCGCCCGAGCCCACGCCGATGAACATGATGCCGAGCTGGCTCACCGTGGAGTAGGCCAGCACCCGCTTCAGGTCGTACTGGGCGAAGGCGATGATGGCGGCGAAGAGCGCCGTGGCCGCGCCGATGATGGTGACGACCGCCATGGAGGCGGGCGCGAGCACGAAGAGGAAGTTGGTGCGGGCGACCAGGTAGACGCCGGCGGTCACCATGGTGGCGGCGTGGATGAGGGCGGAGACCGGCGTCGGGCCGGCCATGGCGTCGGGCAGCCAGACGTAGAGCGGGATCTGCGCGCTCTTGCCGGCGGCGCCCACGAAGAGCCCCAGGGTCGCGAAGGTGATGGCGCCCTGCAGCGTCCACCCGGCGAAGACGCCCGAGGTGAGCACCCAGTCCGGACGGACGGCCAGCGTCTTGGCGGCGAGCTGGCCGAACTCGGCCGTGCCGAAGATCGAGTAGATGGCGAAGAGGCCGAGCAGGAAGCCGAAGTCGCCGACGCGGTTGGTGACGAAGGCCTTGCGACCGGCGTAGGCCTTCTCCTCGTCGGTGTACCAGAAGCCGATGAGCAGGTAGGACGCGAGCCCCACGCCTTCCCATCCCACGAAGGTGAGGACGAGGTTGTCGCCCATGACCAGCGTGAGCATCGCGGCGATGAAGAGGTTGAGGTACGTGAAGAACCGCGCGTACCCGGCGTCGTCCTCGTGGGACATGTAGCCCACGGAGTAGAGGTGGATGAGGAAGCCCACCCCGGTGACGATGAGGAGCAGCGTTCCGGAGAGCCGATCGACGAGCAGTCCCCAGGGCACCGCGATGGGCGCCCGCCCGCTCGGATCGACGACCCGGAACCACCAGTCGCCGACGAAGTGCAGGTTGGTGCCTCCCGCGACCCAGGCGAAGGCGACGCAGGAGAGCAGGAACGAACCGCCCACCATCGCGAGCCCGATCAGGCCCACGTTGCCTCGGCCGAGACGGCGACCGAAGAGCCCGTTGACGAGGGCTCCGGCGAGGGGGAGGAGAATGATGGCCCACAGGTAGCTCTGGGCCGCAGCCGGGTTGTCCAGGAGCGGGGGCATAGGGAGGCGAAAGGATTACCTTCTTCGAACAAGGGAGGCAATCACCTTGTGAATGGCTATCATCCCCGCGTGACCGCCCCCCTGGACGCCGCCGCGGAAGCCCGGAAGATCCCCGGGCCGACCGCCTCCTCGCCGCCGCCGAGCGGTCGGGCTGGGTTGGCCGGCTGGGGCACGCCCCGATCATGGAATCGGTCCGGGCCGCCCTCGACGAGCTCCGGGCGGCGGTCCTCTCGGGCGCCCCCTGCCCTCCTGCCGAGGAGGTGGAGGCGCGGCTCCTCGACCGCCTGGCCGCAGGGGTCCGGGGCACGCTGCGGCCGGTCGTGAACGCCACCGGCGTGGTGATCCACACCAATCTGGGGAGGGCCCCCCTCTCCCGGGGGACCGTGGCAGCCATGCAGGAGGCCGCCGGGTACTCCAACCTCGAGTTCGACCTCCCCTCCGGCGAGCGGGGCGACCGCTACGGCCATTCCGCGGCCGCCCTCTGCCGGCTCACCGGGGCGGAGGCGGCGGTCGTGGTGAACAACTGCGCGTCCGCCGTGCTCCTGGCGCTATCGGCCCTGTCGGAGCGGCTGCCGGCACGGCGGGAGGGGGCCTCCCTCCCCATCGCCGAAGCCGGGGCCGCCGGGCGTCCCGAGGTGCTCGTCTCCCGGGGGCAGCTCGTCGAGATCGGAGGGGGGTTCCGGGTTCCGGACGTGCTCCGCCGGTCCGGGGCCGACCTGGTCGAGGTGGGCACCACGAACCGGACCTACCTGGCCGACTTCCTGGGCGCCCTCTCCCCCCGGAGCCGGATCCTGATGTCGGTTCACCGGTCCAACTTCCGGATCGAGGGGTTCGTCCACGACACCACCCTGGCGGAGCTCGCCGACCTGGGGCGGCGAGCGGGCGTCTGGGTGGTCGACGACCTCGGCTCGGGCGCCCTCTTCCCCACCGCGCCGTTCGGCCTGGGCGAGGAGCCCACGGTCGGGGAGCGGGTCGCGGCGGGGCCGGACGTGGTCTGCTTCTCCGGAGACAAGCTGCTCGGGGGGCCGCAGTGCGGAATCCTGGCCGGACGGCGGGAGGCCATCGACCTCTGCCGGCGCCATCCGCTGCTCCGCGCGCTGCGGGTCGACAAGGTCACCCTGGCCGGGCTCGCCGCCACCCTCGCCCACTACGAGCGGGGCGAGGCGCTGCGCGAGGTTCCCGTCTGGCGGGCCATCGCCTGGAACCCGGACGAGCTCCTGGCCCGCGTCACCGCCTGGAGGGACGCGCTCGCCCTCCCCGGCGTCGAGGTGGTGCAGGCGCGGTCCGCGGTGGGGGGCGGAACGCTCCCGGGGGTGACGCTCCCGACCTTCGCGCTGGCGTTGCCCCCCGGTGACCCCGACGGCGTCGCGGCGCGGCTGCGCGCCGCCGACCCGCCGGTGGTGGCGCGGATCGACGGCGGGCGCGTGCTGCTCGACCCGCGCACCGTGCTGCCCGGCGAGGACGAGGCCGTGCTCGCGGCGGTGCGGGGGGCGGTCGCGGGTCGGAACCCTACGGCTTGACGACCACCATCAGCGTCGTGTTCGCAGGAACGACGACACCCGGCCGGTAGTAGGGCGTGCTCCCCGGCGGGACCGTGTCGAGCTTGTAGGTCTGGCTCGTGGCACTGAAGGCGTCCCCGAGGGGCGAGGCGAGGAGCGGCATCTTGTCCGAGTAGGCCGAGACGTCGATTGCGGCCAGGTCGTAGATGCCGCTCTCCCTCTCGGGAATGCCGTACCCGCCGGGCGCTCCCGTCGCGGGGAATAGCCCGTAGACGCTCGCTCCCATGCGGGCGAACTCGTCGGGGAGGCTCGTGCCACCGCTGGCGATGATGAGCCTTTCCAGGCAGGAGTAGGAGGTCGAGGGCCAGGCCCTGGGACACGACTTCATGCCGGTGTAGATGGCCGTTCCGAACCGGCGGCTCAGGAAGGCACCGAAGGTGGCCCCGAGGTTGTAGGAGTTCCCACCGTCCCAGTTCATGAGGCTGACACCTCCGCCATTCTTCACGTAGTCCCCGACGAAGATCGGGACCGAGGGGGTGAACCCGTCGGCGGCCACGGCCGGCACGATGATGTCCTCGGTCATCATGGCCGACATCTCCTCGAGCCATGTGTCGTAGGGCGAGTCGATCCGGATTGACCGCTGGTAGAAGTTCACGAGGTGCGTGAGCTCGTGCAGGATGGTCGACGCGGCCCAGGACTGGTCGAACTTGGGGGCCGCGTTGACGAAGACGACCAGCGCCTCGTTGGAGTCCGGGCAACCCTGGGGTCTGTAGTCCTTTCGGAAGTTGTTGCACTGCCAGAAGTACCCACCCAGGTTGGCGTTGCGCAGGTCGGCGATGACGATGTGGACGTCCAGGCGACCGGGCATGTCCTGGATGAGCTGGTAGGGAAGCAGCCGGGCCGCGTCGCCCCAGGCGTCCCCGATCATCGCCACGAGCCGGTCGTAGCCCTTGTCGGCACCGCAGACCATCCGCTCGAAGACGTCCAGATCGGTAGCCTTCACGTTCACGTCCCACATGTCGTCGGCCACCCAGAAGGCCGCCTTCCGGTTCGCGGACGGGAGGTCGCAGACCCTCTGGGCCGTGGCGGCGACGGGACGGGCGGCGAGCGGCTTGTCGGTCATGTCCAGCCATTTGCGGGTATCGCCGACCACGGCTGCCGGCGTGGCGGCCATCGGCGGAAGCTCCGGCCCCGTCCCGGTGAGGGCCCCGTCCCGGACCATCGCCTGGAACTCGCGGAAGGTTTCCAGGTTCCGCTCGGTGGTCCGCCAGTGCTCGCGGCCGCGCGCCTCTCGCTCGAGGTCGGCATCGGAGCGCAGCGCCGCCCGGAGCATCTCGACTTCCGGCGTCTCGAGCGGCGCGGGGAGCGTCGAGGCGCTCTCGCTCCCGTTCGAGAAGAGGAGGACCGGTTGCAGCTCCGCGGTGACGCCGGAGGTCCCGATCTCGATGCCGACGTCGATGGTCTTCGGTTCGGCGGTCGCGTTGCGGTACCTCCAGATCCCGATCCCGGACCCGGAGTAGCGCGATTCACTCTGGGCGCCGCAGCCGTCCCCGGCGCAGGCGACCTCGAGCACCGACGGCCCCACGGCGACCGTCACCGTGACCGGCGAGGAGGGCGTGCTCCCCGAGGCGTTCGTCGCCGTCAGGGTGTAGGTCGTGGTCGCGGTCGGGTTGACCTGGACGCTGGTCCCCGTCACCTCCCCCACCTCCTGGTCGATCGCGAGCAACGTCGCACCCGTGACGCTCCACGACAGCGTCGTCGCGCCGCCTGGAGACACGGTCCCCGGCGATGCGGTGAACGACGCGATGACGGGGGGGGCCTGTGGATCGATCGACGAGCTGCCGCCGCAGGCCGACGCCAGGAGGGCGGTCGCCGCGAGCAACGCGAGACGTGGGATCGAGCTGACGGACATGGAGTCGCTCCTCTGTCCAGCCGGGTTCGGTGGGTTCGACGCGTTCGGCGTGGACCCCGACGTCGATTGCACGGTCAATGCCCGCCAGGACCATCGCAAGCGCTTGCGAAGGCTGGAGAATGCCCTTCCGGGATCCCGTTCGTCTCGACTCGGGGTGGGCGGCGACCCGCTACCCGTTGAAGCGGTAGCCCACGCCCCGGACGGTCTCGAGCCAGCGCGGCTTCTCGGCGTCGTCGCCGATGTGCGCGCGCAGCCGGGCCACGAAGTTGTCCACGGTGCGCTCCGTGCCGATGTAGAGCGATCCCCACACCGCGCGGGTGAGCTGCTCCCGGGAGTAGACGCGGCCCGGGTGGGCCACGAAGAAGGCCAGCAGGTCGAATTCACGCGCGGTGAGGGTGGCGACCTCGCCCCCCACGGTGACGCGTCGCTCCCCCAGGTCGATCTCCACCATCCCGAAGCGCTTCAGCTGCCGGGCCGGCCCGGTCGCCCCGGTGGCCCGGCGGCGGCGCAGGGCGGCCCCGATGCGGGCCAGCAGCTCCTTCAGGCCGAACGGCTTCACCACGTAGTCGTCGGCGCCCAGCGCCAGCCCGGCCACCTTGTCGGCCTCCTGCCCCTTGGCGGAGAGGATGAGGATGGGCATGTCCGGGTCCTCCTTGCGCAGTTCCCGGATGAGCTCGAGGCCGCCCAGCCGCGGGAGCATGACGTCGACGATGAGCAGGTCGGGCCGTTCCGTCCGGGCGATGCGCAACCCCTCCTCGCCGTCGGCGGCGGTCCGGACCTTGTAGCCCTCCATGGCCAGGTTGAGGTCGAGCCCGCGCAGGATGCTGGGGTCGTCCTCGACGATCAGGATCCGCTCGCCGCTCATGGCTTTCTCGTCTCCGAGGCCGGGAGCAGCACGGTGAAGGCCGCTCCCTTGCCGATCTCGCTCTTCACGCCGACCCGCCCGCCGTGGGCCTGCACCACGTGCTTCACCATGGAGAGGCCGAGGCCGCTGCCCTCGATGCTGCGCTCGAGGGGGTCCTTGCCCCGGTAGAACTTGTCGAAGATGCGCTTCTGGTCGGCGCCGGGGATGCCCGGCCCGTTGTCCTCCACCACGATCGCCACGGCGTTCCCCGCGGCCCGGGCCGAGACGCGGATCCGCTTCTCGTCCCCCGTGTACTTGAAGGCGTTCTGGAGCAGGTCGACGAGCGCGTCGGCGAGCGCGTCGCGGTCGGCGTAGACGGGCGGCAGGTCCTCCGGGACGTCGTGGCTCACCTGGGCCCGGGTCTGGATCCGCTGCGACTCCACGGCGCGGAGCGCGTCGGCGACGATGGGCCCGAGCGGCTGGCGCTTGAAGTCGTAGCTGCGCTTGCCCGATTCCATGCGCGCCCAGTCGAGGAGCCGGGAGATGAGGACCGAGAGCCGTTCGGTCTCGACGGCGATGATGTCGAGCGCCTCCTGCCGCTGGCCCGGGTCGGCGATGCGCCCGAGCTGCAGCGTCTCGACGAACATGCGGATGCTGGTGAGCGGCGTGCGCAGGTCGTGGGAGACCTTGTTCACGAAGTCGGTCTGCAGCCGGGAGACGTAGGCCTCGCGGTAGAGCACCACCAGCGTGCCGATGGTGCCGAGGATGGTGGTGCCGACCAGCGCCAGGATGAGGGTGCCGAAGACGTAGTCCTGCTTCTGGCGCCCGAAGACCAGGATGAGGATGCCCACGGTGAGCATCATGGCCGCGGGGACGACCACGAATCCGATGATGAGCGGGTAGACGCGCCGGAGCTTCACGGCGCCAGTGTAGCGCGGCGCGGAGGTCGCGGCCGCGGGGGTGCCGAAAAGGGTCCGGGCCCCGCGGCGCCTCGGAAGGCGCCGGGAGCCCGGCATTCATCGGGTCCCGCGGGTTGCGCGGGTCCCTATGCTTCTGGCCTCGTTACGGCGAGGCGACGTGGACCGCGGACGACTCGAACACCTTGCCGGCGCCGTGGCAAGCCGCGCAGGACTCCTGCGTGCCGACCGTCATGGTCTGGAAGTGGACCGAGGCCGCCGTCGTGTCGTGGCAGCTGCCGCAGGTCGAAGCGCCCGACTGGACGTAGGACTCGGTCTTCGTCCACATGGTGCCGGTGGTCTGGTCCGGCGTGGTGACGCTGCCAGCCCAGGTGTTGGGCGTGACGGTGGTGTCGAGGACCGGGCCGCAGACGTTGGCCCACGCATCGGTGGATTCCGGGTCGAACACCTGGTTGCAGGTGAAGTCCACGTACCGGGTCGGGATCGCCGTCGCCGGAGGCAGGTTGTACCCGCCGGCAACGTGGCAGCCCTGGCAGTTCTTGATGTCGCCAGGATAGGCGCCCGTGAAGCAGACCGGCGGCGCCTCGCCAGCGATCTTTCCGGTGGCCGGGTCGGCCAGGAAGTTACGGGTCGCGCCGATGCAGTACTCGTTCGCGAGGTCGCCCGCCATGTGGATCTTGTGGACCATGACGGAGAGCTCGACCGTGTGCGGCATCTTGTTGAACGGCGTGGTCGTGCCGGGGATCACCTTGAACTGCGAGGTGCGCTCGTCGTTCACGTTCTGCGGGTTGTGGCAGGTCGCGCAGTACGCGGGGGTCTTGCGCGCCTCGCCGCCGTGGAAGCCGAGGTCCTCGTGGCAGGCGTTGCACTTGGCGTTGTCGACGAGGGTACGGCGAGCGACTGCGCTGCCCGTTCCGACCTTCTTGTAGACCATCGCCGTCGGCATCTGCGGCCACTCCTTCTCGGAGCAGGGAGCCGTCAGGCAGGTGCCCTCCTCGAGGATGTAGGCCTCGACGCCCACGCCCATCGTGAAGCCGTTCAGAGCCGTCACGTTGCCGAGCGGCGCCTTGAACTGGCCGGCCGTTCCGGTTGCCGTGAGCCGCGCGGCGCCGGCGGTCCCGCCGAGCGAAGGCGACTGGTTGTAGCCACCGGAGTTGGCGTACCAGTTGAAGGGGTCCCCGCCGACGACGTCAGCGCCGTAGTCGGTCGTCGGGCCGGCGAAGGTGAACCGGAGCGAGGAGAGCGGGGTCGTCTTGATGTCGGCGGCGACGCCGTCGACCTTCGTGGTGAACGTGACGGTGGCGGCGGTCAGCGAGGTCACGTCGACGGAGTCGATCTTGATCTCGATGGTCTTGCCGACGAACGTCGTGTTGGTCGAGCCGTCATACAGCGGCGAGTGGACCTTGGCGGTCGACGGGGCGAGGCTGTCCACGTCGGGCTTGTGGCAGAGGATGCACTCGGCGTCCGGCGGGAAGGCGCCGGTCGTGCCCGGGTGCGACACGTGGCAGGAAGCGCAGGCGGCCTGCGTGGGGTTGGTCTTGAAGAAGTCGGACTGCGCGCCACCGTTGTGGCACATCTGGCAGTTCTTGACCGAGTTGGGCGGCGCGAACATCACGTTGCTGAAGTCCGTGGTGGCGCTCCACTTGTAGACCCACGGGGGGTCGAAGCCCATCGTCTGGCCGACGTGGATCTGGTGGATCATGACGCGGAAGTCGATCGCGTTCGCCGTGTTGTTGGCGCTGACCGGCTGGACCCAGCCCGGCGTGTGGCAGGTGAGGCAGAGGTTGACGGTGCGGCGCGAGCCGTGCGCCTGCATGTTGCCGTGGCAGGAGTTGCAGGCCGCGGTGGTCACCACCGTGCGCGGGACGGCCGTGCCGCCGGCGGGGATGAACTCGAAGGAAGCGCCGACCGGGTAGGACACGCCCTCGAACACGCGGGCGGCCTGCATGCCGACCATGGTCTGGGCGGTCTGGACCGGAGCCTTGGGGAACCCGGCGGCGAGCGCAGGGAGCGCAGGGGCGGCGGTGGGGAAGGTGTAGGTGACGCTGCCGTCAGCGTTCGCCACGTAGAAGGTGGCGGCGTCGGCCAGCGGGATGGTGGCGGGCACGGACGTCGGGCGCGTGTTGGGCGCGACGTTGCTCGTGCTCGCGCTCTGGTAGAGCGCCACGTTGTAGACGCCGGCCTCGTAGGCGGGGGCGCCGTCCACCGGGATGGCCTGGACGATCGAGAAGCGGGGGCCGCGGGTCGCGCCGAACATGCCGGCCTTGAGCTCGGAGATGAAGTCGATCGCGTTGCCCTGGCCGTCCGTCGCCATGAACGTCACCGTCTGGGGACCGGTGGCGGGAGCCGTTGCGGAGAGGATGGTGATCTGGAGGCCCGGACCGGGAAGCAGCGGGCCAGCGGGGCCGGTGGGGCCGGTCGCGCCCGTCGCGCCGGTGGCGCCCGTCGCGCCGGTGGCGCCGGCGGGGCCGGTGGGGCCGGTCGCGCCCTGCGGACCGGTGCTACCCGAGCAGGCCGTCAGGCCGAGGCCTGCCGCGACCAGCACGGAGAGTGTCATGAGCTTCGACGTTCGCATTTGTACAGCCTCCTTGAGGACCTGCATGACTGCGGATGAATCGAGGGTTCTTCGCGCGCTTCACTGAGAGGTGAACTCGTGGAAAGGGACACTACACCCATCGATTCGAGATCGGGAAAAGACTGTCGGTCCCTGTTGGAGCCTGCCGGAGATCGCGCCTCCCCCGCATGTGACACCCGGACAGGGACGCGTGGAACCCCTGCGTTTGCTGACAGATCCGCACATTCGCGACCGTATGGATTTACTTACCGTGACGTACTTCCGGCGGCCCCGGATCGCGCAAGGATTTCGCTCGCCGGGATGGCGATGGACCCCGTTGGCGACCGGACAGCACCGGCTCAGGGGATGGCGCCGGATCGCCTGGCCGACCTGGGACGTCACTCATCGTGGACGGCATCCGTCCACTAAGCGGCGCTGCGACCGCTCCACGGGGCGGTTCTCGCGTCCTGTCGAGGGGATATGCGCAGGCATCCGGTACGGGGGGCGGTGATCCAGGGCGACCGTCGGTCGCGCGCCGGAGCACCGGCCATCGCGTCCCGTCTTCACGATATGCACCGATCTCGTACCCGTCCCCAGATCAAGGGACGCGCCGGATTCAGCAAGGTTTGCGCAGGCGCCAGGGCGACATACCCAACAGGGACGCCGAAATTTCAGGCCATCGGCGCCCGGGGACCACCCGGATCCTTCGGCGTCGTCGCGGGCCGCTCAGTCGTGGAACGGCCGGCCGGACGAACCTCGCTCGACCAGCATCGGCGCGGGCCGGTACCGCAACCCGAAGCGCCCCTCCAGGCGGCGCATGCGCTCCAGGACCCGGGCGCTGCCCTCGGCGTCGGTCCAGCGGAAGGGTCCGCCCCGGAAGGGCGGGAACCCCAGGCCGAAGACCGCACCGATGTCGCCGTCCCGCGCGCTGCGGAGGATCCCTTCACCGAGCGTGAGAATCGCCTCGTTCACCATCTGCAGGACGCAGCGCTCGACGATCTCCTCGCGGTCGATCTTCTTGCGGCGGCGGCCGCCCGGGAGCGCGTCGTAGACGGTGGGGTCGACCACCTTCTTCTTCTTCGGATCGCCGTAGGTGTAGAAGCCCTTTCCGTTCTTGCGGCCGAGCCTCCCCGACTCGACGACCTTGCCCATGGCCTCGGGCACCGACATGCGCTCTCCGAAGGCGCCGTGCAGCACCTTGGCCACCTTGGCTCCCACGTCGATGCCCACCTCGTCGAGGAGGGTCATCGGCCCCACCGGGAAGCCGAAGCCGGTGAGCGCTCCGTCGATGTCCTCCACCGACGCGCCCTCGAGGAGCAGCATCACCGCCTCGTTCATGTAGGGGGCGAGGACGCGGCTCGTGTAGAAGCCCGGCCCGTCGTTCACCACGATGACGGTCTTCCCCTGCTTCTTGCCGAGCGCCACCGCTGTGGCGGTGACGTCGTCGGCGGTGCGCGGGGTGACGATCACCTCGAGCAGCGGCATCTTGTTCACCGGCGAGAAGTAGTGCATCCCGAGCACGGTCTCCGGGTGGCCGGACGCCGAGGCGATCTCGCCGATGGGGATGGACGAGGTGTTGGTGGCGAAGATGCCCCTCGGGTTCAGGGTCTCGAAGGTGCGCAGCATCTCCTGCTTGAGCTTCAGGTCCTCGAAGACCGCCTCCACCAGGACGTCCACCCGCTCCATGCCCTCCCAGCCGGTTCCGGCGGTGAGGAGCCGCATGCGGGAGAGCTTCTCCAGCCGGTCCATCGAGCGCTTCTTCACGCGGCCGTCGAAGATCCCGGCCACGGACGCGAAGGCGCGGGCGACCGAGGCGTCGTCCCTCTCGCGGATGCGCACCGGGACCCCGGCGTTCACGGTCACGTACGCGATCCCCGAGCCCATGAGCCCGCCGCCCAGGATGCCCACCGACTCGACCTTGCGTCCCTTGACCGACGGATCGGAGGTGCCGTTGTCCTTCTTCAGGGCGGTGGTGGCGAAGAAGATGCCCATGAGCTGCTTCGCCACGGGTGAAACGGCCAGGTCCCCGAAGAGTCGGGCCTCGGTCTCGAGGCCGGTCTCCGTCCCCTTCTCGATCCCGGCCTGGATGGCCTCGAGCGCCGCGAGCGGAGCAGGGTAGTGCCCCTTGGTCTTCTCGAGGAGCTGCTTCCTGGCCTGCCGGAAGAGGACCTCGCGCCCCAGGAAGTTCTCCTCCAGGGCCAGCTTCTGCAGGGTGGCCTGGGGATCCTTCTTCAACTGGTCCACCACGCCGGCCGCGGCGGGTCGCAGCCGCTCCCCGTCGGCGAGCGAGAGGGCCCGGGCCCGCGCGACCTCCAGCAGGAGCGGCGGCGGGACCGACTCGTCCACCAGCCCGATGGCGAGCGCCTTCTTCGGCTTCACCGTCTTGCCGGCCAGGATGAGGTCGAGCGCGGTGGCGATGCCCACGAGGCGGGGCATGCGCTGGGTGCCGCCGGCGCCGGGGATCACGCCCAGCTGCACCTCGGGGAGGCCGAGCTGGGTCTTCCGGTCGTTCGCGACCACCCGGTAGTGACAGGCCATGGCCCATTCGAGCCCGCCGCCCAGGCAGGCGCCCTGGATGGCCGCGACCACCGGCTTCGGGTACCTCTCCAGCCGGTCGAAGCCGGCCTGCCCGTCGAGGGAGAGCCGCTCGGCCTCGGCCGCGCCCTCCACGTCGCGCAGCATCTCGATGTCGGCGCCGGCCACGAAGCCGTCCTTCTTGCCGCTGGCGAGGACCACGGCCTTCACCGAGGAGTCCCTCTCGAGGGCCTCGAGGATCTCGCCGAACTCGGCGCCGATCCCCGGGGAGAGCGTGTTCACCGGCGCGCCGGGGACGTCCACCAGCACGGTGGCCACGCCGCCCTGGATCTCGATCCGGAAGTTCTTCCAGTCACTCTGGGTCATGTCAGGCCTCCGGTCCGTCGAGGACGACCGCGGCGCCCATTCCGCCGGCGGCGCAGACGGTGAGCAGCGCGTGGCGCCCCTTGCGGCGGGCCAGCTCGCGCAGCGCCTGGGTGATCATGCGGGCGCCGGTGGCGCCGAACGGGTGGCCCAGCGGGATCGACCCGCCGTTGGGGTTGAGCCGGGCCGGGTCGATCTCGCCGAGCGGCTCGGCGCGCCCCAGCTTCTCCTCGGCGAACTTCCGGGAGGCGAAGGCCTGGAGGTTGGAGAGGACCTGGGCCGCGAAGGCCTCGTGCATCTCCACCACGTCCATGTCGGCGAGGGAGAGGCCGGCGCGGTCGAGCGCGACCGGCGCCGCGTAGGCCGGTCCCTGCAGGAGCTGATCGCCCGGGTCGATGGCGGCGTAGGCGTAGGCGCGGAGGAAGCCCAGCGGCTTCACCCCCAGCTCGCGGGCCCTGCCCTCGGCCATGAGGATGACCGCGGCGGCGCCGTCGGTCAGCGGCGACGAGTTGCCGGCGGTGATGGTGCCGTAGCGCCGGTCGAAGACCGGCTTCAGCGAGGCCAGCGCGTCATAGGTGGCGTCGGAGCGGACGTTGTTGTCGGTGGCCGCGACCTTGAGGAACCGGGGCGGGACCTCCACCGCCATGACCTCCTCGGCGAACTTTCCGCTGGCCCATGCGTCGGCGGCCTTGCGCTGGCTCTCCAGCGCGTAGCGGTCCTGGGCCTCGCGGGAGATGCCGTTCTCCCAGGCCATCTTCTGGGCGCTCTCCCCCATGGTGAGCCCGGTGGTGGGCTCCTTCAGCGCCGGCGGGACCGGTGCGACGTCCTTCAGGGAGAGGCTCGTGAAGGCGCGGATCTTCTCGGCGACGCTGCGGGCCCGGGAGGCGTTCACGAGCGCCTGGGCCAGCTTGTGGGAGGCGAAGATGGGGGCGTCGGAGAGCGACTCGGCGCCGCCGGCGATGACGGTGTCCGCGTGGCCGAGGAGGATCTGGTCGGCCGCCTCGGTCGCCGCCTGGAGCGAGGTGGCGCAGGCGCGGGAGGTGGTGTGGGCCGGCAGGGTCCGGGGCAGCTCGGAGCGCAGCACGACCTCGCGCGCGATGAGCGAGGAGAGCTGGGAGGGAACCACCTGGCCGAAGATGAGCGCGTCGAACTCGGAGAGCGGCAGTCCGCTGCGGGCCACGAGCTCGTTCACCAGGAGGGCGCCCAGGTCGACGGCGGACAGGTCCTTGAAGTCCCCACTCGAGCGCACGAAGGGGGTACGGAGGCCGGCGACCACCGCGACGCGGGGAAGCGGCGAGCCGTCGGACGGAGCGCGAGAATGGTGATGCCGGTGCTTCCGGTGATGGGACATGACGACCCCCGGGTTGATTCTCGAATCAGCGGTGTATCGGGATGATTAGCCCTCTCGACGCGCAGCGTCAAGCCGCAGCAGGGTCCGGCCGATCGGGGGGCATCGGCGAGCCGGTCGCCCGGCCGGGCATTAGGACCGGGGCATGGCCGCGAAGCGAAGCCGGGAACTCCGCCCCCTCTCGAGCGAACACCACCGGGCGCTGCTCATCGCGTTCCAGCTCAAGAAGGCGATCGCGGGGCACGCCGAGTCGGCCGGCGCTCCCCGCGACCTGGACGGGCTGGTTGCGCTGGTGCGCCGGTTCGAGGATTCGGTCTTCCTCGTCCACCTCCAGGCGGAGGAGGAGCTCCTCGGTCCCCATCTCGCTCCCAGGGACGCCCGAAGGCTGAAGGAGGAGCACAGGCAGCTGCGCGAGCTCCTCGTCGAGGCCCGGTCGGCGCGGCAGGCGAGCCGGCGGGCCCCCCTCCTCGCCTTCGCGGAGCTGCTCGAACGGCACGTTCGCTGGGAGGAACGGGAGCTCTTCGAGCAGTTCGAGGAGCTCGTCGCTCCGGCGGACCTCGCCGCGGTCGGGCACGCGCTGGAGGAGCGGCTGGTGGTCGCCGGGAAGGGCTCCGGACGCACTTCACCTTAAAAACGGATGATAGCGTGGTAGTTTCTGGCCGTCTTGCATTCCGGAGGCGCCATGCGTTCCTGCGCTGCACTCGTCGTCGCTGCCATCGCCGGCCTCGGTCTGACCTCCTGCGAGTCCCGGCCTGCGTCGGGTGGCGGAGGCGGGATCGAGCCCACCAGCGGCGCCCACACGGCCCACCTCCACCCCGACTTCACCGAGCCGATGTCCTGCGGCCAGTGTCACGACGCCCAGTTCCAGGTGACGCTGCAGGGCCCGCTCGCCACGGCGAACGGCGCCCGCCCGTCCTTCAGCTCCGCGTCCCTCTCCTGCTCGAACGTCTACTGCCACGCCGGTGGGCCGCAGCTCGTCCTGGGAGGAGGAACCCTCGCCGTCCCCGTCTGGAATCCGCCGTCCTCGCTGGCCTGCGGCGCCTGTCACGCGCTCCCGGGCGGATCGATCGACACCAGCTCCTGGCACCCCGCGGTGGCGGAAGGGGCCGAGTGCGGCCTCTGCCACCCCGGGTACACCCGGACCAGCGTCAACGTGGCGATCCACGTGAATGGCGTGCTCGATCTCACGGCCCCGGACCTCGCGACGAGTTGCACGGCCTGCCACGGCGACGCCACCCGGGTGCTCCCCGCGGGCACGCCGGCGGTGGTGAGCGCGGCGCCGCCGGTCGACCGCACCGGCTCCTCCGACACCCAGCAGCCGGGAGTCGGCGCCCACCAGTCACACCTCCTGCCCGGTGCCGGTGCGCTCTCCGCTCCGATCGCCTGCTCCGAATGCCACCTGGTGCCGGCCGACCTCGCCCACGTCGGTCCCGCCGCGACCAGCCCCGCGAAGCTGGCCTGGGGACCTCTCGCCTCGGCCGGCGGCGCCGCTCCGGGCTTCGACCCGGTGGCGATCACCTGCACCAACTACTGCCACGGCCAGACGCTCGTGGGAGCCGGGTCGATCGTCACGCCGATCTGGACGAAGGTGGACGGCACGCAGGCATCCTGCGGGACGTGCCACGGCTCGGCGCCCTCCGACCCTTCCCACCTCTTCCACGCGTCGCCGACGATCCTGAACCTCCCGTGCAGCCAGTGCCACCCGGCAGGCTACACGATCGAATCGGTGGGGCCCGGGGTCGTCTCGATCCACGTGAACGGCGTGGTCGACACCAACGCCGCGACGCTGCCCGACTGGAACGCGGGGGCGGTCGGTCCGAACGGGTGGACGGGCACGTCCACGGTCGGATGTCACGGCGGGACGCGCTACTGGACCGACGCCATCCCGCCCGTGGGGGGATGCTACTAGCGGGCTACCTCGGGACGCAGTCCTCGATCGCCGCTTCCTCCGCCGTGTTGTAGGCCTTGACGGCCTTGCGCTTGGACTGCGCGGTGGGAGGGCCGGCCGGGAAGCTGCGCTGCAGCGTCTGGACGACGCAGGCGCAGGTCCGCTCCGCGGCGCCGGGCTGATCCGGCGGAACGTATCTCCGGGCGCGCTCGACGCAGGTCCTGGTCGCGCTCTCGACCGCGGCCTTCGGCCACTCGCGGGCGGCGCTTCCCTTCGCATCCGGGGCGGCTCCGGCCACGGCGACCTTCCCGAGGCCTTCGCGGATCGCCTCGATCTCCTTGGGGCTCAGGGCCGGGGCGTCCGGGTCGCGCGACGGGCCGGCGACCGCCCCTGCGGCCTTGCGGTCGCCGTCGTCGCTTCGCGTCGGCGAGGTCGCCGCGACGCTTCCCCGGTCGGTGCGCAGGACGAAGGCCCAAAGGCCCAGTCCCGCCAGGGCGACCACCACGAGTGCTCCGATGACCACTTTCTTGTTCACGTTGCCTCCAGGGCGACGTTTGTACCCCCGGAGGCGCTCTTCCCGCTATTCCGTTTCCGCGGCTCCGCCGCTGCGCGCGACGTCCTCGCTCTTGATCTTGGCGGGGTCCATCCCGGTCGCCCGGCGCGTCATCTGCGCGAAGAGTTCGTCGAACCCGGGCAGATCGCCCTTGATGAAGCGGAGCGGGTTGACCCGCGCCACCACGAAGTTGCGCAGGTACGGGGAATCGAACCCGCGCTCCTTCAGGCGACCCACCGCGCCGGTGACCGCGTCGTCGAAGGCCAGCACCAGGTCGGCGCGCCGCTCCCGCTCCCCCGCCGCGGCGGAGAGCTTCCGGTCCAGGAAGGCGTCCACCTTGCGCAGGATGGGGTGGTAGGCGCCCCCGGAGAGGCGCGGCCGCTTCTCGTAGGCGAAGCCCAGCGTGGCCAGCGCCGGCTCCTCGAACTCGAGCGCCATGTCGGTCTCGCGCGCATCGCTCGACGCGGCGAGGTCGCGATACATCCGCACGACCTCCTGGGCCCGTTCCCGGAGGTTGTGCGCCTTCTCGATGTTGAGCGCCAGGATCTGGTAGGCGACCGCCTTCTCCGGCACCACCAGCGCGAGCACCGCCTTCGCGCCCAGTTCCGAGAGCGCGGTGAGCCGGTGGCCGCCATTGGGCGTCAGGTAGCGGCCGCCGTCGCGGACGGCGATGATCGGGTCGAGGTACCGGCGGGTCTTGTCCATGGCCACGGTGAGCTTGCGCACGTGGCCGTCGGACACGTCGCGCTGGAAGCTCGTCCGCTCCACCTTCTCGAGCGGGAGGGCCGCGAAGAGGAGCGCGTGTCCTCCCAGCGGCTCCCGGTAGGCTGCCAGGACGGCGCCTCCGTCGGCCTCGATGGCGCGGGAGAGCTCGACCACCTCGGCCGGCGGATCGACGAGGCGCAGGTCGGTGGCGCCGAGCGTGGTGGGCTTCAACTTCACGCCCCGGCGCTGGCGGGGGCGTCCGGACTTCGTGGTGGGGCGCTTCTTCGCGGCCATGCGGGGGCTCAGCCCTTGGCGGGCAGCTGGGGGGTATTCACCAGGAGTGACAGGTCGTACGCCTGCGCGCGGAGCCGTTCCAGGATCGCGTCGTAGGTGGCGGCGTCCATCTGCGGCGTGCGCGACAGGATCCAGAGGTATTCGCGGCTGGGGTGCCCCACCACCGCCCACTGGTAGTCGGGCGCCAGGTCGATGATCCAGTACGCCCCGTGGAAGGGCCAGAAGAACTGCACCTCCAGCTTGGCGTTCGAGGGATCGACCGACCAGGCCTTGCCCTCGACCGACCGCTCCGGACCGTCGAGCTTCTCCTTGCGGCAGGTGTTCACCACGCCGACGTCGCCGTCCGGACGGAGCGTGTACATGGCGGTGACGCCCACGCACCCCTTCTGGAACGACATGGGGATGGTGGCGATCTCGTACCAGAGGCCCATGTAGCGCTGGAGGTCGACGCGCTCGACGGTGCGCAGCGGCGGACCGGCCGGGGTGTGCGCGCAGCCGGACAGGATCGTGAGGAGGAGGGCGAGTCTTCTCATGCGGAATCCCTAACCATTGCCGCCCCTGGCGCACGGCCTTATCGTGGCGTGCCGTGATCGAGGTCAGCGAGCTGCGCAAGCAGTACAAGGTCCACCGGCGCCAGCCGGGCCTGGGCGCGTCGATTCGCTCCCTCTTCCGACGCCGCTACGAGGCGGTGAAGGCCGTCGACGGCATCTCCTTCTCCGTCGGCCCGGGTGAGCGGGTGGGGTTCCTCGGCCCGAACGGGGCGGGCAAGACCACCACGCTGAAGGTCCTGTCCGGGCTCCTCCACCCCAGCGCCGGCGAGGTGCGGGTGGCCGGATTCGTTCCGGCGCGGCGCGAGGACGCCTTCCTCAAGTCCATCACCCTGGTGATGGGGCAGAAGCAGCAGCTGCTCTGGGACCTGCCCCCGTCCGAGACCTTCGCCCTGAACCGGGCCATCTACGAGATCCCGCGCCCGGAGTTCGAGGCCCGCATCCGCGAGCTGGTCGAGCTGCTCGACCTCGGCGGCGTGGTCGACAAGCCGACGCGCCAGCTCTCCCTCGGGGAGCGGATGAAGTGCGAGCTGGCCGCGTCGCTCGTCCACCGGCCGCGCGTGCTCTTCCTCGACGAGCCCACCATCGGTCTCGACGTGACCATGCAGGCGACCGTCCGCGAGTTCATCCGCTCCTACAACGAGCGGCACGGCGCCACCGTGCTCCTCACCAGCCACTACATGGACGACGTGCTCGCCCTCTGTCCGCGGGTGGTGGTCATCGACAAGGGGCGGCTCATCTACGACGGGAACTTGCAGCAGCTCTCCCGCGAGGTCCGGCCCGACAAGCGGGTGGTGGTCCGGCTCGGCCGGCCGGTGCCGGAGATGGACCTGTCCCGCTTCGGCGCCCTGGTCTCCCACGCCGACGCGCAGGCCGTCTACCGCGTCCCCGGCGACCAGGTGGCCAGCGTCGTGGGGCGGCTTCTCTCGTCCCTGCCGGTCACCGACCTCACGGTGGAGGAGCCGCCGCTCGAGGAGATCATGAGCGAGCTGTTCCAGGGGCGGCGCGCCGCGGTCCCGTAGAGGACGCGGGTGCGTCCTTCCGGATGCCGGCGCCCGGGTGGGCCTCGTCGCTGGGTCGCTGGTCCTCGCTCGGCGGGGTGGGCGGGGTCGCGGCGACAGGGTGAAGCATCCGCCACGTGGCCGCGACGACCGGGGCCTTCGATTGGGTCGCTGCGGAGGCGCCCCGCGCCGAGGCCACCCGGGCGCCTGGCGAAAGGACGCCGTTCGCGACCCCGCGAGCGAACGGGAGCGCGGCGTGCCTCACTATTAGTAAATATCGTACCGACCCGATCGCGAGTGGGCCGCCCGCGGGTCGCCGACCGGATGTCCCCACGAAGCTGGCGCGCTCGAGTCGCCTTCGGCCCGTGCCGTCCCAGCCGGCGGAGGTCGCGCTGCGACGAGCTGCCCGCAGGGCGCGTCGAGCCCCGGGCCGAAGGCCCGGGTTCCTCGACGGCATCCAGCCGCCTACCCCTTCGCCCGAGGACTGCAGCGAGGAGCGGCGCGACCCAGCCGCCGGCGGCAGACGTGATCCCGGAACGAAGGCGCCCCGAGCACCGGCACCCGCTACGGTACGGGCCTCCCCGCCGCGGCGATCACCCGGACGTCCGACTCCTGCGACAGCCGTAATCCGTCGCCGCGCGGCTCGACCGCCGTGATCTCCACGACGTCGCCCCGCAGGAGGTGCTCGAATGCCCGGTTCCGCTGCGTCACGTCCTTCTCCTGCAGCGCGAGCCCCTTGCGCCCCTCCGGACCGCAGCCCATGTAGCGCAGCCGTCCCTTCGACGGCAGCGGCTCGGAGACGATGCGGAAGACGAGCCCCGGCAGGCGGCTCCCGCAAAGCCCTCCCCCTTCGGCGCCAGCACGAGGTAGCTCATCTTCACCGCCTCCTTGCGGAGCCCGGCCCGGCGCCCGATCTCGTCGACCAGGGGCGGCGGGTCGACCGGTCGCTCGGCGTGGCACCAGTCGGTGGGGCGCACCAGCGCCGGGCAGGCGCCGCGGAACAGGCAGGGGGCGCGCACCGCCACGCCCCGGGACACCAGGAGATCCCGCACCTCCAGCAGCGCCCTGGAGGTCTCGCGGAGGGCCGGCTCGATCACCACCAGCGACCCGCCGGGCGCGAGCAGGTCGAGCGCCTGCTCGATCAGGCCGGCGCGCTTCGCCGCCGCTCCCTCCCCCTGGAAGAGCTCGTTCACCACGTGACCCATGGTGACGAGGTCGAGCTTGCGCCCCCCGGCCAGGCCGGCCAGGTCGCCGCGCCGCTGCGGGTCCCACTCGCGGGTGGCGAGCGGCTCGCCCATCTCGGTGGCGAGGCGGCGCGCCGCGGCCAGCGCCCGGGCCGACCGATCGGCGGCCACCACCTCGGCGGCGCCGGCGTCGAGGGCCGCGAAGGCCACCGGGCCCGGGCCGCTTCCCAGGTCGAGGGCGGAGCGGGGGCGGCGGGGCAGCTCGGAGAGCACCCCGCGCGCCTGGAGGTACGAGACCGGCCAGTAGAAGAGCAGGTAGGCGCCCAGCAGCCGGTCGTCCTCGAGGTAGCGGGCTCCGGCCAGCTTTCGGTCCCGGGTGAGCCCGAGCGAGAGGCGCTGCACGGCGGACGCGACCTCCCGCAGCTCGTCGGGCAGGAGGCGGTCGGGCGGCGGGCGCGGTCCGCGGACCGCCTCGCGCCGCAGGCCGCGCCAGGTCGAGAGCAGTCCGGGAATCCATCGCTGCAGGTCGTCGGCGGGCGTTCCCAAGTTCACTCCGGGTGAGGCATCTCGAGGATCAGCCCGTCGCGGGCCACCTCGATGGGGCCGGTGAATTCCTCGCTGGCCTGGGCCAGGAGGGGCGCCGGCTCGGTGTCGTAGCGGGTGGAGAGGTGGGTGAGCACGAGACGCGCCACCCCCGCGTCCCGCGCGATCCGTCCGGCCTCCCGGGCCGTGGAGTGCGTGGTCTCGACCGCCCGGGCCGCCTCGCCGTCACCGAAGGTGCACTCGTGCACGAGCAGGTCCGCGCCGCGCGCCGCCTCGACCGTCTCCGGGCAGGGCCGGGTGTCGCCGGTCACCGCGAACACGCGCCCGCGGCGCGGGGGATCGACGATTGCCCCGGGGTGCACCACCCGTCCGCCCGCCAGGGTCACCGCCCGTCCGCGCTGCAGCTCCCCCCACAGCTCCCCCTCCGGCACCCCGGCCTCCCGGGCCCGCTCCGGGTGGAAGCGCCCGGGGCGCGCGTCCTCGTGCAGCACCCAGCCCACCGAGGTGATGCGGTGACGGGTGGCCCACGGGCGCGAGCGTGGCGCCGTCGCGCCGGATGGCGTCGCCCGGGTTGACCTCGTGGATCCGGATCTCGAAGGCCAGGGGATCGGTGCCGCGGAGCAGCAGCTCCTCGAGGAACGGCCGGGCCGGCGCCGGGCCGTAGACGTCGAGCGGCCTCCCCCGCCCCAGCATCGAGAGGGTCCGGACGAATCCGATGGCCCCGATGTAATGGTCGGCGTGGAAGTGGGTGAAGCAGATGGCGGTGACGTCGAAGCCGGTGCCGTACCGGATCATCTGGCGCTGCGTGCCCTCTCCGCAGTCGAAGAGGTAGTGCTCCCGCCCGTGGCGCACCGAGAGCCCCGACAGGTTGCGTGCCGCGGTGGGCATGGCACCCGAGGTGCCGAGGAAGGTGAGGCGGAGCATGGGGCTAGCGTAGCAAGTCGGCTACTGGATGGGGCAGCCGAGGGCGGCGGCGCGCGCAGCGGCGTTCTGGGGAAGTGGGCGCGTCCGGATCCGGGCGGCGACGTCCCGGAAGGCGGCGCAGGCCTCGTCCCGGCGCCCCAGGGCGCCGAGGCTGACGGCGACCATCACCGGATAGAGGGGCGCTGCCGGGGTCGAGGGACGCGGCGGTACGGAACGCCTGGAGAGCCCCGCCCCAGTCACCGTTCGCCGAGAGGGCCATGCCCAGGACCCTCTGCATCCGCGGGTCCCCGGGGGAGGCCGCCGCGGCCAGCCGGGCGTCCACGAGCGCCTCCGCGTTGCGTCCGAGCGTCCCGAGCGCCACGGCGCGGTTCACCCAGAGGACCGGGTCGCCCGGAGCGAGGGCCAGTCCCCGGTCCGACACGGCCAGCGCCGCCGCGGGCCTTCCCGAGTCGAGCAGCAGCGCGGCGTGGTTCCCCGCGAGCCGGGCGACCCGCTCGGGGGAGCGCGCCACGGTCCAGGCCTGCCGGTAGACGGCGTCGGCGCCCGCGACGTTCCCCTTCCTCTGGAGCGCGATGCCGTAGTTGGTCAGGATCCGGGCGTTGCCCGGCGACGCGGCCGCCGCCTCCCTCCAGAACTCCTCGACCGATCCCCACGCCTCCGCCCGGGACCGGAGCAGGACCGCGAGGAGCATCGCCGCGGCTCCCGCCACGACCCCTCCGGCGATGCGGGACGCCGGCGAGGCGAGCCACCGGTGGAGCGCCAGGTCCACGAGCACCGTCGCGGCGAGGAACGGCCCGAGGCACGCGAGGTAGACACGATGTTCCACCGCCAGGTCCTTCACCGGGACGATGCTCGACGTGGGCGACAGCGCGACGAACCAGAAGAGGATGCCGAACGCGACGAGGCGCGCCGCCGCGGATGGGATCCCGGCCCGCTCGGCCCGGACCCAGAGCCAGACCGCGAGCGCGACGAGAGCGGCGATCCCCAGGCCGGCCAGGACCACCCCCGCATCGACGGAGAGGCTGGGCTCGAACACCCGGTCGAAGGCGAACCCCGAGGGCCATGCCAGCAATCTCAGGTAGAGCCACTGGACCCGGAACTGCGTCAGGAGGTACTGGCCCGCGGTCAGGGCCGTCGCGGTGAACCCCGCTCCACCCTCGGGATGCTCCTCGAAGGTCCGCATGTGCAGGGCGGCGCTCCATGCGACGAGCGCGACGATGGGGACCACGACGAGCGCGGCCCGGAGCACCCGGCCGGCAGCGGCACGGGCGCCGCGCTCGGCCGGCGGCGCGACGACCGCCTGGTCCAGCAGGAGGACCCCGGGAACGCTGACGGCGACCGCCTTGGCCCCCATCGCGACGACCCAGGTGGCCGTCCCGCCCAGCCAGGCCGTCGCCCCGGTCCAGGTCCTCCACCGGCGCGCCGCCACGTCGAGGAGCAGGAGGGCGACGAGGGAGAGGAGCGCGGAGAGGACCTCCGCCCGCTGCGAGACGTAGGCGACCGCGTCCATCTGGATCGGATGGAGCGCGAAGAGCGCGGCCACGACGAGGGCGAGCGCCCGGGCGCGCGGATGCCCGGCCCGGAGGAGGAGCCCCGCCACCCAGGCGAAGGCCGCCACCACCGCGGCGAGGTGGAGCGCCAGCGCGACGACGCGGAAACGGCGGGGGGACGGCCCGGCCGCCCGCCAGTCGACGACGAAGGTGGCCTCCGTCACCGGCCGTGAGGTGCCGAGCAGCTCCGGGACCGAGGGCACGCGGAGCGCGTCCGGCTGGCGCAGCCGCGCGTTGCCTTCCACCGAGCCCCAGTCGTCGAGGACGAACGGCCCGTCGAGGGATGGCGCGTAGGCGATCGCCGTGAGGACGAGCAGCACCCCGAGCCCCAGCCAGGGTCCGGCGCGGGCGATCGCGTTCCTTCCCTCCACCATCCCTGCCTCCGGTCCGGGCTGCCGGACCTACGAAGAGGCCGAGGTATACCGCGCGATGGCCCGCAGCCAAACCACCCGCGCGGAGGCGACGAAGGCCAGCGACCCGGCCACCGCCGCCACCACGGCGACCGGCCGGATGCGCCCGAGCAGGGCCTCGGCGGGGAAGGTGGTCATGAGGGCCAGCGGGATGACCACCGTGAAGAGGAAGCGCCAGAATCCGGTGAAGACCGACACCGGCCAGCGGGCCGCGTCGAAGATGGAGAGGAACAGGAAGGAGAGGTTGTCGACCTTCACCACGAAGAAGGCGGCCGACACCACCAGGATCCACAGCGAGTAGAGGACGGCGACGGCGCAGACGGTGAGGAGCAGCGCCGCCAGGACGTCCAGCGGCCCGGGCGCCATTCCCAGCCGCGAGAAGGCCCAGGCGATGACGCCCACCCCGGCCGCCACGTCGACCACGTGCCAGGGCGCGAACTTGGCGGTCGAGACCAGGAACTGGGCGTCGGCCGGCTTGAGGAGCACCAGGTCGAGCGTCCCCTTGCGGATGTGCTCGACCACGCTGGCGAGCGACGGGTTCACCGCACCCTCCAGCACGCCCTTCATGGCCAGGAACCAGCCCATGACCACGAGCGCCTGGTCGAAGTCCCAGCCGGCCACCCGGTCGCGCGTTCCCGAAGACGACGAGCAGGGGGACCACCGCCCAGGCCATCCAGAAGAAGGACATGGCTCCCTGCACCAGGAAGTCGACGCGGTACTGCATCGAGGTCTGGAGCGAGGCCCGGAACTGCACCGCGAGGAGCCGGAGGTAGCGGAGCAAGTGGCCTATCCCCCGAACGCCGAGAAGCGCCGCGTGCCCAGCCGCCACATCCCGGCCGCCGCTCCGAGCAGGAGCAGCACGAAGGCCTGCTGCGCACGCCAGCTGGGCCAGCGCCTGGGAGCGGGTGAGCCCCCCGGTGACGAGCTCCACCGGGAAGGCCAGCATGTAGCGGAAGGGCAGGAACCAGGAGACGTCGTTCACCCATCGTGGATAGAGCTCGAGCGGGACCAGGTAGCCGGAGAAGATCCCGAAGAGCCCGAGCCACACGTCGAAGAGCGAGGTGGCCGACTCGAACCAGAAGGCCAGGCAGCCCACCGCGGCCATGGCCAGGTAGGTGATGAGCCAGGCCGAGAAGACCGTCACCGGGAAGAGGGCGAGGAGGAGCGGGTCGTGGGTGACGTGCTTCCCGCCCAGGATCCACAGGGCGACGAGCGCCACCGGCAGGGAGACGGCCAGGCGCACCGGCATGGCGGCCACGTTCTCGGCGGCGTAGGCCACGAGCGGGTGGACCGGGCGCAGCATCCGGAAGGCCAGCGTCCCCTGGCGGATCTCGAAGTTCATCTCCCAGACCACCCAGGCTCCGGTCATCAGGCGGACCACCAGCGCGGCCAGGTAGTAGGCGGCGAAGTCGGCCTGGGTGAACCGTCCCACCGGGCCGTCCCGCGCCACCGCGCGTCCAGAGCGCCAGCATGACGAGCGGCATGTTGGTGGAGAGCAGCCAGACCAGGAACTCGGCCCGGTAGGCCACCGCCTCGGAGAATCCCACCCGCAGGAGCGTGGGCGCGGCGCGCAGGGTCCGGCGCACCGACATCACGCACCTGCCGAGAGCCACCGCTCGAAGGGGGCGAAGCTCGCGTCCCGACCCAGGAAGTCCCGGACCAGCTGGGCCGCCGGCTTCGAGCCGCCGGGCTCCAGGATCGCCCTCCGGTACCGCCGGGCCGGCCCGGGCGCGAGGATCCCCTCGTCCTGGAACGCCGAGAAGAGGTCCTTCGCGATGACCAGCGACCACATGTACGTGTAGTAGAGGGCGGAGTAGCCGTCGAGGTGGCCGAAGGACTCGTGGAAGAAGGTCCCGGGCACGTGGCGGAAGGGCGTGTAGCGCTCCATGAGCCCGGCCACCAGCGCCGTCGTGTCGAGCCCCTCCGGGTCGCGCCGGTGCAGCTCCAGGCTCACCGCCGCGTAGAACATCTGTTGACGGACGGTGAGCCCCTTGCCGAACTCCTCGGAGGCGTCGAGTCGCCGCACCAGGTCCTCCGGGATGGGCTCCCCGGTCTCGACGTGGCGGGCGAAGCGCCGGAGCACCGCCGGGTCGCGCACCCACTCCTCGAGCAGCTGCGAGGGGGCCTCCACGAAGTCCCACTCGGTGGCCACGCCGGAGTGGGCGCTCCAGCGGGTGTGTCCTCCCAGGACGTGGTGGAGCAGGTGGCCGAACTCGTGGAGGAGCGTGCGCACCTCGCCGAGGTCGAGGAGCGCCGGCGCCTCGCCGGGACGGGGGAAGTTGCAGACCAGCACTCCCTCCGGGCAGCCGCCGGCCCGCCTGGCCGTTCACGCGGGTGAACTGGGCGAAGTGCTTGTACTTGCCCTCCCGCGGGTGCATGTCGAGCCAGATGCGGCCGAGGGCGCGGTCCCCCTCGACCACGTCGAAGACCTCCACCTCCGGGTGCCAGGCGTCCGCGACCTCGACGCGCCGGTAGGCGATGCCGAAGAGCGACCCGGTGAGCTCGAGGATCCCGTCGCGCACCGCCCGGTACTCGAGGTACGGGCGGGCGGCCCGGGCGTCCGCCCCGAAGCGCTCGGACTTGATGCGCTCGGAGTAGAAGGCCGAGTCCCACGGGTCGACCCGTTCGGCTCCGGGCAGGTCGCGCCGCTTGCGCTCGAGCAGCTCGGCGTGGTCGCGCCGCATGCGCGCCCCGGCCGCGTCGGCGATGCGCTCGACGAAGGCGGCGGCCTGGGCCTCCCCGCCGATCATCTTGTCCTCGGTGGCGTAGGCCGCCCACGTCGGGTGGCCGAGCAGCCGGGCCAGCTCGGCGCGGCGGGAGAGCATCCGCGAGAGCACCTCCAGGTTGGCCGGGTGGGCCCGCTGTCGCTGCAGGCGCCAGAGCCGCTCGCGCAGGGACGCGCTCTCGGCCCAGGTCACCACCGGCACGTAGTCGGTGGGATCGGTGGTGACTGGCACCTTGCCGTCGGGGCCGGGCGGTCGGGCCCGCAGCCAGTCGTCCGGAAGCCCGGCCAGCTCGGCCGGGTCGACCCGCAGCTCCTTCACGTCGTCGCGGACGTTGCGCCCGAACTCCTGGCCGATGCGCACCAGCTCGTCGCGCAGCTCGCGGACCCGCGCCCGGGTGGCGTCGTCCCGGTCCACGCCGGCGCGCCGGAAGTCGCGCAGCGCCTTCTCGACCATCCAGCGGGTCGCGGCGTCCGCTCCGTCCAGGTCGACGCGGGCCAGCGCGTCGTACAGGCCGCGGTCGAGCGAGAGCCCGGTCTGGAAGGCGTCGATCTCCTGCTCGTCCCGCTCGGCGGCGTCGCGCACCTCGGCCGACGGGTGGACGTTGCGAAGCAGGCTCGCCTGGGCCGCGGCGTTGCCCAGCTCGGCGAAGGCGTCGTCGAAGAGCCCGAGCGCCTCGTCGCGGGAGAGCGAGGGCGTGGCGCGGAGCCGCTCGACCTTCTCGCCTGCGGCGCGGATCGCTTCCCGGGCGGCCACCGGCTAGATCTCCGCCTTGGTCTCCCGGGTCATGAGGTCCACCACGGCCTGCTTGGGCGTCAGGTCCTGGTGGAGCACCCGGTAGACCACCTCGGTGATGGGCATCTCGACGTGGAGCCGGTGGGCCAGTTCACGGACCGTACGTGCCGCCACGACGCCCTCGGCCACCTGGCCGACCTCGGCCTGGACGGCGGCGAGGGTCATGCCCTTGCCGAGCCCGAACCCCACCCGCCGGTTGCGCGAGAGGTCGGAGGAGCAGGTGAGCACGAGGTCGCCCACGCCGGAGAGACCGGCCAGCGTCATGGGGTTCGCGCCCTTGCGCACGGCCAGGCGCGTCACCTCGGCGAGGCCGCGGGTGATGAGGGCGGCACGCGCGTTGGCGCCGAACCCGAGACCGTCGGACATGCCGGCCGCGATGGCGATGACGTTCTTCACCACGCCGCCCAGCTCGTTGCCGGGGATGTCGTTCGAGGTGTAGGGGCGGAACCAGCGGGTGTGGAAGGCGTCCTGCACCGACTTGGTCACCCGGTCCCAGCGCCCGGCCACCGTGACCGCGGTGGGCATCTGCTGCACCACCTCGCGGGCGAAGGACGGGCCGCCGATGTACGCCAGGTACGGGTGCATGGCCACCGGCAGCACGTCCTCGAGCACCTCGGCCATGGACATGAGGCTGCCTTCCTCGATGCCCTTCGCCGCCGAGACCACCGCGGTCCCGGCGTGGAGGTGGCGCTTCGACTCGATGGCCACCTGGCGCATCCCGGAGCTGGGGACGGCGAAGACCACCAGCTCGGCTCCCTCGAGCGCGCGGGCGAGGTTCGAGGTGGCCCCGAGCGACGGCGGCAGCTTGATGCCGGGGAGGTAGTGCGGGTTCTCGTGCTCCTTCGCCACGGCGTCGAGCACCGGGGCGTCGCGTCCCCAGAGCGTGACGGGGAACCCCTTGCTGGCCAGCACCGAGGCCAGCGCGGTTCCCCAGGATCCCGCTCCGAGCACCGTCGAACGCATTGTCGCCTCCGAATCGAAGGGGCTCAGTTAACCACGGACCGGCGCGCTTGCGCTCGATTCTCGCGGGGCGCCTGTCGATCAGCCGACGGCGCCGGCCACCAGCGCGTCGAAGAGGCGCGGGGCGCGGCCCAGCCACCCCACCGCGGTGCGTCGAAGGCGCGGGCGGCGCGCCATGGAGAGGACGAGCCGGGTCACGGCGGCGTGGCGCCGGTGGCGGGCCCGGACGGCCCGCTCCCAGGGGAGGAGCGCCTCGCGGGTCGCGCCCCGGGACAGGGCGTCTGGCAACAGGGCCCCGAGCAGGACGGCCTCCTCGAGCGCCAGCGACACGCCCTCCCCGGTGATGGCGTCCACGTACCCGCCGGCGTCCCCGGCGAGGATCAGGCGGTCGAGGACGCGCGTGGAGGCGTCCCGGCCGAGCGGGCCCGCCCCGGCGAGCGCCGAGTCGAAGGGGGCCCCGGCCAGGCGGGAGGCGAGGACCGGGAAGCGTGCCAGCAGGGTCTCGAAGTCGGGCGCGGTCCCCTCCTCGAAGAGGAAGGCGAGGCCGACGCGGCGCGGCCCGACCGGGGTGACGTAGGCCTCCGCACCCGCGCGAGAAGTGGACCTCGACGGCATCGGTCCAGGGGACGAGGGCGAAGTGGCGACGCAGGCCGAAGCGGCGGGGGGAGCCGGCCGCTCGCGAGAGCCCCTCCCGTTCGCGGACCTGCGAGGCGAGCCCGTCGGCAGCCACGAGGACGCGGGCGCGCAGCTCCTCGCCCGACGCCGAGGACGACCGTCGCGCCATCGGCGTCGCGCCGGTGCGATTCCACCGGGGTCTGGTCGCGAACCTCGGCGCCGGCCTCGCGCGCCCGGGCGGCGAGCGCCGCGGAGAGCGCCAGGCGACGGATCCCCATTCCACCGGGATCGGGGAGCCTGCGCCTCCGCGGAGCTCCCGTCCTCCTGGATCCAGCGGATGGCGCGCAGCCGCGTCCAGCCGTCCGGGTCGAGGTGGCGCGCCGCGCCGAGGGCCTCGAGCGCGCGGACGCCGCCGGGGAGCAGACCCTCGCCGCAGGCCTTGTCGACGGGCAGCGCCCGCCGCTCCAGGAGGAGCGCGTCGAGCCCCCGAGCGGCGACGGCCGCGGCCGCCGCCAGGCCCGCCGGGCCTCCCCCGACGACGATCACGTCCCGCACGTCACCTCCGGGCCCGGGCGCGGGCCAGCCGGCCGGCCAGGACCTCCCGCGCCAGCGAGAGGACGTTCACCTTGCGTGGAGGGAGGAGCTTCCCGGCCTGGAAGCGGCGCAGCGCCTCGCCGCGCCGCATCTTGCCGCTGGAGGTGCGCGGCAGGGTCCCCGGCTCGAGGATTCGCACCGTGTGGGGGCGGACGCCGGTCCGCGACGACACCGCGTCGCGCACCGCCTGCTCCAGCGCCGTCCCCGCGCCCCGCACGCCCCGGGTCCGCTCGGCCAGCACCAGCAGCTCCTCGACGTCGCCCCCCTCGGGCAGGAAGCCGAGCGCCACCGCGCAGCCCGGCCGCAGCCCCTCGATGCCCGCCAGGCAGGCCTCGAACTCCTCCGGTGCGTGGTTGGCGCCGCGGACGATGACCAGGTCCTTCGCCCGGCCGTGCACGAAGAGCTCCCCGCCGGCGTGGAAGCCCAGGTCGCCGGTGTCGAGCCAGCCGTCCCGGAGCGCCCGGGCCGAGGCGCCGGGGTCGCCCAGGTAGCCCTGCATGAGCGACGGGCCGCGAACGTGGATGCGGCCGAGGCGCCGCTCGGGGAGCGCTTCGTCGTCCTCCCCCCGGACCTCCACCTCCACGCCGGGGATGGGGGCGCCGACCGACACCACCTCCCGCTCGCCGGGCGACACCTGTCCGGAGCGGAGCGCGGCCGGGTCGATCCGCTCGGCGAGCGGCGGCCGCCCCCGGGGGCAGAAGGTCACCGCGAGGGACGCCTCGGACAGCCCGTAGACCGGCATGAGCGAACCGGGGTCGAGGCCGAACGGCGAGAAGCGCGCGGCGAAGCGGTGCAGCGCGCCGGCGGTGACCGGCTCGGCGCCGTCGAGCGCGATGCGCCAGGAGGCGAGGGACAGCCCGGCGAGCTCGGCGTCGCGGACCCGGTCGGCGGCGTAGGCGTACGCGAAGTGCGGCGCCGCCGAGATGGTCCCGCGATGGCGGGCCAGGGCGCGCAGCCAGAGGGACGGGCGGGCCAGGAAGTGCTCGGGGGCGATGAGGACGAGCGGTCCCGGGTAGCTCACCGCCCCGAGCAGGCATCCGATGAGGCCCATGTCGTGGTAGAGCGGCAGCCAGGACACGAGGACGTCGGCGGCGGTCGGACGCGATCAGCGCGACGAGCGCCTCGACCTGTGCAGCCAGGCTGGCGTGGGTGAGGGCCACCGGCTTCGGGTCCACCGTGGAGCCGGAGGAGAACTGGACGAGCGCCAGGTCGGACGCGTCCCGGGCGATCGAGGTCTCCTCGCCTTCCGCCAGCCCGGCGGCGTCCACCACGCCGAGGTCGAGCGCCGGACCGGCGGCGGCCACCGCGCGGCCGATCACCCGTGCGACGCTCCCCGACGTGACGAGCGCGCGGGCTCCCGAGACCCGCAGCATGCGCGCGGTCGCCTCGGCGTACTCGTCCATGCGCCCGAGCCGCACCGGCGGGTAGAGGGGCACCGGCACGGCGCCGGCGTGCAGCGCGCCGAAGAAGGCGTCGAGGAAGGCCGGCTCCGTGCGCAGCACGATGGCCACCCGGTCGCCGGGGCGGATGCCCCGGGCCACGAGCGCTCCGGCGGCGCGGCGGGCGCGCCCGTCCACCTCGGCCCAGGAGAGGCGGACCTCGTCCTCGCGCAGCCCCACGAAGGTGACGCCGGAGGGGTGGCGCGCGGCCGCCGACAGCATGGCCGCCAGGGTGGCGTGGCGCGGGACGGGCGCGGGGGGTCCGCGGAGGCGCCTCACGAGACGACCTCCGGCGCGGACCGTGCGGCGACGATGCGCGCCAGGTCGGAGAGGGACCGGGCCGCGGTGGCGTCCTCCTCGGTGAGCACGATGCGGAAGCGGTCCTCGACCGCCACCACGAGGGAGAGCAGCGCCAGGGAGTCGAGGCGGGAGGCCAGTTCCTCGTCGTCGCCGAACTCGGTCCGCGCGTGCAGCTCCTCGCGGACGATGCGCCGGATCTCGGCGGCGACCTCCTGCTCGCGGGCGATCACGGAAGGAACCTCCCCTTCCCCTCGAAGGCCTGGGCCCACTTCGGACCGAGGGCCCGCTCCTCCTCCCGGATGCGGAACCACAGGATCGCGGCGTTTCCCAGGGTGAACACGAGGGCGAGGCGCCACATGCCCCAGGCGAGCGGCAGGCAGGCCATCTCCAGCACCACCGCCAGGTAGTTGGGGTGGCGCAGGTACCGGTAGGGGCCCCCGGTGACCGGCTTCTCCCCCGGCACCACGATGACCCGGGTGCTCCACCGGTCGCCGAGCGTCCTCACCGCCCACCAGCGCAGCGCCTGCGCGCCCAGCGCGCCCGCCACCGCGACCCAGGCCCAGGCCGACGGCGGCTCGCGGTAGGCGATGGCCCCGAGCGCCAGCGCCGGCAGGAACACGGCGTGGAAGGCCACCATCACCTGGTAGAGCCGCTGGCCGGTCTCCCGTCCCCCGCGCGCCAGCAGCCGCCGCGCGTTTCGGGTCGAGATCGACAGCTCGGCTCCCCGCTCGGCGGCGACGAGACCGAGGAGCACCAGGTATGCGTAGAGCGCGGTCACGCGTGGATTCCTCTCACCACTGGAGAAGTACCATCTCGGCGCAGAAGCCAGGACCCATGGCCACGAGCAGCCCGTGGTCGCCCGGGCGGGGCTCCCCCGACGCGACGAGGTCGCCGAGCACGAAGAGCACGGAGGCGGAGGAGAGGTTCCCCACCTCCTCGAGCGACCTCCAGGACCGGTCGAGCGCCCCGTCGGGCAGGCCGAGCGCGGACTGGAACGCCTCCAGGACCTTGGGGCCTCCGGTGTGGGCGATCCAGTGGCGCACGTCGGCGCGCGCGAGCCCCTGCGAGGCCAGGAAGTCGTCGACGTCCCGGCCGACGTTCTCGCGGGTGATGCGGGGCACCTCGGCCGAGAGCACCACCTGGAAGCCGGTGTCGCGGAAGTCCCAGCCCATCACCCATTCCGTGTCCGGGTAGAAGGCCGAACGGGTGGCCACGATGCGCGGGCCCGGCGCGCCATTCACCATACGTGAACCACCGGCGACCACCAGCGCCGCCGCCCCGTCGCCGAAGATCCCCGAGGCGACCGCGTTGGCCACCGAGAGGTCCTCCCGCTGCAAGGTGAGCGAGCAGAGCTCCACCGAGAGCAGCACCCCGACGTCGCCCGGGAAGCCCCTCATCAGATCGGAGAGGCGCGCCAGCCCCGCCGCTCCGGCCACGCACCCCAGGCCGAAGACCGGGACGCGCTTCACGTCGCGCCGGAGCCCGAGCCGGTTCACCAGCTTGGCGTCGATGGACGGGGTGGCGAGCCCGGTGACGGTCACGAAGACCAGCTGGTCCACGTCGGAGGGCCGGAGCCCGGCGGCGTCGAGGGCCCGGGTGATCGCCTCGGCCCCCAGCTCCTCGGCGACGCGGATCCAGGCGTCGTTCGACTTCTTGAAGGTGTCGAGCCCGGGATACTCGGCGAGGGGCAGCGCCAGGTGGCGCCCCTTCACCTTCACGGCCCGGTGCAGCTCCTCGAGCCGGTCGGCGTTGAAGTGCTGCCGCGCCCAGTGGGCGCGGAGCGCCGCGGTCAGGGTCTCCTGGTCGGCGTAGTTTCCGGGCAGCGCCCGGCCGACGGAGAGGATGCCGGGCTGCGATGCGCTTCGCTGGGAGGGGTCGGCCACCCCCCGAGCCCTAATGCCCCATCCCGGCACTTGCCATGCATGACCCGTGTCTTACCCTTCAAGGACATGCGACCCGAAAAGCTGACCGTGAAGGCCCAGGAGGCCCTGCAGGAGGCCCAGGCCGAGGCCCGCAAGCGCGAGCACCAGGCCATCGACCTCGAGCACCTGCTCCTCGCCCTGCTCCACCAGCAGGAAGGGGTGGCGAAGCCGCTGCTCGAGCGCATCGGCGCCAATCCCCAGCAGGTCGAGAGCCACCTCGAGGACGAGCTGCGCTCGATCCCGAAGGTGAAGGGCGGCGGCGAGCCGTACTACGGCAACCGGCTGCAGAAGCTGCTCGACCGCGCCGAGGAGGAGGCGAAGAAGCTCAAGGACGAATACGTCTCCACCGAGCACCTGCTCGCGGCCGCCGCCGAGGACAAGAGCCCGCCAGGCGAGGCCCTGCGGGCGGCCGGGGCCACCGCCGACCGCATCCGCGGCGCCGTGAAGGACATGCGTGCCGGCGCCCGGGTCACGAGCCCGGAGGCGGAGAGCCAGTACCGCGCGCTCGAGAAGTACACGAAGGACCTGACCGAGCTGGCCCGCAAGGGCAAGCTCGACCCGGTGGTCGGCCGCGACGAGGAGATCCGTCGCACCATCCAGATCCTCTCCCGCCGCACCAAGAACAACCCGGTGCTGGTGGGCGACCCGGGCGTGGGCAAGACCGCCATCGTCGAGGGGCTGGCCCGCCGCATCGTCGACGGCGACGTGCCGGAGGGGCTGAAGAACAAGAAGATCCTCTCCCTCGACATGGGCTCGCTGGTCGCCGGCGCCAAGTTCCGCGGCGAGTTCGAGGAGCGGCTCAAGTCCGTCATGAAGGAGGTCATCGCCGCCGAGGGGCAGATCGTCCTCTTCATCGACGAGATGCACACCATCGTGGGGGCGGGCGCGGCGGAAGGCGCCATGGACGCCGGCAACCTGCTCAAGCCGGCGCTGGCCCGCGGCGAGCTGCACGCCATCGGCGCCACCACGGTGAACGAGTACCGCAAGCACATCGAGAAGGACCCGGCCCTGGAGCGGCGCTTCCAGCCGGTCTTCGTGGGCGAGCCCTCGGTGGAGGACACCGTCTCGATCCTGCGCGGCCTCAAGGAGCGCTACGAGGTCCACCACAAGGTCCGCATCCAGGACGCGGCCCTGGTGGACGCGGCGCGCCTCTCCAACCGCTACATCACCGACCGCTTCCTGCCCGACAAGGCCATCGACCTCGTCGACGAGGCCTCGAGCCGGCTGCGCATCGAGATCGACTCGATGCCCACCGAGGTGGACGAGGTCCGCCGGCGCATCGCCCAGCTGGAGATCGAGAAGCAGGGCCTCAGGAAGGAGAAGGACGACGCCTCCCGCCGGCGCCTCGCCGACGTCGAGAAGGAGATCGGCGGGCTGAACGAGCAGTTCGCCGGCCTGAAGGCCCGCTGGGACCGCGAGAAGGGGTTCATCCAGAAGCTCTCCACGCTGCGCGCCGACCTCGAGGCGGTGAAGACCGAGCAGGCCGACGCCGAGCGCAAGGCCGACTTCAACAAGGCCGCCGAGATCAAGTTCGGCAAGCTCCCGGCCGTGCAGGCCGAGATCGACAAGGTGCAGAAGGACCTGGCCGAGGCGCAGAAGGGCGGCGCCATGCTGCGCGAGGAGGTCACCCCCGAGGAGATCGCCGAGGTGGTCTCCAAGTGGACGGGCATCCCGGTCTCCAAGCTCATGGAGGGGCAGAAGGAGAAGCTGCTCTCCATGGACAAGCGGCTGGCCGAGCGGGTCATCGGCCAGGAGCTGGCGGTGCAGGTGGTCTCGGCGGCGGTGCGGCGCTCCCGCTCCGGCATGCAGGACCCCAACCGTCCCATCGGCTCCTTCATCTTCCTCGGCCCCACCGGCGTGGGGAAGACCGAGACCGCGCGCGCTCTCGCCGAGTTCCTCTTCGACGACGACGACGCCATGATCCGCATCGACATGTCGGAGTACATGGAGAAGCACGCCGTCTCCCGCCTCATCGGCGCGCCCCCCGGCTACGTGGGCTACGAGGAGGGTGGGCAGCTCACCGAGGCGGTGCGTCGCCGCCCCTACTCGGTCGTGCTCTTCGACGAGATCGAGAAGGCCCACCGCGACGTCTTCAACGTCTTCCTCCAGATCCTCGACGACGGCCGGCTCACCGACGGCCAGGGGCGCACGGTCGACTTCCGCAACGCCGTGCTCATCATGACCTCCAACGTCGGCTCCGAGCACATCATGAGGCTCGGGGCCCGCAAGGACGCGGGCAAGGAGATGCGCGAGGCGGCCATGGAGGCGCTCCGCGCCGAGTTCAAGCCGGAGTTCCTGAACCGGGTCGACGACGTGGTGGTCTTCCGCCCGCTCTCCCGCGAGGACCTCTCGCACATCGTGGAGATCCAGCTTTCCCGCCTGCGCAAGCTCCTCGCCGAGAAGCACATGACGCTCGAGCTGGGCGAGAAGGGGCGCGAGGCGGTGGCCGACGCCGGCTACGACCCGGTCTACGGCGCCCGCCCGCTCAAGCGGGCCATCCAGCGCATGATCCAGGACCCGCTCGCGACGAAGCTGCTCTCCGGCGACTTCGTTCCCGGCGACCACATCGTGGTCGACGAGGGCAAGGACGGTGGCCTCACGTTCAGCAAGGGGACCCGTCCGGCGGAGCCTGCCCCGAAGGACGAGAAGAAGAAGGGGAAGTGACCGGAACCGCGAAGGGCTCGAGCGCCGGGCCGTAGGCCCTCCAGAGGGTCTCCGGCGCCTCGACCTTCCGGTCCTCCACCATCGAGCGGAGCTGCAGGGCGTTCACCACCTCCTGGCCGCCGAAGTGGTTGTTGGTCACCACGTGGACGTCGGTCACCCTTGGTGAAGCGGCGATGGCCCGGGCCCGCTCCGCCCAGGGGCGCAGCTCGTCCGGCGTGTACAGGTAGTCGTACCGCTCGTCGCGGGTGGCGTCCTTCCGGAACCAGTCCTGGGCATTCCGCCCGTGGATCCGCACGTAGCCGACCCGCGCGGTCGCCAGCGCCGAGGGCTCGAGCGAGTTCCGGAAGAGCGGCTGGTCCAGGTTCACGAAGCCGATGCCCTGCTCGAGCAGCGCCGTGTACAGCTCCGGGACGTTCCAGGAGGCGTGGCGCACCTCGAGCACGAGCGGGAGCCCGCGCAGCGCCCCGGTCACGGCGCGCAACCACTCTCGGTTCGTCCCGTCCCGCTTGAAGGACCAGGGGAACTGGAGGACGGCCGCCCCCAGCCGCCCGGCCTCCGCCATCAACTCCAGCCCCTGGCGCGCGGCGCGCACGTCGTCGGCCGTGAAGGGCGTGCGCTCGTGGGTGAAGCGGCGCCACACCTTGGCGGTGAAGCGGAAGTCCGGGCGCCCCTCGACCCGGGACAGCCAGGACCGGACCATCTTCTCGGCCGGCGGCCGGTAGAAGGTGGAGTTCACCTCGATCAGGTCGAACCAGCCGGAGAGCCAGGCGAGCGGGTCGAACCCCCGCGGCGCGGGCGCCGGGTAGACCGGCCCCTTCCAGTCCTCGTAGTCCCATCCGGCGACCCCGACGCGGATCACCCGGGGACCTTAACCGGACGGCCCGCCGTGGGGAAATGGGGCGCACCCGGGTGCGCTGCCCCGTTTCTCCCCGGGCGTTGCCCGATTCCTGGGCAGCCGGAATTCTCAAGTCTCCGTCATTCCAGGGGTTTGCCCGTTCGGGGATTCGGCACGGCCCCTGCTCCATGACGGTCGCCGGCGACGGGCCGGGTCGATCCCTTCCCAAGGAGGCCGAGTAGACGCGAACCCTCCCAAAGCCCAAGACCTTCGAGGCCGGTGGCCAGTGCCGCCGGCCTCGTCGTTTCCGGCGAGGGCGATTCGAGGGAGAATCACCACGACCTGCCGACGGTTCACCGGTCGGCCCCGGGAGAGCACCGATGGATTCCGATAGACCGCGCACCTCGATCCGCCCGCCGAGCCCGGCCCCGCTGGTGCTCGTGGTCCTGGCCATCATCGCGGCCGCCGCGGGCGCCCTCTACTGGTATCTCGGGAGCGCTGCCCCGCCGCCTCCGGTCGCCACCGGGGCGCCCGCACCCGTGGCCGAGGAGGCCCCGGTGGCGGCGACCGGTCCCGCGGTCGACCCGGACCGGCAGCGCACCCTCGTCGAGGCCGTCTCGGCGAACCCGGTCCTGCGAGGGCTCCTGGTCGCGCCGGAGCTGACGCGGCGCTGGGCGGTGGCCGTCGAGAACCTGGCCAACGACGTGGTGCCCCGCAAGCAGCTCGCGCCGTTCGCGCCCTCCGGGAGCTTCGCGGTGGTCCGGCGGGGGACGACGGTCTTCATCGACCCGCAGTCCTACCGCCGCTTCGACGCGGTGGGCGACGCGGTGGCCTCGGTGAACGTGGACGCGCTGGTCATCGCCTACGCCGCCCTGCGGCCGGCGCTGGAGACCGCCTACCGCGCCCTGGGCTACCCGGACGGCGCGATCGACAAGGCGGCGGCGCGGGCGCTCCACCGCATCGAGATGGCTCCCGTCCGCGACGGGGACGTCGCCGTGGTGGAGGGAAGCGGCGCCACCTGGGCCTACGCGGACCCGGCGCTGGAGCGGCTCGGGGACGTCGACAGGCAGATCCTGCGGATGGGGCCGCGCAACGCGCGGATCCTCCAGGCGAAGGCCCGGGAGATCTCGCAGGCGCTCGGGATGGGCGCTCCGGCGCGCTGACCCCGCCGTTCACTCTTCGTAGAACACCTCGTCGAGCAGGAGCCCCTGCGGCGGCGCGGTGCGGCCGGCCAGCTTCCGGTCCCGGCTGGCCAGCAGGTCCCCCATCGACGCGGCGGCGCGGGCGCCCAGGCCCACCTCGACCAGCGTTCCCACCAGGTTGCGGACCATGTGCTTGAGGAAGGCGGTGGCCTCGGCCACCACCTCGATGCGCCCGTCGCCGTGGGCCAGGACGTCGAGCCGGCGCAGCTCGCGCAGGGCGTGTGCCGCCTCGCAGTCGGCGGCCCGGAAGGCGCCGAAGTCGTGCCGTCCGAGCAGCGGCGCGGCGGCGGCCTGCATGGCGGCGACGTCGAGCGGCCGGAAGACCTGCCAGGCCTGCAGCCGGCTCAGCGGCGAACGGGTGGGCAGGTTCTCGATCCGGTAGCGGTAGCGCTTGCCTCGCGCGTCGCGCCGGGCGTCGAAGGGAGCCTCCCGGACCTCGGCCTCGCGGACCGCGACGTCGTCCGGCAGGAGCGCGTTCATCCCCTTCACGTAGGCCGACACGGGCAGCGGGCGCTCCACCGCGAAGCTCGCCACCTGCCCGAGCGCGTGGACGCCGGCGTCGGTGCGACCCGCCCCGGTGACCCGAACCGGCTCCTTGTGCAGCGTCCCGAGCGCCCGCTCCACCTCGGCCTGGATCGACGGCCCGTTCGGCTGGACCTGCCACCCCACGTAGCGGGTGCCGTCGTAGGAGAGGACGAGCTTTGCCCAGGGCACGCGCCGAACCTAGCACGCCGGCGGGTGGCGTCCCCAGGCGCCCCAGGGCGCTCCTACGGCCGGAGGGTGAGCGTGAGGCCCATGGCCACGTCGGGGGCGTTGGAGTCGTAGAACCAGGTCGGTCCCAGGCCCGGGACGTGCCCGACGTTGAAGTCCTCCATGAACCAGAAGGTGAGAGGGCCCCAGCGCACCCCGCCGGTGATCTGGTTCTGCGAGAGGGTCACCGCGGTGGTGGCGCTCGACTGCAGGTTCCACTCCGGGTTCACCTCGACGAAGCCCCAGCCGTACTGGAACGGCGCGCTCGACCAGCGGTCCTCCAGCACGATCGAGAAGTCGCCCAGCAGGACCGCGAGGGAGAGCCCGGCGCTGGCCTGCCAGGGGCGCGGCTGCAGCGGCAGGGTGCCCGGGATGGGAGACCAGAAGGACCCGCTGACGATGGCGTGCCCGACGAGCCAGGAGGTGGCCTGCCAGGTGCCGAGGATGCCGAGCCCCACGTCCCAGCCTCCGGATCCGCCCATCGTGGAGATCGACCCGGTGGGGATCTTGAGATCGAGCCGCAGGGAGACGCCGGCCCGCGCATCCGGCCCCTCGCGCAGGGGCTCGCCGCCCTGCCAGAGGAGCAGCTGGTTGCGCAGGACCACGTCGCCGAAGGCGAAGGTGGCCTGGTCGATCCGGACCGGCGCGGTCCGGAACGCCGGGTGGAGCGCCAGGTGGATCTCGTTCGACGGGAAGGCCGGGCGGGAGAAGTCGTTGTAGGAGAAGACCCGGTGCCAGGCGTCGATCACGCCGTCGCTCCAGCCGCCCCAGTGCAGGGTTCCCCGGATCTCGAGGGCGGTGGCAAGGCGGCGGAGGAAGGATCCCTCCGGCGTTCCCAGGACCACCCCCCAGGGCACCCGGAACGCGGCGGTGAGCGAGTCGCTCTGCTCGTCGAGCCGCACCTGGACCGGCTGCCCGTCCCGGGCGAGCGTGGTGGGGGTGCTCCAGTCGTTGGCCATGGCCCAGCCCAGGTCGAGCTGCATGGCGGGAACGGCGCGGGCGTCCCACTGCACCACGTCGAGGAAGAGGTCCCGGAGCGTCCCGGGGGTGCGCACGCCCAGCGGCCCCTGTGCGGGCGAAGCCGCCGCGCTCCCGCCGGAGGCGAGCAGCAGGACGGCGAGCAGGCGCGGCAGGTGCGAGGGCAGGATGGCAGGCTAGGTCATGTGGGGGCGCAGGTCGATCGGAGAGGTGCATTCGTTGACCCGGCCGACGGCGGCGCGCTATATCGCGCCGTCGATGGGGAACGACGACCTGATCCGCGAGCAGCTGGAGGACGCCGCCCGGCGGGGCGCCCGGCCGCAGAAGGCCCAGGCCGCGCTCGCGCAGGTCCCCCGGCTCTTCGACGAGCTCGGCGCCCTGGAAGGCGAGCTCACCCGGGCCACCGCCGACGCCGAGGCCACGCTCCAGGCCGCGGCCCGGCACCTGGTGGCGGCGGGCGGCAAGCGCATCCGCCCCACCGTGACCCTCCTCTCCTGCGGCGCGTGCGGCGGGGAGATGAGGACCGCGATCCCCTTCGGCGTGTCCGCCGAGCTGACCCACTCCGCGACCCTGCTGCACGACGACGTCATCGACGACGGCCCGATCCGGCGGGGCCTGCCCGCCTCGCGCGTCATCTGGGGCAACACGGTGTCGGTGCTGGCGGGGGACTGGCTCCTCACCCGGTCGCTCGAGATCACGGCCGGCCACCCCGCCGCGGCCCGCGCGCTCCCGGCGCTGCTCGCCACCATGCGCCGCCTCGTCGAGGGCGAGGTGAAGCAGCTCTCGCTCCGCGGCGGGTTCCGCGCCACCGAGCAGGACTACTTCCAGGTCATCGAGGGCAAGACCGCCTCCCTCTTCGGATGGGCCTGCGCGGCGGGCGGCTGGGCGGCCGGCCAGGACGGCGCGATCCCGGAGGCGCTCGCCCGCTTCGGCGAGGGCATCGGCACGGCCTTCCAGCTGGTGGACGACGCCCTCGACTACGCCGCCGATCCCGAGAAGCTCGGCAAGCGGCTCGGGGCCGACCTGGTGGAGGGGAAGGCCACGCTGCCGCTCATCCGGGCGCTCGTGGCCGAGCCGGACCTCCGCGCCAGGCTCGCGCCCATCGCCGACGGCGCCGACCCCACCGACGAGGTCTGCCTCGAGGTGATCGCCGCGGTGAGGCGCTCCGGCGGGGTCGAGGCGGCGCGTGCCCTGGCGCGCGAGCACACCCGGGGCGCGCTCGCCGCGCTGGAGACGGTACCCGACGGCGTGCACCGCCGCGCGCTGACCGAGGCGGCGGTCTCGCTCACCGAGCGGGCGTTCTAGCGGCCGGAACCGGTCATTCCCGAGGTCCGCGGCCCGGGATCCCGTCGTCGAGAGGAAGCGCGTGCGCCTTCCGGCCACCCCGTGCGATCTCGCCCGGCGCGGCCGCCTGGGCGACGAGCGCCGTGGCGGTCTCGACGGCCCGCGCGGCCAGCATCTGCGCGCCCTCGCGGAGCTCCGTGCTCTTCATGACGTAGTCGACGTTGTGCTCCATGTCCTCGGCCGACCAGCCCCGGCTGTGGGCCACGAACGGGAACTGGGGGAACTGGCACCCGATCTCGCCGAAGAACGCCATCATGGAACCGGCGACGGCCTGCACGTTGTCCTGCCCGCCCGTGATGATGAAGGCGGCCACCTTGTTCCGGAGCAGCACCCGGTTGGCGATGGTGATCTGGTTCTGGATGCAGTTCAGCCGCTCCACCATCTTGAAGTAGAGCGAGCTCGCCGCCCCCCAGCGGATCGGCGTCGCGACCAGGTACACGTCCGCCCAGTGCACGAGGGCCTCGTAGACACGGTCGAGCTGGTCGTCCGGGTCCATCTGCGTGATCGAGCAGGGCCAGGTGCAGGCCCGGGCGCTCTTCGAGTAGTAGCCCTCGCAGTGCCGGAACTTCAGCTCGGCCAGCCGGATGGTGCGGGTCTCCGCCCCCAGCGCGGTCTCCGCATGGGACGTGGCGACTCCGAGCAGGGCGTCGGAGGTCGAGTAGCGGGGGTTGCCGAGGTCCATGTTGGTGGTCGAGATCCCCACCACCCGGATCGGGCCGGGCGCCCTCTCGGGCCGGCGGGCCAGCGGGTGAGGCTCGTGGTGCCCCCTCGTGCGCGGCGTCGCGGAGTCGAGGTCCACGAGCAGGCGTCCGGACTCCACCCTGACCGGGAAGCTGGGCACGGCGTCGGCCTCGAACCCTGGTTCCCCGAGACCGGTCACCGCGTGGTACTTCCAGCCGTGCCACGGGCAGACGACGTACTCCCCGTCGCAGCGCCCCTCTCCGAGCGGTCCGCCCGCGTGATTGCAGACCCCGGAGATGACGGCGAAGCGATTGCCCTGGCGGGTGACCGCGTATCGGGCCTTCCCTACCGTGACGGGCGTCAGGGGCCGGGAGAACTCCTCGACCGGTCCCAGGTCGTGCCAGGTGGACATCCGAGGGATCTATCGGCGGGACCCGCGGCCGCCAGGAAGTGGAGGACCGCTAGGCCGCGAACCGCGCCGCCCAGCGCTGCAGCTCCTCGAGCAGCCGGGCCAGGTGCTTCCGGGTCGCCTCGTCGGTGAAGGTTCCCGCGGCATCCCGCTTCCTGTCGGCCTGCGCCACCAGCACCTCGGGCGCCGGGACCACGATCGCACCCATGGCGGTGAGGACGCGGCGCAGGTCCATCTGGGCGCGGGCCGTACCGAGCACCCCCGGAGACGCCCCGGCGATGGCCACCACCTTGCCGCGGAAGGGAGACTTGCCGGGGGGACGCGCGGCCCAGTCGAGCGCGTTCTTCAGGACTCCGGGGACGGAGTGGCTGTACTCGGGCGTGACCACGAGCACCGCACCGGCGCGCCGGATCTCCTCGCTCATCTCCACGACCGGCGCCGGGAAGCCCCTCTCCTCGAGGTCGCCGTCGTAGAGCGGGATCCCGGAGAGCCCTTCCCAGATGCGGATGGCCATCCCCGGCGGCGCGAGGTCCCGCGCCGCGCGCAGGAGCGCCCGGTTGTGGGAATCGCGCCTGAGGCTTCCGGCGATGCCGATGACGTCGAGTTCGGCCACGTGCTCCTCCTGTCGGTGCACCCGGACCGGTCGTCAACCGGGCGTGTCGTCCCGGTCGGGCGGTGGGTCGTAGACCGGCACCGGGAAGACCGCCTGGACCCGGGCCCCTCCCCGTCCCTTCACCCGAAGCTCCCAGCGCCGGGCCTGCGCGGAGCCGAGAGCGGTACCGAGCTCCCGCTCCGGGCCGGGCAGCTCGAAGGTGACCTCGGTCTCCTCGGCCGGGAGGATCACCTGGGTGGCCCTGTAGACCTCCAGCTCGCGCCACGCACCGGCGTCGTCGTCCGGGCGCCGTTCCAGGCAGGCGAGCGTCACCTCCACCGCCCCCTTCGCCCCGGCGCCGGGGTCGAGCGCCAGCACCGCCTCGAAGGGCTCGCCGAGGAAGAACGGGAAGCGGTCGAAGCGGAGCCGGGCCGCTCCCCGCCGCCGCCAGGTGCGGCGCATCCAGGCGCCGCGCACGAGCAGCGCCGCCGGGACGAGGTCGAGGAGCGCCACCAGGCCCGGCCAGAGCAGGTCGGGACGCCCGGCCGCCAGCGCGTTCCAGGGGAGGAGCACCGCCGCGGAGGCGAGGCCCCACCAGAGCACGCGGCGGCCGCGCCGATCGAGGTCGCCCGGCTCGCCGGCCGGGTCCCAGGGGCGGTCGCTGCGCCAGGGTTGCGCGGGGTCGGCGGCCTGCAAGGGCTCAGCGCTCCTGGAACTCCGGAGTCACCCTGGGAACGAGCCCGAGATCGGCCGCCTCCGAGAGGAAGCGGCGCACCGCCTCCTTGCCCTTGGGCCCGGCGTCGCGGGTCCAGTCGTTCACGTACATGCCCACGAAGCGGTCGGCCTTCTCGCGGTCGAGGTCGCGGGCGAACCCCATGGCGTAGTCGAGCGCGACGTCGCGGTGGTCGAGGCCCCAGGCCACGGTCTCGGCCATGACGCGGGCCAGCGTGCGGCGCAGGGGCCCGGGCAGGTCGCGGCGCAGCGCGTTCATGCCCAGCGGGAGCGGGAGCCCGGTGCGCTCCTTCCAGCTCGCCCCCAGGTCCTCGATCACGCGGAACCCGTCCTCGCGGGCGGTGAGCTGTCCCTCGTGGATGACCAGCCCGGCCTCGGCCTTGCCGAGCTTCACCATCCGTCCCACGTCCTTGAAGTCGACGAACATGGGATCGAAGCCGGGGATGCGCATCCGGAGCGCGAGGTAGGCGCTGGTCCACTCCCCGGGGACGGCGATGCGGGCCCGTCCCAGCTCCTCGAGCCGGCCGAACTGGGAGGTGGGGCTCACGATCACCGTGGGTCCGTACCCGTCGCCGAAGGAGGCCCCGGCGTCGAGCAGTACGTACTTGTCGTGAACATGGGCGTAGGCGGCGACGGAGATGGCGGTGATGTCGTACGTCGCCTTGCGCGCCTCGTGGTTCAGCGACTCGATGTCTCCGGTCTCCTGCTCGAAGGCGAGCCCCTCGGACCTCACGGGCCCGTTGAAGAGCCCGCAGAACATGAACGCGTCGTCGGAATCGGGGCTGTGCGCGACCCGGATCGTGTGCGGCATGCGCGCACTCATATCTTTCAGCGATCGTTGAAACAAGGGGAGGAAGGGAGTAGATCCGGCCCTCCCATGGCCTACCGGTCCCTGCGCGATTTCCTCGATAGACTGGAGCGGGCCGGCGAGCTCGTCCGCGTTCCCGAGCCCGTCGACCTCCGGCTCGACATGGCGGCGCTGGCCGACCGCGCCGCCAAGCAGCAGGGGCCCGCGCTCCTGTTCGAGAAGCCCTCCTCCGGCGTCATGCCGGTGGCCATGAACCTGTTCGGCACGCGGCGGCGGGCCGCCTGGGCGCTCTCCTGCGAGGACCTCGACGAGCCCGCCAACGAGCTCCGCGCGCTCCTCAAGATGGCGCCTCCGCAGGGGCTCTGGGACAAGCTCAAGATGATCCCGAAGCTGGGGAAGCTGGCGTCGCTTCCCCCCAAGCGCGTCTCCTCCGGGCCGGTGCAGGAGGTGGTGGACCGCGAGCCGGACATGGGCTCGATCCCGGTGCTCACCACCTGGCCCCACGACGGCGGCCCCTTCATCACGTTGCCCCAGGTGATCACCCGCGACCCGGAGACCGGGATCCGCAACGTGGGCATGTACCGCTGCCAGGTCATGGGTCCCCGCAAGGTCGGGCTCCACTGGCAGCTGCACAAGACCGCCAACGCGCAGTGGCGCGCCTACCGCAAGCGCGGCGAGCGCATGCCGGTGGCCATCGCGCTGGGCGGCGACCCGGCCCTCACCTACTGCGCCTCGGCGCCGCTCCCGCCGGGCATCGACGAGTACCTCTTCGCCGGCTTCCTGCGGAAGGAGTCGGTGCACATGGTGAAGGGCGTCACGGTGGACCTGGAGGTCCCCGCCGACGCCGACGTGGTCATCGAGGGCTACGTGAGCGAGCAGGGGGTGGTGCGGGAGGGACCCTTCGGCGACCACACCGGCTACTACTCGCTGGCCGACGACTACCCGTTCCTCGAGGTCACGGCCATCACCCGCCGCCGGGACGCCGTCTACCCGGCCACCGTGGTCGGGCCGCCGCCCATGGAGGACTACTGGATGGGCACCGCCACCGAGCGGCTCTTCCTCCCCATGCTCCAGCTCGTCTTCCCCGAGGTGGTGGACATGGCCTTCCCTCCCGAGGGGGTCTTCCACAACCTCTGCTTCCTCTCCATCCGGAAGGACTTCCCCGGCCACGCCAGGAAGCTCATGCACGGCCTGTGGGGGTCGGGGCAGATGTCGGCCACCAAGACCCTCGTCGTCTTCGACGAGGACGTGGACGTGCACGACTTCTCGCAGTGCGCCTGGCGCGCCTTCGCCAACGTGGACGCGAAGCGCGACATGGTGGTGGTGGACGGCCCGGTCGACGTGCTCGACCACGCCTCCACCGCCTTCGGCCTGGGCGCCAAGGTGGGCGTCGACGCCACGAAGAAGTGGGTGGAGGAGGGCGGCCGGGAGTGGCCCGAGCCCTGCGTCCATCCCCCCGAGGTGCTCGCCCGCATGGACGCCCTCTACGAGCGGCTCGTGCCCGGCGCGCCCAGGCCGGTGCGCCCGCGCATCGCGCCGCCGCCGGCGGCCAGCTGGATCCCGCGGCGCGGAGGCGGGGCATGAGCGACGTCCCCCTGCCCGGGCAGGGCGAGCGCGCCCAGGCGGTGCGCGCCATGTTCGACCGCATCGCCCCCACCTACGACCTGCTCAACCGGGTCATGACGCTCCGGGTGGACCAGCTCTGGCGCCGCCGGGCCGTTCGCACCCTGCGCCTCGCGCCGGGCGAGCGGCTCCTCGACGTGTGCGCCGGGACCATGGACGTGGCCGCGGAGGCCCGCCGCCAGTACCCGGAGGCGGTCGTGCTGGGGAGCGACTTCTCCATCCCCATGCTGTCGCGCGGGGCCCAGAAGACCGGGCTGCCCGCCGCCACCGCCGACGCGCTCCACCTTCCCTTCCGGAGCGGCTCGGTCGACGCCATCACCGTCGCCTTCGGCGTGCGCAACCTCGACAGCCACGAGGTCGGGCTCTCCGAGATGGCGCGGGTCATGAAGCCCGGGGCCCGGCTCGCCATCCTGGAGTTCTTCCGGCCCGAGTCCACCGGGTCGCGCGCCTTTCACGGTGCGTACAACAGGCTCGCCCTGCCGGTGATGGGGAGGCTGCTCTCGGCCGACGCCGGCGCCTACCGCTACCTGGTGGAGTCGATGGAGCGCTTCGCCTCCATGCCGGAGTTCCTGGACGCGGCGGGGCGGGCCGGCTTCCGCGACGTGAAGGGGGAGCTGCTCTTCCCCGGCGTGTGCGGGCTCGTCACGGGGGTGCGCTCGTGAAGATCGTCGTCGGCGTCGGCGGGGCCTCGGGCTCCCCGTACGCGAAGCGGCTCCTCGACTTCCTGGCCCGCGAGGGGCCGTCCGCCGGCGTGTCGGTGGACCTCGTCTACTCCACGACCGCCCGGCAGATCTGGGCGCACGAGATCGGAGCGCCCCCGGACTACCCGTTCAAGGTCTGGAAGAACCAGGACCTGACCGCACCGTTCGCGTCGGGCAGCGCCCGCTACGACGCCATGGCCATCGTGCCCTGCTCGGCGGCCGGGCTGGCCCGGGTGGCCTACGGCGTCTCCACCGACCTCATGGGGCGCGCCGCCGACGTGATGCTGAAGGAGCGGAAGCGGCTCGTGCTGCTCCTCCGCGAGACCCCCATCTCGCTCATCCACGCCCGGGCCATCGCGCAGGTGGTGGAGGCGGGCGCCTTCGTCATGCCGGCCTCGCCCAGCTTCTACTCCCAGCCACGGACCATCGACGCGCTGGTGGACACCGTGGTGTCCCGCGTCCTCGACCGCCTGGGGATCCCCAACGAACTGATGCGCCGCTGGGACGGGATCTCGCCCCCCCATCGCGACGAACCCACGGAGGAATGATGCTCTCTGCCCTCGCCAACCGCGCCCTCGAGCGCGACGGTCTCGGCCCCATCCGCGACAAGGTGCTGGCCTCCGAGCGGCTCACCGAGGCCGAGGCCGTGTCGCTCTTCGAGGCCCGCGACCTGGCGGCCCTGGGCGCGCTCGCGAACCACGTGCGCGAGGCCCGGCACGGCGACCGGACCTTCTACAACCGCAACGTCCACCTGAATCCGACCAACGTCTGCGTGGCCACCTGCAAGTTCTGCTCGTTCGCCCGCCCCGACGACAAGCACGCCAGCGAGGGCTACACCATGTCCCTCGACCAGGCGGTCGAGCACGTGGTCTCCAAGCGGGCGCTGGGCATCACCGAGGTGCACATCGTCTCCGGCCTCCACCCCGACCTTCCCTGGGAGTACTACCTCGAGACCGTCCGCCGGATCCGGAAGGCCTGGCCCGAGCTGCACATCAAGGGCTACACCGCGGTGGAGCTGCACTTCTTCGCCGAGAAGTTCGGCAAGACGCTCGAGCAGGTGCTGCGCGAGCTCATCGACGCCGGCCTCACCACCATCCCGGGCGGCGGGGCCGAGATCTTCGCCTCGCGGGTGCGCCGGAAGATCTGCGACGACAAGGCCACCGCCGAGCAGTGGCTCGAGGTGCACCGCACCGCCCACCGAGCTGGGGCTCAAGTCGAACGCCACCATGCTCTACGGCCACATCGAGACGCTGGCCGAGCGGGTCGACCACATGGCCCGGCTGCGGGACCTCCAGGATCGAGACCCGGGGCTTCCAGGTCTTCATCCCGCTCGCCTTCCACCCCGAGCACAACATGATCGGGAAGGCCTTCCCCAAGCCCACCGGCTACGACGGCCTGCGCACCTTCGCGGTGGCCCGCCTCTTCCTCGACAACTTCGACCACGTGAAGGCCTACTGGGTCTCGCTGGGCGAGCGCCTGGCCCAGGCCTCGCTGTCCTTCGGCGTCGACGACGTCGACGGGACCGTGCTCGAGGAGCGCATCTACCACATGGCCGGCGCCACCACGCCGCAGGCCCTCTCCGAGGCCCAGCTCCACCGGATGATCCGCTTCGCCGGGCGCGTGCCCGTCGAGCGCGACAGCCTCTACCACGTGCTCCGGGTGCACGACGCCCCCGCCCCCGTGAACGCCGTTGCCGGAGGAATGCGATGAAGCTCCGCGCCGCCGCCGTCTCCTTCCTGAACGCGCGCCCCCTCACCGCGGGGCTCGCCGGAAGCCCGCTCATCGACCTGGTGCTGGCCGAGCCCTCCCTGTGCGCCTCGATGCTCGAGGCCGGCGACGTGGACCTGGCCCTGCTCCCGGTGGGGGCGCTTCCCGGCCGCGACTGGGAGATCGTGCCCGGCATCGGCATCGGCGCCGACGGTCCGGTGCAGACGGTGGTGCTGGCCGGGGAGGAGCCGCCCGAGAGCTGGGACGAGGTCTTCCTCGACACCGCGTCGCGCACCTCGCAGATCCTGGCCCAGCTGGTGATGCGGGAGCGCGGCCTGGCCCCGCGCTACACCCACATGCCGGCGCTGGAGGGCCTCGCCCGCGCGGTGGGGCCGAAGGGCGCGCTCGTCATCGGCGACCGGGCCTTCGACGTGAAGAAGAAGGTGGTCCTCGACCTCGGCCGCGAGTGGAACCGGCTCACCAGGCTCCCCATGGTCTTCGCGGTCTGGGCGGCGCGGCCCGGCGTGCTCCGCCCCGAGGACGTGCAGGAGCTGGCCCGGGGGGCCCAGGTCGGCCTGGGCATGCGCACCGAGCTGGCCCAGGAGTTCGCCCGGGAGACCGGCGGCGACCCGGAGCACTACCGCCGCTACCTCACCCAGAAGATCCGCTACGGCCTGGGGCCGCACGAGCTCGAGGGGCTCGAGACCTTCCTCTCCCGGGCCGCCGAGGCCGGGCTGGTGCCGCCGGTGGCGCTGCGCTTCGCCGACGACGTGGTGCGCAGCCGGCGCATCCGGCGCGCGGTGTCGATCGACACGGCGCTGCAGAAGGGCGCCGACGGCGAGCGGCTCGACGCCGACGAGGCCGAGGCCCTCGACGAGAAGGCGCCCCTGCTCGAGCTGGGGCTCGCCGCCGACATGCGCCGCCGCGCGCTGCACCCCGACGGCATCGTCACCTACATCGTGTCGCGCAACATGAACTACACGAACGTCTGCACCACGGCCTGCTCCTTCTGCGCGTTCTACCGGCCGCGCAGCCACGCGGAGGCCTACGTGCTCGACCGCGGCCAGATGGCCCGGAAGATCGAGGAGACGCTGGCGCTGGGCGGCATCGAGGTCCTCCTGCAGGGAGGGCTCCACCCCGACCTGGGCGTCGAGTGGTACGAGGACCTCTTCCGCTGGGTGAAGTCCACCTACCCGGCCATCAACCTGCACGCCCTCTCCCCCGAGGAGATCTGGCACATCGCCCGCACCAGCCAGCTCTCCCTCGACGCCACCATCGACAAGCTGGTGGCCTCCGGGCTCGACTCCATCCCGGGCGGCGGCGCCGAGGTCCTCGACGACGAGGTGCGCCGCCGCATCGCACCGCTCAAGTGCTCGACCGACGAGTGGCTGACGGTGATGCGGGCCGCGCACCTGAAGGGCCTGAAGAGCACCGCCACCCTGATGTTCGGCGTGGGCGAGGAGGCTCGGCACCGGGTGAACCACTTCCTCCGGCTGCGCGAGCTGCAGGACGAGACCAAGGGCTTCACGGCCTTCATCTGCTGGACCTTCCAGCCGGAGAACACCCGGCTCGACCCGTCCGACAACAGCGCCCACGCCTACCTGCGCGTGAACGCGCTGGCCCGCCTGGTCCTCGACAACGTCCCCAACTTCCAGGCCTCCTGGGTCACCATGGGCGGTGGCGTGGCCCAGGCCGCCCTTCACATGGGGTGCAACGACTTCGGCAGCGTGATGATCGAGGAGAACGTGGTGAGCGCCGCCGGGACCACCTTCCAGATGGACTCCGAGGAGGTGGAGCGGCACATCCGGGACGCCGGCTTCCGCGCGGCGCGCCGCAACATGCGCTACCAGCTCGTCGGGCAGGCGGCCTAGCCTTCGCGATGGGCCTCCGCGTCGTCTCCGCGCCCTGGGTGCTTCCCGGACCGGACGCACCGCCCCTGCGGGAAGGGGCGGTGGCGCTCGACGGCGACCTGCTCGTGGACCTCGGGCCACGCGAAGCGGTCGAGGGGCGCCACGGCCCCGCCGAGCCCATCGACGCCGTGATCCTGCCGGCGCTGGTGAACGCCCACCTGCACCTCGAGCTCTCCCATCTCGCCGGGAAGGTCCCCGGAGGCCGGGGGCTCGTCCCCTGGATCGAGTCGCTCGTCGCGCAGCGGGCCCGGGGCGGCGCCATCGAGGAGGGCATGGCCCGGGGCGCCGCGGAGCTGCGGGAGGCGGGCGTCGCCGCGGTGGGAGAGGTGACGAACGGACTGGCCTCCGGGCGTCACCTGGCCAGGGAGGGCATCTCCGGGACCCTCTTCCACGAGATCTTCGGCTTCACCGAGGGTCGAGCGGCCGAGGCGATGCGCACCGCGGAGGAGGCGCGCGACCGGCTCGGGCCTCCGGGCCCGGGGCTCCGGGTCGCCCCGAGCCCGCACGCCGTCTACTCCACGCACCTCTCCACGGCCGCGGAGCTGCTCGGCGGCGGGCCGTCCTCGATCCACCTCGCCGAGGTTCCCGAGGAGCGGCGCTTCGTGGCCGAGGCCTCGGGCCCCTTCGCGGAGCTGGTGCTCCGGCTCGGCCTCGAGCCCGGCGCGCTCCGCCCCTTCGCCCGATCCTCCGTCGACGCGGTCGCCCCCTGGCTCGGGCCGGAGACGCTGGTGGTCCACGCGGTGGACCTCGACGAGCTGGACGTGGCGGCCCTCCACCGCTCCGGCGCCACCGTCGTCCTCTGCCCGCGCTCCAACCAGCACATCTCCGGGCAGCTGCCCGACCTGCCCCGGCTGCTCGCCGCTTGCATCCCGCTCGCGGTGGGCACCGACTCGCTCGCCTCCTCCCCGTCCCTCTCCCCGCTCGAGGAGCTGTCGGTCCTGCACCGGGCCTTCCCGGGCGTGGCGCCGTCGCGGCTCCTCGCCCTCGCCTGGAACGGCGCCGCGGTGGGAGCGCCCGCGGTGGGACGGCTCGGCGCGGGCTCCGCTCCCGGCGTCCTCGCCGCCTCGCTGGGAGGCGAACGGCCCGCCGACCCGTTCGCCTGGCTTCTCGAGGGCACGACCCCCCGACCCCTCCGGTGGCTCGCCCGCCACCGGCCGGAGACCCGCGCATGACCGTCGGCGCTGTCGCACGGATGGTGAAGTTCTCCCACTCGCTCTTCGCCTTGCCGTTCGCGGTGTCCGCGGGCGTGCTGGTGGCCGACCAGGCCCGGCTCGAGCCGCAGCGGCTACTGCTCGTGGCGGTCGCCGTGGTGGCGGCGCGCACCGCCGCCATGGCCATGAACCGGATCGCCGACCGCCCCTTCGACGCCGAGAATCCGCGCACCAGCGCCCGGGAGCTCGTGACCGGCGAGGTATCGCCGGCGGCCGCATGGGGGCTGCTGCTGGGCGCGAGCCTGGCCTTCGTGGCCGCGGCGGCCCTCATCTCCCCGCTCACCGGATGGCTCTCCTTCCCGGTGCTGGCCATCCTGCTCGGCTACTCCTACGCCAAGCGCTTCACCTGGGGCTGCCACCTCTGGCTCGGGGTGGCCCAGGCGCTCGGCCCGGTCGGCGTCGCCATCGCCCTCACCGGCACGGCGCCCCCCTCGGCGCTTCTCCTCGGCGTGGGAGTGGGCGCCTGGATCGCCGGCTTCGACGTCTTCTACTCGATGCAGGACATGGAGTTCGACCGCTCGCGGGGGCTCTCGTCCATCCCGGCCCGCTTCGGGATCGGCGGCGCGCTCTCCTGGGCGCGCGGGCTCCACGTGGCGGCCGTCGCCCTCCTGCTCGCGTCGGGCGCCGCGGGGCGGCAGGGGCCGTCGTGGTTCCTCGGCACCGCCATCCTGGCGGCGGTGCTGCTCGCGGAGCACCTCTACGTGGCCCCGCACGGGGAACTCCACCCGGAGCGGATCGGCAAGGCCTTCTTCGACTTCAACGCCTTCGCCTCGGTGGCCTTCGCCCTGTGCGCCATCGCCGGCCTCGTCCTGCGAGGCCACCATTGAGCGGCCCGGGCAACGCGGCCACGCCGCTCGCGCCTCCCCTCTCCGCCCTGCGCCGCGCCGAGCAGCGCGCGGCCGACGCGGTGGGGGCGCTGCTCGTCCTCTGGGGCTTCAAGCGGCAGATGGGCCGGGTCTGGACGGTCCTGTACCTCTCGGACAGGCCGCTCACCGCGGCCGAGGCCTGCGATCGGCTGGGGATCTCCACCGGGCTCCTCTCCATGACCCTCGCCGACCTGCGTTCCTGGGGGGCGGTCCGGACGGTGACGGTCCCCGGCGAGCGGCGCGAGCGCTACGAGGCCGAGGTGCAGGTGTGGCGGATGGTGCTGCGCGTGCTCGGGAGCCGGGAACGGGGGGCGCTCGACGAGGCGCTCCGCGCCTTCGAGGGTGCGCTCGAGGACGTCCGCTCGTCGATGGTGGACGCCGACCCGGCGGTCCGCGCCGCGGCTCGCTTCCGGGCCGAGCGGCTCACCCGGCTCGTCGCCCACACCCGCGGCGCGGTGGGGCTGCTCCGGATCCTCACCGAGGCGATTGCCGGACGAAGGCGCGGGTAGGACGGCGCTCCTCAGTCCGCCAGCGCCCGACGCGCCGCCTCGACCGCCTTCGCCGACACCTCGACCGGGTCGACGCCGAGGACCACGCCCTCCCGCATCCGCACCTCGCCCGCCACGATGACCCAGGCGGCGGGAGCACCCGCCCAGAGGACGGCCGCGTTTCCGCCCCGCCCCTCCGGTTCCACCGCCGAGGGTCGCCACTCCAGGATGACGAGGTCGGCGGCCGCACCCGTCTCGACGACGCCGAGGCGCGTCCCGAGGAGCTGGCCCGCCAGCGCGGCGCCGGTCGGCCAGGCGGTCTGCTCCAGGAACTCAGCGCCGGGTGGCGGCGCCGAGCGCCGCTGGCGCAGGTGGGCGGCCAGCTCGACCGCCTCGCCCGCCACGTCGGCGAAGAGCCCGTCGGTGCCGAGCGCGACCGGGACCTCCGCCCCCGCGGCCAGGTCGAGGCTGGCCGGCTCGACGCCCCAGAAGCGGGCCGCGCGCATCGGGACGACGAGCGCCGCGTCCGCCGCCCGGAGCGCGTCGGCTTCCGGCGTGGAGAGGGTGGAGGCGTGGGCGACGATGGTGGAGCTCTCCAGCAGGCCCGAGTCGTCGAGGAGCTGGACCGGCCACTTCTGCTCGAGCCCCCAGGCGCGCTCCAGGTCGGAGGCGTCCTCGCCGATGGAGGCGTGGATGCCGAACCGGGCCGCCGGGTCGGAGAGGGCGTCGAGGGTCTCGCGGGTCGTGGCGTTCAGTCCGTCGAGGCCGGCCATCCCGCGCACGAGCGGGTCGGCTGCGCGGGGCGCGGCGAACTCCGCGGCGGCCCGTGCCGAGGCGCGCCCCCGATCCACGCCCCCCAGGTCGCTTGCGCCGTGGGCGAGGAGGGCGCGGATTCCCACCGCCCGCACGGCCCGCTCCGCCGCGAGCAGGGTGGCGAGCTCCTCGCCGGCCATGGCCCGCTCCAGCGCGACGACCGTCGTCGTGCCGGCCCGGAGCGCGGCCAGCGCCGCGGCCGTGGCGAGCGCCTCCACGTCCGCCGGCCCGAGCCGATCCTCCACCGGACGCCGGAATCCTTGCCGCAGCGCCCGCTGCGATCCGGGGTAGCGCGCCGGCAACCCCGCGAAGCGCAGGAGCGCTCCCGCCGCCAGGTGGGTGTGGGCGTCCACGCATCCCGGGACCAGGAGCCGCCCGTCGGCGTCGATCTCCCAGTCGCCCGGCTCCGGGGTGACCGGCTCCCCGTACAGCGCGACCCGGACGATCTGGCCGTCCTGGACGACGACCGTGGCGCCATTCGCTGGTGGGTCGCGCACGAGCCGGGCCCGGCGGATGACGAGGCGGGAGGGCACGGGGCGCATCCTCTCCCGGCCCGTTCTCCCCGTAAAGCCTGGGGTTTCCCGGGACGCCCCCTCCGGGACTTGTCCGACGATGTCGAATTGATATCATTTCGACATCAGGCTCAGGAGACTGCACATGATCCGCGAAAAGGAACTGCACCCCCCGTCCGGAATCGCCTTCCTCGTCTTCCTCGTCCCGGCCTCCCTCGGCTCGGTGGCGATGCTCGTCCTCGCCGCCAGGACCGGGGAGCTGGTCCTCACCCTGGTCTGCGCGCTGGTCGTCGCCATCCTCGGCCTGCTCTACGCAGGGCTCTTCGTGGTGAACCCGAACGAGGCCAAGGTCCTCCAGCTCTTCGGCCACTACGCCGGCTCGGCGCGCGAGCCCGGGCTGCGCTGGGCGAACCCCTTCTACACGAAGAGGAAGGTCTCGCTGCGCGTGGTCTCCTTCGAGTCGGGCAAGCTCAAGGTGAACGACCTCGACGGCAACCCGGTCGAGATCGCGGCCATCGCGGTGTGGAAGGTGGTGGACAGCGCCCAGGCCGCCTTCCAGGTGGACGATTACGCGGAGTACGTGCGGGTCCAGAGCGAGGCCGCCCTCCGCGGGCTGGCGTCGCGCTATCCCTACGACGCACACGACGAGGAGAAGACCTCGCTGCGCGGATCGACGGCGCTCGTCGCCGAGCAGCTCCAGAAGGAGGTCCAGGAGCGGGTCGAGGCGGCCGGCGTGGAGGTCCTCGAGGCCCGCATCAGCCACCTCGCCTACGCCCCGGAGATCGCCCAGGCCATGCTGCAGCGGCAGCAGGCCGCCGCCATCATCGCCGCGCGCACCCGCATCGTGGAGGGCGCGGTCAGCATGGTGGAGCTGGCGCTGGCGCGGCTGCTGGCGAACGGGACCGTCCACCTCGACGAGGAGCGGAAGGCCGCCATGGTCTCGAACCTGCTCGTCGTGCTCTGCGGCGACCGGTCGGCCCACCCGGTCATCAACGCCGGGACGCTCTACTAGGCAGCGCGGATGGCCGAACGGAAGCCCTTCCTGCTGCGCATGGACCCCCGGGTCCTGGAGGCGCTGCAGCGCTGGGCCGACGACGACCTGCGCAGCGTGAACGGCCAGATCGAGTACCTGCTCCGGCGCGCGCTCCACGACGCCGGGCGCCAGCCGCGAACGGACGGCGACGCACCGGCGCCTCCGGGCAAGCCCGACCGGTGATCCTTGCCCCCTGCCGTCGCCGGGGGTAAGTAACCGCTCCCATGCTGTCGCCCGAGGTCCTCCAGAAGCTCGAGTCGATCGAGCGCCGATTCGAGGAGCTGACGCACCACCTCTCCGACCCGGCCGTGGCCTCCTCCGGCGAGCGCTTCAAGAAGGTCTCGAAGGAGCGGGCCGGTCTCGAGCCGACGGTGGTGGCGCTCCGCGCCTGGCGCGCCCTCCAGGCGGAGATCGCCGACAACGAGGCGATGCTCGCCGAGAAGGACGAGGGCATCCGGGAGATGGCGAAGGAGGAGCTGGCCCTCCTGCGCCCCCAGGTGGACCCCGCCGAGGAGCAGCTCAAGATCTTCCTCATCCCCCGGGACCCCAACGACGACAAGGACGTCATCGTGGAGATCCGGGCCGGCGCGGGCGGCGACGAGGCCGGCCTCTTCGCCGCGGAGATCCTGCGCATGTACCTGCGCTACGGCGAGCGGCGCGGCTGGCGCTGCGAGATGCTCGACGTCTCGGGCGGAACGCTGGGCGGGGTGAAGGACGCCACGGTCACCATCTCCGGCGACGCGGTCTACTCCTGGATGAAGTTCGAGTCGGGCGTGCACCGCGTGCAGCGCGTGCCGGCCACCGAGGCCCAGGGACGGATCCACACCTCCACCGCCACCGTCACGGTGATGCCCGAGGCCGAGGACATCGACATCCAGATCAACCCCGCCGACCTCGAGACCGACGTCTTCCGCTCCACCGGGTCGGGCGGCCAGAGCGTGAACACCACCGACTCGGCGGTCCGCATCACCCACAAGCCCTCCGGACTCATCGTGAAGTGCCAGCAGGAGAAGAGCCAGACCAAGAACCGGGCCATGGCCATGAAGATGCTGCGGGCCAAGCTCTTCGAGATCGAGACCGAGAAGCAGCAGAGCGCCCGCGACGCCACCCGCAAGAGCCAGGTGGGCACCGGCGACCGCTCCGAGAAGATCCGCACCTACAACTTCCCGCAGGACCGCCTCACCGACCACCGCATCAACTACACGCGCCACAACCTCCCCGCGGTGATGGACGGCGAGCTCCAGGACGTCATCGACGCCTGCCGGACCCACTTCGCCGCCGAGGCGCTCAAGGAGGCCTCGCGCAGCGACGCATCCCGGGCGGCCGAGAAGCGGGCTTGAGGGCCGCTTGACCGACGAGGCCTGGACCCCGCTCCGGCTCATCGCCTGGACGCAGGGCTTCTTCGCGAAGGGGGGCGTGGACGCCCCCCGGCTCACCGCCGAGATCCTGCTCGCGCACGCGCTCTCCTGCGACCGGATCCGGCTCTACCTCGACTTCGACAAGCCGCTCGGCGCGCCCGAGCTCTCGGCCTTCCGGGAGCTGGTGCGCCGGCGCGCCGCGGGCGAGCCCACCGCCTGGCTCACCGGCCGGCGCGAGTTCATGGGCCATGCCTTCCGGGTCGGTCCGCAGGTGCTCGTTCCCCGGCCGGAGACCGAGCTGCTGGTCGAGGCGGCCATCGCGCGCCTCCCGCCCGGCGGCGCGCTGCTCGACCTGTGCACGGGGTCGGGGTGCATCGCGATCTCGGTCGCGCTGGCCAGGCCGGACGCCCGGGTGGTCGCGACGGAGCTCTCGCCGGAGGCGCTGGCGGTCGCCCGGGAGAACGCGGCGGCGCTGGGGGCGAAGGTGGAGCTGCTGGAGGGGGACCTCGACGCGCCCGTCGCCGCCGGGGAGAGGTTCGACGTCGTCATCTCGAATCCGCCGTACATCCCTGCCGGCGAGATCGCGGGGCTCGCGCGCGAGGTGCGGCGGGAGCCGAGGCTGGCGCTGGACGGCGGCGTGGACGGGCTCGACGTCCTGCGGCGCATCGTGTCCTGCGCGCCGTCCCGGCTCCGCCCGGACGGCTTGCTGTATCTGGAGATGCACGAGACCCACGCCCTTCCCCTCCCCGCCCTCTGCCTGGCGGCCGGGTTCGCCACGGCCGAGGTGGGGCGCGACCTGGCCGCCCTGCCGCGCTGGGTTGTGGCGCGCCTTCCCGCCCCGGCCTAGAATCGGCGCCTCCGAGATCCCCACCGATGGACAAGATCCTCATCGAAGGCGGCGTGCCGCTCCGTGGAACGGTGCAGGTCTCCGGCGCCAAGAACGCCGCGCTCCCCGTGATCGCGGCCGCGCTGCTGGCCGAGGGGGACCACGTCGTCCGCAACGTGCCCGACCTGGCCGACGTCCGCACCATGGGACGGCTGCTCGCCCACGCCGGGTGCACCTTCGAGCGGGTGGCCGGATCTCCCGCCGCGGTGGCGGTCCGTACTCCACGGACCGTGAAGCCCGAGGCTCCCTACGAGCTGGTCCGGACCATGCGCGCGAGCGTGCTCGTGCTGGGGCCGCTCCTCGCCCGCTGGGGCCAGGCCCGGGTCTCGCTCCCGGGCGGCTGCGCCATCGGCGCCCGTCCCATCGACCTGCACCTGAAGGCGCTCACGGCGCTGGGCGCCGAGCTCACCCTCGAGCACGGCTACGTCGAGGGGCGGGTCCCGGGCGGCCGGCTGCGCGGCACGACCTTCACCTTCGACAAGGAGACGGTCACCGGCACCGAGAACGTGATGATGGCGGCCGCCCTCGCCGAGGGGCGCACGGTCCTCGAGAACTGCGCCCGCGAGCCCGAGGTGGGGGACCTGGCCGCCGCCCTCGTCCGCATGGGCGCGCGCATCGAGGGGGCCGGCTCCCACCAGATCCGCATCGACGGGGTCGATTCGCTCCGCCCCCTCGACCACGACGTGATCCCCGACCGGATCGAGGCCGGCACGTTCCTCGTGGCCGGCGCCCTGCCCGGCAACGAGGTCACCGTCTCCGGCGCCCTGCTCGCCCACCTCGAGTCGCTGGTGGAGAAGCTGCGCGCGACCGGCGCGGAGGTGTCGGAGGCCCCGGGAGGCCTGCGCGTCGCCGGCGCGGGCCGGCCGCGCGCGGTCGACGTCCGGACCGCCCCGTTTCCGGGATTCGCCACCGACATGCAGGCCCAGATGATGGTATTGCTCGCGCTCGCCGACGGGTCGTCGGTGGTGACGGAGACCGTCTTCGAGAATCGCTTCATGCACGTGCTCGAGCTGCAGCGCCTCGGCGCCGACATCGCCGTCGACGGCAAGGTCGCGGTCGTGAAGGGCGTCCCTGCCCTCTCCGGCGCGCCGGTGATGGCGAGCGACCTGCGCGCCTCCGCGGCGCTGGTGCTGGCGGGCCTCGCCGCCCGGGGCACCACCGAGGTCCGCCGCGTCTACCACCTCGATCGCGGGTACGAGCACATCGAGGCGAAGCTCGGGACGCTGGGCGCCCGCATCCGCCGGGAGGCCGCATGAGCCACCGTCCCGCCGCGGCCGAGCTCCTCTCGGTGGCCATTCCCAAGGGACGGCTCCTCGGCGAGGCCTCGGAGCTGTTCGAGCGCGCGCTCGGCGTCTCCCCCAAGCGGCTGCTCGAGAACACGCGGAAGCTGGCCGCCGACGCGCCCGAGCACGGGCTCCGCTTCATCTCCATCCGGGCCGCCGACGTGGCGAGCTACGTGGAGCACGGGGCCGCCGACGTGGGCGTGGCCGGTCTCGACGTCCTCCGCGAGGAGCCCCGCGACCTCTACGAGCCCCTCGACCTGGGCATCGGCCGCTGCCAGGTGATCGTGGGACGCCCCAGGAACGCCCGAGCCCTGCCCCGGGGCGTGGCCCCGCGGGTGGCCACCAAGTACGTGAACCTGGCCTCCCGCCACTTCGCGCGGAAGGGCATCCCCGCCGAGATCATCCCGCTGCACGGGTCCATCGAGGTCGCGCCGTCGCTCGGGCTCGCCGACCTGATCGTGGACATCACCGAGACGGGCGAGACCCTGCGGGCCAACGGCCTCGTCATCGAGGAGACGGTCCTCGACGTGTCGGCCCGGCTGATCGTCAACCGGGTGGCCCTGAAGCTCCATGCCGAGCGGCTCCGCCGCCTGGTGGAGGCCCTCCGATCGGTCGCGGAGGCATGAGATCGATCCACGGGCGTTGATCCGCGGCTCTTGTTCTCGTTATCATCCGCAGAGCGCTTCCCGACGAGCCAGACCCCACCCCCGTCCAATGCGTCACCGGTCCTGGAGGAGGACCAATTCTCATGGATTGCCCACGTTGCAGTGTCGAGATGACGGAGCTTGCCGGTGACGACAGCGTCATGCAGAGGTGCTCCGACTGCGGTGGGCTCTGGGTGGACAACTCGGACGTGAACAGGTTCCTGGTCCACGGCAACCTGCCCGCCCTCACCGCCATCGGCGGATGGCTGAACGCCGACGTGATGGCCGGCCTCTGCCCGGCCTGCCAGGTGGACCTGGTCGAGATCGAGGGGGGCGAGAAGAAGTCGCTCCACTACGACACGTGCGAGTCGTGCGGCGGGATCTGGGTCGATGGCCCCGAGGAGGGGGACATCGCCGAGACCATCGACTGGAAGGACGCGGCGAAGCAGATCGTGGGCTTCTACAAGCTCTTCGCCAAGAAGTAGCCTACCAGTCCCGATCGTCCCGCCACGGCCAGGCCGTGTTGGAGTAGCCCCGGATCTCCCAGTAGCCGCGCCGGTCGTGGGGCATGAACTCCACGCGCCGGACCCACTTGGCGCCCTTCCACGCCCAGAGCTGCGGCGTCACCACCCGCACCGGTCCGCCGTGCTCGGTGGGGAGGGGCTCCCCGTCCACCCGGTGCGCCAGGATGACGTCGGACTTGATGGCCTCCTCGATCGGCAGGTTGGTCGAGTAGCCGTCGTAGGAGTGGAACATGACGTGGGTCGCGGCGAGCGTGGGGCGCACCAGCGCCGCCAGCGTCTCGAAGCGAACGCCCTCCCAGCGCATGTCGAGCCGGCTCCAGCCGGTGACGCAGTGGAAGTCGGAGACGTCGTCGGCCTGGGGAAGGGCCAGGAAGTCGGCCCAGTGGAGGCGCAGCGGCTCCTCGACCTCCCCCTCCACGCGCAGCTCCCAGCGCTCGGTGGAGACCACCGGCTGGTCGGCGCAGTCGAGGACCGGCCAGGTGGACAGCACGTTCTGGCGCGGCGGCACCTGCGGCATGCCGTGCCGGTTCCGCGGCCCCGTTCCCTGGGGGGCAGCATCGGACAGCGACGGCGTGGCCTGGATGGCCTCGCCGAAGCGCTTCCGGAGCGCGGCGCGCCCCTCCTCGATCCGCTTCTCGATGTCGGTCACGGCAGCAGTCTAGCGCCGGCCGGCCCCGTCCGCCGCCGGCCTTTCGGAGGCCACCCGCCGCATCTCGCTCGCCGCGGCGCGGATCTCGACCAGGTCTCGCTGCATCTCGCTCCAGCCGTACCAGAGGCTGTAGTCGGGGCTGTCGTGGAAGGCGCCCTGGAAGGTGCGCATGCGGTGCTCCATGAACATCACGAAGAGCTTCTGCTCGACCGGGCTCCCCGAGTCGTGGAACTGGAGGACGTTGGGGTAGTCGGAGCGCTGCCCCTTCGACCTCCGGAGCAGCCCGTCCCGGTAGAGCCCGGCCACGATCTCGATGGCCTCGGCCATGACCCGGTCGGCCTCCCGGATGGTCTGGTCTCCGCGCCGGAGCTGGGAGCGTGCGAAGCCCTCGGCGTGGCACTGCTTGCAGGTCTCGATCATCTTGCTGCGCTGGGCCTGCCACTCCTCCTCGGTGAGGCGCGCCACCTTGGCCCCCTTCACGACCTCGAGGAAGGTGGTGGGCTTCCCCGCCGGGTCGAGGACGCCGAGCGCCTTGAGGATGGTGACCTGGTCGGCCCTCCACTGCGGATCCTCGGGCAGGGGCAGGCGCACGGCCAGGAAACCCCAGCCGGTCATGACGCCGTGGTCGCCGTTCTGCATGTGGCAGGTCTGGCAGGTGGGGGCGGCGGCGTCCTTCGGGAGGGCGCCGAGCCGGGTGAGCTCGTGGCGCACGCCGTGCTTGGAGGAGTCGTACATCTCCCACTGGGCGTGGTCGAAGCCCATGTGGCAGCTCTTGCACGCCTGCGGCTCGCGGGCCTCCTTCACCGAGAAGGTGTGCCGGGTGTGGCAGGAGTCGCAGCTCCCCGATCCGTAGTTGCGTCCCGACTCCTTGGCGATGGCCTTCTGGTCGGGCTCCTCCTTGAGGCCGATGGCGTGGCAGCCCCCGCACCCCTTCCGGCCGTCGGTCATCACCGGCGGCTGGTAGTGGAAGGTGGGCATGGCCATCATGGCGGCCCAGGCGAGCGCGTGCTTCGACCCCTCGTACTGCTTCACCTGGGTGGCGTGGCAGCGGGCGCAGGTCGCCGGCGTCGGGAGCGCGGCCCGGGCCGCGTCGCCGGCCGACGAGTGGGCGGTGCCGTGGCAGGAGTCGCACCCCACCGACACCGCCGCGTGGCGGGACAGCTTCCAGTCGGAGACGATGCCCGGGGTGGTCCTCGCGTGGCAGTCGACGCACCGGGCGCTCGCCGGCGGGGGCGCGACGGGACGGGCGAGGAGCAGCGCGGCGACGGCGGGAATGGCGGCGAGCATCATCGCGGGCGTCTCCTACCGGCTGATGGGCTTGTAGCGGAGGCGGTGGGGCTTCGCTCCCTCCTCGCCCAGGCGCCGCCTCTTGTCGGCCTCGTACTCCTGGTAGTTGCCGGCGAAGAAGGTCCACTTCGAGTCGCCCTCGCAGGCCAGGATGTGCGTGGCCACCCGGTCGAGGAACCAGCGGTCGTGCGAGATGACGAGCACGCAGCCGGCGTACTCGAGGAGCGCATCCTCGAGCGCGCGCAGGGTCTCCACGTCGAGGTCGTTCGAGGGCTCGTCGAGGAGCAGGACGTTGGCGCCGGTCATCAGGGTCTTCGCCAGGTGGAGCCGTCCGCGCTCCCCTCCGGAGAGCGTCCCCACCACCTTCTGCTGGTCGGCCCCCTTGAAGTTGAACCGGCCGATGTAGGCGCGGCTCGGCATCTCGTAGCGCCCCACCTGCATGACGTCGCGCCCGCCGGAGAGCTCCTCGAAGACCGTCTTCCCGGAGTCGAGGTCCTCGCGGCTCTGGTCCACGAAGGCCAGCTTCACCGACTTGCCGACCACCACCTTGCCGGCGTCGGGCTGCTCCACGCCGGTGATCATCTTGAAGAGCGTCGACTTGCCGGCGCCGTTGGGCCCGATGATGCCCACGATGGCGCCGGGCGGGATGCTGAACGACAGGTCGTCGATGAGCAGCCGGTCGCCGAAGCCCTTCGACACCCCGTGGAACTCGACCACCTGCTCGCCGAGCCGCTCGGCCACCGGGATGAAGATCTCCTGGGTCTCGTTGCGCTTCTGGTACTCCACCGAGGAGAGCTCCTCGAAGCGGGCGAGCCGCGACTTGCTCTTGGCCTGGCGGGCCTTGGGATTCTGGCGCACCCACTCGAGCTCCATCTTCATGGCCTTGATGCGGGCGCTCTCCTGCTTGGCCTCCACCTCGAGCCGCTGCTCCTTCTGCTCGAGCCAGGACGAGTAGTTGCCCTTCCAGGGAATGCCCCGGCCGCGGTCGAGCTCGAGGATCCACTCGGCGGCGTTGTCGAGGAAGTAGCGGTCGTGGGTGATGGCGACGACGGTGCCGGGGAAGCGGGTGAGGAACTGCTCGAGCCACTCGACCGACTCGGCGTCGAGGTGGTTGGTGGGCTCGTCGAGGAGCAGCATGTCCGGCTTCCCGAGCAGCAGCTTGCAGAGCGCCACCCGGCGCTTCTCGCCGCCGGAGAGGTGCTTCACCGAGGCGTCCCAGGGAGGCAGGCGGAGGGCGTCCGCGGCGATCTCGAGCGCGTTGCCGGTGTCGGCGCCCGCGTTCTCGATGACGGCCTCGAGCCGGGCCTGCTCCTCGGCCAGCTTCTCCATGTTGGCGTCGGGGTCGCTGTAGGCGGCGTAGACCTCCTCGAGCCGCTTCTGCGCCGCCGCCACCTCGCCCTGCGCCGACTCGACCTCCTCGCGGACGGTCTTCGTCGGGTCGAGGACGGGCTCCTGCGGGAGGTAGCCGATGCGGATGCCCGCCTCGTGGGAGAGCTCGCCGTCGAACTCGGCGTCCTGCTTCGCCATGATGCGCAGCACCGTGGACTTGCCGGAGCCGTTCAGGCCGAGCAGCCCGATCTTGGCGCCGGGGAAGAAGGAGAGGGAAATGTCCTTGATGATCTGCCGCTTGGGCGGGACCACCTTGCTCACGCGAAACATCGACATCACGTACTGGGCCATGGAGGGGCGCGAACTTTCCACGAAGGCGGGCCGATCGCAAGGGACCGGGGCGGGGAGCCTTCCCCGGGTCCCCGGCCGGCTTCCGATCCCGGGAAGGATCCGCTAGTTTCCCGGGTTCACGAGCGCGGAGCGAGAGATGGGACTCTGGGATTCGCTGGGAATCGGACGGAAGGGAGAGGGCGCGGTCGACGCCCCGGCCCGGCCTCCGTCCGCGCCCGCCTCCCCGTCCTCCCACGGCGCCCACGGTGGGGTCTCCTGGGCGCCCAACATCGAGGCCGGGGCCTGCCGCGGCTGCGGCACCTGCCTCGACGAGTGCCCGGCGGGGGTCTTCGCGATGGGGCGCCACGACAAGGGCGCGCGGGTGGCCCGCCCGCAGGACTGCCGGGCCACCTGCGACAAGTGCGCGACCCGCTGCCCCGAGGAAGGGATCTCCTTCCCCGGGCGCAAGGGGTAGGCGTCCGGCGCTACGCCGAGGCGCCCTCGAGCAACTCCCGGTTCTTCCGGAAGGCCACCCAGCCCCAGGCCAGGAAGGCCAGCTCGACCACCGCCGTGATCAGCATCCACATCACCACGGGTGAATCACCCATGCCGTAGGAGTGCATGCCGGTGGTGAGGACGAAGTTCACTCCCAGGTAGGTGAAGAGGATGGTCTGGAAGGCGGCGATGCTGATGGCCGCGACGCCGAACTGGCCGATCATCTTGTCGACCTTGGCGTGGAGGATGGCCATGTAGCAGAGGAAGGCCACCAGCGACCAGACCTCCTTGGGATCCCAGCCCCAGTAGCGGCCCCAGGAGGACGCGGCCCACATCGACCCGGTGAGGATGCCGGCGATGAGCAGGATCGACCCCACGAACATGTACCAGTAGAGCAGGTCGTACATGCGGTCGATCACCTCCACCTTCCGGGGCGCGAAGATGGTGAAGCCGATCTGCATGTGGGCGACGACGAGCCCCAGCGCCAGCACCGCGTAGCCCACCATGATGATGGGCACGTGGATGGCGAGCCAGGGCGTGCCGGCCAGCACCGGCGCGATGGGGTGGATGAACCGGTCGATGGGGAGCAGGTCGGTGAGCGCCATGGTGAGCGCGGCCATGACGGCGGCGTTCAGCACCACCACCCGGTTGCGCATGAACGCGTAGGCGACCACGGCGAAGAACCCGACGCCCCAGGCCAGGAAGAGCATCGACTCGTACATGTTGGCGGCGGGGATGCGATCCCCGGCGTCCCAGCGGAGCAGGATGCCCCAGCTCATCATGGCGAACCCGGCCACGAGCAGCGCGAACGAGACGCCGTCGAGGAGCTTGCTCCCGCGCACCATGGCGACGATCGAGACCACCAGCGCGGCGAGCAGGATGATCCAGGAGAGGCGCACCGGGTTGAGCTCGTTGTAGCGGATCTCGCCGTCGATCTTCTCGGGCGTGGGCCAGCCGGGCAGCCGCGGCCCGGTCGCGAGGGCGAGCAGCCCCTCCTGCGTGAGCGCTTCGGGAACGCCCCACTTCGCGTTGGGGTTCTCCGCCACCGGGGTCGTCCGGATCGCCTCGCGGGACAGGAAGGACTGCAGCCTCATGAGACGGGGCTCCAGCTTCTCGGCGTCCTGGATCACCCCGGTCCGCGGACGGCCCTGCTGCTCGTACCCGCGGGCCTCCTCCATGAGCTGGATGGCCCTCTGGGAACGGACGATCTTGTAGAAACGAGGCGTGGGTGGTGCCGGCGGGAAGCCCGATCTCCCGGGCCAGGTCGGCGCTCCCCACCTTCACGATGGATGCGTTGGCCGCGGCCTGGGGATCGGCGATCCAGCCGGTGACGGTGACCACCGGGTCCTCCCCGTGCCAGCTGTACGCGCCGGTGACGTTCCAGACCGCCTCGCGGGCAAGTGTGTCGAGCGGCATGCTGCGGCCGTCGTGCTGCACCGGAAGGCGCCGCAGGGTGTCGGCCGGCGTGGCCGCCTGCGCCGTGCCGGCGAGGAGGGAGAGGAGGACGGCCGCCACCACCTTGGCGCCACCGGAACCGGCCTCCCGGGCCTCGAGCGCGGCCCGCTCGCGGGACTGCCCGACGCGGGTGAAGAGCACGACGATCATCCCCAGCACCATCGTGATGTAGCCGGCGAAGACGATGTTCTGCCCGGGGTCCTTCGCCACCGAGAGCACCGTCGCCTCCCGGCCGCGGTCCTGCTGGTAGCTCGACTGGAAGAGCGTGTAGCCCCGGTATTCCAGCGGGTTGTTCATCCAGATCCGCGCGTCGTAGAGCGCGCCGGTGTCGCGGTCCTGGACCTTCACGATGCTCTTGAAGCCCGACGGCCGCATCGTTCCCGGGTAGGTCTCGAGGACGAAGTCCTGGAGGAGCACGGCGAAGGGCAGGTCGTGCGTGCTCTTCACCGAGTTGTCGCGGTCCCGCTCGACGATCTGGTAGCCGGACTCGCCCTCCCAGAGGAAGAGCGACCCCTCGATCTTGAAGAAGTAGGTGACCGCCGAGCCGGCGAAGATGAGCAGGAGCGAGGCGTGCAGCATCACGAAGCCGATCCGCTTCTTCCCCCACGGGAAGAGGTCGACGATCGAGAGCGCCACGTTCACCGCGAAGAGCCCCTGCAGGAACAGGAACCACCAGGAGTAGTAGACGAGCCTTCCGGCCACCTCGACGCCGGCGCGGGATTCGACGATGGTCCCCACCGACAGCCCGACGAGCAGCAGCACGAGCAGGATGACGGCGAGCTTCAGCGAGGCGAGGAATGCGAGGAACGTCTTCATCGTGGACCGTCCTGAGGTTCGCGATCAGTGGGAAGCACCCCAAAGGGGGCGTATGGGGCGGCGGATTCTCGCACCGGGAACCTCCGGCGTCGAGGGGTTAGTCCTTCCGCCGGCGAACCTCGACCACCTCGAGTTCCAGGCGCCCCCCGGGCCGTTCGATCTCCACCGACTCCCCCACTTCCCGGCCGAGCAGGGCGCGACCGACCGGAGAGTGGGCGCTCACCTGGCCACGCCGCGGATCGGCCTCGTCGGGGCCGACGATCCGCCATGTCGTCCGGGTGCCCGCTCCATCCTGGACGGTCACCCAGGTGCCAAACGCCACCGTCCCGTCGGGTGCTCCTTCCGGGCCGAGCACCGTGAGGACCGCGAGCGTCTGCTCCACCTGGGCGGCGCGGGGATCCCGGGCGGCGCGAAGGCGGGAGAGCGCATCCCGCAGCTCGGCCTGCCCCTCCGGGGTCACGTACCGCACCTCCCCCGGCGCGAGGCGCGGGGCGGGGCGGATCAGGGGACCGGTGTCGGGGGTCTCCTCGCTGGTGAAGGCCTTGGACATGTCCAGGCCTCGTTCATGCTGGTCCTCGACCTCTTCGCCGCGCAGCGCGGGCGGGCGTACGTCGAGACGATCGCGCGCCTGGGGTGAAGGCGGAGGCGTGGATGAGCCGGAGAACGGGCCGCATGGCCAGCGCCCAGAAGAGGATCACGACCAGTACCGGGACATAGGGAGACGCGAGTTCGAGAATCATGGCTCCCTCCTTCTGGCTTTACCCGCCTGTGGGGCGGGGCATGCCACCCGATTGGACTGCATCCGCTGGACCAACGGAAGAAACCGGCCAAGCTGGCGAATTCACGTGAGCGCCCCTGGCGGGACGACCGGAACTCCCGTCCATTTCCGCCACTACCGTTCAAAAACGTCCGACCCGGGTCGGCGTGGACACACGCCCGATCGGCCCAGGGCAGCTCCGCCCCCGGCGCCGTCAGGGCTTGAAGTCGCTCCGGACGAGCGGCGGGGCCTTCGTCCCTTCGACGTGGCAGCTCGTGCAGACCAGGCGGGCGGCGACGACCTTCTCCTGCACCTGGTCGGGTGCGTTGCGGAGGTCCACGTAGTGGCTGCGTGGAACGGGCGTCGGACCACCCTTCTCCCGGGTCGCCACGACGTGGCAGCCCGTGCAGGCGTTCTCCCTCGGCGTGATGGGAAGGAACTCTCCGACGGCGTGCGGCACCACGGGGGCCGTCCCCGCCCAGGATTTCACGGGCAGTGGAGCGTTCCCGGGGGCCGTGTCGTTCACCACCAGCTTCGGCGGGGTGGCCACCGCCAGCACGGGACCTTTCTGGAGGCCGAGGTCGTCGGAGGGGATGGCCACCGGCTTCGCGGTGGCGCAGGAGGCGAGGAGCAGGATGGCCAGGACGCCGGAGGCGGTCTTCGTCGTCATGGCGTCACCCCCGCCAAGGCCTCGGCCTTGTAGACCTTCACCGCGCTCTTCTTGAAATCGGTCTCGCGCGAGATGGGGTCGGTCGCGTCCAGGGTGACCCGGTTGATGAAGACCCCCTCGTCGAACCAGGGCACGTAGACGTAGCCGCGCGGCATGCGGTTTCGCCCGCCGGTCTCGACCCTGGCCAGGACCTTGCCCCGGCGCGACTCCACCCAGGCCAGCTGGCCGACCGAGAGCCCTCGCGACTCGGCGTCCTTCGGGTGCATCCAGAGCACCGCCTCCTGCACCGCGGCGTGCAGCCAGGGCACGCGCCGGGTCATCGACCCCGAGTGCCAGTGCTCCGCGACGCGCCCGGTGCACATCCAGAGGTCCCACTCGCCCCCCGGGCTCTCCGCGGGGGCGGCGTAGGGCCGGAAGAAGATCTTGGCCTTGCCCGCAACGGTCTTCTTCCCGGGGTCGGTGACCTGGTCGAGGTCGCCCGACGGGAGGACCTTCATGGCCATCCCGTAGAAGTCGAATCCGCTTCCGGCCTTCACGTACGGGTCGTACTTCTCGTTGAAGCGCCAGGGCGTCTCCTTCCACTTCCCGGTGACCTTCTCCTGCACCACCGGCCAGCGGAGCCCGCGCACGCCCTCGGCGAGGTAGACGTCGAACGGCGCCAGGTCGTGGCCGTGGCCGCGTCCGAACCAGGCGTACTCCTCGAAGAGCGCCTTCTCGGGGAACCAGTCGATCCCGGCGGCGGCGACCGTGGAGTTGGGCTTGCCGGCGGCGATCGGGTCCGGCCACTTCACCTTCCGGTTCGTCGGCGTGGCGAAGAGGACGTCGTGGAGGGTGTCGGTGCGCTTCCACCCTGCCCGCTCCGCGTCGGCGAGCACGTCGGGCAGGAATCCGTCCTCGAAGCCGTCGGCCTTGAGGCCGGGAACGGGCTGGCGAGTCCAGCACTCGCCGATGGTCATCCGCTTCGAGAACTCCATCATCTGCCAGACGTCGCTGCGCGCCTCCCCCGGCGGGAGGACCTGCTGCCGCCAGAGCTGGGTGCGCCGCTCGGAGTTCCCGTAGCCACCCCACTTCTCGAAGATGAACGCGGCCGGGAGGATGAGGTCGGCGACCTTCGTGGAGAGGGTCGGGTAGACGTCGGAGACCACGATGAAGTTGTCCATCTCCCGCGCGGCTGGAACCCAGTGGTTCGCGTTGGCGCTGGACTGGAATGGATTCGTCACCTGGACCCAGAGCCAGCGGATCTTCCCGTCCTCGAGGTCCCGCATCATCTGGACGATGTGCGATCCGGGCCTCGGATTCAGGGTCTTCGGGGGCAGGTTCCAGTGGTGCTCGCAGTGCCCGCGGTGCTCGGGGTTGTCCACCACCATGTCGGCGGGAAGCCGATGCGAGAACGTGCCGACCTCGCGCGCCGTCCCGCAGGCCGACGGTTGCCCGGTGAGGGAGAAGGCGCCGTTCCCCGGCCGTGCCTGCTTGCCGGTGAGCAGGTGGACCATGTAGGCCTGCTCGTTCACCCAGGTGCCGCGAACGTGCTGGTTGAACCCCATGGTCCAGTAGGAGACCACCTTCCGGCTGCGGTCCACGTACCCGTCGGCGAGCTGCTGGAGCTTGGCCTTGAAGACGTCGAGCGGCTCGTCGGGGTCGCCCTTCGAGAGCGCCGCCACGAAGTCGAGGTCGTAGGGCTCGAGCCCACGCTTCAGCTCCTCGAAGGGAACGAGCCAGTGCAGGCCGGCCTTCGAGCCATCCTGCGGGCGCTCGTGCCGCCTGGCCGGATCGAGGCCGCGGCCGATGGCCTCCTCGCGCGTGAGCACCACCACCTTCTCCCGCGCCACCACGTCCTTCTCCGCGGGGAAGGCCCTGGCGCCGTCGGGGCGCAGGCCGTATCCGATGTCGGCAGGCCCGGCGGCGAACACGCAATGGGCGTTCACGAACTCCCAGTCCACGGCGTTCCTGCGCACGATCTCCCGGGCGATGAAGTTGAGCAGCGCCAGGTCGGTGTTGGGCTTGAAGACGATCTCGAGGTCCGCCATGTCGGAAGACCGGTTGCGGTAGGTGGTGAGGTTCACCACGCGGTAACCGGGATCGCGGTGCCGCCTGTCGACGATGCGCGCCCAGAGCATGGGGTGCATCTCGGCCATGTTGGCGCCCCAGAGCACGACCGTGTCCGTCTGCTCGATGTCGTCGTAGCAGCCGGCGGGCTCGTCCATTCCGAACGTCTGCATGAAGGCGGCGACGGCGGACGCCATGCAGTGGCGGGCGTTTGGGTCGAGGTTGTTGGAACGCCAGCCGGCCTTCACCATCTTCACGGCCGAGTAGCCCTCCTGGATGGTGTACTGCCCCGATCCCATGACGGCGACGCCGGTGGGGCCGAGGGCCTTGTAGGTCTTCCTCCACTGCTCGGCCATCACGTCGAAGGCCTGCTCCCAGGTCACCGGGACGAAGTCGCCCTTCTTGTCGAACCTTCCGTCCTTCATGCGCAGGAGCGGCCGCGTGAGCCGGTCGGCGGCGTACGGAACCTGCGGCAGCGCGTACCCCTTGGCGCAGAGCAGGCCTCGGTTCACCTCGCAGTCGGGGTCGCCCTTCACGGCGACGACCCGACCGCCTTCGGTGGCGACCTGGATCCCGCATCCGGTGCCGCAGAACCGGCACACGCCCCGGTCCCAGTTCCAGCCTCGCGTCTCGTCGGCGCCGAGCGCCTCGAGCGGCAATCCGGCGGCACCGACGACGGCGGTGGTGAATCCTGCCTTGAGCAGATCCCGGCGAGTCAGCTTCCAGGTCATCTCGTCCTCCCCCGACGCCCGGCGGCAGCTCGCGAGCGATGCACGACGCCCCGGCCGATGCCGAATGGAACCACCCGGGAGAGGTGCCGCACAGGCTCCGTTGGGGACGGGTCCTGGCGGACACTCGGCCGATGGGAGGTGCGGATCCGGGACTTGCATGCGGGAGCGCCGACGGGCTCGCTGGGAAGGTGTCGTCGTCCACGGCCGGCGGCCGAGGGTCATCCGTTCACCGTGGGTATCGGTCCCGGGATCACCACGAACCTCACCCGACCGGGGGACTGGACCACCGTTCGCGCCGCGCTGGCCCTTGGCCATGGACCTCGACCTCGGGCGTCAGCTTCGACTTCCAGCGGCCTCCTGTGCTCTGCTGCGCCGCGCGGGAAGGAGGACGCATGCAGACCTGGGACGCGGTCGTCGTCGGCGCCGGCCACAACGGGCTCGTCACCGCCGCCTACCTGGCGCGCGCCGGCCAGAAGGTTCTCGTGCTCGAGGCCCGCGACCGGGTGGGCGGCGCGGCGGTCACCGAGGAGACCTGGCCGGGGTACCGGGTCTCCACGGCCGCCTACGTGGTGAGCCTCTTCCGTCCGGAGATCGTCCGCGACCTCGAGCTCGCCCGCCACGGCTACGAGCTCCTGCCGCGCAACCCGTCTTCCTTCACTCCCTTCCCCGACGGCCGCTCGCTGCTCATGGGGCCCGACCCGGCGCTGAACCGGCGCGAGGTGGCGAAGTTCTCCCCGCGCGACGCCGAACGGCTCCCCGCCTACGAGGCCATGCTGGAGCGGATCGCCCGGGCCATCGAGCCCACGCTGCTCGAGACGCCCCCCGACCCCTTCTCCGGACGCGCCCGCGACCTCCTCCGCCTCGCCCGCACCGGGTGGCGCTTCCTCAAGCTCGGCCGCGACGGCCCGCGAGCCGTGGAGATCCTGACCGCGCCGGCGCGATCCATCCTCGACCGCTGGTTCGAGTCGGACGAGTTGAAGGCCACGCTCGCCACCGACGCCATCATCGGCGCCATGGCCTCGCCCTCGACTCCCGGCACGGCCTACGTTCTCTTCCACCACGTGATGGGGGAGTGCAACGGCGCCCGCGGCGTCTGGGGCTACGTGAAGGGTGGGATGGGGTCGCTCCCGGAGGCCATCGCCGCGGCGGCCCGCGGCCTCGGCGCGACCATCCGCACCGGGGCGCGGGTCGCCCGGGTGAAGGTCGAGGACGGACGTGCGACCGGGGTGGTGCTCGGGGACGGGGAGGAGGTGCCGGCGCGGCGCGTGATCTCGAACGCCGACGCGACGGTCACGCTGCTCGGCCTGGTCGGCGCGGAGCACCTGGCGCCCGACGTCGTGGAGGCGGTCCGCTCCATCGACTACGCGAGCGCTTCCCTCAAGGTGAACCTGGCCCTGTCCGAGCTGCCCAGCTTCACGGCGCTTCCCGGCCACGCCGCCGGACCGCAGCACCGTGGGACCATCCACGTGTGCCCGGGGCTCGACTACATCGAGCGGGCCTTCGACGACGCGCGGTCGGGGCGACCGTCGACCTCGCCCGTGCTCGAGTGCACCATCCCGTCGGTGGTCGATCCCGGCGTCGCGCCGCCCGGCCGTCACGTGATGCAGATCTTCGTCCAGTACGCGCCCTACCGGCTCGCCGAGGGAACCTGGGACGAGCGCAAGGAAGCCTTCGGCGACCGCTGCGTCGATCTGCTCGAGGAGGTCGCACCTGGATTTCGCCGCAGCGTGCTGCATCGGGAGGTGCTCTCGCCCCTCGACATCGAGCGGCGGTTCGGCCTCACCGGGGGCAACATCTTCCAGGGGGCGATGGGGCTCTCGCAGCTCGCCTTCATGCGCCCCATCCCCGGATACGCGGACTACCGGACGCCGGTGCGCGACCTGTGGATGTGCGGCGCCGCCACCCACCCGGGCGGCGGGGTCATGGGCGCCTGCGGGTACAACGCGGCCAGGGAGATCCTGCGCGACGCGCGGCGGGGGTAGCTATCCGGCCCGCTCCGCGCCGGTGATGCGGCCGCCGGAGAGGGTCACGCGGAAGACGTGCCCGTTCTGGATCCCGTGCAGCGGCCAGCTCGCCGACGACGGCCGGGGCATGTCCCCCACGTGCCCGGCGAGGAGCGCCCGCATCGCGCCGCCGTGCATGACCACGAGCACGGGGCCGGGCAGGCGGGTCGCGGCGGAGGCCACCGCGGGGAGGAGGCGGCCGAGGAGCTCCTCGCGAGACTCGCCTCCCGGGGGAGCCGGGCCGGGGTCCGCGACGTAGCGCTCCCAGGCGTCGGGGAAGCGGGCCGCCACCTCCTCCCGGGTCAGCCCCTCGAAGCACCCGAACCTGCGCTCGCGAAGGGCGGCGTCCAGGTGGCTCACCGCGAGTCCGAGCTCGGCCGCGACGATCTCGGCGGTCGTGCGCGCCCGCAGCAGGTCGCTCGAGGCGATGGCCGCGAGCCCGACGGCCCGGAGCCGTTCGGCCACCTCCCGGGCCTGCTCCCGTCCGCGCGGGTTGAGCGGGATGTCGGTCTGCCCCTGCCAGCGACCGGCGGCATTCCAGTCGGTCTCCCCGTGGCGGACGAGGAAGAGGGTGGTGGTTCCGTGCATCGGGGCGTCCATCGTACTAGACCGCTCCCATGGCCTACACGCTCTTCATCGGGAACAAGAACTACTCCTCCTGGTCGCTGCGTCCCTGGCTGGTCCTGCGCCAGGGCGGCATCCCCTTCCAGGAGGAGCTGGTTTCCCTGCAGGACGACCCGGGGAAGGCGGCCCGCTTCGGCCGGCTCCCGGCCGGGCGGGTCCCGGTGCTCGCCGACGGGGAGGTCCTGGTCTGGGACTCGCTGGCCATCTCCGAGTACCTGGCCGAGCGCCATCCCGGGCTCTGGCCCGCCGACCCGGTGGCCCGCGCCTGGGCTCGCTGCATCACGGCCGAGATGCACTCCGGGTTCAGCGCGCTGCGCTCGCAGATGTCGTTCGACGTCCGGGCCAGGCGCCCCCAGCGGCGCCGGTCGAAGGAGCTGCTGCAGGACATCGCGCGGGTGGAGCGGATCTGGACGGACACCCGGTCGCGCTTCGGCGCGAGGGGCGAGCTGCTCTTCGGGACCTTCACCATCGCCGACGCCTTCTACGCGCCGGTGGCGTTCCGGTTCCAGACCTACGGCGTGCTTCCGGGGGGACCCGCAGGGGAATACCTGCGCGCGCTGCTCGCGCTGCCGGCGATGCGCGAGTGGGAGACGGCGGGGGCCACCGACGAGAGGCTCGTCGACCACGACCTCGACCTTCTCTACCCGGACGACTGATCTACCGATCGGGCGGGTGCTGCCACACCGAGACGAAGAGCTGGCAGTCGGCCTCGCCGTGCACCGAGTAGCCGCGGCGGCCGTCCAGGCGCGCCATCACGGCCTCGAAGTCCATCCACCGCGGATCCTGGTGGGACGCGTCGCCGATGACCGCGTGCCCGACCTCGTGCACGAGCACGGTCTGCTCGACGCAGGAGAACGGGAAGGCCGGGTCGCGCGTGCTCAGGCGGATGTTGCCGTCGAAGCAGCCGAAGGCCCCTTCGTGATTCCCGCAGTCGACGGTCTGGCTTCCGTCGAAGGTGATGGACCTGCCCGCCAGGTCGTCCCAGTTCCCGCCCCAGTACTCCAGCGCCGCATCGAGCGTGCTCTCCACCCGCGCCGGGAAGTCGGAGGCGCGCGTGAACGGCTCGTTCGATCGGAGGACGACCGCGACGTCACGGACGGCGAAGTCGGGCTGCTCGGTCGTGGCGGCCGACGCGGTGCACGAGGCGAGGGCCAGCGCGACGACGTACGTCGCCACCCGACCCAGTCTCGAAGACGCGCTCGCGAACGGCCCTTCCATGTGGGGAAATCTACCGAGGTCGCCAGCTCCTGCCTACCCGGGGATCCCGGTACACACATGCGATTTCCGGCCTGTCCCGCGATCGCGCGACATCGGTCTCGATCGGGTTCGCCGGTCAGCGTCCATGCCCCCGGAACCACCCATGAAGGCGGTGTGGCCAGGAGGCGCCCGGCAGCGCCATCATGGGGCAAAGGTCCTGGATGGGTGTGACGCCCCGGGTGGTGCACAGGGCGACCGCCTCCGGGCTCGCGCTCCCCTTCCCGCCTCCCCGGTGAAACCAGATCCGGCGCACTCCGGCGTCCAGGCAGTCCCGGGCCACCGCCTCCGCCATGGTTGGCGGCACCAGGACGAGCGCCGCGTCGACGGGCGACTCGATGGCGCCCACCCGGGGGTAGGCCTTGCGTCCGTCCAGCTCGGCCGCCTCGGGATGGACCGGCACCACGTCGTACCCGCGCTCCCTGAACTGGGCGTCGAGCATCCTGCTGAAGTCCTTCGGGTTCCGGGAGAACCCGACCAGCGCGATGCGCCGGGAGGAGAGGAATTCCTGGACTCCTGGTTCCATGGAAATCTCATATACCTCATCCGTGACAGGACGGAGACAGGTGCGGATTAGCTAGCAGGACATGCTCTACCCCGAACTGTTTCGCTCCCTGGAGGAGGCCCGCTGGAGCCTCTCCTCCGACGTTCCCTGGGACTCGTTCGACCCGGCGCTGCTCACCGACGAGCAGGCGCTCACGGTGAAGATGAACGCCATCACCGAGTGGTCCGCGCTGCCCGCCACCGAGATGTTCCTGCGCGACAACGCAGGCGACACCGACTTCTCGGCCTTCATGTCCATCTGGTTCTACGAGGAGCAGAAGCACGCGCTCGTGCTCATGGAGTACCTGCGCCGCTTCCGGCCGGAGCTCGTCCCCACCGAGGAGGAGCTGCAGGCGGTCCGGTTCCCGTTCGACCCGGCGCCGCCGCTCGAGACGCTCATGCTCCACTTCTGCGGGGAGCTGCGGCTCACGCAGTGGTACCGGCGGGCCGCGGAGTGGCACACCGAGCCGGTGCTGCGCCACGTCTACGGCCTCATCGCCCGCGACGAGGCGCGCCACGGGGGCGCGTACCTCAAGTACATGCGGCGCGCGATCGATCGGGACGGCGAGGAGGCCCGCCGCGCCTTCTCCCGCGTGGGCGTGCTCATGGCGAGCGGGGGCCGGGCCGGCAAGCCCCTCCACCCGACCAACCTCCACGTGAACAAGGCGCTCTTCCCGCGCGACACCGTGCAGAGCCGGCTCCCCGATCCGGAGTGGCTCGACCGCTGGCTCGACGAGCAGATCCGCTTCGACGCCGAGTGCGAGCAGGGGGTGGTGCGCGCCATCCTGGCCAACCTCACGACCCTGCTCGAGGAGCCCATCCACACGGTGCGCGAGCTCTCGCGGTACCGGAAGGCGCACGCGGCCACGGCGTAGGCGCGGAACCGGGCTTAAGATGCCCGGCCATGACCTCCCCGGCCGTCGCCCTCCTCGCCCTCTCCGTCCTCGCCGCCGACCGACCCTTCACCGAGCTGCCGTACACGCCAGGGCTCGACCCGGCCGCCATGGACCGCTCCGTCGACCCGTGCGTCGACTTCTACGCCTACTCCTGCGGCGGCTGGCAGAAGCGAAACCCCATCCCGCCCGACCAGACCTCCTGGAGCGTCTACGGGAAGACCGCCACCGAGAACTTCCAGTTCCTCTGGGGCCTGCTCGAGACCGCGGCCTCCAGGCCCGACGCGGAGCGGACGCCCGCCGAGCGCAAGGTGGGCGACTTCTTCCACGCCTGCATGGACGAGAAGGCCGTGGACGCGGCCGGGGCCAAGCCCATCGCCGCCGACCTCGCCGCCATCGACGCGCTGCGATCGAAGGCCGAGATGGCGAGCCTCGTGGCCCGCCTCCACCTGACCGTCGACGGCGGGATGCTCTTCGGCTTCGGGAGCGAGCAGTCCTTCGAGAACTCGGAGGAGGTCGTGGCCTGGGTGACGGCCGGCGGCCTCGGGCTCCCGGACCGCGACTACTACCTGAAGGACGACGCGCGCTCGAAGGAGATCCGCGAGAAGTACCTGGCCCACGTGGCGGAGTCCCTCCGCCTCTCCGGCATGCGCGCGAAGAAGGCCGCCGAGGGCGCACGGACGGTGATGCGCATCGAGACGGCGCTCGCGAAGGCGTCGCTCACCAAGGTGGAGAAGCGGGATCCGAAGCGGATCTGGCACCGCACCCCCACCGAGAGCCTGGTGCAGGGGTCCAAGGCCTTCCGCTGGGACGACTACCTGGCCGGCTCCGGCGCGCCGGCATCGCCCTGGGTGAACGTCACCGAGCCGGCCTTCCTCGCCGAGCTGGACCGGCAGCTCGCCGCACAGCCGCTCTCCGCCTGGAAGACCTACCTGCGCTGGCACCGCGTCCGCGCCGCGTCGCCGTACCTCTCCGCGCCCTTCCAGAAGGCCAGCTTCGCCTTCTACGCGGCCACGCTCCGGGGGGCGAAGGAGCTGGCCCCGCGCTGGAAGCGCTGCGTGCGCTGGACCGACGCCGACCTGGGCGAGGCGCTGGGCCAGGTCTTCGTCGCCAAGGTGTTCCCGCCTTCGGTGAAGGCCGACGCCGACGCCATGGTGAAGTTCGTCCAGGCCGCGATGGCGAGGCGCATCGACGCCCTCGACTGGATGGCCCCGGAGACGAAGAGGGCGGCCCACGAGAAGCTCGCCGCCATGAAGAACAAGATCGGCTACCCGGAGAGGTGGCGCGACTACTCGGCGGTGCTGGTGAAGCGGGACGACTTCGCCGGCAACGTGGCGCGGGCCACCGCCTTCGAGACCCGGCGCCAGCTCGCCAAGATCGGCAAGCCCGTGGACCGGGCCGAGTGGGGCATGACTCCACCCACGGTGAATGCCTACTACAACCCCTCGATGAACGACATGAACTTCCCCGCCGGGGTGCTGCTCCCGCCGCTCTGGGACCCGAAGATCGATCTCGCCCCCGGCTACGGGAACACCGGCGGCACGGTCGGGCACGAGCTCATCCACGGCTTCGACGACGAGGGGCGGCAGTTCGACGCGAAGGGGAACCTGCGCGACTGGTGGACCGAGGCCGACGGCAGGGAGTTCGAGAAGCGGGCCGCCTGCGTCGCCGACCAGTACGCCCAGTACACGGTGATCGACGACGTCAAGATCAACTCGAAGCTCACCCTGGGCGAGGACATCGCCGACCTGGCCGGGATCCTGCTCGCCTGGGACGCCTGGAAGCTGGCCACCGCCGGGCAGAAGCTCGAGCCCAGGGACGGCCTCACCCCGGAGCAGCGCTTCTTCGTGGGCAACGCGCAGTGGGCCTGCGCCAACGAGCGGCCCGAGGACATGCGGGTCCGGGCCATGACCGATCCCCATTCCCCCCCGGCCTGGCGCGTGAACGGGCTCGTCCCCAACGTCCCCGAGTTCGCGAAGGCCTTCTCCTGCAAGGCCGGGCAGCCCATGGTCCGGGAGAACGTCTGCCGCATCTGGTGAGGAGGGCGGACCGACCTTCGCCTTGACGGGAGGCCGCGTCTCGGGCAGATCTGCGAACCGAAATGCGGGAATAGCTCAGTTGGTAGAGCATCAGCTTCCCAAGCTGAGGGTCGCCGGTTCGAATCCGGTTTCCCGCTCCAGCAAGCAGGCCGGAGATGACTCGCGATTCTGCGAGGCATCTCCGGCCATTTTCCTTTCCACCGGCACGGCTCCTGGCCCCGGCTTCACCCGGAGCTGCCTGGATCCCTTGGGCAGCGCCGCGTCTCCTGGTCGGTCCAGGGCGCGTCGCGAATTCACGGTCGGTTTCTGGTCACATCCGGGTACACTGCCCGTCTTATTCGTGAGCGCCCGATCACTCCACACCCCGAACCCTGGGTAACCCCTTGAGATCCATTCGCATGCGTCTCGTCCCCCTGGCCCTTGCCGCAGGACTTGCGGCCTGTGGCGGCAGCAACCCGCCGCCGACCCTGACCGCCATCTCCCTGCAGGGGAGCGGGCCGGCCGTCGCCAAGGGCACCACCGCCGTCTTCGTCGCGACCGGCACCTATTCGGATGGCACGACGGGCGACGTCACCTCCCAGGCAACCTGGAGCTCCTCCGACACCGCCGTCGCGACCATCCTCGGCGCCGGCAGGGCCTTCGCCGCAGGCGAGGGCACCGCGACCATCGCCGCGAAGCTGACGGAGGTGACGGGCTCGATCGTTCTCGGAGTCGACCCAGCCAGGGCCGTGAGCATGAACGTGACGCCTGGGACGGCGACGATCCCCAAGGGCCTGACCCAGGCGTTCCAGGCGGCGTCGTTCACGATGACCGACGGCACCACCGCTCCCGTGACCGGGGTCGTGACCTGGTCCACGTCGAACGGGTCCATCGCCTCGATCGACGCCGCGGGGGTCGCGACCGGGCGCGGCGGCGGCAGCGTCGACGTCGTCGCGACCGCCGCCGGCGTCACCGGCAAGGCGACGCTGGCCGTGGGGCCGCCGATCCCGGTGAGCATCGCCGTCTCCCCCGCGACCGCAACGTCCGTCCGGGGAGGCAGGCAGCAGTACCAGGCCTCGGGAACGATGACCGATGGCTCGGTCCAGGACGTGACCGCGTCGGTCGCGTGGTCGGTGGGCGATTCCGGCATCGCCTCGATCCTCGGGCCTGGCCTCGCCCTGGGTGGGCCGTCGGGTGGGTCGACGGTCGTCAGGGCCGACCTCGGGGCCCTTTCCGGGTCGGCTGCACTGGTGGTGATGCCGCAGCGGATCGCCTTCGTGTCGAGCCGGAGGGGCACCGGGAACCTGGCCAGCTGGCTGGAGTCGGGCGGGGCGACGGGGACCGCGGGCGCCGATGCCGTGTGCCGCGGGCTCGCCTCCGCGGCCCGGCTTCCCGGGAGCTTCGTCGCCTGGATCTCCGACACGAACGGCGACGCCTGGTGCCGGGTGCAGGGGCTGTCGGGAAAGCGCGCCTCCGGTTGCACGGGCGGCGCACCGACGACCGCCGGCCCCTGGATCGGGATGGATGGCCTTCCTTTCGCTCCGGTGCTGGAGGAGCTCTCGACGGGCAAGACGATCCTCCCCCTCCGCCTGGACGAGACGGTTCGTGCGGTTGCCGACACGACCCGCGTCTTCACCGCGACCCTGGCGGACGGGACGCTCAACGCGGTCGGCTCCCCACCCTGCGCGAACTGGTCCTCGTCCTTTCCGCCCGACAGCCCGATGGGTGGCCTCGTCGGCTCCACCGATTCCTACTGGACCGATTACGCCGGGGTCGACTGTGCCGGCACCGCGGCGATTGCGTGCCTGGAGGTCGCCCCGGGCAACGGCGCCGCGCTGCCGCCTTTCGACGGTGGCGGAAGGAAGGTGTTCGTGACCAGCCTGTCGGGAACGGGGGTCCTGTCGAGCTGGGCCGACGCGGCGGGTCTCGTGGGCATCGCCGCTGGCGACGCGATCTGCCAGGCCGCCGCGACGCGGGCCGGACTGGCTCGCGCGTCGAGCTTCAAGGCATGGCTGTCCGACACCAGCGTGAACGCCATCGATCGCCTGACGACGGACGGTCCGTGGACCCGCGTGGACGGGGCTCCCGTGGCGGCGAGCAAGGCCAGGCTCGCCTCGGGATCCCTCGTCGCCACCATCTCGGTCGACGAGAACGGCCGCCACGTCGGCGGGCTCAACGACCCGGTGTGGCAACGGTCCGTATGGACGGGGTCAGGCGAGCGCGGACTGTCCATCGGAAGGCACTGCGGAGACTGGAAGGCCGGAGCAGGTGCCCTCGGGGAGTCCGGAATGGCGACCCTCGCCACCCCCGAGTGGTCGGCCTTCCAGTTCACCAGCTGCGACGCGTGGACGGCAGCTCTCTACTGCTTCGAGGATTGAGCCGGCTGGATCCAGGCGGGATGACCCGTACGGCGGCGCCAGCACCGCCTTTCGGGAGAACAACGACTTTTGCCTGAGCGTCCCGGTTGCGCCCACCGCGCGCCTCCCGTAAGGACCGCCCGAGCAGCACCAGACGTGAATGTATCGACTTCCATAGAAGGGGGAGAAGTCCATGAACGCAAAGGCGACGAACCTTCCGAGCACGATCGACGCAGGCGGCGTGAAGTTCCAGACGGTGGACTGGGCCGGCCTCAACGTGGCCCACGTGTGCCTGCCCAAGGGAGCGGATGCCACGCCGCTCCTCGAGGGCCTTCCCGGAAACCTCTGTCAGGCTCCGCACTGGGGATACGTGCTCAAGGGAAGCATCCACGTGACCTACGGCGATGGCCGAACCGAGAAGGTGGACGCCGGCCAGGTGTACCACTGGCCCGCCGGGCACACCGTGCGCGTCGACGAGGAGTACGAGTCGATCGAGTTCAGTCCCTCGGCGCCGATGAACGAGGTGCTCTCGCACGTCTCCCTGAAGCTCCAGGGATAGGACGGAGGCTCGCCTACCCGTCCGATTCCACGCCCTGCAGGATCTCGTCGCCCGAGAGCTTGCGCCACTTCCCCTCGGGGGTGGGGCAGAAGATGCCGTGCACCTTGAGGGGAATGCGGGAGGAGCGCGGGTCGATCTCGTGGTGGAGGGGGAGGTTGAAGTAGTAGAGCCGCGTCGCGGTCCCGAACCGCAGCCGGTGCAGCGGCGCCCCCCCGAAGTCGTCGAAGGAGAACTCCGAGAGCGCCACGTTCCCGAGCTTGTGGCGGGGGCCGATGACCGCCGAGGACACGCCGTACGCACCGTGTCCCTCCCCGCCCTCCACGTGGCTCTCGTCGGAGCAGTTGCCGAAGACCGTGACCGTGTCCCGCACGCCCGGCGTGTCCTCCAGGTACTCGCCGTAGAACCCGGAGAGCACGTCCCGGTAGGCCCGGTGCTCGGGCTTGGGGTTGGCCTGGATGACGAAGAGGGCGTCGAGCCCCTGCCGCGTCCGGAAATAGCTCTGGTTCGCGTGATCGACGATGCGGCGGATGTTCGAGGAGAAGACGTCCCGGTAGAGGTAGTCGAGGCAGATGAGGACCATGAAGTTGAACGACGACGTCCCGCGGAAGTGGTGGATGACCCTTCCCCGGTACAGGTCGTGGCTCTTGTCCAGGTATTCCTCCCCGTGAAACGGGTGTCCCTTGGCCTGCAGGAAGACCCGGACCTTCCCGTCGTCCTCGCGGACCACCACGCAGGAGAGGTTGACCGGCATGGTCGGATCGGCCCCCGATTCCAGGTCCTTCTCCACCCACTCCAGCGCCTTGGCGTTGTCGGCGCGGAAGCGCAGGAGCAGCGCGCGGAAGGTCGCGAGCGAAACGTGCTCGAGGCCGAACATCGTCACCGTGCTCGCCTGGATCTGGCGTTCGATCGCCGCGAACATGTCGTCGAGGTGGGAGAGCGGGAGGCACCCCTCGGGGAAGACGAGGAAGTGCAGCTTGCGGAAGCTCCCGTTTCCCTCGGTCACGAGGTCCAGGACGGACCGGACGCGGGCCCACTGCTCGTCCGGTCGAGGCGCGACGTAGCCGCCGTCCCCGCGGACCAGGTGGTCGGGGATCTGGGCCAGGAGACAGTGGGGGTGCTGCCCCAGGGGCAGGCTCAGGTTCAGGGGGGTCTCGACGATTTCCAGCATGGCGGTCAAGGGTATAGCCTAATCGGACCCGTCCTGACGCGCCGCGTTAGGGCGTCTCTCCGGCCTCTGCCCGTAAGGGTCGGCAGGCGGACCCCCGGAAAGGGCCGCCTCGTGCCGCGCCCGCACCGACGGCAGGATCTGCGGGTGGGTGAAGACGTAGAACCGGTCGTCCTGGACCGCCTCGAAGGTCATCCGGGCGACGTCCGCAGCCCCGATCCTCCCTCCCGCCACCGCCTTCTCCACCGCCGCCTGCGCCCGGGCCTGCGAGGGGGTCGGCGGAGTCGCGTCGGCGAGGTCGGGCGGGCGGTTCCGCTCCGAACGGGCGATGCCGGTGGGCACGAAGGCCGGGCAGAGCAGGGAGACGCCGATCCTCGAGCCCGCCACGCGCAGGTCGTGGAACAGCGTCTCGGTGAGGGCCACCACCGCGTGCTTCGACACGTTGTAGACGCCGAACATGGGCGTGGCGAGCCAGCCCGCGATCGACGCCGTGTTCACCACGTGCGAGCCGACCCCGCGCGCCTCGGCCTCGAGCATGCGGGGCACGAAGTGCCTCAGGCCGTGGACCGCGCCCATGACGTTCACCCCGAGGACCCAGCGCCACTCCTTCTCGCTCGTCTCCCAGACGAACCCGCCGCCGCCCACGCCGGCGTTGTTGACCAGGAGTCCCACGTCGCCGGTCTCGCCGAACGCCCGGTCGGCGAGGCTCCGCACCTGACCGTCGTCGGCGACGTCGACCACCTGTCCCAGCGCGCGGCCGCCGACGGCGCGGATCTCCTCGACGATCCTCCCGAGCGGACCCGGCTCGACGTCGGCGAGCACGAGGCGCATGCCCAGCGCGTGGGCGTGGCGGGCCATCTCGAGGCCGAGGCCACTTCCGGCCCCGGTGATCACGGCGGTCCTTCCGGCCAGGTCTCGCATCGTCCCGGGAGGATATCCCGGGCCGGAGGACGTCCCGCAACCCCGCCCGGCTACTGGAGGCGCCGGCGCGCCGGCCTGGGCACGTCGGGCTCTCCGACGCGGATGACCACCTTGCCCACCGAGCGCCCCGCTTCCTGGACGGCGAAGGCCTCGTGGGCCTGCTCGAGCGGGAACACGCTCGCGAGCACGGGGCGCACCCGTCCCGCGGCGACCAGGCGCGCCAGCTCCGCGTAGTCCTCCGCCCTCCCCCGTGGCACGGCGACGACGATCTTGGGGCCGCCCAGGAGACGGCGCAGGAGGGCGGCCAGGCCCACGGGGCGCACGGGAAGCGTGGTCACGAAGTGTCCGCCGCGCGAGATCACCCGGCTCGCCGAATCGAAGTCCGCGCCTCCCTGGGCGTCGAAGACGACGTCGTACCTGCGCTTCCACTCCGTGAAGTCCTCGTGGTCCTGGTCGATCACGTCGGCCGCCCCGAGGCCGAGGGCGCGCTCGGCGTGGTCCTCGCTGCAGACCGCCGTGACGCGGGCGCCGCGGGCGCTGGCGATCTGCAGGGCGAAGTGGCCCACCCCGCTGGTGGCTCCGATCACGAGCACCCGCTTCCCGCGGACCGACCCGCACCGCCAGAGCCCGTCGAGCACGGTCAGGGCCGCGGTGGGGAGCGCGGCCGCCTGCTCGAAGGTGAGCCCCCTCGGGATCGGGTGGACCCGGGCCACCGGGACCGCCAGGCGCTCGGCATGCGTGCCCTGCCGGCCGGAGACCGGCGATGCGTCGCCGTAGACGGGTTCTCCGGGGGCGAGGCCGGCCACGCCCTCCCCGACCGCCCTGACGGTGCCCGCGAAGTCGGCGCCGAGCACCAGGGGAAACTCCCGCCCGGCGCGGGGCCGGAAGTAGCCGTTCCGCAGCATCCAGTCGAGCGGGTTCACGCTGGCCGCGTGCACGTCCACGACCACCTCGCCCGGACCTGGGTCGGGTTCGGGGAGCGCGGCCAGGCCCATCACCTCGGGGCCGCCATGGCTCCGCGCAGCAAACGCCTTCATGGAACGCCTCCCGGTGGATGGCCCTACCGGGGTGACACCCAATCCCTCCTCCGGGTGCCAGATTTCGTCACCGCCCGGGACGGGACGCGGCGCCCCGCATCCAGTCCCGGACGTGTGCGTGGACCTCGGGCCGGTCGAGAAGGTCGAGGTGGCCCGCTCCCCAGGCGATGAAGCGACCGGTAGGCGGGAGGGCCAGGGACCGGGCGGGGTCGCGGTGGCGACCCAGCGCGCTGTCGACGGGGACGAGCCCGTCGCCCCGGACCGGACCGCCCGGACCCTTCGAGGCGGAGGCGGCCACGGCGAGGCACTTCACCCCTCGTGGAAGGGGGACCGGACGCCTCCGGTCCGGCCCCCGCCCGAACCGGTCGCGCCCCTGCCAGTCCTCGTCGAGCAGGTTCCCGTGTCGCAGGTCGGTCACGCCGGCGCTCCGGATCCGGGGCAGGCGCGCCAGCGGCCCGGTGAAGGGCGCGGCGTCGAGCACCACGTTCACCCAGTTCCCCAGCCGCTCGGCCGGCGCGCCGTGGTGGGGCGTTCCCAGGAAGACCATCTTCCGGAGCCGGCGGGGCCAGCGGTGGCCGGCCTCCTCCGCCTGGTGGCAGGCGCTCCGGGAGACGAGCCCGCCCATGCTGTGGGCGACGATGGAGAGCTCCGCGACCCGGACGGGCCAGACCGCGACGAGCCGCTCGAGCAGCGCCGCCAGCTCGCGCCCGTTCGTGGAGACGTGGAGGCCGCTGTCGTAGTGGAGGTAGACGGCGGTGTAGCCCAGGTCGCTGGCCAGGGCCGCGCCGAGGTCGCGGCCGCGCCGGCTCCACAGGAGGTCGTTCATGCACGATCCGTGAACGAGCACGAGGATCTTCGGGCCCGCTCCGGGGATCGTCGCGGCCAGGCTGCTCCGGCGGAGCTCGAGCGGCACGCCGTCCCGGCGCAGCCGCATGGGAATGGCGAGCGGGTTCCCGGTGGCCGCCAGGTGGTCCCCGACGACCCCGTTCAGCGCCGCCAGGGCCGCCTCCATCGCGGGGCGGGAGCGGGTCTCCCCGAGGAGCGGGACGAAGGGAGCGAGCAGCGCGTCGACCCCTCCGCCCACCAGGCGGGTGACGCCCCGGATGCCCCGGTGCACCAGGCCGGCGATGCCCAGGGTGGGCCCCTGCATGTCCTCGACGATCCCCGCCACTCCCTGGGTGGCCTCGACGACGAGCCGGGTGGCGCCACGCAGGTCGGCGGCCGCGTTGCGGGTGGGGCGGGTCAAGGTGTCGGCTCGCCTGCCGCCCTGCGCAGGAGCGCGGCCAGCGCCTCCACCCAGGCCGGGCTGGCGTTCAGCGACGGGACGAGCGTCAGGCTCTCGCCGCCGGCGGCGACGAACTGCTCCCGCGCGCGCATCCCGATCTCCTCCAGCGTCTCCAGGCAGTCGGCGACGAAGGCCGGGCAGAGGACGCAGAGCCGCTTCTTCCCCGCCTTCGCGAGCTCGTCGAGCAGGACGTCGGTGTAGGGCTTGATCCAGGGCGTCCGGCCCAGCCGCGACTGGAAGCAGATGCTCCAGCTTCCCGGCGCGAGGCCGAGCCGGGCGGCCAGCCCCCTGGCCGTGGCGTGGCACTGGGCCCTGTAGCAGTCGCGGTTGGCCGGGCCGATCGCGTCGCAGCATCCGGCCGACTGCAGGCAGTGGCGACCGGAGTGGTCGGAGGCCTTCACGTGCCTCTCGGGCAGGCCGTGGAAGCTGAAGAGCACGTGGTCGGGCCTCTCCCGGGCCAGCACCGGCGCGCCCACCGCGGCGAAGGCTCCGAGGAACCCCGGGTCGTCGAAGAAGGCCGGCAGGACCGAGACCGGCGTCACCACGTGGTGCCGGGCCAGCTCGCCGAAGACGGCCTCGAGCGAGGAACCGGTCGCCGACGACGAGTACTGCGGATAGAGCGGCGCCACCACGAGCCGGGTCGCGCCGGCCTGCCGCAGCCGCTCCAGCGCCTCGGGGATGGAGGGGCTGCCGTAGCGCATCGCCAGCTCGACGAGGTGGTCCGGCCCCATGGCCGCCCGGACCTTGCCCGTGAGCTCCCGGGAGAGCGTGAGGAGCGGCGAGCCCTCGACCCCCCAGACCTTGGCGTAGGCGGCCGCGCTCTTCCTGGGCCGCAGCGGGAGGATGACGAGCTCGAGGAGCAGCTTCCGCGCGACCGGATGGATGTCGATCACCCGCGGGTCGGAGAGGAACTCGCGCAGGTAGCGGCGGACCGCGGCCGGCGTGGGAGCGTCCGGCGTGCCGAGGTTGACGAGCAGGAATCCGATCATCCGGTCCGTGTACCCGCGGCGCGAACCGGGCGCCAGCGTTCCACCAGGGCCAGCTTCTCGGCGCGGGAGAGCCGCTTCACCGCGGCCTCGCGCCGCAGCGCGCCTCCGCGGTCCCGCGCCCGGACGGTCCAGACCAGCTCCACCGGAAGGCGCGAACGGGTGTAGCGGGCTCCCTTGCCCGTCGCGTGGCGCACCAGCCGCGCGGCCAGGTCGTTGGTCGCCCCGGCGTAGAGCGTTCCGTCACGGCAGCGCAGGAGGTAGACGTGCCAGCCCCGGCGCGTCGCCGCCACGAGGGGCTCAGCGTCCGCGCTGCGAGGCCCGCCGCGCCTGGGCCTGCTGGGCCGCGACGAACGGATTGGTGGGGCGCCCCCCGTGCTTGGCCACGACCGGCTCGGCGACCTGCCCGGCGACCGGCTCGGCGGCCTCCGTCTCCTTCGGCGGCGCACTGCGGTGGACCGGCTTGCCATCCTTCTTGCGCTTCTTGCTCACGGGCATCGCTACCTCCAGGCGCGCTTCGGCGTCGTCCCTGGACTCTATCAGGCCGGGCCGCGGCGCGCCGTCGCGCGATCACGGCTCCGCCCGGGCCACCCGTTCCTCCTGCACTCTCCGCTCCATCACCGCGGCGGGCACGGCGACGGCGAAGACGAAGAAGGCGAGCGCCAGCATCCAGACGACGGCGACCAGCGCCGGTCCGGAGTGGCCGGAGACGTGGCGGGAGCGGGAAGGGGCGAATATGGGGGCGGGGAGTTCGGTTCGGACGGTCATGGACGGCTCCTTTCGTCCAGAGGAATAGGCGTGCCGAGACCTCCCCGGAAGGCGCAGAAGGTCGACCCCCCCGCGCACGAACGCGCGGGGCGGCTGGAGTGGGGACACCTGCGCTTCTTCCTCGAGACGGTCCGGTCCGGGAGCGTCTCGAGCGCGGCGCGCAAGCTGGGCGTGGACCGGAACACCGTGGCCCGCCGCATCGCCGCGCTGGAGGCCGAGCTGGGGCTCCAGCTCTTCGAGCGCGGGCCCCAGGGCTGGACCCGGACCGCCGCGGGGCAGGAGCTCGCCGAGCTGGCGTCGCGCGTCGAGGTCGACGTGCTGGCCCTGGCCCGCCACGCCGACGCCCGCGATCCGTCCATCGAGGGGAGCGTGCGCCTCACCACCGCGTCCCACCTCGCCGCCTTCCTGGTCGTGCCCGCCGTGGCTCGCCTGCGGGAGCGCCACCCGGGCCTGGTGCTCGAGGTCTCCGCCGACCAGCGAACCTTCGACCTCTCGCGCCGCGAGGCCGACCTGGCCCTGCGCATGGGTCGCCCGCGCGACGCCGGCCTGGTCACGCGCAAGCTCTCCGACGTGGCCTACCGGCTCTACGCGTCCCGGGACTACCTGGACGGCCGTCGACCGGCAGTGAACCTCGAGGACGACCTGTTCGTCGGCTTCGACGACAGCCTCGGCTCGGTCCCGCAGGAGCGCTGGCTCGCGCGGGTGGCGCCCGCGAGGCGCGTGGTCTTCCGGTGCAACAGCACGGCGTCGCTGGCCGCCGCCGCCCGGCTCGGCGTGGGCGTGGCGGTGCTCCCCCGCTTCGTCGCCGATCGCGACCCCGAGCTCGTGGCGCTCGACGGTCCCACGCCCGTGAACCACGAGCTGTGGCTCCTCGTCCACGGCGACCTCCGCAGGACGCCTCGGGTCCGCGCGGTGATCGACTGGGTGGACGAGACGGTGGCGCGGGCGCGCCCGCTGCTCGCGCCGTAGCGCCCCCTCGCCGCCGTCACCCCACCCGGCGGACGAGCGCCTCCAGGTAGCGCGACCGCACCTGCTCGGTCGCCGCCAGCCGCTTCACCGGCGGCAGCTTCAGGATGGCGCCGAGGAACGCGGCCAGCGCCCGGTGGCTCCAGAGCAGCCGGTTGTCGAACACGAGGTCCTGGAGCTTCCCGCGCTCGAGCGCCATGAGCACCGCCCGGTGCGCACCGTTCAGCGGCGTGAGCTTGCGCGGTCCGCGCTCGGCGAGCGTGAGCGCCCCCTCGCGGCAGGCACGGACGCAGACCCCGCACCCCAGGCAACGGTCGGCGTCGAGACGGGCCACGGTGCGCTTCGGCCTGCCTGCGGATCGTTGGCGGAGACCGCCGCGAGCGCCTCGACCGGGCACTTCCGGACGCAGCGCTCGCAGCCCGTGCAGGCGCCGGCGTCGATCACCGGGAGGAAGTGGGTGGTGTGGATGGGGTGGGCGGCGGCGAAGCGGCGCGCCGCGATCATGGCCTCGCAGCAGCAACCGCAGCAGTTGCAGATGAAGTTCACGCCCTCGCGGACGTTCTCGCCGAACTGCACCAGGTCGAGCTCCTGGGCCCGGTGGAGCAGCTCCATCGCCTCCCCGACGCCGACCTCCCGGGCGTGGCCGTGCCGGATGAGCGAGGAGGCCGAGGCGTTGAAGGTCATGCAGATGTCCTGCGGCGCGTCGCAGGCCTTCCCCACGTGCTCCATCTTGTGGCGGCAGTAGCAGAGGGAGATGCCCCGGTGGGTGGCGGTGCGCACCACCTCGCTGGCCCGCTCGAAGTCGAGGACGTGGAGGGCGTTCTCCGGGGAGAGCACCGCCTCCTGCACGAAGGCCCGCCCGAGCTGCGTCTCGCCGCCGGCGAAGAGCGCCCGGACGAAGTCCTCCTCGACGTTCAGGTACTGGTGGAAGAGCTCGGCCAGCGCCTTCTGGTCCAGGTCGCTGCGCACCCGCATCATCGAGAACTCGAAGAAGCCGGCCATGGGCGGCGGCAGGACGTACTCGGTCCCGTGGTCCCCCTCCCAGTCGACGAGCAGCGCCCGCGAGGCGAGCTCCTCCAGCGTGCGACGCGCCTCCGCCTCCGGCACCTTCCAGATCTCGGCGGCGCGGGACGCCGTGAACGGGCGGATCGGAAGCGTCGACACCAGCGCCGGCCTCCCGCTCGCTGAAGAGGACCTTCAGGATCTGGAACAGGCTCTCCGCGGGAGGCGCACCCTGCGGGAAGCGGTTGAGCCGCTCGGTGAGGCGATCGTAGACGGACCGGGAGCTGTGGTGGGCCATGGCTCGCGAGGCGGCATGATACCCCGGAATTTGCTACATTTCCCCCCGCTTCTTGCGCTGGCCCCGTCTCGGGCGCCGCCACCCGGGAGGGTCGATGGACGGTTCGCGTTCGCACCGCGCGGTCGGGCTTCTCGCCGCGCTGACCTTGGCGCTCGGCCTGTCGGGCTGCCTCACGGGCGCGGAGCACGGGGTCGCGCCCTCCCGGCCCACCATCGGCTCCTTCACCGCATCCCCCACGGCGGTGGCCCCGGGCCAGGCCTCGGTGCTCTCCTGGACGGTCACCGGGGCCACGAGCCTCTCGATCTCCCCGGGCCTCGGCGCGGTCACCGGGACGAGCGTCACCGTCAGGCCGCTCGCCACCACGACCTACACCCTCTCCGCCACGAACGAAGCCGGCACGTCGAGCAAGAGCCTCACCGTGAGCATGACGAGCGCCCCGGCCGGCCTCGACCTACTCCCAGAACCCGGCCACGTACACGGAGGGCGTGGCCATCACCCCGAACGCGCCGTCGAGCACCGGCGGCGCCATCACCTCCTATTCGGTGAGCCCGGACCTGCCCGCCGGCCTCTCGCTCCATCCCACGACCGGGGATCGTCTCGGGAACACCTGCCGCGGCCACCCCCATGGCCGTCTACACCGTCACCGGAGCGAACGCGGCCGGCACCACCAGCGCGGCGCTCGTGGTCACCGTGCTCGGCCCCAGCCCTCCGACCATCGTCTCCTTCACCGCCACCCCGCCGGCGATCAGCACCGGGCAGTCGAGCGTGCTCGCCTGGAACGTGGTGGGCGCCACGCTGCTCTCCATCGACAACGGCGTCGGCACGGTCGTCGGCACGAGCACCACGGTCAGCCCGACGGCGACCACGACCTATCGCCTCTCGGCCACCAACGTGGGGGGCACCGTCACGGCCGACGTCACGGTGGAGTTCCTCGGGCCCCCCTCCAACTTGCGGTACGCCACCAATCCCGCCTCCTACGTCGTCGGCGTCGCGATCGCGGCGAACGTCCCCGCCTGGGACGGGGGCACGCCCACCTCCTTCGTCGGGGACCTTCCCGCCGGCCTCGTCCTGGATGCGACGACGGGCGTCATCTCCGGGACGCCCACGACCGCCGCCCCGGCGACCTCCTACACGATCACCGCCTCCAACGCGGCGGGAAGCACGGCGGTGGTCCTGGGCATCACCGTCGGGGAGGGCGTCCTCGCCCCCACGAACCTGGTCTTCTCCGAGAATCCGGCCGTCTACACGACGGACACTCCCATCACGCCGAACATCGCGTCCAACGGCGGGGGCGTCATCACCGAGTACACCGTGAGTCCCCCCCTGCCCGCGGGCCTCTCGCTCGATCCGGCCCTGCCAGGGATCACCGGGACGCCCACGGCGGCCACTCCCCAGGCCACCTACACGGTCACCGGCGGCAACGCGGCGGGCAGCACCTCGGCCGCTCTCGTCCTCACCGTGAACCCACCGGTGCTCGCGATCGTCACCCAGCCGGCGAACCAGAGCGCGCTCCCCGGGGGAACGGCGACGTTCTCGGTGGTCGCGAGCGGGGTCGGTCTCCACTACCAGTGGCGAAATGGGGCGACCAGCGTGGGAACCGATCAGAGTTCCTACACCACCCCGATCCTCACCCTGGCGGACGCCGGATCGATCTTCAGCGTCGTGGTCACCGATGGAGCCGGGGGCAGCGTCACCAGCGCGAACGCCGTCCTCACCCTGCGCGGCTTCTTCCCGATCTCGAACCGGATGACGAATGCGCTGTACGGGCACACCGCGACCCTCCTCGACGACGGACGCGTCCTCATCGCGGGTGGCAATCGCCAGGGAGCAGGGTCGACCGACTTCGCGGAGATCTACGACCCGGCGACGCAGTCGTTCACGCGAACCGGGAACAACATGAGCCATTCGCGGCAGGGACATGCGGCCGTCAAGCTCCGGGACGGCAGGGTGCTCGTCCTGGGTGGCTGCCAGGCCGGGGCCATCCTCTGCACGCAATTCTGGGACACCATCGACGTCTTCGATCCGGCCACCAACCTGTTCCAGGAGCCGAGGCCCACGGCCAGGCTGTCGACCCCGCGCGCCTACTTCACGGCGGCCCTTCTCCCTTCTCCCGACCAGCGCGTTCTCGTCGCGGGCGGGTACGTGAACCGGACGACGATCACCGACACCGCCGACGTCTTCACCCCGGACCCCAGCCCGGGCTCCGGGACGGTCCTCCCGACCGCTTCCATGTCCACCCCGCGTGCATTCCCGGCCTCCACCGTCCTGCCGGACGACGGGACGATCCTCGTCTTCGGAGGACAGGCGGTGGTGCAGAACGTCACCGTGGCGCTGTCGAGCGCGGAGAAGTTCCTGCTGGCCGGCGGAGACCCGCCCTCCCTGGGGACCTTCACGGCCACCGGGAGCCTCGCCGGTGGGCGCACGAACGGCGTCGCCACCCCGCCGGAGGACGGGTCCGCGCTTCCGGTGCTCGTGACCGGCGGTTCCGGAGGCGGCCTCCCCATCAGCAACCCGGCAGCGCCGGTCCCCGCCCTGATCACCGCCCAGGAGTTCGTCGGCGCGGCTTTTTCCTCGACGGGCTCGCTGGGCGCCGCGAGGAACTGGCAGACGTCCACGCGACTCCCCGTCGGCGGGGAGGTGCTCGTCACCGGCGGCAACTCGTCGCTCACCTACCTCTCCAGCGCGGAGATCTACGATCCCGTCACCGGGGTGTTCACCCTGGCGCCACCGATGGGGTCGCCGCGGGCGCAGCACACCGCCACCCTCCTGCTGGACGGCACGGTGCTCGTGGCGGGCGGGAGGACCGGGCCCGTGGGAAGCGTCGGCACGACCTTGAACTCGGCCGAGCTCTGGGCTCCGGCCCGCTGACGGCGGGTCCGCCGGTCAGGAAACCCGTTCGGGAACCATCGCGACGGCCGGCGCGAGGCTCGCGTCGCCGGTGAAGACCGGCTTGCGCTTCTCCAGGAAGGCCTTCTTGCCCTCCACGTAGTCGGCGCTCTCGAAGACGGCGCGCCGCAGCGCCTGGATGCGCTCGAAGGTGTCGGGGGAGATCGGGTGGCTGCGCGCCAGGATGCGCAGCTGCTCCTTGCAGACCCCCACCGCGAGCGGGGAGTTCTCGGCGATGCGCCCCGCCATCGCGAAGGTGAAGGACTCCAGCTCGGCCACGGGGACGAGGTGGTTCAGGATGCCGACCTGGAGGGCCCGCTGGCCCTTGATGGGCTCGGCGGTGAAGAACATCTCCCGCGCGACGCGTGGCCCCACCAGGTTGAGGAAGTGGAGGATCCCGCTGCAGTTGTAGGGAACGCCCAGCTTGGCCGGGGTGATGGCGAAGGAGGAGGTCTCGCAACCGATGGCGAGGTCGCAGACCGTGGCCAGGTCGCAGGCCCCGCCCCAGACGCTCCCCTCCACCATGGCGATGATCGGCACCGGGAAGTGCTCGACCTGCCGGATGACGTGCTCGAGCGGGTCGGAGTAGTCGAGCGGGTCGCGCCCGGGCTCGGGCAGGCTCTTCACGTCCAGTCCGGCCGACCAGACCTTGGACCCGGGCCGGGCGCGCATCACGATGGCGCGCACCTCCTCCTCCCCGGCGAAGGAGACCAGGCCGGCGGTGATGTCGGCGAGCATCTCGGGCGAGAGGCAGTTGCGCCGACCGGGGTCGTCGAGCGTGAGGACTCCGATCCGGTTCCGGATCTCGGCGGTGGCAAAGGGCATGTGATTCCTCCGCGGCCATCCTATCCGCATCGGATGGGGCCCGGGGCGCCCCATGCGGACCGTCGGGGTCGCGGGACCTGAACCCAGGGTGCGCTGGACCACGGCGCCCCGGTCAGGACCACCGCGGCGAAGCGCGCGATCTCCGGCCGGCTTTTCACGTCCCATCCGGGGGCGCGCCCGGAGCACGTCTTGCATGATCGGCGAGAAACCGCCTGGAGGTCGCCATGAACGCTCGCCGCGTACGGTCCGGCAGGTTCCCCTTCGCGCTCCTGATCACCGTCTCGCTGCTGGCGTCGGCCGCCGGCTGCTCGGGGTCGGGCGGCGCCGCGCCGCCGAGCGACATCCCGGATCCGGTGCTCGCCGATCCCGCCGCCAAGATCGCGCTGACGGGCGACGTCGCCTCCTTCTCCCGGACCCTTTACGACCAGTACGTGTACCAGGACACCTACCTCGTCGATTCCTCGGTCACCCTCGAGGTCTACATGACGTTCTTCGGCGGGCCGAACAACCGCGGCCGGGCGCTCGCCTTCCTCGACAACACCAACTACTTCGGCAAGCAGGCGGACAGGCCGAAGGCCAAGGCCATCTGGATCATGGGGAACGGCGACTGGCAGTACGCGGCCTACCGGCTCGCCAACGAATCGGAGCGCTGGACGGACCGCGCGGACCAGGAGGACAGGACCGGCATGCCCCTCGGGAACCGGTTCACGATTCACGGCCAGACCTTCACGGATCCCTTCCCGGTCACCTGGGCGCAGAACGCCACGATCTGGCAGAACTACTCGGCCGCCTACGCCGAGATGGCGAGGCTCTTCCACGGGAGCGGGCGGACGGTGCGCGCACGGGCCTTCGCGCAGGGTGCGAGGGCCTCGAGCGCCTTCTGGACCGAGTGCAGGACGCTCCACCAGCTGGTGGCGGACGGGTACGTGGCCGACTTCAAGTGCGCCACCAAGGACTTCCCGGCCTACGACGCGCCGGGCGACTGGGTGGACTGCCCGGCCGACTGCACGCCTGCCCCGTAGCGGGCCACGCCCTCCCGTCAGGGGGCCGCGGCCGGCTCGAGCCCGAGCTTGCGCTTGAGCGGCTCCACCGACGGCGCCCTTCCCCGGAACTTCACGAAGAGTTCCATGGGGTCGACCGATCGCCCCTTCTCGAGCAGCTCGCGGAAGGCCCGGGCCGTGGCCGGGTCGAAGAGCCCCTTCTCCTCGAAGGCCGCGAAGGCGTCGGCGTCGAGCACCTCGGCCCACTTGTAGCTGTAGTAGCCGGCCGCGTAGCCACCGCCCGGGCCGAAGATGTGCTGGAAGTACGTGGTGCGGTAGCGGGGCAGGATGGTGGACGGCATGCCCATGCGCGAGAGCGCGATCCGCTCCAGAGTGGCCGCGTCGGGCTCGGCGGGAGCCGAGAGGGTGTGCCACTCGAGGTCGAGGAGCGAGGCCGCCAGGTACTCGGTGTTCTTGAAGCCCTGGTCGAAGCGGGCGCTCTTCTGGATCTTCTCGACCAGCGCCGCCGGGATGGGCTCGCCGGTCTTCCAGTGGCGCGCGTAGCCGGCCAGGACCTCGGGCTGGAAGGCCCAGTTCTCCATGACCTGCGAGCCGAGCTCCACGAAGTCGCGCGGCATGGGGCCGTAGCCCTCGTACCGCCGCCGGGAGAGGATGGAGTGGAGCCCGTGCCCGAGCTCGTGGAAGAGGGTCTCCACCTCCTCCTGGGAGAGCAGGGCCGGCGCGTCACCGGCCGGGCGCGTGAAGTTGCCGGTGTTGGTGACGATGGGGCGGATCTCCTTGCCGTCCTTCACCCACTGTCCACGCAGCCCGCTGGCCCATGCGCCCGAGCGCTTGCCGGGCCGGGGGTGGTAGTCGACGAGGAAGACCGCCAGGTGGGAGCCGTCGCGGTCCTTCACCTCGAAGGCCCGCACCTCGGGGTCCCAGCGCGGGAAGTCGCGGAGCTCGGTGAAGGTGATGCCGTACAGCCGGTGGGCGACGTCGAAGGCTCCCGCGCGGACCTGGTCGAGGGGGAAGTACGGGCGCAGCTCGTTCTCGTCGAGGTCGTAGCGGGACTTGCGCACCTTCTCGGTGAAGTAGAACCAGTCCCAGGGCTCGAGCGGGTGGCTCTTCCCCGCGGCGCGAATGGCGTCCTCGAGGAGCCGGGCCTCGCGCGCGGCCGCTCCCTTGGCCGGGTCCCAGAGCTGGGCGATGAGCGCGTAGGCCGCGGCCGGCGTCCCGGCCATCTGGTCGTCGAGCACGTAGTCGGCCCAGGTCGGGTAGCCGAGGAGGCGCGCCTTCTCGACCCGCAGGGCAGCGGTGCGCGAGGCGACGGCCCGGTTGTCCCACGGGCCGGCCTGGTCGCAGCGGGTGGAGTAGGCCTCGAAGGCGCGCTTCCGCAGCTCGCGGTCGTCGGCGTACTTGAGGAAGGGCCAGAGGCTCGGCCCGTGGAGGGTCACGACCCACTTCCCCGGCAGGCCCGCCTTCCTCGCCGCCTCGGCCATGGCGGCCACGTGGCCCGCGGGCAGCCCGGCGAGCTGCTCGGGCCGGTCGAGCTCGAGCCTCCACCCGTTGGTGGCGGCCAGCAGGTTGTCGCCGAACTTCACCCCGAGCGAGGTGAGCTCGCCGTTCAGGGCCTTGAGCCGTTCCTTCCTCGCCGGGTCCAGCTGCGCCCCGGAGCGGACGAAGCCCTTCCAGGTCCGCTCGAGCAGGACCTCCTGGTCGGGCTCGAGCCCCAGGGCCTCGCGCCCGTCCCAGAGCACCTTCACCTTCTGGAAGAGGCGGTCGTCGAGCATGGTGTCGTCGCGGTGCCGGGTGAGGCGCGGGGCCATCTCCCGCTGGATGGCCTGGATCTCGGCGGTGGTCTGCGAGGCGACGAGCGTGCCGAAGACGGCCTGGACGCTGGCCAGCCTCTCTCCCGACATCCCCAGCGCCGCGATCGTGTTCGCGAAGGTGGGGGCGGCCGGGCTCGTCGCGATGGCCTCCACCTCGGCCCGGTGTGCGGCCATGGCGGCCTCGAAGGCGGGGCGGAAGTGGGCGGGCTGGATCTCGCCGAAGGGCGGAAGCCCGAAGGGCGTCGACCAGTCGGCGAGCAGCGGATTCCCGGCCGGCGCGTCGGGGACCGGCGCGGCGGCGAGGGCGAGGGCGAGGGGAAGCAGGGCGACGTTCATGGACTCTCCGGGGTTCGGTGGCGCCCTTCGACCGCGAGGGGTCGCTCCAGGTGGAGCAACGCCTCGTCGACGAGGCCTCGATGGGTGGACCAGGCCTGGGCCGCCTGCGGCAGGTCCCACCCCGCCTGGCAATCGCCGTTCGCCCAGGGCTCGAGGTCGCGGCACATGCGGGGTCGATCGGCGAATGGCAATCGGCACCCCGCCTCGTCGAGGAAGACGCAGGCGGCGCTCTCGGCCCCCTGGTGGACCGTGCCGGTCGCGCGCTCGACCACCGTGGCCGGGCGGACGTAGCGGACTCCGGCCAGGCGAGCCAGGACCCAGTCCCCGGACGAGAGCGCGTGCGCCAGGGCGGCGGCCGGGTCGGGCGCGGAGAGGAAGCGGGCGGGATCCTCCGCGCCGGGACGGGTACGGCAGCACTCGCCGCAGGCGGCGCAGATCCCGGGCCGCTCGTTGGTCACGCGGCCGTCGCTCGATTGCGGGAGAGGACGAGCTTCAGCACGACGAAGCCGACCACGCCCGAGATGGCGGAGGCCATCAGGATTCCCAGCTTGGCCGCGCTGAGCAGGGGCCCTTCCGGGAAGGCCAGCCCGGCCACGAAGATCGACATGGTGAAGCCGATGCCGCCGAGGATGCTCGCCCCGAAGAGCTGCGCCATCGTCACCCCGGCCGGCAGCTCCGCCTGGCCGGTCTTCACCGCCACGAAGGAGGTGAGCGTGATGCCGATCTGCTTGCCGAAGAAGAGGCCGAGCACGATGCCCAGGCTCACCGGCTGGAGGAGGGTCTCCTGGATCCGGCCGTCGAACCGGACCCCGGCGTTGAAGAGGGCGAAGACGGGCAGGATGAAGAAGGCGGTCACGGGGTGGAGGTAGCGCTCCAGCGCGAAGCCGGCCGGGAGGAAGTCGAGCGTGGCGCTGCCGATGTCCTCGATGGCGTCCATCTGCTCCCGGTCGCGGACCATGCTGTCCCGGGTGAGGGTTGCTTGCTGCAGCCAGTCCACCTTGCCCCGGATGGCCTCGAGGAACTGGTCCGGCTCGATGCCCGCCCGCACCGGGATGGCGAGCGCCACCAGGATGCCGGCCACCGTGGCGTGGACGCCGGAGGCGAGCATGGCCGCCCAGACCCCGAGCCCGAGCAGGATGTAGAGGGTGTACCAGCGGGCCGTGAAGCGGACCGCCAGGAAGAGCAGGACGACCAGGCCGGCCACCGCGCCGAGCGCGAACAGGTTCACGTGGTCGGTGTAGAAGAGCGCGATCACCAGGACCGCGCCCAGGTCGTCGGCGATGGCGAGCGCGGTGAGGAAGACCTTGAGCCCCACCGGCACGCGCGAACCCACCAGCGCGAGCACCCCCAGCGCGAAGGCGATGTCGGTGGCCATGGGAACGCCCCAGCCCCGCTCTCCGGGCGTTCCGGCGTTCAGCGCGGCGTAGATGAGGGCCGGCACCACCAGGCCGCCCAGCGCGGCCGCCACCGGGAGGAGGGCGCTGCGGAAGGTGGAGAGCTGCCCCACCGAGAGCTCGCGCTTGATCTCCAGCCCGACGACGAAGAAGAAGATCGCCATCAGGCCGTCGTTGACCCAGTGGGCCGCCGACATCGCGAAGCTCCACGTGCCCAGCGTGAATCCGAGGGGCGCGTGGAGCATGTGCTCGTAGAGGTCGGCCCAGGGGGAGTTGGCCCAGGCGAGCGCCACGCCGGTGAAGAGGAGCAGGAGGACGCTCCCCGACGCCTCGGAGTGGATGAAGCGCTGGAAGGCGCCGCGGGGGCCGCCGGCCGCGTCGGTGGGTCGACTCATGCGCGACATATTAGCCGCACCCCCCGGTGGGGCTATGATCCCTTCGGTGTTCTTCGTCCTGTCCAAGGTGCTCGACCTCCTCCTCGCTCCCGTCACCTGGGCGCTGCTCCTCGTCCTGGCGGGCCTCCTCTGGCGGAAGCGCGCGGCCGGTCCCTGGCTCGCCGGTGCAGCCGGAGCGGTGCTCTACCTCTTCTCCCTGGAACCGGTGGCGAACGAGCTGACCCGGGTCGCCGAGGCGGGCGTGCGTTCGACGATGCACCCGGGTGTCGTGTACGACGCCGCCATCGTCCTGGGCGGAGGCATCGACCCGTCCGCCTCGAAGGGGAGCGGGGAGCCCGAGCTGAATCCCGCCGGTGACCGGGTCGTCGCCGGCCTCGCGCTCCTCCAGTCCGGACGGGTCCGGAACCTCCTGCTCTCGGCCGGTGGGCCCAAGCCCGCGGAGCCGGTCGAGGCCGACTGGGCCGCCCTCCTCTACCGGCGCCTGGGCGTCCCGGGGGACCGCGTCGTCCTCGAGCGCGAGAGCCGCAACACCCGGGAGAACGCCGAGTTCAGCGCGCGCATCGTGCGGGATCGGGGGTGGAAGTCGCTCGTCCTCGTCACCAGCGCCATGCACATGCCGCGGGCCGCGGCCACCTTCCGCAAGGCCGGCCTCGACGTGGACCTGCTGCCCGTCGACCGGCGGTACGGCCCGAAGGACGGGAACTGGCTGCCGCGGGTGGAGTCGCTCGAGCGGAGCAGCGGGGCGCTCCGGGAGCTGGCCGGGCGGCTGGTGTACCGGGCCGCGGGCTACGCGGGCCCCTGAGTGGTCGAGGTCCCCCAGCGGTGGCTCGACGAGCCCTGGCCGCAGAACCGCAGCACCACCCGGCGGAGCTCCCCCAGGCCGAACGGCTTCTCGAGGAGGAGATCGGGCGGAGACCGGGCGAGCAGCTCGACCGCGCCGTCGGGGTCGGCGGTCATGACGACGACCGGGATCCGGGCGATCGCGGGGTCGGGCTCGGCGCGGAGCGCTTGAAGGAACTCGTTGCCGCCCATCCCCGGCATCCACAGATCCACCAGGACCAGCTGCGGGCGCGGCCCGCGGCGGATCGCATCCAGCGCGATGTTTCCGTCGCCGACCGTGTCGACCGCGTAGCCGAGGTCCACGAGGACCTGCGAGAGCAGCTCGCGGTGATCGACGAGGTCGTCGACGACCATGATCCTGGGTGACCTGTCGCTCATCGGGAGCCTCGAATCTACCCGACCCACGGACGTTTGGACCTTCGTTAACGAATCGACACGATCGACACCGGGTGACGTTGCCCCCGCGAGGGGGCGTTCCTAGGATGCACCGGTGCTCGTACTGCGCGAACTTCACAAGCGGTTTGGCGAGCGGGTCGCGGTCGACGGCCTGTCGCTCGAGGTTCGTCGCGGGGAGATCCTGGGACTCCTCGGTCCGAACGGCGCGGGCAAGAGCACCACCATCCACATGGCGGTGGGCCTCCTCGACCCGGATCGGGGAGAGGTGGACGTCGGCGGGCGCGGCTCGCCCCGGAACCCGGAGGTCCGTCGACTCCTCGGGCGTGGCCCCGCAGTCGATCGCGCTCTACGAGGCGCTCACACCGGAGGAGAACCTCCGGTTCTTCGGCCGGGTCCAGGGCCTGTCCGGGCGGGCGCTGGAGGAGCGGGTGGAGTGGGCGCTCTCCTTCGCAGCCCTCGACGATCGGCGGCGGGACCGGTCGGCGGAGCTGTCCGGGGGCATGAAGCGCCGGCTCAACATGGCGGCGGCGCTGGTCCACGACCCTGCACTCATCCTGCTCGACGAGCCCACCGTGGGAGTGGACCCGCAGTCGCGCAACGCCATCCTCGACCGCGTGGTCGAGCTGCGCGGGGCGGAGCGGGCCGTCGTCTACACCACCCATTACATGGACGAGGCGGCCCGCATCTGCGACCGCATCGCCATCGTCGACCACGGACGCATGCTGGCGCTCGGAACGGTGCCCGAGCTGGTGGCCCGCCACGGCGGCGACCCCACGCTCGTCGTGGTCGAGGGAGGGGTGGAGCTGCGGATTCCCACGCGCGATCCGGCCGGCGAGCTCTCCCGTATCCTTGCCGCGCGGAGGGTCGACGACTTCCGGGTGGAGCGGGTCGATCTCGAGGCGGTCTTCTTGCGCCTCACGGGCCGGAGGCTGCGCGACGAATGAGCGCCCCCCGACCCCGCGCCGTCCTGGCCCTGGCAGGAAAGGACCTGCGCCTCCTCTCGCGCAACCGGGCCACCCTCTTCTTCGCGCTGGCGTGGCCCGTCCTCATGGCGCTCTTCTTCGGGTACGTGTTCGGCGGAGGCGGGGAGAAGGGGCGAATCCCGGTGGCCGTCGTCGACGAGGACCGGACGGCGGAGTCGACCCGCCTCGTCGAGCGGCTCACTGCCACCGCCGGGCTTCAGATCACCACGGCCTCGCGCGAGGAGGCCACGCGCCTCGTGCGCCAGGGCAAGCGTTCGGCGGCGGTGATCGTGCCGAAGGGCTACGGCGAGGCAGCCGACCGGATCTTCCACGGAGCTCCCCGGCGGCTCGAGCTCGAGGTGGACCCGGCCCGGACCGCCGAGGGCTCGATGCTGGAGGGGATCCTCACCGGCGCCGCGATGCAGGGGATGCAGGAGCTCTTCACCGACCCGGCCCGGACGCGGACCATGGTCGACCGGTCTCTCGGGGATCTGGAGACGGCGCCCGAGTCCGCCGCCAAGGATTCCACGCGCCGGCTCCTCGGCGAGCTTCGCAGCTTCGTCGACCGGCCGATCGATCCCGGCAAGGGCGCGGGGCAGGCCCAGGGCTGGAAGCCCCTCGAGATCGAGCGGCGGGAGGTTCGCAGGGAGAGGGCGGGGCCACGCTCGGCCTTCGACTTCACCTTCCCTCAGGGCATCCTCTGGGGCGTCATCGGGAGCGCGCTCGGCTTCGCCCTCTCCCTCGTCACCGAGCGGACCCGCGGGACGCTCATGCGGCTCGAGACCTCCCCTCTCTCCCGCCTCGACGTGCTGGTCGGAAAGGCGCTGGCCTGCTTCGTGACCATCGTCGCGGTGGAGTTCGCCCTGCTCCTGCTCGGGGTGGCCTTCTTCGGGATTCGCCCGGCCTCGTGGCTGTTCCTCGCCGCGGCGGCACTGGCGGTGGCCGTCTGCTTCGTGGGGATCATGATGACCGTCGCCGTGCTGGGGAAGACCGAGCAGGCGGCCGGCGGCCTGGGCTGGGCCATCATGATGCCGCTCACCATGTTCGGGGGCGGGATGGTCCCGCTCTTCGTCATGCCGGCCTGGATGCAGGCGGTGAGCAACGTGTCCCCGGTGAAATGGGGCATCCTGGCGCTGGAAGGGGCGACCTGGCGCGGCTTCAGCGCCGCCGAGATGGCCCTGCCGATCGGGGTGCTCGTCCTCGTGGGACTCGCGGGCTTCGCGCTGGGGGTTCGCCTCTTCCGGGGCGGCGAGGGCTAGCGGCCTTCTTCACTCCCAGGAAAACGACGTGGCGCGCCCCTCCCCCGCCGATCCCGCGAGCGGGCACGGTGACGGCCCGCGCGGTGAGGCCCGCCTTCTCCAGCCGCTCCAGATAGGGATCGTCCGGCCCGGCCGACCAGACCGCCAGCACTCCTCCCGCAGACAGGGCCGCGGCGCAGGCACGAACCCCGCGCGGACCGTAGAGCCGGTCGTTGCCGGCCAGCACCATGGACGAGGGGCTGTTGTCCACGTCGAGCAGGATGGCGTCGAAGGCTCCCGTCGCCTCGGAGATGCGAGCCACCACGTCTCCGACCTGGAGGCGGGTGCGCGGGTCGTCGAGCGGGCTGCCGGCCAGGTGAGCGACCGGCCCGCGGTTCCAGGCGACCAGGTCGGGGGAGATCTCGGCGACGACGGCGCGGGCGTCCGGGCCGATCCGGTCGAGCGTGGCCCGCAGCGTGTAGCCCAGCCCGAGCCCCCCGATGAGCACGGTGCGAGCGCCGCCGGGTCGCTCCACCCGCTCCAGCGCGAGCGTGGCCAGCGCGTCCTCGGAGCCGTGCTGCCGGCTCGACATGAGCACGCGCCCGTCGTTGCGAACCACCCACTCCTCGCCCCGCCGGGCCAGCACGAGCTCGGTGCCGCCGGCGACCTTGGTGCGGTCCACGGTTTCCCAGGGCTGCATGGCGCCTTGGTAGCACGGCCGGAGCCGGTTCGCCCCCCCTGGCATCTCCGGCCCGGTTTCGGTTAAGGATCCGTCATGGCCCACACCGTCCGGTTCGCCTCCACCACCCAGGATCGAGACCTCGCCTACGAGCTGCGCCGCCTCGTCTTCGAGGTGGAGCAGGGCGTGCCGCGCCCGCTGGACCGCGACGCCTACGACTTCAACGCCGACCACGTGGTGGTCTTCGACGAGGCGGGGGCCTGCGTGGGAACGGGGCGCGCCGTCCGCCTGGACACCCGGACCGCCCAGATCGGGCGCATGGCCACCGCTCCCTCGCAGCGAAAGTCGGGGGTGGGCGCGGCCGTGCTCGAGGCGCTGGAGCGGATGGCCGAGCTGCGGGGGCTGCGGGAGGTCTTCGTTCACTCCCAGTTACCGGCGGTCAGCTTCTACTCCCGGCGCGGCTACGTCGCCGAGGGGGACACCTTCCTGGAGGAGGGCGTTCCCCACGTGAAGATGCGCAAGGTGCTCCCGGTCCGCTAGCGCGTCAGGCGGATCGGCAGGACCACCCAGAGGGCGGTGGGCTTGCCCTGGGCGTCGGCTCCCGGGACCCAGCTGCAGGCCTGCACGGCGCGTCGGACCGCATCGGAGATCCGCGGGTCGGCCACCTGCCCCATCACCTGGACCGTCGTGGCCTGGCCGGAGGCCGAGACGGCGACCCGCGCGGTGACCGTGTCGGGGATCGCCTCTCCGAGCTGGGACGGGAGGCGGAGGTTCTCGGAGATGCAGTTCCGTTCGGCGAGCTGGGGAGACTGGAAGCCGTCGCCGGCGTAGCGGGGCGCGTCGGCGATCTGGGAGGGTGCGGCAGCCACCGGTTCGGCAGGGGCCTGCACCGGAGCAGCCGCCGGCGGGGGCGCGACCGCCGGCTGGGCGACGGCCGGGGCCACCGCTGGTGCCGGGGGCTGCACGGTGGCGGCCGCCGCGGGGGCCTGGGCCACCTCGGGTGCTGGCTCGGCGGGCCTGGGCTCCTGTCGCGCCGCTGGCCTGGGTGCTGCTGCCGGCGCTGGGGTCGCCGTCACGGCCGGCGTCTCCCGCACGGGCGGTTCCCGCGCGGGTCGCTGCGGCGAGGCGCTCGGTCCGGGAGCGGCCACGGGGGTCGGCGGCGATGGCGCCGGAGGCACGACTTCGGCCTTGGGCGCAGGGGCCGGCGAGGCGGCCGGGGCGGCGTCCTGCGCGGGCGTCGCCGGAGCCGAGGGGACGACGGGCGCCGGAGCGGGAGGGCTGGCCTGCGGCGCCGCGACCGGAGTGGGAGGGGAGGGATCGGCAGGCTTGCCCTTCACGAGGAACCAGGTCCCCGCGGCGAGAACGAGGAGGATCACCAGCGCCAGGAGAGCGAACGGGACGGTCGACTTGCGCGGGGGCGGCGGCGTGATCCCGAGCTTGGACGCGGGCGGGACGGGGCGAGGCGCCTCGCTTGCGGGCGAGGGGGCGGGAGGAGGGATCGCCATGGCGGCGGTCTCCATCTCCAGTTCCTGCTCGAGCCCGGCGAGGGGGTCGGGCCCTTCGGCGTTCTCCTGCGGCGGAGGCGGTACGGCGCTCACCGGCGCCGGCGTCGGCGTGAACTCGGAGGGAGGCGGTGGCGTCGGTGGCACGACCACGCCGGCTGCGCCGGCCACCTCCTCGAACGGGGTCGAGAGCGGGTGCGGCTCGTCGGCTTCGGCTCGGGGAGGGGGCGGTTCCTCCCGGGTCCGGTCCGGCGCCGGAGGCGGTGGAGGAGGGGCCGCCTCGGTGGGTGCCGGAACCCGGGGCACTGCGGGCGCGGGCCCGGTCGTCGACGCGGGCGCGGAGGGGCGCACCACGATCAAGTGGCCGCAGCTCTTGCACTTCATCTTGAAGGCACGGCCAGCCAACTCGTCTCCGACGGCGTAGGCACGGCCACAGCTCTGGCAAGCGAAGCGCACGGTTCCCTCCAGCCACGGCATCCTATTGGGTATCCGGCGGGGGCGCGAGTTTGCGATTTCCGTCGATCCCCGTGTCCTACCTCGTGCTACCTTCGCCCCTCCTGGGTTGACCTGTCCGTGTCACGGCGGCGGGTCTGAGGGCCCCATGGCACACCTCCGAAGACTGGTCGAAATCCAACTCGCGGCGGTCGTCGTCGCCCTTCTGGCACCCGGCCAGGCGCTGGGCGCCGTTCCGGACGATGGCGCAGCCCTCCTTCCGGCGGAGTGGAGCGTCACCGAGAAGCCCCTCCGCTCACCCCGCGCCCTGCACGCAGAGGCATCCGGCGAGACGTCCGCATCCGTGCACTGGGACCCGGCGGATGACCCCGGTGAATTCGTCACGTACGAGGTCTTCCGGGACGGGATGCCGATCGCCCGGACCCGCGACCGCTCCGCGACGGATGCGAAGCTCGCGGTGGTCTCCACCCACTGCTACTCGGTCCGGGCGGTCGACGAGGCCGGCCGTTCCTCGGCGCCGAGCAGCCCGGTCTGCATCACCACCCCGGACCTGACCCCGCCCGGCACTCCGCCGGACCCCGCCGTGGCCCTCGACTCCGTGACCTCGGCGACCGTTCGCTGGGCCGCGGCCGTCGACAACGTCGGCGTCGCCGGCTACGAGGTGTTGCGGAACGGCCGCTCCCTCCCCACGTCCGGCGCCCTCCGGTTCGCCGAGACGGGCCTTCGCCCCGCACAGACCTACTGCTACGCCGTGCGGGCCTTCGACGGCGCCGGCAATCGATCGACGCCGTCGGCAGCGATCTGCGTGACCCCGCCCGACGTCACGCCGCCCGGTCCACCCGCTCCGCTCGGGACGGGCGGGCCGCGCACGCTGACGGTCACCTGGGCTGCGTCGGAGGACGACGTCGGCGTCGCCGGCTACGAGGTGATGCGCGGGGAGGAGGTCGTCGCCAGCACGCGGGATCTCTCCGCCGTCCTGGGAGAGCTCCCGGCCGGGAGCCACTGCGCCTCGGTTCGCGCGTTCGACGCCACCGGCAACCGCTCCCCGCCCGTCGAGGCCTGTGGGGTCGTCCCCGACACCACTCCACCGACTCCGCCGACGGCGGCGGTGGCCTCCGCTCCGGGCGAGACGTCGGTCGTGATCCGCTGGGAGCCCTCCTCCGACGACGTCGGCGTGACCGGCTACGAGATTTCCCGGGACGGCCGCCTCGTCGGAACGGGGACGCAGGCCTCCGGCGGTGACGAGGACCTGCGGCCAGGCACCGCCTACTGCTACGCGGTCCGCGCACTCGACTCGGCGGGCAACCGCTCCGAGCCCTCGCCTTCCACCTGCGTGACGACGCCCGACCTGACGCCGCCCACCGCTCCGGCGCTCGCGGCCGCCGAGGCCTCGTCCGACCGTTCGCTGCGCGTGAAGTGGGCTCCCTCCGCCGACAACGTGGGGGTGACCGGGTACGAGGTCCTCCGGGATGGTGCTGTCGTGGCCCAGACGGGCGAACCCGTCGGCGACGTGAATGGGCTCGCGCCCGGGCGTTCCTATTGCCTCGAGGTCCGGGCCTTCGACGCCGCGGGCCACCGCTCGGCCTCCTCGGAGAAGGCCTGTGCCAGCACGCCCGACTGGAGCCCTCCCACCACGCCCTCCGGCCTGGTCGCGTCGGGCACCTCGGCGAATCGGGTGGCGGTCGGTTGGGACCCGTCCGACGACGACGTGGGCGTCACGGGATACGAGCTCTGGCGCGGCGGGGTGAAGGTCTCGGTCACGGCCGGCACCGCGTGGCAGGAGCCCGGGCTCGCCCCGGCCACCGAGTACTGCTACCAGCTGCGGGCCGCCGACGCGGCGGGGAACCTCTCCGGCCTCTCGGCGCCCGTCTGCGCCCAGACCACCGCCGTCGGAACACCCGCGGCCCCGGTGGAGCTCGTGGCCGGGCCCGTGAGTCCTCGCTCGGTGGAGCTCCGGTGGAAGCCCTCGCCCGACCTCGGCGTCGTCTACTCGGTCTTCTGGGATGGCGAGCGGCGGATCGGCTCCACGCGCCACGTCACCTACAAGGTGGACGGGCTTCAGCCCGGGCAGCGACGCTGCTTCCAGGTCTCCGCGGTGAACGAGGCCGGGGTCTCGTCCCCCAAGACCTGGCCGGTCTGCGCGACGACACCCGTACCTCCCTCCGCCTCCAGCCGCTGACCTTCGACGTCCTTCCGGGCCGGGGGGTTGCCGAATCTCGACCTTGATGGTAGTATTCCTATCTGGTTAGTAGGCATTGCCGATGCGCTTCAGTCTCAAGTCCGAATACGCCCTCCGGGCCGCCCTCGACCTCGCCCTTCACGCGTCGCCCTCCCGTCTCGCCCGCACCTCGGACGTGGCCCTCCGCACCGGGGCTCCCGCCAAGTTCCTCGAGGCGGTGCTCGGGCAACTCGGGCGCGCCGGGCTCGTGGAGAGCGAGCGCGGATCGCGCGGCGGCCACCGGCTCGCCCGCCCCCCTCGCGGATCGGCGCCGGCGAGGTGGTCCGTGCGGTCGAGGGCCCGGAGGCGCTCTCCGTCCGGCCGATGCAGCGGCGCCCGTCGCCCGGGGCCGGCGGGGCCAGCGCGCGCGCACTTCACCAGCTGTGGACGGAGACGGAGCGCGCCGTGGCGGCGTCGCTCGACGGGGTCTCGCTCGAGGACCTCGCCCGTCGCGTCCAGGAAACCTCGGGCGTACCGGACTTCAACATCTGACGGGCGACCGGCCCAGGAGAGAACGCCATGCCGATCTTCGAGGACAACAGCCGTTCCATCGGGAACACCCCCCTCGTCCGGCTCAACCGGATCTCCAAGGGGCTCCCCGCCACCATCGTGGCCAAGATCGAGGGGCGCAATCCGGCCTACTCGGTGAAGTGCCGCATCGGGGCCGCCATGATCTGGGACGCCGAGCAGAAGGGCATCCTGAAGCCCGGCTCCCGCGACGTCACCATCGTCGAGCCCACCTCGGGCAACACCGGCATCGCGCTGGCCTTCGTGGCCGCGGCGCGCGGCTACCCCATCATCCTCACCATGCCCGACACCATGTCGATCGAGCGGCGCCGCATGCTGCGCGCCTTCGGCGCCGAGCTCGTCCTCACCGAGGGCGCGAAGGGGATGAACGGCGCCATCGCCAAGGCCAGGGAGATCGTGGCGAGCGATCCGAAGCGGCACTGGATGCCCCAGCAGTTCGAGAATCCCGCCAACCCCCGCATCCACTTCGAGACCACGGGCCCGGAGATCTGGAGGGACACCGACGGCAAGGTGGACATCTTCGTGGCCGGCGTCGGGACGGGCGGCACCATCACCGGCGTGACGAAGTACCTCAAGAACGAGAAGAAGAAGGCGGTCTGGTCCGTGGCCGTCGAGCCGACCCACTCGCCCGTCCTGTCCGCAGATCCGCGCCGGCGAGCCGCTCAAGCCGGGCCCGCACAAGATCCAGGGCATCGGCGCCGGCTTCAAGCCGGACGTCCTCGACCTCGGCGTCATCGACGAGGTGGTGCAGGTCACCAACGACGAGGCGGTCGAGATGGCGAAGCGGCTCCACCGGGAGGAAGGCATCACCTGCGGCATCTCCTGCGGCGCCGCGGTGGCGGCGGCCGTGAAGGTGGCGTCGCGCCCGGAGAACCAGGGGAAGCTGCTCGTCACCGTGCTGCCCGACGCCGGGGAGCGGTACCTGTCGTCCATCCTGTTCGAGGGGATCCCGGCGTAGCGGACGGTTGACACGCCGCACCGGGCGGCCATCCTCTCCGGATGGCTCCCCTCACCGCCCTCGCGTCGGCGCTCGGCATCGCCTGGTCGTCGAGCGTCAGCCTCTACGCCACCGTGGCCTTCACCGGCCTCGCCGGGCGGCTCGGCTGGGTGGTGCTCCCCGAGGGGCTGCGGGTCCTCGAGACCTCCTGGGTGATCGGGGTGGCGCTCGTCCTGACCGGCGTCGAGATCGCCGCGTCGCTGGTCCCGGGCGTGGCCACGGCCTGGGAGGCGCTGCACGTGGCCATCCGTCCGGTGGCCGCGGCGGGTCTGGCGGTCCTCGCGACCTGGGGGGCGAGCCCGGCCCTCGTCGTCGTGGCCGGCCTGCTGGGCGGGTCGCTCGGGGCCGCCACCACGGCGACCAAGCTCAAGATCCGCACCGCCATCGACGCCTCGCCCGAGCCGGTGTCGAACGCGGTGGCCACCGGCGCGGAGGTCTCCACGGTGGCCGGAATGGCGTGGCTGGTGTGGACGCACCCCTGGATCGCGCTCGGCCTCGCGCTCGCGGCCCTGATCGCCCTCGTCCTCCTGGCCCGGGCCGTCTGGCGCGCGCTGCGGCAGGCCGCGACGTGGATGCGGGGAGCCTGAGGTCCTCGCCGTTCGGGGGGGTCTCCGACCGTTCGAGTCCACGACCCCTCGGCCTCCTCCGCCGGACGCCCGTTTCGCCTTGACAGGGTGCAGCAGAATTGGTGTCTAGCAGGGCTCCACGAGCCATCCCGGGGGTGAACGGCGTCGACGTCGAGATGGGGGCTCCGGGCCATCGCCGCAGCACGCTCCATCCTCCCGCCGGAGACCCCGGCGGGCACCGACGCGTGGCATCTCCAGCCTTCCCGGGCAACGGATTTCGCAGACCAGAACGAAGCACCTAACAAGGAGAATGCATGACGACCAAGACGTCGAAGATCATCTGGACCCAGATTGACGAGGCGCCCGCGCTCGCGACCTACTCGTTCCTCCCCATCGTCCAGGCCTTCACGAAGGGCACCGGCGTCGAGGTGGAGACCCGCGACATCTCGGTGGCCGGCCGCATCCTCGCCAACTTCCCCGAGAAGCTGAAGCCGGAGCAGAAGGTCCCCGACTTCCTCGCCCAGCTCGGCGAGCTGGCCAAGACGCCCGAGGCCAACATCATCAAGCTCCCCAACGTCTCGGCCTCGGTCCCGCAGCTCAAGGAGGCCATCGCCGAGCTCCGGGCCCACGGCTACGACGTTCCCGAGTACCCCGAGACCCCGAAGGACGACGCCGAGAAGGCCATCCAGGCCCGCTACGCGAAGTGCCTGGGCAGCGCGGTGAACCCGGTGCTGCGCGAGGGCAACTCGGACCGCCGCTCCCCGCCGGCCGTGAAGAACTTCTCGAAGAAGCACCCGCACAAGCTCGGCGCCTGGAAGCCCGACTCCAAGGCCCACGTCGCCCACATGACCGAGGGTGACTTCTACGGGAACGAGAACGCGCTCACCATCGAGAAGCCCACCGACTACCGCATCGAGTTCGTCGACGCGGCCGGCACGGTGACGGTGCTGAAGAAGAAGGCCTCGCTGCTGGCCGGCGAGATCATCGACACCACCAAGATGAGCGTGAAGGCGCTCCGCAAGTTCTACGCGGACCAGATCGAGGACGCCAAGAAGAACGGGGTGCTGCTGTCGCTCCACCTCAAGGCCACCATGATGAAGGTCTCCGACCCCGTCATGTTCGGCCACGCCGTCACCGTCTTCTACAAGGACGTCTTCGAGAAGCACGCCGCCGCGCTGAAGCAGGCCGGCGTGAACCCGAACATGGGTCTCGGCGATCTCTACAAGAAGATCCAGTCACTGCCCGCCGACAAGCGGGCCGAGATCGAGGCCGACATCAAGGCCGTGTACGCGGCGCGCCCGGCGCTCGCCATGGTCGACTCCGACAAGGGCATCACCAACCTGCACGTGCCGAGCGACGTCATCGTCGACGCGTCCATGCCGGTGGTGGTCCGCGAGTCGGGGTCGATGTGGGGGCAGGACGGCAAGCTCCACGAGACCAAGGCCATGATCCCGGACCGCTGCTACGCCACCATGTACCGGGAGATCATGGACGACTGCCGGAAGAACGGCGCGCTCAACCCGGCCACCATGGGCAGCGTGCCCAACGTCGGCCTGATGGCCCAGCAGGCCGAGGAGTACGGGTCGCACGACAAGACCTTCGTGGCCTCCGGCACGGGGACCATCCGCGTCGTCGACGACGCCAGCGGCGCCACGCTCCTCGAGCAGAAGGTCGAGGAGGGCGACATCTTCCGCATGTGCCAGGCGAAGGACATCCCCATCCGCGACTGGGTGAAGCTGGCCGTGAACCGGGCCCGCGCCACCGGCTGGCCGGCCTTCTTCTGGCTCGACAAGAACCGCGCCCACGACCGGCAGGTCATCGCCAAGGTGGAGCGGTACCTGAAGGACCACGACACGAGCGGGCTCGACATCAAGATCCTCGCCCCGGTCGAGGCCATGAAGGCCACGCTGGAGCGGGTGCGCAAGGGCGAGAACGTCATCTCGGTCACGGGCAACGTGCTCCGCGACTACCTCACCGACCTCTTCCCCATCCTCGAGGTCGGCACCTCGGCCAAGATGCTCTCCATCGTCCCGCTGCTCGCCGGTGGCGGGCTCTTCGAGACGGGCGCCGGCGGCTCGGCCCCCAAGCACGTGCAGCAGTTCGTGAAGGAGGGCTACCTCCGCTGGGACTCGCTGGGTGAGTTCTCGGCGCTCGGCGCCTCGCTCGAGCACATCGCCGCGTCCACCAAGAACGTGAAGGCGCAGGTGCTCTCCGACACGCTCGACGCGGCCATCGCCAAGTTCCTCGACAACAACAAGTCGCCGGCCCGCAAGGTCGGCGAGATCGACAACCGCGGCAGCCACTTCTACCTGGCCATGTACTGGGCCGAGGCGCTGGCTGCGCAGACGAAGGATCCGGAGCTCGCGGCCCGGTTCGCCAAGGTGGCGAAGCAGCTCCAGGAGAACGAGGCCAAGATCAACGCCGAGCTGATCGGCGCCCAGGGCAAGCCGCAGGACCTGGGCGGCTACTACCAGCCGGATCCGGCGAAGACGGGGAAGGCCATGCGTCCCAGCCCGACCCTCAACGCCATCATCGATGGTATCGCGTAGACCCGTAGCAACCCCACCCAAGGAGACGACCATGGCAAGGAAGAAGATTGCGTTGATCGGCGGCGGGCAGATCGGTGGCGTGCTGGCCCAGCTCTGTGCGCTGCGCGAGCTCGGAGACGTGGTGCTGTTCGACATCGTCGAGGGCCTGCCCCAGGGCAAGATGCTCGACATCGCCGAGGCCGCCCCGGTGGACGGCTTCGACGTGAGCCTGAAGGGCACGAACAGCTACGCCGACATCGCCGGCGCCGACGTGTGCATCGTCACCGCCGGCCTGCCCCGCAAGCCGGGCATGAGCCGCGACGACCTCATCGCGGTGAACTCGAAGATCATGACCAGCGTGGCCGAGGGCATCAAGCAGTACGCCCCGAACTCGTTCGTCATCGTCATCTCCAACCCGCTCGACGCGATGGTGACGCTCTGCCAGCGCATCACCGGGATCCCGCACAACCGCGTGGTCGGCCAGGCCGGCGTGCTCGACTCGGCCCGCTTCGTGGCCTTCATCGCCTGGGAGCTCGGCGTCTCCGTGAAGGACGTCAGCGCCGTCACGCTGGGCGGCCACGGCGACGACATGGTCCCGCTGGTCCGCTACACCTCGGTCTGCGGCGTCCCGGTCATGGAGCTGCTCGAGAAGAAGTACGGCGACGCCGCCAAGGCCAAGGAGGTCATGGACGCGATGGTGAAGCGCACCCGCGGCGCCGGTGGCGAGGTGGTGGCCCTCCTCAAGACGGGCTCGGCCTTCTACTCGCCGGCCTCGTCCGCCATCGCCATGGCCGAGTCCTTCCTCAAGGACTCGAAGCGCGTGCTGCCCACCTGCGTGTACCTGAACGGCGAGTTCGGCGTGAAGGGGATCTACGTCGGCGTGCCGGTGGTCATCGGCGCCGGCGGCGCCGAGCGCATCCTCGAGCTCAAGCTCAACGCCGAGGAGCAGGCCATGATGGACAAGTCGGTGAAGGCCGTGAAGGACCTGGTGGCGGTGCTCGACAAGCCGCCCGCGCCGGTGGCGTAGCCGTCCTCAAGTTCCGTTGATCCGAGGGGCCCCGGTCGCGAGAGCGACCGGGGCCTCGTCGTGTCGGGGGTCCCGTTCCTCGGAACCGTTCCGTGAGTGGTTCTTGCGCCGGCTGAAGCCGGCGCTGCTCAGACCCACGCGTTGTTCATCACCTCGCCGAGGCCGCCGGCCCCGGGGACGATGTAGTCGTGGTCGTTCAACCCCTTCTCCTCGTCCCAGAAGGTCCCGGGCATCGTGCCCTGGACCTTGGGCGGCGAGAGCCCGCGGTCGAGCCGCACCGCGTAGACCACCACCTCCGGGTGGTCCTTCTTCATGCGCCGCAGGTACTCGGGGGTGACGATGAGGTGCAACGCGATGATCTTCCGCGGCGTGCCCGGCACCTTCTTCTTGTAGGTGTCGAGGGCCATGGAGAGCGACGACCCGGTCGCTCCCATGGGGTCCGGGAAGAGCAGGAAGGCATCCTCCACGTCGCCGCCGATCTTCATGCCGCCGATGCCGGCGCCCACCACCTGCTCGGCGTCGCCCAGCATGCGGCTCATGATGATGTGGTCCTGCCGGACCAGCCGGGGCCGGAGCACCGTGTTGAGCAGGCCGTAGACGGTGTGTGAAGGGACCGCGCCGGCGCGCGCGATGTTGACCGTCACCGCGCGGGTCTCGGGCTCGAGGATCTGGCCGCGCCAGACGCCCTCGGGCGTGTGGTCGATCATCCGGGTGGGGACCTCGACCAGCTTGCGCGGGAACTCGGCGTTCAGCACCGCGCGGGAGAGGCCGCGGTAGATGTCGACCACCAGGTTGTTCACCACCGGCTGCTCGGTCTCCTTGGCCGCGAGCTTCGCGAGCAGGTCGAGCATGAGCGGGTCGGCGAGCAGGTGGACGTTCGCGCCGTAGCGATGCTCGATCTCGGGAACGCGGTAGGGGACGCTGTCGTAGAGGTGGTCGCGCACGGCCGCACTTTGCCCGGCGGCGCAGCGGGAGGCAAGGCGTCCGGAGGGGGCGACCTCACGCTTCCGGGCCCGTCCGCTCTCGCCGCATCCGCGCCATCCGCCTCGCCCCCGACCTGCGAAGGAACGGCAGCAGCCAGAGGAGCAGCCGCGGGAAGGCCGCGGCGATCCGGGCCGCCAGTCCTCCGCCGGCGGGCACCAGCACCTCCGGGGCGCCGGACCGGAGCGCCTGGAGGACCGCCCGCCCGACGGCGTCGGGAGGGAGCGCCGGGCTCGCGAAGGAGAGGGTCGCCTCTTCGTGGCGGAGCTCCTCGGCCAGCTGCGGGGTGTCCACCGAGTCGGGCGTCACCACCGAGACGGTCACGCCGCTGCCGGCGAGCTCGGCCCGCAGCGAGAAGGAGAGGTGGCGGATGCCGGCCTTGGTGGCCGCGTAGGCGGCCTCGAAGGGCATGGGCACGAGACCGCCCAGGGAGGCCACGTGGATCACCGCGCCGCGGCCCTGGCGGAGCGCCGGCAGCGCCGCGCGGGTCCCCAGGAGCGCGCCGGTGAGGTTCGTGTCGACGATCGACCGGATCCCCTCCGCCGTCCTGGACTCGAGCGTTCCCACCTCGAGCACGCCGGCGTTGTGCACGAGGACGTCGAGCCGGCCGAGGTCGCGCAGCACCGCGGCGATGGCGCGGTCCCAGGCCACCTCGTCGCGGACGTCGAGGGAAACGACCATCGGCGGAGCGCCCGGGAGCTCGACCGCCCGCAGCGCCGCCTCGTCCCGCCCGGCGAGCACGAGGCGGGCGCCGGCCCCGGCGAGCGCCCGGGCCACCGCCCGCCCGATCCCGCCGGCGCCGCCGGTGACGAGCGCCACCTTTCCCTGGAGGTCGAGCGCCACCACGCCTCAGTGGAACAGGTAGCGCAGCGCCACCACGCCGACGAGCACGAAGGCGAGCGTGACCTTGACGACGCTTCCCACCAGGTATCCCAGGAACGCGCCCACGCCGGCCTTGAGGGCCCGCTCGAAGTTGGGGTCCTTCGCGTACTCGAAGGCGAGCGCACCCACCGGCGGACCGAGGATGATGCCCGGCAGGCCGAGGAAGAGCCCGGCCACGAGGCCGACGGCGGAGCCGATCACCGCCCACTTCGAGGCGCCGAAGGCCTTCGCGCCGAGGACGCTCGCCGCCCAGTCCACCGCGGTGATGACGAGCCCCATCGCTCCGGCGAAGGCCACCGTTCCCCAGCCCACGATCGCGAAGTCGCCCGCCCAGGCGAGCGCCACGACCCCGAGAACGAGCAGCACCGCGCCCGGCAGGACCGGCAGGACGAGCCCCGCCACCCCCGCCGCGAGGAGCGCCACGCCGACGACGTAGAGCACGATCGACATCCGCCCGTTGTCCCAGAGAGCACGACCCGGACGCAACTGCCCGGCCTTGCGCTACAGTCGCCGGGGTCACCTGCCGGAGGTTCCCATGCTCGCCGCGATCGCCCTGTCCGCACTCCTCGCCGCCCCCCCGACTCCCCCCGCCGCCGTTCCCGTCGTCGACGCACCTGCCGCGTGGGCCCCGGCCGTGGCGAGGGCCCAGGAATCGGGGCGGGCCTTCCAGAAGGCCCTGCAGGCGCGCCTCGGCGCCGCGCTGGCGCAGGGGGGCCCTCCGGCCGCCATCGAGGTGTGCGCCACCGACGCCCCGCGGATCGCCGCCGAGTCGGGCGCAGCGGCAGGCGTGAAGCTGGGACGCACCTCGGGCCGCCTGCGCAGCGGCGCCAACGCCCCGCCGGAGTGGACGAGGGCCTCCCTGAAGGCCGCCGAGGGCAAGAGGGGTGCGGACGTGCTGCCGGTCGCCGTGGATCTGGGGTCGAACCTGGGCGTGCTGCTCCCCATCACCGTCGGCACGGCCTGCCTGGGCTGCCACGGCCCGGCGGCGTCCCTGCAACCCAAGGTGAAGGAGGCGCTCGCCGCCCGGTACCCGGCCGACCGCGCGGTGGGCTACCAGGAGGGGGACTTCCGCGGCTTCCTCTGGGTCGAGGTGGCGAAGTAGCCCCGACCGACCGGTCCGTGGTCCGCCTGCGCACCCTTCCCTGGGATGCGCTGGCTGGGCTCGCCTCCGCGCTCGAGGCGCCTCTCGGCGAGGTGCTCTCCGGCGCGGCCGCCGAGCGGGTGGTCGATCGGTTTCTCCGTTCCCGGCGCGATCTCCCCACCGACGGGCGGAAGGCCGCCGCCGAGGCGATCTTCGGCGTCGCACTGTGGCGCCGGCGCCTCCGGTTCCACGCGGGCGAGGAGGCCCCGCCGCTCCTCCTCCTGGCCTCCCTGCTGCGGGACCTGGCCGGCCGGCCCGACGCCGAGGGGCTCTGCGGGCTCCCCGCCGGTGCGCTGCCGCCGCCGGTGCCCTCCCCCGCCGACCTCGCGACCCGGTACTCCATGCCCGACTGGCTCGCGGAGACCCTGGTCCGGGAGGTGGGCGCCGAGGCGCCGCTCCTCGCCGACGCCCTGTCCGTGCCCGGCCCGGTCTTCCTGCGCGTGAACCGGGCGCGCGCCACGCGCGACGGGCTGGCCGCGCGCCTTGCGGCGGAGGGCATCGCCACCCGTCCCACCCGCCTCGCCCCGGACGGCCTGGAGGTGCTGTCGCCTCGACCCAACCTGCTCGCCCTCCCCTCCTTCCGGGAAGGGCTCCTCGAGGTGCAGGACGAGGGGAGCCAGCTGCTCGGCGAGGCCGTGGGCGCACGGCCCGGCGAGGTGGTCCTCGACCTCTGCGCCGGCGCCGGAGGGAAGACCCTCCAGCTCGCCGCCGCGGTGGGGCCGGACGGACGGGTCCACGCCTGCGACCCGGACGAGGCGCGGCTCGCCCGGCTTCGCGTCCGCGCCGGACGGGCCGGCGCAGCCGCCCACGTTCACGGCGAGGAGCCGCCGGCGGGGCTGCTCGCCGACCGGGTCCTCGTCGATGCACCGTGCTCCGAGCTCGGGGCGCTGCGCCGGGGTCCGGACCTGCGCTTCCGCATCGAGCCGGCCTCCTTCGCCGCGCTGCCGCGGCTCCAGCTCGGGATCCTGGAGCGCGCCGCCTTCCACGTCCGTCCCGGCGGGCGCCTCGTCTACGCCACCTGCACGCTGCGCCGCGAGGAGGACGAGGAGGTGGCCCGGGCCTTCGAGGAGGGACGGGTGGAGTTCACCCGCCGTGACGCACTTCCGGGGCTCTCCGACGAGGAGGGCTTCCTCCGCCTCTGGCCCCACCGGCACGGCACCGACGGGTTCTTCGCCGCCGCCTGGACGCGGAGCCGCTAGGACACCGCGATCGGCGCGGACACCTCGGCCAGGTCACGGGCGAAGGACCGGACGTCCTCCTCCGTGGTGTCCCAGGAGCACATGATCCGGGCCCCGCCCCAGCCGATGAAGTCGTAGAAGTGCCAGCCACGCGCGTGCATCGCGTCGCGGACGGCCGGCGAGAGCGCCAGGAAGATGCTGTTCGCCTGGCGCGGGTAGCGCACCTCGACGCCCGGGATTCCCCGGACCAGGCCGTGCATGAGCTCCGCCATGGCGTTGGCGTGGCTGGCGTGGCGCAGCCAGGCGCCTCCCTCCAGCATGCCGACCCACGGCGCGGCCAGGAAGCGCATCTTCGACGAGAGCTGTCCCGCCTGCTTGCACCGGTAGTCGAACTCGCGGGCCAGGTTCCGGTCGAAGAAGACCACCGCGTCGCCCACCGCCATGCCGTTCTTCGTGCCGCCGAAGCAGAGCACGTCGACCCCGGCCTGCCAGGTGATCTCCTTGGGGGTGCAGCCGAGCGACGCCACCGCGTTCGCGAAGCGGGCGCCGTCCATGTGGATGCGCAGCTCGTGGGACTTGGCCCGGGCCCAGATCGCCTTCAGCTCGTCGGGCGTGTAGACGGTGCCGAGCTCGGTGGCCTGGGTGAGGCTCACCACCCGCGGCTTCGGGTAGTGGATGTCGGTGCGACGCCGGACCGCCCACTCCACCGCGGAGGGATCGATCTTGCCGAGCTTGCCCTCGGCGGTGAGGACCTTCGTGCCGTTGGAGAAGAACTCGGGCGCGCCGCACTCGTCGGTCTCGACGTGGGCGGTCTCGCTGCAGACGATCGAGTGGTAGCTCTGGCACATCGAGGCGAGCGCCAGCGAGTTCGCCGCCGTGCCGTTGAAGACGAAGAAGACCTCGCAGTCGGTCTCGAAGAGCTCGCGGATCAGGTCCGCGGCGCGGGCCGTCCAGGGGTCGTCGCCGTAGGACTGCACGTGCCCGGCGTTGGCGCGGGCCATCGCGTCCCAGGCCTCGGGGCAGATGCCTGCGTAGTTGTCGCTCGCGAACTGCCGCCGCCCGTCGTCTGTCGTGCTCATGGGCGGCGGATTGTAACCGCGACCTAGCCGCCGGTCGCGCCCTTCTGGATCACGCTGCACTCGTCGAGGTCGGTGACGCCCTTCAGGATCTCCTTCGCCAGCGACGACTTCCCGCCCTGGAGGGCCAGCCCGACCACGCTGCCCCGGATCTTCGCTCCCTTGGCCTCGCGCACCTGGCCGCCCAGCGACACGGCGTCCTTCCCCACCCGCGCGCCGGATTCGACGACGAGGTCGCCGCCGAGGGCGACCGCGTCGTGCTGCACTTCCGCCCCGTTGCGCAGCGTCACCGACCCGCCCACGGCCACGGCCTTCTCCACCACCGCTCCGCCCTCGACGACGAGATCTCCGTGCAGGGCCACGGCGTTCTCCACCCGTTCCCCGGAGCGGATGACGAGCGTCTCCCCGCGGGACACCCGGTCGTTGGGGCCGACCTCGACCTTGCATTCGGAGGCGTGGGCGACGGGTGCGGCGAGGAGTGCGGCGAGGGCGACGGGGACGGCGAACGGGCGCATGGCGGGACCTCCCTGGTCCCCCTCTCCTACGCGCCCCGCGACCGCTTATTTCGCGCCGCCCAGCGCCTCGGCGAGGACCGACCGGACCTGGTCGGGGGTGTAGGGCTTCTGCAGGAGCCAGGTCCCGGCGACGGTGAGCGAGGGGTCGCTCTCGGCGGTGAAGCCGGAGGAGAGGATGGCCCGCACGTCGGGGTTCACCTCCCGCATGCGGCGAAGCACCTCCCGACCGTCCGCGTCGGGCATCATCACGTCGAGGACCACGACGTCGAGGTCGCGCCAGTGCTTGGCGTAGAGGTCGATCGCGTCCAGTCCACACTCGGCGAGCGTGACCAGGTGGCCGTCCCGCTCCAGGACCCGCTGCAGCGCCCGGCGGACGACGCGCTCGTCGTCCACCACGAGAACGCGCGAGCCGGGGGGGCGAGGGGACGCCGGAACGTCGGTCATCCCCGCATCGTACGCGGCCACCGGCCCGGGGCAAGGTTCACGAAGGGGTGGCCCCCGCCGACGGCCAGGTCTTGCGGGCGATCCGCCACGCGGCGTAGGCGAAGGGCGGCGCGGCGAGCACGTCCACCGCGTAGTGGACGTGCTGGACCAGGACGAGGAACGCCACGCCCGCGGTGCAGGCCAGGAAGAAGGCCTTTGCCGCGCGACCCGGAACCGCCAGGAAGAGCAGGAACATCGTGGAGGTGTGGCCGGAGAAGAAGAGGTCGCGGGTGAGCGGATGCGATGCGCCCCCGAACCCCTGCACCAGCGGGTCCTCGAGCACGATCATCCCGGGAGGGGGGTCGAGCGGGGTGGCCCACATCACGACGATGCGGAGGAGGGCCATCACCACGTAGGCCTGCATCCCCAGGACGAGCCGCACCGGCGTCCGGACGAGGCGCACGACGGCGAGCAGGATGCCGACGTAGATCAGGGTGAAGATCGGCCAGGTGACGTCCCGGGGCGCGAGCAGCGCCAGCACGGGATCGGCGAGGACCGCTCCCGGCCGCTGCTCCACCCATTTCACCAGGGCGGCCAGCGCGGAGAGGGTGGCCACCAGGGCCGGCAGCGTGAGGAGGAGCGCGCCACCGGAAGCCGCGATCGGCCCAGGCCTGGCGCCAGGTGGCGTCGAGGGAGAGGGATGCCATGCCGGACTACTGCTGCTCGACCTGCCGGTCGCGGAAGGCGAGCTGGCCGAGCAGGGCCGAGATCTCCGGGTCGCGCGGAGAGAGCTGGAGGCCCCGGCGCAGGAGCCCGATGGCGGTCGAGATCTCCCCCATCGACACCGCGGAGACGGCGAGGTCGAAGCACTCCTGGGCCTCGGGAGACCGGACCACCGGTGGGCGGGATGGCGGCGGGGAGGGCGCGGGGGCGTCCGCCGGCCCGGGACGGGGCGCTGCGGAGGCGGCGGGCTCGGCCGGGGCGGGACGCGCCGGTGGAGCGGGAGGGGGTGGTGTCCGGCCGGCGGAGGGGCGCGCCGCTCCCACGGTGGCGGGGGCCGGACGGGCCGCGGGGGGCGCCGGGGCGGGCGACGGACGGGGCGCCTGCGGCGGGGCCGGCTGCCGCTCCCCGCGCTGGGACTCGAAGTCCGCCAGGGCCGCCTTCCACTTCCAGGCCGGCGCCGCCTCGCCGAGCGAGAGCGTGATCACCCGCTGCTCGAGCAGGGCGAAGACCATCCTCGCGACCTGTGGAGCCGTGAAGTTCCCCTTCTGGATGAGGTTCGCGACCGTGGTGCCGTCGCCGAGCGCCTTGAGGATCGCCACCTCGTCGGGGCCGAAGTCGAAGATGAACTGCGGGGGCGGCCGCAGGAACAGCTTGGTCTCCATGGGGAGCCGCTCCGGCACCCTCCGCATCGACCCTTCGATGCCGGGCTGGTTGGCGAGCAGCTTCTTGAACCACGCCGCCGGGTCGCCATCCGGCTGCCGTTCGGCGAAGACGATGCCCACCCGGATACGCCCCTGATCCGCCACCCAGGCAACGGATCCGAAGACCGAGAGGGGCTGGGGAACCTGGGGCGCCTCGATGACCAGCCGGGCCACCTCCCCGACCTGCATGGGGCGGGGAGTGACGATCTGGCATCCGGTGGCCGAGACGTCGAAGGTCTCGGCGGACCACCCGGCTCCCCCGTGGCTCACCACCACGCGGAGCTTGGCCCGGATCCTCGGGAACTTGCGCGGATTCTGTACGAACGCTCCCACGTCCGACACGGACCACTCCTCCTGGCTCACCGGACACTAGCAGGCCGCGCGGATGGCGCGCCAGGGACGCGGCTCGCTATACGCCGCGCCGGACCGTCTCGAAGAGGAAGGCCGTGAAGAGCGCGACCATCATCACGGCCACCGTCCCGCCGACGACGAGACCGCCGATCACGGCGGCACGCCCCAGGGGGGACTTCGGGAGGAAGATCTCGGTCTTGACCAACCTTCGAGCGGGACGCACGGTGCAAATGTAGCGCACCCGATTGCAGGGCGCTCGCCCAAAGAGGCGTCCCCGTTCGGGGTTGACACCCCCGGCCGGCATGGCCAGTCTTTCGCGCCATGCCCCTCTTCCGGCGCTCCGACGGGGACCTGGTCCGCGACCTCCCCCCGGTCCGCGGAATCGTCCCGTACCTCATGCGCCGGCGCAACGAGAGCGCCGTCTACCACGAGGCGCTCTACGACGTCGGCCGGGCCCGGAGCTGGCTCAGGGCCTACAACCGCTCGCACCAGCACCGGGCCACGCTCTTCCACCTGATCCTCTACGCGGCGTCGCGGGCGCTCCATCTCCGCCCCGGGCTGAACCGCTTCACCTCCGGGGGGCGCGTCTACCAGCGGCGCGAGGTCTCGGTGGCCTTCGCGGCGAAGAAGGAGATGAAGGACCTCGCTCCCTTCGCCACGGTGAAGCTCCGCTTCGGCGCGGAGGAGCCGTTCGAGGAGACGGTCCGGCGCCTGGCCGAGTCGGTGGACGAGGGACGCTTCGCCCCGTCGCGCCGGATCGACCAGGAGGCGGCGCTCCTCATGCGCCTTCCCGGCTTCGCGGTCTCCTGGCTCACGGCGCTCGCCGCCCGCCTCGACCGGTGGAACCTGCTGCCCGGGTTCCTGACCCGGGACGACCCGTTCTTCGCGAGCCTCTTCCTGGCCAACCTCGGGTCGGTCGGCCTCTCGGACACTTTTCACCATCTGTACGAGTACGGGACGGTGAGCATCTTCGGCGTGGTGGGGACGGTGCGCCCCACGGTGGTCCCGGTGCGCGGCGGGACCGAGGTCCGGGAACTGCTCTCGGTGCGCTGGACCCTCGACGAGCGGGTGAACGACGGTTTCTACGCCGGCCGTTCCCTGCACATCGCCCAGGACGTCATCGAGGATCCCGAGAGGTTCCTGGGACCTCCCGGGGCGCCGGTCCTGCCCACGCCCGAGGCCTGGGACGCGCTGCGGGCGCGGCGCGACGAGGCCGGGTAGAGTCGGCGGGTGCGGAGAAGCATCGCGACCTCCCTGGCGCTCCTCGCGGCGCTCGCCGCCTGCGAGCGGCCGCCCCCGGCCACGCGCGGGATCCCGCCCGCGGCCGAGGACGCCGTCCGGCGCTGGCTCGCCGGGGCCACCCCCGACGGCGCGCCAGCCGGGGCGCGGCCGGCGGTCGACCGCGGCTTCCTGGCGCTCGGCGCGGAGGTCTACCGGCTCCGCTGCATCCCCTGCCACGGCGTGAACGGCAACGGCAAGGGCATCCACGCGGCCCGCCTCTCCATCCCGGCCCGTGACTTCACCAAGGGTGTCTACGAGTTCCGCTCCACGCCGTCGGGCACCCTGCCCACCGACCAGGACCTCTTCCGCACCGTCTCCCGCGGGGTGCACGGAACGGCCATGATCCCCTGGAGCTGGCTCGGCGAGGACGAGCGCTGGGCCGTGGTGGAGCACGTGAAGGCGTTCTCGCCGCGTTTCCGGGAGGAAGGCGCCGGAGTGCCGGTGGCCGTGCCGCCCGCGCCCGAGGAGACTCCGGGACTCGTCGCGCTGGGGGCGGCGGCCTGGATCCGGAACGGATGCGCCAAGTGCCACGGGGAGACCGGCGAGGGGGACGGGCCGTCGACGCCCACGCTCCGGCGCGACGACGGCACGCCCGTCCGCCCGCTCCCCTTCTCCGCGGGCCGCTTCCTGCGCGGCGGCTCGCTCCCCGACCTGTGGCTCACCCTCGCCACCGGCCTCGACGGGACTCCCATGCCGTCCTACGCGGCGGTCCGCCCGGAGGAGCTCTGGGCGCTCGCCGCCTGGGTCCGCACCCAGGCGGGGCTCGGCGGCGAGGAAGACCGGACGATCGCCCCGGACCCCGAGGAGCAACTCGGGTGGCGCATCGACATCGAGCAGCGCTAGCCAGGCGCCTCGCCCGGCAGTGCCGGGCGCTTTTTTTGGGTCCCCTGTTGCGCTGGCTGCCGCGCCGCGTCAAAATATTGATTCTTGAATCAGGAGGAGCCCGTGCCCGACAAGAAGACCGCCAGCTACGTCCAGTCCCTTTGCATGGGGGAGATCGAGGAAGAGATCATCATCCCCTTCCCCGAGATGGCCGAGGCCGAGAAGGAGACGCTCGGCCAGGTGCTCGCCTCGGTCCGGCAGCTCCTCAACGGCCGCGAGAAGGAGTTCCGGGAGTGGGACGCGCAGGCGGAGATGCCCGGCGCCTTCCTCGAGGAGCTGCGGCAGTTCGGCCTCTTCGGGCTCGTCATCCCGGAGGCGCACGGCGGGATCGGCTTCGGCTCCACCTCCTACTCCCGGGTGCTGCAGGAGATCGCCAAGTTCGACGGGTCGGTCGCCCTCACCGTGGGCGCCCACAGCTCCATCGGCATGCGCGGCCTGCTCCTCTTCGGCACCGACGCGCAGAAGGCCCGCTGGATGCCGAAGCTCTCCACCGGCGAGATGATCGCCGCCTTCTGCCTCACCGAGCCGGGAGCCGGCTCCGACGCCGCCGCCGTCCGCACCACGGCGCGCCGCGACGGCAACGACTGGATCCTGAACGGCGAGAAGATCTGGATCACGAACGGCGGCATGGCCGACTTCTTCACGGTCTTCGCCAAGACCCCGGACGTGCAGTCGAAGGGCAAGGCGGCGCTCACCGCCTTCGTCGTCACCCGCGACCTGCCCGGCGTCTCCACCGGTCCCCACGAGGACAAGATGGGGATCCGGGCCAGCTCGACCACCACCGTTCGGCTCGACGAGGTCCGCGTCCCCGGCGACCACGTGCTGGGCGGCGTCGGGCAGGGCTTCAAGGCCGCCATGAAGATCCTCAACTCCGGCCGCACCGGCCTGGGTGGCGGCGCGGTGGGCGGCATGAAGCGGCTCATCGGGCTCTCCGCCAGGCAGGCGGTGGAGCGCCAGCAGTTCGGCCGCCCCATCTCCGAGTTCGGCATGATCAAGGAGAAGGTCGGCCTGATGGTGGTCGACACCTTCGCCGCCGAGTCGGTGGTGAGCATGGTGGCCGGCCTCATCGACCAGGGGTACGAGGACTACGCGGTCGAGGCCGCCATCTCCAAGGTCTTCGCCACCGAGGCCCTCTGGCGCACCTCCGACGAGGCCCTGCAGATCGCCGGCGGAAACGGCTACATGCGGGAGTTCCCCTACGAGAAGGCGATGCGCGACAGCCGCATCAACCGCATCTTCGAGGGGACGAACGAGATCCTCCGGCTCTTCATCGCGCTCACCGCCATGAACGACGTGGGGCAGCAGCTGAAGGAGCTCGCCGGCGTGGTGAAGAACGGCGTGGCCGACCCCATCAAGGGCTTCGGCGTCCTCTCCGGCTACGCGCGCAAGCGGGCCTCGCTCGCCACCGGGCTGGTCGGCGACCGGCGCAGCTTCACCCTGCTCGTCCCGGCGGTGAAGAAGGCGGCCACCGTGGTCGAGGAGGGCACGCGGGACGTGGCGCTGGCCGCCGACCGGATCCTCCGCAAGCACGGCGGCAAGGTGGTGGGGAAGCAGTTCGCCACCCACCGGCTCGCCGACATCCTCATCGACCTCTTCGTCCTCTCCACCGTGCTCTCGCGGACCAACGCCGCCGTGGAGGGCAAGGGCGAGGAGGCCGCGGCGCAGGAGCTCGCCATCCTGGAGATCTTCGCCGGGCGGGCCCGCCGCCGCATGCGCAGCAACCTGAACCGCATCGACGACAACGACGACGAGCTGGTGAAGCTGGTGGCCGACCACGCCTTCGAGAAGGAAGGCTACGTCTGGGACACCATCTGAGCCCTAGCGCCCGGAGCAGAGCGTCGCGGCCCGCTCGAACGCCACCCGGCCGCCGGCCGGCTCGAGCGAGACCTGGTCCATCACCTCGGCGCAGGCCGTCCCGGGCGCGTGGCGCGCCAGGGTCTCGGCGGCCACCGCCCGCAGCGCCGCGTCCGGCGCGGCCCGCAGGACCGGGGCCAGCGCGGAGCGGAGCCGGGTCGGCGGGAGCGTCCGCCCCAGCACCCGCACCGCCGTCTCCCTCACCGTCAGCGGCGCATCCGTCGGAGTCGACGAGCGCGCGGGCCAGGGGCTCGGCCTGGGCCGGGTCCACGGAGGCGAGCGCCCCGAGCGCCATGGACCGCCTCGAGGGCAACTGGTCACCGGAGGCGGCCACCTCGGCGAGCACCGTCGCCGCGGCAGGGCCGAGCGCCTTCCACCTCTCGGCCGGGATGGGACGGTCGATGGCGCCGAGCAGCGCCTCGACGTGGGCGCGCACCTCCGCGTCGGTCATCCCGGTGGCGGAGCAGGAGCGCGGCGGAGAGGAGCGCGAGGGCGGCGTGCATGGAAGGCTCCTATCGGACGGCCGGGTTCGCCCGGACGATGCTGGCCTGCTGGGTCGAGAGGGTGCCGCTCGAGAGCGCCAGGTCCACCAGCCAGAACATGAGGTTGTCCCCGCCGCCGCAGGCGCTGGCCGGGTCGATCAGGTTCTTCACGCAGTCGGCGTTGTCCACCTCGTAGGTCGAGGCGGTGACGCTCCCGGTGTAGCAGTTCACCCGCTGGCTGGCCGGCGCGCAGGCGCTGCAGAGGCACGTGGAGGTGTCCTTCACCGGGTCGAAGAGGGTCCCGAAGCTCTCGGTCACGTGGTAGAGGCCGAGGGAGTGGCCCGTCTCGTGGGCGGCGATGTACGCCGTGAAGTCGGCCCCACACCCCGACAGGTCGATGGCCCCCTGGCACCCCCCAGGACTCGGGGGAGGGACCAGGTTGGCGATCGACACCAGCGCGCCGCTCGCCACCGTCCCGCCCACCGACGAGGGACCCGGGATGGTGCCGTCCTGGCCGACCACCGTGTACCCCCCGGACTGGGAGTTCAGGCTGTTCACGAGGAAGAGGTTCATGGCGTTCCCCGGCCCCGCCAGGCGGAGCACGGTGGCCACCTCGCCGCACGGGGTCAGGTCGTCGACGCTCACCCCCGCCGCGTAACGGGCCTTCACGGCGTCCGGCTCGTCGACGAAGGTCACCGTACCGAGGGTGATCCCGGCCCGGGCGAGGTAGGTCGCGAGCGTCTCGCGCATCCGGGTCATCCACGGGTCGGAGGCGGCGCTGGCGGCGGTGTAGCGGTCCGTCACCAGGTACAGGTTCACGTCCATGGTGCCGGCCGATGCCACCGGGCCGGGCTTGAGCAGCACCTGCACGTCGTACGTGCCGGGCGGGTAGCTGGTCGTGCCGTCGCCCACCACGCAGCCGGGGGGACCGATGGCCGTGCACTCCGCGGCGTAGTCGTTCACCACCACCGACCACGTCCCCGCGGGCACGCCGCCGTTCGTCGCCACGTAGTTGAGCGCGTTGGTGGTGTTGGGGACCGTCATCGCCCCGGTCCACGGGGAGGGGATGTAGGAGTAGATCGCCCCGATCCCGATGCCGTCCGGCGATCCCCAGTCGGCCGGGTCGTCGGGGGGGAGGACGTTGTCGTCGAAGAACTTCGTCCCGTCCACGCTCACCGTGAGGGGCACGACGGTGTTGTCGAGGACCGTCCCGCCCCAGGTGACCGTCCTCGCCGCCAGCTGCTCGACGCCCTGCTGCAGGATGGTCACGCTCCCGGTCGCGGCCGGCACCGTGAAGGTGACGGTCTCGCCGACCGCGTGCGTCCCGAGCGCGACCACCTGCGGGGCGGGAAGCGCGCTCGGCTGGGGCGTGTTGAGGACGCAGACGGGCGTCACGCCCACCTCGACCGTGGCCGTGCCGACGACGGTCCGGTCCACGTCGCTCCTCGCCAGCACGTGGTAGATGCCGCTCGTCGGAGGAGCCGTGTAGAGGCCTGCCGACGTGATCGTGCCGCCGCTCGGCTCCTGCACCGACCAGCTCACCGACTGGTTGGCGACACCCGCGACGGTGGCCGAGAAGAGCTGGTCGTGTCCGGGATTCACCGCCGCGGTCGCCGGCGAGACGGTGACCGTGACGGTGCGGTCCGGCGCGGCTTGTTCGCAGGCGGAGGCGAGGGTCAGGAGGGCGGCCAGGCTGGCGGCTCGGAGGGTCGTCCGGGACATCCGGCGACTCTACCCCGACCGCGCCCGACGTGCCGCTGCCTCCTGCGGGAGCAGGGCGGCGTAGAGGAAGCGGTGGACCTGGACGTTCGCGCCTGCCGCCTCGCCCAGGCGGACCACCGCTCCGGTCTGCTCGTGCACCTCGGAGGGGCGTCCAGCGGCCACGTCCCGTTGCATGGAGGCGGTGGCCTCGGCGGGAAGCTCGTCGTAGCGCGCCAGCGTCCGAGCCACCGCATCGGCGGCGAGGGCCACGCCGCGGGCCCGCGCCACCCCGTCCACCTCCTCGACCGTGGCGACCAGCAGGGCCCGTGTACGGGGCTCGGACCGCACCACCCCGATCGGCGCCCGGGTGACGGCGCCCACGCTCCCGAACGGGTCGATGAAGAGGAACTTCTCCCAGGCGGCCGCGACCACGTCGTCGGCCAGGACGGCCCCGGCGCCGGAGCCCCGGATCGCCTCGGCGAGCCGCGTCAGCCTGGGGGTCACCGGGCCCTTCAGTTCACCCAGGGTGATCTGGAGCGGGGTGCCGGTGGTCCGGACCTCGCCCGGCCCTTCACGCCAGGCGAAGACGTGGCACAGGCCTCCCGCCACCCGCCCGGCTCCCAGCTCCGCGGACAGCGCCTCGGCGGCCTCGACCCCGTTCTGCAGCGGGACCACCACGGTCCCCTCCCCGACGAGCGGACGCAGGGAGGCCGCGACCTCCTGCACCTGCCCGGCCTTCACGCAGACGAGCACCGCGTCGAAGGGAGACCCCGTGGCGAGGGCGGCCGGCTCCACCGCCGCTTCGGGACGGACCACGAAGGTTCCCCAGGGGCCGTGGACCCGCAGGCCCTGGGCCCGGATGGCCTCGAGATTCGCGCCCCGGGCCACGAACGCCACCTCGTGCCCGGCGCGCGCCAGGAGACCTCCGAAGACTCCCCCCACCCCCCCGGCTCCCACGATGGCGATGCGCATACCGGGGATCTAAGAGACGTGCGTCAACTTGCCGCAGGCACTCCGTGGCCGGAAAGTCCGCCTCGGGGGTGATCCCGGTCCGGGGGTCCCACGTCCATGAATCGTCTCGCCCGCTCCGCCCGTGCCGTCCTGCTCGCCACCGCGGCCTGCACGGGGCTCGCCGCCTCTCCCGCGCTCGCCTGCTCCGTCTGCGGGTGTGGCGACCCGCTCGTGGGGGTCGGGCAGGTGGCCGGCCCCGCCGGCCAGTTCGGCCTCGAGCTCGACGGGCAGTACCTCCACCAGAAGGCCGGCGGCGAGGAGCCGGGGACCCTCGACATCCTGAACCAGTGGTCGTTGCTCCTCACCGCCTCGTACACGCCCGTCACCAACCTGAACCTGGTGGTGACCCTGCCCTGGGTCTGGAAGGACATGCAGATGGAGATGGAGGACGGCACCCGCATGTCGTCGTCCAACCTGAATGGCTTCGGCGACATGCAGGTCGGGGCGCGCTGGTTCTTCTGGGAGAAGCTCGACCTCGGCAACGCCATCCGGCACACGCTGTCGGTCTCCGCGTCGACCTTCGTCCCCACCGGGAACAACTCGGCGGTGGACGCCGCGGGGATCCGCATCGACGAGCACGGCCAGGTCGGAACGGGCGGCTGGGGGCCGAACGCGGGCCTCTTCTACCGGATGCAGGGCGACCTCTGGAGCGCCTACGCCGGAGTGTGGGGGCTCTACCGGACCGTGAACTCGTACGGCTACCGCTTCGGAGCCGCCGCGCTCTGGACGGTCGCCGGCCAGTACCAGCCGCTCGAGTGGCTGGCCGTGGCGCTCGGGGTGGACGGACGCGTCGCCGGGATCGACGTGGACGGCGGGGTGGACGTGGAGAACACGGGCGGCCTGGTGCTCGCCGCGGTTCCCGCCGTCTACGCGAGGTTGTTCCCGGGCGGCTGGCTGCTCGCCAAGGCGCAACTCCCCTTCGCGACCAGCCTGAACGGGATCCAGACCATCGGCCCCGTGGTCACGGTCGGCCTGCGTTACGAGTTCGAGTGAGCGCCCGCTTGCGGGCCTCCTCCTCGACCGCCGCGATCACCGCCGGAACCTGCGACTTGTTCGCCATGTTGACGATCCAGCTGGCCACGCTGCCTCCCGGATCGATGTCGATGCGGTAGGTGAAGCGGCTCGTGCCGTCGGCGGCGGGCGAGATCTCCCAGGCGCCCGTGTTGCGCACCATGTGGACGGCTCCCTCGGGGGGGGCGCCGTGACGATCGTCGAGCTGCCAGCGGAGCTCGAAATCGCCACCGTCGTCGACGTCGTCGACGGCCACCTCCATGCGGAACGCGTAGTCCCTCGCGCTCATGAGCGGCGGCTCGTACCGCTCGTAGACCCAGACCTTGCGGCAGCCGGGCAGGTCCTTGCCTCCCTCCCGGCAGCCCTCGGCGTGGAGCACCTTTCGCTGGACCAGGTACGGCGAGATCTTGTCGTTCTCGAAGGCCCGGAGGAGCACGTCGCGGACCGCCCAGGCGGGCGCCTGGATGCGCCCCTCGGCCCGCAGCGCGACCAGGTCGGACGCCTCGCGCTCCATCCGGAACAGCTTCCCCTGCGGGAACGTGGAGACGAGCGTCCAGGCGGCGACGGCGAGGGCGAGACGCATCGAGGGGTTCTAGTCGAAACGGGGGCGGCGCGCTAACTTGGTCATCCGTGCCCACCTCGCGCAGCGCCTCGCTGGCCCGCGGCCTCCACTCCCGGATCCTCGGCGCCATCGACGTCGGCACGAACGCCGTCCGGCTGGAGCTCGCCCGGCCCCTCCCCGACGGCTCCTTCGAGCTCGTCCACACGGAGCGCGACCCGGTCCGCCCGGGCGAGGGGGTCTTCAAGACCGGCCGGATCCCGCGCGAGGTGGAGCAGCGGCTCCTGTCCACGCTGCGCCGGTACGCGGCGCTGGCCCGCCGGCACCGGGCTCTCGTTCGCGCGGTGGCGACGAGCGCGGTGCGCGAGGCGAAGAACGGGCCCGACGTCGTGGCCCGCGTGCACGCCGCGACCGGCCTCGAGCTCGAGGTCATCTCCGGCAAGGAGGAGGCGCGCCTCATCGCGCTGGGCGTCCTGCGCGGCCAGCCTCCCCGGGCCCGCAACCTCGTGGTGGACATCGGCGGCGGCTCCACCGAGCTCGCGGTCGCGGTGGGCGACCACCCCACGAGCCTCTTCAGCGTCGCCATCGGCTCGGTGCGTCTCACCGAGACCTTCGACTCGATGGGCAAGGTGCCCCCGAAGCGGCTCGACCTCATGCGCACCTTCGCCGCGGAGGCCTTCCAGCGCTCCCTGCCGCGGTTCGCGCACCCGCGCCGCGCGCTCGGAAGCTCGGGGACCATCGGCACCATCGTCTCCTTCGCCGCCGAGAGCGGGGGCCGGGTGGCCACCCGAAAGCGCGTCCGGCGCGCCGTCGAGGTGCTCGCCGGGATGGGGCTCGACGAGCGGCGGCGGGTCTTCGACGCCAGGCGCGGCGAGATCGTCGTCGCCGGAGCGGTCGTCCTCGAGGCGGTCATGGACCGGCTCGGGCTGGAGAGCATCACCGCCGTCGAGACCGGGCTGCGACAGGGCCTGCTCGTGGACATGCTGGAGCGGCAGGGTCGCGACGCACCCGACGCCAGCACCGGCGAGGCATCCCGGGCGCTGGGCCGGCGCTTCGCCTTCGACGAGGTGCACGCCGACCAGGTGGCGCGGGTGGCGCTCGCCCTCTTCGACGACCTGGCCGGGCTCCACGTGCTGCCGGCGTCGGCGCGACCCATCCTGGAGGCGGCGGCCCTGCTCCACGACGTGGGAAGCGCCGTGAGCTACGGCAAGCACCACAAGCACACCCACTACCTGATCGCGAACGGCGACATCCCCGGCTTCTCCGAACGGGAGCGGCAGCTCGTGGCGCTGGTGGCCCGCTACCACCGCCGGAGCCCTCCGGACCGGGAGCGCCCCGACCTGGCGACCCTTCCGCCCTCCGACTTCAGGATGGTCCGGAAGCTCGCCACCCTCCTCCGGCTGGCCGATTCCTGCGACCGCAGCCACCACCAGCTGGTCCGGAGCGCCCGGGCCCGGGTCACCCCGGGCGCGGTCCGGCTCGCGCTGCGCTCCCGCGCCCCGATCGACCTCGAGGTCTGGGATGCGGAACGGGAGGGGGCTCTCTTCCGCAAGGTCTTCGGGCGCCGGCTGGAGCTATCGGTGCGGCGCTAGGATTCCGAGGTAACCACCCGGAATTCATGGCGCGATGGGTGGGTTTGCTGTAGACGAACCCCACGATTCTCCCCCCACACCGACCTTCCCGGTGAAATAAGGTCGCGCCCCCTCCGTTGGAGCGTCGGTCCGCAACGGGAGCCCAATGTCCGCCGACCGTCTCGCGCAATCTCCACTCTTCCACCCCACGACACAGCTTCCCCGCGCTGCGGAACAGCGCCTCTACTGGGTGCCGCTCCTGCTCGCCACGGCAGCCGCGCTGCTCTTCTCCATCGTGGCGGTGCCGCGCATCGACTTCGAGCGGGCCGCCGCCGACGCCATCGACCGCTCCGAGGGCGCCGCGCAGATGACGCCCCACGACCGGGAGGTGAAGCTCGAGCAGGCCCGCAAGGTGGCCGCGCTCGCCGCCTACACCGGGGCCGCGTTCGGAACCGGACTCTCGGCGCTCATCGCGGCGCTCGGGGTGTGGCTGGCCTTCCACGTGGTGGGCCAGAAGCCCGGCTTCCCGCAGACCTTCACGGTGATGTGCTGGGCCTTGCTCCCCGGTGCCATCGAGTCGCTCCTGAGCATCCCCGCGCTGATCGTGCGCGGAACGATCCCGGTGGAGCAGCTGGCCTCGATCTTCCCGGCCAACCTGGGCACCCTCCTGCCGGCGGGCGTGCAGGGGCCGCTGGCCTCGTTCCTGGGAGCCGTGGACCTCTTCTCGATCTGGTCCGTCTGGCTCGTCAGCGTGGGCATGGCCGGGGTGGCCCGCGTCTCGGGCCGGCGTGCGCTCGTCACGATGATCGTCCTGTGGCTCGCCTACGTGGCGGTCTTCCGCGTGGCTCTCCCCGTCCTCGGAGGCGCGAAGTAGACATGCACCCGATCCTGCTCCTCCTGCCCCTGGCGCTGGCCGCGGCCGACGCCGCGCCGATCACCCTCGACGAGGCGCTCGCCACGGCCGCCCGATCCAACGTCGATCTCAAGATCGCCGGCATCGACCGGTCGCTCGTGGGCGTCGAGGAGTTCGCGAGCTGGGCCGGCGTCCTGCCGCGGCTCGATCTGTCCGCGACCTTCGGGGGCATCTACACCGCCCCCAGCACGCAGAACATCTCCACCATCAAGAGCCTCACGCCGAACCCGGACGGCTCCTTCGCCGTCAACTACGAGCTCTCCCTGCAGGAGATCCCGGCCAACTACCTCGAGAACTACTCGCTCGGCCTCGCCCTCTCGGTCCCCATCTTCGACGGCATGCGCAACTGGGCGACCATCGCGCGGGCCAAGGCACTCCTGCGCGCCGCCGACCAGACCTACACCGAGGCGGCCCTCAACCTGGCCTTCCAGGTGACCCGGGCCTTCTACGAGGTGGTGCGGGCCGAGCGGAGCCTCAAGGTGCTGCAGGAGGCGGTGCGCAGGAGCGAGGAGCTGGTGCGCCGGAGCGACGAGCTCTACCAGGCCGGACGCGCCCCCCGCAGCGAGACCTGGGCGGCGCGGGTCACCCTCGGCAACGACCGCATCGCGGCGGAGCAGCAGCTCTCCCGGGTCTCCGATGCGCGGGTGGCGCTCTCCATCGCGCTCGGGCGCGGCGCCGACCCGGAGCTGCGCGTCGCACCCCCCATGAACCTCGAAAGGGCGACCTTCCAGGAGCCTCCGGAACAGGCGTCGCTGGTGGACCTCGCGAAGCGCAAGCGTCCGATCCTCGGCGCGGACGAGCAGAAGGTCGTGGCGGCGTCCGAGGCGATCCGTGCCGCCCAGGCCGGCTACTACCCCTCCGTCTCGGCCCAGGCCAACTACAACCGGCAGGGGCCGTACATCGCCGGCACGCAGGGAGTCTACGGGGACCCCACCGGCCAGTTCGTGGCCAACTTCGGCATCTCCGTGAACTGGAACCTCTTCGAGGGGCGCACCACGAGCGCGAACGTCCAGCGCGCCAACCTGAACGAGGAGCGCGCCAGGCTGGTCTCCGAGCAGAACCTCCTCCAGGTCACCAGCGAGATCGCCCGCTCCCGCGTGGGCTACCAGACCCTCTCGGCCTCGGCCCTGCTCGCGGAGGAGAACTTCAAGTCCGCCCGGGAGAGCCTGCTGCTCGCCGAGCGGCGCTACGACGCCGGCGCGGGGACCCAGGTCGAGGTCCGCGACGCGCTGCTCAACCTCACCCGGGCCGAGCTCACCCTGCTCCAGGCCCGCATCGACGCCATCATCGCCCGCGCCGACCTGAACCGCGCCGTGGGCGGCGCGCTGTAGCCGAAAGGAAACGAGGACCATGTCCTGGACCAAGCGCATCATCGCCGCCGTCTTCGTGCTCGCCGTCGTCGGCATCCTGATCGCGTCGCTCATGCCGAAGAAGGATCCACCGGTCACGGTGCAGACCTCGACCGTCCGGAAGGGGCCCATCACCCGCAAGGTCTCGGCCGCCGGGAAGCTGCAGGCCGCCACCCAGGTGAAGCTCTCCTCCAACCTCTCCGGCGATCTCCTCGACCTGCCGGTGCGCGAGGGCGACACCATCAAGAAGGGGCAGTACATCGGGCGGATCGACTCGCGCCGCTACGAGGCCCAGCTCCACCAGCGCGAGGCCATGGAGCAGAGCGCGCGCTCCGAGCTGTCGATGGAGGAGGTCAACCTCGCCAGGCTCGACGCCGACGTGAAGCGGGTGGAGCGGCTCGTCAAGGCCGACAGCGCCAGCACCGCCGAGCTGGAGAAGATCGTGGCCGAGCGCGACGGGGCCGCGGCGCGGGTGCAGGCCGCCAAGGACCGCATCAAGAACGCCAGCGCCAGCCTGTCGGAGGCCCGCTTCCTCCTCTCCTTCACCACCCTCACCGCCCCCATCGACGGCATCCTCACCTCCCGGCTGAAGCAGGTCGGCGAGCGGGTGCGCGGCTCCGACTTCAACGAGGACCCCATCGTCATCATCGCCACGCTGTCCTCCATGGAGATGAAGGTCGAGGTGGGCGAGCACGAGGTGGTCCACCTGCACGAGGGCGATCCGGCCGAGATCGAGATCGACGCCTTCCCCGACAAGCGATTCCCGGCCCAGGTGATCGAGATCGCGAAGAACGCCACCGTGAAGAACGCCGGCACCGAGGCCGAGGTCACCACCTTCCCGGTCCGCATCGCGCTCACGGTCCCGGTGCCCGGCGCCCTCCCCGGCATGAGCGGCCAGGCCACCATCTCCACCGAGACCCACGACCAGGCCCTCATCGTGCCCCTCCAGGCGGTGTCGGTGCGCACCGAGAAGCAGCTCGCCGCCGGGAAGGAGCCGAAGGACGCCGCCCCGCCCCCCGAGCCCGGCAGCACGGCCGCGAAGAAGGCGACCCGCGAGCCGATGCAGAAGGTGGTCTTCGTGGTCGAGGACGGCAAGGCCCGGGTCCGCCGGGTGGAGACCGGGCTCGCCAGCGAGAACGACATCGAGCTCGTCTCCGGCGTGAAGGAGGGCGAGGTGATCGTCGAGGGCCCCTACAAGCTGCTCTCGCGCGAACTGGCCGACGGCAAGCCCGTCAAGTCCGAGAAGCCGGAGAAGGACAAGGAGAAGGCGGGGCCCAAGGTCTCCGGCGACACCAAGAAGGGAGCGAGCGGGTCGTGACCGAGGCTCCCCTCATCTCCGTCGAGAACCTGACCCGCCTCTACACGGGTCGGCGAGGAGGAGGTCCGCGCCCTCGACGGCGTGTCCTTCGACGTCCGGCGCGGCGAGTGGGTGGCCGTGGTGGGCCAGTCGGGGTCGGGCAAGTCCACGCTCATGAACCTCATCGGCGCGCTCGACACCGCCAGCGGCGGCTCCTACCGGATCAACGGCCACGACGTGGAGAAGATGAGCGACGACGAGCTGGCCGACCTGCGCAACAACGAGATCGGCTTCGTCTTCCAGACCTTCCAGCTGCTCTCCCGCTCCACCGCGCTCGCCAACGTGGAGCTGCCGCTGGTCTACCGCGGCATCCCTCGCAAGGAGCGCAGGGAGAAGGCGGTGAAGGCGCTCGAGGCGGTGGGGCTCGCGAACCGCATGCACCACAAGCCCAACGAGCTCTCCGGCGGCCAGCGGCAGCGCGTGGCCATCGCCCGGGCGCTGGTGGGGAACCCGTCCCTGCTCCTCGCCGACGAGCCCACCGGCAACCTCGACAGCGCCACCGGCGAGGAGATCATCCGGCTCTTCGGCGAGCTGCACCAGCGCGGCCACACCATCCTGCTCGTCACCCACGAGCCGCGGCTCGCCGCCCGCTGCCCGCGCGCCATCCGGCTCTCCGACGGCAAGGTGGTCGCCGACGGCCCCGGCGCCGAGGTGGCGACCCTGGGCGCTCCCCCGCTCCAGCCCCCGCATCCGGGAGCCGCCGCGTGAAGACCGTCCGCCGCGCCTGGGCGGAGTTCCTCGAGAGCTTCCGGATCGCCTTCGGGGCGCTCGCCGGTGCGCGCCTGCGCACCTTCCTGACCACGCTGGGGATCGTCATCGGCGTCTCCACCGTGATCGCCATCGTGGCCATCATCCAGGGGCTCGACCGGAGCTTCGAGGAGCAGATCCAGTTCCTGGGCGCCCACACCCTCTACGTGGATCGCTCGCCCTGGATCCAGAACGACGACACCTGGTGGATGTACCGGAACCGCAAGAAGATCACGGTCGACCGAGCTGAAGGCGGTGCAGCGCGAGTCCCAGCTGGCGGTCTCCGTGGCGCCCATGGTCGGCATCCGCGGCAAGGTGGCCCGCGGCAACGTCGAGCTGGAGAGCGTGGTCATCCGGGGCACGACCGAGGAGTACCTGAACGCCAACGGCGGCTCGGTGCAGGCCGGCCGCTTCCTCGTGGCCGGCGACGTCGAGCTGGCCCGGCCGTCGATCGTGCTCGGCACCGACGTGGTGGACCGGCTCTTCCCCGGCGAGCCCGTCGCGGCGGCCGTGGGCAAGAAGGTTCTCGTGGCCGGGCGCCCGTTCCAGGTGGTGGGCGTGCTGGAGCGGCAGGGGCAGATGCTCGGCATGCCGCTCGACAACGTGGCCGTCATGCCCTACCCCACCTTCGGCCGGATCTTCGGCACGCAGCGCAACATGGTGCTCTCGGTGGCCGCTCCTCCCGGGAAGATCGCCGAGCTGGAGAGCGAGCTCACCCCCATCCTGCGCCGGGCCCGGCACGTCCTGCCGGGCAAGCCCGACGACTTCGCCTTCAACCGGCAGGAGCAGTTCCTCAAGCTCTACAAGCAGCTCACCGGCGCCCTCTACGGCATGGCGGTGGGGGTTGGGCTCATCACGCTCATCGTGGGCGGCATCGGCATCATGAACATCATGCTGGTCTCGGTGCACGAGCGGACCCGGGAGATCGGCGTGCGCCGGGCGCTCGGGGCGCGACGCAGCACCATCCTGACCCAGTTCCTCATCGAGTCGGCCGCGGTGGCGGCGCTGGGTGGGGCGTTCGGCACGGCCGTCGGGCTCGGGGTGGCGCAGCTGGTGGCGCTGCTCTCGCCGCTGGCCGCCGCGGCCACGCCGTCCGCCGTCGTCTTCGGCATCGCCTTCTCCACGGCGACCGGGCTCATCTTCGGCATCTGGCCGGCCTGGCGGGCCGCCAACCTCGATCCGGTGGAGGCGCTGCGCTACGAATGAGGGCCTTCGTCGACAACCTGGGGCTCGCCTTCAGCACCCTGCGCGGCAACCCGCTGCGCTCGCTGCTCACGCTGCTCGGCATCGTCATCGGCGCCGCCACCGTGGTGGCCATGATGTCGCTCGTCGAGGGCTTCCGCATCAGCGTGAACAAGGACCTCGAGGGACTCGGGGCCGGTTCCTTCCAGGTGCAGAAGTGGCCCGCGACCTTCGGGCACATCGACCGGGCCAAGTACGCCAAGCGCCGCGACCTGACCCGCGAGCAGGGGGAGGCGCTCCGCTCCCTTCCGCACGTGGGGAACGTGTCGATCGAGGCCTACCACAACGGCCGTCCGGAGCGGGTCGTCACCCGGGACCGGGCCACCAAGCCCAACATCACCATCGGCGGGGGCGTCCCCGACTACCAGTACGCGAACGCCGTCACCATCGCCGACGGCCGCTTCTTCACCGACACCGACATCGCGACGGGCGGCCGGGTGGCGGTGCTGGGCGCCGACGTGGCCGACGTCCTCTTCCCAGGCGAGAGTGCGGTCGGCAAGGAGATCCGCATCCGCTCGGCGCCCTTCACGGTGGTGGGCGTGGCCGAGCGGCGCGGCAGCACGCTCGGCGGCAGCCAGGACGGCTGGGTCATCATCCCGCTCGATCCCTACTACCAGGTGCTCGGCAAGGTGACGAACCACAACATCGCCATCCAGGCCATCACCCCCGAGGACTTCAACAAGGCCCAGGACGAGGTGATCGCCAGGCTCCGCGCCCTCCGCGGCCTCCGCGGGATCCAGGAGAACGACTTCGACATCTACAGCAACGAGACCCTGACCGGGACCTTCAACCAGTTCGCCGCGGTGGTGGCGGCGGCGACCTTCGCCGTGACGCTGCTCGCGCTCGTGGTGGGCGGCATCGGGGTCATGAACATCATGCTGGTCTCGGTGGCCGAGCGGACCCGCGAGATCGGCGTCCGCATGGCGCTGGGCGCCCGGCGCCGCCGCATCCTTTCGCAGTTCGTCATCGAGGCGGTCACCCTCTCGCTCCTGGGCGGCATCCTGGGCGTCCTGCTCGGCGCCGGCGGGGCCATCCTGGCCCGCGAGGTCTGGGCCATTCCGTCGAGCGTCCCGGCCTGGGCGGTGCTACTGTCCCTGCTTTCCGCATCGGGGGCGGGAATCGTGTTCGGCATCTACCCCGCCATCCGCGCCAGCCGCCTCGACCCGGTCGAGGCCATGCGCACGGAGTGAGGGAAAGGGCCGCTCGACATCGTGGACAAGGCGAAGGTCAAGCGCGAGATCCAGGGCTGGGTCATCACCATCCTCGCCGTGCTCGCATTCCGGACGTTGCTGTACGAGGCGGTCTACATCCCGTCGGGCTCGATGATCCCGACGCTCCAGATCGGCGATTACGTGGTGGTCGAGAAGTGGGCCTACGGCCTTCGCTTCCCGTTCACGGATCGTGCACAGGTCCTGTGGTCCTCGCCGAGGCGGGGCGACATCGTGGTGCTGCTCGCCCCCCCCGGGAACCCCCGCAACGACGACCTCATCAAGCGGGTGGTGGGCGTGGCCGGCGACACCGTCGAGATCAAGAACGGCGCGCTCTGGCTGAACGGGAGCCCCGTTCCCCGCCGGCCCCTGGACGGCCCCTGCACCTACGAGAACCGGATGGAGGGCGGCCCCTGGCGCACCGAGCGGTGCACGGCGGCAGAGGAGCAGCTGGGTTCCCACCGCTACGTCACCTACTGCACCCCGGGCGTCGAGTGCGGTGACGTGCCGCCCAGCGTCGTGCCCGCCGGCACCGTCTTCCTCGTCGGCGACCACCGCGACCACAGCGCCGACAGCCGCGTCTTCGGGCCGGTGCCGGTGGACCGGATCAAGGGACGGGCCTGGAATGCGCTCTTCTCCTGGGGGCCGGGCGGGATCCGTACGGATCGCATCGCGCACGACGTCTCGCACTGAGCCCTCGCAGGGCGCCCGTTCACCTCGCCCGCGGTTCCGTTCGTCCGCGGACCGCGAGCACCCGTGCGGGAAGCGTGAACGCACCGGACGGGCGGCCCAGGATCTCACGGCACTCGTCCCGGATCTCCGCGCGGCGCTCCTCCGGCTGGCGCACCAGGTAGTCGCCGGTGGGCCCCACGCCGGAGGCGATGGGCGCCCAGAGGTCGTCGAAGTCCGCGTACCGGGCCTCGAGGTCGATGCGGCCGGACGCCACGTCCCGGAGCCCGGCGGAGCGGAAGAGGGCCAGGAGATCCTCCTCCTTCCGGAAGGGGAGGCGCGCGTCGTCCGGGGCCGCCGGGTCGAACCGGAGCGCCGCCCGCCAGAACGTGGCGGAGACGGCGAGGCCGTCGGAGGCGAACATGCAGGCGGCGACGGTCCCCCCGGGCCGGACCACGCGCATGGCCTCCGCCATGGCGCGCGGCGCGTCGGAGAGGAAGGAGAGGACGAGCTGCGCGAGCAGCCCCTCGAAGGTCGCCGGGGCGAACGGCAGGGACTCGGCCCGGGCGAGGCGGATGTCGGCGCCGGGCACCCGGGCCCGGCAGGCGGCCACGAAGGACTCGGAGGGGTCCACCGCCGCGACGGCCTGGGCGCCCAGCCGCGACGCCAGGGCCAGCGAGAGCCCACCCGGCCCGCAGCCCAGGTCGAGGACCGGGCCGCGGTCGACCCCGGCGAAGTCGATGAAGCGGGGAGCCAGCTCGCGGGAGTACCTCCCGATGTACCGGTCATAGGCATCCCCTGGCACGGCGAAGCTCACGGTCGCCCATATGTCTCCCGGGGGCGGCCGCTGCAAGCGGGACGGCGATCCGGCGGGCGGCGCGCCCGGTTGCGCCCGGCGGCATCGGTCTTAGGCTGGGTAGCGTGATCTCCCGCCTCCGGACGTCCATCGCCATCGCCATCGCGCTCACCGTGACGCTCCTCACGCTGGGAAGCGTGCGCGTGAGCTGGAACGGCCGACCCGGAGCCCAGGACGGGGCGGAGGATCCGGGGCGCGCGGCGGCCACGCGGACGTTTGCCCCCGGGTCCCGGGGCGAGGCATGACCACGACGGCGGTTGCCCGGAGCGCCTTTCGCATCCCGGATCGGCGCGCCGCCTGGGGCGAGCTGGCCGGCCTCCTCGAGCTCCCTCGCCTCCTCCTGCGCGCCCCTTCCCTGGCACGCGCCCCCCGCGGGAACGGCGAGCCGGTGATGGTCCTGCCCGGCTTCGCCACCGGGGACGCCGCGACCTCCGTCCTCCGCGGCTACCTCTCCCTGCTCGGGTACGACGTCCGGCCCTGGGGCCTGGGACGGAACGGCGGTGACGTCCCGGCGCTGCTGCCGCGCCTCGTCGCCGGCGTCGGCGCCCTCGCCCGCGAGACCGGCCATCCGGTCCGGCTCGTCGGCTGGAGCCTCGGCGGATACCTGGCGCGCGAGGTCTCCCGGGACCTTCCCGGCGACGTGGACCGGGTCGTCACGCTCGGGGCTCCGGTGGTGGGCGGCCCGAAGTACACGCTCGCCGCTCGCGCGTACCGTCGCCGTGGAGTGGACATGGACGCCATCGAGGCGGCCGTCGATGCGCGAGAGGCGGTGCCGCTGACCCGGCCGGTCTCCGCCATCTACTCGCGCAAGGACGGCGTGGTCGCCTGGCAGGCCTGCGTCGACGAACGAAACGATTGCGTGGACCACGTCGAGGTCTCCTCCACCCACCTGGGCCTGGCCTTCTCTCCCCAGGTCTTCCTCGTCGTCGCCGAGCGACTCGCCGTGGCTCCGGTGTAGTCAGGCCTGCGCGCCTGGCATCGGTTGTGGCGGCTTCCTTCGAGGCAGCCCTCCGTTCCCGACCCGCGTCGCTCCGGGGCGCGGTACGGATCGTGCGGGAGGCCACACCATGTACCGACAGCCACCGGAGCAGGAGTCCGACCAGGGAAGGTCCGGACTCCTCGAGACCGTCGCCGAGCGCTACGCCGAGGCCGATGCGGCCCGCGCGGCCTGGCTCGACGCGCGCATCCACGAGCGGCGCGGACGAGGGCGCGCCGCCTGCTCCGGGTGCGGGCTCAAGAGCGGGCATCACCCGCAGTGTGCGAGGCGCGGGACCGGCGAGGACGGACGCGCGTCGGTTCCGCAGTAGTACGCCCCTGCGAGAGGCGCCTTCGTTCCGGGATCACGTCTGCCGCCGGCGGGAGGGTCACGCTCCTCCTCGCTGCAGTCCTCGGGCGAAGGGGCCGGGGGCTGGATGGCGTCGAGGTTCGCCTGGGCCTTCGGCCCGGCGCCTCGACTTGCCCTGCGGGCAGCTCGTCGCAGCGCGACCTCCGCCGGCTGGGACGGCACGGGCCGAAGGCGACCCGATCGAGCATGCTTCGTGGGGACCGGCGAGCGGCGTCTCGCGGGCGCCACGCGCGAGTGATGGGTCTCGAAGACGTCCTTCCAATCGCCGACGAGCGCGGTCGGCGGGTGCGCCCGTGCGCATCGCGGGCCCGCCCTTCCGTCAGGCGCCCGGGGTGGCCGCGGCGCAGGGCGCCTCCGCAGCGGCGACGCGCCTTCCCCTCCCCGCGGTACGCGCCGCGAGGACCAGCGCCCCCGGCGACGAGGCGCACCCACGGGCGCCGGCACCGCGGAAGCGTCCCGCGATGCGGCCCGGCCTCCCTACAGCCGCCCGTCCTCGTCGACGATCAGCCGGTGCATGGCCGCGGCGTCGGGCGCCTCCAGCAGTGCCCGGCGGAACTCCGGCCGCTTGAGCAGCCGGCTCACCCGCGCCAGCGCCTGCAGGTGCTCGGCCCCGGCCCGTTCCGGCGCGAAGAGCGCCACGAAGATGCGGGTGGGCTTTCCGTCGAGGGCGCGGAAGTCGACCCCGCCGGTGCTGCGTCCCAGGGCGGCGGTGAGCGCCCCGAGCCCCGGGACCTTGCAGTGCGGGACGGCCACGCCCTCGCCGACCCCCGTCGAGCCGAGCCTCTCCCGGGCGGAGAGCCCTGCCGAGAGCGATCCGGCGTCGAGGCCCACCGCCGCCGCCACCGGCCTCGCCAGCTCGGCGAGGACCGAGGCGACTGAGGCGCCGGAGAGGTCGGCGATGACGCAATCGGGACGCAGGATGTCGGCGATGTGCACCAGCCACCGGCTAGCACGGCCGCCCGCGCGATTCAAGGAACGCGGGCGGCCGGGGATCGTGGGTCACGGACCTCGCTACGAGGGGCGGGCCTCGATGACGCCCAGCTTCCCGTCGTCGCGGCGGTAGACCACGTTGATGCCGCGGCTCTTCTCGTCCTGGAAGACGTAGAAGCGGCTGTTCATGAGGTCCATCTGCATGATGGCCTCGTCGAGCGTCATGGGCTTCGCCTGGAACTTCGAGGTCGAGACCACCCGGGCCGACGGGCTGTCCTTCGGCTCGTCGAGGACGTCGTGGCGGATGTCGACCGGAGCCCAGTCCTTGGGAATGAGGGTCGCCTTGTGGTTGCGCACCCTCTCCTTGTGCTTCTTCAGCTGCCGCTCGATCTTGTCCGCCGCGGCGTCGATGGAGGCGTACATGTCGTCGGACTTCCCCCGCCCCCGCACCGAGAAGGCTCCCGCCTTCATGGTGATCTCGGCGTGGTGGGACAGGTTCTCCAAGTGGAGCACGGCGTGTGCCTCGCCGGGCCGGTCGACGTAGCGCTGGATGTGGGCGACCTTGTCCTTCACGTGCTCCTTGAGTGCTTCGGTGGGCTCGAGGTGCCGGAACGTGATGTTCACCTGCATCGTGTCCTCCTGGGTGCGGCGCTGGATGCGAAAATGAATCGGCCGCGACGCGCCGGAATCCTCCTCGTGAGGGGGACCAGCAGGTTCGCGGCCGATGAACTGCATGTCGCCGAAAGCGTCATGCGTTCTACCGCCATAATAGCAGATCAGAAGAACTTCTTCCGCTTCGAGCTGGGGAGAATGCCCAGCACTTCCCGGTACTTGGCAACCGTCCTCCGGGCGATCTCGATGTTCTGCCCCTTCAGGAGCTCGACGATCTTCTGATCCGAGTGGGGGCGCTTCGGGTCCTCGGCCGCGACGATCTGCTTGATGTGGTTCTTCACCGCCTCGCTGGCGATCTCGTCACCACCAGTGCGTGCGATCGCCGAGTTGAAGAAGAACTTGAGCTCGTAGATCCCCTGCGGCGTGTGCACGTACTTGTTGGTGGTGACGCGCGACACCGTGGACTCGTGCATGCCGATGTCCTCGGCCACGTCGCGCAGGATGAGGGGCTTCAGGTAGGCGATGCCCTTGTCGAAGAAGTCCTTCTGGAACTTCACGATCGACTCGGTGACCTTGTAGATGGTGCGCTGCCGCTGGTGGATGGAGCGGATGAGCCAGACCGCGCTGCGCAGCTTGTCCTGGATGTACTCCTTGGCGGCGCCGGCGCTGCCGTTCTTCAGGGCCTGCCGGTACATGCCCGAGATCCGCAGCTTGGAGAGGCCGTCGTCGTTCAGCACGGTGACGTAGCGATCGCCAACCTTCTGCACCTGCACGTCCGGGGTGATGTACTGCGCCTCCTCGCTGGTGTAGGCGCGGCCGGGCTTGGGCTCGAAGGCGGAGATGACCTTCACCGCCTTGACCACCTGGTCGAGGGGGATCTTGAGGTCGCGCGCGATGGCCGCGTAGTTCTTCGACTCGAGGTGCTTGAGGTGCGACTCGACGATGGCCACCACCTCGGGCAGGTCGGCGTTCAGCTGCCGGGCCTGGAGCAGCAGGCACTCCCGCAGGTCGCGGGCCGCCACGCCGGGCGGGTCGAGCGACTGCACCTTCTTCAGCACGTGCTCGGCGAACTCGATGCCCACCCCGGCCTCGAAGGCCACGCGCACCAGCGGGTCGCGCACCGCCGAGTCGTCGTCCTCTCCCTCCACCGCCGGCATGCGGAAGTAGCCGTCGGGATCGAGGTTCCCGATGATGAGCATGGCCACCTGCTCCTCCTCCGGCGTGAACGCGGAGAGGCGCATCTGCCAGATGAGGTGGTCGCCGAGGTCTCCCTTGCGGGTGAGGTTGGCCTCGTAGCCGGGAAGGTCCTCGTCCCCCATGTTCTTGTTGGAGGGGGCGGTGTGACCCTGTAACTGGTAGTGATCGAGGTACTGGTCCCAGTCGATCTCGTTCGTCCCCTCCTCGCCCTTCACCTCCTCGGGCTTCTCGGTCTCCTTGGGAAGCGGGTCGAGCCGCTCCAGGCTGGCCTCGGCCGGGCTGGCGCCCTCGGCGCGCTCGTCCTCCTCGGGGGCCTCGTCGAGGAGCGGGTTCTCGTTGATCTCGGTGCGGATGAGGTCGACCAGCTCGAGCCGGGAGAGCTGGAGGAGCTTGATGGCCTGCTGCAGCTGGGGGGTCATCACCAGCTGCTGCGTCATCTTGAGATGCTGCCTCAGCTCGAGGCTCATGGGCGGACCTCGGGGCGTTGGTCGTCGTCGAGCCGGAACTTCTCGCCCAGGTAGACGGCCCGGGCGCGGGCGCTGCCGGCGATGTGGACGGGCGTGCCCTCCTCCAGGATCTGGCCGGAGGAGAGGATGTAGGCGCGGTCGCAGATGCCGAGCGCCTCGCGCACCGCGTGGTCGGTGAGGAGCACGCCGATGCCCCGGGTCCGGAGCGAGCCGATGAGCCGCTGCAGCTCGCCCACCGCGATGGGGTCGACGCCGGCGAAGGGCTCGTCGAAGAGGATGTAGCGCGGGTCGTTGAGCAGGCTGCGCGCCACCTCGGCGCGGCGGCGCTCCCCGCCGGAGAGCTGCTCGCCCAGGCTGCCCTCCACCGTGCGGAGGTGGAACTCCTCGAGCAGCTGGTCTGCGCGCCGGTCCCGCTCCGCGCGGCCCTTGCCGAGCGCCTCGAGCACCGCCGTGAAGTTCTGGCGGACGGTGAGCTTGCGGAAGATCGAGGCCTCCTGCGGCAGGTAGCCGACGCCGCGCCGGGCCCGCAGGTGCATGGGGAGCCGGGTCAGGTCCTCGTCGCCCAGCCGGACCGTGCCGGCGTCGGGGCGGACCAGCCCCACCACCATGTTGAAGCTCGTGGTCTTCCCGGCGCCGTTCGGTCCGAGGAGCCCCACCACCTCGCCCGGGGCCACCTGGAACGAGACCCGGTCCACGACCTTCCGGCCGCGGTAGCTCTTCACGAGCCCGATCGCCTCGAGCACGGCGGGGGTCGCCGTCAAGGTGCGGACTCCTTCTTCTTCCGGGGCGCGAGATCCATCCCCGGCTTGGGCACGATGGTGCCCTTCGCTGCCGTCAGCGTGGCCCGATCGTCGGCCAGGTCGTACGCGAGGACCTCGCCCCGCATCACGCTCTCCCCGTCCTTCAGGACCGGGTTGCCGGTGCAGGTGACCCGGGCCGACTTCTCCTCGTAGGTCGCGGTCTCGCAGGTCACGATGCGAGTCCCCTTCACCATCTTCACGTCGCCGGTGCAGACGGCGCGCTGGATTCGCCCCTGGGCGTCGTTCTCGGCCACGAGCTTCCGGCAGGTGAGCGTGGCGTCCTCACGGGTCAGCGTCACGAGCGGCTTCCCGGTGAAGACGACCTTGCCCTCCTTGTAGAGGTACTGGACCTCCTCGGCCACCACCGTCACCGGAGGTGACGGGGGCGCCGCTGCGATGGCGAGGGCGAGGCAGGCGGCGATCACGGACGGGCCCCTCCGGCCACGAGGCGAACCCCGCCCCGGATCTCCACGTCCCCGGTCCGGGGGTCGGCGGTGAAGGCCGGTCCGGCGAGCCGGTAGGTCGGCCCCGTCACCTCGACCGTCTCGTCGCCGCGCACCAGGCCGTCCGACTCGGCCCAGCGGGCCGTGGGAGTGCGGGCGGTGGCGTCGCCGCGGGTGAGCACGACCCCTCCCCGGGCCACCCAGGTCCGCGCTCCGAGGTCGCCCTCGAGCTCCGGAGCCGAGACGGCCAGGTCCGGCATGCCCGGGCGAGGCACGGTCACGCGTGCGACCGACGCGACCACCTCGCCCGAGTTCCTGCGGTAGACCGCACGGTCCGCGGCGCCGGAGGCCGTGAGGTCGGCGCCTCGCCAGGCACGGAACTGCACCTTTTCGAGGCTGACCTCCGGAGGAGGGGCCTTGGGGGGCGGCGCACCCGCCTCACAACCGCCGATGAGGAGAATTGACGCAGCACAAGCCGGGAGCGTCCGGCGCCATCGGCGCCAGCCCTTATTGCTCTCGGTGTGGACAGGATGGATCAAGTGGCACAACCCTTGCTAAAAACGACGATAGCCGGAGGTGCACCGGGGCTACAAGGGCTTTCGGCATCAACCTTGCGTATGGACCAAAACTACCGTGATTCTGGCGGCTTGGTCTTCCAGCGGCGATGCATCCAGACCCATTCCGAGGGGGCTTGCCGGATGGCCTGCTCCATCCTTGCCGTGCAGACAGCGGTGATCCGGATGGCCTCTGCGTCCTTGTCGGCGGGCGTCGGGTCGTAGGCCACCGGTTCCACTTCCAGGACGTAGCCGTCTCCCGCCTTCGGGCCCCGGCGGCGGGACCAGCCCACGAAGACCGGGCACCCGAACCGCAGCGCGAGGTCGGCCGCCGCGCGCGGCGTCGCCGCTAGGTGGCCGAAGAAGGGCACGAAGACGCTCTGCACCTTGGTGTCCTGGTCGATGAGGATCCCGAGGGCCTTGCCGTCGCGCAGCGCCCTCAGGAGCGTTCGGCCTCCGCCCGGATCCTCCCGGAAGAGGGTGGGCACCCCACCGCGGAGGCGGAAGGCCTCGACCATGTCGTCGAGGCGCCGGTCCCAGCTTCGGGCCGCGATGACGATGGCGGGGACCCCGGCCCGGACGATGCGTCGGGCCAGCAGCTCCCAGCTCCCCAGGTGGCCGGTGACGAAGATGAACCCCTTCCCGGCCTGGCTCGCCCCGCGGAGCATCGACTCGCCGTCCCCGGCGAAGGCGATGTACTGCTCGAGATTCCGGTCGAGGCGGTCCATCTGGGCCGCCTCCGCGGCGCCGTGGCCGTAGTGCAGGAAGGTTCCGCGCGCGATGGCCCGCCGCTCCTCCTCCGACTTCTCGGGGAAGGCGAAGGCGAGGTGCGCCAGGGCGAGCTCCCGGTCGCGCCTCCCGACCCACCAGGCGACGTGGCCGATGAGCCCTCCCACCGCCCAGACCAGCCGGAACGGCAGCACCGCCCCCAGCCACATCCCGGCGCGGATCGCCCAGATCCGGGCGGTCCGGCGGAACCGCTTGGTCCAGGGGACCTGGCTCACGGGCGGGCCTGCCCCCGCGCCGCCAGGATGAGCTCGCACAGCTCCCGGACGGCGCCGCGCCCGCCGGGGAACCGGGAGACGAAGCGGACCGCGGAGAGCACGTCCGGGAAGGCGTCGGCCGGGGCGGCCGAGAGCCCGACCCGCCGCAGGAGCGGGATGTCGTTCACGTCGTCGCCCATGTAGGCGACCTCCTCGTCGGCGAAGCCCAGGTGGCCGAGCGTGGCGTAGCCGTCGAGCTTGTCGCGCTGCGAGAAGATGAGGTGCTTGAACCCGAGCTCCTCGAGCCGCTTGCGGGTGGCCATCCCGGGGCGCCCGGAGATGACCCCGAAGTCGACCTGGTCGCGGAGCCGCACGATGCCGTGGCCGTCGCGAACGTCGAAGGCCTTGAGGGCCTCCCCCTCGGGACCGAACCAGATGCGGCCGTCGGTGAGGACGCCGTCCACGTCGAGCAGCACGAGCCGGATGCGCGCCGCGCGCGCGACCAGGTCGGCGTCGACGGTCACGGCTGCCCCAGCGCCCGGCGGATGCTCAGGACGTCGGCGAGGAGCCGGTCGGCCATGTCGAAGTCGAGCGAGTTGGGTCCGTCCGACTTGGCCGTGGCCGGGTCCTCGTGGATCTCGGCGAAGAGCGCGTCGATGCCCACCGCCGCCGCCGCACGGGCCAGCGGGGCCACGAACTGCCGCTCGCCGCCGGTGACGTCGCCGCCCGCACCGGGCAGCTGCACCGAGTGGGTGGCGTCGAGGCAGACCGGCACCCCCAGCTCGCGCATGAGGACGAGCCCGCGCATGTCCACGACCAGGTTGCCGTAGCCGAAGCAGGCGCCCCGCTCGGTGAGGAGCACGTTCTCGGCCCCGGCCTCGCGGCACTTGGCCACCGCGTGGCGCATGTCGCGCGGGGCCAGGAACTGCCCCTTCTTCACGTTCACGGAGCGTCCGTACCTGGCGCAGGCCATGACCAGGTCGGTCTGCCGGCACAGGAAGGCCGGGACCTGGAGGACGTCGACCACCCGGCCCACCGGCTCGGCCTGCCAGGTCTCGTGGACGTCGGTGAGCGTGGCCATCCCGGTCTCGGCCTTCACCCTCGAGAAGACGCCGAGCCCGGCCTCGAGCCCCACCCCGCGGAAGCTCTTCCCGGACGAGCGGTTGGCCTTGTCGAAGCTGGCCTTGAAGACCACCGGCAGCCCGTGCTTCTCGGCCAGGTCCTTCACCCGCCGCGCATGGGAGAGCGCCTGGGCCTCCGACTCGATCACGCAGGGCCCCGCGATGAGGAGCAGCGGGCACCCGTCTCCGACGTCGTGCCCGCCGATGCGGGCCCGGACCTTCTCCATGGGACCTCCTCGGCGCCGCGACCGGCGGGGCCGCGGCCCCGCCAGCGGTCAGGCGCCCTTGCCCACCGGCAGCTTGGTGACCTCGGCGCCGCCCTCGCGGGCGCGGGCGTCGCGCCAGGCCATCGATGCCTTGATGAACCCGGCGAAGAGCGGGTGCGGCTTGAACGGCTTCGACTTGAACTCGGGGTGGAACTGGCAGCCCACGAAGTGCGGGTGGTTGGGCAGCTCGATCATCTCCACCAGCCCGAGCTCGGGGTTGGTGCCCGAGATCACCATCCCGCCCGCCTCGAACTTCTCGCGGTAGGCGTTGTTGAACTCGAAGCGGTGGCGGTGGCGCTCCTGCACGAGGTCCTGGCCGTAGAGCTCGCGGGCCTTGGTGCCCTTCTCGAGCTTGCAGGCGTAGGTGCCGAGCCGCATGGTCCCGCCCTTGTCGGCGACGCCGCGCTGGGCCTCCATGAGCGTGACCACCGGGTGCGGCGTGGCCTCGTCGAACTCGAGGGAGTTGGCCCGCTCGAGCCCCAGCACGTTGCGGCCGAACTCGATGATGGCCATCTGCAGCCCGAGGCAGATCCCGAAGAAGGGGATCTTCTTCTCGCGGGCGAGGCGGACGGCCAGGATCTTGCCCTCGGTCCCGCGGATGCCGAAGCCGCCCGGGACCAGGATGCCGTCGACCTTGTCGAGGGCCGAGAGATCGCCCTCCTCGAGCTTCTGGGCGTCGATGAACTCGAGCTTCACCTTGCAGTCGTTGGCGATGCCGCCGTGGACGAGCGCCTCGTTCAGGCTCTTGTAGCTCTCCACCAGCTCGACGTACTTGCCCACCACGCCGATGCGCACCTCGCCCTGCCGCGGGCGGGTCACCTTCTCGACGATGGTCTCCCAGCGCTCCAGCCGCGGGGCCCGGCTCCAGATGTTGAGCAGCTCGGCCAGCTTGTCGTCGAGCCCCTCGCGGTGCAGCGCCAGGGGCAGCTCGTAGATGGAGGGGACGTCACGAGCGGTGAACACCGCGGACGGGTCGACGTTGCAGAAGAGCGCGATCTTGTCCTTCATCTCGCGCGAGATCTCCCGGTCGCTGCGGGCCAGCAGGATGTCGGGCTGGATGCCGATCTCGCGCAGCTCCTTCACCGAGTGCTGGGTGGGCTTGGTCTTCAGCTCGCCGGCGGCGGCGATGTAGGGCACCAGCGTCAGGTGCACGTAGACCAGGTTCTCGCTGCCCACGTCGTACTTCATCTGCCGGATGGCCTCGAGGAAGGGCAGCGACTCGATGTCGCCCACCGTGCCGCCCACCTCGACGATGACGATGTCGGCGCCGTCGGCGGCCTCGCGGATGACCGCCTTGATCTCGTCGGTGATGTGGGGAATCACCTGGACGGTCCTGCCCAGGTACTCGCCGCGCCGCTCCTTGTTGATGACCGCCTGGTAGATGCGCCCGGTGGTGTAGTTGTTCTTCCGGGTCATCTTGGCGCTGGTGAAGCGCTCGTAGTGCCCGAGGTCCAGGTCGGTCTCGGCGCCGTCGTCGGTGACGTAGACCTCGCCGTGCTGGAACGGGCTCATCGTGCCCGGGTCCACGTTGATGTACGGGTCGAGCTTGAGGTGCGTGACCTCCAGGCCGCGGTTCTCGAGCAGCGCGCCCATCGACGCCGCCGCGAGCCCCTTGCCCAGCGAGCTCACCACGCCGCCGGTCACGAACACGAACTTGGTCTTCTTTCCCCGAACCATGGCCTTCCCCTTTTCCCTCTATCGGCCCGCCGCCACCAGCGCCCGGGCTCGCTCCAGATCCTGCTGCGTATCCACTCCGAAACCGCTGTAGCTCGTGTCGACGACCCGGATGCGGAAGCCGTGCTCGAGCGCCCGCAGCTGCTCGAGCCGCTCCTCCCGCTCCAGCCGTCCCGGCTCGAGGGCCGCGAACCGCTCCAGGAAGGCCGGCGTGTAGGCGTACATGCCCACGTGGGCCCGGGCCAGCGGCGACGGCCCCGGCTCCCGCCGCGCCGGGATGGGCGCGCGGGAGAAGTAGAGGGCGTATCCGCTCCGGTCGGTCACCACCTTCACCACCTCGGGCCGCTCCCATTCTCCCGCAACGAGGGGCCGGGCCATGGTGGCCATCTCGGGGCCTCCCTCGTCCATGGCGTGCACGAGCGCCTCGATGGCCGCCGGCTCGATGAGGGGCTCGTCGCCTTGTAGATTGACGACCATGGTGGGGCGCGGGAGCATCACCCGGGCCGCCATGGCCACCCGGTCGGTGCCGGTCTCGGCCGGGCCGGTGAGGATCACCTCGGCCCCCGCCGCGCGGGCGGCAGCCGCGACCCGCTCGTCGTCGGTGGCCACCACGAGCACGTCGACGCCATTCGCCTCGCGTGCACGTTCCACGACGTGGGCCACCAGCGGTTTTCCATGGATGTCGGCGAGGGGCTTACCGGGGAGGCGACTTGCCCCGAACCTTGCGGGGATGATGACTGCGACGCGCCTCACGCCGGGAACCCGTTGTATGCGTCGCGGCCGCGGAGGTCAACGCCGACCTCGGGAAAAGAGAGGGCGGGTGCGGCCGGACACGGAAGGCCTGAAAACACGGGTGCTTCCCGGGGCCTCCCGGGGGCGGTATGTTCCGCCGCCATGCCGGTCGTGCGGGTTCCCTTCACCGTAGAGCCGAACTACGCCGGCTGGCGGCTCGACCGCTACCTGCAGGAGAAGATCCGACGCCTCTCCCGGGAACGGATCCAGCGGCTCATCGAGACCCGCGTCGAGCACGAGGGCCCTTCCCGCCTCAAGCCGGCCACCCGGGTCACCGCCGGGATGCGCTTCTCGATCCTGAAGGACGCCGACCCGGAGCCGGAGACCCCCATGGTGTTCGGCGTGGTCTTCGACGACGAGCGTCTCCTCGTCGTGGACAAGCCCGCCGGCCTCCCGGTCCACCCCACCGCGCGCTACGCGGAGCACACCTTCACCGCCCTCGCGAAGGCGGCCTTCCCGGCCCGCAAGGTCGACCCGGCCCACCGGCTCGACCGCGAGACCTCGGGCCTGATGGCCTGCGGTTGCGCCCCGAGGTTCACCCGGGCGCTCAAGGCCTCCTTCGCCGCCGGCCGGGTCACCAAGGCCTACCTGGCGCTCGTGCAGGGGGACCCCGGACGGGACCGCTTCTCCGTGGAGGCGCCCCTCTCCCTCACCGGCGCCAGCGGGGTGAAGGTGCGCATGCACGTCACGGAGGGCGGGCTCCCCTCGCACACCGACTTCGAGGTCCTGGGTCGCCGCCGGGCGGCCGACGGCGCGCCGGTGGCGCTCGTGGCCTGCCACCCCCGGACCGGGCGGCAGCACCAGATCCGGGCCCACCTGCACCACGCCGGCCTGCACCTGGTGGGCGACAAGATCTACGGGCCGGACGAGATGATCTTCGACCGGTTCACGAAACGTGAACTGAGCGAGGCCGACCACGCGGTGCTGCGGCTGCCCCGGCAGGCCCTGCACGCCTGGCGCCTGTCGCTGCCCCACCCCGAGACGGGCGTGCCGGTCGACCTGGAGGCGCCGCTCGCGCCCGACCTCCAGGCCTTCTGGGACGGGTGCGCGACGGGGTAGGCTAGCGCCGGATGGGGGCCAACGGCCTTTTTCCCATGCCCCGCGCGGCCCTCCGGGAAAAGGAGGCGGGTCATGGCCTCCTCCCCTCGGCTCGTCGTCCGCGAGATCCGGGTCCGACCCGTCGCTGTGCCCCTTCGATTGCCCCTCCAGACCAGCAACGGAACGATCCGGACCGCTCCCCTCGCCCTGATCGACCTTCACACCGACGAGGGCGTCACCGGATCGGCCTATCTCTTCTGCTACACGCCGCTGGCCCTCCGTCCCGTCGTGGCCGCCCTGACCGAGCTCGCCGCCGTGATCCAGGACGACGTGGTCGCCCCGCTGGAGATCGGAAGGAAGCTCCAGGCCCATTTCCGGCTCCTCGGGGCGAGCGGGGTCATGGGGATGGCGATGGCCGGCATCGACATGGCGGCCTGGGATGCGCTGGCGCGGGCCCACGGGTTGCCGCTGGCGAGGTTGCTGGGCGGGAACACCAGGAGAACCCCGGCCTACAACAGCTGCGGCCTGGGGATGATCGGGCCCGAGCGAGCCACCGACGAGGCCGGCCGGCTCGCCGCCGCCGGCTTCCCCGCGATCAAGGTCCGGCTCGGCTATCCCGACGCGAGGACGGACCTCGAGGTGGTGCGCGCCGTGAAGCACGCGATAGGCGACGAGGTCCAGCTGATGTCCGACTTCAACCAGGTGCTCTCCGTCGCCGAGGCCATCCACCGCATCGAGGCGCTCTCCGGGGAAGGCCTCGCGTGGGTGGAGGAGCCGACCCTCGCCGACGACTTCGCCGGGCACGCGCACATCCGAGGCAAGTCCGGGGTCCCGATCCAGATGGGGGAGAACTGGTGGGGCCCGCGGGAGATGGCGAGGTGCCTCGCGGCCGGGGCTTCCGACCTGGGGATGCCCGACGCGATGAAGATCGGCGGCGTCTCCGGCTGGCTCCAGGCAGCCGCGCTCGGCGCGACGGCGGGCCTTCCGCTCTCCAGCCACCTCTTCCCCGAGGTGAGCGCCCACCTGCTCGCCATCTCCCCCACGGCCCACTGGCTGGAGTACGTCGACTGGGCGGACGCGATCCTGCGTGAGCCCCTGCGCATCGAGGAGGGTCACGCCGTGCTCCCCGACTCTCCCGGCACGGGCATCGAATGGGACGAGGATGCCGTCCGGAAGTTCGCGGCGCCGTGAAGGGCCGGCGAGAGCGGCGACCCTCCGGAGGCGGCCCTTCAGCGGCCGATCCCGGGGGGCCCGGTGGATTCGCCCAGCCTTCGCTGGGCCGCGCGGAGGTGCTTGCGGTACTCCGGGAGGAGGCGAGACCCGGCGGCCTCGCCCAGCTCGACGGCCCGCTCGTAGGCGCTCGCGGCATCGGCCAGGCGCCCCGACGCCTCCAGCGCCTCCCCCAGGCTGTCGTGCGCGTTCGGCGAACCGGGGTGGAGGCGGACGTTCGACTGGAACGCCGCGACGGCTTCTCCGATCCTCCCCTCGCCGAGCCGCTGGTAGCCGAGGAGGTTGACCAGCCTCTCCGGGGGGAGGACCTGGTAGCCGAGCCGGGTGGAGAGCGCCCGGTAGTGGGCCTCGAGGTCCTCGAGCGAGCCCGCGTAGCGGCCCGTGTCGGGGTCCGTCGGCGGGAGGTATCCGTCGAAGGCGAAGCGCAGGCCCTGGACCGTGGTGGGCAGTGGCACGAGGCCGTGCCCGTCCTCCGGGAACCGCGCCGCTCGCCACCGGAACCCGGCCGGCGAGGCCGAGCCCAGCGCCGTCCTCAGCCGCTCGAAGCCGGGCGCCATCTCCTTCTCGTCGCCCAGGCTGACGTAGAGCGAGCGGTCGAGCCGGGTGGATCCCTGGAGGCGGCGCGCCAGCTCCTTCACCACCAGTCCGTCATCCCAGTCCGCGGTGGGGCTCGCGGCCAGGTAGGCGTCGAAGGCGTCGGGCGCGCTGGCCAGCACGTGGAGCGCGAAGAGCCCGCCCAGCGAGTGGCCGGAGAGGACCCGGAAGCGCTCGGTGCGGAAGTTGCCGTTCACGGCGGGGAAGAGCTCCTCGCGGAGGAATCCCAGGAAGCGGTCTGCGCCCCCCGAGCCGGGCACGGGCCTCGGCCCGAGCCCGCCCCGGGACGGCGTGAAGTCCCGGTTCCGGTCGACGTCGAGGACGGACACCACGATGACCTGGGGCATCACGCCCTGCCTCGCCAGGTAGGCGGCGGTTGCGCTCGTGTGGTCGAGGTGCTCGGGCCCGTCGAGCACGTAGATCACCGGGTACCTGCCCCCGGCGCCCTCGTACCCCTCGGGCAGCCGGATCCGGGCCACCCGCCCCTCCCCGAGGACCTTCGACTCGATGCGGATCTCGCGGAGCCCGCAGTCGGGGCAAGGCGCGGCCGGCGAGGCGGGGGCCGGGAAGGCGGCGACGGCGAGGACCGCGGCGAGCGCGGATGCGATGGCTCTCATGTGACTCCCCGTATCGATGGGCCGCAGGGTTCGCGGCGGAAGATCGCTTACCGCCGGACGTCCCCGGCGGCTAGACTCCCGCCATGAAGAAACGGCGCATCGGAATCCTCACCGGCGGCGGCGACGTCCCGGGCCTGAACTCGGTCATCAAGAGCGTCGTGTACCGGGGCTGGGAGAACGGCCTCGAGGTGGTGGGCTTCCGCAGGGGGTTCGAGGGGCTCACCCACGTGAACCTCGACGATCCGGCCAGCAAGGCCCGGTACGTGCTCGAGCTGAACCGCGAGAACTGCCGGACCATCGACCGGTACGGCGGGACCATCCTCCACTCCAGCCGGGTCGGACCGACCAAGGTCGCGGACCTCCCGCCCCACCTGGTCGGCCGGAACCTCCCGGCGGCCAAGGGAAAGGGGGGCATGACCTACGACCTCACCACCCAGGTCCTCGAGAACCTGGAAAGGCTCGAGATCGACTCCCTCATCGCCATCGGCGGCGACGGGACGCTCAAGTCGGCAGCCCAGCTGGAGCGACGGGGCGTGAAGGTGATGGGCATCCCCAAGACCATGGACAACGACGTGCAGGGCACCGAGTACTGCGTGGGCTTCTCCACCGCCATCACCCGGGCCACCGCCGCCATCGACCGCCAGCGCACCACCATCGGCTCGCACGAGCGGGTGGGCATCTTCCGGGTCTTCGGGCGCGACGCCGGCTTCACCGCCCTCTACGCGGCGCACGTCACCTCCAACCGCTGCGTCATCCCGGAGTACACGGTCGACCTGGAGAAGCTCATCGACCTGCTCCTCACCGAGAAGCGGGGCAACCCGTCCAACTACGTGCTGGTCATCCTCTCCGAGGGCGCCACCTGGAGGGGATACGAGGTCCAGGAGTTCGGACGCCCCGACGCGCTGGGGCGGCGCAAGAAGGCCAGCGTGGCCGAGGTGCTCGCGGACGAGATCCACATCCGCACCAAGGAGGAGACCATCGTCTCCGACCTCACCTACGACCTGCGCTCGGGCGACCCCGACTTCATCGACAAGCTGGTGGCCTCCACCTTCGGCACCATGGCCCTCGACGCCATCCTCGACGGCGGACACGGGCAGATGAGCGCCGTGGTGAACGGCTGCTACGAGCTGGTTCCCCTTCCCGATCCGGCCCTGGGTCCGCGCAAGGTCGACGTGGCGACGATGTACAACGTGGATCGCTACCGGCCGCTCTACGGCGACAAGCGCCACTGGCCCATCTTCCTCACCCGGGTCGGCCCGCAGCAGGGCTGAGCGCGCCACCCGGCCCGGGCCGCGCGGACGGGGCGAAGTCCCCGGCCAGCAGGTCCCGGCACAGGAGCAGCCAGGCCACCGCGTAGGGCAGCGCGATCAAGGCGTACGCGTCGGTCACCAGCCGGACGGGCTTGGTGAGCAGGTCGGTGGGCGCGAGGCCGACCACCAGCATCGCCACGAGGAGGATCACGTTCCTCCTCGTGAAGGGCTGCTCCTGCTCCACGATCCAGAGGGCGGCGCCGGTGGCGCAGATGATGTACGTGGTGTTCTCCGAGCCGGAGCTGAAGAGCACGACGAACATGAGGAGCGACGCCAGGAAGAGGGTCCGGAACCGGCGGTACGGGTACTGGCCCACCCGCAGGAGCGGCGCCAGCACCAGCGGGATGCCAACCAGGTAGAACCAGAGGCTGGGGATCGACCGGCCCGTCGCTCGCCGCACCAGCCCCATGAGCGAGAGGTCCTGCGAGGTGTACAGGACGACGTTCTGGGCGTGCTTGCTCGCCAGCTCGAGGAACCAGTCCCGGTAGGCGTGGAGGACGTGGGTGGGCGACGAGATCGCCATGGGCAGGGCGAACAGCACCAGGCTCCAGGCCAGGCTCCCCAGGAAGAACGCCTTCCTGTCCCTGGCGAAGAAGAAGAAGAGCAGGCCCACCACGCTGTAGAGCTTCACGAAGGCGCCGATCAGGATCCACAGGGGGGCGCGGAAGTCGCGACCTTCCTCGACGTCGGCGAAGGTGAGGAGCATCAGCGCGGCGATGGCCGGGTTGAACTGGTGGGACCAGATCGAGTCCCAGAGCTCGAGCGAGCAGAGCGCAAGGAGCAGGATGCGCCGCTCGCGCGGGAGGTCGAGCCGGCTCACCGCCCAGGCGAAGAGCGCGACCATGGCGACGCACCACAGCAACCCGCCGAGCACGTCGGGCAGGACCGAGAAGGGCGCGATCACCAGGGCGAAGACGGGCCCGTAGTGGTTGATGTCGCCGTACCTCTCCGGGTACTGGAGGTAGAGGTTGCGCCCCTCCAGCAGGTTCCAGAAGACGTGCTTGAAGATCTTGTAGTTGTTGTAGCGGTTCCTGAAGTACGAGAGCGCCCAGAGCGCCACCGGGACGAGGAACCAGAGCAGCCGGAGGCGGGCGCCGTCGAGGAGGAACGGTTCCTTGGGCGAGGTCTTTGCCGACGTCATCGTAGGGGCTGGTTCCGGCGTCCGGCGATCCGGGCGGACCATACCATGCGACACGGAACCGCACGGACGCTCTGCTATCATCCGTCCCGTGTCGATCCGGCCCGAGCATCCTCCTCGCAGGCTCACCCTCGTGGTCCCGGTGCACAACGAGGCCGAGAACGTCGGGCACCTGGTGGAGCGCGTCCGTGCCGCCCTGGCGCCCGAGGCGGCGCGCTGGGCCACCGAGATCCTGTTCGTGGACGACGGGTCGAGCGACGGGACGCTGGCGCGCATCGAGGAGCTACGGGCCGCCGGGGAGCCGGTCGGCTACCTCCAGCTCAGCCGCAACTTCGGCCACCAGGCCGCCATCGCGGCCGGCCTCGCACACGCGGAGGGGGACGTGGTCGTCACCCTGGACGGCGACCTCCAGCACCCGCCCGAGGAGCTGCCGCGGATGCTGCTCGAGTTCGATCGCGGCGCCGACGTGGTCCAGATGGTCCGCGCCGATCCGACGTCGGGATCCAAGGGGTTCTTCTCGCTCTGGTTCTACCGGATCTTCAACCGCATCTCCGACACCCGGCTGGTCCCCAACGCCTCCGACTTCCGGCTCCTCTCCCGCCAGGTGGTCGAGGTGATCCTGCACATCCCCGAGCGCCAGAAGCTCCTGCGCGGGCTCGTCCCCGGGCTCGGCTTCCGCCAGGTGCAGCTCGAGTTCGACGAGCCGGCCCGCCTCCACGGCACGGCCACCTACAGCTTCTGGAGCTCGATGCGGCTCGCCGAGAAGGCGCTCTTCCACCACAGCGCCGCGCCGCTCAAGGGCGTCTACTACATCGGCCTCATCCTGGCCGTGACCTCCTTCCTCTCGGGCACGGGCCACATCGTGAGGAAGCTCCTCTACTGGGACGACGTCGTCCCCGGCTTCACCGACATCATCACCGCGATCTTCTTCCTGGGCGGCTGCATCCTGGTGGCCCTGGGCATCGTGGGGCACTACCAGCTCATCATCCTGGAGCAGCTGCGGGGCCGGCCGAGCTGGATCGTCCAGCGCCGGGCCCGGCCCGCCCCGGGGGCCTCGGTGGTGACCGTCGATCGGACGCCCGAATCCTAGGCGCCGGGCGGATCGAGATCGGAGAGGTCCCTCTCCGGATCGTCGAGGTGGAGGGTGAAGCCGGCCAGGTCGCCGGGCCAGGACTCCCGGTCGAAGGTCGATCCCTCGAGCCGCGAGAGCCATCCGTCGTCCACGAAGAGGGCGAAGGCCGCGCCGCCCGGCAGCCCGGGAACGTCGGCGTGGACATCGTCGAGCACCACCCGGGGCGCGACGACGGGGGCGCGCACAGCGCCGCGGCCCGGGCGGAAGACGGTGGAGAAGGTGGTCGGCGTGACCATGCGGTGGGCCACGGAGAGGCCGCGAAGCTGGTCGCGCAGGGCCTCGAGCACCGGGTGGTCGCCGTCGAGCAGCGCGTGCAGGACCGCGTGCTCCAGATGGGTGGGCTCGCTCATGTCGACGAGGGCGATGGTACTGCGCGACCCCAGGGTCCGCCCTAGGAAAGCGGCCGTGATCCGCTTCCTCCTCGCCACCACGCTCCTCGCCTCGGCCTGCGCGTCGCTGCCCCCCGCTCCCGCCGGGGAGGTGGCCCTCCACTCCGAGACGCGCCCGGCCATGTCCACGCTGGTGACCGTCACCGTGGCGGTGCCGCCCGGCGCCGATCTGGCGGCGGCGGTCGACGCGGCGTTCGCCGTCTTCTCGCGGGTGGACGAGGTGATGAACGAGTGGCGCCCCGGATCGCCGCTCTCCGCGCTCAACGCCTCCGCCGGCTCCGGGCGCCTGGTTCCCCTGCCCGGCGATCTCTGCCAGGTCCTGCGGGCCGGGCGGGACGGGGCCGAGCGGACCGGCGGGCTCTTCGACCCCACCTGGGCGGCGCTGCGGGGGACATGGCGCTTCGGCGACGGGGAGCCGCCGCGGGTCCCGTCCGACGCGGAGGTGGCCGCCGCCTGTCCCCTCGTCTCCTGGCGCGACCTCGAGATCGAGCCGCTCGCCACGCCCGGATCGGACGCCCCGTGCGGCGCCCGGCTCCGTCGCGCCGGGATGCAGGTGGGGCTGGGTGGACTCGCGAAGGGGTGGGCCGTCGACCGGGCCGTCGCCGAGCTGCGACGCCGGGGGTTCCGGGATTTCACCGTCCAGGCGGGCGGCGACCTCTACGCGGCGGGGACCCGCGGCGGGCGTCCCTGGCGCCTGGGGGTGCGCGACCCGCGCGGCGCCCCCGGCGAGCCCTTCGCCTGGGTCGAGGTCTCCGACGCGGCCTTCTCCACGAGCGGCGACTCGGAGCGATTCTTCGTCGTGGACGGAAGGCGCTACCACCACGTCGTCGACCCGCGCACCTGCCGACCGGCGGAGGCGAGCCGCCAGGTGACCGTGCTGGCGCGGAGCGCCCTCGAGGCGGAGATCCTGGGGAAGGCCGTCTTCGTGCTGGGAGGGGAGGACGGGCTCGAGCTCGCCGCGCGCCAGGGAGCCTCCGCGGTGATCGTGACCTCGGCGAACCGCGTGGTCGCTACCAGCGGGCTGCTCGAGGTGGTGCGGCCTCCGACGCCGTGAGGCCGCCGGCCCGCGACTCCCGGCGGGAGGGAGGCAGGATCGCCGCCGCGAGCAGCAGGAGCCACGCGAGCATGGTGGCCTCGAGCCCCACGAAGGCCACCACCTTGAGGGGAGCGAGGGCCGGCCAGGCGAAGCGGATGGCGAACCCGGCGCCGATCCCCACCATGGCGCAGCCCCAGGTGATCCCGGCGAGCAGGGCGAAGGGGCGCCGCCGGGCCCCGAGGGCGAAGGCCACGAGGTGGAGCGTCACGAAGAGCAGGAGCGGCACGGCGAGCAGGTGCGGGACCGCCACCTCGAGCAGGCCGGCGAGGGAGCGCGGTGGCGCGAAGGTGGCCTCCGAGCCCAGGTAGAAGGCCTGCACGTGGCCGCCGTCGAAGCCGATCTTGCGGGCGAAGAGCACCGCGCCGGTGGCCATGACGATGGCGACCATGGCCGCGAAGGCCGCGATGGGTCCCGAGAACCGGCCGACGCGGGGATCAACCACCGGTGCGCCTCGCATCGCGGCCGAAGGTGGCCCAGGCGACGACGACCGCGGCGAGGAGCGTCGCCATGGCCAGGGCGAAGGCGCCGATCCGCAGCTCCGCCCAGCCCGGGAAGCCGGGCCAGGCCACGGGAAGGAAGGGTGCGAGCAGGTCGACGAGCGCCGCCGCCGTGGCCAGGCCGACGAGCGCGTTCCGGAGGGCCGGCGCCACCGGGGAGACGACGAGCAGCGAGCCCACCGTGAGCAGCAGGAAGCCGTAGAGGAAGGCTCCCTGGTGGACCTCCTCCCAGAGCGCCAGCGGACCGAACCGCTCGCCGGGGGACGGCTCGAGGATGCGGGCGAGCCCCTCGGGGGTGAGCGCCCCGTGGGCGGCCCGCGAGGCCGCCCAGCCGACGAGCAGGAGCGCGGCGAACGCCAGGAAGGCCCGCACCGGCGGCCGGGCCCGATCGAGCACCGCCGGGTTGGGCTGCACGAGGAACCTCACGGCACCCTCCTCTCCTTCCGCGCCATCTGGAGCGCCTGGAGCAGCCAGCGCGACTGCTCGGCCACGCCGCGCGCGGAGAGCGTCGAGCCGGAGATGGGGGCGAGGTCGTCGCCCACCGCCAGGCGGTCGGCCGTTCCCTTGCCGGTGAACTGCCCGAGCCAGCGCTCGGACGGCTTGTACTCGGGGGGCTCGAGGAACGAGAGCACCACGATCCGCCGGATCCTCCCGTCGGGCTCGAAGGCGAGGAGCAGGGTCTCCCGCTTGGTGCGCACCACGTGGCTCTGCAGCACCGCGTAGCCCTGGACGGCGTCGCCGCGGCGGGCCGCGTAGAAGGTCACCATCCGCTCCGGGATGCGCGAGCGGGCCAGGTCGTCGAGCCGCTTCGCCATCTCGTCGGAGAGGAGGACGTCGGTGGCGTCGAAGCGCTCCGCGTCCGGGAAGGCAGCGCGCAGCGCGTCCGGAGGGGCGGCCCGGGCGGCGCCGCTCCAGGCGACGAGGGCGACGGATGAGGAGTTCCCGGCGCATCGGCGTTCCTAGTAGACGAAGCCCACGCCCAGGTCCCACTGCTGCAGGGTCTGCGACGCCATGGTCGTGATCTGCTGCCAGTCCGCCTTCACGACGACCTGGGGAATGGGCTTGAAGTCGATCCCGGTGGTGATGACCCGCCGGTCGAACTCCGGGTTGAGCACCCCGAGCCCCTCGACGGCGGCCTGGGTGTTGAGCGCCTCGAAGCGCAGCCAGGGCGAGAGCGACATGGACGAGCCGACCAGGGTGAGCACGTCGAAGCCGGCGTCGACGTAGCCACCCCAGGCGCGGCTGCCGATGTACTGGTCGGGAGCCTTGAGCAGCGCCTCGGAGACCGCGGCCGACTGGGACAGGGAGCCCCAGGCCACGATCCCGCGGGCCGTGAACCCCTTCCAGGCCACCAGGGCGTGGACCTCGCCGATGAGCACGGTCGGGGAGACGAGCGCCCCGTTGAGCGTCCCGGTAGCCCTGCCCGGCGTCGCCACCGTAGAAGCTCCCGCCGAAGGTGGCCGGCCCCACGTCGGCGGTCAGGCTGGCCACTCCCGCCCAGGTCTTGGCCGGCCCGAAGGCGCCGGTGCGGGCGTTGCGCACCCAGGTCCCGGCCTGGAGCGCCTCGTCGCCGAAGGCGTCGAGCCCGGTGAGGAGGTAGGCCTTGTACCGGACCGGCCCCAGGTCGCCGTAGATGCCCAGCCCGTTCTGGTTCCAGGTGGTCGGGATGACGAAGCGGTCCACCAGGGGCCGGTAGACGCCGTAGAAGAAGATGGGCTCGTGGTTCTCGTTGAGGAAGCCCACCGGAACGAGCACGTTGCCCACCCGGAGCGTCAGCTGGTCGAGGAGCGTGAAGTCGAAGTAGGCGAGCTCGATGCCGATCTCCTTGGCGCCGTGCTCGAACTCGATCTCGGAGTTGAAGACGATCCGCTCGTTGAAGCGGTAGCCGACGTAGAGGACGAGGCGCAGGATCTCGGCGACGTCGGTGCGGTCGTCGGAGTAGTTCGTGTAGACGAACTCGCCGTAGCCGCCGATGGAGAGCCCCTTCGGCTGGAAGTGCACCTTGGAGGCGCCCATGCCCATGCCGGCGTAGGAGCCGAACTGGACCACGTCCGGGACCGACATCTCGAGCTTCAGGCGGCGGACCTCCTCGGCGAGCGCCTTGACCTCGGCCTGGGTGGCGGGGCGGTCGTCGGGGGAGCCGGCGGGCGATGCCGGGGGCGCGGGCGCGACCGCCGCGGGGGCCTCCTCGGCCAGGGCCGGGAGGGCGAGGGTGGCGAGCAGGAACGGGAGGAGAAGTCGGTTCATGGGGGGTGCGGACTCCTTCGATGTTGAGAACGATTCCTATTATCATACCTGACATGGACCGGACAAGGGGAATCCACGGCGGCCCGGAGGGCCCCGCGACGGCACGGGAAAGGGTCCTGGATCAGCGCCGGTGGCGCGCCCGGCGATCGGCGACCGCCTCGGCCTTGGCGATGCGCGACCGCTGCTTCACGGCCAGCACGTAGAAGCGCTGGCGCAGCGCCTCGGCATCCACCTCCGGCAGGTCGCCGTGGCTCCCCCGCTGCGCCTCGCGCCGGTCGATGGCGCGGGCCAGGCTGACCGCGGCGGCCACCGACACGTTGAGGGACTGGGAGAACCCGCGCATGGGAATGGCGAAGCGGGCGTCGGCCATGGCCAGCGCGTCGTCGGAGACGCCCCGGCTCTCGTTGCCGAAGACCAGCGCCACCGGTCCGGCGAAGTCGAGCTCGGAGAGCCCCACCGACCCCTCCCCCAGCCAGGTGACGTGGATCGCGAAGCCCCGCGCCTTGAGCGCCGCGAGGCACTCCCGCGTCGAGGTCCAGCGGGTCACGTCGAGCCACTTGTCGGCGTTCTGCGAGATCTTCTTGTTGCGGTCCCAGCCCTTCATGGGCCCCTCGACCACGTGCACGTCCTGCACGCCGAAGGAGTCGCAGGTGCGCAGGACGGCATTCACGTTCTGCGGATCGCAGAACGCCTCCATCACCACCGTGAGCGTCCGGGTCCGGCGCGAGACGACCTCGTCGATGCGCGCCTTGCGCTCCGGGAGGAGGTAGTCGCTCACCGCGCCGCCTTGCTCCGGGGCTTCCCCACCTTCTTCTTGGCCAGCCGCTCCTTGCCGGGCTCCTCCCCGCGCAGCGCCTTGGCCACCGCGTCGAGCAGGGGGTCGATCCCCTCGCCGGTGACCGCCGAGATGGCCAGGATGGTGGGCTTCTTCTTGCGCCGGGCGAAGCTCTTCTTCAGCTCGGCGAGCTTCTCCTTCGCCTCGGGCACGTCCATCTTGGTCACCGCGATGACCTGGGGCTTCCGGGCGAGCTCCTTCGAGTAGAGGGCCAGCTCCCGGTCGATGGCGTCGAGGTCGGCGCGCGGCCCGCGCCCCTCGCCCGGCGCCAGCGGGTCGACGAGGTGCACGAGCACCTTGGTGCGTTCCAGGTGGCGCAGGAACTGGTGCCCGAGGCCGGCTCCGGCGTGCGCCCCCTCGATCAGGCCGGGAACGTCGGCGACGACGAAGCTCTTGCCGCGCCAGCCCACCACGCCCAGGTTGGGCGTGAGGGTGGTGAAGGGGTAGTCGGCGATCTTGGGGCGGGCCCGCGAGATGCGGCTGATGAGGGTGGACTTGCCGGCGTTCGGGTAGCCCACGATGCCCACGTCGGCGAGCAGCTTCAGCTCGAGCTGCAGCTCCTTCTCCTCCCCCTTGGTCCCGGGCTGCGCGAAGCGCGGCGCCTGGTTGGTGGAGGTGGCGAAGTTCATGTTGCCGAGGCCGCCGTGGCCGCCCTTGCAGACCACGAAGCGGGGGCATTCGTCGCCCATGTCGGCGAGGACCTCGCCGGTGGCGGCATCCTTCACCAGCGTGCCCGGGGGCACGCGGAGCTCGAGCGCCGGCTGGGAGAGGCCGTTCTGGTCGGAGCCGCGCCCGTGCTCGCCGCTCTTCGCCCGGTGCTCCCGGATGTAGCGGTAGTCGAGCAGGGTGTTCATCTGCGGATCGACGACCAGGATCACGTCGCCGCCCCAGCCGCCGTCCCCGCCCGCCGGGCCGCCGCGGGGAATGAACTTCTCGCGACGCCAGGCCACGGCGCCGTTGCCTCCGTCGCCGGAGGCGACCTTGATCCGGACCTCGTCGACGAACTTCACGTGGCCTCCAATACGACGAACGCCGCGGGCCAGAGGGCTCCGCGGCGCTCGCGCCATCCAGCGTGGGCCGGAACTCAGGCCTTCGGCAGGATATTCACCACGCGGCGATCGCCGCGCGTCTTCTCGTACTTCACGGTGCCGTCCACCTTGGCGAACAGCGTGTAGTCCTTGCCCATCCCGACGTTCTGGCCGGGGTGGAAGAGCGTGCCGACCTGGCGGACCAGGATGTTGCCGGCGATGACGTTCTCGGACCCGTAGATCTTCACGCCGCGGCGCTGCCCGGCGGAGTCACGGCCGTTGCGGCTGGAGCCCTGTCCCTTTTTGTGAGCCATTGCTTGCTTCCTTTCCGTCGGGGCGGACTAGCCGCGAACCTCGGTGATGACGACCTCGGTGTACGGCTGCCGGTGGCCGCGCTTCTTGGTCCAGCCTTCCTTCTTCTTGCGGAAGTGGACCACCTTGGCGTGACGTCCCTGGGCGACGATCTCGCCCTGGACGGCCGCGCCGGACACGGTGGGCTTGCCCACCTTGGCCTCGCCCTCGCCGCCGACGAGCAGCGCGTCGAAGGAGAGCTTCTTGCCAACGTCGCCTTCGAGGAGCTCCACGCGGAGCTTGTCCCCCTTGGAAACGCGATACTGCTTGCCGCCGGTCTGGATCACCGCATACATCGAGCCGCTCCTTCGTGAAAAACCAACGGAATGCTCTCGGGTTTCTCCCCCGGCGCGAGTTCGCGCTACGGGGCCTAAGCCTCCGGAAGGGCGGTTCTATACGATCGCCCCCCCAGTCCTGTCAAGGAAACCCGGAGGTTACCCTCATGCGGCCGTGGCGTTTGTCGGGAATTTGGCTACCGTAGCGAACCCAGGAGGTTGGCGGCGCTTGCAGCAGGGAACCTTGGAGGTCGAGCCGGGCATCCGGATCCACTATGCGGTCCGTGGATCTGCAGGGCCGGTGCTCGTCGTCCCCAACGGCTCCTGGGTGGCCGGACCGCTGCGCCCCCTCCAGGCCGGCCGCCGGATCGTCTCCTACGACCTCCGCGGCCGCGGGCTCTCCTCGGCGGTGGAGGACAAGAGCCGGCTCGGGGTGGGCTTCGACGTCGCCGACCTGGAGGCGCTGCGGCGCCACCTCGCGCTCGAGCGCCCCACGGTGATCGGCCACTCCTACGCCTCGGCGGTGGCGCTGCTGCACGCGCTCGAGCACCCGGACACGGTCAGCGGGCTCGTCCTGGTGGGCGCCTTCGCGGCGCGGCGGGTTCCCTGGCACGACTCGGAACTGCCCAGCCTGGGCGAGATGATCCGGCCGCCGGGCTCCACGCGGCTGGGCGCGCTGCGCGCCGGGAAGGTGCACCGCACCGACCCCCGCACCTACGCCCGGGAGTGGATGCGCCACTACCTCCTGCCCCAGCAGGTGGCCCACAAGGGCAACGTCGACCTCGTCCCGCTCGACGCCTGCGACCTGCCCAACGAGTTCCCGGAGAAGTGGATCCCCGACTGGCTCGACCGGGTCTACCCGTCGCTCGGCGACTGGGACTGGCGTCCGCGCCTCCCCGCGCTCGACGTCCCGGTGCTGCTCGTCTGGGGGGAGACCGACCGGGGGCCGCCGGAGGCCGAGCAGGAGTGGCTCTCCGGGCTCTCCCGGGGCGAGATGCTCACCGTCCCGGGCGCCGGCCACTGGCCCTTCTGCGAGAACCCCGAGGTGTTCTTCCCGGCGGTGGAGCGGTTCCTGGGACGGTAGCCCGCTTCCCCTACCCCGAGCCGTCGGGCTCGACCTCGTGGAACTTCCGGTAGTCGATGGTGCGCCGTCCGTCGGCGCCGTTCACGAGGACGTCGGCGAAGCGGTGGCCCCAGAGGATCTGCTCGGTGGTCCAGGCGTGGCGGGCGTGCACCGACTGGGACAGCGTCTCGTCGAGCCCGGTCATGGAGGCGACGAGGTCCACGTCCTTCGCGCGCAGGCTCTCCGGGGTCTCGCCGAAGAGCGGGCTCTCCCTCGTGATGGGGTGGACGATGAGCCAGGTGAAGGCGAAGAAGGCCGACTGGCCGCGCACGAGCCGGAGGTCGATCATGCGCCGGACCTCCTCCCCCTCGGGCGTGCGCTCGGTGCGCAGCAGCACCAGGTGGGCCTGGGCCTCGGCGATCTGGTTTCCGCGCTCGTTCGCCATCCGGACGAGCAGCGAGGGCACCCCGTCGAAGCGGGTGATGACGGCGTTCCGGCTGAAGACGACCCGCGCGGTGGGGCGCGAGAACTTGGCGAAGACGAGGCCGGTCACGAGCGCGAGGCCGAGCAGGCCGACGAGCGCCTCGAAGGTGACGAGCAGGTTCGCGGCGAGCCCGTTCGGCGCCATCTTGCCGTAGCCGATGGTGGCCATGGTCTGCACGCTGAAGAAGAAGGCGTCCGCGAAGCTCCCCCGGCGCGCCTGCTCGATCCCGTCCCCGATGGAGAGGTAGGCGAGCGCGAAGAGCAGGTTCGCGCCCATGTAGGCGACGAGCACGATCCCGAAGAACCGGGACCAGGTCGCGGTGAGGAGCGAGTGGTAGAGGTCCCGCAGCGGCGCGGTGCGGAGCCCGATCGACAGGATCTCCCGCCCCGATCCGGGCAGGCGGGTGACGCGGCGTCGGGGATCTCCGTCCGTGGGCACGGACGGTCTCCTAACCGACGAGCGCCTCGATGGCCGGGCCGTAGGGAGCCCGGAGCACGCCCCGCTCGGTGACGATGGCCGTGACGAGACCGGCGGGGGTGACGTCGAAGGCCGGGTAGCGGGCCGGCACGCCCTCCGGCGCCACGAGGCGACCGAAGATGCGCACCACCTCGTCGGAGTCGCGCTCCTCGATGGGGATGCCGGCGCCGGTGGGGAGCGAGGGGTCGAACGTGCTCCAGGGCGCCGCCACGTAGAACGGGATGGCGTGGTGGCGGGCCAGCACGGCGAGGCCGTAGGTGCCGATCTTGTTGGCCACGTCGCCGTTGCCGGCGATGCGGTCGGCCCCCACCACCACGCAGGAGATCTCCCCGCGGGCCATGAGCCAGCCGGCCATCCCGTCGGTGAGGATGGTGACGGGGATGCCGTCCCGGTGGAGTTCCCAGGCGGTGAGGCGCGCCCCCTGGAAGAAGGGGCGGGTCTCGTCGGCGTAGACGTGCTCGAGCCGCCCCGCCTCCCTCGCGGCCCGCACGATCCCGAGCGCGGTGCCGTAGGCCGCCGTGGCGAGGGCGCCGGCGTTGCAGTGGGTGAGGACGCGGGCCTCGGGGGGCAGGAGGGGCGCTCCCAGGGCGCCGATGCGCCGGCAGGAGGCCTCGTCCTCGTCGCGGATGGCGTGGGCCTCGGCCAGGATGGCCGCCGCGGTGTCGCCGATCCGGAGCGACATGCGCCGCACCGCCCATTCCAGGTTCACCGCGGTGGGGCGCGCCCGGGCGAGCAGCTCCGCCGCCGCCCGCAGGCGCTCCGGCGTGGCGCCGCGCCGGGCCTCGACCGCGAGCCCGTAGGCGGCCGCCACCCCGATGGCCGGCGCCCCCCGCACCGCCAGCGTGCGGATGGCCTCGGCGACCTCGTCGGCGGTGGCGAGGGCGAGCCAGGTCTCCTCGCCGGGGAGAAGCCGCTGGTCGAGGAGCCGGACCTCGTCCCTCCGGTCGTCGTAGAGCACCGGGCGCAGCACTTCACGTTCCGTCACGAGCGATCGCCTCCCCTCCGCCCCAGCCGCCCGGAGGCGCGCAGGCCGAAGTAGAGGGCCCCGGCCGCGGCCAGGCTGCCCTCGAGCCAGTGCCGGTCGCGGAGCAGCACGCCGGCCACCACCGCCGAGAGGACGAGCAGCACCACGAGGAACCACCGGCTCGGGCCCCCGGCGGACCCCGCACCGGCCGGCCCCGCGCCCCATCCCGCCCAGGCCATCAGCTTCCGCCTTCGAGCTTCTTCTTGAGCACCGCGTTCACCACCGCCGGGTTCCCCTTGCCCTTCATGGCCTTCATCACCTGTCCGACCAGGAAGCCGATGAGCTTCTGGTTGCCGGCCCGGTAGCGCTCCACCTCGGCCGGGCTCTGGGCGATCACCGCGTCGACGGCCGCCTCCACCGCCGATTCGTCCGACACCTGGGCGAGGCCCCGCGCCGCGACCACCGCGTCGGGATCGCCCCCGTCCCGGAAGAGCTCCTCGATCACCTGCCGAACGCCCGGGCCGCCGATGACTCCGGTCTCGGCGAGGCGGACCACGCCGGCGAGGGAGGCCGGCGTGAGCTTCCCCGCCTCCGGAGCGACCCCGCTCTCGTTGGCGACCCGGGCCACCTCCCCGTTGATCAGGTTGGCGATCCGCTTGGCCGCGTCGGCGCCTCCCCCGCGCGCGGCGAGCGTCGCGTCGAAGAACTGGGCCGTCCCCCGGTCGGCGGTGAGCACGGCGGCGTCGTACGCGGAGAGCCCGAGCTCGCCCTGGTAGCGGGCGGCGCGCGCCCGGGGGAGCTCGGGGAGGGTCCGGCGCACCTCCTCGACCCAGGAGGCGGGCACCCGGACCGGCGGAAGGTCGGGCTCGGGGAAGTAGCGGTAGTCGTGGGCCTCCTCCTTCGAGCGCATCGAGCGGGTCTCCCCGCGCTGCGGGTCGAAGAGGCGGGTCTCCTGCACGATCTTCCCGCCGCCCTCCAGGATCTCGACCTGGCGGCGCATCTCGTACTCGATGGCCTGCCGGAGGAAGCGGAAGGAGTTCATGTTCTTCAGCTCGCAGCGGGTGCCGAGGACGGTGGTGCCGACGGGCATGACCGAGACGTTGGCGTCGCAGCGGAACGAGCCCTCCTCGAGGTTGCCGTCGTTCACTCCCAGGTACATGAGGACGGCGCGCAGCGCCTTGAGGTACTCGACCGCCTCGTCGATGGAGCGGATGTCGGGCTCGCTCACGATCTCGAGGAGCGGGACGCCCGCGCGGTTGAGATCCACGCCCGAGGAGCCGTCGGCGGCCACGCCGTGCAGGCTCTTCCCCGCGTCCTCCTCCATGTGGATGCGGGTGAGGCGCACCCGCCGGTCGGCGCCGTCGAGCGTGAAGTCGACGCCGCCGCCCAGGCAGATGGGCAGCTCGTACTGGCTCACCTGGTAGCCCTTGGGGAGGTCCGGGTAGAAGTAGTTCTTCCGCGCGAAGACGCTCTTCTCCTGGATGGCGCAGCCCAGCGCGAGCCCGGTGCGCACGGCGAACTCGACCACCTGCCGGTTGAGCGCGGGGAGGACGCCCGGCATGGCCAGGCAGACCGGGCAGACGTGGGTGTTGGGCTCGGCGCCGAAGGTGGTCGGGCAGCCGCAGAAGATCTTGCTCCGGGTGAGGAGCTGGGCGTGGACCTCGAGGCCGACGACGAGCTGCCAGTCCTTGACCACTATCGCACCATCCGGCCGGAGTCGCCGCTGGGGAGCGGCTGCACCGCGTAGGCCGCCCAGCGCTCCTCCGAGGGGAAGAGGGAGACCTGCGCCGCCACCGCCACGGCGCAGAGCAGGTAGAGGAAGGGGTCCCCGGTCACCAGCTCGGCGACCAGCGGGAACATGGCCGCTCCCTCCAGGATGGCCCAGGCCACCACCAGCCGCGTGAAGGCGAGCGTGTCGCGCGGACGCTGGTCGCGCGGGAGGATGCGCAGCGGCAGGAGGCGGGAGAGGGCCACCCCGATCCCCACCACGGCCCCCGCCATCCAGAAGAAGAGGCCCGAGAGCTCCGGCGAGCGCAGGTCGCGCGGCGCCACCACGACCAGGGTCATCGCGGCGAAGAGCACGGGCGAGGCCACCATGGCGCCCCAGACCACCACCGCGACCTTGCGGGTGGGCGCGCTCATCCGATGGCCTCCGGCGCGGGGGACGGGCCCATCTCGCGCTCCAGCGCGCGGGCCGCCCGCAGCAGGGTCGGCTCGTCGAAGGGACGCCCCACCAGCTGGAGCCCGATCGGCAGCATCGACTCCGGGTGAAGACCGGCCGGCACCGAGAGCCCGGGCAGCGCCGCCAGGTTGGCGGAGATGGTGAAGACGTCGGCCAGGTACATCTGCAGCGGATCGGCCAGCTTCTCGCCGAGCCGGAAGGCCACCGTGGGCGAGACCGGGCCGGCCACCAGGTCGCAGCGCTCGAAGGCCCGGTCGAAGTCGCGCCGCACCAGCGTGCGGACCTTCTGCGCCCGCAGGTAGTAGGCGTCGTAGTAGCCGGCCGAGAGCGCGTAGGTGCCGAGCATGATGCGCCGCTTGGGCTCGGCCCCGAAGCCCTGGTCGCGGGTCTCGCCGTACATGTCGCCGAGCGCGCGGGCCGGGGCGCGCAGGCCGAACCGCACGCCGTCGTAGCGGGCCAGGTTGGAGGAGGCCTCGGCGGGCGCCACCAGGTAGTAGGCCGCCACCCCATACTTCGAGTGAGGGAGCTCGACGTCGACCAGGGTCGCGCCCATGGCCTCGTAGGCGGAGAGCGCCTCGCGCACGCGCCGTTCCACCCCGGCCTCCGAGCCGCCCTGGAACCACTCGCGCGGGACGCCGATGCGCAGGCCGCGCGCGCCCTCCTCGAGGCCGGCCAGGTAGTCGGGCACCGGAAGCGTGGAGGAGGTCTGGTCGCGCGGGTCGTGTCCGGCCACCACCCCGAGCAGCGCGGCCGCGTCGGGGACGGTGCGGGCGATGGGGCCGACCTGGTCGAGCGAGCTCGCGAAGGCGATGACGCCGTAGCGGGAGACCCGGCCGTAGGTGGGCTTCACGCCCACGACGCCGCAGAGCGAGGCGGGCTGCCGGATCGAGCCACCGGTGTCGGTCCCGAAGGCCCCGAAGACCTGCCGGGCGGCCACCGCGGCCGCGCTGCCGCCCGACGAGCCCCCGGGCGTGCGGTCCAGGTCCCAGGGGTTCCGGCAGGGGCCGAAGGCGCTGTTCTCGTTGGACGAGCCCATGGCGAACTCGTCCATGTTGAGCTTGCCCACCACGACGGCGCCGGCCGCCTCGAGCCGCTCCACCACCGTGGCGTCGAAGGGAGGGATGAACCCCTCGAGGATGCGCGAGCCGCAGGTGGTCTCGAGCCCCTTCGTGAGGAAGATGTCCTTCAGCGCGATGGGCACGCCGTCGAGCCGCGAGCGCGCCTCGCCCCGGGCGCGACGCGCGTCGGACGCCCGCGCCTCGCCGATGCTCCGCTCCGGCGCGACCCGCAGGAAGGCGTGCAGCCTCCCGTCGGTGGCCTCGATGCGGGAGAGGCAGGCGGAGGTGATCTCCTCGGAGGAGACCTCGCGCCGCGAGAGCGCCTGCGCCAGGTCGGTGAGCGACCGGTCGAGGATGCCGGGCGCGCTCACTCGATGATCCGGGGGACCTGGAAGCAGGTCCCGGAGCGGGCCGGCGCGTTGGCGAGCGCCTCCTCCGGCGAGAGACCGGGGAGCACCCGGTCCTCGCGGAAGGGGGTCTCCCCCGCGGCCAGCGCGTGGGTCATGGGCTCGACGCCCGACACGTCGAGCTCCTCGAGCTGCCGGACGTAGTCCAGGATGGCCGAGAGCTCCCCGGCGAGGCGGGTCTCCTCCTCGGGGGAGAGCCGGAGCCTGGCCAGCGCCGCGATGCGCCGGACCTCTTCGGTGGACAGCGCCATCCGCCCTACTTCTGGCCCGACTCGGGCTTCAGCCAGTTGAGGATGGCCGCCACCACGCCGCGGCGCCCCTCGTTGATCTGGCGCTGGAAGGTCTCGATCTCGGAGGCCTCGAGGAAGATCCCGTTGCAGGCGAAGCAGACGTCGACCGGGACGGTGCGGAGCTTCACCTCGTGCATCTGCTGGCCGCAGTTGGGGCAGTGGCCCCGGTGCAGTTCCTTGAGTCGCCGGGCCTCGTCCGCCGCCATGTCGTGGCTGACCTTGAGCGCGAGCTTCCGCTTCTTCTCGGCGTCCTCCTTCGCGAAGTAGTCGTCCTCGGTCTGGGAGGGCTTCACGGTCTCGGACATTTCTTTCACTCCTTGAGCTGGCTGATGAGCCGCCGCGCCGCGGCGGCGTCGTCTCCGGTGGGCCGAACGGACAGGAATCTTTCGTACCCGGCCACTGCTTCGGCGTTCCTTCCCATGTAGCGGTAGGTCTCCGCCAGGCCGAAGAGCGCCTCGGCGTGGCGGGGGTCGGACTCGAGGGCCTCCTCGAAGCTGGCCTCCGCCTGAGCGTACCGCGAGAGATCCAGATAACACGCTCCGCGTCCGGCCAGGGCCGCGGCGTTGCGCCCGTCGATGGCGAGCGCCCGGCCGTAGAGGTCGAGCGCCGCCTCGCACCTTCCCCGATCCCGCTGCTCCCGGGCCTGGGCCAGGGCGGTCCGGAGCGCGGCGGCGGCCTCGTCGCGCGGGGACGTCCGGACGGCCCCCTTGGGCGGTGGATCGGCCTCCTTCGGCGCTGGCTGGGCCTCGGCGATCGGCGCCGCGGCCGGCATCGGGTCCTCGGGCTTCTCCGGGACGGGCTCGGTGGACGGCGCCTTGGCCGGCTCGGGGTCCCTGGTGGGCTCGACCGGCTTCGCCTCCACGGGCTTCGGGGCGACCGCGACAGCCACCGGCGGGGGCGGGGGAGCGATGGCCTGCGCCACGGCGTCGGCCTCGGCCTTTCGCCGCAGGTAGACGGTGCCCGCCGCGACACCGAGGAGCCCCAGCGCGAGCAGCGCCACCCAGACCACGCGGCGCTTGGGCCTCGGGGCCGGCGCCTGGGGGCGGGTGGTCCTGCGGGGTGGCGCGGCCGGGTCGTTCGTCCAGGCCGGGTCTTCCGTCCCGGGCGTCAGGCGGGGTTCCGGTGCTGGACGCCCCGGCGGGGTCTCCGCCCCCCGGCTGGCCTTCTCCACCAGCGAGAAGAAGCTCCGGAGCTCGGGGACGTCGCCCAGCCGGCGCCAGGCCTCCGCATCCCCGCCCGGGGAGACCTGGTCGTCCCGGGAGGCCTTCCGCTCCACGATCCAGCGCTGCAGGGTGGAGAGCTCGCGGAACGGGAAGACCGCTCCCGACGCCTGCCGGAGCCGCCAGTCGCCCCGGTCGGCTCCCTCCCCCGGGTGGCCGACGTTGCCGTCGGCGGGAGCGAGGTCGGTCACCGGAAGCGGAACGTCCCCGTCCCCCTTCTTCAGGGGCACGGCGACCGCCAGGACCTTCTTCCGAAGCTGGAAGCCGTGGCCGCACTGGGTGCAGGCCACCTTCACGCCCGCCTCGGGTACCCGGGCGTCGTCGACGACGTAGCTTGCCCGGCAGCGCTCGCAGCGGACGTCCATGGGAGACCAACCAAGGTAGCCCCGATGCACGGACCCGCGCAAGCCACCGATCCCGGCGGAAAAATTGACCCTTCTCCCTCCGACGATATCGTCGGCTGCGGGGCCGTTCGCGCCCCCACACCCGCGATATCGCCGAGGATCCATGGGAAAGCAGAAGGGCAACCGGAAGTCCGAGACGGGCCGGGACGGGGGCTCCGGGAAGACGGGAATGGGGCGGGACATCCTGGCCGTGGCGCTCCTCGCGGTCGGCACCGCGCTCGCCATCGCGCTCGTCACCTTCTCGGCCCTCGACGGCCAGCTCATCGCCCACGGGGTCGCGCCCGCGTCGAACCTGGTCGGCCCGGTGGGCCACCACGTGGCCCGGGCCCTCTACCAGGTCCTCGGATTCTCGGCGCTGATCCTCCCGATCGCCCTCGTGGTCACGGCCATCGCCCTCTTCCGTGGGCAGTCGCCCCGCGTGACCCTCGTCGGCTCCGCCGCCTACGCCGTCCTCACCGCATCGGTCGCCACCCTCGCCCACCTCTTCCTCTCCGGCCGCGGGCTCGCGAGCTTCGCCCCGGGCGGGTTCGTGGGACGACTGCTCTGCACCCGCGCCGAGACGCTCATCGGCCCGGTCGGCACCGCGCTCGTGGTGGGAGCCGGCGCCGTGGTGGCGCTCATCGTGGCCACCGACGTGAAGGTCCAGAAGGTCTGGGGGGCCACGTGGGCCGCCATCCGGTCCGCCTGGAGCTGGTCCGTCCACCGGATCGCGCTCGCCATCGACCGGCACCGCGCCGCGGTGGCCGAGATGCGCGCCGAGGAGGCCGCCGAGCGCGCCCGCGAGGAGGAGCTCGAGGCGTCGGCCGTCGTCGAGGCCGCCTCCGGCGAGGAGCGGGAGGGTCGCGCCATGGCCGGCGCGCTGGTCCGCGAGAAGAAGCGCGGCCGGCTCGACGACGAACCCGCCTGGGCGACCTCCGAGGAGGAGGACGAGCTTCCCCGGCGACGCCGCCGCGGCAAGGAGGAGAAGGGCGAGGAGCCCGTTCCCACCCCGCTTCCGCTGGTGGTCGCGGCCGTCCCGCCCGAGCCCACCCCCGACCCGCTGCCGCTCGAGTCCGGTCCGGCCCGCCCGGAGATCGTGGTCTCGGCGGCCATGCAGGAGCGCGGCAAGAAGAAGAAGTCGAAGGACGCGCCCGAGTTCGCCTTCATGCAGTCCGGCGAGGTCTTCCAGCTCCCCTCGGTCAGCCTGCTGACGCGCCACGACCAGCCGAAGGGCGAGCTCGACGAGGCGGGCATGCAGAAGGTGGCCGAGATCATCGTCTCGACCCTGCGGCAGCACGGCGTCGACGGCGCCATCCGGCACATCCGGCCGGGTCCGGTGGTGACGCTCTACGAGTTCATGCCGGTGGCGGGGGTGAAGCTCTCGAGGATCGAGAACCTCGACAAGGAGCTCACCATGGCGCTCTCGGCGACGCGCATCCGCATCATCGCGCCCATCCCCGGCAAGGGCGTGGTGGGCATCGAGGTGCCGAACCGCGACCGCGCCACCGTCTACCTGCGCGACGTCATCGAGTGCGACGCCTTCGACCGGGCGGCCGGCCTCCTGCCGCTCGCGCTGGGCAAGAACATCGAGGGCATCCCCTACTGCGTGGACCTCCAGAAGATGCCCCACCTGCTCATCGCCGGCACCACCGGCGCCGGCAAGTCGGTGGGTCTCAACACCATGATCCTCTCGCTCCTCTACCGGCACGCGCCGGACCAGGTGCGCATGATCATGGTCGACCCCAAGATGACCGAGCTCTCCATCTACGAGGACATCCCGCACCTGCTCCTCCCGGTGGTGACCGACCCGCAGAAGGCGGCCCGGGCCCTGCAGTGGGCCGTCGACGAGATGGAGCGGCGCACCCAGATCCTGGCCGACACCGGCTCGAAGGATCTCAAGTCCTACAACGCCAAGGTGGAGAAGCTCCGCGCCGAGGGGCGCACCTTCGGCGACCAGGACGAGCCGCCGCCCAGGAAGCTGCTCGTGGTCGACGTGACGGAAGGTGAAACGGAGGAGGAGGCCGCGGAGCGGCTGGCCCGCGAGGAGCAGGTCCCCCTCTTCGAGGACCCGACCCGGGCTCCCGTCCCCGGCGAGAAGAAGGCTCCCCAGAAGCTGCCCTACATGGTGGTGGTCATCGACGAGCTCGCCGACCTCATGATGACCGCGCCGCGCGAGGTGGAGATCTCGCTTGCCCGCCTGGCCCAGAAGGCCCGGGCCACGGGCATCCACCTCATCGTGGCCACCCAGCGCCCCTCCACCGACGTCATCACCGGGATGATCAAGAACAACTTCCCGGCCCGCATCAGCTTCCGGCTGGCCTCCCGGCACGACTCGACCACCATCATCAACGGCCCCGGCGCCGAGGCGCTGCTCGGCGACGGCGACATGCTGGTCCTCACCGCCACCCAGCCGGTCACCCGCGTGCAGGGCGCCTTCGTCTCCGAGGAGGAGATCGCCGGCGTGGTCGGGTTCCTCAAGCAGCAGGGGCGCCCGGTCTTCGACGACTCGATCCTGAAGGCCCGCGACGGCTCGGGCGACTCCCGGCGCGACGACGACGAGGACGACCCGGTCTACGACGAGGCGCTCGCGCTGGTCTCCCGCATGGAGGAGGTCTCGGTCTCCAAGCTGCAGCGGGAGATGCGGCTCGGCTACAACAAGGCCGCCAAGATCGTCGAGCGCATGGAGCGCGAGGGCGTGGTCGGCCCGCCGAACGGCGTGAAGCCGCGCCAGGTGCTCATCCGTCCGGCGGGCGAGATGAGCGCGATGCCGAACGTCTAGCGGCGAGGCGCGACTCCTCGCCGCGCAGCATCCGCTGGATGTTGGAGCGGTGGCGGATGACGATCAGCGCGAGCACCACGAGCGCCACCCGGGTGACCGGGGCGGTCACCCCGTGGACGGCGGCCGTGCCGACGGCCAGGGCGGCCGAGGCGGCGAGCGAGCTCACCGAGACCACCTTCTTCCACGCGAAGGTCGCGCCGAAGACCAGCGTGGTGACGAAGGCCAGCCACGGCGTGAGCACGACGAAGGCGCCGAAGGCGGTGGCCACGCCCTTCCCTCCCCGGAAGCCCAGCCAGACCGGGAACACGTGCCCGAGGAAGGCGGCGAGCCCCGCCAGGGCCGGCCACCCGGAGTCGTGGTGCACCCCGAGCAGCCAGGCGGTGATCCGCCACCGCCAGCCCTCCCTTGGTCGCGTCGAGGAGCAGCGTGAGGATTCCCAGGCGTCGCCCGGCGGTGCGGGCCACGTTGGTGGCTCCGATGTTCCCCGAGCCGGTCGCCCGGACGTCGACGCCCGCGAAGAGGCGCCCGAGCAGGAGCCCGAAGGGGATCGAGCCCGCCAGGTAGCTCGCGCCGACGAGCGCCCAGGCCATCCGCTGCTGGCCGGTCATGCCGTCACCGCGCGCAGCAGCATCCACCCCCAGTTGATGGCGACGGCGCCGACGGCGCTCACGGCCATGGCCCTCCAGGCCCGCTCGGAGAGGCGCGGCCAGGGAACTCCCGCCGCCACGCGGACGAGGTCGAGGATCGCGTAGAGCCAGGCGCCGCCGGCGAGCAGCGCGCCGAGCGGGCTGGCCGACCAGGCCCCGGCCACGTCGCCATGGGCCAGCGCCACGAACGCATGGGTCATCCCGCAGGAGGCGCAGGGGAGCCCGGTGAGCGCCCGGAAGGGACACTCGGAGTGGAAGGCGAGGACCGGGACGAAGCGGGCGACCAGGAAGGAGGTCGCGGCGACCAGCGCGAAGGCCTCGGGGATGCCGAGACGTCGACGGAGGCGCCCGTCCGGAGCCATCTATCCCCCGTGGACCTTCAGGCTGGACAGGCCGGCGACGAACATCCAGCCGACGGCGCAGCAGCAGGCGCAGACGGCCAGGAAGGGCAGGAGGAGCGCGGTCCAGGCCTTGCCGCTGGTGGTCCGCTGCGCCTCCCGGAAGCCGATGGCGGCGGCGAACCCGAACCACACCGCCCCCACCAGGTTCGCGAGTCCGGGCACCGGCGCGGCTCCGATGAGCAGCGCGCCGGAGGCGTAGCCCACCACCGTGAGGGTGGCCTCGAAGCCGCGAGAGGCCGCCCCCAGCACGAGCAGGCAGACGTGGTAGAGGGCGGCCCAGAGGAGGATCCAGACCGCGGAGATGAATGGCGCGGCGACGAGCTGCACCAGCGTCCCGGCCACGGTGGCCCCGGAGATCCACTGCACCATCCAGGTGTCCTGGAACTGGGCCCCCTGGGGCACCTGCTTCAGCGCCTCCTCGAGCATGCCCCGGGTGGCGGCGCCCATGATCGCGCCGTAGAGCGTCTGGAACCAGCTCGCCACCGTCATGGCGATGACCCCGAAGAGCACCGCCGATCCGGGCGCGCCGATCTTCACCGAGCGGAAGAACTGGGCCGGCTGGAGGCAGGCGAGCTTCCAGGTGGAGACGTAGGTCTGGAGGAATCCCTGCGACGAGCGCAGCGCGAAGGGCGCGTCGGCCTCGCCCACCGCCCAGGGCGCGCCGGGGGCGTTGGGTGCTCCGGGCGGCGGGCCGCCCGACCAGGCACCTGGGGGCGGGGCCGCCGGAGGCGGAGGCTGCGTCGGCGCGGGCGCGGCCGGATCGGCGAGGTGGACCTGCTGGCCGCAGTGGGGGCAGGGCTGCACCCCGAATCGGTCGGTGTCGAAGGTCTTCTGGCAGAAGGCGCAGCGCGCGAGCATGGGGCGGGAAGCTTACCGCGGCGTCCGTGCCGCGTCACCGCATCGGCGGGGGCCGCCGCCGTGCCCGCGGCGGGCTGCGGGCTACAGGGAGGCGAGCTGGGCGAGGAAACCGATCTGCAGGGCGAGGGCGAAGGCGACGATGGCGAGGTTCTTCATGGTGTTTCTCCTTGTGTCCTCCCATACGGCGCGACACCCGGCCTATTTCAGGGACGGTGGCCGGTTCTGCTACCCTCGCCCCGCATGGGCATGGGCATGGACGGATACAAGCGGCTGCTCGCCGACAACGAGCGCTGGGTCGCCGAGCGCACCGGCGAGCGCGCCGACTACTTCGCGCGGCTGAAGGACAACCAGGACCCCGAGTACGTGTGGATCGGCTGCTCCGACAGCCGCGTGCCGGCCGAGACCATCACCGGCTGCCAGCCGGGCGAGCTGTTCGTCCACCGCAACGTGGCGAACCAGGTGGTCCACACGGATCTCAACATGCTCACCGTGATCTTCTACGCGGTGGAGCGGCTGCGGGTCCGGCACATCATCGTCTGCGGCCACTACGGCTGCGGCGGGGTGAAGGCCGCCATGTCGCGTCACGACTTCGGGCTCATCAACCGCTGGCTCCAGAACATCAAGGACTGCGCCGAGCGCCACCAGGAGGAGCTCGTCACGCTGCCCGACGAGGAGGCGCGGTCGCGACGGCTCATCGAGCTGAACGTGGTCGAGCAGGTGGACCACCTGGCCAAGACCTCGGTGATCCAGCGGGCCTGGGCCACGGAGGGTCGGCCCTGGCTGCACGGCTGGGTCTACGACATGAAGACCGGGCGGCTGAAGGAACTCGTCCTGCGCACCGCGACGGACCTGCCCCACCCGGTGCACCGCTTCGATCCTTGAGGCCCCGCCCTCCAAGGGCCATCGCGTACCGCGTTCAAACGACAATTCTTGCGGATTCCGGGAATGAACGCTAGGAGCGCGCCCGTTCGTGGTGTTGAATATTGATCAGTAGGTTCAACGGGTTAGAGGATTCTAAGGTGCGGTTCGCTTGCGATAGCTGCGGTCGGCTCTACGTCGTCTCCCAGGAACTCTCGGGTCGCGCCTTCAGGATGAGGTGCAAGGCCTGTGGAGCGACGATCTCCGTTCGTCCGGAGGCGGCTCCCGCGGCACCGAAGGCCCCGCCCGTCGTCCTCCCTGCTCCCGCGGCACCGAAGGTCCCCCCCGTCGTCCTCCCTGCTCCCGCGGCCGGCTCCGGCTCCGTTGGCGGCGGAGCCTCGCGCTCCCCGGCCTCCGCGCGACGGAGGCCGAGGCGAAGGCGCCCCGCCCAGGCAAGCAGAGCCGCCCCCGCCGAGGCCCCGCCGGAAGACGGTTCCACGCAGGGCCTCGCTCGTCCCCACCTTCGTGCTGAGCGCGATCCTGGCGCTGGTCATCGGCCTGTCGGTGTACTTCGGACAGGATCCCGGGCCAGACGCGACGAAGGCGCCCATCGGGCGCCTCGCCGGGGAACCGTCCACGAATCGCCTCGACGACGCCGGCCGCGAGCGCCGGTGAACGTCGGCTAGCGATCCCGCAGGGCCTCGACCTCGTCCACCGACACCGTCCCGCGCGTGCGGTAGACGGCGATGACGATGGCGAGCCCGACGGCCGCCTCGGCCGCGGCCACCGCGATGACGAAGAAGGCGATGGCGTGGCCCGACATGGACCCCTGCTGGCGGGCGAAGGCCAGGAAGGTGAGGTTCGCCGCGTTGAGCATGAGCTCGATGCACATGAAGACGATGATGGCGTTCTTCTTCACGAGCACGCCGACGAAGCCGATGGCGAAGAGGAAGGCCGCGAGCGCCAGGTAGTTGCTGACGGGCACCATGGCTAGATCTTCTCCTTGGCCACCACCACCGCGCCCACGATGGCCACGAGGAGAAGCACGCTCGTGGCCTCGAAGGGCAGCATGTACTGGGTGAAGAGGATCTTACCCACCGCCCGGACCGTGCCGAAGTCCTCCCCCACCACCTTCATGGTCCCGGGCCCGGACTGGACGATGGCGGTCACGAGGAGGGACAGGAGCCCGGCCGAGCCGAGGATTCCCGCCACCTTGAGGGCGGTGATCTTCTCCAGCCCGAGCTCGGCGTCGGAGAGGGAGAGGAGCATGACCACGAACAGGAAGAGCACCATGATGGCGCCGGCGTAGACGATGATCTGCACGAAGGCGAGCAGGTGCGCGGTGAGCAGCACGTAGATGCCGGCCAGCCAGAAGAAGGCCGAGACCAGGCTCATGGCGGCGTAGACCGGGTTGCGGGCCACGATCACGCCGGCCGCGGACGCCATCAGCGGGACGGCGAAGATCCAGAACAGCACCTGCTCGGCTGTGATGCCCATCGCTTACCTCACCGCGTGACGGTTGCCGCCCACCAGCGCCTCGCGGGACTCGCGGGACACTCCCCAGGCGGTCTCGCCGTGCTTGCAGCCGCGCCCCTCGATGTGCTCCACGAACTCCTGGCGGAACTTCTTCACGAAGCTCTGCACCGGCATGGCCGCGGCGTCGCCGAGCGCGCAGATGGTCTGCCCCATGATGTTGCCGGGCAGCTGCTCGATGAGCGCCAGGTCCTTCATGGTGCCCTCGCCCCGCTCGATCTTCTCGAGGATCTTCCACATCCACGGGGTGCCCTGGCGGCAGGGGGTGCACTGGCCGCAGCTCTCCTCGGCGTAGAACATGGCGATCCGCGCCAGCGCCCGGACCATGCAGACCGATTCGTCCATGACGATGACGCCGCCCGAGCCGGACATGGTGCCGGCCGCCTTGATGGCGTCGGGCTCGAGGGAGACGTCGATCTCGTCGCCGCGAAGCACCGGCGAGGACGAGCCGCCCGGGATGACCGCCTTCACGGGGCGACCGCTGGCGGTCCCGCCGCAGTCCTCCATGATGAGCTTCTTCAAGTTGTAGCCGGCCGGCTTCTCGTAGACGCCGGGGCGCTTCACGTTGCCCGAGACGCCGAAGAGGCGCGTGCCGCCCGTCTTGCCCGCGCCCAGGTCGGCGAAGGCCTTGGAGCCGTGCTCGATGATCCAGGGCACGTTGGCGAGGGTCTCGACGTTGTTGATGATGGTGGGCTTGCCCCACAGGCCGACGATGGCCGGGAACGGGGGCTTGAAGCGCGGGTAGCCCTTCTTGCCCTCCACCGACTCCATCAGCGCGCTCTCCTCGCCGCAGATGTAGGCGCCGGCGCCGCGGACGACGTGGATCTCGAGCGGGAAGTCGACCTTGCCGAGGAGCTTGGGCCCCCCGAAGATGCCCGCCGCAAGCGCCTCCTCGATGGCCGTCTCGAGGCTGCGGGCCTGCTTGGCGAACTCGCCGCGGATGTAGATGTAGGCGAGGTGGATGTCGAGGGCGAAGCTCGCGATGGCGATGCCCTCGAGGAGCATGTGCGGGTCGTACTCGCAGATGTACCGGTCCTTGAAGGTCCCGGGCTCCGACTCGTCGGCGTTGATGCAGAGGTAGCGGGGGCGGACGTCCTTGGGGAGGAAGGTCCACTTGAGGCCGGTGGGGAAGCCGGCGCCGCCGCGGCCGCGCAGGTTGGAGGCCTTCACCTCGTCGACGATGGCGGCCGGCTGCATGCCGAGCGCCTTCTCGAGGCTCTTGTAGCCGCCGTCGGCCTGGTAGCCGGCCAGCGATGGGTCCTTCTTGGGCCAGCGCTTCGTGAGGATGAGGGTCTCGCTCACTTGAGGCCTCCCAGGATGCGCTCGACCGACTGGGGGGTGAGACTCTCGTGCATCTCCTCGTCGACCAGCATGGCGGGCGCGGTCCCGCACGAGCCCAGGCACTCGACCTGGCGCAGCGTGATCCGGCCGTCCTTCGTGGTCCCGCCGTTGTCGACGGAGAGCTTCGCCTTCAGATGCTCGAAGATGTCGTAGCCGCCGGCCAGCGAGCAGGAGACGTTGGTGCACACCTCGACCACGTGACGACCCACCGGACGCGTGTGGTACATCACGTAGAAGGTGGCGACCTCCTCCGCGCGCGTCACCGCCGCTCCCAGCCGGTTGGCGACGAGCTTCTGCGCCGCGGGCGAGAGCCAGCCGAAGATCTCCTGCGCTCTGCGCAGGGCGGCGAGCATCGCCGCTTCCTTGTGGTCGGCCGGATAGCGCTTCAGGATCTCGGGCAGCGCGGCATCGAACCGGGCCACCTTGTCCTTCGGCAGGTCCGCGATCTCCTGCGGCCCGCGATCCGCGGTCGAGTCGTCGTGATGGGACATAAGGGTCGGAGATGCCTCGAAAAAAAGTCCTCGCAGGCTACGGATCGGGTCTGGGGTTGTCAAGGAAGATCCGGGTCGGCGCGGAGACCCGGAAAAGCGCGAGGGCCCGCCGGATCGCGCCCGGCAGGCCCCCTGCAACGACGACGGCGATTGCTACTTGCTCTTCTTGTTGAAGGCGTCCTTGAGACCCTTCGCCGGGGCGATCTTGACCACCGTCTTGGCGGCGATCTTGATGGCCTCGCCCGTCGCCGGGTTACGGCCCATGCGCGCCTTGCGCGCCTGGAGCTTCACGGCCCCGAGGCCACCCAGCGGAATCTTGCCGGCGGACTTGAGGCTCTTCATCACGACTTCCTCGACCGCGGTGAACACGGCCTTGGCCTGGGCCTTCGAGATCCCGGCCTTCTCCGCAACGGCGGTGAAGAACTGAGCCTGCGTCATGCTCATGTGCGACCCTCCTTGGGGCACCGCCGGGAAACCGCCGCAAAACCGCGCCGGGCCGGCGAAACGTGGGTTCCGGATATCGCTTTCGGATCCCCGAGTCAACTGGGGACTACGCGAATTTGCCCGTCAAATGGGCCTGATCCGTCGATCAACCCTCAGAGAAGATCAAAAAAGCCCCAGGAAAGGCCCTTTTAGGGGGTCCGGGGCCCGTCACGGACGCCAGAAGGCCCAGAGGATCTCCCAGGCGATGAGGGCGATGATGGTGATCTCGAGCAGCTCGGCGCGGCGGGTGTCGGCGCCGTCGGAGAGGATGCGGTTCACCTCCGCGAGCATCTTGTGCTTGCGCAGCACCGACGCCTGCCAGGCCGGCAGGCGGAACCGGCGCAGGGCCGCCTGGTAGAGCCGCGCCAGGTAGAAGTCGCCCACGATCTTCACCGCGTTCTCGACCCGCTCCACCATCTCCGACATGTCGACGAGGAGCGCGGCGGTCCGGCGCATCAGGCGACTGTAACGGCGGGTGAACAGGCCGGCGTCGCCGGCGCGCTCCACCTCCCCCCGGATCCCGGCCAGCTCCCGATCGAGGAAGGCGTCGTACCAGCGAAGCTCGAGCAGCTGCGCGGTGGCGAACTCGAGCAGGTCGGGGACGTCGGCGGAGCCGGTGGGCTCGTGGACGAAGGCGCTGTTCCAGTCCACGACGACGAGGTCGGTCTCGAGGTAGGCGAAGCGGTGCTTCAGGACGTCGGCCCGCTCCCCCGCCGAGAGCGGCACCGGGTCGGTCTCCCCGAGGAGCAGCCGGTCGAGCGGGGCCCGCTCGAGGAGCTCGTTGCCGGTGACGCGCCGGTCGAAGGCCCGGACGAAGAAGACCGTGTAGGTCTCGATGCCGTCCCACCTGTGCGGGCGGAGCATCGCCGGGGCGAGCGCCGTCGTGAGCTCGTTGGCGAGCGTCCGCGCGATCTCGTCCAGCTCCGGCGTGGGGCGCTCGAGCAGCGCCTCGGAGAGGGGCACGAGCTCCTCCAGGCTGGAGCCCGGCGTCACCGGCAGCTCGAAGAGGAAGCTCGCCACCCCGTAGTCGAAGAGGCTGACCTGCACGTCCACCCGCCTCGACTCCCCGGCGATGCGGACGTCGCGCGCGGCGAGCCCGAGCCGGAGCGGCGGGTGGGCGATCTGGATGGCGCTGCGCGGGCTCGCCAGCTTCGCGCGCGACTTCGGGCCCGACGCGATCGCCTCCGCGCCGGCCAGGTCGATCCCGTCGGCCACGTCGAGGATCCGGTAGATCCGGACCGACCCGTCCTGCACGAGGAGTGGCGGGGGCGTCATGCCGCCAGCCTACTCCCGGGACGTCGCCGGGATCCTCGAGCGCCCCGGACGGGCCTCCCGGATCGGGGCCTCCTACCGCGTGCTGGTCTCGGTGGGGCGCGCGAGCCGTACGCCGGCGGCGGCGCAGTCGGCGGCGAAGCGGTCCGACCCGAGGTGGCGCAGCTCCGCGGCGCGCGCGGCGGCGACGGGCCCGGCGCCCGGCAGCCCGGGGTGGCACATGATGAGCCCTCCGTCGGCGATGTCGGCGATCCAGCCGCGCAGGAGCTCGGGGAAGTCGGAGCGGGCCGACAGGTCGTAGACGCCGGCGAAGTCGGGGTTGTGGGGGATCCCGTCCACCCGGAGGCGGCGCAGCAGCGGGCGCGCCCCGAGCCCGGCGATCACGGCGGCCTTGGCTCCGCGGGGGCGCAGCGGGACCACGTTGCGGACGTAGGGGATGCGGCCGCCGTAGCGCTCCCGCAGCACCGCGAGCAGCGCCGCGCGGACGGGGCGGATCTGGTGGACGTGGTGGTGGCCGTCCACGAAGGCGGGGGGCGCGCCGGCCAGGTCCTCGAAGGCGTCGAGCTGGGCCCTCACCCGCTCCGCCACCCGGGCCTCGTCGACCAGCCCCAGCGCACCGCGGACGGTGAGTGCGAGCATCTCCGCGGCCGAGCGGGTGCCGAGGTCGAGGTGGAGCCCGGCGTCGGCCCGGTCGCGCAGCGCGAGGAGCGCCGCGGCCCCGTCGCGCCAGGCGGGCTGCCCGACCATGCAGGTCACGGCGCCGAGGCGCCCCTGCTCGACCAGCCGCAGGATCCCGTCGTTCACCGACGGTTCCAGGCCGAAGTCGTCTGCGCAGAGGATCACCCGGCGCGGGGCGAGGAGTTCGGGGGACGGCGGGGGGGTCACGGGCCGTCACGCCCCGACGAGCCGGAGCGGCGCCTGCGATTTCGGCTTGGGGAACTCGACCAGGTAGTCGCCGGAGAAGCAGGCGTCGCAGTAGCGCGCGCGCTCCTCGCCGAGGGCGGCGTACAGGCCGTCGAGCGACAGGTAGCCGAGCGAGTCGGCGGTGATGTAGCGGGCGATCTCGTCGATGCTGTGGGAGCTGGCGATGAGCTCCTGCCGGTTGGGCGTGTCGATGCCGTAGTAGCAGGGCCAGGCGGTGGGCGGAGACGAGATGCGCATGTGCACCTCGGTGGCGCCGGCGTTGCGGAGCATCTTCACGATCTTGCGGGAGGTGGTGCCGCGCACCACCGAGTCGTCGACGACGACGAGCCGCTTGCCCTTCAGCATGTCCTTCACCGCGTTCAGCTTCAGCTTCACGCCGAAGTGGCGGATGGACTGGGCCGGCTCGATGAAGGTGCGCCCCACGTAGTGGGAGCGGACGAGCCCCATGGCGAAGGGGATCCCGCTCGCCTTGGAGTAGCCGATGGCGGCGGGGACGCCCGAGTCGGGCACCGGGATCACCATGTCGGCCTCGGCGGGCTGCTCCGCGGCCAGCCTGGCGCCGAAGGCGGCGCGCGAGGCGTAGACCGACTTCCCGAAGAGCACCGAGTCGGGGCGAGCGAAGTAGATGTGCTCGAAGACGCACCGCCCGCTCCGCTCCGGGCTCGGGGTGTTGAAGAGCCGCTCGGTGTGGAAGCCGGTCTCGTCGATGACCACGAGCTCGCCCGGCTCGACCTCGCGGATGTACTCGGCCTCGATGAGGTCGAGCGCGGTGGTCTCGCTGGCGAGCACGTAGCTGCCCTTCAGCTTGCCCAGGACGAGCGGCCGGAAGCCCATCGGGTCGCGCACGCCGACCAGGGCCTTCTCGGTGAGGAGCACGAGGCTGTAGGCGCCCTGGACCTTCGAGAGCGCCTGGCGGAGCGCCGCGAGCAGGTGCTCGCGGGTCCCCGGGCGGTGCTCGGTGCGGGCCCGGGCCATGAGGTGGACCAGCACCTCGGTGTCGCTCGTGGTCTGGAAGATCGATCCGGCCGCCTCGAGGTCGGTGCGCAGCTGCTCGGCGTTCACCAGGTTGCCGTTGTGGGCCACCGCGAGCGCGCCGCCCGCGTACTGGATGGCGATGGGCTGGGCGTTCTTCAGGTGGCTCGCGCCGGCGGTGCTGTAGCGGACGTGGCCGATGGCGGCGCCACCCTTGAGGCTGTCGAGGACCGGCGCCGTGAAGATGTCGGCGACGAGCCCCATTCCCCGGTGCACGTGCAGGGTCTTGCCGTCGGTGGCGACGATGCCCGCCGACTCCTGGCCGCGGTGCTGGAGCGCGTGGAGGCCGAGGTAGGTGAAGTTGGAGGCGTCGAGGTCGCCTCCGAGGGCCCAGATCCCGAAGACCCCGCACTCGTCCTTCAGCTTGTCGAACGCCTCGTCGTAACCCATGAGGCGTGGCAGTATAACGGTTGGGTGCTGAAAAAGCTCACCGCCTGGGCGGCGGCCGGAATCGTCGTAACTCTCCTGATTCTCGCGATCTTTCCGGTCCGTGGATCCCGCGAACCCGGTCCTCCACGCGTCCTCTCGGCCGCGGGCGGGTCGGGTCCGCTCTCCGCCGGCGGCGCCGCGGTGCCCCTCGCCGCGCCGGCGGGCGCTCCGATCGGCGGGTACCCGCGCCTCAGCTACGCGAGCGAGGGAGTCGAGGATGCGCCCATGGCCCGGGCCATCGTCCTCTCCGAGCCGGGGTTCTCGGTGGCCCTCGCCTCCGTCGACGTGCTGCTCGTCCCGGCGGCGTTGAGGGAGAAGGTCGAGGCCCGTCTGAGCGACCTCCGCCTGGACGCGATCCTGGTGGCCGCGACCCACACCCACTCCGGGCCGGGAGGCTTCTGGAACGACCTGCTCGGCGCCCGCTTCGGCACCGGTCCGTACGAGCCGGCGCTGGAGGAGGCCCTGGCTGGCCGCATCGCCGACGCGGTGCGCGCCGCAGCCGACGCGAGGGCTCCCGCACGGGTCTCGGTGGCCGGCTCCCTTCGCCCCGACCTGGTCCGGAACCGGGACGGCGGCGCGCGCGGCGGGCAGCTGCTCGTCATCCGCGTCGAGCGTCCGGGGGGCGAGGTGGTGGGACAGGTGGTCGTCTTCCCGGCCCACGCCACCATCCGGGAGAAGCGGAACCGGCTCCTCTCCGGCGACTGGCCAGGGGAGCTCGCGCGGAACCTGCCCGGGGTCACGGTCTTCCTGCAGGGAGCGGAAGGGGACCAGACCTGGGCCCTCCCGGCTCCGCAGCCCGGACCGCCGCACCTCGCCTACGGGCGCCTCGTCGCCGAGGAGGTCCGTCGTCTCCCCTACCCTCCGGGTGAAGGGGCTCCCGCGCTGGCCGCGGCCGCCGCGGAGGTGTCCCTCCCCGCGCCGTCGTTCGGCGCGGTTCCCGCCTTCCTCGACCGGCTCCTCGCCAACCTGCTCTGGAACTGGATGCCCGAGCGGACCCGCGTCGTCGCGCTCCGGATCGGCCCGGCCACGCTCCTCGCCGTTCCGGCGGAGCCGGGCGAGGCGGTGGGAACCGCCTGGAGGAGCGCCTTCGGCCCGGGCGCCGAGGTGGTCTCGCTCGTGGGGGACTACGTCGGCTACGTCGAGACTCCGGAGGGGGTGCGCGCGCGCACCGGCGAGGCGAAGCGCACCTACCTCGGTCCGGAGCTGTCGCGCGTGCTGCAGGCCGGCCTGGCGGCGGCGAAGGGCGCGCTCCCTCCCGCTCCGGCGGAGCGGTAGGACGGGCTCGGGCTAGAAGCGAACGGCCAGCCCGCCAGGCGTCGCCTCGACCGGCGCCGACGGCGCGATGAGCCAGAGCACGGTGGCCCCGGCGCCGAGGAGGAGTGCGCTCCCCCCGGCGATCCAGGCGTTGCGCCGCTGCGACTGGAAGGAGGCGGACGCGGAGGCATAGGCCGCCGGGTCCACTCCTGGTTTCAGCGACCCGTCGGGCAGGAGCATGCCCTTCGCCTCGGAGTAGGACCCGGCCGCAGCGATCCCCTGCCAGGTGGCGACGCCGGCCGCGGCGACGGCGAGCCCGGTCGCCGCCCAGGCGGTCGGACGGATCCAGGTGGCGGGTGGGGAAGGATCGACGGCGATCGGCGCGGGTGGGGCCTTCGCGGAGAGGTCGGGCGCGGGAACGGGGGAGGGAACCGCCGTGTCCACGACCACGGTCTCGTCGCGCGCGAGGTCGACGGTGATGGTCCGGACCTGGCCGCCGGCCTCCACGCCCACGCGGTAGGTGCCGGCGGGAAGCCGCGCCTCCGCCGGCAGCGCGCCGAGCGCACGCCCCTGCACGTAGCCCTGGCCCGTTCCGTCGCGCGTGGTCACCGTGAGGCGGAAGCGTGGCCTCGACGCGACCCGGATGCGTGCCGACTCGAACTCCCGGCGGAACGCGGGGGAGTAGAGCTCGGGGTCGACCCGTGCCAGCGGATCGAGGGAGAGGACCCGCTCCATGGAGGCGCGGGACGACTCCCCCTGGCCCAGCGTGGACTCGACGACGGCGAGCTGGAGGAGCGCTCGGGTCCACTCGGCCTCGGGCGCCTCGGTGGCCGGGCGGGTCTCGAGCTCGGCGAGGATGTCCCGGTATCGAGCGGCGGCGGCGCGGTAGTCGCCCGCCCGGACCGTCGCCTCCGCGGCGACGTGGGCGGCCTCGAGGTCTGGCGCCGGCGGATCGGGCGGCGTGGGAGCGGCGCGGGTCGCCGGTGCGGCGAGGAGGATGGCGAGGACGGTGGCGAGCATCGGGGCGCGATTTCGCCCGATGTCTTCTGCAATCGGCATGCGACCCGGGCCGCCGCCGATCCCGGCGTCGTCCGGGGCCTGGAGCGTCCGTGCCTCGGACCGGTGGTCCGCGCTTCCGACGGACCGCGGCATGGCCTGCCCAGTCCGGAACGGGAAAATGCCTCGGAATACCCTTCGCATGAGTGGACCGTGATCCCCGGGGCAGGTCGGATTAATACTTACTTAGGTCTACATCTAAAGAGGCAACCCCTTGAGCACAACCCTGGCGCTTCGGAGCGCCCCCATCGCCTTGTTCTCGGTCCTGGTCGCTCTCGCGGGATGCGGTGACCTGCCCGATATCGCGAGTTGCTCGGCGTCCACTCCCTGCCCGTCCGGCGCCTGGTGCCGGTCGGGGCAATGCGTCTCGAACGCCGCCCCCGTCGCCGTCATCGAGGCGCCGGAATCCGTGGGCTCGAACCGACCCCTGCTCTTCCGCGGCACGGCCAGCCACGACGACGATCCTGGAGACGCAGTCTCCGGATGGTCCTGGAAGGCCTCCCCGCCCGCGGGGTCCACCGGCTGCGAGCCGTTCCCCGCCACGGGCGCCGCGCCCGAGTTCTCGGTGGTCTTCCCCTGCGCCGGAGACCACGAGGTCTCCCTCACCGTCCAGGATTCGATGGGGACGGTGAGTGCCGTGCGAACGCTCCGGGTGAAGGTCGAGGCCACGCTCGACCCTCCGGGCGTCGTCGCGGGGAACGACGTCTCGGTCGGTCACCTCTGCACCGGAACGCCTCTCACCTGCACGCCCTGGGACGGCGTCGGTCCGGAAGTGGCGCTCTCGGCGACCGGGACCGGACCGGCCGGCGTCACCTTCACCTATCGCTGGTGGGTGGAGCTCCCTCCGGAGCTCGCCCAGCAGCCGCCACCGCGGATCACCTTCTCGCCCGGCGAGACGGCGGCGGAGCCGGTCGTTCGGATCGAGACGGCGGGGACGGCCATCGCCGGACGCTACGACCTCGTCGTCGAGGCGACCGACTCCCGGGGAATGGTCGCGCTCGGTCGTCAGCGGATCACCGTCGGGAATCGCCCGCCCGTGGTCACGGGGGGTGGCCGGGTTCTCCTGCCCCACGGCTACGACGGGGCCACCGCTCGCTTCGTGGCCACCGGCGAGACTCCCACGGCCACCTGGAGCGACCCCGACGGCGATCCGGTGACGGCGCTCGGCTTCACCTCCACCCGGTCGGGCGACGGCGGAAACGTCTTCGACGTCCAGGGGCTCGTCGACCGCGCGCGGATCACCGTCGTCGTTCCCTACACGAAGCCCGTCCGACGCCAGCCTTCTCATCGGGCCGGGCGTGTCCCGGCGGGTCGAGCTCGTCGTCGCCGACGTGAATGGCGCCCGCGCCTCGGCCGGCTGGGACGTGGAGGTGACGAACCGACCGCCGCGACTCACCGCTCCGGTCGCCACCGCGGCGGTGGACCACACCTACGAGGCCGCCTTCCAGCGCTACGCCGCCCAGGCGGGACTGTCGACCTGGGTGGACGACGACGGAGACCCCCTCCTCCTCTCCGTCGGAGGCGACCCCTCGTGCACCGACGTGGTGGAACGGCAGGGCACGGCATGGGTCACGTGCAGCGCCCCGTTCGACGGGCGCCCGGATGCGGGCCGGCTCGTCGGGAACCACCCGCTCGTGGTCTCGGCAGCCGATCCGTTCGAGACCGGTGCGGCCCAGGCGACGGCGCTCGAGATCCGGAACCGGCCTCCCCGGCTCTCCGGCCAGGTGATCCGCCTGGAGATGCCCTGCCTCGCCGACCGGTTCGCCTGCTGCACGCCCGGGCTCGAGAAGGGCACGTGCGAGGAGTACGACTACCAGTTCGTCGAGACCGCGCAGACGACGGCGGTCGTGGTGGACGACGACGGAGACCCCCTCGACCTGTCCGTGGTCGCCGCGGGCGGCTGCCTCTCGGCGCGGGCGGTGGCCCAGCCCTGCGCGGGCGCGGCCTGCGATCCGTTGCTCACCATGTGCGGCGTCCTCGCGGTCTGCGGCCAGTGGGCCCCGGGCGGCGAGCTCACCGTGTCCGCCGGCGACGGGGTTGCCAGCGTCGCGGGGCCGATCGCCGTCGCGGGCGACTGCCGCCCGTGATGCGCTCCTCGCCCCTCCCGGCCGCTACCCGCCCTGCGGGACGAGCCGCTTGCGCTCCAGCGCCGCGTCGGCGGCTGCTGCGAGGTCCTCGGGGCCCAGCGCCTTGTCCAGCACCGCGTCGGCGCCGGCCGTCTCCATCCGCCTCTCCAGGGCCGCGTCGAGCGTCCCGGCGATGACCACGATGGCCAGCTCCGACTCGCCCCCCGCTCCGCGGATGGTGCGCACGAAGGTCTCGCCATCCATGGCCGGCATGCGCACGTCGGTGACGAGCAGGTCGAGGGTGAGCAGCTCGTCGGCGACGATGTGCAGCCCCTCCTGCCCGTCCTTCGCGGTCAGCACCTCGAAGCCGCGCGCCTGCAGCGAGTCGGTGAGGGCGCGCAGGATGAGGGCGTCGTCGTCGACGACCAGCGCCCGGCGCGGGCGCGCCGAGATCCTGGCCAGCACGGCGGCCAGCTTCTGGCGGCCGTCCTCGTCGAGCTCGATCTTCACCCCGACGCCGCGGGGGTTGCGGAACATCACCGTGGCCGGCGCGCGGAGCTGCGTGCCCCCCGGGAGCCGCATGTCGAGGGTGAGCTTCGTCCCCTCCGGCAGGATCGCGTTCGTCCGCACGAAGGCGCCGCCCTGCGACAGGTTCTCCACGTAGTCGTCGGCGAACTCCTCGGGGTTGGCGTACTCGAGCCGCGCGGTCGGCCCCTCCTCGGCCTGCATCTTCACCGGTGCGTTGACCGCGTAGCGCGGGGCGACGCGCGAGTTCACGCCCGGGTCGTGGACGCTCGTCGCATGGGTGGCGAGTGCGGCCGCGAGGATGGGCGGGAGGCCGTCGAAGGAGAGCCCGAACCCGGCCGGCTTGCCGGGTGCCGCGTCCTTCTCGTCGCGGACCTCGACGACGCGCGCCCGGGCCTCGAGCGGGCGGTCCATCCTGGGGACGCGCAGGAGAACGTTCAGCACGTCGCCCAGGGGCGGTGCGCTCACCCCGGGGATGAAGAGGCGGTGCGCCGCCGGATCCCAGGTGACGGCGGCGAATGCGGCGCTGCCGGCGTCCATGGACAGCGTGGGCTGGGCGTCGGAGGCCGGGCGCCGGTCGGATGGAGCCCCGGCCACGCTGGCGATCCTGGCGGCGGCCTCGGGCACGCTCCGGGCCTGGACCTCCACCGAGCGGATCTCGCAGCGGGCCGACCGCTCCTCGAGCATGCGGCGGTCCTCGGCCCGGCAGGTGCCCAGGTTCCAGGGCATGCCGCCGGCCCTTGCGCACCAGTAGTGAAACCTGGACTCCGCCTCCGGCGAGAGCCCGCGCGTCCGGATCATCACCAGGAAGGAGTGGGTGGCCGGGCTGTAGCCCAGGTCCGCGTTCTCGAGCGCACCGCCCAGGATGCTGGGCAGCCACGCGGTCAGCCTCTCGGCGGCCAGCAGCCGATCACCGATGGTTCTCTCGAAGGATGCAGCCAGAAGCTGACGTTCACCATCGGGCACGGTTGGTCCTCTCCGACCGCGGCCGGCGGGGGCCGACGGGTCGCATCTTTCATTGTAGCCCTCCCGGCGAGCCGGCGGCGACGCACCACCCGGGGCGCACCGCTGGTGGAGGTGAAGGTGGGACGACGTCGGCCCGTTTGGGGCGCTAACGGCGGCCGACGTCGATGGTCTCGCCGACCGCGAGCACCCGGACGCGTTCCGCGGCGATGTCCTTCCGGGCGCGCTCCGCCTCGAGGCGGACGGGTGGCTCGTCGAGGGGCTCGTCGGACTGCTTGAAGGTGCCCCAGTGCATGGCCACGAACGTGCGCGCGCCGAGATCCTCGAACGCCTGCAGCGCCTCCTCGGGATCGACGTGGACCGGCTGCATGAACCAGCGCGGGTCGTAGGCGCCGATGGGAAGCATGGCGACGTCGATGTCCGGGAAGCGGCGGCCGATCTCCTTGAAGCCGGAGAAGTAGGCGGTGTCGCCGGAGTGGTAGAGCGTGGCCGAGGAGCCCTGGATCACCCACCCGCCCCAGAGGGTGTGGTCGCGGTTCCCGAGTCCACGCCCCGAGAAGTGCTGCGCCGGGACGAAGGTGATGGTGATGCCGCGGAACCTCGTCGACTGCCACCAGCGCATCCCCACGTGCAGGAGCTTCTCGCGGGCCAGCGGTGCCTCGGTCTCGAGGCCGGCCATCACCGGTGCGCCCACCGCCCGGAGCGTGGGCACGTCCATGTGGTCCCAGTGGTCGTGGGAGACGAGGCAGAGGTCGATGCGGGGAAGCTCCTCGGGCCGCAGGGGCGGTGGGACGTTGCGCCCGACCACGCCGCCCGGCCCCATCCGGTCGCCGAGAACCGGGTCGATGAGCAGCGACACGCCGTCGAGCTGCACGAGGAAGCTCGCGTGGCCGAGCCAGGTGATGCGCGCTCCCTCGCCGCGCGCGGGTGGTTCGCGCAACCGCTCCCGGTCGGGCTCGACGGTGGGGACGGGGGCGCGGTCGGGAGTCGACCGCTTCGACCCGTCCAGGCGATCGAGGATCTGCCAGCGGATGAGCGACCCCGAGTCCGTGCGTCTCTCGCGGGTCGAGGTTGAGGAAGCGCCCTTCCTCGTCGCGCGGCTGGGGCGACGGGGTGGCGGAGGCGAGGGCCGCGACCAGGAACGGGGCGACCGGATTCATCCGAGCGCCAGGATCTGCCGGGACATGTCGAGGAGCCAGTCGCCGCGGTGCGCGACCGGCACCGGATCGGCCGGGAGCCCGAGCCGCTCGACGATCCGGTTGTAGCCGAGGGCGGCCAGCGCCTGGAGATTCACGGCGTCGTGGAGGTTGTACTCGACGAGGAGCCGCAGGGCGGCCCGATCGCCCTCCTGGTGGCGCCGCCAGAGCAGGACCGCGTCCCAGCCCCCCAGGCCGGCGAGGTGCGGAGGGCGGCCGATGCCCTGCGCCTCCTCGAGGAGCTTCAGGCCTCCGCGGTGGCCGAGCCGCGCCCACAGGTGGCGGAGGTCGACGTGGGCCGGCGGCGGCCGCCATCCCGGGAAGGCGCGGCGCAGGATCGGCACGTCGAAGGAGAGGCCGTTGAAGGTGACGAGGAGCTTCCAGTCCCGGCTCGCGGCCGGGAAGTCGTCGAGGTCGCGGCCTCGCAGGTAGACGCGGGGCCCGGACCGGTCGAGGACGGCGACGGCGGTCACCGTGTCCCCCCCGTCGGTCTCGATGTCGAGAAAGGCGGCGTCGCCGGCGAAGGTGGGCAGGAGCCGCCAGCGCTCGCGGGCCGGCATCATGGCGGCGAGCGCCCCGGCGTCGCCGCAAGCCGCCGCCGCACGGGCGCGGGCCACCGCCTCGAGCAGGCGCCCGTCGAGGCGCGACGCCACGACGCCGCGTCGGGCCTCGAGGTCGTCCCAGGTGGCGATGCCCTGCGACCAGAGCTGCCGCTCGCGCCAGGGGCCGATGCCGCTCGTCAGCTGAAAGGTCCGGCGGAGCACGGGACGAGCGTAACCCAGTGCCGACGGGTGTGCAGCGGAGACGCCGAGCGACGGCCGGCGCCCGGGGTGGGCCTCGTCTCCGCGCCGCTTGTCCTCGCGGCCCGGGGTACGCGTGGTCGCGGCAACAGGGTGGAGCATCCGCCACGGGGCCGCTCCGGCTCGGGGTCTTCGATCGTGCCGCTGCGGAGGCGGCGCCCGACGCGGCCACCCCGGGCGCCTGGTGGATGGGCGTTACCGCGGCGCACCCGCCGCATCGGCGCTCGTCGCGTGCCCCGCCTTCCAGTAGGGCACGCGCGGAGGCCGACGCGTGCGTCCCCTCGAAGCGAGTACGTCCGAGTCGCCTTCGGCCCCAGGCGATCGCCAGCCGGCGGGGGGCGCGCCGCGACGAGCTGCCCGCAGGGCGCGTCGAGGCGCCGGGCCGATCAGGCCCAGGCGAACCTCGACGCCATGCAGTTGCCTGCCCATTCGCCCGAGGACGTGCTGCTCGGAGCGGCGCGACCCACCCGCCGGCGGCAAACGCTGATCGGGCCGAAGGCGCCCCGCGACCTCTACTCGCGCCCCCACGCCGACACCCACGCGCCCGTCTCCTGCGCGTGCCGCACGAATGCCTCGTAGAACGGGTGCCGCGCCACCGTTGCCGAGTCGCCCACCACGACGAGCTTCTTCCGGGCCCTGGTGATGGCCACGTTCATGCGCCGCACGTCGGAGAGGAACCCCACCTCGCCCAGGTCGTTGGAGCGGACGAGCGAGACCACCACCGCCTCCTTCTCGCGCCCCTGGAAGCCGTCCACCGTGTCGACCTCGAGACCCTCCTCCACCCGCGTCGACGAGCACCTGTCGCAGCCGCTGCACCTGCGCGTCGTACGGGGAGATCACCGCCACGTCGCCGGGCGCGACTCCGAGCGCGAGCACCCGCTCCACCTCGCGCGCGGTGAGCGCCGCCTCCCCCTCGTTGTGGCGCGACTCGGAGCCCTCCGGCGTCCCCTCCTCGTACCCGGTGCCGGCGGTGTCCACGAAGAGCAGCGGCTCGTCGTCGAGCTTCCAGCCGGCCACCGACGGGTGGGCCCGCAGGCGCCCCCCGTACATCGCCTGCGACGGGAAGCGCATGATGGCCTCGTTCATGCGCCGCTGCTCGGCGAGGGTGACCATGATCGACTCGCCGTGAATGGAGGCCAGCCGCTCGAAGAGGGAGACGCCGAAGCCACCCTCGGCGGCGGCCGCCGAGATGACCGTGGGCGGGAGCTGCAGGTGGTCGCCGGCCAGGACGGCGCGGTCGGCCCGGAGGAGCGCCAGGATCACCGCCGGCTCGACCGCCTGGGTGGCCTCGTCGACGGCGGCGAGCGCGAAGCGCCGCCCCGAGAGCACCGGCGCGTCCACCCCGGTCAGCGTCGCCACCACCACCTGCGCCCGGTCGAGGACGTCGCGCTCGGCCCGGTCCTCGAGCCTCCGCGCCTCGGCGAGCAGCTCCCGGGAACGCCGCTCGGCGTCGCGGGCCTGGCTGAAGCGCCCCGGCCCCCGCTTCTCGCGCCGCTTGCGCGCGTCGCGGCGGAGGACGAGCGCCTCCTCCACGAGCCCCTCGGCGATGCGCGCCGACTCGTGCCCCTTCACCCGCGCCTCGAGCGTGCGGTCGAGCAACCCGGGCACCACCCGCGCCGGGTGGCCGACGCGCACCCCGTCCACTCCGGCGGCGACCAGCCGCTCGAGCAGGTTGTCGGCGGCCAGGTTCGACGGGGCGGCGGCGAGCACCTTCTCCCCGCGCGCCACGGCGCGCCGGATCACCTCGACGAGCACGGTGGTCTTGCCCGTGCCGGGCGGCCCGTGGACGAGCGCCACGTCGAGCGAGCGGTCGGCGAGGTCGAGGGCCGCCTCCTGCTCGGGCGCCAGGGTTCCCGGAAGGGCCGGTCCGCGCGCCCGGGGGAGGAAGCGCGGCGCCTGCCCGGCGAGCAAGCGCGTGCCAGCGCTTTCCTTCCACCGAACCCACCCGCCGGAGACCGGCCGCGAGCCGCTCCCAGGTGACCGGCGAGGGAACGAGCTCGAGGGACACCCGTCCGGACGTGGCCCAGTCGGGCGGCGGCTCGTCGAAGGCGACGGCGACCCGGTCGCGGCTGCGTCGCGCCACCACGCCGGAGGGGGCGTCGTCCCGCTTCTCGCGTCGAAGCTCGACCCGCACCAGCGCTCCCACGCCGATGCGGGACGCGCCGAGCGGGCGTCCCGGGCGCCCGTAGCTGACGAGCGACCGGCCCGAAAGGACGGCCTCGTCGAGCGTCTCGACGTCGGCCAGGGCCAGCCCGCGCGCCTCCCGTTCGGAGAGGGAGAGCCGCGAAGCGGCGTCGGCGAGCCGGGCCTTCTCCTCCTCCCGCTCCGCGGCGAGGAGGCCGGCGAGCCGGGCGAGGTGGGCGGGGAGGTCGACTGGCTCGGTCACGGAGGCGGGAGCAATCTACTCCGATGCCCGGGGGTGTTCGGAACCCGTTTGCTTTTCGGAGCGCAGGGGCGGTCTAGTCTTCCACGCCAACCAGCGAGGAGACGCCCTTGTCGACCCGAGGACCATCGATCCTGCTCGGCGCAGCGCTCCTCGCCGCTCCCGGGTGGTGTCTCGCCTTCGACACCGAGGGCCACCGGGTCATCGAGGCGCTCGCCTACCGGACGCTGCTCGAGGGCGGCGACGGGCAGCCGCCACGGCCGGAAGTCCTTCGCGACCTCATCAACGACGGTGCGCTGGCCCCCCCCTTCTGCTTCGGGGCCAACCAGCCGGAGCGTTGCCGCCAGGCGGTGTCGGAGAATCCGCTCCTGGCCTGGCCCCAGCCGCGAACCGATCGCCCCGACAACAACTACAGCCGGCAGTTCAGCCAGCCCGGACAGTGCATCCACTTCATGGCCATGCTGTCCGACGAGGGCACCGTCCCGCTCGCCGGACGGCACGTGCCCCGCGGCCTGGCGACCACGGCGGTGGCCCGCTGCACCAACCTGGTCGAGGACATGATGCGGCAGGTGGTGGTCGTGGGCGGGGTCCCCACCCGCGAGAGCGGCTACGGGCTGTACGAGCTCATGCACGCCGTGTCCGACTCCTTCTCCTATGCCCACTCGGAGCGGAAGCCCGGAACCCACGAGATCGACTACCTGCGCGTCTGGGGCCCGGTCTCCGGGCTCCTGGTGAGCCGCCTCAGCGACTACTACGCCGACTCCCCCCTGCAGCACGACGCCTCCGACGCGCGCGACCGCGCGTACATCCGGACCTTCGCGGTGAACAAGGGGCGCCCCTGCAAGGAGCTCACCGACCTCCCCTACACGGTTCCGGTGGCCTGCCTCTCCGAGGAAGGCGACCTGGCGCGGCAGGCGCTGGTCGAGCTCCTCGTGCTGGTGAGGGACCTGCGCGTCGCGCAGAAGAGCTCCCCACCCGGCCTGCTCACCGAGCCCCAGAGGTCGGCCCCCTGGAAGGCCTACAAGGCCCGGTGGTTCACCCCGGCGAACCCTTGCGAGGGGGTCGAGTGCGAGGCCAAGCAGCCGGCCGAGCTCGTCGAGACGAGCGGGATGCTCTTCGGCGGTGGAGCCACCATCAACCCGAGCCGGGGCTTCTACGACGTCACCGGGAACTTCCGGCTGCTCCAGTGGACGCAGCAGGCGAGCCCGTTCGTGTTCGGGCTCGACGCGGAGGCCGGCTATCGGCGGATGTACGGAGCGGCGGCCAACCTCGGTCTCGTCGGGGCCGGGCTCATCCTCGGCATGCCCATCGACCACCGGTCCGGCATCGGCTTCTACCCGCTCGGGGGGCGCTACACGTTCGGTGGACCCGAGGGCGGATGGGAGATCTACTCGCAGGGGCTCCTGTACGAGTTCCACGCCACCGAGAACGTGTCCATCTCCGTGACCGGCCCCGTCGAGGTCAACTGGCGCACGGTCACCCTCAACTGGTCCTTCGGAGTGGTCGTCGGCTACACGCCCACGCGGAAGCGGGTCGCCGGCGGCCACCTCACCCGGCACCCCGAGGAGATCGTCGAGGTCCACGACGACACGTGGGCTCCCGATCCTCTCTGGTACGGACGCATGAAGGGCCGGGAGACCACCTGGTCCCTCTTCCTCGACGCCACTCCGATTCCCCAGGCCTCCGCTCCGGGAAGCTCGGTGATGGGCGGGCTCGCGGCCCTGGGGGTCCGGCTGATGTGGGATCGCAATCCCTGGGGGGAGCGCCTGGCCACCGACTACGGCGGCACGCTCGAGATGGGCATCCGCAGCACGAGCCCGGACACGAGCTACCTGACGCTCACCGGCTCCCTCGAGGTCCGCTGGAACTTCCTCGACTGGCTCGGGGTCTCGATCGTCCCGGTCCGGATCGAGGGGGGGCCGAAGGTCCGGGGGATCTCGATCGACGACGCCTCGACGGGGGTACGCGGCTCGCCGCCGAACCAGTACTACCTCCAGGCGGGCTCACGCATCGGCGTGGCGCTCTCCGCGGGCATGATCGAGGTGCTCGTCCAGGCGCCCACGCTCGCCTGGCAGGCGAGCCCCTTCGACACGGGGGAGATCCTGAGCCTGAACCTGGGATTCCGCCTCGCGCACAGCCAGTGACGAGTGACTAGAAGGCGATGGCGATCCCTCCCGGTGCGGGAAGCAGGTCGCCGGCCTGTGGCGCTCCCTTCCGGCCGGGCCGGTGGAAGAGGTACGGAACGGCCCAGCCGACGAGGCTGCCGACTCCGGCTCCGACCAGGACGTCGCTCAGGTAGTGCTTGTTGGCCGCCATCCGGAGGTAGCCGGTGAAGGCCGCGGCGGCCAGCCCGACGCCGAGCACCCAGGGAGCTCCCGGCATGCCCTGCATGAAGAAGAGGGTGCTCCCGGAGACCACCACGGCGAAGACGAAGGTGGTGTGGCCGCCGAAGAACGACACGTTCGCATCGGACTGGCTCGCGGGGTAGAGGTCCGGGTTGCCCTGCCAGACGTACGGGCGGGCTCGACCCGTCGTGTACTTCACGATGACGTTGGTCAGCATGGCGAGGCTGGTGGCCTGGGTGATGAGCAGGACGTCGGCCCAGCCCGAGGCCGGATCGTCGAGGAGGTACCCCTGGAGGAGGCCGTACCCCATGACCCCCACCGGGATCGCGAACTGCATGACGTTGGAGATCGTGTTCGCCGCCAGCGGATTCGACCAGGTGGCCGACCTCGAGAGGTCGCCGTCGATCGGCCCCGGCACGCACCACTTGCAGTCGAGCGGCGCCAGCTTGTCGTTCAGGAGGAGCAGGGTGAGCGTGCTCACGACGAGGCCGCCGGTGACGATCCCGTCGACGGTCCAGTCGTAGGAGAGCTGCGTGAGCTTCGGGGCGGGGGCCGGCGCCGGCGGCGCGGGCGGGTCGTCGGCGGCGCTCGCCCTCGGAGCGGCGAGGCACAGGACCAGCAGGGCGACGACGGGCGCGGGACGCATACCGGAAAAACTACCACGCGTCCGGTGCTAAGGTGCGCGCATGCCCGCGGTTCGTTCGCTCGCACTGGCGTTCCTCGTCGCCTTCGCGTCACCGGCCCGGGGAGCGGAGCCCCCGATCCCGCTCCAGTACAACCTCGCGCTCGACCTCTCGATCACCGCTGCGCTCGGCCTCTCGTCGGTTCTCCTCTCCATCTACCAGCCCGGGTTGCTTCCGGAGAGTTGCCGCTGGTGCACGCCGCCGGGCATCGACGTGGCCACCCGCAACGCGCTCGTCTGGAAGGGCGGGGAGCGCACCGCCGACATCCTCTCCACCGTGATCGACGCCGCCGTGCCGGCCGGCGCCGCCACCTACCTGCTCCTCTCGGCGAACGCCGGCGGAGACTTCAACGCAGGGCTCGTGGACACGCTGCTCGTGACCGAGGCCGCCGCCGGAGCCCTGCTCGTGAACCAGGTCGTGAAGCTCCTCGTCGCCCGCAAGCGCCCCTACGCCTTCTTCGAGAACGACGTCGGCTACTCGAAGAGCGAGGACAACCTCTCCTTCTACGGAGGGCACACCTCGTTCGCGTTCTCGGTCGTCGCGGCCTCCGTCACCGTGGCGGCCATGCGCGGGTACCCGGGGGTGGGGATCGCGGCCGGGGTGGGGTTCACGCTGGCCGCGGGAGTCGGCTACCTCCGGATCGCGGCCGACCAGCACTACCTGACCGACATCCTGATCGGCACCGTCGTCGGCGGACTGCTGGGCTGGGCCATCCCGCGGATCTTCCACCCTCCCGTGCCGGACCAGCCGACCGGGCCGGCGCTGCGCGCACCCGTCTTCTCCCTGAATTTCGCCTTCTGAGGCTCGTGGAGCACCGACTCCCCATCGACGGGACGCTCGACCTGCACACCTTCCGCCCCGCGGACGCCGCCGACGTGGTGGCCGACTGGCTCGACGCCTGCGCCGAGGCGGGACTCCGCGAGGTGCGCGTGGTGCACGGGAAGGGCATCGGCGCCCTGCGCAGGACGGTGGAGGCGGCGCTGCGTCGACACCCGCTCGTCCTCTCCTTCCGCACCGCGGGGGAGGACGCCGGCGGATGGGGCGCCACGCTCGTCACGCTACGTGAACCAGGCGCGCCGGGACGCCAGGGCTAGGGCAGGATCCTGCGCAGGAAGGGGACGACGAGCCCCATCGTGGCCCCGTAGAGCACGTGGAGCCCGAGGATCGCGAGGCCCCTCCCCTGCCCCGCCTGGTAGAGGAGCGGGTCGAAGACGTGCACGATCCCCAGCCAGGCCGGGACGTAGAGCACGGCCCCGTAGACCGCCCCCACGCCGATGGCACGGCGCGGGGGCGCCGCCGGCTTCAGGATGGAGACGAAGACGAGCCCGTAGGCGATGGCGGCGAACCCGACCAGGAGCGCGCCCACGAAGGCCGGCAGGCCGACGTTCTCCGGGGCGACCGCGTAGGGGCCGAAGAGCGTGGCCGCGACGAGCCGCAGCAGCCGGAGGCCGCCGGTTCCCTCCGGCAGGAGGACCATGGCCACGCCCCAGGCGACCAGGCCTCCGGTCAGCCCCGCCACGGCGCCGGCCGCCACCTCGCTCGACGCCGGCTGGCGGGCCGGGAGCGAGTCCCGCCAGCGGAGCGGATCCCCCAGGTCGATGGCCATCCTCACCCTCCCCCGGCGCGCGCCGCCGCGGCCGCGAGCGCCTCGTCGAGCCGTTCCGTGGCCGGGCCGCTGCCCTGGGCGAGGTCGGGCGCTCCGCCCCCCTTGCCGGACAGGAGTGCCGCCGACTCCCGCAGGACCTCCCCCATGTGGACTCCCGGCCCGCGCGGGCGGGCGAAGCAGAGGTGGGCCCGCTCCGCCTCGACGCCGCCGAGGAGCGCCGTGCGCCCCCGCGCGGCGAGCGCCTGGGCCACCGCCTTCATGCCGGCCGGGGAGCCGAGCGCTCCCTCGAGCCGGACCGCCACGGGCGCGCCTGCCGGATGGCTCCCGTCGAGCCGCTGCGCCTCGACCGCGGCGAGCGCCTCGAGCAGGGACGCGAGCTCCTTGCGTCGCGCCTGGCCCTCGTCGGCGAGCTTCTCGACCGCGACGACCAGCTCCGGCGGGGCGCAGCGCAGGACCGCGCTGGCCCGGGAGAGCCGGTCCTCGGCCCGGTGGAGCAGCGCGAGCACGCGCCCGCCACAGGCGAACTCGACCCGCGTCCCGGCGCCCCACTTCTGCGCCCGCAGCACGGCGATCGCGCCCACCTCGCCGGTCCGGCGCGGGTGCGTGCCCCCGCATGGCGAGGCGTCGATCACCTGGACGGCTCCGTCCCGGTCTCCACCGACCACCACGATGCGTGAACCCTTCACGGCGTCCTTGCGGAGCGGCAGCGCGGCGAGCTCCTCCGGCGTCCGCTCCCTCGCGTCGACCGGGAGGTCGGCCCAGACGAGCCGGTTGGCCTCCGCCTCGGCGGCGGCGAGCGCCTCGGGGGGCAGCGCCGGGGGCGGCTGGTCGAGGTCGATGGTGCAGGTCTCGGCCCCGAGGTGGAAGGAGACCGTGGCGGCGCCGCGGAGCCGCTGGAACGCCGCGGAGAGGAGGTGCTGGCCGTGGTGCTGCTGCACGTGATCGAAGCGCCGTGCCCAGTCGACGAGGCAGGAGACCCGGGCGCCGGCCGCCGGCGCCTCCCCCGGCCCGAGGACGTGGAGGACCTCGCCCGCCGACTCGACGACGTCGTCGACGTTCGAGGCGCCGATGGTCCCGCGATCGGCCGGCTGTCCCCCGCCCTCGGGATAGAAGGCGGTCCGGTCGAGGACCAGCCCGGTCCGGCCGTCGTGGACGCGCGTCTCCACGACCGTTGCCTCGAACTGCGCCAGATAGGTGTCGGAAAGGTAGAGTTTCTCGGTCACGGAGGCTCCATTATCCGGAACCCCCTGTCATGTCTCGCCTTTTCGGCATACCTGTTCGGACCGTTGGAACCTCGCCCCGTTCGAGGGTATTGTCCGCGCGCTTTCACCGCCCCCGGGAGACGCAAGTGTCGATTCTCACGAAGCTCATGCCGAAGACGGACGCCTTCTTCGACGCCTTCGAGAAGCAGGCCGCGCTCACCGTCGAGGGCGCCAGGCTCCTCAAGGAGATGTTCGAGGACTTCCGGGACATTCCGCAGAAGGTGAAGGGCATCAAGGACGTCGAGCACAAGGCCGACGACGTCACCCACGCCGCCTTCGAGCTGCTCTATACCCAGTTCATCACCCCCTTCGACCGGGCCGTGATCCACCGGCTGCTCTCCGCCATCGACGACGTGCTCGACCTCACCGACGCCGCCACCGAGCGCATCGGCCTCTACGACATCCAGACGGTCATGCCCGAGGCCCGCGAGCTGGCCACCGTGCTGCTGGCCCAGACCCGCAAGATGCAGGAGGCGGTGCACGGCCTCCGCAACATCAAGGAATCGAAGAAGATCCTGGATGCCTGCCTCGAGATCAACTCGCTCGAGAACCAGGCCGACTCGCTGCTCCGCCGCGCGCTGGCCGACCTCTTCCGCAGCGGGGCCGACCCGCTCACGATCATGAAGTGGAAGGAGATCCTCGACCTGATCGAGACCGCGACCGATCGGGCCGAGGACGTCGCCAACGTCATCGAGAACGTCGTCCTCGAGAACACCTAGCGCGGTCCCCTCCGCGACCCCGCCATGCTCCTCGCCGTCGTCATCGGCCTCATCGTCGTCGCGCTGGCCTTCGACTTCATCAATGGCTTCCACGATGCGGCGAACTCCATCGCCACCATCGTCTCGACGCGCGTGCTCTCGCCGGTCACGGCCGTGGCCTGGGCGGCCTTCTTCAACTTCGTCGCCGCCGCGCCGGTGTTCTTCGGCGGCGAGCTGCGCGTGGCCCAGACGGTGGGCAAGGGCATCATCCAGTTCGACCTCCTGAAGGCCCAGGGCGTGGAGACGGTGCTGGCCGTGATCTTCGCGGCCCTGATGGGCGCCATCGTCTGGAACCTGCTCACCTGGTGGTGGGGGCTCCCGTCGTCCTCCTCCCACGCGCTCGCCGGCGGGATGGTGGGGGCGAGCCTTCCAGCACTAGGAGTGAAGGGCCTGGTGATCTCGGGGATCCTCAAGATCGCCGCCTTCATCGTCCTCTCCCCGCTCATCGGCACTGACGCTCGGCGCCGGCCTCATGATCACCACCGCCTGGATCGTGCGCCGCTTCCGCCCCGGCCGCGTCGACGGCTGGTTCCGCAAGCTGCAGCTCCTGTCGTCGGCCATCTTCAGCTACAGCCACGGCTCGAACGACGCCCAGAAGGTCATGGGCATCATCGCGGTGATCCTCTACGGCACCATCTGGACCGACCGGCCCTTCCACGTGACCTGGTGGATCGTCCTGCTCACCCACTCCGCCATCGCGCTCGGGACCTTCTTCGGCGGGTGGCGGATCGTGCGCACCATGGGCTACGGGCTCACCAAGCTCCAGCCCATCGGCGGGTTCGCCGCCGAGACCGGCGGCGGGGTCACCATCCTCTTCCTGTCGCACATCGGGATCCCGGTCTCGACCACCCACACCATCACCGGCGCCATCGTCGGCGTGGGGGCGACCAAGGGGTACCGCGCCGTGCGCTGGGGCCTGGCCGGCCGCATCATCTGGGCGTGGATCTTCACGATTCCGGCCTCTGCGGTGGTCGCGGCGGCCGTGTACCTGCTCGTCCGCGCAGGCCTCCACCTGGGTTCCTGACCCACCGCAACCGATCGCGGGCACGCGTGTTGGAAGGTGGGGATGGCTCCGGATCCCGACGCGGCACTGATGCTCGCGTTCCAGGGGGGTGACGAGGCGGCGTTCCGGGCCCTCTTCGAGAAGCACGGACGCGCGACCATGGCCTTCTGTCAGAGATTCGTGAAGGACGCCGCCAGGGCCGAGGAGCTCGCGCAGGACGTCTTCCTGAAGCTCCACCAGGGCGCCGACCGCTACCAGCCGACCGCCCGCTTCACCACCTTCCTCTACCGCATCGCCACCAACCACTGCCTGAACGAGGTCCGGCGCGGCGAGTACCAGTCCCGCCCGGAGATCGACCCGAACAGCGAGGACGGGGCGCCGCTCGACCCGGACGCGCTGGCGGGGCCGGCGGCCACGCCGGAGGAGGTGGCCCGCGGAAACGCGCTTTCCCGCGACGTCCAGGCCATGCTGGCGCGGTTGCCGGAGAACCAGCGGGCCGCCTTCGTGCTGGCCCGGTTCGAGGGGCTCCCGTACGAGGAGATCGCACAGGTGCTGGGAACCACGGTACCCTCCGTGAAGTCGCTGGTGCACCGGGCCACCGTCTCGGCCGCCCGCGCGCTGGCGGCCTGGTCGGGGAAGGGAGCCGAGGCGTGACCCGCAGCGAGATCCACGTCGCCGACGACCTGACCGCGCTCCTCGACGGCGCGCTCGACCCCGGCCGGCGCGCCGAGGTGGAGGAGCACCTGTCCGCCTGCGCCGCCTGCCGCGCCGAGCGCGACCTGATCGCCGGTGCGCTCTCCGCCGTCGCCGCCCTTCCGCCCCCGCCCCCTCCCGCGCCCGGCTTCGAGCAGCGCTTCTACGCCCGGCTGGCCCGCGAGGCGCCGCGCCGCCGCACGCTCCTCGAGCGTCTCTCCGCCCACCCCTTCCGCTGGCTCGTTCCCGCCACCGGCCTGGCCGCCGCGCTCGCGGTCGGGATCTGGGTGCGCCAGGCGGGGGAGCGGGCCGATCTCGAGATGGCGCGACATCTCGATCTCCTCGAGAACTACGTCGAGGTGGCGAGCCTCGGCGTCGTCGAGACCCCCGAGGACCTGGAGGTCGTCGCCCACCTCGACGAGCTACAGGAGGGCCAGCCGTGACCGCGCGCGCCCTCCTCGCCGCCCTTCTCGTCCTCGCCGCCACCCCGGCGCCGGCGCAGGAGGCCTCCACCCCCGCTCCCGCCACCGCGGCGACCCCGTCGCCCGCCGCTCGCGAGCGCTGGGAGAAGCTCTCTCCGGCCGACAAGGACGCGCTCCGGAAGCGCTGGCAGACCTTCCAGGAGATGACGCCGGAGCGGCAGGCCGAGCTGAAGGCCCGGCTCGACCGCTGGCGTTCGCTGCCGGCCGACCAGCGGGCCGACATCGCCCAGACCTGGAAGCGCTTCCGGCAACTGGCTCCCGACGAGCGCCGGGAGATGTTGCAGGTCCTCGGCAGGTACCGCGAGATGTCCCCGGAGCGACAGGGACAGGTCCGCCAGCTCTTCCGCAAGATGGTGGACGCCCCGCCGGAGGTCCGGCAGCGCTACCTCGACAACGTGCAGCGCTGGCGCCAGATGACGCCCGCCCAGAAGGACCAGGCCCGGGACATGTGGCGCCAGAAGGGGAAGAAGCCTTAGCATCCGCCAGTGTCGCCCCTGGCAGCCATCCTGGCCGTCCTCCTCGCGTCGGCCGGGGATCCCCCGGCCTCGCCGGACGTCCTCGCGCTCGAGCTGGACTCGGACGACGCGTCGCTGTGGGCCCGCGCCGGGCTCGCCGCCCGGTACACCGGCCAGGGATTCCTCCCCTCGACGCAGGTGCTCTTCGACCAGGCTGGCCAGGTCTTCGCGACGGGGCTCTACCTCACCCCTGGAGCCTCCCAGAGCTACGCCTCGGGCCTGGTCTTCGTGTCGGCCGGCTGGGAAGCGACCTCCTGGCTCGGCTTCCGGCTCGACGTCGACTCCGGCCTGGTTCGCTCGCAGAGCTTCCCGACCACGGTGGAGGCCTGCACCTCCACGACCTCCCCGTCGGGGCTCGCGCCGGTGAGTGGAGCCACCTGCAGCACCCCGGCCCGCTTCACGCTCGCCACGACGACCTCGGGGCCGAGCGAGGTCACCTCCAACGGGCTCAGCTTCTCGGAGGAGGCGAGCCAGACCGCCTTCATCCGGCAGGTCTACGCCGAGGTCACGGCCGGGCGCGCCGGGGCCTTCCACGCCCGCCTGGGCCGGCAGCGGCTGCGCATCGCCGACGGCTTCGTCTACGACGACTGGGGCCTGGGGCTCGACCTCGACCTCGACGTGGGAGCCTTCGGGCCGCCGCTGGCCTTCTCGGCGTCGGCCTTCTACCCGTCGCGCGCCTGGCCCACGGGCACGGCCTGGAGCTACCCCGCGGTGGCGTTCACCGCGGAGTGGACCCCGTCGCTCGGGGAATGGGTCGGCGTCTGGGGCGCCTGGTCCAGCGACGCCACCGGCGACGCCGCCGCGATCCTCCAGGAGGGGCTCGTGGAGGGGCAGGTCGTGGAGCTCGAGGCGACCGCGCCCGGCTCGGTCGCCTACCGGGCCGCCTCGCGCCGGCTGGCGGTCCTGCTCAACAGCCCGGGCAGCGGCACCACCAGCCTGGGCTGGGCCGGGGTCTCCGGCCGGCTCGAGCTCTCCTCCCGGAGCGAGGTGCGCTTCACCGCCGGCGCCGCCTTCGGCACGGTGGGCACCACCACGGCGGCGAACGGGGGGAACGCCGTCCAGGTGGAGGTCCCGGTCGCGGGCTGGCTCCTCTCGGCGCGCCTCACCGCCCAGCCCGGATCCGGATTCACGGTGAGTCCCTTCTTCGTCTGGATCACCGGGGACTCGCCTCCCTCCAGCCAGCAGATCGCCTCCGGGTCGGGCACCTGGGGCGGCTTCCTCGCCATCTCCCCGTACATCACCGCCACCAACCTCTTCTTCCAGGGCGGCATCGCCGAGTCCTACGCCGACCGGCGCGCCAGCGGCTCGGGCGTGAACGCGCGCGGGGTCGTCGCGCCCGGCGTGCAGGTGGGCTGGACCCCGGGGCACGGCCTCGACGCCACGCTCAAGGCCGCCTGGCTGTGGGCCGACCAGCCGAGCGGGTTCGGTGGCTCGTCCTACGGCCCCGAGGTGGACCTGAACCTCTCCTGGTCCCCCTGGCACTGGCTCTCGGTATTGGCCGAGGCCGATTTCCTCGCCATGGGCGACTTCTTCCCGGGCCAGGGGCTGGCCCGCAAGTTCATCCTGGGCGTGAACGTCTCGACGCCGTGACCCCTCTCGCCGCCATCGCCGCCGCGGCCCTCCTCGCCGTCGCCCCGCCTCCGCAGGCCAACGCCAAGGACGGGAAGGCGCCACCCCGGGACCCGGATGCAGAGGTCATCGAGAACCTCGAGCTCCTCGAGCGGCTCGAGCTCCTGCAGCACCTCGACGTGCTGGAGCCCGCGCCGCCGAAGGCGCCTCCTCCTCCCGCGGAGGAGCCGCCCCCCGTCGAGCCGCCGCCTCCGGAGAAGAAGGAGAAGGGCTCCTGATCAGCGCGCCGTCGAGGCGAGCATCCCGCAGGCGGCGTTGCGGTCCTGCCCGCCCGAGTAGCGGCGCACGATGGGCTGGCCGGGAAGGTGGCGGGCCAGGGCGTCGCGGAAGGCGTTCCACTCGGCTTCGGTCGGGGGCCTGAAGCGACCGGTGTCGTCGTTCACCGCGATGGGGTTGAGCCGGACCGGGATGCCGGAGAGCAGCCTCCCCAGGGCGACCGCGTCCTCCTCGCCGACGTTCACGCCGGCCATCATCACGTACTCGAGCGTCACCCGGCCGCGCGCGGCCGCGTGCTCCCGCACCGCGTCGACGAGCTCCTCGAGCGGCTGCCCTCGCTCGACCGGCATGAGCGCGGCCCGCTTCTCCGGGATGGCGGCGTTGAGCGAGACGCAGAGCCGGAACTTGTGCCCCTCGGCGGTGTAGCGCCGGATCATGGGGACGACGCCGGCGGTGGAGATGGAGATGCGCTGCCCGTCGACGCGTCCGCCGGCCGGGTCGCAGAGCACGTAGGCGGCCTGGATCACCGCGTCGTAGTTGTGGAAGGGCTCCCCCTGCCCCATGAAGACGGCGCCGGTGATGGGGAGCACGCTGTCCCGGCGGACCTCCAGCCACTGCCCGACCATCTCCCAGGCCTCGAGGTTGCGGGTGAGGCCGAGCCGCCCGGTGGCGCAGAAGGAGCAGGCGAGCGCGCAGCCCACCTGAGACGACAGGCAGAGGGTGTGGTGGGTGTCGAAGAGCGGGATGCGGACCGACTCGATGCGCGCGCCGTCCCGGAGCTCGAAGAGGTAGCGGCGGAAGCCGTCGGCCGCGTCCTCCCGGTGCGCCAGGCGCAGGCGCTCCTGCGAGAGGGTGGCGGTGGCGCGGTCGAGGATCTCGCGCCGCACGTTGCGGGCGTCCCGCAGCGTCTTGCCGCGGGCCACGGCCGCGCCGAGCAGCCGGCGTGCGTCGGCGAGGTCGACGCCGAGCAGCCGGGCGAGGCCGCGCGCGTCCTGGTTGGCGACGTGCTCCACGGCCTCGTTCTACGCGGAGTGAGCCTCCCGCGCCGCCTCCGTCGCCGCGCGCCGGGCCGATCGGGCCGCGCGCCGGCGACCGAGCCGCTCCTGCGCGTCGTCGAGGAGCGAGTAGACCACCGGCACGATGCCCAGGGTGAGCACCGTGGAGGTGATGCAGGCCTCCGATGATGGCCACGCCCATGGGCACGCGGGTCTCGGCGCCGTCGCCGCGCGCCAGCGCCACCGGGATCATGCCCGCGATCATGGCGACCGTGGTCATGAGGATGGGGCGCAGGCGGATGGGACCGGCCTCGAGCAGTGCCTCCCGCGTCGACTTGCCGGCCGCGCGAAGCTGGTTGGTGAACTCGACGAGCAGGATGCCGTTCTTGGTGACGAGCCCCATCAGCATGATGAAGCCGATCATGGCCATCATCGACATGTACTGGCCGGTGATGAGCAGGCCGGCGATGCCGCCGATGACCGCGAAGGGGAGCGACATCATGATGGTGAAGGGGTGGACGAGGCTCTCGAACTGGGCGGCCAGGATGATGTAGACGAGGACGATGCCGAGCAGGAGCGCCAGCACGAAGGCCCGGGCGGCGGTGCCCAGCTCGCGCCCCTGCCCCTCGAAGTCGGTGGTCACGGAGGGAGGCAGCTCCTTCCTCGCGAAGTCGCCGAGGTAGGTCATCGCCTCGCCCAGGGAGTAGTTGCGCAGGTCGGCGAGCAGCGTCACCTGGCGCATCTGGGCCTGGTGCTCGATCTGCGACGGGCCGAGCGACTCCTTCACGTTGGCGATGGTGCGCAGCTCGACGAGCTGGCCGCTGGGGGCGCGCACCGGGATCGAGCCCAGCGCGGCCGGATCGGCGAGAACGTCCGGGGGCAGCCGGAGCTTGATGTCCCAGGTGTCGAGCCCCTCGTGGAAGTCGGCGATCTTGTCGCCGGCCATGAGCGCCCGGACGTTCTGCCCGACCGCCGCGGCGGGGATGCCGAAGGCGGCGGCCCGCTCCCGGTCGATCTCGACGTCGAGCTGCGGCTTGCCGCTCCGCCAGGTGGTGTCGACGTCCACGAGCCCGGGATTCTTCGTCATGGCCTCGCGGGTCTTGTCCACCGCGGCGAGCAGGGCCACCGGGTCGGTGCTGCGCAGGTTGAACTGGACCATCTGCGGCCGGTTGCCGCCGCCGGCCACCGGGGAGAAGTCCTGGACGCCGAGCACGGCCGACGGGCTCACCCGCAGCGTCTTGCGGAGGTGCTCCTTCAGATCTTGCTGGCCGTAGCGCCGCTGGGCGATGGGGACGAAGTTGACGACGATCTCCCCCTTGTTGACCTCCTCGCGCGCGCCGCCGCCGGCGATCGAGAAGGTGTCGGTCACGCCGGGGACGTCGCGCAGCTGGACGGAGAGCCCGTCGAGCTGCCGCTGGGTCTCGGCGAGCGTGGTGCCGGACGGCATCTCCAGCGTCACCTTCACCACGCTCATGTCCTGCTGGGGCATGAAGGTGAACTTGAGCTTGGAGGCCAGGAGCACGGTGCCGACCAGCACCAGGACCGCGACGGCGACCGTCAAGCCGCGGTGGCCGAGCAGCCAGCCCAGCGCGCGGCGGTAGGTGGCCTCGATCGCGCGCAGGACCTTCTCGATGGCGCGGGAGACCGGCCCCTGCCCCACGTGCTCGTTCAGGAGGCGGGCCGAGAGCATGGGCGTGAGGGTCATCGAGACGAAGTAGGAGATGAGCACCGCCACCGCGACGGTGACGCCGAACTGGTAGAAGAAGCGCCCCATCAGGCCTTCCATGAAGGCCACCGGGACGAAGACCGCGACCACCGCCAGCGTCACCGCGAGCACCGCCAGCGCGATCTCGCCCGGTCCCCTTCTCGGCCGCCACCTTCGGGCTCTCCCCGTGCTCCAGGTGGCGGACGATGTTCTCGATGACCACGATGGCGTCGTCGATGAGCAGGCCGATGCGAGAGGGTGAGCGCCAGCATGGTGACGATGTTGAACGTGAAGCCCAGCGCCTTCATGACCGCGAAGGTGCCGATGATGGCGGTGGGCAGCGCCACCGCCGAGACCAGCGTCGAGCGCACGTTGCGCAGGAAGATGAGCACCACGACGACGGCCAGGATGCCGCCCAGGATCAGGTCCTCCTGCACGGCGGCGATGGACGAGCGGATGAACTTCGCTCCGTCCACCACCATGACCACGCGGCTGCCCTTGGGAAGCTGCGACTCGATCCCGGCCAGGGCCAGCCTTGACCCGCTCGGCCACCTGCACGGTGTTGGCGCCCGACTGCTTGCGGACCACCAGGCCGATGGCGGTCCGGTCGCCGAGGGCGGCGGAGCTGCGGGGCTCGGCCGGGCCGTCCTCCACCCGGGCCACGTCGCCGAGCCGGACCGGCGTGCCCATGCGGGCTCGACACGATGATCGCGCGAAGCGCCTCGACCGACCGGGCCTCGGCGGCCACCTTCACCGAGCGTTCCACGCCGGTCTCGAGGGTCCGGCCGCCGGGCACGTCGATGCTCTGGGCACGCAGCGCCTGGACCACGTCGGCCGGCGTGAGCCCGTAGCCCTTCAGGGCCTTGGGCTCGACCACCACGGTGATCTCGCGCTTCCTCCCGCCGTTCAGCTCCACCGCGCCCACCCCGGGGATCTGCTGCAGGGCGGGCTTCACCACGTCGTCGGCCACCTGGGTGAGCCGCTCGATGGGGAGCGGCGCCGAGAAGGCCAGCGTGGCCACCGGGGCCGCGCCGATGTCGAACTTCTCGACGATGGGGGTCTCGATCTCGCGCGGCAGCTTGGAGAGCGTGGCCTGCACGCGATCGCGGACGTCCTGCGCCGCCACGTCCACCTTGCGCTCGAGGTCGAAGCGGATGACCACCTGCGAGACGTTCTCCACGTTGACCGAGCGCAGCGTGTCGAGGCCCGGCAGCGTGTTGAGCGCCTCCTCGAGCGGCTTCGTGACGTTGGACTCGATGGTCTCTGGGTCGGCGCCGGGGAGGATGGTGGTGACGGTGACGATGGGGAACTCGACCTCGGGGAACTGGTCCACGCCGATGCGCGGGTAGGCCACGACGCCGAAGACGATGAGCACCAGGGTGAGCATCCCGGTGAAGACCGGGCGGGTGATGAACGTGCGGATGGGGTTCACTTGGCCTCCTCCGCGACGATGGGCACCACCGCGTCGCCGGGCTGGAGCGAGCCCGGGTCGAGGATGACGAGGGCGTCGGGGGCGAGACCGCCCTTCACCAGCACCGTCCCGGGGTTGAGCGGCGCGACCTGGACCGCCCGCTCCTCGGCCTTGCCCCCGGCCGCGACGAGCACCCGCGATCCCCTGGCGTCGGTGCGCACGGCGCCGGCGGGCAGGTAGAGCCCGTCCTTCTCGCCGAAGCCGCCGAAGTCCACGTTGGCCAGGCTGCCCGGGCGGATCACCGCACCCTTGTCCTTCAGCACGTCGGCGAGCACCTCGACGGTGCGCGACTGCGGGTCGACCACCGAGCCCTTCATCCGGACCTTGGCCTGGAAGCGCTGGCCGGAGGGGGTGAGCACGCCCTCGATCACCTGGCCCTCTCGCACGAAGCTCTCGATGGACTCGGGAGCGGCGAGGCGGACCTCCAGGTGGTCCACGTCGGTGACGGTGACGATGGGGGTGACCGGCATGAGGGTCACGGTGTCGCCGGCGTTGTGGAACTTGGCGGTGACCACGCCGGCGAAGGGCGCGGCGATGACCGTGTCGGCGAGCATCTGCTTCGCCCCGGCGAGCGCGGCGCGGGCCTGGTCGAGCTGGGCGGCGGCGACGTCCCGGCCGGTCTTCACCCGGTCGTAGCCGGCCTCGGGCAGGCTCTGCGCCTCGTAGAGCATCTTGGAGCGGGCCACCTCGCGGTCGGCGACTCCCAGGTTGGCGGCGGCGAGCCGCTCGGCGGCCTGCGCGTTGTCGAGCCCGATCTTGGCGTTCACCGGGTCCATCTCGACGAGCGGCGCGCCTGCGCGGACCCGGTCGCCCACGGCGACGAGCACCCGCTTGATCTGGCCGCTCGCCTTGGCGGAGAGCACCGCCTCCTCCTTGGCGCGGACGGTCCCGGTTGCGCGGGCGAGCCCGGTCTCCATGCGCGTGGCCGGCTTCGCAACCCGGACGGCACGCCCGGCCGGGGCGGCCTCGGGAAGGCTGGCCTTGCCGCCGCCGGAGCCGCAGGCGGAGAGGAGGGCTGCCGCGAGCGCGGCGGGGAGGGTCGAGACGATGCGATTCATGCGGAGACTCCGTGCGCGACGAGGTCGGCGGCGAGATGGGCGCTCTGGGCGGGAGTGGAACCGACCGGGCTGCGGCCATGGTGGAGGGCGAGGAGGATTCCGGCGGTGACCCGAGCGGCCAGTGCCGGCGGGACGCGCAGTTCCGAGCGCGCCACGTGCCTCCGGAGCCAGGCCGCGATGAGCCCCTCGAGGTGGGCCTGTCGCTCGGCGGCGTCGCCGTGGGACGCGAGCAGGTCGAGGCTCTCGCGCCGCCCCTCGGCCATCCGCTGCAGCGCCTGGAAGAGGGCGGCGAGGCGCGCCGGGAGCGGGAGGGTCCGGTCGACCGGTGCGTCGAACGCCTCCTGGACCTCCGTCGAGACCAGCTCGAGGAGGCTCGCGAAGATCTGCTCCTTGCTCTCGAAGTACCGATAGAGCGAGGGGGCGGCGTAGCCCGCGGCCTCGGCCAGCTCGGCGAGGGTCGCGGAGGCGTAGCCGCGCCGGGCGAAGACCCGGGCTGCCGACTCGAGGATGTCGCGGCGGGCGCGCTCGTGGGCGCGCTCGCGCCGGGCCGTGGAGGTGCGAGCGGTCATCCGTGGCCCTAGTTGTTCACTTCCTCGAAGGCGCCGACGGCGTTGAGGAGCTTGAGGGTGGCGAGGTCGACGTTGAGGGACTCGGCGACGAGGCCGACCTCGGCCTGGCGGAGGGTCTGCACGGAGTCGGTGGATTCGAGGTAGGTGGCGGCGCCGGCCTTGTAGGCCACGTCGACGAGGCGCGCGTTCTCCTGGGCGAGGCCGGTCCGCTCCCGGGCCTTGGCCCGGTTGGCGACGGCGCCCTGCAGGTCGAGCTGCGCCTCCTTCACCCGCGTCACCGCGCGGAGGTCGACCTGGCGCTTCAGCGCGTCGGCCTCGGCGATCTTGGCCGACTGCTCGCGGATGGAGGCCTCGCGCAGCCCGCCGTCGAGGATGGTCCAGGTCAGCCCCAGCCCCACCTGCCAGGAGAAGGCGTTGGGGTTGAAGGTGCTCGTGCTCGCGTAGTTGTACGCCCCGAAGGCCCCGATGCTCGGCAGGTACTGCATGTAGAGCCGGGTCCGCTCCCCGTAGGCCAGGTCGAGGTTCTCCGCCGCCGCCTTCACGTCCGGGCGCAGGTCGAGCGCCTGCTGCTCCAGGTTCTCCCCCTTCGGCTGCGGCGGCGACTCGGGCAGCACGATGTCGAAGTCGTCGGGCCGGTCGAGCGCCGTCGCCAGCGCCAGCCGGGCCCGCTGGAAGTCGATCTGGGCCCTCTTCAAGTCCTCCTCCGCCTGGGCCCGGTCGATCTCGGCGCGCAGCAGCCCCACCTTGGTCCCGGTCCCCGCCTCGAAGCGGACGCGGGAGTCCCGCTCCCGCTCCTTGGTGAGCACCACCTGCCGCTCCTGCACCACCGTGAGCTCCTGGAGGCTCGCCACCCCGTAGTAGAGCTGGGCCACCGCGAAGAGGATGTCCCGGCGCGCCTGCTGGATGTTGTAGTCGATGGTCTTCTCGGCCTTGTAGGCGTTCGAGATGAGCACCATGGCCTGCGGCGCCACCAGCGCCTGGGTCAGCTTCACCTGCCCGTTGGTCTGCACCATCGGCTGCACGACCGCCTCGGTCACGCTGCTCGGGTACACCGTGAGGTTGGTCGGCTCACCCGGCACGTCGCCGCCCCCGGCCGGGCCCTGCTGGCTGCCCATGTCCCGGACCCAGTACCCGGACGGCAGCGCGAAGGACACCTCGTACTGGTTCCGGGCCAGCTGCACCCCCGCGTTGATCTGCGGGAGGTAGCTCGACCAGGCCTTCCAGGTGAGCTGCCGCGCCGCCTGCACCCGGGCGTCCAGCTGCTGGATCTCCAAATTTCGGGACCGCGCCGCGTCGAGCGCCTCCCGGAGCGTCAGCACCTTCCGCTGCGCCGCCGGCTGCGCGGCGGGCTGCGCGGGCGGACGTGGGCTGCGCCGCCGGCGCGGCCTGGGCGAGGACGACGGCTGCGAGGAAGCCGATGGGACTCATGAACCCTCCACGGAGAGTTTCGATGTGCGAATGCTCATTCGCGGGACTTAATGGCCCGTTCGCGCCCCTGGTGCAAGCGAATTTTTGGGGACGACGTCCAGGGGCTTCCGGCCAGGACGAAGCGCCACGGACGGAGCGCCCAGGTTCCCGCGAACCCCACCCCTACCCGGGGCGCGCGCACGATCCGGCCGACCGGGGCCTCCCCTTCCTCGATCCAGATCACCCCTGCCTCGAGGTCGAGCCCGGAATGGCGCCCGGTCTCGATGCCCAGGGCCCGGCAGAGATTGCCCGGCCCGCGGGTGGAGTGGAGGCACCCCTCGATCGGCTCGGCCGCCCGGACCAGCACCGCCGCCGGGAAGCCCTCCGGCCCGGTCACCACGTTGACGCAGTGGTGCAGGCCGTAGACCCGGTAGACGTAGGCGTGGCCCGGCGGGCCGAACATGACCGCGGCCCGCGGCGTGGGCCCGAAGCGGGCGTGGGAGGCCCGGTCGGACGGGCCGTGGTAGGCCTCGGTCTCGACGATCCGGGCCGCCCGCCGCGTCCTCCCGTCCTGGTGGACGAGCACCTTCCCGACCAGGTCGCGGGCCACCACCCGGGTGTCCCGGTCGAAGAAGGATCGCGGCAATCGGGCTCCCATCGGGGGTCGGAACGGTATCGGGGAGGCGCCGCGACCGCAATCGCGGTAGATCTGCCGGACCGTGCGCCGCGCCAAGATCGTCTGCACGCTGGGCCCCGCCAGCGAGTCCCCCGACGTCGTGCTGAAGCTCCTCGAGCTCGGCATGGACGTCGCCCGCCTCAACTTCTCCCACGGCACCCACGCCGACCACGCCAGCGCCGTCGAGCGCATCCGAGCCGCCTCCCGGCAGCTCGTCCGGCCCGTGGCCATCCTGCAGGACCTCCAGGGGCCGAAGATCCGCACCGGTCCGCTCCAGGCCGGCCGGGCCGGCGTGGCGCTCGTGACCGGCGCGTCGATCGTCATCACCACCGAGAAGGAGATCCTCGGCGACGAGCACCTGATCTCCACCACCTACCCCTTCCTGGCCCAGGACGTCCGCAAGGGCGACCGGCTGCTCGTCGACGACGGCCTCCTCGAGTTCAAGGTGACGGACACCGACGGGGTCCGGGTCACCGCCGAGGTGGTCGAGGGCGGCCGCCTGAAGGAGCACAAGGGCATCAACCTGCCCGGCGTGGCCCTTCGCGTGAGCGCCCTCTCCGAGAAGGACCGCGCCGACCTCGCGTTCGGCGCGAAGCACGGCGTCGACTACGTGGCCCTCTCCTTCGTGCGCACCGCCGGTGACGTCGAGGAGGCCCGGACCGCGCTCCGGGCGCTGGGGCGCGTGGTCCCGCTCATCGCCAAGATCGAGAAGCCGGAGGCGCTCGAGAACATCGACGAGATCGCCGAGGCGGCCGACGGGCTCATGGTGGCGCGCGGCGACCTGGGCGTGGAGGTGCCGGCCGAGCGGGTGCCCATCTTGCAGAAGTCGATCGTCGACCGGGGAAACCAGCTCGGCAAGCCGGTCATCATCGCCACGCAGATGCTCGACTCGATGATGCAGCACCCGCGCCCCACCCGCGCCGAGGCGAGCGACGTCGCCAACGCGGTGTGGGACGGCGCCGACGCGGTCATGCTCTCCGGGGAGAGCGCCAGCGGCCGCTTCCCGCTGCTCGCCGTCCAGACCATGGACCGCATCGTGCGCGAGGCCGAGCGCAACTACCACCTCTCGCGCCTGCGCGCCGTCGAGCCCCCTCCGTCGCCGGTTCCCTTCAACGACGTGGTGGCCTCGGCGGCGATGCGGGCGGCCCTCGACGCCGGCGCCCGCTGCATCGCCTGCTTCACCGTGGGTGGAACGACGGCCCGGCTGCTCAGCCGCTACCGCCCGCACGTCCCGGTCGTGGCCTTCTCCCCCGAGCAGCCCATCCGCAGGCGCATGGCGCTGTACTGGGGCGTCCAGCCGCGCATCATGGAGCCGGTTCGCGATCCGGACTCGATGGCGCGGCTGGTCTCGGAGCGGCTCGTCGCCGACGGCCTGGCGGGCCCGGGCGACCGGGTCATCATCGTGTACGGGTCGCCGCTCGGCGAGCCCGGCAACACCAACTCGATCCGGCTGCACCAGATCCCGCTCGAGCCGCCTCCGGGCAAGCGCTACCGCGTGCCCATCTAGCGCTCCGCCATCGGAGGTCGAACCATGGACATCCCGGCCCTCCAGCGCGCCATCGCGAGCCAGAAGCTCGACGGCTGGCTCCTCTACGACTTCCACGGCCAGAACCCCACCGCGCTGGGCGCGCTCGGGCTCGGCGGCCACATGCTCACCCGCCGCTGGGCGTACCTCGTCCCGGCCCGCGGCGAGCCCCGCCTCCTCGTCCACGCCATCGAGCTCGGCTCCTTCCCGGCGCACGTCCCGGGCCGGCGCGAGAAGTACGCCTCCTGGCAGTCCTTCCGGGCCGGCCTGGAGGGCATGCTCGCCGGCCTCCCGGGCCGGCGCCTCGCCATGGAGTACTTCCCCATGGCCGGCATCCCCTACCTCTCCCGCGTCGACGCCGGCACCCTCGAGCTGGTCCGCTCCCTGGGGGTCGAGGTCGTGTCCTCGGGCGAGCTGGTGCAGCAGTTCCTCTGCCGCTTCGACGACCGGCAGATCGAGAGCCACGCCCGGGCCTGCCGCGCCATCGACGAGGCCAAGGACGAGGCCTTCGCCCGGGTGGGCGAGGAGCACCGCCGCGGCCGCGAGCCGGCCGAGCACGAGATCCAGGACCTGCTCATGGCCCGCTTCGCCGAGCGCGGGCTCCTCACCGACCACCCGCCCATCGTGGCGGTGAACGGCCACGCCGGCGATCCCCACTACGTCCCCTCGAAGGAGCGCCCCACGCCCATCCGGCCAGGCGACCTGCTCCTCATCGACCTGTGGGCCAAGGAGCCGCGCGCCGACGACCCCTACGCCGACATCACCTGGATGGCCTTCTGCGGCGATCGCCCTCCACCCAAGGTGGAGGAGATCTTCCGGGTCACCGCCCAGGGGCGCGACGCCGGGTTCGGCCTGGTGGAGCGGGCCTTCCGGGCCGGGGAGCGGCTGGAGGGCTGGCAGGTCGACCGGGTGGTGCGCGACCACATCGCCTCCAGGGGATACGGGGACCGCTTCGTCCACCGCACCGGCCACTCCATCGGCTTCGCCTCGCCTCACGGCGACGGGGCCAACATGGACGACCTGGAGACCCACGACACCCGCGAGCTCCTCGAGCGCACCGCCTTCTCCATCGAGCCGGGCATCTACATCCCCGAGGAGGGCATGGGCGTCCGGCTGGAGATCGACGTCGTTCTCACTCCGGGTGGACCGCGCATCTTCTCGAAGCTCCAGCAGGAGCTGGTGCGCATCGCATGAGCGAGGCCATGCCCGGCATGCCGGCCCCGCCCCCGCCGGCACGGGCGCGCCCGGCCGCGGCGGTCATCCTCTGGCGCGAGGGGCCGGAGGGGCGGGAGGTCTTCTGGGTCCGGCGCGGGGACGGGCTCCGCTTCGCCGGCGGCTTCCACGCCTTCCCGGGCGGGCGCGTCGACGAGGAGGACGGGCGGGTTCCGGTCGCGGGGCTCGAGGGAGAGGAGGCGATCCACGTGGCCGCCGCCTGCCGCGAGCTCTTCGAGGAGGCCGGCGTGCTGCTGGCGCGGGGCGCGGAGAAGCTCCCCCCGGCGGTGCGGGACGAGGCGCGCCATGCGCTGCTCGACGAGCGGGTCTCCTTCGCCGACCTCCTCTTCCGGGAGGCGCTGGCGCTCGACCCGTCGCTGCTCGCTCCCGCCGGGCGGTGGGTCACGCCGGAGGCCTTCCCGGTGCGCTTCGACGCCCGCTTCTACGTGGCGCGGCTGCCCGCCGGGCAGGAGGCCTCGGTCTGGCCCGGCGAGCTCTCCGGCGGCGAGTTCGTGCCGGTGGCGCGCGCGATCGCCTCCTGGGAGCGGGGCGACGCGCTCCTCCATCCGCCCAACTGGTGGGGCATCACCGCCATGGCGCGGGCAGCTCCCCCCGAGGCGCTCGAGCTCCTGCGCAACCCGCCCCCCGACCTGCTCATCGAGTTCCAGCGCGGCGTGGTGCTCTGCGCCCTGCGCACCCCCACGCTGCTCCCCGCCACCCACACCAACTGCTGGATGCTCGACCTCGGTCCGGACGGCGGCGTGGCCGTCGTCGACCCCGGATCGCCCGAGCCCGCCGAGCAGGCGCGCCTCGACCGCGTGCTCGGGATCCTCGCCGCCGAGGGACGTCCGGCGCGCGAGGTGTGGCTCACCCACCACCACGTGGATCACGTGGGCGGCCTCGCGCCGCTCGTCGCCCGCGGCCTCCCGGTCCGGGCCCACCCGGAGACGGCACGCCGCCTCCCGGGCGGAGCATCCTTCCTCCCGGTCGAGGACGGCGAGCTGCTCCACGGTCGCTGGCGGGCCCTGTTCACTCCTGGTCACGCACCCGGCCACCTCTGCTTCCTCGACGAGCGCACCGGTGCGCTCGTGGCCGGCGACATGGTGAGCACGCTCTCCACGGTGGTCATCGACCCTCCGGAGGGGGACATGGGGCTCTACCTCTCCTCGCTGGAGCGCCTGCGGGGGCTGCCGGCCCGGACCCTCTACCCCGCTCACGGCTCTCCCGCGCCCTCGGCCGCCGCCAAGCTCGACGAGTACCTGGCCCACCGCCAGATGCGCGCGGTGAAGATCGAGGCGGCGCTCTCCCCGGGGGGAAGCCTCGCCGAGGTCACGCGGGCGGCCTACGACGACACGCCCCCGGTCCTCCTCCCCGTTGCCGAGCGGAGCTGTCTCGCCACCCTGCTCTGGCTCGAGCGAACCGGCCGGGCCCGCCGTTCAGGGGATGCCTGGAGCCCCGCCTGAACCCAAATGGGTCTGTTTTCGGGAATTGTTACCGGAGCCCGGCTGTTTTTTCCTGGATGGGGTGGGATCCCGATGCCCGGTTGGGTTATCTAACCCTACGGGATCGATCTTGAGAACCCTTCGCGCCATCGCCGTCCTCGCCGTCGCCTTCCTCGTGGGGGCCGCCTCCGCCGAGGGAATCGTGCGGTCCCGGACGGCGCGTGCCGTCGAGGCCTCCTCGAAGGACGGCTCGATCGGTGAGCTCATCTCCTTCGAGGTCCGGAGCGAGGACGGGGCCACCTTCGCGAAGAGCCGCCTCGTCAGCCCCGAGGGCAAGCTGTCGTCGGTGGTGGTGCGGGACCCCGCCACACCGGCTTCGGTCCGCATGGTGCTCCGCGTCACGACCTCCCGCGAGACCTCGGGGAGCGTCTGCGTGAACTACGCGGTCCAGATCCCCGAGCTGTCGCTCACCCGGTCGGGTCGGGTGTGGGTCAAGCCGGGCGTCGAGTCGACGCTCCCCATCGGCCACGACCTGGTGGCCGTCTTCACCGCCGTGCCGGTCCCGTCGAAGGCCTTCGACCAGCTCATCGAGTCGGAGCGCGCCCGCAAGGCTCCGCGCGCCAGCTAGCTAGGGCGTCCCGCGGATCTGCTCGTACTGGATCGCCCCCAGCTCCTGGCCGTCCTCGTTCCAGGTGACCCACCGGCCGCACTGGAGGCCGAAGCAGAAGGTTCCCTCGGTGCGCTTCTTTCCGTTGCGCCACCACTGGACGAAGCGCCCGTGGCGCCGCCCCATGTCGAAGGACACCTCCTCCTCGACCGCCCCGCTCTCGTACCAGTAGGTCCAGGGGCCGTGCTTCTCGCCCGCGCGGTAGCGCCCTTCCATGGCCTTCGTGCCGTCGCGGTGGCGCTCCAGCCAGGGACCGTCGAGCTGCCCGTCGCGCCAGGTTGACTCCACGTGAACGAGGTCGACGTCGTAGTAGTCGCGGGCCGGCCCCTGGCGCTTCTTCGCGCCGCTCCGGTCGGGCCCCTCGCACCACTCGGCGTTGCCGAAGGGAGGCGGCTTGCCGGCCGGGAGGCTCCCGGGCGGGCAGAGGAGCGGCGCGGCCAGCAGGGCCGCCAGGACGAGGGCGGTCATCGGCCTCGATCCTCCACCTTCACGCTGCGGGCCACGAGCCAGTCCGACACCACCGGGTAGACCTCCGCGGCGGCGTTCCGCCCGACGAGCAGGTCGGTGTGGCCGTAGTCGGCCGAATGGCCGGCCTCGCGCCCGAACTCGACGTAGGTCCGGGGCCCTCCCCAGGCGTCGAAGGCCGCTCGCACCACGTCGGGAGGCGCGAGCGAGTCGAGGGGGGCGGCGAGGAAGAGCGCCGGCTGGCGGCAACCGGGGAGCCCGGCCCGGTAGTCGCGCTGGCCGTCGACGGAGCGGCAGACGTCCCGGGTGACCCACTCGCTGAGCTGCAGGAACAGCGGCCCGGAGACGTTCTCGATTCCGTTGGCGAGGAGCCGCTGGAACACCGCCCGGTCGACGTTCCGGCCGTTGATGGCGAGGTCGGCGGCGGGCGGGTGGGCGAGCCCCGCCCAGGGAGCCACCATCCGCGCCAGGGTCCGGTTGAAGCGGCCGTCGACCAGGGCGCCCCGCTTCACGAAGCCGGCCACCCGACCGCCCACGTCCCAGTTCATGGGACCGGCGATGGCCACGATGCCGGCGATCCGATCGGGGTGGATCTGGCAGGAGACCATGCCGAGGACCGCGCCCAGGCTGTGGCCCACCCAGAGCACCTGCGCCTCGCCGGTCTCGCGCCGGATGGCGTCGAGGGCGGCCGGCACGTCCTCGTTCAGGTAGTGGTCGAAGGTCCAGGGGCGGGCACCGACCGGCCCCTCGCGCGAGTCTCCGTGGCCGCGCAGGTCGAGCGTGAAGGTGCGAAAGCCGGCGGCGGCCAGGTGGGCCGCGAGCGAGAACCCCTCCACGCCCGCGTCGAGCGCCCAGCGGTTGGACGCGAGCCCGTGCACCAGGAGGACCGGCGGCCGCCTCTCGGCGCCTCGAGGTCGCCTGGTCCCGAGCGCCAGCTGCCAGCCGTCCCGGGTCTCGGCCCGCACGACGCCGTCGTCCCGGATTGGCTGGTGCAGCCGCCGGCTCCAGAACGCGTAGTGCCCGACGGCGAGCAGGCCGAGGACCGCTGCCGCGGCAACGACGGCGAGCATCCATTCCATTCCAGGGAAGATCTACCGCAAGGTCGGACCCGGGCGCCGCGAAATCCCCGGACGCCTGTGGCCCGCCGGTTGCACGACATCCTCCCGATGCCCGGCGTCAGCGCCTCGGAGGGACTCCACCTTGGTCCAAGACGGCGGGCACCGATTCGATGCATCGTCGCGGGGCCGGACGGCTGTCCGGAAAGCGAGCAGAGGCAAGCCCGGTTTCCGGGCAAGTGCGGATGAGTGCAGCCAGGCCGAGCCGGGCGGTCCCCGGCGCTTGACCGATCGCGTCGCGGAAGCGTAGCGTCGGAAAACTTCAACATCCACAGGGGTGCGCCGTGAAGAAGGTCGAAGCCATCATCAAGCCCTTCAAGCTGGACGAGGTGAAGCAGGCTCTCTCCGAGATCGGCATCGCCGGCCTGACCGCGACCGAGGTGAAGGGCTTCGGCCGGCAGAAGGGGCACACCGAGCTCTACCGGGGCGCGGAGTACGTCGTCGACTTCCTGCCCAAGGTGAAGGTCGAGGTGGTCGTGTCCGATGCGCTCGCCACGAAGGTGGTCGAGGTGATCGAGCGCGCCGCCAAGACCGGCCGCATCGGAGACGGAAAGATCTTCGTCGTGCCGGTCGAAGAGGTGATCCGCATTCGCACCGGCGAGCGCGGCGAGGACGCCCTCTAGCGCCGGGTTTCCGGCAACGAAGGGGGCGCCGTGTCCCGAGCCGGCAAGGCTTCGCCACTACCGGCGGCGCTGGCACGCGGTGCAATCGATTCCATCGGTGATCCGGTCCTCCTGGTGGGGCCGGACGGTGGGCTCGTGCACCTCAACCCGGCCGCCGAGGAACTCTTCGACCGCAGCCGCGACCGGTCGGTGGGGCTTCCCGTGCGCGCGCTCCCCGGCGGAGCGCCGCTGGAGGCGCTCGCCGAGCGCGTCCGCCGCGGCCAGGAGGCCACCGGCGCGGACTTCGCCGCCCCGCGAGACCCGTCGGTTCCCCTCAAGGTCGAGGCGACACCGCTCTTCGACGGCGCGTCCTGCGTGGGCACGGTGCTCGTGGTCCGCTCCCGCAGGAACGGGGAGCGCCACCTCGACTTCGAGGCCCTGGCCGCCGGGCTCGCCCACGAGATCAAGAATCCTCTCGCGGGCTTGCAAGGCTCGGCCGAGCTGCTGGCCCGGGAGGCCGAGGGCGCGGCGCGCGAATACGCGCTCATCATCGCGCGGGAGGCGAGGCGGGTGGACGGGCTCGTCCGGGAGCTGCTCGACCTGGCCCGTCCGGCCACCCTCCAGTCCGGCCCGGTGAACATCCACACGGTCCTTCGCGACGTCATGCTGATCGCGAAGGGGCTCCCCGGCGGCGACCGCATCCTCTTCTCCCAGCGCTTCGACCCGTCCCTGCCGGCGATCCTGGGTGACCAGGAGAAGTTGACCCAGGTGGTCCTGAACGTCCTGCGCAACGCCGTCGAGGCGGCCCGGGAGACGCCGGGGGCGGAGGTCTCCATGGAGACGGGCGTCGCCCCGCTCCGGCTGCGCCAGGCCGGGGGGAAGACCGTCACCCTGGCCCGGGTCGCCGTCCTCGACAACGGCCCGGGCATCCCCGAGTCGATGCTGGGTCGGCTCTTCACGCCCTTCTCCACGTCGAAGCCCCAGGGAACCGGTCTCGGCCTGGCCGTCTCGCGTCGGATCGTCGAGGCCCACGGCGGCCGCATCGAGGTGCGGAACCGGCCCGGGGGCGGCGCCGAGGCGGCGCTGTACCTGCCCCTCGTCCAGTCCTGACCCCGCCCCGGCGGGGGATGCCCCGGATCCGGTCATGCCAGCTGCCCGTGATGCGGGCATAAGAGGTGCATGACCGAGGCAGCAATGCGCAAGGTACTCATCGTCGACGACGAGCCTTCGGTCCGTTTCGTCCTCGCCCGCACCTGTGAACGGGCCGGGGCGTCCCACATCGAGGCGGGGAGCGCCGAGGAGGCGCGGGAGCTGCTCGCGCGGCACGGCACCGGCCGCAACGGGGGCATCGGCCTCGTGCTGCTCGACGTCCGCCTTCCCGGCGACGACGGGTTCACCCTGCTCGGCGAGCTCTCCGGACGCGCCGACTCGCCCTTCGTCGTGGTCATGACCGCCGAGGACACCATGCGCTCGGCCGTCGAGGCCATGAAGCGCGGCGCCGCCGACTACCTGGGCAAGCCCTTCGACCTGGCTCGCGTCGAGCGCATCGTCCGCGACCTCGCCATCGGCCCCGAGTCCGACCACGACGACCGCCCCGAGCGAGGCGCCGCACGCGAGCCCGAGCGCAAGCGCGACGGCGCGCCCCTCGACTCGCTCATCGGTCGCTCGCCGGCCATGGTGGAGGTGTTCAAGGAGATCGGGCGGGTGGCGCGCACCGAGATGACGGTGACGCTCATGGGCGAGAGCGGGACCGGCAAGGAGCTCGTGGCCCGGGCCGTCCACGCCAACTCGGCGCGGGCCCGCGGCCCCTTCATCACCGTGAACATGGCCGCCATCCCGCGCGACCTCATGGAGAGCGAGCTCTACGGCCACGAGCGGGGGGCCTTCACCGGCGCCGCCGAGCGCCGTCCCGGGAAGTTCGAGCTGGCGAGCGGCGGCACCCTCTTCCTCGACGAGATCGGCGAGATGCCCGTCGAGCTCCAGGCCAAGCTCCTGCGCGTGCTCCAGGAGAGGGAGATCGACCGGGTGGGCGGGTCCCGTCCACTCCCGGTGGACGTCCGCATCGTCGCCGCGACCAATGCCGACCTCTCGCGGTCCGTGGAGGAAGGGCGCTTCCGGCGCGACCTCTTCTACCGGCTGGCCGTGGTGCCCATCCGGCTGCCGCCGCTTCGCGAGCGGGACCACGACGTGATCCTCCTGGCCCGCCACTTCGCCGTGAAGTACGGCGAGCAGCTGCGCGGCCGGCCGCTCACGCTGGCGCGCGACGCCGAGCCGCTCCTGCTGGCGCACTCCTGGCCGGGCAACGTGCGCGAGCTGCAGAACGTCATCCAGCGGGTCCTGCTCTCGCTCCCCGGCAACCGCATCACCGCCCGCGACCTCGGCCCGCTCCTCCCGGCCGGCGCCATCCGCGAGAAGGGGCTCACCGGCTTCGTCGAGGCCTTCCTCGACGGTCCCGACCCGGAGGGGGGCCGGTACCAGGCAGCGCTCGCCGCCGTGGAGGCCCCCCTCATCTCCGCCGCCATGGACCGCACCAAGGGCAACCAGCTCAAGGCGGCGGAGATGCTCGGCATGAACCGCAACACGCTGCGGGAGCGGATGCGCGCGCTCGGTCTCAAGCCGCGCGACTGACCCCCGCTACCGGCTCCCCTCGATCTCGAGGGAGTCGGCCGTGAAGGTGGTGCCCGACATCGCGACGCGGCTGCGGGCCTTCACCACCGTGCGGGGCACGACGACCAGGTCGAAGAAGGCCGTGGCGGACAGGGCCGCGTCGGAGGTGTCCCGGTACTCGGCGCCCGCGCCGGCCTGCACGTCGATCCCGAGGATGGTGAGCCGCGTCGCCGCCGCGTCCTTCGCGGACACCGGGCCCTGGACGTAGAGCCGATCGTCGTTCGTGGCCTCGACGCGCGTGGCGACGATCTCGCCGGACGAGGCGAGCATTCCGCGCACCTCGACCGGTCCCGTTCCGATGGTGGTGAGGTCGAGGGTTCCGCCGCCGCCGCTGCCGGAGGACTTCCACTCGGTCCAGGCGTCGGTGCGGACGGTGAGCCCGTTCACCTTGAACGAGCCCTCGCGGGCGCTCGTCGAGACGACGTCGGAGACCGGCCCCTGGATGCGGGCGTTGGCGCGGAAGGAGACCTTGTGGGCCTGGAGCACGCCCGCCGCGTCCAGCTTGCCCTCGGCCTCGACCTTGACTCCGGGTACGAGGTCGGCGGGCACGCCGTTCTCCCAGCGCGTGGTGGCGCTGGTGGCGACGGTCTGCGCCTCGACCACGAACTGCGCCGCGGTCCCGCTGGTCACGATGCCCTCCACCTCGACCTCGGACTCGGCCACCCCGAGCTTCGAGTCCTCGAGCTGCACGGCGGTGACGGTGATGGCCCCGGCGACGGGGGGAGCCGAGGCGCGGACCTCGACGTAGGACCCGTTCACGACCCCGTCGGGGATGGTCGACCCGGCGGCCATGGTCACCGCGTAGCTGGAGGCGGCGTCCGGGGAGACCTTGAGCGTGAACTTCCCGGCGGTGCGATCGAGGTCGGAGACGAAGCCCTTCACCTCGAAGTCCTCGGAGGAGCCCGGCTCCTTCTCGACGCGCGTGGCCCGGAAGTGGCCGGTGGCGGTGGCGTGGCCGTGGACGCGGACCCGCTCGCCGACCGAGACCGACCCGAGACGGGCGGTGCGGTCCTCGAACTCGGTCCCGTGCTCCACCTCGACCTCGTGACCGCCGACGTGGAGCACGCTCGTGCCCTTGTCGTCGACCTTGCCGCGCAGCACGTGGTGGGTCTCGATCTCGGTGGCCCGGCCGGTGCCGGCCGCGTCGTCCTTCGAGCCCTTCACCGTGACGACCATGCCGACCTTGAGCTCGGACTCCGGGCGCCCCGGGTTGTCGTCGATCCGGATCTGGGCCGTCGAGGCGTCGAAGGAGATCCCGTTCACGATCAGGGTCCCGACCGCGGTGACCACGCCGCGGCTGGCGGCGGTGACGCCCGTCGTTCCCGTGGGTCCCGTCGAACCCGTGGGCCCGGTCGAGCCGGTGGGGCCGGTCGTGCCGGTGCTTCCGGTCGAAGGCGAGGAGCCCCCGCAGGCGCTCAGGAGTGCCGCTGCAACCAGACCAACCACCTGGAACCGCTTCGTGCCGTTCATGTCCGCTCCGTTCGGGGAGAATCGTTCGTCCGTGCTCGGCGGGGTGACACCTCCCCGGCGCGGCGCGGGACAACTCTCTTGGGACGGGGGTGATCAGCGCCCGGACACGAAGGTGGGCGTGACCACCGTCGGACCCGCGAGACCCGTGCCGGTCTGGCCGCGATCGTTCGCGCCCCAGCACTGCACCGAGCCGTCGGTGAGCAGCGCACAGCCGTGGTTCCCGCCCGCGGCGATCGCGTTCGCTGTGCCGACCGCCCCGGTGAGCGTCACGTCCACCTTGCCGGTGGTGGCGGGCGCGCCGGTGAGCTGGCTCTGCCCGTTGGCTCCGAAGCACTTGATCGTGGCCGACCCAGGCTCGAGCCCGCAGGCGTGGGCCCGCCCGGCGGCCACCAGGCCGGGGGAGAACCCGCCGCCGAGCGCGGGAGCGAACGGTGTGAGCTGCGTCGCCGGGGGCGGGGGCGACGTGGTCACCTGCCCCTCGCCGTTGTCCCCCCAGCAGAGGAGCTGCGGCGGGGAGCCGGAGATGGCGCAGGAGAAGGCCCGGCCCGCGGCGAGGAAGGCCGCGGTGGGAAGGCCGGAGACGGTGCGGGGGGTGCTGCTCTGGGCGGTGGTGCCGTCACCCAGCTGTCCCGACCCGTTGGCGCCCCAGCAGGCGAGCCCGCCGGGACCGACCGCACAGGTGTGGCGCTCGCCGGCGGCCAGCGCCGACGCGGAGGGAAGGCCGGAGACCGCGCGCGGGCTGCTGCTCTGCGCGGTGGTGCCGTCGCCCAGCTGTCCCGACCCGTTGGCGCCCCAGCAGGCGAGCCCGCCCGAGCCGATCGCGCAGGTGTGGCCGAAGGGAGCGGGGGGCGATCCGGTGACCCCGCCGCCGGCGGCGACGGGCGGGGGCGACGACGGCGAGGCTGGAGTGGCCACCGCCGACACCCCCGTCACCAGGACGGGCCGGGCGGAGAAGGGGCCGGTGGCCTCGGGGCCGAGTTCACCCGTGGTGTTGTCCCCCCAGCACCAGACCTGGCCGCCGGGGGCGACGACGGCGCAGGCGTGGGCCCAGCCGGTGGCGAGCGCCACCGCGCGGGCCGGGGCGGCGGGCAGTCCCACCACGTCCCCGGGCACGGGCCGGAAGAGGGTCGAGCCGTCGCCGAGCTGGCCGCGGTCGTTCGCGCCCCAGCAGCGGACCCGGCCGTCGTCCACGAGCGCGCAGCCGAACTCTCCACCGGCGGCGACCGCGCTGGCCCGGCAACAGCCGTCGGCGCAGCGCATCCACCCCGGGTTGCAGGCGAAGGCGCAGGCGCCTCCCTGGCAGAGGGGGGCGGCGTTGGGCGGCGCGGCGCAGGTGACGCAGCCGGGGCCGCACCGGTCGGGGTCGTCGTCCGCGAAGCAGGAGCCGCCGCAGGCGTGGTTCCCCGCGTCGCAGGCGAGGGCGCAGGTTCCGGCGCCGAGGGCGGGGCCGGGCTGGCAGATCCCGCGGCCGGGGCCGGTCGCCGGTCCGGCGCAGGCCTCGCACGCGGTGCCGCAGGAGAGGTCGTTCTCGACCTGGCACGAGGCCGCGCCGGCGGTGGTGGCCGGACAGAGCCGGGCCGGGGCGTTGCAGCTGAAGCCGCAGGAGTCCTGGACGCAGGCCGGGCTCGCGTTCGCCGGCGGGACGCAGGTCACGCAGCCGCCTCCGCACTTGAGGAGGGTTCCCTGGCACACGTAGTCGCAGCCGCCGCCGGGATTGCACACCGGGCTGCCGCCTTCGGGAGCGGTGCAGGAGCAGCTGGTGGGGACGAGGTCGGTGCCGTTCGCGTCGACGAGGGTGCTCGTGCAGGCCGTGGTCGCGAGGGCGGCCACGGCGAGGAGGGCGAGGAAGCCGTGCGGGATGGATCTCATCCTAGAACCCGAAGAGCAGGAGCAGCCCGGCGGACGCGCCGGGACGGACGACCGTCTGGTCGTTCAGCCGGTAGAGCTGGGCCGACACGCTGGCGTCGAGCCCGAGGCGCAGCGGGCCGACCGGGAGCGTGGCCATGGCCGCCACGCCGGCGCCGAGGATGCCCGACGAGAAGCCCGGGCTCGACGGGAAGCTCTGGGCCGCGTACCCGCCGGTGATCTGGGGCCCGACCTCCAGGAAGAAGGCGCTCTCGGTGAGGGGCCAGAGCAGCGCCACCGATCCGCCGAAGTACTGGAACTGGTAGTCGAGGGAGCCGCCGGTGACGTTCTTGCCGGCCCAGTCGAAGGCCACCCGGAGCCCCACCGGCCCGAACTCCTTGCGCACCCCGGCGCGGACCGAGGGCGCGATGCCGAGCCCCGCGAGGTCGAACCAGGCGATTCCACCCTCGGCGAAGGCCAGGTTCGGCTTCGGTCCTCCCTTGGTCCGCGCCACCTCGTAGCGCGTGGGGGAGAGGAGCGGCAGCTCCTGGGTGGCCCCCTTCGCGAGCAGCACCTCTCCGGTGGCCCTGCCGTCGGGGGAGCGCCGCTCCACCGCGTAGCGCCCGGCCGGTAGCGCGATCGAGAGCGGGGCGGCCTGGCCCGGCACCTCGGCGAGGACGCCCTTCGGGCCGCGAAGGAAGTAGGTGGATCCCGGGTCGGCGGGGAAGACCAGGCGGGATTCCGACCTGCGAAGGTCGGTGAGGACCACGTCGCCCCGCCCCGACATGCGGAACTCGTAGGTGGGGTGCTGGACGCCGCTCTGCGTCCCGGAGGTCTGGGCCACGGTGCGGGCCGAGGTGTAGCGGAAGGCCTCGGCGAGCGTGACCTGCCCGTCGCCGTCGGCGTCGGCGGCGCCGCGAAGCCCCACGTCGAGGTGGTGCGTGAAGAAGCTGCCGCCCAGCGCCGCCGACTCCTGGGCCGCCTCCCCCACCGCCGCCGAGGTGATGAAGGCCGTGCCCTGGGCGCTCTCGTCGCTGGGCAGTGCGAAGTCGATGGCCGACACGGGCCGGGCCCCCTTCACCTGGGTGAGCCCTCCCGACTCGCAGGCGTCGAGGACCACGATCCGGGTGTCGGCCTGCGAGGCCGCCGTGAGCCGGCGCAGCTCGTCGTAGGAGAAGGTGTCGTTGCCGAGCTCGAGCCCCACCGAACCGGCGTGGCCGGAGAAGTAGACGACGAGCAGCGTCCGCTCGCCGGAGCGCCGGGTGGTCTGGATGCGGGCCTCGGTGGCGGCGAAGGCCTCGCGCAGGGCCGGGCCGCTCCGCCCCTTCAGGACCACGACCCGGTCGTCGGTGAAGTCACCGAGCTCGAGCAGTGCGGCACGGACGCGGTCGGCGTCCTTCTCGGCGAAGTAGAGGCGCTGCCGGCCGGCCGCACCGGCGTCGTTTCCGACCACGATGGCGAAGCGGGCCGCGGCCTGGGCGCCGGCTGGCCCGAGCGCGACGCCGATGGTCACCGCCGCGATGGCGGCTCGAAGCGTCAAGGGAGCTTCTCGACGAGCATCGTGGCCTGGGCGGCCCCGGGCGGAAGGCCACGAAGGCTCGGGCCGCGGCGCACGGCGTCGGCCTCGGCGGCGACGGCTCCCCGGATGGAACGCTCGACCTGGTCGAGGGGGATCGCGCCCTCGCTGCAGACCGCGTAGAGCCGTTCCGGACCGCCCTGGCCGTCGAGGGCCACGCCACCGGGAAGGGTCGTACCGCCGGTGACCACGGCCGGCGCGTCGCCCTGCGCGGGAAAGAGGCGCGACACCTCGCCGCGTCCGTCCACCGAGAGGAGCCAGAGGCGGCAGGGCTGGCCGGAGGCCACCTGGAAGCGCAGCAGGGCGCTGGCCGGGATGCGCTCGCCGTCGCCGACCTCCCGGGCGCCCTCGGCCGACCCGGCCCACACCCGCAGCGAGAGCGCGGTGCCCTTGGCGCCCACGTAGTCGAGGGGTGGCCGGGGACCGAGGAGCAGCATCGCCGCCGCTGCGGCCAGCCCGCCGGCCGGGAGGAGGGCCACGAGCAGCCGCGTCCAGGCCGACCGCGGGGGCTTCCGGTCGGCGACCACCCGGTCGACGGTGCGCGGGTGGACGAAGCGCCGGAACTCCTCCCCTTCCTGCTCCATCCGGGAGAGCCTGGTCCGGCAGGCGCCGCAGCTCTCGAGGTGCGGGCGGACGGTGGAGTGGGCCGGGTCGAAGAGGTGGGCCTCGAGGGCCAGCTCGGATGCGCAGCGGGTCACGGGACGGCTCCCTCGTCGGGCTCGGCCTCCCCCGTACCGGTTCGCGCGATGAACTTGCGGGCGTTCTCGAGGAAGCGGGCGAGCTTCCGGGAGACGGTGCGCCGGGAGATGCCGAGGACCGCCGCGATCTCCTCGTGCTCCATGCCGTCGACGAGGACCCCGACGGCGACCGCCTGGGTCTCCCCGTCGAAGCGGGAGAGCACGGCCTGGGCGAGCTGCCGGTCGGGATAGGCGTCGGGGCCCTCGGCGTGCGCGTCCGGCACCACGTCGAGGTCCTCGGCCATCCCGTCCTGGCCGCGCCTGCGGGCATCCCGGCGGACGTTCAGGCAGTGGTTCATCGCCACCCGGTAGACCCAGGGAAGGACGGTCTCCCGGTCCTTCAGCCGATCCATGTCCCGCAGCAGCTTCACGAAGACCTCCTGCGTGGCGTCCTCGGCGGCCGCCCGGTCGCCGAGCAGACGGAGGCACCGGCGGTAAACCACCGGACCGAGCTCCCGGTAGAGCCGGGCTGCCTGGCTCCTTGGGTCTTCCACGCTGCCTCCTGCCTCTCGTGACACGTGGAGAGGGACCAGACGGGACAAATCGTTCGAGGGGTACCTCCCCCGCGGCCCGGGTTTCTAGCCGGGCGGCCCTTTCGGGGCTCGTCGCACGATCCATCGTGCCGCCGAACCTGCCCCGGGGGCCAGCCCGGTTCCCGGGCAGTCAATGCCCGTTTTTCGGGCACCTTCACGAAAGGGACGCCCGATCCCGCGTCGATCGGAGTAGATCGGGCTGGCACACGGCGTGCTAATCCGGAGCTTCTTCAACCCTCCGCCCCACCAGGAGACATCTCCGCAATGGCCACGATTTCCCCGAAGCAGGCTCTCGACCTCGCCAAGCAGAACAAGGCGCAGTTCGTCGACCTCAAGTTCAACGACTTCCTCGGCATCTGGCAGCACTTCACGATTCCCATCGACGAGCTCAGCGAGGCCGTCTTCGAGGAGGGGCTCGGGTTCGACGGGTCCTCGATCCGTGGCTGGCAGGCCATCCACGCCTCCGACATGCTGGTCATGCCGGACGCCAACACGGCGGTGATGGACCCGTTCATGTCGCTGCCGACGCTGTCGCTCATCTGCAACATCGTCGAGCCCATCACCAAGGAGCCGTACTCGCGAGACCCGCGCAACATCGCGGTGAAGGCCGAGAAGTACCTCAAGTCGACCGGCATCGGCGACGTGGCCTACTTCGGCCCCGAGGCCGAGTTCTTCATCTTCGACGAGGTCCGCTACGAGGTCGGCGTCAACCAGTCCTTCTACAAGGTGGACTCGGTCGAGGGGCAGTGGAACACCGGCCGTGAAGAGCCAGGCGGCAACCTCGGCTACAAGCCCCGCTACAAGGAGGGCTACTTCCCGGTCGCCCCCACCGACAGCCAGCAGGACATCCGCTCCGAGATGTGCGCCGTCATGGAGGCGATGGGCATCAAGGTGGAGCGCCAGCACCACGAGGTCGCCACCGCCGGCCAGGCCGAGATCGACATCCGCTTCGACGCGCTGCTGCCCATGGCCGACAAGCTGATGTGGTTCAAGTACATCATCAAGAACGTGGCCCGTCGGCACGGCAAGACCGTGACCTTCATGCCCAAGCCCCTCTACGGGGACAACGGCTCGGGCATGCACGTCCACCAGTCGATCTGGAAGGGCGGCAAGCCGCTCTTCGCGGGCGACGGGTACGCGGGCATGTCGGACATCGCCATGTGGTACATCGGCGGCATCCTGAAGCACGCCCCGGCGCTGGCCGCCTTCTGCAACCCGACCACGAACAGCTACAAGCGGCTCGTGCCGGGCTTCGAGGCCCCGGTGAACCTGGCCTACTCGGCCCGCAACCGCTCCGCGTCGATCCGCATCCCGATGTACTCGCCCAGCCCCAAGGCCAAGCGCATCGAGTTCCGCTCGCCGGATCCGGCCGCCAACGGCTACATCGCCTTCGCGGCCATGCTCATGGCCGGCCTCGACGGCATCGAGAACAAGATCAACCCCGGCCAGCCGCTCGACAAGGACATCTACGGCATGACGCCGGAGGAGCTGAAGGACGTTCCCAAGCTGCCCGGCTCGCTGGACGAGGCGCTCGAGTGCCTCCGCAAGGATCACTCCTTCCTGCTCAAGGGCGACGTCTTCACCGAGGACGTGGTCGAGACCTGGATCGAGTACAAGTACGACAAGGAAGTGAACCCCATCCGGATGCGTCCGAGCCCGCTCGAGTACGCCCTCTACTTCGACACCTAGAGCACCGCGCGCGATCACCGCGTCACGACGGCCGCCCCCCGGGGCGGCCGTCCTCGTTTCGGGTTACAAATCGGCGCGCCGTGCTCCCTTCCCGCCCCGCCCTGCGCGCCACCCTGCGCGACCTCCTCGGCGGCCTGCCGCGCGCCTACTGGGCGCTCTGGGTGGGACTGCTGGTCAACCGCATCGGCAGCTTCGTGGTCCCGTTCCTCTCGCTCTACCTGACGCGGGAGCGGGGGCTCTCGGTGGCCGAGGCGGGAGGGCTGGTCTCGCTGTGGGGGCTGGGTGCGGTCGGGGCCGGGCCGGTCTCGGGGGTGGTCTCCGACCGGCTGGGGCGGCGGGCGGCGCTCTTCGTCTCGCTCCTGGGAGGCGCGGTCCTCACCATGGCGCTCGGCTTCGTCTCCTCGCCGGCCCTGCTCGGCCCGCTCGTGTTCGGGGTGGGGTTCATCGGGGAGATCTACCGGCCGGCCTCGCACGCGGTCATCGCCGACGTGGTCCCGCCGCACGATCGCGTGCGCGCCTTCGGGCTCCTCTACTGGGCGGTCAACCTGGGCGTGGCCATCGGCCTCGCGCTCGCCGGACTCATGGCGTCGGTGAGCTACGTGCTGCTCTTCGTCGGGGACGGGCTCACCTCGCTGGTCTTCGCCTGGGTGGTGTGGCGCTTCGTGCCGGAGACGCGCCCGGCGTCGAACCCCGAGACGGTCCGCGACGTGCTGCACGGCCTCGTCTTGCCGCTGCGCGACCGGGTCTACCTGCCCTTCCTGCTCCTCCACGTGGTGGTGGCCACCGTCTTCTTCCAGTTCCAGCTCGCACTCCCCGTGGACATGGCCGAGCACGGCGTCTCCCCGACCGGCTACGGCCTGCTCATGGCGCTGAACGGCGCCCTCATCGTGGTGCTGCAGCCGCTCGCCGCGCGCTGGATCGCCTCGCGCGACCCCGGGCGCATCATGGCGGCGGGCTGCGCGCTCATCGGGATCGGCTTCGGGATGAACGCGCTCCACCACACGGTGGGCTGGTACGCCCTCGGCATCGTGGTGTGGACCGTCGGCGAGATCGCCTACCTCCCGGTCATCTCCACCGTCCCCGCCGACCTGGCGCCGGAAGCCCTGCGCGGCCGTTACCAGGGGGCCTACTCGCTCGCCTGGTCGGTGGCGGCCTTCGTGGCCCCGGCGCTGGGGGCGTGGGGGCTCGCCCGCTACGGTGCGCGGGGCGTGTGGGGGGCGTGCCTCGTCGCCGGGCTCGCCGTGGCAGGCGGGCAGCTTCTGGCGGGGCCGGCGAGGCGCAGGCGGCTCGCGGAGATCCGGGATCGCAGCGGGCATGACGTCGCGCGGGGCGCCTTCGGACAGCCTCGGAGCTGGTGCGCGCCGGCCGGGGCCCGGGGCTCGACGCGCCATGCGGGCAGCTCGTCGCGGCGCGACCCCCGCCGGCTTTCGGCCGCTGCGGCCGAAGGCGACCCGGGCGACGCTCGCTTGGTGAGAACCCGCGAGCGGCGACTCGCGGCCGGACTCGTTAGAGTGTTCGCGTGGGCGAACTCGTCGTCGACACTCTTCCTCGGCGTTCTTCGCGCTGCTCGCGGTCGGGGCCGCCGCGGCTCAGCTCTTTCGGTTTCGTCCACCGCCCCGACCGACGGAACCGGTCACCTCGGGAGTGACCGCCGCACGCCCTCCGTTCCAGGCGCTCGGGGTGCCCTCGGCGCGGGGCGCCTCCGCAGCGGCGACGCGAGCTTCCCCCTCCTCCGCTGTACGCGCCGCGAGGACCAGCGCCCCCAGCGACGAGGCGCACCTGCGAGCGCCGGCACACGCAGGGACGGACCGGCTTCGTTCACTCCCCGAGGTAGGCCTTCCGGACCTCGGGACTCTCGAGAAGCTCCCGCCCGCTGCCCTGCATCACGATCGCCCCCGTCTCCAGCACGTAGGCGTGGTGCGCGACCTGCAAGGCCATGTTGGCGTTCTGCTCGACGAGGAGCAGCGACACCCCCGCCTCGTTGATCTCCTGGATGACCTGGAAGATCCGGTCCACGAACTGCGGCGCGAGGCCGAGCGACGGCTCGTCGAGGAGCAGCAGCGTGGGTCGGCTCATGAGCGCACGCGCCACGGCCAGCATCTGCTGCTCGCCCCCGGACAGCGTGCCCGACACCTGGCCGCTGCGCTCCTTCAGGATGGGGAAGAGCGCGTAGGCACGCTCGCGGTCGGCGTCGACCCCGGCCCGGTCGCGGCGCAGGTAGGCTCCGAGGTCGAGGTTCTCCTTCACCGTGAGGTTGAGGAAGATCCCGCGTCCCTCCGGCGCCTGGGCCACGCCCTTCGCCACGATCTCGTGCGAGGCGAGGCCGGCGATGGAGCGCCCCTGGAACTCGACGGAGCCGGAGGTGGGGCGGACGAGCCCCGAGATGGCCCGGAGCGTGGTGCTCTTCCCCGCCCCGTTCGCACCGATGAGGGCCACGATGCGCCCCTTCGGCACCTCGAGGGAGATCCCGGAGAGGGCGCGGATGACGCCGTAGTGGACCACCAGGTCGCGGATCGAGAGGAGGGCATCGCTCACGGAGCTCCCTCCCCGGCGACGCGGGGCGGCCGGAGCCGGAGCTTGCCGTCGCCCAGGTAGGCCTCGATGACCTTGGGATCGCGCCGGACCTCCTCGGGGCGCCCGTGCGCGATGGTCACGCCGTGGTCGAGCACCAGCACCCGCTCGGAGACGCCCATGACGAGCCGCATGTCGTGCTCGATCACCAGGATGGCCAGGGCGAACTGGTCGCGGATGCGCCGGATGAGCTCCATGAGCGCCACCTTCTCGGAGGCGTTCATGCCCGCGGCCGGCTCGTCGAGGCAGAGCACCTTCGGTCCGGTGGCGAGCGCGCGGGCGATCTCGAGCCTCCGCTGCTCCCCGTACGGCAGGTTGCGCGCCAGCTCCTCGCGCCGGTGGGAGAGCTCCATCACCGCGAGGAAGTCCGCCGCCCGCTGCCGGATCCGCTCCTCCTCGGCATCGTGGGTGGGCGTGAGCATCCACGCCGAGGTGAAGCCGCTGCGCGATCCGGCGTGGCAGGCGATGCGCACGTTGTCGAACGCGGTGAGCTCCTTGAAGAGGCGCACGTTCTGGAAGGTGCGGGCCACGCCCAGCTCGCAGATCTGGTGGGGACGCAGGCCGTTCACCCGCCGTCCGGCCACCGTGACCTCCCCCTCGCTGGGGGCGTAGACGCCGGTGAGCGCGTTGAAGGCGGTGGTCTTGCCGGCGCCGTTGGGGCCGATGAGCCCGACCAGCTCGCCGCTGCGCAGGGACAGGTCGAAGCCGCTGAGCGCGGTGAGCCCGCCGAAGCGCATCACCACCCCGCGGGCCTCGAGCACCGGCGGTCCCGGGGCGTTCACGTCTCGCCTCCGTCGGGCCGGCGCCGGAGCCACCGCGGCACCGCGTCCCAGATCTCGCGCGTGCCGAAGAGGCCGCTCGGCCGGGTGAGCATGAGCACGATGAGCAGCATGGAGAAGAGCACCATCCGGTACTGGTCGGCGGCCTGGAGGGATTCGAGCGCCACGGTCAGCAGGGTGGCCGCCACGATCGACCCGGTGATGGACCCCATGCCTCCCAGGACCACCATCACCACCACCTCCATCGACTTCACGAAGGTGAACATGCGCGGCGTGACCAGCTGGATCTTGTGGACGAGCAGCACGCCGGCCAGCCCGGCGAAGGCCGCCGAGATGACGAAGGCCCGGACCTTCCAGCCCACCGTGTCGACGCCCATGGCCTCCGCCGCCACCTCGTCCTCGCGGATGGCGAGCAGCGCCCGGCCCTGCGTCGAGAGCAGGAGCCGCCGGGCCATGACCACGGTGGCCACCACCCCCATGCCGGCCCAGACGACGTTGGTGTAGGCGGGGAGCCCGGAGATGCCGGTGGCCTGTCCGAGCACCCGGGTGTTCTCGATGACCACCCGGATGATCTCGCCGAACCCGAGCGTGACGATGGCGAGGTAGTCGCCCCGCAGCCGGAGCGAGGGGGTCCCCACCATCAGGCCGGCCAGCGCGGCCATCGCCATCCCGGCGACGAGCGCCAGGAAGAAGACCACCGCGTCCGACGCGCCGAGCGGCAGCCCGGCGATCTGGAAGGTCTCCATGCCGGTGGTGACGAGCGCCGCGGTGTAGGCCCCCACCGCCATGAAGGCCGCGTGGCCGATGGAGAACTGGCCGGTGAAGCCGTTCACCACGTTGAGCGAGACCGCCAGGATCACGTTGACCGCGATGTTGATGAAGACGAACGAGTAGTAGCTCGGCAGCGCGCCCTGCAGGAGCCACAGGAGCGGCAGCGCCACCAGGAAGGGAGCCACCGAGCGCAGGACGAGCCGGGCGCGCTCCATCACACCTTCTCCACGGTGACGCGCCCGAGCAGCCCCTCGGGCCGGAAGAGCAGCACCAGGATGAGCATGGCGAAGGCGATCCCGTCCCGGAAGGACGACACCGTGTAGCCCGCCACCATCTCCTCGGCGAGCCCGAGGACCAGCCCTCCCAGCATGGCCCCGGGGACGTTGCCGATCCCGCCGAAGACCGCCGCCACGAAGGCCTTGAGCCCCGGCATCAGCCCCATGATCGGGTCGATGCGGGGGCGGGACCCGGCGACGAGCAGCGCCGCCACCGCGGCGAGCACGCTGCCCAGGACGAAGGTCGCGGAGATGACCCGGTTCACCGGGATGCCCATGAGCCCCGCCACCTTGGGATCGAAGGAGACCGCGCGCATGGCCGTGCCGAAGCGGGTCCGGTAGACGATCCACTGGAGGCCGAGCATGAAGCCGACGGCCACGAGGAACGAGACCACGTCGTAGTTCGAGACGTGCACCCCGCCCAGCACGGTCCAGTCGATCCGGGTGAAGGGCTCGGGGAAGAAGCGCGGCGTCGGACCGGGCGGGAAGCTCGCGGGGAGCGCCCCGACCAGGGAGTCGAGCCACGCCGGCACCGTCCAGCCCCATCCGCGCAGCACCTCCTCGAAGGTGCGCCCCTGTGCCTGCAGGCTGGGGAGCTGGAAGCCGTACTCGAGGAGGAAGGAGATCCCGATGGCGGTGATGAGGGTGGCGAGCCGGGGTCGATTGCGGAGCGGACGGTAGGCGAACCGTTCGATGGCCCACCCCAGCGCGGCGGCGGCGGCCATCGCACCCAGGAAGACCACCACGGCCTTGCCGATGGTGGGGTCGTCCCGGACGTCGAGGGCGGTGGCGACGTAGAAGCCGGCGAAGGCCGCCGCCATGTACACGTCGCCGTGGGCGAAGTTGATGAGCTTCAGGACCCCGTAGACCATCGTGTAGCCCAGTGCGATGAGGGCGTAGATGGTCCCGAGCGAGACGCCGTTGACGACGTGCTGGAGGAATTCGGTCAAGGGTGCGTCGGCCGGTGACGGCGTCCGTCAGGGGGCGACGGTGGTGACGTAGGACGACTTGCCGTCCTTCACTTCCAGTACCACGGCGGGCTTCACGGCATCGTGGTTCGCGTCGATGGTGATGATGCCGGTGACGCCCGGGTAGTCCTTGGTGGAGGCGATGGCGTCGCGGACCGCGGTCCCGGAGAGGTCGGCGGCCCGGTTCATGGCGTCGAAGCCCACCATGGCGGCGTCGTAGCCCTGGGCCGCGAGCCCGTCCGGCACCCCGCCGAAGCGGGCCTTGTAGGCCTTCACGAACTCCTGGATGCGCGGGCTCGGGTCGTCGGGCGAGTAGTGGTTCGAGAAGAACGACCCCTCGATGGCCTTGCCGCCGATCTCGTAGAGCTTGGAGGAATCCCACCCGTCGCCGCCGAGGAGCGGCTGCTTCATGCCCAGCTCGCGGGCCTGGCGGGCGATGAGGGCCACGTCGGTGTAGTAGCCGGGCACGTAGATGGCCTGCGGATTCTTGTTCTTGATGGCGGTGAGCTGGGCCTTGAAGTCCTGGTCTCCGGCCTTGTAGCTCTGGTCGTCGACGATGGTCCCTCCGAGCTCCTTGAACTTGGCGAGGAAGTAGTCGGCGAGCCCCATCGAGTAGTCGTTGCCCACGTCGCGCAGGATGGCGACCCGGTCGATCTTCTTGTCGTTGCGGGCGAACTTGGCCATCACCGTTCCCTGGAACGGGTCGATGAAGCAGACCCGGAACACGAACGGGCGGACCTTGTCCTTGTCCTTCGTGACCCGCGGATTGGTGGACGACGGCGTGATCATGGGCGTGCCGTTGCCGTCGGCGACGGGCGCCATGGCGAGCGAGCGCGACGACGCCACCTCGCCGAGGAGCAGGTTGACCTTGTCGTTCACGATGAGCCGGGTGGCGGCCACGGCCGCCTCCTCGGGCTTGCCCTGGCTGTCGTAGGTGCGCAGCGAGATGGGCTTGCCCTTCACTCCGCCCTTGGCGTTCCACTGCTCGATGGCGAGCTTGATGCCGTTGTCGGTGGACTGGCCGAAGGTGGCCTCCGACCCGGTCATCGAGCCAACGTGGCCGACCAGGATCTTGTCGCTCGCCGGGGCGGGCGCCGCGGCGGCCTTGGCCGGGGCCTCCGCCTCGGGCTTCTTGCTCTGGCAGGCGACGACGGCGAGGGATGCTGCGAGGAGTGCCACGGCACGGACTGCGCGCATCGGAACCTCCGGTCGAGAAAGCGAAATCAGCGATCTAGCACACGGCTCTTCGGGGGGGGAAGTGTGCCCGACTTCGCCTCCGCAGTCATGCCGCGGTGGGGTCGCGTCCGGCCGGCCGGGTGGGCAGGCTCGCGGCCAGGGCCAGCGCCTCGGGCCGGCGGAGCAGGGACCGGGCCAGGGCCGGGTCGCCGGGGGGGGCGGCCCAGGACAGGAGCCGTGCAATCCGTCCCCGGGCCTCGTCGAGCCTCCCCGCCGACACCCTCCCCTGCTCGACCGCCTGCCGCAGGAGGTCCACGGCGCGGTTCTGGACGTCGGCGTGGTGGCAGACCAGCAGGCCGTCGACCCCGGCGGCCACCGCGTCCGGAACCACCTCCTCGAGCGGGAAGTGGGCGGCCACCGCCTTCATCTCCAGGTCGTCGGAGATGGCCGCACCCTGGAAGCCGCAGGTGCCGCGGAGGAGCTGCATCACGGCGGGTGAAAGGGTGGCCGGGCGTACCGGGTCGAGCGCCTCGAAGACCACGTGCGCGGTCATCACCGAGGCCACCCCGGCCCTGGCCAGCGCCCGGAAGGGCGCGAGCTCCACCGCCTCGAGCCGCGCCAGAGGGTGGGAGAGCCGCGGGAGGTCCACGTGGGAGTCCTGGCTCGTGTCGCCGTGACCGGGGAAGTGCTTGGCGCAGGCGGCCACGCCGCTCGACTGGAGTCCCCGCGCCAGCGCGGCGCCCAGTCGGCCCACCTGCTCCGGGTCGCGCCCCAGCGAGCGGTCCCCGATGACCGGGTTCGCCGGATTCGTGTCCACGTCGACCACCGGCGCGTAGTCCTGGTCGATTCCCACGGCGCGCAGCTCGCGACCGAGGAGCGCTCCGACCTCGAAGGCGGTCCGCTCGTCGCCGGTCTCCCCCAGCGCGCGCATGGGGGGCAGCTCGGTGAAGCCCTGGCGGGCCCGGAGCCGCGCCACCCTGCCCCCCTCCTGGTCGATGGTGACGAGGAGCGGCCGCCCGGCGGCGCGCTTCAGGGCGGCCGACAGCTCGGCCACCTGCTCGGCGCTCTCCACGTTTCGCGCGAAGAGGATGACCCCGTAGACGCCGCGCCGGATGAGCTCGATCACCTCGGCAGTGGGGGAGAGGCCGTCGAACCCCACGCAGAGGAGTCCGGCGCACGCGGCGTCGAGTCGGGGCGTCATCGCCGCGCCATGATGATGGCGGGTCAGCCCAGGAGCAAGCCTTCGGCGAGGAAGGCGGCGACGGCGAGGAGGAGCAGCCACGACCAGAGCGGCACCTGTCGCGCCCCGGCCGGCTTGCCGTCGGAGGCCACCCGGGCGAGCGCCTCTCCTCCGAACCAGGCGGTGAGCTCGGATGGCTCGAGGCGGCGGGTGTCCGACTCGCGCGGGTCGGGCCAGGCCGCGAAGGCGAGGGCCGGGTCGATCCGTTCGCCGCCGGTGGAGAGGTCCCGCACCTTCACCTGCCAGAGCCCGGGCCGGTCCGGCGTCAGCACCGGGACGCCCGGGTTCGCGGCGTCGCCCCGCACCGCCACCTCGCGCCGCTCGCGGCCGTCCGGTCCCACCAGCGCGGCGAGGGAGAACCCCGCCGGCAATGGCAGCGGCCGCGGCGCGCCCACCACGCCGGGCGCCGAGCGCCGCTCGTCGAGCGCGCCCGCCAGCCACGCGGCGATGCGCTGCATGGCGGGCAGGAAGCTCGTGCGGATGGTCCAGTCGGACCACTCCGGATCGAGGGTGGAGGCGTAGAGCATCACCCGCCCGCGGCCGCGCCTGGCCTCGACGAGCGCGGTCGCCCCGTCGTCGTAGCGGGCCAGGACCCGGGCCCCACCGTCCTTCGCGCCCGGCTTGAGGAGCATGTAGCGCCAGGCCCGCACCGACTCGAGCCCCTCGCGCGCCTGCCCGGTGAAGACCCGCAGCGCCGGGTGGTCCCAGTCGATCTCGGCGAGCCGCGCCGCCTTGCCCTCGGCCCCGGGCGTCCCGCGCTCCGCGGCGGTCTTGACCACGTGGAGCGGGGCGGGGAGAAGCCCCCTCGTCTCGGCGTCCCAGCGATCGGGGTCGACGTCGTCCCCCATGGCGACGAAGAGGCCTCCCCCGTCGTCGACGAAGGCCGAGAGCTCGGCCGCCTTCGGCCCCGGCGCGCGCAGGTCGAGGATCATCACCACGTCGAAGTCGGCGAGGCGCGCCTTCGCGAACCCCTCGGCGTCGACCACGGTGGGGCGCACCGGCGAGGCGGGGCCCGCGAGCGCCGCCTCCAGGAAGTAGGCGGCGTCCCGGTGGCGGACCGCCGACGGCGCGCCGTTCACCACGAGCACCTTCACGTCGCGGGGAACGTCCACGACCAGGGAGAGCGCGTCGTCCTCGGGAAGCGCGTCGGTGGGGAGCGCGACGGTCACCACCGCCGGCCCCCCCGCGGCGAAGTCGTGGGCCAGCGCCTTCCGCGTGGTCCCCGACGCGGGCAGCTCGAGGAGCGAACGCACCGCCGTGCGCTCGTCCTTGCCGGTGCCGACCCGCAGCGTGAGGGGTACGTCCCGGGCCGCCTCCACCCCCTCGCCGTTCACGGCGACGCCGATCCGGTACCCGTGGCTGCCCGCCGCTGGCTCCGGCTCGGCGACCAGGCTGGAGACCCAGCGGTTGCCGAGCGGTTCCCCGCGGGCCGCGTCCAGGAGCGACACCTCGGGTCGCTGCGGCCCGGCCGGCGTCGGCACCACCGGCGCCGGGGCGTCGAGCCGCCAGGCGCTGGCGGTGAGGTCGGTGGCGACGACGAGGCGGCGGCGCGCCGTGGCCAGCGCAGCCGGGTCGCCGAGGGCCCGGACCGCGGCGGTGACGCAGGTGGTGAGGTCGGAATGGGCGAAGCCCTGCTCGGCCTCGGCGACCATCCGGCGGAGGGCCACGCGGTCGAACCCGGGCGGGTCGGCGGCGGGCACCGCCTCCCCCCCGCACACGACCACGGTCGCCGGCTCGTCGGGGCCGAGGGAGGAGAGCACCTCGAGGGCGTCCTCCCGCGCTCGGTCGAGGAGCGTGCGCCCCCCCAGGCGGTAGGCCATCGAGGCGGAGGTGTCGAGGACGATGGCGGTGGCGGCGGGGCCGGCCGGCCCGACCGCGGCGCTGGCCTCCGGCGCCTCCAGGCGAGGCCGGGCGATGGCGAGCGCCGCGGCGGCGAGGAGGGCGGTGCGGGCGACGAAGAGGAGCACGCGTCGCAGCTTGAGCCGCCGCTCGGTCTCGCGCCTCGCCTGCATCACGAAGTCGATGGCCGGGAAGGGAACCGACCTCGGGCGCCGCCGGTAGAAGAGGTGGATGGCGAGCGGGATGGCCGCCGCCGCGAGTCCCCAGAGGAGCGCCGGGTGGAGGAAGGACAGGTTCATGACGCCGACGCCATCAGGCCGCGCTCCGCTCCCGCCGGGCCAGGAAGGGGACGAGCACCTCGTCGAGCGGCTGGTCGGTCCGGACGCGAACGTAGTCGACGTCGCTCTCGCCGCAGACCCTCCGGACGTCCTCGAGCCACTTGCCGAGGAGCTCGAGGTAGCCCTTGCGGACGTCGCGGCCGCGGGCCTCCACGCTGCGTGAATCCTCCATGGAGAGGAACAGCGTCGGGTCGTCGAAGGGGAAGTCGAGCTCGGAGGGGTCGAGGAGGTGGAAGACCGTCACCTCGTGCCGCCGCCGTCGGAGATCCGCCACGAGCCGCAGCACCCGCTCGTCCCGGTCGAGGAGGTCGGAGAAGACCATCACCGCCGACCGGCGCCGGGCCCTCTCGGCCAGGAACCGCACCGCCGCCTCGACGCGGGTCTCGCCGCCGGCCTGGAGCGCCTCGAGGGTCTCCAGGATGGCGTTCACCTGCGACGGCTCGGCGCGGGGGGCGAGGGCGTTCGTGACCTTGCCCGAGAAGACGGCGAGCCCGGCCGCGTCCTGCTGCCGCACCAATAGGTGGGCGAGCGTCCCGGCCAGGGTGCAGGCGTAGCCGAGCTTGGTGAGCCGGTCCTCGGCGCCCCGGTAGCCCATCGAGCCGGATGCGTCGACCACCAGCCAGGCCCGGAGGTTCGTCTCCTGCTCGAAGCGCTTCACGTAGTACTTGTCGAACTTCCCGAAGGCCTTCCAGTCGACGTGCCGGAGCTCGTCGCCGGGCGCGTACTCCTTGTGCTCGCTGAACTCCACCGACTGTCCGTGGTGAGGGCTGCGGTGCAGCCCGGAGAGGACCCCCTCGGCGGTGGCCCGCACGCGCAGTCGAAGGCCGGCCAGGCGCGCCAGCACGGCCGGGTCGAGCAGGCTCTTCCCCGCCTCCGTCACTTCACCTTCTCGAGCAGCCGGTCGACCACGTCGCGGCTCGACACCCCGTCGCTCTCGGCCCGGAAGTTGGCGATGACCCGGTGGACGAGCACCCGCCGGGCCAGCGCCCGGACGTCCTCCTCCGACGCGGCCACGCGCCCGTCGAGGACGGCGCGGCTCTTGGCGCCGAGGACGAGGTACTGGCTGGCCCGCGGCCCCGCGCCCCAGGCCACGTAGTCCTTCACGAAGTCGGGAGCGCCCGGCTCCTTGGGGCGCGTGGCCCGCACCAGGTCCACCGCATAGCGGACCACGTGGTCGGCGGCCGGGACGCGCAGCACGAGCTCCTGGAGCTGCCGGATGCGCGCCGGGGAGAGCACCCGCCGCAGCGCCGGGCGGGTCGACGACGTGGTGGACCGGACGATCTCCACCTCCTCGGCGGCCGACGGGTAGTCGACGTCGACGTAGAACATGAACCGGTCGAGCTGCGCCTCGGGCAAGCGGGTAGGTGCCCTCCTGCTCGATGGGGTTCTGGGTGGCGAACACCAGGAAGGGCAGGTCGAGCGGGTAGGTCCTGCCGCCGGCGGTGACCCGGTACTCCTGCATGGCCTGCAGGAGCGCCGCCTGGGTCTTCGGCGGGGTCCGGTTGATCTCGTCGGCGAGGAGCAGGTTGGCGAAGATCGGCCCGGGGACGAAGCGGAAGGCCCGCTTCCCGGTGGTGTGGTCCTCCTCGAGCACGTCGGTCCCGGTGATGTCCGACGGCATGAGGTCGGGGGTGAACTGGATGCGGTTGAAGGAGAGGTCGAGGGCCTCGGCCACCGTGGAGATGAGGAGCGTCTTCGCGAGTCCCGGCACGCCCACGAAGAGGGTGTGACCGCGGGCGAAGAGGGCCACCAGCAGGGAGTCGACGACCGAGCGCTGCCCCACGATGCGCTTCTCGATCTCGCCGAGGAGCGTCCGCCTCGCCTCGGCGAGCTCGTCCACGGCGGCGAGGTCGGCCTCGCGCGGCACGGTTTCCAGGTTCTGCCGGTCGTCCATGGGCTCCTCGTTCGCTTTGCCGGTCACGGATGCGCTCCGCCCGTCAGTATGGCCGTGAAGCGCTTCTCGCGCGATGCGGTGTTCACGTCGCCCAGCCCCTCGGCGGCGCGCGCCAGGCCGGCGTGGATCTCCGGGTCGAAGGGGTCGGTGCGGTTGGCGAGGAGGAAGCTCTCCCGCGCCCCCGCCCAGTCCTGGCGGGAGAGGCGTACCCGGCCCATCTGCACGTGGAGCGTGCCGGCGTCGGGGTGGGCCCGCAGCGCCTCGGCCAGCACCCGCTCCGCCTCGGCCGCGTTCCCGGTCATCAGGGAGGCCTGCGCGTAGCGCCCGGCCAGCGTGGGCGATCCGGCGCCGCCGCGCTTCGCCGCCCGAGCGTACTCCTGGCGGGCCGGCTCCCAGCGCCCGCGCTCCCGGAAGATCTCGCCCAGCCGGGCGTGGCCGCGGGCCTTCTCGTCGGAGATCTCCGACCACTCCGAGTACGGCCCGGGATCGCCCTGGAAGCGGAGCTTCTTCATGTGCTGCTCGCCCCCCGCCGGCAGGGGGCGCTCGAGCATCCAGCGCCGCCAGTCCTTCTCGAAGGTGGCGAAGGGGACGCCCAGCGCCGCCGACACGGCCTCCTCGGCGGAGTCGCCCCGGGCGACCCCCTCGAGCACGCGGCGGATCGCGCCCGGCCCCCCGCGGGCCTGCATCGCCTCCACCGCCACCGCCACCTCGGCGAAGGCCAGCGCCGCCGCCTCCTGGCTCGGCAGCTTGGCCATCGACGGGTGCATCTGGGCGAAGGTGACGAGCTTCCCGGTCCGGGCCGCGTCGCGGAGCATGGCGGCCGACCAGGGGGAGAGGATGTCCCCGCCCGGCCCCCGCCAGCGCGACTCGTACCAGCGGGCGATCCCCTCGTGCAGCCAGATGGGCGTCTCGTTCCGGGTGAGCCGGGTCACCACGTGGTGGACGTATTCGTGGGAGGCGGTGTCGAGCCAGTCGTAGCCGTGCAGGAGCGCCTTCGGCGACGTCAGCATCATCTTGTCGAACTTGCAGATGGCGATGGTGCCGGTGTTCTTGATCTCCTTCTCCGTCAGCGTGGAGAGGCGCGCCAGCTGGCGCGTGTCCTCCACCACCTCGATGACCACCTTTCCGGGCGGCACCGCCCCGAAGTCCTGCACGAGCGCGGCCCGCTGGGCCTCCAGCGCCTCGAGCAGGTAGGGGACGAGCACCTCCTCCTTCCCCTTCGGGTGGCTCACCACGAAGTGCTCGCTCTCGGCGCGCAGGTGGTTCCGGGTGATGTCGCGGGCGCCCTTCGCCTGGTCGAGCCAGTCGCGCCCCAGCCCGGCGGCCGCGGCCTTCTCGAGGAGCGCCACCGATTCCTCGTAGCGCTGCTCGTGGAAGCGCAGGACGCCCAGCGCGAGCGAGAGGGCCGGGTCGTCGGCATCATCCCCGGCGAAGGGAGCGAGGACCTGGCGGGCCCCGTCCACGTCCTCGTCGGAGAGGTGCTCGAGCGCCTGGCGCGCGGCGGCGCGGACGTCGGAGCGGGAGGGCGTTGCGGCCTGGCCCGCGGCCAGCGCCAGCGCGAGGAGGATGGACGCGGGGATCACTTCACGAGCTCCTCGTAGTAGCGCTTCACCTCGCCCTGGTAGGGCTCCGGCGTGCCCTGCTTCATGGCCTCGAGCAGGTCGCGCCGGAACTGCTCCCGCGACTTCGAGGCGTCCACCTGCGGGATCTCCACCTTCTCGCGGGACGGATCCCCATCCATCCCCTCCTGGTGCGGGGACCCGGACGACGCGTACGGGAACGGGAAGCCGCCGCCACCCTTCCCTCCGCCCTTCCCCATCTCCTCGAGCCCCTTGCGCACCCGCTCCAGCGATCCGAGCGCCTCCTGCTGCTGGCCGGCGCCCCGCTGCGGGTTCCGCTGCCCGAGCGAGCCGGCCGCCGCCTGCATGTGGCCACGCCCCTCGGCGAGGTCCCTCCCGGCCTGCGGCGGGAAGATCGGCGCCTCCTGGGAGAGCTGGTCGAGCTTCTGCTGGAGGCGGCCGGCCTTCTCCTCGAGCCCCTGCTGCTCCCGGGCGAGGCGGTCGAGCTTCTGCTGCTCTCCCTGGGGCAGGACGGTGCGGGCGTCGGGGAAGAGCTTCTCCAGCTCCTCCCGGGCCTGCCGCGCCGGGGGCAGCGCGTTCCGGGCGTGCTCGGCCGCCTCCCGGAGCTCCGCCGGGTCGCGCTTCTGCAGCTGGGCGAAGCGCTCCGACATCGCCGCCTCGTCGTCGAGACCGGCTGCGAGCCGCTGCAGGGGCGGCAGCGCGCGGCGGGAGGCGTCCAGAGCCGCGTCGAGGTCGCGCGACGAGAGCGCCTTGCGGAGGTCGTCGATCCGGTCGCGGGACTGCGAGAAGTCGTCCTCCGAGCGCGGCGAGGTCCCGGCCCGCGACTGCCGCAGCTCGGCCTCGGCCCGCTTCGCCAGCTCCTCGACCTTGCGCAGCGCCGGCTCGGCGCGCTTCAGCCGTTCCTGCGCCGCCTTTCGGTACGCCTCGCGCACCTTCTCGGTCTCGGCCGCGACCTTCCCCTGCTCCCGCTCGACCGACTCGAGGTCCTTCTGGAACTCGCGCAGCTGCCGGGAGAGGGCGGCGGTGCGCTCGTCGGGTGCGCCGGCGGTGCGTTCCAGCGAGGCCATCATCTCCTGGAGCGTGCTCCCGAGCGCGTCGAGCTCCTTCAGGGCGGCGTCGACGTCGTCCTTCGCCAGCATCTCCTCCACCCGCTGCATGCCGCCGGCGACGTCCTTCCCCTTGGCCAGCTCGGCCATGGCCTCCGCGTTCATGTGGGCGTCGGAGACCCCTCGGGCCAGCTCGCCCATCTGGCGCAGCATGTCCTGCATCCGGTTGCGCAGCCGCGCCACCTCGGCGAGGAGCTGCTTCTTCGCCTGCTCCGACGGGGCCTGCTTGTACTTCTCGAGGAGCGAGGCCAGCTCCCGCCGTCGCGAGGCCAGGTCCTTCGCCATGCGCACCAGATCCTCGGCGCGCCGCTTGTCGAAGAGCCGCTCGAGATACAGGACGTCCTTCTCCAGCTCCCGGTCGAGCGCGTCGTCGAGGCCGTCGACGCGCCGCGTGCCGGCCACCGCCTCGCCGGGCCGGCCGTACTGCATCAGGCGCGCGAGCGTCTGCCGCGCGGCGGTGGCCACGACCTCCCGCTCCCGGATCCCCTGGGCCACGTTGGCGAGCGCCGCCGGCAGCTCCCTGGGAGCCGCCTTGTCCTTGCGCATGGCCTGGGCCGACTCGCGCAGCCGCTCGTGCAGCTGCCGGGTGCGCCCGTCGAGGGCGAGCCCCTTCTGCACCCGGGCCGCCTCGGGCGGCTGCCCGCGCGGCAGCTGCTCCAGCCGGTCGCCCAGGATGCGCACCATCTCCTCCCAGTGGCGCCGGGCCTCGGCGAGGACGCGCTGGTGGTGCTCGGCCTCGCTGTAGATCTTCACGGCCCGGGTGGGAGAGGCGGCGCGCTTGGGACCGGAGACGGTGTCGTTGTCCTTCACCTCCAGCCAGTAGAGGAGCCGTTCCCCCTCGGCGAGCCGCAGGGGCGCGAGCTCCAGCTCGAAGGTGCCCGCGTCGCGCCGGGCCGGCGCCAGCGAGCGGAGCACCCGCCGCTCCTCGTCCCCTCCCGGCGCCTTCACCACGAGTGTCAGGTCGGCCAGGCCGAAGTCGTCGGAGGCGTTCCACTCGACGTGGACCCGGGCGTCCGCGGCCACCTCCACCTCGCCGGTCGGGGCGGAGATGGCCACCTCCGGGAAGGCGTCGGGCTCCACCGCCACCGGGATGGGCGGCCCGTTCACCACCACCCGTTCCCCCTCGGTGAACTGGAAGCGGTAGCTGCCCGGCTCCTCGACCAGGAACGCGCCGGAGAGCTCGCGCCCGTCCTTCACCGCCAGCGCGACGACCCGGCGGGCCTTGGGATCGGCCCCCTCGACGGCGACCTGCGCTCCCTTCACCGGACGGTCGGATCGGGTGGAGAGGAGGACCTCGGTGCCGCGCGGCGCCTGCACCGAGCCGTCGCTGCCCGGGACCTTCCGCTCGGGGCGCCCGGTGTAGGCCGGGTAGCGGTAGGTCAGCTCGACGTCGCCGGTGACGGGCTCGGCGCGGGGCGGACCCGCCGGAGCGGCGGCGGCCCCCGCGAGGCGCGACCAGCCGCGACCCAGGTTCGGGCCGAGCACCAGGGCGGTGGCGGCCCAGGCGGCCAGCACGGCGGCGAGCGCCCACCCGGCCCGGCGCGCCGGGTGGTCCGGGATGGCGACCCGCAGGTCGATCTCCCGGGCCCGGGCCCCGGTGCGGGCCACGTGCTCGTCGGCGAGCGCCGTGGAGAGCCCCCGGACCTCGAGGGCGGGTCGCTCCGCGGAGAGCTCCACGGCGGTGAGCAGGGCCGACCGGAGGGAGACGTCGTCCCCCGCCACGGTGGCCACGACCTCGGAGGACCCCCAGGCGGTCCGCCAGAGGGTCCACCCAGCCCAGCCGACCGCCAGTGCACCCGAGACCACCACCAGGGCCAGGGTGGCGGGGCGCAGCCAACCCCCGGGAACTGCGGGGCCAATCCCCATGGCGACGGCCCCGGCGAGCAGGGCCGTGCCCCCGGCGGCCACGCCCCAGCCGAAGGCGGAGGCCAGCACGACCGCACGCCGGCGCCGGCGGGCGCCCGCGAGCACGCTCGGGATGTCGGAGTACGGCGCTTGCACGTGTTCCGGGAACAGAGGAGAGGGGGTGCGAAATCCGCGAAACTACGCGTACCCCGTCCGAGGCACAAGCGCCCAAGTACCCCCGACCGGGTGTGGTAGCTTTCCCGGATCGGGGTGAATTTCCCCGACCCGGTTCCGTCCTTCCCATGGCTCTTCCCGATCTCGAACTGGTGGAAAGGGCCAGGGGCGGCGACCCGGCGGCATTCCGGGATCTCGTCGTCCGTCACCAGCGAAGGGTGTACGCCGTGGCGCTCGGCATCGTGAAGGACAGGGATCTGGCCTGGGACGTCTCCCAGGAAGCCTTCGTGCGCGTCCACCAGCACCTCGCCGAGTTCCGCGACGAGGCCTCCTTCCCCACCTGGCTCCACCGCATCACCGCACGGCTCGCCATCGACGTCCTCCGCAAGGAGCGGCCGGGCCGGCGCAACGACGTCGCCGACGTCCCGGAGACGGTGCTGCGCGAGGCGGCGCCGGGCGTCCTCGCCACGGCCCTCGGCACCGATCCCCAGGAGACGGTGCTGCGGCGCGAGCTCTCCGGGCGTCTCACCGAGGCGCTCGGGCAGCTGCCCGACCTGCACCGCACCGTCCTCGTGCTGCGCGAGATGGACGGCCTCTCCTACGAGGAGCTGGCCGAGCGGACCGGTGTCCCGAAGGGCACGGTGATGAGCCGGCTCTTCCACGCGCGAAGGAAGATGCAGGCGCTGCTCGCGGACTACGCCGGCATCGACGCCCCCGGCACCGGGAGCGCGCCGTGAAGTGCGCCGGCGCCGCCCCGCTGCTCGGCTCCCTGCCGGGCGAGCTCGACCCCACCGAGGAGGCGCTGCTCGGCGCGCACCTCGCGACCTGCGCCTCGTGCCGGGCGCGCCAGGCCGACGTCGCGGCCCTCTCCGGGCTCGTGGTGGACGGTCTCCTCGTCGAGGCGGCGCGCCGCGACTTCTCCACCTTCGCCGACGGGGTCATGGCCCGCATCCCGGCCTCGGCCTGGCGGGGGACGCGGACGGGGCCGCTCGAGCGGCTTCGCGACTTCTTCCGTCACCACCGGGTGCTGGCGGCGGCCTCGGCGCTCGCGCCGGCGCTGGCCGCGGTCGCCCTCTACCTGTACATTGACCGCACCGGTGGTACCGGCCTTCCGGAGCTCTCCGTCGAGGTGACCTCGGAGGACCTGGCCGCGGTGGTGCTCGACACGAGCGACGGCCCGGTCATCCTGGTGGGCGAGGGCTCTGAAGGAACCTGACGGAGGGTGCATGCGGAGCTTCTGGACGGCGGCGTGCCTGGCGGTGGTCGTCCTCGCTTGCCAGCCCGCCTGGGCGGCCGACGCGCCGGTGCCGGTGCGAATCCGGGTGCTCCACGGCTTCCGGCAGGGTCCGCCCGGCCTGCCCCCGGGCCTCGACGACCTGCGCGCCCAGCTCTCCGCCACGGCCTACGTGCGCTGGGAGCAGGCCGGCGAGGTGCAGGCCTCGATGCAGCCCGGCAAGTCCCAGCCGGTCTCGCTCCCCGGGGGGCAGTCGGTCTCGGTGAAGCTCCTCGACTCCCGGAGCGGGGCCGCCACGTTCGAGGTGAGCGCCCCGGGGTCGCGGACCCAGTCGCGGGTCACGGTCCCGCCGGGCAAGCGCATCGTGCAGCAGGTCACGGCCGAGCAGGGCGGGAGCGCCTGGTTCGTGACCATCAAGGCGGGCGGGTAGGCCGGCCGGCGCGCCGGCTCAGCCCGGCGCCGCGTCGACCATCATCGCCACGAGGTCCTCGAAGCGGGTGGTCGCGGTCCATCCCAGCTCACGCCGCGCCCTGGACGGGTCGGCGACGAGGCGGGTGGGCTGCCCGGGGCGCATGAAGGCCGGGTCCTGCTTCACGTGCTCGCGGTAGTCGAGCCCGACGCGCCGGAAGGCCAGGTCGCAGAGTTCGCGGACCGTGTGGGAGATCCCGGTGCCGATGATGTAGTCGGAGGGCGTCTCCCGCTGGAGCATGCGCCACATCGCGTCGACCGAGTCGCCGGCGAAGCCCCAGTCGCGGGTCACCTCGAGGTCGCCGAGCCAGAGCTCCCGCTGCTTGCCGGCGCGGATGGCCTTCGCGGCGTGGCAGACCTTGGCGGTGACGAACTGCGGCGGCCGGCGCGGCGACTCGTGGTTGTAGAGGATGCCCGAGCAGGCGAAGAGCCCGTAGTGGGCCCGGTAGAGCGCCACCAGCTGGTGGGCGAAGACCTTGGCGGCGGCGTAGGGGTTCGCCGGCGCCACGGGGGTGTCCTCGGTCTGGGGCGAGGTGGTGGCGAGGCCGAAGATCTCGGAGGTGCTCGACTGGTAGAAGCGGCTGTGGGGGGACACCTCCCGCACCGCGTCCATCAGGTGGATGACCGGCCAGGAGGTGATGCGGATGGCGGTGGCCGGATTCTCCCAGGACTGGGGCACGAAGGAGTGGCCCGCCATGTTGCAGACCTCGTCGGGGGCCACGTCGGCGACGCCGCGCAGGGTCTGGTAGCGGTCGAGGAGGTCGAGCTCCACGAGCGACACGCCGAGCTCCCGGAGGGGGGCGCCGCGGGGGCCGAGCAGCGTGCCGGGGTGGCCGCAGCCCACCACCTCGTAGCCCTTCCCGAGGAGGAGCTTCGCGAGGTACCAGCCGTCCTGGCCGGCGATTCCGGTGACGAGGGCGCGGGGCATGTAGACGTTTCCTTCCGGGCAGGACGAGGCCGCCGATGTTAGCCAGCTTCGATTGCCTCCGCCAATCCTCGGCTGCTCATGCTTTGCGGTGGCCGGCGATCCATGCAAGAAAGGACCGTGGAGAGCAGGCCCCCGATGCTTGAGCGCGTAGGAAGCCGCATCGCGGCCGTCCTCGAGCACCTCCCCGCCGGGGGCGCGATCGCCTCCCGAATCCGCGCCAGTGGGCGCCGGCAGTGCCCTCGTCGAGCACCGGATTGGCCCGTACGCGATTTGCTTGCCGACGACCCATGCCCTGCCGGGATACCAGCGCCACTTCCCGCTCTACGACACGGCGATCACCCGCCTCGCGGGCCTGGTCTTCCGCAAGTACCCGAGGGGGTCCGTCGTCGACGTGGGGGCGAACGTGGGAGACACGGCGGCGGCGATCTCGCTCGGGCTCACCGGCACCACTTCTGTGCATCGAGGGGTCCACGGAGTACTTCGATTCCCTGTCGCTGAACTCAGAGCGGCTCGGGCCCTCGCTATTCCTCGAACGTGCGTTCGTGGGAGGGTCGGAAGGCGTCGTCTCCGGCGAACTGATCGCGTCGGGCGGGACGGCCCGAATCGTCCCTGGCGACGGTGGGCAGATCCGGCTGACCCCTCTGGGACAGATCGTCGCGCGTCACGAGTCACCTTCCCGCTCCCGTCCTCGTCAAGATCGACACCGACGGTTACGACGTTCCCATCGTCGAAAGTAGCCTCGCCTTCTGGAAGCAACACCAGCCCGTCCTGTTCTTCGAGTACGACCCTGACTATTACCCGCAGTGGAATCCGCTCCCGACATGGGAGACGCTGAGGCAGGCGGGTTACACGCTGGCCATCGCCCTCGAGAACACCGGGGAGTACGACGCGACGATCGATCTCCTTGCAGACGTTTCCGCGCTGGAGGACCTTCATGTCCGCTACCGAGGAGGCCGGCACGAACGCTACGCGGACGTGGCCGTTTTCACGGGCCGCGACCGCGATCTCGCCCTCGCGTTCCGCCGGAGGAGATGGAGGCCACCCTGGGTTTGCGTGGGGCCGATTTGCCGATCTGGCTTCCTGGTGACCCCTGACCCGTTTCCGTGAAGACCGGGGACGCCCCTCACGAACCTCTGCGACGGTTCCGAAGCGTGCCCGCTGCTCTCGCGGCGGCGATCGAAACGGGTACTAGGGCGACGGTCGCGTAACTCACCACCGTGGCGATGACTCCAGCGCACCGTGGGCACGCGCCCACCAGACCGAAAGGGAGACATTCAGGAACGCGGCCAGGAGCCCCGCCCAGGCCTGGACTCGCCCGTCCGCTCGCGTTCAGGAAGGCGGCGACGGCCTGCGCCGGGGTGAGGAGCAGGTACCAGGCCGCCATCCACCAGAGGAGCGCCGACGGCGGGACGGCCGCGGGGCCGGCCCAGAGGCGGATAATGGGCTGGCCGAGGAGCGTGAGCGGCACGAGCAGGAGGGCGGCCGCCGCCGTGCCGACGACGAGGCTCCGCCCCAGCATGCGAACCACCCAGGCGTCGTCCCCCCGCGCGAGCGCCTCCCCGTAGGCGGCCCACAGGTACGGGAGGCGGCCCATGGTGAGGACCTGGGTGAGGCCGAGCAGGCTCCAGGTCACGCTGTAGGGGGTGACCTGCTCGGCCCCCAGCACGCGCGCGATGATGATGTTGTCGGTGCTGAGGAGCACGAGCGCCGCGACCTGCTGGACGAAGAAGGTGCTCCCGTGCCGGAGCAGGCGCACCGAGGTCTCCCGGGTGGCGGCAGCTCCACCCCGGCCGGAAGGCCGGCCGGCGGGAGAGGAAGAGCCAGGCCGCCGTGACCGCCTTCACGGCGAGTGGCGAGCCGGCCAGGGCGGCGACGAGCGCCAGCATGCCACCCTGGGTGCGGGCGGCGACGAGCACGGAGGCGAGCGTCGCGGCACTCCCCACCATGGCCCAGGCGTTGGCGGTCGCCCCCTGCTGGAACGAGATGAGCACGCGGTCCACGACCGAGAGCGGGAAGGCCAGGCAGAAGAGGAGGAAGGCGAGCCCCATGGCCGGCCCAACCTCGGCCACCGCCTCGGGGGAGCGGACGTTGAAGACCGCCGGCCAGTCGACGAGCCGCCAGGCAATCCCGCCGGCGAGGAGCACGACCCCGGTCACGCCCACGAGCATCCAGAAGGCGCTCGCGATCGCCTCGCGCGCCCCGGCCTCGTCGTCCCGCCCGGCGGCGGCGGCGAGCAGGTTGTTGAGCTCGTTGCCGAGCCCGAGGTCGGCGATGGTGACCCAGGCGAGCATCGAGAGGATCGCCATGAGCGCGCCGTAGCGCTCGCTGCCGAGATAGCCGACCGTGACCGGGACGACGAGGAGGCTGACGAGCATCCCGAGCCCGCGGGCGCCGAGCGCGGAGAGCGCCCCGCGCGCGATCCCGACGTGGCGCCGCTCGGTGGGGCCGGCGGCGTGGTCGAGCCCGAGCATCACGCGCAGCGCGCGAACCGCTCCGTGGAGCCTGGACCCGTCCATCGGGCGATTCCTACCACGGCGCCTCCGGGCCCGCGCGGATACGGCCCGGCGCGCGTCCGGACTTTCCCGGGGCCCGTCCTTGTGGGACAAGGGCCGGGTGGGAGATCCGCTGCGGGTTTGCATCGACGCGCGCATGGGCCCGGCCGGCGCCGCGGGAGGCGTGCAGCAATTCCTGCTGGGCCTCGCCCACGGCCTCGCCGGGCTGGAAGGAGACGGCGAGCGCTACCGGTTCCTCGTCGACTGGCAGTCGCGGGAGTGGCTCGAGCCCGTGCTGCGCGGGCCGTGCACGGTCCTCGAGTCCGCGGGCGAGCCGCGACCGGCCACCTCGGGGTGGAAGCAGGCGGTGAAGGCGGTCGTCCCGCGCTCGGTGCTGGAACTCCCCTTCCGCGCCGCGGCGCTGACCCGGTCGCTGCGGCCGTACCGGATTCCCGACTCCGACGGCACCGTCGAGAGGGCCGGCATGGACGTGCTGCACCAGACGGTGCAGGACGGCTTCCGGACGGCCGTCCCCTGCATCTACACCCCCTACGACCTCCAGCACGTCCATCTCCCGGAGATGTTCGCCCGCCGGGACCTGCGGCCGGAAGGCCATCACCTAACCCTACTTCTGCGAGGCCGCCGAGGCGGTCGTCGCCATCTCCCGCCACGGGAAGGACGACCTCGTGCGGACCCTCCACCTCCCCCGGAAAAGGTCCGGGTCGTCCCGCTTGCGCCGGCAATCGACACGAGCCCCGACCTCGACGACGCCGCGACGGAGGCCCTGCGGCGCCGCCTCGGCCTACCCGCCGCCTTCGCCCTCTACCCGGCCCAGACCTGGCCCCACAAGAACCACCTCGGCCTCCTCGAGGCGCTCTCCCGGCTCCGCGACCGGGAGGGGCTCCTGGTCCCGGCGGTCTTCACCGGTCACCGAAACGCTTTCTTCGCGACCCTGGAGCGCCGGGTCGCGGAACTCGGCCTCGCCGGGCAGGTCGCCTTCACCGGCTTCCTCGGCCCGTCGGAGCTGAAGGCGGTCTACCGGATGGCGCGCCTGGTCGCCTTTCCCTCCCGCTTCGAGGGGTTCGGGATGCCGGTCGTGGAGGCCTTCCGGCTCGGCGTTCCCGTCGCCTGCTCGAGCGCGACCTCCCTGCCGGAGGTGGCCGGGGACGCGGCCCTTCTCTTCGACCCCGGCGACCCGGACGCCGTCGCCGCCGCCATCCGGCGGCTCTGGACGGACGAGCCCCTCCGGGCCGACTTCGTCCGGCGCGGCCGGGAGCGGGTCCAGCGCTTCTCCTGGGACGAGGTGGCGAGGCGTTGCCGCGCCCTCTACCGGATGGTGGGGCGCCGCCCGCTCGACCTGGCGGACCGCGCGCTCCTCGCCGCGATACGCGGCGCTCCGTAGCCGGGTGATGGGTGACGGCGCCCCCGATGCCGGCGTGGGGGCGCCGTTCATTGTACCTGCGCAGCCATGAAGGCAGCGCGGCTCTGCGTACGATACGAGCTGGTGAAGGGCCTGGCGTAGGCCCATTCGCGCAGCATGGTCTGGATGAAGCGCTCGGCCTTGCCGTTGGTGCGCGGCGTGTAGGGCGGGTCCGGAGGTGCTTGGCGCCGGAGCTCGGCGACGGCGGCGCGCGAAGACGCGCGAGATGTAGCCGGAGCCGTTGTCGGTCATCACGCGCTCGACGGTCACGCCCTGCTCCGCAAACCAGGCCGCGGCGCGGTGCAGGAAGGCGACGGTGGTTGACGCCCTTCTCGTCCTCGAGCACCTCGACGTAGGCGAGCCGGGTGAAGTCGTCGATGCAGACGTGGACGAACTCCCAGCCGACGCCCCGGTTCTTGCGTCTGGCCGGCTCGCTGCACCCGGTGATGCGGTGGCCGATCCCCTTCGACGCGGCCGAGCTTCTTGATGTCCAGGTGGATGAGCTCGCCGGGCCGAGTCCGCTCGTAGCGGCGAATCGGCACGGGCGGGTCGAGCTTCTTCAGCCGCTCGAGCCCGTGCCGCTTCAGGATGCGCGCCACGGTCGAGCGCGGGATGCGCAGCTTCTTGGCGATGGCCGCCCCGGTCATCCGGAGCCGGCGAAACTCCACGACCAGCTTCTGCCACTCGGCGGGATCTGCGTCGGCGACGAGCGAGGCCGCGACGACCGGTCGAGTAGGCCCTCCGGCCCCTCGACCTCGAAGCGGGACAGCCACTTGTAGGCCGTCCGCGGGCTTACGCCCGCGGCCTCGGCCGCCTCGTCAACGGTCCAGCTCTCCTGGGTGACCCGCCGAACGAGCAGGGCTCGACCAGCGGGGGTGAATCGGGCAGAAGGGTGGATGTTCATCCGGTTCGCTCCTCTGTGGTTGGTGCACGCCTTGGACAGCTGCACTCAGCCACGGAGAGCGGCCGGATGAACACTCCTCCTCACTGAACAACGTGTTGAGACTCCCCCGGCTCGACGAGGCTGCCGGTGACTTCGTCCTCCACCACCTCGGCGAGACCGCCGGTGCGCGTGGCGACGACGGGTCGGCCGGCCGCCATCGCCTCGAGCGGAACGAGGCCGAACGTCTCCGGCGCGGCGGCCGGGTGGACGACGACCGTGGCCCGGGAGAGGAGCGCCGGGACGTCCCCGCGCCGCCCCAGGAAGCGGACGCGCCCGTCCAGGCCGGGCCCGCGGGCAGCCGCGCGCAGCGAATCCGCGTACGGGCGGTCGGCGTCGAAGATGGCCTCGCCGACGACGTCGAGAGTGAGCCCGGGGTGGCCCGCGAGGAGGGCCGGGAAGGCCTTGAGCAGCACGTGCTGCCCCTTCTGCGGCGTGAGCGCGCCGACGGAGAGGAGCGACGGCGGTCCCGCCGGTGGGGGCGGCGGGAGCGACGGCGGGGCCTCGACGCCGGCGTGGACCACCTCGCAGCGCCCGGCGGGGACGCCGAGTTTGGCCAGGCGATCCCGCGCGTACCGGGACGGGCAGACGATGGCCCGTGCCGCGGCCGCGGCGGCGCGGACGAAAGGGACCTGCCGCACCTCGTCCGGGGGCACGTCGTGGACGTGCCAGGCGAGCGGGACGCGCGCCAGGGCCGCCGGGACCGAGGCGACGAGCGTCGAGGCGAGGCCGCTGCCGTGGACCAGCGCGGGGCGCCGCTCCCGGAGGATGGCGAGGAGCGCCCGGGTGGCGTTGCTCCCCTCCCCCACCATGCGCGCCCAGGCCGCGGGCCCCCCGGCGAAGGTGAGCGTGGGCAGGGCGAGAGGCGCTACATCGTGGCCCGCCGCGCGCACGGCCTCGTCCACGCCCGACCCCGCACGGCAGGCCACGACCGCGGTCGCCCGGACCGGGTCGAGGAGCGCGAGGATCTGGAGCAGGACGCGCGTGGCCCCGCCCGGCGCGGGGGAGGCGTCGACGAAGAGCAGCGTCCGGGCGCTCACGCCTTCCCTCCGCCGCCCGCCGCCCCCCGCGTCTCGCGGACACGGCGCAGCCAGTACCCGGGCTTCGCCTTGCGGGTGAGCAGCCGGCACGCGGTGGAGAGCCCGAGGAAGCGGAGCCGGACGGAGGCGGGCTCCTCCCCGGCGCGATCCGCACCCCGGTCGAGCGCCCGGTGGGCCGCGCCGTCGAAGCCCCGCAGCTTGAGGGCGAGCGCCAGGCGGGCGAGCGCCAGGCAGGGCGGCTCGTCGCGGAAGGCGCGCAGGTCGCCATCGGTGAGCTCGTCGACGAACCCGGAGAGCTTCGCGACCGTCTCCGCGTAGTGGGTGGAGATGGTCCGCACCCCCTGGTTCGGGTGCAGCCGGGAGAGGAGCAGCACCTCGGGAATGTGCACGAACGGGTGGCGTCTCGCCAGCCGGAACCAGAGGTCGTAGTCCTGGATGGTCCGCAGCCGGACGTCGAAGCCCCCGGCCTCCTCGAGCACGCGGCGGGAGACGAGCGTGGTGCAGCCGTTCACGGGATCGCCGCGCACGAGCTCGGCCCGCATCGCCGCGACCCTCCCCCGGAAGCGCTTCTCCCCGATCCGGTTCCCGGCCGGGATCGATGAAGGCGTAGTCGGAGAAGAGCACCGCGTCGGGCGGCGCGCTCGCGAGCCTCACCACCTGGGTCGATACCTTCAGGGGCAGGTAGACGTCGTCGTGGGAGAGCCAGGAGAACCAGTCGCCGCGCATCTCCGCGATTCCGAGGTTGAGCGCCGAGGCGACGCCGCCGTTCGGCTTCTCCAGGTAGCGGATCCGGGTCCCGTAGCCGCGCGCCACCGCGGCGGTGGCGCCCCCGTCGGTGGAACCGTCGTTCACCACCAGCACCTCGATGGCTGGGTGGTCCTGCGCGAGCGCGCTGTCCACCGCCTGCGCGAGGTAGTTCGCGCCGTTGTAGACGGGGATGACGACGCTGACCTGGATCGGGGAGGGGCTCACGCGGCGCGAACCTCCTCGTAGATGGCACGCGCCACGCGGGCCAGCGCGGAGCCGTCGAGGCGGCGCTCGGCCTCGGCGCGGTTCCGCTCCGCGGCGGCGTCGACCAGCCGGTCGTCGGTGAGGACGCGCCGGAGCGCTGCCGCCACCGGCACCGGGTCGTCGGGCGGCACGAGGATTCCCGACTCCCCGTCGACGATCCACTCTCCCGCGCATGACGTCCAGGACTGCACGGGGAAGGAGCCCATGACCATCGCCTCCAGGAAAGAGGTGCTGATCCCGTCGCTCATCGAGAGCCCGATCGAGACCCGCGCCTCCCCGTGGCGCCGCAGCATCTCCTCGTGGTCGAGGGGAGCCCGGGGCGTCCGGACCTCGAGCTCGAGCCCGGAGCGCGCCGCGAGCGAGCGCGCGGCCTGGGCCACCTCCGGAGCGGCGGAGAAGACGGTGAGGCGGCGGCCGGCGAGGACGTCCCGGACCGCCCCGAGCGCCTCGATGGCGACGAGCGCCCGGCCGGCCCATCCCTGGTAGCCCTTCAGGAGAATGCCCTTCCGGCGCGAGGGTGGCCCGGATCGGAGGCCGTCCGCCCGGGCGAGGTCGAATCCCCCTCCGTTCGGCGACGGGGGAGAGGTCCCGACCCGTGAAGCCCATCGCGCGGGCCAGCCCGACGTCCCGCTCGCACTCGCAGGTGTAGGCGTCGCAGGAGCGCAGGACCCGGCGGATGCGCGGCGCGTGGGCCGGGTCCTCGCCGAAGCGCTGGATGTCGGAACCCCAGTTGGTGACGACCCACGGGGGAAAGGCGTCCCCGCCCCGCTCCTGCGCCTGGAGCGTGAGGTAGGACGAGTGCTGGAACTCGAGGGAGTGGACGACGTCCGGCCGCAGCTCCCGCACGAGCCGCGCGAGCAGGTACGGGCGCAGCCACGGCAGCAGGCGGTCGGCGGCCTCCTCTCCCAGGGGAAGGCGGCCAGACGGGTGCGGGACGGGCAGGCCGCCTTCCCGGATTGCCGGGTGCGCGCCGGCCCGCAGGAGGCCGTGGAAGGTGACACCGCGGAGGTCCGGATCGGCGCCGCCCGCCGCGGTGCTCGGGAAGACGTGGACGTCCCACTCGTCGACCGGCAGCTGGGCCACCCAGCGGGCCGTGTGGATGCTCTCGGCCATGGCGACGAGGAGGATCTTCACCGTGCGTGCTCCATGGGATCAGTAGAAGTTGGTGAAGAAGTCGTCGAGGGTCCCGGGACCGAGCCGGCGCAGGCGCATCCACGTCGCCGCGGTCTCGAGCTTACGGCGCCAGGCCGGCCGGTCGCGGACCCGGAGCGCGGCGAGCGCGTAGGCGTTCCGCCGGAGGAGGAAGCGCGCGAAATCCTGGACTCCCCGCGGTGCCACGGGATCCTCCATCGAGGCCCGCGACACCTCCACGGTCTCCCGCAGGATTCCGCTCTTCCCCGCCCCCGCCCACGCTGAGCGAGGCGGGGTGCACGCGGAAGACCCCCAGCACCCCGCCCGCGTCGACTTCAGCGATCGCCCTGGGCGGCGTCCGCGCCGCGGCGCGCAGCCACATGTCGAGGTCGCCCATCACCTTGTGGCGGGTGGAGTACGGCCCGAGCGCGCGGAGCGTCGCGGTCCGGAAGACGGCCACGAGCGGGACGACCCAGGCGCGCCCCCGCTTCCCGTTCCGGATGACCTCGAGCGCACCCCGCGGCGAGTGGACCACCTCGCGTCGCTCGCCGTCCAGGAGCTCGTAGTCTCCCACCACGAGCTCGGCCGCGGGTGCGGCCCGGGCCGCCTCGACCACGCGCAGGACGGCGTCGGGGAGGAGGAGGTCGTCCGCGTTCAGCCAGACCACGAACTCGCCCCGCGCCTCGCGGATTCCCTTGTTGAGCGCCTCATACAGGGAGCCGTCCCGCCCGACCAGGACGCGCGCTCCCGCCGCCCGGGCCAGCTCCGCGGACCGGTCCGTGGACTCCCCGTCCACGACCACGTGCTCGATCCCGTCGCGCGGATAGGTCTGCCCGGCCACCGACCGGAGAACACGCGGGGAGGTGCGCCTCGGCGTTCAGGCAGGGCGTGACGATCGTGACCTTCACCGGGTCGGAGCCTATCACCGGCCATCCTCGCGGCGCGTGCTACGATCCGGGCCCAGCGAGGCGAATGGCACTTGATCCCCATGCCTGGCAGCTTCCTCATCTGGCTGCTCGCGGCTCTGGGCCTGGGCGGGTGGCTCGCGCCTGAGGTCGGTCGCGAGCTCCGCTGGGCGGTCCACGGATTCTTGGGCCTTTTCGTTCTCTGCGCCATCGCCCAGTGGGCGAGCGTGCTCTCCCGCGTGGCTCCGTGGGTGTCGGTCGTGGCGCTCGCCGCTGGGGCGGCGGGACTCGTCACCCGGCGTCGGGCGCTGCTCGACATCCCTCCGTCGGTCGCCTTCACGACGGCGGGGGCGCTCGTTCTCCTGAGCGCAGTCGCGCAGGTTCCCGGGCGCTTCCACGACCAGGGGCTCTACTACCTGCAGGCCGTCCTCTGGGAGCAGGAAAGCGGGCGACGGTGGGCATGGCGCAACTCCATGGTCGCCTCGGCTTCAACTCCTCATGGTTCCCTCTTGCCGCGCTGGTCGAACTTCCTCCGTTCCAGGGGGCAGCCTCCGCCGTCCTTGGGGTCGTCCCGCTCGCATTCGCCGGCTCGGCCATCGCCGGCGCCGGCCACTTAGCCCGGCGGACTCGGCATCCGTAGAATCCCTCTTCCTTTCTGGCATCTCGGTTCCCGCAGTCCTCACGGTCCCGGCCCTGGGGGAGACAGAACCCCGACGCCGCGGTCGCCCTCCTCTCCTTCCTTTCCGTCGCCTCGTGGCTCCTCTCCTGCGGGCGACCCGACGAAATCCGCTCCTGGGCCCCTGTCGCAACCCTGCTCTCGGTCTTCGCCATGACCGTGAAGCTCTGGTCGCGCCCTGGCGTTGGGAAGCATCGTGGCGCTTCTGGCCGTGCGGTCGCGCGTCGGCGCCCGCGAAGTGGGACGTACGCTCGGGATTGCCGCACTCGTCGTCGCGCCGTCGATCCTCCACGGGCTTACGACGTCCGGCTGCTTCGCCTACCCAGTGGCAGCTACCTGCGTGCCCTTCCTCCCCGGGGCTGTCTCACTGGACGAGGCCAGCCTCGAGCGAGCGTGGATCAGGCCTGGGCGCGAAGCCCTGGCATGGATCCGGCGGCGGTAGGCCCCGGCTATAGCTGGCTGGTTCCCTGGATCCAGCTTCGACTGCGGGAGCCGGGTGTCCTCTTCCTGGTCGTTTCGTTCGCACTGGGAACCGCGCTCTGCCTATGGTTCGCCAAGGGTCGCGCTTCGACCATACGGTGGCCGCTCGCCCTGAGCGCGCTGTCCTGTGGATTCTGGTGGGTCACGGCGCCCGATTCCCCGGTTCGCGCTCGGATCCCTCTCGGCCGTCGCGCTCCTCCCTGCGGCCGCGGGCGCCTCCGGGCTACTCGCCGTACATTCCCGCTGGGGAGGTCGCTCCTCGTGGCCGGCGCCTCTGCGCTGCTCCTCGCTGGGGGGACCTCCAACCATGGCAGGTCCTTGAGTTGCTCCGGCCGGGCCGCTTCCGGATGCTCTCGCTCCCGGACTTCCCGGTCTCGCCGATCATGGAGCGACGCACGGTCTCCGGCGCCATCGTTCGGGTGCCCGTCGGAACGGATCAGTGTTGGCGGGCGCCCGTGCCATGCGCACCGGATGGCACTCCCGGGCTCTCGCTCGGGGTCCCTACCGGTTAGCTCCTGCGCCCTGACACCCGGTCTCGCGCAGCACCTCCATCGTCCGCCGGGCCACCTGCTCGCCAGGTCGCCGGCTCGCGGAGCAGCCGCGTCGGCCCGGCTGGCGCGAGCGCCGCCAGCACCTCCTCCGGCCGGTCGAAGTCGGCCTGGGTCGCGCGCGGCACCCCTATCTCGTCGAAGACGTCGAGGCGCGAGGTGACGACCTTCCGCCCGGCCTGCGACGGCCTCGAGGACGGGAAGACCGAAGCCCTCGAAGCGTGGTCGGGAAGACCACCGCCGCGGCGCCGGAGTAGAGGCGGCGCACCTCGTCGAAGCGGGACGAAGCCCCAGGTGGAGGACGTCCTGCTCGATCCCGAGTTGCCGGACGAGCGGGCAGGAGCTCCCGCTCCCAGAGCGGGGTCCGCTGGCCCGGTGAGGACGAGCCGCTCCGCGATCGCGCCCGCGCGCCGGAGCGCCGCGTAGGCGCGGAGGAGCCGGTCGTGCCCCTTGTGCGGCCAGGTGGCGGCCGGGCAGTAGAGGTAAGGTGCCCGGCACGAGCCGGCTCGGCAGCGCCCCGATCGCGGCCCGGCGGAACCGGGGCTCCACGCCGAGGGGACTGGCCACGCCCTTGCCGGCGGGAGCGCGCATCGCTCCTCGAGCGTTCCGCAGCGTGAAGCGCGCTGATGGCGATGACCCGGGCCGCCCGCTCCATGCTGCCGCGGGTACACCCTGCGGTCGAAAGGTCCGGTCGAAGAGGCCGAAGTGACCGGGCAGGACGAGGTGCTGCACGTCGACCGCCGTCAGCACCGCCGGCCCGGGCGCCCGGTGCGGGAAGATCGACTGCTGCGGGAAGAGGGTGACGTCGGGGCGGGCCGCGGCGCAGGACGGCCTCGCTCCGCCGGTCCCGCCAGGGCGTGTAGGCCTCGGCGATGCGCCGCGCCACCAGCTCGCGCGCGCCGTAGGGCATCACCACCTTCGTCCAGCCCTGGCCCTCGATCTCCCGGTCGAGGTCCCGGTCGAGCACGAGGAGGAGCTCGTCCCCGCCCGCCACGCCCGGCAGGTGGCGTACGAGCGCCCGGACGTAGGTCTCGGCGCCTCCGACCTGGCCGGGGCGGAGCGAGAGGAGGGAGAGCGCGATCCGCACCGCGGCATTCTACGCGGCTGGAGGCCGTGGCGGCGAGGCGCCGCTGCTCGCCCTCCCCCGGAACCTGCGCTAGAACGGTGCTTCCCCATGTCCTCCCTCACCGTCCTGGTCCCGGTCTACAACGAGCAGCACCTCGTGGCCGCCTCGCTCGCGCGGCTCGCGGTCCTGGAGTCGAGCCCGCACCTCGAACGCATCCAGGTGGTGGTCGTGGACGACTCCTCGCGGGACGGCACGCCCCAGGCGCTCGCGGCCTTCGCAGGGGAGCGGGGGATCGCGCTCGCGCCTCCCTCGCCGGCCGCCCCGCGCGCCGGGACCGGCGCGGTCCCGGCCGCCGAGCTGGGCCGGGGACGGCACGGCAAGACCGACTGGATCTTCCTCCGCCACGAGCGGAACGGCGGGAAGGGCACGGCCGATCCGGACCGCGCTCGACCGGGCCGACGGCGAGTACGCGGTGATCCACGACGCCGACCTGGAGTACCACCCGTCGGACATCCTGCGGATGGTGGACGTCTTCGTCTCGGAGCGGGCCGACGCCGTCTTCGGCTCCCGCTTCGCCGGCGGCGAGTCGCGCCGCGTCCTCTTCTTCCGCCACGAGCTCGGGAACCGGCTCCTCACGTTCCTCACCAACCTGGTCACCAACCTGAACCTCACCGACATGGAGACCTGCTACAAGGCCGTCCGCACCGACCTGCTGCGCTCCATCCCCATCGTCTCGAACGACTTCCGGCTCGAGCCGGAGCTCACCATCAAGCTGGCGAAGCGCGAGGCCCGGATCTTCGAGGTGCCCATCCGCTACTCGGGTCGCACCTACCAGGAGGGGAAGAAGATCGACTGGAAGGACGGCGTCCGGCGCTGGGCGCCATCCTCCGCTTCACCTTCAGTGACAAGATCTACGTGCGGACGAGCCCGGCCTCGAGATGACGCGCCGGCTGGCCTCGGCGAGCCGCTTCACCGGCTGGATGGCCGACCTGATCCGCCCGTACCTGGGGTCGCGCCTGCTGGAGATCGGATCGGGCACCGGATCCATCACCCGGCGCCTCGTCCCCCGCGACCTCTACGTGGCGAGCGACGTCGACCCGCTCTACCTGGAGACGCTGCGCAACCTGACCGCCGACCGGCCCTACCTGGCCGCCCAGTACACCGACGTCACCGACCTCGCGTCCTATCCCAAGGTGGAGGGCGGATTCGACTCGGTGGTCTGCCTGAACGTCATCGAGCACGTCGACGACGACGTGGGGGCGCTCCGCAACGTCCGGTCCGCCCTCGCCCCGGGTGGCCGGGCCGTCGTCCTCGTCCCCAGCGGCCCGTGGAACTTCGGCACGCTCGACGAGGTCCTCGGCCACCGCCGCCGCTACACCGAGGACGGGCTCCGGGACCTCGCCGCCAGGGCCGGGCTCGAGGTGACCGCGCTCCTCCGCTTCAACCGCCTCTCCTCGCTGCCCTGGTGGGTGAACGGGCGGATCCTCCGGCGCCGCGCGGCGGGCCGGTTCCAGATCGGCGCGGTCGACTGGCTCACCCCGATCTTCCGGCGCATCGACCGCTTCCTCCCCTTCCCTCCCCTCTCGCTCATCGCGGTGATGGAGCGACGGCCCGACTAGGAAGACCCGGTGCCCCTCTCCGCAGCCATCCGCGCCCTCTCCGCCTTCGAGCCTCCGGCTTCCCTCCCGCCGGCCGACCTGGCCCGCCTCGCCGAGGTGCTCGAGGCCAACGGCCTCGCCCCCATCGCCAGCTACCACCTGGAGACCTGCGCGCTCGGCGCCGGGGTTCCCGCCCAGTTCCGGGAGAAGCTGCTCGCCCTCTACCAGGGCGTCGTGAACGACAACGTCTACCGGGTCATGACGCTCCGGGGCGCGCTCAAGGCGAGCCCGGTCCCGGTGGTGGTGCTGTCCGGCCTGGCCGCCGTCGACTGGCTCTACCCGCACCTGGCCTTCCGCCCCCTCGGCGACCTCCGCCTCGCCGTCCGGGGCGAGGACGGGGCCCGCTTCGCCGAGGCCGCGAAGGGCGCCGGCTTCCGCGTCGAGGCGGTGGCCGGGGGCGGTCGCGGCGCGGCCTTCGGCGACGACCGGGTCCGCTTCACCATCCAGGAGGGGCTCTGGCAGGGGGCTCCGCCCGACGCCGCGCTCTTCGAGCGCTCCACGCCGCTGCCCGCCTTCGGCCCCGAGGTCCGGCGGCCGTCGCCGGAGGAGATGCTGCTGGCCACGGTGGCCGAGCAGGCCGAGCAGGGGCTCTACGCGCCGCTCGTCACCTTCGTGGACCTGCGGGAGCTCGTCCGCCTCGACCCGCCCCTCGATCCACTGTACGTGAAAGAGCGGGCGGCCTCCCTGGGGCTCTCCCGGGCGCTCCACGGCTCCATGGCCCTCCTGGCGACCCACTTCCCCGATGCGGCCGCCGCGGCCCGGGAGCTCTCTCCACCGCTCTCGGCCCCGGAGCGCGCCGCCGTGGACGCGGTGGTCCACACGGCGAGCGACCCGTCCCGCCTCACCCACCTGCGCGGCGCCCAGGCGGCGGCCCGCCTGGCGGTGCTTCCCCGGTAGCGTCGTGCCACGGCCCGGCACCGGAACGCGACGCCGGACCCGGCCCGTGGTGTAATGCGCCTTCCGTGCGCGTCCTCGCCATCGTCCCCGCCTTCAACGAGGAGCGGAGCCTCCCCGCGGTCGTCGCCGGCCTGCGCCGGCACGCTCCCGGGGTCGACGTCTGCGTGGTCGACGACGGCTCCACCGACGGCACCGCCGAGGTGGCCCGGTCGCTCGGCGCCACCCTCCTCTGCCTCCCGGTGAACCTGGGCATCGGCGGGGCGGTCCAGGCCGGCTACCGCTGGGCGCGCGACCGGGGCTACGACGTGGCCGTCCAGGTCGACGGCGACGGCCAGCACGACGCCAGCTTCCTGCCGGCCCTGGTGGAGGAGGTCGCCACCGGGCGCGCCGACCTGGCGGTGGGGTCCCGCTTCGCCGGGCCGCGGGTCGCGGGCGCCTTCCGGTCCACCTGGTCCCGGCGCGCCGGCATCCGCTACCTGTCGGCCATGCTCCGGCTCCGCTGCGGTGCGCGGGTGTCCGATCCCACCTCCGGCTTTCGCGCCGCCGGTCGCGGCGCCATCGAGCTCTTCGCCCGCAGCTACCCGCCGGACTACCCGGAGCCCGAGTCGATCGCCGTCGCCGCCCGCGCCGGCCTCCGGGTGACCGAGGTCCCGGTGCGGATGAGCGAGCGGCTCCACGGCGAGAGCTCCATCGACCTGGGCCGGTCCTTCTACTACCTGGTCAAGGTCACGATGGCGCTGGTCCTGCTCCCGACGCGGCTGCCCGCCGAGGAGGACCTGGCGTGAGGACCGACCTCATCCCCATCGAGCTGCAGGTCGTCTCCATCCTCGTCCTGGCGGCCTTCCTGCTGTGGGTGGTGCGGCTGGTCCGGACCCAGAGGCTCTCGCTGCGGGACAGCCTGGTCTGGGTGGTGACGACGGTCGTCGCCACCGCGGTGGCCCTCTTCCCCGGGATCCTGGTCCGGGCGGCCCACCTCGCTCGGCTTCCAGGTGGCCTCCAACGCCCTCTTCGGCGCCGCCGTCCTCTACCTGGCGGTGAACGTGCTGGTGAACACCGTGGCCAGCTCGCAGAACGCGGCCCGCATCCGCCGCCTGGCCCAGGAGTGCGCCTCGCTCCGCGCCGAGCTGGAGGCGGAACGGGCCGCCCGGGGCGCCGGGGAGCGCGCGACGTCCGGCGAGGGCGGAGCCGGACCGAGGCCGTGAGCCGCCCGCTCGTCTCCATCGTCACCCCGTCGCTCGACCAGCGCCCCTTCGTGGAGCGCACGCTCGCGAGCATCCTCTCCCAGCGCGGCGACTTCGACCTCGAGGTCCTGGTCCAGGACGGCGGCAGCACGGACGGCACGCGGGAGGTGCTCGAGCGGCTCGGCGACCGGATCTCCCTCGTCGTCGAGCGCGACGCCGGCCAGGCCGACGCGGTGAACCGGGCGCTCTCCCGCGCCCGCGGGGACATCGTGGGATGGGTGAACTCCGACGACCTGCTCCGCCCCGGGGCGATCCAGGCGGTGGTGGAGGCCTTCCGCGCCGACCCCGCCGCCCTCTGGCTTCACGGAAGGTGCGACATCGTCGACGAGGAGGACCGGATCATCCGGCGCCCGGTGGCCGCGTACAAGAACTTCCGCGCGCGCCGCCACCGGATCGAGCGGCTGCTCGTCGAGAACTACGTGAGCCAGATGACGGTCTTCTGGCGCCGGTCGCTCCAGGACCGGGTCGGGCTCCTCGACCCCTCCCTCCGCTACACCTTCGACTACGACCTCTGGCTGCGCTTCGCCCGCGTGGCCCCTCCCCTCTTCCTCGAGCGAACGCTGGCCGCCTTCCGCTGGCACGTCTCCTCCAAGAGCGGCTCGGCCTTCGAGGCGCAGTTCGCGGAGGACTGGGAGGTCTTCCTCCGCCACGCCCCGCCCGGGAGGCTGCTGCGCCTGCGAAAGCGCCTGCGGACGGGACAGATCCTGGCCGTGTACCGGATCCTCCGGGCTTTGCGCCCTCCGGTTCGGTGATAGATTCCGCGTCCTCGACGTTCGGAAAGGACTCTCACCGTGAAGATCGCCGTCATCGGAACCGGTTACGTGGGCCTCGTCACCGGTACCTGCCTCGCCGAGACGGGCCACCGGGTCACCTGCGTCGACCTCGACGCGCGGAAGATCGCGACGCTCCGCGCCGGCGGGCTCCCCATCTACGAGCCCGGCCTGGAGGAGCTGGTCAAGCGCAACGTCCGCGACGGGCGACTCGACTTCACCACCTCCACCGCCGAGGCGGTGAAGGACGTCGACGTGGCCTTCATCGCGGTGGGCACCCCTCCCGGGGAGACCGGCGAGGCCGACCTCTCCCACGTGCTCGCCGCGGCCGAGCAGATCGGGCGGTCCATCGGACGCTACACGGTGATCGTGAACAAGAGCACCGTCCCGGTCGGCAGCGCCGACCGCGTCTCCGAGGTGGTGGCGCGCGTGGCCCAGGCCCCCTTCGACGTGGTCTCGAATCCCGAGTTCCTCAAGGAAGGGGCGGCCATCGACGACTTCATGCGCCCGGATCGCATCGTCGTCGGCGTCGCGTCGGAGAGGGCCCGCGCGGTGATGACCGAGCTCTACGCGCCGTTCGTCCGGACCGAGCAGCCCATCCTCTTCATGGACCGGCGCTCGTCGGAGCTCACCAAGTACGCGGCCAACGCCATGCTGGCCACCCGCATCTCCTTCATGAACGACATCGCCAACCTGTGCGAGCGGGTGGGCGCCGACGTCGACCACGTGCGGCGGGGCATGGGCTCGGACAAGCGCATCGGCTACCCGTTCCTCTTCCCCGGCGCCGGCTTCGGTGGCAGCTGCTTCCCCAAGGACGTGCGCGCGCTCATGACCATGGCGCGCGGCGTGGGGCTCGACTTCGACCTGCTCCGCTCGGTGGAGCGGGTGAACGAGCGCCAGAAGCGGGCCCTGCTCGAGAAGGCGCTGAAGCACTTCGGCTCGCTCCAGGGGCTCACCTTCGCGGTCTGGGGGCTCGCCTTCAAGCCCAAGACCGACGACATGCGCGAGGCGCCCGCCATCACCATCATCGAGGGGCTCCTCGGCAACGGCGCCCGGGTCCGCGCCCACGACCCGGTGGCCGCGGAGGTGGCGGCCTCCATCTTCGGTGGCCGGATCGACCTCGCGCCCGACCCGTACGCGGCCGCCGCCGGCGCAGACGCCCTGATCCTCGTGACCGAGTGGAACGAGTTCCGCCAGCCCGACTTCGAGCTGCTGAAGCGCACCATGAAGCAGCCGGTGCTCTTCGACGGCCGCAACGTCTGGGATCCGGCCAAGGTCAGGGCCCTGGGATTCACCTACCAGGGCATCGGGCGCTCCGCCCGGGGGGACTAGCTAAGCGCTCGCTGTCGGCGACCCGCCGGGACCCTGCGAGCCGATTAGGAGCGCGGCCACCTCGTCGACCACGCGGTCGATGCGGCGCCCCACGTCGAGCTCCTCCAGGATGGCGAGGCGCGCGGCGGTGTCGGAGACGAGCGCCGCCGCCACCGCGTCGGCCAGCCGCCCCGGCACCCGCATGCGGGCCGCGGCCTCGGCCAGGTCGCGCGGTCCGCTGTCGATCTCGCTGAGCCGCGCCAGCTCGAGCACGCAGCGCTCCAGGGTGGAGACCTTGGCGGCCAGCGCCGGGGGACCGCCCGGCGGGTAGACGTCGTCGAGCAGCTCGACCCGGAACTCCCGGTACGGATGTCCGGTGGAGAGGAGCTCCTCGACGAGCCGCACCCGGGCGACGCCGCGCAGGAGGATGTTGAAGCGGCCGTCGGGGAGCAGCTCGTCGGCCTCGATGAAGCCGGCTCCGGCCACCGGGAAGAGCGGCGCACGGGGCTCCCCGGACCGGGCCGGGTCGCGCAACGTGGCCACGGCCATGAGCCGGTCGCCCGCCAGGGCGGCCTCGACCATGGCCCGGTATCGCGGCTCGAAGATGTGGAACGGAGCCGGCGTGCCCGGGAAGACCACCACCTCGGGCAGCGGGAAGACCTTGAGGGCGCCGGCCGACCCGCCGAGGAGCGCACGGAGGCTCTCCGCGGCGGGATGACCGGCGCGCTCGCTCATTCGGCGGAGACCGACTCGATGCGCATCCCGTAGAACGAGCGGTAGACGAAGACCAGCATGATGGCGAGGAAGACCATCGACAGGCCGATGCGCAGTCCGCCCTGGTTGGCGCTCGTCATCCGGAGCGCCAGCTCGACGGCCAGCAGGCCGAAGAGGGTGGTGAACTTGATGACCGGGTTCATGGCCACCGAGGAGGTGTCCTTGAAGGGGTCGCCGACGGTGTCGCCCACCACGCAGGCGTCGTGCAGCGGCGTGCCCTTGGCCTTGAGCTCGACCTCGACGATCTTCTTGGCGTTGTCCCAGGCCCCGCCGGCGTTGGCCATGAAGAGCGCCTGGAACAGGCCGAAGAACGCGATGGCGATGAGGTAGCCGATGAAGAAGTACTCGTTGAGGAACGCGAAGGCGAGGGTGGCGAAGAAGACCACCATGAAGATGTTCCACATGCCCTTCTGGGCGTAGACCGTGCAGATCTCGACGACCTTCTTCGAGTCCTCGACCGAGGCCTTCTCGACCCCCTCGAGCTTGATGTTCTTCTTGATGAACTCGACGGCGCGGTAGGCGCCGGTGGAGACGGCCTGCGTGGAGGCGCCGGAGAACCAGTAGATGACCGCGCCGCCCAGGATGAGCCCGAGGAGGAACATGGGCTCGAGGATGGAGAAGTGGCGTCCCACCATCTGGAGGAGCGTCTCCAGGGCCGCCGGCGTGGTGACGGCCGACGCCGCCTCCCCGGCGTTCTGCTTGGCGATGCCGACGATGATGGAGAAGATCATGGTGGTGGCGCCGACCACGGCGGTGCCGATGAGCACGGGCTTCGCGGTGGCCTTGAAGGTGTTGCCGGCCCCGTCGTTCTCCTCGAGGAACTCCTTGCCCTTCTCGAAGTTGGGCTCGAAGCCGAAGTCCTTCTTCACCTCGGCCTTGATGTTGGGCACGTTCTCGATGAGCGAGAGCTCGTAGACCGACTGGGCGTTGTCGGTGACCGGGCCGTAGGAGTCGACGGCGATGGTGACCGGCCCCATCCCGAGGAAGCCGAAGGCCACGAGGCCGAAGGCGAAGACCGCCGGGGCGGCCATGATGAGGTTGAAGCCGGAGGTGGTGGAGACGCCGTAGGCGATGCCCATGAGCACCGCGATGACGAGCCCCATCCAGAAGGCCGAGAAGTTGCCCGCGGTGAGGCCGGCCAGCACGTTGAGCGAGGCGCCGCCCTCCTTGGAGGCCGTCACCACCTCGCGCACGTGGCGGGAGTTGGTGGAGGTGAAGACCTTGATCATCTCCGGGATGATGGCGCCGGCCAGCGTGCCGCAGGTGATGATGGCGCTGAGCTTCCACCAGAGCGAGGTGTCGCCGTTCAGGCTGGGGATGAGCAGGTAGGAGACCACGAAGGTGAGCACCACCGAGACGATCGAGGTCAGCCACACGAGCGAGGTGAGCGGCGCCTCGAAGTCCATCTTGTCGGCGCTGGCGTACTTGGCCTTGGCCATGGCCTCGTTGATCCAGTAGGAGGCCACCGACGCGATCACCATCATGATGCGCATGGCGAAGATCCAGACGAGCAGCTGGGTCTGGATGTTCTGAGGCGAGACCGCGAGCAGGATGAAGGTGATGAGCGCGACGCCGGTGACGCCGTAGGTCTCGAAGCCGTCGGCCGACGGGCCCACCGAGTCGCCGGCGTTGTCGCCGGTGCAGTCGGCGATCACGCCGGGGTTGCGGGCGTCGTCCTCCTTGATCTTGAAGACGATCTTCATGAGGTCGGAGCCGATGTCGGCGATCTTGGTGAAGATGCCGCCGGCGATGCGCAGGGCGGAGGCGCCCAGCGACTCGCCGATGGCGAAGCCGATGAAGCAGGCGCCGGCGATCTCGCCCATGAAGAGGAGGATGAAGAGCATGATGATCAGCTCGACGCTGATGAGCATCGTGCCGATCGACATGCCGGCCTGGAGGGGGATGGCGTAGGTGGGGAAGGGCTTGCCGCGGAGGCTCGCGAAGGCGGTGCGGCTGTTCGCGTAGGTGTTCACCCGGATGCCGAACCAGGCCACGCCGGACGACCCGATGATGCCGATCAGGCTGAAGAGCAGGATGATCCCCACCTTGCCCGGCCCGAAGCCCTCGGAGAGCACCCCGAAGTAGACGACGATGATGATCGCGATGAAGGCCCAGAGGATGCCGATGAACTTGAACTGGGTCAGGAGATACGTCTTCGCCGTCTCGTAGATGAGCTCCGAGACCTCCAGCATCGACCGGTGCACCGGGAGGTTCTTCAGCCGGGCCGAGATGGCGAGGCCGAAGACGAGGCCGGCGCCGGACACGATGAAGCCAAGAGCGAGCAGGGCCCAGCCGCTGATGGCGCCGCCGAGGAACCTCTCGACGGCGAGATCGGGCAGCTGGAGGTTCGCTTCACCGCCGCCGGCATGGGGGGCTGCGGCCAGGGCGACGGACGTGAGCATGGCTGGAAGATTCATGGCGGGAACTCGATGCCTCCAATGTGCGGATAACCCCCCGAGACCCCTCGGGAGGCGCGGCATACTACTGAACCGGTTCCTCCCCCGCAAGGCGCGGGTTGCCGGGCGCTCCGGCCGCGGTGTACGGTCGCCGGTCCGTGCTCCCGACCCCCTTCGCGCCCTTCCGGATCCGCCCCGGGGACCTGGTTCCCGAGGCCGAGGCCCTCGCCGCCCGGACGCTCGGGGCGCCCTTCGTCGTCGACCCGGCCGAGCCAGCCTCCCCGCGGTTCGCGCCGTCGGCGCTGGCGCGGGTGCCCGCAGGGAGCGCGATCGATCACCAGGAGGCCTGCCGGGACGCGGACGGCCGGGTCTCCGGGACCTCGGGGCACGAGCGGGCCTGCCTGCACAGCGCCGCCCACCGGACCCGGGTGGTGGCCGAATGCCGGTCCCACCTCGAGGCCGGCTACGCCGGCGTGCTCCTCGACCGGCCCGACCGGGTCCTCGGCCTGGGGCTCTTCGGCGCGGGCTTCTGCGCCTCCTGCCAGGAGGGCTTCCAGGCCGACCTCCGCCAGGAGTACGGCGATCAGGTCGAGCCCTTCGACTTCCGGCGCATCGCCGCCGACGAGCTCGTCTCGTCCTCCGGCGCGGTGAGCTTCCGCAAGCTCCACTTCGGGCGCGACTTCTGGAGGTTCCGGCTCGACTCGCTGGCCGACGCGGTGGCGGCGTACACCCTGCCGATCCGCGACGCCGCCCGGGCCGCCCGGCGCCCGTTCGCGGTGGTGGGGCGATTCGAGCAGGTGGGCCCGGCCCAGTTCCAGGCGGCGAGGCTCCTCGACGGCGCGGTCCTGCCCCTCAGCCCGCTCCCGCACCACACCGGCGGCGCCGAGGCGCGCCTCTGGCGCGCCGCCGTCGGGAGGCGCCCGGTGGCCGCGCAGCTCCCGTCCGGCGCGACGGCGGCACAGGTCGCCCGCCACGCGGCGGCGCTGGCCACGACGGGCGTGACGGTGGGGCTCGAGGAGAGCGAGCGGGCGGAGGCGCTGGCGCCGATTCGCGCCCTGCTCGCCGATCACGCCGGGCGGCGGGGCGGCCGCCCGTTCGAGCAGCCCGTCGCCGAGTGCCTGGTCTTCTACTCGCCCGAGGCCGACATGTGGTCGAGCGGCCTCCATCGGCTCGAGCTCGAGGAGGTCGGCGAGATCCTCTCCCACCTCCACTTCCAGTGGGACGTGGCCACGGGCGGCAGCCCGCTCCGGCCCGGCTCGGTCCTGGTGCTTCCCCAGGCCATCGGGATGACCCCGGTGGAGGCCACCGCGGTGACCCGCTTCCTCGAGGCCGGCGGCAAGGTGCTCGTGCTCGGCGAGGCCCGCGCCGCGGGGCCGGGCGGTCGGATGCTCCCGCCCTTCCTCCCCGAGGCCAAGGTGGGCCGCCCGAAGGCCACCCGCGCCGGCGAGGGCGCGCTCGTGGCGCTCGCACCCCTCGTGCCGGCCCCGTCGGGCGGCTCGATCGCCTCGGCCCCCTCGGCCGAGCCGGTGGAGCGGGGGCTCGCGGCGCTCACCGGGCGGGGGCGCCGCGCCGTCCAGGTGGTCTCGCCCACCCCGCTCGCCGTGGCCGCCTGGCGGCCGCCGAAGCGGCTCGACGTGCACGTCTCGTCGCTCGCGGACGGTCCGGTGCGCGGGGCCACGCTGGTGATCTCGGCGGAGTTCACGGGGTCGGCGAAGCGCGCGCGGTTCCGGGGCGCGGGCGGGATCGACGAGAAGGTCGCTCTCGTCCCCTCCGCCGGCGAGGTCGCCGCCGTCCTTCCCGAGTTCGTGGGCTACGGCGTGCTCTCGCTCGTCCCGTAGGGCCAGGGCTCGAGGGCGCGCAGCGGCAGGCGCACGGCGAAGGTCGTTCCCTTGCCCGGTTCGCTCGCGACGTCGATGCTCCCTCCGTGGCGGGTCACGATCCCCTGCACGATCGAGAGCCCGAGGCCGACGCCGTGCCCTCCCTCCTTGGTGCTGAAGAAGGGCTCGAAGATGCGCGCCTGCACCTCGGGCGGCATGCCCTTCCCGTCGTCGGCGATCTTCGCCACCAGCTCCTCGCCCTCGCAGGCGAGCGAGAGCTTCACCGTGCCTCCCTCGGGAGGAAGCGCCTGCGCGGCGTTGGTGATCAGGTTCACGAAGACCTGGATCAGGCCGGCCCGCCCTCCCTGGATGGAGGGCGCCGGAGCGATCTCCTGGAGCACCCGGGCCCGGGCCTCGCGCAGCGCCGGGTCGCACATGCGGGCGGCCTGGTCGAGCAGGATGCCCAGGTCGAGCGGCTCGGGATTGTCGGCGCCGGGGCGGGCGTAGGTGATGAGGTCGCGCGCGAGCCGCTGGATGCGCTCGCCGGCGTCCCGGATGCGGCGCAGCTTCTCGGCGTCGCCCGGGTCGAGCTCGCGACCTCGCCGCCGCTCGAGCAGGTGATCGGAGTAGGTGACCACGGCCACGAGCGGGTTGTTGAGCTCGTGGACGATGCCGGCGGCGAGCTGCCCCACGGCGGCCAGCCGCTGGAAGTGCTCGGCCCGATGCTCCATGGCGCGGAGCGCGGTCAGGTCCTGCCCGATGGCGATGACCCCCTCGACCTCGCCCCCGTGGCCGACGATGGGCGCGGTGTGGAAGGTGACGAGCGCCTCCCCTCCCCCGCGCACCGCGAGCCGGGTCTCGAACCCGGTCACCGCCTCGCCCGCGATGCTCCGCTGGAGCACGTCCCGTGTGCGCTCGCGCTCCCTGGCGGGCAGGAGCGCGAGCAGGTCTGCGCCCAGCGCCTCCTCTCCCCCGCGTCCGGTCAGGCGCGCCAGCGCCCGGTTGAAGAGCAGGACGTGGTGCTGGCGGTTGGTGACGAGGATGAGGGCGTTGGCGTTCTCGAGCAGCTCCTCCAGGTAGTTCTTGAGGAAGGTGAGCTCCGCCACCGATCGGAGGTTGCGGAGCCCGAGCGCGACCGGGTTCGTGACCTGGACCAGCAGCGGCTCGTCGGCGACCGGGTCCCCGGGCGCGCCCGGCGGATACTCCAGGCTCACCACGCCGAGGAGCTGGCTGCCCGCCGCCAGCGGGACCGCCACGGCGCGGGTGCTTCCCGCGCAGACGGGGACGTCCTCGGCGACGATCCGGAGGCCGCCCGACTCCAGCGCCATCAGGGAGAGACCGCCCTGCCGCACCGCCGCTCCGCGGAGCGAGACCGGCGGTGGACCGCCCGGGGCGACGGGCGCGCTCGCCATCGTCGCCACCGTGGCCAGGGTCTTCGGGTCCACCAGGCGGATGCAGTGCGCGCGCCCGGGAAAGAGCGAGGAGAGGGCGCGGTCGAGCACCGCGGCGACGTCCTCCTGTGCATGGGACTGGGCGAGCCCCCGGGTCAGGTCGAGGAGCGCGCGGGCCGCGCCCGGGTCCGCGCCGGGCGAGGGGGCGTCCAGGAGGGCGAGCCAGGGCCCGTCGCCCTCGACGCGCCCGCGCACGTCCCTGCCCGGGCCGAGGAGCGCGTCGATCGGCTCCCCGGCGCAGGCGGACGGCTCGCGACCGACGGCGCGCCCGAAGGCAGGGTTGGCCCGGAGCACGCGTCCCCGCTCGACCAGGGCTGCGGGGATCGGGAGGCTCTCGAAGGCGGCGGCGAGTGGGCTGTCCACCGGGGGTTCAGCCTCCGGTCCGGAAGGCGGTGAGCGCGGCGGCCAGCACCTCGCGGACGGCCACCCCGTGCTCGCGGGCCCGGGCCAGGCAGTCGTCGTACTCGGGGTGCGCGCCCACCGGGACGCCGCCGCGCCGCGCGACCTTCACCCGCACCTCGCCGTAGGCGGTCTGCACCGGCACCAGCTCCCGTTCCAGCTCGATCCGTTCCACCGGATGCAGGCGGACGCCCAGGGTGGTGGTCTCGTCGAGGAACACCCGCGCCACCGCGTCGCGCCGGTCCCCGGCGGCCAGCGCGCCGAGGAGCAGCCCGGGGCGCCCCTTCTTCATGGTGAGCGGCGCCGCCCAGGCGTCCTTCGCCCCGGCGGCGAGCGCCGCCTCGATGGCCCGGGCCACGAGCTGCCCCGGGCAGTCGTCGAGGTTGGCCTCGATCACCCAGAGCCCGCCCCGCGCCGCCTCCTCGCCGAGCGTCATGCGGAGCACGTTCGGCCGGTCGCTCCACCGCGCCGTGCCCACGCCGTAGCCCACCCGCTCCGCCACGAAGGCCGGGAACGTGGACGGATCGGCGACCTCGGCCAGCACGGCGAGGATGGCCGCGCCGGTGGGCGTCACCGCCTCTCCCTGCGGACCGCCCGGGCGCACCGGGATGCCCTTCAGGATCTCCACCACCGCCGGCGGCGGCACGGGGAGGCGGCCGTGCGCGGTGTTCACGAAGCCCTGCCCCAGCTCGGGAGGAGCGCAGAGCACCCGCGGCCAGCCCAGGATCTCGAGCACGGCCGCGGCGGCGCAGACGTCGACGATGGAGTCGACCGCCCCCACCTCGTGGAAGTGGACCTGCTGGAGCGGCACGCCGTGGACGTGGGCCTCGGCCTGCCCGATCCGCTCGAACACGGCGCGCGCGGCGGCCCGGGCGCGCGGGGAGAGCCCGCTCCCGTCGACGAGCGCCAGGATCTCGGCGAGCCCGCGGGCCGAACCCGGGGCGCCCTCGACCAGCACGTCCACGTGGGTCCCGGCGATGCCCCCCACCTCGGCCCGGGTGGCGAGCAGGCGGAAGCCGGGCAGGCGCAGCGCCGACAGCGCCGCGTCGACGGCCGCGCGCGGCACGCCGAGGTCGAGGGCGGCGGCCAGGAACATGTCGCCCGCGATTCCGCCGACCGGCTCGAGCAGGAGGACCTTTGCCATCTCCGCCTCTTCACTGCCGGGCGATGAGCCCGGCCACGAACCCGGCGCCGAATCCGTTGTCGACGTTCACCACCGTGACGTTCGGCGCGCAGGAGTTGAGCATGGTGAAGAGCGGCGCCAGGCCGCCCAGGCTCGCCCCGTAGCCCACCGAGGTGGGCAGTCCGACCACCGGCTTGCCGACCAGGCCGCCCACCACGCTGGGGAGCGCGCCCTCCATCCCGGCCGCCGCGATCACCGCCACGGCGCGGTCGAGGTCCCCGCGGCGGGCCAGGAGCCGGTGCAGCCCGGCCACCCCCACGTCGTAGACGCGCAGCACCGGGACGCCCATCACGTCGAGCGTCACCGCCGCCTCCTCGCAGACCGGGATGTCGCTCGTGCCGGCGCAGCAGATCGCCACCGGCCCGCGCACCGGGAGGTCCATCCGGCCGCGGGAGAGGGTGCGGGAGACCGGGTCGTAACGGGATCCGCGGACGGCCCGGCGCGCCGGCCCGGCCTTGCCGGCGTCGAGCCGGGTCACGAGCAGCGGGCCCTTCGCCGCCAGCTTGCGGGCGATGGCCGCCACCTGGGCCGCGGTCTTTCGCTCCGCCAGGACCACCTCCGGCATGCCCACCCGCAGCGTGCGGTGGTGGTCGATGGCTGCGTAGCCGCCCAGCTCCTCGTAGGGCGCGCCCTTCAGCGCGCCCACCACCTCGTCCACCCCGGCGTCTCCCCGGTGCAGCCGCCCCAGCAGCCGCCGCAGCTCCTTCTCGTCCATCAGGGAATCTCCAGGACCCGGGCCAGGTCATCCAGGCGGGCAGGGTCCGGGAGGAGGAGTAAGGTGCCGACCGTCTCGGGGCACCCGAATCGCACTCCCAGTGCCGGGCCGTGCAGTCCGGGCGCGAGGGTGTCGAGGCAGGCCCGCGCCCCACCGCGGGTGAGGCGGGGCACGCCGTGCAGCAGCCGCACCTGGACGTGCCGCGCCAGCGCCGAGACGAAGGCCGATCCGGCGATGTTGCCCATCTCCACGAGGGCGCTCTCTCCCACCGCGTCGAGGGAGCCGGCGGCCGCGTCGGGGACGAGCCGCTGCGAGACCTGCTCCGCCTCCTCGGAGGAGAGGAGCAGGACGAACCGCCCGCCCAGCGGCGCGTGCAGCTCCATGGCGATGGCCACCAGCTCGACGTCGGGCCGCCCCACCATGCGGGCAACCCCCGCCGCGTCGGGCCCCGCGAGCAGCTGGACCTCGTCCACCTGGGTGGGACGGCCGAGGAGCTTTCCCATGGCACGGGCGGCCTCGCGCCCTCCCTCGGCGGCGAGCCGGCGAAGCGTCTCCAGGAGCTCGACCCTGCGCCGGTCGGAAGGGCTCATGCCGCCACCAGCCGGGGGACGTCGAGGACGAAGACCGGCCGCCCGTTGCCGAGCACGGTGACCGCCGACAGGCCCGGCACGAGCGAGAGCGGGCCGTGGAGCGGCTTCAGCACCGCCTCCTCCTGCCCGAGGAGCTGGTCGACGGCCAGGCCGACGCGCCCGGTATCGCTTTCGGTGATGACGACCGAGCGACGCGTGCCGGTCGGGGCCGCGCCCATCCCCAGCAGCACCCCGAGGTCGAGCACCGGGACGTGTGCGCCGCCGAAGGACAGCTGCGGCGCGCCGCCGGCCCGGTCGAGCGCCTCGACGCGTGCCTGGGCCGCCCCGAACACCTTGGAGACCGGGATCGCCACCACCTCCTGCCCGACCCGCACGAGCAGCACCGGCTGCATGGCCACGGTGAGCGGGAGGCGCAGCGTGAAGCGGGTGCCCTCCCCGCGGCGGCTCTCGATGGAGAGCTTGCCGGAGAGCGCCTCCACGCTGCGCTTCACCGCGTCCATGCCCACCCCGCGGCCCGAGACGTCGGTGATCTGGCCGGCGGTGGACACGCCCGGCAGGCAGGCGAGCAGGAAGGCCTCCGCGTCGGGAAGCGCCGCAGCCGCCTCGGCCCCGATGGCGCCGCGCGCCACCGCCGAGCGGCGCAGGGCGTCGGGGTCCATCCCGCGGCCGTCGTCGGAGACCTCCAGGATCACCCGGTCCCGATCCCGGCGCGCCGAGACCTCGATGCGCCCGGTGGGGCGCTTGCCGGCGGCGATCCGCTGGGCGGCGGTCTCGATGCCGTGGTCGACGGCGTTCCGGAGCAGGTGGAGGATCGGGTCGGAGATCTCGTCGAGCAGGGCCCGGTCCACCTCGATCTCGGAGCCCGTCACCACCACGTCGACCTGCTTGCCGGTGCGCCGTGCCAGGTCGCGCGCCGCGCGGGGGAGGCGGTCGGAGAGCGCGGTGAGCGGGGTCATGCGTGCCGACATGACCCGTCCGTGCAGATCCTTGGCGATGGCCTGGAGCCGGTCGACTCCCTCCTCGTGGGCGCGACGCCCCGCCTCGGGCATGGCCCGGCCGAGCTCGCGCAGCCGAGCGGTCGCCAGGAGGAGCTCGCCGGACACGTCGAGGAACTCGTCGAGCATCTCGGCGCGCACGCGAACGGTACGGGCCGGCTCGCCGGCGCCCTCCGGCCGTGGCGCGGGCGGCGCGGCGGGGACGGGCGCGGGCTCCTCCGCCTCCCGGACCTCGACGCGGGCCAGGTCGGCGATCTGCGAAAGCGTCCGTTCCAGCTCGGGGACCGGCTGATCGGTCTCGAGCTCCACCGAGAGCGTCCGTCCGGGCATCCGGCCCGCCCGCAGCTCCTCCCCGGCCGGGATCGAGGAGACGATCCGGCCGGCCCCCTCGAGCCGCTTCAGGACCAGGAACCCGCGCACCGCCGGCACCTGGCTCCCCTCGGAGACCTCGACCTCGACGCGCAGGCGGCGCGTCCTGCCGCGGGCCGGGCTCGCCTCCGACGCCGGTGCTGCCGCGGCGGGTGCCGGGGTGGGCGCGGGCGGGTCCTCGACCGGCGCCTCCTCGCCCCGCATCCGGCTCGAGGCCCCGGAGAGCCGCTCGGCCAGTGCCTCCGGCGCGACCGGCGCGCCTCCCGCACCGGCCTCCCGCACCATCTCGGAGAGGGCATCGGTGACCGCGAGCAGCAGGTCGACCACGTCGGCGGAGGGCGCCACCCCGCGCGCCCGGAGCCCGCCGATCACGTCCTCGGCCCGGTGGGCGATGAGCGCGATGCCCTCCTGCTGCATGGCGGCGGCCATGCCCTTCAGGCTGTGTGCGTGGCGGAAGAGCTCGTCGACGACGGCCGCCGGATCCTCCCCGGCCCCGCCCGACCTCTCGAGCCGCACCAGGCCCGCGGAGAGGGAGTCGAGGTGCTCGCGCGACTCGGAGACGAAGAGCGCCAGGTATTTCGAGAGGTCCCAGTTCACCGTGGGTGTCCTGCCCGAGCCGTCAGGCTTCGCCCAGGACCTTCTTCACCACCGCGATCACGTCCTCGGACTTGAACGGCTTGACGATGAAGTCGCTGGCGCCGGCCTCGATGGCCTCCATCACCAGGGCCTCCTGGCCGAGCGCGCTGCACATGATCACCACCGCCCGGGGATCGACCTTGACGATCTCGCGGGTGGCCTCGATGCCGCTCTTGAAGGGCATCACGATGTCCATGGTGGTGAGGTCGGGGCGGAGCTCGCGGAACTTCTCGACCGCCTCGAGCCCGTTGGCCGCCTCGCCCACCACCTCGAACCCGCTGCTCGCGAAGATGTCGCGGATCATGTTCCGCATGAAGACCGCGTCGTCGACGATGAGGACTTTCTTCGGCATGCACGGACCCGGCCCCCACCCGGGGAGCGTCGAGAGGGAGATGGACCAAGGTACCACCCGCACCCGCCCCGCGAAAGGAACCTATCCGGCTCGTCCCCGGAAGAGCCGCTCCGCCGCCGCCGCCAGCGCATCCGGGTCGAGGATGGCCACCGGGGCGCCCCGCACCGAGGAGAGTCCCTTCACCGGAAGTCCGTCGCCGGGCGTGGCGGGCGGGTCGAGCGGCTCGACCCCGATCACCCCGTCGACGAGGAATCCCAGCGCGCGCCGCTCCCGCTCGAGCACCAGCACCTGGCCGGCTCCCGGGGCGAGCTTCCCGCCGGCCAGGCCGAGCAGCGGCGCCATCTCCACCACCGCCACCACCCGCCCTCGCAGCCCCATGGCCCCGATGACCGGCGGGGCGGTGCGCGGCACGTGGGCGAACGGGGGATCGGGGGGGACCACCACGTTGACCGAGGCGAGGGGCAGGGCGAAGCGCTCGCCCCCGGCGCGGAAGAGCACGTGGCGGGGGTCCCTCTCCACGCGGCTACCTGTCGAGGCGGAAGCGGGAGACGACGCTCTGCAGCTCGAGGGAGAGGTTGAGGAGCTCCTGCGCGGCGCTCGCCATCTGCGAGACCGAGGCCGTCTGCTCGACGATCACCTTGCGGACCTCCTCGGTGGCCGTCGCGTTGCCGGTGGCCACGTCGGAGATGTCGTCCATGGCCCGGACCATGTCGGCCGACCCCTGCAGCTGATCGCGGGCCGCCTCCGAGATGACCCGCACCTTGTCGGCGCCGGCCGCGGCCACCACGGCGATGCCGTCGAGGGAGCGCATGATGGCGTTCAGGTCCTCGCGCCCCTCCCCCAGCTCGGCGACCGAGGCCCGCATGGCCTGGACCACGCCGGAGGCGCGCGCCGACACGTCGGCCGCCACCGCGGAGATCTGCTCGGCGGACCGCCCCGAGCTCTCGGCCAGCTTGCGCACCTCCTCGGCCACCACCGCGAACCCGCGCCCGTACTCCCCGGCGCGGGCGGCCTCGATGGTGGCGTTGAGCGCGAGGAGGTTCGTCTGCTGGGAGATGCTGGTGATGACCTCGACGATCTGGGTGATCTCGCGGGTGCGCTCGCCGAAGGCGAAGACCTGCTCGCTGGCCACCTCGATGCGGGCGAAGACCTTCTTCACCTTCTCGGCCGCGAGCCGGGCCGCCTCGCCCGACCGGGTGGCGCCCGAGGAGGTGTCGGCGCTGGCCTTGGCCGCCTCCTCCGCGCTGCGGGCGGTGCGCTCGATGGAGGCGGCGATGTCGCCGATGACCTTGGAGGTCCGCTCCACGAGCCCCGACTGCTCCTCGGCGCCCTGGGCGATCTTGGCCATGGAGCTCGCCACCTCGTCGGTGGAGGCGTTGACCTCCTCGGCGGAGGTCTGCAGCTCGTTGGCGCTCTCGGCCACCGACTGCGCGGTGCGCTGGATGCGCGAGACCAGGTCGCGCAGGTTCTCCTGCATGGTGCGGATCGACTCGGTGAGGCCGTCCACCTCGTCGTGGAAGCCGCGCTGCTCCTCGGAGACCACGACCTTCGAGAGGTCGCCGCCGCTGATCTCGACGGCCGAGGTCTTCAGGCGGGCCAGCCGGTTCACCTTGAGTGCGGCGGTGGAGAGGGCGTACCCGGCCACCAGGGTGAGCGCCAGGATCACCGCGTCGGCGACGAGCGTCCGCCCGGGCAGGAGCCGCTCCTGCACCACGGGGATGGCGACGAGCAGGAAGGCGCCGAGGATGACGTAGGAGACGAGGAGCTTCGTCTGCAGGGACACGCTCCGCCCGGGGGGCGGCGACGGCGCGCGCAGGTCGCGGTCCGGCGAGCGGCCGCGGAGGGCCACGAGGTGCGGCGGCGTGTCCTGACCGTGCGCCGTGGGTCGGCTCGACGGACGGTCCTGGCGCAGGCTCCTCGACACGGGCTCTCCTCTGGTGAGACGGGGGACGGTTGGAATCCTACGCCCGGCCGGGCCCCGGTCCAAGAACGTGCCCGGGACGCAGGTGGTCGTGGCCGGCCCTGCGGGGGTGGAGGAGCCGCCCACCTCTGACCACCCGGACGCCCGGTCGGGCCTCCAGCGCGCCCACCAGCGTCACCCGGGTCCGGGCCCGACGCGCAGCCTCCCGGAGCGCCTCGAGCCGGGACGGAGGAACCGCGAGCAGGAGCTCGTAGTCCTCGCCTCCCGACAGGGCCGTGAGGACCGGGTCGCGGCTCCGCCGGGTGGCGGCCCGGTATGCGGGAGAGAGGGGGAGCCGGTCGACGTCCACCCGGGCTCCCAGCCCGGAGGCCGCGCAGAGGTGCCCCAGGTCCTGGAGCAGGCCGTCGGAGAGGTCGATGGCCGCGCGGGCGATGCCGACGGCGCCGCGCCCGAGCGCCAGGCGGGGGCGCGGACGCCTCTGCCGCGCGCGCAGCCCGGCGGCGGCCCCGGGCCGGATCCCCAGCGCCGCGTCCCCGAGCGTCCCGCTCACCACGAGCAGGTCGCCCGGGCGGGCGCCCGTCCGGAGGAGGGCCCTTCCTCGCCGGACCGACCCGAGCACCGTCACCGTCACCGAGAGCTCCCGGGCCGCGGTCACGTTGCCTCCGACGACCGAGACCCCGTGCCGGCGGGCGCAGGCGGCGATGCCCCGGCCGATCCGCGCCAGGCGACCCGGGTCGGCCGCGGGAGGGGTGGCGAGGGCCACCAGCGCCCAGAGCGGCCTCGCCCCCATGGCCGCCAGGTCGGAGAGGTTCACGGCGAGCGCCTTCCAGCCGATCTCCTCCGGGGTGAAGCCGCGCGTGAAGTGGATCCCCTCGACCACCGCGTCCACGGTGGCCACCAGCTCCTCGCCCGGGGGTGGGCGCAGCACCGCAGCGTCGTCGCCGATCCCGACCCGGACCCCTTCGCCGCGGGCGAACGGGCGGGTGAAGCGCTCGATGAGCTCGAACTCGCCGGGGCGCGTCGCCAAGCAGGGCTACCCCGCCGCGGCCGTCGGGGAGGCCCGTACCGCCAGTGCAGCCGGGCCGGACGCCATCACCGGGAGCGAGAGGACGAAGGTGGTCCCGACGCCGGGGGTGGAGGCCACCTTCACCGTGCCGGCGTGGGCTTCCACGTAGCTCTTCACGATGGCGAGCCCGAGCCCGGCGCCGCCGAACTCGCGCGTGGTCGAGCCGTCCACCTGGAAGAAGACCTCGAACACCCGTCCCACGTTCTGGGGCGCGATGCCGATGCCGGTGTCGGTCACCGAGATGGCCACCCGATCGTCCCCGTCGGACCGCGCCTCCACCGTGACCGAGCCGCCCGAGGGGGTGAACTTGACCGCGTTCGACACCAGGTTGATGAGGGCCTGCCTCACCTTCTCCCGGTCGCACTGCACGGCGGGAAGCTTGGAGGGCTGCCACGCCACCCGCAGCCCCTTCTTGCGGGCGTGGGGGGTCACCGTGGCGACCGCGTCGCGCATCAGGGAGTTCACGTCGACGTCGGAGACCACCAGCTTCACGCGTCCGGCCTCGATCTTGGAGATGTCGAGGATGGAGGTGATGAGCCCGAGGAGGCTCTCCCCCTTGTCCATGATGATCTGGAGGTACTCGCGCTGCTCGGCGGTGAGCGGACCGCCCAGCCCCTCCAGCATCATCTCGGAGTAGCCGATGACGCTGGTGAGCGGCGTGCGCAGCTCGTGGCTCATGGTGGCGAGGAAGTTCGACTTGAGCCGGTCGAGCTCCTTGAGCGCCTGGTAGGCGCCCTCCAGCTGCCGGTTCTTCTCCTGCACCTCGCGGTAGGACTCCTGCACCGCCTCGATGTGCAACCTGGCGGTGAGGAGGTTCTTGTGCCCGGTGAAGACGAGCACGTCGAGGATCTCGGCGAAGTGCTTCAGGACCTTCTCGGCGGTGGCCTGGGGCACCCGCCGGATCTTGTTCATGTAGGAGGCGGCCAGCTTCTCGTCGAGCTCGGGCGAGAGCCGGGTGATCGCCTCCGGCAGGGCCACGAGATCGTCGGGAACGAAGGGGCCGAAGACGATCCGGCCGATGACGTCCCCCTCGTAGAGCACCGGCTGGATCGCGTAGCGGCAACCGGCGAAGCAGTGGACGGTGCTGGGGACGGGCTCGTCGGGCAGCGGTTCGGTCTTCACCCGCTGCACCGTGGCCATGCACTGGCTGCGTCCGTCGGCCGTCTGCCAGAGATATCCGCAGAAGTCGGCGTTGCCGATCTTCACGTCCACCAGCTTGTTGCCGGCGTCGTCGAAGACCTTCACGCCGATGCGGTAGAGCTCGGCGAACGAGTGGCACACCTCCGTGAACGACCGGAGGTCGAGGAGGTCGCCGAGCGGCGTCGCCTGGAGGAGTACCGACTGCTGGACCTTCATCTGGCTTCCACGCGGCTGAACACCGAGCCGAGAAACTCCTTCTCCGAGAGGGCGAATCGCTTGGCCAGGCCGAGCGCCTGATCGAGGTCGCGGTAGCAGAGCGAGAGCAGCGCTCCGAGCGTCTCCAGCACGCCCTCGCCCTGGATGGCCTTGGCCGGGATCACCGGCACCTTCGGCGATCGGGCGAGGTCGTCGAAGTCGTCCTCGCGGATCCCGTCGAGGTCCATCTTGTTCTTCTGGATGACGAGGGGGAGCGCCCGCGGGTCGAGCCCGTTGGCCTCGAGGTTGCGCACCATGTCCTTCCAGTAGGCCAGCGTGGGGGCGGACTCCGACTTCCGGCTGTCGGCCACGAACGCCACCGCGTCGCTCCCCTGCAGCACGATGCGCCGGGTCGACTCGTGCATCACCTGGCCCGGCACGGTGTAGAGCTTGATCTTCACCTTCAGGCCGCCCGCGGTCTTGAAGAAGACGGGCATCATGTCGAAGAAGAGGGTGCGGTCGTCCTTGGTGTCGAGGGTCATGAGTCGCCCACGGACCTTGGGGTCCATCTTCTGGTAGAGCGCCTGCAAATTCGTGGTCTTCCCGGACAAGGCTGGCCCGTAGTAGACGATCTTCACCGCGAGCTCGGAGCTCTGCTCGTTGAATTGGGCCATCGGCCTCGGAACCTCGTGCGCCCTCCCCCGCACCCGGGAAGCTAGCGCAATCCCGGCGGAGGTTCCACCCACCACCGCCGCGCCTCGTCGATCGAGCGCAGGAGCGGGCTGGGGGGCAGGGAGGCCAGGAAGGCGCGCCCGTAACCCCGGGTGGTGAGGCGAGGGTCGAGGACGGCGACGATTCCCCGGTCGGCGCGCGACCGGACGAGCCGCCCGAATCCCTGCCGGAGCTGCAGCGCCGCCGCCGGAACCTGAAGCTCGGAGAAGGGGTCGCCACCTCTCTCCGCGAGCGCCTTCACCCGGGCCGCCACCACCGGGTCTCCGGGCGGGGCGAACGGGAGCCGGTCGATCACCACCAGCGAAAGGGCCGCCCCGGGCACGTCGACCCCCTCCCAGAAGCTCTGGGTGGCGAAGAGCACCGAGGGGCGCTCCCGGAAGGACTCGAGCAGCCGGTGCTTGGGGCGCTCGCCCTGCAGGAGGAGCTGGTAGGGAAGGTCGGAGAGCGCCTCCCGGAAGGCCAGCATGTTGCGCACCGAGGTGCAGAGCACGAAGGCGCGCCCGCCGGTCACCTGGGCGAGCTCGCGGACCGCCTTCGCGGCCGCGGCCACGAAGCCGGGCTGGTTCGGGTCGGGAAGTCCCGCCGGCGCCACCAGCGCGGCCTGGGTGGCGTAGTCGAAGGGGCCGGGGAAGACCCGCTCGTCGACGTCCAGCTCGGGGCGCAGCCCGACCTGGTGCCGGAAGTAGTCGAAGCGCCCCTGGATGGCGAGGGTGGCGCTGGTGAAGATGGCGGTGTCGACGTTCCGGTAGAGGCGCGTCACGAGCTCCTCGGCCACGTCGATGGGCGCGGCGCGCAGGAACACGCCGCGGCCGCGGACCTCGGCGAAGAAGACCCGCGACGGCTCCTTCATGGCGGTGACCGCCGCCAGCTCGACCCGCAACTCGGCGGCCCGGCGCGCGATCTGCAGCAGGGCGGGCGAATCGTCGTCGGCGAGCTCGGCGCGCAGCTCCTCGAGCGCCCGGTCGAGCCGGTCCTGCTCGGCGGCGAGCGGCGCGAGCATGGCCGGCACGAGCGTGCCGCGCAGGTTCTCCTCCTCGGCGCGCCGGCCGCCCCGGGGCGGCTCGGCCCGTCCGGAGCTCGCCGAGAGCGCCCGGGCCACCGATCCGAAGAAGCGCTCGCCGGCCTTGGCGAGCTCGCCGGTGGCGCGCTTCAGCATGGAGGCCAGGTCGGGCCGGTCGCCCACGGCCCGCTGGGCGTCCCTGGCCAGCTCCTCCACCCGGTAGGAGGAGACCTGGAGCCCGAAGTACTCGGTGGCCACGTCCTCGATGGCGTGGGCCTCGTCGAAGATCACCGCCTCGTAGGGCGGCAGCACCTCCACGCCGGCCCGCGAGGTCCGCATGGCCAGGTCGGCGAAGAAGAGGTGGTGGTTCACCAGGACGACGTCGGCCGCCGCCGCCCGCGCCCGCGCCTGCTGCACGAAGCAGTCGTCGTAGGCCACGCACTCCTTGCCGATGCAGGTCTCGCCCGTGGCGGAGAGGTCCTTCCATGCCAGGTAGGAGTCGGGCAGGTCGATCTCGCTGCGATCGCCGGTGTCGGTGGTTCGCGCCCACTCCCGGATGCGCGGCCAGAGCGCCGCCTCCTCCCGCGTGGGGAAGGTGGGGTGGCGCTCGAATTCCTCGCCGCGCGCCAGGCAGTAGTAGTTGGCGCGCCCCTTGAGATACGCCGCCGAGATCTCGACGCCACAGCGGTCGCGCAGGAGCGGGAGGTCGCGGAACCAGATCTGCTCCTGCAGCGTGCGGGTGGCGGTGGAGATGACCACCCGTCGCCCCGACTGCACGGCCGGGAGCAGGTAGGCGAGGGTCTTCCCGGTGCCCGTGCCGGCCTCGGCGACCAGGTAGCGGCGGCGGGCGAGCGCGTCGGCCACGGAGGCGGCCATGCGCAACTGATCGGGACGGGGCTCGTAGCCCGGGAGGGCTCGCTCCAGGCTCCCGCCCGGGGCGAGCACGGCCTCGAGGGCGCTCGGGGCCGAGACGGGCATCAGCGCACCGCACCGGAGCGCAGGAGCCCGAGCACCACCCAGGCGGCGACGACCACGCCGAGCACGGCCAGCGCGGCGAGCAGGCCCCGCTTCACCCAGGGTGACACGGGCCCGGGAACGGCGGTGCGCGGCATGGCCGCCAGTCCCAGGACGGTGGCCTTGCGCAGCACCTCGTCGCGCCCGGCCGCGGCGATGGCGTCGTCCGGCGCGCGCTCGAGCACGGCGCGGTAGCGGGCGCCGGCGCGGGCCAGCGCCTCCAGGTCGCCGAGGCGGGTCAGGAAGGCCCGGTGGGCCTGCGGATCGTCCCAGCGGGCGCGGAGCTCGGCCCAGGCCTCGTCCTCTCCCGGGTCGGCCAGGGCGGCGGTGGATGCGATCGCGTCGGTCACAGGCGGAAGGGCACCGGGACGAAGGTCCCGAGGAAGAGGGCGAGCGAGAGGATGGCCACGGCGCGTCGCCCGGGCCCGATGGGCGCGTCGACCGTGGCCGGCGGGTGGCGCAGCCCGATGACGGCCCGGGTGAGGATCCACCAGACGAACCAGTTGAGGGAGACGAAGATCCCGGCGACGAGGAGGCCCGCCGAGACCAGGCGGGAGAGCAGGAGGGCGCGCCGCTCGCCGAGCCAGGCGTAGGTCACGTGGCCCCCGTCGAGCTGCCCGATGGGAATGAGGTTGAGGGTGGTGACGAAGAGGCCGAGCCAGGCCGCCAGGGCCACCGGATGCACGATCACGTCGTGGCCGGGCGGGAGCGTCCCCAGCACCAGCCACTGCACCCCGGCCGTGACGAGGCTGTCCCCGAAGACCACGGTTCCCCCGCCGCCGGCCAGCGGCTCTCCCTGGATCCAGGACTGGAGCATTCCCCAGAGGGAGTCGGTTCCGGAGGCGGCCAGCTGTCCCACCGCGTGGACCTTGGAGTGGGCGAGTCCCCAGGCGTAGAGCGGGATCGCCACCAGCGCTCCGGCGATGGGGCCGGCAGCGCCGATGTCGAGCACGGCGTCCCGGGACGGGATGTGGGAGCGCAGCCGGATGAGCGCGCCCAGCGTCCCGAAGTTCAGCGAGCCCGGGATGTAGATCGGGAGGAAGAAGGGAAAGGTCGTGTCGACCCGCCAGGCCCGGGCCAGCAGGTAGTGCCCCATCTCGTGGGCGAAGAGGATGGCCAGGATGGCGGCGGCGTAGGAGAGCCCCGCCAGCACGAGCCCGGCCACCCCGCCGCCCGACCAGCCGGCGAAGGCGGCGCCGGAGAGGACGGTGGTGGCCACGGTGGCGAGGAACAGGGCCACGTTCCACCAGGGCAGCGGGCGCCTCCGGGGCGCGATGTCGGTCTCGCCGTCCACGGGTCCGCTGCTCAGGGAGCCGTCGCCGGAGCCGCCGAGAGCTCCTCGGGGCGCATCTCGCGGATGGCGCCCTTCTCCACGGTCAGGAAGAAGAGCCTGCGCACCGGCTCGCCGCGGGCGTCGAACGTCACCTCCCCGGTGGCGCCGGGGAAGGGCTTCTGGGAGGCGAGCGCGTCGCGCAGCTCCTTGCGACCCGACGCGCCGCCCGCCATGGCGGCCGCGATCATGGCCGCGGCGTCGTGTGCGGAGGCTTCCAGGATGGAGGGGACCCGGGCGTGGATCGTCTGGAACGCGTCCACGAACCGCTTCGTGTCGGGGCGCTCCGACGCGGGGAAGAATCCGTCGACGAAGACCGCGCACTCGACGTACCGCCCGGCCTTCTCGACGATGGCAGGGTCGTCCCAGCCGTTGCCTCCGAGGAGGAGCACCGGCTTCACCACCCAGGGGCTCACCTTCTGGATCTTCGCCAGCTCCTCCGGGTCGCAGGCGGTGACCACGTCCTCGGCGGCCAGGGCCGGGGCGAGCAGCGTCACCGAGCGGGCGAAGTCGGGGACGAAGATCACGTCGAACTCGACGATGGGGGAGAGCTCCTTGCGCGCCTTCTCGAGGGCCTTGGAGCGCCGGTAGGGATCCTGGATCTCCTTGGCGATGGCCCGCGAGACCTCCCGCCAGTCGGCCCGCTTCTCGACCTGGGAGCGGCCCACCAGCTCTTTCACCATGGGTGCGAAGTTGGTCCGGTCGCCCTCGTAGCCGACGGCGCGCACCACCGCTCCGCCGCGGGCCTCGACCTCGGCCGCGAAGGCTGCCTTGAGCTCGGTGCCGTAGGGGATCTCCGGGTACAGGACGACCACCTTCTCGAGCCGACGGCGCTGCACCGCCAGGTCGGCGAGGGCCTCGGCCTGGGCCCGGGCGGTGAGCATGAGCCGGAAGACGTAGGGGCGCCCCTCGGTGATTCCCTCGACCTTCGAGAGGGAGAGGAGCGGAACGCCTTCCTGCTGGGCCGCGGCGGCGGCGCGCTGCGCCTCGGCGTTGGTGACGCCGCCCACGATGGCCACGGCTCCCTCGGCGGCGAGCTGGGCCACCGCCTCGGCCGCCCCGTCCGGCTCCCCGCGCGTGTCCTTCGCGACCACCCGGACCGGACCGCCCTCGGGGATGGCCAGCGCCACGCCCTGGAGGATGGCCTCGCCCCAGGCCTTGAACTTTCCGGTGAGCGGCACCGCCACGCCGACCATGCCGGCCACCGCCCGCGTCTTCACGGCCGTCCGGGCGGCCAGCGCCGCGCCGATGGCGCCCTCCCGGGGAAGCTCGGCGGCGAGCCCCTCGGCCTCCTGGGGGGAGAGCCTCGTGGCCACGATGTCGAGGACCCGCGCCGTCTCGCGCTGCGCCTCCGCCGGCGGGAGGTAGGGGACGGCCTCGGTGCGCCATCGGGCCGCGAGCGGCCAGTTCCTGGCGGCCTCGGCGGCGTCGGCGATGCGGAGCGCCAGGTTTCCTCGCCTGGCCGGAGGCGTCTCCCCCCAGATCGCGCTCAGGGTCGGCATTCCGAGCCCGGTGCGGCCGGCCTCGATCTCGGCGAGCCCGTAGCGGATGCGCGCCTCGTCGGCGCGGGGCCAGAGCGGGTAGCGGGAGAGGAGCTCCGCCCAGGCGGCGGCGGCGCGGGCCGGCTGCTTCGCGCGCATCCAGGCGCGGGCGGCCTCGTCGAGGGCCTCCGCCGCCTCGGCGGAGGTCGGCCAGGTCCGCGCCAGCTTCTCGAAGGCCTCCGCGCTCTTCCCCGGGTTGGCCGACGCCGGTGCGGCCCGGAGGCGGGAGAGCTCGGAGGCGGCGGCGGCCGAGGGCGCGGTCGCCACGGGGGCGGAGGGGAGCCCGCCGGGCGGCGGCGGCGCTGGGGGACGGGACGTGGCGCAGGCCGTGGCGACGACCACCGCAAGCGCGACAGGGAGGGAAAGTCGCATGGATACCGGTGTTCTACTACTTGCCGAGGATCTCGGACACCTTGCCCCAGAAGCGGCTCTGGGCCGGATTGGTCTCCTCCCCCGACAGGGCGGCGAACCGCTCGAGCAGCTCCCGCTGCTCCTTCGTGAGCTTGGTGGGGATCTCCACCTGGATGCGGACGTGCTGGTCCCCGCGCGATCCGCCACCGAGCGGGGCGATGCCCTTCCCCTTCAGGCGGAAGGTCTTCCCTGGCTGGGTTCCGGCCGGGATCTTGAGCTTGTGGGGGCCGTCGAGGGTGGGCACGTCGACCGCGGTCCCGAGCGCCGCCTGGGCGATCGACACCGGAAGGTCGCAGACCACCTCGGTGTCCTGGCGCTGGAAGATCGGGTGATCGCGCACCTGGACCACCACGTAGAGGTCGCCCGGCTCCCCCGACGGGGACGGCGCGGGCTCCCCTTCGCCGCGGAGCTTGAGCCGCGTACCGGTGTCGACGCCGGGCGGGACCCTCACGTCGACCGCGGACTTCTCGGCCACCCCTCCGGCACCGCCGCAGGCGGTGCAGCGGTCGGTGATGACCTTCCCCTCCCCGCGGCACTGGCCGCAGGTGCGGGAAATGGCGAAGAACCCCTGCTGCAGCCGGACCTCTCCCGTGCCGCCGCAGTTCGTGCACTGCCGCGGCTGCGTCCCGGGCTTGGCCCCGCTTCCGTGGCAGGTCTCGCAGCGCTTCGGGCGCTGGATCTCGATGCGCGAGGTGGCGCCGAAGGCGGCCTGCTCCAGGTCGAGCTCCAGGTTGTAGCGGAGGTCGGCCCCGCGGGAGCGGCGCTGGCCGCGGCGGTGGGCGCCGAAGACCTCCCCGAAGATCTCCCCGAAGATGTCGTTGATGGTGGCGGCTCCACCGAACCCGGCGAACGGGTCGAAGCCCTGCTGCCCGTGGCCGAAGTGGTCGTACCGGGCCCGCTTCTCCGCATCGGAGAGGACGTCGTAGGCCTCGGCGACCTCCTTGAAACGGTCCTCGGCGGCGTGGTTGCCCGGGTTGCGGTCGGGATGGAACTCCATCGCGAGCCGCTTGAAAGCGGTCCGGATCTCCTCCCCGGAGGCGGTCCGGGACACGCCCAGGACCTCGTAGAAGTCTCTCTTCTCTGAACTCATCGATGGCCGTGGCGAACCTAATGCCGCGTGAGGCGGGGGCAAGCGAAGGAAGCGACCTGCCTCCCGCTCCTCCTACCCGGGCTCGCCGCCCCCGTCCTGTCCCTGCGAGGAGTAGATCGCGTCGGCGATGCGGTAGGCGGAGCCCTCGAGCCGCTGCAGCGCCTCCTTGATGCGCGCCGGCTCCGGCGACTGGAGGACCGCCTTCAGCTCGACCAGGTCGGCGCGGATCTCGGCCAGGTCGTCGGCCTTGAGGGCGCTCGCGTACTCCTCCAGGCTCTTCTCGGTGGTGTAGATGAGCCCCTCCGCGTTGTTGCGGAGGTCGGCCAGCTCCCGCTTCTCCTGGTCCGCGGCGACGTTCTGCTCGGCGTCCCTGATGGCCCGCTGGATGTCCTCCTCGGAGAGGCCGGAGCGGGCGGCGATGCGGATCTGCTGCTTCTTGCCGGTGCCCAGGTCCTCGGCCTCGACGTGGACGATGCCGTTCGGGTCGATCTCGAAGCGGACCTCGATCTGGGGCACGCCGCGAGGCGCCGGCGGAATGCCCACCAGCTCGAAGCGGGCCAGCGTCTTGTTGTCGGCGGACATGTCGCGCTCGCCCTGGAGCACGTGGACCGACACGAGCGGCTGGTTGTCCACCGCGGTGGAGAAGACCTGCCCCTTCCGCACCGGGACGGTGGTGTTCTTGGGGATGATGCGGGTGAAGACGCCGCCGGCCGTCTCGACGCCCAGGGAGAGGGGCGTGACGTCGAGGAGGAGGACGTCCTTCACCTCGCCCTTCATCACCCCGCCCTGGATGGCCGCGCCGACCGCCACCACCTCGTCGGGGTTCACGCCCTTGTGCGGCTCCTTGCCGAAGAACTTCTTCACCGTCTCCTGCACCTTGGGCATGCGGGTCATGCCGCCCACCAGGATCACGGTGTCGAGCTGCGCGGCGGTGACTCCGGCGTCCTTGAGGGCGATCTTGCAGGGCTCGATGGTCTTCTCGACGAGGTCCCCCACCAGGCTCTCCAGGGTGGCCCGGTCGATGGTCTCGGCGAGGTGCTTGGGGCCGGTCGCGTCGGCGGTGATGAAGGGGAGGTTGACCTCGGTCTCGGTGGCCGAGGAGAGCTCGTGCTTGGCCCGCTCGGCGGCCTCCTTGAGCCGCTGCAGCGCCATGCGGTCCTTGCGCAGGTCGATGCCGGTCTGGTCCTGGAAGCGCTTCCCCAGCCAGTCGATGAGCCGCTGGTCGAAGTCCTCGCCGCCCAGGAAGGTGTCGCCGTTCGTGGCCTTGACCTCGAAGACCCCCTGGTTCAGCTCGAGGATGGTGATGTCGAAGGTGCCTCCGCCGAGGTCGTAGACGGCGACGAGCTCGCCCTTGGCCGTCTGCTGCTTGTCGATCCCGTAGGCCAGCGCCGCGGCGGTGGGCTCGTTGATGATGCGCAGCACCTCGAGCCCGGCGATGCGGCCGGCGTCCTTGGTGGCCTGGCGCTGGGCGTCGTTGAAGTAGGCCGGGCAGGTGATGATGGCCTCGGTCACCGGCTCGCCGAGGTAGTCCTCGGCGGTCTGCTTCATCTTCGCGAGCACCATCGCCGCGACCTCGGCCGGCGAGAGCTGCTTGCCCGCGGCCTCGACCCAGGCGTCGCCGTTCTCGGCGGGGACGATGCGGTACGGGACCGAGCCGGCGGTGCGGGTCACCTCGCGGTCCTTGAACTTGCGGCCGATGAGCCGCTTCGTGGAGTAGATGGTCGACTCGGGGTTGGTGACCGCCTGCCGCTTGGCGATCTGCCCCACCAGCCGGCTCGAGCCGTCGGCGAAGGCCACCATGGAGGGCGTGGTCCGCGAACCCTCGCTGTTGGGGATCACCACCGCCTCGCCCTGCTCCATGACGGCGACGCAGCTGTTGGTGGTCCCGAGGTCGATGCCGATGACCTTTCCCACTCCCCTACCCTCCCGAGCCTTCGTCGGACGGCCCAGGGGCCGCCACCGCCACCATGGCCGGACGCAGCAGCCGGCCGTTGTGCACCCAGGCCCGCCCGTGCTGCGCGACCACCGTTCCCGCGATCGCCCCCGGGGACGGCACGGTGGCGAGCGCCTCGTGCATCGCCGGGTCGAAGACCTCGCCCAGGGCGTTCCGCGGCTCGACGCCGTGACGGAGGAGCGCCTCCTCCACCTGCCGGAGGACCATCCGGACCCCGTCGGCGAGCGGGTCGCCGGGAGGCGCGGCGGCGAGCGCCCGCTCCAGGTTGTCGACGGCGGGGAGGAGGTCCTTCACCACCGGGCCGGCCGCGTTCCGGGCCGCTTCCTCGCGCTCCCGCGCCACCCGCTTGCGGAAGTTCTCCAGGTCGGCCGCGGTCCGCAGGAGCCGGTCGTGCTCGGCGGCGAGCTCTCCCTCGAGCCGCTTCACCTCCTCGGCCGCACCGGGCGACGGGGGATCCACCACCACGGTCGGGTCGTCCCCGGCCTCGGCGGGGGGCTCCCCCCCGTGCTTGGCCACGCTCTTCAGCGCCTCCTCCAGGACGGAGGCGGGGATATCCGCGGCAAAGCTCCCTTTTTCTCCGGTTCCGGGCATGGCGGGTCCGTTGGCCGCGGCTGCGGCTCGAACCCCGAATATCGCACAGGGGTCCGCCCTGCGGCAAGAAAGGGCCTTTCCAAGTCCTCGGGAGATCTGAGGAAAGGTGGGACTGGCGGTCAGTGCCGGTCCGTGTCGGACAGGGCCCGCGAGATCTCCCGGGCGGTGAGGTCCACGAGCGGGATGACGCGCCCGTAATCCATCCGGGTGGGGCCGATCACGGCAAGGGCCCCCAGGACGCGACCGTCGCGCACGTACGGCGCCGCGACCACCGAGACGTCGGAGGTGGCGGCCAGGTCGCTCTCGGCGCCGATGAAGATCTGCATCTCTCGGGCCTGGAGCACCCGGTCGAGCACCTTCAGGATCCGGTCCTTCTCCGCGAAGGTGCGCAGCAGCGCCCGTGCCTTGCCCATGTCGGCGAACTCGGGGGCGTCGAGGAAGGTGGCCTCGCCGTCGACGAGCACCCGCTCGCTGCCGGGGACCGGGAGCGCCTGCTCGGCGAGCCGGAGCGCCTTCTCCATGAGGTCGCGCAGGGCCGTCTCGTCGGCGCGCATGTCGGCGACGATGGCCTCGCGCAGCCCCTCGATCCCGGTGGTCTGCAGCTTCGCGGACAGGTAGGCGGCCGCCTGCTCCAGCTCGGAGGTGGTGTAAGGGAGCTCGAGCTGCACCAGCTTGTTCGTCACCAGGCCGGCCTGGGAGACGAAGACCACCAGGACCCGGTTCTCGCGCAGGCGGACGAACTCGACGTGCCGGGTGGGGTCGGAGAGCGGCGGCGGCGTCGAGACCACCCCCACGTGCTGTGACAAGGAGTGAAGGAGCTCGGCGGTCCGGCCGAGCAGGCTGTCCACCGCCGGGGCGCCCAGCGTCACCTTCTCGATGCGCTCCCGGTCGGCCGGCGAGGGCGGGCGGACCTTGACGAGCAGGTCGACGAAGAGCCGGTATCCGGCCGAGGTGGGCACCCGGCCCGCCGAGGTGTGCGGCTTCTCGAGCAGGCCGAGCTCCTCGAGGTCGGCCATGACGCTGCGGACGGTGGCCGGCGACACCTCGAGCTCGTGGCGGGTGCGGAGCGCCTGGCTGGCCACCGGCTCGCCGGTGTGGATGTGCTCCTGGACGATGGCGCGGAGGATCTCCCGCTCCCGCCGGCTCAGCTCGTGCTCGGGGGAGGCCACTATTCCCCGAGGTGGCGCTGCGCCAGCTGCGCCAGGGTCGGAACGCGCCCGGCTCGCAGCTCGCGCCAGCGCGCCTGCGCGAGCGTCCGGTCGCCCGCCGCCTCGGCGGCGAGGGCCTCGAAGTGGGCCCGCTCCTCCGGGGACTCGAAGACCAGGTGGCGGCGAGCGCCCCCGTCCCCGTCGAGCCGCATCGCCTCGATCGCCAGGCGGGGCGCCTCGGCGTCACCGCGGGCGTCGGCCAGCAGCGCCTGGACCCAGGCCGGCTCGGCCCGCCCGGCGTCGATCTCGCGGGCGGCGTCGATGTGGGCCTGGGCGGCCTGGAGGAATCCCTCGCTCGCGTAGAGGTCGGCCAGGTTGACCAGCGCCGCCTGCTGCTCCCGCGGCGTCCCGCGCGCCACCACCTCGTCGAGGAGCTGCCGCGCCGCCTCGGAATGTCCCTCGAGGTTGTAGGCGACGGCCAGGTCGTTCAGCGCGTCCATCCGCTCCGGATCTCCGCGCACCACCGATTCGAACCCGCTGCGCGCGGCGGCGAGCTGGCCCGCCCGGAGCTCGGAGGTCCCCGGGCCGGAGGACCGGACCAGCACTCCCGCCACCGGGACGCCTCCGGAACGCCCCGACGGATCCTGCCCACCGCAGGCCGCGACGAGCGCGAGCACGGGGAGCAGGAGAAACCGTGGGAGGCGGGGAAGCGACATCGGGCGGGACACCTCGGAGGACGGGTGGAGTGTAGCCACCCCCCCTGCGGGGATCAACCAACCGGGCGGATCCCCTACTCCCGCGACGATCCCGTGTTAAGCACCGGGCCGCTCGTGACCGAGAACGCTCCCGCACCCTGGCGCGCCGTCGCCGATGCCCTGGCCTCCGGCGGCGCCGACGTGATCGGCCTCTCCGGGGCGGCCCGGGGGCTCGCCGCGCTCCGGATGCTCGGTGCCGGACGAAGGACCCTCCTCGCCGTCGCCGCCGACGAGGAGGAGGCCGACCTCCTCGCCCGCGACCTGGCGTTCTTCCTGGGCGAGGGCAGCCCGGGAGCGCCGGCGGTGGTCCGGGTGCCCGCCGATCCCGTGCTCCCCTACGACGACCTCTCCCCCGACCGCGGGCTGGAGATGGACCGGCTGGCGGCGCTCGCCCGGCTCCACCTCTCCGGCGCGGAGGTTCGCGCGGTGGTGGTCTCGGCTCGCGCGCTGGCCCGGCGCCACGTCCCGCGCGACGAGCTGGGGCGCCACCTGGAACTCCTCGGCAAGGGCGTCACCGTCGACCGCGACGCGCTCGCGGGCCGCCTGGTCGAGCTCGGCTACGCCCGGGTCCCGCTGGTCGAGGACCCCGGGACCTTCGCGGTCCGGGGCGCGGTGGTGGACGTCTGGAGCCCGCTCCACGATCGCCCGGTCCGGCTCGAGCTCTTCGGCGACGAGGTGGAGAGCGCCCGCGCCTTCGAGCCCGGCACGCAGCGCTCGCTCGGCGACGTCGAGGAGCTGGTGGTGGTCCAGGCCCGCGAGGCCCCGTTCACGGTCGGTGGACGAGAGGCCGCCGTCCGGGCGGTGCGCGAGCTGGCCGAGAAGGTCGATCGTCCCACCTCCAAGGTCCGCGAGGTGATCGACGCCATCGAGTCGGGCACGCCCTTCTTCGGGATGGAGGCGCTCCTCCCCGGCTTCCACGCCGGCGGCCTCTCCTCCCTGCTCGACTACCTGCCCTCGAAGGTCTCGCTCCTCCTCGACGATCCCGAGGGCGTGACCCGGGCCCTCTCCGACCTGGACGCCGAGCTCGACCGGGAACACGCCGCCTCGCTGCGGCGCGACGAGCTGGCGCTGCCGCCCGGGCGCGCACTTCTTCCGGGCCGCCGAGGTCGAGGCGTTCCTGCGCCCGCTGCCGGCGCTGCGCAGCCACCGGGTCTTCCTGGGAACCGCCGAGCCCATCCGCTTCGCGCTGGGCGACACGACGGCCATCCGCGGGGAGATCGAGGCGGCGCACGGCGAGGAGGGCGCCCTCTCCCCGCTGGTCCGCCGGGTCCAGGAGTGGCGCAGCCGCGGCGTGGCCGCGGTGGTCGCCACCCACTCGCCGTCGTCGGCCGACCGGCTGCGCCGCCTGCTGGAGGACCGCCGCCTGGCGGTGCGGATCCATCCCGCGGCGCCGGGCGACCTGCGCTCGCTCTGGGACCCGGCCATCCACGTCCACCTCGTGCCCGGCGACGTCTCGCGCGGGTTCGTCGACGTCGAGGGCGGAGTGGCGCTGGTCGCCGACGAGGAGATCCTCGGACGGCGCGTGCGCAAGCGCGCGCGCAGCGCCCGCATCGAGAACGCCATGGTGGCCGGCTTCCGGGACCTGAACGAGGGCGACCTCGTGGTCCACGTCGAGCACGGCATCGCCCGCTACGGCGGGCTCACCAAGATGCAGATCCGCGGCGTGGAGGGCGACTTCCTCGTCCTCCACTACGAGGGAGCCGACCGGCTCTACCTGCCGGTCGCCAAGCTGCGCCAGGTGCAGAAGTTCACCGGCGCCGCGCCCGACGCCATCCGGCTCGACCGGCTGGGCGGCAGCTCCTTCGCGCTGCGCAAGGCGCGGGTGAAGGAGCAGCTGCTCAAGATGGCCGCCGAGCTCCTCGACATCTACGCGGCGCGCGCCGCCCACCACGGCTTCGCCTTCGCCGCCCCGGACGAGATCTTCCGCGAGTTCGAGGCCGAGTTCCCCTACGAGGAGACGCCCGACCAGGCGAAGGCCATCACCGACGTGATCGCCGACATGACGAAGGGCCGCGCCGAGGGGCAGGGCGGGACCCCCGAGCCGCGCGCGCCGATGGATCGTCTCGTCTGCGGGGACGTGGGCTACGGCAAGACCGAGGTGGCGCTCCGGGCGGCCATGCTCGCCGTGCTCTCCCGGAAGCAGGTGGCGGTGCTCGTGCCCACCACCGTGCTCGCCTCCCAGCACGAGCGCACCTTCCGCGAGCGATTCTCCGGCTACCCGGTCCGCGTGGAGGCCATCTCGCGGATGCGCACGCCCGAGGAGGTGCGCAAGGTCCTGGCCGACACCGCGGCGGGCAAGGTGGACGTGCTGGTGGGCACCCACCGGCTGCTCGCCACCGACGTCTCCTTCCGCGACCTCGGGCTCGTGGTGGTGGACGAGGAGCAGCGCTTCGGGGTGGCCCACAAGGAGCGCCTCAAGAAGCTGCGCAAGCTGGTGGACGTGCTCACGCTGACCGCCACCCCCATCCCCCGCACGCTCCACATGAGCCTGGCCGGGGTGCGCGACATGTCGATCATCGCCACGCCGCCGGAGGACCGCCGCTCCATCCGCACCTTCGTGGCCAAGTTCGATCCGGTCCAGATCAAGGACGCCATCGACCAGGAGCTCCGCCGGGGCGGGCAGGTCTACTTCGTCCACAACCGCGTGCGCTCCATCCACTCGATGGAGAAGTTCCTGCGCGAGCTCGTGCCCCAGGCCCGCATCGGCGTGGCCCACGGCCAGATGGGCGAGGGCAAGCTCGAGGAGGTGATGAGCCGCTTCGTCTCGCGCGAGTTCGACGTGCTGCTCGCCACCTCGATCATCGAGAGCGGGCTCGACATCCCCACCGCGAACACCATCATCGTGAACCGCGCCGATCACTTCGGCCTGGCGCAGCTCTACCAGATCCGCGGCCGGGTCGGCCGCAGCCGGGAGCGGGCCTACGCCTACCTCTTCGTGCCGGCGCGCCGCCCGGTGACGAAGGACGCGCGCCTCCGGCTCGAGGCGCTGCAGCGCTTCACCGACCTCGGCAGCGGGTTCGCCATCGCCAGCCACGATCTCGAGATCCGCGGCGCCGGAAACCTGCTCGGCAAGGACCAGTCGGGGCAGATCGAGGCGGTGGGGTTCGACCTCTACTCGGAGCTCATGGCCGAGGCGGTGCGGGAGCTTCGCGGGGAGGCGCCGCGCCCCGACATGGACCCCGACGTCCAGCTCCCGGTGCCGGCCTTCATCCCCGACGGCTACATGCCCGACGTGCACCAGCGGCTCTACTTCTACAAGCGGCTCGCCCAGGCCTCCTCCGACGAGGAGCTCGAGGAGGCCCGCGCCGAGATCGTGGACCGCTACGGCGACACGCCCGACGAGCTCGACGCCCTCTTCGACCTCATGGGCGTGAAGGTCCGTCTCCGCGCGCTCCGCATCCGCGGCCTCGACGCCGGGCCGGGGCGGCTCGTCTTCGCCCTGGGGCCGGACGCGGCGCTCGATCCGTTCGCGCTCGCGAAGCACGTCCAGAAGAGCGGGGGCGCTCTCCGGCTGACTCCCGACATGAAGCTCGTGGCCACGGTCGGGCCGAGATCGGCGTCGGCGACGCCCGTCCGGGGAGCGGCGAAATCCACCGCGAAGACGAAGGGTTCCGCCCCTGCGGCCCCGCCACCGCCCACCTCCCCGGCCGCCGAGGCGACCCGGGGGCGCGAGCTCCTCGAGGAAGCCCGGCGGGTGCTTTCGGGGCTCGCCTCCTGCGTGCAGCCCGGGTGAACGCAACGCCTTGATCCCCGAGCGTTTTCGTGGTTTTTTCCCGCGGCTGTCCGGGAACGTCGGCGACTCGCCGGGCGTTCACCGGGAACGGCGGTTCTCACCCTACGAACACAGGAGCTTCCCCTCGATGACGCGTGCACTCGTCGCGACCGGTTTCGCGGTCGTCCTCGTCCTTTCCGGTTGCAAGCCCACTCCCCCCGGTCCGCAGAAGAGCGGCCCCGCCGTAGCCCAGGGCGAAGGCGTCGTCGTCACCGTGGCCGAGTTCCAGGCGCGTCTCGACGAGCAGTCCCCCTTCCTCCGGCAGCGCTACCAGAACCTGGAGCGGAAGAAGGAGTTCCTCGACAGCCTCGTCAAGTTCGAGATCCTGGCCAGCGCCGCCCAGAAGGAGGGGTACGCCAACGACCCCGACGTCCAGCTCACCATGAAGAAGGCCATGGTCCAGAAGCTGGTCCAGAAGCGGTTCGGCGAGGGCGACCCCAAGGACATCTCCGACGCCGACGTCCAGAAGTTCTACGACGAGCACAAGGACGACTTCGTGAAGCCGGCCCGGGTGCGCACCTCCGCGATCCTCGTGGCCGCCACCGACAAGGACCGGGCCCAGAAGAGCGCCCAGGCGAAGAAGCTGCTCGCCCAGGTGAAGGCCAGCGCCAAGAAGGACCCGCAGGCGTTCGCGACCCTGGCCCGCGCCTCCTCCGATGACGCGGCCACCAAGGGGAACGGCGGCGACCTCGGCTTCCGCTCCCAGGACGAGTACGCGAAGCAGTTCGGCGTGCCCTTCGCGGCGGCCGCCTTCGAGACCAAGGACGGCGAGGAGGTGCTCGTCGAGACGCAGCAGGGCTTCTGGATCGTCCACGTCACCGCCCGGCAGGAGGGGATCACCCGCACCCTCGACCAGGTGAAGCCGCAGATCGCCTCGCGGCTCCAGCGCGAGAAGCGCACCAAGGAGTTCGACGAGTACGTGAAGAAGCTCCGCGAGGAGGCCAAGGTCACCGTGAACGAGGCCGAGCTCGAGAAGGTGGTCGTGTCGGCGGCCCCGGCTCCCGGACCGGGTGGGATGCCCCCGGGTGGGATGCCGCCGGGAGCGATGCCTCCTGCCGGCGCTCCTCCGCGCCCGGCCATGCCGATGCCCGCGCCCGCCCCGGCGCCTGCACAGAAGTAGCTTGCGGACGGCCGCCGCCATCGCCGCGGGTCTCGCCGCCCTCCTCGTCGCTGGCTGCCGCTCCGGCACCGGCGGCGAGGGGAGCACCGGACCAGCCCCCGTGGCGACCGTGAACGGTGAGCCGATCCCCTTCGCCGCCTTCGAGCGGGAGCTGCAGCAGCTCCGGGTCGGCGGCGAGGGGTCCGGTCCCACCTCCGTGTTGCGCGCGTCCATCGTCGACGGGATGGTGGCCCGCGTGCTCCTCCTGCAGCAGGCACGCGCCCGCGGCGTGTCGGTCGCGCCGGAGCAGGTCGACCGGGCCTTCCTGGCGCTGCGGGCCGAGTACCCGGGAACCTCCTTCGACGACATGCTGGCCCAGGAGCGGCTCTCCGTGGCCGATCTCCGGACCCGGCTGCGCGACCAGCTCACCATCGAGAAGCTGTTCCAGGACGAGGTCTTCTCCCGCGTCCAGGTGCCGGACGAGGAGGTTTCGGCCTGGTACGCCGCCCACCTCGCCGAGTTCGACGAGCCGGAGCGGGTTCACGCGCGCCAGATCGTCCTCCAGACCCGCGAGGAGGCGACCCGGGTGCGCGACGAGGTCCGGCGCAAGCCGGCCGGGTTCGCGGCCGTGGCCAGCCGGGCCTCCATCGCCCCCGAGGGCAAGCGGGGCGGCGACCTGGGCTGGTTCGGCAAGGGCCAGGGAATGCCCGAGGTCTTCGACGTCTGTTTCCGCATGCAGCCGAACGCCATCTCCGACGTGGTTCCGTCCCCCTTCGGCTTCCACGTCTTCCAGGTGATCGAGAAGAAGCCCGCGGCCCGGCGCACGCTCGAAGAGGCGCGACCGGCCATCGCCAGCCGTCTCCTCCGGGACCGACGGGCCAAGGCCCAGGAGGAATACGTGGCCGCCCTCCGGTCCCAGGCGAAGATCCACATCGACCCCACTGCCGTCGCATCGGTGAAGCCTTGACGATCCCGAACCTCCTCCTCCTCGCGGTGCTCCTGTCCGCGCCCGTGGACGGCGCCACCGACCGCCGCCCGGTCGACCGCGTCGCCGCGGTGGTGAACGGCGACGTCATCACGCTCTCCGAGCTGACCCAGCGCGCCGGCTCCGAGTACCGGCGCGCCATGGACATGCCCCCCGGACCGGCCCGGGACCAGGCGCGGTCCAAGGCGCTGCGCACGGCCTACGAAGGAGTCCTCGCCGAGCGGCTGGTGGAGAACGAGGTCAAGACCCTCGGCATCGAGGTGACCGAGGCCCAGATCGACGGCGCCATCGAGGACGTGAAGAAGCGCAACAACCTCTCCGACGAGGTGCTGAAGCAGGCGCTGGCGGCGGAGGGCATGACCATGCACCGCCTACCGGGCCCGGCTCCGCAAGGACTTCGAGAACCACCTGCTCATCGCGGCCAAGGTGCAGAACCGGGTGAAGGTCACCGACGACGACGTGAAGGGCTACTACCAGAGCCACCTCTCCGAGTTCGCCGGCGAGGACCAGGTCAAGCTGCGCCTCATCCTCCTCCAGGTGGCGGCCGGGGCGCCTCCCGCCGACGAGGAGCGGGTGAAGGCCATCGGCGAGGCGTTGCTCGTCCGCCTGGCCACCGGCGAGGACTTCGGCGACCTGGCCAAGCAGGCGTCGCAGGGACCGGGGGCCTCGTCGGGCGGCGACCTGGGCTGGGTGAAGAAGGGAACCATGCCCATCGACCTGGAGCGGGTGGCCTTCGCGCTCGCGCCCGGGCAGAACTCGGGGCTCGTCCGGGCCAAGAACGGGTGGATCATCCTCAAGGCCGACGACCGCCGCACCGGGAAGGCCCCCCCGCTCGAGGAGGTCCGGGACCGCATCCGCGAGAAGATCGGCAACCAGCAGGCCGAGAACTACCGCAAGCAGTACATCGAGGAGCTGAAGCGCGACGCCATCATCGAGCTCAAGATCCCGGAGCTCGAGGCCGCGCCGGCGAGCTGAACGATGGCGGCGCGCGTCGCGGTCAGCCTGGGCGACCCGTCCGGCATCGGGCCGGAGGTGACGGCCGGGGCGCTCGCCGCGCTGCGCGGGCGGGTCGTGCCGCTCGTCTTCGGGGACGCCTCCTTCGCGCGGGTGGCCCGGAGCGCCGGGCTGGAGCTGCCGGTGGTGGCTCCCGGCGATCCCCTCCCCCGGGGCGGAGCGCTGGTGCGCGTGACCCGGCTCGCCGCGGCCGACCGGCGGCCCGGACGGCCCTCCCCGGCAGGTGGGGCGGCCTCCCTGGCGTATCTCGAGGCGGCCTTCGACGCCCTCGCGCGCGGGCACGCCGGCGCCCTCTGCACGGCGCCGCTCGCCAAGGCCCAGGTGGCGCTCTCGCTCCCGGGCTTCGTCGGGCACACCGAGTGGCTCGAGGCCCGGGGCGATGGTTCACGTTCCGTGATGATGCTGGCGGGGCGCAGGCTGCGGGTGGCGCTGGTGACGAACCACCTCTCGCTTCGCGACGCCATCCGGAAGCTCACCCCCGCCGGCATCGCCGAGGTGGCCGCGATCGCCTCCGCGGGGCTGCGCCGGGACATGGGGATCGCGCGACCGCGCATCGCCATCGCCGGACTGAATCCCCACGCCGGGGAGGGGGGCGCCTTCGGCGACGAGGAGTCGCGCATCGTGGCTCCGGCGGTCGCGCGGGCCCGGGCCGACGGCGTGGACGCCCACGGCCCGTTCCCTCCCGACAGCGTCTACTTCCGCGCCGCGCTGGGGGAGTTCGACGCCGTCGTGGCGCTCTACCACGACCAGGGGCTCATCCCGGTGAAGCTGCTCGACGCCGTGCTGGGCGACTCCGCGGTGAACGTCACGCTGGGACTGCCCTTCGTCCGCACCAGCCCCGACCACGGCGTGGCCTGGGACCTGGCCGGCACCGGCCGGGCCAGCGACCGGAGCATGCGGGCGGCGTTGCGCCTCGCCGCCGGGATCGCGCGACGGCGCCAGGCAGCCGCGGGCCGATGACGCGCACCCCCGCGCCCACGGGTCGCGGCCGGACGTTCCGGCGCATCCGGATCGGCCTCCTGCTGGGCGTCCTCGTCTTCACCGTGGCCTGGGGCGCGACCCGATCCTGGCATCGCTGGGCTCGCGGGAACTGGGGGAGGCCGCTCCAGGTCGGGCTGGTCCTCCTCTCCCCCGGCGCCGACGTCGGGATCGAGAACTGGCGCCGTGGGGCCGACGCCCTGGCCGCGCGCCTCGACGCGGAGATGGCGCGGTGGCGAGGCCCGGGCGGATCGGCCTTCCAGTTCTCGGTGGTCGGGCCGGTGCCCTGGAGCGGCACCCTGCCCTTCTCCCCACCCACCGCCTCCCCGATCGATCGCGTCGGGCACGCCGTCGACGTCTGGCGGACGGTGCGTGACATCGATCGCAGCGCCGACGGAGCCGTCGGCGGATTCGACGTCCGGATCTTCTTCCTGTGCGCGCCCCTGGCCGACGGCCAGCTGGGGTTCGCCGAGGGCTCCGGCGCGGTGAACGGCGAGGTGGCCTTCGTGCGCGGCTCCTGCGAGGGCGACCTGTCCCTCTCGCTGCAGGCCGTCGGCCACGAGCTCCTCCACACCGTGGGCGCCACCGACCGGTACGACGCCGGAGGCCACGCCCGCGGGCCGGACGCCCTGGCCGACCCGGGCCGCGTCCCCCTCTACCCCCAGATTCACGCGGAGTGGATGGTGGGCGAGGTGCCGATCGCGCCGGGGCGCGGCCGGTTGCCCGAGTCGCTCGAGGAGCTGCGGGTCGGGCCGGTCGACGGCCCGCGAGATCGGGTGGATCGAATAGGGCGGGACCGCGGGCCTCGGCGGGTGACGCCCTGGCGTGTGCCGGCGCCCGGGGTGGGCCTCGTCGCCGGGGGCGCTTGTCCTCGCTCTCCGGGGTCAGCGGGGTCGCGGCGACCGATCGAAGCATCCGCCACGTGGCCGCGACGACCGGAGACCTCGATTGGGTCGCTGCGGAGGCGCCCCGCGACGAGGCCACCCGGGCGCCTGGCGGAGGGGCGTCGCCGCGAGGCCCGGTCGGCGCTCGGGGGATGGACTGCGAGCGCCGCTCGCCGGTCCCCACGAAGGACGCACGTCCGCGTCGCCCTCGGCCCCGCCGAACGCCAGCCGGCGGGGGTCGCGTCGCGACGAGCTGCCCGCAGGGCGCGTCGAGGCGCCGGGCCGATCAGGCCCAGGCGAACCTCGACGCCATCCGGCCGCCCACCCATTTGCCCGAGGACGTGCTGCTCGGAGCGGCGCGACCCACCCGCCGGCGGCAAGCGTATCGGCTGGATCGAGCAGGCGTGCGGAGCGCTAGAAGACGACCGCGACGATCACCCGCCCGACCTCCGAACCGGCTCGCGCGACGGTGACGGTCGTCTCCCAGTCGCCGGCCATCGAGAAGAACAGCGATCCGGCGTAGGTACCCGGGGTTCCCGTCGGGACCGGGTCGGCGCTCCCCGTGGATCCGTGGCCCATGGACGGCATGTAGGGCTCCACGTGAACGGCCGCGCCCTCCACCGGCACGGCGGCGGCGCCCGGCCGGACCTCGTGCAGGGTCACCGTGATCGGGTTCGACCCCACCCGGAGGCCGGCCTCGAACCGCACCGCCAGGATGGAGGTCGTGTCACCGTTCGTGAATGTCCCGGCCAGCCGGCGGTCGACGACGGGGAGCCCGGCGAAGGTGGCCACCGCCCGCTCGCCGCCGCGCGTGACCTCCACCCGGAAGGTCCAGCCCTCGGCGGCCGGCGCGGCCTCGGCGATCGACAGGTCCAGGTGGTAGGCGCCGTCGGCCCCGATCCGGGGACCGTTCGTCACCGGCGCGACGAGCCCGGTCGCCGGGCGATGGGCCTCGACCGCCAGCGAGGCGTCGGCGACGACGGCCCCTCCCTCGCCGGTCACGTGGACCGCCAGCGAGGCGATCCCCGTCCCCAGGGGCCGGTCCGAGCGAAGCTCCACCGTCCAGGGGCCGGCTCGCCCCCCGGCGACGAGGACGGAGGGCGCCGGCCCCGTTGGGCCCGTCGGCCCGGTCGGTCCGCCCGGGCCCGTTCCGACGTCCGGTTCCCCCGTCGTGCTCCCGCCGCAGGCGGCGAGGGCCAGCGCGAGGCCGATCGCGGCGAGTCGCTGCGCCATCAGTTCTCCTGTGCACCCTCGGAGATCCACTGGCGGAGCGCCCGGTAGTCGGGGGAGCTCTCGTCCCAGAACACCCCTCCGCCGTGCGTGCCTCCCCCGAGGGTCTTCGCGAAGAGCAGGCTCGCCGACGGGGTGGCGGTGTTCACGACGGCGGTGACCCCGCGCTTCGCGTAGGTGGTCACCCCACCGGTGGAGTCGTGGACCTCCACGGTGGAGCCGGCGTAGGTCAGGAGGTCGAGACCCGCTCCGTAGTCGAAGGTCTCGCCTGCCTGCGCCGCCTGCGTGGGGCCCGGGATGTGGCACGGGGCGCACTTGCTGCGGAGGATGGGGAAGACGTGCTTGCGGTAGCTCAGCCCCACGGCCGGGAAGCTGCGCAGGGTTCCCCGCGGTGCGGCCCACGCACCTCCGAGGGTCCCGGTGGTGACGTGGTGCATGTTGCAGCTCATGCGCGGGACGGTCATCCCGCCCACGGAGGGCATGGTCATCATGGGCCGCTCGCCGCCCTCCGCCTTCACCCAGGCCTTGTAGCGCCAGGAGTCGGAGGTGGCCGGGTCCGCGGCGGCCGGGTCACCGGTCATGGGGGTCTCGGTCCAGAAGTTTCCCAGGTCGTTGGCGGTGACGCTGAGGACGTTGCCGCCGTAGTCCTGCACCACGAGCTCGGCGCCCGGCACGGGTCCCCGCGCCGCCCGGCTGTCGTAGATCGTCCCGGTCAGGGTGAAGACCCGGGCGTGCGCGACGGGCTTGTAGAACGCCGTGTCGGAGGCGGCGGGTGCGTGGCAGATGCCGCAGTCGTCCCCGGGATGGTGGCTGCCGTCCATCGCGGTCGCGGGGTTGTCCTTCCCTGGAACGTGCCCGGCCGGGGCCGGCTGCCACTTCCGCCCTTCCATGGTGAAGTTGGTCGAGTCCCAGACTGCACCCGCGGCGGCGGCCACTCCGCCCGCGAGCAACGCGACGGCGACGATCCTGGAGACCATGTTCGTTCCTCCGGTCACGGCAGCACCGCCTCGAGGTCCTCGACGAAGGCCGCGCCGTCCTGCCGATCGGCGGTGGGCGCTCCCACCAGCAGCCGTGCCCCACCCCGCGAGAACGGCGCCAGGAATGTCCCGTAGTGAAGGGTCCGCCCGGGACGGCTCAGCAGGGTGGCCGTGCTCGCGGACGTGGCCGCGCCCGTGGTGGCCACGTTCTTTCCCAGGAAGAGGTACACCCGCCCGCTCACCCATCCGGTGGAGAGGCTGGTTGCGCCGGCGGCGTGGCCGTGCGGTGCGCTCACCGCGAAGTCCGGCTTGCCGTCTCCGTCCAGGTCGCCGAGCGGGGCGATGGCCGATCCGAAGCGCTCGAGGTAGTCCACGCCGGTGAGGGTCCCGAGGAGCCCGGGGATCGGCGTTCCCGGTGGCGCCGATAGATTCACTGTCCGTGTTCCGGTCCCTCCCTTCACCAGGAAGACCCGCCCCTTGTGGCTCGTCATGGGGTTCGTGGCCGAGGGCGCCGGGATGGCGTAGAAGGACGGCACCCCGATCCCGAGGTCGCGGAACCCGTCCCCGTCCAGGTCCCCCAGGACCGCCAGCGCGTCCCCGAAGTGGGATGCCGTGGAGTGAACGGTCAGGTCGGCGGCATCGGGGTCCGGCGCGAACCCGGACTTGCCGTGGAACACCAGGACCTTGGAGGCGTGCCAGATCACCCCGTGCGTCCAGATGGCGGATACCACCAGGTCGTCCACCTCGTCGCCGTTCACGTCCCCGCAGGCCGAGGCGAAGCCCAGGATCCCGGTGGAGAGCGTCGCGGGGATCTTCCATCGCCTCGCCTCGGAGAGCCCGGGGCCGAAGTAGACGTAGTAGGCGCCGCCCAGGTAGCGGTCCGGCCCGGGGGAGTGCCCGGTCGCCCCCACCACGAGGTCGGGGAATCCGTCGGCGTCGAGGTCGCATCCGCCGGTCACCGAGGCGCCGAACTTGTCGAGCGCCTGCTCCCCGCCGAGCTTCGCGAGCACCTGCCCGGACGTCCCGCCCCGGTAGACGGTGACGCTGCCGGAGAGCGATGCCTCCGGGCCGTCCCCGTTCTGCGCGGCAACCGCGAAGTCGGGCTTTCCATCCCCGTCGACGTCCCCCACGGCCGCCAGCTGGGATCCGAAGTTGTCGTCCTCCGACCATCGTCCAGGTTGGCGTCGCGTCGAATCCGGCGGCGTTCCCCCGGTACACGAACGCCGCTCCCAGGCCGTCCGCGTGGGCGGCGTAGGGCGCCCCGACGATCAGGTCCGGCACGCCGTCCCCGTCGTAGTCCACGACCGTCCCCGACGTCCCCTGCTGGCTCGCCACCGTGGACGGCGGCGCCGTGGCGGTCTTCTCCTGGCAACCAGCCGCCACGAGAACGATCGCGAGATACACCCCGCCCCTGCTCCATGCCCTCATGCTTCCCTCCGCTGCCCTGATCCTGCGCGTCGGACACGCTAGACCCGTTCACCGGCGGGGACGGCGCGACACGTTGCCGCAGCCTCGTTCGGGTGGTGTCACCAATAGTGACTACCATGCTTTTCCCACCACGCGCGCACGTCCGAGTCGCCTTCGGCCCTGGAGGCCGACAGCCGGCGGGGGGCGCGCCGCGACGAGCTGCCCGCAGGGCGCGTCGAGGCGCCGGGCCGATCAGGCCCAGGCGAACCTCGACGCCATCGGTGCCTCCCATTCGCCCGAGGACGTGCTGCTCGGAGCGGCGCGACCCACCCGCCGGCGGCAGACGCTCGATCGGCCCGAAGGCGCCTCAGACGTTGAAGCGGAAATGCATCACGTCGCCGTCCTTCACCCGGTACTCCTTGCCCTCGATGCGGAGCAGCCCCTTCTCCTTCACGGCCGCCTCGGTCCTGAGCTGCACCAGATCCTCCCACCACTGCACGTCGGCCTTGATGAAGCCGCGCTCGAAGTCGGTGTGGATGGTGCCGGCCGCCTGCGGCGCGGTCATCCCGTCGTGGATGGTCCAGGCCCGGCACTCGTCCACGCCCACCGTGAAGAAGGTGGAGAGGCCGAGCAGCTCGTAGCCGGCGCGGACGAGCCGGTTCAGCCCCGGCTGCTCGAGCCCCAGGCTGTGCAGGAAGTCGAGGCGCTCCGCCTCGGGCAGCTCGGAGAGCTCGGCCTCGACCTTGCCGCTGATGACCACGCAGCGGGCTCCCTCCTCGGCGGCCAGCTCCTTCACCTTGGCCACCGTCGGGTCGTCGGGGCGCGTGAGCTGCTCCTCGTCGACGTTGGCGATGTACAGCACGGGCTTCCCGGTGAGCAGGAAGAGGTCGGAGAGGACGGCGAGCGCCTCGGGCGCGAGCTTCTGCATCCGCACCGGCGTCCCCTTCTCCAGCCCGGCCTTGACCACGTCGAGCACGGCGATCTCGGCCTTGGCCAGCTCGCCCGGCTTGCCCGGCGCCTTGGCCTCCTTCGCCTTCCGCTCCCGCCGGCGCTCGATCTGCTCGAGGTCCTTCAGCATGAGCTCGGTCTCGACCACGTCCCGGTCGCCGCGCGGGTCCACCTTGCCGCCCACGTGGACCACGTCGGGGTCGGCGAAGCAGCGCAGCACGTGGGCGATCGCGTCCACCTGCCGGATGTGGGAGAGGAACTGGTTCCCGAGACCTTCCCCCTTCGACGCACCGGCCACCAGCCCGGCGATGTCCACGAACTCGAGCGTGGTGGGGACGGTCTTCATCGGGTGGAAGAGGGCGGCGAGCTTCACCAGCCGCTCGTCCGGGACCGGCACCACCCCGATGTTCGGGTCGATGGTGCAGAACGGATAGTTCGCCGCCTGGGCCTGTGCCTGGCCGAGCAGCGCGTTGAAGAGGGTCGACTTGCCGACGTTCGGCAGTCCGACGATTCCGATGGCGAGACCCATGGTGCTCGATTCACTCCTGGAAAATGCGAAGCTCCGGCGGACGCTGGTCCGCCGGAGCCGCGCGAGGACTGCCGATCCGGTCTAGGCCCGTCCGGCGGGAAGGTCCTTGATGTACTCGTCGACGAGCTGGCGCTGCGTCTTCTCGTCCAGGCTCGACTTCACGATGCGTCCGGCGGCGGCCACGGCCAGGTCGGCCACCTCGGCGCGCAGCTGGGCGACGGCGAGCTTCCGCTCCTCCTGGATGCTCTTGCGCGCGGAGGCGACCATGTCGTCGGCCTCCTTGCGGGCCTGGGCGGTCAGCTGGGAGCGGAAGGCCTCCATCTCCTGCTGGTTCCGCTTGGCGAGCTCGGCCGCGTCGCGCTGGGCCTTGACGAGCGCCTCCTTCTGCTGCGCGAGCAGCTTCTCGGCCTCCTCCCGCTCGGTGCGGGCCGAGTCGATGGCGTCGCGGATCGAGCCTTCCCGCTCCGCGAGCATCCGGGTGATGGGTCCGAAGGCGAACTTCCAGAGCACGCCGATGAGGACGAGGAAGGTGATCGCCGTCCACAGCGACAGGCCGGGGTTGAGATCCATGATCCCGGCGGCGAGCACGGGGGATGCGAGGGCGTTCATCGGACTTCTCCCGGGGCGCGTGAGGCGCGAAGGCTACTTGGCGATGGCGAGGAGCAGGCAGACCACGACGGCGAACAGCGTGGCGCCTTCGATGAGGGCGGCGGCGATGATCATCGAGGTGCGGATGTCGCCGGCGGCGGTGGGCTGGCGGGCCGAGCCGTCCATGGCGGCGGCGGCGAGCTTGCCGATGCCGAGGCCGGCGCCGATGACGGACATGCCGGCGCCGAGGCCGGCGGCGAGGTAACCGAGGGAGAGAGCGTTCATTGGGTCGTTCCGTTCCGTTCGTCGTGGGCGGATTCTTGGCGGGCCGCCCGTTCGTCCCGTGGCGCGTGCTGCGCTCGACTACCCGTGGCCGGGAGCCTTCCCGGCCGCGTGAGAAGCGTGGACGGCCTCGCCGTGACCGGCGTGGCCGTGATCGTCGTCGTGGTGCTCGTCGTGACCGTGGTGCACGAGCCCGGCCCCGATGAAGAGGGCGGAGAGCATGGTGAAGATGTAGGCCTGCACGAAGGCCACGAAGAGCTCGAGCATGAAGATGCCGAGGGCCAGCGCCACCGACACCGGCGCCACCCAGACCGACACCGCGAAGATGAGCCCGAGCAGCGCCAGGATCACGAAGTGTCCCGCCACCATGTTGGCGAAGAGACGGACGGTGAGGGCGAAGGGCTTCGTGAAGAGCCCCAGGAACTCGACCGGGATCATGATGGGCCACAGCCAGGCCAGCGACGGCGGTACGCCGCCGGTCATGTGGGCCAGGTAGCCCTTGATGCCCATGGACTTGATGGCCGCGTACTGGGTGATGAAGAAGGTGAAGAGGGCCAGCGCGACGGTGACCGAGATGTTGGCGGTGGCGGTGGCCATGAAGGGCACCAGCCCGAGCAGGTTCATGGTCAGGACGAAGAAGAAGGCCGTGCACAGGTAGGGCACGAACCGGTCGGCGTCCTTCTTGCCGATGTTGGCGATGGCGATGCCGCGGACGAACTCCACGAGCAGCTCGACGAAGTTGTAGAACCCGCGCGGCACCAGGCTGCGCTTGCGGGCGGCGGCGATGAGCAGCACCGAGAGGATCAGCGCGGAGAGGAGCATCATGACCACGTGCTTCGACGGGGTCATGTCGATGACGGTGTTGCCGAGGTGGATCTTCCAGCCGCCGCCGGTGGCCTTCACGAGGTCGATCTCGCAGTTCCAGTGGAAGCCGTCGCAGAAGCCCGGCATCTCCATCACGAAGCCGTTGGCCACGTGGTGCATCATGGTCTCGGGCAGCGTGGCCGAGTGGCCGCCGCCGTGGGCGGCCTCGCCGTGCGCCGCCGGAGCGCCGTGGGAGTCGGCGGCGGCCGCGGGGGCGTGCGGGTCGGCGGCGGGGGCGTGCTGGCCGAGGGCCAGACCGAGGACGAGGGCGACGGATGCGAGCGTCATGCGGGCTTCCCCATGCGGCGGCCGAGGGCGCTGACGTAGCTCCCCTCGATGGCGGTGAACGCGAAGTACGGGACGAAGAAGGCGATCACGAAGGCGACCACGCTCCCCCCGCTGCGGGCCACGGCGGCGACGCCGGCCCCCACGAGGACGAGGCGGGCGAAGAACATGGCGGTGAAGACGAGGAGCGCCCGCTGGACCGGCTTCACGGCGCTCGTGCCGAAGTGGCCGAAGGCGACGAGCGAGGCGATGGCGGTCCCGCTGGCGATGGCGGCGCCGATGAGGGCCGGGAGGCGCGCGTCCCCGGAGAGGAGCGCCAGGCCCAGGGCCAGGGCGGCGACGAACGCGGCGGCGAGGAGGTGGCTCTTCACTTCTTCTGATTCCCCAGGACCTGTCGAAAGAAGCTGATGAACCCGCCCACCATGCCGAGGACCGCCCCGCCGATGAGGAACCAGGGCTTCTCGGTTCCCACCTTCCTGTCGATCCACCACCCGACCGCCGCGAAGACGCCCACCGATGCGACCAGCGTCGTGGAAGCCGCGATGTACGGACCGGCCTTCTGGTACGCCAAGGCCAGGTTCGAGAGGCCCTCTTCGTCGTCCTCCCCGCGACGCTCTCGATCGTCCCGGGCCATCGAGGTTCCTCTTCCCCTGCCCTGCCGGATTCTCCTGTGAATACCGGGAGGAAGGGCCGAACCGTATAGCAGTCCCGCCCTGTCCCGTCAATGCTCGAGGGCCGTCCCCCGGGCTAGGCCAGGACCGCCTCGGCGAAGGCCTTCCGGGCCGCGGTGATGGTCGCGTCGACGTCCTCGTCGGTGTGGGCCACCGAGAGGAAGGCCGCCTCGAACTGCGAAGGCGGAAGGTAGATGCCGTTCTCGAGCATGACATTGAAATACTTGGCGAATTTCTTCGTGTCGGCCTTGCGGGCGCTGGCGGCGTCGAAGACCGGGTCGGGGGAGAAGAAGACCGTGATCATCGAACCCACCCGGTTCACCTGGACCTTCGCCCCTGCCCCCCGGGCGGCCTCGACGAGCCCCGCCTCCAGCCGTTGCCCGAGCTGCTCGAGCCGGTCGTACTGCGCCCTGCCGAGCTGGCGGAGCGTGGCGAGCCCCGCCGCCATGGCGAGCGGATTTCCGGAGAGGGTCCCCGCCTGGTAGACCGGCCCGGCCGGGGCGATGCGGTCCATCACGTCGGGGCGTCCACCGAAGGCGCCCACCGGCAGGCCGCCGCCGATGACCTTGCCGAAGGTGACGAGGTCGGGGCGGATCCCGTAGATCTCGCAGGCCCCGCCCGGCGCCAGCCGGAAGCCGGTCATCACCTCGTCGATGATGAGCAGCGTGCCGTGCTTGCGGCAGGCGTCGAGGAGCCCCTGGAGGTAGCCCGGCTTCGGCACCAGCACGCCCATGTTCCCCACCACCGGCTCGACGATGACCGCGGCCAGCGACGGGCCGCGCTCGGCGAGCAGCTTCTCCACCGCGGGCAGGTCGTTGTAGGGGAGCGTGAGCGTGTGGCGGGCCACGTCGGCCGGCACGCCGGGCGAGTCGGGCAGCCCGAGCGTCTCCACGCCCGATCCCGCCTTCACGAGCAGTGGATCCCCGGCCCCGTGGTAGCAGCCGTCGAACTTGAGGATGTCGTCGCGCCCGGTGAAGCCGCGGGCCAGCCGGATGGCGGCGGTGGTGGCCTCGGTCCCGGAGGAGACGAAGCGCATCTTCTCGATCCACGGAGCCCGCTCCCGGACCAGCTCGGCGAGCTGGATCTCCCGGGGGGACGGGGCCCCGAAGCTGGAGCCGTTGCGCAGCTGCTCGTCCACCTCCCGGATCACCTCGGCGTTGGCGTGCCCCAGGATGGCCGGGCCCCAGCTGCCCACGTAGTCGACGAAGACGTTGCCGTCGACGTCGAAGATCTTCGCGCCCTTGGCCCGGGAGATGAAGAGTGGCGTCGTGCCCACGCTGCGGAAGGCGCGAACCGGGCTGTTCACGCCGCCCGGGAAGAGGGTGAGGGCCTTCTGGAAGAGCTTCTGCGACAGGTCGGTCTTCATGGGATCTCCTTGGTCCTGTTGCGGACGTTGCGGTCGAGCGCGGCGTCCCGGTCTCCGGGGGTGACGGTCTTCGCGGCCTCGCGCCGCTCCCGGACCATGTCGATGCTGGTCCGGAGTGCCTCGGGGTTGGGATGTCCTGGCATGGCCTGCGTGTAGAGCTCGATGGCCCTGTCGAACCGGCCGGCGCGGGCGTGGATCTGGGCCGCGCCCTCCAGCGCCAGCGCGGCGATCTCCGGGCGGGGGCGCCGCTCCGCCGCCGCCATGAAGGCGCCCAGCGCCTCGTCGGGCCGGTCCTCCAGCGCCCAGGCCTGGGCGGTGAGCAGCTGGGCCTCGTCGGCCTCCCCGCCCTCCGGCCACCGCTCCTGGAGGAGGCGGGCCTCGGTGCGCGCCTGCTCGTAGTTCTTGAGCTCGAGGTACAGGCGGGCCACGAGGAGCTGGAACCGGGGCGCCTCCTTCGCGTCCCCTCCGGCCACGGCGGCGTACTGCGCGATGGCCGCCTGCCGGTCGCCCAGCCGCTGCGCGTAGATGTCGCCGATGGCGGCCCGCGCCTTCCAGGCGTCCTCGGTCCCCGGGTAGAGCGAGACGATGCGCCGGTAGTAGCCGATGGCCCCGACGTAGTCGCCCAGGTCGAGGTAGGAGACGTCGGCCGCGTAGCGAAGCGCCTTCAGCCGCACGCCGGTCTCCCACTTCGGGATGGTCCCGTCGCCCAGCTCGCCCAGGATCTCCCGGTACGCGGAGAGAGCCTCCGCGGCCCGGCCCTGGTGGCGGATCGCGTTGGCCGCCTCGAGCTTGCCGTCGGGGGAGCTGCACCCCGCCGCCAGGAGCCCGATCGCGGCCGCCACCGCGGCGAGCGCCGACCGGGTCACGGCGCTCCCGGGCTCCCCTCGCCGCCCTCCGGCGTCTCCTCGCCCTCGACGCCCTCCTCGGCCGGGGCGTCTCCCGGCGGGGTCTCCCCGCCCTCGTCGGCCACCGAGACGTTCTCGGCCACGCGGGCCACGCCGGCGACCTGCTCCTCGCGCGACTCCACGGTGATGAGCCGGACGCCCTGCGTGTTGCGGCCGATGACGCTGATCTGGGCCGCGGGCATGCGGATGAGCATGCCGCGGTTGGTGATGAGCATGACCTCGTCGGCGTCGACGACCGGCATGGCCGCCACCACCGGGCCGTTCCGCTCGGTGGCCTTGATGGTGATGATGCCCTTGCCGCCGCGGGTCTGGGTCCGGTACTCGGAGAGCTCGGAGCGCTTGCCGTAGCCGTTGGCGGTGACCGACAGGATGGTGGAGGCGGCCGCCCCCTCGGCGGCCGGCGGCAGCGACTCGGCGCTCACCACCTCGTCCCCCTCGTCGAGGGAGATGCCCTTCACGCCGTAGGCGCTGCGCCCCATGGAGCGGACGTCCGACTCCTCGAAGCGGATGGCCATGCCCTGGGCGGTCGAGAGCAGGATGTGGCTCTGGCCGTCGGTGATGCGGGCGGCGATGAGGCTGTCCCCCTCCTCGATCGAGAGGGCGATGATCCCGGAGGCGCGCGGCCGGGCGTAGGCCTCGAGCGGCGTCTTCTTCACCAGGCCGCGGCGGGTGGCGGCGAAGACGAAGGTCCCGCTGCCGGCGGGCGCGGCGTCCTCCCCCTCCCCTTCCGTCTCCTCGGCGCCGGCCGATCCGGGAAGGGCGGGCAGCTCCCGCACCGGGAGGATGGCCGCCACCTTCTCGCCCTGGGACAGCTGCACCAGGTTCACGATGGGCTTGCCGCGCGCGGCCGGGCCGGCCTGCGGGATCTCGTGGACCTTGAGCCAGTAGACCTTCCCCTTGTCGGAGAAGACGAGCAGGTAGCTGTGGGTGGAGGCCACGAAGAGGCTCTCGAGGAAGTCCTCGTCGCGCGTGCCGGCGCCCGTCCTCCCCTTCCCTCCGCGGCGCTGCGCCCGGTAGAGCGAGATGGGGTTCCGCTTCACGTAGCCGGCGTGGGAGACGGTGACCACCATCTCCTCTTCCTTGATGAGGTCCTCCACGTCGAGGTCGGCGGCCGCGCCCAGGATCTCGGTGCGCCGCTCGTCGGCGAAGAGCTCCCTCACCTCCTCGAGCTCGGCCACGATGACGTCGAGCAGGACCTTCTCGGAGGCCAGGATCTCGCGCAGCCGGGCGATGAGCGCCTGCACCTCGGCCAGCTCGTCGAGGATCTTCTGCCGCTCCAGCCCGGTGAGGCGCTGCAGCTGCATCTCGAGGATGGCCTTGGCCTGGATCTCCGAGAGGCCGAAGCGGGCGATGAGCCCCTCGCGCGCGGTGTCGCGGTCCGGCGCCTTGCGGATGAGCTCGATGATCTCGTCGATGTGGTCGAGGGCGATCTGCAGCCCGAGCAGGATGTGCTCGCGGGCCCTGGCCTGCTTGAGCTCGAAGCGGGTGCGCCGGGTGACCACGTCGCGCCGGTGGGCGACGAAGCGCTCCAGCATCTGCTTGAGCGTGAGGAAGCGCGGCTGCCCGCCGTCGATGGCGAGCAGCATGATGCCGAAGCCGGTCTGCAGCGTGGTGTGCTGGTAGAGGTTGTTCAGCACCACCTGGGCCACCGCGTCGCGCTTCAGCTCGATGACGACGCGCATGCCCTCGCGCGAGGACTCGTCGCGCAGGTCGGAGATGCCCTCGATGCGCTTCTCCCGCACCAGGTCGGCGATGCTCTCCACGAGCCGGGCCTTGTTCACCTGGTAGGGGATCTCGGTGACGACGATGGACTCGCGCTCGGTCTTGGGGTGGACCTCGACGGAGGCCCGTGCACGCACGGTGATGCTGCCGCGGCCGGTCTCGTAGGCCTGGCGGATGCCGTCGCGCCCCAGGATCATCCCGGAGGTGGGGAAGTCGGGGCCGGGGATGAAGCGCATCAGCTCGGCCACCGTGGCCTTGGGGTTGCGCAGCAGGTGCACGGCCGCCCCGATCACCTCGCCCATGTTGTGGGGCGGGATGTTGGTGGCCATGCCCACGGCGATGCCGGCCGAGCCGTTGACGAGCAGGTTGGGGAACCGCGCCGGCAGCACGACGGGCTCGACCGTGGAGTCGTCGAAGTTGGGAGACCACTCGACGGTCTCCTTGTCGATGTCGGCGAGCAGGTAGTCGGCGAGCTTCTCGAGGCGCGACTCGGTGTAGCGGTAGGCCGCGGCCGGGTCGCCGTCGACCGAGCCGAAGTTGCCCTGCCCGTCGATGAGCGGGTAGCGGAGGTTCCACGGCTGCGCGAGCCGCACCAGCGCGTCGTAGACCGAGGAGTCGCCGTGCGGGTGGTACTTCTTCAGCACCTCGCCGACCACGCCGGCGCACTTGGAGTAGCGCTTGTTGTGGTGCAGCCCCTCCGAGTGCATGGCGTAGAGGACGCGCCGGTGCACGGGCTTCAGGCCGTCGCGCACGTCGGGCAGCGCGCGCCCGACGATGACCGACATGGAGTAGGCGAGATACGACCGCCGCATGTCGTCCTCGATGGCGATCTGCGGCTGGCGCGGGGCCTCGGGGGGCGGCGCCGGAGGCGGCGCCTCGGGCGGGACGGGCGGGAGGATTTCTTCGGCCATTTTGGGGTCGCCGGGGGGCGCTCCGCGGGGGCGGACCGGCCCTCGTTCGGGACCCTTCTTTCTAACCGAATCCCGCTGGAATTTCAATGAGAAAGCCCCACCGGCGCGAGGCCGGCGGGGCTTCGTTTTCCGGGGGCTTCCGGGCTAGCGTCCGGCGACCTCGAGCCGGGCCGTGGCGCGGCGGACGCGCGCCGCCTCGGTGGGGTAGTTCTCGTCCCCTTCGGTGAGGCTGCGGAGCCGCTCGGTGGACTCGGTGAAGGCCCGCTTGGCGCGCTCCACGTCGATCTCCTCGCGCTCCTCGGCGCTGTCGGCGAGGACCATCACCTTGTTGTCGGCCACCTGCAGGAAGCCCCCGCCGATGGCGTAGTGCACCTCGCGCCCCCCCTCGACGACGGTGAGCCGCCCGGCCTGGAGCTGGGACATGAACGGGGTGTGGTCCTTGCGGATGCCGAAGCCGCCCAGGACGCCGGGCGCGCGCACCTCGTCGGCCTGCAGCGTGGCGACGCGCCGCTCCGGGGTGACGATCTCGAGGGTCAGTGCAGCCATGGCGGTTCCCGGCCGCCGCTAGCCGGCGGCGAGCTTCTTGGCCTTCTCCACCGCCTGCTCGATGGTGCCCACCATGTAGAAGGCCTGCTCGGGCAGGTCGTCGTACTTGCCCTCGACGATGCCCTTGAAGCCGCGGATGGTGTCGGCGAGCTTCACGTAGATGCCGGGGTTGCCGGTGAACTGCTCGGCGACGTGGAACGGCTGGGAGAGGAAGCGCTGGATCTTGCGGGCGCGCGCCACGACCACCTTGTCGTCCTCGGAGAGCTCGTCCATGCCGAGGATGGCGATGATGTCCTGGAGGTCCTTGTAGGTCTGCAGGGTCTCCTGGACCTGGCGGGCCACCTCGTAGTGCTCCTGCCCCACGACCAATGGATCGAGGATGCGCGAGGTCGAGTCGAGCGGGTCCACCGCGGGGTAGATGCCGATCTCGGTGAGCTTGCGGCTGAGCACGGTGGTGGCGTCGAGGTGGGCGAAGGCCGTGGCCGGGGCCGGGTCGGTGAGGTCGTCGGCGGGCACGTAGATGGCCTGCACCGAGGTGATGGCGCCCTTGTTGGTGGAGGTGATGCGCTCCTGCAGCTCGCCCATCTCGGTGGAGAGCGTGGGCTGGTAGCCCACCGCCGACGGGATGCGGCCGAGGAGGGCCGACACCTCGGAGCCCGCCTGGGTGAAGCGGAAGATGTTGTCGATGAAGAGGAGCACGTCGCGCCCCTCGTCGTCGCGGAAGTACTCGGCGATGGCGAGGGCCGAGAGGGCCACGCGGGCGCGGGCTCCGGGCGGCTCGTTCATCTGGCCGTACACCAGCACGCACTGGCTCTTCTGCGGGTCGTCGAGGTTGATGACGCCCGACTCGATCATCTCGTGGTAGAGGTCGTTTCCCTCGCGGGTGCGCTCGCCGACGCCGGCGAACACCGAGAAGCCGCCGCGCTCCTTCGCCACGTTGTTCACGAGCTCCATGAGGAGCACGGTCTTGCCCACGCCGGCGCCGCCGAAGAGGCCGATCTTGCCGCCGCGCAGGTAGGGGGCGAGGAGATCGAGGACCTTGATGCCCGTCTCGAAGGCCTCGACCTTGACGTTGAGGTCGGTGAGGGCGGGAGGGGCGCGGTGGATGGGCTTGAAGCCCTTGGCGCCGATGGGGCCGCGCTCGTCGACCGGCTCGCCGACCACGTTCATGATGCGGCCGAGCACCTCCTTGCCGACCGGCATCATGATGCCCTTGCCGCGGCTCGTCACCGACATGCCGCGGATGAGCCCCTCGGTCGAGTCCATGGCGATGGTGCGGGCGGTGTTCTCGCCCAGGTGCTGCGCCACCTCGAGGACCAGGTTCTCCTTGAGGTCGTCGATGCCCGGGTTGGTCACCGTGAGCGCCGTGTAGATCTCCGGCAGCGAGCCGGGCGGGAACTCGACGTCGACGACGGGGCCGATGACCTGCGTGATCTTGCCGCTCTGGGTCTGGATCTCTGACATGTCGGTTTTCCCTGGGATCTACTTGAGCGACTCTGCGCCGCTCACGATCTCACTCAGCTCCTTGGTGATGTAGGCCTGTCGCGCGCGGTTGTACTGGAGGGAGAGCGCGCCGATCATCTCGGCCGCGTTCTTGGTGGCGGCCTCCATGGCGGTCATGCGCGCCCCGTGCTCGCTGGCGGCCGAGTCGAGCAACGCCCGCCACACCTGCACGTCGAGGTGGCGCGGGACGATGTCGGCGAGCAACTCCGTGCGGCTGGGCTCGTAGAGGAAGTCCACCGACGCCGTCGCCTCGGCCGGGCCGGTCTCCACGGGCAGGAACTGCTTGAGCCGCACGATCTGGGCGATGGCGCTCTTGAACTCGTTGAAGAGGAGGAAGACCGCGTCGACCTCGCCGGAGAGGAAGCGCTCCGAGAGCTCGCCCGCGATCTCGTGGGCCTTCTCGAAGGAGAGCCTGGCGTGGACGCCGGTGTAGTCCTTGCGGAGCGCCACCTTGCGGGCCTTCAGGCTGTCGCGCCCCTTCTTGCCGATGGTGGAGACGGTGATCTCCTCGTACTTGTCGGCATTCTCCACCATGAAGCGCTGGGCGCGCCGCACCACGTTGGAGTTGAAGCCTCCGGCCAGGCCGCGGTCGGAGGTGATCACCACCAGCTCGACCCGCTTCACCGGCCGTGAAGCGAGCAGCGGGTGCGCCGCGCCCTCGTCGGAGGTGGCGCGCGAGGCGATGCGGTTGAGGGACTGCTCGAGCAGCAGCGCGTAGGGCCTGGCCTTGGTGATGGCCTCCTGGGCGCGCCGAAGCTTCGCCGCGGCCACCATCTTCATGGCCTTGGTGATCTGCTGGGTGCTCTTGACGGAGCCGATGCGGCGCCGGATGTCGCGAAGAGAGGGCACGGTTCGCCTCGGGGGCCTTCCTTACGCCTTCTGCTCGAACTGGAAGACGCCCTTGAACTCCTCGAGCGCGGCGTCGAGGTCCTTGCGGATCCCGTCGTCGAGCGCCTTCTTCTCCTGCAGCTTCTTCCCCACCTCCGGGTAGCGCGCGGAGAGGAACTCGATCAGCTCCTTCATGTAGCGGCCGACCTCCTCGACCGGAACCGTCCGGATCCAGTTCTGCCCCGACCCGTCCTTCTGGGTGGCGGCGTAGATCTGGATGACCTGCTTGTCGACCGAGAGCGGCTGGTACTGCCCCTGCTTCAGCACCTCGACCAGGCGCTCGCCGCGGGCCAGCGTCTCCTGGGTGGACTTGTCGAGGTCGGAGCCGAACTTGGAGAAGGCGGCCAGCTCGCGGTACTGCGCGAGGTCGAGCTTCAGGGTGCCGGCCACCTGCTTCATGGCCTTGATCTGCGCCGAGCCGCCGACGCGCGACACCGAGATGCCCACGTTGATGGCCGGTCGGACGCCCTGGTAGAAGAGGTCGGACTCCAGGAAGATCTGGCCGTCGGTGATGGAGATGACGTTCGTCGGGATGTACGCCGAGACGTCGCCGGCCTGGGTCTCGATGATGGGCAGCGCGGTGAGCGACCCGCCGCCTTCCTTGTCGGAGAGCTTCGCGGCGCGCTCGAGCAGGCGGCTGTGGAGGTAGAAGACGTCGCCCGGGTACGCCTCGCGTCCGGGCGGGCGGCGCAGGAGCAGCGACAGCTGCCGGTAGGCGACGGCCTGCTTGGAGAGGTCGTCGTAGACGATGAGGGCGTGGCGGCCCGAGTCGCGGAAGTACTCGGCCATGGTGACGCCGGTGTAGGGCGCCAGGTACTGCATGGGGGCCGGGTCGGAGGCGCTGGCGGAGACGACCGTCGTGTACTCCATGGCGCCGTACTTCTGGAGCGTGTCGACGACGCGGGCGACCGTCGACTGCTTCTGGCCGATGGCCACGTAGAAGCAGTAGAGGTTGTTCCCCTTGTTGTTGATGATGGCGTCGATGGCGACGGCGGTCTTGCCGGTGCCGCGGTCGCCCAGGATGAGCTCGCGCTGGCCGCGGCCCACGGGGACGAGGGCGTCGATGGCCTTCAGGCCGGTCTGCATGGGCTCGTGCACGCTCTTGCGCTTCACGATGCCGGGCGCCTTGATCTCCACCTTGCGGGAGTGCTTCGAGTCGATGGGGCCGCGGCCGTCGATGGGGTTGCCGAGTCCGTCGACCACGCGGCCGAGCAGCGCCTCGCCCACCGGAACCTCGGCGATGCGGCCGGTGCGCTTCACCGAGTCGCCCTCGCGGATCTCCTCGGCGTGCCCCATCACGGCCACGCCGACGTTGTCGTCCTCGAGGTTCAGCACCAGGCCGCGGGCGCCGGTCTGGAACTCGACCAGCTCGCCGGCGGCGACGCCGGACAGCCCGTAGACGCGGGCCACGCCGTCGGCCTGCGACAGGACGGTGCCGGTCTCCGAGACGTCGACCTTCTTTCCGTAGTCCTTGATCTGATCGCGGAGGATGCGACTGATCTCGTCGGCGCGGATGTCCATGTTCTTCGTCTCCAGCCTGTGGCTATTGCTTCATGGTGCGGCGCAGCTCCTCGAGCTGCGACCGGACGGAGCCGTCGTAGACGAGGCTTCCCACCTGGGCGACCACGCCTCCCAGGAGGGCGGCGTCCACGGCCGTCTCCACGATGACCTGGGTCTTCCGACCCTGGGCGAGCTTCTCGGCGATGCGCTTCGCCTCGTCGGGCGAGAGCGGCACGGCGCTCGTGACCTTGGCGCGCACGCGTCCGAGGCGCTCGTCGGCGAGGTCGCGGAAGTTCTGGATGATGGCCGGCAGGTAGGCGAGCCGGGCGCGATCGGCCAGGAGGAGCAGGAAGTTCGACGGCGTCTCGGCGAGGCCGATGGCCTTCGCGAGGCTGGCGACGACGCCGCGCCGCTGCTCCTTCTCGAAGAGGGGACTCTCGAGGGTCGAGCGGAGCTCGGGGGAGGAGGCGAGCGCCCTCCCGAGTGCATCGAGGGAGGTCGACCACTGCTCGACTTGGCCCTGCTCGTCCGCCAAGGAGAACAATGCCTTGGCGTAGCGGCGGGCGATGGAACCGACGATCATAAGGGGGCCGCTAACTAGCATTCCGGAAGGTGGCCGGTCAAGGGATTGGCTCGGCCGGGGCCCCTATCCGGACGACCCCACCGGGGGCCGTTTGACAGGGTAGGGGGCGTGCTTACTTTCCGTCTGTCGAAGGAACCCCCTTCCAGGAGGCCAACCATGGCAATTATCACGCGATTCGACCCCTTCCGCGACCTGGCCCGCATCCAGGAGGAGATGGGGCGCATGCTCGACGAGCGCGGCCCGCAGCCGGCCGAGTCGATCGGCTGGACCCCGGCCTGCGACGTCTTCGAGGACAACGACGAGGTCGTCATCCGGGCGGCCCTCGCCGGGGTCGATCCGAAGGACGTCGAGATCCGGGTCGAGAACGGGGTGCTCACCCTCAAGGGCGAGCGAAAGGTGGAGAAGGAGGAGCAGAAGGAGAACTACCACCGGGTCGAGATGGCCTACGGCTACTTCACCCGCACCTTCGCCCTGCCCACCTCGGTGGACCCCGAGAAGGTTCACGCAGAGTCAAAGCACGGGGTGCTCGCCGTGCACCTGCCCAAGCGGTCCGAGGCCAAGCCTCGCTCCATCCAGGTGAAGGTCCAGTAGGGCGGTCCGGCGCGGGCGGGGCCCGTCACTTCACGGGGACGGGCCCCGTCGCCACCCGGGCGGGCGGCTCCATCTTGCACTGGCCGTTGAAGGCCACGCCCTTCGCGACCATGAGCGCGGACGTCTCGATGTTGCCGGTGAGCCGCGCCGGCGGGTGGAGTTCCACCGCCACCGACGCCTTCACGTTTCCGGTCACCGACCCGTGCAGGATGAGCGTGCCGCAGGTGATCTCGGCGCTGACCTGCGCGCCCTCTCCGACCACCAGCGTGTCGCTGGTGACGATGCTGCCCGTGAACCGGCCGTCGATCCGGACGGTCCCCTCGAAGGAGAGCTTTCCGTCGAACTCGGAGCCTCGCCCCAGGAGGGCGTTGAGGTCGCTTCCTACGGCGGCAACCGGGGTCTCGTCGCGCTTGAGCATGGCCATGGCAGGAAAGGGTTACACCGGCGCGGGGCGCTGTTCAACGGTCCATGTACCGTGAAACATGGACTCGTACTCCCTTGGAGGCAACCCAAGCGGGGTCAGGCCCCGATCTTCTCCAGGATCCCGTCGAGCTCGGCGAGCGAGCCGTAGTCGATCTCCAGCTTTCCCGACTGGGCGTTCTTCTGGACCACCCGGCACCGGGTGCCGAGCCGCCGCTCGAGCCGCGTCACGAGCGCCTTCACGTTGGCCGACTCGGCCGCGGCCGCTCCCTTCGACCGGCCCTGGCCGGGGTGGAGCATCCGGCGAACCAGCGCCTCGGTGGCCCGGACCGAGAGCTCCTCGCGGACCACCTGGTGGGCCGCCTGGCGAATGGCCTCGGCCTTCTCGAGCGCGAGGAGCGCCCGGGCGTGCCCCATCTCCAGGGCGCCGGCGCGGACCTGGTCACGGACGTCGGCCGGCAGCTTGAGGAGCCGCATGGCGTTGGCGACGGTCGAGCGGTCCTTGCCGACCCTTTCCGCGACCTGCTCCTGCGTGAGCCCGTGTTCCCGGGTGAGCGCGTCGAAGGCCTCCGCCTCCTCCATGGCGTTCAGGTCGGCGCGCTGGAGGTTCTCGACCAGCGCCAGCTCGAAGGACTCGCGGTCGTTGGCCTCCCGGAGCAGCGCCGGGATCTCGCGCAGGCCGGCCCGCTGGGCTGCCCGCCAGCGCCGCTCGCCGGCCACGATGGCGTAGCCCGTGCCGGCGCGCCGAACCAGGATGGGCTCGAGCACGCCGTGCTCGCGGATGGACCCGGCGAGCTCCTCCAGCCGGCGGTCGTCGAAGCTCTTCCGGGGCTGGCCAGGGCTTCGCTGCACCGACTCGATGGGGAGCTGCATCACGCTGCGGCCCGAGGGGGCGGGGGGCGCGGCGTTCTGGAGCAACGCCGCCATGCCGCGGCCCAGGGCAGGGCGCCGGTTTCCAGGGGTGCTCATGCGTCCTTCCTCTCGCGGCTGGCGTCGCGGCGGGACACTTCCCGGGCGAAGGCCAGGTAACTCTGGCAGCCCTTGCTCGCGACGTCGTAGAGCAGGATGGGCTTGCCGTGGGACTGGCTCTCGGACAGCCGGACGTTGCGGGGGATGACGGTGTCGAAGACGCGCCCGGAGAAGTGCTGGCGGATGTCCTCGGCCACCTGCGAGGCCAGGTTGTTCTGCCCGAACATGGTGAGGAGGATCCCGTCCACCTCGAGGGAGGGGTTCATGCCGCCCTTCACGAGCTCGACGGTGCGCAGGATGTCGGCCAGCCCCTCGAGCGCGAAGTACTCGCACTGCAGCGGCACGATGACCCCGTCCGAGGCGGCGAGGCCGTTCAGCGTGAGGAGCCCGAGCGACGGCGGGCAGTCGATGATGACGTGCTCGTAATCGGCGGCCACCGCGGCGAGCGCCTCGCGCAGCCGCAGCTCGCGCCGGTCTGACGTGGCCAGCTCGATCTCCGCGCCCACCAGGTGGCGGCTCGCAGGCAGCAGGTCGAGGAAGCGCAATTCGGTGCGCCTCGCCACGTCCTTCACCGCGCGCCCGTCGAGCAGCACCTCGTAGACCGAACCCTCCACCTCGTCGCGGGCCACGCCCAGCGCCGAGCCGGCGTTTCCCTGCGGGTCGAGGTCGACGAGAAGGGTCCGGTGCTCCCCGGCGGCGAGAGACGCCGCGAGGTTCACGGCGGTCGTGGTCTTGCCGACGCCGCCCTTCTGGTTGGCGATGGTGATGGTCCTTCCCATGTCTCCTCGGGGCTGCGGGGGTGCGGGCCGGGTTCTACCTCGACCTGGGCCGAGAATGCTCCCGGGATCTGACAGGGAAGGGTGCCCGGGGCCTGCCCGACGTTCCACGTGGAACGTCGGGGAGGGGAGGCGACCGATGTTCCACGTGGAACGACGCCGTGGCGGGGCTACTGCACGCCCCAGCCCGCGCAGAGCGCAGCGAGCGCCAGTTCGGGCCAGGGCGGGTCCCCGAGCCGTGCCGCGTCCCCGACGAGGAAGAGGTACAGGTTCGGGAGGTCGGTCGAGACGTAGGCGCCGGACGCGTCCCGGACGTACCGGGTCGCGTGGGACCGGGCTCCCTTTCCGTCCACGATCAGGTCGACGCTCCGCTTGAACCAGAGCCCGGTGAGCCGGAAGCCTCCTTCCGTTCGCTCGAAGCCCACGTCGACGGCGGGGCCGGTGATGCGCGAGCCCTCGACCTCGAGCTCGATGGTCTGATTGTGCTCCCATCCGCCCTTCCACTTCCCGTTCGCCGTGCGGGTGAAGCCCGCGCTGGGAGGCCCGGCCCGGGGCCCCGCGACCACGCGCGCGTCGTTCCAGACCGACTCGCGGAGCAGATAGTCGTCGTGCCGGAGCCACGCGATTCCCCCCTTCACGCCCGGACCCAGTTCGGGAGCGGTGCGGGTCCGCTCGACGGGGGAGCTGGTGGCGCAGGCGGTGACGAGGAGGAGGGGCAGCAGCAGGCGTCGAGTCATGGTGGAACCTCGGTCATGGGCCGACCGGTGGAGACCCCAGCCAGGGGTAGGTACCCGCCGGACCCCCCGCGGCCCCACTGGGCCGCCAGCGCGGCCAGCGCCATCTGCGGCCAGGGCGGGTCTTCGAGCCGGTTCGCTTCCCCGTACAGGACGACGCGGGTACCCGAAAGGGCAGGGCACGTGTACCCACCGTCGGGTCCGCGCAGGTACTCCCGCCCCTCGGCTACCGCCTTCTGGCCCGTCAGGAGCAGGCTGAACCGGGAACCGCACCAGAGCCCGTCGAGCAGGAATCCACCGTCGACGCGGGTCGAGGTCAGGGTGGTGTTGGGTCCGGTGATGCGGTTCCCGGAGACCTCCACCAGCTCGTACGCACCTTCACAGAAGACCTTCCATCGCCTGTCGACCGTGCGCTGGTACGTCGCCGCGACCGGCCCGTTCCCCGAACCCCTTGCGATGCGCGCCTCGTCCCACGACGCCCGCTGCAGGACCTGGCCGTTCCGGTACCAGACGATGGCGCCCCGCGCCTCGGTCCTCGGCGCCTCGGCGAGTGGATCGAGCGGGGCCTTCGCCGCCTCCGTGCTCGCGCACGCGGAGACGAGGAGGACCGCGAGCGCAGGAGCGCACCTCACGGCGGCGTCCACAGCGCCTCTCCGTCTCCCCACTGCATCGCGAGCGCGGCGAGCGCGAGGTACGGCCAGGGGGGATCCTCGAGGCGGTTCGCTTGCCCCTCCAGCACGATGCGCGTCCCGGGGAAATCGGGGTTCACGTATGCGCCATCCGCGCCCCGCCGGAAGTCGCGCCCCTGCGACGTCATCACCTCCCGGGTCAGCACCATGCGGACGCCCGCACCGAACCAGCGGCCGTCCAGCCGGAACCCGCCGTCGACGCGGGTGACCGTCAGGTGCGTGTACGTCCCGGTGATGCGGTCCCCGGAGACCTCGACCAGCGTGTACGCCCCGTCGTACCAGACCCTCCACCGCCCGTCGGCGGTGCGCAGGTACTTCGCCGCCGACGGCCCGTTGCCCGACCCCGTGGCGATGCGGGCCTCGTCCCAGGAGGCCCGCCGCACGACCAGGCCGTCCCGGGACCGGACGATCGCTCCCAGCGCCTCGGTCCGCGCCGCCTCGGCGAGGGGATCGAGGGGCACCTTCGCCGCCTCGGCCCCGGTCGTCGCGCAGGCGGCGAGCAGCAGCACCGCCAGCGGCGCGCACTTCACCCATGGTGATATCGGCATCCGGCACCCCCGGGGGACGAACATACACTTATCGTGACATGGCCGCCCCGCCCCAGGTGGGGCGCCGGCCCCGGATCAGTCCCGGCGCACGAAGGTGGCGACCGCCCGCTGGGCGCCCGACCGGGGCAGCGCGAACCTGCGCAGGTCGAGGAGCACGAGGCCGGCCTCGGCTCCGGCTCCCCGGAGCGCCTCCTCGTCGACCTCCCTCCCGAGGGTGGCGAGGATCCGCCCGCCCGGGGCGAGGTAGTGCACTGCCAGCGGCAGCCACCGCGCCGGATCGGCGAAGGCCCGGCTCACCACCACCTCGGCGAGCGGCAGCCCCTCCCGCGCCGGTTCCCCACCGGCCCGCGCCGTCACGCCGCGCACGTGGAGGTCCAGCTCGGCCGAGACCGCCTTCACGAAGGCCACCTTCTTCGCGACGGTGTCGCAGCAGGTGACCTGCAGGGAGGGGAGGGCGATGGCGAGGGGGATTCCCGGAAGCCCGGCCCCGCTCCCGACGTCGAGCAGCGTCGCCGCTCCCCGCACCTCCGGAACGAGCGCCAGGCTGTCGACCAGGTGCTTCTCGGCCAGCTCCGCGGGGTCGGTGATGGCCGTGAGGTTCACCTTGCGGTTCCAGGCGAGCAGCCGGTCGGCGTACCGCTCCAGCTTCTCCCGGGCCGCGGCGTCGAGGGCGATCCCCAGCGCGTGGGCGCCCTGCGCGAGCGTCTCGGCGAAGGGGGCGTCCATCCGTCCCTCGCGCTACCCGTGGCGCCGCCCGATGGCGGCGTCCACCTCGAGCTTGTGCCCGGAGAGAAAGTCCGCCACGTCCTCGTCGGCCAGCCCGAGGTCCCGGAGCACGCCCTTGTAGACGAACTCGAACCCCTGCCGCTGCTCGTCGCCGGAGAGCTCGAACGAGCGGCGCAGCACGGCCGCCGCGAAGAGCTTCTCGTCCCGCGTCTTCTCCCGCGCCACGGGCCGCTAGCTCCCCGCCGACGGCGTCTTCGGCTTCGGCCCCGGGATGACGAGCAGCTGCCGGAAGATCCCCTCGCCCTCGCTGCGGGTGACGACCCCGTCCTCCTCGAGGAGCGCGAGGTGCACCGCGCGCCGGTCGCGCGGGCTCATGGGCGAGACGGCCAGCACCTTCCCGGTGCGCCGCGCCGCCTCGGCGAGCCGCAGCGCCATGGCGCGCGTGGCCGGGTCGCCCCCTTCCGGGAACCCGCCCACCTCCAGGTTCACCCACTTGCGCCCCTCGGCGCGCGGGTTCACCACGCGGTTGGCCAGGTACTGCACGGCCTCGACCAGCGCCCCGGACATCTCGACGCCGTTGCCCTCGCGGGGCGAGAGCGAGACGCCGATGGCCTCGGGGGTCTCCCGGACGCTCACGTCCACCGCGGCGCCGATGCGCGCCAGCAGCTCGGTGCAGAAGGCCCGCGCGCGCTCCACCTTCTCCGGGGCCTCGCGCGGCGGCGGCGCGCTCTCTCGCTCGACGTCGTGCATCCGCTTCCCCTTCCGGCGTCAGGACGCCGCGGCGGCGGCGGTGGCCTTGCGGTCCTTGCGCATGATCCACTGCTGCTGCGCGATGGAGAGCAGGTTGTTCACGAAGATGTAGAGGGTGAGCCCGGCCGGCAGCTTCAGCATGATGAAGGTGAAGAAGGCGGGCATGAAGTAGAGCAGCATCTTCGCCTGGGCGTTGTCGGCCGGCTGCGGCGAGATCTTCTGCATGATGAAGCTGGACGCGCCCATGGCCAGCGGCAGGATGTAGAAGGGGTCGTAGGCCGTCAGGTCCTTCACCCACAGGAAGGGCTGCCGGTAGAGCTCCACGGAGGTCTGCAGGGTGGCGTAGAGCGCCAGCCACACCGGCATCTGCAGGAGGAGCGGCAGGCACCCGCCCAGCGGGTTCACCTTGTGCTCCTGGTAGAGCTTCATGACCTCCTGGTTCATCTTGTCCTTCTCGTCCCCGTACTTGGCCTTGAGCGCGTCCACCTTGGGCTGGAGCTTCTTCATCTCCTGCATGGACATCATCGACTTCACGGTCAGTGGATAGAGGAGGGCCTTCACCAGGAGGGTGAGGAGGATGATGGCCACGCCCCAGTTGTGGGCGAAGGAGTGGAACTTCTGCATCACCCACAGGAGGATGCGGGCGAAGAAGGCGAAGTAGTTGGAGACCGGCCCGTAGTCGATGGCGGTCTCGAGGTCGCGCCCGTAGGCGCGCAGGAGGCCGATCTGCTTGGGGCCGGCGTAGAGCTGGAAGGTGGCCCGGGCGGCACGGTCCACCGGGATCCGCAGGCCGGCCATGCTCTCCCCGGCGGTGGGCAGCTTGGCGAAGTAGCAGCTCCCCTCGCCAGACTGCGGCATGAGCGCCGACACGAAGTAGTGCTGGTCGAGCCCCAGCCAGCGGGGCGGCCCGGGCAAGGAGCTTGAGGGGTTCCTTTCCGTCGAAGCGCTCGGTCTTGTCGCCGGCCCGGCAGACCGGGACCACCGACTCGAAGACCTCGCCGCCGGAGAAGAAACCGGCCGTGGGCGCGTCGGGCGCCTGGAAGGCGGGGTAGAGGACGGCCACCGTGCCGGCCTTCTCGCCTCCGCCCACCGCCAGGTCCATGTCGATCTGGTAGGGCTTCGACCCCACCTGGAAGGACTTGCGCACGTCGACCGCGCCCAGCCGTCCCTCGAAGGTGACGCTGCGGTCGTCCTTCGCGACCACGCGCATGGGGGCCCGCACCAGCGGGTCTGTCCCGGCATCGGAGCCGCCTCCCAGCTCGGCCGAGGGGAGCACCGAGAGCGGGTAGGGCTCCCCCTCGCGGACGTGCACGAGCTCGATGGGCTCGTCCGGGACCGCGCCCTTGCCCCGCTTCCGGTAGGTCTCCTCCTTCAGCGTGAGGCTCTTCAGCGCGCCGCCCCAGCTCGTGAAGGTCGCCCGGAACTCGGGCGTCTCGAGGACCACGGTCTCCTCGGGGGTCGACGGCGCGACGGCCGCGGCCGGAAGGGGCGGGGCAGGCGTCGCGGGAGCGGCGGCCAGGGGGCCCGAGGGGGCCGGTGCTCCCTGCGCGACCTTCGCCTCGGCCGGACCGGGCTTGTCCTTCTTCGGCATGAAGAACTCGTTCCATGCGAAGAGGATCAGCACCGAGCCGAGAGCGGCGAACATGATGCGCTTGCTGTCGTTCAAGACGTACCTGCCTTCTTCTGCGAGATGATCCCTATGGAACCGGGTCGAGGCCGCCGGGGTGGAAGGGGTGGCATCGCGCCACGCGCCTCGCCGCCAGCCAGCTTCCCTTCACGGCGCCGTGACGCTGGAGCGCCGCCACGGCGTATGCCGAGCAGGACGGATAGAAACGGCACGACGGCGGCAAGAGCGGCGAGACCACCCACTGGTAGGCGCGCACGATGCCCACGAGCGGAAGGGCGGCGGGGCTCGTGCCGCTCACCGCGCTCCTCCCGGTGCGAGGCGATCGCGGGCAGCGGCCAGCGCGGCGCGCGCGCCGTCCTGGCCGATCTCCCCCGCGCCCGAGCGGGCGATCACCACCAGGTCCACCGGCGGCAGATCGGCGGCCACGGCCCGGAAGGCCTCGCGCACCCAGCGCTTGATTCGGTTCCGGATCACCGCGTTTGCCACCTTGCCCGACACCGTGATGCCGATACGGGGTCCCTTTCCCCCCGCGGGGAGGGCGAGGACCACGAGCTTTCCGGCGAACAGGCGCTGTCCGCGCTGCTGCACCGCCAGGAACTCGCGGCGGCGCAGGATGCGCGCCGCCTTGCCGAAGCGCACGGGATCCCGCCTCGTCGTCCTACTTGGACGGGGCCTTCGGCGCCAACTTCTTGCGCCCCTTGGCGCGGCGGCGCTTGATCACGTTCTGCCCGCCGACGGACTTCATGCGCTTCCGGAATCCGTGGGTGCGGTTCCGCTTCACCTTCTTGGGTTGGTAGGTCCTCTTCATGGCGCGGGAACCTCCCCGATCGGACGCGCCGTGTCAAGGTTGCCCCGCCGTGGCCGGGCACCCAACGGGCCGCTCGCGCATCCCCGAACAAATTCCGGCCCCTGTCGCGTCCCACGAACGAGCACTTGATCCCTGGCCTCGACCTTCGCTAGAGAGTGGTCCGTCGCACGAACGTCACGCAGTCCACGTCGCAAGCGCTTTCTAAACCACCAGTGAACTTCGCCTCCGCCATCCGCGGAGGCCGTGCGACCTTTTTTCGCCGGGAGGGCCGAGGGGATGGCAACCGTGGGGCAGGCTGTGTCGCCAGATGGTTCCCCGGCCGACGGAGCGGCGCCCGAGCACTGGCGCCGGATCGACGAGTACCTCCGGGGCCGGCTGCGCGAGGACCTCTACAACCGCTGGTTCTCCCCGCTCCGCGTGCTCGGCCTCGACGGCGACCGGCTCCAGGTCGGTGCGCCCGACCCCTTCCACCGCGACTTCGTCGACGACAACTACCGGGACTGGTTCGACGAGTTCGTGCCCGGACTCGTGGGCGCGCCGCTGCGCACCCAGTTCGTCGTGGACAACGCCCCGCGCACGCTCCGCCCGGCCCCCGCTCCCGAGCCGGCCCGCACCTTCACGGCGCCCCCGGGACCCGGCGAGACCCGGCCGAACCCCCGCTACCTCTTCGACACCTTCGTGGTGGGCGAGTCGAACCGCTTCGCGGTGGCCGCCGCACAGGCCGTCGCCAAGACCCCGGGCAGGTCCTGGAACCCGCTCTTCCTGCACGGGGACTCGGGGCTCGGCAAGACCCACCTGCTGCACGCCATCGCCAACGCCATCCACGAGAACACGCCGGGCGCGCGGGTCGCCATCGTGACCTCGGAGCGCTACACCAACGACTTCGTCGACGCGCTCTCCCGGAACACCATGGCCGACTTCCGGCGCAAGTACCGGGAATGCGGCGCGCTGCTCGTGGACGACGTCCAGTTCTTCGCCGGACGCGACAAGACCGCCGAGGAGTTCTTCCACACCTTCAACACCCTCTACGAGCAGAACGTGCAGATCGTCCTCTCCAGCGATCGCAGCCCCAAGGAGCTGAAGGGGCTGGAGGAACGGCTCTGCTCCCGCTTCGAGTGGGGCATGCGGGTGCACATCGACACCCCCGAGTTCGAGACCCGCGCCGCCATCTTGAAGAAGAAGGCGCTGGCCGAGCGGATCGACCTCTCCGACGAGGTCACCTCGCTGCTCGCCACCCACATCAAGTCGAACGTGCGCGAGCTGGAGGGGGCGCTCATGCGCCTCGCCGCCTTCGCCTCGCTGAAGGGCGAGCCCATCTCCATCGCGCTGGCGCGCGACGTCCTCTCCGACGTGATCCCGCCCCCGGGCTACCGACCCTCCATCGAGCGCATCCAGGAGGCCGTGGCGGCCCACTACGGCATCACCGTGGCCCGCCTGACCAGCTCCTCGCGCGAGCAGAAGATCGCGCTGCCGCGCCAGGTGGCGATGTTCCTCTGCCGCGAGCTGGCCAAGGAGACGCTCCAGACCATCGCCGAGAAGTTCAACAAGAAGGACCACACCACGGTGATCTCGGCCATCGAGCGCGTGAACGAGCTCTCCCTCTCCGATCTGGAGGTCCGCCAGGCCGTGGAGACCCTCCGGTCGGGCGTCACCTCCTAGGACCGTGGGCGCGTGGATCTGCCGTGGATCACCCCTGGATCGGCCGGGGTCCTGGCGTGGACGGGTGGGCCCTCTGCGATCGGTCCGTTTCCTCCACGTCCCGCCGGTGGCTTGATCCAGAGGGTTCTCCAGATCGGTTTCCCGAGTCCTTCCGGCGGCGCGACCCACTTCTCCACATCGATCGCCTCTCTACGATCGCGACGGATCTGAAAGAAAGATAGGATTCCCATCCCATGGAACTGAAGATCGGCGTCCCGGAACTGACCCGCGCTCTCGCTCGCTCGCAGGGGATCGTCGAGAAGAAGAGCACCATGCCCATCCTCTCCCACGTGCTGCTCGAGGCGCGGAAGGACGGGGAGCTCTCCGTCTCCGCCACCGACCTCGACGTCTCGGTCTCGGGAACGCATGCGGCCGAGGTGTCGAAGGAGGGTGGCCTCGCGGTCTCCGCCCGGCACCTCTTCGACATCGTGAAGTCGCTCGCCGGCGAGAAGGTCGTCTCGCTGAAGCGGACGGCCAACAACCACCTCGAGGTGAAGGCCGGCCAGGCCGAGTTCCGTCTCGTCGGCCTTCCTGCCGAGGACTTCCCGGCGCTCCCCAAGTTCGAGAAGGTCCCGTTCGTCTCCGTGGATCCCGACACGGTGCTCGGACTGGTGGAGCGCACCGCCTTCGCCGCCTCCACCGACGAGACCCGCTACAACCTGAACGGCGTCTACTTCGAGCCGGTCGCCGGCGCGATGCGGTTCGTGGCCACCGACGGCCACCGGCTCTCCATGGCCGACGCCGCCGTCGAGGGAGACTTCAAGCTGAAGAAGGGCGTCATCCTCCCCCGCAAGGGCATCGCCGAGCTGCGCAAGCTGCTCTCGGAGGCGGTGGAGGGGTCCGAGGAGAAGCCCAAGGGCGAGCTGGGCTTCGCCGACAACTCGGCGGTTTTCCGTCGCCCCGGCGTCGTGCTGGTGATGCGGCTCATCGAGGGCTCCTTCCCCGACTACCGCCAGGTCATCCCCAAGGCCGGCGAGAAGGTGGCTTCCCTGGGGCGGGAACGGCTGCTGCAGACCCTCCGGCGCGTCTCGCTCCTCTCGTCCGAGAAGTCGAACGCGGTGAAGCTGGAGCTCGAGAAGGGCAACCTGCGCATCGCCGCCCAGAACCCCGACCTGGGCGAGGCCCGCGAGGACGTCCCGGTCGCCTACGACGGCGAGCCCCTCAAGATCGGCTTCAACGCCAAGTACCTCATCGACGTCCTCACGGTCCTCCACGACGCCGACGTGCGGCTCGAGCTGGCCGACGACCTCTCCCCCGGCGTCGTCAGGCCGGCCGGCGAGGCGGCCGAGCACTTCACCGCCGTCATCATGCCCATGCGCATCTGAGGCGGGAGCCGTCTCCAGGGGCGGCGGACGAAAACGACGTGCGTCTCCTCTCCCTCTCGCTGCGCGACTTCAGGAACGTGCGCGAGGCGCGGCTCGAGCCCTCTCCGCGCTCGACCGTGCTCGTGGGGCCGAACGGGCAGGGGAAGACGAACCTCCTCGAGGCCCTGTTCCTGCTCTGCACGCTGAAGCCGCTGCGGGCCACGCGCCTCGCCGAGCTCGTCCGCTTCGGGGCCGAACGGGCGCGCGTCCAGGGAGAGTTCGAGGGCCCCGGGGGCTCGCGCAGCGTGGCCGTGGAGATCGGGCCGGAGGGCCGGACCGCCTTCCTCGACGGCAAGACGCTGGCCTCGTCGGACCGTCTCGACGCCTTCTTCGAGGGGCGCGCCGCGGTCTGCTTCTCGCCCGACGACCTCCTCCTCGTGAAAGGGGGTCCCGACCAGCGGCGCCGCTTCCTCGACCGCGCGGCCTTCAACCGCTGGCCGGCGGTGCTCTCCGAGGCCCGCGACTACCTCCGTGCCCTGCGCGAGCGGAACGCGGCCCTGCGCCACTCCGCACCCGAGGTCGAGGAGAGCTTCCGGGCGCCTCTGGTGCGCACCGGGGCGAGGCTCGTGGCCCGCCGGCTCGCGCTGGTGGCCGAGCTCTCCCCGCGCGTCGCCGAGGCCTTCGCCGAGATCTCCGGACCCGAGGCGGCCGAGGCCCGGCTCGCCTACCGTCCGGCGGCGGGGATCCCGGTCGCCGGGACCGAGGACGAGATCGCCGCCCGGCTCGCCGAGGTGCTCGCCCTCCGCATCGACCGCGACCGCGACCGCGGATACACCTCGGCCGGCCCGCACATGGACGACCTCACCCTCGCACTGGGAGGAAAGGGCGCGCGGCCGTACGGATCGCAGGGCCAGCAGCGCGCCATCGTCCTCGCCCTCAAGATCGCCGAGATCGAGAACCTCCGCGACAAGCTGGGGCGCCCGCCGCTGCTCCTGCTCGACGACGTCTCCTCCGAGCTCGATCCGGAGAAGAACGGCCACCTCCTGCGCCACCTGGCGGCCCTTCCTGGACAGGCATTCCTCACCACGACCGACCGCCGGCTCCTCGAGCCCGCCGCCGGCGCCGGCGCCGCCTTCTACCGGGTCCGGGAGGGCACCTTCGAGCGAGATTTTCCTCCTGTGATTCCGGAGACTTGAGTCCCGCTTTCTGGGTTGCCGGGGCCGAGGGGCTCTGTTATACCCATTCGCGCACAAGCCTTCGAAAATCCTCGACAAAAGCCCCGCGAGATCCCCACTGGAAAACAACGAATCCGCACCGACGCCAGCGTCCGACATCGGGAACGCGGCGGGCTACGGCACCGAGGCCATCAAGGTCCTCGAGGGCCTCGAGGCCGTCCGCAAGCGGCCCAACATGTACATCGGAGACGTGGGGGAGCGCGGACTCCACCACCTTGTCTTCGAGGTCGTCGACAACTCCGTCGACGAGGCCATGGCCGGCCGCGCCGACCAGATCGAGGTCACCATCCACACCGACAACTCGGTGACGGTGCTCGACAACGGGTCGGGCATCCCGGTGGGACCGCACTCCACCGTGATCGGGATGGACACGCTCGACGTGGTGATGACGAAGCTCCACGCCGGCGGGAAGTTCGAGTCGAACGCCTACAAGGTCTCTGGCGGCCTCCACGGCGTGGGCGTCACCTGCGTGAACGCCCTCTCCGAGTGGCTCAAGGTCGAGGTCTACCGGGACGGCAAGGTCTACGCGCAGCGCTACGAGCGCGGCCACCCCACCGGCAAGGTCACCGCCATCGGCGAGACCCAGCGGCGCGGCACGCGCGTCACCTTCCGTCCCGACTTCCCGCTCTTCGAGGCCAAGGAGTTCAGCTTCGAGACCCTCTCCGGGCGCCTGCGCGAGCTGGCCTTCCTGAACCCCGGCCTCAAGATCACCGTCGAGGACGAGCGCAGCGGCAAGAAGCACGAGTTCCTCTTCAAGGACGGCATCCGCGAGTTCGTCGCCTACCTGAACAAGAGCCGGCAGACCCTCTTCGACCCGCCCATCAAGCTGCACCAGGAGATGGCCACCGAGAACGGCGAGGCCTCGGTCGACATCGCGCTCCAGTGGAACGACGGCTACGACGAGAAGGTCTTCGCCTTCGCCAACAACATCCACAACCACGAGGGCGGCACGCACCTGGTCGGCTTCAAGGCCGCGCTCACCCGCACGCTCAACGCCTACGGCACGAAGAACAACCTCTTCAAGGAGCTGAAGGAGGAGATGCCGTCGGGCGACGACATGCGCGAGGGGCTCGCCGCCGTCATCTCCATCCGGCTGCCCGGCGCCGCCTTCGAGGGCCAGACCAAGACCAGGCTCTCCAACACCGAGGCCAAGTCGATCGTCGAGACCATGGTGAACGACCGGCTGGGCGCCTGGCTCGAGGAGAACCCCCCGCTCGCCAAGCGCGTCATGTCCAAGGTGGCCGAGGCCGCCCGGGCCCGCATCGCCGCCCGCAAGGCGCGCGAGACGGTGCGGCGCAAGGGCGCCCTCGACGGCGCTTCACTGCCGGGAAAGCTCGCCGACTGCCAGTCGAAGGACCCCGCCGAGAGCGAGATCTACATCGTCGAGGGAGACAGCGCCGGCGGCTCGGCCAAGCAGGGACGCGACCGGCGCACCCAGGCCATCCTGCCCCTGCGCGGCAAGATCCTGAACGTCGAGCGGGCGCGCTTCGACAAGATGCTCTCGTCGGCCGAGATCGCCACCCTCATCACGGCGCTCGGGACGGGCATCGGCCCGGGCGAGTTCGACGCCGACAAGGCCCGCTACCACCGCATCGTCATCATGACCGACGCGGACGTGGACGGCAGCCACATCCGCACCCTGCTCCTCACCTTCTTCTTCCGGCAGATGCCGGCGCTGGTCGAGAAGGGCTACCTCTACATCGCCCAGCCTCCGCTCTACCGGATCCAGAAGGGCAAGAAGGAGAACTACCTGAAGGACGAGGAGGCGCTCGACGAGTACCTGCTCTCCATCGGTACCGAGAAGGCCCGGCTCGTCTCCGGAGACCAGGAGATCGGCGGCGAAGATCTGAAGGCCCTGGCCGAGGAGGTGCGCGCCTACCGCGCGCTCCTCGCGGTCGCCGACCGCCGCCGCGACGCGCGCATCGTCGACGCCGCCATCCAGCAGGGCGACCTCGACCCCGAGACCCTCCGCGACCACGCCGCCGTGAAGGCGCTCGCCGAGTCGATCCCGCACAAGGCGCAGAAGCTCTACCCGGAGATCGAGGTGCGCGGCGCCAAGATCGAGCGGGACGAGGAGCACGGCCGCGACAAGCTGATCTTCCACACCACCGTGGCCGGCGCGCCGCGGGAGACCCGGCTCGATTTCGACTACCTGTCGACGGCCGAGTGGACCGACCTCGCCTCGCTCTACGGCGCGCTCGCCGAGATCGGCCCCGGCCCGTTCACGCTCCACTCCGGGGACGGCGTCGAGGAGGTTCCCGACGCCTTCGCGGCCGTGACCGCGCTCAAGAAGGCGGCCGCCCAGGGGCAGACCATCCAGCGCTACAAGGGTCTCGGCGAGATGAACCCCGAGCAGCTCTGGGAGACCACCATGGACCCGGCGCGGCGCACCATGCTCCAGGTCCGGGTCGACGACGCGGTCGAGGCCAACGACGTCTTCAGCGTGCTGATGGGCGACGCGGTCGAGCCGCGCCGCGACTTCATCGAGAAGCACGCCCTCGACGCGCAGAACCTCGACATCTGACATCTGGCCGGGGCCCCGACGCGGGCGTGGAGAGGACGTGGGGATGGACTGGTTCTTCCGGCAGCCGCTCCCCCTGCTCTTCGCCGAGATCGTCGGTGCCTTCGTTGGCGTCACTCTCGGGGGAATGCTCGTCTTCACCCCCGTCCGGCGGCGCCTGCAGGCGCGCTTCGCCCGGAGCTCGGACCAGGCCGCCTACTTCGGCACCCAGATCTGGCTCGCCTACACCCTCATCCTGAGCCTGACCGCGGTCGGGGCATGGTCGGAGTACCAGTCGGCGAGCGAGAAGGTCTCGCAGGAGGTGGCGTCGCTGGAGGTGCTGCAGCGCGGCGCGCTCCTCTACCCGGAGCCGGTGCGGAGCCAGATCGACGAGCTCGTGCGGGACTACGCCCGGACCGTCGCCGACGGGGAGTGGGCCGAGCAGCGGATGGGCGCGCACCCCTCCGCTGCCAAGGACAAGTTCGCCGCCATCGTGCGGCTCCTCGGGGACTTCGAGCCGCGGAGCCTCCCCGACCAGATGATCCACGCCGAGACCCTCCGGCAGCTCACCACCGCGTCCGAGACGCGCCGGGCTCGGATCCACGCCACCGGGAGCTCGCTGCCCGGAGTGGTGTGGGTCGTGCTGCTCGTGGGGGCGGCCATCGCCCTCACCGGGGCCACCCTGTTCGTCGCCGTGGACGACACCGCCCTGCACCTCGTCCTGGTGGGCTGCATGGCCGCCTTCGTGGGGCTCGTGGTATTCGTCACCGTCGCGCTGGATCATCCGTTCCAGGGGGCCGTGACTCCGTCCGACGTAGGTTTCCGCCTCATCGCCGACCGCCCGTTCGGCGGGCTTGTCCCAGACTCGAGGAGACTGACCGATGCCCCGCGCCGCATTCGTCACCATCGGCACCTACGTTCCGGACCGCGTCGTCACCAACGCGGAGCTGACGAAGTACATGGACACCACCGACGAGTGGATCGTCCAGCGCACCGGGATCCAGGAGCGTCACTGGGTGGAGCCCGGCCTCGGCAGCGCCGAGATGGCCCACCGGGCCACGCGCCGGGCCCTCGACCAGGCCGGCTGGAAGCCCGAGGACATCGAGGCCATCATCTTCGCGAGCCTCTCCCCGGACCACATGTTCCCCGGGGACGGCTGCTTCCTGAACGCGAAGCTCGGCATCCCCGGCGTCCCGGCCCTCGACGTGCGCAACCAGTGCTCCGGGTTCCTCTACGGGCTCTCGGTGGCCGACGCCTGGATCCGCACCGGAACCTACAAGCGGATCCTGCTGGTGGGGTCGGAGACCCACTCCACCGGGCTCGACGTCTCCACCCGGGGGCGCGACGTGAGCGTGATCTTCGGCGACGGCGCGGCCGCCGCGCTCATCGAGGCCACCGACGACCCGAACCGGGGCGTGCTCGGCATCGAGCTGCACGCCGACGGGCGCTACGCCACCGACCTCTGGACCGACGCCCCCGGATCCATCTACAGCCCGCGGAACAACCACGCCATGGTGGACGACGGCAGCGGGTTCCCCAAGATGGAGGGGCAGAAGGTCTTCAAGCACGCCATCGTCCGCATGCCCGAGACGGTCCGCAGCGTGCTCGGGAAGGCCGGTCTCTCGACCGGGGACATCAAGGTGTTCGTGCCCCACCAGGCCAACCTGCGCATCGCCGAGACGGTGCAGAAGTCGCTCGGGTTGCGCGACGACCAGGTCTTCAACAACATCCAGAAGTACGGCAACACCACCGCGGCGAGCATCCCGCTGGCGCTGTCCGAGGCCGTCCCGGCGCGCGGCGTGAAGCGCGGCGACCTGGTGGCCATGGCGGCCTTCGGCGCAGGTTTCACCTGGGGTGCAGCGCTCGCGAGGTGGTGATGTCGCGAAAGGCCATTGAGGCGTCGTCCAACGGCAGGACTGCGGACTTTGGATCCGCGTATGAAGGTTCGAATCCTTCCGCCTCAGCTTCCGACGCGGCCCGGCCGGTGGCCCGGGCGCCGAACCAGCGCGCCGAGGTGAAGACGCTGCCCCTGCCCGAGCGCTTCCTGCTCGCGCCCATCGGGCCGCTGCCCCGCGGGATGCTGGCCGAGGTGGCGGCGACGCTGCAGGAGGTCTTCGGCACGGCCTCCGAGCTCACTCCACCTCAGGTGAAGCCCGACTTCGCCTTCAACAAGGACCGGCAGCAGTACCACTCCACCGCCGTGCTGCGGCGGCTCGAGGGGTTGCGCCCGCGCGGGAAGGACGCGCCGGTGCTGGGGGTGGTGGACGTGGACCTCTTCATCCCCGACCAGCCCTTCGTCTTCGGCGAGGCCGACCGCGACGCGCGCAGCGCGCTGGTGAGCCTCTTCCGGCTGAAGGGGAACGAGGGCCGTCCGGTGTCGCCGGATCGCTTCGTGCACCGCGCCCGGGTCGAGGCCACCCATGCGGTGGGGCACCTGCTCGGCCTCTCCCACTGCAACGACTTCCGCTGCGCCATGTTCCTGTCGCACACCCCGGCCGACTCCGACCGCAAGGGCGAGGGGCTGTGCGGCGCCTGCCGCTCCGCCATCGGCCGTCCCTGATGGCGCCGTGAAGCCCCTCTGCCAGAGGGCCGGCTCGAGCTGCGGCGCCTGCTGCGGCATCTACAACCGCGACGGGCACGGCGAGGCGGCCATCCGGGAGCGGCTCGACGCCCGCACCGACGCGCTCTCCGGCGTGCCGCGCACCCCCGAGGCCTACCGGGCCGCGGCGCGCCGCATCGCCGCCTCCGAGCCGCCGCCGCTCTTCCCCTCGGTGCGCGTCTGCCCGCTGCTCGGCTGGCTCGACCCCGGCCGCACGCGGGTGGGGTGCCTGGCCCATCCGGCCGTCACCGGCGGCCCCGACCTGCGCGACCAGGGGGTCTACGACGCCTCCATCTGCGAGACCTTCCTCTGCCCGAGCCACTCCTGGTTCACCGAGGAGGAGGCCGAGATGGTCGACGCCACCTGCGACGACGCCCACCTCTACGGGCTGGTGGTGACCGACGTCCCCTTCGTGCGGGCCGTTCTCGAGGCGGTGGGACGGCTGGCCGGGGCGCAGCTCCATCGACGCCACCTGGACCGGCCGGCGGTCCGGGAGTCGCTGCGGCGCCTGCTCGCGCTCAAGGAGGAGCTCGAGCCCGGATCGGAGGGGCTGTTCGGGGCCTTCCGCCCGGGGCAGGACGGGGAGCCGGTCCCGCGCAGCATCGACTACGCGGCCATCGAGCGAGACGGGTCGCCCTGGGACGCCATCCTGCTCTGCGTGGGCGCCGACCCGCGCTCCGGCAACGACCTCGACCGCCTGGAGGGCGAGGTCCGGGTGCGGCTCGAGGCCTGCGCGCGGGCGTTGCGCGGGTAGCGCTAGGCCGGCAGTCCGTCGGCGACGATCTCGGCCAGGTCCACCACCCGCATCGTCTCCTCCTTCCCCAGCTCGGCCACGCCGTCCTTCAGCATGGTGAGGCAGAACGGGCAACCCACGGCCACCACGCCGCCCTTTTCACCCAGCGTGCGCGAGGCCTCCTCGACCCGGTTCTGGTTGATGCGGGTGCCGAGCTTCTCCTCGAGCCACATGCGCCCGCCGCCGGCGCCGCAGCAGAAGCCCTGCTCGCGGTTGCGCTCCATCTCGAGGACGCGCAGCCCGGGCACCGACTCGAGCGCGGCCCGCGGCGCGTCGGTGACGCCGTTCCAGCGCGCCAGGTAGCAGGGGTCGTGGAAGGTGACGAGCTGCCCCTGGTAGGCCTTGGCCGCCGTGGGGGCGAGCTTCCCCTCGGCGACGAGGCGGGCGATGAGCTCGGAGTGGTGCACCACCTCGAAGTTCCCGCCGAACTGGGGGAACTCGTTCTTGATGGTGTTGAGGCAGTGCGGGCACTGGGCGATGACCTTCTTCACCCCGTAGCCCTTCATGAGCTCGACGTTGGCCGACGCCTGCGTCTGGAAGAGGTACTCGTTGCCGAGCCGGCGGGCGGAGTCGCCGTTGCAGGTCTCCTCCTCGCCCAGGATGGCGAACTTCACCCCGGCGGCCCGCAGGATCTTCACGATGGCGCGGGAGACCTTCTTCTGCCGGTCGTCGAAGGCGCCGGCGCAGCCCACGAAGAAGAGCCACTCGAAGTCGCCCTCGGAGGCGCGCGGGACGGCCAGGTCGTCGCACCACTCGGCGCGGCGGTTGGAGCCGATGCCCCAGGGGTTGCCCTGGGTCTCGATGTTCTTGAAGACGCGGGCCGCCTCCTCCGGGAAGGCCGACTCGACGAGCACCTGGTGGCGGCGAAGGTCCACGAGGCGGGGCACCTGCTCGATGAGCACCGGGCAGGCGGTCTCGCACCATCCGCAGGTGGTGCAGGCCCACACGGTCGACTCGGGGAGCACGTTCCCGACCACCGCCGGCAGCGCGGCCACGGCCGCCTCGCGGGCCGCCGCGTCGGGGGCGCGGGCCACGGCGAGCAGCTCGGGAGCCCGGTCCTGGAGGTGGTGCCGCAACGTCCGGTTCACCTCCTTGTGGCTGAGCGGCTTTCCGGTGACGTAGGTGGGGCAGTAGGTCTGGCAGCGGCCGCACTCGGTGCAGGAGTAGGTGTCGAGCGCCTCCTTCCAGGACAGGTCGTTCACCGACCGTGCACCGTAGTCGGGGGTCTCGGATTCCAGGTCGAGCTTGCGGAGCGCCCCGCGCGGCGGGAGCCGCTGCACGTAGACGTCGGGGAGCGCCGTGATGACGTGGAAGTGCTTCCCGAAGGGCAGGAAGTTCAGGAAGACGAGCACGATGACGAGGTGGAGCCAGAACGACGCCGTGCCGATGGCGGCGGCCACCCCCGGGTCGAGGCCCGCGAGGAGCGCCGCCCCGATCGACCCGGCCGGGAGGCCCCAGCTCCAGGGGATCCCCGCGGCGAGACGCTCCGCCCCCTCGAAGAGGACGTCGGTCACCATCAGGCCGGCGATGAACCCGAGGATGAGGACGCCCTCCCAGCTTCGGGTCACGCGGTCGGGCTTGGTGACCACGCGCCGCCAGATGAAGGCCAGCGCCGCGAAGAGGGCCAGGAGCACCGCCACGTCCTTCACGAAGGCGTAGGCGTCCCCGGTGACCGTGCCCGGCCCCAGCAGGGGAAGGTGGAAGTGGGGCGAGAAGCCCACCCCGAAGAGCGTGACCGTCCGGGCGCCCAGGATCAGGAAGGCCGCGAAGATGAGGACGTGCAGGAACCCGGGCCACACCTCGCCGCGGGTGGGCAGGCGCGACTGGCCGAAGCCGAAGCGGAGCAGCGCGCGGAACCGCTCGCCGGGCTGGTCGAGTCGGTCGTCCTTCCGGAAGGCCCAGAGCGGGGCCAGCCGGCGGAGCATCGTGAAGGCGAAGAATCCGCCGGCCGAGAGGAGCAGCAGCGCGGTGAGCCAGGGGTTCATGGGACCGGTAGTGTAGCCCCTGATTTCAGAATCAGTCCACCTGCTTCCGCGGGTCGGTCTCCTTCTTCTCCCTACCCTTGGGGGGCGGCGCGTCCTTCTTGTCGTCCTTCTTCACGTCCTTCTTGGGCTCGGCGGCCTTGCCGGACTGTGGCGGCGGAGGAGGACGGGCCGCCGGGGGCCTCGGAGCCTGCTGGGCGGCGGCCGGCGGCGGCTTCGACGCCTGGGCCGGCGGAGAAGCCGGAGGGGGGGCCGGCGGTGGCGGGCGTTGCGCCGGCTGCTGGGGAGGAGGAGGCGCCGGAGGAGGGGCCGACGGAGGCCTCTCCGGCTGGTTCTTCCCGCCGCCGTTCCCGCGCCCCTGGTCGTGGTTGCGCCCGTGGTCGTCGCCGTACGGCCGGGGAGGAGGGACCGGCTTGCGCATGGCCGGCGGTGGCGGCTGGTACTGGCCCCAGGCGGGCGGGCGTCGGGCGGACGGGGGCGGCGGGCGAGGCGGCGCATAGCTCCACCAGCCCGGAGGCGGCGGACGGGACGGACCCCACGAGCCGCCGTAGGCCCAGCCCCCCCCACGCCAGGTGAACCCCGCGCCGTACGGCGGGTAGTAGTCGTGCCGGTGGGGCACGTCGACGAAGCACCAGCCGCCACCCGGCATGGGGTGGCCACCGAAGTAGGTGAAGACCACCGGTCCGCGCCAGTAGAGGAAGCCGGAGTCGTAGACGTACCAGTCGGAGCGATCGGGGAAGTAGTCGTGGGCGTGAGGCCCGTCGTACCAGCACCATCCGCCCCCCGCGGCCGGAGGAATCTGGTGCTGCCCGCCGTACCAGACCTCGACCACGGGTGCAGGGGGCGGCACGTCGGTCACCACGGTGCCCGCGGAGATCACGCAGCCGGAGAGGGAGAGCAGGAGCAGCGGGAGCGCGATTCGTCGCATGGTCGGCCTCGGTTTCTCGTATCGGTGGACGTCCGGGAGCGCCCGAAAATTCAGTTCTGGACCCGGGGTGCGGCCCCCCGCCCGGCCTGCCGCGATCGGGCCAGCTCGACGGCGTGCTCCACGTACATCCGCGCGATGTCCTTCCGGGTGGCCCGCTCCAGCCCCTCGAATCCGGGCGAGCTGTTCACCTCCATGATCTTCGGGCCGGTGCGCGACTCCAGCATGTCCACCCCCGCCACCTCGAGCCCGACGACCCGCGCCGCCTTCACCGCCGCCTCGGCGTACTCGCGCGGCAGCGTCACGGCGCGCGCCTTCCCGCCCCGGTGGATGTTGGAGCGGAACTCGCCGGTGCGGGCCTGCCTGCGCATCGCCGCCACCACCCGGTCGCCGATGACGAGCGCGCGCAGGTCGCGCCCCTTCGACTCGGCCACGAACTCCTGCAGGAGGATCTCCTGCCCCAGGTTCCAGAAGGTGTCGAGCATCCCCTGCACCTCGTCCATGGTGGAGGCGATCATGACGCCCACGCCCTGGGTTCCCTGGATGAGCTTGATGATGCAGGGCAGCCCGCCCACGTGATCGACCACCTGCGCCACCTCGTCGCGGTAGCGGCACATGGCGGTGCGCGGGATGTCGAGGCCGAAGCGGGAGAGCAGCTGCAGCGCGCGCAGCTTGTCGCGCGAGCGGGCGATGGGGATGGCCTCGTTCAGGACCGGCACGCCCATCATGTCGAGCTGGTTCACCACCGCGAGGCCGTAGGAGGTGATGGACGCGCCGATGCGCGGGATGACCACGTCGATCGGACCGACCTCCTCCCCGCGGTAGAACATCGCGGGCCGCTCGCGCGCCAGCACCATGTTGCAGTGGAGCGTGTCGAGGACGCGGGGCCGGTGGCCCAGCGCGCGGATCGCCTCGACCAGCCGCCGGGTCGAGTGGAGCCTGGGGTTGCGGGAGAGGATGGCCACGGTGAGCCGGCCGCCCGGGGGCGCGGGGGCGCGGGCGCGCCGTGGCGCCTTCGCGGCGCGCCGGGATCCGTTCCTGGCCATGGTCGCGGCGAGCCTACGACGCGATCCAGGGGGTCGCAAGCCGGCGTGGATCGGTTCGTTGATCGGGGGGGTCCTCGCTGGTAGAACCCTCGATCCCCCCGCGAAAAGAGAAGAGCCCCGACGTGGACTACAAGGACACCGTCAACCTTCCGAAGACCGACTTCCCGATGAAGGCCAACCTGCCGCAGCGGGAGCCCGAGATCCTGAAGGAGTGGGAGTCCGGGAAGACCTTCGAGAACCTGGTGGCGGCGAACGTGGCGAAGGGCGGCAAGCGCTTCGTCCTCCACGACGGCCCGCCCTACGCGAACGGCCACATCCACATCGGCCACGCGCTCAACAAGATCCTGAAGGACCTGATCGTCAAGTACCGCAACATGGCCGGCGACGTGGCCGACTACCGGCCGGGCTGGGACTGCCACGGCCTGCCCATCGAGCGGAAGGTCGACGAGGAGCTCGGCTCGAAGAAGCGCGAGATGGACCGTCCGGCGGTGATCGCGGCGGCCCGCGCCTACGCCGGGAAGTGGATCGACAAGCAGCGCGAGGAGTTCAAGCGGCTCGGCGTCTTCGGCCGCTGGGAGGACCCGTACGCCACCATGGACCGGCGCTTCGAGGCCGACACGGTGCGCGCGCTGGCCGAGGTGGCCGAGCGGGGCTACCTCACCCGCGGGAAGAAGCCGGTCTACTGGTGCACCACCGACCGCACCGCGCTCGCCGAGGCCGAGGTCGAGTACGAGGACCACACCTCGCCCTCCATCCACGTGGCCTTCGACGTCGTGGGCGACCTGCCGGCCCCTGCGCTGGCGGGCCGCGCGGCGCGCCTCGTCATCTGGACCACCACCCCGTGGACGCTCCCCGCCAACCTGGCGGTGGCGGCCCACCCCGACTTCCTCTACGTGGCCTACGACCTGGGCGGGAAGGTCGTCGTCGTCGCGAAGGACCTGCTCGCCGCCTTCCTCGCCGCGGTGGCGCCGGAGGAGCTCGTCGACGGGGCGGCCCCGCACGCCCACTCGCCCCAGGCCCACGAGGCGGCCACCGGTGGCGCCGGGGTGCCGGTGCCGGCGCTGCGCGATCCGTCCCGGGTGCTGGCCACGCTGGAGGGCCGGCAGCTCGAGGGCGTGAGGTACCGCCATCCCTTCATGGGCCGGGAGTCGCCGGTGGTGCTGGGCGACCACGTGACGCTGGAGGCCGGCACCGGCCTCGTGCACACCGCGCCCGGCCACGGCCAGGAGGACTACGAGGTCGGCGTGAAGTACGGCCTCGAGATCCTGAACCCGGTCGACGGCGCGGGGCGCTTCACGGACGCGGCCGGGAAGTACGCCGGCAAGGAGATCTTCGCCGCCAACGCCGAGATCGTCTCCGACCTGCACGCCTCCGGGCACCTGCTCTCCGACCCCAAGGCCTCGCTCCGCCACAGCTACCCGCACTGCTGGCGGTGCCACCGGCCGGTGGTGTTCCGGGCCACCGACCAGTGGTTCCTCTCGCTCGAGCACGACGGCCTGCGCGGCCGCACCCTCGCCGAGATCGACCGGGTGCAGTGGATCCCCCGCTGGGGACGGGACCGCATCTACAACATGATCGAGAACCGCCCCGACTGGTGCCTCTCCCGCCAGCGCACCTGGGGCGTCCCCATCACGGTCTTCTACTGCGAGAAGTGCAACGAGCCGCTCGTCTCCCCGGCGCTCATGCGGCGCGTGGCCGACGAGTTCGAGAAGGAGGGGATCGAGGCCTGGTACCGGCACGAGCCCGCCCACTTCACGAAGGGCGAGAAGTGCGGCTCCTGCGGCGGCCAGGACTTCCGGCGCGAGCAGGACATCCTCGACGTCTGGTGGGACTCCGGCGTCTCCTGGGCGGCGGTGGCCGAGCACGGACGGAACAGCGAGTTCCCGGTCAGCCTCTACCTGGAGGGCTCCGACCAGCACCGCGGGTGGTTCCACTCCTCGCTCCTCACCTCCATGGCCATCCGCGGGATCGCCCCGTACAAGGCGGTCCTCACCCACGGCTTCGTCCTCGACGGGCAGGGTCGGGCCATGTCGAAGAGCGTGGGCAACGTGGTGGCGCCCGAGGAGATCATCAAGAAGTACGGCGCCGACGTGCTGCGCCTCTGGGTGGCCGCCTCCGACTACCGCGACGACGTGCGGGTGTCCGGCCAGATCCTCGACGGCCTCGCCGAGGGCTACCGGAAGATCCGCAACACCGTCCGCTGGGCGCTCGGGAACCTGGCCGGCTTCGACCCCGAGAAGGACGCCGTGCCGGTGGCCGAGATGGAGCCCTTCGACCGCTGGGCCTACGCCCGGATGGTCGAGTGGCAGGACACGGTGGCGAAGGCCTACGCCGACTACGAGTTCCACGTGGCCTACCACGCCACCATGGAGTTCGTGTCCGTGACCCTGTCGTCGGTCTACTTCGACGTGGTGAAGGACCGGCTCTACACGGCCCGCACCGGCGGCAAGCCGCGGCGCAGCGCGCAGACGCTCCTCCACATGGTGGCCCAGGACCTGCTCCGCATGCTGGCGCCGGTGCTCTCCTTCACGGCGCACGAGGCGTGGAAGTACCTCCCCGGCCGGCCGGCGGACTCGGTCTTCGAGGCCGGCTTCCCGCAGCGGCCGGCTCCGGCCGACGCGGCCGCGCTCACCGATCGCTACGGCCGGCTGCTCGCGGTGCGGGCCGAGGCCATGAAGGCGCTCGAGCTGGCCCGCAAGGACAAGCTCATCGGCTCCGGCCTCGAGGCCCAGGTGACCATCACGGCCGAGGGGGACACGCTGGCGCTCCTGCGCGACGCCGCCGACGAGCTGCCCTTCCTCCTCATCGTCTCCAAGGTGCTCCTCGCGCCTGGTCCACTGGGCGTGAAGGTGGAGCGGGCCCCGGGCGAGAAGTGCGACCGCTGCTGGGTCTTCGCCGAGGACCGCGGCCGCGACCCCGCCCATCCCACGCTCTGCGCGAAGTGCACGGCGGCCCTGGCATGAGGAGCGGTGGATCCAGATGGGCGCTCCTCGCCGCCATCTTCGTCGTGATGGTGGTGGGCGATCAGTGGACCAAGTTCCTGGCGGTGGACAGGCTCACCTGGACCTTCCCGCGCCTGGGAGCGACCACCACGGCCTCCAGGGTGAAGGTCTTCTACGAGGCGAAGCACCTCGAGGCCATGGCGCGCCCGCCCCACGTCGTCTGGGACCCCATGTGGCGGATGACGTACGCCGAGAACCCGGGAGCGGCCTGGGGCATGCTCCGCGACCTGCCGGCCGGCTTCCGGCACGGCTTCTTCGTGGTCATGACCATCGCCGCGCTGACCTTCATCCTCTGGTACTTCCGCAAGCTCCGCGATGACCAGCGCTGGATGCAGGTGGCCCTGTCCTTCGTCTTCTCCGGCGCGGTCGGGAACCTGATCGACCGGCTGGCGCGCGGCTACGTGATCGACTTCGTGCAGTGGCACTGGTGGAAGCGGCCGGATCTCTACTGGCCCATCTTCAACCTGGCCGACTCGCTCATCGTGGTCGGAGTGGCCATGATCCTGCTCCATCCCGACGAAAAGCGGGCGAAAGGTCGCTGATGCTGCCCGTCCTCTTCCAGATCGTGGTCTCGCCGGCGTGGACCTGGGTGGTCGCGGTGGGCATCGCGCTCGCCGTGGTCGGCACCCGCGCCCTCTCCTTCCGGAAGCACGCAGCCAAGGAGGGAAAGAAGGTCTCCTGGGGCGAGGCGCTCTGGGCCGACAAGGCCACCCTGGGCGCGCTGCTCGTCGCCTTCCTGGCCGCCTGGCGGTCCGGGGTCCTCGACGAGACCATTCGCGTGCCCCTCCACACCTACGGCGTCCTGCTGGCGCTGGCCTTCGTGGCCGCCATCTGGCTGGCCCAGAAGGAGGCGGCGCGACAGGGCCAGGACCCCCAGCAGGTGGGCGACGTTTCCTTCTGGATCCTGGTCTCGTCGCTCGTGGGCGCGCGGATCTACTTCATCCTGGTGAACTGGGGCGACTACTTCGGGTCGAACGCCATGGTGACCACCCGCTTCGGCCGCATCCCGCGGTTCTTCGCCCTCTGGGAGGGCGGGATGGTCTTCTACGGAGGGTTCATCGCGGCGGCGCTGGCCGCGGCCCTGTACCTGCGGGTGAAGAAGATCCCCTTCCTCCCCTGGGCCGACACGCTCATCCCCTCGGTGGCCTTCGGCCAGTTCATGGGGCGCATCGGGTGCTTCTCGGCGGGCTGCTGCTGGGGCCGGAGCTGCGATCCCGCGCTTCCCTGGGCGGCCCGCTTCCCCCCGGAGTCGCTGGCCTTCCAGTCGATGGCCGCCCGGGTGAACCCGGCCCGCTTCATCGATGCCGACCACCTCCACACGCTCCCCATCCACCCGGTGCAGCTCTACGAGTCGCTGGGGGAGCTCCTCCTCTTCGCCTTCCTGGCCATCTGGCTGCGGCCCCGCAAGCGCTTCAACGGCCAGGTGATGGCCGCCTGGCTCATGCTCTACGCGGTGCTGCGCGCCGTCACCGAGACCTTCCGCGGCGACGTGGAGCGTGGCGTCTACATGGGGCTCGGCGCCGGGCAGTGGACCTCCATCGGCATCTTCGCGACCGGCGTCGTCATCTGGGTGGTGGCGAGCCGGGCCACGCGGAAGGCCGTGGCGGCGCTGCCGGGGTAGGGACTAGACTCCTGGCGTGGCGCTGCCCCCCAAGAAGCCCGGCGCTCCCCGCATCGGGGGGACGCCGGGGAACGTCCCGCCCGAATGGGAGAGCGGCAAGGAGAAGCTCGCCAACGAGCAGCTCGCCGACGTGCTCGGGTCCCTCGAGGAGGAGCTCGAGGAGATCAAGGTGAAGTACGAGATGTACTTCATCGGCGCCGAGCGCATGGAGCCGTCCCGCCGTCGCGACGACCTGAAGCGCGCCATCGCCCGGCTCAAGAACGCCTTCACCCGCAACTCCGGCCTCCGCTTCCGCATCCAGGCCCTTCACGCGCGGTACCTGTCCTACGAGCGGCTCTGGCTGCGCTCGGCGCGGGAGAAGGAAGCCGGCACCTACCGTCGCGACGTGCTCAAGGCCCGGAAGAAGGCGGCCGAGCGCGGCCAGGCGCCGGAGACCGGCCCGGCGAGCGAGCCCGGCGCGCCGCCGGAGGCGACGGCCGCCGCCCCCGCCCCGGTGTCGCCCGCTCCGGTTCCGGCTCGCCCGCCGCCGCTGCCCACCCAGAGGGCTCCCGCCGCCGCCATGAGCGACGCCGAGCTGCGCGTGCTCTACGAGTCGTTCCTGGCGGCCAAGCGGAGCTGCAACGAGGACGTCTCCAAGGTGACCTTCGAGTCGCTGTCACGAACCGTGAACAAGCAGGCCCCCGAGATCGCCGCGAGGTTCAAGGCCAGCCGGGTCGAGTTCAAGGTGGCGGTGCGGGACGGCCGCGCCGTGCTCACCGCCGTGCCCAAGACCTAGTGCCCCGCCCCAGGCGAGGCACTTGTGGCTCACGGCAGGTACATCTCGGTCCCGTCGCTGAAGCGGACGCAGCGCGGACCGCCCTCCTCGCGCTCCTCCGCGCCGGGGGCCATGGCCGCGGCGGCTTCCGCGGCGCGCGCGACCTCGAGGTCCGGCCCATCGATCCATGGCCTCGAGGTGCTTCACCGCCTCGGTCCTGTTCGCCGCCAGGTCGGGAAAGCTGCAGGCGATGCCCAGGTGCCGTTCGAGCTCGTCGAGCATGGTGGCGGCCGCGCACCCGGTGTCGGCGTGCTCGTCCGGGCCCCTGGCCTGCAGCCACCGGTCCACCTTGGGCGCGAGGGCGACCATGCCCTCGATGCGGGGGCGCACCTGCGCGTCGTAGGTGGCCCGGGCCGTCCGGCACGCGGCGCGGTCGGCCATGGCCTCGGCGCGCGCGACGTACGCCTCCGTCGAGGCGACGACGCCGGTCGCGAGGACGCGCAGCTGCTCGATCTCGGCCGCCGGCGCGGCTGGGCTCGATCGTCCACACGCCACGAGGGCGATGGAGAGGACCGGGGCGAGGATCGTCGAGCACAAGCGCATGCCGTTGCCTTCCTTTTTCTGGGGGACGGAGGCTTAACGCCCGGACCTGCCAGATGTTTCCCAAAAGAGGCAGGCGGGGGCGCCCCGGCGCTCCGGGCTTGCGTCCCCGCGGCGGCGATCGTAAAACAGCCCCCCTCGGCAGCCCGCAAGGGCGGCCGCGCTGCACGCCTGGATAGCTCAGCTGGTAGAGCAGGGGACTGAAAATCCCCGTGTCCCTGGTTCGATTCCGGGTCCAGGCACTTCTTCAACTCGCTCGTACATCCGTGGCCCGCCACTCCGCAAGGGGTGGCGGGTCTTGTGCTTTTCGGGAGCAGTGCAGCGAGAGGTGAGGGGAGATGCGACGCGATGGACCGAGCCGCTGGCGCGACCAGTCGAGGCTCCATTCCCACCGATTCTGAGCACGAGAAGGATACGACGGGCGCTCGCCTTGGCGCTGGTGGTCCCGTCGCCCCGCTGTCATCATCAAGCACCGCGTCCCGTGTAGGGGGCGTGCATGAGGGTGGCGGGGCCACGTGGCTGAATCGGTCAACGCGAGTCAAGAGACGGTACCCGTTACGAGGTTCCTCCGGGGCTACCTCATCGCGTTGGCGGCGGTTTTGGTCGCCTTCGCCCTCAAGGTAACCATCGCTCGGTCGGTGCCGCTCCCGTACATCTTGTTCTACCCGGCAGTGTTCGTGGCGGCGGGCTTCGGCGGGCTAGGGGCTGGCGTGCTCGCGACACTCATCTCACGCACTGCTCGCCGACTACTTCTACCTTGAACCGATGGGACAACTTGCCATCGCCCGGACCTCCGACTCTCTGGGGCTCGCACTGTTCGCGGGCATGGGGTTCTCCATCGCCATCGGCGTGGAGGCGTACCGAAGGAAGGCAACCTCGAACAGGCTTCTCACAGGACGAGACAGGGGCCTTCGCCTCGAACGCGACCAGGCCCAGAAGTTGGCTGCCGAGTTGAAGGCGGTTCTGGAGGCCGTCCCGGCCGGAGTGTTCATCACGCGCGACCCCGACGCTCGACGGATTGAAGGCAATCCGTTCGGGATGAGGTTGCTCGGCCTCAACGAGACCGCGAACGCTTCCAAGTCCGCGCCGGCGGGCGAGGTTCCGGAGTCCATCCGCTTCATGAGGGGAGGGACAGAAATCCCCCCCGAACTTCTTCCCGTCCAGATGGCCGCATTCGGGGGTCGGGAGGTCACGGGCTACGAAATGGACGTCGTCGCCCAGGATGGGACGACCACGCACCTATTTGGCAATGCCACACCGCTCCGGGACGCAGAAGGGAAGACCTTCGGCGCCGTAGGCGCCTTCGTCGACGTGACGGAGGTGCGCCGCGCACAAGAGCGTCTCATGGCCCTCGTATCGAACAGCGCCGACGTTCTCGTGGTCATCGACAGAGAGGCGAGGGTCAAGTTCCTCAGCGCCAACGCCCAATCGGTCGTGGGGCTCAACGTGGCCCAGGTCGAAGGTGAAGTTGGCCTGGATTTCATCCACCCGGACGACCGAGAGCAGTGCCTTCGGGTTCTCACGGACGTCCTGGCCGCGCCGGACGCCACTGGCCGGGTCGAGGTGCGCCTCCTCGACGGAGCCGGTTCGTGGCGGGTCATCGAGGTGACCGGACGCAACCTGCTACACAACCGGGCCGTCGACGGCGTGGTCTTGAACGTCCGGGACGTGACCGTCCAACGTCAGACGGAGGAGCAACTCCGTCATGCGCAGCGGATGGAGAGCGTCGGAAGGCTCGCCGGAGGCGTCGCGCACGACTTCAATAACCTCCTGACGGTCATCATGGCCGCTGTGAGCGAGATGCGGGCCGCTGCCGAGGCGAAAACCCCCATCGCTAGCGACCTCGTCGACGACGTGGACGATGCTACCAACCGCGCCCGAGATCTTACCCGGCAGCTACTTCTCTTCGCTCGCAAGCAGGTCGTCGCGCCCGTTCCGCTCGACCTGAACGACGTCGTGGCCAACACCCTTAACCTGCTCAGGCGTACACTCGGCGAGGACGTGAAAGTCGTCGTGGCGCTTCACGACGGCCTCGGCTTGACCCATTGCGACCCTGGGCAGGCGTCGCAGGTGCTCATGAACCTGGCGGTGAACGCTCGCGACGCCATGCCCAGGGGCGGAACCCTCAACATCGAGACCAGGAACGTGAACCTGACTCCTGCCGACGCCGCCCTTGACCCCGAGTTGCGGCCAGGAAGCTGGGTTAAGTTGCTTGTGAGGGATTCCGGCATCGGAATCCCCCCGGAGGTCAGGGCGCACCTCTTCGAGCCTTTCTTCACCACGAAGCCGCGCGGCCAGGGGACGGGCTTGGGTCTTGCCACCATCCACGGCATCGTTGCCCAGTCCAAGGGCTTCATCGCCGTCCGGAGCGAGCCGGGGCAAGGAAGCGCGTTCGAGGTCTACCTGCCCCGCGCCGACGCTTCGGTGCGGCTCTCGGGGGTGAGCGGCGCCGAGAAGCGCCCGTCCCCTGGCACGGAGACGGTGCTCGTCGTCGACGACGAGCCCTCCGTTCTGGAGGCCGCAGGGAGGACCCTTCGGAACGCGGGCTACGAGGTACTCATGGCAAGGGAGGGACGCCAGGCACTGGACCTCAAGGTGGGGGACATCCGACGACTCCACTTGCTCGTCACGGACGTGGTCATGCCCGGGCTCTCTGGCGGCGAAGTCGCCGTTGGCCTCCGGGCCTTCCATCCGAATCTGCCGGTGCTCTTCATGTCCGGGTTCACGGACGACGCGGTAACCCTCGAAGGGCTCCGAGAGCCGAACACGCACTTCATCGGGAAGCCCTTTTCACCGGAGGAACTCCTCGCGAGAGTGCGAGCAGTCCTCGGGTCGGCCCCTCGGACGTGAGGCTTCCCGGGACGTCGCTAGCCCAGGCGCGCTGTCCCCAGATGTAGTCGCCACTCGGCCGCTTGAAAGCCATTCTGGCGCCCGTCTCAGGAGACCCAGTCACGGGTTCCTTCGAAGCGGGGGCGACTACACGATGGACATCGAACTGAAGCAGGCGCTGGCGGGAACTGCTCCGGAAGATGAACCTGCCGGTGGACTGACGAGAGCGCTTCGTCGCCCTCTCCATTCCCCCCCTATTCCCATCGCCACGCGCTCCACGCTGCCCGCACACCGTTTCAGCGCAGCGAAATGACTGGGGGTACGGTCACCCGGGTCCCACGGTGCGAGACTGAAGATCCCCGTGTCCCTGGTTTGATTCCGGGTCTTCTTGCATTTCCTCGCTGGGTGAAACGAAGCTCCTCCATTCCGCCTGCCATCCGACTCATCCGTCCGCGTCCGGGCCGCATTGTCCCGGTGACAAACGATCTCCCCACGGGCCAGCATTTCGGCTCGCGGTGTTAGGGTGAAGGTTCCGAGAGCGAGGAGAGATTCCGCGTCCCGGCCCGACAGCGAAGGGACCTCCTTGGCACCATCAGTCGTCACCGACAACGCGCTCATCCTGGTCGTCGAGCGGGACCCGCACGTGAAGAAGCTGGAGCGCTTCTTCCTGGAGCAAGCTGGCTTCGCGGTCGAGTTCGCCGATAGCGGGGTGCAGGGGCTGGAGAGAGCGCTCGTCCTCAAGCCCCGCATCGTGATCACCGAGATCCTGCTCCCGGGGCTCGACGGCTTGAGCGTCTGCCGGACCATCCGGTCGGACTCCGCCATGAAGCACGTCCGGGTCCTCGTGTTGAGCATCCTCTCCGCCGAGCAACGAGCCCTCGACGCCGGGGCCGACGCCTTTCTCAAGAAGCCGCTCGATGACGCCCGTCTGGTCGAGACCGTGAATGAGCTGCTGACGAAGGGGAGCGAGGCCCGATCATGAACCGCCTCAAGACAGGCAACGACGAGCTGGACGCCATCCTGGGCGGCGGGTTCCCCGCGAACGGAATCCACGTCCTGATGGGCTCGCCGGGCACCGGCAAGACCATCCTGGCCGAGCAGATGTGCTTCACGAACGCCTCTCCAGGGCGCCCCATCCTCTACGTGGCCACCTTCTCGGAGCCGATGCAGAAGCTGGTCGGCTTCCTCCAGGAGTTCGGCTTCACGGTGCCCGAGAAGCTCGGGACCGAGATCGTCTACGAGTACATCGGCGAGAACGTGCTCAGCGAGCCGGAGCACATGCCGGAGCGTTTCCAGGAACTCCTCACCCGGTACCGGCCGAAGATCGTGGTGGTCGACTCGTTCAAGGCGCTCGCGGACCTCATGCCGGACAGGAGCGCCTGGCGAAGGACCCTCGACGCCATCGGCGGGATGCTCTCTGCCTACGACACGACGACCTTCTGGGTGGGGGAGTACTCGTCGGAGATGCTGAGCGCGCTGCCCGAGTTCGCCGTGGCCGACGGCATCGTCGACCTGGTGCGGACCCAGCGCGGCACCCGCGACGAGCGGTTCCTGCGGGTGCTGAAGCTGCGGGGGAGCGCGTCGCTCAGCGGTGACCACCCCTTCCACCTCGACAAGGGCGGGCTCCGGGCGTTCCGGCGCTTCGTCACGCCCGGTCTCCCTGCCGATTACAAGCCCACGCTGGAGCGGGTCCGCAGCGGCATCACCCACCTCGACGAGATGGTGGCGACGGGATGGCTGCGCGGGACGGCGACGTTGGTCGCCGGACCCTCCGGCGCGGGCAAGACGTCCATCGGGCTGCACTTCCTCAAGGCCGGGGTGGAGGACGGGGAGCCGGGGCTCCTCGCGAGCTTCCAGGAGAACCCCATCCAGCTCGCGCGCATGATGACCTCCCTCCAGTGGAAGCCCGAGCAGATGGTCCGCAAGGGGGCGATCGACCACTTCTACACGTCCCCGGTCGAGCTCCAGGTCGACGCGGTTGCGCACGAGATCCTGCAGCGGATCGAGAGGGGCGGCATCCGCAGGGTCGTCATCGACGCGGTGAGCGACCTGGAGAAGTCGGCACGAGACGTGCTCCGCTACCGCGACTTCCTCTACTCGCTCACCCAGGCGCTGGCGGTCCGGAACGTCACCGCCATGCTGCTGCTCGAGACGGCGGGGATGCTCCCGGGGCGCGGGCTCACCGGTTCCGAGGTCTCCTACATGAGCGACAACATCCTGGTGCTGGAGATGCTGCTCGGGGACGACCTCACCCGGACCATCCGCATCATCAAGAGCCGCGGGAGCCGGCACGACGGCCGGCGTCACGCTTTGCGGATCGCCGAGGACGGGATCGAGGTGGGGTGACCCGTGGAAAAGCGGCAGCGATTCCAGGCGGTGCTCGCCGTCAACCGCGCCATCGCGAGCGCGGAGGACCAGGCCGAGATCCTGCGCCTGGTGGTGGAGCGCGCGGCGGACATCACCGGCGCCACCGCGTGCCTGCTCCTCCTCGCGGGGGACGACGGGCTCGCCCGGGTGGTCCGCTCGACGGGGTTCTATCCGGTCCTGGCAGCGGATATGGCGGTTCCGCTCTCCGAGCACCTCGACGCCGACCTCCGCTCCCGGCTCGGCTTGAAGGGCGAGGACGGGTTCGTGGGCGCTCCGGTGATCGGCAAGGCCGGGCTGCGGGGCATCCTGGCCGTCTACAGAAAGGCGTCCCTGGGGGGGGATGCCTCGGACGATGAGGAGGTCCTCTCCGCCTTCGCCGACCAGGCCGCCATCGCGCTCGACAACGTCGAGAGCAAGCGACTGCTCCGGAGGAGCGAGGCCCGCTTTCGCGCCTTGGCCAGCGAAGCCCCGGTGGGCATCTTCGAGGCGGACGCGAATGGGCGATACGTCTACCTCAACGCCGTGGCTGGCGAACTGCTGAGAGCGCAGCCAGGGGACGATTGGAGGGATTCCGTCCACCCGGAGGATCGCGAGCGCCTCAGGCGGGAGTGGTCCCATGCCCTCGCACTGGGCGGCGTGCTCGCCAGCGAGTATCGCCTCCATCCACCGGATGGGAGGGTCCTCCTGATCCAGGGGCACGTCGCTGCGCTTCGCGATCCGGGCGGCGCGGTCCTCGGCCACGTCGGCGCGATCGTGGACATCACCGAGAACCACTTCCTCAGGATGCAGCTCGCCCTGGCGTCGCGCACCGCTTCCATCGGCACGCTGGCCGCGAGCGCCGCGCACCAGTTCGAGCGCCCACTCACCAGCAGCATCCTGGATCAGGGCATCGCCCTCGACCTGGCACGCGGGGCCAGGAAACGGCTCCAAGAGGGCGGCGCTTTCAGCCGGGACACTGCGCTCCAGGTCGTCGGCGAGATGATCAAGGCGCTGGAGGATGCACAGGCAGACGGTCGAGGGCTCACGGGCATCGTGAAGCAACTGGCGAGCTACGCGGAGTCTGCCCCGGGGCGGATCGGGGTTCGGCTCTTCGACGTGGTGAGCCAGGCCATCCACTGGCTGCCCCGCAGCGTCACCGAGGTGGCCACCGTCGAGATCAAGAATCTCGCCGACCAGGAGGTCTCGGCCTCTGCTGGCCAGATCGAACAGGTGATCGTGAACCTGGTCACCAACGCGGCCAGGGCGACGAATCCAGGAGACCGTGGCAAGGTCACCGTCCAGATCGGGTCGGGCGCTCCCGGTATGGCGCGCATCGACGTGATCGACCGCGGGGCCGGCATCGTCCCTTCCGCGCTCGAGCACATCTTCCACCCCTTCATGCGAAGGAGCGTCGCCGGGAAGCGGATGGGTCTGGGCCTCGCCATCAGCCATTCGATCGTCGCGGCCCATGCCGGTACCCTGACGGTCACGAGCGTGCTCGGCAAGGGATCGACGTTCCGGGTGGAGTTGCCTGCCGTCCCTGCCAGGGCGTGACGTACATCAGGCGTCAACCCAACCTGGCACGGGTCGGTGCGTCCCGTGCGCTGCAAACCCCGAACTCACTCAGGGCAACTCGGGTCCAGCGGGTACGCACGCCCAGGCCCCGGCTGCTCCGCCATGGCGCCGACCACCGCCTCGAGCGTATCCTCGACGCGCCAAGACCCTCGTGGGAGCGGCCGCCAACCTGACGGATCCCGAGTGGCCCCAGGTGCCGCCCGTCACCCCTTGACGGATGCACGGTCAAACGAGGGGCCCTCCCATTCCCACCGTACTCCCATCGCCACGCGCTCCAGGCTGCCCGCAAACCGTCTCAGCGCAGCGGAATGACTGGGGGTAGCGACCCGTGTGGGTACACGGGGAGAGCCTGAAGATCCCCGGCTACCCGTCGGAGTCTGCTCGGTCGGGTTCAGGTTTCGGATCTGCTCGGGTCAGGGGGTTCCACTGTGAAAGAATCCCAGGGCGGGGGAAGCCATGAGTGGCGGTACTGGCGGAGGCCGAGGGTCAGGCTTGCGGGGCTCCCGCCTGCGGCAGCGCGAGCCGATTCGACGGGGGTGGGGCTACGCGCTCGCCATTGCCTCGGCGGGCGTGGCCGTGGGGTTGCGCCTCCTCGTCGCAGACTACCTGACCGTGCCGTACTTGCTCCCCTTGGCGGCCGTGATGCTCTCCGCGAGCTTCGGCGGCCCCGGCCCGGGCTTCGTTGCCACGGTGGTGTCCGCCGTCGGTGTGTACCTGACCCTGTTCGAGCCGGTCTTCACCATCTACCTCGCCCATCCCACGGACCTCGTTGGCCTTGCCGTGTTCGTGGCCGTTGGCCTCGTCATCTCGGTGATCGCAGGCAACCGTCGGAACGCCGAGATTCGCTCTTCCCGGCAAGCGGAAGAGCTTCGGATGGCGCTCACGGCAAAGGCATCCAGCGAGGAGGCGCTCCGGGCGAGCGAGGAGCGGCTAGCGTTCGCCGTACGCGCCACCGGAGCCGGGGTGTGGGACTGGGACGTCCGGAACGACCGGATGGTCTGGGACGACCGCATGTTCGAGATGCACGGCGTGGACCGCGAGACGGCTCCTGCGACGGTAGCCCTGTGGGAGAGCGGCCTGCACCCGGAGGATCGCGAGCGCGCCATCTCCGAAAGCGCGGATGCACTGGCGGGTCGGCGTCCGTTCGACACCGAGTTCCGAGTGAGGCGTCCGGACGGCAGCGTGGTCTTCATCAAGGCCGATGGCCTTGTCCTGCGTGACCCGGACGGCACGCCCCGGCGCATGATTGGCATCAATCGCGACGTCACCGCCCAGAAGTCCGCGGAACTTGCACGGCGAGAGAGCAACGAGGTGCTCGTCCGCTTCGTGAAGGACTCCCCGATCTACGCCTTCATCAAGGAGGTGCGCCCGGGGCGGAGCGTCGTTCTGGCCGCCAGCGAGAACTACCAGGAGATGGTCGGCATCCAGGGCAGTCGCATGATCGGCAAGCCGATGGAGGAGCTGTTCCCTCCCGAGTTCGCCGCGAAGATCACGGCCGACGACTGGTCCGTGGTTTCGGGCAGGCGCGGCGTGACCCTGGACGAGGAGCTGAACGGACGGAGCTACACCACCATGAAGTTCCCGATCTTCCTCGAGAACCGTGTCCTCCTCGCGGGCTACACGATCGACGTCACCGACCAGAAGCGCTCCGAGGAGTCATTGCGGGAGAGCCAGCGGGTACTGCTCTCGAGCCAGGAGATCGCCCGGATCGGTTCCTACGAATTCGATGTCACGGAGGATCGCTGGACCAGCTCCGCCGCACTCGAGGCCATCTTCGGCATAGACCAGACCTACCCCCGGAAGGGAAGCGACTGGCTTCGGCTCGTCCACCCGGAAGATCGAGATTCGATGGGGCTCTACCTGGCAGACCTCCTCGCTCGCGGGTCCCGATTCGACCATCAGTACCGGATCGTGGAACGGAGGAACGGCGAGACCCGGTGGGTGCACGGACTTGGCGAACTCCGGCGCGGGCCGGGAGGTGAACCCCTCAAGCTCATCGGCACGATCCAGGACATCACCGTCCGGAAGATGGCGGAGATCGAGCGGGAGGCCCTGCAGGGGAAACTTGCGCTCGCGTCCCGACTGGCCGCGATGGGAACTCTCGTCGCGGGCGTCGCTCACGAGATCAACAATCCACTTGCTGCCGACGTAGCGGGTGCCGGACTTGCGCTGGAGGAAGCACGCGATCTTCACCGCCGCCTCCAGGATGGCTCACGGGTGGACAGCGCACCCCTCCTTCGTCACGTGAACGTGATCATCGAGGCACTGGAGGATGCAACGTACGGAAGCCAGAAGGTTGCGCGTATCGTGAAGGACCTGGCGGCCTTCGCGAACCCGGACCCGAAACGAACTCGGGTACTGCTCGCGGATGTCGCAGCCACCGCCATCCGGTGGATGCCGATGGCGCTCGGACAGAGCGTGGACATCCGGGTGGAGGACCACGGCGCACCTCCGGTCCTGGCATCGGCCGGACAGATCGAGCAGGTCGTGGTGAACCTCCTGACCAACGCCGCGAAGGCGACGCCCCCAGGGAAGCGGGGCGACATCCTCATCAAGATCGGCCCAGGTGGCGACGGGATGGCTCGCCTTGAGGTCATCGACAAGGGCGTGGGCATCGATCCCAAGATCCGAGAACGCATCTTCGAGCCGTTCTTCACGACGCGCCGAGTGGGGCTCGGGAGGGGCGCGGGGCTGGGACTCGCGATCTGCCACACCATCGTCACCGACCACGGTGGAACGCTCACCGTCGAAAGCGAGCTCGGGAAAGGCTCGACGTTCCGCCTGGAGTTGCCGGTCGCGCCCGCCCACGCGTGACGCTCCATTCCCACGCTACTCCCATCACCACGGGCTCGAGGCTGCCCGCAGACCGTTTCAGCGCAGCGGAATGACTGGGGGTACGGACCCCCGGGATACAAGGTGCGAGACGGAAAATCCTGGTGTCCCTGGTTCGATTCCGGGTCCAGGCACTTCTTCAACTCGCTCGGACGTCATCGGCCCGCCCCCGGAATCCATTCAGGCATCGTTTCGTGCGTGCGAGCATGTATTGTCCCGATCGCCCGGGGGTTGCGCATGCCGAAAAACTCAGGGACGGACGAGCGCAGGGAACTCCATGCGAGCGTCGATGCGCGTCTCGGTCCGCTGGGCCAGGTCGAGTGGGCCGGCGACCACCGGATCACGAGGTACAGCGCCCGAGCCCAGGAGATCCTGGGCTGGCCTTCGGAAGACGTGGTCGGCAAACGGGTCGACGAACTCCCCTGGTACGACAGCGACGCAAGGATCGGCGTCAGGCGGACGATGGAAGAGGTCGACGCGACGGGCATCCGGTCCGTCGTGAACTCCAGGAAGCACCGGAGGCCCGACGGATCGACCATCCACTGCGAGTGGTACTCCTCGGTCACCTTCGAGGAGGGGAAGGTCGCTCGCGTTCTGTCGCTCGTGCTCGACGTCACGGCTCGGGTGGAGGCGGAGACGGCACTCCACGAGACCACGGACCGCCTCTCCTTGGTGATCGAAAGCACTGGCTCCGGCTACACCGACTGGGACGTTCCCGGGGGGCGTGTGAAGTACAGCAAGCGCTTCGCGGAGATGCTCGGCTACGACCTCGGCGAATTGGAGCCCACTGTCGCGACCTGGGAAAGATTGGTCCATCAGGAAGACCGACGACGGGCCTGGGACGGTGCCCAGTCCCACTTTCGGGGCGAGACCGCGCATTTCGAGTGCGAGGAACGGCTCAAGCACAAGGATGGCCGATGGCTGTGGACCAGGCTCCGGGCCAAGGTCGTGGCCCGCGATGCCGGCGGGGCCCCGCTTCGGCTCGTGGGAGTTCACACCGACATCACGGACACACGCGCTCTTCAGGCAAAGCTCACGGTGGCGTCGCGCCTCGCAGCCACGGGGACCCTGGTCTCGGGCCTTGCCCACGAGATCAACAACCCGCTCGCTGCCGAGATGGCGGACCAGGGGATCGCGCTGGAGGTGGTCCGCGAGGTTCGGGACCGCCTGCTCGGTGACTCGTCGGTCGACAGGGTCGCCGACGGACGCGCCCTCGCCGGCGCTGTCGAGGCACTGGAAGACGCGATGGCGAGTGGCGAGCGGATCGCCCGGATCGTGAAGGACCTGTCGGTGTTCGGGAGGCCCGATGCGAAGCGGCAGCAGGCTCGGTTGATGGACATCATCGACGGAGCCTTGCGATGGCTGCCCGCGACCGTCGCACGCTCGGCTGCCATCCAGGTGGAGAACGGCGGAGCCCCGGACGTCATCGCCTCCCCTGGCCAGATCGAACAGATCCTGGTGAACCTGGTCACGAACGCGGCAAGGGCCACGCCGGAGGGGCAGCGGGACACGGTCATCGTCCGGGTCGGGCCGGGTCTGCCTGGCATGGCCCGGGTGGAGGTCATCGACCACGGGATCGGTATCGACCCTTGTATCCGCGACAGCGTCTTCGACCCGTTCTTCACGACCCGTCCGGCGGGGCCGGCACGTGGAACCGGGCTCGGCCTCTCCATCTGCCACGCCATCGTGGCGGCCCACGGAGGAACGCTCACGTTCGAGAGCGAGGTCGGCAAGGGTTCGACGTTCCGCGTGGAGTTGCCTGCCGCTCCTGCCGAGGCTTGAAGATCACCGACACACAGCGAACCCGCGCAGCGAAGGGCCCTACCGCTGATCCCGCACACCGTCCATCGCCTCTGGTCCTGGTTCCCGGCGCTTGGCATCACCTTCGGCCGACACATCTTCATGCGGGAGCCGGGAAGCACGCTGACCCTTGCGCACGAACTGGTCCACGTCCGGCAGCAGGCCGAGCATCCGGTCTGGTTCTGGGTGAGCTACCTCCTCCTGTTGCCAATCGGATGGAACCCATGGCGCATGCGCTGGGAGGCCGAGGCGTATGCCGTGCAGGTACGCGCTGGGTACACGGTGGAGAGCGTCGCGTCGGTGATCGCTGGGCCGATGTACGGATGGTGCTGCCGCCGCAAGAGCGCAGAGGACGCTGTCCGGAAGTTTCTGTAGCCGTGACGCTCGGTGGACGGCGGGACAAGCACTCCGGCCACCGGAAATACATAGGGAAGGAACGGGCACAGGTGGCCGGGCACGTCCCACCGCCCCATTACCCGAGGGCACCGGTCAGGGTCGACCGCCAGGAACTGCTGCGCCAACCAGCTCGTCCCTCCCAGGAGCACGGCGAGCAGCGTGATGTCGACGACACGCGCCGCTCCGCGACTCACGAGTCCCGCGTACCGGAGCATCACGCTCGCCTCAGCACCCGACGAACCCAGGAATCGACGGCGTCGTCGTCGGCGAGCGCGGTGGCGCGCACCGTGGCCTGGAATTCCTGTGCCAGCCCCCTGCTCTGGTCCCGAAGGAGCAAGAGTTGCTCCGAGACCCGATCGCCTCGACTCGGGGCGATCGTCGTCGCGTCCATCTTGTTCAGTGGAGCGCACAGGCCATGACGGCATCACGGAGCCGGGCTTGCCACGCCCGAGCCCAAACCAGTTCAGTGCAGTTCCGGGAGCCCGATGGACGGGGGAGACCCGGCGAGATCGATGACGAACGTGACGAAATGGGGTTCTGCTTGGCCCGGTGGCTGGTCGTGCAGCTCGAAGAAGATGACGTTTGGGCCCAGCTCCTCTCGGAGTGACTCCATGGCGTCCCCGCCCGCCCCGCGTGCGTCCTCCTGCGACTGGACGACCATTCGTCGGACGGCGTCGTCGCGGTAGCGGATTGCCCCGGAATCATTGAAGGTCAGCAGAACGTGGACGCAGGGGTCGCCGTACGCGCCGTCCTCGCCGAAGAGCGGCTGCGCGCAAATGGGGCAAAGGAAGCTCGCGAGACCGAATTCGTGATCCGCTCCCGTGAAGGCGTGCGGCTTCCTCGGGTCGTACGGAACCAGGAGTCCCAAGACCACCTCGCCACCTCTCTAATCATCCAGCCCCTGCGATCAAGCGCCACCGGGCCCGCCGCCCGACTACTTCACGGTGACCTCGCGGAAGTCGTACTGCCCGGTGATCTTGCGGAGGGTGGGGTAGACCTTCTGCGCGAGTTCCTTGGAGTCCTTCTGGCGGGCCTCGCCCCACTCCTTCATGAACGCCTCGTACTTGGCCTTGTTCGGGGCCATATTTCGCTTTCCGTGGAATGCACGGGGACTCCCGATCAATTTCCGCTTGCCGGCGTTTCCAGTTCCTGGCGATCGGATGGCCGAGTGGCGATGCTGCTCACTCTCGCCTGACGATGTCGACCGAGATCTCCACTGCCGGAATCGTTCCCCTGTTCTCGAGCCAGTGCGTGGTGTTCCTGTCCTCGGGCCAGCCCACTCCCGGCCCGTAGTCCGTGGCGACCCCGTTTCGATGGTCGGTGATCGTTCCTTGCAGGATGTAGACGGTGCCTGGTCTGTCCTTGTGATCGTGAATCGGGCCGAAGACCCCTCCGGGCTCGATGGTCACCATGCGCATTCGGAGCTGGCGTCCTGCCATGCCCTCGATCTCGGGGCCAAGGTCCATCGTCGTGAGCAACTTCACCGCGATACCTTTCGTCTCGGGTGCCACCTGGTCGTCGCTCATCGTGCGCTCCTCTCCGGACCTTTCCAGGGTTCCTAATCCGAGGACCGGCCGGGTCACGCCGTGCGGGACGGAGGTCATCGACCACTCCCGCCCCCGCCCAATTGGGGGCACGCAAATTCGGTTCGCACGCGTCTGGCCGAAAGTGAGAGCATTCCAATGCAGGGGGTGGCGCCAACCACCCGGGGAGCGAGACCTGGTCAAGAAGCCCATCAGGACCGATGACCGCCAGAAGTTGCGGGCGGAAGCGGAAGTTCGGCTCACCCGCGACCCGAAGGTCGAGGCTTCGGGCCAACCCTCGTCCGCTCTCCTGCACGATCTCCAGGTCCACCAGGTCGAGCTGGAGATGCAGAACGAGGAGCTTCGCCTGGAGCGGATCGAGCTCGCGAAGGCCCACGAACGACTCGTGGATCTCTACGACTTCGCGCCGGTCGGCTACCTCACCCTGGACGCGAAGGGTGTGATCACGGCGGCCAACCTGACGGCCGCCACGCTCCTGGGAATCGAGCGCAAGAAGCTCCTGCAGCGCCCCTTCTCCGGGCGGATGAGCCAGGAGCACTCCGACCACTGGCACAGGTTCTTCGCCTCGCTGGGGCAGGCGGAATCCAGCCACGGCACCCTGGACCTGCCGCTCGATCGCGCGGACGGGACGACCTTCGATGCGCACCTCGTCTGTGACCTCCATGGGGCCGGAGGCGTGGACCGAGAGGTGCGAATGGCCCTCTCGAATGTCTCCGAGGCCAAGCGACTGGAGGAGGCCCTCGCTGCCAGCGAGGAGCGGTTCAGGGCGTTCATCGAACGGTCGTCGGACGTCACCATGGTGGTGGACGAGAAGGGGAACTTCACCTTCGTGAGCCCGGCCTTCCAGTCGCTCATGGGGCTCTCCCCGTCCGAGGTGATCGGGCGTTCGGCCTTCGCGTTCAACCACCCCGACGACGCGCCCAAGGCCATGGAGGCGCTCGCAGCCGCCATGCGGGACCCTGGCTCGACGCAGCGTGTCCAGGTGAGGGTACGCCGCGCCGATGGCTCCTGGGCGCTCCTGGACGCCAGCGTCACCAACATGCTCGCGGTCCCGTCGGTTCGCGGCTTCGTCGTGAACAACCGCGACGTCACCGAGCGGAAGCGAGCCGAGGAGGCGCTCCGGGAGAGCGAGCACCGCTTCCGTCAACTGGCGAACGAGCTCCCGATCGGCATCTATCAGGTGGGGCCGACCGGCGACATGCAGTTCGTCAGTCCGACGTGGCTGAAGATCACCGGGCTCTCCGAGTCGGAAGCCTTCGGGGCCAATGCAGGCAAGGCCATCCACCCGGAGGACCGCGAGCGCGTGACCCGGCTCTGGCAGGACGCCATCTCCTCCGAGAAGGTGTTCTCCGGTGAGTACCGGCTCCGCAGCCGGGACGGACAGGAAACCTGGGTCCGAGGCTTCGGGACGGCGGTCCGGGATCAGAACGGAATCGTCACGAGCTACGTCGGCGCCCTCATCGACATCTCCGAGGCCCGCCGCCTGCAGGGCGATCTCGCACAGGCGTCACGTCTCGCCGCCATGGGCACCCTGGTGGCAGGCGTCGCCCACGAAATCAACAATCCGCTTGCCGCCACGCTAGCGAACCAGGGACTGGCCCTGGAACTGGCCAGGGGGGCGAGGGATGCCATCCAGGCCAAGATTCCCACCGACCCGGACCATCGTCTGAAGGATCTGGACGAGGCCATCGAGGCACTGGCGGAGGCCCAGGAGAGCGGGCAGCGCATCGCGCAGATCGTGAAGGACATGGCGACCTTCGCGAATCCCAATCCGAAGCGAACCCTGGTCCGGCTCACCGACGTCGTGCAGGGCGCGATGCGGTGGTTTCCGACCTCGATGGGCCAGTCCGGGAGCATCCAGGTGGAGGACAGGGGAGCCCCCGAGGTCATGGCCGCGTCGGGCCAGCTGGAACAGGTCGTCCACAACCTGATCACCAACGCCGCGAGGGCGAGCGCGAAGAGCGGTGGGGAGGTCGTCGTCCGGGTCGGTCCGGGCTCGCCGGGCATGGCGTGCCTGGAGGTCATCGACCACGGTGTCGGCATCCCGGAGAAGGACTTCGACCGGATCTTCGAGCCCTTCTACACGACGCGCCGGGCGGGAGAAGGACGCGGAGCAGGACTGGGGCTCGCGATCTCCCGCGCCATCGTCATCGCGCACGGTGGAGCCATCTCGTTGAAGAGCGAGGTCGGCAAGGGTTCGACCTTCCACGTGGAGTTGCCGGTCGCGCCTGCAGACTCGGGGAGGCCCGGATGACACCCTCGGTGGCCCCCTGCTAGCCTCCATGGACCAACCTGGGGGGGGCTCGCGTTGGCGGAGAGCCAGGAACAGCGCGACACCGTGGTCGAGACGAGCGCCGGTGAGCCCGGCCCGCTCTCCCGACTCCTCCAGGAGGTCTTCGAGGCCCCGAGCGAGGACCTCCTCGAAGGCTGGAAGAGAGAGCTGCAGCCCGGGGACCGCGTTGGCCGGTTCGAGATCCGTCGCGAGGTGGGGCGGGGAGGCTTCGGCGCGGTCTACGAGGCGCTCGACACCGAGCTGAACCGGGTCGTCGCCGTGAAGACGCTTCGCCTTTCCCGGCCCAGGAACGACCTGTCGTCCGACTGGATCAAGAGGGAGGCCGAGGCGGTGGCGCGCCTCGACCACCCCTGCATCGTGACGCTGCACGACGTGGGAACGAGCCAGGCGGGCCCCTACCTCGTGATGGAACTCCTCCGGGGCAAGACGCTGGCGCAGCGGATCGCGGAAGGCCGCATCCCCCAGGCCGAGGCCCTGCGCATCGCCGAGGAGGTGGCGAAGGGCCTTGCCCACGCTCACCAGCGAAGCGTCCTGCACCGGGACCTGAAGCCCGCGAACGTCTTCGTCTGCGAGGACGGCCGGGTGAAGCTCCTCGACTTCGGGCTCGCCCACCTGCTGGGCACCGAGGGCGTGAACGGCGCAGGGACCCCGGCCTACATGGCTCCGGAGCAGAGGCGGGGCGAGGAGGTGGATCAGCGGGCGGACGTGTACGCGGCTGGCCGGGTGCTCGACGACATGCTCGCGGAGCGACGCCCGCGGAGCCTGGAGCGAGCCGTCACCCAGGCCACGTCCAGCGACCCGGCGAACCGGCCCGTCGATGGCCAGGCGTGGCTGGGCCTTCTCCAGGCAGCACGCCACGCCGTGGAGCGGCCAGCGCGAATGCGTCGCGTTGCGACGCTCGCGGGGCTCGGCGTCCTTCTCGGTGGGGCGGTCGTCGGCGTGGTCGTCCATCGCGCCTTGAGACCGACCGACGCCGCGCACGGCCACCCCTCCATCGCGGTCCTGCCCTTCAAGGACCTCAGCGCCGACAAGGACCAGGAGTACTTCGCCGACGGTGTCGCGGAGGAGATCCTGAACGCGCTGGCGAAGGTCGAGGGGCTGAAGGTCATCGGCAGGACCTCCTCCTTCTCGTTCAAGGGGAAGAACGAGGACCTGCGCGTCATCGCCCAGAAGCTGGGAGTGGAGACGGTCCTGGAGGGCAGCGTCCGCAAGGGCGGGAACCGGGTCCGGGTGACCGCGCAACTCATCCGGGCCAGCGATGGCGCTCACCTCTGGTCGCAGACCCTGGACCGCGACCTCGCCGACGTCTTCGCGATCCAGGACGAGATCTCACGGGACGTGGTCCAGGCGCTCGAGGTGAAGGTCCTCCGTGCCGGATCCACCTCGCCGAAGGTCACGAGGACGACCAGCATGGATGCCTACAACGAGTACCTGCTCGGGCAGGACTTCATGCGGCGAGGGACCCTGGACGACACCGTGCGCGCCCTCGCGGCCTACGAGAAGGTCCTGGCGCTCGACCCCACGTACGCGCCGGCCTGGGCGCAGATCTCCGCTGCCTACCTGAACCTCGAGACGATGGGCGGAAAGCCGAACCCGGACCGGCGGCGACGCGCCAGGGAAGCCGCCGAGCGGGCGACGGAACTCGACCCCAACCTCGGCCAGGGGCCATACGCCCACGGCTGGGTCCGGTTCTACTTCGAGGGAGATCTTCCCGGCGCGCTCGCCGACATGGAGCGGGCGTTCGTGCTCGACCCCAATGCCTGGAGGGTGGAGAGCGCACGGGCCCGCATCCTGAGCGCGGTGGGACGCCGGAAGGAGGCCATCGCTCCCGCGAAAAGGGCCACGGAACTCGAGCCGTTGAACGCGTGGGCCTGGTGGTCCCTGGCCACCGTCTACCGGGACGACGACGACATCGCGCGGGAACGCGAGGCGCTCGAGCGCGCGCTGACGATCTCGCCGGGGCACGTCCCGGCCAGGCGCGCGCTGGCCTGGAACCTGGTCCGCTCGAACAGGCCGGCCGAGGCCCTCGCCCTGATCGGCGCGGAGCGCCCGAACGAAAGCATGGACGTCAGGGCCGTCGCGCAGTTCCTGCTCGGCCAGACCGAGGAATCGAGGGCCACGCTGGGCAGGCTCATCGCGCTGAATCCGAATGGCGGCGCCAACGAGATCGCGACGGTCTTCGCCTGGCTCGGAGATCGGGATCGCGCCTTCGAGTGGCTCGAGCGCTCGCTCGCCCAGCAAGAGTCGAACGTGCGCCACGCCAACGTGAACCCGGCCCTGCGCAGCCTTCATGGCGACGCGCGGTGGGGGCCCTTCCTCCGGAAGGCCAACCTTCCGGTCGACTGAGAGCGGGCCGACCAGAGCGACTACTGGCGCAGGTAGTAGGCCGCCATGGGGGCGGAGCGGCACTGCCAGTTGAAGCTGCGGAGCTGTCCAGCTTCGCCCCGGGTGCGGAGGCCGTCGATCAGGTCCAGGGCGGCGGCACGGAGATCGGCGCTGCCGCGGCCGCCCCAGTGCCAGGCGAGGCCAACGACGTAAGCCGACTCGCCCCAGTGCTCGTCGTACGGATCGGCCTCGGCGGCGGTCACCCCCGCGCCCATCCAGTAGTACGGCCGGCCGATGGCGTCGCGGCCGTGGCGAGCGATCATCTGGCCGAGCGACACGAGACCCTGTCGCGCCGCGGCAGCCCCGGCCCCACCGACGCGCCGCGCGTAGGCGTCGAGCCCATCGGCGAGGATGGCGCTCATCCACGGGCTGCAGCCGACGTAGCCGTAGCTCTCCCCGTGGGCCTCGGCGCTGTGGGCGAAGCAGCGTGCATCGGGCTCCCAGGCGTTCGCGCCGACGGCCTGCATGGCGAGGTAGGCGGCGACCGCCTCGTCGGCCCATGGTGCGAAGGTGGACGCACGGTCGTCACTGACCGCGGCCGCCCACTCGTAGGCGAGCAACCCGAAGCCGGCGTGCCGCTCGGTCCAGAAGTCGGCGCCGCCCGCGTAGCCCGGGCTGGCCCACAGTTCGTGGGCCCGGATGGCGACGTTCTCCGCAGCCTCACGGAAGCGGTCGTCTCCGGTCAACAGGTAGTGAATCGCGAGCCCCTGGGTGTAGTGGTACTTGAGGTCGTCCGCCGCGGTCGGGACGCCGATCCGTGTCGCGGTGCCGGTCCCCGTGATGCCCGCTCGGTACATGGCCACCTCGCGGTAGCCGGACTCGAGGGCCACCCTCGCGCCGGTCATGGCGTACCCGAGGTACATCGCCGTGGGGCGGTCGAAGAGCCAGGCCTCCCGACCAGCGGCCTGGGCGAGGAATGCAGCGACGTCCCACCTCGCGTAGTCGCAGACGCCACCCCAGGCGTCGAGCGGGGTTCCGGCGATCGCGGACTGCTCCACGACCGGACCCACTGCCTGGCTCGAGGCGAGCCACCTCGAAGGAAGGACCGCCCAGACCCTGGGCCCCGTGGTCCCATCGGCAGCGACCAGGGTGTCGGCGACGTTCACGAGGGCGAGCGATCCGGCAGTCGTGGCCGCGCCGACCTCCATGTCGAGCGCCGTGGTCGACGAGACGTCGACGTCGACCTGGATCTGGACCGAGCGGATCGACCCGTCGGGCCATCTCGCGAGGACGCGTCGGGCGGCGGGCAGCTCGGTACCGCTCCCGGGCACGGCTGCGATGCGGATGAGTGCCGGGTCCTGGAGGTGGCCCGGTGGCATCGGCAGCGCGAAGTTCACGCGCTGGTGCCCGGAGACGCCTGCCTGCGGGACGAGCTGGACGCTCACGCTGGGCGAGATCGGGTCCGGGGGCGGCCCGACGACGGCCGTGACGGTCACCGTGGCGCTGCCACTCCGGCTGGGGTCCGCCCGGCTCGTCGCGCGAACGATGCACGTTCCGGCCGCCGCGGGCGCCGCGTAGCCTCCGGACTGGGTCACCGACCCGCACCCGCCTGGCTCGACGGTCCAGGTCACCGAAGTATCCACGGAACTGGTCACCGTCGCGGTGAACGCGGCCCCTCCGCTGACCGGCACCGATGCGGTGGGCGGCTGGACGACCACCGCAATCGCCGGCGTCCCCGGATCTCCACCGGCCGTCCCACCGCCGCACGCCGCGGTGGCCGAGGAGAAGAGCGCGATGACGAAGGGGCGTCCGAGGACGTGGAATCGCATTGGAGGGTCCTCCCGGTTCGCCGCCACCGACGGCGACGGCGTACCCCGTCAACGTGACACGCAAGCACGGTATACGTCGAGGCCGACCGACGCTCCAAGGAGAAGCTCGGGAACCCGTCGTGTGCGTATTGTCCGCAGGGGTCGGTACAGGTAGGAGATGTAGGGTGCGCCGCTCGACGCCGGTGGTTCCTCTCTCCGTGAATCTTCGTGCCGGGCTCGCCGGAGCGCTCGTCGCCTGCCTCGCCCTCTCGGCCTCGGCGTGCCGCGGCCCGGCGAGCCCCCGCGTGCGCGTGCTCGACGATGGCGTCAAGATGGGCTCGGACGGCCGGATTCTCGGCGTCGTGGATCTCCCCGGATACCTGGACTCGAACCCGGCATGGAACGGCGATTCCGTCACGCTCACCGGCGCCCGCGGTGAGACGGTCGCCTTCCAGCTGATGGTCCAGCCGGGGGGTCGCCCCCTCGAGGCAGTGGACGTCCAGTTCTCGGACCTGCGCCGCGACGGAGGGGGCGGCACCATCACCGCCAGCCAGCTCTCCCTGTTCCGCGAGTGGTACGTCACGGTCACCCTTCCGAGCCGCTCGCCCGGCGGGAGCGCGGGAACGGGGGATTATCCGGACGCGCTCATTCCCGCGAAGGCCCCGCGGTGGGGCCTGCCCGTCGACGTGGGTGCAGGGAAGACGCAGGGAGTCTGGGTCGACTGTGCGATCCCCTCGGGCGCGAAGGGCGGAACCTACCGCGGCACCGTCACGGTGACGGCGGCGGACCGGACCATCGCGCGATTTCCTGTCCTCCTGCAGGTCCACGGCTTCGCCCTCCCGATCGAGCGGCACCTGCGCTGGCGGATCGGCTACAGCGGCTGGGAGTCGGTGCCCAGGCACTTCGGCATCCCGGAGGGCAGCGAGGAATGGCTGAAGCTGGAGGAGGACCTCTACCGGCTCGTGTGGGAAGGGCATCGCGCCGTCCCCACGACGCATTACCACCGCATCCCGGTCGAGACCCGGGGTGCGGGGAAGGCGCTCGCCATCGACTGGACCGGGTTCGACCGTCGCTTCGGCCGCTACCTCGACGGCTCGGCCTTCTCGGACGGCGTGCCCGTCAACATCTTCTCGCTGCCGGTCAATCTCCACGCCGGCTGGCCAGGTAGGCTGCCGGCCGATCCCGCCAAGGTGGACGCGGAGACGCTGACGGCAGCGGCCCGGCTCATCGGACGCCACTGGGACGAGAAGGGCTGGCGGCTCGACGACGCATTCGTGTACGTCGCGGACGAGCCCGGCCCGGAGCGATTCGCCAGCGTCCGCAAGGCGTGCCAGGCCATTCGCCTCGGTGACCACCGCATCCGCACGTCCGTGGCCTTCTACACCGAGTTCGGACGGGACGCGCGTGGCCTGGTGGAGGCGTTCACCGGGCTCGTGACCCAGTGGGACGTCGCGGGTGACTACATGGACCTGCCCGCGCTGCGCCAGCGGCAAGCGGCGGGAGATCGCATCGGCTTCTACCAGGGCGGAGAGCCCTACCAGGGGGGCGAGGCGCTCGACAACGACGGGCTGGCGCTCACGACCTGGCCGTGGATCGCCTGGCGTCACGGACTGGATCACCTCTTCCTCTACAACATGACGGAATGGGACTACTTCCGGCTCGACCGCGCCACCACGGACTGGTCCGGCGGCAAGCGGGAGATCTGGGAGAACCCGCTCAACCAATCCTGGCAGACGAACAGCCAGGGCGTGCTCGTCTATCCCGGCCAGTACGTCGGGAATCCGGGGAGTGGTCCCGACGATCCGGCTCAAGCAGGTCCGGCGGGGCATGCAGGACTACGAGTACCTCTGGCTCGCCGCGCAGCGCGGCGGGCCGGGCGAAGGCCGACGCCATCGCGCGCCAGGCTCGTCCGGCGCTCCCTCCACGAGGCAGGTCCCCTGGGCCAGATCGGGACTCCGGGGAACTGGGAGCGGGACCCTCGAGCCTGGGCGGCCGCTCGCGGCGAGCTGGCGCAAGCGATCCAGGCGAGCGGGGAGTAGCGCCGGAGGCGCGGGGCGTGCGTGCTAGGCTGGCCCACTTCCACGATGGACGACACGGCCGAGGACGGGTGAGCACGGGCAAGCGCTATGTCGCGGAGGAGCGGGACGTGGACCAGGCTGCCGCCGACATGGTTCGCCTGTGGGCCTCGAGCCTGGTCTCGGCGGACGGAGACCTTCACGCGAAGCTGGACTGGTTCTACCGGGCGGCGCCGGGTGGACCCGCGCGGGCCGTCTTGCTGACGGTGTTCGAGGGCGACGCCGGCACCGTCGTCGGATGCGAGGGGATCGGCCTTCGCCGGGTACGGCTCGGCGACCGTGTCCTCCGCGCGGCCCTGCTCGCCGACCTGGCGGTCGACCCGGGGCACCGGACGCTGCTGCCGGCGCTGCTGCTGGTGCGGCGAGCGCGCGAGACGGCAGCGAGCTCGGCGGATTTCCAGTACGGCTTTCCGAACCGCAAGGCCATCGGCGTGTTCCAGCGCGTCGGCTACCGACCGCTCGGGACGATGGCGCGCAGCGTGCGGGTCCTGCGCTTCGGCCCCTACCTGGCCCGGAAGGTTCGACTTCCGCTCCTCCCGGGCTCTCGCCGGGGCCGTGCTGGACGGCGCGACCTCCATCCTCCGCGCGCTGCCGCGGCTGCGTGCCTCGGCCGGCTTCCGTCTCTCCTTCCCCTCCGGGCCGGACGAGCGCTTCGACGCGCTCTTCGAGGAAGCGCGGGCCCGGTACGGAGTGATCGCGGATCGAGGTCGCGACTTCCTCCGCTGGCGATTCTTCGCGGGGCAGGGCAGGGCGGATCTGGCCGCGCTGGAACGGCGCGGCGACGGGGCGCTGCGCGCCTATGCCGTCGTGACGAGGCGTGACGGCGTCGCCCACCTCTCCGACTTCCTCGCGGCCTCGGATCGCGAGCTCGAGGCGCTGCTCGCGCTGCTCCTGCCGGTGCTCCGGGCCCAGGGATGCACGTCGGCCTCGGTGCGATTCCTCGGGACGGCCCGGATCCGCCAGCTGCTCGAGCGCTCCGGCTTCCGCCTTCGCGACGCGGACCGCACCGTGGTGATCGATGCCGGTGGCGATCCAGCGCTGGCTGCCGTGGTCGCGGACGTCGAGAACCACTACCTGACCGATGCCGACGAGGACAACTGACGCGGCCTAGACCGACGGAGAGCGCCATGTACGAGCAACTGTTCCGGAAGGCCCTCTTCCCTGCCTACGAGCGGATCGGCCATCGCCGTGGCACGGCGAGGTACCTGGCCGAGTACGAGCGGACGCAGTGGCTCGATCCGGCTGCCCTGCGACGGCACCAGCTCGAAGGCCTGAATCGCCTCCTTGCGCACGCCTGGGCGAACGTCCCGTTCCTGCGCCGCCACTGGGCCGAGCACGGGGTGGAGCCCGGGCCGCTCGAGGATCCCGCCGAGCTCTCGCGCTACCCGACGCTGACCAAGGCGCAGATCACGGCGAACTACCAGGACATGATCGCCGTTCCGTGGCGCGGCCGGACGATGGGCAAGGCGACCGGGGGCTCCACGAGCGGCGAACCGTTCCGCTTCGAGTACACGATGGAGAGCTATGCCCGGCGCACGGCGGTCATGTGGCGCGGCTACGCCTGGGCAGGCGCGCCGCTCGGCCGGCGCAGCGTGTACGTGTGGGGAGCGGGGCCACCGGTGGGCCGCTGGCGCACCCTGAAGGACCGCCTGTATCACGCCGCGTTCAACCGGACGAACGTGAACGCCTACGGGATACGCGACGACAACCTCGACGAGTACCTGGCGGTGATCGGCCGGGTGCGGCCCCGCGTTCTCGTCGGTTACGTCGCCCCGCTGCTCGTGCTGGCGCGTGGCCTGGTGGCGCGAGGGCGGACGCTGCCAGGGGTGGAGAGCGTCGTCACGGGTGCGGAGGCACTGCACGAGCCCGAGCGGGAAGTGATGGAGGCCGGCTTCGGCTGCCCGGTGTTCAACACCTACGGGTGCCGCGAGTTCATGCTGCTCGCCAGCGAGTGCGGCCCACGCAAGGGACTTCACGTGACAGCCGACCACCTCGTCCTCGAGACGGTCGACGCCAGCGGCGCGCCGGTCCGGGGCAGGCCCGGCGAGGTGGCCGTGACCGACCTGCACAATTTCGGCATGCCGTTCGTGCGGTATCTGAACGGCGATCGGGCCACCTATGCCGGGACGACGTGCTCCTGTGGGCGCGGCCTCCCGCTGCTTTCCTCGGTCGAAGGAAGGGTGCTGGACCTGATCGTGACGCCCGATGGTCGCCAGGTTCCGGGCGAGTACTTCGTCCACGTCATGCTCGAGTGGCCGCAGGTCCGGCAGTGGCGATTCGTCCAGACAGGACCGGGGACGGGGGACTTCCTCCTGGTGCTCAATCGACCGCTGGCGGCCGACGAGATGCGTGCACTCCAGCGACGTACCGAGTACGGCCTCGGTGATGCCCTCCGGGTTCGCCTGGTCGTCGTCGACGAGCTGCCTCCGACCGGATCGGACAAGCGCCGGCTGACCGTGGCCTGGCGCGGCCAGTCCTCCTGAGGGCGCCGCCCCGGCCCCTGCGGGCCGTGGCCCTCAGGAGGCGGCCAGCCGCTGGCGCAGCCTCATCAGGGGCTTCTCGAGCAGGTAATACGAGGCGAGCGCGGCCGCGAAGGAGAGGATCAGGTTCTGCGGGAACTCCGTGACCCAGGCGCTCGAATGGCGGTCGAGGAAGATCTGCTGCCAGAGGTAGAAGGAATAGCTCAGCGCGCCGATGAACACGACGGGTGTCCAGTTGAGGAACCGCCCCATCAGGTCCCGGGAGTGGACGACGGAACGGTGGACGAGGAGCGCGAGCGCCACGTTGATCGCCGAGCGACCGAGCACTTCCACGACGCCGTAGCCTGTATAGCGGTTCAGCAACAGGACCAGTGCGAGCAGGAAGATCGAGACCCCCGGACGGAGCAGCCGGAGGTACCATCGCTGGTTCTCGAGCCAGCTCCTGTAGACCGCAAGCAGGCATCCCACTGCCAGGCTGTCGGCCACCATGGGAAACATCGGCACGTCGTCCCATGCCGTTCCCCGCAGGAAGATCCAGGCACCCGCGCGCGCGAGCGGGCCGACCAGGATCACCGCGGCGGCCACCCACACGGCGCGCCGGAGTCCCAGCGCCACGAAGGCGAAGGGCCAGAGCAGGTAGAACTGCTCCTCGACCGACAGGGACCACAGGTGGCCGGTCTGCCAGCCCGGATTGGGGTGGAAGTTCACGGTGTACGTGACCGCGTACCAGAAGTCCTTCGACGCGACGTGGATCCACCCGGCTTGCGACAGGAGGTACACGCAGGCCAGGTAGACGTACGCTGCCGGGAAGATCCGGACGGCCCGGCGCGCGTAGAAGAGCTTCAGGGATACGCGCCCTTTCCTGGCCTCCTCGGACAGGAGCAGGCTCGTGATCAGGAAGCCCGAGATGACGAAGAACACGACGACGCCGAGGTGACCGTAGTTTCCCACTCCGAGGTCGAGGGGACCCCGGTCCCACGGCCTTCCCAGGTGGTCGAGGAGGACGAGGACGATCGACACGGCCCGAAGGCCGTCGAGCGAGCGCAGGTGCTTCGACGTGCCGGGTGTTCCCTCCGCCGAAGGGAGGGGACGGCCCTCGGCGACGCGGCTCAAGGACATGGCTGCCTGGCGCTCATTCGTTACCTCGAAGGGTGGAGGGTACGTCGGCCTGCTCGGATTTGTGACGTCCCGTGACAGCGGGACGCCGCCTAGCGTGGCGACGGTCGCGGAACGTGCGCACACTCCCCTGCTCGGGAGGACTTGGACGAATGGGCTCGGACCCGCTTCAGACGAAGGCGCGCCAGGCAGGACCCGTGACCCGCATCGCCAGGAAGGTGTGGCGCAGGCTGGTGGCGAAGAATCTGACGGCCAGCGACGACTACGAGAAGCTCAATCGCTTCTACGCGATGGAAGACCCCTGGGAGATGGGCTCCACCCGGGAGCAACTGCGCTTCGCGCAGACGAACGCGGTCATCGAGGACCGCCTCCGCCACGTCGGCTCGGTGCTCGAGATCGGTTGTGGCGAGGGACATCAGTCGCTCCACCTCGCCCGGATCTGCGACCGGGTCACGGGCATCGACGTCTCCGAGCGGGCCATCGTCCGAGCGCGCTCGCGACTGCCCGGTGCGGAGTTCCTCGTCGGTGACGTGGCCAGCCTCTCGTCCAGCGGAAGACGCTTCGACCTCGTCGTCGCCTGCGAGGTCCTCTACTACGTGAAGGACATCCCGGCGACGCTGGCCCGGATGAGCGAGCTCGGGACGGCGTGCCTCGTGACGTTCTTCTGCCCCTCCGCCCGGATCGTCGCGCCTCATCTCGTGTCGATTCCGCTGGCCGACCGCGGCTGGATCTTCGGCGACCCTTACGCCTGGCTCTACGCGTTCTGGCGCCCCGCCCCGTCCCGCGGCCAGGGGACAGGGCCGACGTGACGTCGCGCCGACCTCGGTCGGCGAAGCACCGGTGAAGCACCTATACTGAACGACCATGTCCTCCCCGAACAGGATTGGTCTCTCGCGTCGGGTCTTCGTCGCTGGCGGAGCCATCGCCGTCATCGGCGGCGCGGCCTTCGCCCTCCGTAGGAAGATCGTCGGGACACTGGCCAGCAAGACGCGGTTGCCGTCGTTCAGTGCCACGCCCCCGCTCCTCCCGCACGACCCGGTCCGCGATCGCACGTCCATCGCGGTCGCGCAGGGCGGCACGCCGGAGGAGAACGTTGATTCGGCGCTCGCGAAGCTCGGGGGCATCGGGAAGTTCGTCGGCGACGACGACCTGGTGATCCTCAAGGTGAGCGCCCAGTGGTGGAACCAGGGCATGACCAACGTGGCCGCCGTGAAGCGCGCCATCGAGCACGTCCTCGAGAGGCCGGGCTTCCGGGGCGAGGTGGTCGTCTTCGAGAACGTGCACTTTCGGCTGAAGGACGGCTCGGGTCTCGCGCGCGCGTTCACGCACCCGAGCGTCCGCAACGTGGACGTGCCTGGATGGACCCGCCTGGGAGACCTGGGCCCGCACTTCGCGGCCATGCGCGCCCCGGTGAGCCTCGTCGGCCTCGTCGACGCCGGGCCGAGTGAGCTGTCGGACGACGACTGGTGGGACCCCGGCCATGTTCACGGAGTGTACGGGGGTGACGGCCGCGGGCCCATCGCGCCCGGCGAGATCCGCGACGGATACCGGTGGGACTTCGACCGCGTCTTCCGCCTCAGGCGCAGCCTCGTGGACCACGCCCAGACGCTGCTCACCTGGCCCGTGTTCACCTCGCCGCACAGCGGGCTGGTCGTCGATCTCAAGGACGGCGTGTACCGGCGCGAGGGCGGCAGGCTCGTCAAGGAGCCCCGGAAGCTCACCTGGATCAACATGACCACCGCCAACGAGCATGGCTCGACCGGTTTCACGGGAGCCTGCAAGTCGACCATGGGCGTGGTGGACATGAGCGCGGGACGGCTCGGCAGCGACCCGCGCGTACGCGCGTACCAGTCGACGCACTACTTCGGAAGTCCCAACGCCTCGTGGCGCATGGCGGGCCCGCTCGCCTGGTTCGCTCGCGAGGTACGCGCCCCCGACCTCTTCCTGACCGTGGCCGAGTGGGTGGCCGCGACGCCTCCCGGCGGCGAGCCGAAGGACGACGACCTGCGCCAGTCCGAGGGGAGCGCCTTCCGCAAGCGGACGGTAGTGGCCGGGGTGGACCCCGTCGCCGTCGACACCTGGTGCGTTCGCAACCTGCTCATGCCGATTGGGGGCCCGGGCAAGGCCCTGCTCGACCTGGACGACGAGAACGCCAAGTTCGTGAAGTTCCTCCGCTACTACCGCCAGGTCTACGGATCGGGAACGATGGACCCGTCCCTCGTGGACGTCGTGTGAGGACGGTTTCCGGCCACCCGCGCCCCGTGTGGCTTTCGGAACAGATGGAGCGCGAGCCGTTCTGGCGCGAACCGTCCGACGGCGTCGGTGATCGTCTCCCCCGTGAATCCGACGCGTCCGAGGGCACCCGGTCCGGAGCCGGCGGCCGGGGACAGCTCCGGCACGCTGGTGAACACGAGCTCGTAGCCTGCGGCGTGGGCGGCCTGGAGGATCCCGGGGTCATGCGCACCGTGGGGGAACGACATGGCCGCGGGCGGGCTGCCGACGTGTCCGGCCAGGGCGGCGCGGGCTCCCGACAGCTCGGCGTCGAGATCCTGGGCCTCGGTCAGGGGCGTGTGGGTCTTCCCGTGTGCGCCAATCGTCACGAGGCGCCCCGCCAGGCGGCGAAGCTGATCGGCGGTGGCCATGTAGCGCACGCCGTCGTCGAGCACGGGCTCGAGCGCTTCGAGCAGGCGATCGCGACGGTCGGGGGCCAGCGACTCGAGGAGCGCGATCAGCTCGCGCAGGGGCTCGAGCTCGTCGCGCCCGCCGAACGCGGGGACGTTCCCCGGGTCGCCGCCTGCATCCCGCCACAGGGCCAGGGCTCGGCCCGCGTCGAGGCGGCCCGCGCGCCAGGCTCCCACCATCCGCTCCTGGAAGAACGGCTCGCGACGGTCGACGGCGTCGGCCACGACGAACAGCAGCGCCGGCATCCCGGCCCGCAACAGGTGGGGGAGCGCGAACTCCTCGGTGTCGCTCCAGCCGTCGTCGAAGGTGATGAGCAGCGGGCAGGGCGGCAGCGGACGACCGCCCCGGCGCGCGGCCATCAGGTCGTCGAGCCCGACCACGTGGTAGTGGCGCCGGAAGAATCCGAGGCATTCGGCGAAGAGATCGTCCCGCAGGCTGTACTCGGGATCGGCGGTGGGCCAGCGCGGATCGGACGTCGCAAGCACCCGGTGGAACATCACCACCGTGAGACGGTCGCGATTCCGGCGGCGGTGGTAGGCGTGCAACGCACCCGAGCGGTAGAGCGCGCGCTGCACCGCGGGAGACTTCACGACCGAGGAGAGGCGGCCCACGGCCCCCTTCGTAACCCGTGGGTGACGGCGGATCAACCGCCCCCCGGTACGACCCCCTCCTGGCGCGAGGATGGATGCCGCTCGTGACGCTTCCCCTGGTCACCGCCGTCGTCCCGACCTTCAATCGCGCCGCGGATCTGTGCGTCGCGGTCGGGACCGCCGTCGCCCAGACGTACCCGGCCGATCGACTGGAGATCGTGGTCGTCGACGACGGAGGGACGGACGACACCGAGGCCGTGCTCACTCGCGAGTTCGGTGCCCGCGTCCGCTACCTTCGCCAGGCCAACGCCGGGGTGTCGGCCGCCCGCAACCTCGGCATGGCCTCCTCGCAGGGGGAGTTTCTCGCGCTGCTCGACGACGACGACGAGTGGCGCCCGACCAAGATCGCGCAGCAGGTCGAGGTCCTGACGGCTCGGCCCGAGATCGGGATGGTCATCACCGACGTCGAGCGGATGGACGAGCAGCGCGTCGGGTTCGAGATCTTCCGGCGACGCGAGTTCATTCCACGAGACGGCTGGGTCCTGCCGGACGTGTTGCGCAATCCTGCGCTGGCCCCCGCCTCCGCGATGTTCCGGCGCTCGGTGATCGAGACGGTCGGGGGCTTCGACGAGGGGCTCCGCACGGCCGAGGACCTCGACTTCCACCTGAGGGTGGCGCTTCGCTTCCCCGTTGCCGTGATCGACGAGCCGCTGACCCGGGCGATGCGCGGCCACCAGGGGCTGTCGGCGCTCTCCCGCACCACCCGCGACTACGTGAACGTGGTCGAGCGCTTCGTGCAGGCGAACGCCAACGCGATCGCGCCTCGGGATCGCGATGCCGCCCTGTTCTGGGCCTACAGCCGCAACGCGCGCGGCGTCCTGTGGGACGGCAGCCTCGGAGACGCCGCGACCCTGGCGACCCGGGCGGCGTCCCACGTCCGGCAGATTGCGGAGGTCCGGGAGATGGGTCGCCTCGCCCTCACGATGGCCCGAAACGCCGCCGTCCGCCTTCGCCGCAGGCTGGGCGGTCCCCCGAGGCCCACTTGATCGTCCACCCGAACTGGAGGTCGTCATGCCCTTGAGCCGCCGCCACCTGGCTCCACTCCTCGCCGGCCTTCTCGCGCTGCCGGCGGTAAGCGCGGCCGCGGAACCCCTCCGCGCGCTTCCGGACGGGCTCACCGAGTGCGTACCGACCCGCAATGCCTCCGCCACGCCCTCGATCGCCGGGACCCATCCGCGCGTGCTCCTCCGGGACGCGAGGTATCGGGACTGCCTTCGGCAGCTCCTGGCCGAGGGAACGCCGGGCGCCTCGCGCTTCAAGACCATCGTCGAGACGCAGCTCGCCAGGGGCAACGTCTATGCCTTCCAGCCCTGGTTCGCGGCCCTGATGTACCAGCTCACGGGAAAGGCGGTCTACGCGGACCATGCCGTGAGCCGCACCGAGGCATTCGTGGCCGGCGAGGAGGCGCTGATCGCCGCCAACCAGCGGGCGAAGGTGGCTGGCGACAGCTACCTGGAGGTCGGCCAGACGATCGGGAACCTGGCGCTCGTCTACGACTGGTGCCACGACCGGCTCACGCCCGAGCAGCGCTCCCGCTGGATCGCCTACGCCAACCAGGCCGTCTGGAACGTCTGGCACCCCAAGGAGGCGCGCTGGGGCAACACCGGCTACCCGTGGACCGGTTGGTCGATCGACAACCCCTCGAACAACTACTACTACTCGTTCCTGCGGGCGACCATGCTGCTCGGCCTGGCGACCTCCGGCGAGAACCCCCAGGCGCAGACCTGGATCGACCAGTTCCGCAAGGTGAAGCTGGAGGGCGAGCTCTTCCCCACCTTCACCCGCGATCTCGCCGGAGGAGGCTCCCGCGAGGGCACCGGCTACGGCACCGCGATGAAGAACCTCTTCGAGCTCTACGATTGGTGGGAGCGCTCCACCGACGAGAACGTCGCCACGCGCACTCCGCACACGCTCGCGTCCATGGCCCACACGATGCACAGCATCGTGCCCACCCTGGATCGGCTCGCCCCCACCGGCGATCACGCGCGTGACTCGAAGGCCGCCCTCTTCGACTATCACCGTCAATATCTTCAGATCCTCATGGCGCTCTTCCCCGAGGAGCGCCTGACCGGGATGGCGAAGTCGCTGCTCGCCGCTTCCTCCGTGCCCCGCATGCAGCAGGGGTTCATGGCCTACAGCGATTTCCTCTACGAGAACCCCGGCCTCGTCGCCAGGCCCCTCGCCGACCTCGCCACCACCTACTGGGGCAGCGGTACGGGCCAGCTCTCCATGCGCGCCGCCTGGGATCCCTCCTCCGCGTACGCCAACTTCATCTGCGGCCCCTACACCGAGAGCCACGCCCACCGCGATCAGGGCAGCTTCGTCCTCTTCAAGGGCACGTGGCTCGCCTACGACGCCAACATGGATTCGCACTCCGGCATCGAGCAGGACGAGAGCATGCACAACCTCGTCCGCATCGAGCAGGGAGGCTCGGTGGTCAAGCAGGTCGAGGGCGCTCCGCGGTGCAACCTGCTGGCGATGGGCGACGACGCGCGGATGACCTACGCCCTCGCCGACGTCACCCCCATCTACAAGGGCAAGCGTGCGGCGGGGAAGGTGGAGCGGGAATTCCTGTTCATCAAGCCCGACGTCTTCGTCGTGTTCGATCGCGTGGACACCACCGGCTCCGACGTCGGCCGCGTGTGGACCCTCAACGTCCCCGCGGAGCCGGAGATCGCCGGCGACCGGCTCACGCTCAAGCGCGAAGGGCACCGGATGGACGTCCATCGCGTCGCGCCCAGCGGCCTCCCCTACGTGGTTTCCGGCCACCGCGTCGACGTGGCCGACACCACCGGCACGGGCTCCCGGTTCCTCCACGTCCTCGGTCTCGACGGCTCGGTCGCCTCCGTCGCCCGCTCCGACGCCGCCGGCCAGACCGGCGTGCAGGTCAGGCTCGCCGACGGCCGCACCGCCACCGTTCGATTCTCGACCGCCGGCCACGGGGGCACCCTCGACCTCCGCAGCGCCGGGGATGCCTCTCTCTTCAACGGCCCCCTTCCCACCACCGTCGCCTCGCTCCCCCTCTTCGCGAGGTGATCCGACGTCGGCTCAGGAAGCCCGACGGCTCCCGGCCTCGCGCTCCTCCCCGGGCGTGACCGCGAAATCGATCGACGTGCAGCAGAGCTCCTCGGGCGGGTAGGCGCGGAACCGTTCGTCGATCGGCAGCTCCGGCAGTCGCTCGAGGAGCTCGGGGCGGGGCCGATGACGGTCGAGCACGACGCGCAGCCCGGCTCGACGTGCGGCGTCCAGGAAGTCGAGCGGTCGGAGACGGTTCTGGTACAGGATCTCGTTGTTCCAGCGACGCCACTCCCGCGCGGAGAAGCGGAGGTAGTGGATCGGAGTGATGCGCCGGTCGAAGTAGGCGTAGTGATCCCCGCAGTTGACGGCGTGGATGGCGACGCCCCCGTGCCCCAGGATCCGCCTGGCCTCGCCCATCAAGCCATCGATCACGGGTTCCGGCACGTGCTCGAGGACGCTGTTCGACAGGATCAGGTCGACGCTCCGATCCGGAAGGCCGGTCCGGGTTGCATCCGCCGGTGCGACGTACTCGATCCCGGCCTCTCGCAGGAGGGCAGCGGGGCTCCCTTGCGCGGCCAGGACGGCGAAGCGCTCTCTCACGCGGTCTTCCGCCCTGCCCGCGGCCGACGCGATCACGGGAAGGTGCCGCTCCAGGTGGAGCAGGGTCTGCCTCACCATGCCTGCCGTCAGGTGGCGATTCAGGTCGTAGGTCCGGCACCTCGCGACCCCCGCGAGGGAGAAGCAGAGGGGGAACACGGGCAGCCAGCCCGTGCCGATCTCCACGACGAATCGCCCTTCGAGGCCGAAGCCGATCTCGCGCAGGTGCTTCACGTGGACCAGCCAGTCGTCCACCACCTTGGAGTCGACGTGTTCCCGCATCCGGCGCCGCGCACCTAGCGTGCGCTGCAGCCAGCTGTTCGTCGACATCCCGCCCGGCATCCGCACGAGCATGCCTTGGACGAGACCCTTCACGCGCCAGTCCACGAGCGATCCCCCCGACCGTCCCCAGGATAGCCGGCCCGCAGCCGGAATTACACCCAGGGAGTAGGAGGCACGCCGCCATCCGCATTGGCCCGTTCCGGGAGGTGGCCCCCCGTAGGAATCAGCCCACACCGACGCCTTGACGCCCGGGCGCGTACCATGGTCGATTGACATGGGCATGGGGAGGCCAGTCCTGGGGAAGGGCGGCCTCACGCGAGACGCCCAGCCCGTCGCGCCCGGCACCGTCGCGGCCCCGAGGGAATCGCACGACGCGGCAACCCGTTGATCGACCGAGCCACCCTGGAGCCGACCATGAAGTCCCCCTGCCTACCCGTCGAGCGAATCGCCGTCGTCGGCCTCGTTGCCCTGCTCGCGGCCTGTGGCTCGTCCTCGAGCCCCGGGCCGTCGATGCCGTCGATCCAGGCGTTCACGGCGAGCCCGCCGTCGATCCAGGCCGGGCAGAGCTCGACGCTGTCCTGGAGCGTCACCGGCGCCACCTCGGTGTCGATCAGTCCGGGAGTCGGGACGGTCACCGGGACCTCCGTGTCGGTCTCCCCCGACAGCACGACCAGCTACACGCTCACGGCGACGAACGCATCCGGCAGCATCACGGCCACCCTCGCGGTCACGGTGGGCAGCGCCGCAGGGCCGACGATCCAGTCGTTCGTCGCGAGTCCACCGTCGATCCAGGGCGGGCAGAGCTCCGTGCTGTCGTGGAACGTGAGCGGCGCCACCTCGGTGTCGATCGATCAGGGTGTCGGGACGGTCACCGGGACCTCCGTGACGGTCTCGCCGACCAGCACCACCAGCTACACGCTGACCGCGACCAATGCGTCCGGTAGCAGCACGGCCACGGTCACGGTGACGGTGACGGCCACCGGTTCCTCTCCGTCGATCCAGACGTTCACTTCGAGCCCGTCGTCCATCCAGTCCGGGCAGAGCGCGACGCTGTCGTGGAGCGTGACGGGAGCGACGTCGCTGTCGATCAGCCCCGGCGTCGGCACCGTCACCGGGACCTCGGTGTCGGTGTCGCCGGCCAGCACCACCACCTACACGCTGACCGCGACGAATGCGTCCGGCAGCAGCACGGCCACGGTGACGGTGACGATCACCGTCTCTCCGCCATCGATCCAGGCGTTCACTTCGAGCCCGTCGTCCATCCAGTCCGGGCAGAGCGCCACGCTGTCGTGGAGCGTGACGGGAGCGACGTCGCTGTCGATCGGCCCCGGGGTCGGCACGGTCACCGGGACCTCGGTGTCGGTCTCGCCGACCAGCACCACGTCCTACACCATGACAGCCACCAACGCCTCGGGCAGTGTCACCGCGACGACGGTGGTGAACGTGATCCCGGCCGGCCTGGCCGCCTGCGTGCTGACGCGCAGCTCGTCCACGACCGTGTCGATCGCCAGCACCCATCCGCGGGTGCTGCTGAGCGATGCCTCCTACCGGACCTGCCTGCAGCAGATGCTGGCCGCGCCCACGGCGAGCGCCACGCGCTTCAAGGGCCTGGTCGACTCCCAGCTGGCGGGCGGCGATGCCTATGCCTTCGAGCCCTGGTTCGCCGCGCTGATGTTCCAGCTGACCGGAAGCACGACCTACGCCGACTACGCGGTGAGCCGCACCGAGGCCTTCGTCGCCAGCGAGGAGGCGTTGATCGCCGCCAACCAGCGCGCGACGGTGGCCGGCCGACAGCTACCTGGAGGTCGGACCGATCATCGGCAACGTCATGCTGGTGTACGACTGGTGCTACGACCGTCTCACGCCGGCGCAGCGCAGCCGCTGGGTCGACCTACGCCAACCAGGCCGTCTGGAACGTCTGGCATCCGGACGAGGCGCGGTGGGGCAACACCGTCTACGCCTGGAGCGGGTGGTCGATCGACAACCCCTCGAACAACTACTACTACTCGTTCCTCCAGGCCACGATGATGCTCGGCCTGGCGAGCTTCGGCGAGAATCCCCAGGCCCAGACCTGGATCGACCAGTTCCGCACCGTGAAGATGGAGAACCAGCTCTTCCCCACCTTCAACCGCGACCTCGTCGGCGGCGGCTCGCGCGAGGGCACCGGCTACGGCACGGCGATGAAGAACCTCTTGCGAGCTCTACGACTGGTGGGAGCGTTCCACCACGCGAGCGCATCGCCAACCGCACGCCGCACACGCTCGCCTCGATGGCCCACCTGATGCACAGCATCGTGCCCACCCTGGACCGCCTCGCCCCCACCGGCGACCACGCACGCGACAGCACCGCCGCGCTCTTCGACTACCACCGCGCAATACCTTCAGGTCCTGATGGCGCTCTTCCCCGGAGAGCGCCTCGCCGGCGCCGCGAAGTCGCTGCTGGCCGCGTCCACCGTCCCGCGGATGCAGTACAGCTTCATGTACTACAGCGACTTCCTCTACGAGAACCCCAACCTCGTCGCCACGCCCCTCGCCGACCTGGCCACGACCTACTGGGGCAGCGGGCACCGGCCAGCTCCCCATGCGCAGCGCATGGAACACCTCGGCCGCCTACGCCAACTTCATCTGCGGCCCCTACACCGAGAGCCACGCCCACCGCGACCAGGGCAGCTTCGTCCTCTACAAGGGTGCCTGGCTCGCCTATGACGCCAACATCGACTCCGCCTCCGGGCATCGAGCAGGACGAGGTGATGCACAGCCTCGTCCGGATCGTGCAGGGCGGCTCGGTGGTCACGCAGGTCGAGGGCGCTCCGCAGTGCAACCTGCTGGCGATGGGCGACGACGCGCGGATCACCTACGCCCTCGCCGACGTCACGCCCATCTACAACGGCAAGTCCGCGGTGGCGAAGGTGGAGCGGGAGTTCCTGTTCCTCAAGCCCGACGCCTTCGTCGTCTTCGACCGCGCGGACACCGTGGGCACCGGAGTGCAGCGCGTCTGGACGCTGAACGTGCCAGCCGCACCGACCGTCGCCGGCGACCGGCTGACGCTCATCCAGGGTGCGAATCGCATGGACGTCTTCCGCGCGGCGCCCACCGGCCTCTCCTACGTCGTCTCCGGGCACCGCGTCGACGTCGCCGACTCGGCGGGCACGGGCTCGCAGTTCCTCCACGTCTTCGGGCTCGACGGCTCGGTTGCCTCCGTCGCCCGCTCCGACGCCGCCGGCCAGACCGGGGTCGAGATCACCTTCGCCGACGGCCGGAGCGCCACCGTTCGCTTCTCCACCGCGGGCCGTGGCGGCACCCTCGAGCTGCGCGCCGCCGGAGGCGCCTCCCTCTACAGCGGCGCCCTCCCCACCACCGTCGCCACGCTCCCGCTCTTCGCCAACTAGGCGACCCGGTTACCTCCAGAGGTCCCAGCGGCCGCCCGCGAGCACGGCGAGCGCCACCCCGGCATTGGCCACGGCGTGCGCCAGGACGGCGTCCCCCAGCCTTCCCCGCCACAGCCGTGCGAAGGCGAACGCGAGGCCCGCCATCGTTCCCAGCGCGATGCTCGAGTGAATGGCGCCGAACGCCAGGGACGAAAGGAGGACGGACGGCCACGTCCATCCCCGCGGAGGAACCGACTCGAGGTCCGGGGAGACGAGCCACGGGAGCAGGAACCCCCGGAAGGCGAGCTCCTCGGCGATCGGGATGACGACGACGGAACCGACGACGCGGAAGCCGATCCAGGCCCAGCGCTCGGCGGCAACTTTCCCGGCCACCGCCGTGCCGAGCCCACCGTCGTCCCTGCCCGAGACCGCGACCCAGACGACGGCGACGCCGGCGCCGACGAGCACCGGCACCCACGACCCCGAGGGGCGGAGGGAGGGAAGCGAGCGGCGCACCGCGATCAATACGGCCAGCGTCGCCAGGATCCGGGCGCCGTACCACGGGTCGAACGATCCCTCCGCCCAGATGCCCGTGACGAGCGCCGTGGCCATGGCCGCCACGAACGGTCCCACGTACGCGCCGGTTTCCGGCGGGACCCCACCATCGTCACGAGGCGATTCCTGGGCCGGTCCGCGGCGGCGGAGCCACGGGGAGCGCTCGACGAGCGCGATGCCCCCGAGCGCGAGCCCGACGAGGAAGATCCAGCCGAGCTTCGAGTGCAGCCCCCCGACCGCGAGCTCCGCGTGGCCCGATGCGCCGATCCAGACCAGCAGGGCGATCCGGGCCGCATTCGCCACGAAGGCCGTGACCGCGCCGACGGCGAGGAGGACGAGCGCCAGGGGGAGTCGCAGGCGCTCGCGATCCAGCACCAGCCAGATCGTCAGGACGAGGACGAAGAGGCCGATCCCGTCCATCCCGGAGCACTGCCGTGCGACCTCCACCTCGAATCCGTCGAGACCCACCGCCAGCTCCGCGGGGATGAGCGTGACCTCTCCCCCCGAGACGCCGAGGAACGCGGCGACGATTCGCAAGGTCACGCTGGACAGGACGCGCCAGGCGGCGTCCGCGTTGACGCTCACCCACCACGCGACCAGGCCCACGCCGAGGGCGGCGGGGAGCGCTCCCAAGAGTGGCCGGGCCCGTCGCGCCAGCCAGCCGATCGGGCCCGCGGTCATCGCGGCGAAGAGGGCCGCCACGGCCGCGAGCAGGACGAGCCCGACCAGGGACGCAGGGGTGGGGTCGGGAGCGCCGGGGACGAACGTCCGCCATGCGAGCGCGGCAGCGAGGGCGAACGCCGCCAGGTTCCCGGCGATGCCGGTCCAGGGTCTCCAAGCCGGCGCGGCGTCGCCCTGGACCGGGTCCCGACGAGCCTTCCGGGGACGAGCGACGAGCCAGCCCGCGGCGGCGGTGCCGATGGCGATGGGCACCGCCAGGCGCAGGAGATCCACGCCACGCGAGGCGAAGCGTCTCCCGCTGAGGTCGACCAGGAAGGTGAGGAGGAGGTATTCGCCCGCCAGGAGGGCGACCGGAAGCATCCAGCGCGCGTCCCCCTCGCCCTCGCGCGACGCTGGCCCGGACTGCGTGGCTGCTCCTACGAGCGACGGGACCGGCGGCGAGCCAGCAGGACCCCGCCCGATGCGACGAGAGCCGCGATGGCGCCGACCGCGGCGGGGTCGAACTCGGGAACGCCAGTCCGCCTTTGACCACGGGAGGGTGAACCCGAGGAGCCCGGGCCGCCTCCCTTTTGGCCGTGGCCTGGTCGGTTCTGGGCGAATGCCTCGACCGGCAATGCCAGCGCGGCTACGACCAGCGCTGCGGCGAAGAAAGCCAATGGATCCCGATACCGCATTCCGTCCCCCCAACGTGAGCGCGGGGCAATGCTAGCGCAAAGGGGCCAGGGCCACCTGTACCGTGAGTGCGGGGCACGGCTTCGGGGTCCCGATCCAGGCTCAGCTTCGTTCCAGGAGGGATTCGACGCGCTCGATCACCCGACGCAGGTTCGCGTCCCAGGTCATGGTCGAGGCCAGCGCCGTCTGCGCGGCGACGTCGGAGGGCGTCAATCCGACCTCCACGGCAGCATCGAGGTGCGCGAGCAGTTCCTCGCGGCTCCGGCCAATCCGCACATGGGCGGAGAACTTGTCGATCTCCGGCGTCGAGACCGAGACGATCGGCTTGCCCATGGCCAGGTACTCGCGGAGCTTGATCGGGTTCGCGTGGAGGACCTGCGGCGTCAGGTGGTACGGGATCAGGGCCGCGGAGAAGGCCTTCCCGTAAGCCGGGAGCGACTCGTATGGCCGTCGGCCCAGGTAGACCAGGTTCGGGCGCCGAGGCACCTCGGCATCGGGAACGGCCACGCGGCCGATCATGAGGAACGTCCAGTGCGGCCGCTGCTCGGCGAGCCAGTGCACGAGCCCGAGGTCGATCCAGCGCTCGATCAATCCGAAGAACCCGACGACGGGGCGCGGAAGAGCCGCGATGTCATCCGGAACGGGCAGGGCCGGGTCCTGCGCGCGGGCGAAGTGGGCGAAGTCGACGCCGTGCGGCGAGACATGGGTCTCGGGGTTGAGGCGCCGCTTGGTCTCGAGGAGCGTCTCGGAGGCCACGAACACCAGGTCGGCGCGACGGGTCAGCTCCTCGTCCATCTGGCGAACGGCCGCCGCGTCGACGTCGGGGAGCGACGCGTAATCGTCGATGCAGTAGTAGACCGAGAGCCGATCCCCGAGCTGACCGACGATACCGGCGAGGTGAGGCAAGACGAACCAGGTCACCGGTGCGCGGACCCCGAGCTGGGTCAGCGTTCGCCTCAGCTGCCAGAGCATCAGCACGCGGTTCAGCCGGCGAACCCAGGGGAAGCGGTGCAGCGGGACCTGGAGCAGGGTCTGCACCGACGGACCCTCGGGCTGCGGTCGCGGACCCGACAGGCCGAGCCGGACCTTGGCGAGGACCTTCCTGAGATCCCGCCCGGTGCCCTTCGGGGCTCGCAACCCGGGGCACTCGACGTAGATGACCCGGTAGCGGGACGCGAGCCAGCGTGCGACGTGGTGGCTCGACGTCCGGTTCTCGGCCGACCAGTCGTTCCCGAAGTAGAGGATGGTCTGGGGCTCAGCCATGGAGCCAGTCGTCCGGGGTGCAGAGACCGAGACCGAGCCGGGCGGCCCGCTCGACGATCACGTCCAGGGCGGGCGCCACGTGGGCGTGGACGTCGTGCATCAGCAAGATGTCTCCGCCGGACAGCGGCTGCGATTCCAGCCTTCTCCGGAGGGGCTCGACCGCGTCGAGGCCGTAGTCCTTCGGATCGCGATTCCACAGCACGACGGTCTGGCCGAGGGACCAGGCGCCGAGGAGCTTTCCGGGAGTGAGCTTGCCGTTGGGTGGACGGAAGAGCCGTGGGGGCCTCCCCGTGATCCGCTCCAGCAGGGCGGACGTGCGGCGCGCTTCCGCCACCAGGGCCTTCGCCGTGGTCTGCTCCGGAAGACCGTGAGACCACGAGTGATGCCCGACCGCGTGCCCTTCCTCGGTCATCCTGGCGACGAGGGCGGCGTTGGCCTCTATCTTGTGGCCCACCAGGAAGAAGGTGGCGCGCACTCCCAGGGTGCCCAGCCGGTCGAGGACGGCGGGCGTGTGTGCCGGGTGAGGGCCATCGTCGAAGGTGAGCGCGATGGCCCGGCTCCGTGGGGGGCCAGAGACCATGAAGAGCCGGCGTGGCAACGTCGCCGCCATCGCGCGCCGGACGACCTGCCGGAGCGGGGACGGCCTGGTCTCGGAAGTGTCGTTCACGGTGAGGAGGTCATCTTAGTGCGGAGTGGCCGGAAGGGGAGCCCTGGACATCGGTCGTACGGGGGCTTGCGTACGGGGAGCTTGGGTCTCGACGCCGCGCCACCAACCCCCTAACATCCGCCCACTGCAGCAACGGAGAAGCCACCCTTGGAGTCCGTCGAGTCCAGATTCGGCAGGATCGGCGCCATCTTGCGCCGGACCGTCTCCATTGCGGCATTGGTGGTGAGCGGAACGGCGACCGCGCAGACGGCCTTCCAGCTCGATGGAACCGTGAACCTCAACTACAACGTGACGACCCCCATCGTCACGGACACTCCCGAGTTCTTCGTCGAGCTGCGGCCGGGCATCACCTTCCAGACCGGGTCTCCGAAGCTGGTGTTCCGGGTCGCCTACCTGTTCGTGGGCTCCCTCGGTCTCGACGGGTCCTGGTCGAACAACTACTCGAACCAGCTATCGGCTTCGCTCGCCTGGCAGCCCGACGGCCGCAGCACCCTCACCGTCGCCGGCACCCTGATCCAGGGTGACAGCGCGTTCCAGCTCACCCAGCGTCCCGCCGACACGGGCCAGCCTGCCTTTCGCCCGCCCGGGAGCCCGGCGCAGGTGACCGGCACGCTGGCCCAGACGTTTCTCTGGGAGGCCACCCCGGAATGGCGACTCGAGCAAGCTCTCACGGGGACGGTGGTCGCGCCCCAGTACGCCCTGGATCAGTCGAATGCCTCCCTGACCGGCCGCCTCACGCTCGACCACATCGGAGCGACGAACTCCTACGGAGGGGAGCTCGTCTCCACCGTCGCGCGGTTGCGGCAATCCACGGTCGAGGCGGAGCCGTTCTGGAGCGTCATCAACTCGCTCCTGGGCCTGTGGAACCACGACTTCGATCGAGGCTGGAGCGGGTCGGTGAGGGCCGGCGTCGCGAGCGTGTACACGTTCAACGAGGCGGCCCTGAAGTCCTTCGTCCCGACCGGCAACCTCACGGCGAGGTACGTGGGTCGTGACGCGGGCACGGGGCTCCACCTCGACTACGGGCCCTTGATGGACCTCCAGACGGGAACCATCGCCCAGAACGCCCGGGCCACGGTTCGAGGGTACGTGAACTTCGACGCGCTCTGGCCGAGGCAGCTGAGCGGGTCGGCCGGCTTCCTCCACGCCTGGCCGATTGGCGCCGTGACGCCGGGCTCGGCGTCTGGAATCGGAGATGCGCTGCAGGGCGATCTCGGATTCCTCTGGGGCTTCGCGGAGGCCCTCTACGCGACGGCGCGCTACAGCGTGGCCTATCAGTTCAACCAGCCGGAAGGCATCGCGCCCTCGCTCATCCACGTCTTCCTGATCGGTGTGACGGCGCGCTACGGCAACGCCGCGTTCATGCCCCCGATGCCGTCCGCGGGCGAGCGGGTCGACGGCAGCGACCGGGTGCCGTTCCCAGGCCAGGCCGCCCCGCGCCCATGAGCGAGGTCCGCGCGAGCGATCGGGTCCACGTCGCCCACGTCCTGTCCTCGTTCGGCATGGGCGGGCAGGAGCGCGTCGCGCTGGATCTCGCGAGCTGCCAGGTGGCGGCCGGCTTCCGCGTGTCCGCGGTGTCGCTCGCCCCGCCGCCCGACGGACCGCTGGCGGCCGGGTTCCGCGCCGCGGGCGTGAACGTGGCGCGGGTCGCGCGGAGTCGGGCAGGCCTCGACCCGGGACTGGTGCTGCGGCTGGCGAGGTGGTTCACGTCGAGCGGCATCTCCCTGGTGCACACGCACAACCCGATGGCGCTCATGTACGGCGCATCGGCGGCGCGCCTCGCCGGCGCACCCGTCGTGCACACGAAGCACGGATTCAACCCGGGGGGGCGCGGTCGCCTGCTGGCCGGGCGCGTGGCGGCCCGCTGGGTCGACGCCTTCGTGGCGGTCTCGCCGGAGACGGCAGCCGTCGCGAGACGCCGGAGGGAGGTCGACGAGCACCGCCTGTCGGTGATCCCGAACGGAATCGTGCTCGGCCGGTTCCATCCCGATCCGGAGGCCCGCGCCCGGGTTCGCGCGGAGCTGGGCATCCAGGCGTCGTCCTGGGTGGTGGGGACCGTCGGTCGAATCGCCACCGAGAAGAACCAGGCGCTGCTCCTGCGGGCGGCGGCGCCGCTGCTCGGGCCCGCCGCACACCTGGTCGTGGCCGGGGATGGACCGCTCCTGGCGCCTCTCTCCGAGCTCGTGGGCGAGCTCCGGATCTCCTCGTTCGTGCACCTCCTCGGGGCTCGACGCGACGTGCCGGAGGTTCTCAACGCAATGGACGCGTTCGTCCTCTCGTCGAGCACCGAGGGACTGCCCCTGGTGATCCCCGAGGCCATGGCCATCGGCCTGCCCGTGGTGGCGACGAGCGTTGGTGGAATCCCGAGCGTGATCGACGAGGGGCTCACGGGGTTCCTCGTCCCCCCCGGCGACGAGCTGGCGCTGCGCGACCGGCTGGCAGCGCTCCGCTCGGACCCGGGTGCCGCTCACGCCATCGGGGCGCGGGCCCGTTCCGCGGCAACGTCCCGGTTCTCCGCGGATCGCATGCACCGCGACTACGTCGAGCTGTACGAGCGTGTCCTCGATCCGCCCGGGGGTCGCGGTCGCCGGGCCGGACGGACCTGACGGCTCAGAGACCCAGCCATCCACGCATCGTGTCGCGGACGCGAACGGTCAGCCGCTCCCCGCGAGGCGCACCGACCAGTGCCGGCCAGCGGGCCATGGAGCAGAACGTGTCGCCCGTCACGTCCAGCTCGACCGGGATGCGGCGGACGTCGAAGCGATCCCAGTCGTCGAACCGCCGGTGGCCGCCGTAGTAGCTGAAGGCCAGCTCCACGCCCGCTGCGGCGAGGTGCATCCGCGTGGTCGGGTCGAAGGCGTCGCGTCCTCCGACCGGGTATGCGAACCAGCGCATGGGCTCTCCGAGCTCCTCCAGGAGCCGCCGGCCGCAGCCCGCGATCTCCGAGCCCTGTCCGGCGGAGTCCGTCCGCGCGAGCACCGGATGGGAGACCGTGTGGCCCCCGATGGCCATGCCCCCATCCCGCATCTCCCTGAGCATGTCCCAGTTCATCCAGGTGGCCGAGGCCTCCTGCGCGGGGCAGCGCCCACTCCCCGTGGCCTCCGAAAGCGCGCGGAGGAACTCGTCGCCGCTCGCGCTCGGCTGCGCCTTGTAAGCCCGGACGAGCCGGGAGATGGCCTTGGCCCGGTCTCCACCGAGATCCAGGGCGTCGCCCCACCACGACGATGCGTCCAGCGTGTTCCGCTCGCTCCGCCGGACCATCCAGGAGATCTCGTCCCACCAGGCAGCCCGTGGTTCGTCGATGAACCCGGTCGTGACGAAGAACAACCCCGGGACGCCGTGGCCCCGGAGCACCGGGTAGGCGATCTCGTAGTTGTCCCGGTACCCGTCGTCGAACGTGATGAGGGCGTATCGGCCCCGCCCCTTCCGCTGGAGCTCCGGAAGGTCCCTCGGATGCACGACGTCGAGCTCCCTGCGGAGGAAGCCGACCTGCCGGTCCAGTTCCTCCGGAAGCGCGCTCCAGAAATCCCGATCGAACGCCGAGCCGGCCGGATCGCCGATCCGGTGATAATTGAAGGCCACGAGCCCGTGCCACCGCCGCGGGGCGAGGAAGTGGAGGCGCTCGAGGAGCCTCGCCACGGCCACGGTCCGGCTCACGGCGCCCTCAGGGGACTCCCTTCGGGGCGTCTCCGGCTTCCGCGCCGCTCACGGCGCGCCGGATGCCCTCGACGACCCCGACACGCGGCTCCCACCCCGAGGGACTCGCCGGGCGCGTCCAGGCGCGAAACCCACGCGGGCGAGGGCGGACCGGAGCCGGTAGGCCGACAGCGGCGACTTCCGCCGCAGCAGGCCGAGCGCCAGCTCGGAGAGCTTGCCCAGCGCCGAAGAGCACCGGGCGCGGCACCCGGGAGACCCTGGCGTCGGGCGGCAGCGCCGTCGCGAGCACCTCGTTCTGCGTGAGCAGGTGCGGATCGATCGAGCTGGATCACCTCGCCTCCGGCGAGGGGCCCGTCGAGCGCGCTGCACCACGGCGTCGACGACGTCGTCGAGGTAGACGAGCGGGAGCTGGAGCTTCCCGTCGCCGAGGACGAGCCAGCGCCCTCCGACCCGCCGGGCCACCGCCGGCGGTGAGGAGCGGTATCCGGCCCCCGAAGATCTGCCCGGGCCGCAGGATCACCGCGGGCAGGCGAGCCGCCGGCGGCAGCGGACCGGACGATCCGCTCGGCCTCGAGCTTCGCGCGCGTGTAGGCGCCGCGCTCCTCGGGCCGCGGCTCGTAGGGTGACGACTCGGACAGCACGCCGCCCTCGCTGCCCGCCCAGTCGACCACCGACATCGAGGAGACGTGCACGAGCTTCTTCACGCCGTGGCGCTGGCACGCCTCGACCACGTTCCGGGTGCCGGTGACGGTCGCGCGCTCGTGGTCCTCCCAGCCGCCCTTCATCGCCGCGCCGACGTGGACCACCGCTCCGACGCCGCGGACCGCGCGCTCGACCGCATCCGGATCGCCGAGGTCGCCGAGCACGACGTCCACTCCGGCCGGCAGCTCCGCAGGCGGCCGTCGCACGAAGACCCGTACCCGCCGTCCCTCGGCGAGCCTCCGCTGGATCGCGCCCCCGAGCCCGCCCGAGGCGCCGGTCACCAGGACGTCGGCGGTATCGGCACGGGGCAGCCGGGCCACGAGCGCTGCGTGGTCCGCGTCGGCGGCGCCCGCGACCTCCTCGACCCAGCGAACGACGATCGTCGCGTCCGCGAGCGTGACGGGAAGGGGGCGCTGCGCCGTCGAGCGCCTGGTAGAAGGCCGCGACGAGGTCGCGGAGCCCCTGGTAGGGCTTGACGGCGCCCGTCGCGAACTTGAGGACGCCCCAGGGCACGTCGACGAGGGGCTGGATCGAGTCGGTCAGTGCGTTCACCACGCGCTCGATGGGCTTCGGCACGGGCATCGACTTGCGCATCGCCTGGAACATGAGGAACAGGTCCGACGCGCAGGACGCCTCGCGTACCCTGGACGATGATCTGGCTCTGCATCGGCTTCACGTTCCACGAGAGCTGGAACTGCCCGAGGCCGCGCTGGCAACGAACCATCGCGCGCCACTCGTCGAACGCGAGGTTCGGGTCGCCGCCCCTCGACTCCCAGGCTCCGTCGACGCCCTCGATCGGGCCGAGGAAGGCCTGGAAGAGGTACAGGGCGTGCACGCCGAGGTCGCGGAACGGGTAGCCGGCCGAGCGGTACTGCGGGGGCAGGCGGTCCGCCGCCGAACGGCGGATAGGCCGAGCCGCGAAGGATGTCGACGGAGACGACGTCTCCGAGCTTTCCGGCGCGGACGGTCTCGAGCGCCCGCACGACCTGCGGATCGAAGAGGAGCGAGTGGTTGACCGACGCGACGAGCCCCTTGCCCTCGGCCACGGCCTGGACGCGCCGGCAGTCCTCGACGCTCGTGGCGAGCGGCTTCTCGATCAGCACGTGGCAGCCGAGGCCAAGCGCCTCGATCGCGACCTCGGCGTGCGTCTCCGGCGGCGTCAGGACGTGGATCGCGTCGGCACCGGCGTCGCGAAGAGCCTGGAGCGATGGATGTGCCGGGATGCCCAGCCGCTCGGCGAGCGCGCGCGCCCGTTCCGGGTCGACGTCGGTCACGCCGACGATCTCCACCGACGGCAGGTTGCGCAGCGCTGCCACGTGGTGAGGCGCGATGCCTCCGGCTCCGACGAGTCCGACGCGATGTCTTGGGTCCATGGTCACCAGCCGAGCTTCGAGCCCGTATAGCCCACGAGCGCGACGAGGAGAGCGAGGTCGACGAACGCCAGGATCCCGAGGTCGCGGAGGTCGAACCGGACCCGGAAGCCTGGATCGTGACGACGGATGGCCTGGTATAGCACGGCGGTCAGGCCGATGAAGATCCAGTACACGGTCTTGTACGTGAACGAGAGGAACATGCTTCCGACGACGAGGCCGGCCATCGAGGCCAGGAGCGCGAGCGCCCACGTCTTCGCGACCGGTGCGACCTGCGCACGCAGGGCCACGACCGGAATCTTGATCGAGACGTACACGATCGCGCTCCAGATCAGCAGCCCGGGAAGCCCGAGCTCGGCCGCCGCCAGGATGAAGCTGCTGTGCGCGGTGAGGGGATGGTGCTCGCTGAACTGGCCGAACCCGACCCCGAATCCCGGGGACGCCACGAGGAGGTGGAGACCGGTCCACCAGCACTCCGTCCGCTCCATCGTCGAGGCCTCGGCGCCGCTGCGGCCGCCCAGGAGCAGGATCGGGAGCGCGAGCGCGGTGCCGACGACGAGGCCCACGCGGGCGCCGTAGCGCTTCACGAAGTAGACGCCGAGCACGGTGAGGAAGACGAGCTGGCCCCCGCGCGATTGCGTGAAGTACACGCACAGTCCGATCAGGCCGAAGGCCAGTGCGAACAGGACGGCCCGAAGGGCCGAGCGGCGCCGGTCGAGGAAGGCCAGTGCGAACGGGAGGACGATTCCGATCACGAGCGATAGCTCGTTCGGGTCCTCCATGGTCCCCCGGAACCGCACGCGGCCGCGAATCGTCTGCGTGCCGAACAGGCCAACCCTCTCGCACATGTAGTCGGCACCGGGTTCGGAGCCGCTCCCCTCGCAGACCCTCCGATCCTCCTCGCTGCAGGGTCGCCCGTCGTACACGAGGACCTCGTGCCCCTCCTCCATCTCGATGCGGTGGCACCCCCAGTCGGAAAGGCCCTGATTCACGCCGATCGCCGCCAGCGCGACCCCGATCGCCAGGAGGAGGCCGGCGAGGACCTGCAGCCCGCGAAATGTCTGGATGCCCTGCGAGAAGAGCATGTAGAGCGCGATCGGCGTGGAGAGCGCCAGCGCGCCCGTCGCCAGCTGGTCGGGTGCACGCACCACCAGTGTGACCAGGCACCAGAGGACGAAGAGTGCCGTCGGGACCAGCTGCGGCGCGGGTATCGGTCGCGTGACGCCGAGGCGCAGGTCGATGACCAGGCCCAGCAGCGCCAGGGCCGTGGTGACGTGAAGGACCGGAACCCCCTGGAGGATCGGCAAGTACTCCTGCGGTCGCAGGTAGTCGACGAGGATCAGCGCCAGGATTCCGACGCCGGCGAACATGCTAGCGGGCCACGATCGGGGGCGGGGCGATGACGTGGTCGCGGTGCGCGCAGGGGTCGCCGCTCGCCCCCTCCATCGCTGCCACCGCGATGTTGTACATCTCGCGGGCCGTCACGTAGTGGAGGATCCAGTGGCGTCCGTCGTTGTAGCGGGCGCCCAGATGCTCGTGGAGTCGCCGCCCGGCATCGCCGAGGAGCGGACCGGCGTTCGCTTCCTTCGCCCCGTGCGTGTGCACCTTGACGAAGATCCACTCCGGCCGTCCGGCGACGTGGATGTCCTGCGCGACCCAGGTGTCGGCCCGCTCCGGGCTCGGCGGATCGAAGGAGTCGAGGGTCGAGGTCTCGATGCGAAGCGCGAGCCTCCCGGGGCGCTTCGCCAGCCCGAGCGGCCCCTGGATGATGAGCAATCGATCCCGGTGGATCGTGCCGACGCGCGCACGCTCGCCCGTGCTCGTGGGCCCGCCGTCGGCGCAGATCGCCGATCGGCCAGTAGATCTGGTTCACGATGCCCGGCTGGGTCTCGTCGGGAGCGGATGGGAACGTGAAGTCTGCGTAGCAACCGGCCTCGAAGAGGATCGGCAGCTCGGAGTCGACGCCGCACCAGCGCCCGTCGGGCCGGGCGTTGGCCAGGCACCAGTTGCCGTGGATGAAGGCCCAGCGCGGCTGGCCAGCGGCGCTCCTCGAGATGTGGCCGTGGCGTCCGAAGTCGGCGAGCGCCTGGTCGAGGCTCCGGCGCAGCGTCTCGGGCGTGTCGCCGTCGTGGTGGAGGTGCACCTCGACCTCGCCGAAGCCCCCGCGTGCGAGCTCGGCCAGGGGCTCGAGGTACTCGGGTCTGTACTGCTCCCCTGGAAAGAAGAAGGTGTGCCGCGGTGATCGGCCGTCGGCGTCCCGGAACCTCCCGAAGGCGGCGGGATAGCCCTCCAGCCAGGTTCGCACGCGCTCACGGCCCAGGGCCGGCGGCGCGTCCCTCCACAGCGGCTCGTAGTGGTCGCATACCGCGAAGATCAGGTGACGAGGCCCGGCTGGCCTGGAGCGCAGGGTACGCCCGGCCAGGGCGGCGGCGTAGCCGCCGAGCCACCTGTGGAGGTTCCTGGCCCGGAGGCGCGCGAGCACGTTCGGGATCGTAGCAGGGATCATAGGCCCGTGAGCAGGACGCCGAGTGCGCTTCTCTCCGGGATCTCGCGCAGGCGGCGCGACACCTGCCGTGTCGTCGTGTGCCCGCTGCGCGCCACCAGGATCACGGCGTCGAGGAGGTCGAAGGCCGCGAGGTGCTCGCCGAGGTGATCGAGACCGGTGAGATCGAGAACGAGGTGGCCGAAGGCGTCGAGCCGATCGGCGACGGCGCTCCGAAGGACGGATAGCCCAGCCGGGTTTGCGGGATCGGTGGTGCGAGGCGTGAGCAGGGCGAGCCCCTCGAGAATCCAGCTCGTGACCATCGGGGTGCCGTCGGGCGGCGCGCGTGCGGCCAGTGCGCGGGCGCAGGGCCAGCTCCCCAGCGCGTCGACGACTCCGATCGGTTGCATGCTCCCGTCGACGAGGGCGCGACCGAGCGCCAGCGCCGGCGCCGGGACCGCCACCTCGTCGTTCGCCGGGAGTACGCCCAGGGTTCGAACTCCACGGGAACGCACGACGGCGGCGAGGCGCGCGAGCTCGCCGCGGAGGGACGGCCGGTCGCGACCCTCCTCGATCTCGATTCCGACGTCGCGCAGGACCTCCTGGACGCTGGTCATCGGTCGCCGGTCCGGTCTCAGGTACCGAGAAGCAGGACGCCCAGGACCTTGCTCTGGCCGATCTGGTCGACGGCCTTCCGGAACTGCGTGGCGCGCGAGGAGCCGCTGCGCAGGACCATCAGGACCCCGTCGACGCTCTCCTCGATGAGGTTGACGTCGGCGCTCCCCAGGGCCGGGGGGCCGTCGACGACGATGTGGTCATAGCCTGCCGCCCTCATGTCCGCGATGCACACGGCCAGGCCAGGCCCGTCCAGGACGGCTTGTGGCGCACCGTCGGTCGCCATCGCCGCCGTGTGCAGCCACGGCGACGCCGTCTCGGCCACGTCCCAGGTCCGGACGTGCCTGGAGCGGTTCTGCTCGATCTGCTTCCGGATGCAGACCGGCGGCTCGAATCCGAGCAGGCGTGCGAGTGAAGGAGACCGGAAGTTCGCCTCGAGGAGGAGCACCCGCGCCTGCCCACCTTCGGCCAGGGCGAGAGCCAGGTTCAGCGCGCACAGCGTCTTGCCGTCCCCGGCTGCCGGGCTCGTGACCAGGATCGCCTTCCCCGCCTTCTGCTCCCGGAGGCGGTGACGGACGACGCGGAAGCTCGCCGCGCCGGGCGAGTCGGGGTTGGCCAGCAGGAGCAGGCGCGGGTCGGCCCGGAGGGCCTGGGAGAGCTGGTGGACGCGCACGCCGCCTGCCGCCGGGTCACCCTCCGGTCTCGTCCATCCGGCGACCGCGAACCCGCTCGCCACCAGGGCTCCTCCCGGCGCCTCCAACGGCGCCAGCATGGCTGCCGTGGCGGCTTCACCTCCGCCAGCACCGGTCGGGCCAGGGTGCCCGGGCAGCGCCTTCGCGGGTGACGGCGGTGCGGGTGGCGGCGGTGCGGGAGCCTGCCCGACCCGAGCGAGTCGGTCGTCGGCGCTGGCCTTGGACGCGAGCACGGCGGGCGTCTGCGCAACCTCGGCCAGCACCGGGGCGATCTGCAGACGCTCGACGTCCCGTCGGTCGCGGATCCTGTCGTCGAGCAGGGTGACCAGCACGCACAGCCCGATACCGAGGACGAGCGAGATGCCGAGCCCCATCAAGTAGAAGCGCTGCGCTCTCATGCCCGTGGGCTTGGCCGGAAGGTAGGCCGGGTCGATGACGACGATCTGGGCCGCCTGGCCGCTCGTCAGGGTGCTGAGCGGTCATCGACGCCAGGAATTGCCGGCTGTCGAGCTGCTGGAACCGCTCACGGGCCTCGGCGACGTCGCGGTTCAGGCGCGTCCACTCGCTCTCCAGCGCCACCACCCGCTGGGCGCTGGGATTGCGGCCCGTCGAGGGCTCGGCCCTGCCCCTCGGATTCGCGCGGGTGAAGGTGTCGATGTCCTGCTGCACCTGGACCAGCTGTGCCTCGAGCGCCTCGCGCGCCGCGGGCGTGATGTCGCGATCGGCCGCCTGGACGTCGGCGACGGCGCGCTGGTAGGCCTCCTCGGCTTCCTTGACCCGGCCGGCCGCCGAGCGGACGTCGGGATGCTGCTCGGTGAAGCGGGCGGCCTGCTCGGCAAGCTCCCGCTGCGCCGTCCGGAGCCGCGTCTCGGCCTCGTTCCTGGCGGCGATCAGCACCTGAGGATCACGGGACGCGCGGGGAGCCTGGCCCGTGGTCGCGATCTGGCTGCGCAGCCGCAGTCTCCTCGCGCCGGAGCGCAGCCAGCGAGCCGTCGCTCTCCGGATTGGCCCTCGGCCTCGCGCGCAGCGACAAGCCCGCCGGCGCCCTGGTGGTCCTGCGCGAACTCGGGATGGCTCGCCAGGAAGCGGAGCAGTTCGGCCTCCCGGGCCGCCAGCTCGGTCTCGTTGCGCCTCTTCTCGGTCTCGAGGAAGGCCTGGGCGACCTCGGCCTGGGCCGATCGGAGCCGCGTGTTCTCGGCGATGAGCACGTCCGTCAGCTTCGCGGTCACCCGCTGGGCTTCCTGGGGCGAGTCTCCGGTGAACGAGAGGACGAAGATGTCGCCTTCGGAGATCCGGAACCCGGTCGCGGCCAGCATCTCCTCGACCGCATCGCCCGAGACGACCCTTCTTCACGAGTTCCGGATAGAGCCCGAGCTCCTCGATGACCTTTGCGAGCTGCGCCCGCGCCAGCAGGGTGTCCTTCAGCCTCTGGCCGATCCGGCGAGCGCCCTGGCCCTCGCTCGTCGTCCACTGCAGGCCCTCCCGGTAGTGGACGACGGCCTCCGACCGGTACTCCCTGGGCCGCAGGTTCGCCACGGCCACCGTGCCTGCGATCCCCACGGCGAAGGCGATCACCCCGACCAGCCAGTGGCCCGCCATCCGCCGCAGGAGGCGAAACGCCGGCTGCAGGTGGTCGCGCGCGATCAAGGGCGGACTCGACATGGAGCTCATCTTCTATGCACTCCTGGCCGGAACACGAGAGAGGTGCGAGCCCACGTCGTCGCCCGGGAAGCGCTCGAGGGAGCCAAGGCATGGCAGTCCACGAACCGCCAAATCCGAGGGCGTGTAGACGGTGTCGTCGAACCCGCCGACCACCGGCACCGCCAGGAGGGCCACGATCACGAAGACCACCAGGGAGCGACGGGCCAACTCGAGAGGCGGGAGCGGCGGCTTCAGGGCCAGCAGGCTCTCGTCGACGAGCTCGAGCCGGAGTCCCAGATTCTCACCCTCGGCCGCCTCGGTGAAGGCGACGTCCGAGGCGCGGCGCTCGAGCAGGACCACCTGCTCGATGGCGCTCCCGGCCTCGACCCGCAAGGCCGCGGCCTGCGTCCGCTTCTGGATGGCCTCGACCGATCCGGAGCGAGTAGCCTCGGCCTCCAATCGGCCGGCGGTGTCCTGCAGGTACTTCGTGCGGGCGCGAGCCCGCACGAGCTCGGCCTCGAGGTGCAGCCGCGCCTGGGCCAGCCGGTCGGCGCGCTGGGCGCGCTGCTCCTCCAGGATCGCCTCGCCGATCTCGTGGACCGTGGCCGCCGTCGTCTCGGGATCGGTGCCCACGAGCGAGACGGTCACCGTCGCCGACCGCGGAGGGTCGCTCGGCCGACGGTCGAAGACGAAGTAGTTCCGTACGACGTCGACCGTGACGTCCTCCCGGAACTCGTCGACCGCCGCGACGCGATCCCGGGCCAGGTACCTCGTCGACCAGCCGTACTTCCTCATGATCTGCTCGACCCGGTCGCGGGAGAGCGCGACGTTGGACACGTACTCGCGAATGGCCCGGGGCGGCCGCGGGGCGTGGGTCGGATCGGTGACTTGCCCCTCGGCGAGGTGGAAGTGCAGCGCCGCCTGGTACGTCGGTGGCGTGTAGAGACGGTAGCCGACGAAGGCGGCGGCAGCGAGCGCCGCGACGGCGATGACCCGCGCCGGGCGATGCCGTGCCCGTCCGAGGGCCCGTAGCGCGATCGAGACGACCTTCGTCTCATCGGAGATCCAGGTCTCACGGTTCATCGGTGGCCAGTCTAGCTCACGCGAGTGCCGCCCGCAGCGACGCCTCCAGGCGGCGAGCGCTGTCGTTCCAGCTGCCGCGCGCGCCGGCGCGGGCGACGTCCTCGGGGGAGTACTCGTCGGTGGCGGCTCGGTCGAGCGCGTCCGCGAGGAGGGCGTGGTTGCGGGGAGGGACGAGTTCCCCCAGGTCGCGCCCCGTGATCAGGTCCGGAGTGCCCCCGACGTCGGTCGCGACCACGCGCCGGCCACAGGCCAGGGCCTCGAGCACGACGTTCGGCGTGCCCTCGGCCCAGCTGGGCAGCACCAGCGCGTGGCAGGCGGCCAGCCAGCGCGGTACCTCCTCGAGCGGGCGCTGGCCGGCCACGATGACCCGGTCGCCCAGCTCGCCGGCTGCCGCCTGGGCGAAGGATCCGCGTTCGCTTCCATCGCCGACGATTGCGAGCCGGACGTCGGACCGTCGCCGCAGCAGCAGCGAGAAGGCCGCAAGCAGGTCGAGCACCCCCTTGGCCTGCTCGAGCCTGCCCACGTAGAGCAGCCATCGCCGATCGTCGCCTGCATGGCCGAGCTCGGCCCGGGCAGCGGCCCGGTCCCGCGGCCGGAACAGCTCGGCGTCGACTCCGTTCGGTACGATGTCGATCCGGTCGCGTGGGACGCCGAACGACGCCACGGCGTCTCCGAGCTGGCGAGACACCGCGACCACCCGCCGAGCCCTTGGAAGGGCCCAGCGAAGGTTGAACGCGATGGATGGCCTCCGGGCGTGAACGTTCATGTCCGTTCCGTGGACCTTGACCACGGCCGGCACCCCGAGAAGCCCGGCCAGTGCGACCGCTCCCACGCCGTCGGGGAATGCCCAGGAGCCCAGGACCACGTCGTACCGGCCTCTCCTCCGCCGCAACTCTGCCGCGAGCGACGCCGCGTACAGAGCCCCTCCGGCGAAATAGCCGACACGCGGCACGTAGACGTAGCTCGGATGGACTACCGGCAGCCCGTCGACCCGCTCCTCACCTGGAACACGGCCCAGACGACCGGCTCCCGACAGACGTGCGAGGGAGCGCGCGCCCGGGAACCAAGGGACCGGGGCGATGACGTCGACGTCGCACAGCCCCCCGAGCGCGGCGAACTGCTGCCGGTTGAAGGGTGCCAGACCCGGTTCCAGAGCGTTCGGGAACTCACGGGTGATGATCAGGACCCTCACCGAGACTCGACCTGGATCGCCACCAAGGTCACGTCGTCGAGAGGGTGGTCGCCATTCGCTTCCTGCGCGGCCGCCAGGATGCGCGAGTTGATGGCCTCCGGATCATGGGGGGCGCCGTTCACGATGCGGTGAAGGCGCTTCGTGCCCATGCGATCGCTCGGACGGTCGAGGGCCTCGACCAGGCCGTCCGTCATGAGGAGGACGATGTCGTGGGGCTGGAGCTCGAGACGCTCGTCGGTGTACTGGCACGGCACCATCCCCAGGGGCGTTCCGGAGGCCCCCCCGAAGTCGAAGACCTGGCCGTCGGTCCGGCGGACCATGAGGGGGATGTGGCCCGCGTTTGCGATCGTCAGGCTTCTCCGTCGAGGGTCGAGGCTGATGCAGGAGGCCGTGACGAAGGTCTCGCTGTCCTCGTCGGTCAGCATGGAGTTGACGCTCTCGAGCACCTTCGAAGGTTCGGCCCCCGACCGGACCGCTCGTCCCAGGTCCGACGACACGCGCGACATGACGAGGGCCGCCGAGACGCCCTTGCCCGAGACGTCGCCGATGGTCGCGCCGATCCTGCCGTCCTTCAGGCAGGTGAGGTCGTAGAAGTCCCCGCCCACCTCGAGGGCCGGGTGGTACCGCGTATCCACCTTCACCCCTGCGTCGGCCGGCAGGCTGCCCTTCATGAGACTGCGCTGCACGCTTCCGGCGGACCGGCGGTCGGCCTCGATGGACGCCCGGCGGAGATCGGACTTCCGGGACCGCAGGCGCTGGAACGCGAGCGAGAACAGGCCTGCGACGCCCTCGAGGATCTCGAGGTCCAGGCTGGAGAATGGCTTGCCCGGAACCGTCTCGAGAACGATCAACCCCAGGGGAACGCGTCCATCCAGCAGCGGAGCGCTCATCCAGAGGCCGCGCTTCACCGCGTGCATCGCCGGCTGGAATTCCCAGCCCGGCGGAGACGTCCTGGAGGCGCTCCGCGCCGGGAGACGCAGGATACCGGGAGGTCCTGGGTCGCGTCGGTCCTCGACGCCACGAGCCTTCCCAGTCCGTCGGCGAGGAAGACCTGGAACCGGTGGAGGTCTGAGGTACAGGGTCCGCAGGGTGTGCGAGAGCAGCCGGAGCAATTCCTCCTTGCTCTCCACTGCCGCGACCTTGGCCGGCGTCCGGTACAGAGTACCGAGTTCTTGCAGTGCCCCTTGAGATGTTCATTCTGGAACCGCGGGGAGGCCCCCCTCCCGGCACGTGACAACACGGTTACCATGCGGTTCTCAGCACGAGACATACCCACATCTGGTGACAGCCCCTCCGGTGACACTAAAACGATGTCGTCGAGACATGGTGATTACTGAATGATATTGATGTGCTTGAGTGCGCGAATGCGCTCGGAACCGAGGGCGTTCGGGCCTGCGACGGAGCTGACCGGGGTAGTGCTTTAGAGGCTAGGGACCGAAGACCTGGTCGAGCCGCAGCAGCTTGAAGATGGCGAGCGGCTGGTTCTGCACGCCCACGACGCGGACGACGCCACCGAACGCCTTGCAGCGCTTGAAGAGACTCACGATCACGCCGACGCCCGAGCTGTCGATCAGGCGCAGGGACGAGAGATCCACCACGATCGACATGCGCTTCTCCTCGACCAGCGCGTCGATGGTTGGCCGGATCTCCGGGCGCCGTCAGGGCATCGAGCACGCCCTCGATGGCGAGCACGGTCTCCTCGCCGTCGTCGACGCGCGAGAACCTCATCGCAGGCTCTCTCCGGCCACGCTTCGTCATCGAAAGCGTGTTCGGGGCGCCCTGCCTCGTAGCTCGACCTGGTCCATGAAGGACATGATGATGAACGCGCCCATTCCTGACTCCGGCAAGGCATCCAGATCGGGTGAGGGGACCGTTCGCGGGTCGAAGGACATTCCGTAGTCCTTCAGCCTGAGGGTCAGGCGGTCCTCGCCCAGGTCGATCTCGATCTCGACCTCGTCCTCCGGCGAGACGCCACCGTGGATCACCACGTTGTTCAGGGCCTCGCTGAAGGCCGACACGACCTCGTTGCTGAAGTCGTCACCGCCGGCGGGTACGAGCTTGCACGCCGAGGCGACCAGGCGGATCGCCAGGTCGCGATACTCGAGTCGGCTGGGAAGTATCGCGCGGATCACCGCTCCTCGTCCCGCGGTCTACTGACCCCGATGGGTGGGACTGCCTGGTTTGGCATGCAGCCGGATACACCATATTCCATCATGAACTGGAAGGTCAAAATCGCTGAAGCGGTCCGTGGACCTCGTGAGCTCGACGATCGGGCTCGCGCTCACCGCGCCGCTCTTCGCTCCTCATCGCCGATCGCCATCAAGCTCGACTCGAAGGGCCCGGTGCTCTACCGGCAGCGACGGGCCGGGCTTGCTGGTCGGGACCGAGCGCGTGGACGGCATGCCGCGCCTGCTGTTCACCGAGTTCGACATGCCGAAGTTCCGCACGATGCGCACGGACGCGGAGAAGGCCACCGGCCCGGTCCTCGCCAGCGAGAAGGACTCCCGCGTGACCCGCGTCGGCCGCATCCTGCGACGCACGCGCCTCGACGAGCTGCCCCAGCTCTGGTGCGTGCTGCGCGGGCAGATGAGCCTCGTCGGTCCGCGTCCGGAGCGCCCCGAGCTCCTCCAGGACCTGGCGCATGGCGATCCCGTTCTTCGAGGAGCGCATGCGCGACGTCAAGCCCGGCATCACCGGGCTGGCGCAGATCAACCTCACCTACAGTGGCAAGGCGCCGCCGGGGAGCGAGATCGCGCAGGCTCCAGGGCGACATCGTGAACCCGTTCAAGATCGACCAGGCCGCCGACGCCCTGGCCGACGGCATGCGCCTCAAGCTGCTCTACGACCTCGCCTACAGCGCGGCGCTCGACGACCTGGGCACGTACGTCCGGACCGAGGCCGCGATCATCTTCGGGACTCCCGTCACGATGCTGCGCGCCAAGGGCTACTGAGCGGACGGGGCGCGCGCGGGAAGACGCTCGGGCTCGCGCCCAGTCGGGTTGGAAGCCCGTAGTCGTACCAGGCCGACGCCGAATCCGATCCCGTGGGACACGTAGAGCACCGGGAAGATGGCCCAGACCGTCAGGACCCGGGCCAGGCCGCCCGTTCGACCGACGCGCAGCGCCTCGGCACCGGTCAGCGCCGCGAAGGCGCCGAAGAGGAACGGCGTGACCGGCTGCAGGTGCGCGGTCGCCAGGAGCGCGATGCCGGCCGCGACCATCGCCGCCGGGATGGCCGGCCGCAGCGAGAGGAACTTCCCGTGCTTGAGCAGCGTTCGAGCCCGGCCTCGCCCGTAGCGGAAGTACTGCCGGGCCAGCGCACGGAACGAGTCGCGTGGGTAGTAGTGGACGACGATCTCGCGGGACAGGAAGACGCGGCCGCCTGCCGCGTGGATGCGCTGGTTCAGCTCGGCGTCCTCGTTGGTCACGGCTCCCGGGTCGTAGAGGCCGACCTCCTCGAAGACCCGGCGCGGGAAGGCGCCGAGGAACACGGTGTCGACGAAGCCCTCACGGTCCGACGACCGGTAGCCGGCGCCGCCCACCCCGAGCGGGCTTTCGAGCGCCGCGCACACCGCCCGCTGGAACGGGGAACTCGCCCTGGAGCGCTGGGCCCCACCGACGTTGTCCGCGCCGGTGCGCGCCAGCGTCTCGACGCACCTGCGCACGTAGTCGCGCTCGTACTCGCAGTGGACGTCCATCCGGACGATGACGTCGCCGCGCGCGCGCCGGATGGCCTCGTTCAGGCCGGCGGCCTGGAAACGGTCGGGGTTCTCGACCAGGACGACGCGCCGGTCCTCGGCGGCGAGCCGGGCGACGATGTCCCGGGTTCCGTCGGTGGAGCCGCCGTCCGCCACGATGATCTCGACGAGATCCGGCGGGTAGTCCTGCGCCAGCACGCTGCGCAGGCAGGGCTCGATGTACGGCGCCTCGTCGAGGCACGGCATGGCAATCGTGACGAAGGGCCGTGTCCCCAAGCGGGGCCGATACTCCCACAGGCCCCGGTGCCGGTCCATCGGCTGCCTTCCCGTTGACTCGCCGCCGCCTCACTCCTAGCATCGCCACCCCCGTCCAGTGAACGAAACCGATCCGACGCCAGCACCCTCGACCGAGGCGGCGCCCCCGCCCGAGGCCACCGCGCGGACGGGCTCCGGCGCGGGCGCCAGCATCTTGCGGAACTCGATGTGGCTCACGATCGACACCCTGGTGTCGATGGCCGGCGCATTCTACTGCTCCATCCTGGTGGCGCGCGGCCTGGGCCCGGACTTCATGGGCCAGTACAACTACATCCTGTACTTCGCCACCGTGCTGAAGCTGGTCTCCGACCTCGCCCTCTCCGTGACCGTCCGCAAGTTCGCCGCCGAGTTCATCGGCCAGGAGGACTACGGCTCGGTCCGGACGCTGGTCCGTCGCGCGATGCGGCTCCAGGCCGTGCTGGCCTCGGTCGGGGTGATGGTCGGTCTCGCCATCGTCGTGGTGACGTTCGCCCCGGAGCAGCGGGTGGTGGGTGCGCTGGCGGTGTTCAGCATCGTGCCCAGCCTCCTCCTCAGCATGCCCTCCGGCGCGCTGTGGGCTGCCGGAAGCCTGCGGCAAAACGTCCTGTCGTCCCTCGCGTCCAATGCGGTGAACATCGTCGGCACGACGGTCTCCGTCGTCGCGGGGTGGGGCCTGGTGGGGCTCACGTCGTCGCTGCTCCTCTCGCGCCTGGTCGATTTCGCCCTGCGCTACACCCTCTTCCGCCGGCTCTTCGACCGGTTGCCCGGCATCCCGAGGGTCGGCCCACTGGATCCGGCCCTCCGCGGGCGGATGATCCGCTTCGCGGCGCAGCAACTGGTCCTGGCGCTCCTCTACGCGTTGCTGTTCGACCGCGTGGAGGTGTTCTTCCTCCGGGGCATGGCCCCGAGCCGCGAGATCGCCTTCTTCTCGATCAGCTTCACCCTGGTTTCCTACGTGCTCCAGTTCCCGCAGAACCTCGCCGATTCCGCGAGCATCCGCGTCTGGGTCGACCACGGACGGGCGCCGGAGGAGGCCGCGCGCACGACCGCCGTCGCGACCTGGTTCGTGATGCTCTTCGCTGCCCCGGCCCTGTTCGGAGTGGCCGCGGTGGCTGACCCGCTGCTGACCCTGCTCTACGGAGCCAAGTACCTGCCAGCGATCCCCGTCCTGACGGTCCTGGCCGTCGTCAGCCTGAGCCTGGCCGTGTCGCAACCATCCCAGCTTCTCCTCGTCGGGTCCGGGCGGAACGGCTTCTACATCCTTTGGCTCTGCGTCGCGGGCCTCGTCGCCGTGACGGGCGACCTCCTCCTCATTCCCGCGTTCGGGGCGGTCGGCGCGGCGTTCGCGAAGGGAGCGGGCCAGGCGACGGCCGCCGCCGGTTTCGTCGGCTACGTCTGGATCCACTTCCATGCAAAGCCCCCGATCTGGCGAATGGCGAAGCTCCTCCTCGCCTGCGCCGCCATGGCCGTGACCGTGCGTCTGGTGGGTCGGTCCCTGCCGTCGATCCTTGCACTGGGCGTGGGCGTCCCCCTGGGCGCGGTGCTCTTCGTCGTCTTCGCACGCTGGCTTCGCTTCCTCGACGGGGCCGACGGCGACCGGCTGCGCCAGCTCGCGCGCCTGATCCCCTCCCGCGCGCGCGGCTCCTACGGCGCACTGGTCGACTTCCTCGTCCGGGCGTGACGGCCTCGGCGACGACGGCCGGGCTTCGGGTGGGACGTCGCCGGGCAGGGGCCTTCTCGTTGACTCGACCTGGTCAGGGCCGTAGCATCGGCCGCCCGCGATGAAAAAAGCCCTGTCCCTCCTGTTGCTGCTGCCTCTCGCGTGCGCCACGACGACGCCAGGGGTCTCGGCCTATGACTACGCAAACGAGCCCGATCCCCGGAGAAGCGAGTACGTGATCGGGGTCGCCGACGTGCTCTCGATCCTCGTCTGGAAGTACCCCGACCTCTCGCGAGACGTCACCGTTCGCCCGGACGGCACGATCACGTTGCCCCTGATCGGCGACCTCACCGCCAACGGCCGCACCCCGAGCCAGCTCAAGGCCGAGGTCGTCGCGCAGCTGGCCAAGTACGTTCGCGACGAGAGCGCCGTCGTGACCGTCGCCGTGACCACCGTGAACAGCTACGGCTTCACGGTCAGCGGGGCCGTCGAGCGCCCCGGCGTGTTCTCCTCGAACAAGTACGTGACCGTCCTCGAGGCCATCCAGCTCGCGGGCGGCCCGAACCGCTTCGCGAACCCACGAGCCATGCAGGTCATGCGGCGCGACAAGTCGGGCGCATTGCACGTCATTCCCATCGACTACCCGGTGCTGCTCGACGGATCCCGGCCAGAGATGAACGTCGTGCTTCTGGCCGGGGATCAGGTCTACGTGCCGTAGCCGCCGCGACGGGCCCGGCGGCCCGTCACTCCACGCGTGGTGAAGGACCTGGCGATCCCCGACGAGAAGCACGGGAACGTCGTCGTCAAGGTGGGTCCGGGAACCCCTGGACCACGCGGCCCCAGGGAGGCCTTCCGGGCGGAGCTGCCCGTCGCGCCCGTCGAGGCGTGACCCGGGAAGCGCCGGGCGACACCCTTACGGGTAGGCCTGACAACGGCGTCTAGACGGCGGCATGGGTCCCCCCGGATTGGCTATCCTCACGACGAGTGCATGGCGGCGATCGTCTCGCCGCCCCGCCATCGCCAGGATTTCGCCATGCCGCTCGACCCGCGCACCCTCGTCGTCGTCACCTCCGTGGTGGCGTTGACGATGGCGTTCTCGCTCCTCTGGGTGTTCTGGCTCGACCGGGAGAGAGGCGTCGGGCTCTGGGCGCTCTCGCTCGTCCTCACCACGGTCTCGATGGCGATGATCGCAGCCGGTGGCACACATCGGCCAACTTGACCAAGGTCTTCGATCCCTTCTTCACGACTCGCCCGGCCGGCGAGGGGCGCGGCTCGGGTCTCGGCCTCGACGTTCCGTCTGGAGTTGCCGGCCGCGCCCGTCGAGGCGTGACTAAACCCTCCGGATGATGACCTTGAGCGCCTTCTCCTTCGCAGCGTTGGCGAAGGTGTCGTACGCCTTCATGAGGTCGTCGAGCTTGAACTCGTGGGTGATGAGCTGCCTCGGCTGGAGACGTCCCGCCACCACGGTCTTGAGCAGCATCGGCGTCGTGTTGGTGTCGACGAGCCCCGTCGTGATCGTGACGTTGTGGATCCAGAGCTTCTCCAGCTTGAGGGTGACGGGCTTGCCGTGCACGCCCACGTTGGCGACGTGTCCACCGGCCGCGACGATGTCCTGGCAGACGTCGAACGTCGCCGGGATGCCGACCGCCTCGATGGCGACGTCCACGCCCTTGCCACCCGTGAGCGCCATGACCTTCTCGACGGCCTTCCCGTCACCGCTGTTGACGCACTGGGTTGCGCCGAGCTTCTTCGCGACCGCGAGACGGTTGTCGTCGAGGTCGACCATGATCAGCTCCGCCGGCGAGTAGAACTGGGCCGTGAGCAGCGCCGCGAGCCCGATCGGCCCGCCGCCCACGATGGCCACCGTGTCACCCGGCTTCACCTTGCCGTTCAGCACGCCGACCTCGAAGCCGGTGGGGAGGATGTCGCTCAACATCACGAGCGCGTCCTCGTCGGCGCCCTTCGGCACGTGGTGCAGGCTGTTGTCGGCGTGGGGGATCCGGACGTACTCGGCCTGCGTCCCGTCGATGAGGTGGCCGAGGATCCAGCCGCCGTCGGCGCAGTGGGAGTACATCCCCTTCTTGCAGGCGTCGCACTTCCCGCAGGAGGTGATGCAGGAGATGAGAACCCGATCACCCTTCTTGAAGTTCGAGACGCCGGTCCCCACCTCCTCGACCACTCCGACGCCCTCGTGACCGAGGATGCGGCCGTCGGTCACCGTGGGCACGTCGCCCTTCAGGATGTGGAGGTCCGTCCCGCAGATCGTGGTCTTCTCGACCCGTACGACTGCATCGGTGGGCTTCTGGATGGTCGGGTTCGGCTTGTCCTCCCAGGAGCGCTTTCCAGGACCGTGATAGACGAGCGCCTTCATGTGGGGCCTCCTCTTCGTGTCGTTGGGAACCCATCATGACGGCGAGGCAATTCTCGGGATCCGGAACGTCGGGGCCCCTCCGAGGTCGGATTTTCCGGGCGGTCCGTCGGGAATTCCCGACACCTTGCCTCGCTAACCCCGCGGAACTCCGAGGCTCCCGAGTTGGCAAGGCAACTGCATTACCTCCTCATGTCTTTCAACTTCAACGACGCGAGGAGAACACCATGAACCGCAAGACCCCCAGCATCATCGGCGCCGCAGTCGGACTGGCCCTCTTCCTCGCCATCGCCCTCCTCCCGGCCCTGCTGTACGGCGGCTACGCTGGCGTGCTGCTGGCGGGCGGCATCTTCGGGACGCCGGTGCAGGCGACCTTCCTCGTCCGTGCCCTGATCGTCTTCGGGATGGTGATGGGTGCAACCGGCGTCGGCGCCCTGTTCGCGGTCGGTGGCGCGGTGGCTGGCGCCGCGGTCGGAGTCCTCGCCGAGACGCCGGCCCGGAAGGCCGCCGCCCAGGCCACCAAGGCGTAGCACCTACCTCCCCGGGCCAGCGGCCCGATGGAGTTCGAGGCCAGCCCCTTCACGGGCTGGCCTTGCTCTTTTCTGCCACCTTCTGGAGCGGGGGCGGCTGCCATGACCCCTCGCCCGGCGGCAGGATGGACGGCGGCTCGGTCCTGGGCCAGTAGAGGCGCATGACGAGGTAGATCGGGCCGTCCGGAGCGGGGAGCCAGTTCGACTCCTTGTCCTTCCCCGGCGACCCGTTCTGGAGGTAGAGCGTCACCGACCCGTCCTTGCCCTTCTTCAGCTTCGGCAGCATCGGCGAGTTGACGAGGTAGCGGCCGATCGGGTTCTCGATGAGCAGCTGGGTCTTCCCGTCGTACATCGTGATCGACCAGAAGGCGTTCACCGGCGGGAAGTGACCGGGAGCGAAGGTGATCGTGTAGGCGTGCTTGCTCCCGTCGAGGGGCTCGCCATCGCCGGCCCATCGCGTCATGGGGTACATGGCCTCCACGGCGTCGTTGCCGTAGATGCCCGCCTTGGCCGCGGCTGCGCGCAGGAGCCAGTCGCCGTGGAAGAAGGCGCGGTCGCCGAAGGCAGATCCCACCCTCCAGCCGTTGACGGCCTTTCCGAGGAGCTTCTCCCGCTCCTCCACCTTGCGCTCCCCCTCCTTCATGCCGAGTGCGACGGCGGCCTTGTGCTCGACCGACAGGTCCTTGAAGTCGAAGGTCCTCCCGGCGCCGACGCCGATGCGTGCCAGCCTGGCGCGGATGGCGACCTCCTCGGGCCCGGGCGGGGCGAACTGGAGGGCGAAGTCGAGGAACTCGAAGAAGCCGGTCTTCACGAGCTCCTGGTCGAACCTCGGAAAGGAGATCGCCGGGGCCGATGGAGGGGGAGGCGCCTTCAGGAAGGCGGAGAGCGGCTGGGCCTCGTAGCCCGCCTGGACCTTCTTCACGTTCTCCATGTCCTTCGCGTCGAGGAGCTGCGTCCGGAAGATGACGAGCGAGAACTGCGTCGTGGACCGGAACACGTCCTTGATGCCCGGAGGCTTCTCGCCGTTCCATCCGGGGCCCACCACCAGGTAGTCGCCTGCGTCGGTGCCGGTGGCTCGGGTGCCGATGTACCCGTAGTTGAAGGTGTTGCCGTCGACGAGCTGGACCGAGTAGTAGCGGGCCCTCGGGACCGCTGGGACGGAGAGCACCATCGGCTCCGCTCTCAGGTCGAGCCACAGCATCGAGTACGGCGTGTCGCTGTTGGGGGTGACGACGGAGGTGTCCTTGTAGGTGAAGACCCGCGCCTCGTTGGAGATCTCGTTGAACGGGGCCTTCCACTGGCCGGATTCCCGGTTCACCACGAACTCGTACATCACCCCGTAGTTCATCACGATGGGCAGGCCGTAGATGAAGCCCTCCTCGGCGATGGCCTTCACCTCCTCGAGGCCGGGCTTCGCCTTCTCCGTCTTCTCCGCCTGGGAGATGGGGTCCTTCGGGTTCGAGCATCCAGCCACTGCCGCGAGCACGACGGCCAGGGCGCACGCGCTCCGACACCACGCTTTCGACGGGTCGTTCATGGATTCCCCCACCGCGGTGTGCGTTCCCGGCCCGGCCTTCCGGGCCGGGCCGTCCGTGCGGAAGATTAATCCTGCGACGGACGGCCGCCCATCACTCCGCGCGGGTTCTTGATGGGTTCTTGATGGTTGCCGCCCCACTCTTGAACCGGAGTTGACGCGGCGCTCCCTATCTTCTTCCTCGCCGGCGGGACGAGAACCGCGGCCGGCGGAGGGAGCACGCCTTGACCGCCACCGAACCAGCCCCGCCCCCCTCGAGGGGACGCGCGGTCCGCCGGGTCCTCCTCGGCGCACCCCGGGACATCAACGATCCGCAGACCTACAGGCACGTTTCCCTGATCGCGCTCCTCGCCTGGGTGGGGCTCGGTGCGGACGGGCTCTCCTCTTCCGCATACGGTCCCGACGAGCTCTACAGGGCCATCGGAGATCTGCACTTCCTCGCACCCGCACTGGCGCTCGCCACCGCCGGCACGGTGCTCCTCATCTCGCTCGCCTACTCGCGGATCATCGAGCACTTCCCCTTTGGCGGCGGCGGGTACGTGGTGGCGACCCGGCTCCTGGGCTCCGGCGCCGGGCTCGTCTCCGGGTCCGCGCTGCTCGTGGACTACGTCCTCACCATCTCGGTGTCCATCGCCGCCGGAGGCGAGGCGATCTGGAGCTTCCTCCCGCCTGGCATGACCGTCTGGAAGGTGCCTGCGGAGGTCGCGGCCATCGTGCTCCTCGTCGTCCTGAACCTTCGCGGCGTGAAGGAGTCGGTGAGCGTGCTCGCCCCGATCTTCGTGGTCTTCCTCGTCACCCACGCCATCCTCATCTTCGGCGGCGTGGGCAGCCACATCGGCGAGGCCCCGGCCATCGCCACCGAGCTCGTCCAGCAGGGGAATCGGGCGGTCGGGTCGATGGGCTGGGTGGCCATCGCCGGGATCTTCGTCTACGCCTACTCGATGGGAGCCGGCACCTACACGGGCATCGAGGCGGTGTCGAACGGCCTCCAGATCATGCGCGAGCCCCGCGTCGCGACCGCCAAGCGGACCATGGCCTACATGGCCATCTCGCTGTCGGTGACGGCCGGCGGGATCCTGCTCGCCTACCTCCTCTTCCGGGCGACGCCCGTGGAGGGGAAGACGATGAACGCCGTGCTCCTGGAGAACTTCGCCGGCCACTGGAGCCTGGGGAGCCTCCCCGTGGGGCGGTGGTTCGTGACGGGGACGCTGGCCGTCGAGGCGGCCCTCCTCTTCGTGGCCGCACAGGCCGGGTTCCTGGACGGGCCTCGCGTGATGTCGAACATGGCGACGGACAGCTGGCTGCCCCACCGCTTCGCGTCGCTCTCCGACCGGCTCGTGACCCAGTCCGGCGTGGTGCTCATGGGCGCGGCGAGCCTGGCCACGCTGGTCCTCACCGGGGGGCACCTCGACAAGCTCGTCACCATGTACTCCATCAACGTCTTCGTGACCTTCTCCCTCTCCCAGGCGGCCATGCTGAAGTTCCAGTGGACGCACCGGGAGCGCCGGCGTACCCGGGACCTCCTGCTCCACGGCCTCACGTTCACGCTCTGTGCCGGAATCCTCGTGGGCATCGTCTCCCAGAAGTTCGGGGCCGGCGGCTGGGTCACCATCGTCGTGACGGGCGCGGTCGTGGCCCTCTGCATCCGCATCCGCCGCCATTACCGCGAGGTCCAGGCGCACCTCGGCCGCCTGGATGCGGTCATGGCGGCCCTCCCGGCCGCTCCTCCCGGCCCGCCGCGCCCCCTCGATCCGAGGGCGCCGACGGCCGTCATGATGGTGGGCTCCTACGCCGGGCTGGGCGTCCACGCCCTCCTCACCGTGCAACGGCTCTTTCCGAACCACTTCCAGAACGTGATCTTCCTCTCGGTGGGGGTGATCGACGCGGCAACCATGAAGGGGGTGGAGGAGGTGGACCGGGTCCGCCTGCGCACGGAGGCGTCCCTCCAGCAGTACGTGGACCTGGCGCGCCGACTGGGCTTCGCGGCCGACTACCGGCTCGCGGTCGCCACCGAGGCGCTGCCCGAAGCCGAGAAGATGGCCGTCGTGGTGAGCCGCGAGTTCCCGCGGACGATCTTCTTCGCGGGCAAGCTCATCTTCAAGGTGGAGCGCTTCTACCAGCGCATCCTGCACAACGAGACGGCCTATGCCCTGCAGCGCCGGCTCCAGTTCGCCGGGATGAACGCCATGGTGCTCCCCGTGCGCGTGACGATGAGCGAGGCGGACTAGGGAAGGCCTCCCGTTCCCCCGGCCTCGGCGAGCCGGTATCCGATGCCTGGCTCCGTGAGCAGGAGCCTGGGGCGCGACGGGTCGACCTCGAGCTTCTTGCGGAGCCCGGCCATGTAGACCCGGACGTAATGGGGCTGGGTCGACGCGTTCGGCCCCCACACCTCCCGGAGGATCTGGGCGTGGGTGAGGACCCTTCCGGCGTGGCTCGCGAGGTAGGCGAGCAGCCGCCACTCGATGGGAGTGAGCTTCACCGCCCGGCCCTCGATGGTCGCCTCGCGCCGCTCCAGGTCCATCCGGAGGGGGCCCACCTCCAGCACCGGGCTCTCCGGGGAGACCGCTGCCAGGGCGTGTCGCAGGGCCACCCGAACGCGGGCGAGAAGCTCCTTCGTCCCGAAGGGCTTGGGAAGGTAGTCGTCGGCGCCGGCGTCGAGCGCCGCCACCTTCTCTTCCTCGCGTCCCCGGGCGGACACCACGATGAAGGGAACCGAGGACCACTCCCGCACCCGGCGGACCAGCTCGAGACCATCGCCATCGGGCAGTCCGAGATCGAGGAGGACGACGTCCGGGTGCTCCGTCGTGACCTCGCGAAGGCCGTCCGCGATCGTCCATGCCTCCCGCACCCGGTAGCCCTCCGCTCCCAGGGAAGCCCGCAGGAAGCGGCGCATCTGCGGCTCGTCCTCCACCACCAGCACGAGCTCGCCCTTCCCGGTCATGGGGAACCCCTCGCGCCCGGGGCGATCGGCCCGGGTTCGGTCTCGACATCCACCTTGGGTGAAATACCTCCCGCGGGCAGGAGGAGCCGGAAGCTCGCGCCACCTCCCGGACGGCCGGAGACGCGCAAGGTGCCCCCGTGAACCTCGGCGATGGCCCGGGCGATGGCGAGTCCGAGCCCTGCACCCTGTCCCGTGGCCCTGCCGCCGCGGTGGAATCGCTCGAAGACGCGCTCCTCGTCCCCCGGCGGGACCCCGGGACCCCGATCCGCGACCTCCAGGTCGAGTCCACCGGGGCCTGCGCTGGCCAGGATGGACACCTCGGTGCCGGGAGGAGTGTGCCGGGCCGCGTTCTCCAGGACGTTCACGAGGAGTTGCTCGACCAGGACGGGGTCCACGGAGACCAGCGTCTCACCCTGGCGGACGTCCGTACGGACGAGGTGGCGGCCCAGCTGGTCCTCGGTGCGGGCCAGGGCCGAGCCGACGATCTCGTCCACCGGGATCCACTCGCGTCGCGCCGTGACCGCTCCCGACGCCAGCCGGGTCATGTCGAGAAGGTTCCCGACGAGCCGCTCCATGCGACCTGCCTCGTCGCAGATGGTCTCCACGAGCTCGCGCCGGGTCCCCTCGTCCACGGCCTGATCGCGCAGCGTCGTGGCCGCCCCCGTGATGGCGGCGAGCGGCGTGCGCAGGTCGTGGGAGACGGAGGAGAGCAGGGTGCCGCGCAACGTCTCCGATTCCGCCCGGACCGCCTCCGCCCGGGCGCGATCGGCGAGCGAGCTCACCAGGAGACCGATGCCGAACATCATGGCGAACGTGAAGAGGTAGCGGCCGTCGGCGACGTTCAGGGTGAAGACGGGCGGGACGAAGTAGTAGTCGTAGGCCACCACCCCGACGGTCGCGGCCGCGATGGAAGGTCCCCTGCCCAGGAAGACGGCCGAGACGAGGACGGCGAGGACGTAGAGCATCTCGACGTCCGGTACGTCGAGAACGGCCCGCGTGGCAGCGCCGAGGGCGGTGGTGCCGACCACGAGCGCCATCGCCCCGGCGTATCGGAGCCAGCCGGCCGCGCGTCGCCGTCCACGTCGGATCTCCCCTGAGCTGGCCCGGGCCACGGTGACATGAGACCGTGCGTGCGGCGCCAGTCAAGTGCTCGCGAGACCGGGCCTGCTTTCCCGGGAGGGAGCATTGACGCGCGGGGACTCCCTCTACAGACTGCCGGGAGAGGACGACGGAGGACGAACATGGCCATCTCCGACACCCGTGCCGAGCAGTTCGAGGCGGAGATCAGGCGGCGGATCAGCCTCCACCTCGAGAACGTCCGGGACACCGCCCCCGACGGCCCTGCCCTGGGCCTGGAAGACATCCGGGCCCTGGAGCAAGGGTTCGCGTGGGAGATCCTCCACGAACCGGGCTGGGAGGACGTCCAGTCGCTCTGGAAGGACGACGGGTCCTACGAGGAACTGGAGGAGACCTTCGGGCCTCGTTCCTAGCCCGGCCCTCAGCGCAGGTCCCTGGGCTGGCCGGTGGAGGAGAGGACGCTGCTCCAGAGCGCCCCGTCGGGTTCCAGCGTCCTGCGACGCAGCACGGCCAGCGGGATCGGCACGTGCGTGAACTGGTGGTTCCAGAACCCGACCACCATGTCCGTGCGCCCGGTCATGCCGGCGTGCACGGCGTTGTGGCCGAGGAGGAGGCAGAAGGCCGAGTCGTGGGCGCCTGCGGGCACGCTCCGGATCGTGTAGCTGGGGTCGATGTACTTGAGGTTGACCTCGATGCCCGCGCGCGCGAAGTGGCCCTTGATCGCGTCCCGGAGGAACACGCCGATGTCGCCGTACTTCACGTTCCCCGAGGCGTCGCTCCCCTGGCCTGGCCCGAGCAGGTCCTGGCCCGCGCCCTCGGCGACGACGATCACGGCGTGGGCCCTCCGTTCGATCCGCTGCTGCAGGGCCTGGAGCAACCGGTCGAGGGCGAAGGGGACCTCGGGGACGAGGCAGAAGTTCACGTGGCCGTCCACCAGGGCCGCATAGGCCGCGATGAATCCCGAGTCCCGTCCCATCAGCTTCACGAGCCCGATCCCGTTGCGCGCGGCCTCCGCCTCGGTGTTCGCCGCGTACGTCGCGCGGCGGGCCTCGGCGACCGCCGTCTCGAATCCGAACGTCTTCTGGACGAAGAGGATGTCGTTGTCGATCGTCTTCGGGATTCCGACGACGGCGATCGCGAGCCCGCGCCGCCTCGCCTCCTCGGCGATCTTCTGCGCGCCGCGAAGCGTGCCGTCTCCGCCGATGGCGAAGAGGATGCCGATGCCGAGCTCCTCCAGCCTCCGGACCATTTCCGCGGGGTCCTGGGGACCGCGGGACGAGCCGAGGACGGACCCGCCCTGCTGGTGGATCCGGTTCACGCCGTCGGGGGTGAGGAGGACGGGCTCATGCCCGCGCGCCCGGACGAGCCCCTCGTAGCCGAATCGGAACCCGTAGATGTTCCGCACGCCGTAATGGTGATGGAGGCTCATGACGATCGCCCGGATCACGTCGTTCAGCCCCGGGCAGAGCCCTCCGCACGTCACGATCCCGCACGCGAGCCTGGTCGGGTCGAAGAAGAGCCGCTCCCGTGGCCCCGCCACCTCCATGGCCGGAGGATCGGCGCGCCGGGCGATCCACCCCCGTACCTCCTCCAGCCGGGAGTGGTGGAGGACGTGCTCGTCGTCGCCGGTGAACCGGACTCCGGAGAGCGGGGAGGGAACCCGGCACTCGCCCAGCCGTCGTATCGAGAAGTCCAGATCGCCGTCGACCATGGTCGTTCCTCCTCCGGCTTGCCCTGCCGCGAAGCTATCACTTCACGGGCTGGCCGATGGGCAGTCCCCGTGTCGCCCTCGGGCGAGCGCGTTAGGATCGCCCACATGGCTGCCTCGTCCCGAGACCGATGGTCCGCCCTGCTCGTCGCCGTCGCACTCCTCCCGGCGCTCCTCGCCCCCGCCTGCTCCTCGTCCTCCTCGGGGACCGGCTACCTGGCGCAGTCGGTCGCCGTGGCCGACCTGGACGGCGACGGCCGGCTCGACGTCCTCTCCGCCATCGCCGCGTCGCCCGCGACCCAGAGCATCCTGAGCGCACGTATCCAGGCGCCGACCGCGCCGGGTACCTTCGCGGACCCGGTCCGGAGCTCGACCGGTGCGGACCCCGTGGCCGTCGTCGTGGGCGACCTCAACGGGGATGGCCTCGCCGACGTTGTCGTCGCCGATGCCGCTGCGGCTCCGGACGGCAACCACGCCGTCGACGTGCAGTTCCAGGTGATGGGGACGCCAGGCGCGTTCTCCGCGCCGGTCGCGCTCCCGCTCGGCACGAGGACGCCACGCAGCCTGGTTCTCGAGGACCTGAACGGCGACGGGACGCTCGACATCGCGGTGGCCGCGGCGGGCGGCGGCGACGTCCTGGTGCTGTTCCAGCAGGCGCCGGGGACCTTCGCGGCTCCCCTCGGATTTGCCGCCGGAGGCGAGCCCACCGCCGTGGCCGCCGCCAGGCTCACCGGCCCGGGTGGCCCGGACCTCGTCGTGACCACCGCAGACGGGAAGCTCTCCGTGCTCCTTCACGGGTCGACACCGGGGACCTTCCTGCCTCCCGCGAGCTACCAGGCCGGGACGAGCCCGGCGGCGGTCCAGGTCGCCGACATGAACGGCGACGGCCTTCCCGACGCGGTCGTCGCCGACTACGACGGGACCCTCGAGGTGTTCTTCCAGGCCCCGGCCGGCGACGGCACCTTCCTGCCGCCCCAGCGCCACGACACCCTGGACCACGGATCCTGCTCCATCGCCATCGGCGACATCGACGGCGACGGTCGTCCCGACGTGGTGGTCGCGAACGCAGGCCCTCCCGGCTACCCCGGATCGGTCGCGGTGTTCATGCAGGACCACGCGGTTCCGGGGCAACTCGGCCCGCCGGTCCTCTACCGCGGCTACTGGGGTCCGCTCTCGGTCGCGCTCGGCGACCTGGACGGCGACGGACTCCTCGACATGGTGGTGGCCGACGGAGACCCCTACGTCCGATTCCGCAGCACGGTGACGCCGGGGCTCTTCCTGCCGCCCACCTGGCTCAGGTTCTGACGCCGGCGCCGGGCGTTGGCACTTCCCTGCTGAAGGGGTGCTCGCTGCGCCCGAACCGCCAGGTCACGAAGAACGGCAGGAGCCACCAGGGGAGGTTCGCCAGCGTCACGATTCCCCGCTCGGGCGTCGCGTGCGGCCCGAAGTACTCCTCGAACATGATGATGGAGACGTTGGCGAACATCACCCCGGACCAGAAGATCGCCGGGATGCGGATCCACTCCTTGCCCTTCACGGTGGCCCAGATCGCGGCGACGTAGAACGGCCCGAACAGCAGCACGTCGAGCCAGATGGTCGCGCGCCACCAGGCAGGCCGGGCGTTCTGGAGCGGATCGAAGTTGTTTCCCCACCAGTGAACCATGTCGACGAGCGCCCGCGGCGGCCAGAGCGGGTAGTCGAACCGGGTGACGTCGGCGATCACCAGCTGCTCGAGGTCGACGATGTAGGTGATGAAGCCGAGGTTGATCACGAAGAAGCCGAGCAGGATCCAGTCGATCGGCCGCTCGCGCAGGGGAATGGTCTGGCGCACGTCGACTCAGTACAACGATCCAGGCCCGGTTTCCAACGCAGAACGGCAAGGCGCGTCCTCAGAAGACCACCGCGAGCGACCCGACGAGCGCCCGCTCCTGCTGGCTCGCGCCGACGCCGTCGACCGACCCCGATCGTTCACTCCACTCGGCCCGCAGGCCGAACTCGAGTGGCGGGTTCGCGAGTCGGACCCGGGACCAGGCGGTCCCGGTCCCGCGGCGGTCGACGATCGTCGCAAGCCGGCCCTGGACGGGCACCGCGTTCCACCCAGTGTTCACGGCGTGGAATTCATCCAGCCGAGCCATCGCGCCCACCGCCAGGACGCCATACCGGACCTGGAGCGATGGGGCGACGCGCAACCCCATCGCGAAGTAGTACCCCTGCGCGACGAGCACCGGTGGGTAGGCCGTGCCGGGTGGAGGGTTCGTGACGGGTGGGCTCTGGAACGGATCCACGCCTCCGAAGAGGAGGGCCACCTCGAGCCCCAGGTCCACCTGGAGCATTCCGTCGAAGATCCGGGGCTGGAGGACGAGGCCCGGGAGCCGGACGATGCCCACCCGGTTCGGCGCAGAGCCGGCCTCCACGTCCCAGACGTGCTGACCCGTCTCGTAGCCCGCCGTCGCGCCCAGGTAGACGTCCCAGCCTTCCGGTCGCTCCTCGGTCCCCTCGATGTCGCGCGAATAGTGCCCGACCACGGCCGTCTCGGTGTCGAAGAGGGAGTCCACCAGCCGGCTGCCCTGAAAGGTCCACCCCAGCGTTATCCGGGAAACCCGTCCGTCGATGAACGTGGACGACCCTCGGCCTGGCGCGCCGTAGCCCGGGACGCGGAAGAGGCGGGTCTGGATCCCCAGCTGGTAGATCCCGTAGTACGGGCTGGAAGTGCTCCCCTGCTGCAGGAAGCCGGCGGCTCCGAACACCTGGAACTCGTGCCAGCCTGCCGTTGCCGGGTCGACGACCGGGGTCGAGCCGTCCATCCAGTCGTGCAGCTTCTTCGGAAGATTGAGAATCCAGGCGAACGCCTTGTGGAGTCCGTTGCTGCCGCTCCGGTCGAACCAGCCCGACAGCTGGGTCAGGGCCTCGCCAATCGCGAGCCCCCCGGCGGGAGTCATGATCAAGTCGTTGATGGAGACGGGTTCCCGGAACTCGGAGAGCTCCCACAGCAAGGCCGTCCCGAACGTCCAGGCGAAGGCTTCTGGGGCCGACACGCGGTTGCCGCGTGCGATGAGGTAGTAGACCGTGCCTCCCGCGGGGTGCCCCTCCAGGTTCGTTCCGTACGGGTCCGCCTCGAAGGACCACGTACCGGGCTGGAAGGTCAGCTTCTGCCAGGGCCAGATCGGGGTCGGAGTGCTCGTGAGAGACGACGGCGGATCGACGATGACGTATCCGATGGAGGCGATGATGACCGCCCCCAGTTCCTCGCCGGCGAGCCGGAGCCGAAGCACCGGCGCGGGCTTCTCGTAGGTGAAGGTGTCCCAGGCCGACCCCTCCCTGCTCGCCGGCGCGGCAGCACCGGGATCCTCGGCCCGTGCGCCTGCCTGCGACGACAGGATCGCGACGACGAGCGCGGCCCGGAGATAAGGGCCACGAGCGCGGTCCACGGCCCTCGCCAGACCAGCGAACATTGCCAACCCCCGGCTGGAAGGATGGATGTGGGATGGCTGCGTGAACAAGACCCCCAATGAGCCGCGTCGCGGGGGCGCGTTCACGCCCCGTCAATGAATCCGGGCCAATGAACGTCTTGCATCCCGGAAGGGGCGCACGTAGCATTCGCGGAGCCGTGCGCCTCCTGCTCGTCCTCCTGCTCATCCATGGCCTGGTGCCCGCCTTCGGCGAGGTCGCCGAGGCCGTGGTCCACTACGCGACGACCGGGCACCTCGCCCACTCGGATGCGGACGAGGGCGATCTCGGAGACCAGGGTGGCGAGCACGGTTGCAGCCCGACCAGCCATCGCTGCGCCTGCTGTGCTCCCCAGCCGGTGATCGCGAGCCCCGCCGGCCAGGTCGTCCGGGTGGCCTGGACGCCGAGCAGGCTCCTGCCCGACGAGGCCGGGCAGGTGGCGCCGCGGCCACCCGACCGGCCGTTTCGTCCTCCCATCGCCTGAGACGTTGGCCTGATGCCGCGAGCGCCGCTCACCGGCGCCGCACGCTCGTAGTCCGTCTCGAAGATCCGCCCCGGGTGCGTCTGGCGCCCTGGGCGGGCCTCGTGGGAGGCAGCACCGTGAGATCGCATCTCGTCGTGGTGGCGCTCTGCGCCGTCCTGGGTTTCGAAGCGCGGGCAGCCGAAGGCCCGGCTCCCCTGCGATGGCAGGAGGTGGTGTCCGACCTGGACCGGAACCCCCGGTTCCGGGAGGCGACCCTTCGGGCATCGGCGGCGCGTTCCGGCGTCGACGCCGTCGGGCAGGTCCCGAATCCGAGGATGGAGGTGACCGCCGGCGAGGGCTGGACCTCCGACGGATCCCTCCGTAGGACGGAGTGGGCGCTCGGGATCACCGTGCCGCTCGAATGGCTGGGCACCCGGGGGCCACGCATGGATGCAGCCCGTGCCGCCGCGAGCGAGGCCGAGGAGGAGAGCGCGCTCGCCCGGCAGGAGGTGCTCCTCCGGCTCCGCCGGCTCTTCGTCCTGGTCGCCCACGACGAGCGCCTCGTGGACTCCCTCGATGCGTCCTCGCGCCAGGCCGACGACCTGGCCCGGCTGGTCCGGCTCCGGGTCGAGCGAGGGGAGGCGCGGCCACCCGAGCTCCCCCGGGTCGAGGTGGAGGCGGAGCGCGCCCGGCTCGCGCTGGCCCAGGCGCGGGCCCGGGCGATGGTGCACCGGGACCAGCTCTCCCTGTGGGTTGGACGCCCGGTGGAGCACGTCGCCGTCGACATGGCCCAGGCACCCGAACCGCCGGCCCTGGCCGACGTCCGGGAACGGGCGGCCTCCGACCAGCCTCGCGTCCGCGCGGCAAGGGACCGGGTCGCTGCCGCCGCAGCCGAGGTGCGCGCCGAGCGCAACCAGCGCATCCCCGCCGTGAGCCTCTCCGGCTACGCTCTCGGCGAGGTCGACCGCAGCGCGGTGGGGGGAGGTCTCGGGGTCGAGTTCCCGGTCTGGAACTGGAACTCCGGGAAGATCGCACAGACGGAGGCGACCCAGGCCGCGGAGGAGGCCAGGCTCCTCGTCGCCACCTACGAGGCCCGCGCCGCGCTCGTCGAGTCGTGGGCGATGTGCACGCAGGGGCGGCTGGCCTCCCGGCGCCTTCGGGAGGAGGTCGTTCCACGGGCCGAGACCGCCGCCGCGAAGATGGAGCGCTCCTACCAGCTCGGCGAGTCTCCCCTGTTCGAGACCCTCGACTCCCGTCGCGCCCTGCTGGAGGTGCGGCGCGAGCTGCTCGCGGCGGAGCTGGAGCAGCAACTGGAATGCAGCACGCTCACCATCCTCACCGGGGGAGATCTCCGATGAACCGCCTCGTCCTGACCGCCTCGCTCGCCGTCCTGGTCGCATGCCGCCCTTCTCCCGCCCCGGCGCCACCGAAGGCCGAGGCCGGGCACGCACACGACGAGCACGAGGCCGCGAAGCCGTCGGACCTCGACCGTCCGACGGAGGAGCTCTTCGCCGAGACCTGCGAGCACGCCAGGAAGACCCACGAGTGCGACGAGTGTCGCTACCAGGTGGGCGTCGTCCGGGTCCCGGAGAGCCTCCTCGCGGAGGGGCTCGTGAAGACCGCCACGGTGACGCGTCGCCCGCTCGAGACGCCCGTGCCCCTCACGGGCGAGGTGCGATTCGCCGAGCGCAAGGTCACCCACCTCTCCCCTCGCGCCGAGGGCGTGATCCGGAAGGTGCTCGTGGCCCTGGGGGAGAAGGTGACCGTCGGCCAGCCGTTGCTCGAGATGGAGAGCGCGGCACTGGGGGAGGCCGAGAGCAGCTACCTGGAATCGGAGGCGACGCTCCGCCTCTCCCGCAAGGCGCTCGACCGGCAGGCCGCGCTGCGCGAGGAGGGGATCTCGTCGGAGAAGGAGTTCCTCGCGGCCCGGCAGGAGGCGGAGTCGGCGGGGATCCGGGCGCAGGCGGCCGGCGACAAGCTGCGCCGGCTGGGCCTCGGCCAGGCGGAGATCGACGGTCTCGGGAAGGCGGGACCTGCCGGCGCCCAGGGGAGGCTGGTCCTGCGGGCCCCCGCCGCCGGCACCATCCTCGACATGCACGCGGTCCCCGGCGAGGCCGCCCGGCCCGACCAGAACGTATTCACCATCGGTGACCTATCCCAGATGTGGGTGTGGGCGGACGTGTACGAGGGCCAGGTGAGGCAGGTGCTCGCCCACGAGCACCACGGCGACATGCGGGCCACCGTGACGGCGAAGGCGTTCCCGGGAGAGGTGTTCCCCGCGACCGTGGACTTCGTGGCCCCCTCGATGGACGAGAAGACCCGCACGCTCAAGGTCCGGGTGGGCGTGCCCAACCCGAAGGGCAAGCTCCGCGCCGGCATGTTCGTGAACGTGGAGCTCTACCTGCCGTCCGGCCCCGACGCGCTCGTGATCCCGCGGGCGGCGCTGCTCTCCGACGAGGGGCGCTCCTTCGTCTTCGTCCGCCACCAGGGCGAGTACTGGGTTCGCCGGCCCGTCGAGACGGGGCGAGCGTCCGGCGGCCAGGTGGAGATCACGAAGGGGCTCGCCGGGGGCGAGACCGTGGCCACCGAGGGCTGCTTCCTCCTCAAGTCCGACGTCCTGCGCTCGAAGATGGGCGCGGGATGCGCGGACTAGCGAGCGCGCCATGAAGGCCATCTCCTGGCTGCTCGACAACCGGCTCCTCGTCGTCCTCGCCACCGTGCTGCTGACCGCGGGAGGCGTCGCCGCCTGGCGCAGCCTCCCCATCGACGCCTTTCCCGACGTGACGAACACCCAGGTGATGGTGCTCGCCAAGGCGCCCGGCCTGGCCGCCGTCGACGTGGAGGAGCGGGTCAGCTTCCCCATCGAGCAGGCGATGCGCGGCCTGCCCCGCGTGCGCCAGGTGCGCTCGCTCTCCAAGGCCGGGCTCTCCCAGGTCGTCGTCGTGTTCGAGGACGGGACCGACACCTGGTGGACGCGGCAGGTGGTGTTCGAGCGCCTCGGCGCCGCCCGGGAGGCGCTCCCTCCGGGCGTGACGCCGGAGCTGGGCCCCATCAGCACCGGCCTGGGCGAGATCTTCCAGTACACGCTGGAGAGCGAGCGCCACTCCCCCATGGAGCTCCGGACGCTCCAGGACTGGATCGTGGCGCCGCTCCTCAAGCCGGTCGCCGGGGTGAACGAGGTGAACAGCTTCGGGGGCGAGGTGAAGCAGTACCAGGTGCTCGTCCACCCCGACCGGCTCGTGAAGTACGGCCTCTCCATCCGGGAGGTGACCGACGCGCTGGAGCGCTCGAACGGCAACGCCGGCGGCGGCGTCCTGGTGAACGGCTGGGAGCAGACGTACCTCCGCGGCGTGGGGCTCCTGCGGGACATCCCCGACATCGAGCGGGTGGTCCTGAAGGCGCAGGACGGAACGCCCGTCTACGTGCGGGACATCGCCGACGTGGAGATCGGCGCGGAGCCGCGGCAGGGAGCGGTCACCCGCGACGGAAAGGGCGAGACGGTCGCCGGCATGGTCATCATGCTGAAGGGCGAGAACTCGAAGGACGTGGTCACGCGGGTGAAGGACGCCATCGGGAAGGCCCAGGGCGTGCTCCCGCCCGGTGCACGGATCGCCGTCTTCTACGACCGGACCTCCCTCATCGAGGCGAGCATCCGGACGGTCACCGATGCGCTCCTCGAGGGCGGCCTGTTCGTGATCCTGGTGCTCTTCCTGTTCGTGGCGGAGCTGCGGACGGCGCTGGTGGTGCTCTTCTCGCTCCCCTTCACGTTTCTCGTGGCCTTCATCGTGATGGGCCGGCTCGGGCTCACCTCGAATCTCATGTCCCTGGGAGGGCTGGCCTTCTCGGTGGGCATGGTGGTGGACGCCTCCATCGTCGTGGTCGAGAACGCGCGCCGGCACCTGGCCGAGGCGGTGGACGGCACGGACCACCGGGGGATCGTCGCCCGGGCCGTGGCGGAGGTGGCGAAGCCGGTCAGCTTCTCGGTCCTCGTCATCGCCGTCATCCTGGTGCCCCTCTACTCGCTGCAGGGCGTCGAGGGGAAGATGTTCGCGCCGCTCGCGAGCACGATGCTCATCGCGCTGCTCGTTTCCCTCGTGGTCGCCCTGACGGTGATCCCGGTCCTCTCCGACGCGGTGCTGCCACGCTCCCCCGAGAAGCAGTTCCGCTTCATTCGCCGCCTGAACGCCGGGTACGTGCGGCTGCTCGACCACTTCCTCCTCCACCCGAGGCGGGCGCTCCTCACGTCGCTGGGGCTGCTCGTCGCCGCCGGCGCGCTGACGCCGTTCGTGGGGACCGAGTTCATGCCACCGCTGGACGAGGGCGCCATCGCCATCAACGTCGTCCGGCTGCCGAACGCCTCCATCGCCGGCTCGGTGAAGGTGGCCGATCACATCGAGAAGACGCTTCTCGAGTACCCGGAGGTGGAGACGGTCGTGTCCAAGACCGGACGGGCCGAGATCTCCGAGGACCCCATGGGCCCCGAGCAGACGGACGTCTTCGTCATGCTGAAGCCGCGCCGGGCCTGGAAGTCGGGCCGGACCCGGGCCGAGCTGGCCGACGCCATGCAGCGGGAGCTGACCCGGCTCCCCGGCCTCCGCTACTCGTTCTCGCAGCCCATCGCGCTGCGCGTGAACGAGCTCATCTCCGGCGTGAAGAGCGACCTCGCCGTGAAGGTCTTCGGCCCCGACCTTCCCACGCTGAAGGGCTTCGCCGACCGCATCGGCGCGGCCCTGATGGGCGTGGGAGGCGCGGCCGACGTGAAGGTCGAGCAGGTGTCGGGCATGAGCCAGTACGACCTGGTCATCGACCGGGAGGCGGCGGCCCGCCACGGCATCGGGGTCGGCGACATCAACGAGACCATCGAGACCGCCATCGCCGGGCGCGTGGCGACGACCCTCATCGAGGGGCAGCGCCGCTTCGCCGTCGCCGTCCGGTTCCCCGAGGAGAACCGGCGCGACATCCAGGACATCGAGCGGCTCCTCGTCCGCGCCCCGGGCGGCGAGCGCGTCCCGCTGGGCGAGCTCGCCGAGGTGAAGCTCGTCGAGGCCCCGGCCCAGGTGAGCCGCGAGAACGGGATGCGCCGGGTCGTCGTGGAGGCGAACGTCCGCGGCCGCGACCTGGGCGGCTTCGTGGAGGAGGCCCGGGGGAAGCTCGGACCCATCGTGAAAGAGCTGCCCACCGGCTACTTCCTGGAGCTGGGGGGCCAGTTCGAGAACCAGCAGCGCGCCATGCGGCAGCTCGCCGTGGTGGTGCCCATCGCGCTCCTCCTCGTGCTCCTGCTCCTCTACCTGGCGCTCGGCACGCTGGGGGACGCGCTGCTCGTGCTCCTCAACCTACCGTTCGCGCTGGTGGGCGGCGTGATGGCCGTCGTGGCGTTCCGGATGCCGCTGTCGGTCTCGGCGGCGGTGGCCTTCATCGTCCTGCTCGGCATCGCCGTCCAGAACGGCGTCGTGCTCGTGGCCTTCTTCCGCCAGCTGCGGAGGGAGGGGAAGGGCGTCGCGGAGGCGGTGCGCGAGGGCTCCGCCCTCCGGTTCCGGCCGCTCCTCATGACGGCGCTGACGAGCTTCATCGGCCACCTCCCGATGCTCTATGCGACGGGCGTCGGGAGCGGACATCCAGAGGCCGCTCGCCGTCGTGGTGATGGGCGGGCTGGTCACGTCGACGGCGCTCACGCTCCTGGTGCTGCCCGCCATCTACGCCTGGAAGGAGGGTTCGAAGGCCGCGGGAGCGTGAGGCCTCAGGGCGGGATGCTGACCGGGATGTCCTCCACCTCCTTGCCCCGGACCACCGGAGCCTTCACGACCAGCACCGGGCAAGGGGCGATCCGGACGACGGCCTCGGCCACCGAGCCCAGGACGAGCCTGGCCAGGCCCGCCCGCCCGTGGCTCGCGACGACGATCAGGTCCACGCCCGTGTCGCGCGCGAACGCGGCGATGGCCTGCGCCACGGGGGGACCGAGCAGAACGGAGTCGACCGTCGCCCCGCGGAGGCGCTCCGCCTCGGCCCTCCACCTTTCGAGCTCGGGAGGGGGGCTCTCCTCCGGCCACGACGTGGGCGGCAGGAACGGGCTCTCCAGCACGGGACCGGTGGCCTCGCGCACGTGGAGGACGGTCAGCGACGCACCCTCGCCCCGGGCCAGCCGGGCCGCCTCCGCCAGCGCAAGCCACGAGGAGTCGGAGAAATCCACCGGACAGCAAACGCGACGGTAAGCGGACATGGCGCCCCCCCGGCGGCCTCGCCCTTGGTTGCCCTCGATTGCGCGTCGAGGCCGCCATCGACCATTGGGCTCCTCCGATGCCCCGAATGCAATCGTGTCAGCCGGTCACGAACGGGGTCACCCTGAATCCACGTGCCCGTCCGGCCACGGAACATGAAGGACCGTCACATATGAGTGGTGGCGCCGTCAGACCACGGGTGAAAGGATGGGGCCTGGAGAAGACGAGCAGCGGCAGCGACGGGGGGGCCCGTGAAGAAGGCGAAGCCGGGGGGCGGCCGGGTCATCGGCGGCGAGAGCCGCTCGTCTGCCATCTCCGTCAAGGAGCTGCGCGACCGGATCTCCGAGCTCGAGCGGCAGAACGAGGCGTTGAAGTTCTCCGCAGAGCAGGTCGACCTCGTCCGGGAGCAGTTCTCCGACCTCTACGACTACGCACCGGTCGGCTACGTCACCGTCGACGAGAAGGGCGTCATCCACAGGGTCAACCTGCCCGCCGCGGCGATGCTCGGGGGGTCCCGGCAGGAAGTGACCGGGAGCCGCCTCCTCTCCGTCCTCCGGCCCGGCGACAAGACCGCCTGCGCGGCGTTCCTCAAGGCGGCATTCTCGGCCACCGGACCGACGACCTTCGAGGCGAGCCTGCTCCCCGGGAAGTGGAGGACGGAGCACGTCCAGTTCATCGCATCGCCCGCCGCGGGAGGCAGGGACCTCGGCCATGCAGGCGCGCAGGTCCGGCTCGCCATCCTCGACGTCAGCGAGCGCAAGAGGGCAGCCGAGGCGCTCCGGGAGAGCGAGCACCGGTTCGAGGCGGTCGTGTCGGCGATGGCCGAGGGAGTGGTGGCGCACGATGCGTCGGGTGCCATCGTCGCCTGCAACACGGCGGCCGAGCGAATCCTGGACCTCACTGCCGAGGAGATCTGTGCACGGACGTCGGTGGACCCACGGTGGCGCGCCATCCACGAGGACGGAAGCCCGTTCCTGGGAGAGGATCACCCCGCCATGGTGGTCCTGCGGACCGGAGCCTCGCAGTGGAACGTGACCATGGGCATCCACCGGCTCGACGGTTCGCTCGGGTGGATCCGGATCAACGCGGAACCGTTGCGGAACGCCGACGGGTCCATCCGTGGCGCCGTGGCCACGTTCGACGACATCACGGAGGAGAGGCGCAGGACCGAGGAACTGCGGGAGAGCGAGGCGCGCCTCACGCGGGTCCTGGAAGGAAGCACGGACGGCTTCTGGGACATCGACGTCCCATCGCGGCGCGTGTCGGCGAGCGCGAGGTACCGGGAGATCTTCGGGCTCCAACCCGGGACGGAGGACCTGTCGCTCGACGAGATCCAGGCATCCATCTTTCCGGAGGACAAGCCGCCCATCCAGGCGGAGATCGCCGAGATGGGGACGGGCTCGCGGAACGCGCTCACCTGGGAGTACCGGATCCGGCGACCCGACGGCGAGAGCCGGTGGATCCTGAGCAGGGGGAAGGTGCTGGAGCGTGCTTCCGGCGGCAGGCCGGTCCGGATCTCGGGAACCGTCACCGACATCACGGAGCGCAAGCAGGCCGAGGAGGCCCTCCGCGCCAGCGAAGGACGCCTCCGGGAGGTGCTCGACGCCAGCAACGACGGGTTCTGGGAGCGCGATCTCGTCACCGGGAACGTCACCCACAGCGCCCGATCGAACCAGATCGCCGGACTCCCCGCCGTGGACACCGTCGTCGCCACCGACGACTGGGCCGGGCGCGTGCACCCGGACGACCTGCGCCAGCTCGCGCCGCATCTCGAGCGCTTCCTCGCGGGCGACGAGGAGCGCTTCGACCAGGCCTTTCGCGCCAGGGTCGCCGACGGCTCGTGGAGGTGGGTCAGGAGCCGGGGGAAGGTCACGGGCAGGGACCCCTCGGGCAGTCCCACCCGCCTGGCGGGGACGGTCACCGACATCCACGACGGGATGATGGCCTCGGAGGCCCTGCGCCAGGCGCTCTTCCAGCTGGAACGGCACGTGAACAACACGCCCCTCGCGCTCGTCGAGTGGGACGGCGACTACCGGGTGACGAGGTTCGGCGCCCGCGCCGAGGCGATGTTCGGCTGGCGCGCGGCCGAGGTCGTGGGCAAGCGGATCGACGAGGTTCCCTGGGTCCCGGAGGAGGACTGGCCGATCGTCCGGGCGGTGATGCAGGCGATGGACACGGGGGCCCGGCCCGACACCGTCAGCTGGAACCGCAACCTCCGGAAGGACGGGGCCGTAATTCACTGTGAGTGGTACAACTCCTCGCTGTACGGACCCGACGGGAAGCTCCTCTCCGTCTTCTCCCTGGTCCAGGACGTGACGGCGCGGGAGAGGGCCCGGGAGGCGCTGCAGGAGTCGGAGGCCCGCTTCCGTGCGCTCGCCGACGCGGCGCCGGTCGGCATCTTCGAGGCTGATGCGAGCGGCGGAAACGTCTTCCTGAACCCGGCCGGCCAGAGGATCCTGGGGCTCACCGCGGAGGAGGCGCGCGGGAACGGCTGGGGCCCTGCCATCCACCCGGACGATCGGGAGCGGGTCTTCCGGGAGTGGGCCGAGGCGCTCGCCACGGGAGGGGACTTCCACAGCGAGTACCGTTGCCTCCCGGCCACCGGCAAGCTGACCTGGCTCAACTGCTTCGGATCCGCCATCCGCGGCCCCTCGGGAAGCTGCCTGGGCTACGTGGGCATCATGGTGGACACCACGGAGCAGCGGGCGCTCCAGGGCGAGATCGCCCTCTCGTCTCGTCTCGCCGCCATGGGCAGGCTCGTGGCGGGAATCGCCCACGAGATCAACAATCCCCTCGCCGCCCAGCTCTCCGACGAGGGCCTGGCCCTCGAGGTCGTCCGGGAGGTCCGGAGTGATCTCGACGGCGACGCACCCCTCGACCGGCTGGTCGAGTCGAGGCGCCTGGGCGACGTCGTCGAGGCGCTCGAGGAAGCCCAGGAGAGTGGGAGACGCATCGCGCGGATCGTGAAGGACATGGCGGTCTTCGCCAACCCCAGCCCGGTGCGGAACCGGGTCCAGCTTGCCGACGTCGTGAAGCGTGCGCTGCGGTGGCTTCCCGTGTCCATCGGCCGGACCGCGAAGATCCAGGTCGAGGACGGGGGAGCGCCCGAGGTCATGGCCTCGCCCGGCCAGATCGCGCAGGTGGTCGAGAACCTGATCAGCAATGCCGCGAAGGCGGTTCCGAAGGGGCTGCGGGACACCATCATCGTGCGCATCGGCCCCGGCACCGAGGGGAGGGCGCGCCTGGAGGTCATCGACCACGGCGTGGGGATCGCGCCCAGCGAGCAGGATCGGATCTTCGATCCCTTCTACACGACGCGCCCCGTGGGCGAGGAGAGAGGGACGGGTCTGGGTCTCGCCGTGTGCCGCTCGATCGTGCTGGCGCACGGCGGGACGCTCACCGTCGAGAGCGAGATCGGCAAGGGCTCGACCTTCCGGGTGGAACTGCCCCTGGCGCCTGACGACCCACGCGGGTCATGTACGTGATGGTGCGCGGGGCGCGTGGACACGGATGTCCGCCGGATCCCGTAGACTGATCGCGTCTCCTCCCTGCGGGAAGTGCGGTCGATCCGGAGATTCGCGACTTGGCCAGGAACGAGCTCGATGCAGAGGGCGCCGCGCATGCCGATCGCGTGGCCGTCGCCCGTCTGTCCTTGCTGGAGCGCGAGCCCGCCTCGACGTTGAAGGATCTGCTGACCGCCACGCTGGACCTGGCCGAGGAGATCACCGGCAGCCAGATCGGCTTCTTCCACTTCGTCGAGGAGGACCAGACCACCCTCTGGCTGCAGGCCTGGTCGACGAACACGGTGGCGAGGATGTGCACAGCCGAGGGGGCCGGATCGCACTATCCCGTCAGCCAGGCCGGCGTCTGGGCCGACTGCGTCCGGACGGGCAAGCCGGTCGTCCACGACGACTACGCCTCGCTGCCGGACCGGAAGGGGATGCCGGACGGGCACGCGAAGGTGGTCCGGGAGCTGACCGTGCCGGTGATCCGCGCCGGCCGTGTCTGCGCCGTGCTCGGCGTGGGCAACAAGCCCGGGAGCTACGACGAACAGGACGTGAAGGACGTGTCCGCGCTGGCGGACCTGGCCTGGGACATCGCCGCCCGGAAGCGCGCGGAGGAGGCGCTCAAGGCCAGCGAGCAGGCCCTGCGGGTCCAGAAGGCCCGCCTCGACCTGGCGGTGGCTTCCGGAAGGCTGGGGCTTTGGGACCTGGACATGGTCTCGAACAAGGCCTGGCGCACGCTCCGGCACGACCAGCTCTTCGGGTACGAGGAGCTGCAGTCGGACTGGGGGCCCGAGATCGCCCTTCGTCACGTGGTGCCGGCGGACCGCCCCATCTTCCATCGCGCATTCGAGGAGGCGCTGGCCACGGGGCGCTTTCACTACGTGCTCCGGGTGGAGACACCGTCCGGGCAGCGCCGATGGCTCCAGGCGGACGGAGAGATGTTCCGGGACGAGACCGGGAAGCCGGCCCGGATGGCGGGCACCATCGAGGACGTCACGCAGCGCAAGCTGGTCGAGGAGGCCCTGCGCGCCACGCTGGCCAAGCTCGAGAGCCACGTCGACGGGTCACCTCTCGCCGTCGTCGAATGGGGTCCGGACTTCCGCATCCAGGGGTGGAATCCGCGCGCCGAGACGATGTTCGGCTGGACCCGCGCCGAGGTCATCGGCAAGCGAATCGACGACCTGCCGTGGGTTCCGGACGAGGAGATGCCATCCGTCCTCGAGGTGAGCCGGGCCATGGCGACCGGCACCCGCCCATCCAACGTCAACGCCAACCGGAACATGCGCAAGGACGGGACCATCATCCACTGCGAGTGGCACAACTCGTCGCTCTACGACGAGAACGGGAGGCTCGTCTCCGTGCTCTCCATGGTCCAGGACGTGACGTCACGCGAGCAGGCCCTGGCGGCCCTCCGCGAGAGCCAGGAGCGCCTCGCGCTCTTCGTCGAGCACGCCCCTGCCGCCATCGCCATGTTCGACAGGGAGATGCGCTACCTGGGGGCGAGCCGGCGCTGGCTCTCCGACTACGGCCTGGGGACCCGGGAGATCATCGGTCGCTCCCACTACGAGATCTTCCCGGACATGCCCGAGCGCTGGAAGGAGGTCCACCGGCGCTGCCTCGCGGGCGCCGTCGAGCGGAAGGACCACGACCGGTTCCCCAGGGCCGATGGCTCCACCGACTGGGTCAACTGGGAGATCCGGCCCTGGCGGGATGCGGACGGAAAGGTCGGAGGCCTGATCATCTTCACCGAGGTCGTCACCGGCCTGGTGACGCTCCAATCGCAACTCGACCTCGCCTCCCGCGTTGCCGCGATGGGCACGGTCGTGGCCGGGGTGGCCCACGAGATCAACAATCCGCTGGCGGCTGCGCTGTCGGACCTGGACCTGGCCCTGCCGGAGCTCCGGAGGGTCAGGGACCGTCTCGACGAAGGGGCGCCGGTCGACCGATCCACGAAGGTGAAGCTCCTCGACGAGGTGATCGAGGAGCTCACCGATGCCCGGCAGGCCGCCCGCCGGATCGAGCGGATCGTCAAGGAGCTGAAGATCTTCGGCCGCCCCGATCCCGACCGGAGGCGGATCCGGCTGGCCGACCTCGTGGAGAAGGCGCTGCAGTGGCTGCCCGCATCCGTCGGCCTGGCGTCCACGCTCTCGGTGGAGAACCAGGGCGCCCCGGACGTCCTGGCCTCCGCGGCCCAGATCCAGCAGGTCGTCCTCCGCCTCGTGGAGAACGCCGCGAAGGCGGCCAGGCCAGGCCAGCCCGGGAGGATCGTCGTCCGGCTCGGCCCCGGCGCCCCGGGAATGGCGAGGCTGGAGGTGAGCGACGAGGGCACGGGGATCGACCCCGAGGTCATCGACCGGATCTTCGACCCGTTCTTCACGACGAGTGACGTGGGGAAGGGCCTGGGCCTGGGCCTCTCGGTCTGCCATTCCATCGTGCAGTCCCACGGGGGGACGCTCTCGGTCACGAGCGAGCTGGGCAAGGGATCCACCTTCCGCATGGAGCTGCCCGAGGCGCCCGCCGAGGAGTGACGCGCCCGTCGCGGCTCAGAGCACCTGGTCGATGGTGACCAGGTCCACGAGCCCGCGCACGCAGTAGAGCGCCGGGATGATCCGTTCCGGCGGGTGCGCGCGGCGCAGCTCGGCGACCCTCTCGGTCCCGGCGCGGTAGGCGGGCAGGTACATGCGCCCGAGGAGCGGGTGGCGTCCCCAGGCTCCGGAGAGCTTGTCGGCCCGCTCCGCCGAGACCAGGTAGTCGGCCCGCAGCGTGGCGGCCACCTCGGCCTGCGGCCGCCCTTCACTCCAGGTGAGCCAGGAGGCCTGGTTCTTGGCGTCGTCCTGCAGGTGGGCGAGCAGCGTGCCGATCTGGAGGTCCTCGTCCGGGAGCTCCTCGACCTCGGTCACCCCGAAGGCCATGAGGATGGCGTTGTTGGCGATCCCCTCGAAGAGGGCGGCCCCGCGGGTGTTCATGGTGAGCACCGTTCCCTCGAAGCCGAGCTTCCCCCGCACGTACAGCCCCTGCGCCAGGGCGAAGCTGGTCGCGTGTCCGGGCACCACCTCGTGGCTGACGAGCTGCGCGAACTCCGGCACCGAGATCCGGAGCGACGCGTTGAGCTCGTAGGTGGCCTCGTAGAGCGGCGCGCCGCCCTCGTCGCGGGCCCGGCCCACGTAGTTCATGGAACCGGAGAACATGGCGTCCTCGAGGGGCAGGAACCGGACGTTGGCGCGCGGGACGCCGTGGAGCGAGGCCGGCAGGTGGGGGACCAGGTGTCGCCGCGTCCCCTCCTCGAGCCAGGCGATGAAGGCGTCGGAGAGCTGCCGGATCGCCTTCCGCGGCACGAGCCGCTGGGCGCGCCAGGCCTCCACCGCGGCGAGCAGCTCGTCGGGGGTGCTGGATGGATGGCCGGCGCGTGCCAGCAGCTCGGCCACCCGCAGCCGCTTCGCCTCCGGACGCGAAGGTGACGGAGCCACTCCGCAGGAGGCCTCCACGCAGCGTGAATGGGGAACGGCCGGGCCCCGCCCCAGCTGCTCCAGGGCCAGGTCCCACATGACCTCGAGGCTGCCGGCCATGGCCTCGAGGTAGGCCCCGCGCAGCCCGCCCATTGCCCGGCTCCGCGCCGAGAGGTCGCGCACGGCGCCGGCCACGTCCACCGCGGCGAGGTAGGCGTCGACGGCGGCGTGGTCGACCGGGCTTCCCGCCACCCCGCCGGTCTCGCGAAGGCGCGCCGCCGCCGGGTGGGTGTAGGCAGCCGGCAAGGGCTCGTCGGAGAACCAGGAGTCGGCGATGAAGCGGCCGGCGCCGGAGGGGTCGAGGACGTTGCCGCCCCAGAGCGTGTCCACGCCCAGGATGGAGGTGGCGATGGTGTCGTCGATCGTTGTCATCCGATCAACGTAATCGGGGGTCGGGGGAGGGGCTCGAATTGCCGGCCCGGCGCGGGCAGCGGCCTCCGGAACACCCTATAATCGGGGCATGCCTTACGGCCCCGACGGGATTCCGGCCAAGGTCCTCGAGCTGCTCGAGGAGGCCGTGATCGTCACGGACGCCGAAGGCATCGTCACCTTCATGAACCCCTTCGCCGAGCGGCTCTACGGCTGGAGGCCGGGGGAGGCCACGGGGCGAAGCGTCCTGGAGGTGAACGTCCCGGACATCCGGCGCGAGCAGGCCAACCAGATCATGGACACGCTCCGCGCCGGAAGGACCTGGTCCGGCAAGTTTCCGGTCCAGCGACGCGACGGCACGCGGTTCACCGCCTCGGTGACCGACACCCCGCTCGTCGACGACCAGGGCCATCTGCGCGCGATCATCGGCATCTCCCGGGACGTCACCGAGATCGAGCGGGCGGCGGAGGCGGTCCGGACGAGCGAGGCCCGCTTCCGCGCCATCGCGGACGAGGCGCCGGTGGCCATCTTCGAGACGGATTCCGACGACCGGTACGTCTACCTCAACGGCATCGGGCAGGAGAAGCTGGGGTCGGTCCCGGGTGCCGGGCCGGGACCGAGGTGGCACGAGACGGTCCATCCGGAGGATCGCCAGAGGGTGCAGCGGGAGTGGCGCAGGGCCGACGCCACCGGGGAGGTGTTCGCCAGCGAGTACCGCCTGATGGATCCGGGGGGATTGCCCATGCTGGCCCAGGTTCGCGCGACGGCGATCCGGGCCCAGGACCGGCGCATCGTCGGCCACGTCGGCATCGTCGTCGACATGACCAGGAACGACGGGCTCCGGACGCAACTCGCGCTGGCGTCGCGCCTGGCGTCGGTCGGGGCGCTCGTGGCCGGGGTGGCGGAACAGATCGCCCCGCTCATCTCCGGGATCCTCCCCAGCCGGGCCACGGCGCTCGAGATCGCCCGGCTCGCCCGCAAGCGCTTCCAGGACGGCGCTCCGCTCGATCGGGCCGCCGAGCTGAAGGTCATCGACGAGGTCATCCAGGCGCTGGAGACCGCCGAGGAAGGCGGCCGGCGCATCACGCGCATCGTCAAGGAGATGAGGCAGATCGGGAAGGCGGCTCCCGGGCGAATCCGGGTGCGGCTCTACGACGTCGTGAACCAGGCCATCCACTGGCTGCCCGAGGAGGTATCCCGCTCCGCCACCATCGAGATCGAGAAGTCCACCGACCCCGAGATCACGGTCGCGGCCGGGCAGATCGAGCAGGTGCTGGTGAACCTGGTCACCAACGCGGTGAAGGCCGCGCCGAAGGGGGACGGGGGCAAGGTCGTCGTCCGGATCGGCTCGGGCGGACCCGGCATGGTGCGACTCGAGGTGGTCGACCGGGGACCAGGGGTGAAGCTGGCCGATCGCGACGCGATCCTCCAGTCGTTCTTCAAGAAGGATCCCGACGGGAAGGATCAGGGACTCGGGCTCGTCATCAGCCACGTCATCGTGGCGGCGCACGGGGGGACGCTGTCCGTGTCGAGCGGACCCGGCAAGGGCTCCACGGTCCGGCTGGACCTGCCCCTGGCGGCCCCGACCGTCCCGTAGCGCCGCCTGGCCTGCTTGACCGGAGCGGCCTGCTCGACCATCTTCTGCCGATGCCAAACACCCGGAAGTGGGCTCTCGTCCTCGGAGCGTCGTCTGGATTCGGCGAGGCCATCTCGCTCGCCCTGGCCCGCGCCGGCCGCAACGTCTTCGGGGTCCACCTCGACCGCCGGGCCACGCTGCCCAACGTGGAGCGCATCCAGGCGGAGATCGCCGCGGCGGGAGGGAAGGCGGTCTTCTTCAACATCAACGCCGCCGACACGGAGAAGCGCGCCGAGGCCGTGGCCGAGATGAAGCGCGTCCTCGCCGCGGAGGGGAACCCGGCCGGCATCGACGTCCTCGTCCACTCGCTCGCCTTCGGCACGCTGAAGCCCTTCGTCGGCGTGGCCGCCGCCGACGCCATCAGCCGGGCCCAGATGGACATGACGCTCGACGTGATGGCCCACTCGCTCGTCTACTGGGTGCAGGAGGTGCTCCAGGCCGGCCTCATGGGTCCGGGCTCCCACGTCTTCGCGATGACCAGCGCGGGAGGCCACCGCATCTGGCCGTCCTACGGCGCCGTGTCCGCCGCCAAGTCGGCGCTGGAGAGCCACTGCCGGCAGCTCGCCGTCGAGCTGGTCCCGAGCCGGATCGCCGTGAATGCGCTGCGTGCCGGCGTCACCGACACCCCGGCGCTGCGCAAGATCCCGGGGAACGCGCTGATGATCGAGCACTGCCTGGCCATCCACCCGGCCAAGCGGCTCACCACGCCGGCCGACGTCGCGGCGGTGCTGGTGGCGGTGGCGCGGCCCGAGACCGTCTGGATGACCGGAAACGTGCTCGGCGTGGACGGCACCGAGGACCTGGTCGGGTAGCCGACCGGGGGATCAGGCCGGCTGGCGGGCCGGGATCTTGATCCCGGCGTCCAGCATCGGCGCCGGGAGATCCGGCAGGGGCGCGACCTTCTTCCGGAACGGACCGCTGATGAGCCGGAAGAGGTCTCCCACCGGCATGTGCCGGCTGAAGGTGCGCAGCAGGTCCCAGGTCTTCACCGGACGGCGCAGGATGCGGTGCAGGATGAGCGAGGCGTAGCCCTTCATGCGCAGCGCGTTGACCTCGTCGTTGGGCACCGTGTCCGGGTCGATGTCGCAGCACTTGAAGGTCTTGTCCCAGTCCCGGTCGTCGTCGACGATCCCGCGGCTGGCGTACTCGTTCCAGAGCGGCGTGCCCCGGTAGACGGCCAGCCGGTTGAACCCGAAGGTGTCGAGCGGGAGCCGCGCCGCGAAGCGGAAGGTCTCGCGGATGTCCTCGGCGGTCTCGCCCGGGCAGCCGATCACGAAGAAGCCGTGCACCCGGGCGATCCCGTGGCGCTTGGCCTCGCGGACGGCGAGCTCGATCTGCTCGATCTTCTGCCGCTTGCCCAGGCGGTCGAGCATCTTCTGGGTGCCCGACTCGACGCCGTAGGCCAGCATGTCGCAGTTGGCCTTCCCCATGAGCGGGAGCGCCTCGATGCCCATCGAGTCGACGCGCCCCTCGCAGCCCCAGTGGAACTGGAGCTTGCGGTCGATGATGCCGTTGCAGATGTCGGCGATGCGCTGCTTCTTGAGCAGGAAGTGGTCGTCGGTGAGGTAGATGGAGCGGTAGCCCTGGTCGGAGAGCTCCTGCATCTCCCCCAGCACGTGCCCGGCCGAGCGGCTCCGCCACTTGCCCTCGGCCAGCGAGGGGATGTCGCAGTAGATGCAGGTGTACGGGCAGCCGCGCGAGGTCTGGATGGTGCAGAACTTGTCGAGCGAGAGCACCGCCGGGACGTCGAGCGGGAGCGACTCGATGTAGTCGATGGGGAGCGAGGTCCGGTCGGGGTAGGGGTACCTGTCGAGGTCCCGGAGCAGCGGGCGCGGGACGTTCTTCACGACCTCCCCGCCGCTCTTCCAGACCAGCCCGGCCACGTTCCCGGGCGCGTGCAGGTTCTCGAGGTAGTCGACGAGGAGGTCCTCTCCCTCGCCCACGCCGGCGTGGTCGATGAAGGGGCACTCGGCCAGGATCCTGCTCGCGTTGATGGAGGCGAAGGGGCCGCCCACGATGATGGGGATCCCCGGGTTCGCCACCTTCACCTTGCGTGCAAAGGCCTTCAGCGCCGGATAGGCGGTCACCGAGAGGAAGGAGAGCGCGATGACGTCGGGGGAGTCCTGGCGGGCCGCCTCGGCGACGTCCTCCCCGCGCATGCGCGGGTGGCAGGTGTCGAACATCCGGACGGTGTGGCCGGCCCGGCGCAGCACCGGCGCGAGCGTCTGGATGCCCAGCGGGGGGAAGGCCATGACGCGAACGCGCGGATCGGCGCCAGCGTCACCGGCCGCCGGAGGGAGGAGGTGGAAATACGCCTCGTCCCTCACGTACACCAGGAAAACGCGCAAGGGGGCAAACTAGACGATCCGGGTCCCGATTCGCCAGGGCAACGCCCCAAAGTCTCCTTTGACCCCCTGAGTCCGGTGGCTTAGCGTCCTCACCATGGGTGCAGTGGGAGCGGGCCAGCTGGTGGGAGTGACGCTCCACCCTCCGGAGCTGGAGGCGGAGTACCGCGCCCGGTTCCTGCGCTCCGACGGGCGCGCGGCAGCGGTCGTCGCCGGTGGCCTGACCTTGCTCGGCCTGATCTTCATCGCGACCGACACCCGGTTCGCCTCCCAGCCCACCCTTCGGGCCTTGCTGGCCCTGCGGGGGATTCGCCTCGCCCTCACCGGCGGCCTCGTCTGGGCGGCGCTGCGCACCCGGCGCCCAGCGGTCCTCGACGCGTGGGTCCTGGCCTGGGTGTCGTCGGCTGCCGTCGCGACCGCCGCGATCCAGTCCACCCGTCCCCCCACCTACTTCCTGGCGGTGGTCACCGACCTCCTGCTCGTGGTCGCCGCGTGGGCGCTCCTCCCGAATCGGTTCACGCTCCAGGCACTGGCCGCCGCAATCGCGACCGGGGCCAGCGTCACGTGGATGCTCGCATTCCGGGAGCCGCCCGGGCTGCCGGCGACCTTGCTGCTCGGCAACACCATCCTCGCGACCAACCTCGCAGGCGGGTTCGTCGCGTGGCGGCTGCAGCGGACCCGCCGCCTGCAATTCCTCGCGGAGAGGGAGCATGCGACCGCAGCAGCCCGGCTCCACGCCCTTCTCGACGCCAGCACCGACGGCTACTGGGAGCGGGACCTCGTGACCGGGACGGTGCTTCACAGCGCCCGCTTGAACGAGATCACCGGCCGCCCCGCCGTGGAGACGAGTGTCGCAGCCGGCGAGTGGATCGGGCGGATTCACCCGGCCGACCTCCTCGAGGTCGGCCCGGTGTACGAGGCGGTGCTGGCGGCCAGGCAGGAGCGATTCGACCTGACCTTCCGGACCCGTCACGCCGACGGTTCCTGGAGGTGGGTCCGGAGCCGCGGAATGGTCACGGTCCGTGACGGTTCCGGCAAGCCACTGCGCATCGCCGGGACGGTGGCAGACGTCCATGCACAGAGGCTGGCCGAGGAGGCGCTCCGGTCGAGCGAGGAACGGCACCGGAACCTCATCGAGAACTTGCAGGCCGGGGTCGTGGTCCACGAGGCCGACACGAGCATCCGCCTCAACAATGCCAAGGCATCGGAGCTGCTGGGGCTCACGTCCGACCAGATGCGTGGCAAGGAGGCCATCGATCCCGCCTGGCGGTTCGTTCGCGACGACGGCACGACCATGCCGGTCGAGGAGTATCCGGTGAACCGGGTCCTCGCCGCGAGAAGGCCGGTCGTCGACCAGGTGGTCGGAATCGAGCGCCCCCGGACCGGAGACCGGGCCTGGGTGATCGCGAGCGGCTACCCCGTCGAAGGGGAACCGGGGCGAATCGACCACGTGGTCGTGACCTTCGTCGACATCACCGGACGAAAGCTGGCCGAGAATGCTCTGCAGCGAAGCGAATCCCTCCGGCGCACCGTGACCGAGAACTTCCCGAACGGCGTCGTGGGGCTCTTCGACCGGGACCTCCGCTACGTCCTGATCGACGGGACGAACACCGTCTCCGCCACCGATCCGAACTTCTGGCTGGGGAAGACGGTCCAGGAGGTGACCTCTCCGGAGGTCCTGCCCATCGTCGAACCGGCTTACCGGGCGGCGCTCGCCGGAGAATCCCGCCGGGTGCAGCTGGCGCTCGGGGGCCGCTGGATCGACGTCGTGGTCCGGCCCATTCGCGACGCGGCGGGCGAGGTGGTCCAGGGGCTCTTCATGACCCAGGACGTCACCGAGAAGCGGGCCCTGGAGGCGCAGCTCGTGGTGGCGTCGCGGCTGGCCGCGCTCGGGACGCTGGTCGCCGGGGTGGCCCACGAGATCAACAACCCGCTCACGGGGGAGCTGGCCGGCCAGGGCTTCGCCATCGAGGAGATCGAGGGCGTCCGGGGGTCGCTGTGCTCGGGCGAGCCGATCGACCGGACCACCGTCACCGGCCGCCTCGAGGAGGCGCTCGAAGCGCTCCGGGACGCGCAGGCGGGCGGCCAGCGCATCTCACGCATCGTGAAGGACCTGAGCCTGTTCGGACGTCCCGACCCGCGGCGCAGCCGCATCCGGATCATGGACGTGGTCGAGGACGCCATGCGCTGGCTGCCGGCCGCCATCTCCGGAAGCATGTCGATCCGGGTGGACGACCATGGCGCACCCGACGTGCTCGCGTCTCCCGGGCAGATCGGCCAGGTCCTCGTGAACCTCGTCACCAACGCCTCGAAGGCCATGGTCGAGGGGCGGCGTGGCGTCGTCACGGTCGAGGTGGGTGCCGGCGGGCCGGGAATGGCCCGACTCGAGGTGCGGGACGACGGCGCAGGCATCGAGCCGGACGTGCTGAAGCGGATCTTCGACCCGTTCTTCACCACCCGCAAGGTCGGAGAGGGAACCGGGCTCGGGCTTCCCATCTGCCACTCGATCGTCACCGCGCACGGCGGGACCATCATGGCCGCGAGCACTCCGGGCCTGGGCTCGACCTTCCGCGTGGAATTGCCGGCGGTGACCGACGCGGCCTGAGGCGCCCGTCAGCCCCCGGTCGGGCTCGACCGCAGGTTGCGCAGGACCGCCACCGATCCATCCGTCTCGGAGACGACCAGGTCCGGCCAGGTGTCTCCATCGACGTCGGCGACCAGCAACAGGGCAGGGGTGCCGCCGAGCGGGATCTCCACCGGGGCGGCGAGGCGACCGTCCCCGCGGTTGCGGAGGAAGAGCAGGCGCCTCTCCCCGGGGCTCGCCACCACCAGGTCGACGTCGCCGTCGCGATCGAGGTCGGCCGTCCCGGCCGCACTCGCGGTGACGTCGAGGACCGTCGGCGCGCCGAACGAGCTCCCGCGCCACGGGAGCACGGTCAGGCCCCGGGCCTGGCCGGGCTGGACGAGCAGGAGGTCGGAGCGCCCGTCCCCGTCGAGGTCCGCGCACACGGGGACGGTCTGCCGGTCGGGCGCGACGCCGGTGGCCGCGACGACGGGTGCGTCGAAGGTGACGTCCCCGCGCCCGGTGAGGAGCAGGACCGGCGCCGCGGCCGCGCCGGTGAGGACGACGAGGTCCACCGGCCCGTCGCCGGTGACGTCGCCGGCGCAGGGCCGGCCGGCGTCGGTGAAGTCGGTGGCCAGGTCGAGGTCGAAGACGAGCTCGTCCAGGCCGTTCGCCGTGAAGACGTCGAGGTGGAAGCCGCCCCCGGGGCGGTCCACGATCACCGCGAGGTCGTCCACGCCGTTCCGGTCGAGGTCGGCGAGGGCCATCCCGTGCCCGTCCCCCAGGAGCCCGATCCGCGTCGGTAGCCCCGGGCCCTCCGGGCCGCCCCGGTACACCGAGAGCGAAGTCCGGTGCAGCACGACCAGGTCCGGCGCGGGCTCGAGCGTGACGTTCGCGGCCGCGAGCTCCAGGGCGTCGGCGGAGGACTCGAGGGAGCCGAAGGGGGCCAGGACGCCGGATCCCGCGCCCCGGAAGAGCTGGATCTCCGGGATCGCCGGGGAGAGGACGGCCAGGTCCGCCTGGCCGTCGGCGTCGACGTCGGCCACGGCCAGGCCCGGCGCGCTCCCCTGGCGAACCCCGTAGCGGACCGGCGCGGCCAGGCCGAGCCAGGCGGCCGGCGCGACGTGGCGGAGCACGCCGGCGCGCACGTCGTGGTCGCGGTGGTTCGTGAGGTTCGTCGTGGCGCCGGTCGCGGGGTCGAGGGCGTGGATCTCGAAGTCGCCCGTTCTCCTGTCGGTGAAGACGATCCTCCCGTCCGGGAGCCAGTCCGGGCTGGCGGCGTCCGAGGGCGCGGGGAAGAACCGGTAGCCCGTGCCGTCGGGGCGCACCACGCCGATGCCCGCGCCGTCGGCACCCTCCGCCACGAAGGCGATCAGGTCGCCGTCCGGCGACCATGCCGGTGCCCGCTCGGCGGCGAGAACCTCCGGGGGCACCACCTGCACGGGGTTCCCGCCATCTGCACCCATCACCCAGAGGCGGGTGGTCCCGGAGCGGTTCGAGGAGAAGGCGATGCGGGACCCGTCCGGCGACCAGGCAGGCGCGCGGTCGTAGAAGATCGCCGGCTTCGGGTCGGGGGTCAGGTTCACCGCGCCCGTGCCGTCGGCGTCCATCACCCAGACGTCGGAGGACTCGGTGAGCGTGCTGATCTCGAGAACGAGGCGACGCCCGTCGGGAGACCAGGCCACGCTGTCGACGATCCGGACGCCTTCGAGGAGTGGGCGGGCGTTCGAGCCGTCCCGGTCGACGAGCCACAGGTGCAGGAGGTCGTCGGTCGAGCGCAGGGTGGCCAGGGTGCGGCCGTCCGGCGAGGGAACGACCCGCACGGCGTCGCGGGGAATTCCCGGCAGCGGGGCGACGAAGGTGCCGTCGACGCCCATGGCCAGGAACGAGCGTGCGCCGCTCCGGGAGATGCGCTCCACCAGCAGTTGCCAGGCGGGGCGCGCGACCTCGGGCTCCGCGGGCGGCGACGGCGGAGCGGTGGAGCCCCGGGAGCACGCGGCGAGGGGGAGGAGGAAGGCGAGGAGGAGATTCCGACGGAAGGCCATGCATGCACCTGGAGTGGAATGTCCCGGCCCGCTCCCCTCACCGCACGAGCAAGGTGGGCCGGTACCGGCGCACGAACTCGGCGACCGTCTCCACGTCGGCGTCGGTTCCGGTGGCGACGCACCCCTGGGTCCAGTCGAAGGCGGTGGTCGGGTAATCGGGCTCCGACTGTCCGCGAGGAGGACCGTGGATCCCGACCGCCCCGCCGGAGTGCCCCATCGCCACCTGCTCCCGCGTCGGGTACTCGATGGGGATGAAGGTCCCGAACAGCTTCGAGGGACGCGGCGTCCCGAAGGCGTAGGTCCCGACCGGCGTCCGGTGGTCGCCGCTGCGCGTCTTCCCGTTGCCCCCGCGGCCGAGCGCAACCGGGATGCGCCCCACCTCCGAGCCGTGCCGGCAGAGCCAGATCTCGCGCTTCCGGGTGAACACGGCCACCACGTCGCCCGTCGTCGGGCAGGCCACCGGGGCCATGTCGGTCCCCTCGACCCCGACGCTTCCGGAGGTTAGAACCAGGGCCAGGATTGCGGTCGCGAACATCGTACGGAACGTTAACCGCAGAACTGCCCCTTGTCACGCCCCCCTCCTTCCACTAACCCTTCCGCCATGTTCGAGAGATTCCACCCGCGCCCGGGAGCGTGGCTCCTCCTGGCCGGCCTCGCCGCCCTCGGCGCCAGCTGTGCGCCGCTGCCGCCCGTGCCGGACGCGAAGGAGGCCCCGCCGCCGGTGGTGGCCGAGGCGCCGCCCTGCCCGATCATCCGCGTGGCCTCCTGCAACACGCCGGGTGAATGCAAGGCGGTGGAGGTCATCGGGGCGGTCTGCCACCGCACGGTCCTCCCTGGCGACTCGCTCATCGAGATGGCGCGCGAGCACGACCTGGGATTCAACGAGATCGAGGCGGCCAACCCGACGCTCGACGCCTACGTCCCCACCCCGGGGGCCACCGTCACCCTGCCCACCTCGTGGATCGTCCCCCAGGCCGCGGCGCCGGGGAGGGTGGTGGTGAACCTCTCCGAGATGCGCCTCTTCCAGGTCCCGAAGACTCCCGGTCCCATCACCACGTTCCCGGTGGGAATCGGCAGCGAGGGCTGGGCCACGCCGGTCGGAACCTTCAAGGTGATCCAGAAGCAGGCGAACCCGGCCTGGTACCCACCGGCGTCGATCCGGCGGGAGGAGCCGGACCTGCCGACCATGGTGCCGCCCGGGCCCGACAACCCGCTCGGAACCCATGCGCTGCGGCTGTCGAAGTGGTCGATCCTCATCCACGGCACCGACACGCCCTTCGCCGTGGGGCGGCGGGCCAGCCACGGGTGCCTGCGGCTCTACCCGGAGGACATTCCCGTCCTGTACGGGCAGGTGCCCGTCGGGGCGGAGGTCCGGATCGTCCGCGAGCCCGTGAAGGTGGGCGTTCGCGCCGGACGGGTCTACGTGGAGATCCATCCCGACGAGGACGCCAAGGTGGATGCCGCCGCGGAGGCGAGGCGGCTGCTCGGAAAGCGGGGCCTGCTCGGCTCGGTGGACGTGGAGAAGCTCGACCTGGCCGTGAAGGACCTGCGCGGTCTCCCGGTGGACGTCACCGCGGACCGCAGCCCGAGCGCGCTGGCGCTCTGAAGCGCGAAGGGGGCACGGCAGGACGCCGCGCCCCCCTCACCGGAACTCTTCCCTACTTCGCGCCCTTCATCTGGCGCAGCTCGAACGCCTTGGCGGCCTTCGCAGCGGCCGTCTCGGCCCGCGTCGCCGCGGCCTCGGCGTCGGCAGCGGCCTTCTGGGCCGCCGCGTTGGAGTTGGCGATCTCCTTGCGGAGCGCCTGGACGTCGGCGGACTGCGCGTCGGACTTCTTCAGGAGATCGGCCAGCTTGGCTTCCATCGCGGCCGTCTTCTGCTCCAGCGTCGTCACCTTGGCGGAAAGGGGAGCCATCTCCTCCTTCACCGACGAGGTCGTGGCGCAACCAGCGGCGAGAACCGCGAAGAGGGCCAGTGCCAGGATACGGGTCATCGTACTCCTCCTTTTTTCGTGATCGTGCTCGTGCACTCCGAGGCGCAGGTTCCCCTTTAACCGGACGGCGCGCAAGACTCCCCTCGGGGAGGGGGCCTCCCGGAGTGCGCGGGCCGGCTACACTGACCCGAATGAGCGGGTGGGCATGGCGTGTCGGGGTTGTCGCGGCGGCAATCGTCGTCGCCGCGCCGGTGCACGCGCAGGGGTTCTTCGGCCCCACGGGGTCGACGTCCTACCAGCCCGAGATCGACGCCTACTTCCGGCTCGCCGACCGCCTGCGGCTCCAGGCGCAGGTGCAGCCGTCCCTCGTTCCGGAACAGCAGGTCAGCCAGCTCTCCTTCGGCCTCTACGGGTCGCTGTTCGTGGCCGACTTCCTGCGGGACCTGCTCAGCCCCGACGAGGCCAAGGACCACGTCGTCGACGTGCGGCTGGGCGTCATCTACACCGCCACGCTCGACCCGGGCACCGGGAGTCCGGGAAACCTCTGGACCGTCCAGTTCGAGATCACGCCCCGGTACGACCTGCCCGGCGAGATCCTGGCCTCGCTGCGGAACCGGGTCTCCTTCAACTGGGCGGTCGACGGCGCCTCCGGCTTCACCTTCCGCTACCGGGGCCGGTTCCAGCTGGAGCGGGAGTTCGACGTCGCCAGGGTTCCCGTTACACCTTTCGTGAACGTCGAGCTCTTCTGGCAGCAGCCGCCGGCCATGTGGACCCAGTTCCGGATCCAGGGCGGGGTGCAGGTCGGGTTCGAATGGTTCGCGCGCGGGCAGGCCGTCGAGCTGAACTGGTCGGCCATCACCGGCCTCCAGCCGAGCCGGAGCTGGGCGCCGCAGTTCGGTCTCGTCCTCTCGTCCTACTTCTGACGGGTGGGCCCCCGGCCCACAGGAAACCCCTCCCGCGCCTCGCCGGCGCTAGAATCGGCCGATCGCCACCGTGAGCAAAGAGCAGGGCGTCGCCCCCGCCCCGGAACGCAAGCCCTCCGGCTTCTCGAACCTCGTCCTCCACCTGCACCCGAAGCTCGTCCCGGCCGCCGCGCTTCCCCTGCCGCTGACCTTCGGCCTGGGCGGCGCCGCCGCGGTGCTCTTCCTCCTGCTCGCCGTCACCGGGGCGCTCCTCCTCGTCCTCTACGAGCCGTCTCCGGAACGGGCCTACGGCACGGTGGCCCGCGCTGGTCGACGAGGTCCCCTTCGGGGCGCTCGTCCGCAACGCCCATCACTGGGCGGCCAACGGGCTCGTGCTCGTCACGCTGCTCCACCTGCTCCGCGTCTTCTACCGGGGCGGCCACCTGCCGCCGCGCCGGGCGCAACTGGTTCGTGGGGGTGGCGCTCCTCCTGCTCGTGGTCGCCTGCGCCTTCACCGGCTACCTGCTCCCCTGGGACCAGCTCGCCTTCTGGGCGGTCACCATCAGCACCGGGATGCTCGAGTACGTGCCGCTCGTGGGCGCCGCGCTCCTCCGTGCCGCGCGCGGCGGCGCCGAGGTCGGTCCCTCCACGCTGGCCCGCTTCTTCGTGCTCCACGTGGCCATCCTGCCCATCGCGCTGCTCCTGCTCCTCGCGTTCCACTTCTGGCTGGTGCGCAAGGTGGGCGGGCGTGATCCTGCCCGCCGGCGTGGGCGACCGGGCCTCGCCGCGCGGGCGCGCTCGTCCCCACCTCGCCGAACCTCACGCAGCGCGAGGGGGCGGCGGCGCTGGTGGTGACGGCGACGGTGATGCTCGCTCGCGGCGCTCTGGAACGCGCCGCTGCTCGCCCAGGCCAACCCGGGCATGAGCCCCAACCCGGCCAAGGCTCCCTGGTACTTCATGGGGCTGCAGGAGCTGCTCGTGCACCTGCACCCGGTCCTCGGCGCGGTGGTGCGTGCCGCTGCTCGGCATCGGGCTGCTCCTGGCCCTGCCGGTGCTCGGCGGGCCGGAGCGTCCCAGCGGCCGCTGGTTCGGGTCGGCGCGGGGGGCGCGCCACGCGCTCGTCGCCGCGATCTCCGCCGCCCTCGCCACGGCCGCGGCGGTCGTGGCGAACGAGCCGTTCCGCACCGGCAAGCCGTGGCTCGGGACGATCCCGGCCGGCGTGCGCAGCGGCGCCCTGCCGCTCGCACTGGCCGCGATGGTGCTGCTGGGCGTGGCCTGGCTGTCCCGCCGCCGCGGGGCGTCGCGCCTGGAGGCGGTCCAGGCCGCCTTCACCTTCGCGCTCGTCTCCTTCGCGGTCCTCACCGTGGTCGGGCGTCGTGTTCCGCGGCCAGGGCATGGCGCTGGGGCTGCCGTGACCGGGTCCCCCGCCATCGAGCCCGCCGCGCCCGGGCGACGCGACTTCCTCGGGAAGGCTCGGCAAGGGGCTCGGCGTCCTGGCCGCCGTCGAGCTGCTCGCCGTCGTGGTCGCCTACCTCGCCCCGGGCAGGAGCGGCGGCGGGGCGCGGCGCCGGGCTCGTCGTGGCCGGACCCGGTCGGCGAGTTCACGCCCGCCTCGGTGCAGGGCCTTCCCGGGCGGCAGGTTCTACCTGGTGCGCCTCGCCGACGGCGGCTTCCTCGCCCTCTCGTCGAAGTGCACGCACCTCGGGTGCACGGTTCCCTGGAACGAGAAGCAGGGAAACTTCCCCTGTCCGTGCCACGCCTCGACCTTCGACCGGAGGGGAGACGTGCTCTCGCCGCCGGCGACGCGCGCGCTCGACCTCTTCCCGGTGGTCATCGAGGGCGGCATCGTCAAGGTGGACACCGCGCCGCCGGATCGAGCGGGCCCGGTTCGAGCCGGGCCAGGTGACGTACCTCTAGATGGACCCCGTCCTGCGCCGCTACCGGATCGCGGGGGTCGCCGCCACGGCGGCCATCGTCCTCTCGATCCCGCTCTACCTCGGTGCGCGGTCGCTGCGCCCGCCGCGCACCGCGCCGGCGGTCGAGGCGCAGTACGTCGGCAGCGAGAGGTGCAAGACCTGCCACGAGAAGGCCTACGCGGGCGTGGAAGGGCTCGAACCACGCCCAGGCCATGCAGGCGGCCAGGGACGGGACCGTGCTCGGCGACTTCTCCGGGGCGACGCTTCCGCACCGGGGCAAGACCTGGCGCTTCTTCCGGCAGGGCGAGAAGTTCATGGTCCACGCCGAGGGGCCCGACGGCGAGATGCGCGACTACGAGGTGGCCTACACCTTCGGCGTCGCGCCGCTGCAGCAGTACCTCGTGCCCTTTCCCGGCGGCCGGCTCCAGGCGCTCTCGGCGGCCTGGGACACGAAGGCGAAGCGCTGGTTCCACGTGAACCCCGGGCCCGCCGCCCCGCCCGGCGACTGGCTCCACTGGACGCGCCCGGGCCAGAACTGGAACGCCATGTGCTCCGACTGCCACTCCACGGCGGTCCGCAAGCGCTACGACCCCGAGTCCGACGCCTACCAGACCACCTGGTCGGAGATCATGGTGGGCTGCGAGGCCTGCCACGGGCCGGGCTCGCGCCACGTGGCCTGGGCCGACCAGCCGGCCATGGGACGCACGGCGGTGGAGAACGCCGGCCTGGTGGCGAAGACCGCCCGGCTCACCCCTGGTGAAATGATCGCGCAGTGCGCCCCCTGCCACTCCCGGCGCGCCCAGTTCGCCGACCCGGCCGCGCCGGGCGGGGAGCTGCTCGACCCTACCTGCCCTCGCTGCTCGTCCAGGGGACCTTCCACGCCGACGGCCAGATCCTGGACGAGGACTTCGAGTGGCACGCCTTCACGCAGAGCAAGATGCACGCGAACGGGGTCCGCTGCGCCGACTGCCACGACGTCCACTCCGGCAAGCGGCACGAGGAGGGCAACGGCTCTGCACCCGCTGCCACCGCGCCGACACCTACGACGCGGCCACGCACCACTTCCACAAGAAGGAGTGGAAGGGGAAGCCGAGCGCCGGCGTCGCTCTGCGTCTCGTGCCACATGCCGGGCAGAACTTCATGGTGGTGCACTTCCGGCGCGACCACTCCATGCGCGTGCCCCGTCCCGACCTCACCGCGAGCATCGGCGTCCCGAACGCCTGCAGCGCCGCGGGCTGCCACGCCGACAAGCCGTCGTCCTGGGTGCAGGCGAAGTACGACGCCTGGTACGGAAAGAAGCGAAAGCCCCACTACGGACGGTCGTCGCCGCCGGACGCGCCGGGCGTCCGGGGCGCGGAGGCGGATCTCGTCGCACCTCGCCGCCGACCCGCGCCGTCCCGTCGTGGTCCGGGCCACGGCGGTCGATCTCCTCGCCGGCTACCCGGGACGCGGCGTCGCGGACCGCGCGTCGAGAAGGCGCTCGCCGACCCCGAGCCGCTGGTTCGGGTCACCGCGGTGCGCGGGTGGCCGAGGCGCCGATCCGGCGCGCCTGGCCGGCCTGCTCGCCCCGCTCCTCCAGGACCCGGTCCGCTGGGTGCGGGCCGAGGCGGCGGCGCCGGCTGGCCGGGCCCGCCGTCGCAGCGGCTCGCCGAGGCCCAGCGGAAGGCCTGGGCGGCGGCGCTCGACGAGTACGAGGCCGGGCAGCGCTACATGTCCGACCTGCCCTCCGGCCCGTACAACCTGGGCAACCTCTACGCGGCGCTGGGGCGCACCTCCGACGCCGAGAAGCAGTACCGGCGCGCGCTCGCCATCGACGACCAGCTCTTCCTGGCCCGGGCCAACCTGGCCATGTTGCTCGCCGTGAACGGGCGGGGCGAGGAGGCCGAGAAGCTCCTGCGCGAGGCGCACGCCCAGCAGCCCGGTCACGCCGGGATCGCCTTCAACCTGGGGCTGCTGCTCGCCGAGCGCGGGGACCGGGCCGGCGCGGAGGCGATGCTCCGCGCGGCGCTGCGCGGCCGACCCGCGCATGGCGCCGGCCGCCTTCAACCTGGCGGTGCTGGTCGGGGAGCGGAAGCCGGCGGAGGCGGTGCCGCTGGCCCGGAAGGCGGCCGAGCTCCGCCCCGGGGAGGCGCGCTACGCGTGGACGCTCGGCTACTACCAGGCGCGGGCCGGCGACAGGAAGGGAGCGTCGGCCACGCTCGCGCGCCCTGCTGGCGGTCCACCCGGAGCACGCCGAGGCCCGGGCCCTGCTCGCCGACGTCGAGAGGCGGCCGTGAGCCCCGCCGCGCCAGAGGCGGAGTGGGCAGCCTGGAAGGCCGACCGCCTCGCGCGCCTGACCGGCGAGCGGGGCTGGCTCTCGGTGGTGGCGCTCCACTGGCTCTCGCCCGGGGAGAACCGGTTCCCCGGCCTTCCCGGGACATTCACGATTCGTGACGGACGGGTGGAGCTGGCCGCCGCGCCCGGCGACGGGTACGCGGTCGACGGCGTGCCGGTGGACCGCCGGGTGCTCGCCTCCGACGCCTCCGGGAAGCCGGACCTTCTCGACCTCGCCCCGGGCCGGTCCGTCCAGGTGCTCGAGCGTGGGCGGGAGACTTGCGCTGCGGGTCTGGGACGCCGCCGCACCGGCCCGCCGCGGGTTCCGGGGCATCGAGACCTTCCCGTTCGACCCGGCCTGGTGCATCGAGGCCCGCTGGGAGGCCTGGCCCGCACCAAGGCCGGTCGAGGTCGTGGACGTGACGGGCGCGGTGGCGACGCGCCTCGTCCCGGGACGGGCCCTGTTCACCGCGGGTGGGGAGCGGCTCTCCCTCGAGCCGACCGCCGAGGGAGACCGGCTGGCCTTCGTCTTCCGGGACGCCACCGCCGGGGTGGATACCTACGGCTCGGGCCGGTTCCTCTCCGCCGAGGGGCCGCGCGCCGGCCGCCTGGTTCTCGACTTCAACCGGGCCTTCAACCCGCCCTGCGCCTTCACCCCCTTCGCCACCTGCCCCCTGCCGCGCCCGGAGAACGTTCTCCCGGTGCGCGTCACGGCCGGCGAGCGGTACGCAGGCACGCCCTAGGCGGCGCGGTTCCAGCGGGCCCAGGGGAAGCGGGCCTCGACCCGCTGCCGCAGGCGCCGCGCCCAGGGGACGTCGCGGGAGAGGAGCGCGAGCCCGAGGATCACGAGGGGGATGCCCGGACCGGGAAGGACGAGGAGCAGGGCCCCCACGACGAGGAGCACCCAGCCACCGGCGAGCCGAACGACCCGCGAGCCGGTCACGTTCCCTCCGGGCGGACGGCGAGATTGGCCTTGCCGGCCTTCGGCGTGTCGCGCCGGTTGCGGATGATGGACGCCACCACCCCCACCGTGAGGATCCCGAGCACCACGCCCAGCGAGACGCCGGCGTGGACCTTCACCACGTCGACGAGCGCCATCTTCGCTCCCACGAACATGAGCACGAAGGCCAGCGAGGGCTTCAGGTAGGTGAACTTCTCCACGAAGCTGGCCAGCAGGAAGTACAGCGAGCGCAGGCCCAGGATGGCGAAGACGTTGGAGGTGAAGACGATGTACGGGTCGCTCGTCACCGCGAAGATGGCCGGGATGGAGTCGACCGCGAAGATGACGTCGGTCACCTCGATGAGGGCCAGGGCGAAGAAGAGGGGAGTGGCGAGCCACTTGCCGCTCGCCTTCGTGAAGAAGTGGTTGCCGTCGAGGTGCGGGCTGGCCGGGACCACTCGCTGCAGGAACTTGAACACCGCGCTCCGCTCGGGATGGTCGGCCGCGCCGCGGGCGAGGAGCAGCTTGACGCCGGTGAGCACCAGGAAGGCGCCGAAGACGTAGATGATCCAGTGGAAGCGGTGGAGCAGGGCGGCGCCGGCCCAGATCATCGCGCCGCGCATGACGAGCGCCGAGAGGATGCCCCAGAAGAGGACCCGGTGCTGGTAGATGGGCGGGATCCCCAGCGCGCCGAAGATCACGACGAAGACGAAGATGTTGTCGACCGAGAGCGACTTCTCGATCACGTAGCCGGTCAGGTACTGGAGCCCGACCTCGCCTCCGTGGCGAAACCAGACCCAGCCGCCGAAGGCCAGCGCCAGGCTCACCCAGAGGGCGGACCAGCCGAGCGCCTCGCGGGGCCCGACCACGTGGTCCTTGCGGTTGAAGACCCCCAGGTCGAGGGCCAGCATGACCAGGACGAAGGCCAGGAAGGCCGACCACTCGAGCAACGTGTGTTCCAAGTTCGCTCCGTTTCGAGCCGGCCAGGCGCCGGCGTCCCTTCCATCTAAGCGCCCGGGACCTCGCAAAAAATGAGATAGTTTCGAATACATCATTCGGTAAAATGAATGCATGGAATGGCTCAACTACCACCACCTGCACTACTTCTGGGTCGTGGCCCGGGCCGGTAGCATCGCCCGGGCCAGCGAGGAGCTCCGGCTCTCGCAGCCCACCATCTCGAACCAGCTGAAGACGCTGGAGGCGGCGCTCGGGCACCAGCTCCTCGAACGGCGGGGGCGTGGCCTCGTGCTCACCGACGTGGGGCGCACCGTGCAGCGCTACGCGGACGAGATCTTCCGGACCGGCCGCGAGCTGCAGCAGGCATTGAAGGGCGTTCCCACCCGGGAGCGGATCTCCTTCTCGGTCGGCGTGGCCGACGTCATCCCCAAGCTGGTGGCCGAGCGGATGCTCCAGTCGGCGGTGGACGCCGTGAAGGACCTTCGCCTCGTGTGCCGCGAGGGCCCGCTGCCGGCGCTGCTGGCCTCGCTGGCGCTCCACGACCTCGACGTGGTCCTCTCCGACCGCCCCGCCCCCGAAACGGTGCGGGTGAAGGCCTTCGGCCACCTGCTGGCGGAGTGCGGGGTGGTCTTCCTGGCGGCCCCCCGCCTCCAGCACCTGCGCAAGGGCTTCCCCAGGTCGCTCGACGGCGCCCCGGTGCTGCTGCCGGCCGCCGGGACGGCCCTCCGGCAGGAGCTCGAGGCCTGGTTCGAGGCCCGCGAGGTGAAGCCGCAGGTGGCCGGCGAGTTCGACGACGGCGCGCTGCTCAAGGCGTTCGGCGCCCGGGGAATGGGGGTCTTCGCGGAGCCGTCCATGATCGAGAAGGAGGTCTGCACGCAGTACGGGGTCGCGCCGGTGGGTCGCACCGAGGAGGTGCGCGAACGCTTCTACGCGCTCACCGTGGAGCGGCGGCTGCGCCATCCCGCGGTCGTGGCCATCGCGGACAGCGCGAGGGAAGGGAAGGCCCGCGCCGGGAAAGCATAGCCTCATGCTAATGATTGGTTCGATATTTCGTAATGGCCTGGGAATGAACCGCGCTTAGCTTCCTCCCTGTGCCGGCCACCGATCGCCGGCCAAGGAGGAACCGACATGAACCAGCTGAAGACCATCCTTCTCCTCGGCGCCCTCTCGGCGCTCGTGGTCGCGGCCGGGGCCGCCCTGGGTCCGCAGTGGATGTGGGGCTCGCTCGTGCTTGCGCTCGGCATGAACCTGTTCGCCTGGTTCTTCTCCGACCGGCTCGTGCTCCGCATGTCCGGGGCGCGCGAGGTCTCCCGCGAGGAGGCCGTGGAGCTCCACCGGATGGTGGAGGAGCTTTCCACGAAGGCGGGCCTGCCCAAGCCGCGGGTCTTCCTCATCGACGCTCCCCACGCCAACGCCTTCGCCACCGGGCGCAGCCCGGAGAAGGCCGCCGTCGCCGTGACGCGGGGCCTCCTCGAGGTCCTCTCCCGGCGCGAGGTCCGTGGGGTCCTCGCCCACGAGATCGCCCACGTCGCGAACCGCGACGTGCTGGTGGCCACCGTGGCGGCGGGCCTGGCCACGGCCGTCACCCACCTCGCCCACGTCTTCGCCTTCTCCGGGCTGATGGGGAGCCGCGACCAGGAGGAAGGGCACGGCGCCAGCGGCCTGCTCTTCGCGATCGCGGCCCCCATCGGCGCGACTCTCGTCCAGCTCGGCATCTCCCGCTCGCGGGAGTACATGGCCGACGAGACCGGCGCCCGCCTCTCCGGCGATCCGCTGGCGCTCGCCAGCGCCCTCGAGAAGCTGCACCGCGAGGCCGACGTGGCTCCCGCCCAGGCCGAGCCCGCCACGGCCAGCCTCTACATCGTGAACCCGTTCGGTTCCCTGGGCGGGCTCACCGGGCTCTTCTCCACCCATCCGCCAGCCGGGGAGCGCGTGCGCCGCTTGCGCGCCATGGCCGTCGAGACCCAAGCCGACCACCTGATCCGCGGCGCGGTGCCGCGGCGCCCCCAGCACGGCTGAGCAATCCGAGAGAGGAGAGGACCATGGCCGACACGACGACCCTCAAGCCATCCAGCGCGGAAGACGAGTTCTTCGCTCGCGAGGACGCAGAGAAGAAGCGCAGGATCGCCCGCGCGGCGATGAAGGAGACCGCCGATGCCGAGCGGGAGCGGCTGCGCGCCCTGCACCACATGCGGTGCCCCAAGTGTGGGCTCGAGCTCCAGGAGGTGGCCTTCCGGGGCGTGAACGCCGACCTCTGCTTCGCCTGCGGAGGAGTCTTCCTGGACCAGGGCGAGATCGATCGCATCGCCCGACCGGAGCAGAAGGGGATCATGGCCGGGCTGCTGGGGATGCTGCGATAGCGCCCAGCCGTGCCCGCTCACCCCAGCTCGAAGGTGGTGACCCCGAAGATCTCCGCATCGGGGAGCGACGGCGGATCGCCGAGGTACATCCGGGCGCAGCCGAAGACCTCGCGCATCTCCCAGCGGTGGGCCATCGCCAGGGCGGCCAGGTTGCGCTCCGGGACGTCGACGTAGAGATTCTCGCCCGGCGCGGCGGCGGCGAGGCCGGCCAGCAGTCTCTCGGCCACCTCCGCGCTCGTCGCGAAGAGCGGTCCCACCTTCCGGCCCGCCCGGCATCTGCGCAGGACGCCGTAGCCGGTGATCCGGCTCCCCTCGACCGCGGCGAGCGACACCACCCCGGGCTGCGAGAGCCAGGCTGCGAGGAAGGCGGGACGGGGCGCCGGGAAGTGGTCCGCGTCGAAGGCCGAGAGGTCGGCGAAGGGGAGCTCGCGCGCCGGGACCAGCCCGGCGTGGGCTGCCCCGTTCCTCCCGATGAACTGGAAGCGCCGGTCGCGCTGGGCCAGCCGGAAACCCCCGCGCTGGTAGAACGGAACCATGGCCTCCACGCCGTCCATGCCGATGGACGCTCCGGGGGAGAGGCGGTCGAGCAGGAGGTCGCGGCGGGCCCGCCAGAGCTTCGCACCCATGCCCTGGCCCCGGTGGTGCGGGAGCACGATGAAGAATCCCATGAAGCCGAAGCGGCCGTCGTAGGAGACCACCGATCCGCCGCCGACCAGCTCGCCGCGCACCTCGGCGGCGACGAAGCCCCCCGGATCGGCGGCCCAGAAGGGGATGGCGTCGTGGAGCCCCGGGTTCCAGCCCTCGGTGGCGGCCCAATCGACGAGGAGATCGAGCTCGCGCCGAGCCATCCGCCGGAAGACGAGGTCGTTCAAGCGGCGCTCCGGCGGAGGCGAGGGAACATGGCTCGGTAGCTAGAGACGACCAGGCAGGAGCGATGTGACCCGAAACCCGCTCAACCCACCCGGAAGAGCACCCAGACGAATCCGAGCCCCACCAGGGCGGCGATCGCCCAGAAGCGCAGGTCCGGCCCGGCCGTCTCCGCGTCGCGGGCGGCCCGGGGCAAGCGGGCGCGCCAGCCACAGTCCTTGCACTCGTAGTAACGGGTCTGCGACCAGGCCCGGAGGAACGCCTGCCGCCGGCCCTTGGGCCGCGAGGGACGAACCCGCTGCGATTCGCAGGCCGGACAGAACATGTCCGGGACTCTACACAGCAGCCCCGCCTTCGTCACCGCCCGCGGCACGGGCAGGTTCCCTCCCGCGGCCGTCGCGGCGCCTGCTACCCTGCGGGGATGAGATCGCGGAGAGCCCGGACGACCGTCGCCGTGCTGCTGGCCCTCGCCGCCGGCCCGGCGGCGGCCCAGGCGTACACGCGCCAGGCCTACGTCGAGCCCTCCCCGCGGACCATCGAGCTGACGCCCTGGGCAGGGCTCTTCTGGAGCACGCGGGTGAACACCGCGAACGGCGCCCTGGTCTTCGACGCCGCACCCGACGCGGGTGCGGTGCTCGACATCCAGGTGGACGGCAAGTCGCAGGTGGAGATCCTCTACCTCTTCGCCCGGCCGCAGGCCCGCTTCGACTCGACGAGCTCGTTCTACGCGAGCAGCCCGTCCTTCGGCGTGACCACCCAGTACCTCCAGCTGGGCGGGCTGACCACCTTCGACCAGGGGGCGCTCGAGCCCTTCCTGGCCGGCGGCCTGGGGGTCGCCTGGTTCAGCCCGTCCGACGTCCAGGCGGAGGGAGGCGTCACCATCCAGCCCCAGGACGCCTGGCTCTTCGCCTTCCACCTGGGCGGCGGAGTGAAGTGGTGGCTCTCCGAGAAGATCGGCCTGCGCTTCCAGGCCCGCTTCCTCCTGCCGGTCCTCTTCAGCTCCGGGACGTTCCTCTCCGGACCGAACGGGGCAGCACTCCAGGTGAACGCGGGGATCCCCATCGTGCAGGGGGACGTGAGCCTGGGGCTGGCCATCTCGCCGTAGGGCGCACGGGGCTACCGCAGCAGCGCCGCCAGGAGCGCCAGCGCCGCCTGGGGCATGGACGCGGCGTTGTTCGAGGCGGCGCCCCGGAGCGTGAGCATGCCGGCCTGGCTGTCGTACTGCCCGGGACCCTGGCGAGACAGGTCGAAGGAGTTCCCGCCGGCGACCCCCTTCACCCGGGAGATCGAGACCTCGAGCTTCACGGGGGCGTCGAAGACGGTCCCGGAGATCCGCGTCGCCGCGCCGTTCCGCTCCACGAGCAGGTCGACGCCCGACCCGGAGATCTGGCCGAGGGGAGTGGAGAGCGTGACCGGCCGGCCGAAGAAGGTGCCCGACCACATCCCGTCGGGGCGGCGGCCGATCTTCACGTCCGGCCCGCTCACCTGCCAGTCGTCGAAGGTGGCGCGCCGTGGGGTCTGCGCCTGGGTGACGTCGGCCCAGAGCACCTCCCCCGTGGCGCCCGGGTTCTGGCCCGGCCTTCCGGCGGGCACGCTCGACATCGGGACCGGGACGGTGGGCTGGGAGGCCGCGTCCATGGTGGCGCATCCGGCGACGGCCAGCGCGAACGCCACGAGGAGGGGGGTCTTCATCCCCGCACGATACGGGCACTCGGCGCCCGCGGCCAGACCGGCCGGCTCCATCCCAATGTGGACCCATCGAGTTCACAAGGAGTGCAAGCGATCGTTGACAGGCTGGCCGGGCTCGCTAGATTCCGCGCCCTCGACCCCGTGCCGCTGGAGGCTCCCTTGAAGAAGCTCGACCACCGCAAGCTCTACCGGCTGCCCTGGAGCGTCACCGACAACGTCATCTCCTGGCTGGAGCCGACCAAGGAGTGCAACATCTACTGCGACGGGTGCTACTCGGCCAACGCCAAGGGCAGCCACAAGTCGCTCGCACAGGTGCGGAGCGACCTCGACGTCTTCGAGAAGTTCCGCCAGACCGACGCCGTCTCCGTGGCCGGTGGCGATCCGCTCGTGCACCCCGAGATCGTCGAGGTGGTGCGCATGATCGCCTCGCGCGGCCTGAAGCCGGTGGTGAACACCAACGGCCACGGGCTCACCCCGTCCCTGCTCCGGGACATGAAGGCAGCCGGCCTCTCCGGCTTCACCTTCCACGTGGACAGCCTGCAGACGCGTCCGGGCTGGAAGGGAGCCACCGAGGTCGAGCTCAACGAGCTGCGGCAGGAATACGCCGACCGCGTGGCCGAGGTGGGCGGGATCTCCTGCGCCTTCAACTCCACCATCTACGAGAAGACCCTCCCCTTCGCTCCCGACATCCTGGACTGGGCCAAGCGCAACGCCGACAAGGTACACGTGGTGGTCTTCATCGCCTTCCGCGCCGCGATCCAGGAGCAGTTCGCCTACTTCGCCGGCGAGGAGCAGGTGGAGGTGAAGGGGCTCACCTACACCCGCGCCGCGCCGCAGCGCACCGACATCGACGCGCAGGAGATCGTGGACGTGCTGCGGGGCCGGTTCCCCGAGTTCGAGCCGGCCGCCTACCTGAACGGCACCGAGGCGCCGGACTCCTTCAAGTGGCTCATGACGCTGCTCGTGGGGGACAAGGAGCGCTTCCACGGGAGCGCCGGCCCGAAGTTCGTCGAGCTCTCCCAGGTCTGGAACCACCTCGTGAAGGGAAGGTACCTGGGCTACGTGCCTCCGTCGGCGCACGCGAGCGGCCGGAGCCTGCTCGCGCTCGCGCGCCCTCGACCCGGGGATCCGGAAGATCGCCGCCTCCTGGGCCCGGGCGGTGGCCCGCAACCCGTTCCGTGCCGCACGCCCGCTCCACCTGCAATCCGTGATGATCATCCAGCCGGTGGACGTCCTCCCCGACGGCCGCCAGTCGATGTGCGACTCCTGCCCGGACATGACGGTGCACGACGGGCAGCTGGTCTGGTCCTGCCGGCTCGAGGAGCGGCTCAAGTACGGGGAGCTGATGCGGCTCCGCCCGGTGGCTGGCCGGCGGAAAACCGAGAACGCACCCACCTAGGGCCCCCGGGCCCGGGGCCGGGCGTGACATCATCCGGAGGCTGGTGACCCGTTGCCAGGAGGGGCGATGGCCGGAGAGACCTCGCGCCCTGGGATGCGCCGCTGGATCGGCCTGCTGCCGGTCGCGGTCTTCCTCGTCTCGTCGTCGCTCCTCCTCTACTGGTGGCAGGACCTCACCGCCGCGCAGGGGCGGTCGATGCAGGAGCACTTCGAGCTCGACGCCCTCCGCGTGGAGACCAAGATCTCGGAGCGGCTCGCGGCCTACGACGAGATCCTCCGGGGCGCGGCCGGGCTCTTCGCGGCGTCCGACGGGGTGAGCGCGGGAGGAATTCCACCGCTACGTCGACGCGCTCCAGCTGGAAAGGGCCTTCGGGGAGATCCAGGGCATCGGCTTCTCGCTCCGGATCCCCGCGCACGCGCTCGCGGACCACGTGCGGTCGGTCCGGGCGGAGGGGTTTCCCGGGTACGGAGTCCAGCCCGAGGGGGCTCGTGACGAGTACACCAGCGTCATCTTCCTCGAGCCCTTCAACGAGAGGAACCGCCGCGCCTTCGGGCGCGACGGCTTCGCCGAGCCGACCCGGCGGGCCGCCATGGAGCTCGCGCGCGACCGGGCCGGCCCCGCGGTGACGAGGAAGGTGACGCTGGTCCAGGAGGGGGAATCCGCGCAGCCCGGGATCCTGATCTTCTTTCCCGTCTACGCGGAGGGGAGGGATCCGGGCACCGAGGCGCTGCGCCGGGGTGCGCTCCTCGGCTGGGTCTACAGCCCGCTCCAGGTGAAGGGCTTCCTGGAGAGGGTCCTCGGCCAGGATCTCCAGATCGTCCGCCTGGAGGTCTTCGACGGGGCCGGGACGGGCCCGGATCAGCTTCTCTACGACAGCCGGCCGGGGGCCCGCACGCCGCCGGCGCTGTCCACCACCCTGAACCTCCCGGTGAACCAGGTCTCGTGGACCCTGAGGTTCACCGCGGACGCGCCCTACCTGGCCGCGATCCGGCAGCGTTCGCCCGCCGTCGAGTTCGGCTTCATGACCCTCATCGCCCTCCTGCTCACCGGCCTCTCCGTGGCCGCGGTGGCGAGCTGGCGGGCGCGCCAGCTCGCGGTCGACCTCTCCGGCTCGCTGCGCGAGAGCGAGGCCCGCTGGCGCACCACCTTCGAGCGCGCCCCGGTGGGCATCTTCACCGTGGACGCCGAGGACCATTTCCTGCAGGTGAACCGGCGCTACTGCGGAGATCACCGGCTACACGACGGACGAGCTCCTGCGCATGCGCCGGTCGGACATCGTGCACCCCGACGACCGGGACGCCGACGCCGTGGTGATGCGCCGGGTGCGGGGCCGCGAGATCGAGGTGGGGTCGCTGGAGCGCAGGGGGCTCCGCAAGGACGGCACCACCTTCTGGGCGGAGGTCACCTTCTCCCTCGAGCCAGCCGTACCGGGGGTCACCGCGGGCATGATCGGGGTCCTCGACGACGTCACCGCCCGGCACGACGCGGAGGACAAGTTCCGCGAGATCGCGGAGCGCTCCCTGGCCGGGATCCTCATCGCTGCAGGACGGACGGATCGCCTACGCCAACGCCCTCGCCGCCGAGATGATCGGCACGCCCCCGCAGGAGCTGGTCGGCCAGACCGCCGAGTGGGCCCGGGAGCGGGTCCACCCCGACGACCTGCCGGCCGTGCGCGCGGCGAGAGCGGTCAACGCGGACGTGGCGGGTACCGTGCGCCCGATCACCTACCGCCTGATGTCCCCCAGCGGGCACCCGGAAGGTGGAGCAGCTGGCCCGGCCCATCCGCCACCTGGGACGCCCGGCGCTGCTCGTGTTCATCCTCGACGTCACCGAGCGGGAGAAGACCGAGGAGGAGCTGCGCAAGGGGCAGCGGCTCGAGTCGCTCGGCCTCGTCGCCGGCGGCATCGCCCACGACTTCAACAACCTGCTCACCGCCGTCTTCGGCCAGGTCGAGCTGGCGAGGGGACAGGTCGACGGGGAGGGCGCCGCCGCGCGCGAGCTCGACGTGGCGCTCTCGGCGCTGGCCCGGGCCCGGGACCTCACCCGGCAGCTCCTCACCTTCGCCTCCGGCGGCGCCCCGGCGCGGAAGATCCTCCTGGTGCCGAAGCTCCTCGAGGACGCCGTGAAGCTGGGGCTGGGCGGCTCGTCCCTGCGGCCGCGCTTCGAGCTGGAACCCGACCTCCCGCCGGTGCATGCCGACGAGGGGCAGATGAGCCAGCTCCTCAACAACCTGCTCGTCAACGCCCGCCAGGCGACGGCTGGCGGCGGCGAGATCGTGGTCCGGGCCCGGCGGCGCACGGTGCGGGAGGGGGAGTTCCCGGGCCTCGGCGCCGGCGCCTACGTGGAGATCTCCATCCTGGACCGGGGCCACGGCATCCCGCCCGAGGTCCTGCCCAGGGTCTTCGACCCGTTCTTCACGACCCGCTCCACCGGCACCGGCCTCGGGCTCGCCACCTCGTACTCCATCGCCCGGCGGCACGGCGGCCACGTCGGGATCGCCTCGAAGGTCGGGGAGGGGACCACCGTGACCGTCCTCCTGCCCGCCTCGGACGGGGTGCCGAACGCCGAGTCCCCGCCTCCGGCCGCCGCGAAGCCGTCGCGAAGGCTCCGCGTGCTGCTCATGGACGACGAGCCGATGGTCCTCAAGGTGGGCGCGAAGCACTTCGGCAGGCTCGGGCTCGAGGTGGAGACCGCCGCCGACGGGGCCGCCGCGGTCGACCGGTTCCGGCGCCGCCGGGACGAGGGGCGCCCCTTCGACCTGGTCGTCCTCGACCTCACCGTCTCTGGCGGAATGGGGGGTGCGCAGGCGCTTCAGTCGATGCGGGAGATCGACCCGGACGTCCTCGCCATCGCCTGCAGCGGCTACTTCGACGACGCCGTGATGTCCTCGCCGGGCCAGTTCGGGTTCGCCGGGGTGCTCGCCAAGCCGTACCTGACCGCAGACCTGGAACGGGTGCTGGAAACGGTGGCAGGAAAGGCGCGAACGGATACTCAGGGTGTATAAGGCTTGTCCATGACCATCTGCGCCCCCCACCCCACCGGGGGCGCGAAGGGGGAACACGTGATGAGAACGCTCGGGTCGATGGCTGCCATCGCCGCCCTGCTGTGGAACTTCTCCGCCTTCGCCCAGGAGGTGACGGCGAAGCCGGCCGCCCCGGCGCCCCAGGAAAAGATGGGGCGCGAGCTGGGCGGGCACTACTTCATGCCCTCGCACCTCGTCGAGGATCCATTCTCCTACACGGCCTTCGCGATGTACTTCGGCCTGGGATCGGGGAACGCCCTCGGCCCGGAGTTCAACAGGGAGCCACCATTCATCAGCACGCAGGACAAGTGGTACGGGTACACCGGGCTCGGGCTCGGCATGATCTTGAACGTGAAGATCCTCGAGTACCTCTCGGCACGCGCCCTTCTCAACACGACCGCCTATCTCGGCACGGGCAGCGGCGCGGCGCTCACGATCGGTACGTCGGCGCGGATCACCGGCGACGTCGGCGTGAAGGGCAGCCTGCCGGTGGGGGACAACTGGCGCTTCTCGGCCTCGCTCGACGCGGCCTATGGTCCGGTCTTCTCCCTCCTGATCGCCAACGGGATCCGCGACGCGATCAATGCCTGTCGAGACCCCCTCCAGCAGTGCATCTTCGACTTCGGCTCGGGATTCCAGCAGATCGACACGGTGACCTGGATCGCCGGGCTCGCGGGGTCCTGGGCGCCCGACCCCGTACCTGGGGTTCACCCTGAACACCCAGTTCATCGCCCCGACCAAGACCGGCGACGCCTCCATCGCGCAGAACGGGTTCGTCATCGCGGGGTCGGGAGAGTTCGACTTCCTGCCGCTCGTCAAGTGGCTGCCGCTCGGCGTGAACGTCGCCTACCAGCTCACCACAGGGGTCGGCGGGAACAAGGTCCCGACGGCCAACGACGCGGGCTTCGGGCTCTACTACACCGGCCGGCCGAACATGGCGCTCGGGCTGGAACTCGACTGGAAGTGGAGCACGCTCGAGACCCAGCAGACCTCGACCGCCACCCTCGCCTGGGTGACCTTCCGCTACTACTGGAACTGATCCACGAGCCGGTTCAGGCCAGCACGGCGACGAGGTCGTCCTTCTCGACCGACTCGCCCTCCTTGACGCGCACCTCGATCACGGTCGCGTCGGCCTTCAGCTTGACGTTGGTCTCCATCTTCATGGCCTCGGTGACGAAGAGCACGTCGCCGCCGCGGACGGCCGACCCCGGCATGACGTTCACCTTGAGCACCTTGCCGGGCATGGGGGCCCCCACGTGCTTGGGATTGGCGCGGTCGGCCTTGGGGCGGGCCGCCTTCGTCGTGGTGGCGGCCTGGTCGCGCACGGTGACGGCCCGGGCCTCGCCGTTCAGCTCGAAGTAGACGCTGCGCGTGCCGTCGGGCTGCAGGCTTCCCACCGCGTTCAGCTTGATGATGAGGATCTTGCCCGGCTCGATCTCCACCGAGGTCTCCTGGCCCGGCTCGAGGCCGTACAGGAAGGCCGGCGTGGGGATGACCGAGGTGTCGGAGTAGTCGTCGAGGTGCCGGCGGAACTCCGGGTAGACGTTGGGGTAGAGCAGCCAGGAGACCAGCCCCTTCGCGTCCACCGGGCCGCCCACCTTCTCCTCGGCCTTCTTCCGCTCGGACTCCATGTCGGCGGGCTCGAGGAGCTCGCCGGGGCGGCAGTGGATGGGCTCCTGCCCCTTCAGCACCACCTCCTGGAGCCGCTTCGGGAAGCCGCCGTGCGGCTGCCCCAGCATGCCCTTCATGAGGCCGACCACCGACTCGGGGAAGGCCAGGTCCTCGCCGCGGGCCAGCACGTCCTCGGGCTGGAGGTCGTTCTTCACCAGGAAGAGCGCCATGTCGCCCACCACCTTGGAGGTGGGCGTCACCTTGATGATGTCCCCGAAGAGGACGTTCACCTTCTGGTACATCGCCTTGCACTCCTCCCAGCGGTCGAGGAGCCCCAGCCCGGCCACCTGGGGCCGGTAGTTGGAGTACTGGCCCCCGGGGATCTCGTGCCAGTAGACCTCGGCGGTCCCGCTGCGGAGCCCCGACTCGAAGGGCGCGTACCACTCCCGCACCGCCTCCCAGTAGTCGGCCAGCCGCTGCAGTCCGGGACCGTCCAGGCCCGGGTCGCGCTCGGTGCCGGCGAGCGCCGCGGCCAGCGAGTTCAGGTTGGGCTGGGCGGTCAGGCCGGAGAGGGACGAGAGGGCCGCGTCCACCACGTCCACGCCCGCGGCGGCCGCCTCGAGGACCGAGGCCGAGGCCACGCCGGAGGTGTCGTGGGTGTGGAAGTGGACCGGGATCCCCACCTCCGACTTGAGCGTGGTGAAGAGCTTGCGGGCCGCCATGGGCTTCATGAGGCCCGCCATGTCCTTCACTGCGAGGAAATGGGCGCCCATCCGCTCCAGCTCGCGGGCCAGCGACACGTAGTAGGACAGCGGGTACTTGTCCCGCCTCGGGTCGGTGATGTCGCCCGTGTAGCACATGGCGGCCTCGCAGACCTTCCCGCTCCGGCGCACGGCCTCCATGGCGACCGTCATGCTCTTCGTCCAGTTGAGGGCGTCGAAGACGCGGAAGACGTCGACCCCGCTCCCCGCCGCCTCCTCGACGAACCGCTCCACCACGTTGTCGGGGTAGTTGGTGTAGCCCACCGCGTTGGAGCCGCGCAGCAGCATCTGGAAGAGGATGTTGGGGATGGCCTCGCGCAGCCGGTGGAGCCGCGTCCAGGGATCCTCCTTGAGGAAGCGCATGGCCACGTCGAAGGTGGCGCCGCCCCACAGCTCCAGGCTGAAGAGCCCCGCCCCGAGCCGCGCCGTGGCCGGCGCGATGCGGAGCAGGTCGTGGCTGCGCACCCGGGTGGCGAGCAGCGACTGGTGCGCGTCGCGCATGGTGGTGTCGGTGAAGAGGAGCCCCTTCTGCGCCCGGGCCCACGCCGCCAGCCCCTCCGGCCCGCGGGCCAGCAGGATGTCGCGCGTCCCGGCCGGCGGGGCGGAGGTGAGATCCACCTTCGGCAGCGGCGCGTCCCGCAGCAGGCTGGGGCGCAGCGGCCTCTGCACGCCGGGCGAGCCGTTGACCACCACCTCGCCGATCCAGGAGAGCAGCTTCGAGCCGCGGTCCTTCTTCTGGGCCGAGACCAGCAGGTCCGGGTTGCGGTCGATGAAGGACGTGTCGGCGCGCCCCTCCAGGAAGAGCGGATGGGTGACCACCTTCTCCAGGAAGGGGATGTTGGTCTTCACGCCCCGGATGCGGAACTCCTGGAGGCAGCGGTGCATGATGCGCGCCGACTCCTGGAAGGTCAGGGCCCAGGTGCAGACCTTCACCAGCAGCGAATCGTAGTGGGGGGTGATCTGGGCCCCGGTGAAGCCGTTCCCGGCGTCGAGCCGGACCCCGGCGCCGCCGGCGGTGCGGTAGGCCTTGATGGTGCCGAAGTCGGGGGCGAAGCCGTTCTGCGGATCCTCGGTGGTGATGCGGCACTGGATGGCGAAGCCGCGCATCTGGACGTCGGCCTGGGAGGAGATCCCGATCTCCGGATCGGACAGCCGGTGGCCCTGGGCCACCCGGATCTGCATCTGGACCAGGTTCCGGCCGGTGATCATCTCGGTGACCGTGTGCTCCACCTGGATGCGCGGGTTCACCTCGATGAAGTAGTGGCGCCCCTCGCCGTCGAGGAGGAACTCGATGGTGCCGGCGTTGCGGTAGGAGACCTCCCGGCAGATGCGCAGCGCGTCCTCGCAGAGCGCGGCGCGCTGCTCCGGGGACAGCGCCAGCGAGGGCGCGAACTCCACCACCTTCTGGTGGCGGCGCTGCACCGAGCAGTCGCGCTCGAAGAGGTGGATCGAGCCCGCCGTGGGCGTCGCCGACCACCTGCACCTCGAGGTGCTTGGGGTTCTCGACGTAGCGCTCCAGGAAGACGGCCGGATTGCCGAAGGCGGCCTGGGCCTCGCTGCGGGCGGAGACCAGTCCCTCCAGCAGCTCCTTCTGGCTGCGGGCGACCCGCATGCCGCGCCCGCCGCCGCCGGCCGCGGCCTTCACGATGATGGGGTACCCGTGCTGCCGGGCGAAGATGAGCGCCTGCTCGTCGTGGAGGATGGGCTCGGCCGTGCCGGGGACGACCGGGACGCCCGCGGCGACGGCGGCGCGGCGCCCGGCCACCTTGTCGCCCAGGCTGCGCATCATCTCGCCGGTGGGGCCGATGAAGGCGATGCCGGCCTTCTCGCAGGCGTCGGCGAAGTCGGCGTTCTCGGCCAGGAAGCCATACCCGGGGTGAATGGCGTCGACGCCGACGCGCCGGGCCAGCTCGATGATCTCGTCGATGCCCAGGTAGGCGTCGATGGGCTTCTTGCCCTTGCCGACCAGGTAGGCCTCGTCGGCCTTGTAGCGGTGCAGCGAGAGCCGGTCCTCCTCCGAGTAGATGGCGACGGTGGGGATGCGCAGCTCCGTGCAGGCGCGGAAGATGCGGATGGCGATCTCGCCGCGGTTGGCGGCCATGACCTTGCGGAACGGGCGAGCGGGCATCGGGTCCTCCGGAGCTCGGTTCGGCGAGCGGACCCACTGGAATGCCACGCCGGAAGGCGAACTTGGAAGCCCCCACCCCGTTAAATGTCGGATCACCCACCCTGGGACCGGAGGCCGCCATGGACCGGCTGCGCTGCTCGGCATACCTCGCCACGAGTCTCGACGGCTTCATCGCCCGGGAGGACGGCCGGGTCGACTGGCTCGGGCCGTTCGAGAAGGAGGAGCACGGCTACCAGGCCTTCTTCGATTCGGTCGACGTCCTGGTGGTGGGCCGGAACACCTACGAGTTCGTCCTGGGACTTGGCGACTGGCCTTACGCCGGGAAGCGCTGCGTCGTCCTCTCCCGGCGGCCGGCGCCCTCCCGCCACGGCGAGGAGTTCCTGGCCGGAAGCCCGGTGGACGTCGCGGCCAGCCTCGTCCGCACCGGCGCCCGGCGGGCCTACGTCGACGGGGGAGCGGTGGTGAGCTCGTTCCTCGCGGCGGGCCTGCTCGACGACCTCACCATCTCGATCGTCCCGGTCCTCCTGGGGAGCGGGATCCGGCTCTTCCAGGGGAGCCTCGGCGAGATCCCGCTCCACCTGGAGAGCGTGCGCCCCTTCCCGAGCGGGCTCGTCCAGGCGAGGTACCGGACCCGGCCGGCCTGACCCGGTGATACAGGTGATGCCATGCCGAAGACGCTGATCGAGCCGTTCCGGATCAAGTCGGTCGAGCCCATCCGCATGACCACCCGCCCCGAGCGGGAGGTGCTCCTGGCCGGGGCGAAGCTGAACGTCTTCCAGCTCAGGGCCGAGGACGTCCTGCTCGACTGGCTCACCGACTCCGGGACGGGCGCCATGAGCACGCGCCAGTGGTCGGCCATCATGCTGGGCGACGAGAGCTACGCCGGGGCCCGGAGCTTCTACCGGCTCGAGGCGGTGGTGAGGGACCTCACCGGCTACGCCCACTTCGTCCCCACCCACCAGGGGAGGGCGGCCGAGCGGATCCTCTTCGGGACGGTCTGCAAGCCCGGGCACGTCGTTCCCAGCAACTGCCACTTCGACACCACCCGGGCGCTCCTCGAGTGGAACGGGGCCGAGCCCCGCGACCTGGTCATCCGGGAGGGGCTCGAGCCGGCCACCGTCCACCCGTTCAAGGGGAACATCGACCTCGACCGGGTCGAGGACCTCCTGCAGCGCGAGGGGGACAGGGTTCCCTTCGGCATGATCACCGTGACCAACAACACCGGGGGCGGCCAGCCGGTGTCGATGGCGAACCTGCGCGCCTACTCGGAGCTGCTGCACCGCCACGGCAAGCCGCTCATCCTCGACGCCTGCCGTTTCGCCGAGAACGCCATGTTCGTGAAGATGCGCGAGCCGGGCTTCGCCGACGTGCCGGTGAAGCGCATCGCCCAGGAGATGTTCGGGCTGGCCGACGGGTGCACCATGAGCGCCAAGAAGGACGGCCTGGTGAACATCGGCGGCTTCCTGGCGCTGCGCGAGCGACGAGTGGCTGGAGAGCGTGCGCAACACGCTCATCCTCACCGAGGGCTTTCCCACCTACGGCGGCCTGGCCGGGCGCGACCTCGAGGCCATGGCGGTCGGGCTCGAGGAGGTGGTCGACGAGCAGTACCTGCGCTACCGGCTGCGCACCGCCGAGTACCTGGGGGAGAAGCTCGACGAGGCGGGAGTGGGGTTCGTGCGCCCCACCGGCGGCCACGCCGTCTACATCGACGCCCGCACCGTGCTCCCCGACATGCCGGTGGACCGCTACCCGGCCTGGGCGCTCGCCAACGCGCTCTACCTGGAGGGCGGCATCCGCGGGGTGGAGATCGGCTCGGTGATGTTCGGCAAGCGGCGCGACGACGGGGAGGAGACCTTCCACGCCATGGAGCTCGTGCGGCTCGCCTTCCCGCGCCGGATGTACACGCAAAGTCACTTCGACTACGCTGCCGAGGTGATCGCCGACGTGAAGGGCAAGGCCAGCGAGGTGCGCGGGGTGCGCATCGTCAAGCAGTCGCGGTACCTCCGCCACTTCACCTGCGAGTGCGCATGGGCCTGAGCATCGCCGACGGGGTCGCCTTCTGGGATCACGCGCCCGAGGGGTGGCGCGGTCCGCCGCTGCTCCTCGTCCACGGGGCCGGCGGGAACCACCTCCACTGGCCGCAGGCGCTCCGCGAGCTGCCCGGGCGCCGGGTGCTCCCGGTCGACCTGCCCGGCCACGGGCAGGCGCCGCCGCCCGGGGAGCAGACCATCGCCGGCTACGCCCGCGCCCTGCTCGGCCTGCTCGACGCCCTCGCCATCCCTCGCGCCGTGGTGGCTGGCCATTCCATGGGGGGCGCCATCGCCCTCACGCTCGCCATCGAGGCGCCGGACCGGGTGGCCGGCCTCTTCCTCGTCGGCACCGGGGCCAGGCTCCGGGTCGCTCCGGCGGTCCTCGAGGCCTCCGGCGATCCGGCCCGGGCGGCGGAGGTGGCCGGGATGATGGCGTCCTCCTCCTTCGGACCGTCCGCCTCCCCGGACCTGCGCGCCTCCTACGCCCAGGCCCTGGCCGCCCAGCCCGCCGGCATCCTCCACGGCGACTTCACCGCCTGTGACGCCTTCGACGCCATGGACCGGCTCGACCGGATCCGGGCGCCGGCCTTCGTGGTGGTCGGATCCGAGGACCGGTTCACACCGCCGAAGTACGCGGCCTTCCTCCGGGAACGGCTCCCCGGGAAGGGAATCCTGGTCGTCCCCGGCGCCGGGCACATGGTGGCCGTGGAGGCGCCGGCCGAGGTGGCCGGTGCGGCCGCGTCCCTGCTGGAGGCGCTCGGATCGTGAGCGAGAACGACCGCTCCGGCGGCATCCTCGGGCGGATCGCCCCGCCGCCCCCGGAGCGCTCCGTTCCGGCATCCTCGGTCGACGTCCTGCTCGTCAACGCCGACGCCGACTTCCGCGCCAAGATGGCCGGGCTTCTCCGCCGGAACTCCCACACCGTGATCGAGGCGGGGTCCGCCGCCGAAGCATCCGACGCGGTTCGAAACGGCTGCACGCCCCGGCTCCTGATCCTCGACCTGGAGGGGGCCACGGGGGACGAGCGGAGCGCGCTGGCGGCCCTCCCGCAGGAGCCGGCCTGCGCCGGCGCGCCCGTCCTCGTCCTCTCCCGGGTCGGGAACGAGGAGCCCCCCGGCCTGCGCCCGGCCGTCAGCCTGCTCAAGCCCGTGGAGGCCTCCGAACTGGTCGATGCGGTCCGGCGATTGTGCGGTACGCTCGGACGGTGACCCCGCCGATCCTGCTCGCCAGCGCCGCGCTGCTGCTCGCCGGGTGGGCACTCCCGGCCGCGTCGGACGAGCCGCCTGCCCCGGCCCTGGGCTTCACGGTCGGGGCGAGGGTCTCGGCAGCCTTCCCCGTGGGGAGCGTCTCCACCGATCCGGGCACGGGCGCGCCGCTCATCGACGAGTTCGTGGCGGTCTCCATCCCCGTCCAGCTGGACCTGGGGCTCACCCTGCACCGGCGCTGGTTCGTCGGCACCTACGTCCAGTACGCCTGGAACTTCCTGCAGCTCGGGGAGTGCAAGAAGGGGGAATCCTGCTCGGTGACCGGGCTGCGCGTGGGCATCCAGGCCACCTACGCCTTCCGGGACCACGGTGGCCCGTGGGCCGGGCTGGGGACCGGGTGGGAGTGGATGTTCACGTCGTACTCCAGCCCGGACTTCGACACCACGCTCGACGTGGCCGGCTGGGAGTACGCCAACTTCCAGGTGGGCTGGGACGTCGAGGTCTCCCCCGGCTGGATGGTGGGACCCTGGGTCTCCGGATCGGTGGGCGAGTTCAGCCGGGCCACCCTGGGGACCGGCGGCCAGAGCAACGAGGCCAACATCCCCAACCGGGCGGTCCACGGCTGGATCCAACTTGGAGTGAAGGGAAGCTTCTCGCTCTGAGTGGAAGTGGCCTGATTTCGCCAGGTTCCGATGCGGCGAGGCGATATCGCGCGGCACGCGGGCCATCCGCGCCCGGGCCACCCGGTGGCACGCCGGGTGCAGTCCCCTCGACCGGCGTCGCGGGATCGGTTAACCCTGTCGGCCGCTTCATCGGAGAAGGCACCTGAGCGACCCCTCACCCAGCCCCGCGCACCACGAGCATCCCGTCGGCGCGAAGTCCAAGAGCGCCCTGGCGGCGCTCGCCCTCGGCGCGCTCGGGGTGGTGTACGGCGACATCGGGACGAGCCCGCTCTACGCGCTCAAGGAGAGCTTCCACGGCGCGCACGGGGTGCCGCTCACGCCCCAGAACGTGCTCGGCATCCTGTCGCTCGTCGTCTGGGCGATGACCTTCGTCGTCGCCTTCAAGTACCTCTCCTTCGTCATGCGGGCCGACAACCGCGGGGAGGGCGGGATCCTGGCCCTCATGGCGCTCGTCAGCCAGCAGGAGACCACGAAGCGCGGGCGGAAGACCCTGCTCATCCTCGGTCTCTTCGGGGCGGCGCTGCTCTACGGCGACGGGGTCATCACCCCCGCCATCAGCGTGCTCGGCGCCATGGAGGGTCTCATCGAGGTCACTCCGGCGATGAAGCCCGCCGTGGTGCCGGCCACGGTTCTCATCCTCGTCCTGCTCTTCGCCTTCCAGAAGCGGGGAACCGCCGCGGTGGGAATGGTCTTCGGGCCGGTCATGCTGCTCTGGTTCACCAGCATCGCCGCCATCGGCGCCTGGAACGTCTGGCAGGAGCCGGGCGTGCTCCGGTGCATCTCCCCGCTCCACGGCATCGAGTTCTTCGTTCGCAATCGCGGTGCCGGCTTCCTCGTGCTGGGCAGCGTCGTGCTGGTCCTCACCGGCGCCGAGGCGCTCTACGCCGACATGGGCCACTTCGGGCGGCGCCCCATCCGGCTGGCCTGGTACACGGTCGCCATGCCCGCGCTCCTCCTCAACTACATGGGGCAGGGATCGCTCCTCCTGCGAGACCCCGAGGCGGTGGCGAACCCGTTCTACCGAGCGGTCCCCGGCTGGGCGCTCTGGCCCATGGTGGCCATCGCCACCTCCGCCGCGATCGTGGCGTCGCAGGCCCTCATCTCCGGGGCCTTCTCGCTCACCAACCAGGCCATCCAGCTGGGCTACGCGCCGCGCCTCACCGTCCGCCACACGTCGAGCACCGAGTACGGGCAGATCTACATCCCGGAGGTGAACTGGGCGCTCGCGGTGGGCACGGTGGCGCTGGTGCTCGGCTTCGGCTCCTCGAACGCCCTGGCCGCCGCCTACGGCATCGCCGTCACCGGGACCATGGTCATCACCACCCTGCTCTTCCACCGGGTGGCGCGCGACCGCTGGCGCTGGTCGCGCTGGGTGGTCTGGCCGCTCACCTTCTCCTTCCTCGCCGTGGACCTCTCCTTCCTCTCGGCCAACCTGGTGAAGATGCGGGACGGCGGATGGTTCCCGCTGGTGGCCGGCGGGTTCATCTTCGCGATCCTCTCCACCTGGAAGAAGGGGCGCGAGGCGCTGGCGCAGTCGGTGGCCGGGACCACGCTTCCCCTCGGTCTCTTCCTCCCCGACCTGGAGCGCCACCCCCCCTACCGGATCCCCGGCACGGCGGTCTTCATGACCTCCGACCCCAACGGCACGCCCGGCGTCCTGCTCCACCACCTGAAGCACAACAAGGTGCTCCACGAGCGGGTGCTCATCGTCTCGATCGGGACCGAGGAGATCCCCACCGTGGACCCGGCCGACCGGCTCACCGTGAAGAGCCTGGGCAACGGCATCTACCAGGTCCTCGGCCGGTACGGGTTCATGGAGACGCCCAACGTCCCGGGATTGCTGGCGGCGCTCCCTCCCTTCGCCATCCCGGGACCCCGGCTCGAGAACGCGGTGATGGAGACCTCCTACTACCTGGGGCGCGAGACGCTCCTCCCCGGCGGACCGTCCCGGATGCCGCGCTGGCGCAAGAGGCTCTTCATCATCCTGGCCCGGAACGCCCGTCCGGCCAGCGCCTTCTTCGGCCTGCCTCCCAACCGGGTCGTCGAGATGGGCGCGCAGGTCCAGTTCTAGTAGAATGCGAGCAATGGCTCGCATCCGAACCGCTCCGCGCAAGGCACCCACCCAGCAGCGCTCCCGCGCCACCGTCGACGCCATCGTCGACGCCACCGCCCGCGTGCTCGTGCGCGACGGCTACGACGCGCTCTCCACCAACCGGGTGGCGCAGGAGGCCGGGGTGAGCGTGGGCTCGCTCTACCAGTACTTCCCCGGCAAGGAGGCGCTGGTCGCCGCGGTGATGGAGCAGTACGCGTCGCGCATGCAGGAGAACATCGCCGCGCGCATGACCAACGCGCCGCCGGCCGCGACCGCCGAGGAGGTGGCCACCGAGCTGATCCGGGCCATGCTGGTCGCGCAGCAGGCCGAGCCGCGGCTGCACCGGGTGCTGGTGGAGCAGGTGCCGCGCATCGGAGCGCTGCGCCGGCTCCACGAGCTCTTCACGAACTACGAGCGGCTGGTGGAGGCCTGGCTCACCGAGAACTCCGACCGCATCGAGGTGAAGGACGCCAAGATGGCCTCCTTCGTCCTGGTCGCCGCGGTGGAGGGGCTCGTGAACCGGGCCACGCTCGACCGGCCCGACCTGGTCGCCTCGGGCAGGCTCGAGGAGCAGATCCTGCGGCTCGTGCTCGCCTACGTCGTGCCGTCGCACGTCGCGGCGGAGTCGGCGGAGGGGCGCTACGGCGGGCGGAAGCGTCGAGGGAGCGCGCCCCTAGAAGTACTCGCCGGCGTTGAACCAGACGCCGAAGGAGCTCTCCCCGAAGGCGAAGTCGAGCGCCACGTTGGTGCGCGAGTCGCGGTTCATCATGAAGCGCAGGCCGAAGCCACCGGCCGGACGGATGAACTGGAGGACCCCGACCTTCTCGCTCGCGTAGGTCCATCCAGGGCCGCTCGCCTGGAAGGCCGGGGCGGCGAAGCTCGAGGCGTTCGCGAAGACCACGCCGCCGAGGAGGCCGTTGTTGGTGATCCGGAAGCGCCACTCCACCTCGCCGTACAGTTCCTGGGTCCCGCGCCATCGCCCCTGGACGTAGCCGCGGCCGGTCCGGTTCTTCTGGTCCCATCCGATGGAGGGCAGCGTGAGGTACGGGGCCGCGCCGGAGGTGACGCCCCGGTAGTAGAGCCAGAAGCCGAGCACGTTTCGCGGGACGTCGTCGGAGAGCGGGGCGTAGACGCGGAACTGGGCCTCGAGATTCGTGCTGGGTTGCGAGGAGCCGAGCCAGGTGGGATTGGCGGTGAAGGTCGCCGACCCGTAGTACCCGCGGTACGGGCTGATGGTCGAGTCGCGGCTGTCGAAGAGGACGGCCAGCGTCGCTCCCGAGAGCACGCCCTGGTGCGGGCTGAATCCGTAGGCCAGGCTGTACGCGTAGCCCGGGCCCACCACGGGCTCGGGCGCCGTGAGGTCCATGTTCGTGTCCTGCACGTCGTAGTAGCTGTCGAGCCGGTAGCCGAGGCCGACGTAGAGGTCGCTCCAGACCTTGCGAAGCACCGTCTGGTGGATACGCACCAGGTTGAAGTCCTCGTTGGTGGCGGGGGCCGACATGGCCTGGGGCCCGGTTCCCAGGCCGTAGGTCTTCTGGTTGAAGAGGAGGAAGCGCCAGTCCCCCTGGAGCTCCCAGTCGTTGCGGGCGGTGAGCACCGTGGTGGAGAGCTGGATGGTGAGCTGGCTCATCGTGGAGTAGAGCGCCACTCCCTGGAGGCTGGAGATGGTCGTCGTCGCCGGCGGCCCCAGGTACATCCCGAGCGTCCCGGTGAGGCCGAAGAGCGCCCCCATGGCCGGGTTGTAGCCGATGGCCGGAAGGACGGCGGGCAGGACCACGAAGGGGGGCGGGATTCCCTTCTCCTCGCGGGCCAGGCCGACCCAGTCGAGGAGGCTCCAGGCGTCCTCGTACGGCGTGCAGTGCCCGTCGACGCAGACGCTGCCGTGGTGGATCTTCTCCACGCAGTCGGCGCTGCAGGCGCACGGGACCGCCGCCTCGGCGGCCCCCTCGGCGACGGGGTCGACCGGGCGTGCCACGAGAGGGGCGGCGAGGAAGGCCGCGAGGAGGAGGGCTGCGCCGAGGCGCACTACTTCTTTTTCTCGCCGAAAGCCTCGAAGCCGAACTTCTGGCCGCCCACGCTGGCCTCGTACATGAGCCCGCCGATGGCGACGGTGAAGACGGCAACCCCCTGGCTGTACTTGGCGGTCGCCGCGGCGCCGGAGGCCGCGGCCACGGCGCTGACCTGGGCCGCGAGCGCGAAGTCGCCACCCTTGAACTTGGTCATGCGCGAGGGCGTTCTCGAAGAAGATGATCTCGGCGAACTCCTGGCCGCCGAGGGCGAGGCCGATGGTGACCTGCGCGAGCGAGGTGGTGCCGATCGCCGCCCCCCTTCTCGAAGAGCACGCCCTTGCCACCGGCGCCGCCGATGCCGATGGCGCCCTTCGCCACCGAGGGGAAGACCGCCCATCCGACCGACTTCTCGAAGAACTTCGTGATCGACGGATCGGCCCGCTTGAAGACCGCGATCGCCTCCTCGGCCTTCTTCACGGCATCCGCGGAGTCGTCGGCCCTCACGAGCGCCGGGAAGGAGAGGACGGCGAGCAGCGGGAGCGCGACGGCGAGCCGTGAATGGTTCATGCACCCGTTCTAACCCCTCAGGCTCCGGTTGCAGGGGTCTCGATCGGGGCGTCGGGGCCCCGGTGGGCGGCCCCCGCTCAGTGGTGGTGGTGGCCGCCGGCCTCGTGCACGTGGCCGTGCTCCTTCTCCTCGGCGGTGGCCTCGCGGACCTCGCGGATGGCGACGTCGAAGTGGAGGGTCTGGCCGGCGAGAGGGTGGTTCAGGTCGACAACGACCACGTCGGCCTTGATCTCCTTCACCACGAAGGGAACCACCTCGCCGTTCGGACCGCGCGCGGTGTACTGGTTCCCGAGCTCGGGGAGCTCCCCACCGAAGGCGTCCTTCGGGACCTCCTGGACGCCCTGGGGGTCGTGCGGGCCGTACCCGTCCTCGGCGGGGACGACCACCTGCTTCGTGTCGTCCTTCGAGAGCCCCTCGAGCGCGCGCTCGAGACCAGGCACGATGTTGCCCTCTCCCTGGATGTAATAGAGGGGGCTGCCCGGCTCCGAGGCGTCGATGATCTGGCCGTCGCCCAGGTGGAGCTTGTAGTCGAGGGCCACCACCGTTCCGTTCGCGATCTTCAAGGTTCTTCTCCGGCGTGAGGGGAAGGGGCGGATATTGCCCGGAGGCCGGGTGGTTTGCCAGAGAAGTTGGGAGGTGCTTTCCTCGGGGCCGTCATGGGTCCGGACGAGCAGGTGTTCGCGCGGGCGGCGGCGGCCATTCGCGGGGCTCGCGCGCTGGTGGTGGCCACCGGCGCCGGGATGGGCGTCGATTCGGGGCTCCCCGACTTCCGGGGCGACCAGGGATTCTGGAACGCCTACCCCATGTACGAGCGGCTCGGCCTCTCCTTCGTCGATGCCGCCAACCCCGACCACTTCGACGACGACCCGGCCTTCGGCTGGGGCTTCTACGGCCATCGGCTCCACCTCTACCGGGAGACCGTTCCCCACGACGGCTACCGCATCCTCCGGTCCTGGATGGAGGACCTCGGGCTCCCCGCCTTCGCGGTCACCTCCAACGTGGACGGCCAGTTCCAGAAGGCCGGCTTCGACCCGGCGCTGGTCCACGAGGTCCACGGCTCCATCCACCACCTCCAGTGCACGGCGCCCTGCAGCGAGGAGATCTGGGAGTGCAGCGAGGAGGTGCCGGTCGACCTCGCGACCATGCGGGCGGAGCGGCTGCCGGCCTGCCGGAACTGCCGCCGGGTCGCGCGTCCCAACATCCTCATGTTCGGCGACGGGGCCTGGCTGCCCGGCCGATCGAGCCAGCAGGGGAGGCGGTTCGAGGCCTTCCTCGAGGAGCACGGGGAGGAGAGGCTCGCCGTCCTGGAGCTCGGCGCGGGCACCGCCGTGGCCACCATCCGCTGGATCACCGAGCGGCTGGGGCGCTCGCCCGGCTCGACGGTGATCCGGGTGAACCCGCGCGAGGCCGACATCCGCGCGCCGCACCTGGGGATCGCATCCGGAGCGCTGGACGCGATCCGGGGGATCGACCGCGCCCTTCGCGCCCGGTGAGCCTCAGCGCCCCCCGCGGGCGGCGCGGAGGGCGTCCCGCTCCTCGAGGAGCCGGACCATCGCCTCTCGCCGGGTCGGGTCCTGCACCAGGGAGAGGAGGAGCGACGCGTCGCCGTCGCGGGCGAGGCGCGGGTCGATGCCGCCCAGGGAGGCGAAGGCGGCGTCGAGCTCCTCCGCGGCCTGATCGAGGAGACCGGCCTTCCGGAGGCCGGCCAGCCGGGCCAGGGCCTCCGTCAGCTGGCGGACCATCCGCATCACGTAGTCGTCGCGGAGCACGCCGTCGAACGTGCGTCCGGCGCACATTCCCGTCAAGCGCGCCGCCCCATGTTTCGGCTAGGATTTCGCCGCACCGCACATCCCGGAGGCAACCTTGCTCGCAGAACTCCTCGCCCTCGCCCTCGCCGTCGCGGACGTCGCCGCGCCCCCACCTGCCGCCTCGGCCGCGACCCCGGCCGCCGCCCCGGCGTCCGCCGCGAAGCTCAAGTACCCGACGACGAAGAGGCAGGACGTCGTCGACGACTACTTCGGGACGAAGGTGAAGGACCCGTACCGCTGGCTCGAGGACGACAACGCCGCCGACACCAAGCTCTGGGTCGCCGCCCAGAACGCGGTGACCGACGCCTACCTCGCCGGCATCCCGCAGCGCGGCCCGATCCGCGATCGGCTCACCCAGGTCTGGAACTACGAGCGGTTCACCGCCACGTCGAAGCACGGCAAGCACTACTTCTACATGCGCAACTCCGGGCTGCAGCCGCAGTCCGTCCTCTACGTCACCGACGACCCGGCCGCCGAGGGGCGCGTGCTCCTCGATCCGAACTCGATGTCGAAGGACGGCACGGTGGCGCTCTCCGGCCTGGGTTTCTCCGACGACGGGCGCCTCCTCGCCTACGCCATCGCCGACGCCGGGTCCGACTGGCAGATCTGGAGGGTGCGCGACGTCGACGACCGGGAAGGACCTGGCCGACGAGGTGCGCTGGGCCAAGTTCAGCGGCGCCTCCTTCTCCAAGGACGGGAAGGGCTTCTACTACTCCCGCTACGCCGCGCCTCCCGAGGCGGAGAAGCTCACCGCGGTCAACCTGAACCAGAAGGTCTGGTACCACGCCATCGGCACGCACCAGGACGACGACGTCCTCGTCTTCGAGCGCCCGGACCAGCCGGACTGGTACCTCCGGGCCACGGTGAGCGACGACGGGCGCTGGCTCGTGATCCGTGCCACCAAGGGGACGAACCCGGAGTCGGCGATCTTCGTCCAGGACCTCGCCACGCCCGGCTCGAGGCCGGAGCCGATGCTGGCCAGGATGGACGCCGCCTACGACTTCGTCGACGTGGTGGGGGACACCTTCTACTTCCTCACCGACCGGGGCGCGCCGCGCAAGCGTGTCGTCGCCGTCGCCCGGGCCCAGCCAGAGGAGAAGGACTGGAGGGAAGTCATCCCCGAGGCCAAGGGAACCGACGTGCTGCGCTACGTCGCCTCGGTGGGCGACCGTCTCTTCGCCGTCTGGATGCGCGACGTGAAGAGCGCGGTCGAGGTCTGGGACCTCGCCGGCAAGAAGGTGTCCGACCTGGCGCTCCCCGGGATCGGCACCATCTCGGGGTTCGCCGGCAAGCGAGGCGACCAGGAGACCTTCTACGTCTTCACGGGATTCCTCGCTCCACCCACGGTGTACCGGCTCGACGTGCCGTCGCTCGCCTCCACCGTGTTCCGCAAGCCCAGGGTCGACTTCGACGCGTCTCCCTACGAGGTCACGCAGGTCTTCTACCCGTCGAAGGACGGTACCCGCGTGCCCATGTTCCTGCTCCACAGGAAGGACGTGAAGCTCGACGGGCGCAATCCCACCATCCTCTACGGCTACGGTGGGTTCAACGTCCCGATGCTGCCCGCCTTCGTGGTGTCCCGCGTGGTCTGGCTGGAGATGGGAGGCGTGTACGCGGTGGCCAACCTCCGGGGCGGCAGCGAGTACGGCAAGGCCTGGTACGACGCCGGTCGCCTGGGCAAGAAGCAGAACACCTTCGACGACTTCATCGCGGCGGCCGAGTGGCTGCAGAAGAACGGCTGGACCTCTCCCGACCGGCTGGCCATGAACGGCGGGTCGAACGGGGGGCTGCTCGTGGGCGCGGTGATGACCCAGCGGCCGGAGCTCGCCGCGCGTGGCGATTCCCCAGGTGCCGGTGATGGACATGCTGCGCTTCCACAAGTTCACCGTGGGCATGGGCTGGCGCAGCGACTACGGCTCCTCGGAGATCAAGCTCGGCTTCGACACCCTCTACGCCTACAGCCCGCTGCACCGCCTCAAGAAGGGCACGGCCTACCCCGCCACGCTCGTCACCACCGCGGACCACGACGACCGGGTGGTCCCGGCCCATTCCTTCAAGTTCATCGCCGAGCTCCAGGCCGACCAGGGCGGACCGAGGCCGGTGCTGGCCCGCATCGAGACCCGGGCCGGGCACGGCGCGGGGAAGCCCACCCAGAAGTTCATCGACGAGGTGGCCGACGTCTTCGCCTTCACGGTGAAGAACCTGGGCATGGAGCTCCCGGCGGGGTTCGGAGCGAGGAAGTGAGCGCGCCCATGGCTCCTCCGCGCCAGGTTGCACCGGGAGTGATCCTGGTGGACACCGGATACGTGCGCCCCGGCGTGGCCGCCGCCTGGATCGTGAAGGGCGGCGAGGGCGCGGCGGTGATCGAGACCGGGACGGCGCGGAGCGTCCCCCACGTGCTGGCCGGGCTGGCCGCCCACGGGATCGCGCCCGAGGAAGTGAGTCACGTGATCGTGACCCACGTGCACCTCGACCACGCAGCCGGCGCGGGCGCACTCCTGGCCCGGCTCCCGGCGGCGAGGCTCGTCGTCCACCCTCGCGGCGCCCGACACATGATCGACCCGTCGAAGCTGCTGGCCGGCGCGGCCGAGGTCTACGGGGGCATGGAGGCCATCCGCGATCTCTACGGGGACGTGCTGCCGGCGCCGGCGGAGCGGGTGATCGAGGCGCCGGAGGGCACGCTGGTCGAGCTGGGCGGCCGGACGCTGCGCATCCTCGACACCCCCGGGCACGCGAAGCACCACTTCGTGGTCCACGACCCGGCCACGCGCGGCTTCTTCACCGGGGACACCTTCGGCATCTCCTACCGCGAGTTCGACGACGAGAACGGTCCGTTCATGTACCCCACCACGACGCCGGTGCAGTTCGACCCGCCGGCCCTGAAGGCCTCGGTGGAGCGCATGCTGGCCGAGCGGCCGGAGCGGATGTACCTCACCCACTACGGCATGCTCGAGGGTCGGATCCCCGAGGCGGCCGCGGCCATGCTCTCGGCGGTCGACGGGCACGTGGCGGTGGCCCGGGGAGCGCCGGCGGGGCCGGGGCGCCAGGCGGCCATCCGGGCCGGCCTGGTGGAGCAGTTGCTCGGCCTGCTCGGGCACCGCGGCTGGAAGGGGACGAGGGAGGAGGCCCTGGAGGCCTTCGCGACCGACCTCGACCTCAATTCCCAGGGGCTGGAGGTCTGGATGGCGGGGCAGTCGCGGTGAGGATGGCGGCTAGCCTGCCTCGCCGGTTCCGGCCCGCTCCGGCGCCAGCGCGGACATGAAGACGAAGGAGTGCGCGTTGACGAGGTAGGTGCCGGCCTCCAGCACCGCCGCCTCCTCCCAGGTCCGGATGTCGTTGGGGGAGGGCAGGAAGGTGTCCACCATGAGGTGCCACCCGCTCCTCACGCGGGGCAGCTCGAACTCGAGCGGCTCGTTCCAGGCGTTCACCATCACGTGCGCCAGCGCCGGCCCGTCCGGCTCCTGGAAGGTGGCGGCGAGGCTCCGGCCGTGGTCGCTCCAGTCGGGCTGGCCCAGCTTCACCCCGTGCCACTCGATGCGGGCGCTGCGGAGGAACTGGGTGAGCGTCCCGGAGCGCCGCGGGTCCGGGTGCATCGAGGAGCGCAGCCGGATGAGCCGCCGCAGGAAGCGGTGCACGTCGGCGTGGGTCTTCCGCAGGCTCCAGTCGAGCCAGGAGGTCTCGTTGTCCTGGCACCAGGCGTTGTTGTTGCCGCGCTGGGTGCGGCGCATCTCGTCGCCCATCAGGATCATGGGGACGCCGGCCGAGAGCAGGTTCACCGCCAGGAAATTCTTCACCTGCCGGTTGCGGAGCTGCTCGACGGCGGGATCGGTGGAGGGTCCCTCCACGCCGCAGTTCCAGGAGAGCTCGTGGTTCGAGCCGTCCCGGTTCTTCTCGCCGTTCGCCTCGTTGTGCTTCACCTCGTAGGTCACGAGGTCGTTCAGGGTGAACCCGTCGTGGCAGGTGACGAAGTTCACGCTCTGCTCCGGCTCCCGCTGCTTCTGCTCGTAGAGGTCGGGGCTGGCGAGCAGCCGGTTGGCGAAGTGCGACACCCGCCCCGGGTCGCCGCGCAGGAACGAGCGCACGTCGTCGCGGAACTTGCCGTTCCACTCCTTCCAGGAGTCGCCCACGAAGCGCCCCACCTGGTAGAGCCCGGCGGCGTCCCAGGCCTCGGCGATGAGCTTCGACCCGGCCAGCACCGGGTCGCTCTCGATGTCCCAGACCGCCGGGGCGTTGTGCTGCGGGTTCCCGTCGGTGTCGCGGGAGAGCACGGAGGCGAGGTCGAAGCGGAAGCCGTCGACGTGCATCTCCGAGACCCAGTGGCGGAGCGCGTCGAGGATGAGCCGGCGCACCACCGGGTGGTTGGCCTTGAGGGTGTTTCCACATCCCGTGAAGTTGGCGTAGCGCCGGTAGCCGTCGAGGATGTAGTAGGCCCGGTTGTCCAGGCCGCGGAAGGAGATGGTCGGCCCCTTCTCGTCGCCCTCGGCGGAGTGGTTGAAGACCACGTCGAGGATCACCTCGATGCCGGCCCGGTGCAGCGCCTTGACCATGTCGCGGAACTCGTCGAGCGCCGAGAGCGGCGTCCCGGCCGAGGCGTAGGGCACGTTCGGCGCGAAGAAGGAGACCGGCGAGTAGCCCCAGTAGTTGGTGAGCCCGCCCGATCGCGTCCTGGGCGTCGAACTGGAAGACCGGCATGAGCTCCACCGCGGTCACGCCCAGGTCGCGCAGGTAGGGGATCTTCTCCACCAGCCCGGCGAAGGTGCCGCGCCGTCCGGCGGCGACGCCCGAGCTCTCGTGGAAGGTGAAGCCCTTCACGTGCATCTCGTAGATCACCGCGTGGGGCGAGGAGCGGCGCAGCGGCCGGTCCCCCTCCCAGTCGTAGCGGGAGAGGTCGGCCACCACGCCCTTCATGGCCTTGCCGGCGTTGTCGCCGCGCCGGGCGCCGGCCCAGCGGTCGTAGGTGGTGGGCACGGCCACCGCCCTCGCGTAGGGTCGAGGAGCAGCTTCTGCCCGTCGAAGCGGTAGCCGTGCGCCGGGTCGTACGGACCGTGGATGCGCCAGCCGTAGTGCTGGCCCGGCGCGAGGCCGGCCACGTGCACGTGCCAGTAGTGGTAGGTGCGGTGAACGCGCGGGTCGAGCCGGATGGAGCGCGACGGCTGCGCGTCCTCGGCCCGATCGAAGAGGCAGAGCTCCGCCGCGGTGGCGTGCCGGGACCAGATGCTGAAGTTCACGCCGTCCCCCGTCGAGGGTGGCGCCGAGCGGCCAGCTGCGCCCCGGGGTGACGTCCATGCCGGGAGTCTAGCGCCCTTCGCCGATGGCCCGGAAGCGCGCACGCCGGCGCGGGTCGCCTCCGGCATCCTCGGCGACGAGATGGGGCACGAAGCGGGAGAGGTTGCCGGTGATGGGCCCGTCCGACTCCCGGAGCCCGGCGCCCGCGGGGACCCCGCGCACCAGCCAGCTGCCGATGGAGAGGGAGCGGGGCATGGGGACGGCGGGCTCCCAGAGCGCCTGCCAGACGTGCCCCTCCTTGCCGTAGCCGTCCGTCCTTCCCCTCGGCGATCACCTCGCCGTCGCGCACCAGGACCACGTTCGCCCCCTCGCGGGAGAGGAGGGGCTTGCGCGCGTAGCTCCGGAGGTCTCCCGGCTCGAGGAAGGCGGGCAGGAGGTTCGGGTGGTCCGGGTAGAGCTCCCAGAGCACGGCCAGGATCCCCTTGTTCGACGCCACCATCTTCCAGGGGGGCTCGATCCACCGGGTGTGGGCGAGCGGGAGCATGGCGCCGAAGGTCTCGCGGGCCATCCACTCCCAGGGGTAGAGCTTGAAGCAGGCGCGCATCTCCACGCCGTCGCCGTCCACGAAGGCCCGCTTGCCCTCGTCCCAGCCGACCGCCCGCATCTCCACGAAGGAGGTCCGCAGCCCGCCCTGCGCGGCGGTGTCCTGGAGGTAGGTCGCGGTGAGCACGTCCTCCGGGACCGTCCAGGCTCGCGAAGTGGAGCGGCCCCACCGGAAGCCAGGGCGCGAGCTCCTTCCAGCCGGCCACCAGCCGCTCGTGGAGGGAGTTCCACTGGTCGGCGGCGGGGTCCACGTCCTGCAGCCAGTGCCACTGGACCACCGCGGCCTCGACGAGCCCGGTGGGGGTGTCGGCGTTGTACTCGAGGAGCCGCGGGGTGCCGACGCCGTCCCAGGCGAGATCCATCCGTCCGTAGATGGACGGGTCGCCGTCGCCGTCCACGCCTTCCCAGGAGCGGGCGATGAGCGGCACCATCTCCCGGGGGATGGCGAGCTGCTCCCAGTAGCGGCCGGTCTCGAGGACGTGGCCGACGGCCGCGAGCACCATCTCCTGGAGGTCGGCGGTGGCCCGCTCGAGCAGGTCCACGTCACCAGGCGTGAATGCCCAGAAGGCCGACTCGTCCCAGTAGGGCGCGTCCGCGGTGTGGATGGGGAAGCCCACCTCCTCCACCCGTCGCTGCCAGTCCTGGCGCGGCGCCCGTTCCCGGCGTTCCATGAGGGCGCTAGCCTCCCACGGACGACGTGGAGCCGGAGTGGGCCGCGCCGGTGGCGCCGAAGCCGCCCCGGCTCACCGAGCTCGACGTGGCGGCCCCGGCGGGTGTCGCGCCACCGGTCCCGGACCTCACGTATCCGGGCGCATACGTCCCCACCCCGCCGAACATGCCGTAGGGGATCCAGATGAAGTGGTAGCCCCCGCGCGCCGGAGGAGTTCCCCCGTCGGCCTGGTCCCACCCTCCGGTTGCTCCGGAGACAACGCCCCCGTCCGGGGCGGGCGCGGCCTCGCCGCTCGCGCAGTTCGCCTCGTCGACGAACTGCCCGTCGCGGTCCACGCACCGCTTCTCGTGGGGCTTCTCGGTCTCGCAGGAGAGCAGGAGCGACGAGACCGCGAGGAGCAGTCCGAGGCGGATGGAGGCCGACTTTCGCACCCGCGGAGTGGAGCACGGGGCCAGGGCCCGTGTCGACGCCAGGGACGTTAAATGCGAGCAACTATGCGAATTCGCGTTGCTGCCGCAGCAATTCCACCCGGACGCGCCCGGAGAGAAGGACGCAAGAACATGAAGTTACGCCGTAAAATTGCGAACAGCGCGAGTCGGGAAGCCGGGTTAGAATGTGAGCCATGAACCGACGCTTCCGAACCCTCCTGCCGGCAGCCCTGATCGCGCCTCTCCTCCTCGCCGCCTGCGGGACGGAGACCACCGAGTTGCCCCCCGGACTGGGCCCCGTCGCGCTGGCGACGGACGTCGCCATGCCCTCCGATTGCGAGGCCGCGACCGGCACGGGCTCCCTCGCCATCGGCGCCGCCCGCGCCGTGCTCGCGAACCCGAGCTACAGCGAGCGCAAGGCCCGCGGATGCGTGCCTTTCTCCCTCGCCGAGGTCTGGCAGGTCCTCCAGATCCCGACCGGGGTCGACCTGGGCTTCTGGCCGGAGCGGACCGAGTCCGACTGCGAGGCCTGGCTCGATCTCCGATCCGCTGTACCCGGTGAACTTCGTCACCAAGGAGATCCCCCACGGCGGCATCCAGAGCCACTACACCTTCGAGGTGACCTGGCGCGCCGGCGTGAGCCAGGGAACGAGCGACGCACCCACCGAGGTGAAGGTGCTCTACGGCAAGACCGCCGGGACCACCGAGGTGCCGAAGATCCTCGGCTCGATGGTCTTCTCCGCCGACCCGGCCCATCCGGGCTGGACGCGCATCGACATGGTCCGCCAGCTCAACACGAACGGGCACTCCGACGACCCGGAGAAGCTCCAGAACTGGCTGCAGGGCTTCTACGACGGGCTCAAGGGCCAGCCTCGCCGGTACGACCGTGACCTCGGGGTACTGCATCCTTCCTCCGCAGTAGCAGGAGCGGGACATGGCCACCCGGCACCTCGCCAGGCTGCTCCTCGCGGCCGTGGCGTTCCTCGCCGTGAGTTGCTCGAAGGAGACCACCGACTTCTCCGCCGGCGTCGACCCGTGGGAGGTGCCCGCCGAGGCACCCGCGGAGTGGCCGCCCATGCCCGCGACTCCGGGCACGGTGGCCCTGGTCACGGGGACCCGGATCGGCACCGGGGTCACGCCCACGCACTTCTGGGCCCACGGGCGCGTGCTGCTCACGGCGCCGATCGCCGACGTCTGGGCGGCGCTCCAGTGGCGGCCGGGCGTGATCGTGGCGGTGTACCCCGACCGCGAGAGCGTCGACTGCGAGCCCATCGATCGGCCCGAGCCGGAGTACGAGCTCAGCTACGGCGTGAAGGAGACCCCGCGCGGAGGCGCCCTGCATCAAGCCAACTGGTTCCGGGTCGACTGGCGCGGGGCCGCCACCCGCGACGCCGCCCAGGCCATCCAGAAGCTCAACGTGAAGGCGCAGAAGGTCGACGGCACCACCTACGTCGTGCTCATGCGCCAGTCGGTGGAGGCCACGCCGGCGCCGGGCGGAGGGACGCAGCTCGAGATCGTGCGGCACATCAACGCGCCCGACGAGTCGCCGACCTCGGCCGGCGAGTGGATCGAGCTCTGGGTGGCGGCGCTCCAGGGGCAGCTGGCCGGCAGCCCGCTCCTGCCGGAAGGCTACTGCTTCCCCTGACCGGGCCGCCCTGAAACGAGGAGCGCGCCCCGGAGGGCGCGCCCGTGTTCACTCTCCGTCGCCGGCGAGGCTCAGTTCGCCTTCGGCGCCTGCGGGTCCCACTTCCAGTTCACGCCGAGGCTGGCGATCCAGGCCCAGCTCTTGAACTGGCCCGGGAACGAGGAGGAGTTGTCGAGCGTGGACGTGCTCGGCGCCGGAACCGAGTTGAGGGTCTCGAACCAGGCGTTGAAGAAGCTGGCGTTCAGGGACAGGTCCTTCAGCACCTCCCAGCCCAGGCCCACCGACCCGGCCCACGCCTTGGCGTCGGGGAGCGAAGGGTTGAAGTAGGCGGGGTTCACGCCCGACTGGTCGTAGAGGCCGCCGGCGCGCAGCTCGAGCACCGGGAGGACCTGCCAGGCCACGCCCAGCCGGTAGATGCTGGCGTTGCCGTAGTTGCGCCACACCGAGAGCTCGAGCGGCTGGCCCGTCGAGGGGTCGGTGGTCTGTCCGACGAAGGTGTCGGAGACGTAGACGCTGTAGTGCTCGTAGGTGTAACCGGCGGTGATGTCGACCGCCGGGACGGGACGCCAGGCCACGCCCACGTTGAGCGTGCTCGGGTAGGGGAGCACGTGGTTGAATTCCTGGTTCGGGTAGGTGGCGGCGAAGGCGGGCGGGAAGGCGAAGTTGGCCGGCCCCTTCAGCTTCATGAAGGCCTGCTGCTTGTAGTCCACGCCGATGCGGAACGGGACGTCGAGGAGCGGCTGGATCTCGAGCGAGGCATCCCAGCTCACCGCGCCGCCGGAGTCGGCCAGCGTGACGAGCCCGTCCTGGCCACCGGGGAGCGCCTTGGCCACCTCGAGCTTCTCGGTGGCGTAGTAGTAGATGAGCCCGCCACCCACGCGGACCTGGGGGATGACCTCGAAGCCTCCGGTCAGGTACATCCCGTAGAGCTTGCGGTCGACCGAGATGATGGTGTGCCGGCCCGCCCAGTCGGAGGGCCAGAACACGTTCCCGCCTCCCGGGATGTTCGCGCCCACGCCCACGCCGTAGCCGTGGCCGGAGATCTTGCCCGACCAGGAGACGAAGAACGCCGCCGGGGTCGCCACCTTGAGGTCGCTGGAGACCGGCGACGGGAAGAGGTTGGTGGTGTTGGTCCAGGTCGACCCGTTGCCCAGGATGCTGAGGTTCAGGGTCAGGTCGAGCCCGGAGAGGCGCGACAGCGCCGCCGGGTTCCGGTAGACCGCGCCGGCGGTGGTCTGGTCGGCCACCAGCGAGTCGCCCATGGCGAGGTCGCGGGCGACGACGTTGGGGATGGAGTAGCCACCCGCGGAGGCGAAGGCCGGGCAGAGGAGGAGGGCGAGCAGGAGCTTGCGCATGGCGGTCCTCAGGGGGCTGCGGGGACGACGACGGGGGTGGGGGAGACGGGACCGCCGAGGAGGTACGAGACGACGTTCTCCTGGGCCAGGGCAGCCATGGACGGGACGGTCCAATCGAGGAGGAAGCCGTGACCCGCGCCGGGACCGGTCGCGTCGGCCGGGCAGGTGCCGCCGCTCGACGTCATGAACCACTGGAGGCCGGGAGTCGCGGACGGCGCCGTCGGCTCGAGCGGTCCGAGGCCGATGAGCCCGTAGAGCAGCTCGCTGGTCGAGTTCGGGACGGTCAGGTCGCAGCGGGCCGCCTGGCCGAGGATGGCCTTCGGGGCCTGTGGCGTGGCTCCGGTCGGATCGACGAGCAGGTTCGGCAGCGGTGCGGTCACGACGTGCTGCGCGAAGTTGGCGGAGTCGGCCGGGTCGAGGATCCACTTCGTGGTGATGAGGAAGAGGAGATACTCGGGTGTGCCCGGGACGATCCCGATCGAGGCCAGGACCGACAGGAAAGGTCCGCTGAGGTTCGGGGAGCTGGTGAGGATGTCGATGATGGTGGCGCCGCCCACGTTGAGCACCGCGCGGGAGAAGCGGGGATTCGACGCCAGGTCGAGGGCGCCATCGAGAGAGCCGAGCGACTGGCCCACGTAGAAGACCCGCGCCGGGTCGATGGCCACCGCGCCGCCGGCCGCGGCGGCGATTTCAGCCTGCCCGTTCGCCGAGGTCAGCACCCGGACCAGCATCGACTGGTCGAGGATGTCCTGCCGGACGGTGTCACGGCTCCGGAAGAAGTTGGCCGAGATGAGGAACGAGCCGGAGGTGATCGAGTTCCCTCCGGTGCCATCCCAGCAGCCGGGCGTGACCGTGGGGTCGCAGCCGATGGGAACGAGCTGGAGCGCGTTCCCGGCGCAGAGCCCCGGGCGGGCCGTTGGCGGGTCGCCCTGCTGCTGGGCGAACACGCTGGTGTCGCAGGTGACGCCGCTTGCGCATCCCACCGAGGTTCCGGCCACGGTGTCGGCCACGCACCAGGAGCGCGCGCCCTGCTTGGCGGCGTCGATCGCGGCGACCACCATGCCGTTTCCGGCGAGCGCCCCGGCGATGAAGAGCGAGTCGCCGCGGCTGCGTCCGAGGCCGTGGTGGAAGACCACGAGCGGCCAACCCCCCGCGGGCGGAGCGCCGGCCGGGATGGCGACGATGGTGGGAAGCGGGACGAGCGCCCCCGCTGCAGGGACCGGGTTGAACGCGCCGGTCGCCGGGTCGAGCTTGTCGAAGGTGAGCACGTTCGTCTCGACGAACGTCGAGATCGCGGACGAAGGGAGCAGCTCGGGCGGGACGCCCCACTTCAGCGCCATGGCCGCGGGCGTGACCGCCACCGAATTCACCGGGGCGTCGGGGAAGGCAGGCTGGCCGGTGAGGGGGTTCAGTGCGTATGGCCCCGCCCCGAGCTGGATCGCGTCGCCGGTGATGGACTGGGTCCGGAAGGTGTACGGCATCACGATGTCGGCCTTGGCGATGCCGTGATCCGTGGCCACCTGGGAGACCACGGGCTGGAGCCGGAGCCGCATGCTCTCGAGGAGCGACGCCTGCGGTCCGGAGACCCCGGGGATCTGGGACTCCGCCGTGCCGGGCGCGGAGGCGCAGGCAGGGGAGGGCGTGCAGAGCGGATGGGTGAAGAGCAGCATCTGCCCGAGGGTGGTGTTGGAGAGCGGGTTCCCCTCCGGGTCGGTGACCTTGTTGGTCACGATGACGGCGTACTCGGTCCGCTCCTCGAGCGGCGGCAGGGCGACGGGTCCGCCGGCGGTGGGCAGCGTGAGCGCGGGCTGGATGCCGATCACCGTCGCGACGCAGCCCGGGCCGAAGTCACCCTGGGCGTTCACCGGGGCGCAGGGCTGGCCGGTGCTCGGGTCGAAGGTGATGGGCGGGGGCTGGAAGTAGACCGTCTGGACCTCGGAGGCCGAGGTGGCGCCGGCCTTGTAGAGGTAGACGCCCTTCCCCGCGGAGCTCCGGACGCTGCCGGCGCTGATCGGACCCGAGGTCTGCGCGATGTCCATGCCCGTGGTGCTGAAGCCGTCGAGCGAGCTCATGGGCAGGCCCACCAGCGCGTCGACCAGGGTGGAGACCCGGTTCGTGGTCGGGTCGAGCAGGAAGTTGGAGGGGATGGGAACCGTGCCGGCGCCGGGATCGGCCACCACCCAGGTGGTCGCCGGGGCGACCGAGAAGGTGCCCACCACCACCGTCTCGGCCAGGGGGAAGCCCTTGTTCTGGATGGTGGCGAAGACGGGCTGGTACTGGGTCTGGAGCGTCTTCAGCGCCTTCAGCGCGCAGTCGGGGCTGGTGGAGGGGCAGGTGAAGTCGCTCGGCTGCCCGAAGATGAGGGTGTAGGTGGTGGAGGAGGGCTGCAGCGGGACCGCGGTCGTGGTCTTGATCCCGCTCTCGCCGCCGCGGAGCGCGTAGAAGTAGAGGCCGCCCGGGCGCCAGGTGGTGGCCGTGGTGGTCCCGGGGGTCACGCTGAGCGATCCGCTCGTGGCGCCCTTGGCGTAGGCGACGCTGTAGGCGGGATACGCCTCGTCGGCCGGGGCCAGCGCGTCGAACACGAACAGGTTGCAGTTGCCCGGGGCCTGCTGTCCGGTGCACGGGACGATCGACGACACGTCGATGTCCGGCGCCGTGGAGGTCACGTCGTTCGGCCCGTTCACCGTGAGCGTCGCGATCGGGAAGGACAGCGGGAGCACCTGGTCGGGGGCGAACCCGCCCTGCCGGGCGAAGTACCCGAGCAGCTCCTCCTGTGCGTTCCGCGGGGCGAGGATGTTGGGGTTCAGGTCCGGGCTGATCGCCAGCGAGTTGGGCAGCGGGATGGTCCCCGTGGCCGGGTCGAACTCGGCGGTGACGATCTCGGTGTTCGGGTTGGACGGGACGGAAGGCGTGCAGGCGAGGATCGCGACCGCGAGCAACGGCGCGGGCGCGAGGTGACGAAGCGTCATGCTGCCTCCAATTACGGTGGGTGAATCCCGGTGCGGGCGCGCGGGGCGCGACGCGTAAGCGCCTGTTGTTTGTCCGGGAATGGCCCCCTGTCAAGGCGACGAGCGCGCCCCGTCACGGGATTCGCACGACGAGGCGCGTCATTCGACGCCTCGCGTCACCGGACTATCCGGGACGGCGGCGATCGACCACGCGCCGGGCCTTGCCCTCGGACCGCGCCAGCGTCCGCGGGGCCACCAGCTCGACCACGACCGATACGCCCAGCTCCGAGGCGAGCCGTCGCTCGACGGTCCGGCGCAGCACGTCGTCGGCCGGGGCGGCCGCCTCGACCCGCACCAGCGCCTCGTCCTTCCCGTCCCGGCGCTCGAGGACGATCTCGTAGTGCGGTTCGGTCCCCTCGACCTCCAGGAGCACGGTCTCGATCTCCGACGGGAAGACCCGTGCCCCCTTCACGATGAGCAGGTCGTCGGTCCGCCCCTTCACGCGGCTCATCCGGGCCAGCGTCCGGCCGCAGGCGCAGGGCGCGCGCGTGAGGGAGGCCAGGTCGTGCGTCCGGAAGCGGATCACCGGCATGGCCTCGCGGGTCAGCGTGGTCACGACCAGCTCCCCCACCGTCCCGTCGGGGACGGGTGCGAGGGTCTCCGGATCGATCACCTCGACGAGGAAGTGGTCCTCGGCCACGTGGAGCCCCTGCCGCTCCAGGCACTCGCCGGCCAGGCCCGGCCCGCCCACCTCGGAGAGGCCGTAGTTGTCGGTGGCCACGAGCTTCAGCTTGGCCTGCAGCTCGGCCCGCATCGACTCGGACCAGGGCTCGGCCCCGAAGAGCCCGAAGCGGAGCGAGAGCTCGCCGGGCCGGATGCCGGCGTCGAGGGCGGCGTCGGCCAGCGTCATCGCGTGACTGGGAGTGCAGACGAGCGCCGTGCTCCGGTAGTCCTTCATGATCCCCACCTGGCGCCGCGCGCTCGCCGAGGAGACCGGGATCACCGAGGCGCCCAGCCGCTCCGCGCCCTGGTGGAACCCGAAGGCGCCGGTGAAGAGGCCGTAGTCGAAGGCCACCTGCACGACGTCGTCCTTTCCCACGCCCCCGGCCACCAGCACACGGGCCACCAGGTCGGACCAGGTCCGGAGGTCGTTGCGGGTGTAGCCCACGGCGGTGGCGAGCCCGGTCGTCCCCGAGGAGGCGTGGACGCGCACCACGTCCCGCAGCGGGACGGCGAACATGCCGTAGGGGTGGTTGTCGCGCAGGTCGCGCTTCTCGGTGAGGGGCAGTCGCCGCAGGTCGGCGAGCGAGCGCAGCCCCTCGGCGTCGAAGCCCGCCTCGGCGAACCGGCGCTGGTAGAACGGCACGCTCCGCTGCACCCGGTTGAGCGTGGCCTCGAGCCGCTCCAGCTGGAGCTGCTCGAGCTCCTTGCGGTCCATCGCCTCGCGATCCGCCTGCACGTTCATGGCATGACCTCGCTCCCCAGGTAGGCGCGCTGCACGTCGCGGTTCTCCAGCAGCTCCTCCGACGTCCCTTCCAGCACCACCCGCCCGTTCTCCAGCACGTAGCCGCGGCGGGCCACCTTGAGGGCGCTGCGGGCGTTCTGCTCGACGAGGAGCACCGTGGTCCCGCCGGCGGCGATGCGCTCCACGGTGAGGAGGATGTCCTTCACCACCAGTGGAGCGAGGCCCATCGAGGGCTCGTCGAGCATGACCAGCGACGGCCGCGCCATGAGGGCGCGCCCGATGGCCAGCATCTGCTGCTCGCCGCCCGAGAGGGTGCCGGCCAGCTGCCGTTCCCTCTCCTGGAGGCGGGGGAAGAGCCGGTAGACCCGTTCCAGGTCCCCGTCGACCTCGCGCCGCAGGCCGCGCCGCACCCGCACCGACCCGCCGATGAGCAGGTTCTCCCGGACCGGGAGGGTGGCGAAGACCTGCCGCCCCTCGGGGACGAGCGAGCAGCCCAGGGCCACGATGCGCTCCGTGCGCAGCCCCAGGACCGGGGAGCCGCGGAAGAGCACCTCTCCGCCCCGGGCCGGCGTGAGCCCGGCGATGCTGCGCAGGAGCGTGCTCTTGCCGGCGCCGTTGGCGCCGATGATGGTGGCGATCTCGCCCGGGTTCACGTGCAGCGAGACGCGGCGCAACGCCGCCACCGGCCCGTAGGAGACGTCGAGGTTGCGGACCCGGAGCATCAGTGCACCTCAGTCCTCGCCCAGGTAGACCCGGACGACCTCCGGGTTGCGCTGCACCGAGCGCGGATCGGCGTCGGCGATCTTCTGGCCGAAGCAGAGCACCGCCACCTCGTCGGAGATGCGCATGACGAGCGACATGTCGTGCTCGACGAGCAGCACGGTGACGCCGCGGTCGCGGATGCGCAGCACCTGGTCGGCCAGCTCGGACGTCTCCCGCATGTTGAGGCCGGCCGCCGGCTCGTCGAGGAGGAGGAGCTCCGGCTCCGCGCAGAGGGCCCGGGCCAGCTCGACCGCGCGCTGCTGCCCGTAGGCGAGGCTGCCGGCCGGGGAGTGGGCGAGCGGCTCCACCCCCAGGAAACCCATCTCGGCGCGGGCCCGCTCCTCGATCTCCCGCTCCTCGCGGCGCGCCGCGGGCGAGGAGAGCATGCCGGCGAGCATCCCGGCCCGGCTGCGCACGTGGCGCCCCACCATGACGTTCTCGAGCGCCGTCATGTGGCCGAACAGCTTCAGATTCTGGAAGGTGCGGGAGATGCCGTGGGCCGCCACCTGGTGCGGCGCCTGCCCCTGGATCTCCCGGTCCTTGAAGCGGACCGTTCCCTCGTCGGGGGCGCGGAATCCGGAGAGCAGGTCGAAGAGGGTGGTCTTGCCGGCGCCGTTCGGGCCGATGACCGCCTTCACGGCCCCCTTGCGCACGCGGAAGGAGACGTCCTTCACCGCCTGGACGCCGCCGAACCGCTTGGAGACGCCGGTCACCTCGAGGAGGTTCACGCTCCCTCCCCGGGCCGGGCCGCGCGGCCCCGCAGCCGCCGAAGGATCCCGCCCGTGCGGAAGCTCAGGATCCCGTCGGGCGCGAAGAGCATGACGAGGAGCAGGATGCCGCCGAAGACGGCGTCGTCGTGGGCGCCGAAGACGCCGCGGAGCGACAGGAACTCGAGCACGGTGGCGGCCGAGAGCGCCCCCCACAGGCTGCCCATGCCGCCCACCGCCACCATGGCCACGTAGCGGACCGACTTCATGACCGAGGCCTCGGAGGGTCCGATGCCGCCCACGTAGTGCGTGAGGAGGACCCCCGCGGCGGCCGCCAGGGCGGCGGCGAGCACGAAGACCCGGACCTTGAGCCGGGCGGCGTCGACCCCCATGGCCCGGGCCGCGTCCTCGGCGCCGTGGATGGCCCGCAGCGCGCGGCCGGTGCGGGACCGCAACCAGGTTTCCCAGGAGCAGCATGGCCAGGGCCACGAGCCCCCAGGCCAGGTAGTAGTTGGCGACCCGGTCGGCCGAACCGCCGCCGATGCGGACGCCGGGGAGGATGGGAAAGGGAGGCACGCCGGAGATCCCGTCGGCCGCCCCGAGCCGCTGGGTGCCCACCACCACCGCCGACACGATGGTGCCGAAGGCCAGGGTGGCCATGGCCAGGTAGTGGCCGCGGAGCCGCAGCACCGGCACGCCCACCAGGAAGGCGACCCCGGCGGCGAGCGCCACCCCGAGGACGAGGCCCGCCCACGGGTTCACCCCCAGGATGGTGCCGCCGTAGAGGTCGGGCCGGGCCACCAGCAGGCCGATCCGGGTGGCCAGCGCGAGGACCGGGAGCGCCTTCTGCGCCGAGAGGTCGACGCTGGAGAGGAAGGCCGCCGCGTAGCCCCCGATGGCGAAGAACCCGGCCTGCCCGAGCGAGATCTGCCCGGCGTAGCCCATGAGCAAGCGAGAGCCCCAGCACCACCAGCGTGTAGTAGCCGGTCATGGTGAGCTGGGTGAGGTAGAAGCCCTTGCCGGAGGCCTGCGTGGCCAGCTGCACCGCCACCACCGCGACGGCGAGGAGCGCCACCCGGGCCGAGGTGGGGAGGCGGAACACCCTAGAACTCCTTCAGGCGCGCGGCCTCGCCGCTCGCGAAGAGGCCGCTCGGCCGGACCACCAGGACGGCGAGCAGCAGGGTGAGGGTGACCACGTCCTTGTAGGCGGCCGGGAGCACCGAGACCGCGAACGACTCGACGACGCCCAGCGCCAGTCCGGCCGCGACCGCGCCACCCGAGTTGCCGAGCCCTCCCAGGATGGCCACCGTGAAGCCCTTGATGGCGAGCGGGCCTCCCGCCGCGTACGAGGTGTAGGTGATGGGGGACACGACCGCGCCGGCCAGCGCGCCGATGGCCGCGGCCATGGCGAAGGAGAGGGTGACGAGCCGCCGCACCGGCACGCCGCAGAGCGCCGCCGCGTCCTTGTTGGCGGCGCAGGCCTGCATCTCCCAGCCCAGCAGCGTGCGCCGGTAGAACCACTCGAGGACCCCGACGATGAGGGCCACGGTGCCGAGCACCCAGAAGACCTGGGGCGAGATGCGCGCGCCGAGGATGCCCACCGAGGAGACCTCGTCCCCGGTGAAGTAGGGGAGCGAGCGCACCCCCTCGCCCCAGAGGAAGAGCGCCCCCTCGCGCAGCAGGATGGAGACACCGATGGTGATGACCACCATGCGCAGCACGGTGGGCTTCCACAGCCAGCGCAGGAAGGCCACCTCGACCAGCGCGCCCACCGCCGCGGTCGCGGCCACGGCCAGCGCGATGGCGGCCGGGAGCGGCATCGTGCGGGAGAGCTGGACGGCGATCATCCCGCCCAGCATGACGAACTCCCCCTGGGCGAAGTTGATGATGCCGGTGGCGCTGTAGACGATGTTGTAGCCGATGGCGACGACGGCGTAGATCGCCCCGTAGGTCAGCCCCGCGACGAGGTACTGGAGCGCGAGGTCGATGGTCATGCCGCCAGGTGCCCCGTGGTCCTAGTTTCCGAGCGGGGCGAAGCGGCCGTTCTTCACGGTGCAGAGCTCGAAGGCGCCGATGTCGAGGCCGTTGTGGTCGGTGGGGGAGAAGTTGAAGATCCCGGCCGTTCCCACGAAGCCCTTCATGTTCTCCACCGCGGCGCGGACCTTCGCGCGGTCGGGGCCCACCTGCTCGATGGCCTTCACCAGGATGCCGAAGGCGTCCCAGGCGTGGCCGCCGAAGGTGGAGACCTCCTCGCCGTAGCGGGTCTCGTAGGCCTTGCGGTACGCCTCCACCACCGGCTTCTGCGGATTGCCGGCCGGGAGATCGCTCGCGACCACGATCCGGCTGGCCGGGAAGATGACCCCCTCGGCGGCGCTGCCGGCGGCCTTCACGTACTGGAGGTTCGCGAAGCCGTGGCTCTGGTAGATGGGGACGGTGAGGCCGATCTGCCGGGCGTTCTTCACCACGATCGACTGGGCCGGCTCGATCGACCAGTTGAGGATGGCCTGGACGTTGGCGGCCTTGAGCTTGGTCACCTCGGCGGTGAGGTCGGTGGCGTTCTTGTCGTAGACCTCGTTCACCGCCAGCGTGATGCCGTACTGCGCGGCGAGCTTCTCCACCTGCTCCTTGCCGCCCTTGCCGAAGCCGGTGTTGGAGGAGAGGAAGCCGATGCGGCTCACCCCGGTCTTCTTCATGCGCTGGAAGATGACCTCGACGGCGAAGCTGTCCCGGGGCGCCACCTTGAAGACGTGGGGGAGGACCGGGGTCACGATGGCCTCGGCGGCGGCCGCGGAGAGGAGCAGGGTCTTGCCCTCCTCGGCGAGCGCCTTCACCGCCATCGATTCACCCGAGGTGGAGGGCCCGATGATGGCGAAGACCTTCTCCTCCTCGATGAGCTGCCGCGCGAAGGAGACGGCCTTCTCGGGGCTCCCGCCGGTGTCCTTGAGCACGAGCTGGATGGGGCGTCCGCCCACGCCGCCCCGGGCGTTCAGCTCCTGCACGCGCATCTCCAGCGTACGGGCCTCGGGAGCGCCCAGGAAGGCGGCCGGGCCGGTGACCGAGAGGAGCGCGCCCACCTTGATGGGCTCGGGGGCGGCCCGGGCCACGGCGGGGACGACGGCGAGGAGGGCGAGGATCCGGAGCAGTCGGTTCATGGCGCGATCCCTCACTTGGCCAGCGGGACGAACTTGCCGTCCTTCACGGTGAGCATCTCGAAGGAGTCCATGCCCAGGCCGTTGTGGTCGGCGGGGGAGAACCGGAACACCCCGCTCTGCCCCACGAAGCCCTGCGTGTTCTCGATCGCGGTCCGCACCTTGGCCCGGTCGAGCCCCACCTTCTCCACCGCGGCGGCGAGCAGCCCGAAGGCGTCCCAGGCGTAGCCACCGAAGCCGCTGACCTCCTCGCCGTACTTCTTCTGGTAGGCGTCGCGGTAGGCGAGCAGCACCTTCTTCTGGGGATTCCCGGCGGGGAGCGCGTCGGCGACCGCGAGGTGGCCGAGCGGGAAGATCACGCCCTCCGCGGCGGTGCCGGCCGCCTTGGCGTAGGCCAGGTTCCCGAAGCCGTGGCTCTGGTAGATGGGCAGCGTGAGCCCGAGCTGGCGGATGTTCTTCACCAGGATCGACTGGGCCGGCTCGATGGACCAGTTGAGCACCGCCTGGGCGTTCGCGCCCTTCAGCTTGGTGGCCTCGGCGGAGAGGTCGGTGGCGGCCTTGTCGTAGACCTCGTCGAGGACGATCTGGATCCCGTACTCGGGGGCGAGCTTGGCGATCTGCTCCTTGCCGGCCTTGCCGAAGCCGGTGTTGGAGGAGAACACCGCGATGCGGGTGATGCCCCGCTTCTTCATGTCCTGGAAGATGAGCGCGGCGGCGTGGCTGTCCTTCTGGGCGGTCTTGAAGACGTGGGGAGCGACCGGGTTCACGATCACCTCGGCGGCGGCCAGGGAGATGAGCAGCGTCTTCGACTCCTCCGCGATCCCCTTCACCGCCATGGTCTCCCCGGAGGTGGAGGGCCCGAGGATGGCGAAGACCTTCTCCTCGTCGATGAGCTGCTTCGCGAAGGAGACCGCCTTCTCGGGCGAGCCGCCGGTGTCCTTCACGATGAGCCGGACCTTGTGGCCGGCGACGCCGCCCCGCGCGTTCACCTGCTCGGTCAGCATCTCCAGCGTTCGGGCCTCCGGCGCGCCCAGGAAGGCGGCCGGGCCGGTGACCGAGAGCAGCGCCCCGATCTTGAGCTCCTCGGCGGCGCTGGCGGGGAGGGCGAGCGCGGCGAGGGAGAGGGCGAGAATGGCGGTGCGGGTGCGGCGCATGGATCCTCCGGCGAATGGGGGAAGCGGGACCGGGCAGGATACCCGATCGCACGGCCCCTTCGCACCCGCGGCGTCGCCTCAGGCGCTCCGGGAACGCCGGTGGTCGATGACGCGCCGCGCCTTGCCCTCGCTGCGCCCCAGCGCGCTCGGCGCCACCAGCTCGATGGTCATGCGGATCCCGGTGATCGAGTGGATCTCGTGGTCGATCCGGTCGCGCAGGGCCACCATCTGGCGCATCTCGTCGGAGAAGTCGCCGGGGCGGATCTCCACCCGCACCACCGCCTCGTCGAGCGTGCCCGGGCGGGCGATCTCGATGACGTAGTGGGGCGCGGCCCCCTCGACCCGGAGCAGGGCCTCCTCGATCTGCGAGGGGAAGACGTTCACCCCGCGCACGATGAACATGTCGTCGGAGCGCCCCACCACCCGGCTCATGCGCACCCCGGTGCGCCCGCAGGGGCAGGGCGAGCGGTCGAGGGAGGCCAGGTCGCGCGTGCGGTAGCGCAGCACGGGCATGGCCTCCTTGGTGAGGCTCGTGAAGACGAGCTCCCCCACGTCGCCGTCCGGGACGGGCTCGAGGGTCCAGGGGTCGAGGCACTCGACCAGGAAGTGGTCCTCGGCGACGTGCATCCCGGAGCGGGCGAAGCACTCGCCGGAGACGCCCGGGCCGATGACCTCGGAGAGGCCGTAGTTGTTGAAGGCCTGGATGCCGAGCTCGCGCTCGATCTCGACGCGCATCTCCTCGGTCCAGGGCTCGCCGCCGAAGTGCCCGAAGGAGAGCCCCAGGGCGCGCGGGTCGCCCCCGACGGCGCGGGCCACCTCGGCGATGTGGAGCGCGTAGCTCGGGGTGCAGACCAGCACGTCGGGGCGCAGGTCGGAGAGCAGCATCACTTGACGCGGAGTGTTTCCGCCGGCCACGGGCACGATGCCCGCGCCCACCCGCTCGATGCCCTGGTGGAGCCCGAAGCCGCCGGTGAAGAGGCCGTAGCCGAAGGCCACGTGCACCAGGTGGTCGGGCCGGAGCCCGCCGGCCACCAGGAAGCGGGCGCACAGCCCCGACCAGACCTGCATGTCGCCGTGGCTGTAGGCCACGAAGGTGGGCTTGCCGGTGGTTCCCGACGACCCGTGGATTCGCGCGATCTCGGAACGCGGCACGGCCAGCATGCCGAGCGGGTAGTGGGCCCGCAGGTCGTCCTTGGTGGTGAGCGGGAGCCGCTGCAGGTCGTCGAGGGTGCGGATGTCCGCGGGGGCCACGCCGGCCCGCGAGAGCGCCGCGTCGTAGAAGGGGGTGATGCCGGCGCGGGCCACCGACCCGCGCAGCCGTTCCAGCTGGAGATCGGCCAGCCGGTCGCGGGGCAGGAGCTCCGCCGGGTCCCAGACGCGGCTCTCGGCAGGGGTCATCATCGCGGACGTCAGGCGCCCACGGCCTCGAGGGCTTCCTCGCGGGAGAGGACGCGGACCTTGCGCCCCGCCAGCAGGCCGGCGGCCTTCTCGGGCTCCTCGACCCGGAGCAGGAGCACCGCGGTCTTGCCGCGGTGGCCGGCGACCAGCGGGTAGATGTACTCGATGGAGAGGCTGGAGCCCTCGAAGGCGCCCAGCATGTCGGCCAGGCCCCCGGCCCGGTCGGGAACCTCCACGGCCAGGACGTCGGTGGCCTTGACCACGCACCCGGCCTCCTCGAGCACCTTGCGGGCCCGGTCGGTGTCCTTCACGATCAGTCGAAGGATGCCGAACTGCTGGGTGTCGGCCAGCGACAGGGAGAGGATGTCGATGCCGGCCTGGCCCAGCACCTGGCAGGGCAGGCGCAGCGCGCCGGGGCGGTTCTCGAGGAAGAGCGACAGCTGGGTCAGCTTCATGTGGATTGCCTCCGGACGTCAGATCTGGCGCTTGTCGACGACCCGCTGCGCCTTGCCCTCGCTGCGCTGGATGGTGCGGGGGCCGACGAGGGTGACGCGGGCGCGGATGCCGAGGGTGTGGTCGAGCGACTGCTCCAGCTTGTGCTGCAGGGCCTCGAGCGCGCGGATCTGGTCGGAGAAGACCTCGGGGGTCACCTCCACCTTCACCTCCATCTCGTCGAGCCCCTTCTCGCGCGTGAGGACGATCTGGTAGTGGGGCAGCGTCCCCTCCACGGCGAGCAGCGCCGTCTCCACCTGGCTGGGGAAGACGTTCACCCCGCGGATGATGAACATGTCGTCGGAGCGCCTTCCGATGCGCCGCATGCGCCGGATGGTGCGGCCGCACGCGCAGGGCTCGGGGATGAGCGCCGTCACGTCCCGGGTGCGGTACCGGATCATGGGCATGGCGTCCTTGGAGAGGGTGGTGAGGACGAGCTCCCCCTCCGCGCCGTCGGGGAGCACCGCGCCCGTGGCCGGGTCCACCACCTCCGGGTAGAAGTGGTCCTCGAAGACGTGCAGCCCGGACTGGGCGAAGCACTCGATGCCCACGCCCGGGCCGATGATCTCGGAGAGCCCGTAGATGTCGTAGGCCTTCACCCCGGTGTCGGCCTCGATGCGCCGGCGCATGGCCTCGCTCCAGGGCTCGGCGCCGAAGATCCCCGCCCGCAGCTTGGAGAAGTCGGTCCCGAGCTCCCGGGCCCGCTCGGCGAGGTGAAGGAAGTAGCTGGGGGTGCAGCAGATGGCGGTCACCGCGAAGTCCTGGAGGACCATGATCTGCCGGTCGGTGTTGCCGCCGGAGATGGGGATGACGGTGGCCCCCAGCGCCTCGGCGCCGTAGTGGGCTCCCAGGCCGCCGGTGAAGAGGCCGTAGCCGTAGGCGTTCTGCACCACGTCGCCCCGGTGCAGGCCGCAGGCGGCGAAGGCCCGGACCATCACCTCGGTCCAGACGTCGAGGTCGGCCTGGGTGTAGGCCACCACGGTGGGCTTTCCGGTGGTCCCGGAGGAGGCGTGCAGGCGGACGATCTCCTCCATGGGGCTGGCGAAGAGGCCGAAGGGATAGGTGTCGCGGAGGTCGGTCTTCAGCGTGAAGGGGAAGCGCCCCAGGTCCTCCAGCGACCGGAGATCCGCCGGGGAGACCTGCCGCTCCTGGCACCGCGTGCGGAAGAGGGGCACGCGCTCGTGGGCCCGGCGCACGATGCGCTGCAGCCGCTCGAGCTGGAGGCCGCGCAGCTGCTCGGCCGGGACGTAGTCGGGGGCGCTCGCCGGGTGGAAGCGGTGCGCCGGATCAGGGGGTGGCATGGGGTCCCTTTCCCGAGGTGCGGGCGCGCTCGGCGGCCTGCCCGGCCTGGAAGGCCTCGACGTTGACCTGGAGGAGGCGCTCCGGGAGGGCGCTCTCGAGGGCCGCCCGCCAGTGCTCCTCGGCGATGGAGAGGTGGGTGGAGAGGGCGCCCAGGAGCGCCACGTTGAGGCTGCGCTTGTTCCGGAGGCTCGACTCGGGCACCAGGTCGGGCGGGAAGAGCACGCCCTCCTTGCGCAGCTGGTGGACGTTGTTCTCCACCTGCGTGGGCGCGAGCACCACCAGGAAGTCGGCGTCGCCGTCCGGGATCATGGGGGAGTGGACCTCCGGGCCGAAGCGCACGTCGGAGGTGACCGACCCGCCCCGCTGGCTCATCCCGTGGATCTCGGCCTTCTTCACGTCGTGGCCGGCCCGGAAGGCGGCGTCGGCCAGCACGTCGGAGGCCTTGATGACCCCCTGGCCGCCGAGCCCGGCGAAGATGACGTTGGTGACGGCGCCGGCGCTAGACGGCATCGTCGCTCCCGCAGGCGGCGCAGGGCGACGCCGCGGCCAGGGCCTTCTCGGCGTTCTGCTTCTCGAAGAGGCGGATGTCGGCGGCGGCCAGGATGCAGGGGCGCCGGGCCACGATCACCGAGAGGTCGTTCGAGGCGAGGCGCGTCGTGAGGAGCGCCTCGAAGCCCTTCGGGTCCTTCACCGGGTCGACCACGTCGACGTTGTGGATGCCGGCGGCGCGGGCCATGCCCTCGATGGAGACGTGGCCGGTGGCGTCGTGCTCCATGGTGCGCCCGGTGCCCGGGTGCTCCTGCTGGCCGGTCATGGCGGTCGTGCCGTTGTCGAGCACGATGAGCACGTGGCCGGTCTCGGGCGGGTTGTAGACCATCTCCACGAGGCCGTTCAGGCCGCTGTGGATGAAGGTGGAGTCGCCGATGATGGAGACCACCTTGCGGGCCTGCTCCTCGGGCAGCACGTGGCGCAGCCCCAGCCCCACCCCCACCGAGGCGCCCATGGCCACGCAGGTGTCCATGGCCTGGTAGGGCTCCATGACACCCAGCGTGTAGCAGCCGATGTCGCCGGCCACGATGCAGCCCATGCGCTGGAGCGTGCCGTAGACCGGGTGGTAGGGGCAGGCCTCGCAGAGCTCGGGCGGCTTGGTCTTCGCGGGAGGCGCCTCGGGCGACTCGTCTCGGGCCAGGATGCGGCGCACCCGGGAGACCGAGAGCTCCCCGAAGCGGTACATCTCGGCCTTGCCCTCCACCGCGGATCCCCGCGGCGAGCAGGGCGTCGACGACGACCGGGTCGCCCTCCTCGATCACCACGCAGCGCTCCACGCCGGCGGCGAAGCGGCGCAGCGCCTCGACGGGAAGCGGGTAGACCACGCCCAGCTGGAAGATGCTCGCCTCGGGGGCGGCCTCGCGGACGTGCTGGAAGGAGATGCCGGAGGCGACGATCCCGAGCGCCAGGCTCCCCTCGTGGACCACGTTCAGCGGGGAGGTCTCCGACCAGGCCTGGATCTCGGCGAGCTTCTTGCGGAGCTTGAGATGGGCCGGGCGGGCGAAGGCCGGCACCATGACGCGCCCGCGGATGTCGCGCACGAAGCGCGGCGGCGGGGCGGGGGGCAGCGGGCTCTCCCGCCGGCGCACCACCGACTTCGAGTGGCAGACCCGGGTGGTCATGCGGAGGATGACCGGGATCTTCCAGCGGCCCGAGAGCTCGAACGCCGCCAGCGTGAAGTCGTAGGCCTCCTGCGAGGAGGCGGGCTCGATCATGGGGATGCCGGCGGCCACCGCGTAGCGCCGGTTGTCCTGCTCGTTCTGGGAGGAGGACATTCCCGGGATCGTCGGCGGAGACCAGGACGAGCGCCCCGTCCACGCCGGTGTAGGCGGCCGTGAAGAGGGGATCGGCGGCCACGTTCACGCCGACGTGCTTCATGGTGACGAGCACGCGGGCGCCGGCGAAGGCCGCGCCGAGCCCCACCTCGAGGGCCACCTTCTCGTTGGGCGCCCACTGGGCGCGCCCGCCGAGGGCGGAGAAAGCCTCCAGGATCTCGGTGGATGGCGTGCCCGGGTAGCCCGTGCCGAGCGCCACGCCGCCGTCCAGGGCGGCCATGGCGACCGCCTCGTCTCCGCTCCACAGCCCGCGAGCGGGCGCCTTCGTCGCAACCGTCTCCACGATCTTCGAACCTCTTCCGGAAATGGGTCGGCGATTCTCCCTTTTCGGGGGCCCTGCGGCAAGGGCTGGCGGGGCGCGCCCTTGTCGTTCCCGGGGTTCGCCGGTACGTTCCCGCCCCGATGAGTCTCTGGAAGTACGTCGTCATCGCCGTCCGCGACGAACTGAAGGCGATCGCGGCCCAGGCACGCGAGTCGAAGGTCCTGCTCGCCGCGTTCCTGGCCTGTCTCGTCGGGATCGTCGCGTACCTCGATCCGTTCCCGGAGCGGCAGGTCCACCTCGCGACCGCCTACGCCGGCTCCGACTGGCACCAGTTCGGGGAGATGGCGGTCGAGTACCTGCGCACGAAGGGGCTCGGCGGGACCGTCGTCGTGACCACCGGGGCGGCCGAGAACGGCGACCGGCTGGTCGACCCCGACGACCCGGTCAACGCCGCCTTCGCCTACGGGATGGCGCTCACCGACGCGCAGAGGAAGGAGGTCGTCTCCCTGGGGAGCATCTCCTACGATCCGATCTGGGTCTTCTACCGGAAGGACCGGATCGCCCACCTCGAGGATCTCCACGGCCTCGTCGGGCGTCGGGTCGGCATCGGGCCGCCGCGAAGCGGGACCTACGCGATCGCGAGGCAGCTCCTCGCCGCGTACGGCATCGATCTCGAGAGGGACGGGAGCTTCGTCCCGGACGCCTTTCCGGAAGGCGCGAGGAACTTCCTCGAGGGCCGGCTCGACGCCCTCGTGATGGTCGCGAGCGTCCCGGACCCGATCGTCCAGAAGCTGGTGCGCACCGAGGGGATCGAGCTCTACAGCTTCGGGAACGCGTCGGCCTTCGAGAAGCGCTACAACTCGCTCGAGAAGCTGATCCTGCCGGCCGGGTCGCTCGCCATCTACCCGCCCGTCCCGGCCCGCGACGTCGCCCTCGTGGCGACCACGACGAGCCTCGTGGTGAAGAAGGGCATGCATCCCGACCTGCAGCTCGCGCTGCTCATGACCATCAAGGAGATGAACCGGAGCTCGGTGCAGCTCTTCTTCGCCGGCCGCAACGAGTTCCCCTCCTACGTGGACCCGCTCGTGCCCATCAGCCCGGTGGCGTCGAGGTTCTACGACTTCGGACCGCCCCCGGTCATGCGCTACCTGCCCTTCTGGATCGCCGGGTTCGTCGATCGAGCGTGGGTCCTGCTGCTGACGCTCGTCGCGGTCTTCTATCCCCTCTCGAAGCTCAACCTGCACCTTCGCAAGCTCCGGTTCGTGGTCCAGGAGCGGCCGCACTACGAGGAGCTCCTGGCGATCGAGCAGGTCCTGTCCAGCCGGAAGCCGACGGACGAGGAGAAGGAGGCGCTCCGGAAGCGCCTCGACGCGATCAACCTCCACGCCATCCGGGCGGGGGTTCCCGTCGGCGAGGAGGCCGACTACTTCGGCTTCCTGAACGCCGTCCAGCTGCTGCGCGGGAAGATCGGGCTCGGGTGACGCCACCCGATGACGAGTGATAATCCCCCGCGAATGGATCCGGTCCATACCCTCGACGAGCTGGTCGCCCGCGCCCATGCGCTGGGCCCCCGCGTCGTCGCCGTTCCCGCGGCGGAGAGCGAGACGGCGCTCCAGGCGGTGGTGGCGGCGCGGCGGCGCGGGATCGCCCGGGGCTTGCTCTTCGGCGACCGGGAGGGGCTCGAGGACCGGCTCTGGAAGCTGGAGGAGGATCCGTCCCACCACGAGATCGTCCACGAGCCGGACGACCGCCGCGCCGCATCCCTCGCGGTGGAGCGGGTGCGGGCCGGCGAGGCCTCGATGCTGCTCAAGGGGCGCCTGCCCACGAGCGATCTCCTGCGCGCCGTGCTCGACCGGGACCACGGCCTGCGCACCGGCCGCATCCTCTCCGACGTGATGGTGAGCGAGCACCCCACCGCCCCGCCCCGGCGCGTCGTCGGCATCACCGACGGCGGCGTGAACGTGGCCCCCCGCCTCGCGGAGAAGGTGGCCATCCTCGAGAACGCGGTCCGGGTCTTCCACCGGCTCGGGTTCGGGAAGCCGGTGGTGGCGCTGCTCTGCGCGGTGGAGACGCCGTCCACGGCCATGCCCCACACCCAGGACGCCCGCGCGCTCGTGGAGATGGCCGAGCGGGGGAGATCACGGGGTGCCACGTGGTCGGGCCGCTGGCGCTCGACAACGCGCTCCTCCCCTGGGCCGCCAAGGCCAAGGGCATCGAGCACCCGCTGGCCGGGCGGGCCGACATCCTGCTGGTGCCCACCATCGAGGCCGGCAACATCCTCGGCAAGGCCTTCTCCTGGCTGGCCGGGAAGCCGGTGGCCCACGTCATCGAGGGGGCCCGGGCGCCGGTGCTCATCCCCTCCCGCGTCGAGCGCGCCGACGACAAGCTGCTCTCCATCGCCCTGGGCGTGCTCTCGGCCGAGGGGACCGCGTGATGGCGGCCGATCCCCTGATCCTGGCGGTGAATCCCGGCACGGGCTCCACCAAGCTCGGCCTCTTCCGCGGCGCGTCGCCCGTCGCGGAGGAGACGCTGCGCCACCCGCCGGAGGCGCTCGCGTCCCCGCGCATGGCCGACCAGCTCCCCATGCGGCTCGCCGCCGTGCGGGAGTTCCTCTCCCGCGTCGCGCCGGGCGAGCGGCTGGCCGCGACGGTCGGGCGGGGCGGGCTCCTCGGCCCGGTCCCGGCCGGGACCCTGCGGGCCACGCCCGGGATGGCGGAGGAGCTCCTCCGCGGCCCGCGGGGCGAGCACGCCTCCAACCTGGGCGTTCCCATCGTGCTCGCCGTCGCCGCCGACCACGGCTGTCCGGCCTTCACGGTCGACCCGGTGAGCGTCGACGAGCTGGTGGCCGAGGCGCGTCCCACCGGCCTCGCCGGCGTGGAGCGGCGCAGCTTCGCCCACGCCTTGAACATCCGCGCCGTGGCCCGGCGCCACGCCCGCGAGACCGGGCGGTCGCTCGAGGAGCTGCGCCTGGTGGTGGCCCACCTGGGAACCGGCGTCTCGCTCGCCGCCCTGCGGGAGGGTCGCATGGTGGACGTGGTGAACCCGCAGGACGAGGGGCCCTTCGCCGGCGACCGGGCCGGCGGCGTGCCCATCACCGCGGTGGTCGACCTCTGCTTCGCACCCGGCGCCGAGCGGGGAGCCGTGCGCCGCCTCCTCTTCGGCGACGGCGGTCTTCACGCGCTGCTCGGCACGCGCGACGCGCGGGAGGCGGTGGCCCGCGCCGCCGCCGGGGACGCCGCGGCGGTGCTGGCGGTCGAGGCCATGGCCTACCAGGTGGCGAAGTCGATCGGGGCGATGGCGGTGGCGCTCGACGGCGGGGTCGACGCGGTGATCCTCACCGGCGGCATGGCCTGGCAGGAGGGGGTGGTCGGGCCCATCCGCCGCCGGGTGGAGTGGATCGCGCCGGTGGTGATCCTCCCCGGCGAGGACGAGCTCGCGGCGCTGGCCGGAGGGGCGATGCGGGTGCTCTCCGGGGAGGAGGCGGCGCGCGACTACGCGCCGCCCCCGTCCGGACGGTGATGGCTAGACGAGGCCGTGGGAGACCATGGCCTTCGCCACCTTGATGAAGCCGGCGATGTTGGCCCCCACCACGTAGTTGCCCTTGGCGCCGAACTCCTCGGCGGTCTCCCAGCAGTTCTGGTGGATGTTCTTCATGATGTTGGCGAGCCGCTTCTCGGTGTACTCGAAGGTCCACGAGTCGCGGGTGGCGTTCTGCTGCATCTCGAGGGCGCTGGTGGCCACGCCGCCGGCGTTGGCCGCCTTGCCCGGGCCGTAGGCGATCTTGGCGTCGAGGAAGACCTTGATGCCCTCGGGGGTGGTCGGCATGTTGGCCCCCTCGCCCACCGCGATGCAGCCGTTCTTCACCAGCGTGGCCGCGTCCTTGCCGTTGATCTCGTTCTGGGTCGCCGACGGCATGGCCACCTGGCAGGGGACCTCCCAGATGTTGCCGCCGTGCAGGTACTTCGCGTGCTTGCGGTACTCGACGTAGTCCTTGATGCGGCGCCGCTCCCGCTCCTTCAGCTGCTTCACGAGCTCGAGGTCGATGCCCTTCTCGTCGACGATCACGCCGTTCGAGTCGGAGCAGGCCACCACCTTGCCGCCGAGCTGGACGATCTTCTCGATGGTGTAGATGGCCACGTTGCCCGAGCCGGAGACGGTGCAGGTCTTGCCCTCGAAGGTGTCGCCGCCGCGGGCCTTCAGCATCTCCTGGACGAAGAAGGTGGCGCCGTAGCCGGTGGCCTCGGTGCGGACCAGCGAGCCGCCGTAGTCGAGCCCCTTGCCGGTGAGGACGCCGGCCTCGTAGCGGGCGGTGAGCCGCTTGAACTGGCCGAACATGTAGCCGATCTCGCGGCCGCCCACGCCGATGTCGCCGGCGGGGACGTCGGTGACGTCGCCGATGTGGCGCCAGAGCTCGGTCATGAAGCTCTGGCAGAAGCGCATCACCTCGTTGTCCGACTTGCCCTTGGGGTCGAAGTCGGAGCCGCCCTTGCCGCCGCCGATGGGCAGCCCGGTGAGCGCGTTCTTGAAGATCTGCTCGAAGCCCAGGAACTTGATGATCCCGAGGTAGACCGACGGGTGGAAGCGGAGCCCGCCCTTGTAGGGGCCGAGCGCGCTGTTGTACTGCACGCGGAAGCCGCGGTTGATCTGCACCTCGCCCCGGTCGTCCTGCCAGGGCACCCGGAAGATGATCTGGCGCTCCGGCTCGGCGATCCGCTCGATGATCTTCCCCTCGCGGAACTCGGGGTACTTGGAGAGCACCGGCCCGATCGACTCGAGGACCTCCCGAACCGCCTGGTGGAACTCGACCTCGCCGGGATTGCGCTTCAGAACGTCCTGGTAAACGACCTGCAGCTTCTCGTCCATCTTGTTCGCCATGGCCTGCCTCGTTTCGGTTGTGGGCGCGATCCCTGTGCCCGAAAGGCGGTCACTGTGCCCGATTTGCGGGCAAGACCGCAATGGGCGAAGTTCTGCCGGTGGATCCCCAAGACACCGCGATGATCTCCGTCAATCCGCCCGGGACCGGCATCCCCGCCCTCGACGACGTCCTGCAGGGCCTCCGGCCGGGCGACAACGTGGTCTGGCAGGTCGAGGACCTCGACGACTACGCGCCGCTCGTCCTCCCCTTCGTGGCCCGGGCCCGCGCCGAGGGGCGTCGCGTCGTCTACTTCCGCTTCGCCCGCCACGCAGCCCCTGCTCGACGAGGCGTCGGGCGCCGAGATCCACCGCATCTCGCCGGCGCTCGGGTTCGAGAGCTTCACCGACGCCATCCACCGCGCCATCGAGGCGGCGGGGCCGGGCGCGTTCCACGTCTTCGACTGCCTCAGCGATCTCGCCGCCGACTGGTACAGCGACCTCATGCTGGGCAACTTCTTCATGGTCACCTGCCCGTACCTGTACGAGCTCGACACGGTGACCTACTTCGCGCTGCTCTCCGGCCACCACGCCGCCGAGGCCGTGGACGCGGTGCGCAGCACCACCCAGATCCTGGTGGACGTCTTCCGGCGCCGGCGCACCGTGTACCTCCACCCGCTCAAGGTGGACGGGCGCCACTCGCCCACCATGTACCTGCCCCACGTCCGCGAGGGGGACGCGCTCCGTCCCCTCACCGAGAGCGCGGAGCTCTCCGAGGCGCTGGTGGACGTGGCCGACCGGCGCCTCGACGCGGTGGAGCAGGCCGACGTGTGGGACCGGCGCGTGGACGCCGCCCGGGCCATCCGCGACGCCGTGCGCGCGGGGCGGCAGCACCCGGACGAGGAGCGGGCCGCCTTCGAGTCGCTGATGCGCATGATGTTCACCCGCGACGAGCGCTTCGCCGAGATGGCCGGGCGCCACCTGACGCTCGACGACCTGCTCGCCATCCGCAGGCGCATGGTGGGCACCGGGCTCGTGGGCGGGAAGGCGGCCGGGATGCTGGTGGCCCGGGCCATCCTGGCGAACGGCGACCCGTCCTGGTCCCGGAGGCTCGAGCCGCACGACTCCTGGTTCATCGGCTCCGACGTCTTCTACACCTATCTCGTGCAGAACGGATGCTGGCCGGCGCGGCTCGAGCAGCGCCGGCGCGGCGCCTACCTGGAGGGGGCCGCCGAGGCCCGGCGCCGGGTGCGGGAGGGGACCTTCCCCGACTTCGTGCTGCGCCGGTTCACCGCGCTCCTCGAGTACTACGGCCAGTCCCCCATCATCGTGCGCTCCTCGAGCCTCCTCGAGGACGGCTTCGGGAACGCCTTCACCGGCAAGTACGAGAGCGTCTTCTGCCCGAACCAGGGATCGCCGGAGGAGAGGCTCCGCGACTTCCTGGCCGCGCTGAAGGAGGTCTACGCGAGCAGCATGAGCGAGGAGGCCCTTCACTACCGGGAAAGGCGCGGGCTCCTCGACCGCGACGAGCAGATGGCGGTGCTCGTGCAGCGGGTCTCCGGCGCCGTGCACGGCGACCTCTACTTCCCGCAGTTCGCCGGGGTGGCCCTCTCCTACAACCCGTACGTCTGGAACGCCGGCATCGACCCGCAGGCGGGCGTGATGCGGCTCGTCTTCGGCCTGGGCACCCGGGCGGTGGACCGTTCCGACGACGACTACACCCGCCTCGTGGCGCTGAACGCGCCCTCGCTCCGCCCGGAGAGCACGCTCGACGAGAAGACCGAGTACGCCCAGCACCGGGTCGACGTGCTCGACCTGCGCAAGCGCGCCCTGACCTCGGTCCCCTTCGCCGAGGCGGCCCGTGCGGCTCCGGCGCTGCCGCTGCGCCTCTTCGGCACCCGACGCCCCGACGGCGGGTGGGTGCTCACCTTCGACGAGCTGCTCTGGGGCTCGCCGCTGGTGGAACGGATGCGCGCCCTCCTCGAGACGCTCCGGGACGCCTACCGCTACCCGGTGGACGTGGAGTTCACGGGCAACTTCCTCGCCAGCGGGGAGCTCAGCCTCAACCTGGTGCAGTGCCGGCCCCTCCAAGTGCGCGAGGGAGGAGCCATCGTCCCGGCGCCGACGTCGCTGCCCGAGGAGCGGGTGCTGCTCCGGTCCCGCGGCCCGGTGGTGGGCCCGAGCGCCCACACCCCCATCGACCGGGTGGTCTACGTGGACCCCGACGCCTACGTGACGCTCGGCACCGGGGACCGGCACGAGGTGGCGCGCGTCATCGGGAGGCTCCTGCGTCTCGAGCCGGAGGTGGACCGCAAGGTGATGCTGCTCGGGCCGGGGCGCTGGGGGACGACCACCGTCGCGCTCGGGGTCCCGGTCTCCTTCGCGGAGATCCAGCGGGTCTCGGTGCTCTGCGAGATCATGCGCATCGGCGACGTCGTGCCGGACGTGTCGCTCGGCTCCCACTTCTTCAACGACCTGGTCGAGGAGTCGATGCTCTACGTCGCCCTCTATCCGGCCCACCCCGGGCACCTCCTCGACGAGCCCCGGCTTCGTGCCGCGCGAGAACCTGCTGCCGGCGCTCCTCCCCGACGACGCCCGCATGGCCGGGGTGGTCCGCGTGGTCGATTTCACCGGCGATAACGGGGGATTGCTGTGGCTCAACTGCGACTGCGTCCGCCAGGAGGCCGTCGGCTACCTGGAGCCCCGTTGACGCCTCGTGTCGAAGCAGGCTAGATCTGGCGTTCCCGGTTGATTCTAGAGTCAAGGAGTCCCCATGCCCCTCAAGATCCTGGTCACGGCGAAGCGCGTCGAGGACCCCGAATCGAAGATCAAGGTGAAGCCCGACGGAACGGGCATCGTCACCGAAGGCGTCAACTACAAGATGAACCCCTTCGACGAGATCGCCGTCGAGGAGGGGCTGCGGCTCAAGGAGAAGCACGGCGGCGAGGTCATCGTCGCGAGCATCGGGGCCGACAAGTCGGTCACCGAGATCCGCGCCGCGCTGGCCATGGGCGCCGACCGGGGCATCCTCGTGAAGCACGAGGGGCCGCTCGACCCGGTGGTGGTGTCGGCCATCCTCGACAAGGTGCTCGAGAAGGAGAAGCCGGACGTCGTCCTCCTCGGCAAGCAGTCGATCGACGACGACCAGAACCAGGTGGGACAGTACCTGGCCGAGCGCCGCGGGCTCGGGCAGGCAACCTTCGCCTCCAAGGTCGAGAGCCTGGAGAGCGACGCCGAGCAGAAGAAGCAGCCGGGCATCGTGCTCGCCGCCGACGGGAAGTCGGTGCGGGTGGTGCGCGAGGTGGACGGCGGGCTCGTCTTCGTGGACGTGAACCTCCCGGCCGTCGTCACCTGCGACCTGCGGCTCAACAAGCCGCGCTTCGCCTCGCTCCCCGGGATCATGAAGGCGAAGAAGAAGCCGATCGAGGAGATCGCCGCCGCCTCGCTGGGAGTGGATCTCGCGCCCAAGGTGGTGGTGAAGAAGCTCTCCGAGCCCCCCAAGCGCCAGGGCGGCCTCAAGGTCGCCGACGTCCCCGAGCTCTACGCCAAGCTGAAGGGCGAGGCCAAGGTCCTCTAGGAGAACGCCATGTCCAACGTCCTCATCATCGCGGAGCAGTCGGGCGGCCATCTGAAGAAGGCCACCCTCCACGCCATCTCCGCCGGCCAGGCCATCGCCGGCCGCACCGGCGGCAAGGTCCACGTCGCCCTGCTCGGCAAGGGAGTGGGCGCGATCGCCACCGAGCTCGCCGGCTACGGCGTCACGGTGCACGCCGCCGACGCGGCGGCCCTCGAGCACTACCTGGCCGAGGCCTTCGCCCCGGTCGTCGCCGAGCTGGCCAAGGCAGCGGGCGCCACCTACGTGGGCGCCGCCGCCACCGCCTTCGGCAAGGACCTCGTTCCCCGCGTGGCCGCGCGCCTCGGCGCCGCCACCGCCACCGAGGTGCTGGGGCTTCGGCGGAGCCGGGCCGGCCGTCACCTTCCATCGCCCGATGTGGGCCGGCAACGTGCTCGCCGAGGTCGACCTGGCCACGCCGGTGAAGGCCTTCACCATCCGTCCCACCGAGTTCCCGGCCGCGCAGAAGGCGGCCGGCGGCGAGGTGCAGGCGGCCGCCGCCGCCGTCGACCTGGCCACGCTGCCCGTGCGCTTCGTCGAGTTCAAGGAAGTGAAGAGCGAGCGTCCCGAGCTCACCGAGGCCCGCATCGTCGTCTCCGGCGGCCGCGGCACCAAGGGCGACTTCAAGGAGCTGGAGGGGCTCGCCGACGACCTGGGCGCCGCCGTGGGCGCCACCCGCGCCGCGGTCGACGCCGGCTGGGTGCCCAACGACCTGCAGGTCGGCCAGACCGGCAAGGTGGTCGCCCCCGAGCTGTACATCGCGGCCGGCATCTCCGGCGCCATCCAGCACCTGGCCGGGCATGAAGGGCTCGAAGGTCATCGTGGCCATCAACAAGGACCCCGAGGCCCCCATCTTCCAGCTGGCCGACTACGGCCTCGTCGCCGACCTCTTCAAGGCCGTCCCCGAGCTGCGCGAGAAGATCAAGGCCGGCAAGGGATCGTGATCGCGGAGGCGGACCTCGCCGCGCTGGGGATCCACCGGATCTCCATCCCCATCCCGTTCCTCGAGGCAGGCGGGCCCGTCAACGCCTACGCCATCGAGGACCGGGACGGCGGGCTCCTCCTCTTCGACTCCGGCCTGGGCTCGCCGCAGGCCGCCGCCGCCATGGCCGAGGGGCTGGCGCGCATCGGACGCTCGCCCCGCGACATCTCCCGCATCGTGGTCTCCCACGGCCACATCGACCACTACGGCGGAGCGGCCTCGCTGCTCGAGCAGGTCGGTCACGAGGTGCCGGTCCACGCCCACCCCCGCGACATCCCCAAGATGGCCGAGGGCTTCCCGCGCTGGATGGACCAGGTCGGGCTCTACGGGGCCTTCTTCCAGCGGCTCGGCGTTCCCGTCGAGGTGATGGCCGACGCCTGGAAGCAGGTGCGCGACGGGTTCACGAAGGCCCGCCGCATCCCCAGGGTCGAGCCGCTCGACCTCTCCGAGCCCTTGCGGATGAAGCACGTCACCTTCGAGCCCATGCACATGCCGGGGCACACGCCGGGGCTCCTCTGCCTGTACGACCGGGAGCACCGGCTCTTCGTCTCCGACGACCACCTGCTCGAGCACGTCTCGCCGAACCCGCTCATCGAGCTGGGGCCCGACGGCCAGGAGGACTGGCGGCCGCTCGTCGCCTACGTCGAGTCGGTGGGGCGGCTCCACGCGCTCGACGTCGACACGATCCTGCCCGGGCACTCCACGCCGTTCGGCGACCACCGCGCGGTGATCGACCGGCTGCTCGCCTTCTACGGGAAGCGGCAGCAGAAGATCCGGGACGAGCTCCGGAAGGGCCCGCTCACCGGCTGGGAGGTCACGCTGCGCCTCTTCCCGCGCGCGCCGCCGGCGGCCATGTTCCTCACCGTCTCCGAGACGCTCGCCAACCTGGAGGTCCTGGAGGACCGGGGAGAGGTGCAGCGAGGGATCGAGGGCGATCTCCTCCGGTTCGGTCTGCGGTAGGTTCCTTCCATGCTCGAGATGTGGGCGCACCCAGAGACCTGGATCTCCCTGGCGACGCTGGCGGCGATGGAGATCGTCCTCGGCGTCGACAACATCGTCTTCCTCACCATCCTGGCCGGGAAGCTGCCCGCGTCCCAGCAGCCGCTGGCGCGCCGGCTCGGCCTGGGCGCCGCGCTCGCCACCCGGCTCGCGCTGCTCTTCGCCATCACCTGGCTGATGGGGCTCACCGCCGACCTCTTCACGGTCGCGAGCAAGGGCTTCTCCGGCCGGGACCTCATCCTGGGCCTGGGCGGCCTCTTCCTCATCGGGAAGGCCACCTTCGAGATCCACGACAAGCTCGAGGCGGGGCACGAGGCGCACGGCACGGAGGGAGGGAAGGCCTCCTTCGGCTGGACCATCCTCCAGATCGCGCTCCTCGACATCGTCTTCTCGCTCGACTCGGTGATCACCGCGGTGGGGATGGCGCGGCACCTCGAGGTGATGGTGGTCGCCATGGTGGTGGCGGTGGGGGTGATGCTGGTCTTCGCGGGCGCCATCGGGAGGTTCGTCGAGAACCACCCCACCGTGAAGATGCTGGCCCTCTCCTTCCTCATCCTCATCGGCGTGATGCTGGTGGCCGAGTCGCTCGACCAGCACATCCCGCGCGGCTACGTCTACTTCGCCATGGCCTTCTCGCTGGCGGTGGAGATGCTGAACCTCCGGCTGCGGCGCAAGGCCGAGAAGCCGGTGCACCTGCACCACAAGTACGAGCACGACACGCAGGCGAGGCAGACGGTGAAGGAGCAGCTCGAGTTCGACATCTGACCGGCGGGGACGGAGGCAGGATGACGAGCAAGAAGCACGGCCCGGCCCACCGGCGGAAGGTCTTCCGGCACGGCCTCCTGCGCGCCGGGACCATCGCCGGGGCGCTGGTCGCGATCTCGCTCCTCGTCGGGGTCCTCGGCTACCACCACTTCGCGGCGCTCGGCTGGATCGACTCCTTCTACAGCGCCGCGATGATCCTGGGCGGGATGGGTCCCACCGAGCCGCTCCCGTCCGACCAGGCCAAGATCTTCGCCGGGCTCTACGCGCTCTACTCGGGCCTCGTCCTCATCGCGAGCACCGCCCTGCTCCTCGCCCCCTTCATGACCCACGTGCTCCACGTCTTCCACGCCGAGCACGACGAGGAGGGCGGCAAGTGAGAGGGGGGTGGACGCTCCTTCCGTTCCTCCTCCTGGGGGCCTGCAGCGCCCCGCCGCCTCCCGCGCCGGCCGGGGCCCGCGTCTACGTCGTGCGCGGGGAGGTCGTGCAGCCGCCCTCGCCGGTGGCCGCGGGGACGCAGGTGCTCGTCCGCCACGAGGCCATCGACGACTTCGTCGACGCGTCCGGGAAGGTCGTGGGCATGGACGCGATGATCATGCCCTTCGACGCGCCGACGCCGGTCGTGGCGAAGGACCTGGCCGTGGGGGACAAGGTCGACGGTCCGGTTCTCGATGGACTGGAAGGAGCCCCGGCTCCGGGTGGAGGGCATCGAGCGGCTGCCGCCGGGGACGGTCCTCCGGTTCGAGCGGGCCCGGGTGCCGGGGAAGTAGGGCGGGTGCTCCTCGCTTCACCTTCCCGTCGCCCACAGCGCGAACGCCCACTCGTCCGCGTACTCCTCCACCGCCGGCCCGGACCCGGTCGCCGCCGCCGTGTCCGGCGTTCTTCTCCACCCGCAGCAGCACCGGCCCGCCGGTGGTGGCCCACTGGAGCGCGGCCGCGAACTTCCGCGCGTGCAGCGGATCGACCCGGTCGTCCGAGTCGGCGGAGAGGAGCAGCGTCGCCGGGTAGCGCGTGCCCTTCTTCACGTGGTGGTAGGGCGAGTAGGCGAGGATCGCCGGGAAGAGCGCCTTGTCGTCCGACGACCCGTACTCGGCCATCCAGGTCTTCCCCGAGCCGTGCAGGTGGTAGCGGATCATGTCGAGCAGGGGCACGCCGCAGAGCACCGCCCCGAAGAGATCGGGGCGCTGGGTCATGGCGGCGCCCACGAGGAGCCCTCCGTTCGACCCGCCGCGGATGGTGATCCGCTCCGGCCGCGCGTACCCCTTCGACACGAGCCATTCCGCCGCGGCGATGAAGTCGTCGAAGACGTTCTGCTTCTTCGCGAGCATCCCGTCCTCGTGCCACTTCTCCCCGTACTCGTTGCCGCCGCGCAGGTTGGGCATGGCGAAGACGCCGCCCCGCTCCAGCCAGGGGTAGAGCGAGCCGCGGAAGAGGGGCTGCATCGCCACCTGGAAGCCGCCGTAGCCCTCGAGCAGCACCGGGGCCGAGCCGTCGAGCTTCCGGTCGCGGCGGTGGACGAGGAACATCGAGACCTGGGTCCCGTCCTTCGACGGGTAGAAGACCTGCTCCACCACGTAGGGTGAAGGGTCGACCGGGACCTTGGTCCGGTACCAGGTGGCGGTGGCGCCTCCCGCGAGCTGGAGCAGGCGCACCTCCCGCGGATCGGTGAACGACTGGTAGGAGTAGAAGGCCTCCGGGTCGAGCGGGTCGCCGGACGGGCCGCCCACGGTGCCCGGCCCGGGCAGCACCACCTCGTACCCGCCCTTCCCGTCGAGGTCGCGGATCTCGAGCCGGCTCGTCGCCTTCGTCATGTAGCGGAGCGCCAGGCGGCCGCCGATGACGTCGAAGCCGTCGAGCGCGGCGTCGGGGCGCTCGGCGACCAGGGTCGTCCAGCCCGCCGGGTCGGGAGCGGCCGGGTCGACCAGCGCGACCTTCCACATCGGGGCGCCGTCGTTCGTGGCCACGAAGAAGCGGTCCTGCCAGGCCGTCGGCGTGAACTGGGCCTTGCGGCCCTTCACGAGCGGGATCCACGGACCGTCCTTGCGGGCGTCGCGGAAGTACACGTCGTTCGAGGTCCAGCCGAAGGAGACCGAGACGAAGAGCCAGTGGCCGTCCCGGGAGACGAAGCCGTTGATGAAGGTGCTGGGATCGCCGGTGCGCGGGTGCACGAGCGCGTCGCTCGACGCCGGCGTCCCCACCCTGTGGAAGCGGACCTCGGCGTACCCGGGCCGGTCGGCGGCGGGGATCTTCGGGTCGGTGGGCAGCCACGTGTAGTAGAAGCCCTTCGAGTCGGGCGTCCAGGAGGGCTCGGCGTACTTGGCCCCCTCGATCCGGTCCACGGCCGATCCCGTCCCGGTGGCGACGTCGACGAGCTGCAGCACCGCCTCGTCCGAGTTGTTCTCCTTCACCGAGAAGGCGAGGGTCTTGCCGTCCCAGGAGGGCATCCACATCCCGAGCGAGGTGCTGCCGTCCTTCGACCAGCCGTTCGGGTCGAGCAGCACCTTCTCGGGCCCCCCGCCCTCGCGCCAGTAGAGGACGGCCTTCTCCTGCGAGGGGGAGCGGCGCTGGAAGAACACGCGGTCGCCCCGCTTCACCGGGAGTCCAACGACCTGCTCGACGTAGAGGATCTCCTCGAGCCGCTTCGCGATGGCGCCCCGCTCCGGCAGGCCGGCGAGGAAGTCGCGGGTCAGGCGGTCCTCGGCGGCCACCCAGGCCTCGGTGCGGGGGGACTTCGCGTCCTCGAGCCACCGGTAGGGGTCGGCGACGGGCACGCCGTGGATCACGTCCACGACCTCCTCGCGGGGCGCGGCGGGGTAGGGAGGAGTCTTCATCGAGGGACCCGGCGCGGTGGCGCCTCCGGAGGTGGTGGCGCAGGCGGTGAGGAGGGAAGCGGCGAGGAACGCGAGCTTCGTCGGGCGGTGGGGCATGGGCCGGAAGCCTAGTCCGGTGCCGGCCCCTCTGCTACAACCCCGCCGCCGTGGCCGACCTCGCCCTGCTCGTGCTCACCCTGGTCTGGGGGACGACCTTCACGCTCGTGAAGCGGGTCCTCGACGCCGGCACGAGCCCGGGCGTCTTCCTGTCGCTCCGCTTCGGCCTCGCGGCCGCGGTCCTGGGTGCGCTCTGGCTCCTGCGCCGGACGCGCCCGTCCCCCGGCCTCCTCCGGGACGGCAGCCTGCTCGGTCTCGCCATGTTCGCCGGCTTCGCGCTCCAGACCACCGGCCTGCGCTACACCACGCCGGCCCGCTCGGGGTTCATCACCGGGCCTCGCGGTGGTCATCGTCCCGCTCATCGCCAAGTTCCTGCAGGGTCGCCGCGTCGGAGGTCCGGCCTGGGCCGGCGTGACGCTGGCGGTCGTCGGACTGGCGATGCTCACCCGCCCGTTCGGCGGCGACGCGACGGCGCTGGTGCAGCTCGGCGACCTGCTCACCCTGGGCTGCGCGGTGGCCTACGCCTTCCAGATCGTCTGGACGAGCGAGTTCTCGCCGCGCCACCCGCTCGTCGGGCTCACCTTCGTCCAGATCGCGGTCACCTTCCTGGGGAGCCTGCTCATGCTCGCCTTCGAGCCGGTCCGGTTCGCACCCTCGGGCGAGCTGCTCGGAACGGTGCTCTTCACGAGCCTCGTCATGACGGTGGGGGCCTTCTTCGTCATGAACTGGGCCCAGCGCCACACCACAGCGGTCCGCGCCGCCATCATCTACGCGCTCGAGCCTCCCGCGGCGGCGGTGTTCTCGCACTTCGTGACCGGAGAGGTGCTGCCGCCGATGGGGATCGCCGGGGGTGGGCTCATCCTGCTCGGGATCGTGATCGCCGAGGTGGGCGGGGCGCTCCAGGCGCGGCGGGCGGCGACGAACTGAGTCGACCGGCGGCGCCTCGCCAAGCGACCGCTTACGGACCTGCCTCCCCCCCCGAAACGACCCGGGCACGACCCGCCCCCTCCGCCTATCTCCCCCGCCGGGAGGGCCGAGGAGGGAACCATGCTCGGAACCGCGACGGTCACCACGATACTCCCGGTGAAGGAGATGGAGAGAGCCCGGCGCTTCTACGAGGGGACGCTCGGGCTCGCGCCCGTCGGCTTCGCCGCCGACGGCAACTTCGTGCTCGCCTGCGGCGGCGGGGCGAAAGTCGCCCTCATCCCCAAGCCCGGGGGGACGAAGGCCGAGCACACCGCTCTCTCCTTCGAGGTGGAGGACGTGACGGGGGCCATCGCCGAGCTCGAGAAGCGGGGCGTGGTGTTCGAGGAGTACGACCTCCCGGGGCTCCGCACCGTGAACCACGTGTGCGTGCTGGGTGGGGAGAAGGCGGCCTGGTTCCGCGACCCGGAGGGCAACTACCTCTGCCTCCACCAGGGAGGCACCTGAGGGCGACGACAGCCCTCCCTTGCGACTGCGCGTCCCTTGGTCGAGGGGTTGCGAACCCTCTCTTACGACCCAAGTTGCCATGGAAGCCGTTCGCGTCCGGTGGCAGTGGTGCTGGATGCCGAAGACCACGTCGCAATGCCTCCGCTCGGCGGAACGCGTGGAGGCACTCGCCCAGGAGCTGTACACGGGCCTGGCGGAGACCTTCGCGGGCGAGCCCGGGCTGCGGCAACTCTTCCTGCGGCTCGCGGCGGAGGAGGGGCAGCACGTCATGCGCATCCGCCTGCTCGGGCGGCACGGGGGGAAGTCGCCCTGGCCGCCGGACGTCGTCGAGCGGGCCTGCGCGGATCTGGAGACGATGGCCGCCGAGATCGAGACCATGCGCAGGGATTTCGAGCGACTACCGTCGCCGCCCGACGCCGCGCCGGTGCTCGAGCGCCTGGTGTCGATGGAGGACCGGTTCCATTCCGTCCACGTCCAGGAGCTGGCCCGCTGCGCCGTGCCCGAGGTCGAGCGGCTCTTCGCCTCCCTCGCGTCGCAGGACGCCGCGCACCAGGCGCTCCTGCGCGCGGCGATGACCTCGTCCGCTGCGTAGTGCCTCGACCCAGGCAGGATGGCTACTGCGAGCGCCATCTCGCCTGGGTCGGGACACTGGGAGGCGAAAGACAGCCCCCCCTGCTAGATCACCCCGGTGCGCCGTTCCCCCATCGAGCTCATCGCCGGCGAGCTCCGCGTCCGCGGGACCGGGCTCTACCTCGACGCCCGGCGCAAGCGGCCCTGCGGCTTCGTCAGCCACGCCCACGCCGACCACCTGGGACGCCACGAGCGCACCATCGCCACGCGCCCCACCGCGGCGCTCGCCCGTCATCGGCTGGGCGACCGCAAGGGGGGCGAGGTGCTCCCCGCCGACTACCGGGCCCCCTTCGGCCTGGGGGAGCTCACGCTCGAGTTGTTCGCCGCGGGCCACGTGCTCGGGTCGGCCCAGATCCGCATCACCCTCCCCGGCGGCCTGACCGTGGGCTACACGGGCGATCTCTGCACCGAGCCCACCCGCACCGCCGAGCCCGCCGAGGTGATGCCCTGCGACGTGCTCCTCATGGAGTCGACCTTCGGGCTGCCGAAGTACGTGTTCCCTCCCAAGGAGGAGGTGCTCGCGTCGGTGCGCCGCTTCGTCGACGACGCGCTCTCGGACGGCGCCACCCCGGTCCTGCTCGGCTACTCGCTCGGCAAGGCGCAGGAGGTGCTGAAGCACTTCGGCGAGCTGGGCTACCCCTGCCGCGCGCACGCCACCATCCACGCCGTGAACCAGGTCTACGAGGAGCAGGGGGTTCCGCTCCCGAACGTGCGGCTCCTCGGTCCGGAGGGCCCGGCTCCCGGCGAGATTGTCGTGGTCCCGCCCCAGCTCGCCCGCTCGGCGGCCATCGCCCGGATCCGCCCGCGGCGCACGGCCGTGCTCACCGGCTGGGCGCTCGACGGCGCCCGCTGGTACGGTGGCGTCGACGCGTCCTTCCCGCTCTCCGACCACGCCGACTTCCCGTCGCTCCTTCGCTACGCCAGGGCCACCGGGGCCTCCCGGGTCTTCACCATGCACGGCCACGCCGAGCCGTTCGCCAAGGAGCTTCGGCGCGAGGGGATCCGAGCCGACGCGCTCGAGGAATCCCCGCAGATGGAGCTCTTTTGATCGAACTCACCGTCAGTGCCGACGCCGCAGGGCAACGCCTCGACAAGTACGTGCGCCGTGCGCTGTCCGGCGTGCCCCTCTCCCACGTCTACAAGATGTTCCGGACCAAGAAGGTCCGTGTGAACGGGCTGCGCGGGAAGGCGGAGCAGCTCCTCGCCGAGGGCGACAAGATCGCCATCCGCGGCGACGAGGAGCGCCTCCTCGTCCCGGCCGACGCAGCGGCCCGGGGGCCGCGCCCGGCGAGGCGCACCTTCGGCATCCTCCACGAGGACGAGCATCTCCTCGTGGTGGACAAGCCGGCCGGACTGGCCGCCCACCCGGGGAGCGGCATCGAAGGGGCCACGCTGGTCGACGAGGTGCGCTCCCACCTGCGCGTCCCCGCCGACCTTCCGCCCGGGGAGTTCAAGCCCAGCCCGGCCCACCGGCTCGACCGCGACACGAGCGGGGTGGTGCTGGTGGCCAAGACCCGCAAGGCCATGGTCCGGCTCGGCGAGCTCTTCACCGAGGGTGACGAGGTGCGCAAGGCCTACCTGGCGCTCGCCAAGGGGAAGTTCTCGACCGGCGCGGGCACGATCGACCTGCCGCTCTCCGAGCACGAGCAGACCACCCGCTCCAAGGACCAGCGAGGGGTGAAGTTCCAGGACGCCCTCACCCGCTGGCAGGTGATCTCCGCGAACCGGGACGCCTCCCTGCTCCGGGTGCACATCGAGACCGGGCGCACCCACCAGATCCGCCGGCACCTCCAGGCCTTCGGCCACCCCGTGGCGGGAGACCGGCGCTACGGGGACTTCGCCTTCAACCGCGAGGCGCGCGCCCGCTGGGGGCTCCGGCGCATGTTCCTCCACGCCTGGAAGCTCCAGGTGCCGCACCCCGTCACTGGCGCCCCGCTCCGGCTCGAGGCCCCGCTTCCCCCCGAGCTGGTCGAGGTCCTGGGGCGCGCCAACCTCGAGGCCCCTCCCGGAGCCGCGGCGCGCGGCGCTCCGGGCGCGAAGCGGATTTGATCCGCCGCCGCACCCTGCCTACAGTCACCCTGGATGGCCGACAAGCCCACCCCGGACGGGGAGAAGCTGGTGCTCCACGGGGTGCCGCCGCGGCGCCCCTGGTGGCGCACGGCCTTGCGCTGGACGGCCTTCCTCGGGCTCGCGCTCGGCAACGCGGCGCTGGCCGCCGCCGTGGCCGGCTACTTCTGGCTCTCCCGCGACCTGCCGTCGGTGGAGTCGCTCGCCGAGTACCGGCCGCCGGTGGTGACGGAGATCACGAGCGCCGACGGGCAGGTGATCGGCGAGCTCTTCGAGGAACGGCGCCGGGTGGTTCCCTACGAGCGGATCCCGCGTCACGTGGTGCAGGCCTTCCTGGCCGCCGAGGACAAGAACTTCTTCCAGCACCACGGCGTCGATTGGCTGGGGACCTTGCGGGCCGGCGTGAACACCTACGTGCTCAAGAAGAAGATCCAGGGCGGCTCCACCATCACCCAGCAGACCGCCAAGGCCCTGCTCGTCTCCTCCGAGGGCTTCGCCGAGGGCACGCGGAAGAACCTGCGGCGCAAGGGGCGCGAGGCCATCCTGGCGGCTCGCCTGGAGCGGGCCTTCGGCAAGGAGGAGCTGCTCTGGCTGTACCTGAACGGGGTCTACCTGGGGCACCACAGCTACGGGATCGAGTCGGCGTCCGAGAACTACTTCCGGAAGACCGTCGGGGAGCTCACCCTGCCCGAGGCGGCGCTGCTCGCCGGGCTGCCCCAGGCGCCCAGCCGCTACTCGCCGGTGCTCCACCCCGAGGCCGCCCGGACGCGGCGAAGCTACGTGCTCCGCCGCATGCGCGAGGACGGCGCCATCACCGAGGAGGAGCGGCGCGCCGCCGACGAGTCGCCGGTCCGGGTGCACGGCATCGACGACCCGTTCCGGGAGGTGGCGCCCTTCTACGCGGAGGCGGTGCGCCGCCGCATCGTCGACCGCCACGGCAACCCGCGCGTGCTGCGGGACGGACTGCGCGTCGAGACGGCCATGGACCTCGACGAGCAGCGGGCCGCCCAGCACGCCATGCTGCGGGGACTCCTGGAGGTCGACCGGCGCCAGGGCTACTGGGGACCGGTGGCGCGGGTGGAGGGCGCCGAGCGCGAGGCGCTGCGGCGACGGCTCGCGCAGGCCTGGCCGGCCGGCTCGCTCCGCCCCGGAGACTACGCGGTGGGGATCGTGTCGGCGGTGAACGACGCCAGCCGGCTGGTCCGGGTCGAGGTGGGGGACGAGCAGGGAGTGCTCCCCATCGCCGGCATGCGCTGGGCCCGGTCGCCCAATTCCCAGATTCACTGGGAGTACGCAATGATCGACCGCCCGTCCGGCGCGCTCCGGGCCGGCGACGTGGTGGTGGTGCGCCGGGTGAACCGGGACGAGCTCGTCGCGCTGGAGAAGGCGGCGAAGTCGGGCAAGCCGGCCGACGTGCCGGACGCGCCGCTGCTGCTGGCGCTGGAGCAGGAGCCCCGGCTGCAGGGGGCGCTGGTCTCGCAGGACCCGGGCACGGGCTACGTCGACGCCATGGTGGGCGGCTACGACTTCGAGGCCTCCGAGTTCAACCGCGCCTTCCAGGCCTGCCGGCAGCCCGGCAGCGCCTTCAAGCCCATCCTCTACTCCGCGGCCATCGAGAAGCTGGGGTTCACCCCCTCCACCATGCTCACCGACGCGCCGGTGGTCTTCCGCGACGCGGAGCGCTCCTGGAAGCCGCAGAACTTCGGGGAGGACTTCAAGGGCGAGGTTCCGCTCCGCTCCGCGGTGATCTCGTCGATGAACATCCCCGCGGTGAAGACCGCCGAGATGCTGTCCCGCAAGATGGGACCGGGCTTCCTGGGGTCGTGGGCCGCGTCGCTCGGCATCACCTCGCCGGTCAAGTCGGAGCTGGGCAGCGCGCTCGGGAGCTCCTGCGCGACCCTCTTCGACCTGGTGGACGTCTACGCGGTGCTCGATCGCCAGGGAGTGAAGCGCCCGTCGGTGCTGGTGAAGCGGGTGCTGGACCGGGAGGGTCGCCTCCTCGAGGACCGCATCGCCCCCACCGATCCCTGGGCGCCGCTCTCCGAGCGGCTGGCCGGGGGATACGCCGAGGTGCGGGAAGAGCCGGTGCGCGTCGTCGAGCAGCGGGCCGCCTACGTGCTCCAGCACCTCATGCACGAGGTGGCCACCGTGGGCACCGGCGCCCAGGCGGCGAAGCTCGGGAAGCCGGTCGCCGGAAAGACCGGCACCACCAACGACTCCTTCGACACCTGGTTCCTGGGTTACACCGCCGACAAGGTGGCCGGGGTCTGGCTCGGGTTCGACAAGAACGAGCAGCCGCTCGGCCGCGCCGAGACCGGCGGCAGGGCCGCGCTCCCCATCTGGCTCGCCTTCATGCAGGCCGCGCTGCGCGACCGGCCGCAGCCCGACTTCCCCGTGCCCGCCGGGATCGTCTTCGTCCGCATCGACCCGAAGACCGGGGAGGCGGTGGAGCCCTTCCAGCCGGGCGTGCTCGAGCCCTACCTGGAGGGCACCGAGCCGGTCGCCCAGGCCCCGGGCGAGGCCGGCGCGACCAAGGTCGACGTGCACGACCTCTTCTCGGAGTGACTGCGGCGCCGTCTACTTCGTGGACGGCGCAAGCTTCCCACGCTCCCGCGCCCTCTTCGCTCCCAGCTTCCGCAGCACCTTCCACTGCGCCACCGAGAGCGGGACCACCGACAGCCTTCCCTGGCGCAGGAGCGCCGAGTCCTCGAAGGCCTTCTCCCCGCGCAGCGCCTCGAGCGGGACCGGGGTCGGCAGCGGCGCGCCGGCCGCCAGGTCCACGGCGACGCGCTTGCCGTCCGGGTCTCCGGGATCGGGGTAGGGGCCCCGGGCGACCCGCGCGAGGCCCACCGCCAGCTTCTGCCCGGAGTGGTAGACGACCACCTCGTCGCCCTCCCGCATGGCGCGGAGGTTGGCCTGGGCCTGCGCGTTGGAAACACCGTCCCAGCGCGTCTTCCGATCGCGGCGCAGGTCGTCGAACGCGTACGTCGTGGGCTCCGTCTTGACGAGCCAGCAGGGCATGCCGTGATATAACCACGCCGTCCAATGTTCGGCCTCGGCTTCGGCGAAATCCTGGTCATCCTCGTGCTCGCGCTCGTGCTCCTCGGGCCGCAGAAGCTCCCCGAGGTCGCGAAGCAGCTGGGCAAGGGCCTTCGCGACTTCAAGAAGGCCACCGACGACCTGAAGGGGCAGTTCGAGCAGGAGCTCTACGCCGACGAGCGCAAGGCGGCGCGCCCCCGGATCACCCCCCCCTCCGCGGCGGCCCCCGTGCCCGCCGGGCCCCCCGAGCCGGTGCCGGCGGCCAGCGTCGACAACGTGCCCGGACTCGACGCTGCGCTCGCCGAGCCGGTCCCGCCGCCCGCGGCCGCGTCGCCAGGGGCGGCCCCGAGCACCGACGCCGAACCTCCCGACGATCCGGCGCGGGCCTCCGACGGCCCGACCCAGCTCTCATGAGCGACGAGGCCGAAAAAGCGCCGGCCGAAGGGACCGAGACCCCTCCCCCGGAGGGTGAGGTCCGGGCCTCCTTCTTCGACCACCTCACCGAGCTTCGCATCCGGCTCGTCCGGGCGCTCCTCGGCATCGCCGTGGGGGTGGCCGTCGCCGGCTGGTTCTCCGAGCGCCTCTTCCGCTACGTGATGCAGCCCGTGCTCGACGCGCTCCCCGAGGGGCAGCGAGCCCTCAACTACACGAGCTCCCTCGAGCCCTTCCTCGTCTACCTCAAGGTCTCGCTCTACGGCGGGCTCTTCCTGGCGGCCCCCTGGGTGCTCTTCCAGGTCTGGCTCTTCATCGCCCCGGGCCTGTACAAGCGGGAGAAGAAGCTCGTCATCCCGTTCGTCGCCGTCGGGACGCTGCTCTTCTACTGCGGCGTGGCCTTCACCTACTTCGTGGTGATGCCCTTCGCCTTCCCGGCGCTCACCTCGATCGCCGGGCCGGACATGAAGCCCATCCTCACCATGCGCGAGCAGCTCACGCTGGTGCTCGCCATGATGCTCGGCTTCGGCGTGGTCTTCGAGATCCCGGTCATCATCGCCTTCCTGGCCATGATCGGCGTCGTCACCCCCGAGTTCCTGGCCAGGTACCGCCGCCACGCCTGGATCGTGAACGTGATCGTGGCGGCGATCATCACGCCCACCGGGGATCCCTTCAACCTCTTCCTCATGGCGGCGCCCATGATCGTCTTCTACGAGGTCGGCATCATCGCGGCCCGCATCGTGGGGAAGAAGAAGGCGGCCGAGGCCGCCACCGCGTCGTGACCATCCTCCTCGCGCTCGCGGGCTTCTACGCCGCGATGATGATCCTCCGCTACGGAAGGCGGGGCTTGCTGGCCGTGGCCCCGTCGCTCGTCTCCTCCCGGTCCACGACGGGCGGACCGCTCCCCACCGAGGCGCAGGGAGCGGCGGCCGAGGTGCTCCAGCCGCTCGGGTTCCGGCGCCTGGGGAGCCGGGTCGAGGACGGACCGCTGCGGGGGCTCATGCTCCGCTCCGAGGCGTTCGCCGAGGCCGACGGGGTGGTCTTCGCCGACGTGTTCGAGATGCCCCCCCGGACCGGGGACGTGGCCCGCGTGCAGTTCCTCTCCACCTTCCCGGACGGCGCGGCCGCCCTCACCGCCAACCACGCCAGGGCCACGCGTGCGGGACGCGGCGGCGAGGTGGCCGGCCTCCCCGGCACCGCGCTCCACCAGGTGCTCGAGATCCACCGGCGCACCGTGGCGCGGCTCGCCGTGGTGCACGGGCCGGCCCTGCCGGCGCGCGACCTCCCCGGGCGCGACGCCGCCAGCCGCACCTGGTACCGGGGGATCGGCGGGCAGGAGCTTCGCAGCCGCTTCGCCGTCTACCTCGGGAACACCTTCGTCGCCGTCGCCATCCTCGCCTACTGCCTCGCCTCGCTCGTCCGATCGCGCTCCGCGCCCTGAACCTGGAGGTTTGCATGCGTTCCGCCACCCCGCAGGAGATCGTCTTCGTCGCCGGCCGCCGCACCCCGTTCGGAACCTTCGGCGGCGCGCTGAAGGACCTCTCCGCCACCGACCTGGCCGTCCACGCGGCGGGGGCGGCGCTCCGCGAGGCCGGCCTGCCCGCCGACGCCATCGGACACGTGGTGGTGGGCAACGTCCTGCAGACCTCCGCCGACGCCATCTACCTGGCCCGGCACGTCGGGCTCCGGGTGGGGGTCCCCGTCGAGACCCCAGCACTGATCGTGAATCGGCTGTGCGGGTCCGGCTTCGAGGCGGTGGTGCAGGGCGCGCTCCAGATCTCCACCGGACAGGCCGAGGCGGTGCTGGCGGGCGGGACCGAGTCGATGAGCCAGGCGCCCTACGTCCTGCGCGGCGGGCGCTTCGGCGTGCCGCTCGGAAAGACCCCGGCCATCGAGGACGCGCTCTGGACGGCGCTCACCGACACCCAGGCCAGGATGCCGATGGCGCTCACCGCCGAGAAGCTCGCCGAGCAGTACGCGATCACCCAGGACGAGGTGGACGCGTTCAGCGTCCTCTCCCAGCGGCGAACCGCGGAGGCCCAGGCGGCGGGGCGCTTCCGGGACGAGATCGCGCCGGTCGAGCTGGAGACCCGAAAGGGCAAGGTGACCTTCGACAAGGACGAGCACCCCCGCCCGGAGACCACCGTGGAGGGGCTCCGGAAGCTCCCCAGGATCTTCAAGAAGGACGGCGTCATCCACGCCGGGGCGGCGAGCGGGGTGGCCGACGGTGCCGCCATGCTGGTCGTCATGAGCCGCGCGGAGGCCGACCGGCGCGGGGCGAAGCCGCTGGCCCGCCTCGTCAACTGGGGAGTGGCCGGCGTGGACCCCACGGTCATGGGCATCGGCCCGGTCCCGGCCTTCCGGAACGCCATGGCCCGGGCCGGCGCGAAGCTCGCAGACTTCGACCTCTTCGAGGTGAACGAGGCCTTCGCACCCCAGTACCTGGCGGTCGAGAAGGAGCTCGGGCTGCCGCGAGACCGCACCAACGTGGACGGGGGAGCCATCGCGGTCGGGCACCCGCTCGGGGCCAGCGGGGCCCGGCTCACCCTGCACCTGATCCACGCGCTCCGGCAGCGGGGCGGCCGGTTCGGCATGGCCGGCGCCTGCATCGGCGGCGGACAGGGTATCGCGGTCATCGTCGAGGCGCTGTAGGCTCGGGGCGAGGTGGCGACCATGGAGAAGTTCACGGGGTGCAAGGTGTTCTCGGCGACGCTGGCGCGCGACCGGGATGCCATGAGCGACACCATCAACAACTGGCTCGCCAAGCACCCGGAGCTGGAGATCGTCGACAAGACGGTCACGCTCTCGTCGGACAAGCAGTTCCACTGCCTGACGATCATCCTCTTCTTCCGGCCGCGAGGACCGTAGGGATGTCCTTCGGTCGCGCCGGCAATCCCCTCGCCTTCGGAGGGCGCGTCCCTCCGACGGTGGGTGGGCTGATCGTGGCGACGGTGGTGGTGAGCCTGGCCGGGGCGCTCGCCGACCAGCTCGGCTACCCGGTTCGTTCCCTCCTGACCCTGCAGACGGCCGCGGTGCGGAGCGGCCAGGTCTGGCGGCTCGTCACCTGGGTCCTCGTCGAGGACAACCCGCTCAACCTGCTCTTCGGCGGTCTCGTCCTGTACTGGTTCGGCCGCGACCTCGTCGAGGCCTGGGGCGAGCGGCGCTTCCTCGTCACCTACTTCGCCATCCCGGCGGTGGCCGCGCTCCTGGCCACGCTGCTCGCGCTCCTGTGGCCGGCGCTGGACACGTACCCCTTCGCCGGCTTCTGGGCGGTGCTCGACGCGCTCGTCGTGGCCTGGGGGCTCAACCACCCGTTCCGGCAGATCCTCCTCTTCTTCGCGGTGCCGATCTCGGGCAAGACGCTCGTCTGGGTCACGGTGGGCGCAACGGTGCTCTTCGCCCTCTTCACCGGCGTCGCCGCCTTCGTCCCGCACCTCCTCGCCGAGGGGGTGGCGTGGCTGCACGTGAGCGGGAAGGGCCCCGGGCAGTGGCTGCGCGGCATTCGCCTGCCGCGCCGGAAGAAGCGCGGGCGGTTCGAGGTGATCCACGTCGATCGGGATCCCGACCGGACCTGGCTCAACTGTACGGCGCTACCCGATGGTGATCTGCCGGACGTTGCCGCGGTAGACCCAGACACGTTCCGTGTTGGTCCGGCCGTCGAGCGGCAGCACGAAGAACCCCGGCGAGTCGGGTGAGTAGTCGGGGGAGAGGCCGGAGACCTGCCGGCCATCGCCGAAGACGACCCGCACCCGCGTCCCGGCGGCCGTGGGCGGGCGCTCCCCGGCCGGCAGCATGAAGAAGATGGCCTTCACGTGCCCGGCGGGAATCCGCGCCACCGCGCCGTTGGGCTGGATGAGGGGAAGCTCGGGATCGCCGAGGTCGGCGTTGGCGAGGGAGCCGCGCAGCACCTGCCCCTCCAGCGTGTGGAGCACGACGCGGTGGTCGCCGGAGACGAACGACGGCGAGGGAGCGAACGGGTCGGGCGCCGCCGGCAGGGGCGGAGCGGCGATCTGCGCTGGCGCGGGCGGAGGCACGGGATGCAGGGGCAAGGGGGGCGGGAGCGGCGGAGCCAGCGATTCGGCGTTGGCCGGGGGCGGAGTGGCGAGCAGGGCGTCGAGGGAGACGACCTCGTCCTCCGGGCCGTCCTCGTCGATCCAGGAGACCGTGGCCACCGCGACCGGGGCGTCGGGCGCGTCCGTGGAGACGACGACCTCCTCCACGTCCTCGTCGCCGACCTCCAGGATGGCCTCCTCCGGCTCCTCCACGACCACCGCCGCGTAGGACGGGTCGGGCGGGGGGAGGGGCGGTGGGACGGATCCGGCCGGCGGAGGGACCGGGACCTCCCAGGCGGCCAGCTCGGCTGGGCTCCCGGACACGAGGTCGGGAAGCGGGTCGGCCGGCTGCTCGACGGGTCCCTCGTCCCAGAGGACGCCGGTCGGCTCCTCGGACACGGGCTCGTCTCCGGCGACGGCGCGAAGCTCCTCCCATCGCGCCCGCTCCTCCGGCGTGAGCCCGCCTTCCCGGAGCTTCTCGTCGAGCTCGCGGAGCTGCCTGGTGGCTTCCTGGATGTCGATCATGGGCGTGTGTGCCGGCTTGAACTGACGGATCATACCGCCGCGAGGGCCATCGGTCAAAAAGCCGGGGGCGCTTGATCGCCGGGCCACGTGGGGACATGTATGTCCCGTGGATACGCCCGGCCGGTTCCTGCCCATGCTCCCAGACGAGGTCGCCGCCCGAGGCTGGGACGGGATCGACGTCCTCCTCGTCACCGGCGACGCCTACGTGGACCACCCCGCCTTCGGGGCCTCGGTCGTCGGCCGGGTGCTCGAGGCGCGGGGCTTCCGGGTGGGAATCGTGGCCCAGCCGCGCTGGGACACGCCGGAGGACCTGCTTCGCCTGGGGCGTCCGCGCCTGTTCGTGGGGATCACCGCCGGTGCGATGGACTCGCTCGTCAACCACTACACGGCCCACAAGCGGCCCCGTTCCGACGACGCCTACACTCCGGGAGGGGAGGCGGGCCGGCGCCCCGACCGGGCGGTGACGGTCTACTCCCGGCTGGCGCGACGGGCCTTCGGGCCGACGATGCCGATCGTGATCGGCGGGGTGGAAGCCTCGCTCCGGCGCATCGCCCATTACGACTACTGGGACGACCGGGTTCGACCCTCGGTGCTCGTCGACAGCGGCGCCGACCTGCTCGTCTACGGCCAGGGGGAGAAGCCCATCGTCGAGATCGCCCGGCGGCTGGCCTCGGGCGAGGACGTCTGCGGGCTCGTCGACGTGCCGGGCACGGCGGTGGCGGTGGCCGACCTGGCGATGGCCGGCCTGGAGGGTCGGGCGCGCAAGACGCTCGTGCTCCCGGCCTTCGAGGAGGTCGCCTCGGACAAGCGCTCCTTCGCGCACTTCTCCCGGCTCTACCACCTCGAGCACAACCACGAGAACGCGCGCGTGATGGTGCAGCGCCACGGGCGCGGCGCCGCCGAGCGGCACGTGGTGGTGAACGAGCCCATGCCGCCGCCCTCCACCGAGGAGCTCGACGCCGTCCACGAGCTCCCCTTCGCGCGCGACGCGCACCCGAGCTACGGCGGCGCCCACATCCCGGCGCTCGAGCAGATCCGCTGGAGCGTGGCCATCCTGCGCGGCTGCGCCGCCGGGTGCGCCTTCTGCTGCATCACCGAGCACCAGGGGCGCGACGTCTCCTCGCGCAGCCACGGCAGCGTGATCCGCGAGATCGAGACCCTCACCAGGGACCCCAAGTTCCGGGGCACCATCACCGACCTGGGCGGAGCCACCGCCAACATGTGGCAGATGGGCTGCACCAGCGCCGAGGCCCACGCCGCCTGCCGCCGCGCCTCCTGCGTGTACCCCAGCGTGTGCCAGTTCTTCGCGGTGGACCACGGGCCGCTCGTGGACCTGTACCGGGATGCACGGGCGGTGAAGGGCGTGAAGCACGCCTTCGTGGGCTCCGGCCTGCGCTACGATCTCGCCCACCACGACAGGAAGAACGGGCAGGCCTACCTCGAGGAGCTCATCGGACACCACGTGTCCGGCCAGCTCAAGGTGGCTCCCGAGCACGTCTGCGACGACGTCCTCGCGGTCATGAAGAAGCCCGGCCCGGCCGAGTTCGAGCAGTTCCGCGGCGAGTTCGAGCGCTACTCGAGGAAGGCCGGCAAGGAGCAGTACCTGGTCCCGTACTTCATCTCCTCCCACCCGGGCGCCACCACCGAGCACGCCGTCCAGCTCATGGAGTACCTCCAGAAGAACCGCTGGAAGCCGCAGCAGGTGCAGGACTTCATGCCCACGCCCATGACGCTCGCCTCCGACATCCAGTGGTCGGGCTACCACCCCATGAGCGGGAAGCCGGTGCACGTGGTGCGCGACATGCGGGAGAAGCGCACCCAGAAGGCGCTCATCCGCTGGGGCGATCCGAAGAGCCGTCCCCTCATCGAGGAGGCGCTGCGGCGCACCGGAAGGCTCAAGCCGGGGCAGAGGCTCGACGCCGGGATGCGCCCGGCCACGGGGCGGAGGCGCTGGAGCCTGCGGTAGCCGGGGCGCGGCGCGCTATTCCAGGGAGATCCAGCCGCCCACCGGCACGAAGGACTTTCCGGCCGGGTCCACGCGGACGACGTGGGCGCCCAGCGCCCCGATGCGACGGTCGGGGCCGAAGGTGACCGGTGGTGAAAGGCCGGTCTCGAAGGCGTGCAGCGCCTCGAGGCTCTCGACGAGCTTCTCGCGGCTGAGCGCGCGCCCGGCCCGCTTGAGCCCCTCCACCAGCACCACCGCGTCCACGACGGCCGAGGCCTGGGAGGCGCGCGAGCGCCCCGTCGCGCCCGCTGCCTCGCGCAGCCGGGCCAGCTCCTGCGCGGCGGCCGCGGACTCGTCGGACGGCGAGCCCGGGAAGGCGAGGAACACCTTGCCGGGATGGCGCCCGGCCAGCTGGGTCGCGGCGCGGCCGGCCAGCGTCCCCGAGGCCAGCAGCGGCGGCGTGCGGCCCGTGGCGGGCAGGGCGCTGGCCAGCCCTTCGAGCGCCGCGTCGCCGGCGAGGACGAGGACCGCGTCGAGGTCCCCCTTGCGCAGCCGGTCCGCCACCCGCTGCGGTCCCGCGGAGAGCGGGAGGACCTCGGGAAGGGGAGCGCCACGCGCGCGGAACTCCTCGGCGGCGGCTCGCGCGGCATCGGCGTAGGGAGCCTCCGGCGCGTGGACCACGGCGAACCGCCTCGGGCCCTTCCCGGGCTCGCGAACCACGAAGACGGCGAGCGCCCGCGCCTGCTCCCGGAGTCCGCCCGCCGGGTGGAAGATCCAGGCGCCCGCGACGTCGTCGGTGCGGGCGAAGAGGCTGAAGGGCCCGACCATGGGGACGCGCGCCGCGCCCACCAGGGAGGCCACCTCCGGCTCGGCGGCGGGGTAGAGCCCCGACACGAGCGCGAGGACCCGCCCTTCCCGGAGGAGGTCGCGGGCGGCCGCCACGCCGTCCGCCCGGTCGGAGTCGTATCCGGCCACCACGAGCTCGACCTTCCGGCCGTGGACGCCGCCGCGCCGGTTGAGCGCGTCGAACCACCCGGCCAGGACGGCGCGCATGGGGAGGCCCACGTCGGCGAGCGCACCGGAGGTCGGCAGGATCGTCCCGATGCGGAGTGCGTCCGCCGCGATGCCGGGATCGAGGTCCTCCTCCAGCCTGCGGAGGTAGGCGAGCCAGGCTCGCCCAGGTCCTCGTCGGTCATCGCGTAGCGCGGCATGGAGACGTCGAGCGGGTTGCCGGCCGGGTCCAGCCCCTCCCGCAGCGCCCGGGCCAGGGTGGCCTCGGTGAAGGGGGGGTGCTTGCGGCCGCCGGGGTGGGTGTGGCCGTAGGGCGTCGAGAGGTCCGACCACCGGACCGCGGAGGGGCGCACGCCACCCTCCGGGCGCCCCTGCCCGTCGGCGCCGTGGCAGCTGCCGCAGGGCGCCACGCTGCCGGGCAGGGTCGAACCGTCCCGCCCCAGCTTCACCACGATCTCGCCGCCGGACGGGCTCTCGCCGGTGAGGTAGATGCGCTTCCCCGCCTGTTCACGGGGCGTCAACTCGAGCGCCGGGGCCGGCGTCGCGGCGAGGAGCGCCAGCGCGGCGAGGAGCGGGCTCGCGAGGTGGCGGGGCAGGGGTGGCCTCACCGGCGGAGCGAGAGGTTGAGGGAGGCGGTCTTCACGTCGGGGGGAACCTGGGTGCTGGTCGATGATCCCGCCGAGCACGGCCTCGACGCAGTCCTGCACCTCGCGGGGGAGGTCGGTGCGCGTCCGGTAGGTGAAGCCGGAGGGATCGACACGGAGCTCGTACTCGACCGAACCCACGGCGCCGACGCGGGAGAGGCACTCCCGGGCCTCGGTCGAGCGAAGGAACTCCCGCTCGACCTCGGCGAGCACGTCGCCGCCCGGAGCGGCGTTCACCGGAGGGAGGAGCACGTAGCCCGCCGGGATCGGCGCCGTCCGGATCGAGGTGGACGCCGTCGGCGACGGCCCGCACGCCCGGATCCGCCGCGAGAGCCGGCCGGGTCGCCTCCAGCGGAGCGGGAAGATCGATGCGGCAGATGGCCTCGCGGCAGACGAGGCCGAAGGTCCTGGGCCGGGCCGGCCAGAGCGCGTCGAGCGCCGGCTCGAGGCGGGCCCGGGAGGCGGGCGTCTCGCCCTGCTTCGCCTGGAAGGCGCTGCGGATCGCCACGTAGCGCTCGCGACTCTCCAGCTTCTCCGCGGCGCGCCGCGCCTCGTCCGGGTCCGCGATCTCCGTCGGCGTCGGCTCGCGGGAGGGGCCCGGGGATGCGGGTACCGCCGGGGCCGCCACCTCCGAGGGCTCGTCGGGGGAGTCGCCCAGGAGGAACCAGGCCGCGGCTCCTCCCAGCACGACGACCGCCACGGCGGCGAGCAGGAGCGCCGCCGCGCCGTCGAGTCGGCTCAGCGGGAGGCACTCGGCCCGGTCGCGCCTTCCGTTCCACGCTTCGCGTCCTCGTCGGCGAGGTCGCGTACCCGCTGCGCAACGATGGCGGGCGACGCATCCGGCCGGATCCTGGTCCAGTGTCCTGTTCGCACGTTGGCGGCCAGGAAGCCAGTGGAGTGGTCGCCCGGGCTCGCCACCACCTCGCCGAGCTTGGCCAGGACCCGATCCACGTCCTCCTTCTTGCCGGTGAGCCAGGTCCAGCCCGTGTAGGCGGCCTCCTGCTTCTCGGCGAACTTGCGCATCTCCTGGGGCGTGTCGAACTCGGGGTCGACGCTGATGGAGACGAAGCGGACCTCGCGGCCGAAGCGGTCTCCGAGGTCTCGCCGGACGCCGTTCATGCGGCGGGTGAGGAGCGGGCAGGCCTCGGTGCAGCGGGTGAAGATGAAGTTCACCACCACCACGTTGCCCTGGAGGACGTCGGAGTAGAAGCGGACCGCCCGGCCGTCCTGGTCGTAGAGGACGGTGTCGGTGAAGTAGCCGCGGGCCTTCTCCTCCCGGGACGGGGCCTTCGCGGCGGGTGGAGCCGCCGGCTCGGCGGCCACGGCCGGGAGGCCGAGGGCGCAGGCGAGGAGGGCGGCGAGCAGGCGTCGGGCCACGTCAGTCTCCCTTCGCGGTCGTCGCGACCGGCTGGCGTCGCGATCCCGCGGCGTAGGCGTCGACCTGGGCCACGATGGCCGCCTGGCTGGGGAAGCCGTTCAGCCGCGTCCAGCCGCCCGGCGCCGTCCCCGACGAGGACCATCGGGCGGGTGATCGGCGAAGCTCGACGTGTAGGCGCCCATGCCGCGCAGCACCTGCTCCACCGCGCCGCGACCGCCGGTGAGCCAGGTCCAGCCCGGACCCGACTGGTGGCGGGCCCCGTAGGCCTTGAGCCGGGCCGGCGTGTCGCGGCCCGGGTCGACCGAGATCGACACCAGCGAGACCTCCCGGCCGGCGCGGTCGCCCAGGTTCGCCTGGACGCGGGACACGATGGTCGAGAGCATCGGGCAGATGGTCGTGCAGGTGGTGAAGATGAAGCTCACCACCACCGGCTTTCCCGACAGGAGGAGCGACCGGACCCGGACCGGCTTCCCGTCCTGGTCGACGAGCTCCACGTCCGGCACCTCGACGCGGGCCCCGGCGACGGCCGGCGCGGGTCGCCGTCGGTGGCGGCGGCGGCCGGAGCGTGGCAGGGCGGCGACCGCGTCCTCGCCGCGGGCCGGGCCGGCGACGAGGAGGGCGGCGATCACCGCGGGGACGAGCCTGGAGGACCGATGCATGTTCCGCTCCCTAGCTGGGGCCAGCCACGTGCGAAGCCTGCGCGCTGGGGCCCTCGACGACGACGCCCCGGTACGGCAGCTGGTTTGGTTTCACGTTCAGAGAAGGCACGGCGATGAACAGGTAGTGGACGCCGGTCCGCTCGGGGACCAGGCGCGCCTCGTACACGCCGTCGCCCACCTCCTTCGCGGCCACCTCTCCCCGCGGGACCGCCGGGCGTGGCGTGGAAGAGCACCTGGACGTCGGCGAGGCCCGTGCGCGGGGCACGGCTGGTGGCGTCGAGCAGCTTCACGCGGACCGTCACCGGCGCACCCTGGCGGATGCGGAGCGGGAGGTCCACGAACTGCGCGGTCAGTGGCGCGGCCGTCCTTGCGCAACGCAGGGTTCTCCCGGGCCTGGGTCGAGAAGCAGTGCAGGATGCGGGGGTTGTCGAGCAGGAAGGCGACGTCGTACTGCCCCGCCACCGGGACCCGGACCTTTCCGGAGTAGACGCCCGGCTCGACCTCCTTGAGGCTGCGGTCCACGACCGTCACCGCCCGGGCCGCGTGGCCGTATCCGCCGAAGCTGCCCATGGGGGCGTTCATGCCCTCCATGTAGAAGTAGGTGTTCGAGTCGGCCGGGTTCGACGACGAAGACCGCCGCCTCGGTGGCCGCCTGCGCGATCGAGTCGGCCGCGGAGAGGTCGCCGGCCAGCCTGGGAGCGCCCGGTCCCCGCGCCGAAGCCCTGGACGATGGGCTTCCGGTCGGCGCCGAGCGAGAGCAGGTTCACCATCTTCACCTGCTCGGAGTCGAGCAGCCGGAAGTAGGCGAAGCCCCGGGTGAAGGTCACCTGGTAGGGCTGCCCCTCCATCGGGATGGAGTGGAGGAGCCGGTTCTCGGCGGCATCGAGCGACGAAGACGGTCTTCGCCGAGGGGTTCACGACGAAGCCCCACCGGCCGTCCTGGGTGAAGCGCAGGGGGCCGAGGCCGGGCTTCGTGTCGATGCGGGCCACCACCTCGAGCCGCTCCGGGTCGATGACCGCCACCACGCCCGATCTTGCCGTCCGCGACGTAGATCGACCGCGAGAGCGGCGAGTAGGCCACCGCGATGGGGAGCGGTCCGGTGGGGATGTCCTTCACCCTCTCCAGGGTCCGGGCGTCGATCGCCGTCACGGTCCCCGCCTCGCGGTTGGTGACGAAGGCCATCCGGTCCCCGGCCAGCGCGATCTCGTGGTGCCCCGCGCCGGTGGGGATGGTCGCCACCACCTTGGAGCTCTCGGTGTCGATCACCGTGACGCCGCCCTTGCCGGCCGTCCCGGGCGTCGTCGCCCACCCAGAGGCGGCGGCCGTCGGGCTGGAGGACGAGGCGCATCGGCTCCTCGCCGGCCGGGATGCCGCCCACCACCTTGAAGGTCTCCGCGTCCACCACCGCGACCTCCCCGGCCTTGGGCAGGGAGAGGTAGAGCCGCTTCTGGTCCGCGCCCTTGGCCCAGTCGGCGGCGGGACGCTTCAGGACGACGGTCGCGAAGAGGCTGGTGCTGCCCGTCATGCTGACGACGGGGTCGATGACCGAGATGCTGGCGTCCTGGTTCAGCACGAGGAGGTAGTAGCTGTTCAGGTCGACCATGGGCCGGATGCCCACGCTTCCCTGGAGGTAGAGGGCGACCTTGTCCTTGCAGGCCCGCTGCTCGCCGGCCTTCCCACCCACGACCCCCGACATGTCCATCCACGCCGCCGGCTTGAGCCCCGGCACCGGGCGGCCGCTCGTGGCGTCCGTCATGCGGAACCGCACGTCGGCGTACTCCCCCTCGACGAGCGCCTCGCTGCGCGTGCCCTCCGAGGGCTGGATGGTGAAGTCCACCACGACGCCGTCGCGGACGACCCGCGAAGCGCCGCCCGCCGGCGCCGGAGCGTCGGCCCGGGCGCCTCCCCGCGGCGAGGACCGCCGCGAGGGAGAGCGCCAGGACTCGGGGCACGTGTCCATGGTCACTGCACCCGGAGCAACGACCAGAGGCCGTTGGTCGTCCCGAAGCCGGCCCGGTCCATGAGCAGGTAGTCGCCGCGGACCCCGTTGCCGCCACCCGCGCTGGGCAGGAGCAACGTGAAGTGCGAGCCGGGCTGGATCAGGTCCTGCGCGCCCGTGTAGCCGCCGAGCGGACTCGTCCCGATGGCCCTCGAGCCGACCTCGCCCGCCAGCGTGGGGAAGAAGCCGGTCGACTTGCACTTGCCGGCCAGGCCGTCCTTGGCCGAGCCGGGGCAGACGTACGGCGCCGCTGCCAGACGTGGCCGTGGAGGGTGAAGGAGGAGGCCCGGTTCGACCCCGGTGGGCTGGAGGAGGTGCATGCGGACCTGCGCTGCCCGCCGTGCGCGGAGAACACCGGCGTGGCCGGATCCCGGTTCCCCGCGAGCGTGTTGGAGAAGGCGTCGTGGGCGTTCGGCACGTCGGCGAAGGAGGCGCCGCCGACCCCGTGACCGCCGGTGAGCGGCGAGTTGGGAGCCATCCCGAAGCGGAACCAGAGCGGCTCGGCGCCGTAGTTGAGCGCCATGTGGCCGGAGTCCTCGGCGTCCTCGGCGATGGCCTCCTCGGCGGCGAACATCTCCACCGGCGTGCCGTCCTTGTAGCGGAGGTTGAGCCCCTTCTGGATCACGGTCACGAAGTCGCGGTTGCGCCGCTCGGCGACAGGGTGGCGCTCGCGCGGGTGGCGCGCGTGGCGGTGGCGTTCGCCGACTGCTGGTGGTCGGCGGCCGTGTCGAACTCCGTCCAGGTCGGCCGGTGGGGCCGATGACGATGGCGCCCACGAGCCCCTTCTGCCCCTGCTTGATCATGTCGGCCGGGGCGAGGTTGGTGCCGCCGAACTCGACCGGCGTCGCGACGATGTTGTAGGCGCCGCCCGTCGCCGGGACGAGGCTGAGGTCGCCGGCGTACCAGCGGTAGATCTGGGTCTGGCCGGGAGCGCGAGCAGTCCCGAGCCGTTGCTGCCGAGGCCGTTCTGGCCGGTCGCCGTCCCGTTGTCCTTGGCGACGTCGAAGGCCACGAGCGAGGGGTGCAGGCCGACCAGCTGGAGGGGCGGATGAGGTTGTTGTTGAAGGTGGTCGGGCCGCCGCACCGCGCTGACGTCGCGGGTGACGATGCCGGGCAGGTGCTGGTAGCCGGCCAGGTCGGGGGCGATGGCGGGCAGCCGGTTGCGCAGGGTGACGACCATGCACTCCCCGGCGGCGGCGCGGAGGACGATGGGCTCCACCGGCGCGCCGGCCTTCAGCATGACCGGGCAGGCCGGCAGCGTCGGGTCGAGCTTCCCCTTCGCGGAGGCAGGCCTTGTCGGCCGGGTTGCGGGCGACGAGGTCGGCCGTCTTGACGAGATCATCGCCGTCGGGTCGTGGAGCGCGCCGGTCTTGCCGCGTGCCGACCGAGGTCTCCCGCGGGTTGTAGACGAGCGTCCCGCCGTTCGGGTTCAGCGCCGAGACGCCCGCCGCGTTCTTGGCGCCGACGTTCATCCGCTCGGTCCCGTCGTTCGGGACGATGGTGGCGCCCACCGCGTTCGCGAGCACGTCGTTCGCGAGCACGGCGGTGACGTCGAGCGCGCGGGTGACCGCGGTCTTCGGGCAGACCCCGTTGAAGGTGGCCGCGTTTCCCAGCTTGAAGGGAAGGGGAGCGCCGTTGGGGAGCGGAGGCAGGAGTCGGCTGCGCGCCCTTGTAGGTGCGCATGAGGCCCCAGGTGCCGTTCCAGTAGCCGTCCTCGCTGGTGTTGATGGCCCAGAGCTGGTCGGCCTTGCGCGAGCCCGTTCAGGGCCGAGAGCGCCGGCGAGGCGAAGGTGAACTGCTCGGAGATGCCGGCGTGCTGCGAGTTCCGCCAGCCCGAGTTGGGCGCGAAGCCGTAGCCCGGAGCCGCCCTGCAGCCACTTCATGCCGTGGATGGTGGCGCTGTGCGACTCCTCGTCGCCGCCGGCCTGGATCTTCACGCGGACCGGGTCGCCGAAGTAGGCGCGCACCAGCGGCGTGTAGGGATCGCCGGGCTGCACGTCGGCGGCGTTGAGCGGCGGCGGGAACTGGGTGCCGTTGATGGCGCCCGCCGGTCCGGGGACGGGCTGGACGTTGAGCCGCGCGAGCTTGCGGTCGGTCCGGCTCTGGAAGGCGAAGCGCCAGGTCGCCGGCGAAGCCGTCGGCCTGCGTGCCGGGCTTGCCGTCGGGGCCGAGCTTGGCGGGGTCGTAGACGCGGAAGCCCACCGGCTCGTTCCGGTAGTTCACCACCAGGAATCCCGGGTCGTCCGCGGAGATGGCCTCCGGGCAGGGGCGGGCGAGCGCCGCCCGGGCAGCACGTCGGCGAACTGTGAGCAGGTCGGGGAACGGAGCGGCCTTCATGACCTTGACGGACGGGTTGACGGCCTTCCGGAAGCTGTCGGCGGTGGGGCCGGTGGCCAGCGCCCCCCACTGGTCGCGGCCGACGTAGACGCCGGGCTCGTAGGCGTGCTGGAAGTCCGTGTACTCGAAGTAGAACTCGCGGAAGCTGTCCTGGCCGTTCGGGCCGGCGGTGATGGCCGCCTGCCAGCTCGTCGGGCCGCCGTCGGGCCGCGGTGTAGCATGGGAACGCCGGTCTCGTTGTGGGCCCAGGTCGAGCCGGGCGGCTCGGTGAGCACGGTGGCGTAGAGCCCGACCTGCTGGTGGGTGGACGGGCCGTAGTGGTCGTGGGTGAAGATGATCCCCAGGCCGCGGTGCACCCCGTCCACGTTCACCACCGGGTCGGAGAACCAGCGCTGCAGCGTGGTGCGGGCGCCGGTCCAGTCGAGCCCCGCCCGGGCTCGCGGCCGGCCGAAGTACGGTGTGGGCGAGCGGCGTGAGCGGGAGCCGCCGCTCCCGGTCCGCTGCTGTTGGCCGGATTGCCCGCGCCGGTCGGGTTGAAGGCGTTGATGGCGTGGATGCGCTCGCGCACCGCGTCGGGGGAGAGCGTGCCGTCCTCGTAGTTCCAGCCGTTGGCCGAGCCGTCGGTGGTGGTGAGGTCCCACTTGGGCAGGTGGATGTGCTGGCCGATGATGTCGGTGGTCGTCCGGATCTGGTAGTCGTCGAGCTCGTAGACCGCCGGGACCAGGTTGGTGTGGTGGTACATCACGCAGTCGAAGGTGTTCATGCGGAGCACGAGCGGCTCGGGCGCGCTTCTGCTTGGTGATGGTGGGCACCGCGTCCTCCCAGAGCGTGATGATCCGCTCCTGCGGGAAGTGGTAGCCGAGCTTGTTGAGCACCGCGTCGAACTGGATGTTGGCGCCCTTGTAGACGCGCGGGGAGTCGGCGTTGAACGGCGGAGCTGCCGGTGGTCGCCGGTGGTGCCGCGACCGTCGAAGAAGCTGCCCGATCCTGCCGGTCGAGAGCAGCGCTGCCCTCGTCGTCGATGCACGGGATCGTGGAACGGAGCGCCCGGGACCGGCCGCCCGGAGCCGTTGGTGACGAAGGCGGCGGGCCGCGGCGCCGTCGAGCCGGATCGCGCAGCTCGTAGGTGGCGTGGCTGCGGACCGCGTGGAAGGCCATGGCGGCCTTCTCGAGGTCGGTGCCCGTCCTCCGGGAACCAGACCGGGGCGGCCTTGTGGACCTCCTTCGTCATGTCGAGGCGCGCTCTGGGTTGCCCACGGCGCACTCGGTGCGCGGACCGCCCGGCGGGCAGCCGAGGCGGCGTAGCCGTCGAGCGCGTGGCGGGGAAGGCCGCCGTCCCAGCCGCCGGCGTTCGGCGTCCATGTCGAGCGGAGGAGAGGGCATGCGCTGGCCCACCGTCGATCTCGACGCCGGCCAGCCAGAACGGGAAGCCGGGATTCTGGATGCCGTTGGGGTTGAGCGTCGCGTGGACCTGGGCCGGATCGGAGCAGGCCGCCGCCGGGTCGCCCGAGTCACAGCCAGTGACCGAGGCCAGGCCGGTCACCGGGTCGGTCGCGACCACCGGGCGCACCACCCTGGCGTTGCTGCCCACGGTCGTCTGCACGGGCGCCGCGGCGCCGGGGATCGTCGCGGCCGAGACCTTGGGAACCACGGTCACCTTGCCGGGCATCGGCGCCATGCGCCTTGCCGGGGAGCGGGACGACGGCGGGGATCGGCGTGCCGGCCACGATCTCGCCGTCCGGGAGCGCGCGGGCCCGCGCGGCCGGGACCGTGATGGTCGTCAGCGGGTCGGCGGGGTCGGGATGGTGATCGTCTCCGTGGTCGCCGGGCGGGAGTGCCGTACTTCAGCTCGAAGGGAACGGTGTGGAAGCCGGGGGTCGCGGTGGCCGCGCCGGGCGTGACGGCGAGCGGCGTGCCGGTCTCGAGCACGTCGTGGATGCGCCAGAGCTCCCACATGCCCTGGGCGAAGTGCGGGTAGAAGTGGCAGTGGAAGATGGCGTCGCCGGCGCTCTTGTTCCGGTTCCCGGAGCCGCCGAAGTTGATCTCGTAGGTGTACCCGCCGCCCGGGCCGATGCCCTGGGCGTCGAGGTAGTTGGAGTTGTCGTCGTTCGGGTTGAAGAGCCACTGGTGGTTGTGCAGGTGGAAGATGTGGTGCTCCTTCCCCGTGTGCACGTTCCGGAACTTCACGAAGTCGCTGATGTAGCTGTGGTGCACGTTGGACGGGTCGTCCGGGTAGTAGGCCTGGGTCGCCTTGGGCCCGGTGGCCGCGCAGCCCGGCGCCCGTGCCCGGGGGCGCGCAGGCCTCCAGGCCGACGTTGGCCGGGACGTCCACGATCATGGCCGGATCGCCGACGGCCGGAGGAGGTGAGGAAGAACTCCTCGTACGCGCAGTCGAGGCAGTCGTGCATGGGGCCCGACGCCGAGCCGGTTGGCGATGACCTCGGAGCCCGATGCCGCCCGAGCCGTAGTTGACCTGGAAGACGTCGCCCACCGCGGCCAGCGTGTGCTTGAGGACGGGGTCGAGGTACCAGAGCGGGAAGGCGTTCGAGACCGCCATCTCGTCGTGGAAGACCACCGTGTACTCGCGGAACGGCTCGAGGCGGGTCGGGAGCGTCGGGTTGCGGAGCCCCTTGCTCTCGAGGGGATAGGTGCTCGGGGGGAAGGTCCCGTCCGGCTGGCTGCCCACCACGATCGCGTTCAGGTCGGAGTGGACGATGGCGTCGCTCTTCAGCATGTTGAGGACGGGGAGGCCGCCCTTGCCCTCCTGCACCCACACCGACGGCGCGGTCCCGGGCGATCCGTCGGGGTTCGTGATCGCCACGGTCGCCGGGTAGGTGCACTCGTAGTCGATGACGGGCTGGCCGGCGGCGGTGGTCCCGGTGGAGCAGAGGCGCATCTCCTCCTCGGTCACCTGGCTGCGGTAGAAGCGTGCGCCGGGCGGCTCCACGTTCACGACCGCGAACATGCCGTTCGCGCTGTTGCCGGCCGAACCGTCGCTGCCGAAGGCGGCGCCGTGGCTGGTGACGAGGAAGGCGCCCTCCTTCTCGGCGAAGTAGCTGTACGTGGTCGAGCCGCCCGGAGCCACCAGGCTCGAAGCGTTCCTGCCCACGAACGAGGCGTCGTCGCCGATGCCGGCCACGAGCTGGAGTCCCTGGGCGTGGAAGCCGGCCATGCGACCCGCCACCTGGTTGTTCACCGGGGGCAGGGTGAAGCCGGCCGTCGCCGGCGAGGGGTTCGCCGCGGCGGCGAGCAGGTTCTGGAACTTCACCTCGAGGCAATCGCCGGCGGCGACCCGCAGGACGAGCGGGCGCGGGCGCTTGTCGGGGCGGAGGGTGACCCCACCCGGGGCGAGCGTCGTGGCCCCGGCGAGCGGGACCACGTCCCGCCGCAGCGCGTACATGATGCCGTTCACGTTCTGCGCGCCGAGCCGGTTGTACATGAGCGGCTGGTCGAGGACGACCACGTCGGCCCTCACCGTGCGCGGGCAGTTGATCGCGGCGCCGGCTGGCGACGGGACCGCCAGCGCGATCACCGCCGCGCCGAACACCGCGAGTGAAATGCCGGCATCGCGGCCGATGCGGCTCCCCGTTCCCTTCGTCCCTCTGGCCATCTTTCGCCCCTCCGACCTTCGGCTCCTTCGAGCCGCGCTTCGTGTTCCCGACGACCCCGGGTCCCGCCCCCTCTGCCCCGTCCGGGGGAAAAGCATCCGTGGACGGGATGAATCCACTTTCGCTGACGAGGACACTTACACGCGGGTGCCAGCGTCCTGGCGTCCCGTCACCGTGTGACGTTGACGGCGTCCAAGTATCTGAAAACAGGTAAGTAAACGTATTCGGTGATCCGGAGAGCACCGGCGCCCACCATGGACGGAGCGGCCAAACGCAGGCACTTGGGACGTTAAATTTCAGTTTCCAAATGTCGGCGGGACAACGGGAAGGGGGGCGCTCGCCCCCGGGGCGATCTTCACGTAACGTGAACTACCTTCCCGGCGTCCCGGATGGGTGTCCTGGCGGCGTGTGCCCTGTCCCGGGTACGTCGATGCCACCTGGGGCGCCGCGGAAGCCGCCTCGTTGCGCTAGCGTCGCTGCCGGAGGTCACACTGGCCAGGGCAACCTCGTTCGTCACGGCGCTCGTCGCCGCCATCGGGCTCACCGCGTGCGGCACCTTCGCGCCGAGCCCCACGCGGGCGCTCCCTTCCACCGCCGGACCGAGTCGAAGGACGACGGCGACTTCCGCGTCACCATCGCGGCGCTCTCCCGCGAGGAGACGGTCCGCTTCCTCGGGCTCGACCTCGAGGAGAAGGGCGTCCAGCCCGTCTGGGTGGAGATCGAGAACCGCACCGGCCGGCCGGCCTGGTACCTCCCCATCGGCACCGATCCGGCCTACTTCGCGCCGAACGAGGTGGCCTACATGTTCCACCGCTGGTGGGCCGGGGACCGGAGCCGGCGCATCGCCGACCACCTGCTCACGACCTCCATCCCGCTCGAGGTCCCGGCGCGCGGAGCCGTCCGGGGCTTCGTCTACACGCACGCCGGACAGGGAGCGCCCTTCGTCCGCGTCGAGGTGCTCGACGATCACAAGCTCCGCGAGTTCCGCTTCGTCGCCAGCTATCCCGGGGGGAAGTGGGACTTCCAGCGCATCGACTTCGACGCCCTCTACCCGCCGTCCGCCGTTCGCGATCTCGACCTCCCGGGCTTCCTCGCCGAGCTGGACAAGCTCCCCTGCTGCGCGGCCGACGCCAGGGGGAGGCCGACGCGGACCCGCTCAACGTCGTCCTGGTCGGCTCGGGCGCCGAGCTGGCGTTTCCCCTGGTGCAGCGGGGCTGGAACCTCACCGAGCCCGTGCACCCGGGATCGGCCTGGCGAAGCGTGAAGGCCTTCCTCCTGGGGACGCCGCTACCTCACCTCGCCGGTGAGCCCCCTCCACCTCTTCGGACGACCCCAGGACGCCGCGCTCCAGAAGCCGCGAAACGACATCGACCAGCGCAACCACCTGCGCATCTGGCTCGCCCCCTTCACCCTCCACGGGAAGTCGGTCTGGGTGGGGCAGGTGAGCCGCGACATCGGCGTCCGCTTCACCACCCGCTCCTGGTACCTGACCACGCACAAGATCGACCCCGACGTGGACGAGGACCGCGACTACCTCCTCCAGGACCTGACCTTGACCGGATTCGTCTACCGCATCGGGCTCCTCCCCGGGGTGGGAGAGGCGCCGCGGACGGCTCCGCGCCACAACCTCACCGGGGATCCCTACTTCACCGACGGGAAACGCCTGGTGATGGTCCTCGACGCCGAGCCCCGCCCGATGGACCGGGTCGAGGTCATCGTCCGCTGAGGGATCCCGACCGCCTTCCCCGCCGGCGCCCCCTGCGCTAGCTTGTGCGGCCCATGGCCCAGGAAGAGGAAGTCGCCGCCGCGGCGCAAGCAAGACACGACCGACTGGTCGAGTCCGACCACCGCCATCTCTGGCATCCCTTCACCCAGATGCAGGAATGGCTCGGCGAGGATCCGGTCGTCATCGACTCCGGCGACGGCGTGTTCCTCGTCGACACGCTGGGGCGCCGCTACCTCGACGGCGTCTCGTCCCTGTGGTGCAACGTGCACGGCCACCGGGTGCCGGAGATCGACGCCGCGATCGTGGCCCAGCTCGGCAAGGTCGCCCACACCACGCTCCTGGGCCTCGCCTCCACGGCCTCCATCGAGTGCGCCGAGGAGCTCGTGCGCATCGCGCCGGCCGGCCTCACCCGCGTCTTCTTCTCGGACGCGGGCGCCACCGCCGCCGAGATCGCGCTCAAGATGGCCTACCAGCACTTCCAGCTGCGCGGCGACCCGGAGCGAAAGGAGTTCGTGGCCATCCGCGGGGGCTACCACGGCGACACCATCGGCTCGGTCTCGGTGGGCGGCATCGACCTCTTCCACCGCATCTTCAAGCCGCTGCTCTTTCCGGTGCGCCACGCGCCGCAGCCGTACTGCTACCGCTGCCCGCTCGGGAAGACCTGGCCGGACTGCCGGATGGCCTGCGCCGACGAGGTGGAGAAGGTCTTCGAGGCCCACGCCGGCAAGGTGGCGGCGCTGGTCATCGAGCCGCTCGTGCAGGGCGCCGACGGGATGATCGTGCAGCCCCCCGGCTACCTGCGGCGCATGCGGGAGATCTGCGACCGGCACGGGGCGCTGCTGGTCTGCGACGAGGTCGCCACCGGCTTCGGCCGCACCGGCACGATGTTCGCGGTCGAGCAGGAAGGGGTCCGCCCCGACATCCTCACGGTCGCGAAGGGGCTCACCGGCGGCTACCTGCCGCTGGCCGCCACCCTGACCACCGAGGAGGTCTTCGAGTCCTTCCTCGGTCCCTTCGAGTCGCGCCGCACCTTCTTCCACGGCCACACCTTCACCGGAAACCCGCTCGCCTGCGCCGCCGCGACGGCCAGCATGCGCCTGTTCCGCGACCGGAAGGTCCTGGCAGGGCTCCCGGCCAGGGAGGCGGCGCTCTCCCGCGCGCTCGCGCCGCTCGAGGACCACCCCCACGTCGGCGAGATCCGGCGTCGCGGGCTCATGGTGGGCATCGAGCTGGTGCGCGACCGGGGAACGAAGGAGGAGTACCCCTTCGAGCTGCGCGCCGGGCACCAGGTGACGCTCGAGGCGCGCCGCCGGGGCGCCATCCTCCGGCCGCTCGGCAACGTGGTGGTGCTCATGCCGCCGCTGGCCATGACCGAGGAGCAGCTCGCCGACCTCGGGCGCATCACCCGGGAGTCGATCGACGCGGCGGTGGCGCGGCTCCCGTGAGAGGGCTCTTCGTCACCGGGACCGACACCGGAGTCGGCAAGACCGAGGTGGCGGCGGCGCTCGTGGCCGGGTGGCGCGCCCGCGGGCTCGACGTCGGGGCCATGAAGCCGGCGCAGTCGGGCGTGGAGGACGGCCTGCCCACCGACGCCGACCGGCTGCGCGAGGCGGCCGGCGGGACCGACCCCGCCGGGCTCGTCTGCCCGTACTCGCTCCCCGCGCCGCTCGCCCCCGCGGTCGCGGCGCGCCTCGCCGGGGTGGAGATCTCCCTCGCGCACCTGCTGGCCTGCGCGGCGGAGCTCGGGCGCCGGCACGCCGCGCTGGTCGTCGAGGGCGCGGGCGGGCTGCTCGTCCCGCTCACCGATCGTCGAGACCTACGCCGACCTCGCGGTGGCGCTGGGCATGCCGGTGCTCGTCGTGGCCCGCGCCGGGCTCGGGACGGTGAACCACACCGCCCTCACCTGCGAGGCGCTGCGGGCCCGCGGCCTGGCCGTCGCCGGCGTGGTGCTGAACCGCGCATCGCCGGCGACCGATCCCTCCGAGCCGCACAACGCGGCCGAGATCGAGCGTCTCACCGGCGCGCGGGTGCTCGCGTCGATCCCGCACGAGCCCGATCCGCGGATTCGCGCCCGGCTCCTGTCGGATCGGCTCGGAGTCGCTGTCCAGTTTTGAGTTCGGTGGGCCGGAAATTGGATCGATCCTGCGATCGATCCTAGAGATCGGTCCGTGGAAAACATCGTCGACCTGACACTCACCGCCGAGGCCCGACGCTCCCTGCACCGCGTTCTCGACCAGCGCGGGATCGGGTTCTTCCTGAAGCGGCGCCGGCGCGAGCCGGCCCGGCTCGACCCCCGCAGGATCGCCTGGGTGGTGGAGGCCGCCGCGCGCCGGACCCGCCGACCGTCGCGGGATCCCGACGCACTGGCGCGGACGCGGCGGGTGCTGCGCCGCGAGCTCATCCGGCGGCTGGCCGAGTCGTTCGTCGAGGCAGGGCTGTAGGCCGCCGGCGCAGCTACCCCGCGGTGGGCCCCGACGGCGCCCCGCGGCTCTTCTCCACGAACTTGAGGCGCAGGTCGGCGAGCAGGTCACGCAGGAAGCGCGTCTCCTCGCCGGTCAGGTTGCCCTTGGTCTTCTCCTCGAGCATGGCGAGGAGGTCGATGACCTGCCGGGCGAGGAGCAGGTTCTCCTTCGACTCGGCGGTCTCGGGGTGCTGGATCTCTCCCAGGTGCACCAGCGCGGACGAGCCGAGCGAGAGGACGAAGGTTCCGAAGTCCACGTGGGCGGGGGGCGGAGCGTCGGTCATGCCGCGATTCTAATCCACATCGAAGGACACGCGCTCGGCCGCGAAGCCCCGCTGGACGAGCAGCACGAGCTGGCCGGCGCGCCGCGCCTGGACCGTGGCCTTCCTCCAGTCGGCGAGCGAGCCGATCTCGAGCGAGTTCACCTCGCGGATCCAGTCGCCGGCCTGCAGGCCGGTCTCGGCGGCCGGGCTGCCGCGCCGGACCGATCGGACCACGACGACCGCGCCGCCGCGGACCTTCTCCTCCCCGAGGGTCAACCCGGTGCGCTCGATGACCTGCTTCTCGGCCCGCTCGGGCGAGAGCTCGACGGATCGGAGGGAGATCTGGATGCGCTCCTTGCCCCGGAGGATCACGAGCCGGACCGTGCCCCCCAGCGGGACGTCGCGCACGCGGAAGCGGTACTCGGCCGCGCTCTCGACCGGCGCATCCCCCACCGACTCGACCACGTCCCCCTTGCGGGCGCCCGCGGCGGCCGCCGGCGACCCGGCCTCGACCGCGCGCACCTGCACGCGCACCCGGTCGCCGCCGATCCGGTCCGACTTCACCGGCTCGTCCCGGACGGCGATGCCGGTGAAGCCCTCCCGCACCTCGCCGTGCCGGATGAGATCCTCGGCGATGCGGTAGGCCCGGTCGATGGGGATGGCGAACCCGATGCCGGCGCTGCGGTCGCCGATGATGGCGGTGTTCACCCCGATGAGCTGCCCCTGGATGTTCACCAGGGGTCCGCCCGAGTTGCCCGGGTTGATGGAGGCGTCGGTCTGCACCATGTCGAAGAGCTGGCGGCGCGGGTCGCCCACCTTGCGGTGGAGGGCCGAGACCACGCCGGTGGTGACGGTGTGGGCCAGCCCGAAGGGGTTGCCGATGGCGATGACCGTCTCGCCGATCATGAGGTCGTCGGAGCGGCCGGCGGCGAGGAAGGGGAGCTTCTCCTTCGTCTCGACCTGCAGCACGGCGAGGTCGGTGGCCGGGTCGGTGCCCAGCACGCGGGCCGGCAGCTCGCGCCCGTCGAGCAGCTGCACGCGGAAGCGGGCCCCGCGCTCCACCACGTGGGCGTTGGTGAGCACGTGGCCGCTGGGGGAGACGATGACGCCGCTGCCCAGCGAGGTGACGGCGTAGCCGCTGCGGAAGCGGGGCTTGCCGAAGAACTCCTCGAAGAGCATCTGCCCCATGTCGGCGCCCGGCGTGGGCACCCGGACCTGGACCAGCTCCTCGGCCGAGACGTTCACGACCGCGCCGCGAGACCTCTCGGCCGCGGCGACGACGGGGTTGCGCCGCTCGGCGGGAGGGCGTGGCTCGGCCCGCGGGAGCGCGGACGCTGATTGCGCCGGGGTGACCCCGGGGAGGAGGAGGAGCGCGACGGCGCCGCAGAGGGCCGCGCCGGCCCGCACTGCTACTCGTCCTCGTCCGTCTCGACGTGCTCCACCTCGGACTCGACCGGGACGGCCTGGTCGGCCACGTCGGGAAGGGACTTGAGGTAGCGCTCGTAATCCTTCTCGTCGAGCAGGCCCTTGCGGACGTAGCGGCGAGCGACGCGCTTGTCGATGATCTTGTTGTCGATCGTGTCGGGCATGCTTCCTTCTCTTGCTGCGTGGCGGGGAGGGGGAAAATAGGCCCCGCTTGCCGGCGCGTCAAGCGACGTGCAAATGTGCCCCGCCATGGAGGAATTCGCCCACCTGCATGCGTCCCGGATCGCCCGGCTGGGCGGCCTGTACGCCATCGTCGGCGACGAGGACCCGATCGGCCGGACCCGGCTCGCCGTGGAGGGGGGCGCGGGCGTCGTCCAGGTGCGGATGAAGTCGTCCCCTGCCGGAGAGGTGCTCGCGGCGGCGCGGGAGATCGTGGCGCTCTGCCGCGGGCGCGCCCTGGTGATCGTGAACGACCGGGCCGACCTGGCGCTGCTCGCAGGGGCCGACGGGGTCCACGTGGGCGACGACGACCTGCCCGCCGAGGAGGCGCGGCGCATCGTCGGCCCCGGGATGCTCGTGGGGCGGAGCACGAGGACCCTCGCCGAGGCGCGCGCCGCGATCGCCGCCGGCGCCGACCACGTCGGCTTCGGGCCCATGTTCTCCACCCGGACCAAGGAGATCGCCGCGGCGCCCCGCGGGCTCGACGCGCTCCGCGAGGTGGCGAGGGAGCTCGGCGCGCCGGTGGTGGCCATCGGGGGGATCACGCTCGAGACGGTGGGCGACGTGGCCCGGGCGGGAGCGGCCGCGGCGGCGGTCATCGAGGACCTCTTCTCCCGCGGGGACGTCCGGGCCCGGGCGGCGCTCCTCGCGGCCCGCTTCGCCGGGGGAGCGCCGTGAGCCGCCCCCGGATCGCCATCCCGCTCGACCTGCACGCCGATCGCGGCCGGTACGAGCAGCCCCGCGCCTACGCCGACGCGGTGGCCGCCGCGGGCGGCCTGCCGATCCCGGTGCCCTGTGGTGACCCGTCCCTCGCCGGGGACTACCTCGCGGCCTGCGACGGCCTCCTCGTGGCCGGTGGAGACTTCGACATCCCTCCCGAGCGCTACGGCGAGGCGCGCCGTCCCGGCTGCGGGCCGTCCCGTCCCGGGCGCACCGCCTTCGAGGAGGCGATGGCGGCGGGTGCCCTCGCCGCCGGGATGCCGGTGCTCGGCGTCTGCGGCGGGATGCAGCTCCTCGCCGTGGTCCGCGGAGGCGCGCTCCACCAGCACCTGCCCGACGACCTGGGCGTCTCCCACGAGCAGCCGCCCCCGAAGGACGTCCCCTTCCACCCGGTCGAGGTCGCGCGCGGGTCGCTCCTGGCGCGGCTGGCCGGCCCCGAATCACTTCAGGTGAACAGCACCCACCACCAGGCGGTGAGCCGCCCCGGGAGCGGGGTGACGGTCTCGGGCCGCGCCCCCGACGGCGTGGTCGAGGCCATCGAGATCCCCGGCCACCCGTTCGCGCTCGGCGTGCAGTGGCACCCCGAGGCGCTCGCGCCGCGCGACCCGCGGCAGCTCGACATCCTGCGCGGGCTCGTCCGTGCCGCCGGGGAGCGGCGCCGATGAAGGGGCCGCGCGTGCTGGTCTGCGCCGGGCTCGACCCGAGCGGTGGGGCCGGTCTCCTGGCCGACCTGGAGGCGCTCGCCGCCGCGGGCGCGCGGGGATGGGCGGTGGCGACCGCACTCACCGCACAGGGACCGCGAGGGGCCCGGGCCGTCGTCCCGGCCGCGCCGGAGATGCTCCTCGCCCAGGTGGACGCGCTCCTCGACGGGGCGCGGGAGCTTCCACGTGCGGTGAAGACGGGCATGCTGGGGAGCGCCGGGAACGCGGCGGCGCTCGCGGAACGTCTCGGCCGCAGGCCGCTCGGCCGCGTCCCCCTGGTCGTCGACCCGGTGCTGTTCGCATCGTCCGGCCTCTCCCTCCTCGACGCGGTCGACGCCCGGGAGGCGCTCCATGCGCTGCTGGCCCGCGCCACGCTCGCCACCCCCAACTGGCCGGAGCTGGAGGCGCTGGTCGGGCACGCGCTCCCCTCCGAGGAGGGGGCGATCCGGGCGGCCCGGGAGCTTCCCGCCCGCGCGGTGCTGGTGAAGGGCGGGCACCGCACCGGGGAGCCGGTCGACCTGCTCGTGCGCGGGCGCACCGTGATCCGCATCCGGGGCCGGCGACGTCCGATCGAGGCCCGCGGGACCGGCTGCCGGCTCGCCTCGGCGGCGGCGGGGTTCCTCGCGCGCGGGCTTCCGCTCGAGGAGTCGGTGCGGCGGGCCAAGCGGGTGGTGGAGCGGTACCTCGACGCGGAGATGCGGCGCTAGGCGCTCTGGCTACCGCGCGTCCTCGTCCCAGTACCGCCGCAGCCAGGCCCCGGCGCGCCGCAGCCCGGCGCGCTCGAGCAGCGCGGGGGTCCAGGCGAGGACGAGGGCGGAGAGGCCCAGCACGCCGAGACCGGTGAAGCAGGCCAGCGCCACCGCCCGCCCCGGGCCGATCGCGTCCCGGTAGCGGAGCGTCATCCAGGCGATCCAGGCGAGCGCCGGTCCGAAGCCGACGAGGGCGGTGACGACCCGGCGAGCCGTCACGGCGGGTCTACCCGCCTTCGCGCCGCTTCTCGGCGAAGAAGGTGTGCTTGCGGAAGAAGACGAGCGACATGAGACCGGTGGGCCCCTGGCGGTGCTTGGCCAGGATGAGCTCGATGTCCTGCACGTCGGAGTTGATGGCGTCCTGGCCGCCCTCGGCCTCCGGCTCGGGGCGGTGCAGGAACATCACCACGTCGGCGTCCTGCTCGATGGCGCCCGACTCGCGCAGGTCGGCGAGCATGGGGCGCTCGCCCTTGCGCTTCTCCACCGCGCGGTTGAGCTGCGAGAGCGCCACCACCGGCACTTGAAGTTCCTTGGCGAGCGCCTTGAGCGACCGGCTGATGGTGGCGATCTCCTGCTCGCGCGACTGGCTGGCCCGGTCGGAGGGGGCGTGCATGAGCTGGAGGTAGTCGACCACCACCAGGTCGAGGCCGCTCTCGCGCTTGAGCTTGCGGCACTTGGAGCGCAGCTCCACCGGCGAGAGCATGAAGCTGTCGTCGAACCAGATGGGCGCGCCCATGAGCTTCTCGCCCTGGACCATGATGCGGTCCCAGTCGTTCTGGGCGAGCTTGCCCTTGGAGACCCGCTCGCTGTCGAGCTTGGCCTCGGAGGCGAGGAGCCGGAGCGCCAGCTGGTCGGAGGGCATCTCCAGCGAGAAGAAGACCACCTTCTTCTCGCCCTTGGTGGCCGCGTGGGCGGCGATGTTGAGCGCGAGCGCGGTCTTGCCCACCGACGGGCGGGCCGCGAGGATGCAGAGCGTCCCGGGCTGGAGCCCGAGCGTCTGGTCGTCGAGCCAGGGGAGCCCGGTGGGCACGCCGGTGACGTGGGAGAGCCCCGCCTTGGCGCGGGCGTGGATGGCCTCGAGCCGGTCGAGGGCGGCGCCCATCGCCTCGGCGAAGGGCTTCATGGTCTCGAGCGTGTTGCCCTGCGCGGCCCCGAAGACGTCCTGCTGCGCCTGCTCGAGGAAGTCGCGCACCCGTGGGCCGGCCTCGTAGCCCCGCTCGACCACCCGCTGCGCGGTGAGCATCATGCGGCGCAGCCGCGCCAGCTCGTTCACCGCCTCGGCGTAGTGGGATGCGTTGGAGGAGGAGCCCACCGACGCGGCGAGCCCGAAGACCAGCTCGCGCGGCACCTGCGCGCCGAGGAGCCCCTTGGCGTCGAGGCGCTGCTGGACCAGCACCGGGTCGATCTTGCGCGACTCCTTGGCCAGCTCCTCGAAGGCCGAGAAGACGTGCTGGTGGGCCAGCGCGTAGAAGTCCTCCGCCTTGAGGATGGGCGCGACCTGGTCGAAGGCGGTCTCGTCGAGGAGGACCGCCCCCAGGACCGCCTGCTCCGCCTCGAGGTTGTGGGGTAGGTCGCGGACTCCGCGAAGTGCCAGTGGCTCGCCCATGGAAGGCGCGGACGATAGCAGGAGGGTCCGACGGGATCACCGTAGGCGCCCGGTGGAAAAGGCGGAATTTACCCGTGGAAACCGTGCGCTTCCGATGTGGATGGGATGTGGGCGGACCGGGCCGCCCCGGGAGGGGGTGGGTCAGGGCACGAAGGTCGTGCCCACCGCGCGCTCGACCTGGAAGACCGCGGTCCAGAAGTCCCGCAGCGTCCCGAGGTACTCCGCCTCGTTCCGGATGCGGGAACGCTGGGTGTCGAGGTAGTCGAGGAGGCTCGCCGTCCCCTTCGCGTACTCCAGCCCCACCGTGTCGCGGACGTCGCGGGAGAGCGCGAGGAGCTCCTGCTCGGCGCGCCGGGCCTGCTTCCGCGACGCCTGGTAGGCGGCGAAGGCCGTGCCGACGTCCGCGGCGACCTGCACCTCGGCCTTCCGGAGGCTCGCCTCCGCGGCCGCGACGCCGGCGTCGGCGGCGCCGATCTGCCCCTGCTGCTGGTCGAGCACCGGCAGCGGCAGGGAGAGGCCGACCGACGCGGTCGGCGGCGTGAACCAGCCGCCCGGGGCGCCCTGCTGCGCGTACTGGGCCTGGAGCTGGAACTGCGGGATGACCCTGCGGCGGGCCAGCTCGGCGGCAGCGCGGGCGGCGTCGAGCTGGGCGCGCGCGGCGGCGAGGTCGGGCCGGTTCTGCCGGGCCTGGGCGAGGAGCGCGGGGAGCGTGGCCGCGGCGAGCGCCGCCGGTGGCTGGGCCGACCCCGTCGGGCCCGTCACCACGGTGAACGCGGGCGAGCCGTCCTGCATCCCGAGGAGCTGCGCCAGGAGCAGGCGCGCCTGCTCGTACGCGAACTCGGCCTGGTCGATGGCCTGCTCGACCTGGAGCGCGAGCAGGGAGAGGCGCGAGAGGTCGTTCGCCGAGATCTCGCCTGCCGCCTGCCGCTTCCGGCCCAGCTCCACCGCGGCCCGCGCGCGCTCCGCCTCGCGCCGTCCGTAGCCCACTCCCCGCCAGGCCACCGAGGTGGTCACGAACTGCCGCTTCACCTCGAACTCGAGGTTGCGGACCGTGTCCTGCCGCCCCGCCTCGGCGCCCCGGACGCCAAGGTCGGCGGCGTCGACCGCGAGCCCGCGCTGCCCGGTCACGAGGAAGGCCACCGCACCCTGGTCGCCGAGCGTGGCCGCGTAGACGGGGAGGTTGCAGCCCGGGTCCCCGCACCCGGACGACCAGCCGGTCACGAAGGATGCGGCGGGGTTGGGAAGCGCTCCGGCGACGCGGGCCTGGGCACGGGCCGAGGCCACGCCGGCGTCGGCGAAGGCCACGTCGGGGGAGCGCTCCCGCGCGATGCGCACCGCGTCCTCGAACGTGAGCTGGGCGGGGACCTCGGCGGCCGTCGTCGGTGCGACGTCGGCGAGCGCGAGGGCCAGGAGCAGGGCCGGGATCACCCGGTCATGCTACCGGAATGGCGCCCTTGACGGTGTAGTAGACCGCCTCCGGGTGGTGCAGGACGATGGCGGAGGTGGACTGCTCCGGGACCATCTGATCGGCGCTGGTGAGCGACACGCCGATGTTCCGCTCGGGGTCGAGCAGCTTCCAGAGCCTCTTCTGGTCGGTGAGCTCCGGCCAGGCCGGATACCCGGGCGAGTAGCGCTTGCCCTGGTCGGCCTCCATCCCGAGCTCGCTGCGCACCCGGGCGTGCCAGAAGTCGGCGAGGGCCTCGGCGGTCTCGACCGCGAGCCCGTGCAGGTAGAGGGCGCGGGAGTAGTCCCCCTTCTCCTGCATCTCCTCGGCGACCTTCGAGGCCTGGTCGCCCACCGTCACCACCTGGAAGGCCACCACGTCGCCGCCCCGCTCCGTGCGGAAGTAGTCGGAGAGGCAGAGGTTGCGCTCGTCGGGCTGGCGCGGGAAGCGCAGCCGCACCAGCTCCTCGCGGCGGTGGTCCGGATCGAGGATGACGAGCTCCTCGCCGTCGGCGTGGCACGGGAAGTAGCCGTAGACCACCTTCGGGGTGAGCCAGCCCTTCGACTGGACCTCGGTCTTCAGCTCCTCGAGCTTCGGTCCGAACTCCTCCCGGATCATCCGCTCGTACTCCGCCCCCTTGGCCCGGACGCCCCACTGGAGCTTGAAGAGCTCGGTGAGGTCGAGGTGCGGCCAGAGGTCGGCGAGGGAGATGCCGCCGGACGGGACCACCCGCGTCCCCCAGAACGGCGGGACCGGCGGCTTCTCGACGGGGCGGACGTCGCTGCGCGGGGCCGGCCGGGCGGGTTCCGCCTCCACCACCGGCGCGTTGCGGGCCTGCAGCGCCTTCTCGACCGTCTTGCGCCGCAGCGACTCGCGGCGCGCCGGGTCGACGAGCTCCTGCACCATCTCGAGCCCCTCGAAGGCGTCCTTGCAGTAGTAGACGCCTCCGGCGTACGGGGCCCCGTCGGGGAGCAGGTTGGTGCGCAGGCCGAAGCGCCGGTTGATGGCGGCGCCGCCGATGAGGACCGGGAAGGAGAGGTTCCGGCGCGCCAGCTCCTCCACGCAGTAGGGCATCTGCTTCGACGTGGAGACGAGCAAGGCCGAGAGGCCGATGGCGTCGGCGCCGGTCTCGACCGCCTTCTCGATGATGGTGGCCACCGGGACCTGCTTGCCCAGGTCGTGCACGGTGAAGCCGTTGTTCGAGAGGATGGTCTTCACGAGGTTCTTGCCGATGTCGTGCACGTCGCCGTAGACGGTGGCGAGCACCACGGTGCCCTTCGTCGTCCCCTCGACCCGGTCGAGGAACCTCTCGAGGTAGGAGACCGCCTTCTTCATCACCTCGGCGGACTGGAGCACGAAGGGCAGGATGAGCTCGCCGGCGCCGAAGCGGTCGCCCACGTCCTTCATGGCCGGGAGCAGCACGTCGTTCAGCACCACGACCGGCTCGTGGCGGGTGAGGGCCTCGTCGATGAGCGCCTCGATGCCCTCCGGCCGGCGGTGCAGGATCTGGAGGTGGATGCGCTTCTCGGCCGGCTGCCCCTCGCCGAGCACCTCGGCCGTGGCCGCCGCCTGCGGGGTCTTGCCCTCGAAGTGGGCGATCAGCCGGGTCAGCGCGTCCTCGCGCCGGTCGAGGATCAGGTCCTCGGCGAGCGCCCGCTCGGTCGCGTCGACGAGAGGGTAGGGGCGCAGGTCCTTGGGGTTCACGATGGCGAGGTCGAGGCCGGCCTGCACCGCGTGGTAGAGGAAGACCGAGTTCACCACCTCGCGCGCCGCCTTGGCGAGGCCGAAGCTCACGTTGGAGACGCCCAGCGTGGTGAAGACGCCCGGGTTCTCCTCCTTGATGCGCCGGATGCCGTCGAGGGTCTCGACGGCGCTGTGCCGGTACTCGGCGCCCCCGGTGGCGAGCGTGAAGGTGAGCGCGTCGAAGATCAGCTGGTCGGGCTCGAGCCCGTGCTCGCGGGCGACCGCCACGGTGCGCCGGGCGATCTCGGCCTTGCGCTCGGCGGTCTGGGCCATGCCCTTCTCGTCGATGGTCATGCAGACCACCGCGGCCCCGAAGCGCTTCACCAGCGGGAGGACGCGCCGGACCCGCTCTCCCCCCTTCTCGAGGTTGACCGAGTTGACGATGCAGCGCCCCGGATACACTTTCAGTGCGCTCTCGACGACGTCGGCCTCGGTCGAGTCGATCATCAGCGGCGCGTCGACGCTCTGGGCGAGGAGCCGCACCAGGGTGCGCATCTGGGCCGCCTCGTCCTCCCGCTCGTTCAGCGCGGTGCAGACGTCGAGGACGTGGGCGCCTCCCTCCACCTGCCCGCGGGCGATCTCGAGGAGGCCGGCGTAGTCGTCGGCGAGCAGGAGCTCCTTCACCTTGCGGCTGCCCTGGGAGTTGACCCGCTCTCCCACGATGAGGGGGCGCGGCTCCAGGTTCAGCGGGACGGCCTTCATGGCCGAGGAGAGCTCGGGCAGCGGCCGGGGGCGGCGCCGGCGCGGGAGCCTTCAGGTCGCGGATCCGCTCCGCCACCTTGCGCATGTGCTCCGGGGTGGTGCCGCAGCAACCCCCCACCAGGTCCACGCCGAAGTCGGCGGCGAACTGCGCCAGGGCGTCGGCCAGCGCGTCGGGCGAGAGCTTGTAGACGGCCCGCCCGTTCACGTTCTCCGGGAGGCCGGCGTTGGGCATCACCGAGACGAAGTGGCTCGACTTCTGGCAGAGCGTCCGGACGCTCTCCCGCATCTCGGCGGGACCCGTGGAGCAGTTGATCCCCACCGCGTCGAGCGGCAGGCGCTCCATGGTGGCGAGCGCCGCCGAGACGTCGGTGCCCAGCAGCATGCGCCCCGAGGCGTCGATCAGGGTGGGCTGGGCCATGAGGAAGACGTCCCGCGCCGCCTCGCGCCTGGCCGCGTCGGCCCCGAGCACCGCGGCCCGGAGCTCCAGGATGTCCTGCTGGGTCTCGATGAGGATGGCGTCGGCGCCGCCGTCGATGAGGGCGCGCGCCTGCTCGTGGAAGATCTTCTCGAGCGCGTCGCCGGTGATGGCCGACAGCGCCGGGTCGGACGACGACGGCAGCATGCCGGTCGGCCCCATCGAGCCGGCCACGAAGCGAGGCTGGCCCGGGGCGGCGTGCCGGTCGGCGGCGCGGCGGGCCAGGATGGCGGCCCGGAAGTTCACCTCGTAGGTGCGGTGTCCGAGCCCGTACTCGTCGAGCTTGAGGCGCGACGAGCCGAAGGTGTTCGTCTCCACCACGTCGCATCCGGCGGCGAAGTAGCGCCCGTGGATGGCCTCGACCAGGTCGGGACGGGTGAGCGTGAGCAGGTCGTTCGCCCCCTCCTTGCCTCCGAAGTCGGACGCCTTGAGGTCGAACCCCTGGATCTGGGTCCCCATGGCCCCGTCGAAGACGAGGATGCGCTTCTCGACCGCTTCCCGGAACGTCACGTTTGCACCCCATCCGCTGGAACGGAAAGCCGATACCTATGGCGTTTCGCCTCTCCGGGCAAGGGGCGAGCGCGGCGTCTCCCATGTAAGATGCGCGGCCATGGAAGGTCGACGCGGCGGGATGCAGATCGTCTGGGCCATCGCGCTGGGAGCGGCTGCCTTCCGCTTCCTGCTCTTCCGCGGGCTCGATCTCTACGCCGACGAGGCCTACTACTGGATGTGGGCGCAGCGTCCGGCGGCGGGCTACTTCGATCACCCGCCCATGGTGGCCTGGCTCATCCGGGCCTCGAGCGGGATCCTTCCCGGCGAGCCGGGCGTGCGCATCCTCTTCGTCCTCTGCGGCGCGCTGGCGGTGGTGTTCGCCGCGCTCATCGCCCGCGAGATGAGCGACGACCCCCGGGTCCCGGCGGTGGCCGCGGCCCTCGCCGCCACCTCCCCCATCCTCATGCTCACCGGCGGGCTCGCCTTGCCCGACGCGCCGGTGGAGGCGGCCTACGCCTGCGCCACCTGGCTCGTGGCCCGGGCGCGGGGACGGGGCTGGATCGCCGCGGGCGTCGTGGTGGGGCTCGCGCTCCTGTCCAAGTACTCCGCCGCGCTGCTCGCGCCGGCGCTGCTGCTCCTGGTGCTCCTCGACCCGGAGCTGCGCCGGGAGCTGCGCACGCCCTGGCCCTGGCTCGGCGGCGCGGTGGCCGTCCTCGTCTTCCTGCCCAACCTGCTCTGGAACGCCGCGCACGGCTGGGTGGCCATCCACATGCAGCTGCGCCACGGGACGGCGAGCGGCGGGGCGACCCTCCGGTCCTTCCTCGAGTACCTGGGCGGCCTCCTGGGAGGCGCGGGGGCGGTGGCCCTTCCGCTCGGCCTCTGGCGGCTCGCCCGCGGGCGCGACACCTTCACGCTGCGCGTGGCGGTGGCCACGATGGTCCCGATCGCGGTCACCGCCCTGTCGTCCCTGCGAGGGCCGGTGGAGGCCAACTGGGCCGCTCTCGTCTACCCGGCTCTCTGCGGCGCGGCGGCGGTGGAGCTCACCCGCCTGCGCCCGGCCTGGTCGCAGGGGCTGCTCGCCTTCACCGTGGGCCTGGGAATGATCGCGGGGGTGGGCTTCGGCCTCGAGGTGCGCAACCCGACCTTCATCCCCCCGGACAGCGAGGTGATGAAGAGGTTCCGGGGCTGGCCGGAGTATGCGGCGAAGGCACGGGTGGCGGCCCGGCTGGCCTGCGGGGCGGTGGGCGACCCCGGCGGGTGCGGCCCGGACGACCCCTTCGTCTACACCTCGAGCTACCAGGAGGCGGCCTCGCTCGCCTTCTACGCCGGCTGGACCCGATTCGGTCCTGCCGCCGAACGCCCGTCCCAGCTCGACATCTGGGACGCGGAGCCGCGACCCGGCGATGCCTTCCTCACCGTGGGCATCATTCCCCAGGAAAAACGGCTCTTTGTCGCCGACGGCCCGGGACCGACCGCAACGTCCGAGGTGCTCGTCAAGCAGACGGTCCTGCACCAGGTCGAGGTGGCGGCCTGGAGAAACTGGGAACGGGGCGCTCACTCGTCGCGGAACGGACTTACAATACTTGAAGGATGTCTACCCTCGCTGAACCAGCCGTCCAGGCCCCCGCCCACCCCGCACGCTTCTTCGAGCGGGAGGAGGATGGTCGGCTCCGCTGCACGCTGTGTCCTCGCGAGTGCCGTCTCGGAGCAGGGCAGGCCGGGTTCTGCTTCGTCCGGCAGAACGTCGGCGGCGAGATGGTCTCGCTCGCCTACGGGAAGAGCACCGGCTTCGCCGTCGACCCCATCGAGAAGAAGCCGCTCTTCCACTTCCTCCCGGGCACCGAGGTCCTGTCCTTCGGCACGGTGGGCTGCAACATGGGCTGCCGCTTCTGCCAGAACTGGAACACCTCCAAGGCGCGCGCGTCCGGGAGCGGCATGCAGACCAGCACCGCGGAGCAGGTGGTCGACCTCGCCGTGTCGGCCGGCTGCCCGTCCATCGCCTTCACCTACAACGACCCGATCATCTGGGCCGAATGGGCCATCGACGTGGCCCGGGAGGCGCGGCGCCGCGGGCGTCCGAACGGTCTTCGTCACCTCCGGCTTCGTGGAGGAGAAGGCCCGCGAGGAGATCTTCTCCTGGATGGACGCCACCAACGTGGATCTCAAGGGCTTCACCGAGGACTTCTACGCGAAGGTGACGCTGTCCCACCTGGCGCCCGTGCTCGAGACCCTGGAGTGGCTGGCCCGCGAGGGCAAGGTCTGGACCGAGGTGACGAACCTGGTCATCCCGGGCCTGAACGACGACCCGGACGAGACCCGCCGGCTGGCCGAGTGGATCGGCGCCCGGATGGGACCGGACGTGCCCCTCCACTTCTCCGCCTTTCACCCTGCGTGGAAGATGATGGACCGGCCGCGGACGCCTCCCGGGACGCTGACCCGGGCCCGCCAGATCGCGCGCGACGTGGGCCTGCGCTACGTCTACACCGGAAACGTCCACGATCCCGATGGCCAGACCACCTTCTGCCCGCGCTGCGGCAAGGCGGTGCTGGTGCGCGACTGGAACGACGTGCTCCGCAACCGGCTCGGGCCGGGCGGGACGTGCCGGGACTGCGGGGAGCGGATCGCGGGGCGCTTCGAGGACTAGAGGGTCCCGGCCCCGTCGAGCGGGGACGTGGGCGCGATGGTGGCGCAGTCGACGTCGCCGCCCGGAGTCGGGTAGGCGAGGCCGCAGGCCACCCTTCCCGGGCAGGTGTTGAGCATGTAGGCGCAGGCGTCCACGTCGCCGTTGGGATCGGGGCAGGTGCCCAGGATGGACTCGCAGTAGTCCGCCTCCGAGGTGGACGGGGCCGACGCCTTCACCCGCGCCTTCACGTTGGTCTTGCAGTTGTTGCGGACCTGTCCCTCGGGCTCGCACTGGCAGATCCGGTCCCCCAGGTCCTGGCAGGGCGAGCTGCAGCCGGCGGCGCCGAGCACGAGGGCCAGGCCGAGAGCCAGGGCGAGGGGGGAGCGGCGCATCATGAGGCGGCGGAGGATCGCTCGAAGCCCCCGTGGGGTCAAGCGCGGCCGGTGGCTCCGGGCGGGCCGGGGGCGCGGAGGTGGTCCCCGACGTCCACCACGAAGAGCGTGCTCGACCCCGACGGCGGCGAGCGGGGGCCGTCCAGGAGCTCGTAGAGCACCACCGACGGCCCGAGCTGCTCGCAGAGCCTCTCGATGGCCCGCGCGCCCCGCTCGCCGACCTGCTCCTCGGCGTCCCGGTAGAAGCGGCGGATCAGCGCGTCCCGGCAGTAGATCTCGCCGGTCCGATCCCGGACCAGGAGCAGGTGCTCGCAGCCCACGTCCTCGAGCAGGGCGTCGTGGAGGCAGACGGGGCAGAGGAAGGTCGCGAGGGGTGATCCGTCTCCGCGGGTGGCGCGGCGGTGCGGGAAGCCGCCGCCGTCGGCGATGGTCGGATGGGTCATGCTTCGAGGCTATCCATCGCATCGAAGTGCGTAAATATGCGCCGGCGGCACTCATCGTTCCATTCATGGAACGATACCTGGACTTGCTCGGCGTTCCCGGGGACCCGGCGGGGGCGTCAGGCCCGGCGGCGGCGCGGAGCCGGGGTTCCCTCGGCGCTGTCCATCTCCTCGGCGCGGGCGAGCGTCGGGGCGGCGCGGGAGAGGAGCATCTCGATGAAGGCGCGGGCGCGCGGGAAGAGGCCGCTGCGGCCGGGGAAGACGGCCCGGACCTCGATGGGCGCGCCGGTCCACTCCGGGAGCACGGGCACCAGCGCCCCGGAGCGGACGGCGTCCTCGGCCATCAACCGGGCGCTGCCGACGATGCCCACCCCGGCCAGGGCCGCGGCATGCAGGGGCGCGTAGTCGTTGCTGACGAGCGCGGGGAAGAGCACCACCGACTCCGTGCGGGGTCCGTTGGAGAGCGACCACTCGAGCCGGGGCGGCCTGGCGCCCCCGGCGTAGAGCAGGGTGGGGTGGCTCGTGAGGTCGTGCGGCGTCTTCGGGCGCCCCCGCCGCTCGAGGTAGGCCGGGCTGGCGTAGAGGCGCGGCACCATCGTGCCGATCAGACGCGTGGCGTGTCGGGTGGGCGGGAGCGGCCAGGGCGTCAGCGCGACCTCGGCGCCCCGGCCCACCAGGTCCTCCGGCTCGTTCTTGAGCGTCAGCGCCACCCGGACCTCGGCGTGCTGCCGGAGGAAGTCGGGCAGGAACGGGAGCAGCAGGGCCCGGGCGAGGGAGAACGGGGCGCTCACCCGCAGCGTCCCCCGGGGACCCGACCCCAGCTTGCGGACCGCCGCCTCGGCGTCCGAGATCTCGTCCTCGATCCGGAGGCAGCGTTCCAGGAAGGCCCGGCCTGCATCGGTGAGGTTCACCTGCCGTGTGGTCCGCTGGACGAGGCGAACCCCCAGACGGCGCTCCAGTTCCTTGATCCTGCGGCTGACGGTGGCCTTCCCGATCCCCAGGTCGTCGCCGGCCGCGGTGAAGCTCCGGCGGCTCCCCACGGCCGCGAAGATGCGCATGTCGTTCAGGTCGGGGGTGGTGTCCCGCATGGAGCACATGATGCTCAGGCTCGATGGGCTTGGGAAGGGCAGGCGCATCCGCTGGGTCGTCCCGGGCGTTCGTGAGAGGATCGGCGGAGCCCGCCCACCGGAGCCGCCCCGACGTGCCCGAGCCCGAGAAGACCGCCGCCGTCGCTCCCTCCGTCGCGCTCCGGGGCCCTTTCCTCGTGGCGGTGCAGGGGAGCCTCGATCAGGCGATCGCCACCGCTCGCCCGCTCGCCGGCCGGGTCCGCGCGCGCTTTCCCTCGATCGACCCCGTCGTCGTGGTGTCCGACCTGAGAGGCGGGGAAGCGGTCCTGGTCTCCCCGGACGACGCGCATCGAGATGGGGGCTCCCGGGGGCGACAGTCCCTGCTTCCACCGGCGAGCCAGGGAGCGATCCCGGGTCACGACAGCCCTCTCGGGCCTGCCCTCCGGGAGGCCCTGGCCCGGGAAGCCATCGGCCTCGCGATCGTGGCCGCCGAGCCGCGCGACGACCCGACGGGCTGGCTCGAGCAGCTGCTGGAACCGGTGGTCGAGGGAGGATTCGACTTCGTGTGCCCGGCGTACCACCGCCAGCGGACCGACGGCGCCATCAACACCGGGATCGTGGCCCCGCTCCTGCGGACGCTCTACGGACAGGCCCTCCGGCAGCCACTCGGGACCGAGGCCGCACTCTCGGGCGGCCTCGCCCGCCGCCTGCTCGGCGACGGGGACTGGCGCCGGCGGCCGGCGGAGGCAGGGTCCGACGCCTGGCTGGTCGCGAAGGTGCTGGGCAGCGAGTCCCGCGTGGCCCAGGCATGGCTCGGACCCTGGCCGCGCCCGTCCGGTGACCCCGAGGCCCCCAGCGAGACCCTGACACGGGCCCTGGACCTGGTGTTCCAGGAGATGGCGCGGGACGCCGCCCGGTGGCAGCGGACCGGGCCGGTCCGTCCCGTGCCGACCTTCGGTTCGGCCGGCTTCGAGCCCGGCGGAGGCCGGCTCGATCCCGCACGCCTGGTCGAGGCCTTCACCCTCGGGCTCCGCGACCTGCGAACGGTCTGGGACCTCGTCCTCCCCCCGGCGGCGCTCCTCGCCCTGCAGCGCACCGCCGCTCGCCCGCCCGCGGTGTTCGAGCTCCCCGACGAGCTGTGGGCCCGCGTCGTCTACGACTTCGCCGTGGCGCACATGACCCGCGCCGTGGAGCGGGGGCAGCTCCTGCGCTCCCTCACGCCACTGTACATGGGCTGGCTCGCCGGGCTCGCCCGCGACGCCGCGCGACTGGACGACCGGGCATTCGAGGACAGGCTGGACGCCGTCGGTGCGGCCTTCGAGCGGGAAAAGCGCTATCTCATCGGTCGGTGGCGCTGGCCGGACGACTTCAACCCATGAGGAGGCCGAGCCATGTGGGAACAGACGAAGCGAACGTTTCTCGATGCCCTGGATCGGGTGATCCAGGGTATCGCCCGGCTCCTTCCCAGCGTGCTCGGCATGCTCATCCTGGTGCTCCTGTCCACCCTCCTGGCGCTGCTCGTCCGCGCGCTGGTGCGGCGGGTCTGCACGCGGCTGGACGTCGACCGGCGCCTGCGTGAATGGGGCGTGGCGGCTCCCGTCCAGGCCGGCCGCACGCCCCCGTCGCGCATCGCCGAACGCGTGGCCGGCTGGACCATCGTGGTCATGGGCTTCGTCGTGGGGCTGAACATCCTCGAGAGCACCGCGACGAGCGAGCTGGCGCTCCGGCTCCTCGGCTACGTCCCGCACGTGCTGGTGGCCCTGGTGATCCTGGTCGCGGGCATGGCCGTCTCGCGGGCGGTGGAGCGGGGCATCCTCATCGGAGCCGTCAACATGGGGCTCCACTCGGCCAGGCTGCTCGCGCTGGGTGCGCGCTGGCTGCTCCTGATCGTGACCGGTGCGATGGCGCTCGAGCACCTCGGCATCGGGGGGACGATCCTCACGACGTCCTTCGCCATCGTCTTCGGCGGAATCGTCCTCGCGCTCTCGCTGGCGTTCGGGCTGGGCTCCCGGGAGTTCGTCGCGCGCTCGCTGGAACGGCGCCTGTCCGACCCGGGCGAGAAGCAGGAATCCCCGTCCCCCGACCACACGCACCATCTGTGAATCACGCGCCCGCCAGCCCCCCGCGCCCCGCCCGGGACCGCCGCAGCGGTCTCCTGCTCCACCCGAGCTCGCTCCCCGGCCCCTTCGGCATCGGCGATTGCGGCCCGCGTGCCCTCGACTTCGCGAATTTCCTCGCCAGGGCCGGCCAGCGGCTCTGGCAGGTGCTGCCGCTGGGTCCGACGGGCTTCGGCGACTCCCCGTACCAGTCGCTGGGAGCCTTCGCGGGAAATCCCGTGCTGGTCAGCCCCGAGGGGCTCCACGACGAGGGGCTGCTCACCGCCTCCGAGCTGGAGGAGGCGAGGGTCGGGGGCTCTGGGCCTGTCGACTACGGAGCGCTCATCCCGCGCCGCGAGGCGCTCCTGGGACACGTGGCCGATCGCCTTCCCGCCAGGGCCGGACGCGAGCTCCGGCGGGACCTCGAGCGATTCCGGGAGGAGCGCACCTCGTGGCTGCCGGACCTGGCCCTGTTCCTCGCGGTGAAGGCGGCCCACGGCGGCGCCCCCTGGACTGCCTGGGAGCCGGAACTGGCCGCCCGGGAAGCGGGAGCGCTGGCCCGCGCCGCGGAGCGGCTCCGGGCCGACGTCGAGGCCCGGGTGGTGGCCCAGTTCCTCTTCGACCGCCAGTGGAGGGCGCTGCGCGCCCACTGCCGGGGCGTCGGCGTGGCCCTGATGGGCGATCTCCCCATCTACGTGGCCCACGACAGCGCCGAGGTCTGGGCCCGGCGCGAGCTGTTCCACCTCGACGGGAGCGGAGCACCCACGGTGGTCGCGGGCGTACCGCCGGACTACTTCTCGGCCTCGGGCCAGCTCTGGGGGAACCCGATCTACCGCTGGGAGGACCGGCTCGACGCCTGCTCCGCCTTCCTCGTGGAGCGGGCGCGGAGTGCTCTCGCCTGGGTCGACGAGGTGCGCCTCGATCACTTCCGGGGCTTCGAGGCCTACTGGGCGATCCCCGCCGGCTCCGTCACCGCCATGGAAGGCGCGTGGCGGCCCGGCCCGGGGAAGGTCCTGTTCGAGCGGCTGCGCCAGGGGCTCGGCGAGCTCCCCTTCGTCGCCGAGAACCTCGGCGTGATCACCCCGGCCGTGGAGGCGCTGCGCCGCGAGTTCGGCCTCCCCGGAATGGCCATCCTCCAGTTCGCCTTCGGGACCGATCCCCAGGCTCCCGGCTTCCGGCCCCACCGGTACGCGCCGGACCTGGTCGCGTACACCGGGACGCACGACAACGACACCGTGGTGGGTTGGTGGGCGAGCGACGGGACCGACTCCACGCGGAAGCCGGACGACGTGCTCCGGGAGAAGGCGCTGGCGCGCCGCTACCTGGACACCGACGGTGACGGGATCCACTGGGTCCTGCTGCGCGCGCTCCACGCGTCGGTGGCGGGCACGGTGGTGGCGCCGGTGCAGGACGTGCTCGGCCTGGGGAGCGAGGCCCGCATGAACCGGCCGGGGACGGCGGCGGGGAACTGGCGGTGGAGGCTGCGGGAAGGGCAGCTCGCTCCCGAACTGGCAGGGCGGCTGGCCGAGCTCGCCGCGCTCTACGATCGGGCCTGATCAGGCGCCGCGCCGGAGCTCGAACCAGTAGAAGCCGTAGCCGCCCAGGGTGAGGAAGTAGGGCAGCTCACCGATGGGGGGGAACGAGGTGTAGCCGAGCATCTCGACCGGGACGAGTTCCTGGAAGGCGGAGAGGTCGAGCTCGGCCGGCTGGGCGTGGCGGGAGAGGTTGAAGACGCAGAGGATGGTGTCGGACTCCCAGCGGCGGACGAACGCCAGGATCTTGCGGTTCGCCACGGGGAGGAACTCGATGCTGCCGCGGCCGAAGACCCGGAACTGCCTGCGCAGGCGGATCATGTTTCGCATCCACTGCAGGAGCGAGGAGCGGTCCCGGACCTGGGCCTCGACGTTGACCGCCGCGGCCCCGTAGACCGAGTCGGTGATGGGGTGGGAGTAGAGCCGCTCGGGCGGTGCGAGGGAGAAGCCGGCGCTCGGGTCGCCGTTCCACTGCATGGGGGTGCGCACCCCGTCGCGATCGGGACGCATCGTGTCGTCGCCCATGCCGATCTCGTCGCCGTAGTAGACGATGGGAGTCCCGGGGAGTGCGAAGAGCAACCCGTTCAGCAGCTCGATGCGGCGCCGCCCGTTCTCCACCAGCGGCGCGAGCCGGCGGCGGATCCCCACGTTGAGCCGGTCCCGCGGGTCTCGCGCGTAGGCCAGGTTCAGGTAGGCCCGCTCGTCCTCACTCACCATCTCCAGGGTCAGCTCGTCGTGGTTCCGGAGGAAGAGGCCCCACTGACAGGCAGGGGGAATGGGCGGCGTCCGCTTCAGGATGTCGACGATGGGCTCGGCAGCCTCCAGCCGAAGGGCCATGAAGATGCGCGGCATCACGGGGAAGTGGAACGCCATGTGGCATTCGTCCCCGTCGCCGAAGTACGGACGCACGTCCTCGGGCCACTGGTTGGCCTCGGCGAGCAGCAGGCAGCCGGGGGCGTGCCGATCCACGAATGCGCGGAGGTGGCGGATGGCGGCGTGCGTCTCCGGCAGGTTCTCGCAGGAGGTGCCCTCGCGCTCGACGAGGTACGGGATGGCATCCAGCCGGAACCCGTCCACGCCCATCTCGAGCCAGAACTGCATCACCTTCTCGAGCTCCGCCAGGACGAGCGGGTTGTCGAAGTTGAGGTCGGGCTGGTGGCTGAAGAAGCGATGCCAGTAGAACGCCTTCGCCTCGGGGTCCCAGGACCAGTTGGAGCGCTCGGTGTCGGTGAAGATGATCCGGGCACCGGCGTACTTCCGGTCGTCGCCGCTCCAGACGTAGTAGTCGCGCTCGGGCGAGCCGGGGGGCGCCCGCCGCGCCCGCTGGAACCAGGGGTGCTGGTCGGAGGTGTGGTTGACCACGAGCTCGACCAGCACGGCGATGTCCCGGCGGTGGGCCTCCTCGAGGAGCAGCCGGAAGTCGTCGAGCGTCCCGTAGCTGGGGTGGACCCCGCAGTAGTCGGCGATGTCGTACCCGTCGTCGCGGAGCGGGGACGGGAAGAACGGGAGCAGCCAGAGGCAGGTGACCCCGAGGGTCTCCAGGTAGTCGAGCTTCTCGGTCAGCCCCTGGAAGTCTCCTATCCCGTCGCCGTTCCCGTCGAAGAACGCCTTGACGTGCGTCTCGTAGATGACGGCGTCCTTGTACCAGAGAGGATCGGTCGTGACCCGGGTCGCCATGGAGATCCTCGGGGAGTGCGCCGACGATCAGGATTTCCCGACGTCCGCGAGGGCCTCGATGGCGAAGTCGAGCCGGTCGTTGCCGATGAACATCTCCTGCCCGACGAAGAACGTGGGGGCGCCGAAGGAGCCGCGGTCCACGGCCTCCTGCGTCTGCGCCTTGAGCGCATCCTTGTGGTTCGGTGCGTCGGCGACGAGCGCCGCGCCGTCGAGCCCCGCCTTCGTCGCCACCTCCTGCACCACGGCCGGGCTCGAGATGTCGCGCCCCTCGGCCCAGTACGCCCGGAACATGGCGTGGGTGTAGGGCACGAGCACGCCGGCCTTCTCCGCGGCGAAGGCGGCGCGCAGCGGCAGCACGGTGAGCAGGGGGAACTGCGCCGGCCAGGCGAAGGGGACGCCGAGCCGCTTCGCCCAGCGTCCCAGGTCGGTGGCCAGGTGACGCGCCTTGGCGGGGTTCTCGATGGGCGCCTTGTTGCCGGTGGCGTTGAAGACCCCGCCGAGCAGGAAGGGGCGGAACCGCACCGTCCCGCCCACCCGGGCGACCTCCGCCTCGACGCGGGTGGACGCCAGGTACGAGTAGGGACTCACGAAGTCATAGAAGAATTCGAGGGTGGCCATCGTCCTTGTATAACGGATCCATGCTCCCGCTCGCTGCTGCCCTCGCACTCCTCGTCGCCGCCGCCCCTGCCGGGGCCCCCGCGGCCGCCGATCCCACGGCGCTGGCCCGCAAGGTCCAGGGCTTCTACGAGTCCACCCGTGACCTGCGCGCCCGGTTCGTCCAGACCTACACGTACGCCGCGCTCGGCCGGCGCCAGGTTTCGAAGGGGACGCTGGAGGTGAAGAAGCCGGGGAAGATGCGATGGGACTACGAGTCGCCCTCCCCGAAGACCATCGCCGTGAACGGCTCGAGGCTGGTGCAGTGGGAGCCGGAGGCCAACCAGGCCTACGTGGACGAGAAGTTCGACGCCACCGCGATGAGCGCGGCGGTCACCTTCCTCATCGGAAAGGGGAGCCTGGAGAAGGAGTTCCGGCTCTCCACCGGGGAGGGAGGCACGCTGGTGCTCCGTCCCCGCACGCCCGACCCGCGCGTCGAGACGGTGACCCTGACGGCGGGACCGGACGGCGAGGTCACCCGCACGCGGGTGGTGGACGGGCAGGGCAACGTGAACGACATCGCCTTCGAGGAGATCCGCAGGAACACCGGGATCCCCGACGGCCGATTCGAGATCGAGCTTCCCGCGGGGGTCCGGCGTCTCTCCATGCCGGGGAAGTGAGCCGGCGCGGCGCCGGGGCGCTCAGCGCTCCCGGAGCATGACCAGCTTCGGGTAGGCGACGTGGAAGCCGTGCCGCTCCATGTTGCGGCGCGACGGGGTCCCGGGAAGCGTGGTCGACGAGGCCAGGTCGCACCCGAGCTCGCGCGCCCGGTCGAGCCGGGCCCGGATGAGCGCCCCCTGGATTCCCCGCCTCCGGTACGCCGGACGGACTCCGCTGCCGTTCACGAGCGCCACGCCGCCGGACCAGGAGAGGGTCGCCCCGCCCGCCGGCTCCCCGTCGACGAGGGCGAGGTACAGCTCGTGTCCCTCCGCGAAGGCGCCCGGGCGGAGCATCGCCACGGCCTCCTCGGGGACCTCCTCTGCCTCCAGGAACGCGGCGAGCACCGACCGGACCTGCGCCTCCTCCTCCCCGGGCCGGATGCGCCGCACCTCGATCCCGGGCGGGGGCGGCGCCATCGGCTCGCCCGGGACGATCCGGGTCCAGGCCAGCTGCCACTCGTGGACCCGGTAGCCCCGCGCGGCGAGGAGCGCGGGCAGGGTCGGGTCGGCGAACGGGCAGAGCTCGAGCTGCGCCGGCCCCGATTCACCATGGGTGAGATGCGCCTCCAGCCGGTCGAGGTCGGCGGCGGAGACCGGACCGGTGAGCCCGGTGGCGAGCCCCTGCGTGAGCGGGCTCCCGGCGCCGGCGAAGACCGCCACGCCGGCCGGGGTGTCGAGCGCCGAGGCCCGTGAGCCCGGGTCGAGCCGCGCCATGGCGGCCGCGAAGGAACGGCAGCTGGCGGCGAGGGCCCGTTCCAGCCGGCGCGCCTGCGCGGCGGCGGGGGTGTCGAGGATCGACTGGGCCTGGTCGACCCGCCGGGCGAGGTCGGGAGGGGAGGAATCCATCGGGCCTCGAAGGTATAACCGGGCGCGGACGCCGGAGGAATGCGATGGACGTGCTGGGACACAACCGCGACGCGTGGAACGGGTACGTCGCGGCGGGCAACCGATGGACCGTGCCGGTCGATCCGGAGGTGATCGCGCGCGCCCGCCAGGGCGACTGGTCGATCGTGCTCACGCCCACCCTTCCGGTGCCCCGGGAGTGGTTCGGGGACGTCCGCGGCCGGCGCATCCTCGCCCTCGCCTCCGGGGGCGGCCAGCAGGGGCCCGTCCTGGCGGCGGCCGGCGCGCGGGTGACCGTGCTCGACGCGTCGCCGGCCCAGCTCGCGCAGGACCGCGCCGTGGCGGCGCGGGAGGGGCTCGAGATCGAGACCGTCGAGGGGGACATGGCCGACCTGGGCGCCCTCCCCGACGCTTCCTTCGACCTGGTCGTGAATCCCTGCTCCACCTGCTTCGTGCCCGACGTCCGCCCGGTGTGGCGCGAGGCGGCCCGCGTGCTGCGCCCCGGGGGTGCGCTGCTCGCCGGGCACGTGAACCCCGTCGTCTTCGCCGTCGACTTCGAGCTGGCGGCGAAGGGCGACCTCCGGCTCCGCCACTCCATCCCCTACTCCGACGTGACGAGCATCGGTCCGGAGGAGCGCGCGCGCCTCGTCCCGCCGGGAAAGCCGCTCGAGTTCGGCCACTCCCTCGGCGACCTGCTCGGCGGGCAACTCGACGCCGGGCTCTCGATCACCGGGCTCTACGAGGACCGGTGGCACGACGGAAGCCCCCTCGACCGGCTCGTCCCCTGCTTCCTTGCCACACGAGCGGTGAAGTAGGCCCGGAGCGTCCCCTCAGCGAGGGTACCGTTCCAGGAGCACGAAACGCAGGCCGTTCGACAGCGCCGCCGGGAACACCGAGTCGTGGGTCTCGTCCTCGAGCACGTCGAGCCGGGAGCGGAAGCCCGGGAAGGAGCGCCGCTCCAGCAGGTCGCGGAAGGCCCTCAGGTCGACCTGCATGTCCCTCTCCGCGTTTCCCTCCCGGGAGCCAACCGCCAGGTAGGCGCTGGCGGGCAGGTCATTGCGCGCGGCCAGGACCTCCTTCGCGCGGCCGAGCAGGAAGCGGTCGGCGTACCAGATGGACGGGCTCACCACGACGAATCCCTGGAAGGCGCCGGGCCGTTCGAGGAGGACGTGGGAAGCGAGGAGGCCGCCGTAGGAATGGCCCACGAGGATCCGGTCGCCCGGTGGCGTGGTAGTCGCGAGCGGCCATCGGAAGGAGTCTCCTCGACGAGGAACCGCTCGAAGGCCGGCCCTCCGCCGGAGACCTTCTGGAACTCCGGACCGTAGCCGCCGGTGGGGAACGGCACCGGGGTGTAATCTCGGGTCCGGTTCGCGTCGGTAGCTCTCCTGGGTCGTCTCGCCGGCGTAGCCGACGCCCAGGATCACGGCTCTCGGGGATCCACCCGCGGTCGGCCAGGTGTTCCACCATCGGCCCGCGCGACGGGGAAGGCGTAGTCGGAGTCGAGGACCACGACGAGTGGGTAGCCGGTGCGCGCCTTGCGCGAAGCTCCGGCGGCAGGCTCACGTCGAGCCGGTAGGTCACCCCGTTCGTGGCCGCGCGGACCGTTCGGACCTCGGTCCGTGGAAGGGAGACCGGGGGCGCAGGGGCCGCGCGGGCCAGGGCCGGATCGACGAGCGCTGCAGCGAGGAGCGGAAGGACGAGGAGCGGAAGGGCGAGCCTGTCGGGGCGTGCGTGCCGGGTCACGGCCCCAGGCTACACGAACCTGACACCCGGGCCGTCCAGGCCGAGCCGCCCGACGAGCCGAACTGCAGGCCGGGCCGACGGCCTGGGACGAACCGTTTACACGGGCCGGGAAGACCCGCGGCGAAGGAAGCGTTGTACCCTTCGTCGCCATGCCCGAGCTCGTCACCATCGGAGCCGCCCCGCCGGCGAAGCGCGTCCGGTGGAGGAACCCCTATCGCGCCATCCCCGCCGCTCGCTGGGGCGTGCAGGGGCTCTACCTCGCCTTCCTCCTGCTCGTGGGCTACGAGTTCTGGCGCTTCTACCAGCAGGCGGTGGGCCCGGGCCCGGTCACGGCCTCGCGGCCGCCGTCGGTCGAGTCCTTCCTCCCCATCAGCGCGCTCGTCGGGCTGAAGCACTTCCTCCTCACCGGCTACTGGGATCCGGTCCACCCGGCCGGCCTCACCATCCTCGCCGCCGCCATCGTGGGAGCCCTGCTCGCGCGCAAGGCCTTCTGCGGCTGGGTCTGCCCGGTGGGGACCATCTCCCGCGGGCTCGAATGGGTGGGCGAGAAGCTCTTCTGGCGCCGCCGCTGGCCGACCGTGCCGCGCTGGCTCGACCTCGCGCTCAGCTCGCTCAAGTACCTGATCCTGGCCTTCTTCGCCTGGGCCATCCTCTGGCAGATGCCGCGCGCCGCCCTCGACGGCTTCATGCGCTCCCCCTACAACGTGGCCGCCGACGCGAAGATGCTGCTCTTCTTCCTCGACCTCTCGGCCACCTCCGCCTGGGTCCTGGGCGGGCTGGTGCTCCTGTCCCTCGTGGTGAAGAACGCGTGGTGCCGATGGGGCTGCCCGTACGGGGCGCTCCTCGGGCTGGCCAGCTTCCTCTCCCCGCTCCGCATCGTCCGCGACACCGAGACCTGCAACGACTGCGGGGCCTGCACGCGCGCCTGCCCGGTGGACATCCCGGTCCACGCCCGGCTCCAGGTGCGCTCCCCGGAGTGCACCGGCTGCCTCTCCTGCGTGGCGGCGAGCACGGTCCCCTCGTGCCTGGGCGTGAGCCGCACGAAGCGGATCTCACCCTGGGTGCTCCCCGCGGTGGGCGTGGGGACGATGCTCGTCTTCTGGGGGGTGGCCGTCGCCACCGGCTTCTGGACGAGCGAGGTGCCGGTCGAGGCCTTCCGTCGCGCCTACCGGATGGCGCCGATGATCGGCCACTGATCGCGCGCGCCGGCTCGCAGCAGCGGCGGCGGGGCGCACTCCACCTCCACCCGGGTCCCGGTCCGCGGGTGGTCGAGCTCGAGCCGGAAGGCGTGCAGGTGGTAGCCCGGGTCTCCCGGCACGGCGGTGCCGCCCGGGATGGGGAGCCCGCCCTGGCCGTAGAGGGGATCGCCGACCAGCGGGTGCCCGGCGAAGGCGAGGTGGATGCGGATCTGGTGCGGGCGTCCGGTCTCGATCTCCACCTCGAGGAGCGACGCGGGCGGATCGCCCCGGCCGCCGCTCCAGGACCCGGGCCAGGCTCCGCGACGGTCGCCCCTCCGGCGACGCCGCGTGGAGCGTCCCGGTGGGCGGGTAGGGGACCTCGCCGATGGGGGCGTCGACGGCGAAGGCGTCGCGGAGCGGGTGGCCCGAGCAGAGCGCCCGGTAGACCTTGCGGATGCGCCGGTCCCGCATGGCCGCCTGCAGCCCCACCCGGGCCTCCTGCGACCTGGCGAAGAGGACGATCCCGGAGGTGTCGCGCCCCAGCCGGTGCACCGGCACGGCTCCGGGGTCGCGTCCCCGGACGACCGCGAGGAGCGTCGACTCGAGGAAGAGCCCCCCGCCCGGGAGCGTGGGAAGCCCCCGGGGCTTCGCGACCGCGAGGAGGTCCGCGTCCTCGTACAGGACTGCGGTGCAGACCGGCGCCTCCGGCTCGTCCCAGGGAGGCCGTTCCCACGAGAGCCGCTGGCCGGCCCGGAGCCTCTGCCCGGCGGTGGCGACGGCGCCGTCCACCCGCACCGACCCGGCCTCGATGCGGGCGCGCCACTCGGCCTCCGGGGCGCGCTCCCAGCGGGTGCACAGCTGGTCGAGGACCGTCCGCCCGGCGCCCCCGGGGCCCACCTGCTCGCCGTACACGTATCCCCGGTTGCGCATGCGATGCGACGATGGTACGTCGCGAGGCCATGAGCCGCATCTACAAGTCGCTCCCCCCCAAGGGCACCGCGCTCGGAATCGCATTCTCCGGCGGCCTCGACACCCGCTGCGCGGTGGCCTGGCTCTCCGAGCAGGGGCTCGCCGTCCACGCCTACACCGCCGACCTGGCCCAGCCCGACGAGGCCAATCCGGCCGACATCCCGCCCATCGCGATCCAGCACGGGGCGGTGAAGGCGAAGCTCATCGACTGCCGCGAGTCCATGGTGCGCGAGGGCATCACCGCCATCCAGTGCGGCGCCTTCCACCTGTCCTCCGGGGGCAAGAAGTACTTCAACACCACGCCGCTCGGCCGGGCCGTGACCACCACCGCCATCGTGCGGGCCATGCGGGAGGACGGCGTCCACGTCTTCGGCGACGGCTCCACGCACAAGGGCAACGACATCCAGCGCTTCTACCGCTACGGCATCCTGGTCGACCCCGACCTGCGCATCTACAAGCCGTGGCTCGACCAGGCCTTCGTCACCGCCTTCGGCGGCCGCAAGGAGATGAGCGAGTACCTCGAGCGGCGCGGGCCTGCCCTACAAGATGGGCACCGAGAAGGCCTACTCCACCGACGCCAACGTGCTCGGCGCCACCCACGAGGCGAAGGACCTCGAGAGCCTCGCCACCAGCATGCGCATCGTGGCGCCCATCATGGGCGTGGCCCACTGGAAGCCCGAGGTGGCGATCGCCCCCGAGGAGGTCACGGTCACCTGGGAGAACGGCCTGCCGGTGGAGCTCAACGGTCGCCGCTTCGCGTCCCCGTACGAGCTCTTCCTCGAGGCCAACCGCATCGGCGGGCGCCACGGCCTGGGCATGAGCGACCAGATCGAGAACCGGGTCATCGACGCCAAGAGCCGCGGCGTCTACGAGGCCCCGGGGATGGCGCTCCTCCACCTCTCCTACGAGCGGCTGCTCTCCGCCATCCACAACGAGAACACCCTCGACCTGTATTTCACCCTGGGTCGAAGGCTGGGGCGCATCCTCTACGAGGGCAAGTGGTACGACCCCGAGGCGCTCATGCTGCGCGACGCGCTGACCCGCTGGATCGCGCCCTCGGTGTCCGGATCGGTGACGGTGGAGCTGCGCCGCGGCGACGACTGGAGCTACCTCGACACGAAGGCGCGCTACATGAGCTACGCGCCCCACAAGCTGTCGATGGAGCGGGTCGAGGATCCGGCCTTCACGCCGGAGGACCGCATCGGCGCGCTCGAGCTGCAGAACCTCTCCGTGGGAGACAACCGGGAGCTCCTGCTCCACCACCTCGACGCGGTCCGGGCGCTCGGCGCCGGAACGCCGCAGGCTCCGCGCCTCGGGGCCCTGCTCGGGTCCGACGAGAAGGACTAGACGGCCTCGTCGATCCGACGGGTCAGCCATCCGCAGAGGTCGCGGAGGCTGTCCTCGGAGATCTCGTGGCCGATCGGGTACTCGCGGTAGTCGATCCGGAGCCCCAGGCCGCCGAGGACGTCACGCGCCTCGTGGCCGAAGGCGACCGGCACCACCGGGTCGGCCCGGCCGTGCTGCCAGAGCACGGGGAACCCGGCCAGTCCCGGGACCGGCATGGCCGGGACTGCACGCCGGGTGACACGTCCGGAATGGGCCACGATGCCGCGGAGCATCTCGGGGCGCGCGAGCGCGCAGGCGGTGGCCATGGACGCCCCCTGGCTGAACCCGACCAGCCAGACCCGCGACGGGTCGGCGCCGTGGGCCTCCGCCGCCTCGCCGACCAGTCGCAGGATGGCGCTCCGGCTCTCGACGACCTGCTGGAAGTCGATGCGCGGCGGGAACTCGCTCCAGTCGATGTCGAACCAGGAGTAGCCCATGGGCTGCGCCTCGCGCGGCGCACGGGCCGAGACCACGAGGAGGCGGGGGTCGAGCCAGGGGGCGAGGCCGAAGAGGTCCTGCTCGTCGGCGCCCAGGCCGTGGAGCAGGAGCGCCATCGGGCGGCCGGTCGGACGGCTCGCCGGGTGGACGGACGACGTGCTCGAGCGTCACGGGATCACGCGCAGTGCGGAACGCTTCCCGGCCGCGCGGCGTCCTCGCCGCGGGGAGCCGCCGTCCGGCCCGCCGCGCCTCGCGGGCCACCACCCGGCCCACCAGGTCGTAGTCGCCCGCCTCGGTGATCTCGACGGTGACGAACTCGCCCGGGTAGGCGACCTTCTCGCCCGGCACGTCGAAGGCGTTGATGTACGTGACGCCGTCGATCTCGGGGGCCTGCCGGGCGTGGCGCCCCACGAGCAGGTGGTCGGTGCCCTCGGCCTTGCCCTCGACGAGCACCTCGAGGCGCTGCCCGACGAGGGCCTTCTGCTCGGCCCGGGAGATGCGCTGCTGGATCGCCATGATCTTCCGCTGGCGCGCCTTCTTCACCCGCTCCGGGATCTGGCCGTCCATCTCCGCCGCCGCGGTTCCCTCCTCCTGCGAGTAGGTGAAGACGCCCAGCCGCTCGAAGCGCTGCTCGCGGACGAAGCCGAGCAGGTCCTCGAAGTCCTCCTCGGTCTCGCCGGGCAGCCCCACGATGAGGGCGGTGCGCAGCGCGATGCCCGGAACGCGGGCGCGCAGCTTGGCGAGCAGCGCCCGCAGGAACTTCACGTCCCGGCCGCGCTTCATGGAGCGGAGCAGCCGGTCCGAGGAGTGCTGGAGCGGCATGTCCACGTACTTGGCGATCTTGGGCTCCCGGGCGATGACGTCGACGAGCGCGTCGGGGAAGTCGCGCGGGTAGGCGTAGTGCAGCCGGATCCAGCGGATGCCCTCGACCTTGCAGAGCTCGGGGAGCAGGTGGTGGAGCCGCACCTTGCCGGGGAGGTCCTGGCCGTAGGCGGTGAGGTCCTGGGCCACGATCGACAGCTCGACCACGCCCTGGGCGGCCAGCGCCTCGGCCTCGGCCACCACGTCGTCGACGGTGCGCGAGCGCTGCGGCGCCGCGCAGCTTCGGGATGATGCAGAAGGCGCAGGCGTTGTCGCAGCCCTCGGCGATCTTGAGGTAGGCCGTGTGGCGGGCCAGCGAGTTGATCCGGGGGCGTCGAGGCGGAGTGGACGAAGTCGGGATCGGGGACGATCACCCGCTTCGCCTGGGCGTCGGAGACGATCGAGGCGATGTCGGCGTAGGCGCCGGTCCCCACGAAGTGGTCGACCTCGGGCATCTCCCGGGCCATCTCGTCGGGGTAGCGCTGGGTGAGGCAGCCGGCCACCACCAGCTTCTTGCAGCGCCCCTCCTCCTTCATGCGGGAGAGCTCCAGGATGGCCTGGACCGACTCCTCCTTGGCGCTCTCGATGAAGCCGCAGGTGTTGACGACGATGACGTCGGCGCGGGCCGGGTCCTGCACCAGCCGGTAGCCGGCCTGGGTCAGCGTGCCGAGCATGATCTCGCTGTCCACCCGGTTCTTCGGGCAGCCGAGCGTGTGCATGTAGACCGGGGTGGACATGGGGGGGCGCATTCCCCGGGGGGCGCGCACGCGCCCCCTCAGCGCTTCTCGCCCGGCGGACGGGAGCGTGCTCACCACCGGCACGCCCATGGGGCCGACCGGGATGTAGATGACCGAGTGGTTCGGGCTGCCCACCAGCGCCTTCTGCGCCTCGATGGCCTCGTGCTGCACGTAGAGGGGCGTGAGGCGCTGCTGGATGATCTGGGTGGCCCGGGCGATGCCCTCGGCCTCCACGACCCGCCGCTCGGCGTCCTTGCGCGCGATCTCCACCTGGGTGGCGCGCGTCTCGAGGTCCTGCGAGACGGCCAGCTTGTTCGAGACCGCCTGGGAGACCACGGCGGGGTACTGGAGGTTCCCCACCACCACGTTCATGATCTCGAAGGGCGAGTCCTTGGTCTTCTCCTGCGCCCAGACGGGTCAGGGACGGCGGCGATCTAACCCGCCGGGGTGGGGGCGCGCAACGCGCCCCGCCCCTCATTCGCGGAAGTTCTGGAACTGGATGGGGATGCCCAGGTTGCCGCCCCGGACGAGGGCCATGGCCTCCTGGAGGTCGTCCCGCTTCTTGCCGGTGACGCGCACCGCCTCGCCCTGGATGGCGGCCTGGACCTTCAGCCCGGAGCCCTTCACCAGGGCCACGATCTTCTTCGCGTCCTCCTGCTTGAGCCCGCGCCGGAGCTTCACGAGCCGCTTCACGTGGCCGCCGGCGGCCGGCTCGATCTTCTGCGGGTCGAGCCCCTCGAGCGGCACGCCGCGCTTGGCGAACTTCTCCATGAGGACCGTGTAGGCGGCGTCGACGCGCCCGTCGCTGTTGGCCTTGAGGAGGATCGAGCCGTCCTCCTGCCGCGCCAGCTCGGTCGAGGTCCCCTTGAAGTCGAATCGCTGCGCGATCTCCTTCTTGCGCCTGGAGGAAGGCGTTCTCGACCTCCATCATGTCCAGGTCGCTCACCGCGTCGAAGCTCGGCATTCCCGCTCTCCTCCCGGCGCGTCGCGCCGCTCTCAGGCCTCCAGCACCACCACCTGCACCGCCGGGCGCCTCCCGGCCTCGCGCCGGAACCAGCGCCGCACCGCGAGTGCGCCCTCCCGCTCCAGCGCCGCCACGTCCCGCTCCGCCGCCGGCAGCGCGAGGAGCGCCCGCGACACCTCGCCGGCCACCTCCGCCTCGCGCCCGGCCAGCCCCGCCGCGCCGCGCCCCCGGATCTCCGGGGGGCGAACCGGCTCGCGCGTCGACCGGTCCACCAGCACCGCCACCAGCACGATTCCCAGCTCGGCGAGCCCCCGCCGATCTCGTACCACGTCCTCGGCGATGGCGGCGAAGCCGGCATCGCGCGCCAGGTGGACGCGCCCGGACGGGGAGCCGGTCGGGGAGGCGGAGCACCCCGGCGTCGGACAGCTCGAGCACCTCGCCGTCCACGAGGACGTGGCGACGGTCGGCGCCGAGCCCCTCGGCGGCGGCGTGGGCCGCGTGGCGGGAGAGGTGGCGCAGCTCGCCGTGGATGGGGAGGAAGTGCTCGGGGCGGCAGAGGCGCAGGAGCCGCCGCTGCTCCTCCTCCTGCGCGTGCCCGGAGGCGTGCAGCGCCCGGAAGTCCTCCCAGAGGACCTCGGCGCCGCGGGCCACGAGCCCGTCCACGGTGCGGCCGATGGCCACCTCGTTGCCGGGGATGAAGCGCGAGGAGAGGAGCACGCGGTCGCCGGGGCGCACCGGCAGCCCGGTGAGCGCCCCGCGGGCGGCGCGGCCCAGCGCGCTGCGCGGCTCTCCCTGCGTGCCGGTGACGACGACGCAGGTCTCCCGCGGCTTCGAGATCCCGGGCCTCCTCGACCGACGCGAGCTGGCCGGGAGGGAATCTCAGGTACCCCATCTCCACGCCGAGCCGGACGTTCTCCTCCATGGAGCGCCCCACCGGGACGAGCCGCCGGCCGAAGGCGCGCCCGGCGTCGGCCACCTGCTGGATGCGGTGCAGGTGCGAGGAGAAGCAGGCCACCCAGACCCGCCCCGCCGCCCCGTCCATGGCGCCGCGGATGGCCGGCCCCACCTCCGACTCGGAGAGCGAGTTCCCGGGCCGGTCGGCGTTGGTGGAGTCGGAGAGGAGGAGGCGAACGCCCGCGCGGCCCAGGGCCTCGATGCGGGGGAGGTCGGTGCGCCGCCCGTCGAGGGGCGCGTCGTCGATCTTGAAGTCGCCGGAGTGGTAGACGACGCCCTGCGGCGTGCCGATCGCCAGCGCGCAGGCGTCGGGGATGGAGTGGGCCACCGGGACGAACTCGGCCGAGAACGGCGAGCCCTCGCCGGGCCGGACCACCTCGCCGTCGCGCACCTCGCGCAGGTCGGCGTGCACGCCCGCCTCCTCGAGCCGGGGACGGAGCAGGGCGAGGGCGAGCCTCGGTCCGTACACCGGGACCGGCACGTCGCGCAGCAGGAGCGGCAGCGCCCCCAGGTGGTCCTCGTGACCGTGGGTGAGGAGGACCGCGCCCACCCGGTCGCGCCGATCCCGCAGCCAGGAGAGGTCGGGGGAGATGGCCTCGACGCCGAAGGGCTCGGCCGGGAAGAGGAGCCCGCAGTCGACGACGGCGATGCGGTCCTCGCTCTCGATCGCCAGGCAGTTCATGCCGATCTCGCCGAGGCCGCCCAGCGCGGAGATGCGGACCGGGGACGCCATCCGTGCAATCTACCCGGGCCGGGGCGCGGTGCGAGCCCCCGGGTTGCTCCTGGGGTATGTTGCGGCCGCCGTGGGCCTCCCGGATCCCATCCTAGACCCCCTGAACGATGCCCAGCGCGAGGCCGTCCTGCACGGGGACGGGCCCCTGCTCGTGCTCGCCGGGGCCGGCTCGGGCAAGACCCGCGTCATCGTCCACCGCATCGCCCACCTGATCCGGGTGCGGGGCATCGCCCCGTGGCACGTGCTCGCCGTCACCTTCACCAACAAGGCGGCCGGGGAGATGCGGGAGCGGCTCGCCGACCTCCTCGGCCTCGAGGGAGCCGACGCCTGGGTGCAGACCTTCCACGCCTTCGGCGCCCGCTTCCTGCGGCGCGAGGCGGCGCGGGCCGGCCTGCCGCCGTCCTTCGCCATCTACGACGACGACGACCAGAAGCGGCTCGTGAAGCGCATCCTCTCCGACATGGGCATCTCCGACGACGGCCGCTTCGGGCCGCGCGAGGTGCTCTCCCGGATCGATCGCTGGAAGAACCTGGGCCACTCGCCCTCCTCGGTGAACTTCGAGGATCACGACGTGGAGACGGAGCGGAGCCTGGAGGTCTGGCGCCGCTACGAGCGCGCGCTGGCCCGGGCCGGCGCGGTGGACTTCGGGGACCTCCTCCTGCGCCCGGCGCAGCTGCTCGAGGCCGACGCGGACCTGCGGGCCCGCTGGGCGACCCGCTTCCGCCACGTGCTCGTCGACGAGTTCCAGGACACGAACCCCGCCCAGTACCGGCTCCTGCGCCTCCTCTGCGGGGAGCGCCGCAACGTCTGCGTGGTGGGCGACGACGACCAGGCCATCTACCGCTGGCGCGGCGCCGACGTGGGCAACATCCTCGACTTCGACGAGGACTTCCCCGGCACCAGGGTCGTCAAGCTGGAGCAGAACTACCGCTCCACCGCCAACGTGCTCGCGGCGGCCCACGCCGTCATCTCCCGGGCCTCGCGACGCCGCGAGAAGAAGCTCTGGACCACCCGCGAGGCCGGGGCGCCGCTGGCGCTGCTGGTGGCCCAGGACGAGCACGAGGAGGCGCAGCGCATCGCCGGCGCGGTCGAGGCCGAGCGCCACCGGGGCACCCGCGGCGACGAGATCGCCGTCCTCTACCGGGTGAACGCGCAGTCCCGGCCGGTGGAGGCGGCGCTGCGGGCGGCGCGCGTCCCCTACGTCATCGTCCGCGGCACGAGCTTCTACGAGCGAGCCGAGGTGCGCGACGCCGCCGCCTGGCTGCGCCTCGCGCTCAACCCGTCCTCCGACCTCGACCTCCTGCGCGTGGTGAACCGTCCGGCCCGCGGCATCGGCGAGAAGACGATGGAGCGGCTGCAGGGCTTCGCGGCGGCGAACGGGCTGACCCTCTTCGACGCGGTGGGGCGGCGGGAGGAGATCGACGACCTCAAGGCCGCCGCGCGCCGCAACCTGGGGGAGTTCCACGAGGTGGTGGCCGGGCTCCACCGCGACGTCGCCAGCCTGGACGCCGGCGTGGCGGTCCAGGAGGCCATCACCCGGAGTGGATTGATGGAGCGGCTCCGCGCCGAGGGGACCGACGAGGCCGCCGACAAGGCGGAGAACCTGCTCGAGCTGGTGGCCGCGGCGCGCGAGTTCGACGAGGCCCGCGCCGCCGAGCGCCCCTCCCGCGACCCGGACGAGCCGGTCCCGCCGCCGCTGGCGCGCTTCCTCGAGCAGATCGCCCTCATCGGGGACGCCGACGGGCCGACGCCGGAGGGGCGGGTGGCGCTCATGACGCTCCACGCCGCGAAGGGGCTCGAGTTCGAGGCGGTGTTCCTCTGCGGGATGGAGGAGGGGATGCTGCCCTACGAGCGCCCCTGGCGGCGCGAGGCCGAGGACGGGGAGCGCTCGGCCGAGCTCGACGAGGAGCGGCGCCTCTGCTACGTCGGCATGACCCGCGCGAAGTCGCGCCTCGTGCTCTCGCTGGCGCGCCGGCGCATGGCCTACGGGGAGGCCGGTCCGAGCTGGCGGGAGCGGGAGCCCTCCCGCTTCCTCGGCGACCTCCCGCCGGAGCTGTTCGGGCTGCCCTCCCGCCCGCCGCCCCGCCCCGTCCCGTCGGCTCCGGTGGTCCGACGCCACCCCGGCGCGATGCCGGGCGACCCCGTCATCGAGTACGACGGGCCGTCGGTCGACTACTCCTTCGACCAGCGGCCCGAGGCGGGCAGGGCGCCATTCACCCGGGGTGACAGGGTGACGCACCCCAGCCTGGGCGAGGGGCTGGTGCGCGCCTGCGACGGGAACGGGCCGGACGCGAAGGTGACGGTGGCATTCCCGGGAATCGGCGAGAAGCGGGTGATCGCGAAGTTCCTGCGGCGGGGGTAGGACGCCAATCCGCACCTCCAGTCCTGGACCGGTTCCGCGGTGCGCGGGGGCTGGGGCGCGAACCGGTCCATGAATTCCTCGCCGTAGACCTGGCGCGCCGTCAACTGATTGTGAAACCGGCAGAGCAGCCGGACGTTCGCCGCCTCCGAGGACCCGCCCCTTCCTCGCGGCACCACGTGGTCGAACTCCAGCCGAAGCGTCGACCCGCACGTCCCGCCGCCTTCCAGGGCCCACCGGCAGCACCCCCCGTCCCGCGCCCAGACCTCGCGTTTCACCTCGGCGGAGATGCGTCCTGGCGCCACGTTCCGTCCACGTCGCGCGGGCTTCGCCCCGATGCCGCGACGCTTGCGATGGCGCGCGAGGAGGAGATCGAGGCCGGCCTCGAGGATGGCCTCGTTCGTCGCTCCCGGATGCGAGTGGGAGAGGGCGTCGCGAGCGGTGTCGACCTTGGCGAGGAAGCGCCTCGAGACGGTCACGTGGAGGCGGCGAAGGTCCTCGGTGAGCGGGACCGTGAGGGCTGGTGGAGCCAAAGCCACCCGAAGGAGGGGTTCATGTGGTTGAACCACGACAGGAGTGTCGCGAATCTCCGTCACGGGTGTGGCGCCCTTGGACGATGCGGTGAAGACCGTCACCACGTCCCGAACGGGCGGCCGATCGACGGGGCGAAGCGCCGCCACGACCTCGGCGGCCTCGCGCGGGAACTCGGCCATGGCGTCCCGCTCCCGCGAGAGGACTTCGGCCAGGTGCCCTGCAAGTCACCTCGCATTGCTCATGCGTTCAGTATCACGCGCGACCCTGACGATCCCGCCGCCTACAATGACGAGGTGCTCCCCGTCCTCCGCATCGCCGGCGCAATCGCCCTCCTGCTCGCGGTCCTCGCCGCCGTCGCCTTCCTCGCCCAGCGCCGCCTCCTCTACTTCCCCACGCGGTACGACCTCGCCGCCGCCACCGGTCCCGCCCGCAGGGCCGGCCTCGAGCCCTGGCTCGACCCCGCCGGCGCATTCATCGGCTGGCGCGCTTCCCATCCGGAGGGGCCCCCCGTGGCGCGGGCCATCGTCCTCCACGGCAACGCCGCCTCGGCGCTCGATCGCACCTACCTGCGCGACGTGCTGCAGGGTCCGGGACTGCCGCGCATCGAGGTCTTCCTCCTCGAGTACCCGGGGTACGGCCCGCGCCCGGGATCACCGTCGGAGGAGTCCCTGGTCGCCGCTACGGTCGGGGCGATCGATTCCGCCGGCACGGAGCTCCCCGTGTTCCTGGTCGGCGAGTCGCTCGGGAGCGCCGCGGCGGCCCTGGCAGCGGCGGCCCGGCCCGCGGTGGCGGGGCTGTTCCTCATCACGCCCATCCCGAGCGTGACCGCCCTCGCCCGGCACCACTATCCATTCGCGCCCTCCGTCCTGGTCAGGGATGCCTTCCGGGCCGACCTGGCGCTCCCCCGCTACGGAGGCCGGGTGGCGTTCCTCCTGGCCGGCCGGGACGAGGTCGCCCCTCCCGGCCTCGCCCGGGCCCTGTTCCAGGCCTACCCCGGCCCCAAGCGGCTCTGGGAGGAAAAGGCGGCATCCCACAACACGCTCCGCTACCGCCCGGATGATCCCCTCTGGGGCGAGGTGTGGAAGTTCCTGATGCTCTAGACTCTCCCCCGCATGACCGCCCTCGCACGATTCAAGTCTCCGGTCGGGACCATCTCCGTCGAGGCGACCGACGAAGGCGTCTGCAGCGTCCGCTTCGGCGGCCGGGACGGGGCGCGCCCCCCCATCAGCAAGAAGACCCGGCACAACCTGGAGGCGGGTCTCCAGGCGCTCGCCGACTACTTCTCCGGCCACCCGCCGCTCCTGCCCCCGCTCGACCTGCACGGCACCGAGCACCAGCGCATCGTCTGGGAGGCGCTCCTGGGAATCCCCTGGGGGGAGACTGTCACCTACGGTGAACTGGCGGAGCGGCTCGGCTCGCGCGGCGCCCGCGCGGTGGGGAACGCCAACGCGGCGAACCCGGTGGCCATCCTGGTTCCCTGCCACCGGGTGGTGGCCGCCGGCGGGCAGCTCGGTGGCTACGCCGGAGGGACCGACGTGAAGAGGTGGCTGCTGGCCCACGAGGCCGCGCACGGTCCGGTGCTCCGGCCGCAGCGCCGGGGCTGACCTTCCACCATGCCCGCCGCCGCCCTCCTCGCCCTGCTGCTCGCCGCCGCCAATCCGCCGCCCCCTCCGGCGTCACCCGGCCAGGCCACGCTGGTCGTCCAGATCGAGGGGCTGAAAGGCGACCAGGGCAAGGTCCACGTCTCCCTCTACGCCTCGGAGGACGGGTTTCCCACCAGGCCCGAGAAGGCGTTCCGCCAGGTCGACGCGACGATCGAGGGCGGCCGGGCCCGCGTCGACTTCGAGGGGATCCCGCCGGGCGGTTACGCGGTCGCCGCCTACCACGACGAGAACGGCGACGGCAGGCTCGACACCGGGTTCCTGGGCATCCCCAGCGAGGGGCTCGCGGCCTCCAACGACGCCAAGGGCTTCATGGGGCCGCCCAGCTTCGAGAAGGCCCGCGTCGAGGTGGCGCCGGGCGAGACCCGCATCACCGTGCGCGTGTCTTACTGACGGTGAAGCCTGGACGCCGGCTGGACGGAAAAGCAAACGTTCACTCACCGTCCCGAGAGAGTTCACGCCGATTCGGTTGCGCGGCGCCCCGGCGCGCCACATCGGTCCCTCCACACCCGCACCAGGAGGTTCCGATGAAGACCGCACTCCGCATCGCCGCCGCCCTCGCCGTCGTCGCCTTCGCCGCTCCCACGTTCGCGTGCTCCGAGGCGAAGACCACCACCGCCTCGACCGAGAAGTCCGACGCCTCGAAGAAGCAGGCCACGGTCGCCAAGGCGGAGAAGCAGGCCACCGTGAAGACCTCGCCCGCGACCCGCTGACGGAGCCTACGGCCTCGCCCGGTAGTGCTTGGCGAAGTCGAGGAAGAGGTCGCTGGGGGTCTGGTCGAAGCCGAGCGGCTGCATCAGCAGCAGCCAGCCGACCAGCAGGGCCCGGGCCGTCGACGCGGCCCGGGCTCCCATCACCCCCACGGCGAGAGGGGCGAAGAGCAGCACCGCCCCGTGCCACCAGTCGTAGATGTCGGTGAGGGCCATCCCCAGCGCCGCCAGCACCAGCCCGGCCACGAGCGGTCCCCCGTACCACCAGGTGGCGGCCGCGGCGGCCCCGCTCGCCACCACCACCGCCCAGAACCGGGCCCCGTGGCCGATGACTCCCAGTGACGGGTGGAGGGTGTCGAGGTAGACCTTGGTCACCGGCCACTGGAGCAGGAAGGTCCCCACCACCACGACCCCGGCCGCCGCCACCACCGCCATGGCTCCCCAGGGTCGCCGCTCCCGCGGCTCCCGGAGTGCCTGCCAGAGCGCCGCGACCCCAACCGGCGCGAGCGCCACCGCCCGGTAGTGGAGCAGCCCGGCGCAGGCGAGCCACAGGAGCGCCGGGCCCGGCCGTCGCCGGTGGAGCGCCAGCAGGGCCATGGCCCCCGCGCCGATGAAGGTCGGGTCGTAGAAGCCTTGCAGCGCCAGGCGCACGAGGTACACCCAGGCGATCATCCCCACCACGGCGCGCCCCCCGGGCGCCACGTCGGCGAGCAGCGCGAAGATGGCGAGCAGGGCCAGGTGGGCGAGGAGGAGCATCCACAGCACGCCCACCCGGCCGAAGGTCTCCTGGGTCATGGGCACGAACCGGCCCACGATCGCGGTGGGAAGGAAGACCGCGAACATCCCCGGCGGGTAGTTCACCGGCATCCGGGGCCAGGCGCCGGTCTCCTGCGGGTAGTGCAGCCCGCGCGAGGACTGCTCCAGGGGCAGCCGGTAGGCGTCGAGGCCACGATGGAGGAAGACCCAGGTGGCGTGGGCGTGGTGGAGGTGGTCGGTGTAGCCCGCCGACAGGTCGCCGTACGGGCTCTGGTTGGTGAGCGGGACGAGCGCGGTGAGGCCCAGGGAGGCGGCGACCAGCGCTGCGAGTGCGCGGCGCGGCGGCTTCTCCATGGATCAGATCCGCTCGGCGCTCACCAGCATGTTGTCGCCGAGGTTCACCGGCACCGGCCATGCGGTGGGCACGACCCGGGAGAGCGCGCGGGTCACCGGCGCGAGAGCCGGGAAGCTGGCCCCGATCTTCCGCAGCAGGTAGCCGGCCGAGACGGTGTGGCTGTAGGTCCCCACGTCGAGCACCCGGAAGCCGGCCTCCTCGAGCAGCGCCGAGATGGTGGGCCGGTCGAAGTACACGAGGTGCATGTCCATGAGCCACGGCCACCTGGGGCCGAGCAGGCGCGCCGCCAGGCTGCCGGTGTCGATGGTGGAGAGGTAGAGCCGGCCGCCCGGGACGAGCAGCATGCGGGCCGCGGCCAGCTCCTCGCGCGGATCGGGGAGGTGCTCGACCACGTCCCACATGGTCAGCACGTGGTAGCGGTCGGCCGAGTTGGCCCGGGCCTCGAGCGGCTCGCCGTGGACGGTGAAGCCCTGGGCGCGGGCCAGCGCCGCCGCCCAGCGGGAGAGCTCCAGCCCCTCGGCGCGGAAGCCGCGCTCGCGCGCCACCTCGAGGAAGTAGCCGCAGTAGGCCCCCACGTCGAGGAGGCGCCGCCCGCCGGCCGGCCCGAGCGCCTGGATCACCTTGCGGAAGGTGAGGATGCGGTTCTCCCGCTCGGCCATGTAGAGCGTGTCGACCACGCCGGCGTAGGCCTCCTCCAGCGCCTCGGCGTCCGGCATGGGCCACTGGAACAGCACCCCGCAGTCGTCGCAGCCGTAGATGGGCGGGTGGTGCCGGTGGCCGAAGCTCGTGCAGCGCCAGGCGCCGGCGTCGAGGGGGACCATCTCGCCACGCGCCGGGAAGCGGAGCGAGAGCCGGGCGTCGCCGCAGAGCACGCACTGGTCGGGCACGGGGAGCAGGGCGCGAGCCGGCTCCCGGGCGATGGCGGTGGATTCCCTCACGGGGGCGACCTCATAACACCGGGCGCCACGCAACGCCAAGCCCGTCCCTTGCCGACCCCCGGGTCCCTGCTAGAGTCGCCGGAGGAGGCTCCACATGACTTCGGTACTGGCGATGATCCTGGCGGGCGGCGAGGGACGCCGGCTCGACCCCCTGACGCGCGAGCGGGCCAAGCCGGCCGTGCCGTTCGGGGGACGCTACCGCATCATCGACTTCGTCCTCTCCAACTTCGCCAACTCGGGCGTGGTCCGGATGAAGGTGCTGGTCCAGTACAAGTCCGACTCCCTCAACACCCACGTCCAGCGGGCCTGGCGGCTCACCTCGCTGCTCAACGAGTACGTGGAGATCGTGCCGGCCCAGATGCGCTACGGGCCGAAGTGGTTCGAGGGCTCCGCCGACGCCATCTACCAGAACCTGAACATCATCACCGACGAGGAGCCGGAGCACACCTTCGTCTTCGGCGCCGACCACGTCTACCGCATGGACGTGCGGCAGATGCTCGACTACCACACCGGGAACGAGGCCGACCTGACCGTGGCCGCCATCCCGGTTCCGAGGGCCCTGGCCTCCGAGTGCGGGATCATCGAGATGGCCGCCGACGGCCGGATGGTCGGCTTCGTCGAGAAGCCGAAGCCCGGCACCGAGAAGACCATGCCGGGCGACGACACCCGCTGCCTGGCCTCGATGGGCAACTACGTCTTCCGGACCGACGCGCTGGTGCAGGAGATCGTCCGGGACGCCGGGGACTCCGCCTCGGCCCACGACTTCGGCAAGTCGATCGTCACCTCGATGCACGCGCGCAAGCGGGTCTTCGTCTACGACTTCATGACCAACAAGGTGCCGGGCCAGTCGGAGAAGGAGCGGGGCTACTGGCGCGACGTGGGGAGCCTGGACGCCTACTACCAGGCCAACATGGACCTGGTGGACGTGGACCCGGTCTTCTCCCTCTACAACTTCGACTGGCCGATCTTCACCATCCGTTACAACTACCCCCCTGCCAAGTTCGTCTTCAACAACGAGAAGGACCGGCGCGTCGGCCACGCCACCGACTCCCTCATCTCCGAGGGCTGCATCGTCTCCGGCGGCCACGTGCACCACTCCATCGTCTCGCCGCGGGTCCGCATCAACAGCTACTCCTACGTGGAGGGAAGCATCCTCTTCGAGGACGTCACGGTGGGGCGGCACTGCAAGATCCGTCGCGCCATCATCGACAAGCACGTCGACATCCCCCCGGGCACGGTCATCGGCTACGACCCCGAGGAGGACAAGGCGCGCTTCCAGGTGACCGAGAGCGGCATCGTGGTCATCCCCAAGGGGATGCGGATCGAGCCGAAGGGTTAGGGCGCGGCCCGGTTGGCCGGACCCTCCTGCGGTCCACGCTGCCTGGCTGCGCCGGTCAGCCTCCTCCGTCCGCTGCTCGACGTGCCACCCAGGCACGCCTCCGCTGCTCCGTCGTCGGGTGACCGGCTCGCCGACGGCATCGTGTCCCTCGCGACGGGCCCGGGCCAACTGGGCCACGCCCGGAATCCCGGTTACAACAGAGGGCCATGCTGACCCTCCTCGCCCTCGTCGCCGGGGCCGCCCTCGCGACCCCCCCGTCCGCCGCCCCTTCCATCCCGTTCCAGCAGTTCACGCCTGCCGAACGGGCTCCACGTCATCCTCTCCGAGGACCACACCGCGCCGCTGGTCGGGGTGGAGGTGGCCTACGACGTGGGATCGAAGGACGAGAAGCCCGGCAGGACCGGCTTCGCCCACCTCTACGAGCACCTCATGTTCCAGGGCACGGCGAACCTGCCCAAGGGGGAGGCCGATCGGCTCATCGAGGCGGCCGGGGGCAGCTCCAACGGATCCACCAGCACCGACCGGACCCAGTACTGGGAGCAGGTCCCCTCGAACGCGCTGGAGCAGATGCTCTTCATCCAGTCGGAGCGGATGGGCCACCTGCTCCCCACCCTCGACCAGGCCAAGCTCGACAACCAGCGCGAGGTGGTCCGCAACGAGCGGCGCGAGAACTACGAGATGAGGCCCTACGGGCTCGCCTGGAAGGCGCTGCTCGAGAACCTCTGGAACCCCGAGTTCCCCTACCACTGGCAGACCATCGGCTCGCACGAGGATCTGCAGGCGGCGTCGCTCGCCGACGTGCGGGAGTTCTTCCAGCGCTGGTACGGCCCGGGCAACGCGTCGCTGGCCATCGTCGGGGACATCGACCCGGTGAGGACGCGAGCGCTCGTCGAGAAGTACTTCGGCGGGATTCCGCGGTCCGACCCGCCGCCCCGCCAGGTGGCGCCCCCGATTCCGCTCACCGGCGAGAAGCGGGTCACCATCCAGGACGACGTCCAGCTCCCCCGCCTGTACCTCGCCTGGCAGACGCCCAAGGCCTACGACGACGGCGACGCCGCGCTCGACCTGCTCGGGGACATCCTCGCCAACGGGAAGTCGAGCCGGCTCCAGAAGCGGATGGTGATGGAGGAGCGCATCGCCCAGAGCGTCATGGCCGGGCAGCAGTCGCAGGACCTGGCCGGGATGTTCATCGTCATCGCCACCCCCAAGCCCGGGACGCGGATCGAGAAGCTCCGCACCGTCATCGACGAGGAGATCGCCCGGATCGCCCAGGACGGTCCCACCGCCGAGGAGCTGCAGCGGGCCAAGAACCGCGTCGAGGCGCAGGTGATCTTCTCGCTCGAGCCGGTGGGAGGGTTCGGGGGACGGGCGGCGCACCTGAACAGCTACTACTGGGAAAGGGGCGATCCCGGATACCTGGGGAAGGACCTGGAGCGCTACCGCGCGGTCACCCCCGCCGACATCCGCGCCGCCGCCGCGACCTGGCTCGCCAACACCCGCCGGGTGGCGCTCACCGTCGCGCAGCGCATCCCCACGCCGTTCCCCAGTGCGCCGGCTCCGGCGAAGGAGGCCCGCTGATGCGCGCCCGCAAGACCGTAGCGCTCCTGGCGCTCCTCGCCCTCGCCGCCTGCGCCACGGTGCAGGGGCGCCCCGAGGCGCCGCCGGTCGCCGCATCGCCGGCCGTCGCATCTCCCGTCGCGACCGGAAAGGTCCCGCCGCTCGGCCCTCCGGCGGAACTGAAGCTCCCGGCGCAGCAGAAGTTCAAGCTCTCGAACGGGCTCTCCGTGCGCCTCGTCGAGTTCCACCGGCTGCCCATCGTGGCCGTCCACCTCGTGCTGCTCGAGGGAGGCGCGGCCCGTGACCCGGTGGCGCTGCCGGGCGTGGCCGGGTTCACCGCCGCGATGGTCACCGAGGGGACGAAGAACCGGACGTCCTTCCAGCTCTCCGACGAGCTGGGCTTCCTGGGGGCGAGCCTGAATGCCGGCGCGAGCATGGACGCCGCGTACGTGTCCGGGTACGGCCTCTCCCGACATCTGAAGCGGCTGCTCGAGCTCCTGGCCGACGTCACGATGAATCCTTCCTTCCCCGAGTCCGACTTCTTCCGCGTCCAGGACCAGCGGCGCGTCGGGCTCCTGCAGCAGCGTGACCAGCCCGGGGCCATCGCCTCGAAGACCTTCGGAAAGCTCTACTGGGGAGATCATCCGTACGGCCACTGGGTCGGAGGCACCGAGGAGTCGGTGGCGAGGACCACGCGGAACGACCTCGTCGCCTTCCACGCGGATCACTGGCGGCCAGGAGCGGCCGAGCTGGTGGTGGTCGGCGACGTCGACGCGGCGACCCTCCGTCCCGTCCTCGAGGCGGCCTTCGCCGGCTGGAAGGGAGCGGAGCCCGTCCGGCCGGTGGCGGCCGAGGCGCCGCTGGGCAAGCGCCGCGCCGTCCTGGTGGAGAAGAAGGGGGCGTCGCAGACCTTCCTCATCCTGGGCATGCCCGGGATCGCCCGCAGCGACCCGGACTACGTGACCGCCCAGGTGCTCTTCCAGGTGCTGGGCGGCGGGTCGTCCTCGCGCCTCTTCCGCGACCTGCGGGAGGAGAAGGGCTACACCTACGGCCTCTCGGCCCGCGAGTCGGCGCAGAGGCTCGGCGGCGTCTCCTACCTGGGCGGAGGCGTGCGCTCCGACGCGACCGGGCAGGCCGTCCGGGACCTGCTCGACCAGGTGAAGGCGCTGCGCGACGTCCCGGTACCGGCGGCCGAGCTGGCCGACGCGCAGGACGGGCTCGTGCTCGCCCTCCCGGGCGACTTCGCCACCGCGGCCGGCACCGCCGGCCGGCTGGCCGAGCAGGTGGTCTACGCCCTGCCCGACGACTGGTGGACCGGGCTCCCGGAGCGGCTCCGGAGCGTCACGCCCTCCGACCTGCAGCGGGTGGCCGGCCGCGTCCTCGACACCGGGAAGCTCGTGACCGTGCTGGTGGGAGACCCCGACGTCGTGCAGGCGCAGGTCGCCGGCGTCCCCCTCGGAGACCTCGAGGTACGAAAGCCGTGAGGGAGCTGCAGAACGAGTTCTCCTGGTCGAAGTCGCGCCACGAGAAGTTCGCCGAGTGCCCCCGGGCCTACTGGTTCCACTACTACGGGTCCTGGGGCGGCTGGAACGCCGCCTCCGGCCAGGCGACGCGGGAGCTCTACGTCCTGAAGAACCTGTCCTCGCGATGGCAATGGGCGGGGTCGGTGGTGCACGAGGCCATCCGGCACATGCTCAACCGCTCCCGCTTCACCGGGGACCGCAAGTCGCTCGACCGGCTCCTCGAGGAGACGCGGCAGCGATCCCGCACCCAGTTCGCCGCCTCCCGGGACAAGAGCTACTGGCGGGACCCCAAGCGCATCCCCGGGCTCGTCGAGCACGAGTACGCCGAGCCGGTCGGGCCGGAGGAGTGGAAGCGCATCTGGGACGAGCTCATCGAGGGCTCGCTCGAGGGCTTCTACGGCAGCCAGACCTTCGACCGCATCCGCGCCATCCCGGCGCAGCGCTGGCTCACCGTCGACGAGCTCGACTCCTGGAGCTTCGAGGGCACGAAGGTCTGGGTGGCCATCGACTTCGCCTACCGGGACGAGGACGACCGGGTCCACGTGCTCGACTGGAAGACCGGGAAGGAGCGCGGCGCCGATCACATGCAGGTGGCCCAGTACGCCCTCTACGCGCAGCGCAAGTGGCAGGTCGAGCCGGAGTCGGTGGTGGGAGGGCTCGTCTACCTCTCCACCGGAGCCGAGCGGGTGGACGTGGCCGTCGACGCGCCGGCGCTCGAGGCGGCCCAGGCCCGCATGCGGGAGAGCATCGCCGGGATGAAGGAGCGGCTCGACGACCCCCTCCGCAACGCCGCGTCGAAGGAGCGCTTCCCGCAGATCGAGGATCGCACCGCCTGCCGCCGCTGCCCGTTCCGGCGGCCGTGCGGGAGGATGTGAGGGCAGCTCAGCGAACGCCGGGGCGCGCCCAGAGGTCCGCCATGAAGGGTCCGCCGCCGACCGCGGCCCAGCGGTCGCCCTCGGGCTGCAGCACGGCGTGCACCTTGAGTGGCTGGTGGCTGGTGCGCGGATCGAGCTCGTGGTGGAGCGGCAGGTTGAAGTAGTAGAGCCGCGTCTCGATGCCGAAGCGGAGACGGCAGACCGGGGCCCCGTGGAAGTCGTCCGTGGTGAACTCCGGCGCCACCACCCGGGCGAGCCGGTGCCTGGGCCCGAGGATCACCGAGGAGGCGCCGAACCCGCTCGGGCACGGCTCGCCGATCTCGCTCTCGTTGGAGCTGTTGGCGAAGACGGTGATGGTGTCTCGCACGCCGGGAGTGTCCTCCAGATACTCGCCGTAAAACCCGGACAGCACGTCGCGGTAGGAGCGGTGGTCGGGCTTGGGGTTGCACTGCAGGACGAAGAGCGCGTCCAGGGCGCGGCGCGCGGAGAAGTACTGCTGGTTGGCGTGATCGACGATGCGCCGGATGTTGGAGCCGTAGAGGTCCCGGTACAGGTAGTCGAGGCAGACCAGGACCATGAAGTGGAAGAAGGCCGGCTGGGCGCGGAACCACCAGAAGTGGCGGCCCCGGTACAGGTCGTCGGACTTGTCCAGGAACTCCTCGGCGCGGAAGGGGTGGCTCTTGGCCTCCAGGAACACCCGCAGGCGTCCGCTCGCCTCCTTGACCGCCACGCAGCACCAGTTCACCGGGATGTCCGGGAGCGCCCCGACCGCCAGGTCGTGCTCGACCGCGGGGATGGCGCGCCGGTTGTCGTCGCCGAAACGCCGCAGGGTATCGAGGTACTCGCGCAGGGAGACGTGCTCCAGCCCGAACATGGTCACCGTGTTGGGCCGGAGGCGGTCCTTGACGATCGCGAGCAGCTCGTCGAGGCGGGCGGAGGGCACGGCCGCCTCCGGGAAGAGGAGGAAGTGGAGCTTCTGGAAGCGCTGATCCTCCGCCACCAGGTCCAGCACCGAGGCCACGTTGCGCCAGTGCGCCTCGCGGTCGCGGAGGGCGAAGCCGGTCTCCGAGGCGCAGAGCCGCACGGGGACCTGGGCCACCAGGCAGTGGAGGTGGCTGCCCAGGGCGTAGTCGAGGTTGACCTCGGTCTCGAGGATCTGGATCACGCCGGCGTCTCCCCGTCCGGCGCCGGCCCGGTGTCGCCCGGGCCCTCCAGCTCCGGGAATAGTCGGGAGAGGACGTGGCGGGTCCCCGCCGGCATCGTCATCGTGTAGAGGTGGAGCACGGAGCGCGGGACCCAGCGGGCCTCGGCGACCTCGTCGGGATTGGGCGTGATCTCGATCCTGGCGGGGTGGCACCGGAAGTAGAGGATGACGTGGTGGTCGTTGTCCGCGCCCGGCGCGACGTGCTCGAAGACGTCGATCAGGCCGGCGACGACGACGTCGATCCCGACCTCCTCGAGCACCTCCCGGTGCAGGGCGGACAGCATCGGCTCGCCGAGCTCGATCTTCCCCCCGGGCATCACCCACTTCCCCGAGAAGGGCGGGATGCTGCGCTGCGTGAGCAGCACCTGCTCGTGATCGTCGACGATGACCGCCACGACCGAGGTGACGATGTGCTGCTTCCGGTAGGTCTTGAGCCCTTCCATGGCGCCCCAGGTCGTGCGTTCCGTCCCCGTGATCGAATCACCTTGCGTGAGCGATGTCGACCGCACAATCGGTCGCAGATGGGGGGCCGCCCCCCTCCGGGGTCACAGCGCGAACCCTGCCGCCACCTGCGGTACCCAGTACGCGCAGGTGCCCGTACAGTTCGTGAACACCCGCTCGTAGGCGATGCCCAGGAGGAACGTGGCCGGTCCCACCGAGGCGAACGAGAAGCCGCCGCGCGCCCCCCATGCGTCCTGGGGGAGGAAGCCGTCGGAGACGAACCAGTGGGCGTAGTAGCCGCCCAGGTAGGGCACCACTCCTCCCGGCACCGGGAGGAACCAGTCGATCCCCGGCTTCACCATGAACACGGTGGGTGAATCCCCGAAGGAGAAGCCCAGGTCGAGGGTGGGGAGCAGCCCCCCGTACACGAAGTAGCCGACGCCCGCTCCCAGGCCCACCGCCGACCGTCCGTGGGCGAAGGTGGCGCCGAGCGTCCCCCACAGGCGAAGGCGGCGCACCGACCACTCGGGGAGGGACTCCTGGCCCGGTGGCAAGGCGCCTGGACGCGGCGCGGGTGCCGGGGGTTCCTCTGCCGCCTCGGGAGCCTCGGGCGGCAAGGGGGGCGGCTCCGGGACGGACTGGGCCGGTCCCACGTACTGGGCCAGCGCCGGGGCGGGGACGTGGGAGAGGGCGATCAGGAGAACGAGCATCGTGCGGCGCATGGACGACCACTCTATCTTCCCCCCATGGCACTCGTCGCATTTCTCCGCGCCGTGAACCTGGGCAGGAGGACGCTGCGCACGAAGGAGCTGGCGACGCGGCTCGGGCTCGAGAACGTGGGCGCTGCGGGGACCTTCGTCGCACGCGGCCGGACGGATGCCGAGGCGCTCGCGCGGGAGATCCAGCGCGCCTTGCCCTTCGAGACCGAGGTGATGGTCCGTCCCGGCCAGGAGATCCTGGACCTGCTCGAGAGCGACCCGCTGGGCGGCGCGGAGGAGGGGCGGCAACGATTCGTGACCGTTCTGTCCCGGCCAGCCCGGTCGCCGCGCCCGCCGGTGGAGCGACCGGAGGGCCCGGAGTGGCAGGTGCGATTCGTCGAGGTGAGAGGACACCACGCGCTCTGCCTCCGCCGCCCGGGCGGGACCCGCATGGTCTATCCCAACGCCGTCGTGGAGAAGGCGCTCGGCATCCCGGCCACCACGCGCGGATGGGCGACCCTGGAAGCCGTCGGGCGCCTGCTCCGCGAGACCCCGGCCACGGGCCTCAAGGGACGAGCCGCGCCTCGATCCACCCCCGCAGCGCGTTCACGAGCCAGATCCGGCGCGCCCGGACGAGGTCGGCGGGGAGGAGCCGCCGCTCCCGGACCTCGCCGCGCGAGAGCAGGGCGGCCCGGAACACCCCGGGGAGGAGCCCGGCGTCGAGCGGGGGAGTGACCCGTTCGCCGTCGATCTCCGCCACCACGTTCGTGAAGGTGCCCTCGGTCACCTCCCCCTCCCGGTTCACGAGGAGCACGTCGAAGGCGTCGGGGCGCTCGGCCCGGCGCCGGTCGTAGGGTGCGCGGCGGGTGGTCTTGTGGAAGAGCGCCGGGTCGCGACGGTCCACCGGATCGGTGGAGAAGGCCAGCGGGACCGGGCCGGCTGCCGGAGCGGGAAGAGGCGACCTTTCCACCGTGATCACGCCGTCCGGGGAGACGAGGAGGCGCAGGCGCGCGTCGCCGGCCTCCGTGGCGAGCCGCGCGCGCACCACCGCGAGATCGAGGGAGACGCCGAGGTAGCGCGCCGAGCCGGAGAGGCGGGCCAGGTGGCCTTCGAGGAGCGCGATCCGCCCTCCCTCGAGCCGCATGGTCTCGAGCAGCGTGGGCAGCCCCGGGTCCGTCTCGAGGACGCGGGTCTTGGCGAGCGCCTCGTCCCACTCGGCGGCCGCGGAGGAGTCCCAGGTGATCCCCCCGCCCGTCCCGTAGACCGCCGCCCCGGACTCGAGATCCACCACGGCGGTGCGGATGCCCACGTTGAGGCAGGCGTCGCCGCCCGGCGCGATGGCGCCCACCGCGCCGCAGTAGGCCCCGCGTGGCGACGCCTCCAGGTCCGCGGCGATCCGCATCGCCGCCACCTTGGGCGCGCCGGTGACCGACCCGCACGGGAAGGTCGCGGCGAGGAGATCCGCCAGGTCGACACCGGGGCGCAGCCGCGCCGATACCGTGGAGGTGAGCTGCCAGACGGTGCGCAGGCGCTGCACCTCGAGGAGCGGACCGGCGTGCACCGATCCGGTCGCCGCCACGCGCCCCAGGTCGTTGCGGAGCAGGTCGGCGATCATGACGTTCTCGGCCCGGTCCTTCTCCGAGGCCGCCAGCCGGAGGCGCACCGCCTCGTCCTCCTCCGGCCACCGGCCGCGGCGGGCCGTGCCCTTCATGGGCCGGGTGGTCACCCGGTCTCCGCGCCGCAGGAGGAAGAGCTCGGGCGAGGCCGACACGACCGCGTGCGCGCCGGCCCGGACATAGGCGGTGTCGCCCGACCCCTGCGCTCCGCGCAGCCTCCGGTAGAGGGCGAGCGGGTCGCCCTCCAGCCGGCCTCCTAGACGGAAGGTGAAATTCACCTGGTAGACGGCGCCGGCGGCCACCGCCTCGCGGATGGTCTCCACCGCGGCCGCGTGCGCCGCGGCCTCGAGCTCCGGCTCCATGCCGGTGATGCGGGCCTCGCCGGGGACGGCGGGAACCGCCGGGAGCGGGTCGTCGTGGACGCCGAACCACGCGAGCGGGCCGGCGCCCGGCCGCACGCGGAGGGCCGCATCGAAGGCCGGCGCGGCCTCGTAGGCGACGAAGCCCACGACCCAGCGCCCGGCGAGGGCGGCGGCTTCCGCGGCCCGGATGGACGGGACGACCTCGGAGAGCGCGTGTGCCTCGATCACCCGGCGCGGGGCGCCGAAGGCGAGAGGACCCCAGCCCGACGAGTCGAGCTCGAGGAGGGCGTGTGTCGCGAGCCCGCTCACTGGGAGGACTGCAGGAGGTCTTCCACGTCGGCGGCGAGGGAGGCGTCGGGCTGCCCCACGACCCGCCGGATCACGCCGGCGGCCCGCTCCCCGCCGGGCATGCCGGCGAGGGCGTCGAACCAGAGCGCCTCGTCGTAGACCCCGCTCCGCGCACCGTAGAAGACCTGCCCCCAGAACTGGACGAGGTCCCAGGGGGGATCGCGACGGCTGCCGGCCGCCTCGGTGAGGAAGGACGCCAGCTCGCCGCAGCGGTAGAGCGCCTTCCAGCGCCCCGACCGGGCGGCCGTGGCGAGCGGCCCCTCCTGGAGGAGGCGCAGGCATTCCGCGGTGTCCTCGCGGAGGATCTGGCGGAAGCGGTCGCGGTCCACGACGTCGAGGTCGAGCAGCGCGCGAAGCGCCCACGCGTCCGCGCCCCCCTCGTCGAGCCACCCGCTCGAGCCGTCCGCCGGCCGGAACAGGTGGTCGAGCCAGAGGTGGGCCGCCTCGTGGGCGACGAGGCGGGCCTGGAGCTCCCAGACCACCGGGTCTCCCTCGGTCGCGTGGCGCGAACCGATGCGCGTGTCGAGCTGCACGACGCCGTCGAGCGTCCCGCCGCCGAAGGAGAGCGCTCCCGGATCGGCCTCCCTCCCGTAGGAGAGGAAGAAGGTGGGGCGCCCATCGAGGCGCCAGCCGGTGCGCACCGCGTAGTGCCCGAACACCTGCAAGGCGAGCATCAGGGTGCGGTCGCGCAGCCAGGCCGGCATCCCGCGGTCCACGACGGCGAGCCCGAGGGGCGTTTCCAACGTCGGCGTGCTTCCGAAGGCGACGTAGGTCCCGTCACCGCGCGACGTCCAGGCAGCCCTGCCCACGATGCGCGCCCCGTTCACCACGACGGTGTCGCCCGGCCGCGGCACGAACTCGAAGTCGATGCGGCCACGGCTCCTCGGTGGCGGGGGCCTGCACGTCGAACACCCCGGTGTAGACGAGCACGGTGCCGTCCTCGAACGGGATGAAGGCCTGGTAGTCCTTCTCCGGCTTGCGCGCGTATTCGACGACGAGGCCCTGGAACGAGGCGAACGGGGCCGCAAAGGACACCACCCGGTCGGTGTCTCCCTCGGTGACGACGGAGAGCCCCGGCGTCGAGAGGATCCACTGCCGCTTCCGGTCTCCATGCCCGGGACGCGCCAGGCGGACCTCCTGGACCGGATGAGGGAGCTGCCAGGTCACCCGCCAGCCGTCGCCAGGGGGGAGGTGTTCCACGCGGATCGAGACGCTGCCGGGACGTGGCCCGGGCGGCGCGGCCGCGGGAGTCGCCGGCGGGGCCACCGGCTTGTGGGCGCAGGAGACGACGAAGAGGAGGCCGAGGAGGGAGATCCGTCGCACCGGCGGAGCCTAACGCGGCGAGCGCTCCTCCGCCTCGATCCGCACCCGCCTCGTGAAGAGCGTCACGTCCCCCTCCTGCTGCGTCACCACCCACGGCGGGCGGGCCGCGGCGACCGCCGCCGCGGCGGGGGGGAGCCCGGTCGTCTGGTCGGCGATCACCACCTCGAACGGGCCGGGGGCGCGTGCGGTGATCTCCACCTCGACTCCACCGGGCCCCGACACGAGCCGGTACACCCACCAGCCCCCGTACCAGCGGGCGAGCTTGGGAACGGGCGACGGCACCGGAGCCCCGTCCGCCCGGAAGGCCATGATGTTCACCTCGGGTGGAACGGCCACCTGGATCTCGCCGGCCCCGCGCGGCGAGCGAATCCGTGCGCTCCACCGGACCATCTCGCCGGCGCGCGAGACCTCCCGGACCTCCACCTCCGGCCCCGGAGCGGGCAGCGGTGCCGCCGGCGCCTCGAAGGAGGGGCGCAGGGTTCCCCAGCCGAGCCGTACCGCCGCCCCCGCGGAGAAGGGAGCCGCCGCCCGGACCTCCGGGGGGAGCCGGCCCAGGTCGGAGCTGGCGAGGATCCGCGCCTTGCTCCCCTCCTGGTGGAAGTAGACGACGAGGCGCTCCGGCGCGTCGGCGTCGGCGACCGGAAGGAGGAGCGCCGCGACCAGCGCCGCGGCTCCCACGGCGCCGGGGATTCCCACGGCGATGGCCCGGGCGCGGACGGGCGTCCCGGCCGCGAGGGGCGCGAGGGGCAGGGCGACGAGCGCCATGGCCGCCGCGACGGCCGGGCCGGCCGCGTGCCCGAGGGCCGGGTAGAGCAGCCACGTCGGAGGGAGGAGCACGAGCCCGGCGGCAACCGTCGTGGCGACGTCGGCGACGCCATCGCCCCGGTCCCCGGCGCCGCGAGCGAGGATCCCGGAGACCCCGGCCACGAGCGACGGTGCGAGGAGGAGGTACGAGGCGCCCGGGAGCGTCGCTGCGAGCGCCACGGCCGCTGCGGCGAACCCGAGGCGGAGCCCCGCGCGCATCCCGGCTGGCCCGGCCCGGCCTCCGAGCACCAGCGCCGGAAGCAGCCCACCGGCGACGCCGGCGAGCAGGAAGGCCGCGACGAGCGGCCCGGGATTCGCCACCCACGGGCGGAAGATCGGGTCGAGGCCGAGCGCGCGCCCCGCGCCGAAGCCGAGGACCGCGGCGAACCCGGTGCCCAGCGGGAACGCGACCGCGCCGAGCGCGACCCGGGCCACGCCCGTCCGACCGCGACGGACGTCGCCCGCGGCCGCGGCGAGGGCGAGGAGGAGCGCACCCAGGGAGAGGGGAAGCGCCCACCCTTCCGGGAACCGGACCACCCACCGTCCGAGCAGGTCGAACCACACGGCCTCTCCCTCGGGCCCGGCAGCCGGCTCCGCGACCGCCCGGACCAGCGCCAGCGCGTTCTCCCCCTGGTGCTGCACCGATCGCGGGTCGAGGTGGGCCAGGTCGTCCCGCGGGGTGTGGTAGCGGACCGCCCCTCCGATGAAGGCGAGGTTCGCTCCCGGGACGCCGAGGCGCTGGAGCACGGTGAGGTTGGTGTCGTTCGGGAGGAGCCGGTACACGGTGGAGAGGAGCGAGCTCCCCATCGGTCGCCGGGACCCCTCCGAGAGGCGGCGCGCCACGAGCGCCCCCGATCCCGTGGTCTCGAAGAGCAGGCTCGGGCCGCCGGTTCCCCGGGCTTCCAGGTTCACCACCGCGCCGACCTCCCGCGCGGCCGGGTCGGCGAGGAAGGCCTCCGCGCCCCCAAGCCCCGACTCCTCCGCGTCGTCGACGAGGAAGAGCACGTCGGAGGCGGCCGGCGCGGCGCGCAGCGCCCGGGCCATCTCGAGCACGATGGCCACGCCCGACGCGTCGTCGGCGGCGCCGGGGCCGGCCGGCACCGAGTCGTGGTGGGCCGAGACGAGCACCGCGGGGCCCCTGCCGCGGCCCGCCACCCGGGCCACGACGTTCCCGACCGGCGTGCAGGTGAGGTAGCGGTTGCAGGTGGTGGAGGTGACGACCCGGGGCTGGATGCCGATCTCGCGGAACAGGGCGACCACCCGGTCGCGCACCCGTCCGTTGGCCTCCGAGCCGGCCGGGTGGGGCACGCCTTCGCCGGCGGCATCGAGGATGCGGCGCAGCTGCGAGAGCGCCCGGCCGGCGGAGAAATCCCGGGCGGGCGCGGAGGACGGAACCGGTGGCGGGGGCTCCAGGCCGAGCCAGGTCGCCGCGAGCACCGCGGTGAGGAGGAGGAGTCCGGCGAGGAAGGCGCGCCCCGGCATCGGCGCCATTCTGTCACGCCGTGGGGGCCGGGGCGGGTCCCGGAAAAAGAGGAGGGCCGGCCCGGGGCAGAGGGTTCCCCGGACCGGCCCGTGCTGTGCACGACGCTGCTACGTCGCTACTTGATCTGCACCGGGATGTTCTGGATCTTCGTCTTCAGCGACGACTGGATGCTGATCGGCGAGATGCAGCCGACGTTCTGGCCCTGGAACTGCCAGGAGCCGTTCACCACCGGAGCGGAGCCGACGATGTCGGACGCCGTGGGGTTCGCCGGGACGACCGCCCCCTTGTAGATGGTGATGGTGTTGCCGGTGGAGACGTTGCTCGTCCCCTGCAGCTGCCACTTGGCCGGGAGCGAGCACCGCCCCGGAGACCGGATGGTCAGGTTCTCGGCCGACGCCACGGTCACCGTGACGGTGGCCTCGTTCGAGGTCTGGACGGTCCCGTTCGCGCTCGGGGCGTTGGACACCTTGTAACGGAAGGTGAACGTGCCGGCCGCCGCGGAGGTGTAGGTGACGGCGCCGGTGGCGGCGTTCACGGTGGTGGTCCCGGAGGCGGGGGCGGCCGTGACGGTCACCGTGGCGGGGTCGAGCGTTCCGCCGTTGGCGTTGTCGTTGGCGAGCACGTTGATGGTGACCGCCTGGCCAGCGGTGACGTTGATGGCGCCGGTGGTCGGGTCGTTCACCGCGGTCGGAACCGGGCCGTTCGGGTCGGCGAGGACGGCGACGGACACGGTGGCGACGTTGGACGTGCCGGCCGCGTTCGCGACCGTGTACTTGAAGGTCGCGGTGCCAGTGGTGGACGGAGCCCGGTAGAAGATCTCGGCCGCCCGAGACCGAGGCCGTGCCGATGTTCGCCCCGGGCGCCAGGATGGCGAGCGTTCCGGCGTTCAGGCCCAGCGGCCCGCCCACGTCGTTGGCGAGGACGTCGATGGGGATGGCGGCCACGGTGTTCTGGATCACCTCGGCGTTGTCGTCGCCCGCGAACGGCACGCCGCCCGGGAACGCCGGGTTCGCGACGCCCAGGACGGTGTCGGCGGTGGCGATGCCGCCCTTCGAGGAGGTCACGCGAACGAAGGCGGGCGGGATCGCGCCGGCGGCGGCCTCGAACGTCACCTCGGCGCGGTCGGTGGTGGAGGCGGTCCGGGTCGCGGTGGGGTACCCGGCCAGCGAGAGCGAGGCGGGGGGGATGGGGGAGAGAGCGTCGCGTCTCCCTTGTCGCTGGTCGTCGCGACCACGGTCAGGGTGCCGCCGGCGTAGGCGACCGACTTGATGGTGACCTCGTCGACGACGTGGGTGGTGATGGAGGCGGGCGGGACGTCACCGCTGTTCGTGACCGTGATCTGCGTGGGGACGGCGTAGCTCGGCACCGGGATGCCCTGGGCGTACCAGTCGCCGAGGCTGGTCGGACCGGCCATGAGCACCGGCGCGACGGCCTGGCCGGCCGCGGTGAGAACGGGGGCAGCGGCCTGGCCCGGGCTCCGCGAGGCCCTCGCCATCACGTCGACCTGGGCGGAACCGTCCGTGCGGCTGTAGCTGGCGCGGGTGACGCTGAGCGGGCTGCCGACGGGCGCGTTGGGGTCGTGCAGCATGCCGGTGACGGTGAAGAGGTTCTCGCGGATGCAGCGGTTGGGGAGGTTCGGCCCGTCGAACGGTCCGCACATCTCGAACCAGTTGGTGCCGAAGGGGCTGCCGGTGATGTAGCGGGGAGTCACGCCGTCGCCGAGGAAGTAGCGGCTCACGCCGGGGATGAAGCCGTTGGCGTCGAAGGGGAGGACGAGCGGCTGGGCGGCGGGGCCGCCGGGGAAGGGAACGAAGGGAGCGCCGGTGGCCGGGTCGATGAGCGTGTCCTCCACGTGCTGGAGGAAGGGCCCGACGCGGCTGAAGAGGGCGTCGGTGAAGTTGCCCGGGGAGATGCCGATGTCCTCGGTGAAGACGATGTCCCGGTTGGTGCCGCTCGACGTCACGTTGGCGAAGGTCTCGGTGCCGTACGGGTGGGTGACCGTGTAGGTGCCGTCGAAGGGCACGCCCGCGGTCACGCGGATGCGGGCGAACACCATCTGCTGGCCGACGGCGGGGGCGCCGGAGCCGAAGGCGGCCTCGAGCGCGAGAACCAGGATGGCGCGCGTCCCGGCGGGAGAGGTCGTCATCGGGTTCGAGACCACCCGGTGGAAGAAGACCTCGTCGGGGAAGTTGGTGGGGAAGACGTACGGGGGAGTCGGAGCGCCGAGGAGGCAGGCGGTCTCCTGGAGGGACTGGGGATCCTGCGTCGCGGTGACGGTGGGAAGGCAGAGGTCGAGCACCATCCCGTTCAGGTCCTGGTACCAGAGGGGGAAGCCGTGGCCCGGAGGGGCAGGGTTGTTGGTGGGCCCGACCCGGTTCAGGTCTGCGGATGCAACGCTCGCCAGGGCGAGCATCGTGGCGATTGCTGTGATCTTGGCGAGCTGCTTCATGTCCGGACTCCTCGTTGCACGGCGAATTGCCGCGCTTGTAAGGTCGAGACACTTGACCGGAGTCAAGTGCTGTCCCTTGATCGAGGGGTCCTCCGCGATGCCGGACGGCGGCGTGCGCGCCGGCCCTGATCCGGCTCGGGTAAATCCTCTTTACGGACGAGCGACCGGTCCGGCGGTTCGCGCCGCCGGGGCGGGAAGCGCTTCACCGAGGGTAAAGCGGGTTCGCGGCGCGCTTCCGATCAGCGACTGGCGCCGCTCCGCCGCGGCTGCTGCAGGCGGTTCGCCGGGAGCGTGGACGGGGGCGGCTCCGGGGGAGGGGGCGGCGCGATCGAGGGAGGTGGCTCGAGCGCGTAGTCGTAGAGGGCCCGGTCGCCCGGAGGATAGGCGCCGCCGCCGCGCACGATCTGTCCGCGGAGCGCCCCGCGCGCGCAATCGACGAGCCCGGCGGTCGCGCCTCCCCAGTTCTTCACCACCGAGTCGAGGACGGCGAAGCCGCCGCCGGCCTGCGCCTCGAGCTCGAGCGTGAGGACCGCCGGCAGGCTCGAATGAGGAGGGAAGCGCTGGAAGCACGGGACGAGCTGCTCGGAGAGGTCGACCTTCACGCGGCCGATCGGGAGCTGCAGCCGGCGAGGTCCGGGCGGGTATCCCGAGGCCTCCGGAGCCGGCCCGGTCGCGGCCGCGGGACCGGGAGCGGGAGCGGGCGGCACGGGTGCGACGGGTCCGGCTGGCGTCACCCCGGTCGCCCTCGGCGAATCCGCCCCGTCGCCCACCAGCAGCACCGCCGCCACCGCAACGATCCCGAGCAGCAGGATGGCGCCCACGGCCAGCATCACCAGCTTCTTCACGATGCGTCCTTGTCCTTCCCGGCCTCCACCAGGCCGTGGCGTGCCAGCTTCTCGTAGAGCGTGGAGCGGTGCAGGCCGGAGAGGTCGGCCGCCTTGCCCACCGCGCCACCGGCCTCGCGCAGCACGTCCTCCAGGTACCTCCGCTCCCAGGCATCCCGGGCGGCCCGGTAGCGACCCTCGCCGGCGATCTCGGCGGCACGCGCCGCGATCTCGGGGGGGAAGTCGCCGACGGCGAGGTGATCGCCCCGGGCGAGGAGCAGCGCCCGCTCGAGCGCGTGCTCGAGCTCCCGGATGTTCCCCGGCCAGGAATGGTCGAGGAGCGCCTGCATGGCCTCCGCGTCGGGCATGAGCGGCGGCCGGGAGAGCCGCACCGCGTGCTTCTGCACCAGGTGCTCGATGAGGAGCGGGATGTCCTCGCGCCGATCGCGAAGGGGCGGCAGCCGCATGGGCACCACCCGCAGCCGGTACCAGAGATCCTCGCGGAACTTCCCCTCCTGGACCGCCTTCTTGAGGTTCTCGTTGGTGGCCGCCACGACGCGGACGTTGGCCTTCTGGGGCTTGCGGCTGCCCACCGGGATGAACTCGCCGTCCTGGAGCACGCGGAGCAGCTTGGGCTGCAGCTGGGGCGGGAGAAGCCCGATCTCGTCGAGGAAGAGCGTGCCCCCGTCGGCCTCGGCGAAGAACCCCGGGCGCGCCTGGTCGGCGCCGGAGAAGGCCCCCTTCTCGTGGCCGAAGAGCTCGCTCTCGGCCAGGTTCTCCGGGATGGCGCTCATGTTGAGCGCCAGGTACGGCCCCTTGGCCCGGCCGGAGAGGCCGTGGATGGTGCGGGCCAGCACGTCCTTGCCGGTTCCGCTCTCTCCCTCGATGAGGACGGGGACGTCGGACGGGGCGATGCGCTCGGCGATGGAGACGATCTCCTTCATCGCCTGGCTCTTGCCCACCATGCCCTGGATGGAGAAGGTCCCGGAGAGCTGCGCCTTCAGCGTCCGGTTCTCGCGCCGGAGCGCGCCGTGCTCGGCGGCGCGCTGGACCATCACCTCCAGCTCCTCCGGGTCGAAGGGCTTCTTGAGGTAGTCGAAGGCGCCGGCCTTCATGGCCTCCACCGCGGTCTCCACCGTGGCGAAGGCGGTCATGATGATGACCGGGATCTCCGGCACCTTGGCCTGGAAGCGCTTCAGCCCCTCCAGGCCGTCGATGCCCGGCATCCTCAGATCGGTGACGATGACGTCGAACTCGGCGCGGTCGAGCGCCGGCAGGGCCTCGGCCACCGAGCCGAAGTCGTAGACGTCGAAGCTGCGCCCCAGCGCGCGCTTCACCATCTGTCGCGCCGAGTCGAGGTCGTCGATGACCATCACGCGCAGCTTCATGCCTTCTCCATGGCCCCGGGGAGCCGCAGGGTGAACGTCGCCCCCGCTCCGGGCCGGCTCTCCACCGAGACCGAGCCCCCGTGGGCCTCGACGGCCTGGCGCACGATGGCGAGGCCCAGGCCGGTTCCGGTCGCCTTGGTGGTGTAGAACGGCTCGAACACCTTCGCACGGGTCTCTTCGTCCATGCCCGGCCCGTCGTCCTGGACCTGGATGACCAGGTCGTCGCCGTCCCGCCGTCCGGAGAAACGGAGCACTCCCCCGCCCCCCGGCTGCAGGGCCTGGATCGCGTTCAGCCCGAGGTTCATGAAGGCCTGCCGCAGCAGCTCGGGGTCGATGCGGACCTCGGGGGCGTCCGGGTCGTAGCGCATCTCCAGCGAGACCGAGGCCGCCTTGGAAGCGGGACCCAGCACCTCCACCACCTCGGCGAGCATCGGCTCGGCGGACTGGACGTGGGCCTTCCCCGGCCGGGCCCGCGCGAAGACCAGGAAGCGCTCCAGCAGCCCGGCGGAGCGGATCGTCTCCCGCTTCACCGCCTCCAGGTCGGGGCGGTTCGGGTGATCGGCGGGCAGCTCGCGCAGGGCCACCGCGTTGAACCCGCGGATCACGTTGACCGAGTTGCCCAGCTCGTGGGCGAACCCGGCGGCGATGCCTCCCAGCGTGGCCAGGCGGTCGGCCCGGAGGACCTCCCGGGTCTTCTGCTCGACCCGCTCCTCCAGCGAGGTGATGAGCCGCTCGTTCTCCTGCCGGCGTTCCTCGAGCCGGAGCGACATTCGGTTCACCGCCTTGACCAGATCCGCCAGCTCGCGGTCGGGCGGCACGGGAAGCTGCACGCCGGTCTCCTCGCCGAGCCGCTCCGCGGCCTCCACCACCTGCTCGAGCGGCCGGGCGATCCGCATCAGGAAGTAGCTGGCCAGCCCCAGGCCGACGGCGATCCAGAACGCCGCCACGATCGCCACGCCCCAGGCCAGGCGTCGCGCGTCGCCGACCACCTCGTCGTGCGAGTAGTCGAGGTAGAAGGCGCCCACCAGCTCGCCCTCCCGCAGCACCGGCGCGCTGGCCACGATGCCCTCCGGGTGGATGAGCCGCTGGAGAGCCTCGAGCGGGGAGGCGCCGCGCTGGAAGATGCTCGGGGGGGCGTGCTCGGGGCACGGTTCCTCCTTGCGGACCGAGGCGCAGGCCACCAGCGTGCCGCTCCGGTCGACCACCCAGACGCGGTCGAACGGCCCGGCCTGGAGCACCCGGTCGACCAGCGCGTCGAGGGCTTCCGCCCCGCCCGGCTCCAGGGACCCGGGCAGGAGCCAGCGCGAGGCCGACGGCGCCGAGGAGGCGGCGATGGCGCTGCCCTCGCGCAGGAGCAGTTCCTGTCCGCGCAGCAGGTCGCGCCACAGCGCCACCGCCGTCACCCCCGTGGTCGCGAAGACCACGAGACCGGCGATGAGCACGAAGAGTTTGAGGCGGAGGGTCACTATCGAAGCCCGGGAGCGTTCGACTAGAATGCCATCCCGATGCGGCGGAGGCCCCTTTTTTACGTGTTCGTGGTGGTGGGGTGCCTTCTCCTCCTCGCCGTGGTGTCCGGGGCCTGGAAGCTGAAGCGCTTCGTCGACAGCGATCCCCGCCTCTGCGCGCAGTGCCACCGCGCCAGCCCCGAGTTCTCCCTCTGGGCCGGCGGAACCCACAAGAGCGTGGCCTGCCAGCGCTGCCACCACTCCACGCCGGAGCAGGGGCTCGCCATGCTGCGCGCCTTCGTCGCCGGCCGGTCGCCGGCCGGCACGAAGGCCCACGCGCCGGTGGAGATCGGCTCCTGCGCCTCCTGCCACCTCTCCCACGACGGAAACTGGCCCCAGGTCGGCAATTCCCGCGGCCACCGGATCCACTTCGAGGAGCAGAAGATCGCCTGCGTCACCTGCCACGCGGAGGGGATGCACGGCTTCCACCCGCTCACCGACGCCTGCAAGAAGTGCCACGGCGAGCACACCGTCCGGGCGCAGGGCATGGCGAAGCTGCACTGCTTCGTCTGCCACGACTTCCTCTCCCCCGACCCCGGCCTCCTGCCCACCCGCCGCGACTGCCTGCGCTGCCACCGGACCGAGGGAGTGCCCCGGCCCGCTTCTCCGAGTCGGCGCCCATGCAGTTCGACTGCGGGACCTGCCACAAGCCCCACGCCCCCAGTCCGGAGGAGGCCATCGTCCGCTGCACCGTGTGCCACGTGGTGGCCGAATCGGCGGGGCAGCACGCGCGTCACCTGAAGCAGCCCTGCACCTCCTGCCACGCACCGCACCTCTGGACGGCGGGGCGCCCCGAATGCCTGCGCTGCCACGCCGGCGCCGAGAAGCACGCCGAGGGGAAGGGCTGCGCCACCTGCCACCCGTTCCGCTCGGTCCCCCGCCGGAAGTAGACCGTTCCCGTCCACGGTGGGGCGTTCGTCGATCATGGCGCCCTGCGTCTTGACGGGGGGTGAGGAAATTCCGGAACCTCGTCCTACCCGTCCCCACCGGAGGCCCAACCCATGCGCTTCATGGCACTGATCGTGACCCTCGCATCCTGGCTCATGATCTCGACCTTCGCCTTCCCCCAGAGCGGCGCGTCCTTCCTTCTCGCCTGGATCGTGGCCATGCTCGTCTCCGGGATCTCCATCGCCTCGCCCGGGCGCATGAACCTGCGCCTCCTCATCTCCGGGCTGGCCTTCATCCTCTTCTGGGCGGCCATCCTGCTCCCCGACGTCTCCTTCGCCGCCCGGGTGAGCAACGGCGCGGTCGGCGCGCTGCTCTTCGCGCTGGGCATCATCCCGTCGCCGCTGCGGCGGGGCGAGGAGAGTTCCCGGGCCTAGCCGGCGGGACGGCCCCTGCCCGAAACGCATCGGCCCCGACCGCGACCCGGGCAACGGGGCGGACGGGGCCGACGAGGCCGAGCCGAGGGCCTAGCTACGGGTGCGGGTCCTTCTTCTTCCCGGTGAGCTCCTCGTACTGGCCGCGGTGCTCCTCCTCGAGCATGGCGTGGCTCATCTTCCCGGTCAGCCAGACCCAGTTCATCGGGAAGATCGAGGGCTTCAGGTGCGCGTTGTAGAAGTGCACCACGAAGAGGAAGAGCAGGGCCAGCGTGGCCTCCTCGCCGTGGATGATCTGCGCCGAGGTGAGCACCCAGTGGGGCGCGTACTTGGCGAAGAAGACCGGGAACCAGAGCACGAAGCCGGTTCCGACCATCATGATCATGCCCCAGAACACCGCCCAGTAATCGAACTTCTCCAGGTAGCTGTACTTGCCGTAGGCCGGGCGTTCGCCGAAGCCGAGCATGTAGCGGAGGTTGTCGCGGATCTCGCCGACGTCCCGCGGCCCGGGCAGCATCGAGAAGGCGAGGGTCCGCTTGCGCGCCGTGGAGGACGAGGTAGAGGAGGTGGTAGGCGCCGGAGATGATGATCATCACCGCGGCGATGCGGTGCAGGAGCGCCGCGCCGTGGGGCCCGCCGAAGAGGGCCAGGATCTTCCGCGACGTCTCGATGGCCTCGGGTGAGCCGGCGCCGCGGAGCGGCCAGCCGGTGATGCCGAGGAGGATGACGCCCACCAGCATGAGCCAGTGCTGGGCGCGCTGGTGCAGGTCGAAGCGCTGGACGAACTGCGCCTCCTTGGCCGGGTCGTGCCCGTGCCCGGCCTTGCGCATGCGCACCTTGTGGCGGATCTCGGCGAACAGGTCGAGGGCCACGTGGCCGGCGAAGAAGATCAGGGTCAGCGCGGCGAGCCACGAGAACACCACGTGGAGGAAGTGGGGGATCTTGCTCTCGCTGTGCGCGGGGTCGTGGTGGGCGATGAGCTTCGCGAAGTTCTCGTTCGCGCCCTCGTGGCAGCGGCCGCAGGTCTCCATGCGGTTCTTCCCGGCCACCGACGAGGCGGGGTCGGTCTTGGCCAGGATCTTGTGGGCGTTGGGGTGGAGCACGCCCTTCGCGTCCTTCTCGGCGGCGCCGTGGCAATCGGCGCAGGCGGGGGCGCGATCCGACCCGGTGTTGACGAGCCGGCCGTGGATGGAGTCGTTGAAGGTGACGACCACGTCGCCCTTCAGGCCGGCCTTCTCGGTGAAGGCGGCGTCGGCGTGGCACTTCTCGCAGCGCTCCGAGATGGCGCGCGCAGCCGGGGAGAACTTGACGTCGCCCTTTCCAGGCGCGGCCACGGCCTTCACGATCTCGTGCACCGCGCCGTGGCAGCTCGCGCAGGTGGGACCGGCGACCTTGGCGTCGCCCTTCATCCACTTTCCGTGGACCGAGGCGGCGAGCTGCTCGGCCACCTCTCCGTGGCAGTTCGCGCAGGCGAGGTAGGCGCGCGGAGCGGGGCTGGCCTTCAGCGCCTCGAAGCGCGCCACCAGCGCGGCGTCGGCGCCCTCCAGCGGCGGGAGCTCGTGCGGTCCGGGAGCCTGGTAGCCGGCGTGGCAGTCGGAGCAGCCGAAGGAGCCGTGGACCGACTTGGCGAACTCGGCGGGCCGGACGCCCGATTCACCCGGCTTCGAGGCGGAGTGGCAGTCGAAGCAGGCCTGGTTGGGGTCGGGCGCGGCCGCCTGGGCGGGTGCGTCGGCCGCGGCGGCGGCCATCGGGAACGTCAGGAGAAGCGAGAGGAGGAGGGTCGTCGAGCGCATAGTTCTTGTGGGAGGCCCCGTGCAGGGCGTGTGCCGGAGCGGCGCAGGATAAAGCGTTGGAATTCAAAAGCATTGCGCTGGATCATTTTTCGACTTCGCGCACGCATTGCGTTTACGGGCCGGGGGCGCAAAAGGAAATGCGGCCCCGGAGTCTCCTCCGGGACCGCGTGTCTCCCCGTGTCCCCGCAGGGAAAGCTAGGCCTTCGTCTCCTGGGTGGCGACCTTGGCCGGGGTGACGGCGGTGGTCAGGGCGCCGACCGCGGCGCCGGCGACCGCGCCGCCGACCGCGAAGAGGGAGCCGACGCCGAGGGCGCCCATCACCATGCCGAAGACGATCAGGGCGCGGACGAGGAAGGTGGGCTGGACCGGCGTACCGAAGATCCCGCCGGCGAGGAGCACGCCCGCGTAGCCGCCGTAGAGCAGGGCCGGGAGCAGCGCGATGGCGAGGAAGAGGGCCAGGCCGACTGCGGCGCCGATGATGCTGGGGGTCTTGCGGTTCATGGTGTTCTCCGTGGGTTCGTCGTTTGGGTTGATAGACGAGGGGAGCCATTGCACCTGGCCTGCCAGCCCGGCGCCCACGTGATTCCAGGGGGTTGTGGAGGGTGCCTGTCGGGAATTCCCGACTGGGCGTCTGATGTCACGGCGAGGCCTTCAGGCCGAGCAGGTTTCTAGCCGTTCGACCGCTGCACGGCCGCCATCGCCGACTCGCGCTCGTTCGACGAACCCGCGACGCACCGCTCCCGCAGTCCGGCGACGGTTCCGTCGATGAGGGGTGGTTCTTGCGCGGCCCGAAGGCCGCGCCGCTAGCGCTGCGCGACCTGCCGGAGGATGTCGAGCTCCTCGAGCGCCTTGCCGGCGCCGATGACCACCGCGGAGAGCGGGTCCTCGGCCAGGAACACCGGCAGCCCGGTCTCCTCGCGGAGCAGCGTGTCGAGGTTCTTGAGGAGCGCGCCGCCGCCGGCGAGCACGATGCCGCGCTCGGCGATGTCGCCGGCCAGCTCGGGGGGGGTGCGCTCCAGCGTCACCTTCACGGCCTCGACGATGCCGTTCACCACCTCGGAGAGGGCCTCGCGGACCTCCGACGAGGTGATGGTGAGGGTGCGGGGCACGCCGGCGACCAGGTCGCGCCCCTTGATGTCCATGGTGAGCTCCTCGTCGGTGGGGAAGGCCGTGCCGATCCCCATCTTGATGAGCTCGGCGGTGCGCTCGCCGATGAGCAGGTTGTACTTGCGCTTGATGTGCTGGATGATCGCCTCGTCCATCTTGTCGCCGGCGACGCGGACCGAGCGGCTGTAGACGATGCCTCCCAGTGAAATGACCGCCACGTCGGAGGTGCCGCCCCCGATGTCGACGATCATGTTCCCGGAGGGCTCGGTGATGGGGAGCCCGGCGCCGATGGCGGCGGCCATGGGCTGCTCGATCAGGTACACTTCCCGTGCACCCGCGCTCTCCGCGGCCTCCCGCACCGCGCGCTTCTCCACCTCGGTGATGCCGGAGGGGATGCCGATGATGATGCGCGGCCGCGCGAAGGCCTTCCGGTTGTGCGCGGTCTGGATGAAGTAGCGCAGCATCGCCGCGGTGATCTCGAAGTCGGCGATGACGCCGTCCTTCATCGGGCGGATGGCGACGATGTTGCCCGGGGTGCGCCCGAGCATCTCCTTCGCCTCCTTGCCGACCGCCAGGACCCGGCGTCCGCCGCGAGCGTCCTGCTGGACGGCGACGACCGAGGGTTCGTTCGAGACGATGCCCACGCCCCGGATGTAGATCAGGGTGTTGGCGGTCCCCAGGTCGATCGCGAGATCCCGGGAAAACATCTTGTGGAGCCAGTCGAGCAAGGTTGGTCTCGTGGAAGGGCGCGAATATACCAGGGAACCCACCCTTGGCAACGAGCGCCGGAACGGCCGTTTGCGGGCCCCTTTTGGCGTCTCGCCCCGCCGCTGATACGCTTCGTGTCTCGATGCCCGGGACCGTGGTTCGCCCCATCCGCAGACCCTCGTCCCCCCCTCCGGGTCACCGGACGGCGGGGGCGCTGGTGGGGAGGGTCATCGGGGATCGCTACCGGCTCCTCCTCCCCATCGCCGAGGGGCTCGCCAGCTCCGTCTTCAAGGCCGAGCACGTCCGGATGGGCAAGGTGCTCTGCGTGAAGATCCTGCGCGGCCCGCTGGCCCGCGACCCGGAGCTGGCGGCGCGCTTCCGCACCGAGGCACGGGTGGTGTCGCGCCTCTCCCATCCCCACACCATCGCCGTCTTCGACTTCGGGGAGCTGGAGGGAAGCGAGGGGTTCTACCTGGCCATGGAGTACCTCCACGGCGAGAACCTCTTCGACGTCCTCCGGCGCGAGGGGCGGCTGCCCGAGTCCCGCGCCGCCGCCATCGGCGAGCAGCTCCTCGGCGCCCTCGGCGAGGCCCACGAGGCGGGCATCGTCCACCGCGACGTCAAGCCCGCCAACGTGATGCTGCTCCAGCACAAGAACGACGCCGACTTCGTGAAGCTGCTCGACTTCGGGATCGCCGAGATCGAGGGCCAGGGGCCGGGAGGCGGGCTGGGGACCCCGACCTACCTCTCGCCGGAGCAGGCCCGCGGCGCCGCCCCCGACGCCCGCAGCGACCTCTACTCGCTGGGCGTGCTCCTCTACGAGATGGTGGGCGGGCGCCCGCCCTTCGTGGCGCCGAACCCCATGGCGGTGCTCTCCGCCCACCTCCACGAGGAGCCGCCGCCGCTCGCGAGCCTCAACCCCGCGGTGTCGCCGGCCTTCGCCGCGGTGGTGCACCGAGCGCTCGCGAAGCGCCCCGAGGAGCGGTTCGAGAACGCCGACGCGATGCGGGTGGCGCTGCACGCCTCCGTGATCCGGGGAGGGCCAGAGGCGGAGGAGACGACCGAGGCTCCCGAGACGACCGCGGAGATCACCGGCGAGCTGGAGATCGCCCGGCGCGGCGACTTCCTGGTCGGAGCCGGCCCCACCCGGAAGGACCCGCGCCGCGCGCTCCTCCCGGGTGCGCTCGCCCTGGCGTTCGCGCTGGCCGTGCTCTTCGCCGCGAGCCGCATCCACCGGCAGCAGCCCACCGACGTGGAGGAGCTCGAGCCGAACGACGCCCCGTCCGTCTCCTCGGGCGCGGTCCGGGGTACCGGCTGGCTGGAGCTGGCGCGCCAGAACGTGCTCGGCGACGCCGACGTGGTGCGGGCCCGTGCCGGGGGCGCCGACGTGGACACGTTCGCGGTCGAGCCGCACCTCCGCGGCCCGGTGCCCGACGCCGTGCTGATCCTCCCGCATCGCGGACTCGCCCTCGACGCGTCGGCCTGGGCGGCCAGGGAGGGCGACCCGGCTCCCCCGGCCTCGGTCGCCGACTTCGCTCCCCTGGCGCACGGCGATCCGGGGCAGCCGCTCCTGGCGCGCCTTCCCGGCGTCCCGTCCACGTCGATGCCCGTTCTCCTCCGCGTGAAGGCGGCGAGCGGGGAGGGGGCCTACCGGGTGGTGGCCCTCGGGCCGGGAGCCGACTCGGGGAACGCCGTCCAGGCGCTGCTCCGGGAGCTGGAGGCGGAGGGGCGTGTCGACGACGCGCTCCTCGTCGCCGCCGCCTTCGCCCACCTGGAGCCCGCGTCACCGGCGCGAGGCGAGGTGCTGCGCTTCGCCGCCCGGCTGGTCGAGCTCGCTCCCGAAAAGAAGAAGGGGGCCGGCCCGGCTGGGCCGACCCCCTGAGGAGTTCGTCGGGACGGATCCCGGGTCCTAGGCCTCGGCCTCGACCTTGACCTTCACCTTGCCGACCACGTCGGAGTGGAGCTTCACGCCCACCTCGAAGTCGCCGAGCGTCTTGAGGGGCTCGGGCAGGTCGATGGCGCGCCGGTCGATCTGGACGCCGCGGCCGGCCAGCGCCTCGGCGAGGTCCATGGCGGTGACCGATCCGTAGAGCTTGTCCTGCTCGCCGACCTTGCGCTTGAACGACAGCGGGGTGTCGGAGAGCCGCTTGGCGATCGCCTCGGCGCTGGCCTTGAGCTTCGCGGCCTTGGCCGCGGCCACCGCCTTCTGGTGTTCCACCTCGCGGATGTTCTTGGGGTTGGCGAGGACCGCCAGGCCGCGGGGGATGAGGTAGTTCCGCCCGTAGCCGGGCTTCACCTCGACGAGCTCGCCGCCCTTGCCCAGGTTGTACACGTCTTCTCGGAGGATGAGCTTCATGTCTCGCTCCTAGGCCGGCGCGACGGTGTAGGGCAGGAGCGCCAGGACGCGGGCGCGCTTGATGGCGGTCGCCACCTCGCGCTGGTGCTTCGCGCAGTTGCCGCTGATCCGGCGGGGAATGATCTTGCCGCGCTCGGTGAGGAAGTACTTGAGCTGCCCCTGGTCCTTGTAGTCGACCTTGGCGGCCTTCTCGGCGCAGAAGCGGCAGACCTTGCGGCGGCCGAAGCCCCGCCCGCGTCCACCCTCCTCGCCGTCACGGTCTCCACCACGGCCGCCGCGATCGTCACGGTCGCGGTCGCCGCCGCCGCCGAAGCGGCCGCCGCCACCACCACCGAAGCCGCCACCGCTGCCGCCACCACCACCACCGAAGCCGCCGCCGCCGAAGCGGCTGCCACCCGGCGGACCCTTGCGCTCACCCATGTCGGGACGTGCCATGGCTAGTCCTCCCCCCGGTCGTCGGCGACGGGCTCGAAAGGCTCCTCGCCGCGTTCACCGCGCTCGCCGAACTCGGGGCGCGGACGCTCCTCCTCGACCGGCGCGACCACGACGTCGGCCTCGACCTGCCGGGCGTCGACGTCGACGTCGTCGGCCACGCGGATCGACTCGAACTTGGTGACCACGTCGAGCATCCGCAGATTCCGCTCGAACTCGGCCACCAGGCCCGGCTTCCCCACGTAGAGGCAGTGGATGTACAGCGCCTTGGGCAGCTTCGCGACCGGGAAGGCAGTCTTGCGACGCCCCTGGTTCGTGAAGCGGATCACCTTTCCACCCTCGCGGCTCACCACCGCGCGGAGGCGCTCCTTGATCTCTTCCACCTGCTCGTCCGGGGTCTCCGGCTTGATCAGGTAGGTGGTCTCGTACTCGCGTGCGAGACGCTTGTAGGCTTCTGCCATTCTGTAACTCCCCTCGGATTCGTGCAGCGGCGGTTCGCCCGCCGCGAGGAGCCCGTGCAACCTGTCTCCCCGGAGCCCAATGCCCCGGGGGCACTCACTCCGCCGGGGACTTCCGGCGGTTGAACTCGTTCATGGCCTTCGCGGCCCCATCCACCACCACCGCCCTCGCCGCCGCCGCCCCTCGCTCCACCACGTCGACGACCTCGCGGTCCTCGGAGCGCGAGAAGCGCCCCAGCACCCAGTCCGCAGCATCCACCTGCGGAGGAGGGCGACCGACCCCCACGCGCACCCGGGCGTAGTCCGGGCTGCCCACGTGGGCGTTCACGCTCTTCAGGCCGTTGTGGCCCGCGTGACCGCCTCCCACCTTCACCTGCACCCGGAACGAATCGAGCTCCAGGTCGTCGTGCACCACCACCAGATCCGCCACGTCCAGCTTCCAGAACCGCATCGCCGCGCCGACCGCCTCGCCCGAGTGGTTCATGTACGTCTGCGGCTTCACGATCCAGAACCGCTCGCCGCCCGCCGCCGCCTCCGCGATCTCCGCCCCGAACTTCTTGAGCGTGAACCCGGCTCCGGCCATCCGCGCCACCTCGTCGGCGACGAGGAATCCAACGTTGTGCCGGGTCCGGGCGTATTCGGGACCGGGATTGCCGAGGCCCACGAGCAGCTTCAAGCGAGAACCTTACTTCTTGCCGCCCTTGGCGTCGCCGCCCTTGGCCGGAGCCGCGGCCTTGGCGTCGCCCGGCTTGCCGGCGGCGGCACCCGCGGCCGGAGCCGCACCCGGGGCAGCGCCCGGAGCCCCACCCGCGGCCGGAGCCGCGGCGCCCTCGGCGCCCGGAACGGCGGCGGCGACGGCCACCACCTCCTCCTTCTCGGGAACCGCGACGTAGGCGACCACGTAGTCGGTGGCGTACTTGATCTTCGAGCCCTCGGGCGACTTCAGCTCCGAGACGTGGAGCGAGTGGCCGATCTTGATCGGGGTGACGTCCACCTCGATCTGCACGGGGATGCGGTCGGGCAGCGCCTCGACCGTGACCTCGTGGGTGGAGACGGAGAGGATGCCGCCCGCGGCGACGCCCTCGGCGCGGCCGGTGGTGACCACCGGGACCTTCACGAGCACCGGCTTGTCGAGGGCCACCTCGAGGAAGTCGGCGTGGAGGAGCCGGCGGCTGACCGGGTCGACCTGGTAGTCCTTGAAGAGCACCCGCTTCTCGCCGCCCTCGAGCTGGAGCGTGATGAGCGTGTTCCGCTTGTGCGGGGTGGCGATGGCCTTCATCACCGCGCCGGGGTCGACCGCCACCGGCGTGGGCTTGGCCTGGAGGCCGTAGACGACGGCGGGGATCAGTCCCTGCACGCGCAGGCGGCGGGCGGGACCCTTGCCCTTCCCGGGACGGGACTGGGCGACGACGAGATTCTGGGCAGCATCGGCCATGGATTCCTCCCAGCGGACTCCGCGGCCTTTCCGGCGCGCGCGAGGGACCGGTGGTGGAAAATCCCCGGTCCTGGGTGAAGATGAATTGAGGGGCGGCTTTTAGCCGGAAACCCCGGTGCCGTCAAGGGGTTCGGATCAGACGAAGAGGCTGGAGAGCGAGTCGGAGCTCTGGATGCGCCGGATCGCCTCGGCGAGAAGGCGGGCCGAGCTGACCTGCTGGATCTTGGCGCAGGCCTGGGCCTGGGGGGAGAGCGGGATGGAGTCGGTGACCACGACCGACTCGATCGGGCTCTTCGCGATCCGGTCCACGGCAGGCCCGGAGAGCACGGCGTGGGTGGCGTAGGCGTAGACCTTGGTGGCGCCCTTCTCCCGGATGGCGGCCGCGGCCTGGGTGAGCGTTCCCGCGGTGTCGATCATGTCGTCGAGGAGGATGGCCACCTTGCCGGAGACGTCGCCGATCACGTTCATGATCTCGGCGACGTTGGGCTTGGTGCGCCGCTTGTCGACGATGCCCAGCGCGCAGCCCATGCGCTTCGAGTAGGCGCGGGCCCGCTCCACGCCGCCGGCGTCGGGCGAGACGATGACCAGGTTCTCGGAGTCGGTGAACTGCCGCTTCATGTGCTCGAGCATGATGGGCGCGGCGTAGAGGTGATCGAAGGGGATGTTGAAGAACCCCTGGATCTGCCCGGCGTGCATGTCCATCGAGACCACGCGGGTGACCCCGGCCGCCTCGATCAGGTCGGCCACGAGCTTGGCGGTGATGGGGACGCGCGGCGCCACCTTGCGGTCCTGGCGGGCGTATCCGTAGTACGGGATGACCGCGCAGATGGAGCCGGCCGACGAGCGCTTGAGCGCGTCGGCCATGATGAGCAGCTCCATGAGGTTGTGGTTGGCGTTGGGGCTCGTCGACTGGATGATGAACGTGTCGGTGCCACGGACGTTCTCGCCGATCTCGACCTGGATTTCACCGTCGGAGAAGGCGCCCACGCTGGCCGCGGAGAGCTCGCGGCCGAGATTCTGTACCACCGCCTTGGCCAGCGCCGGGTTCGAGTTTCCGGCGAAGACCTTGTAGAAGTTGGGGTTGCCCATGACCGGCGCGTTATACCGCGCCGGTCGCGTCGGGAACAGGCGGAATTGGGGCTACGCCAGGCCGTCGGCGTCGGCGGGCTGGGGGGCCGAGCCGCGCGCCAGCTCGCGGTCGTACTCGGAAAGGATGACCCGCTCCATCCGCTCGCGGGTCGCGGTGTTGAGCGGGTGCGCGATGTCCTTGAACGTCCCGTCCTTGCGCCGCTTGGCGGGCATGGCCACGAAGAGGCCCGTCGTTCCGTGGATGACCTTCAGCCCTCGGACCACGAAGCAGTGGTCGATGGTGATGGTCACGTAGGCCTTCAGCTTGTCCTCGTGGACGGGGAAGATGCGGACCTCGGTGATCTCCATGGTGCGGCCCCCCGCATCCGCGCCAGCGACCGCGCGACGATGACATCTACCCATGCGCCATCGAGCCGACGCCCGGCGAGTTGCCTCGCCGCGGCTCGAGCCGATCGGAGATCGGCGTAGGATCCGACCATCGTCGGCCCGCTTCCTGACATTATAGGCGCCGTCGCCCCTGCTTCTTCAAGCCACCGAAGGAGCACGCGGAGCGAAGGGCGTCGCGCGACGCAGGGCGCCATGAGGTCGTTCTCGGGGCGGCGGGCGGAGGCCTTGGCGCGCCGCGGCATGGCCGGGCCGCGGTCCTCGTCGAGCCACCGGTAGGCGTCGCCGGCGCGGATCGCCAGCGCCGGATCCCGGGGATGGAGGAGCACGAGGTAGCGGGGCGCGACGCGGACGGGCCGGAGCCGCTCTCCCCGTCCGCCGGCCCACGCGGGCCCGGAACCCAGGAAGAACGGCACGTCGGAGCCGATCCCGAGCGCCACCTCCGCGAGGAGGCGCCGGTCCCGGACCTTCCAGGCCCGGGCCAGGCAGCGGAGCACCGCGGCGGCATCCGCGCTGCCGCCCCCCAGGCCGGCGACCACCGGGATCCGCTTCCCGATCCGGATGTCGACCCGCTCGGTCCGCCCCAGCCGATCGCGAAGGGCCACGGCGGCCCGGGCGGCGAGATTCCCCGGCCCGTCGAGGTCCGGGCGCCCGGGACACCGGCAGGTCACCGGTCCGGGTCGCCTCCCCACCGCCACCCGGACCTCGTCGGAGAGGTCGAGGGGCAGGAAGAGGGAGGAAATCTCGTGGAAGCCGTCGGGGCGGGGAGGACCCACCCGCAGGACCAGGTTCACCTTGGCGTGGGCCGGACAGGACAGGCGGATCACGCCTCGTTGCTATCACACGAGAGCCCTTGCCGCCCCGTCGGCCGTGGGACTACGCTGCGCGCCCATGCACGAGGCCCAGCAAGCGGACCGTCGGCTGGGCGCCGACGAGGTCGAGGTGCTGCTCCCGGCGGAGCGCCTGCGCGCCCGGGTCGCCGAGATCGGCCGGGAGATCACCCGCGACTACGACGGGAAGCCGCTCGTGCTCGTGGGCGTGCTGAAGGGGGCGCTGGTCTTCCTGGCCGACCTGATGCGCGCCATCGACCTCCCGGTCTCCCTCGACTTCATCGGGCTCTCCTCGTACGTGGGAACGCAGACCAGCGGCAAGATCGAGCTGACCGCCGACCTCACCCGGCCCATCGAGGGCAAGCACGTGATCCTGGTCGAGGACATCGTCGACACCGGGCTCACCATGCAGTGGCTGCTGCGCCGGCTCGAGGAGCGCCGCCCGGCCAGCCTGGCCGTCTGTGCACTCCTGGTGAAGCCGGCGCGGGCCCGGGTGGTGGTTCCGGTGCGCTACCGCGGCTTCGACATCGCCGACGAGTTCGTGGTCGGCTACGGCCTCGACCACGAGGGCCGCCTGCGCAACCTGCCCTTCGTGGGCGTGGTGAAGGAGTAGCGGTGGCCGGGGAGGAGAAGCGTCCGGCGAAGCGGCGTCGCCCGGTCCTGCCCCTGCTCCTCGCGGTGGGGCTCGGGGTGGCCGTGGCCTGGCTGCTCGCCGAGCGGAACGCCCGGCAGTGGTGGATCGTCCCCGAGGACGGCAAGGTGGTGGTGAAGAAGGGGGTCTTCTTCCCGACGGGGAAGGCGGCCTACCTCTCGGCCGACCCGGAGACCACCCGGACCTACGCGCCCCTGACGCCGCCGCAGGGCGCGGCGCCCCTGGCCGAGACCTCCTACGACGACCGGGCCGAGCTCGACCAGGCGCTCTTCGACCTGCTCGCGCGCTGGGCCCGGGACGACATCCAGTCGCAGCAGATGGAGCGCATGGAGCGGGCGCGCGGCCACCTGGCCCGGGCCTCCCGGCTGGCCGGCCTCTCGCCCGCCCAGCGCGAGCAATTGCGCGTCCTGCAGGCGGAGACCGCGTTCCAGGAGGCGGTCGAGTACCTGACCCAGGGGGCGAACGCCCTGCGCCGCGCCCTCGACGGGCTCAAGCTCGCCGCCGAGGCCCGTGGGCCCGTGGCGGCGGAGGCCGCCGCGCTGGAGAGGTCGCTCGAGCCCGTGGCCGGCGCCACCGGGCAGCTCATGCTCGAGGCGAGCCGCTTCGCCGCCGAGCGATACCGCGCCACGCCCCCGACGCCGGGCGCGCCTGCCCCCACCGGCCCCCCCGCGCGCTGAGGTATCGTCCCGACCATGCCCGAACCGTCCACCGCCGGAGGCGAGATCCTGGCCCGCCTCTCCCACCTCGAGCCGCTCCTCGCCGGCCGGCGCGTGCTCGTGCTGGGTTCCCCGGAGGACGCCGGGGCGAGCGCCGTGTTCCTCTCCGACCGCGGCGTCGCGCTGCCGGTCGCCGCGCCGGACGAGACGGGTCTCGCGCCCTCCTTCGACCGGATCGTGGTCCACCACCAGGACGACCGCCCCCTCTCGCCGGAGCGGGTCCGCGCGCTGCGCGACCTGCTCGCTCCCGGTGGCCTGCTCGCCGTCGCCGTCCCGGCGGGCGCGGCGGGCGCGGAGGCGTTCCTCCGCGAGGCCTTTCCCGTGGTGGAGGCCGCCGACGTCCTGCCGATCTCGGCCTGGGCCGTGGTGCCCGAGGGAGCCGCGCCGGGCGAGCTCACCTGGGACGGCTCCCGTCTCGGGGCGCCGCGCCCGACGACCCGGCTCCTCGTCTGCGGCGAGCACCCCTCCGGACCCGGCGGCACCACGGTGATGGCGCTGGCCGCCTCCGCCGCGGGCCCGGCCGCCGGACCCGACCTCGTCGCCGCGGCCGCGGCCGAGCGGGCCGAGGCGCTCGCGGCGGAGGCCACCGCCGAGGTGCTGGCGCTCTCCTGGAGGCGGGACGAGCTCGCCCAGGAGCTGGCCGCCGCCGTCGCCGAGCGCGACGCGCTCCGTTCCCGGCGCGAGGCCGCGCCCGGCGCCGCCACGCCTCCCGAACTCCCCGACCTGCTCTCCCCGTGAAGAAGGACGCCCGATGAAGCCGGTGCGGCTGGCCATCCTGTGGCACATGCACCAGCCGCTCTACCGGGAGGCGGCCACCGGGACCTACGTGCTGCCCTGGGTGCGCCTCCACGCCACCCGGGCCTACGCCGACATGGCCTGGATCCTGGAGCGCCACCCGGGGATCCGGGTCACCGTGAACTTCACGCCGGTCCTGCTCGACCAGCTCGAGGACTACCTGGCCGGCCGGGCCCGCGACGCGATCCTGGAGATCTCCGCCCGCGACCCGGCCGACCTCTCCCCGGAGGAGCGGCGCCGCCTGCTGCACTCCTTCTTCATGGTCGACTGGGACCGCTCGGTGCGCCCGGTGCCGCGCTACCTCGAGCTGCTCGAGAAGCGCGGCCGGGACCTGGCCCGGGTCGACCTGGACGAGGTGGCGCCGACATTCACGATCGGTGAACTGCGCGACCTCCAGGTGCACTTCAACCTGGCCTGGATGGGGTTCGGGGCGCTGGCCGACGACCCGGCGCTGCGCGAGCTCGTCGCCCGCGGGCGCGACTACGAGGCGGCCGACGTGGCGCTCGTCCTGGAGGCCCAGCGGCGCGTGCTCGCCGGGGTGCTGCCCCGCTGGCGGGCGCTCGCCGACGCCGGCCAGGTGGAGCTCTCCACCACGCCGCACCACCACCCCATCCTGCCGCTGGTCTGCGACACCGACGTGGCGGCCCGGGCGCTCCCCGGCGTGGCGCTGCCTCCGCGGTTCGCCTGGCCGGACGACGCGCGCCGCCAGACCGCCGACGCGCTGACGAGCCACGCCCGCCGCTTCGGTCGCCCCGCCGCCGGGATGTGGCCGGCCGAGGGGGCGGTCTCGCCCGAGGCCCTCGAGGTGCTGGCGGCCGAGGGGGTGGGCTGGACCGCGTCCGACGAGGCGGTGCTGCTGCGGTCGCTTCCGCCCTCGAGCCCCCGGGCCCTGTCGCTGTACCGCCCGTGGCGCGTGACGGCCGGCGACCGGGAGGTGTCCATGCTCTTCCGGGACCGGGGGATCTCCGACCTGGTGGGCTTCAGCTACGCCCGGCAGCCGGCCGGGACGGCCGCCGCCGATTTCACCGAGCGTGTAGCGGCGGCGGGCGAGGCCTGGCGGCGCGACGGCGGCAGGGGGCCGGCCACGGTGGGCGTGTTCCTCGACGGGGAGAATCCCTGGGAGCGGTTCGTCCGGTCCGGCCACGACTTCCTCGACGCCCTCTACCGGTCGCTTTCCACCGACGCCCGGATCCAGACGGTGACCATGTCGGAGGCGGTGGCCGGCGCCGAGGGGCCGCCCGTGCCCCGCATCCACTCCGGGTCCTGGATCGAGGCCTCCTACCGCATCTGGATCGGCCACCGGGAGGACCGGCTGGCCTGGACGGCGCTGGGGCGCGCGCGCGACGCGGTGGAGGCGGCGCGCGCCGCCGGGGCTCCCCTCGACAAGGTCGAGCACGCGCTGCGCCACCTGCGCGCCGCGGAGGGGTCGGACTGGTACTGGTGGTACGGCGAGGACTTCTCCACCGAGAACGCCGCCGAGTTCGACGCCCTCTTCCGCGGCCACGTCCTGCGGGCCTGCGAGCTGCTCGACCTGGCGCCGCCCCAGGAGGCCCTCCAGCCCATCAAGCCCACCGGGCGCGGCGCGCTGGAGGCGAAGGCGCTGCGGGAGCCGACCGCGCTCGTCCGTCCGGTCATCGACGGCCGCGAGCCCGACTTCTTCGAGTGGCAGGGCGCCGGCGTCCACCGGCCCGGGCGCGGGCGCGGCTCGATGTTCGGTGGCGCCCCGACCTTCGCGGCCCTCTTCTGGGGATTCGACGAGGCCAATCTCTACCTGCGGCTCGACCCCGACCCCGATCCCGACGCGGCGCACGCCGACCGCATCCGGGTGACGGTTCTCGGCCCGCTCGGCCCCTCCCGGCTCGAGTTCCCGGTGGTCCGGGACGGCGTCTCCCGCCCCGTCCTGCGCGACGGGGAGGAGGTCGGGCGCGCGGTCCTGGGGAAGATCCTCGAGGTGGAGATCCCCTTGGCGCGCCTCGGCATCCGCCCGGGCGACGAGCTGGTGATGGCGGTGGAGGCCTTCGCCGGAGAGGTGGAGCTGGAGCGCATCCCCCGCTCCGGATACCTCCCGCTCTCCGTGCCGGGCGCCGATTTCGAGCGAATCCACTGGCGCGTGTGATCGGGCCCCACTTCGGTTAAGGTCCGCCCGCGTGAAACGCCAGGCCTCCCTCGGAATCCTCTTCCTCGTGGTCTTCGTCGACCTGCTCGGCTTCGGGATGGTCATCCCGGTGATGCCGATCTACGCCGAGCACCTGGGGGCCTCCGAGGCGGCCACCGGCTGGCTCAGCACCGGCTACTCGCTCATGCAGTTCGTCTTCGCGCCCATCTGGGGCCGCCTCTCCGACCGCGTGGGTCGCCGGCCGGTGCTGCTCATCTCCATCGCCATGACCGCGCTCGCCTTCCTCCTCTACGGGGTGGCGGCCACCTTCCTCGTGCTGCTCGTCTCGCGCCTGTTCGCCGGCGCCGCCACGGCCAACATCGCCATCGCCCAGGCCTACGTGGCCGACGTGACGACCCCGGAGAAGCGGGCCAAGGGCATGGGCATGATCGGCGCCGCCTTCGGCCTGGGGTTCGTGTTCGGGCCGGCGGTGGGGGGGATCCTCGCCGGGTACTCCCTCTCCGCGCCGGGCCTGGCCGCCGCCGCCCTCTCCCTCGTCAACCTGGTGGGCGCGTTCTTCCTCCTGCCCGAGCCCGCGCAGCACGTGGCCGCGGCCCGGTCCCGTGGACGCTTCGAGGCCCTGCGCGACGAGTTCCGCAAGCCCGGGATCCGTCGCATCCTCTTCATCTACCTCGTGGTCACCCTGGCCTTCAGCGCCATGGAGGCCACCTACGCCTTCCTGGCGCACCGCCACTTCGGCCTGGGCGATCGGCACGTGAGCTGGCTCTTCACCTACATCGGGGTGATCGTGGTGCTGGTGCAGGGAGGGCTCATCGGCCCGCTCACGCGGCGCTTCGGGGAGAAGCGGCTGCTCGTGGCCGGAACGATCCTGCAAGGGGTGGCGCTGGCGGCGCTGCCCTTCGCGACCGGGGTGTCGGGACTGCTGCTGGCCACCGCTCCGCTGGCCTTCGGGTCGGGACTCGCGAGCCCCAGCATCATGTCGCTGCTCTCCCGGTTCAGCCGGGCCGAGGACCAGGGCGGCACGCTGGGCATCGGCCAGTCGGCCTCGGCGCTGGGGCGGATCGTCGGCCCGCTGGCCGGGACCACGTCCTTCTCGGCATGGCACGCCGCCCCGTACCTGGGAGGCGCGGCGCTCATGGCCATGGGGGCCGCCGTGGGGGCCTCCGTCTCGGTCCCGAAGAACCACGAAGGGCCCGCCCGGGGTGCGGTGACGACCGCGCCATGAGGTAGACTCCGCGCCATGCCCGAACTGCGGAGGGACCCCATCGTCGGGCGCTGGGTGATCATCGCCACCGAGCGCGCGCGCCGCCCGAACCAGTTCCGCCGCGCCGAGGATCCCCCCGGCGGGCTCTGCCCCTTCTGTCCGGGCCACGAGGACAAGACGCCCGGCGAGGTCTACGTCTCGGGACGTCCGGCCGCCCCCCCCAACGTGAAGGGGTGGAAGGTGCGCGTGGTCCCCAACCGCTACCCGGCCCTCATGATCGAGGGAGACCTCGACCGCGAGGCGGTGGGCATCTACGACCGGATGAACGGGGTGGGCGCCCACGAGATCGTGATCGAGACCCCGGATCACGCGCGCGAGCTCTCCGAGCTCTCCGACGCCGAGGTGACCGAGGTCCTCTTCGCCTTCAAGGCCCGGGTCGTCGACCTCAAGAACGACCAGCGCTTCCGCTACATCCTGATCTTCAAGAACCACGGCTCGGCCGCCGGCGCCACGCTCGAGCACACCCACAGCCAGCTCATCGCGCTGCCGGTGACGCCCCGCCAGGTCGCCGACGAGATCGACGGCGCCCGCCGCCACCACGAGCACCGCGAGCGCTGCATCTACTGCGACATCGTCGGGCAGGAGCGCAAGGACCGCTCCCGGCTGGTCTACGAGAACGAGGAGTTCGTGGTCTTCGAGCCCTGGGCCCCGCGCAGCCCCTTCGAGACCTGGATCGTGCCGCGCCGGCACGAGTCCAACTTCGAGGCCGAGCCCAAGGAGCGGCTCGCCTACGCCGCCCAGGCGCTGCGGACCACGCTGGCCAAGCTCATGACCGGGCTGGGGCGACCGGCCTACAACTTCATGGTGCACACCAACCCGCTCCGCGATCCCTCGAGCGCCGTCCTACCACTGGCACATCGAGGTGGTGCCGGCGCTGACCCAGGTGGCCGGCTTCGAGTGGGGCAGCGGCTTCCACATCAACCCGGTCCCGCCCGAAGAGGCGGCCGAGTTCCTCCGAAAGGTCGCCGTCTAGCCCGGCCCCGCCCATGGAAGTCCTCTTCGTCTCCTCCGAGGTCGCGCCCTTCTCCAAGACCGGGGGCCTGGGCGACGTGGCCGCGTCGCTCCCCGCCGCGCTGGCCGCCCGGGGGCACCGGGTCGCGGTGGTCACCCCCCGTTACGGCGGGATCGACCCGGTGCGGCACGGGCTCACCTGGCTGCCCACCTCGCTCGAGGCCCGCGGCGAGCGCTGCGGGCTCTGGGTCCGCCGCGGCGGCCAGGGTTCACCCGACGTGTACTTCCTGGAGCACGATCTCTTCTACGGCTTCCGCCGCAACCCCTACGGCGACGGGGGGGGCGACTACGCGGACAACCCGGCCCGCTTCGCCTTCCTGGCGCGCGCCGCCCTCGACCTGCCGCGGGCGCTGAAGTTCCGCCCGGCCGTGGTCCACTTCAACGACTGGCAGTCGGCGCTCGGCCCCTGGTTCCTGCGCGCCGAGCACCACGACGACCCGTGGCTCGCCGGGGCCCGGAGCGTCTTCACCATCCACAACCTGGCCTACCAGGGGATGTTCGACAAGGCGTTCATGGACGTCCTCGGGCTCCCCTGGTCGATCTTCCGCATGGACCGCGGCGTCGAGTTCCACGACAAGCTCAACTTCATGAAGGCGGGCCTCTCGTTCGCCGACGCGCTCACCACCGTCTCGCCCAACTACGCCCGGGAGATCCTCACCGTCGACGGCGGCTACGGTCTCGACACCGTGCTGCGGAGCCGCAGCGGCGACCTCTACGGGATCCTGAACGGCATCGACGACCGGGAGTGGAACCCGGCCCACGACCCGCACCTTCCGTTCCGCTACGACCGGCACGACCTGCGCGGCAAGGTCCGGGTCAAGGCGGCCCTCCAGGCCGAGCTGGGCCTCCCGGTGAAGCCCCACGTCCCGCTGGTCGGGCTGGTGGGGCGGCTCGCCGACCAGAAGGGGGTCGACCTGCTGGCGGCGGCCACGCCCGCCCTGCTCCGCTCCGACGCGCAGTTCGCGCTGCTGGGCAGCGGCCAGCGCGAGTTCGAGCAGTTCTTCGCCTGGGTGGGGCGCGAGCGCCCCGACCGCTTCGCGGCGCGCATCGGGTTCGACGAGGGGCTGGCCCACCGCATCGAGGCCGGCGCCGACGTGTTCCTCATGCCCAGCCGCTTCGAGCCCTGCGGGCTGAACCAGATGTACAGCCTGCGCTACGGGACGCCGCCGGTGGCCCGGGCGGTGGGCGGCCTGGTCGACACGGTCGCGGACTACGACGGCTGGAAGCAGGGAACCGGCTTCCTCTTCGGGCCGCTCGATCCGGCGGCGCTGATCGTGGCGACGCGACGGGCCCTCGACGTCTGGCGCGACGTGCGCGCCTGGCGCGGCATCCAGGAGCGCGGCATGGCCATCGACTTCTCCTGGGGCAAGCAGCGCCGAACGCTACGAGGCGCTCTTCCAGGGGCTCGTCGGGGCGTAGCGGGACCCCGAACTACCCCCCGCGTCGCCTCGACGGCGCCGGCATGAGCTTGAAGAAGGCCCGGTCGTCCGCCCGCTCGGCCCGGTACGGCTGGTCGAGGTAGAGCCAGTAGCCCTTGCCGTCAGCCTCCACCGCATCTGGGTGGCGCTGGAGGAGAAACCACAGTCCGGTCTCGGTCACGGTCGCAACGCCGTCGCGCACGACGTGGATGAGCCCCCAGGGAGCCCACGGGTTGGTGTCCCACATGGCGTTGGCGATTAGCACGGGGGAAGCGCCCCGGCAACGGTCCATCGGGGCGCGTGCCCGGATCGGTCACTCCAGGCCGCGGGCCCGGAGCCCCTCGTCGCTCTCGCCGTGAAGGTGGCCGAGCTCGTGCATCAGCGTGACCCGCACCTGCTCGGAGAGCTGCGCACGGTCGCGCGCGAAGCGGAGCAGGTTCCGCCGGTAGAGCACGATGGAGCGGCAGGCGGCCTCCTCGTCGGCCGGGCAGGGCTCGCCCAGCGAGGGCCCGCGGAAGAGCCCCAGGATCGACGGCGAGAGCGGTGGCTCCACCGCGGTCAGGTCGGCGTAGGCCGGGATCTCCTCGACCTCGACCGGGACCCCGGCCAGCGCCTCCCGCTCGGACGGCGGGCAGCTCGGCGAGGGCCCGGCGGAGCTCGGCCTCGAAGGCCGACCGGGAGAGCTCGACCGGCGGCCGGAGGTCGCGCGGGGCGATCCGCGCCGCCCGTCCCAGCAGCTCGCGGGCGCGACGCTCGTCGCCGGCCCGCTCGGCCAGCAGCCCGAGGTGGTGCAGCGCCCAGGGATCCCGCGGGGCCTGGCGCAGGACCCGCTCGAAGGCCCGGCGGGCCGAGGCGAAGCGGCAGAGCTCGAAGAGGGCGACGCCGCGCTCGTACTGCGCGTCCACGTCGCGCGGATTGCGGGCCACCGCCTCCTCGAGGTGGAGGAGGGCCTCCCGGTTGTGCCCCAGGTCGTTCTCGGCCATCCCGGCGAGCACGAGCAGGCGCGGCGCGAGCGACGGGTCGGAGCGGGGGCCGGAGACCGCGCGCGCGGCTCCACGCAGGGCCAGGTCGAGCCCCGCCTCCAGCGAGTCGCGGTCGCCGAAGCGGGTCACGTGGAGGTCGGCGGCGACGAGGAGGGTGGCCGGGTCGTCGGGGTCGGCGGCCAGCAGCCGGGAGAGAGCGGCCCGGGCGTCGGTGTCGCGGTCGAGCGCCGCCAGGGCGATCGCCCGCTCCCGCAGCGGGGCCCGGTCGCGCGGGTCGACCTCGAGCGCCTCCTCGGCGCAGGCCAGCGCCATCTCGGGGTGACCGGCCTCCCGGGCGCGGGACGCGGCCTGCGCGAGCTCGCCGGACGTCGCGCCGTCGCGGCCGGGGAGGCAGGGGCCCGGCGCCGGACGGGCCTGGGCGAGCGGGTCGACGGCTGCCGGCGAGGCGCGGCCGTGGGCGCCCTCCTCGTCGACGGTCCGCTCCGGAGCGCGCGCCGTGCAGGCGGCGAGGAGGAGCAGGGCTGCGAGCGCCGGCCGCAAGGCGATCACCGGAGCTTTCCCCGCGGTGCGAGCCGGGCCGGGCCGAAGGGAGCGAGGTCCACCGGCGTCGGGAGCCCGAGGACCGCCGCGCTCACCGCGTCGGCCGTCACCGGCGTCAGCAGCACGCCGTTTCGGTAGTGGCCGGTGGCGTAGAAGAGCCCCGGGACGCGTCCGGGGCCGAGGATGGGGAGGCCATCGGGCGTGGCCGGCCGGAAGTTGGACCAGGTCTCCACGAGGGGAGCCGCGGCGAGGGCGGGCGCGACCTCCACCGCGAGTTGCAGGAGGTGCAGCAGGCCGCCCGCGGTGACCGCCTTCTCGAAGCCCGCCTCCTCCATGGTGGAGCCGCAGAGGATGCGGCCGTCGGGTCGCGGGACCAGGTAGCCCTTGTCGGAGAAGACCACGCGCGAGAGCAGCGGGGGACGCGTGTCGAGCACCGCCATCTGGCCGCGCACCGGCCGCACGGCGCCGGCCGGCAGGTCGTGCCCGGAGACCTGGAGGCTCCAGGCGCCGGCGGCGAGCACCACCGCCCCTGCGTCGATGCGGCCCGACTCGTGGTCGACGCCCACCACCCGCCCGCCCTCCACGACGATGCCCCGGACCTGGCCCTGCACGAAGGTGGCGCCGGCCCGGGCCGCGGCGGCGTGCAGCGCGCGGCCGAGCAGCCTCGGGTCGACGGAGGCCTCGCCCGGGAACCAGAGCGCGCCCCGGGTCTCGGGCGAGAGGCCCGGCTCGAGGCGCCGCGCGGCGTCGCCGTCGAGCACCTCCACGGCCACCCCGGCCCGCTCGAGCTGGGCGGCGCGCCCGGCCAGCACCGGGGTGAAGCGGTCGTCGACCGACACCTCCAGCGTGCCGCCGGTCCGGAAGCCCACCCAGGACCCGGAGAGCCGCTCCACCTCCTCGGCGAAGGCGCGCCAGCGCCCCAGCGAGGCCATGCACAGATCGTGAAAGGGTCCGGGCTCGGCCTCCACCCCGGGGGAGAGGATCCCGCCGGCGGCGCTGGAGGCCTCGGCGCCGGGGATGCTCCGCTCGAGCACCACCACGCGCCGGCCGGCCTGGGCGAGGCGCAGGGCCACGCCACAGCCCTGGAGGCCCGCGCCGACGAGGACGACGTCCGTGTTCATGGTCCGCACCGTAGCGCCGGGCGGGAGCGCGGCCAAGGGCCGAGCGCGGACCGGGTGCTACCGGGCCTCGAGCCCGTGCAGCAACACGTCGCTGACCAGGGACTTCCAGCCGTCGCTCGACGGGGCCCCGTTCTCGAAGAAGGCCTGGGCCCCCTCGTGGGCAGCCCCGACCAGCGCGGCGAAGCCGGCCACCGCCAGCACCGCCATCTCCGGGTCGACGCCGGCGCGCAGTGCGTGGCCGTTGCCCTGGCGCATCACCTCGATGACCCGCCGCATGGGGACGACCATGGTCGGGTCGGTGGCGATGATCTCGCGGAGGAACGGACCACCGTCGAGGAGCTCGCGGATCACGATCTGGCTCGCCTCGGGGTCCTTCATGCGGGTGTCGAGGTAGGCCGAGACCACGCCCTTGGCGCCGCTCGAGGTCTCGAGCTGGGCGGCGATCTCCTTCGATCCCTCGATCCAGATCGACTTCAGGATCTCGACGTAGAGGGCCCGCTTCGACGCCCAGTGACGATAGAGGAGGGCCACGTTGCAGCCGGCGCGCTTGGCGATGCCCTGGACACGCGCGCCGTGGTAGCCGCGGCTCGAGAACTCGGTGCGGGCAGCGGCCCATAGACGGGAGGCGATCCGCCCTCCGGGTGCAGCGGCGGGGGTGATTCCTGTGGTTTCCATGAAGCGCCTCCTTTCTAAGGGGGCTCTAATGTCCATCGGTAAATGATTTAAGTCAAGATGGACTGATGGAGTCTACAATAATAGTTATCCAGCCTTTGTCCAGCCCCCTTGGGGTCCGGCGACGGATGGTAAGAAGTACTGCCGTGCCGTCCATCATCCACCTCGATCTCGACGCTTTCTACGCCTCCGTCGAGCAACTCGACGACCCCGGGCTGCGGGGCCGGCCGGTCATCGTGGGGGGGACCTCGGGACGAGGAGTGGTCTGCGCCGCCAGCTACGAGGCCCGCCGCTTCGGCGTCCGCTCGGCGATGCCCACCGTGGAGGCCCGCCGCCGCTGCCCGGAGGGCGTCTTCCTCCCGCCGCGGTTCGACCGCTACGGGGAGCTGTCCCGGGCCGTCTTCGCCGTCTACCGCCGCTACACGCCGCTCGTCGAGCCGCTATCGCTCGACGAGGCCTTCCTCGACGTCACCGGCAGCCGCGCCCTGCACGGCGAGCCGGAGCCCATCGCACGAAAGGTGAAGGGCGAGGTCCGGGAGGCCACCGGGCTCACCGTCTCCGCCGGCGTGGCCGACTGCAAGATGGCGGCGAAGATCGCCTCCGACCTCGGGAAGCCGGACGGGCTCGTGGCCGTGCCGCCCGGGACCACCGCCGCCTTCCTGGCGCCGCTTCCCGTGTCGCGGCTGTGGGGCGTGGGAAAGGTGACCGAGCAGGCGCTCCGGGCCCTGGGCATCGCCACCATCGGGGAGCTGGCCCGCTTCCCGGAGCAGGTGCTGGTCGAGCGCTTCGGCACGCAGGGGGCCCACATGCGCGCGCTCGCCCGCGGCGACGACCCGCGGCCGGTGGTCCCCGACGAGGAGGCCCGGTCGATCGGGGCCGAGGACACCTTCGAGCGGGACCTGTCCGGCGAGGAAGCGCTCCTGCCGCAACTGCTCGACCAGTGCGTCCGGGTGGCCCGTCGCCTGAGGGAGGGTGGGCTGCGCGGGCGCGTCGTGACCCTGAAGATCAAGTACGCCGACTTCGAGCAGCTCACCCGGCGCTCCACGATGCCCCACCCGACCGACGACGCCGGCGAGATCTACCGCTCGATCCAGGAGGACCTCGGGCGGGCCGGGCTCGACCGCCCGGTGCGGCTCACCGGGGTGACGGTCTCCGGATTCGACGGCGTCGAGGAGGCGCCGGCCCAGCTCGGCCTCTTCGGAGGGGCGCCGGGCCAGGCTCCCCTGGAGGGCAAGGGGAAGCGGGACGCGCTCAACGCGGCGCTCGACGCGCTGGCGGACCGCTTCGGCGAGGGAGCGGTGAAGCCGGCCACGCTGGCCGAGCGGGCGCCGGAGACCTTGCGGGCGCGGATCCGCTGGCCCACCCGGGGTGGGAAGGGCGAGGTAGGGGAGGGCTAGAAGGGCAGGAGCGAGCGCCCCATGCCGAGCAGCGGCCAGGGAACGGCCAGCACCACCACCACCAGGGCCGCGCCGTAGAATCGGGCCGCGGTCCGCCAGCGCGCCGCGTCGTCCAGCATGCGCCGCACCCGGACGCTTCCGACGTGCACGAGCGCGACCACCACGATGCCGGCCAGCGGATGGGCGTACGTCCAGTAGTGAGAACGGCCGCCGGCGGTGATGGCGTGGGGAGAGAGCGCGAGCCAGAGCGCCATCCCGAGGAGGAGTTGCAGGTCGGCGACGGCGGCGAGCACCACGCCGGGGACGCGGGCCTTCCGCGTCCAGGCGCGTTGCCTCCCCAGCCCGGAGAGCGCGGCCATGGTGGCCCAGACGGCCGCGAGGAGGACGGCCCAGCGGACGAGGGAGTGGGCGAACAGGACGATGGAGTACATGGGGCCTCGGATTCTCGTCTGCGCTAGTGGTGCATGGGCGGCGGCCCGGCGATCCGGCGGATCCCGTCGAGGATCTCCTCCATCCCGACGCTCTTCGGGATGAAGCCCTGGACCCCGAGCAGCTCCGATTCCCACTCGTAGCCGTAGGCGGACAGGATGAGGACGGGGATGTGCGCGGAGGCCGGGTCCTTGCGCATGCGCTCGACGACCCCCCAGCCGTCCAGCACCGGCATCTTGAGGTCGAGCAGGACCAGGCCGGGCTTCTCGACGGCCATCCGCTTGAGCGCCAGCTCGCCGTTCCCGGCCTGCTCCACCGGATAGCCGGCGTCGGTGAGCACCTCGCAGAGCGCCTCGCGGAAGTCGTCGTCGTCGTCGACGACCAGGATGCACTGCCCCGGGGTCAAGCCGCGGCCTCCGGTGAGGCCTGGAGCGTGGACACGATCTCCCGGGCCACGCGTCGCGCCTCGTCGAGCCGGTCCGGGGGGAGGGAGACGGCGCCCACGACCGGGTGACCGCCGCCGCCGTAGCGCTCGCAGATGCGGGAGATGTCGTGGGCCCGGGCCGGGCGCGCCCAGGGGTTCGAGCCCACCGAGACCTTCGAGCGCTTGGGATCGTGCGAGACGGTGACGGTGTAACGGGCCTCCGGGAAGAGCCAGTAGAGGACGAACTTGTTGCCGGTCTCGAGGCCGGCCGCCGCCAGGTCGAGGAAGGCCACGTCCCCGTCCAGGCGGGCCGCCGCCCGGACCGCGTCGATCGAGCGGAAGTGGCGTTCCAGGACCGGCGCGAGGGGGCCGGCCACCCAGGGCTCCTCGGCCACCTCGGCGAGCGGCCGGGATCGCAGCGCCTCGATGAGCTTCCCGGGCGCGGACGGATCGCGGGTGGCCTCGAGGAAGGTCATGATGCGCAGCGCCGGCTCCGCGAGCTTCACCGCGGCCTCGGCCGACGGGAACGCCGCCGCGTCGATGACGTCGGCCCAGCGGACGAGCTCGGCCAGGTCGGGGGCCTCGAAGCCGAAGCGCTCGCGCGCCACCCGGGCGATGAAGCCCGTGCAGGAAGGGGCGGTGGGGTCCCAGAAGCGCTGCCCGGAGCCGTCGGCCTCGAAATGCGCGCGATCGGACGCGGGCTGGAAGGCGCTCTGGTGGTGGTCGAACCACCAGTCCAGGCGGGGGGACGGCGAGTACCGGAAGTCGACGATGGCGTTCACGTCGGCCGAGAACGCGTCGGGCGGGATGGAGTTCCCGGCCTGGTGCTGCAGCGGCACGTGCTCGATCGCGCCCAGGCTGGACCCCAGCCGCGCCTGCAGGAACCTCCCGAGCAGCGCCGCGGAGGCGCAGCCGTCGAAGCAATTCGCGTGGTAGAGGATGCGGGCGTGCATGGCGCGCGGGGGGATCTAAGGTTCACGGCACGGCCGCGTCAACGAAAGGTTCCTGGGCCAGGGACGCCCCGTCCGGAGCGCCGCGGGGTGGTCCCGGCGTCTCCCCCCTTGGGTCGACGCCGCGGTGGGTGCGCGCTACACTCCGCGGCGATGGAAGCCATCCGGGTGGGGGCACTCCTCGACGACACCAAGTACGACCTCCGCCTCGCACTCGTGGGCGGGGCGGCTGGCCTTTCCCGCAAGGTCAGCTCGGCGCGCATCCAGAAGCCGGGCCTGGCCCTGGCCGGCTTCACCGAGTACCTGCACCGGGAGCGGATCCAGGTCTTCGGCAACACCGAGATGAGCTACCTCAAGACGCTTCCGCGCGAGCGGCGCGTCGAGGTGCTGCGAGCCTTCTTCGCCCAGGAGGTGGCTTGCCTGGTGGTGACGAAGGACATCGAGATCCCCCCCGAGATGCTGGCCGCGGGCGAGGAGGCGGGAGTGCCGGTGTTCCGCTCCTCGCTCCTCTCCTCCACGTTCATCGAGGGGGTGCAGAGCTTCCTCGAGGAGCAGCTCACCGCCAGCACCTCCATGCACGGCGTGCTCCTCGACGTGCTGGGCGTGGGCATCCTGCTCCTCGGCAAGAGCGGCATCGGCAAGAGCGAGATCGCCCTCGACCTGGTCATGCGCGGCCACCGGCTGGTGGCCGACGACATCGTCGAGGTGAAGCGGCGCACCCAGGACGCGGTGGTCGGGGCCGGCAGCGAGATCATCAAGCACCACATGGAGATCCGCGGGCTGGGGATCATCAACATCAAGGATCTCTTCGGCGTGGCGGCCATCCGCGAGCGCAAGAAGATCGAGATCGTCCTCGAGCTCGTCGAGTGGGACCCGGACGTCGAGTACGACCGGCTGGGCGTCGACGAGCGCAAGTTCCGCATCCTCGACGTGGAGATCCCCATGCTGGTGGTCCCGGTGCGGCCGGGGCGCAACATGACCACCATCATCGAGGTGGCGGCCCGCAACCACCTGCTCAAGCTGCAGGGACACCACTCCGCCCGCGAGTTCCAGGAGCGGCTCAACCGCGCCATCGCGCTGCCCTCCGAGGGCGGCGGCGGCGGAACGGAGGTCGAGTGAGCTCGCGGACGCCCGAGGACGTCCGGGGAACCCCGGCGACCCAGGTCGTGATCCTGACCGGCGTCTCCGGCTCGGGGAAGACCACCGCGCTCCGGGCGCTCGAGGACGGCGGGTTCTACTGCGTCGACAACTTCCCCATCGTCTTCCTGGAGAAGCTGCTCGAGCTCTCCGGCCGCACCGCCGGGGAGGTCTCGCGCATCGCGCTGGTGGTCGACGCGCGGGAGCAGCGCTTCCTCGCCGACGCGCCCGGCGTCGTGGAGGACCTTCGCCGCAAGGGGGCCGACGTCACCGTCCTCTTCTTCGACTGCTCCGACGAGTCGCTCATCCGGCGCTACTCCGAGACCCGGCGGCGCCACCCGCTGGCCGGCGACTCGGGGAGCGTCCCGGAGGGCATCGCCGCCGAGCGCAAGGCGCTCTCCGGCCTGCGGGCGGTGGCCGACGAGGTGGTCGACACCACGCGCCTCAACGTGCACGAGCTGAAGCGGCTGGTGCACAACCGCTTCGTGGGAGCCGGCTCCGACGCCATGGGGGTGACGCTGGTCTCCTTCGGCTTCCGGACCGGCATCCCCGCCCACGCCGACATCGTCCTCGACGTGCGCTTCCTGCCCAACCCCTACTTCGTCCCCGAGCTGAAGCCGTTCCCGGGCACCGAGCCCCGGGTCCGCGACTTCGTCCTCGGCCAGGAGGACGCCCAGAGCTTCCTGGAGAAGGCCGAGGACCTGGCCGGCTTCCTCATCCCCCGCTACCGGGCCGAGGGGAAGACCTACCTGACCGTGGCCATCGGCTGCACCGGCGGACGGCACAGGTCCGTCGCCATCGCCGCCGAGCTGGCCACCCGGCTCGGCAAGCGCGGCATCCCGGTCCGGGTCTGGCACCGCGACGTCGACAAGGAGTGAAGTCCCATGATCGGCGTGGTGATCGCGACGCACGGCCGGCTCGCCGAGGAGACCCTGGCCTGCGCCGAGGGGATCGTCGGAAGCATTCCCCGGACGCGCGCCGTCTCGGTGTCCTCCGTCCTGCCGCTCGACGCCGCCCGCGAGGCCATCGCCGTGGCCATCCGGGAGGTCGAGGAGGGGGACGGGGTCCTCGTGCTCACCGACATGCTGGGAGGCACCCCCGCCAACCTGGCGCTGGGGTTCCTGTCCGACCGCGTGGACCTGGTCACCGGCGTGAACCTCCCCATGCTGCTCAAGCTCTCCACCTGCCGGACCCCGGACGCCCGGCTGGCCGACGTGGCGCGCCTCATCTGCTCCTACGGGCAGAAGAACATCACGCTGGCGAGCGACCTGCTGCGCCCCCGTCCACCCGGCGGCGCCGCGCCCGGCGGCGAAGGGCGGCCATGATCGGGCTCGCCCGCGTCGACGAGCGGCTGGTCCACGGCCAGGTGCTGGTGGGCTGGGTGCCGCACCTCGGCGCGAGGCGGGTGGTGGTGGCGGACGACGAGGCGGCCCGGAGCCCGCTGGCGCGTGCGGCCATGACCCTGGCGCTCCCCCCCGGGGTGGAGGCCGCCGTCGACCCCGTCCGATGCGGTCGACTGGGCGGCGCTGGCGGCGTCGTCCGAGCCGGTGCTGGTGGTGCTCCGCGGCGTCCCCGAGGTGGAGGAGGCGCTCGCCGCCGGGATGACCCCCGAACGGGCCCCCGTCCTGAACCTCGGCAACGTCCACTATACCCAGGGGCGGCGCAGGGTGACGCCGTCCCTGTTCCTCTCCGGGGCCGAGCTGGAGGGGCTGCGGCGGCTCGCCGCCGCCGGCTTCCGGGTCGAGGCCCGCGCCGTCCCGCTCGACGCCCCGATCGACCTCGCCGAGATCGAGCGGCGCTGGAACGCCGCCGGCTGATAGGATCGACCCCGCGTGGACTACCTCGTCGTCGCCGTGGTCGCCGGGCTCGCGGCGGTGGAGCGCAAGGGCTTCCTCCAGGCCATGCTCTCCCGCCCGGTGGCGCTCGCGCCCATCGTGGGGCTCGCGCTCGGCGACCTCCGTGGAGGACTCCTCCTCGGCCCACCGCTCGAGCTGCTCTGGCTGGGCGCCGTGAACATGGGGGCGTCCCTGCCGCCCAACGAGGCGCTCGGAACGGCGGCCATCGCCGCCGCCGCGGTGCTCTCCGGCCAGGCGCTCGGAACCGGGGTCACGCCGGCGGTGGCCGCCCTCGCCATCCTGCTCGCGGGCACGCTCGCCACCCTGGGGCGCACCACCGACCGCGCCATCGAGGAGTGGAACGTGCGGCTGGCCGCCCGGGCCGAGGTGCTGCTCGATGGCGGCTCGCCCGTGGCCGCGGTGCGCGAGAACCTCTACGGGCTGGTGTTGCCCTTCGCCGTGTCGGCGCTCCTCGCCCCCGCGGTCGCCGCCGTCGCCGTCCTGATCATCCCCGCCGTCCTGCGCCAGTTCCCCACCCTGAATTCGCCGCTCGGCTGGGGCTGGACCGCCCTCGTGGGCCTCGCCGCGGCGGCCGGGGCCCGGGCCTTCCGGAGCGCGCGAGGCATCGGCCTCTTCGCCGGGGCGGCGGCGGCCACCTTCGCCGCGGGCTGGCTGGCCGGAGGCACCCGGTGAACGTCCCGCCCGTCACCCTGCGCCGCGTCTTCTGGCGCTGCCTCTTCCTCCAGGCGGCCTGGAACCGGCGCGGCATGCAGAACCTGGGCTTCGCCTACGCCATCGACCCGGCGCTCCGCCGGCTCTACGCCGATCCCGGGAAGCGCAGCGAGGCGCTGCGGCGCCACCTCGCCACCTTCAACTGCCACCCCTACACGGCGGCCGCCATCGTCGGCGGCGCCATCCACCACGAGGAGCGGGTGGCCGCCGGGGAGGAGCCGGTCGGCGCGCCCCTCGCCTACAAGCAGGTCCTGCAGGGACCGCTCGCCGCGGTGGGGGACGGGTTCTTCTGGGCCGGGCTTCGCCCCTTCTTCGGCGCGCTGGCCGCGGTGGGCACCCTCCTCCTGGGCTGGCCGGCGCTGGTCGGCGTCGCTCCTCGCCTACAACGCGCTCCACCTCTGGCTGCGCTGGAGCCTCTTCCGCGCCGGCTACCGGACCGGCGACGAGGTGGTGGTGCGGCTCGCCGCCCTCTCCCTGCCCAGCCTGGGCTTCCCGGCTGCGCGACGGCGGCGCCGTGCTCTGCGGCGTGGCGGCCGGGGTCATGGCGCTCGCGGCGGCCGGACGGCTCGGGCCCGGAGGCGGTGCGCTCGTGCTGCTGGCCGCGGCCGCGGGGATCGTCCTGCTCGGGCTGCGGGCGCGGCTCCTCCCCACCGCGTACGCGGCGCTGGGGCTGGGGACGGTGGTGGGCGTGATGACGCAGGTCTTCCGGGGAGGAAAGTAGGGAATGCACCGGCTGGAGAGGACCTTCACGATCGTCAACTCGCTCGGGATGCACGCACGCCCCGCGGCGATGGTGGTGCAGACCGCCAACCGCTTCCGCAGCGACGTCCTGTTCGAGAAGGACGGTCTCCAGATCAACGCCAAGAGCATCATGGGCGTGCTCACGCTGGCGGCCGGGAAGGGCGCGTCGGTGCTGGTGTCCTGCGAGGGGGCGGACGCCGCGGAGGCCATGGCGGCGCTGGCGAAGGTCTTCGAGTCGGGCTTCGGGGAGCGCTGACCATGGCCTCCACCACCCCGACCACGCTCCAGGGACTCCCGGCGTCACCCGGCATCGCGGTGGGGCGCTGCTGGACGGTCGACCGCCGCCGGGTCCGCACCCCGAGGCGCAAGGTCGTCGCCGAGGAGGTGGAGGCGGAGCTCGGCCGGCTCGAGGCGGCCATCGAGCTCTCGGTGCACCAGCTCGACGGGGTGAAGGCCAAGATGCAGGCCGCCGACGGGGCGGAGCACCTCGCCATCCTCGAGGTGCACCGCGCCATGCTGCGCGACCCCGCGCTCGTCGACGAGTCGCGGCGGCTGGTGCGCGAGGAGCGGGTCAACGTCGAGTGGGCGGTGAAGCGGGCCATCCGCAAGATCAAGGGCGCCTTCGACCCGGACGACGAGTTCTTCCGCGAGCGCCGCTCCGACGTCGAGTACGTGGGCGAGCGGATCGTGAAGAACCTGCTCGGCCAGGGCGTGGACGTCGCCGAGACCCCGCCGCCCGGCTCCATCGTGGTGGCCCGCGACCTCTCGCCGGCCGACACCGCGCTGCTCTTCCACGACCGCAAGGTGGCCGGGCTGGTCACCGACGCGGGCGGCATCACCAGCCACACCGCCATCGTGGCCCGCGCGCTGGAGATCCCGGCCGTGGTCGGCGCCGGCCGGGCCACCGCGGTGGCGGAGCGAGGCGACTGGGTGGTCGTCGACGGCGGCCGCGGCGTGGTGGTGGTGAACCCCACCGCCGGGGAGCGCGCCGACTACGAGGCGGCCCGCATCCGGCAGATGGAGCGCGAGGCCGAGCTGGCCCGCCTGAAGGACCTCCCGGCCGAGACCGTGGACGGCGTCCGGCTCCGGATGGTCGGCAACATCGAGTTCGGCGAGGAGGTCCCCGGGCTCCTCTCCCACGGCGGCGAGGGAGTCGGGCTCTACCGCACCGAGTTCCTCTTCATGGGGCGCGACGAGCTCCCCACCGAGGAGGACCACTACCGCGACTACCGCGCCATCCTCGAGGCCATGGACGGGCGCCCGGTGACGATCCGCACCTTCGACCTGGGCGGGGACAAGCTCCCCTCCGGCCAGAAGGACCACTCGGAGAACCCCGCGCTGGGCCTCCGGGCGGTGCGCTACTGCCTGCGCCACCCCGACGTCTTCCACTCCCAGCTGCGCGCGGCGGTGCGGGCCGCCGCCCACGGCAACCTGCGCCTCATGTTCCCCATGGTGAGCGGGGTGGCCGAGGTGCGGGCCTCGAAGTGGATGCTCGCCGAGGCCTTCGAGGAGGTGGTGGCGCAGGGGATCCCGGCCCGCATGCCGCCGGTGGGCATCATGGTGGAGCTGCCCAGCGCCGCGCTGGTCGCCGATCGGCTGGCAGAGGAGGTGGACTTCCTCTCCATCGGCACCAACGACCTCATCCAGTACACCATCGGCGTGGACCGCCAGAACAAGGACGTCGCCTACCTCTACAAGCCGCTCCACCTGGCGGTGCTCCGCATGCTTCGCTCGGTCGCCGACGCGGCGCGGGCGGCCGGCAAGCCGGTGTCGATGTGCGGCGAGATGGCCGGCGAACCCCTCTACACGCTGGTGCTGCTCGGTCTCGGCCTCGACGAGCTCTCCATGAACGGCCCGTCCATCCCGCTGGTGAAGCGGGTGATCCGCAGCGCGTCGGCGCGCGAGGGGCGCGAGCTGCTCGATCGCATCCTCCGCCTCAACACCGCCGACGACATCGAGCGGGAGGTCCGCTCCGAGATGACCCGGCGCTTCCCCGGGCTGATCGAGGGCGCCGCGGTGGTGGGGCCGGTAAGCGGTTGATCCCCGCCCCATCCGCCGGACCGACGGCGTCCTTGACACGTCCGTTCAAGCGGACGTAAGACATCCACCCTTCCCCCGGGAGAACCATGCAGAAAGACTTCCTCTTCACCTCCGAGTCGGTGACCGAGGGCCATCCGGACAAGATGGCCGACCAGATCTCCGACGCGGTCCTCGACGCCGTCCTGGCGCGCGATCCCAAGGGGCGGGTGGCCTGCGAGACCCTGCTGAAGACCGGCTACGTGATGATCGCCGGCGAGATCACCACCAAGGCGCAGGTCGACTACCAGAAGCTGGCGCGCCAGGCGGTGAAGGACATCGGCTACACCCACAGCGACATGGGCTTCGACGGCCACACCTGCGCCGTTCTCGTGTCGGTCGACCAGCAGTCCCCCGACATCGGCCAGGGCGTCGACACCGGCGGGGCCGGCGACCAGGGCATGATGTTCGGCTACGCCTGCGACGAGACGCCGGAGCTGATGCCGGCTCCCATCCAGTACGCCCACCACCTGACCCGGGCGCTGGCGCGCGCGCGCAAGCGCGGCCTCGACTTCCTGCGTCCCGACGGCAAGGCCCAGGTCAGCGTCGAGTACCGCGACGGCAAGGTGGCCCGCATCGACACCGTGGTGGTCTCCACCCAGCACTCCGACACGGTCTCCAACAAGACGCTCCACGCCGCCGTCCGGGAGGAGGTCATCGCCCGGGCGCTGCCGAAGAAGCTCGTCGACAGGAAGACCAAGATCTTCATCAACCCCACCGGCCGCTTCGTGATCGGCGGTCCCATGGGCGACACCGGCGTGACCGGCCGCAAGATCATCGTCGACACCTACGGCGGCATGGGGCGCCACGGCGGCGGCGCGTTCAGCGGCAAGGATCCGTCCAAGGTCGACCGCTCGGCCGCCTACATGGGCCGGTACATCGCGAAGAACGTGGTGGCGGCCGGGCTGGCCACCCGCTGCGAGGTGCAGGTGGCCTACGCCATCGGCGTGGCCCAGCCGGTCTCGGTGATGGTCGAGACCTTCGGGACCTCGACGGTCTCCGAGGAGTCGATCGCCGCCGCCGTCCGCGAGGTCTTCGGCCTCACCCCCGGCGAGATCATCCGGGGGCTCGACCTGCTCCGGCCCATCTACCAGGCGACCGCCGCCTACGGCCACTTCGGCCGCGAGGAGAAGGCCTTCACCTGGGAGCGCACCGACAAGAAGGAGGCGCTCCAGGCCGCCGTCGGTCGCAAGGGAAAGCGCCGCTAGCCCCGCGTCTGGACCCGGGGAGCCGGCATGGGATCTCTCGCCGCCGCCCTCCTCGGGATCGTCCAGGCCGTCACCGAGTTCCTGCCGGTCAGCTCCACGGCCCACCTGCTGCTCCTCGGCGAGCTGCTCGGCGAGGACCTCGCCGACGAGAAGTTCCGGGCCTTCGTCACCATCATCCAGTCGGGCACCACGCTGGCGGTTCTCGTGTACTTCCGCGAGGACCTCCTGCGCATCGCCGCCGCCTGGCTGCGTGGGCTCCGCGACCGGAACCCCTTCGCGACGGCCGATGCGCGGCTGGCCTGGTACATCGCGCTCGGCACGCTTCCCGCCGCGGTCCTGGGCAAGCTCCTCGAGCGCCGGATCGAGGCGCTCGGCAACGGGGTGATCGCCTTCTCGCTGGTCTTCTGGGGCCTCGTCATGGCCGGGGCGGAGCGCTATGCCTCTCACCGGCGCGGGCTCGCGGACATCACGGCCCGCTCGGCATTCGCCATCGGCGTCGGCCAGGCGCTCGCGCTCGTGCCCGGGACGTCCCGCTCGGGCAGCACCATCACCACCGGCATGCTGCTCGGCTTCTCGCGCGAGGCCGCCGCCCGCTTCAGCTTCCTCCTCTCCGTTCCCATCATCCTCGGCGCCGGCGTCTACAAGCTCGCGAAGGCGCTCCCCGTGCTGCGCGGGGAGCCCTCCTGGCGCACCGCCACGCTGATCGGGACGGCGGTCTCGGCGGTGGCCGGGTACCTGGTCATCGGCTGGCTGCTCCGCTACCTGCGCACCCGCACCACCTACCTCTTCGTCGCCTGGCGGATCGTGCTGGGCGTGCTCGTGGCCGTCCTGCTCTGGCAGGGCGTGCTCCCGTCGGGCGACGCGCACGCGCCGCCGACGCCCCAGGCAGTCCGGGCGCGATGAAGATCGACGACCTGCGGCGGGCCCTTCCCGGTCACCCCTTCACGCGGCTCGACGTGATCGCCCTCACGCCGGCCTACCGCCACTCCACCGGCGCGCTCGCCGAGGCCGCCGTGCTCGTGCCGGTCTTCTCCCGGGGCGGCGAGCCCCACGTCCTCATGACGCGGCGGCGAGCCGACCTCCGCCTCCACCCCGGGCAGATCTCCTTCCCGGGGGGCCGGATCGATCCGGCCGACGCCGACGCCCAGGCCGCCGCGCTGCGCGAGGCCGAGGAGGAGATCGGGCTCTCTCCCGCCGACGTGGAGGTGCTCGGACGGCTCGGCGAGGCGCTCGTGGTGACGAGCGGGTACCGCTTGACGCCGTGGGTGGGCGTCGTGCCATACCCGTACCCCTACGTCGCCCATCCCGACGAGGTGGCCGGGCTGGTCGAGCTCTCCGTCGCCGACCTCCTCACGCCGGGAAGTCATCGGGTCGATTTCCGGGAGGCGTTCGGCATGATGCACGAGGTTCACACCTTCGACGTCGGCGGGAACTTGGTATGGGGGGCCACGGCGCGCATCCTCCACGAGCTCCTCACCGTCTGGAGAACCGCATGAAGCTCTTTCCCGTGGTCATGGCCGGCGGCAGCGGCACCCGCTTCTGGCCGCTCAGCCGCAAGAACCGCCCCAAGCAGTTCCTGCCCCTCGACGGCGACGAGCCCATGCTGGCCGCCACGGTCGACCGGCTGCCGCCGCTGGCCCGCATCCAGGACACCTACGTGGTCTGCGGGCCGAACCACGCCGCCGCGGCGCGCCGCATCCTGCGCAAGCTCCCGAAGGAGAACCTCCTCGTCGAGCCCTGCCCGCGCAACACCGCCCCGTGCGTCGGCCTGGCCGCTCTGCACGTGAAGCGGCGCGACCCGAAGGGCGTCATGGTCATGCTGCCGGCCGACCACCACGTGGCCCGCCCCGAGGCCATGCGCGAGGCGCTCGCCGCCGGGGCCCAGCTCGCCTTCGAGGGTGCGATCGCCACCATCGGGATCAAGCCCGACCGGCCCGAGACCGGGTACGGCTACCTGAAGGTGGGCGCGAAGCTGAAGGTGCTGGGGCGCGGAAAGAAGGCCTTTCACCCTTCCCGGGTGGAGCGCTTCGTCGAGAAGCCCGACGTGGTCACCGCGGCGCGCTACCTCGCCGAGGGCGGCTACCTCTGGAACTCCGGCATCTTCCTCTTCCGGGCCGACGTGATCCTGGAGGAGATCCGGCGCGCCATGCCGGTGCTCGGCGAGCAACTCGCCGTCATCGAGCAGTCGCTCGGAACCCCCGCCTACGCCCGCACGCTGGCCCGGGTCTTCCCGGGGGCCCCCTCCATCTCCATCGACTACGGGGTGATGGAGAAGAGCCAGCGCATCGCGGTGGTCCCGGCCGAGTTCGGCTGGAGCGACGTCGGGAGCTTCGCGGCGCTCTCCGAGGTTCGCGAGCTCGACGACCTCGGCAACGTGCTGCAGGGGGACGCCATCGTCATCGACGGCCACGACAACGTGGTGCTCGGCCACGGCAAGCGCCCGGTCGCCGTGGTGGGCGTCGACGGGCTGGTGGTGGTGGACGCCGGCGACGCGGTGCTGGTGGTGCGCAAGGAGAAGGCACAGGACGTGCGCAAGGCGGTCGAGGAGCTGAAGCGGCGCGGGCGCGGGTCGCTGCTCTAGGCGATCCGCGGGAGCGGAAGGGAGCACGACATGGCGAGCATCTCGAGGACCATCTTCCGCGAGTACGACATCCGCGGCCTGGTGGACAAGGACCTCACCGAGGACGCGGTGCGCCTGGTGGGCTGCGCGCTCGGCACCGAGGTGCGGGAGGCGGGCGGACGCCGGGTGGTGGTCGGTCGCGACTGCCGCGAGAGCGGTCCGCGCTTCGCGAAGGCGATGATCGCGGGGCTGAACGCGGTGGGCGTCGACGTGACCGACCTGGGGGTGGTCCCGACCCCGCTCACCTACTTCGCAGCCGCAACGCTCCCGGTCGACGGGCTGGTCATGATCACCGGCTCCCACAACCCCCCCGAGTACAACGGCCTCAAGGTGGGGGTCGGCAAGAGCACCTTGCACGGCGACGGCATCCAGGCGCTCCTCCGGCGCATCGTCGAGGACCGCTTCGCGAGCGGGACCGGGAAGGTCGAGTCCCACGACATCGTCACTCCCTACAAGGAGTACGTCCGCGAGAACCTCCGGCTCGGCCCCCGGAAGCTCAAGGTGGTGGTCGACGCCGGAAACGGCACCGGAGGCGTCATCGCGAACCCCCTCTTCCGGTCCCTGGGCGTCGACGTGGTCCCTCTCTTCGAGGAGATGGACGGCCGCTTCCCCAACCACCATCCCGACCCCACGGTGGAGGAGAACCTCGGGTTCCTGAAGGCCAAGGTCCTCGAGACCGGCGCCGACCTGGGCATCGCCTACGACGGCGACGCCGACCGGGTGGGGGCGGTGGACGAGAAGGGCAACGTCCTCTGGGGCGACCAGCTCATGATCCTCTTCTCGCGGGCGCTGCTGGCCGAGAACCCCGGCGCGGCCATCGTCGGCGAGGTGAAGTGCTCCAAGACGCTCTACGACGACATCGCGGCCAGGGGCGGCCGCGGCATCATGTGGAAGGCCGGGCCACAGCCTCATCAAGGCCAAGATGAAGGAGGAGGGGGCCCTGCTCGCCGGGGAGATGAGCGGCCACATCTTCTTCGCCCACCGCTGGTTCGGGTTCGACGACGGCATCTACTCCTCGGGACGGCTGCTCGAGCTGGTCTCCCGCAGCGACCGCCCGGTCTCCACGCTGCTCGCCGACGTGCCGAAGACCTTCTCCACCCCGGAGATCCGCTACGACTGCCCGGAGGAGAAGAAGTTCGAGCTGGTCCGCCGGGCCCAGGAATGGTTCGCCGCGAGGCACGAGGCGGTGACCGTCGACGGCGTGCGGGTGATCTTTCCCGACGGATGGGGCCTGGTGCGCGCCTCCAACACCCAGCCGCTCCTCGTGCTCCGCTTCGAGGCCCGGACCCCGGAACGGCTCGCCGAGATCCAGTCGCTGGTCACCTCCAAGGTCGACGAGCTGAAGCGCGAACTCGGCGCCTAGCAGCACGGGAATCGGCCCGCAGCGGCGATTCCCGCGCCATGCACTGTCGGTGATTGGTGACTTTGCGTCCTACTTCACCGCCCGCTGACGATCCGGATGGGGGCCACTGGCGGTCGCTGGCGCACGATCCAACCGGGTACATCGGCGACGATCTCCGCCGAGGGTCGCAAGAAAAGCGTGGCCGTGTCCTTGCAAGGTGGATCTGCGTTCGCTAATCTGCACTCGTCTTTGTCGTGCGTCGTTGGTAGTTGACCAACTGTCAGGGAGGTAACACATGGCTGCCAAGAAGAAGGCTGTGAAGAAGGCTCCGGCGAAGAAGAAGGCTGTGAAGAAGGCCAAGAAGAAGTAACGATGCCTTCGTGGCGCGAGGAAACTCGCGCCGGGTCTTGCGGCCGCCTCCGGGCGGCCGCAACCGTTTCGGGCTCCCGATGTCCCTGCGCTCCGGCGAGATCGCGCTCCTCATCGCGGAGCTGGCACCGCTCGCCGGGTCGCGCGTCGACGCGGTGCGGGTGCACGCCGAGCGGCTGGTCACCCTGGAGCTGCGCGGTCCCGCCGGCGACGCCACCCTGCTCCTCTCCGCCGAGCCGGACCTCACCCGCATCCACGCCGCCACCTGGCGCCCGCCCGTCCATCCGGAGCCGCTGGCCTTCCAGGTCGTCCTGCGCCGCGAGCTCGCCGGCGCGCGCCTCGTCGCCATCGAGGCGCCCGGCGCGGATCGCCTGGTGGCGCTGCGTTTCGAGCGTGCCGGCGGACCGCTCTCGCTCCTCGCCGAGCTGACCGGCAGGAACGGGAACCTCTTCCTCGTCGACGGCGCCGGCGTCGTCCGGGCCATGGCGGGGAAGAACCTCTCCCAGCTCCGGACGCTGGCGCCCGGCAGCCCGTACGTTCCTCCCCTGGCGCGGCCAGGCGACGGGGAGGCGCCGCGCTTCGCCCCCCTGGAGGGCGCGCGCTACCCGATCTCGGCGGCCGTCGAGGCCTTCTACCGCCGGCTCGAGGAGGAGCGGGCGCTCGCCGCGGCGAGGCGCCGGCTGCGCGAGCCCCTTCGCGCCGCCGTGGCCCGATCGCGCCGGGCCCTGGAGCGGCTCGCCGAGGAGGCGGAGCGGGTTCCCGCCGCCGAGGCGGACCGCCACGCCGCCGACCTGCTCAAGCAGAACCTCCACGCCGTCCCGCGCGGCGCCTCCGAGGTGGAGGTCACCGAGTGGACCGCCGACGGATCCCGGCAGGTGACCCTGGCCCTCGATCCGGCGCTCACGCCCCGGGCCAACATGGAGCGCTTCTACCGGCGGTATCGCCGCATCGCCGACAGCGCCGCCCGGGTCGAGGCGCGCGCCGCGGAGGTGCGGGTCCGCCTGGCGGCGACCGAGGCGCTGCTCGCCGAGCTCGACGGCGCGTCGCAGGAGGCGCTCCCTCGCCTCGAGAGGGAGGCCCGGAAGCTCGGCGCCGCTCCCCGCGTGCAGCGCCCGCCCCGCAGGCGCGACGAGGAGCCGGCAGCTCCCTACCGCAGCTTCCGATCGGTGGCCGGGCTGTCCATCCTGGTGGGGCGCGGCGCCGCCGAGAACGACCAGCTCACCGTGCGGGTCGCCAAGGGGAACGACGTCTGGCTGCACGCCCGGGGGCGAACCGGAGCCCACGTCGTCCTGCGGCTTCCGAAGGGGCGCGCCCCGGACCAGGAGAGCCTGCTCGACGCGGCCCACCTCGCCGCCCACTTCAGCGACGCCCGCGGCGAGGCCGCTCCCGAGGTGGTGTACACGCGGGCCAAGCACGTGCGGAAGGCGAAGGGCTCGGCGCCCGGCGCCGTGACCTACAGCCAGGAGAAGGGGATGGCGCTGCGGGTCGAGCCGTCTCGGGTGGAGCGGCTCCTCCAGGGGGAGGAGGGGGAGGAGCGGTGAGGAAGGACGCGGGGCAGCTCGACCTCTCCTTCGACGCCCGCGAGGCGCCGCGCCCGGATCGCGTCGCCGCCGCGGAGCGGCTCGCCGACGAGGTGGCAGCCCGGCTCGGGGAGCCGGTTCGGCTCGTGGTGCACGACAACCGTCACACCATGGTCTCCTTCCGGCGGGAGGGTGCGCGAATCCAGCTCCGCGTCCACCACCTCTTCCTCGGGTGCGACCCCGAGGTGGCCGGGGCGCTGGCGGACTTCCTGCGCCCGGGCCGGCGCGACGGCCGGCGCGCCGCCTCCCGCCGCATCGACGACTGGGTGCGCGCCCACCGCGACCGGATCGCGCCGCCGCGCACCTCCCGGCTCGAGGCCCGCGGCCGCGTCCACGACCTGCAGGCCATCCTCGAGAGCCTGAACACCGAGCACTTCGGCGGGACGGTGGAGGTGAAGATCGGCTGGGGGCGCAGCGGTGCGCTGCCGGGACGCACCTCCATCCGCACCGGCGTCTACCTGCACACCGCCCGGGCCATCCGCATCCACCCCGCGCTCGACCGCGAGGATGTGCCGGAGTTCTACGTGGCCTCCGTGGTCTTCCACGAGATGCTCCATCAGGTGGTGCCGCCGGACGAGCGAGGCGGGAGGAGGACCATCCACGGCCGGGAGTTCCGGCGCCGGGAGAGGGCCTTTCCCGACCACGCCCGCGCCGCCGCCTGGGAGCGGGAGAACGTGCACTTGCTGCTCGCCTCGCCGCGGAGACGCTAGCGCGCCGCTCTAGGCAGCCTGCTCCTCGCGGCGCACCCGCCGGCTGCGGACCGCGAGCGCGCCCACCAGCGAGGCGAGCGTCCCGAGGGAGACGGCCGCTCCGAGCGTCACCCAGCGGTTCCGGTAGGTGAGGCGGAGCTCGTGGGTTCCCGCGGAGACCGGCACCGCCTGGAAGGCGAAGTCGGCGCGGAGGATGGGAGCGGGCTTGCCGTCCACCGTCGCGGTCCACCCCGGGTAGAAGGGGTCGAGGATCACCGCCAGCCCGTCGCGGGGGGCGACCACCGTGGCCTCCAGCACCGGCCCGGCGACGCGGACGCGCCCGGCGGCCACCGGCCCCTCCGGCGCGCCCGGGGGCGGCAGCCCCACCGGCGGCTCGGCGAGCACCGCCACGTCTCCCTTCGCGGCGCGCAGCAGCGGCGCGGTCACCTCGGCGTCGGGCGCCACCTCCCACGAGCCGGTCCAGAAGACGCGCGGCAGCGCCGGCGCGTGGAACCCGACGAGCCGGTTCTCCCACTCCCGCTTTCCGGCGAAGAACTGCACGAGGGAGGGCTGGGGCCGGTCGGAGACGACGATGGGCGTGGCCAGGAGCGGCCAGAGCCGCGAGGAGGGGTCCGCCGCGGGGAAGGTGGCGTCCCCGTCCATGGCGCCCAGCCGGACCACCTGGTCGTTTCTCGTTCCCTCGAGGAGCTCCCGGACGCGCGAGATGGACATGGGGCCGTAGCCCATCGTGCCCTCCCAGCCGTTGCGCAGCGGGGAGTTGATCGACGCGCCCCACTTGGCGACGACGCCCACGCGGCGGGGCTCCGGAGCCAGGGGCACGAACGGCGTGAAGTCGTGGAGCGCCGGGCGCTCGCTCTCCGCGGGCGAGACGTCGTTGAACCGGGAGAAGAGGTACCAGGGGTCGTAGAAGGCGAGCGCCACCATGGCGGCGCCGGCCAGCGCCCCGCGGAGGCCGCGCCACACCGCCACGAGCCACAGCGCGCCGAGCGCGGCCATCATCACGGCGAACCAGGCGGTCTTCCGGGTGGAGGCCGGGTCGAAGGGGAAGCCGGGCATGCGGGGGAGGAGGAGCGCCAGCGCGGCGACGGCCACGAGGACCCCCAGGCTCCGCGCCAGCCGGGCCCGCGTCGGGTCGCGCCGGAGCGCCTCGAGCCCCTCGGCGGCGAGCACCGCCACGACGAAGGCGGTGACGACCAGCCCGCGGGTGGGCACCCGGAAGCTGCCGTAGCCGGGGAGGATCTTGTAGAACAGCCAGTGAAGATGGAGCGGCGCCGCCTCCCCCAGGGCCAGCCAGGGGCCGAGGATCGCCAGGACGGCGAAGAGGACCACGCCCCGCCGGCGCGCCGGTACGGCGGCGGCCAGCGCCAGCGCCGGGATCCCCACGTACCCGGAGGCCTCCCAGAGGTTCAGGCCCCAGCGGCCGTCGCCGTAGGCGTGGGGCAGGACGTAGAGCGCGAGCCCCCATGCGTCCGGCCAGCGCCAGCTGGTGACGAAGGAGTAGTCCACCAGCACCGAGCGCGGCCCCATGCGGGAGAGCTCCAGCGTGGGGAGGACCATCACCGCGGCGAGGACGAAGCCGATGGGCACGACGGCCACCGCCCAGGCGGCGTCGGCGCGCCGCACGGGCCAGAGGTCGGCCGCGACGCGAAGCGCGTAGAGGCCGGCCACGATGCATCCGAAGTGGGCCATCTGCGGCGAGCCGCCCAGCCAGGAGAGCGCGGTGGCGACCGCCGCGACGAGCAGCCACCGGGAGCGCCGGTCCACGGCGAAGCCCTCCAGCCCGGCCAGCATCCAGGGCCAGAAGGCGATGGTCGCCGCGAAGTTCCAGTGGATGACGTGGACGGTCTGCTTCGCGCCCAGCGCGAAGAGCACCGCGGCGAGCAGCCCCGACGCGGGGGAGAGGGACCGCAGCCGCATCCAGGCCGCCATGCCCCATCCGGCGATGGTGAGGTGGAGCAGCGTGGCCAGGGTGAGCGCGCGCGGCGCGTCCCAGGGCAGGGTGAGCCAGGTGGCGGGGGCGAAGACCGCGGCCTGGGGGTCGGCGACGAGGGGGTAGCCCATGTAGAAGCCGCGCTGCCAGAGCGGAAGCTCGCCGTGGCGCAGCGCCGCCGCCACCGCCTCCCGCACCCCGAAGAAGAAGTAGCGGAGGTCGGAGCCGGAGAAGGCCATGCCGGGACGGGCCGCCGTCCAGTGGAAGGCCACCACCAGCAAGGGGATCGCCGCGAAGACCCCCCACCACGCCCACCTCCGCCCGCCCTCGGTGATGCTCACGCCGCCGCCTCCCGCTCCCCGCCCGCGCGCGTGGTGGCCCGGAGCTCGATGGCGAGCCAGGCCGCGAAGGCAGCGTAGACGGCGGTGCGGACCAGCTCCTCCGCGTAGTACCAGCCGTCGAAGAACCAGAACAGGCTGCGCCCGGCCCGGACCTCGAAGGCCAGGTGGTAGTCCACCACCGACACGACGGCGAGCGCCACGAAGAGCCTGCGTGGACCGGCCACCAGCGCTCCCGCCGCGAAGGCGTAGAGGGCGTACTGCGGGCTCCACACCTTGTTCGTGGCCACCCAGGCCACGAGGACGAGCGCCGTGCCGAGCCGGACGGCCCGGTGCCGCGAGCCCGGGACGGCGCGCCAGGCCCCGGCCGCGGCGGCGACGGCCGCCGCCAGGAGGAACGCGGCTGCGAACGCATTCAGCACGGCGGGATCCTTCACCCGCAGCACCTCCCACACCGAGTTCTCCGCCGAGCGGGAGCCGTTGAATCGCCAGAACCAGGCCCAGTTCCCCGGAGCGGCCAGCGCCACGGGCAGGTTCAGCACCAGCGTCACCGCGAGGAACGCCCCGCCGGCGAGGAGGATCGACCCGAAGCGCCTCCGGCCCGCCAGCTCGCCGATGGCCGACGGGAGGAGGGCCACCGGCCAGAGCTTCGCCGAGACCCCGAGCGCCGCCAGCGCGCCGGCGCCCGCCGGGCGCTCCCGCTCGGCGGCGAGCACCGCGGCGAGGAGAAGGGCGATGGGCAGGAGGTCCCAGTTGAGCGCGCCGAAGTAGGCGATGGCCGGGGTCGCGGCCAGCCACCACGGACTCGCCCCGGGCAGGCGCCGCAGGAGCGCGATCGAGGCGAGCAGGCAGAGCCAGAGCCCGACGACGCTCGCGGTGAAGTGGGCGACCTGTCCGCCCGGGAGGAAGGACGGAGCCCAGATCGCCACCCCGAGCAGCACCGGGTACTCGATGCGGTCCTCCACGTAGGGGAGGGGCCGCCCACCGTTCAGGTACCGGTCGCCGGTCATGGCGAGCAGGTCGGAGTAGGCGTGGTTCCGGAACGCCCAGGGACGGTATTCGACGCCGGGGTGCTCGACCCCCCGGACGAGGAACGCCCAGCCCAGCGCCATCCAGGCGGTGGCCACGAGGTAGGGAGCGGCTGAGCGGAGGCGATCTCTCCCGGACTGCGACATCGGAGGCGCGATGATTAGCAGGGAGGCCGGCGCCGGTCTACCATGGCCGGGTGAGCACGCTCGAGCGCGTGGTCGCGACCCTCGCCGAGGTGCTCGCGCGGACCGGCCCGGCGGCGCCGGCCATCCTGTTCCTGGGCAGCCTCGTGGAGTACGTCTTCCCGCCGTTCCCGGGAGACACCCTCGTCGTGCTGGGGGCCTGGTACGCCGTGAACGGGAAGATCTCCTGGCCGGTGGCCTTCCTGGCGACGACCGGCGGCGCGGTGGTGGGGGCGTGGATCGACTACCGCGTGGGCGTGGCGCTGGGCGCCGCGCTGGAGCGGGGGGCGGCGCGGCGGGGGCCGATCACCCTCGACCACGTGCGGCGGGTCGAGGCGGGGTACGCGCGCTTCGGCGCCTGGTTCCTGCTGGGGAACCGGTTCCTCCCCGGCGTCCGCGCCTTCCTCTTCGTGGGGGCCGGAGCGGCGCGCCTGCCGGTGGGGAAGGTCCTGCTCTGGGGCGGCATCTCGGCGGCGGCCTGGAACGCCATGCTCCTCCTCGTGGGCGCCTATCTCGTGAAGAACCTCGACGAGTTCGTGCAGCTCCTCGAGCGCTACACCACGGCGGCCTGGGTGGTGACGGGGCTCCTGGTCGCCGCGTTCGTCGTGCGGTTCGTGATCACCCGGGTGCGCGGGAAGCGCGGATGAGGGCCCTCCTCCTCGTCCTGCTGGCCGCGCTGCCCGACGCCGCGTCGCGCCGGTACCGCGTGGAGATCGCCGGGCAGGCGGTGGGGGTCGCGACCCTCTCGGTCCGCTGCGAGCGGGCCCGCTGCACGAGCCTCTTCGAGACCGAGATGCGGATTCCCGAGGCCGGGGGCGGCGGCGTGGCGCGACGGAGCGTGAACGTGTCCACCGACCGGCAGGGGACGATGCTCGAGGCGGAGGCCGGCGGAAGGCGCCGCAAGGGCGCGGGAGAGGCGGTCGCCTCGATCGTCGCCGAGGCGCTGCTGGCCGGGACGCCCGAGGGGGAGCGGCGGTGCCTGGACGTCGAGGACGCCGAGAGCGGGCGGCTCGGGAAGGCCTGCGCGACCCGCCGCGGCGCCTGGCTCGAGGGCGAGGTGCTGGGCGAGCCGGTGCGGTTCCGGAGCGCGCCGGGCGGCCTGCCCGACGAGGTGGTGCTGCCGTCGCAGCAGACCCGCTTCGTCGCCGACCCGGCGGCGACGGTCCCGACGCGCGCCCCGGCCGCCTTCGGCAGCGCGGTCCCGGCACCGGCGGGGGCCGAGCTGGAGCGGGCGATCCAGTTCTGCGGCCTCCCTCCCGAGCCGGAGGATCCCGCGCCACCGCCCGCGGGGCTGCCGCGCGACTTCCCCGAGCGCGGGAACTGCCAGGAGGTCTCGGCCGCCTACCTGCGCTCCGCGCGCGACGACGGGCTGGAGGGTCGCCTGGTCGTCGGTGTCGCCTGGGACGGCACGCGCTTCGTCTGGCACGAGTGGGTCGAGGTGGCGGCGGCGCGGCGCTGGGTGGCCGTGGACCCGAGCTTCCGCCAGCTGCCCGCGCAGGCGCCGCGCTTCGCCGTGGCCCGTTTCGCTCCGGGTGACGAGGCCGGCCGGGCCGAGGCGGGGAGGAAGGTGCTCGCCTGCTGGGGCAAGGCGAGGGTGACCGCCCAAGTTGCAGGAGAAGCGAAGTGACACTATTCTTTCATGTGAACGGAGCCGGACCGACGACCGGAACCCCATGCGCGCCCGCACCGTAGCCGCCACGCCCGAGGCCAGCGCCGTCCTGGCGAAGGCAGCCCTCGCCGCCGCCTCCCGGCTGGGGATCTCGTCCGCGCATCTCGCGGCCGTCATCGGGGTGAGCGCGGCCTCGGTGTCCCGCATGGCGTCGGCGACCCGCGGGATCGAGCCCGGCACCAAGGAGGGCGAGCTCGCCCTGGCCTTCCTCCGCCTGTACCGGAGCCTCGGCGCCCTCCTCGGAGGCGCCGAGAGCTGCAGGGCCTGGTTTCACGCCGAGAACATCCACCTGGGCGGAGTGCCCGCCGACATGATCCGGCGGGTCGAGGGGCTCGTGCATGTCACCGAGTATCTGGACGCGATGCGGGGGAAGGTCTAACGCCCGGGAGCTCGCCTGCGAGCCCTGGCGGGTGGTGGAGAGCCAGTGGATCGTCTCGACCCGATCCCTCGTCGACACCGACGCCGAGCACGAGGTGCTCGAGCAGCTGATCGAGGACGCGAAGCCGCCGGCGCCGCGGGAGGCGTCCTCGCGCAGGCTGCACTACCTGCTCTTCTCCCCCTTCCGGTATCCCCCGCTCGCACACGGCTCCCGGTTCGGGCGCCGATTCGAGCCGGGGCTCTGGTACGGGGCCGAGGCCCTGCAGACGTCCCTCGCCGAGGTGGCCTACTACCGGATCCTCTTCTTCGAGGGGACGAAGGCGAGGCTCGCACCGCACACGATCCCGATGTCGGCCTTCCGGGCGCGGGTGCGCAGCCGGGTCGCCGTCGACCTCCTCACGCCTCCCTTCCAGGACCACCTCGGGAAGATCTGCTCGCCGTCGAGCTACGCGGCCAGCCAGCCGCTCGGATCCGAGATGCGGGCCGACGCGATCGAGGTCGTTCGCTACCCGTCGGCGAGGGATCCGGCGCGGGGCGCGAACGTGGCGCTGTTCACGCCGGCGGCATTCGCGTCCCGGGGGCCCCTTCGCGCTCCGGAGACCTGGCACTGCACGATCACCGGCGCGCACGACGCGGAGTTCCGGAGGCAGGGGGTCGCCCGGGTGGAGACGGTCGTGTTCCCGCGGTCCACGTTCCTCGTGAAGGGGACGCTGCCAGCGCCGGGGGTGTGAAAGGGGCCGGCGGAGCTACGGCCGGGCTCGCCTGGCCAGGAACCGCACCAGAGCCCCGGCCTTCGGAACCAGCGACTCGAGCTCGATGTACTCGTCGTGCGTGTGGAAGCCCGCGCCGCGGGGGCCGAGCCCGTCGATCGACGGCACGCCCGCCGCGCCGGTGACCGAGGCGTCCGACCCGCCGCCGGAGAGCGGCGCCTCGCCCGACCCCAGGCCGGCCTCCCGCTGGCACTCCCCGTACTCCGCGGCCAGCGCCGCCGAGGCCTCGGTGCGCACCAGCGCCGGGCGGCTTCCCGGGCGGAGCACCTCGATGCGCGTCCCGTCGACCGCCGCCGCGCGGGCCGCCGCGTCGATCCTGGCCAGCACCTCGTCGCCGTCCACCGGCACGAGGAAGCGCACGTCCACCTCGCAGCGCGCCTGGGCCGGCACGGTGTTGCGCGTCGTCCCGCCCTCGAACCTTCCCACGCTCACGGTCACGCCGCGGCCGTAGTCGGTGAACCCCTGGATCCGGTCGACGAAGCGCGACAGCGCCCAGATGGCGTTCCGGCCCTTCTCGTGGTCGCCGCCCGAATGCGCGGCGACGCCGCTCGCCCGCGCGTCGAGGGAGACGATGCCCTTCCGCCGGGTGACGACGAGGTCCCCCCCGCGGCCCGACTCGAGCCCCAGCGCCGCGGCCGCGCCCCGCACCTTCTCGAGGGTGATGGGCTGCGACGCGGGCGAGCCCACCTCCTCGTCGCCGACCACGATGCCGCGCACGGCGACCCGGTCGAGCAGCCCAGCCTGGCGCAGGGCCCGCAGCGCGAAGATCCCCACCACCAGCCCACCCTTCATGTCGAGCACGCCCGGGCCGAGGGCCCGCTCGCCGTCGACCCGGTAGCCCTCGAAGGTGCCCGGCGGGAAGACCGTGTCGGAGTGGCCGATGAGAAAGGCGAATGGGCCGGGCGCACCGGACGAGAAGGACAGGTGGTCGCCGAACGACCCGCCCGGGATTCGCTCCACGGCGACACCGCTCGAGGCCAGCTCCTCGGCCACCGCCGTGGCCACCGCGTTCACCCCGGCCACGTTCCGCGTGAAGGAGTTCTGGTCGACGAGGCGCCGCAGGAGCGCCTCCATCGCGGGGCGCTGTGCGGAGAGCCAGGAGAGGGACTTCTCGAGCGGGCGATCCACGTGGACGACCTCCATCGGCCCGCGTGCCAGCGCGGCCGAGCGGGTATATGGTTTCATCATGGCAGGACGCAAGCGCTTCAGGGCCGCGGTGATCGGCGGCTCCGGCTACGGAGGCGCCGAGATGATCCGCCGCCTCCTCCTCCACCCGGACGTCGAGCTCTGCCGCGTGGCCTCCGTCGACGTCGTGGGCGAGCCTCTCGGCGCCGCCCACCCGTCGCTCGAGGGGCGCACCGACCTGGTCTTCCAGGACATCGCGCCGTCGGCGGCGGCCGACGGGATGGACGTCGTCCTCCTCGGCCTCCCCCACAAGGTGACGGCGCGGAAGGTGCCCGAGATCGCGGCCCTCCCCTCGGTGAAGGTGGTCGACATGTCCGGCGACTTCCGGCTCCGGAACGCCGCCGCCTACGAGACCTACTACGGGCAGCCGCACCCCCACCCGGGGATGCTCGCCGACTTCGTCTACGGCCTCCCCGAGCTGAACCGCGACCGCATCCGCCGGGCCCGCTTCGTCGCGTCGCCCGGGTGCTTCGCCACCAGCATCGAGCTGGGGCTCCTGCCGCTCGCCCGCGCCGGGATCCTCGAGGGCGTGGTCCACGTCCAGGGCATCACCGGCAGCTCCGGGTCGGGCGCCGCGCCGCAGGCCACCACGCACCACCCGGTCCGCGCCGGGAACCTGCGCGCCTACAAGCCGCTCTGGCACCAGCACGTCCCGGAGATCGAGGAGACGCTCGCCGCCGCGGGCGCTCGCGACCTGCAGCTCCGCTTCGTCCCGGTCTCGGCGCCGCTGGTGCGCGGGATCCTCGCCACCGCCTTCGTCGAGCTCCCCGAGGAGTGGACCGGCGAGAGGCTCTCGACCCTCTACCGCGACGCCTTCGCGGGCGAGCCGTTCGTGCGGGTTCCGGCGCGCCGCCTGCCCGAGGTGGCGGCCGTCTCCGGCTCCAACTTCGCCGAGGTGGGAGTGGCCGCCGGGCCGGCCTGGCGTGGCCGGCGAACGGTCACCGTGGTCTCCGCCATCGACAACCTGATCAAGGGCGGCGCAGGGCAGGCCATCCAGAACATGAACCTCGTGCTCGGCCTCGACGAGCGGGCCTCGCTCGAGGACCCCGGCCCCTGGCCCCCGTGAGGACGATCATGCCCTTCCACATCCGGTCCTTCACCGCCATCGCGGTTGCCGCCTTCCTGGCCACTCCGGTCCTCGCGCAGACCCCGGCGCCCGCCGACGCGGCCGTCAAGATCGACCTTCCGCCGATCGCGGCGCGCCCCACCGGACAGCGGCTGCCCGGGAAGGTGATCTGGTTCGACCTGCTCACCGTCGACGCGGCCCGGGCCAGGCCGTTCTACGAGGGGGTGCTGGGCTGGACCTTCGAGGACCACGGGAGCTACGCCATCGCCCGGGACGGTGGAGTTCCGGTGGCCGGCATGATCCAGATGCCCGCAGCCAAGGCCGGCGCGCCCGCGCAGGCATCCCGCTGGATGCCGCTCGTGTCGGTGGCGGACGTGGCCCAGGCCGCCGCCGCGGCGCAGAAGGCCGGCGGCCGCATCGTGGAAGGGCCGGGCAGCCTGGGCGCGAGGGGCCGCTTCGCTGCGGTGGCCGACCCGCGCGGCGCGCAGTTCGTGCTCGTCACCGCCGCGGGAGGGGATCCGGTCGACGCCGACGCGCCGCCGCCCGGGTGGATGTGGGCCGAGCTGTGGACCGACGATCTCAAGGGCTCCGCCACCTTCTACAAGGCCGTGGTGGGCTACGAGGTCTGGCAGGTCGGCGCCGGGGCGCAGGCCACCTGGATCTTCGCCTCGGGCGGCCGTCCCCGCGCCCGCGCCGCGCGCATGCCCTTCGAGAAGGTCCCTGCCCACTGGCTTCCCTACGTGGTGGTGAAGGACCTCGCGGCGGCGCTCGGACGCGTGTCCGAGCTGAACGGCCGCGTGCTCCGCAAGCCGGCCGCCCAGGGCCCGCAGTTCGCGGTGGTCACCGACCCGGGCGGCGCGGCCTTCATCCTCGAGCAGCGCCCCGAGCAGCCGGCCGAGGAGGTCGCGAAGGCCCCCGCCGCGGCGGGTGCGGCCGTTGCTGGCTCCGCCGCCGCGGGCGCGCCCACGCCTCCTCCTCCCCCTCCCGACGTCACCTCGGACCCCTACGGCCTCGACGCGGCCCTGCAGAGGTCCCAGCAGGAAGCGGCGGCCCAGGCGGCCGTGGCCCAGCCCGGCGAGGGGGTCGGGCTCCCGGGCGGCGACGTCGGCGCCGAGGCGGTGGTGGTCGCGCCTTCTCCGTCCGTCAACGTCTGGATCGCGCCCCCCGCGTGGGGACCGTTCTGGGGGCCGTGGTGGGGAGCCCCGGCCGGATGGATGGGCTCCTACTGGTGGGGCATGCCGCCGATGTGGGGGCCCGGCTACGTGCCTCCTTACTTCCCCGGGCGTGGCGGCTTCTATCCGGGAGCCCGCCCGCCACCGGTCCCGTACCGCCCCGGTACGGGCTACCGTCCCCCGCCACCCGCCCCGCGCGGCACCGGTGGAGCGGCGGGGGCGCGCCCCGCGCCCGCTCCGTCCTACCGCCCCGCTCCGTCCTACCGCCCGGCGCCCGCGCCGTCCTACCGCTCTGCGCCAGCGCCTGCGCCAGCGCCAGCACCGTCCCGCCCCGCACCCGCCGCGCCGCGGCGCTAGGAGAAGCGACTTGAAGACCATCGTGGTGAAGATCGGCGGCGAGATCACCGGCACGCCGGAGATGGACGCCATCGCCGCGGACGTCCGCGCCCTCCTCGAGGACGGCCACCGGGTCAGCATCGTCCACGGCGGCGGACCGCAGGCCACCGGGCTCCAGAAGGCGCTGGGGCTCGAGACCCGCATGGTGGCCGGACGGCGCTACACCGATCCGGAGACGCTGGAGGTCATGAAGTACGCGGTGGCCGGCAAGGTGAACGTCGACGTCTGCGCGCGCCTGCTCGCGAACGGCGTCCTCGGCGTCGGCCTCCACGGGGCGAGCGGCCACGTCATCGCCGCCCGCCGCCGCCCGCCGAGGGTGATGGCGGGGGCCGGGCCCGATCCGGTCGACCTCGGACTGGTGGGCGACGTGGTCGGGTTCAACCTGCCGCTCCTCGGCGACCTGTGGGCCCGCGGCTACGTGCCGGTGCTCGCCTGCCTGGGCTGCGACCGGGACGGTCAGCCGCTCAACATCAACGGCGACACGGTGGCGAGCCAGCTGGCCGGCGCGCTCCGGGCCGACGCGCTGGTGCTCGTCACCTCCGCCCCTGGCGTGCTGCGCGACGTGAAGGACCCGGGCAGCCGGATCCCCCGCATCACCCACGCCGAGTTCACCAGGGGTGTCGAGGACGGGACCATCTCGGGCGGGATGATCCCCAAGCTGGAGGAGTCCTTCGAGGTGCTGAAGGACGGGGCGCGCTCGGTGGTCATCGTCGGCCACGTCGCGCCCGGCGACCTGCGCCGCGCCGTCGAGGAGCCGGGCAGCGTGGGGACGGTGCTGGTCGAGGGCTGAGCTCAGGCCTCCTCGGGGGGCTTCACCCTCCGGAAACCGCGCCAGAGCAGCAGGTCGTAGACGATCTTGAGCCCTCCGGCCAGGAAGAAGGGCACGCTGGCCAGCGCCGGCACCGCGAAGAGCGGACCGGCCAGGAGCGGCGCCACCGAGGACCCGATGGTGCGGGCGATCCCGGTGACCCCGGCCGCCGCCGACCGCTCGTCGGGGGCCACCACCGCCATCGTGTAGGACTGGCGGGTCGGCACGTCCATCTGCGAGATGGAGAAGCGAAGCAGCAGCACGCCGATGGCGAGCGGGAGGGTCGGCATCAGGGGCACCAGCACGAGGAGCACGTTCGACGGCAGGTGCGTGAAGACCATGGTGTTGACGAGGCCGAACCGCCTCGCCAGCCACCCGGCCGAGAGCGCCGAGACCCCCGCCAGGACGTTGGCCCCGAAGAAGATGGCCCCCAGCGTCGCCTCGGCGGCGCCGAACCGGGTGTGGAACCACCAGGCCACGAAGCTCTGCACCACGAAGCCGCCGGCGAAGGCGTCGATGGCGAACAGCGAGGAGAGCCGGAAGACCACCTTGCGCGAGCCGTGCAGGCCGAGCCCCGGCTCGAGGAAGGAGGGACGGCGGTCCTGGCGACCCGACGGCGGCGCCTCCGCTGCCGGCCCGAGCCGGGTGAAGAGGACGAGCAGCGCCGCCCCCAGCACCGCGTAGCCCAGCACCACCGCGCGGTTCGCGGCCAGCGCGGTGGCCCCGCGGTCCTGGAGTCCCTGGGAGAGGAGTCCGCCGGCGAGCGATCCGAGGGCCGTCGCGAAGGAGCCCGCCAGCGCGTACCAGGAGAAGACCCTGGTCCGCTCCTCCGCGGGGATCGTCTGGGCCAGCGCGGCCTGCTCGATGGCCAGGAAGGGGCCGACCTCGTTGCCGGCCGGGCTGATGATCCCGATGGTCGCGGCGAGGAGCAGCACCCAGAACGAGGTGGTGGCCGCGAAGAGGAGCCCGGCGGCGACCATCATGGACGCGCCCAGGAGCAGCATCTTTCGTCGCCCGACGCGGTCGGCGTGGGTGGTGATCCAGAGGGAGAGCGCGGTGTCGCCGAGCAGCGTGAGCGAGAGGAGCAGCCCGATGCGTCCCTCGGAGAGCCCGGCCTCGGAGAGGTAGAGGACGAGCACCACCGCCAGGAAGCCGTAGGCGAAGAGGCGCAGGCTCCTCGTGGCGAAGAGCAGCACGAGGTCTCGGGAGAGGCGGGCGGCCACGGGGTCGTTATAAGCGGCGAGGACCCGTCGAGGAGGTGCCCCGTGCCCGAATCCAAGGGCTTCGTCGAATTCGCCGTCGAGTTGCTGGGCAACGTGGGACCGGTCCGCGCCCGCGCCATGTTCGGCGGCCACGGCATCTACTGCGGCGACCTGATGATCGGCCTCGTCGACGACGACGAGATCTTCCTGAAGACCGACGACGAGACCCGGCCCCGCTTCCTCGCGGCCGGGTGCCGGCAGTGGGTCTACACGGGTGGGGAGAAGGAGATGAAGACGAGCTACTTCCGGCCGCCCGACGAGGCCCACGAGTCGCCCGAGGACATGGAGCCCTGGGGGCGGCTCGCCCTCGAGGCGGCGGGGCGGGCCGCGAAGGCCAAGGCCGCGAAGAAAAAGGGGAAAACCGGCCGCCTCACCCGAAGGGCATCAGGTCGATCTCGTCACCCTCGGTGACGCCCAGGGCACGGGCCGCGTCGTGGGGAATCCGCACCCGCCGGCCGCGCACCCGCGCCGGCGTTCGCACGGCGCGGAAACGATTCGGCCCGGCGCCGCGAACCACGCCGGCCAGCACCTCCGGATCGCCGGCGCCCGCCTCGAGCGGCTCCGCCGCCACCTCGAGCCGGCGGTGCCCCCGGACCACCGTGACCTCGGCCAGCTTCGCCTCGTAGTGTGGGCCGCCGTCGAAGGGGTCGATGCGGTTCACGTAGCGGAAGCCGATGCGCGCGAGCATCCGGCGCGCCGGCTCGGTGCTGCGCCCCACCTTCCCGAGCGCCCGCTGGACCCGCGGAGGAAGGAGGGTCGCGTAGAACTCGCCGCCCGGGAAGAGCTGCTGGATGAACTCCTTGCCCCGGCGGCTGCGCTTGTCGGCGTCCTGGTAGTCGAGCCCGGTGAAGCGCCGCCCGAAGCTCTCCCAGAACGAGGCTCCTCCCGTCCTTCGCGAGCGGCGGCATCAGCTCGGCGAGCACCGTGTCCCGGAAGCGGTCGGGGAACATCGCCATGTAGAGGAAGCGCACCAGGGAGAGCTGCTTGCCGGGCAGCTCGGGGCCCCCTCGTGCCCGCGGGTCCACCACCAGTCCGCCGATCTCGGTCGGCCCGTCGAAGTGGAAGCCGATGGAGAGCACCTGGTGCCGGAAGTGGCGGTCCAGCGTGGAGGAGTAGCTCTCCCGCTCCGTGACGTCGAGGAAGGTGCAGGGGGACTCGCGGGTGCCGTGCTGGGCGATGACCATCGAGGTGCCCAGCACCCGTCCCCGCCGCGGGTCCTCGAGCACGAAGACGTAGCTGCGGCGCAGCGGGTCGGCGATGCGCCCGGCGAAGCTCCTCACCGAGCGCTCGACGATGCCGGCGAGCGCCCGCTCGTCGGCCGGAAGGTTCACCGAGTTGAGCACCTGGGCCAGCGAACGCAGCCGGGGCAGGTCGGATTTCCGGACGTCGCGCAGGAGGAGCACGGCCCGAGATTGGCACGGGCCGGTGCGCGTGTCATGAAGGCCGGATGCGATCGGTGGTGCAGCGGGTCTCGCGCGGCGTGGTGCGGGTCGACCGGCAGGTGGTGGGGGAGGTGGGGCACGGCCTCCTGGTCCTGCTCGGCGTGGCCGACGGCGATTCCTCGGAGGACGCCCGCTGGACGGCCGACAAGCTGGCCCAGCTGCGCATCTTCGAGGACGAGGCCGGCAAGATGAACCGGTCGGTGCAGGACGTCGGCGGATCGATCCTCCTCGTCTCGCAGTTCACGCTCCTCGGCGACACCCGCAAGGGAAACCGGCCCAGCTTCGTCGACGCCGCGGCGCCGGAGGTCGCGAACGCCCTCTACGAGGAGGTGGCCGCGCTGCTCCGCGCGCGCTCGGTGCCGGTCGCGACCGGGGTGTTCCGGGCCCACATGGAGGTGGAGCTCGTGAACGACGGGCCGGTGACCCTGCTGCTCGACTCGCGGCGCTGATCGGTCCGCGGTATCCTCCCTCGACCGCGCGGCCAGCCGGCCGCCCCGAGCGAGGTGACGCGTGCCGGACTGCCTCTTCTGCAAGATCGCCCGCAAGGAGATCCCCGCGAAGCTCGTCTTCGAGGACGACGACGCGGTGGCCTTCGAGGACATCAACCCGCAAGCGCCGGTCCACGTGCTCGTGGTGCCGAAGCGCCACATCCCGACGCTGAACGATCTCACCCCGGCCGACGACGCGCTCGTCGGCAAGCTGGCCCGCGTCTCCGCGGCCATCGCCCGGGAGCGGGGCATCGCCGACGCGGGCTGGCGCAGCGTGGTGAACGTGAACCGGGAGGGCGGGCAGCTGGTCTTCCACGTCCACATGCACTGCATGGGCGGGCGCCCGATGTTCTGGCCACCGGGCTAGTCCGGCGTCTGTCAAGGTCCCCTCGCGCCAATTTCGTGCCGCGGTGCGGCTTGAAGCCGAGGGTGGTCATCTGGGATCAAAGGTGTTCCATGCCGCTCCTGCGCGTGAACAACCTGATCCTCCATTTCCGGGGAGTGACCGCCCTCTCCGACGTCAGCTTCGAGGTCCGGCGCGGCGCGCTGCACGCCGTCATCGGCCCGAACGGCGCCGGAAAGACCAGTCTCCTCAACTGCATCAGCGGGGTCTACCGGCCCCAGCGCGGCAACATCCAGTTCGACGGGGCCGACGTCTCGAAGCTCTCGCCGGCCGCCCGCACCAAGCTGGGAATCGCCCGCACCTTCCAGAACATCGCCCTCTTCCGGGGGATGACCGTCCTCGACAACCTGCTCATCGGCCGCCACGTCCACCAGAAGGAAGGCGTGCTGGCCGGCGGGGTCTACTACGGGCCGGCCCGCACCGAGGAGATCGCCAACCGCGAGATGGTCGAGGACATCATCGAGTTCCTCGAGATCCAGCACATCCGCAAGAAGGTGGTCGGAACGCTCGCTTACGGCCTGCAGAAGCGGGTCGAGCTGGCCCGGGCGCTGGCGCTCGAGCCGCGGCTCCTCCTCCTCGACGAGCCCATGGCCGGGATGAACGCCGAGGAGAAGGAGGACATGGCCCGCTTCATCCTCGACATCAACGAGGACCGCGGGACCACCATGATCATGATCGAGCACGACATGGGGGTGGTGATGGACGTCTCGCACCGGGTCACGGTCCTCTCCTTCGGCGAGAAGATCGCCGACGGGACTCCCGAGGAGGTCCAGGGCGACGCGGCGGTCCAGGAAGCCTACCTCGGCCAGGCCCACGGATAGGCGAGAGGGAGACCGTGGCCGACATCCTCGATCAGCTCCAGGGCAACGACACCTTCCCGAAGCTCCTCGTCCGCAACGCCGGGCTCCACCCCGACAAGGTGGCCCTGCGCGAGAAGGAGTTCGGGATCTGGCAGCCTTTCACCTGGCGTGAATACCACGACCACGTCCGCGACTTCGCCATGGGCCTCGTCGCCCTCGGGATGCAGCCCGGCGACAAGGTGGCCGTCATCGGCGACAACCGCCCGGAGTGGGTGTGGGCCGAGGTGGCGGCCCAGGCCGCCGGCGGCGCGTCGGTGGGGCTCTACCAGGACTCCAACCTCACCGAGGTGGCCTTCGTCATCGACCACTGCGACGCCACCTTCGTGGTCGCCGAGGACCAGGAGCAGGTCGACAAGATCCTCGACATGCTCGACAAGCTGCCCAAGGTGCGGAACGTCATCTTCACCGACCCGCGCGGCCTCCGGAAGTACGAGCACCCGAAGCTCCTCTCCTTCGAGGCGGTCGAGGAGAAGGGGCGGGAGTTCATGGGCACCGGCCCGGCGCCTGGGAGGAGCACGTCCGGCGCGGCAAGGTCTCCGACGTGGCCATCATCAGCTACACCTCGGGCACCACCGGGTTTCCCAAGGGGGCGATGCTCTCCTTCCGGAACCTGCTCTCCATGGCGCTCTCGCTCAACTCGGTGGACCCCAAGCTCCCCGAGGACGAGTTCGTCTCCTTCCTCCCGCTGGCCTGGATCGGCGAGCAGATGATGTCGCTCTCCTCTGCGCTGGCGGTGGGCTTCACGGTGAACTTCCCCGAGCAGCCCGAGACGGTGATGGAGAACATCCGGGAGATCGGGCCCCACGTGATGTTCGCGCCGCCCCGCATCTGGGAGAACCTCACCTCCACGGTGCAGGTGAAGATCATGGACACCACCCCGTTCAAGCGCTTCATGTACGAGCGCTGGATGCCGGTGGGTCGCAAGGTGGCCGACCTGCGCTTCCAGAAGAAGCCCATCCCGGCCGGCCTGGCGCTCCTGCACAGGCTCGGCCACTGGGCCCTCTTCCGCGCCCTCAAGGACCGGCTCGGCTTCACCAACCTGCGCAGCGCCTCCACCGGCGGCGCGGCGCTCGGCCCCGACGTCTTCCGGTTCTTCCACGCCATGGACGTGCCGCTCAAGCAGATCTACGGCCAGACCGAGATCAGCGGCATCTCCTGCATCCACCGCAACGAGGACATCCAGTTCCACACCGTGGGCGTGCCCATCCCGGGCACCGAGGTGAAGATCTCCGAGAAGGGCGAGATCCTCTCGCGGAGCGAGGCGGTCTTCCTCGGGTACTACAAGAACGACGAGGCCACCGCCTCCACCGTCTCCGACGGCTGGCTCCACTCCGGCGACGCCGGCTACCTGGCCGAGGACGGCCAGCTGGTGGTCATCGACCGCATCAAGGACGTGATGCAGCTGGCCGACGGCACCCAGTACTCCCCCCAGTTCATCGAGAACCGGCTCAAGTTCTCCCCCTTCGTGAAGGAGGCGGTGGTGGTGGGCAAGGGGCGCCCGTACCTCACCGCCATGCTCAACATCGACATGGGCGTGGTGGGGAAGTGGGCCGAGAAGAACAAGATCTCCTACACCACCTACACCGATCTCTCCGCCAAGCCCGAGGTCTACGACCTGGTGCAGAAGGAGGTCGACCAGGTGAACGAGACCCTCCCGGCGGCGGCCAGCATCCGGAAGTTCGTGCTCCTCTACAAGGAGCTCGACGCCGACGACGAGGAGCTGACCCGCACGCGCAAGGTGCGGCGCGGCTTCGTCGAGGAGCGCTACAAGGTGGTCATCGACGCGCTCTACGGCGACCGCGGCGAGGTGGACATCGACACCACCATCAAGTTCCAGGACGGGAAGACCACGCGCATCCAGACCACGCTGCTGGTTCGCCGGCTGCGCGAGTCCGCGGGAAAGGCGGCGTAGCCCGTGGAATTCTTCCTCCAGCTCCTGCTCAACGGCATCGTGGTGGGGAGCATCTACTCGCTCGTGGGCCTGGGCTTCGTCGTCATCTACAAGTCGACGAGCGTGCTCAACTTCGCCCAGGGCGAGTTCCTGGTGCTCGGCGCCTACATCTGCCTCACGCTCACGGTGCAGTACCACGTCCCCTTCTTCTGGTCGTTCCTGCTCACCCTGGCCTTCTCGGCGCTGATGGGCATCCTCACCGAGCGGATCATCCTGCGCCCCATGATCGGGGAGCCGGTCATCTCGCTCATCATGGTGACGCTGGGCCTCTCCTCCCTGCTGAAGGCCATCATCCAGGGGATCTGGGGCACCGAGCTCCGCCCCTTCCCCGACATCTTCCCGGCCGAGCCGGTGAAGATCGGCCCCCTGCCGGTCTCGCAGGGCTACCTCATCAGCCTGGCGAGCGTGGCCGTCCTGCTCGTCATCTTCACCCTCTTCTTCAAGTTCACCCGGGCCGGCGTGGCCATGCGCGCCACCGCCTTCTCGCAGCAGGTCTCGCTCTCCATGGGCATCTCGGTGAAGCGGATCTTCGCGCTGGCCTGGTCCATCGCCGCGGTGGTCTCGGCCATCGGCGGGGTGCTGCTGGCCGGGATCCGCGGAGGCCTCGACGGCGCCATGGCCTTCTTCGGCCTGAAGGTCATCCCGGTGGTGATCCTGGGCGGCCTCGACTCCATCGCCGGGGCGATCGTGGGCGGGCCCATCATGGGCATCCTGGAGAACCTGGCGGGCGGCTACCTGGATCCACTGGTGGGGGGCGGCGCCAAGGAGGTCGCTCCCTTCGTGATCCTGGTGCTCATCCTCGGCTTCAAGCCGTACGGCCTCTTCGGGAAGATCAAGATCGAGCGGGTCTAGGAGGCAATCGATGCGCTGCGGGGATTTCCGACAGACCTACGCCGAGGACATGTCGCTCTTCGAGTCGCCGCTGCCCCGGGTGCTCCTGGCCGGCCTGCTCGTCTTCCTGCTCGTGCTGCCCCAGTTCGCCACCACCTACTGGCTCGACGTCCTGAACCGGATCTTCATCGCCATCATCGCGGCGGCCGGGCTGAACGTGGTCACGGGCTACACCGGCCTCATCTCGCTGGGGACGGCGGCCTTCCTGGCGGTCGGCGGCTTCAGCACCGCGGCGCTGGCCGGCAAGGCCGGGCTCCCCTTCGTGGTGGTGATCCCGCTGTCCGGGCTCCTCACCGCGGCCGTCGGCCTCGTCTTCGGCATCCCGTCGCTGCGGCTCAAGGGGCTCTACCTGGCCGTGGCCACCCTGGCCGCCCACTACATCGTCGAGTTCACGGTCAGCCACTGGGATCACATGACCGGCGGGGTGAACGGCATCTCCATCCCGGCGGCGCAGTTCGCCGGGATCGTGCTCAAGGACGATCGCGGCATCTACTACCTGATCTTCCCCATCATGGTCGGGCTCCTCTTCTTCACGAAGAACCTCTTCCGCACCAAGACCGGCAAGGCCTTCGTGGCCATCCGCGACCAGGACATCTCCGCCGAGGTCATGGGCGTGGACGTCTTCCGCTACAAGCTCCTCTCCTTCGCGGTCTCGAGCTTCCTCATCGGCGTGGCCGGGTCGCTGCTCGCCTACCAGGCGCGCATCATCAGCCCGGAGAACTTCCCCATCACGCTGGCCATCGACTACCTGGGCATGGTGATCATCGGAGGGCTGGGCTCGATCCTGGGCTCCATCTTCGGCGCCATCTTCATCACCCTGCTCCCGGAGATGCTGCGCCTCGCCACCGACGCGCTCGGCAACTACTGGCCCGGCCTCATGGTCATCGTGGCCCCCATCAAGACCGGGGTCTTCGGCCTGGTGGTGATCATCTTCCTCATCTTCGAGCCGGACGGCATGGCCGCCCGGTGGAACCACATCAAGGCGTACTGGAAGCTGTACCCGTTCTCGTACTAGCAGTCCGGCAGCGAGCCCCAGCGCAGTTGACCGTCAGTGAAAGAGGAGAAATCATGAATCGACGCAACTCCCTCGTAGCCATCGTCGCCGCCGCCCTGGCGGCACTCTCGCCCTCCTGGGCCTCGGCCCAGGCGGAGATCAAGGTCGGCGGCATCTTCGACCTCACCGGCGTCACCTCCGACGTGGGCAAGCCCTTCGCCCAGGGCGTGCAGGACGCCGTCGTCTGGGTGAACGAGAACGGCGGCATCAACGGCAAGAAGATCAAGCTCATCGGCGCCGACTACGCCTACAAGATCGACCAGGCCCGCGCCCTCTACAAGAAGCTCGTCAACGACGACAAGGTCGTCATGATCCAGGGCTGGGGCACCGGCGACACCGAAGCCCTCAAGGACTTCGTGGGCCAGGACAAGGTCCCCTACTTCTCGGCCTCGTTCTCGGCGCCGCTCACCGTCCCCTCGAAGTTCCCCTACAACTTCTTCGTCGCCCCCACCTACTCCGACCAGCTCCGTTCCTGGATGGACTGGGTGAAGCAGGACTACGCCAAGTCGGGCGGCAAGGGGAACCCCAAGGTCGCCTTCATGTTCGGCGACAACGCCTACGGGAAGTCCCCCATCGCCGCCGGCAAGAAGTACGGCGGCGTGATCGGCGTGGACGTGGTCGACGAGGCGGTCCTGCCCCCCAACTTCCAGGACGCCACCAGCCAGCTGCTCACCATGAAGCAGAAGGGTGTCCAGTACGCCTACATCAACGTCACCACCACCGGCGTGTCGCTCGTGCTCCGCGACGCCAAGAAGCTCGGGATGGACGTCAAGTTCGGGTCGAACCCCTACGGCTTCTCCGAGTCGCTGGTGGCCGTGGCCGGGCCGCTCGCCGAGGGCGTCACCGGCGTCATGCCCCACGTCCCGTACGGCACGCCCGTCCCGGGCATGGCGAACGTGGTGGCCATGCACGACAAGCTGCGCGCCGGCGAGAAGGGCGACGCCATGTACGTGCGCGGCTACACGTACGTGATGGTGTGGTCGGAGGCGCTCAAGCGCGCCGACAAGGCCGGCCAGCTGAACGGGCCGGGCGTGAAGGCGGCGGCCGAGACGCTGGCCGACTTCTCCACCGGCGGCCTCTCGCAGTCGGTGACCTACACCCCCACCGACCACCGTCCCACCATGACGACCAGCATCTACCAGGTCCAGGGCGGGAAGCTCGTGAAGATCGGCGACTACATCATGCCGCGCACGGCGGAGTGGTTCGGCCTGTAGGAGGTCCACGGTAGGTGAATCACGCGGGCGGGACCCCCGGGTCCCGCCCGCCGCTCCGAGGAGAACCGCCGGATGCTCGAGCTGAAGAACGTCGAGGTCATCTACGACGACGTGATCCTGGTCCTGAAGGGGCTCTCCCTCTCCGTGCCGGAGGGGAAGATCGTCGCGCTCCTCGGCTCGAACGGCGCCGGCAAGTCCACCACGCTGAAGGCCATCTCCGGGCTGCTCCGCAGCGAGGAGGGCGAGGTCACCGACGGCGGCATCTTCTTCGAGGGGCAGCCGGTGCACGAGCTTCCCCCCGAGGCGGTGGTGCGGCGCGGGATCTTCCAGGTCATGGAGGGGCGCCGCGTCTTCGAGGACCTCACCGTCGAGGAGAACATCGACATGGGGGGCTACACCCGCAACGACCGGGCCGGCCTGAGGGCCGACAAGGAGGCCTGCTACGAGTTCTTCCCGCGCCTCAAGGAGCGGCGGAAGAAGCTCGCGGGCTATCTCTCCGGAGGCGAGCAGCAGATGCTCGCCATCAGCCGCGCGCTCATGGCGCGCCCCAAGCTCATGATGCTCGACGAGCCGTCGCTGGGGCTCGCCCCCCTTCTCGTCGCCGAGATCTTCCGCATCATCAAGCGCATCAACGAGGAGCGGAAGACCACCATCCTGCTCGTCGAGCAGAACGCCAACCTGGCCCTCTCCATCGCCGACTACGGCTACATCATGGAGAGCGGGCGGGTGGTGCTCGACGGAGACCCCGAGAAGCTCCGCTCCAACGAGGACGTGAAGGAGTTCTACCTGGGCGGCGGCGGCGAGGGCGGCAAGAAGAGCTACAAGAACCTCAAGTTCTACAAGCGCCGCAAGCGCTGGCTTTCGTAGCCCACGGAAGGCCCGATGCCCACCCTCCGCCCCAGTTCCGTCCTCGACCCGTCGGTCGAGTCCCAGTCCCCCGAGCAGCGGGCCACGCTCCAGGGGGAGCGCCTCCGCCGCACCGTGGCCCACGCCTTCGCCCGCGCCCCGCGGGCCCGCCGGTCGCTCGAGGCCGCGGGCATCGACCCGGCCTCCGTGCACGGGCTCGACGACCTGCTGCGCATCCCGGTCACCCGCAAGGACTCCCTCCCCGCGGCCCAGGCCGAGGAGCCGCCCTTCGCGGGGCTCACCGCGGTCGATCCTGGCCAGCTGGCGCGCATCTTCATGTCACCCGGGCCCATCTACGACCCCCAGGGCGCCCACGAGGACTTCTGGCGCTTCCGCCACGCGCTGGCCGCGGCCGGCTTCCGCGCCGGGGACGTGGCCCACAACTCGGCCTCCTACCACCTCACCCCGCTCGGCTTCATGCTCGACGCCGGCGCCCGGGCGCTGGGGTGCGCGGTCATCCCGGCCGGGGTCGGGCAGACCGAGCTTCAAGTGAAGGTCGCGGCGCACGTGAAGGCCACCGCCTACCTGGGCCTGCCGAGCTTCCTGCACGCGCTCCTCACCAAGGCGCGCGAGCTCGGGACGCCGCTCTCCTTCGAGGCCGCCTTCGTCATCGCCGAGATGCTGCCCGAGTCGCTGCGGCAGGAGATCCAGGAGGGGTTCGGCGTGCGGGTCCTCCAGGGCTACGGCACCGCCGACCTGGGCTGCCTCGCCTACGAGTGCCCCGAGAAGGGGGGCTGGCACGTCCACCCCGAGGCCATCGTCGAGGTGCTGGATCTCGAGACCGGCAAGCCGGCCGGACCCGGGCAGCCCGGCGAGGTGGTGGGCACGCTCTTCGACGTGGCCTACCCCCTGCTTCGCTTCGGCACGGGCGACCTCTCCTCGCTGGGGCCGGAGGAGCGCTGCGGCTGCGGCCGCACCACGCCCAAGCTGCTCGGCCTGCTCGGCCGGGTGGGGGACGGCGTCAAGGTGAAGGGGATGTTCATCCGCGCCGGCCAGATCGACGGCGTGATGAAGCGCTTCCCCGAGGTGGGCGCCTGGCAGGCGGTGGTGACCCGCGAGAACCACCTCGACCGGCTCGAGTACCTGGTGGAGCTCTCCGCCCCCGATGCCGGCGGCGCCCTCGCCGGCCGCCTCGCCGAGGCCCTGCGCGACGAGGTGAAGCTGAAGGGCGACGTCCGGGCCGCACCGGCCGGAACCATCCCCCCGGGGGCGAAGCGAATCGACGACCGGCGCGTCTGGAAGTAAGCTCACCGGTCGATGCGCGGCATCCGAGGCGCGACCCAGATCGAGGAGAACACCGTCCCGGCCATGGAAGAGGCCGTGGCGGAGCTCTGCGCGGCGCTCTGCGAGCGGAACGCCATCCGCCCGGAGGACATCGGCTGGGCCATCTTCACGGTGACGCACGACCTCGACGCCGACTTCCCCGCCCGGGCCGCCCGCACCCGCAACGGCTGGCACCAGGTGCCGATGATCTGCTCGCGCGAGATCCCCGTCCCCGGGTCGCTGCCCCGGATCATCCGCGTCCTGCTCCACGTCGAGTCGATGGACCGGCCGGTGCGCCACGTGTACCTGCGCGGGGCCCGGGCGCTCCGTCCCGACCTCGCCGATCCGGAGGTCCCGCCGAAGACCGGCGGGAAGTGAGCCGTGGCCGGCGACGCCAGGCTGCCCCGCCGGGTGGGCATCGTGGGGCTCGGCCTCATGGGCGCCTCGCTGGCCCGGGGCCTCAAGGCCATCGACCCCGGCGTGCACGTGGCCGCGGCCGAGTCGCGCGCCGAGGTCCGGGAGCGGGCCGTCCCCGACGGCGTGGTCGACGCGGTGCACGGGGAGCCCGGGGCGTGGCTCTCCGACCGGGAGCTGGTGGTGCTCTGCACCCCGGTGGCGGCCATCGAGGCGCTCATCGGCCCGGTGTCGCGGGCCATGCCCGACGGCGCGGTGCTCACCGACGTCGGCGGGGCGAAGGAGCGGGTGGTCGAGGTGGCGCGGCGCGACGGCGACCGGCGCGTCTCCTTCGTGGGAGCCCATCCGATGTTCGGCGGGCGCGGCGGCTACGAGGGAGCGAGGGCCGACCGCTGGAAGGGCGGGACCGTGGCGGTCTGCACCGACGGCGCGCCCCCCGAGGCCGTGGCCCGCGTTGCGGCGCTGCACGAGGGGCTGGGCGCGCGCGTCGCCTCCTGCACCGCAGCCGAGCACGACGCCGCCGTGGCCCTGGTCTCGCACCTGCCCTACCTCCTCGCGAGCGCCCTCTCCCTCGCCACGAAGGAGTCCGGACCGCTCGCCCGCGCGCTGGCCGGGCCGGGCATGAACGACATGACCCGGCTCGCCGGGTTCGCCTTCGACATCCAGGGGGAGGTGGCGCGGAGGAACGCCCACGTCCCGGAGGCGGCCCGGCTGGTCGAGCGGCACCTGTCCCGCATCCTGGCCGCCATCGCCGACTCTCCCGGCGCGGCCCGGGAGGCCCTCGAGGAGGCCCGTGCGGCCCGGGAGGCGCTCTTTTGAAAGGACCCGTCACCTGCCGGCGCCGCGGCCCGCTCCGCGGCACCTTCGAGGTTCCCGGCGACAAGTCGGTCTCCCACCGGTCGCTGCTCTTCGCGGCGCTGGCCGAGGGGGAGACCCGGGTGCGCGGACTGCTCCGCGCCGAGGACGTCCACTCCACGTGGAAGGCGGTGGAGCGGCTCGGGGCGAGGGTGCGCGAGGAGGGCGACCTCGTGGTGGTGACGCCGCCCGATCGCCTCCGCGAGCCCGACGACGTGATCGACTGCGGGAACTCGGGCACGAGCCTGCGGCTCCTCGCCGGCGTGCTGGCGGGGGTCGAGGGCCTCTCGGTGCTGACCGGGGACGCCTCGCTGCGCCGGCGGCCGGTCCGGCGCGTGATGGACCCGCTCCGGAGCATGGGGGGCGTGCTCGAGGCCCGCGACGGGGGCAGGCTCCCGCCGCTCGTCATCCGGGGACAACGGCTCCGCGGGACCCACCACGTGCTCCAGGTGGCGAGCGCCCAGGTGAAGTCGGCCATCCTGCTCGCCGGCCTCTCCGCCGACGGGGAGACCGTGGTCGAGGAGCCGGCGCAGTCCCGCGACCACACCGAACGGATGCTCCGCCGCATGGGAGCCGACCTCACCGTCGACGGGCTCGAGGTCTCCATCCGGCCGTCGCGCCTGCGCGGGGGCGAGGTGGACGTTCCCGGGGACATCTCGTCCGCGGCCTTCTTCCTCTGCGGCGCGGCGGCGCTCCCCGGCTCGAGCGTGACCGCGCGGGGGCTGGGCACGAACCCCACCCGCACCGGCCTCCTCGACGTGCTGCGGGCCATGGGCGCCGGCGTGGAGGTGGCGGACGAGAGGGAGAGCGCGGGGGAGCCGCGCGCCGACGTCACCGTCCGTGGAGGGGACCTCCTGGCCACCACCATCGAGGGTGCGCTCGTGCCCCGGCTCATCGACGAGCTGCCGGTCCTCATGGTCCTCGCCACCCAGGCGCGCGGCCGGACCCTCATCCGCGACGCCAAGGAACTGCGGGTGAAGGAGTCGGATCGCCTGGCGGTGATGGGGGAGGTGCTCGCCGCCGCGGGCGCGCGCATCGAGCTCTTCGACGACGGGTGCGCCATCGAGGGGCCCACCCCGCTGCGCGGCACGTCGGTGCGCACCCGCATGGACCACCGGGTGGCCATGAGCATGGCGGTGGCCCAGCTGCTCACCGGAGGGGAAGAGGTGCTCCTCGACGACGTGGCCTGCGTGGACACGAGCTTCCCGTCCTTCTTCTCGATCCTCGACCGCCTCTCGGAGGGCGCATGATCTCCGGCAAGACCACCCTCTTCGCGGTCATCGGCTCGCCGGTGGACCACAGCCTCTCCCCGGCCATGCAGAACGCCGCGTTCGCCGCCGTCGGCTTCGACGGGTCCTACGTGGCCCTGCCGGTCGCGCCCGACGACCTCGAGAGCGCGATCCGCGGCGCCCGGGCGCTGGGGTTCGGCGGGATGAACGTCACCGTCCCGCACAAGGAGGCGGTGGTCCCCCTCTGCGCCGCCCTCGACGACGTGGCCGCGCAGGTGGGAGCCGTCAACGTGCTGGCCCGCCATGCCCGCGGATGGGCCGGGTTCAACACCGACGCGCCGGCGGTTCGCGGGCTGCTCACCGACGCCGGCATCGGCCCGCTCTCCCGGGCGCTGGTGCTGGGGGCCGGAGGAGCGGCCCGGGCCGCCGTCTGGGCGCTCGTGGCCATGGGGGCGGTCGTCCGGATCTCGGCGCGCCGCCCGGGAGCCGCCGGGGAGCTGGCCCGCGACATGACCCGGACCCTGGAGCTTCCCGAGGGAACCATCCGCACGGTCGACTGGGAGCGCGTGGCGCCCGAGGCCATCCAGTCGGACGCCATCGTCAACGCCACCACGGTGGGGCTGGCGAACCACGCCGGGGAGCTGCCGGCGCTGGCCTGGAAGACCGGGCAGGTCGCGCTCGACTTCGTCTACGGCGAGACCGCCTTCGCCCGCTCGGCCCGGGGCAACGGGGCGCGGCTGGTGACCGGCGAGCAGGTGCTGGTGCGGCAGGGGGCGCTCGCCTTCAAGATCTGGCTCGGCCGGTCCGCGCCCGAGGACGTGATGGCGAAGGCCATCGAGCGGCACGGAGGGCGGTGACCATGGCGTTGCGCTATCTCACGGCAGGTGAATCCCACGGACCGGCGCTCTGCGCCATCGCCGAGGGCTTCCCGGCCGGGCTGTCCCTCGACCTCTCCCGCGTCGACGCCGAGCTGGCCCGGCGCCAGAGGGGCTACGGCCGCGGTGGCCGGATGCAGATCGAGACCGACCGGGCGCAGTTCGTCTCCGGGATCCGCGGCGGGGTGACCCTGGGGACGCCCATCGCCCTGCTGGTCTGGAACAAGGACCACGAGAACTGGAAGGACCTCATGTCTCCCGCGGCCCGCGGCGGCCCCCGCTTCACGCGGCCCCGTCCCGGCCACGCCGACCTGCCCGGCGTGCAGAAGTACGCCTTCGACGACGCGCGCGACGCCCTGGAGCGGGCCAGCGCCCGGTCCACGGCGGCCACGGTCGCCCTGGGGGCGCTCGCCCGCCAGCTCCTCGGCCGCTTCGGCATCGAGGTCACGTCGCGGGTGACCGCCATCGGGGAGCTCTCGGCGCGCGGCTCGGGGCCGCCCACCGCCGTCGAGCAGGCCGCCATCGAGGCCTCCGACGTGCGGACCGCCGACGCGGCGCTGGCCGGCGAATGGAGGGCCATCGTCGATCGCGAGAAGGCGCGCGGCGGCTCCATCGGCGGCGCCTTCGAGGTGTGGGCCACCGGCCTCGTGCCCGGGCTCGGCACCTACGCACATCCCGACCGCCGGCTCGACGGCCGGCTCGCCGGCGCGCTCTGCTCCATCCCCGCCATCCGCGCCGTCGAGATCGGCGAGGGAACCCGGGTCGACCTCCCCGGTGACCGCTTCCACGACGCCATCCAGCACTCGGCGGAGCGCGGCTTCCACCGCGCCACCAACCGGGCCGGCGGCATCGAGGGGGGCATGACCAACGGGGAGCCGGTCTGCGTGCGGGCCTTCATGAAGCCCATCCCCACCATGACCACGCCGCTCGGCACCGTCGACATCGACACGCGCGAGCCGGCCATGGCCCGCTACGAGCGCAGCGACGTCTGCGCCGTGCCCGCCGCGTCGGTGGTGGGGGAGGCGGTGGTCTGCTGGGAGCTCGCGGCCGTCTTCCTGGAGAAGTTCGGGGGAGACGCCGTGGTCGATCTCGAGAAGGCGGTCACGGCCTATGCCGCTCGGATCCGCTGAGACCATCTCGCTCACCGGGATGATGGGGTCGGGCAAGTCCACCGTGGGCCGGGAGCTCGCGCGCCTGCTCGGTCGTCGCCTCGTCGACACCGACGCCGAGGTCGAGCGGCGCGCCCGCCGCCCCGTCGTCTCGATCTTCGCCGAGACGGGAGAGCCGGCCTTCCGGGCGCTGGAACGCGAGGTGGTGCGTGGCCTGGCGGGGCCGCTGGTGGTCGCCCTGGGCGGTGGCGCCTTCTGCGACCCCGGCAACGCCGAGCACCTCCTCCGCGTCGGCCGCGTGGTCTTCCTCGACGTGTCGGCGGGCGAGGCGGCCCGGCGCATGGGCGGTGGCGGCGACCGGCCCCTGGCCAGGCGGTGGGAGGAGTTGCTCCGGGCCCGGCTGCCCCTCTACCGGCGCGCATCGCTCACGGTTCCCGTCGACGGCGCCTCGGCCGACGCGGTGGCCCGGCGCGTGGCGGCGCTGCTGGGAGCCCCGACGTGAGCGCGATCCTCGAGGCCCGGCAGCAGGGGCAGACCTATCCGGTGCTGGTCGGGCCGTCGGCCCGGCGGCTCGCCGGATTCACCGAGGGTCGCGATCGAGTCGCCCTGGTCACCTGCGCCCGCGTCCTCTCCACCCCGCACGGGCAGCGCATCGCCGTGGCCCTGGAGCGCGCGGCCCCGCTGGCGGCGACCCTGGTCCTTCCCGACGGGGAGCGGGGCAAGACCCTGGCCGTCCTGGAGCGGTCCGCCACGCGGCTGCTGCGTGCCGGGCTCACCCGGCGAAGCCTGGTGGTGGCCCTGGGGGGCGGGGCGGTCACCGACGCGGCCGGGCTCCTCGCCGCGGTCTTCATGCGCGGGGTGGACTGGCTCGCCGTCCCCACCACCATCCTCGCCATGGTCGACGCCGCGCTGGGCGGCAAGACGGCGGTCAACCTTCCGCTCGCCAAGAACGCGGTGGGGGCCTTCCACCCGCCGGTGGGCGTCCTCTCCGACCCGGCCGCGCTCGCCACCCTCCCGCCGCGAGAGCTCCGGAGCGGCCTGGGCGAGGTGCTGAAGTACGGCCTGCTCCGGCCCGACCTGCTCCCCGCGCTCGCCGCCGAGGCCCGGGCCGGACGCGCCGGGGAGCGCACCATCGCGGCCTGCGCGCGCGTGAAGCTCGAGATCGTGGAGCGCGACCCGCGCGAGAAGGCCGAGCGGAAGCTCCTCAACCTGGGGCACACCTTCGGCCACGGCGTCGAGGCGGCCGGGGAGTTCCGGCGGTGGACGCACGGGGAATCGGTGGCGATCGGGATGGCCTTCGCGTTCCGGCTGGCGCGGATCCTGGGCCGGGTGGGGGACGCGGAGGTCGAGAAGGTGGAGGCTACGTTGAGCGGGGCTGGCTTGCCCGTTCGTGTCGAGCCTTCCGCTGCGCGGAAGGCTCGACTGCTCATGGCCCACGACAAGAAGCGGTCGTCGTCGGGGTTGCTCTGGGTGCTGCCGATTCGCCGGCCCCGCGACTGGGCGGTAGAGTGGGACGTCGTCGCCGACCCTGCCGCCGTCCGGGAGGCGGCGCGCGAGATCGGGAGGCCGGGATGATCCTGCTGGTGAACGGACCGAACCTGAACCTGCTCGGGGAGCGCGAGCCGGAGGTCTACGGCTCCACGACCCTCCAGGACGTCGAGAAGATGGTCTCGGAGGCCTGCGCGGCCTACGGGCGCGAGGTGCTGGCCTACCAGTCCAACCACGAGGGCGCCCTCATCGACTTCATCCAGGAGCACCGCAAGGAGGCTCGCGGGCTCATCGTGAATCCGGGAGCCTTCACCCACACCAGCTACGCCCTGCACGACTGCCTGAAGTCGGTCTCGTTCCCGGTGGTCGAGGTGCACATCACGAACGTCCACGCCCGCGAGGAGTGGCGCCGCCACGACCTCGTCGCCCCGGCCACCCGGGGGCAGATCGTGGGGCTCGGACCGGCCGGCTACTACTACGCCGCGGTCTGGCTCTGCAGCCAGGTGACCGACCCGGTCCTCGGCGAGTACGACGCCGACGCCGAGCCCGGTCGAGGTCTCGCCCGACGACATCAAGGTCGACGACCCGCCGCCCCTCATCGGCGGCGACTACGAAGGGTAGGGAACGAGCCAGTGCCCCGCGTGGCCGTCCTCATGCCGGCCCGCGACGCGGCCGGCACCGTGCGCGCGGCAGCGGTCTCCATCCTCCGGCAGGGCTTCCGCGACCTCGCGCTGGTGGCCGTCGACGACGGCTCGCGCGACGGGACGGCGGCGATCCTGGAAGGGCTGGCCAGCCGGGACCGGAGGGTGAAGCTGATCCGCGGGCCGGGGGAGGGGATCGCCGGCGCGCTGAACCGCGGGCTCATCGCCTGCGATGCCGAGGTGGTGGTGCGGATGGACGCCGACGACGTGGCCCACCCGCGCCGCGTCGAGCGTCCAGCTCGCGGCGCTCGACGCCGACCCGTCCCTCGCCGCGGTGGGGTCCCGCGTCCGGCTCTTCCCGCGGCGCGACGTGGCCGGGGGCATGGCCCGCTACGCCGCCTGGCTGAACGGGCTGGTGACCCCGGAACTGGTGGCGCGCGACCTGCTCGTCGAGGCGCCGCTCGTCCACCCCGCCTCGGCCATCCGGCGCGAGGCGCTCGAGGCGGCCGGGGGCTGGCGCGACGGCGACTTTCCCGAGGACTACGACCTGTGGCTGCGCCTCTCCGCGGCGGGCCGGCGCCTCTCGAACCTCCCCGAGTTCCTGCTCGACTGGCGCGAGTCGCCCTCCCGCCTCACCCGCACCGACGGCCGCTACGCCCTGGCGCGCCACACGGCGCTCAAGGTGGCCTGGCTCGCCGCCGGGCCGCTCTCCGACCGGCCCGAGGTGGCGATCTGGGGCGCCGGCGAGACCGGACGGGCCTTCGCCCGCGCGCTCGCGCCCCTGGGCATCCGGGCGGTCCTCTTCCTCGAGGTGGACCCCCGCAAGATCGGCCGGAGCCTGCTCGGTGCGCCGGTGGTCTCGTACGAGGAGGCCGAGCGGGCGCGCGGACTGCCGCTCCTGGTCGCGGTGGGGGCTCCCGGGGCGCGCGAGCTCATCCGCGCCGAGCTCGGCCGCCGGGGTTTCGAGGAGGTTCGCGACTACCGCTGCGTGGCCTGAGAACCCTCAGGGGTTCCGGGCCGTCTTCGGCGCGAGCCGCTTCTTCATGGCCTTCGCCTCGGCGAGGTGAGGCAGATCCGGATCGGCGCGCTGCCAGATCTTGAGGAGCTCGTCGACCCGCTCGTGCGCTCGCACCCTGTCCCCGGCGCGCTCGTAGGCCACGGCCAGCCGGTACAGCCCGAGCGGCCGGAGCGTGGACTGGGAGCTCACGTACGGGGCGAAGCCGATGGACCGGGCCTGCTCGAGCGCCGCGATGGCCGCCTCGTTGCGTCCCCGCGCGAGCTCGACCTCACCGAGCACGTTGAGCGCCTTGTAGCGCGCGTCGACGTAGGGGATCGACGCGGCGGCGCCGAGCCGGTCGGCTGCGGTGGCGAGGTCGCCCTTCTTCCAGGCCACCACCCCGTCGAAGATCCCCCGGACGTACGCCGGGAACTCGGACGCCTCCGGGCTCGAGAAGATCGCGGGCGCCATGGCCTCCGCGCCCGCCGGATCTCCCGAGAGCGCCCGGGCCAGCGCCAGGTCGAGCTGGAAGGGGCCGCGCGCCTCTGCCCCGACCTTCTCGACGGCCTGCTCCGCCGCCTGGTAGTCGGCCGGGGAGCAGGTGGCGAAGGCGAAACCAAGGAGACCCCCCGCCACGTCGCGAGGCCCGACCCCGCTCCCTTCGATCGACTGGAGGACCTGGCGCGCCTCCCGGAGGCGACCCTGGTAGACGAGCAGGTCGACGAGGGTCCGCCCCAGCGCGAGCCGTTCCTTCTCGGGCGTCATGTCCTTCGCGACCACGCCCTCCTTCGGCCGGGTCGGAGTCTCCGGGGACCGGCGGCGGCAGCGACGCGAGCGCCTCGCGGACGTGCGCCTCGGCCTCGTGCGCCTGCCCGTGGTAGGCCAGGTACTGGGCGACGGCGGGGGCGTAGGAGAGGTGGCCGTCCGTGGCGGTGGCCTTCGCGAAGACGTCGACCGCCTCGTCGCGCCGGTCGACGGCGAGCAGCGCGCGGCCCAGCGCCCGGTAGGACTCGGCGTCGTGGGCGCGATCGGCCCACCGGCGCGTGAGCGCGAGCAGCTCCTCCCGGCGGTCCAGCGCGGAGTAGGCGAGGACGGTGTGCTGCTCGGCCAGGGCGTAGGCGGGATCGAGCTTGAGCGCCCGCTCGAAGTAGGGGATCGCGGCCACCGTGTCGCCGGTGTGGAAGCGGATGTCGCCCGCCCAGAACACCGCCTCCTTGTCCTGGGGCCAGCGCTCCGCCGCCTCGTCCCGCATGCGGCGCGCCTCGTCGTTGCGCTTCTCCCAGGTGGCCTTCCAGGCGAGGAGCGCCAGCCGTTCCTTGTCGGGGAGCCGGTCGGCGAGGCGCACCGCGGTGTCGATGTGCTGCTGCACGTTCTTCAACGACGCCTCGTCCGACCAGCCCGGCTTCACCGTCCAGGCGTCGAGGACCGCGGTCTGGTAGTGGGCGAGGGCGAACTGCGGGTCGACCCTCAGCGCCGCCTGCAGCTCGGTGCGCGCCTCGTCGAAGCGGGCCAGGTCGAGCGCCTGCCGCCCCTTGAAGTAGTGCTCGTAGGCGGCCAGGCTCGCCGTGGTCACGTCGGCGACGCCACGCCCGCCCGCCAGGTCGGAAGGGTGCTCGTGCAGCTGCTCGCGGGCGCGGGAGGAGAGCCGGTCGATCATGCCGGGGACGCTGGACTTCCCCTTGCCCTCCTCCTTGAGGGTGAAGAGGTACTCGTCGGTGGCCGGGTCGAGCGCCCGCATCTCGATGGCGTAGACGTCGTCGAACCGGTGGACGGTGGCGAGGAGCAGCGCCTTCACTCCGGCGGCCTTGCCCACCTCGCGCGCCAGCGACTCGTCGATGCGCTCGGGAACCTCGCGGCCCATCTGGCGGAGCAGGTCCACGAGCCGGGAGCGGGTGAGCACGGTGAGCCGCTTCGACTGCTCGAGCGAGGTGGTCAGCATCCCCGACAGGCCGTTCAGCTCGGGATCGGACGTGCCGTTCTGGAAGTCGGCCACCGCGACCGGGATGCGCTGTCCGGGGGCGAGGTCCCGGACCTGGAGGGCGCGCGAGGCGAGCATGGCGAGCAGCGCGACCAGCCCCACCAGCGCCCCGGCCAGCACCACGCGCTTTCGCGATCGGCCCGAGTCGGTGGACGCCCGGTGCTCGAGCAGCGTGTCGAGGACCGCGGCCCCGTCCCGCGGGCGGTCGTCCCGATCGCGGGAGATGGAGCGCCGGGCCAGCACGCGCACGTTGCGCGGGGCGGCGGACGCAGGCAGCTCGGGCAACGGGCCGTCGTCGAGGGCCGTGCTGCGCCCCGACTCCACCGTGAACGGGCGCTGGCCGGTGAGCATCTCGTGGAGCATCACCCCGAGCGCGAAGACGTCGGTCCGTTCGTCCTCCGCCTCGCGCCGCCACTGCTCCGGGGCCATGTAGGCGGGGGTCCCGCCCTCCGGGCCGCTGCCCGAGCCGAAGACCCGGGACAGGCCGAAGTCGAGGATCTTCACGGCCCCGTCGTCGCAGAGGAAGACGTTGGAGGGCTTGAGGTCGCGGTGCAGCACGCCGGCGTGGTGGGCGTGGGCGAGGCCGCGGGCGATCTCGGTGGCCACGCGGAGGGACTCGGGCCCCGGGAGCGGCCCGCGGTGCAGGCGCGCCTCCAGCGTCTCGCCGCGCAGGAGCTCGAGGACGAGCCATCCCTCGCCGTCGGCGCTGCCCAGGTCGTGGACGGTCACGATGTTCGGGTGGTGGAGCGCGGCCGCGGCCTCGGCCTCGCTCCTGAGCATCCCCGGCACCATCCCGCGTCGCGGCCGGACCACCTTCACGGCGACCAACCGGCCGAGCTCCCGGTCCCGTGCCTCGAAGACGACCCCGAAGCCTCCCCGGCCCAGCTCCCGCAGGACCTCGAAGCGGCCGCCGATCACGGTCCCCGGACCGATGCCGGTTCCCGGACGGACCTCGGGAGCTTCCGCGAGCTCCTCGAGCAGGGCGGACATCGACCCGGGCTTCGGGTGGTCCGGCGACGGACCACCGGGGGAGGTCTTCCGGTGGGCGACAAGCCACCCGATGGTACGGCTTCCTGGCCCGCGATCACAGCCCCGCCTCTCGTGCTTCCGGCGTCCGTTGGGTCCGCTCCCTGGCAGAACGGATGGAGTTTCCCGAAATTTCGTCGAGGGGGATCCCGGTCGGGTCAGGAAAAAGATGTGACCGCCTGCCGGACCATCGCCAGTCGCACCACGAGTGCCCCTGCGATGAAGAGCAGCGCCGCGACCACCGCCACGTCCTTCAGGCCGTCGCAGCGGCAGAGGGCGCGCAGGTACCGCTCCAGATCCCGCCGGGCGTGCACGCGGTCGGTCCGCATGGCGTCCTCCTTTCCCCTGGGGTGGAGGAGGGCGCGGACGATTTGTGACCGACCCCGGAATCAGTCGACCTTGGCCTCGGACTTCATCCCGGCCCGGAAGAGGAGGAGTCCCAGCCCCGCGAAGGCCGCCACCCCGAGGAGCGTGTAGCCTCCGTGGCCGATCGCGCTCGCGATGGCCGGCTCCATGTCGAGCCGGGTGGAGAGGAACCGCTCCACGCCCTCGTTCACCTGGAGGAGTGCCACCACCACGCCGGTGAGCGCGCCGCCGGCCACCAGGCCGGTGGCCATGAGGGATCCGCCGCCCAGCTCGGAATCCTCGGCCTGGCCGCCCTTGCGCCTCGTCGACCAGTCGGCGAGCCCCTTCACGACGCCGCCGGCGAAGATGGGCAGCGTGGTCGAGAGCGGCAGGTAGAGCCCCACCGCGAAGGAGAGCGACTTCACGCCGCACAGCTCCATCGTGATGGAGAAGAAGACCCCCACCAGCACGAAGACCCAGTCGAGGTTGAGGGAGAGCAGCCCCTTGATGAGCGTCGCCATCAGCGTGCCCTGGGGCGCGGGGAACTTCTCGGTGCCGATGGCGTGGGTGATTCCCTTGGGCCAGCTGGTCGGCGCTCGGGGTGTCGAGCACCTTCACGGTGAGTCCGATGACGACCGCCGAGGCGATGGCGCCGACGAAGAGCGCGAGCTGCTGGGCGCGCGGGGTGGCGCCGATGAGGTAGCCGGTCTTGAGGTCCTGCGAGGTGGCGCCGGCGTTGGCGGCGGCGATGCAGACCATGCCGCCGACCACGAGCGCCATCGGCTCGTAGGCGGTGCCGGTCCAGCCCAGGCCCACGAAGACCATGGCGGTGGCCATGAGCGTCGCGATGGTCATGCCCGAGATCGGGTTCGACGACGATCCGATGAGGCCGACGATGCGGGAGGAGACCGTCACGAAGATGAACCCGAAGACGATGACGAGCAGCGCCACCAGGATCTTGTTCAGGATGGTGTCGCCCGGGATGAAGGGCAGGGCCACCAGCACCACCACGAGCCCGAGGCTGCCGGCGATGACGGTGACGAAGGAGAGGTCCCGGTCGGTGCGCTTGGTCTCGTGGGCGGCGGTCTTGTCGGAGAGGGACCGGATCGAGTCGCGCAGCGACGTGTAGATGGTGGGGAGCGTCTTGAGGAGCGTGATGAAGCCGCCGGCGGCCACGGCGCCGGCGCCGATCTGGCGCACGTAGGCGCGGTAGATGGCGTTGGCGGTGTTCGCGAAGGTGTGGGTGGCGGGGTCCCAGCCGAAGCCGGCCGGGTTGTTGCCCACCTTGACGAGCTGCGCGTAGACCATGTCGCCCGGCACCAGGAATCCGAGGAGCGGGATGAGCCCGAGCCAGGCGAGCACGCCGCCGGCCACCAGCACGCCGGCGATCTTGGGGCCGATGATGTAGCCCACGCCCATGTACTCCGGCGTGATCTCGCCGTTCACGGTGGCGTTGGGCAGCCACTTGTTGGTGCGGGAGGTGACCCAGGCCGGCGTCTCGGCGATGACGTGGAAGACCTTCTGGAGGATGGCGTAGCCCACGGCGATGCCCACGCCCTGGAAGGCGGTCTTCGCGAAGTCGCCGCCCTTCTCGCCGGCGATGAGGACCGACGCGCAGGCCGCGCCCTCAGGGTACTGCAGCTCGCCGTGCTCCTTCACGATGAGCGAGCGGCGCAGCGGGATCATCATGAGGACGCCGAGGATGCCGCCCACCAGCGAGAGGGTGAACAGGGTCGCGTAGTTGAAGTACGCGGCCCCCACCGAGACCTTGTCGGGGCCCACCGACAGGAAGAGGAAGCCGGGCAGGGTGAAGACCACGCCGGCCGCGATGGACTCGCCGGCCGACCCGGCGGTCTGGATGATGTTGTTCTCGAGGATGGTGGTCTTGAGGAGCTTGCGCCCGAGCGAGATGGCGATGACCGCGATGGGGATCGAGGCCGAGACGGTGAGGCCGGCCTTGAGCGCCAGGTAGACGGTCGACGCGCCGAAGAGGATGCCGAAGAGCGCCCCGGTCACCACCGCCTTCACGGTGAACTCGGGGATGACCTGGTCGGCGGAGATGTAGGGCTTGAATCCGGACGCGCCGGAACTGGTGTCGCTCATCGCCTGGGACTCCCTCCGGGAACGGCGGCAGGCCGCTCCACGGGGCGGGAAGAAAGCACGTTTCCCGGCGGGATTCCACCCGGGAGGGTCAGGTCCCGGCCGGGACCCGACGAGCGCGTCCCGGACGGCCGCCAGGTCGCCGGGAACGGGCGCCTCGAAGGTCATCCGGGCGCCGGTGGCAGGGTGGTCGATCTCGAGCCGCAACGCGTGGAGCATGACCCGGGGTACGGGGAGCGCCCCCACCATGCGTGGGCCGCCGTAGCGGGAGTCGCCCAGGAGCGGTGCGCCGAGCGCGGCGAGGTGGACCCGGATCTGGTGGGTGCGGCCGGTCTCGGGCCGGGCCTCGACCAGGGCGGACCCTCCCGGACCGACGGCGAGCGTCCGGTACCGGGTGGCGGCCGGGTCGCCACCGGGGGTGACCGCACGTCGCCCCGGGCGCAGCGGGTCCTTCCCGAGCGGCGCGTCGATGCGCCCCTCGGCCGGCTCGGGCGCGCGGGCGCAGAGCGCCAGGTAGGTCTTCTCCGGGGTGCCGTCGCGAAAGGCGGCGGCGAGGGCCCGTTCGGCGTCGGCCGTGCGGGCCATCACCGTGACGCCGCTCGTCTCCCGGTCGAGCCGGTGGACGAGCCGCGCCGGAGAGCCGAGCAGCGCCGAGACCAGCTCCGGCAGGTGGCCCCGGTCGGAGGTCAGGGTGGGCTGGGAGGGGACGCCGGCGGGCTTGTCGACCACGACGAGGTGGTCGTCGGCGAAGAGCAGTCGGTCGCGGTCGAGCGGCGGGGGGGCGTCGGCGCCGCGCCCGGCCTCCTCCAGGTTCACCGTGACCCGGTTGCCGGTGCGGAGGATGCGCCCCGAGACCTTGCAGCGCTTCCCGTTCAGGAATACGCCGCCTCGCTCGAGCACCCGACGGGCCTCCCCGCGGGAGATCCCGCCCCGGGCGGCGATGAACCGGTCGATCCGCTCGCCGTCGTCGGCCGTACCGGCGGCGAGGGTGAGGCGCTTCACTAAGCCTCGGCCGACGGGCAGCCGTTGCAACCCGCGCCCTTGGGCGCGGCGCAGGCAGGGGCCTTCTTCTTGTAGTCGGTGGCGTAGAAGCCGGAGCCCTTCAGCGTGAAGGCCCCGGCGCTCATCACCTTCTTCACCGGGGAGCCACAGGCTTCGTGCCGACGGAGGGGGGGCGCCGACATCCGCTGGAGCGTGTCGAAGCGTCCGCACTTCGGGCAGTCGTATTCGTAGATGGGCATCGCGCCGGGAAGGTAATCCCGCCCCCGGCCCTGTCAAGGGTCGAGGACCGCGGTGTAATCTCCGCTCCCATGCACGCATCCCTCCTCGCCTCCCTCGCGATCGCCGCCGCGACCGCGACCGCCCCGACTCCGCGCACCTTCCGCGTCGACGCCTTCCACACCGGGAACGCCACCGAGGAGCGCTTCGCCCTCGACCGGCTGGTCCTCGAGCCCCTGCCGTTCCCGGGAAACCCGGAACGGCCGCTCGACGAGCTCAACCTCGGCAAGTACCTCTTCGAGGTCCGGGACCTGGCCACCAACCGGGTCCTCTACTCGCGCGGCTACGCCACCGTCTTCGGGGAATGGGAGACCACCGCCGAGGCCAGGGAGGTGAACCGGACCTTCCACGAGTCGTTCCGCTTCCCCGCGCCCGAGCGGCCCGTTCAGCTCGTGGTGAAGAAGCGCGACCGCCGCCAGGCCTTCAAGGAGATCTGGACGCTCACCGTGGACCCGAAGGACATGTACGTGGACGGCTCCCCGCCGGCCCCGGCCGGAACGGTGATCGAGATCCTGAAGAGCGGCCCCCCGGAGCGGAAGCTCGACCTGCTCATCCTCGGCGACGGGTACACGGCCGCGGAGTGCAAGACCTTCGAGGCGCAGGCGCGCAAGGCCACCGGCGCCCTGCTCGCCGTCGAGCCCTTCAAGTCCCGCCGCGGCGACCTCAACGTGTGGGCGCTCTGCCCGCCCGCCCGGGAGAGCGGGGTCTCCCGACCCTCCACCGGGATCCACCGGAACAGCCCGGTGGGCGCCTCCTACGACGCCTTCGGATCCGAGCGCTACGTGCTCGCCCTCGACAACCGGCGCTTCCGCGACGTGGCCTCCCAGGCACCCTACGACTTCGTCGCCATCCTGGTGAACGCCGAGACCTACGGCGGTGGCGGCATCCAGGGTCTCTACGCCACCGTGGCGGCGGGCAGCATCTGGGCGCCCTACGTCTTCGTCCACGAGCTGGGGCACCACATCGCCGGCCTCGCCGACGAGTACTTCACCTCGGACGTGGCCTACCTCCCGGGCGAGCGGATCGAGCCCTGGGAGCGGAACGTGACCATCCTCCCCGACCCGACCCGGCCCAAGTGGGCGGTGACGCCGGGTGTGCCCATCCCCACCCCCTGGGACAAGGCCGACTACGAGAAGCGGGCCAAGGACTTCCAGGACCGGCGCAAGGCCATCCGCAAGCGGAACGGACCCGAGGCGGAGATGGACGCCCTCTTCCTGGAGCAGAAGGAGCTGGAGACGGCGAAGCTCTCGGCCGAGCCCTTCGCCCGGAAGGTGGGCGCATTCGAGGGGGCCAACTACGAGTCGAAGGGCGCGTACCGCGCCGAGGTGGACTGCATCATGTTCTCGAGGAACGAGGTCCCGTTCTGCTCGGCCTGCCGGAGCGCGCTCGACGAGGTGATCGACCAGTACGCCGGGGCCGCCCCGCGTCCCACGACGTCCCGCTGAGGCCAGGGACCGTGGACTCCGAGGAGGTCGAGCAGGTCCGAGAAGCGGTCGACGTCCTTTCCCGGGCCCTTTCCGAGGAGCGCTTCCGTCACGTGGCCGGGCTCTCCCCGGTTCCCGGGCTGGAGGAGATCTTCGACGCCCACGGCGTCGCCGCGCACCGCGACGTGGTGGCCATGCTCCGCGAGAAGGGGGAGCGGGACCTCGCCGCGCGCGTCGCCGGTCTCGCCGCCGAGCGGGCGGCGGCCCGGCCGGAGGAATCCTGGCGCGCCGCCGACGCGGTCGCCACGGGGAACGGCCCCGACGGTGCGGTGGGGCTTCCCGACGCCGCCCTCGGCCTCCTGCACGAGCGCGACCGGGACCGGCGCGCCGCGCTCGGACGCGCCGTCACCGAGGGTGCGCGCGCCTCCTCCGCTCCCCGCGAGGCCGCCGCGGAGGCACGTGCGGCGGCCCGCGCCTCGCTCGGGCTCACCCCGGCGTGGGAGGACGTGGTCCAGGCCGACGAGGTCCTGTCCGCTTCCGAGGACGCCTACCGGGAGCTCCTCGCCTGGTTCGCGCGCCAGGAGGGGCTCGCGCTCCCGCCTCGCGGCGACCTCGACCGGACCGAGCTCCTCCACCTGCTCGCCTCCCGCGACCTGGACGGCCTCTTCCGCCCCGCGCCGCTCTCCCCGGTCGTCCTCGAGGGGTTCGACGGGCTCGGCATCGACGTCCGGCGCGTCCGGCTCGACGGCGCCGCCCGCGCGGCCAAGTGGCCGGGGGCCCATGCCTTCGAAGGGCGGGTGTCGCTCCGCAGGCAGGGCGGGCTCTCCGACTGGCTCGACCTTCCCGACGCCGCCGGCCGGGCGGCGGCCGCGGCCACCTCGCGCCCCTCCACCCGCGACCCGGCGCTGCCGGCCACGGTCGGAGCGCTGGGGTCCTGGCTGCTCCTCGAGCCCCGATTCCTCGAATCGGCGACCGGGCACGATCGCAGGCGTTCCCGCGACGTGATCCGCCGGCTGGCCCTGCGCCTCCTCTTCCAGCTCCGGGCCCGCGCGGCCGCGCTCCGGGTCGCGGTCGAGGTGGAGCGGGGCCTGGGTGGCCAGGCCTGGCACGAGACACACCGGGAGGCCCTCTCGCTCGCCACCCTGGCCAGCTGGCCCGACGGGCTCGCGTCGCGTGACGCCGACGCGGAGGCCCACCGGACCGCGCTGGCCGGGGCCGCCTGGGCGGCGGGGATCCGGAACGACCTGCGGGAGCGCTTCGACGAGGACTACTGGCGGAACCCCAGGACCGGGGAGGCGCTGGCCGGGAGGCTCGCCGCCGGCAGCCCCGGCCCGGAAACGGAGAGGCCCCCGCTCGCTCGCGCGGCGGAGGCCCTGGGGGTGCTCCTGGAGGCCGGGAAGTAGGGGGACCTACCGGGTCGGTCCGCGGCGGCGGAGCGCGCGGACGATCTTCTCCTTCGTCCGCGACGTCGACGGAGCGGCGGCGGGCGCGGCGCGCTGGGCCTGCCGGGCCTGGTGGGCCCGCAGCTTCATGTAGGTCTCGATCTCGAGCGCGCGCAGCTCGATGGCGAGCTCCTCGCTCTCGGTGCCCATCCACTCGATCTCGCTCTTGCGGGGAAGGGCAGCGCCGAGCCGCATGCGCATCACCTTCTCCTCGACCGCTGCGAGCTGGCTGGCCCCGCGGCGGCGGAGCACGGCCTGGGCGGACGCTTCGGTGACTGTGGCCTGGGCGGTCTTCTTCTTCGTCATGACTGAAATCCTAGGCACCTCCCGGGACCTGTCCAATTTTCGGGCGCACCGGACCCTGGGCGCCCTAAAGGGATCTCACCCGGTATCGCAAGGAGGGTCCATGGCCGACTGGAAGGAAAACCTCATCGAGGACGACGCGCGCATCGGGGAGCTCCTGCGCGGAACGAAGCGGGTGGCGGTGCTGGGGATCAAGACCGAGGCGCAATCCGACCAGGCCGCGTACTACGTGCCCGCGCACGTGGCGGGTCACGGCGGCGAGGTGATCCCGATCCCGGTGCACTACCCGGAGACCACGGAGATCCTGGGCAAGAAGGTGTACCGGAAGGTCGCCGACGTGCCCGGGACGATCGACGTCCTGGACGTCTTTCGCAAGCCCTCGGACATCCCCGCCCACCTCCCCGACATCCTGGCCAAGAAGCCGCGGGTCGTGTGGTTCCAGCTGGGCATCCGCAACGACGCCGCGGCCGAGGAGCTCGCCCGGGCCGGGATCCAGGTGGTGCAGGATCACTGCCTGATGGTGGAGTGGCGCAAGTACCGAGGGTGAAGCAGTCGCCCGGTGGGGCTACTCCTCGCCGTCTTCGCCGTCGCCCTCGTCCTCCGCCCGATCCCCCGGCGCGGCCTCGACCCCCTTCTTCTTGCGGAGGCCGGCCTGCTCGAGGGCCCGGGCCACCCCCCGGGGCTTGCGCTCGTCGGGGAGGGCGTTGCGGGGGGCCTCCACCGGCGCCACGGCGCCGCCGAGCGCGGTGAGGCGGCCGTCGACGTCGACGCGGACCCGCGCCTCCGGATCCCCCTTCACGCCGAGCAAGGCCGAGATCCGCACCGCCAGCGGAGCACCGGTGGCCGAGTCGAGGAGCATCTCGCCGGAGGCGTCGATGGGCTCGCGCCCGTCGAGCAGCGCGAGCCGGGCCTTCGTCTCCTTGTCGGGGCCGCCTGCGGGGGGCTCGGCCGAGAGGTGCGACGGGCCCGGGACGAAGCGCGCCCGGTCGAGCGAGAGGGCGAAGCGCCGCGCCGGCCGACCCAGGACGCTGGCGGTTCCGGCCGGGGAGGCGACGAGCGCCGGACCGAGGAGCCCGGCCACCTCGCCGGCCAGGAAGAAGCTCTCGTCCCGGAAGCGGCGGGCGCCGCGACCGTGATCGGTGGGGCGCTCGCGCCACTCGCCCGAGGCCGGGTAGAGCGACCGGGCGTAGCTCATCCCCTTCGCCCAGATCACCCGCTTCCCGCTCTCCGATCCAGGACCTCGCCCGGGGTCCACGGTGCCCTCGGCGGCGAACTCGCCGGTGGCGAGCTGGCGGACGGCGTGCCGCTCCGAGACCTCGACCTTCCGGTCTCCACGGGCCGTCGACCAGGCCGCCGTGCCCTCCCAGGCGAAGGAGCCCAGGCCGGCCGCCACCGCGTCGGGGCCGATCCGGAGCGCGGCCGCCGGGTGGTCCCAGTCGAAGGAGGGGGGCGGCTTCGGCGCACCGGTGGGCCCGGCGGAGGGTGCGCCCCCGCGGCTGCATGCGGCGGAAAGCGCGAGCACGACGGGCAGGAGGAGGCGCATCGGGGGTCAGGTTCCTTCGCGGAGCATCGGCGCCGAGGGGAGGATGCGGGTGGGCTCCGGCTCGCTCTCGTCGGCGCTGCGCGAGACGTCGGAGAGCGAGACCCGGCCGTCCCTCCAGAGGATCCGGTCGCAGCGGTGGAGAAGCTCCGGCAGTCCGCTCCGCGTCGCCGCCGAGATGGCCACCCCCCCGCGCGCCGCGGCGACGGCCGATCCCTCGCCGGGCGGGAGCCGGTCGACCTTGTTCAGGACCAGCAGGCGCGGGGTCTCGGAGAGGCCGAGAGCGCCGAGGATCTTCTCGACCGCCGCGACGTGGGCGTCGAGGCTCGGGTCGGCCGCGTCGGCGACGTGGAGCAGCAGGTCGGCGTCGTCGAGCTCCTCCAGCGTGGCCCGGAAGGCGGCGATCAGGTCCTCGGGCAGGTCGCGGATGAAGCCCACCGTGTCGGTGATGATCACCTCGCGGTCGCGCGGGAAGCGCAGGCGCCGGCTGGTCGGATCGAGGGTGGCGAAGAGCTTGTCCTCGGCCAGCACCTCCGAGTCGGTGAGGGCGTTCAGCAGGGTGGACTTGCCGGCGTTGGTGTAGCCGACGATGGAGATCACCGGGAGCCCGCGCTCGTTCCGCCGCTTGCGCCGCACCTGCCGGTCGGTGGAGAGCGCCTCGGTGCGCCGCTTCAGCTGCGTGATCCGGTCGCGCACGCGCCGCCGGTCGATCTCGAGCTTGGTCTCGCCCGGGCCGCGTCCGCCGATGCCGCCGGCGAGGCGCGAGAGCGAGTCGTCGCGGCCGACGAGACGGGGATAGAGGTACTCGAGCTGGGCCAGCTCGACCTGCAGCTTGCCGTCCGCCGACTGGGCCCGCTGCGCGAAGATGTCGAGGATGAGCTGGGTGCGGTCCAGGATCTTGAGGGCCGTGGCGTCGGCGATGTGGATGGCCTGCGACGGCGACAGGTCGGCGTCGAAGATGATGAGGTCGGCCATGAGCTGCATGGACCGGAGGAGGATGTCCTCGAGCTTGCCCTTGCCGATGAGGGTGCGCGGGTCGGGGTCGCGGCGCATCTGCACCGATGCGTCGATGACCTCCACGCCGGCGGTGCGGGCCAGCTCCCGCAGCTCGGCGAGCGACGACTCGGCGTCGGCCCGGCTCTTCCCCTTGCCGCCCACGCCGACCAGGATGGCTCGCTCGCGACCGCCGGTGCGGCGCATCGCCGAGGCCCGGGCGAACTCCTCCTCGAGGGCCAGCGGGCCCTCCACCGCGTCGTAGTCGAGGTCGTGCACCGATGGTGCGACCTCGTCCTTCCAGAGCGCGCCCTGGGGGTTCTCCGGGAGAAGGTGCGCCAGGTGGACCTTGCCGGGGAGCCCGTCGTCCTTGACCTCGAGGGCGGTCACCGAGTCGAGCCGGAGGAGCGCCAGGTCGGTGTGGTCGTCGCGGGTGAGGGGCTCGCCGCGCAGGTGGGTGTGCACGAGCCGCAGGCCGCGCAGTCGGTGGGAGCCGGCGCGGGCGCGGCCCACGTCGGGCAGGGTGAGCTTGCCGGCGTCGCCGACCACCACCCACTGCACGTCGCCCTTGCGGTCGAGGAGCACGCCGACCTGGCGGTTCGTCTCCCGGGAGACCTCGGTGAGATGGCGCGCCAGCTCGGGCGAGATCACCTCCCCGGCGTCGACGCGGCGGCGGTAGGTGCGGCGGAGGGCGTGGAGCTGGCTCTGCTTCAGCCCGAGGGTGTTGCCGTGGACCTCTTCCATGAATTGCCCGGAGCATAGCGGCGGAGCCGCCGGGGGGCCACCCGGACGGCCGCCGCGAGCGCGCGGGCCAGGCCGCCTCTCCGCCCGACCCGCACCGCCCCGAGGCCGAGCCAGGCGGCCATCGCGACGAGCTCGGCCGCGGCTGCCTCCGCCACGGGCCCCGGCGCGGCCCCGGGCTCGAGGTGGGCGCTCCGCACGAGGAGCCGGCCGGCGCCCCGGTCGGCCTTGAGGTCGAGCCTCCCCACCAGCCGATCGCCGAGCAGGATCGGCAGCACGTAGGCGCCATGCCTCCGCTTCGCCTCCGGCACGAAGATCTCGAGCCGGTATTCGAAATCGAAGAGGCGGGAGGTGCGACGGCGCGTCCAGATGAGGGGATCGAACGGCGAGAGGAGCGCCATGGCCTCGAGACGCGCCGGCGCCCGGGCGTCCCGGTGGAGCCAGGCCGGTTCCCGCCACCCCTCCACCCGTGCCGGGAGGATCTCGCCGGCCTCCGCGAGCTCGGCGATTCGTGGCCGGGCCTCCCGCACGGGCAACCGCCAGTAGTCGGCCAGGTCGCCGGTGGTGGCGAGGCCGTGCGCCCGGGCGGCGGTACGCAGCATCTCCCTCTCGGCCGCGTGACGCTCCACGGCGCCTTCGAGGTGCGCGGGCGGGACGACCCGCTCGGCGAGGTCGTAGAGCCGGGCGAAGTCGGGGCGGCGCCCTGCGATGGCCAGCACGCCGCGTCCGAAGAGCGCCTCCAGCGTGGCCCGCCGCACCGTGCCGTACCAGGAGTGCTCGAGGCGCGAGGGATGGCCCTCCGGATGGGGAAGGTCGTCGGCGGCGAGGGCGCCGCGCTCCCGGATCAGGGTGAGGGCCCGGGCGACGTAGGCGGGCTCGCGCACGAGGAACCCGTCGAACCCCCACGGGCGCGCCCGGTGGTCCTTCCGCCGGTGGGCGAGCAGCGGCCAGGATTCCGCCGGGACGATCGAGGCCTCGTGCGCCCATTGCTCGAGGAGCGCCCGGCGCTCGAAGAGCAACGCGTCCAGGAGCGCCCGGTCGAAGGGGCCGTGGCGGGCGAAGAGCACCTGGTACTGGGCAGGGACGACCACCGTGACGTAGTCGATCTGGAGGAGCCCGAGCCGGCGCACGGTGTCGAGCAGGTCCTCCGCCCGCGGCTCCCGGCGCTGGCGGGCGCGCCCGAAACCCTGTGCCGAGAGCGCCACGCGGCGCGCCTCGGGGAGGGAGAGGAGGGTGGGTGCCGGCATCCGGTGCCTTCATAACCCACGAAAGGAAGCGGGGAGGGGGCTGACCCCCTCCCCGCGTCACGGACCCGTTCGATCCGCTCGGCAGCGTGGCCTAGTCCTTCTGGACCCGCTCCGGGCGCCGGCGGCGCGTGCCGACGAGCAGGCCCAGCCCGACCAGGCCCAGCCAGCCGACCGATCCACCGGTGCTGCTGCAGCCCGTGCCTCGCGGGACCTCCGCCGTGAGGTCGGCGACGGTGCCCCCGGGGGCGCCTCCGCTGCCGTAGCCGTCGTGGTCGTCGGAATCGTCGGAATCGTCACCACCGTCGTGGCCGGACTTCTTTCCGAGGACGGTGGTCGCCGTGGCGACGTCGACGTCCGGGTTCTGGTCCTCGACCGTCACCTTCCAGAGGATCGTCCCGGACGACTTCGCAGCCACCGCGTACGGCGGGAACCGGACCTCCGAGGATTCCTGGGCCCTGACCTCGAGAGGGATCGACTGCCGGTACACCTCGAGGCTGGCGATGGTGCCGACCAGGGTGGCCGAGCCGATGCCGAGGACGTTGCTCCGGTTCCTCACCTTCAGCTTGAGCACGAGCGAGGAGGGCTTGGAGACGTCCTCCACCTGCCTCTTGACCTCGATCTCGTCGATGTCGAGGTCGGCGTCCACGCTCGGAACGGGAGGCTGGCTGCCCGCGCCGTTGACCTGAAGGTTCGCGGTCGGCTTCGCCGGGTCGTTCGAGGCGATGGCCACGCAGCCCGTGTCGGCGCCGGCCTCGGTGGGCCGGTAGGTCACGGTGAGCGTCGCGCTCTGCCCGGCGGCCACCGTCAGGGGCGCCGACGGGGACCAGGTGAACTCGGGGCTCGTCCCGGAGCAGAGCGAGATGTCGGTCACGCTCAGGGGACCCGTTCCGGTGTTCTGGATGCTGGCCGTCCGGGAGGCGGAGCTCCCGACGGTGACGGTTCCGAAGTCGAGCGACGTCGGGGAGAGGGCGACGGCCGGGACGGCCTGGGCGACGCCGGTACCTCCGACGCCGAGGTTCACGACCGGGCTCGCCGCGTCATTGCTGGAGATGGCGAGGCAACCGGAGTCGGTTCCCTCGGCGCTGGGCTGGTAGGTGACGGTCAGCGTCGTGGCCTGTCCCGGCGCGATGGAGAGCGGCGCCGAGGGCGACCAGCCGAACTCGGGGCTGCTTCCGCCGCAGAGGGCGATGCTGGTCACGTTCAGGGTCGCCGTCCCGGAGTTCCTCACCTGCGCGGTGAGGGTCGCCGTGCTGCCCAGGACCACCGAGCCGAACGAGAGGGTGGCCGGGGTGAGGGCGATGGACGGGGCGGGGGTGGTCACCCCGGACCCCGAGAGCGTCACGCCGGTCGTGGGGGCGGTGGTGTCGTTGCTCGACACGGTGATGGACCCGTTGTCCGTCGTCGTGTCGGTGGGCGTGTAGGTGACGGTCACGACCTGGCTGCCACCGACGGCGACGTTGAACGAGGCCGGGGAGAAGGCGTACTCGGTGCTCGTCCCCGCGGCGCGCGCGACCGTGCCGGTGAGCGACGCGGTCCCGGTGTTGGAGATCGTGAAGGTCTTCGCGCTGGGCGAGCCCACGGTCACGTTTCCGAAGGCGAGCGCGGTCGGCGCCACCGCGATCTTCGGCGCCGCGGCTACCTGGCCGGTGCCGGAGACGTCCAGGTTCACGGTGGGCCTGGCGGTGTCGTTGCTCGAGAAGGTGAGGCAGCCCGCATCCGCGCCGGCAGCCGTCGGCGCGTAGGTCACGGTGACGGTGGTGCTGCCGCCTGCGGCGACGGTGAAGGGGGCGGGGGGCGACCAGCCGAACTCCGTGCTGGTGACCGGGCTCGTGCAGCGGGCGATGGCGGTCACGGTGAGAGGCGCCGTGCCGGCGTTCTGGACCTGGACGGGGAGGGATGCGGACCCGCCGACGGTGACCGACCCGAACGTGAGCGCGGCCGGGGAGAGCGCGATCGCGGGTGCGGGCGCGGCGACTCCGGTGCCGGAGACGGGCACGCTGGTGGTCGGTGCGGTGGGGTCGTTGCTGCTCACCGCGATCGAGCCGGTGTCGGCGCCGATGCCCGTCGGCGCGTAGGTGACGGTGACGACCTGGCTCGCGCCGGCCGCGACGTTGAACGAGGCCGGAGAGAAGGTGTACTCGGTGCTCGTCCCCGTCGCGCGCGCCACCGTGCCGGTGAGCGCGGCCGTTCCCGTGTTGGAGATGGTGAACGTCTGCGCGCTCGTCGCGCCCACCGTGACGTTGCCGAAGGCGAGCGTCGCGGGCGCCACCGCGATCCGCGGAGCGGCGGGCACGACGCCGGTGCCGGTCACCGCGAGGTTCGTCGTGGGTCCGTTCGAGGCGTTCGTGGTGAGCGCGATGCACCCGGTGTCCGTGCCGGCCGCGGTCGGCGCGTAGGATGCCGACAGCGTGGCCGAGCCGCCGGGGGCGACCGTGAAGGGCAGCGCCGGCGCCGTCCAGGTGAACTCGGTGCTCGTGGCCGGGGCCGTGCAGCGCGCGATGGCCGTCACGGTGAGCGAGGCGGTGCCGGTGTTCTGGATCTGGGAAGGGAGCGTCGCCGTGGCGCCGGTGTTCACGTTTCCGAAGTTGAGGGTGGCGGGCGAGAGCGCGATGGTGGGAGCGGCGGCCGCGGCGACGGTGAAGGAGTTCGTGGTCACGATCTCCTGCCCGTGGTTCGGGTTGTTCGGGTCGGGCGTCCAGCGCGCGCCGAAGGTTCCGCTGCTGCTGTCCCACTGGTTTCCGTACCAGGCGACGTTCCAGCTGTAGCTTCCCGGCGTCGTCGGGGCCGGTGCCGTGAAGGTGACGGGATACCCCGCGCCACCACCGTCTCCGTTCGGACCGGTGCTGATGCGGAGCTGGACCATGTTCTGGTCGTAGAGATAGGCGCGGATCCAGCCGGTCCGGTACCCACCGGTCACCGTGACGGTCACGGTTTCGCCGGGAGCGTAGGAAGTCTTGTCGGTGGTGCCCGTGACGTTGATGCCGGTCTTGGCGCTCGAGGCGTGGGTGCCGTGCGCGTGGCAACCGTTGCAGGTGGTCACGGTTGCGGAGTGGCACCCACTGCAATTGTTCGTGTAGAGGGTGGACGTGGCTGCGGCCGGGAGCGGGGCAATGCCCAGCGCGACGAGCAATGCCAGGCCAACGGCGAGAGTTGGAGTTCTCATGAGTCGTCGCTCCTTGTTCGGGTGATCCCCCTTCGGGGAGCGCCAACTCACCCTTCAAAATGCTTTGGATCAATGACCCCTAGGAGTGACAAATGTTCATGCGTCAATCTTTGGGGGCAATCGCATTATTGGCTTGCCTACATGTATTGAGCGACGACTTTACGCGTCAAAAAAATCAATACCCCTACAATGGGGCATGATGTGGCACGTGCCTTGGGGCCAGGGCGATTTTCGAAGAAAAGTCTCCCCAGGGCAGGCGGGCCTCGCCCAACCCTCGCGTAAGATGGCCCCGTGCCCCGCCGCTCCCTCGGAAAGACCCGCCGCCTCGTCGTCAAGGTCGGCACCGGGACCCTGACCGACGCCGCCGGCCACTTCGACCGCGGGAACTGCGAGCGGCTCGCCTCCGAGCTCGCCGAGATCTCCCGGACGCGCAGCGTCGTGCTCGTCTCCTCGGGCGCCATCGCGCTCGGAGCCGACCGGCTCGGCCTGGTGCGCTCGCCGCGCAAGACCTGGGACATCGCCACCAAGCAGGCCGCCGCCGCGGTGGGGCAGCCCGACCTGATGGCCGAATGGGGACGTGCGCTCGGAGCGCACGGGCGCGTCGTCGCACAGGTGCTCCTCACCGCCGACGACCTGGCCAGCCGCAAGCGCTTCCTGAACGCCCGCCACACCTTCGAGGCCCTCATCGAGCGCGGCGTCGTCCCGGTGGTGAACGAGAACGACACCGTGGCGGTCGACGAGATCAAGGTGGGCGACAACGACAGCCTGGCGGCGCTGGTCGCCACCTGCGTGGGGGCGGACCTCGTCGCCCTGCTCACCGACGTGGAAGGGCTCTACGACCGGGACCCGCGTCACCCCGCGGCGCGGCTCGTCCCCGACGTCGTCCGCGTCACTCCCGAGGTGGAGCGCATGGCCGGCGGCGCCGGGAGCGAACGGAGCGTGGGCGGCATGACCACCAAGCTCGCGGCGGCCAAGCGGCTCGCCACGCAGGGGGTGGGAACCGTGCTCCTCTCCGGACGGCGGGCCGGCGCGATCGCCGCATTCATCGAGGGCGAGCCGCTGGGGACGTACTTCCGACCGGCCGCCGAGCACCGCGCCGGGCGCAGGGAGTGGCTCACGCTCGCCGCGCGGGGCAAGGGGACCATCCTGGTGGACGCCGGGGCCCGCAAGGCCCTGACCGACCAGGGGAAGAGCCTGCTGCCGTCCGGCGTCCGCGGGGTGGAGGGCGGCTTCGGCGTGGGCGACCCGGTCGACATCGCGGTGGCCGGGGAGCCCCCCTTCGCCAGGGGCCTGGCCGGGTACGGCGCCGACGAGGTGCGGCGCATCGCCGGCCTGAAGTCGAGCGAGATCGAGCGCGCGCTGGGCTATAAGTACCTGGACGAAGTGGTCCACCGGAACGACATGGTCCTCACCGACCCAGGCCAGGCCTCGCGATGAGCGGGGAGCATCCCGGGCTCGCGCTCCGAATGCGCGCGCTCGCCGCCGACGCGAAGAGGGCCTCCCGTGACCTCTCCCGCGCCTCCTCCGAGGTGAAGGACCGTTCGCTCCGCGCCGCCGCCGCCGCGATCCTGGCCCACGCGCCCGCCATCCTGGAGGCGAACCGGGCCGACCTGGCCGCCGCCGGAGGCGCCGGGGCCACCGACGCCTTCCTCGACCGGCTCCGGCTCGACCCCAAGCGGCTCGAGGCCATCGCCACCGCCATCCGGGAGGTCGCGTCGCTCCCCGACCCGGTGGGCCGCGTCACCAGCAGCTGGAGCCGACCCAACGGACTCTCGGTGAAGAAGGTGCGCATCCCGCTGGGCGTGGTGCTCATGGTCTACGAGGCCCGCCCCAACGTCACCGTCGAGGCCGCGGCACTCTGCGTGAAGAGCGGCAACGCCTGCATCCTGCGCCCGGGCTCCGACGCGCTGGCCTCCTCCCTGGCCCTGGGGAAGGCCTTCGCCGAGGGGCTCGAGGCGGCCGGCCTTCCCGCCGCCGCCGCCCAGGTGGTCCCGGTGGCCGACCGGGAGGCCACCTTCGAGCTGCTCGCCCTCGACGACCTCATCGACCTGGCCATCCCGCGCGGCGGCCCCGGACTCATCCGCGCCGTGGCCGAGCGCTCGCGGGTGCCGGTGGTGAAGCACTACCAGGGGATCTGCCACCTCTTCCTCGACGAGACGGCCGGGGAGGCCGACGCGGTGGCCATCGCCGTGAACGGCAAGGTCCAGCGGCCCGGCGTCTGCAACGCCACCGAGTGCCTTCTCGTGCACCGGGGCGCCGCCGACCGGCTCCTGCCCGCGGTGGGGAAGGCGCTCGCCGCCGAGGGCGTCGAGCTGCGCTGCGACCCCACCTCGCTGGCCATCCTCTCCCGCGCCGGCGTTCCCTGCATCCCGGCCTCCGAGGGGGACTACGGCAAGGAGTTCCTCGACAAGATCCTGGCCATCCGCGTGGTGGGCGACCTCGACGGCGCCCTGGCCCACATCGCGCGCCACGGCTCCCTCCACACCGAGGCCATCGTCACGAACGACCTCGCCGCCGCCCGCCGCTTCGAGCGGGAGGTGGAGGCGAGCGCCGTGATGGTCAACGCATCCACCCGCTTCAACGACGGCGGCGAGCTGGGGCTCGGCGCCGAGATCGGCATCAGCACCACCAAGCTGCACGCGTTCGGCCCCATGGGGCTCGAGGAGCTCACCACGCAGAAGTACGTGGTCGAGGGGCGCGGAAACGTTCGCACCTGAGAGAGGAAGCACACGAATGGCGAAGGTGACCAAGGGCAGGAAGCCGGCGAAGAAGACGTTCGCGAAGCGCGCGGGACCGAAGGCGAAGCCGGCCGGCAAGGGCAAGGCGCCCGCCAAGAAGTTCTACGTCGGGAAGGCCGCCAGGCCGGCGCAGGGACGGAAGACCGCCCCGGCCGCCAAGGCGGCGCGTCCCGGAATGAAGCAGGCCGCGCTCCGGCCCGGCGCCAAGGTCCCCCCGCGCAAGGCCGCAGCGCCGGCCGCACCGGTCTCGGCGCCCGTCGTCGCCGTCACCCTCCCGCCCGACGACGGTCAGCTCCGCGCCCGCGCCGCCGTGGCCGCCGGCGCCGACAAGAAGGCGGAGAACCCGATCATCCTCGACGTGCGCGGCCTCTCCGGCGTGGCCGACTACTTCGTGCTCCTCTCCGCCGACAGCGATCGCCAGGCGGCGGCGATCGCCGACGCGGTCGACGACCGGCTGACCGGCCTCGGCGCGCAGCGGCTGGGGGCCGAGGGGCGCAGCGGCGGCGGCTGGGTCCTCCTCGACTTCGGCGACGTGGTGATCCACGTGATGTCGCCCGAGGCCCGCGGCTTCTACGACCTGGAAGGGCTCTGGGCCGACGCCCCGCGCGTGGCCGTCGCCTAGCAGGTCCGATCGGAGGGCCAGCCCTTGAGGGACGTGCCCTGGCCTGGATCGCGGGCGTAGCATGCCCGGACGCGCAAGCCCGTGCGCCCGGAGAACTCCATGCTCGCGATGCTCGCCTCCCTCGCCCTGTCCGTGCTCCCTCCCGCCGACGTCATCTACACGGACGGTGACATCCTCACCATGGTGGAGGGCCAGCCGGCCCCGGAGGCGCTCGCGGTGCGCAACGGGCGCATCGCGGCGGTGGGGACCCGCGCCGAGGTGATGAAGCTGCGCGGTCCGGCGACGAAGGTGGTCGAGCTCGGCAAGCGGGCGCTGCTCCCCGGGTTCGTCGACCCCCACTCCCACTTCCTGGCCGCGGTCGTGGTGGCGGACTGGGCCAACGTGTCGCTTCCGCCCGTCGGGCCGGTGAGGTCCATCCCCGACATCCTGGCGGTGCTCGCGAAGCAGGCGGCCCGCCAGAAGGCGAAGCCAGGCGACTGGATCGTCGGCTACGGCTACGACTCCATCGGCCTCGCCGAGAAGCGGGACGTCAACCGGCGCGACCTCGACGCGGCCTTCCCCGGGAACCCGGTGATGCTGCTCCACGTCTCCGATGCACGGGGCGGTCTTCGACTCGAAGGCCCTGGAGCTCCTGGGGGTCGGCCCGGAAACGCCCACTCCGCCGGGCGGGATCATCGTCCGCGAGCCGGGGACGAATGAGCCGGCCGGCCTGGTGATGGAGAATGCCTTCCTCCCGCTGGAACCCAAGCTCCCCATGCCCTCCCCGGCCGTCCTCGCCGGGTCGCTCGAGCCGGCCCAGCGCAGCTACTTCTCCCAGGGCTACACCGTGGCCACCGAGGGAGCGACGCCGCTCGAGGCCATCCCCGCGCTGCGCGCCGCCGCCCGCCGGGGGCTCCTCGTCATCGACGTGATCGCGCTGCCGGAGCTCCACTCGGGGCCGAAGATGGCCGGGAAGCCGGAACTCGCATTCGGCGTCAACGTCGACCACGTGAAGATCGCCGGCCTGAAGGCCATCGTCGACGGCTCGCCCCAGGGGGGAACCGGCTACTACACGAAGCCCTACCTCGTCCCCGGTCCGGAGGGGCAGTCGCCCTGGCGCGGGCAGCCCTCCGTCACCCCCGAGGAGCTCTCGACCGCGCTGCGCACGGCCCGCGCCGGCGGCGGACAGCTCTTCGCCCACGCCAACGGCGACGCCTCGATCGACATGGTCATCCAGGCCCAGGACGACGTGGGACTCACGGCGAAGGACGACGCGCGAACCGTGGTCGTCCACAGCCAGTTCGCCCGCCCCGACCAGCTCGACGCCTACGTGAGGCTCGGCATGGTCCCGTCGTTCTTCACGAACCACACCTTCTACTGGGGCGACGACTATCCGAGGCTGGTGGGCGTGGAGCGGGGACAGGCCATCAGCCCGGCCGCGTCGGCGGCCGCCCGCGGGATCCGCTTCACGAACCACACCGACTTCCTGGTGACGCCGCTCGACTCGATGTTCACGGTCTGGTCGGCGGTGAACCGGCTGAGCAAGTCCGGAAAGGCGATCGGCCCCGGCGAGAGGATCTCGACCCTCCAGGCGCTCCGGGCCATCACCGCCGACGCCGCCTACCAGTACCGGGAAGAGAAGGAGCGGGGGACGCTCGAGGCGGGGAAGGTCGCCGACCTGGTCCTCCTGTCCGCGAACCCCCTGAAGGTGGACCCCGCGCGGCTCCGCGACGTGAAGGTGGTCGAGACGGTGAAGGGCGGGAAGACGGTCTACACGCGCCCCGCAAGGTGACGGCACGGCGGGCCGCTTCCCGTCTTGACTTTTGTCAACCACCGTTCGGGGGTCGGTCACGACCGATTGCGCGTTCCGGAAGGGCACATCCCGCCGGGGTCGGGGTAGAATGCCTCCCCCTCACGAACCACCCAACGCGCGGTCCGAGCGGCCGGAGGACTCATGTCCAAGCAGCAGAAGCAGCGGAAGATGGTGACCATGGACGGCAACGAGGCAGTCGCCTCGGTCGCCCACCGCATCAACGAGGTCATCGCCATCTATCCCATCACCCCGTCCTCGAACATGGGCGAGTGGGCGGACGAGTGGTCGGCCTTCGGCAAGAAGAACATCTGGGGCCTCGTCCCCACCGTGGTGGAGATGCAGTCGGAGGGCGGCGCGGCCGGGGCGGTCCACGGCGCCATCCAGGGCGGCTCGCTGACGACGACCTTCACGGCGTCGCAGGGCCTGCTCCTCATGATTCCCAACATGTACAAGATCGCCGGCGAGCTGACGCCGTTCGTCATGCACGTGTCGGCGCGCACCCTCGCCACCCACGCGCTCTCGATCTTCGGCGACCACTCCGACGTGATGGCGGTGCGGCAGACCGGGTTCGGGCTGCTCGCCTCCAACTCGGTGCAGGAGGCCCACGACTTCGCGCTCATCTCCCAGCGCGCCACGCTGAAGTGCCGGGTGCCCTTCCTCCACTTCTTCGACGGCTTCCGCACGTCGCACGAGGTCGCCAAGATCGAGCTGCTCGACGACGACGACCTCCGGAGGATGATCACCGACGATCTGGTCTCGGCCATCCGCGCCCGGGCGCTCAACCCGGACGCCCCGGTGATCCGCGGCACCGCCCAGAACCCCGACGCCTTCTTCCAGGCGCGCGAGGCCTGCAACGGCTTCTACACCGACACCCCCGAGATCGTGCAGGCGTCCATGGACGACTTCGCCAAGGTCGCCGGGCGCCAGTACCACCTCTTCGACTACGTCGGGCACCCCGAGGCGGAGCGGGTCATCGTCATGATGGGCTCGGGCGCCGAGGTGGCGCACGAGACCATCGACGACCTGATCGCCAGGGGCGAGAAGGTGGGTCTCGTGAAGGTCCGGCTCTACCGGCCCTTCTCGCTCGGGCACTTCATGAAGGCGCTGCCCCGCACCACCACCTCCATCGCCGTCCTCGACCGCACCAAGGAGCCGGGCAGCCTGGGCGAGCCGCTCTACCAGGACGTGGTCACCGCGCTCCGCGAGGCCCAGCAGGCCCACATCGACCGCTTCCACCACGAGATCACGGTGATCGGCGGGCGCTACGGCCTCTCCTCCAAGGAGTTCACGCCGGCGATGGTGAAGGCGGTCTACGACGAGCTCACCCACACCCGCCCCAAGCGCCACTTCACGGTGGGCATCAACGACGACGTCACCCACCTCTCGCTCCCCTACGACCCGACCTACCAGACCGAGGGCAAGGAAGTGGTCCGCTGCCACTTCTGGGGCCTGGGCGCCGACGGCACGGTGGGCGCGAACAAGAACTCCATCAAGATCATCGGCGAGGACACGCCCAACTTCGCCCAGGGCTACTTCGTCTACGACTCGAAGAAGTCCGGCAGCGTCACCGTCTCGCACCTGCGCTTCGGGCCGGAGCAGATCCGCAGCTCGTACCTGGTGACCAGCGCCAACTTCGTGGCCTGCCACCAGTCCAGCTTCCTCGAGAAGTACGAGATGCTCGACGCCGCGGCCCCGGGCGCGGTCTTCCTGCTCAACACGCCGCACGCGCCCGAGGACGTCTGGGAGCAGCTGCCGGCCGAGGTGCAGGCCGAGATCCTGAACAAGAAGCTGCGCTTCTTCGTGATCGACGCGGTGCGGGTGGCCAAGGACACCGGCATGGGTGGCCGCATCAACACCATCATGCAGACCTGCTTCTTCGCCATCTCCGGCGTGCTGCCGCGCGAGCGCGCCATCGAGCTCATCAAGAAGGCCATCGAGAAGACGTACGGCCGCAAGGGCGCCGAGGTGGTGAAGAAGAACTTCGAGGCGGTGGACGCGACGCTCGCCCACATGCACGAGGTGAAGCTCGACGGCAAGAGGGTGACCGGGCAGCCCCGGCCGCCGCTGGTCTCCGACCAGGCCCCCGACTTCGTGAAGAAGGTCACCTCCATCATGATGGCCGGCAAGGGCGACCTTCTGCCGGTCTCGGCGTTCCCGGTGGACGGCACCTGGCCGACCGGCACCACCCAGTGGGAGAAGCGGGCCATCGCCCTCGAGATCCCGGTGTGGGACTCGGCGCTCTGCATCCAGTGCAACAAGTGCGCGCTCATCTGCCCGCACGCCGCCATCCGCGCCAAGTACTACCCGGCCGACGACCTCCAGGTCGCGCCCTCCACCTTCAAGGCCATGGACTTCAAGTCGGCCGACGTGAAGGGGGCCAAGTACACCATCCAGGTGGCGCCCGAGGACTGCACCGGGTGCCGCGTCTGCGTGGAGTTCTGCCCGGCCGAGTCGAAGACCGAGAAGGGGCACAAGGCCATCAACATGTCGGCCATGGCGCCGATCCGGGAGAAGGAGAAGCGCAACTACGAGTTCTTCCTGGCGCTGCCCGACCCGGACCGCACCAAGGTGAAGCTCGACGTGAAGGGCACCCAGTTCCTCGAGCCGCTCTTCGAGTACTCGGGCGCCTGCGCCGGCTGCGGCGAGACCCCGTACATCAAGCTGCTCACCCAGCTCTACGGCGACCGGGCCATCATCGCCAACGCCACCGGCTGCAGCTCGATCTACGGCGCGAACCTCCCGACCACGCCCTACACCAAGAACGACGCGGGACGCGGCCCGGCCTGGGCCAACTCGCTGTTCGAGGACAACGCCGAGTTCGGCCTGGGCATCCGGCTCGCGGTCGACAAGCTCACCGAGCACGCCCGGTACCTGCTCTCCGACGTGACCGGCCGCGTCGGCGGCGACCTGGTGAAGGAGCTCCTCGAGGCCGACATGGCCTCCGAGGTCGGGATCGAGGCCCAGCGCGGGCGCGTCAACGTGCTGCGCTCCAAGCTGGCGTCGGTCGACCTGCCGTCGGCGCGCCGCCTCGAGCAGATCTCCGACTACCTGGTGAAGAAGAGCATCTGGATCGTCGGCGGCGACGGCTGGGCCTACGACATCGGCTTCGGCGGCCTCGACCACGTCATCGCCATGGGGCGGGACGTGAACATCCTGGTCCTCGACACCGAGGTCTACTCGAACACCGGCGGCCAGGCCTCCAAGGCCACCCCGATGGGCGCGGCGGCCAAGTTCGCCATGGGCGGCAAGTCGGTCCAGAAGAAGGACCTGGCCATGCTGGCCATGACCTACGGACACGCCTACGTGGCCCGCGTGGCCATGGCGGCCAAGGACGTGCAGAGCGTGAACGCCATGAAGGAGGCCGACAGCTACCCGGGCACGTCGGTGATCGTGGCCTACAGCCACTGCATCGCCCACGGCTACGACATGGCCGACTCCATGGCGCACCAGGAGATGGCGGTGAACTCGGGCTACTGGCCCATCTTCCGCTACGACCCGCGCAAGGCGGCGCTCGGCGAGAGCCCGCTCAAGCTCGACAGCGGAGTCCCCAAGGCCACCATCGCCCAGTTCATGGCCATGGAGACCCGCTTCCGCATGGTCGAGCAGCTCGACCCGGACAACTACAAGAAGCTGGTCGACGAGGCGCAGCGGCTCGCCAGCGAGAAGTACGCGCTCTACGAGCAGCTCGCCAGGGCCATGAACCCCGTCAACCTGGTGCCTGGCGGTCCGGTCGGCGCGGCCGGCGCGGCGGGCGTCCCCCAGCCGAAGGCCAAGGCCTGATCATGACGAGGCGCGCGCTCCCCGTCGTCGCGGCCCTGCTCCTCGCGGTCCCCTGCGGGAGCGCGCTGGCCCAGGACACCTCCCTGCGTGCGCCGATGCCCGGCCCGGGCATGCCGCCCCGCCCGCCCCGGAGCATCGCCGTCTCCGGGGAGGGCAAGGTGTCGGTGGCCCCCGACTCGGCGTCGTTCACCGTGGGTGTCGAGGCCACCGCCAGGACGGTGGGCGCCGCCACCGCCGAGGTGAACACCAAGATGAAGGCGGTCCTCGACGCCGTGGCGCAGGCCGGCGTGCCCGCCCGGGACGTCCGCACCGTCCGTTACGACGTCACCATCGACCGGCCCTGGAAGGACGGGAAGCCGCAGCCCATCGCCGGCTACCGGGTCTCCACCGCGGCCGACGTGAAGGTGCGCGAGCTCCCCAGGCTGGGCAAGATCCTCGACGCGGTGACGGCGGCCGGGTCGAACCAGCTCCAGGCGCTGCGCATGGAGAAGCTCGATCCGAAGCCGCAGCAGCTCGAGGCGCTGGCCCTGGCCTACGCGGCGGCGCGGGAGAAGGCCAAGGCCATCGCCATGGCCGCCGGCGTGGAGCTCGGCGAGTTCCTCTCCGTGGCGGAGGAGGGCGTCTCCCCCCGGCCCATGATCCGGCCGATGATGGCCCGGTCCATGGCGGCCGACTCGGCTCCCGCTCCGGTGGCCGAGGGAGAGCTCGAGTACGGCGCGCGGGTGGAGGTCGTCTTCGGGGTGAAGTAGCGGTCCTCACTCCACCAGGCTGAGCACCGTCAGCGCGTGCCGGTCCCTCCTCTCCCCGGCTCCCGCCGACCGGGAGTCGCTCTCGTGCCGCACCACCACCAGGCGATCCCCGCTCCGGGCGAATCGGAAGAGGTCCTTCTGCTCGATCTCGAAGGTGATGATGAGGAAGATGCGCCCCTTGAGGAGCACGCGCCTCTCCGCGGCCAGGGGAACGCCGTCGGGGCCGAGCCAGATCCGGGCCGTCGCCTCGACGTCCTTCACGTACTTCCGGTCCCGTGTGGCGATCGCCGGCTTCACCTGGAGGAGGAGGACCCGGGTGGGCGCTCCCTCGAACGGCTCCACCTTGTCCTCGAGCACCCTGGCGTCGTAGAGCGACCGCAGCAACTCGGGAACGGCGTCGAGCGCACGGGCGACCGCGAGCGTGCGCAGGTCGCCCACGGCATCGCGGGTGGGGGCGTCGGCATCGGGGTTCTGGAGTCGCTCCCGCTCCTCGGCCTCGGCTCGCGCGAGGAGGGTCGGGCTCCAGGTGATCCGCAGCCCCTCCGGACCCGAGGCCGCGGTCGCCGTCACCGTGCCGGTCGCAGGCGCCTTCTCCTCCTCGCCCTGCGTGAAGGTCGCCCGGTGCTCGACGCGTGCCCGGACCGGCGTCGTGGCGGGGAGCCGCGCCAGCACGCCCACCAGCTGGGCCACCGGATCGGCCGGCGCCGGAGCAGCGGGCGGGGGCGGGGCGATGGAGTCGGGCGGGGCGGCGAGGGCGAGGAGCATCAGGACGGCGATCGCGGACATGCCCCGGGTCCTATGGTGACGGGGGGCGGGAGGCAAGGTGGCCGGGCGGCCCGCGCTCCGCTACATCCGCAGCCATGCCCACCAGGGATCCCCGCGTCGACGCCTACATCGCGAGGGCGGCGCCCTTCGCCCGCCCCGTCCTCACCCACCTGCGTGCGGTCGTGCACGCGGCCGTCCCCGGCGTGGAGGAGACGATCAAGTGGGGGATGCCCCACTTCATGCACGGAGGGATCCTCTGCGGCCTCGCCGCCTTCAAGGCCCACTGCGCCTTCCATGTTCGCGGCGCGGAGGACCTGCTCGGAGGCGATGCGCGCGGCGACGCCATGGGGCAGTTCGGACGGATCACCGCGCTCTCCGACCTGCCGCCGAAGGCGAGGCTCGCGAGGGTACTGAAGGTGGCCGCGGCGCGGAACGAGGCCCGGGCGAAGGCGCCGCGCGCCCCGAAGAAGAGGGCCCCGAAGCCGGAGGCCAAGGTTCCACCGGACCTCGCCGCGGCACTGAAGGGGAACACCCGGGCCGGGACGACCTTCCAGGCGCTCGGCCCCTCGAGGCGCCGCGAGTACGTGGAGTGGATTGTCGAGGCGAAGGGGGCGGACACCCGCGCGCGGCGGCTCGCCCAGGCCATCGCGTGGATGGCCGAGGGCAAGAGCCGCAACTGGAAGTACGAGCGCTGCTGAACCGGCGGGCCGGCGCCCCGCGCCCTACTTCATCCCGTTCTTGCGGGCGAACTCCTCGCCGGCCTTCTGCATCTCCTCCTGGCTCATGTCCTTCACGTGGGTGGCGAAGGTCCAGGCGTAGCCGAAGGGGTCGGCGACGGTGGCGGTCCGGTCGCCCCAGAACTGGTCGGCCGGGGGCATGACCACCGCGGCGCCGGCCCCGACGGCGCGCTGGTAGGCGGCGTCCGCGTCCTTCACCCAGAGCCAGAAGCCGACCGGCGCCGGGTGCTCCCGCGTGGGGGCCGGCGGTCCCATTCCCGGCATGTCGTCGTGGAGGAAGACCGCCGAGTCGCCGACCCGCAGCTCGGCGTGCCAGATGGCCTTCCCGTCGGGCGAGGGCATCCGGCCCTTCTCGTCGGCCCCCAGGGCGCGCCGGTAGAACTCGATCGCCTGCGACGCACCGTGAATCGCGAGATTGGGGGTGACGGCGGGGGCGCCAGGGGGAATGGGGATCGCGCGTGCCATGAGGAGCTCCTTCTGCCGGACGGGATTGCCCGGTGGAGCCGTGGCTAGGCACGGATCGGGAGGCGTGCACCTCCCGGACGGGCCGTAAGCGGCCGCTCCTCGCGCTTCACTCCCCGAACAAATTCTTTCCCGCCGAGAGCGGGTAGACCTTGGCCTCCTTCCCGGCGTGCATCATGCGCAACCCCTGGTCGGGGAAGTCCGCGATGCCGAAGTCCACCGCCTCGCCGCCGGAGAGGTACACGAGGTCCTCGGTCCCGGTGTTGCGCAGGTGATGGGCGTGGGTGCGGGGCGGGAAGCCGGCGAAGTCGCCCGGGCCCACGGCGAAGTGCTCGTCGCCGATGCGCAGCTCGCCCGCTCCGGAGATCACGTACATCCACTCCTCGTCCACGAGGTGCACGTGGTGGAGGAACGACTCCTTGCCCGGGGGGATGCGCATGAAGTTGACCCCGCACTTCACGAGGCCGGTGAGGCGGGAGAGCGTGGTGCCGTGGATCTCGGAGGCCGGGTTGAGCGGGTGGCTGAACGATTCCTCCTGGGCGGCGCGCCGGTCGGCGCTGACCAGGAGGTCCCTGGGCTCGGGGTGCTTCGCGATCGGGGCCATGTCCCGATCCTATCCGCGGGCGAGCCCTACGGGGCCGGGATCTCGCCCTGGATGACCTGGGCGATGGTCTGGCAACCGCAAAGTGCGGCGGGCGCAGGCACCTTGAGCGCAGTGGAGAAGAAGTACTCGGTGCCCACGGTGAGCGGGTAGGTACCCGTCCCCGTGTTCGTGGTCTGCCCGCCGGTGCCCTGCGTGTCGAGCGGGATCCCCGTGATGAAGGAGACGCCTCCCGTCCGGATCCCGGGCTGCACGCTCAGGGACGCCCCGATCCCGAGCACGCACCCCGCGCGGACGTTGAGGATGGCGACCTGGCCCGTGGTCGACGGCGTGTATCCGGTGGTTTCGCCGCAATAGGTGAAGGTGTCGGGCACTCCCTCGGGCCCGGTCGACGAGCTGCAGGCGGCCACCATCAACGTCACGGAGAGCAAAGCGAGTGGCCTGTCTTGCCTGGAATGCGAGGGTGATGCGACTCCACTTCCCACCAGACCCTCGATTCCAGATCGAGCGACGTTCTTCACGCAGGAACCAGGCGAAGCCCCAAGAAGGACGGAGCGTGCAGGCCGGTCGCCGGCTTCCTCACACGCGCAGGAGGTCGGCGCCGAGCTTCACGACGAGTGCCAGGACGACGGCCAGCACCACCCAGCGGACCAGCCGGTCGCCGCCCCGGACGGCGAGGTGGGCCCCGGCCAGCCCGCCGGCGAACTGCCCGGCCGCCATGGGGAGCGCCACGTTCCACGCCACCAGCCCCCGCGAGGCGAAGAGGGCGACCGCGGCCAGGTTGGAGGCGAAGTTCACCACCTTCGCGTCGGCCGAGGCCTCGCGCATCCCGGCGCCGAAGAAGAGGACGAAGCCGAAGATGAGGAAGGTCCCGGTCCCGGGGCCGAAGAAGCCGTCGTAGGCCCCGATGACGAGCGCGATCGCCGCGGCCACGAGGAGCGACCGGTGCGCGCTGGGCCGGGGCGCGACCGGGGAGGCGGGGCGAAGGGCCAGGACCAGGGCCACCACCACGAGGAGGCCCAGGACCACCGGGCGCAGCAAGGCCGGTGGGACGAGGAGCACGAGCGCCGCGCCGCCGAGCGACCCCAGGAGTCCGGCCGGGAAGGTGACGCGCGCCACCCGCCCGTCCACCAGGCCGGCCCTCGCGTAACGCAGCAGGGCCGCCCCCGAGCCGAAGACGCTCTGCCCCTTGTTCGTGCCCAGCGCCAGCGCGGGGGGGAGGCCGGCGGCGAGCAGCGCGGGGAGCGTGATGAGCCCGCCCCCGCCGGCGATGGCGTCGATGGTCCCTGCCACGAAGGAGGCAGCGACGAGGAGTGCGAGTGCGGGGAGGGAGACGTCCAAGCGCGGCGCAGCCTACCAAATTAGGAATCGCAGGCCATGTTCATCGGGCACTTCGGGCTCGCCTTCGCCGCCAAGCGGATCGCGCCCCGCACCGGCCTCGGCACGCTGGGCGCGGCCAGCCAGTGGGTGGACCTCGTCTGGCCCGTGCTCGTCCTGGCCGGGGTCGAGCAGGTCCGCATCGCCCCGGGCGACACCGCCTACACCCCGCTCGCCTTCGTCCACTATCCGTGGACCCACAGCCTGCTCATGACCCTCGCCTGGGCGCTGCTCGTCGGCCTCGCCTACCGGCTCGCCACCGGGGAGCGGCGCGGTGCGTGGGTGGTGGGGGCGCTGGTGGCGAGCCACTGGGTGCTCGACTTCCTGACGCACCGGCCCGACCTGCCCGTCGTCCCGTGGGGAGTGGAGAGGTACGGGCTCGGCCTCTGGAACCACGTGGCGGCGACGGTGGTCGTCGAAGGGCTGATCTTCGCGGGAGGAGTGCTCCTCTACGCCACCGGGACCCGTCCGAGGAGGCGCGCGGGCTCGATCGTCCTCTGGGCGCTCGTCGCCTTCCTCGTCGCCATGACCGCCGCGAACCAGCTCTCGACGCCCCCCGGCGAGTCGGCGGTGGCCTGGGGCACCCTCTCGATGTGGCTGCTCGTCGCCTGGATGTCCTGGGCGGACCGGCTGCGTCAGCCCGTCGGCTTGGCCGCCGCGTCCGCCGTGTCCGTCGCGGGGGAGAGGGGCGCCCCGTAGGTCTCGGCCATGAGGTGCGACGACACGATGAAGTCGGCCGTGGCGCGGTTGCAGGCGGTGGGGATGTTGTAGAGCACGGCGATCCGGAGGAGCGCCTTCACGTCGGTGTCGTGCGGGTGCGGCTCGAGCGGGATCCCAGAAGAAGATGAGCACGTCGAGCTTGCCCTCGGCGATGAGCGCGCCCAGCTGCTGGTCGCCGCCCATCGGGCCGGAGAGAAGCCGGTGCACGTCGAGCCCGAGCCGGCTGTGGATGAGCTTGCCGGTCGTCCCGGTGCCGAAGAGCTCGTGCCGGGAGAGGGTGCCCAGGTTGAAGCGGGCCCAGTCGAGCAGGTCCTCCTTCTTGTTGTCATGGGCCACGAGCGCCACGCGCTTGCGGACCTCCATGGAGGGTGTCGTGGTCTTCGGTCTCGCGGTCATGCGGGGGATCATGTCCCTGGTTAGGGACACGTGCATGGCAATCCCGATCCGGATCTGGTCCGACTTCGTCTGACCCTTCTGCTTCGTCGCGGAGCAGGGCAGCCTGGTCAGGCTGCAAGCCGATTTCGACGTCGTCCTCGACTGGCGCGGCTTCGAGTTGCACCCGGGCATTCCCGTGGGCGGCATGCCGCTCCAGGAGATGTTCGGGGCCGAGCGGGTGCGGAAGATGCGCCCGTACCTCATCGACTTCGCGAAGGCGCAGGGCGTCTCGGGGATGGTGGTCCCGGCCCACAAGCCGAACACGCGGAAGGCGCTGGCGCTGGCCGAGTGGGCGCGCGGGCAGGGCAGGCTCCACGAGGTCCGCACCGGGCTCATGGACGCCTACTGGCGCGAGGGGATGGACCTCGAGGACGACGCCGTCCTGGCGCGGGTCGCCGCGGCCGCCGGGCTCGACGGGCCGGCCGCGCTCCAGGGCAGCCGCGAGCCGGGGATCCTGGAGCGGGTCGCCGACATGGGGCGCGAGGCGGCGCGCGCGGGCGTGACCGGCATCCCCACCTTCGACATCGGGGAGGAGCGGGTGGTGGGCGCCCAGCCCTACGCGGTCCTGGCCGAGGCCGTGGTCCGGCAGGGCGGGCGCCCTCGCCGAGGCGTCAGCGGATCGAGAACGTCGTGACGATCCCGGCGTGGTCGGAGGGGTGGAGGCCGCCGGGCGTCAGGTCCCGTGTCCCGACGAGGTACGTGGAGATCGGGTGCACGCCCTCCGTGGCGAGAACGAGGTCGAGGGTCGTGGTGAGCTCGCCGCCGGTGAGCAGCGGGTCGAATCCCCAGGTGAAGCCGTCGTCGCCGGGCCGGAGCGCCGTCCAGGCGTCCCGCAACGGCGAGATCCCGTTCAGCCGCGGGTCCAGCGGGAAGTCACCCCCGGTGAGGAAGGCGTACATGGCGAGGTCCCCGCCCGGCTCCTTGTAGACGTTGAAGTCGCCGAGCGCGATCGTGGGCATCGGCGAGAGCTCCAGGGAGGCATCGAGGATGGCGACGAGCTGCGCGTCCTGGAAGGCCTGGAAGAACCACACCGGGAGCTCGAGGGAGAGCAGGTCCTGGAGCTGGTCCTCGACGTGGGTCTCGAAGACCCGCACCCAGCGGTTTCCGCGCTGCACCTCCACCGCCGTCCAGCCGCGCCAGCTGTAGAGGGGATCGGGAATCCCCGGGATCTCGAAGAACGCCGTGGTGGGGAGGAGGGGGTTCTCCGCGACGCCGGTCTCCAGGGCGACCGCGTACACGCCACCATTGCGGTCCCCCGGCCCCGGCTCGACCGGTGCGGGGACGAAGCCCGGGATGGGCTGCCCGGCAGGAAGGGTCGGATCGCGCCACCGGACGTCCTCGCGGACGAGCAGCACGTCACGATCGGTGTAGCGCAGGTCGCGTGGCTCGCCGCCCCGGAGGGCGTCGAGGATGCAGAGCTCGGCGTCCATCGTCGTCACCTGGGCGGCCACCTCGTACCGGAGGCCGCGGCGCCGCAGCTCCTCCTGCAGGATGGCGAGGAAGTCGAGCTCCGGGTCTGTGGCGACGGGTGCGCTCGGAGAGGCCTCCCCGGCGCAGACGAGCGGGTCGCCGGACCGGTAGAGGGTCACCTCCTGGAGGCCGAGGACCTCCGGCCGGGCCCAGAAGACCTCGTCGGCGAGGACCCGCGCGCGGGCGGGGAAGTCGGTCAGCTGGACGTCCACCCAGACCTGCGACGCCGCCGCGACGGTCTCCGGTCCGGTCTCGGCCCTCGTGATCATCGCGATGTCGCCACCCAGGTAGATGTTGCGGGTCATGACGGTGAGCTTCGGCCCGTTGGGCACGTTGCGGGCGGCCACGTCGGCGGCAGCCCGTGCGGCCGCCGCGGCGGCCTCGGGCGCGAGGAGGCCGGCCTCCTCCCCGGTGGCGGGACGCTCCGACCCGCAGGCGAGGACGGAAAGGGACACGACGACCGCGACGAACAGGCGAAGGACTCGTTCCATGGTTTCACCCCCCGGTGACGACGTCCGATCGAAGCGCGGGACGGCGCCGGAGACCAGCCGCCCTTTCGGGACGTCCCGGGGATCCTTGGGGCATGCCCGCCCGGGTTCGCTCCAATGGGGAGCCGGCGACGCGCTAGACTGCCGGGGTGCGCATCCGCCTCCTCTCCGTCGGCCGGGACCGATCCGGGCTCTACGCCCCGGCGGTGGAGGAGTACGCGAAGCGGATCTCCCGCTACGTGAAGTTCGCCGTCGAGGAGGTCCCCGAGGCCCGCAAGGCCGCCGGGACGCCGCGGGCCCGGGACGAGGAGGCGGCCTCGCTGCTCGACCGCATCGAGGACGGCGAGCGGGTGGTCCTGCTCGACGAGCGGGGCAAGGAGGCGACCAGCCTCGAGTTCGCCCGCCGGGTGGGCTCGCTGGGTGGAGGGAGCGAGGGACGTCACGCTGGTCATCGGCGGCTCCGACGGGCACGGAGAGGCCGTCCGGGCCCGGGCCGCCGAGACGCTCTGCCTCTCGCGCCTGACCCTGGCCCACCGGCTGGCGCGGCTCGTCCTCGTCGAGCAGGTCTACCGCGCCTTCACCATCCTGCGCGGCGAACCATACCATAAGTGAAACATGGCCCTCCGGCGCCGGGCTGGCCCGGGTCTGGCAAGGGGACCCGCCAGTCCCCTTGAGAACCCGGGGAGCGTCGCCTAGGCTCTCCCATCCATCCCAGGCGCGCCCGACGCGCCGTGCGAGGTCAAATTGCCCAAGGTGAAGCCCGTCCTCCTCGTCGTCCTCGACGGCTGGGGAATCCGCGTGGAGCGCGAAGCCAATGCCATCGCCATCGCCGGCACGCCCAACATGGACGCGCTGGTGCGCGACTACCCCTCGACCGCGCTGCGGACCTCCGGTCTCGCCGTCGGACTGCCCGAGGGGCAGATGGGCAACTCGGAGGTGGGGCACACCAACCTGGGCGCCGGCCGGATCGTCTACCAGGACCTGGTGCGCATCAACCGCTCCATCGAGGACGGCTCCTTCTTCCAGATCCCCGCCCTGCTGGAGGCGGTGCGCAAGGCCAAGGCGGCCGGGGGCGCGGTCCACTTCATGGGGCTCGTCTCCGACGGTGGCGTGCACAGCCAGGAGGAGCACCTGCACGCGCTCCTCGAGCTGGCGCGGCGCGAGGGGGTGGCCAGGGCCTACGTGCACGCCTTCCTCGACGGCCGCGACACCCCGCCGAGGAGCGGGCTCGGCTACGTGCGGGCCCTCGAGGCCCGCATGAAGGAGAAGGGCTACGGCAAGGTGGCCACGGTCATGGGTCGGTTCTACGCCATGGACCGCGACAAGCGCTGGGACCGGGTGAAGGAGGCCTTCGACGCCATGGTCCGCTCGGAGGGGTGTCCGCGCCACCTCCGGCGTGAACGCGGTGGAGCAGGCCTACGCCCGCGGCGAGACCGACGAGTTCGTGAAGCCCAGCGTGGTGGTGAACGGCGGCGGCGAGCCCGTGGCCCGCATCAAGGACGGCGACGCGCTCGTCTTCTTCAACTTCCGCGCCGACCGGGCGCGCGAGATCACCCGCGCCTTCATGCAGGCCGACTTCAAGGACTTCGACGCCTCGGCCCGCCCCCGCCTCTCCGCCTTCGCCGGGATGGCCCAGTACGACGAGACCTTCGACCTGCCCGCCGCCTTCCCTCCCGAGCAGCCCACCGAGATCTTCCCGGAGATCGTCTCGCGGGCCGGGCTTGAAGCAGCTCCGCTGCGCCGAGACCGAGAAGTACGCCCACGTCACCTTCTTCTTCAACGGCGGGCGGGAGACGGTCTTCCCCGGCGAGGACCGGGTGCTCGTTCCCAGCCCGCGCGACGTGAAGACCTACGACGAGAAGCCGGAGATGAGCGCGCGCGAGGTGACCGACAAGGTGGTCGAGGCCATCGGCACGCGCCGCTACGGCTTCATCCTGGTCAACTTCGCCAACCCCGACATGGTCGGGCACACCGGACGGCTCGACGCGGCGGTCAAGGCCGTCAAGGTGGTCGACGGCTGCATCGGCCGGCTCTGGGCGGCGGCCCGGGAGGCGGGCATGGCCATGCTCGTCACCGCCGACCACGGCAACTGCGAGATGATGACCGACCCGGTGACCGGCGAGCCCCACACCGCCCACACCCTCGGTCCGGTGCCGTTCATCCTGGCCGATCCCGACCTGCGCGGCGCCAGGCTGCGCCACGACGGCGTGCTCGCCGACGTGGCCCCCACCGCCCTCCAAGTCCTCGGACTGCCCCAGCCCAAGGAGATGAAGGGCCTCGGACTCCTGGTGAAGTGAGGTGGCGGGCGCGCTGGCGGCGTTCGGCGGCGCGCTCCTCGACCTGCTCCTGCCCCCGCGTTGCCCGGCCTGCGGAGAGGACCCGCTGCCCCCGTCCCCGTTCTGCGCGACCTGCGACGGGGCCATCGAGCCCGCTCCGGAGGCGCAGGACGGCATCCGGGCCGGCTCGCTCTTCGGAGGCCCCATCGCCGACGCCGTCCACGCCCTCAAGTACGGCGGCCGGGCCGAGGCGGCCGGCCCCCTCGGTCGCTGGCTGGCCGGCAGGGTCCGGGTCCCCGACGGGGCGGCCGTGGTCTGGGTTCCGCTGGGCCGGAGGCGGCGCATCGAGCGCACCTACGACCAGGCCATGCTGCTGGCCGCGGCCTTCGCCCGCGCCGCGGGCCGCCCGCTCCTGCGGGGCGCGCTCCACCGCGTGCGGGAGACGCAACCTCAGACTCGGCTGGACCGCGCCAGCCGGGCCGGGAACGTGGCCGGGGCCTTCGTGGCCGCGCCGGTCGTGGCCGGCCGCGACCTCGTGCTCGTCGACGACGTGGTCACCACCGGGGCCACCGTCGAGGCGGCCTCGCTGGCGCTCCGGAGCGCCGGAGCCCGGCAGGTCGTGGTCGTCGCGCTGGCCCGGGCCGAGTGACGGGGCCGCTCCCCTGGCGGGCGAACCCCGCCGATGCGCGGAATTCCCGAGGCGTTCCGGAGGTAGACTCCGTGCGTGCCGTTCAAAGCCCTCCTCCTGCCCCTGGCGCTCCTCGCTGCCGGGTCGCCCCCCGCCGTCCCGGCGACGTCCGATCCCTCGCTCGCCGCCTTCGAGAGCTCCTCGGCGGAGCTGCGCCGTCGCCATGCCGACCCCGGCGCCATCGCGCCGCTCCTGCGCGATCCGCGAGCTCGAGCCGACGCTCGGCGACCTCCGGCGCGTGGCGGACGTCTACCGATCCATCGCCGACGACCCCAGGGCCCACGCCGAGGTGCGGTCGCTCGCCCGCTGGTTCCTCGCCGGCGTCGAGGAATCGCAGGGGAACCGGGACCGGGCCCGGGAGGAGCGGCAACGGCTCGGCTTCCTCCGCGGCTGGTGGGTCGTCGGGCCGTTCGACAACGAGGGACGCGGCGGGTTCGACCGCGCGTTTCCCCCGGAGACCTCGATCGACCTGTCCGCCCGCTTTCCCGGGAAGGTTCGCGAGGTGGGCTTCCGGGCCTTGCCGCCCGAGCTGGAGTGGAGCGGCATCGCGAGCATCGGCACCACGATCCGCCCGCAGGACGAGGCGGTGGTCTACGCGCTCGCGGTGCCGGAGGTGGCCCGGGAGCAGCGGGCCAGGCTCTGGATCGGCGCGAGCGGGGCCATCCGGGTCTGGGTGAACGGCTTGAAGGTCCTGGAGGACGCCGCCTACCATCCGGCGCGGCTCGACCAGGCCGCCGTGGAGGTCACGCTCCGCAAGGGCCCGAACCGGATCCTGGTGAAGCTGGCCCAGGACAAGGGCGAGATGGCCATCGCGGTGCGGCTGACCGACCCGAGAGGCGCCCCCATCGCGGCGCCGCCGGCGCCGATGCCCCCCGTCCCGCCGCTCGCGGCCGGGCCCGCGCCACGGCCGACGCCGGTCGAGTCCCTGGTCGCCACGCTCTCCAGGCGGGCGGCGAAGGCGAAGGGCGCCGCCGAGGGCAGGGCCCGCATGGAGCTCGCCGCCGCGCTGGGCGAGAAGCTCCCCGAGGACATGTCCGAGCACGCCGCGGCGCGCGAGGCGAGGCGGGCGGCCGAGCTCCTGCCCGGCGACGCCGGGGCCCAGCTGCTCGCCGCCCGGCTCGAGGACCAGGACCCCAATCGCCGCCGCGAGCACCTGGAGGCGGCGCTCCGCGCCGACCCGGGGAATCCGGTGGCGCGCCTCGCGCTCGCCGAGGAGGAGCTGCGCCGCGGCAGGGCGCACGAGGCCGTCCGCCGGCTCGGGCCGCTCGTCGCCGACTGGCCTTCCTGGGCCGCCCCCCGCGCGGTGCTGGCCCAGGCCTGGGAGCAGGTCGGCTACCCGTCCCGCGGGCAGGTGGCGCTGCTGCGGCTGGCCGAGGAGTTTCCGGCGCAACCCGGCGCGGTCGAGCTCGCCGCCCGTTCGGCGCGACAGCTCGACCGGATCGAGGAGGCGATGGCCGCCTACCGGAAGCTGCTCTCGCTCCGGGACGACGACGCGGCGGCGCGGTCGGCGCTGATCTCGCTCCACGTCCGGCGCGGCGAGCTCGACGCCGCCCTCCTGCTGCTCGACGACGCGGTGCGCCTCTCCCCCGGGGACCCGTTCCTCCGCCTGCGGCGGGCCGACCTGCTCGCGGCGAACGGCCGCTCCGAGGTCGCCGAGATCGACTACCTGGCGGCGGCTCGCCTCTCGCCCGAGGAGGCGGAGGTGCACGAGCGGCACGGCCGGCAGCTGCTGCGGGACGGCCGGCGGAGCGAGGCCCTGGCGGCGCTGCAGACGGCGCTCGACCTGAAGCCGCAGAGCACCCAGCTGAAGGAGCTCACCCGCCAGCTCGAGCCCGAGCGGGAGCGCTTCGAGACTCCCGTACCTGGTCGACGCCGCGGCCCTCGCCAAGGCGCCACCGCCCCGCAGGGGAGACGAGGACGCGGTCATCCTCTCCGAGACCAAGGTGACCCGGGTGCACCCGTCGGGACTCTCCTCCACCTACTACCAGCTCATCGCGAAGGCCCACACCCTCCGCGGCGCGGAGGGCCTGCGGGCCCACCCCATCGGCTACGTGCCCGGGCGGCAGGACATCCGGGTCGAGCGGGCCCGGGTCTGGAAGCCGGACGGGTCGGTGGTGGACACGCACCAGGAGGCCGACCGCAGCACCAGCGAGCCCTGGTACCGGCTCTACTACGACACGCGGGTGCGCCAGGTCGTGATCCCGGCGCTGGCGCCCGGCGACGTGCTGGAGCTCTCCTGGAGGGTCGACGACGTCGCCCCCGAGAACCTGCTCTCCGACTACTTCGGCGAGGTGGTCCCCTTCGTCGACACCGCCCGCAAGGAACGGATGGACTACGTGCTGCTCGCCCCGGCGTCGCGCCCCATCCACGCCAGCGACCCGGCCCTCCCCGGCGTGTCACGTTCCGTGAAAGACCTCGCCGGCGGCCTCCGCGAGTACCGCTGGACCGCCACGGACGTGCCGCGCCTCGTGCTCGAGCCGGGCATGCCGGGCAACTCCGAGTCCTCCGCCTCGGTCCACGTCTCCACCTACGCCTCCTGGGACGAGGTGGCGCGCTTCTACGAGGGGCTGGTCCGGGAGCAGTTGCGACCCGGCCCCGGCGTCCGCGCGGCGGCGGCCCGCATCGTGGCCGAGGTGCGTGCCCGGCCCGGGAGCGCCGGTCTGGGCGAGCCGGAGATCCGCCGGGAGATCGTCAAGGCGGTCTACGACGAGGTGGTCACGAGCACCCGCTACGTCGGGCTCGAGTTCGGCATCCACGGCTTCAAGCCCTACCCGGTGGAGCAGGTGCTCACCCGCCGCTTCGGAGACTGCAAGGACAAGGCGAGCCTGATGCACGCCTTGCTCGAGGCGGCCGGCATCGACTCGCGGATCGTGCTGCTGCGCATGCGCCGGCTGGGCAACCTCCCCCCGGCGCCGGCATCGCTGGCCGTCTTCAACCACGCCATCCTCTACGTGCCGGAGTTCGACCTGTGGCTCGACGGGACCGCCACCGGCTCCGGGTCCCGGGAACTCCCCACCGAGGACCGTGGCGCCACGGTGCTCGTGGTGAACCCCGGGGCGCCGCCCACCTTCCGGACCATCCCCGAGGCCGTCCCCGGAGACGATCGCGTCGTCACGGAGGTGCGGGGCGCTCTCGCCGCCGACGGCTCGGCGACCGCCGAGGGGAGCATCGCGGTGGCCGGGGTGCAGGCTCCCGACTTCCGGCGGGGCTACCGGTCGGAGAGCGGCCGCCGCGCCGCGCTGGAGCGCAGCTTCGCCCGGACCTTCCCCGGGCTCCGCGTCGAGTCGGTGGAGACGAGCGACCTCTCGCGCATCGAGGACGACGTCACGGTGCGCTTCCGGGTCACCGTGCCACGCCTGGCCCGGCCCGAGAACGGCGGGCTCGCGCTGGCCCCCTTCGGACAGGGGCAGAACTGGATGGAGATCTGGGCGCCGTCGTCGACGCGCCAGCACGACCTCGTCCTGCCCAGCCCCTTCGAGAGCCGCTTCACGCTGCGCTGGGAGATGCCGGCCGGGATGGCCCCGTCCGCCCTGCCCGCGGCCGAGCGCGGCGAGGGGCCCTTCGGGTCGTGGTCGGTCTCGCTGCGCATGGAGGGCGGCGCGCTCGTCGCCCGTGGCTCGCTCGTGATCTCGTCGCGACGCATCTCCGTCGCCGACTACCCGGCCTTCCGGGAATTCCTCGCCGGGGTGGATCGGGCGCTCCTCCGCACCGTCCGGCTCGTGCGCACCGACGGGAGGAAGCCGTGATCCGGATCCGCCGCGCCGCCCCGGCGCTCCTCCTCCTCCTCGCGCTGGTGGCCGGCCTTCCGGCCCGCGCCGCCTCCGTCGCCGGCCCCTCCGGATTCGACGCCTGGCTCGCGCATGGGGACCCCGTCGCGGCCTCCGTCCGGTTCCGCGCCGACGCGGTCCGCGACCCCTCCGACCCCTGGCCGCTCCTCGGCGAGGCCATGCTGGCCGAGCGCTCCCTCGACGAGGACGCCGAGGCCGGCGCGCTCCTCGCCCTCGTCGCCGCGGCGCCCCGCCACCCGCTCGCGCTGGTGGCGCTGCGCCGGCTCGGGGAGCTCTCGCTCGCCTCGCCGCCCGTCGCGGACCGGGTCGACGAGGCGCTGGCCCGCGCGCTCGGCGGCTCGAACCTTCCCGGGACGGCCGCGTACCGGGCCAGGGTGGTGCGCGCCGCCATCGCCGAGATGCGTGGCGCCTACCCGGAGGCGGCGGTCATGCGCGCGCGGAACGGAGTCGCGAACGCGTGGACGCTCGCCGGCCCGTTCGGCGCCTACCACGCACTCGAGCTCGATCGGCCGTTCCCTCCCGAGCAGGGCGCCTGGCCGCCCCCGGGAGCGAGGGCCCTGCCGGCGCCGGACGGCGCCTTCTCCCTCGACGGGGAGTCCGTGCCCGGCGACGTCTGGTACGTCGCCGCCGACGCCGTGCTGGCTCGCGGCGGCCGCTACCTGCTCGCGGTGGGGACCACCGCGTCCATCCGGGTCTTCCTCGACGGGAAGCCGGTGGCGGAGCGGCGGGCCTGGGCGGGCTGGCCGTCGGCCGTCCAGCTCGCCAAGGTCGAGCTCTCGCCGGGCACGCACCGGTTCCTGGTGAAGCTCACCCGCGGCGCGGGCCGCGCCAACCTGGCGCTCACGCTGGCCCGGGACGACGGCTCCGACGCCGACGTCACCTGGGCGGCGGCCACCGGGCCCGGGCCGGCCGTGACGTCCGGGGAACTCCTGCCGACGGTGCTCGGCGCCCGGGCCCTCGCCGAGGCGCTCGAGCCGGACGGCGGACCGGTCCTGTCCCGGCTCGTCGCGGCGCGCGACCGGGTCGAGAACGACCGGCAGGCCGCGCTCGTCGCTGCTCGACGAGGCCGCGGGACTCGCTCCCGGCGCCGCGCCGGTCCGGGCCGCCCGGGGCGACGCGCTCGTCGGCGATCCGACCCTGGCCGAGCGGACGGCGCAGGCGCAAGGCGGAGGCCGAGTGGCAGGAGGCGGCTCGCATCGATCCCGGGAGCGCCGCCACCCGGCTCCTCCTCGCCGAGGTGGCCATGGTCGGAGGCCGGCTCGACGACGCCGAGGCGCTCCTCGCCGCGCTTGCCGGAGAAGGCCGGCCGCGAGGCCGCGGGCCCGGCTCGCGCGGGCGCGGCTCCTCGCCGCGCGGAGCCATCCCGGAGGCCGCCGAGAGCCTGGTGCTCGAGGCCTCGCGGGCGGGGAGCTGCGCCGCCACGGCCACGCTCGCCGAGATGGCCTCGCGGCGCGACGCGATCGCGCTCGAGGACGAGGCCGCCCTGGCCGGTGGCCGGTGCCCCGGCGGGGCGGAGCGGCTCGCCGAGCACCGCGTTCCTCCGCGGGGACCTGCCCGCGGCCGCCGCCGCGTGGAGCGCGATCGCGCGCGCCGCCCCGGCGCGGATCGACGCCCGGACTGGCGCTGGTCCGCGTGCTCGTCGCCCAGGGGAACCCGGCCGCGGCCGCCGGCCGAGCTCGTCGACCTGGCCCGGATCTGGCCTGCCGACGCGCAGATCCAGCGGCGCCTGGGGGAGGTGCTCGAGCTCGGCGGGCAGGCGAAGCGCGGCCCGCGCCGCCCGGGAGCGCGCGCTCGCCCTGGACGGCGTCGGACCTCGGTCCTGCGGCGCGCGCTCGCCCTCGAGGACGGCCACGAGGTGCTCGCGCGACCTGGCCGTGGACGGTCCGGCCACCATCCGGGCCTACGAGGCCGCCCGGGTCCCGGTCACCACCCCGGCCTCGCTGGTGCTCGACGCCGCGGCGGTGGAGGCCTGGCCCGACGGCTCCACCACCGAGCGGACCCACCAGGTGATCCACGTCCACGACGCACGCGGGGTGGAGAAGTGGGGCGAGGTCGAGGTCCCGCCCGGAGCGACCCTGCTCAAGCTCGAGACCCGCAAGCGCGACGGCCGGGTCCTCGAGCCCGAGGTGCACGGCGGCGACAAGCGGACCCTGTCGGCCGCCGGTCTCGAGCCGGGCGACTACCTGGAGCTGGAGTGGCTGCGCTCCATCCCGACCCGCCGCCCGGCCTCGCCGGGCTGGCTCTCCGACCCGTTCTTCTTCCGGGGCGAGGACCTGCCCTTCTTCCTCTCGACCTACACGGTGGCCGCGCCGGCCGGCGAGCTGCAGCTCGACGTGCGGAACATGCCGTCTCCGCCGGTGGTCCGCGAGGGGAACCGGGACGTGATGCGCGCCGAGGCGCAGGCAGGTGGCGGCGCTCGTCGACGAGCCGGGGTCGCCGGGGATCTCCGAGTACGTGCCCATGGTGATGGCGGGCTCCGGGGAGGGGATCGACGGCCTGGCGCTCGCCGCGGCCGACGCCTTCCTGGAGCGCATCCGGCCCGGGCCGGGAGATCGAGGCCCTGGCCCGCTCGCTCCGCTTCCCCGCCGGCGAGCCGCCGCGGACCGGGGAGGCGCTGCTGCGCGCCGCCTTCCAGGCGGTGATGGAGAAGGTGGACGGGACCGGCCCGTTCACCGACCAGGCGAGCCACGTCCTCTCCCGCGGCCGGGGCAACCGGACGCTGCTCCTCGTGGCGCTCCTCGACGCGCTCGGCATCCCGGCGCGGGTCGCGCTGGTGCGGCCGTTCTACGTCGACCCGCAGCCCTGGCTCTTCCCCCGGCTCGACCTGTACGCGGTCGCCGGTGGTGCGCGCCGAGGTGGACGGGACGGTCCTCTGGCTCGATCCCGTCGGCACGCTGGGCGCCCTTCGGCGTGCTGCCCCCCGGCGCCCGCGACGCGGAGGCGCTGGTGCTGCCCCGGCCCGGCGAGGCGCTGCGCCGGGAGCGCACGCCCGCGCTCCCCGCCCCGGACCGGAGCGAGGTGCTGCTCCGGATCCAGGTCGAGCCCGGCGGCGACGCCGCCATCGAGGGCGTCGAGACCTACTTCGGATTCGAGGGCGCCGGCGCGAAGGTGGCCATCGAGCAGCTCGACCAGATCGGGCGCCGCCGCGCCATCGAGCAGTCGCTCTCCCGGAGCTTCCGGTCGCTCCAGCTCGAGGAGGTCCGCTTCGAGGGGGAGCGGGAGGTGGGCTCGCCGCTCGTCATCCGCTACCGGGCCCGGGTCGGCGCGCTCGCCCGGGCCTCCGGCGGCAGGCTCGTGGTGGAGGACGTGCCCTATCCGCCACGCCTCGGCCACCGCTTCGCGCCGACCGCCTCCCGGGAGTCGCCGCTCCTCATCGGCGTGGGGGACCGCTCCTCCCTGCGCATCGAGCTGACGCCGCCGCCGGGCGACGTCCCCGTCGCCGGCGCGCCGGTGAAGGTGGAGGCGCCGCAGGGCAGCTTCACGCGCGAGGAGCGGGTCGAGGGAGGGCGGCTGGTGCGGGAGGACCGGCTCGAGCTGCGACGCGCCAGGATTCCGGTCGATGCCTACCCCGACTTCGCCCGCTTCGCGGCCGCGGTGGACGAGGCGCAGGCGCTGCCGATCGACGTGGGGGCGGAGAGGTAGTCCGGGTCACTCCCCGAACAGCCGCTCCGCCACCGCGCTGTGCACGTCCATCCCTTCCGCCGTGAGCCGGAGCCGGTCCGCGCCCACCACGGCCAGGCCGGCCCGGACCAGCGCCGCGACGGCCGCCTCCCGCCCCGGACCGATCTCCTCGACCCGGAGCCCCTCGGCGGTCCGGAGCGCGAGCATGATCCGCTCGTTGGCCATCTCGGACGGGCCGAGCCGCTCCTCGGACGCGCTGGGAAGCCCGCCGCCATCCACCGCCGCGAGCCAGGGCCCCACCTCCCGGTGGTTCGTCCACCGCACCGCCCCGGTCGCGGTGCGGACGCAGCCCACCGCCCCGGCGCCCGCGCCCAGGTAGTCCTCCGACCGCCAGTAGAGGAGGTTGTGGCGGGACTCCATCCCGGGCCGGGCGAAGTTGGAGATCTCGTAGCGCCGGAACCCGGCCGCGCCGAGCACCTCGGCGACCGCGCGCCCCTGCGCCACCACCTCGTCGTCGCCCGGGAAGGCGAGCTTCCCCTCGCGGGCGAGGCGCGCGAAGGGCACGTCCTCCGCGAGCACCTCGGCGTCGAGGGTGAGGGCGTAGGAGGAGACATGGGTCACGGGGAGTGAAGCGAGGCGGAGGGCGTCGGAGCGGGCGGAGGCCACCGAGGAGCGGCGCCCCCCGTGGATGAGGTCCACGGAGACGTTCCCGATCACCGCAGGCCACCTCGCGGATGGCCCGCTCGGCGTCGGCCGGTCCGTGCCGCCGCCCCAGCTTGCGGAGCACCTCCGGGTCGAAGGACTGCACGCCGATCGAGACCCGGGTCACCCCGGCGGCGCGCCAGGCCGCCGCCCGGCCGGCGTCGGCCGACTCCGGGTTGGCCTCCAGCGTCACCTCGGCCCCCGGCGGGAGCCCGAGCGCGCGGGCCGCGTCGACCACGCGGGCGATGGCCGAGGGCTCCCAGAGCGACGGGGTCCCACCGCCCAGGAAGAGGGTGGCGCAGGCGCGCCCCGCGAAGGCCGGCGCGCGACGGCCGATCTCCTCGATCACCGCGGCGGCGTAGCGGGCGCCCGGGATGGGGCGGGTGGTGGTGACCGCGAAATCGCAATACGGGCAGCGGAAGCTGCACCACGGAAAGTGAACGTAGAGGCCGTAGGGACGGGAGGGCACCGGCGCGGATGCTATGCTAGCTTCCCTCCGGATGGCCACCTGGTCCCTCACCGCCGAGCTTCCCGCCGAGGAGGCCGACGCCTGCACCGCGCTCCTCTTCGAGTGCGGCGCGGCCGGCGTGGAGGAGCGGGAGGCGGGCCTCGCCCCCATGCCCGGGGAGCGGCAGCCCGCGAGCGGACGGGTGATCCTGATCGGCTTCTTCGCCGACCGCGAGGCCGCCCAGGAGGCGGCCGGTGAGCTGGGCGTCCCGGCCGACCTGGCCGAGATCCCCGACCGCGACTGGGGCGAGGAGTGGAAGAAGGGGCTCGGGCCGGTCTCGGTGGGGCGTCTCTTCCTCCGCCCCTCCTGGATCGACGCCGTGCCTCCCCCCGGAGCCGCCGAGGTGGTGCTCGACCCGGGCATGGCGTTCGGCACCGGCACGCACGCGACGACCTCGCTCTGCCTCTCGGCCATCGAGGCGTTCCTCGCGCGCCGCCCGGGCGCGTCGGTCCTCGACGTGGGGACCGGGTCGGGGCTCCTCGCCATCGCCGCCCGGAAGCTGGGCGCCGGGCGGGTGGCCGCGAACGACAACGACCCGGTGGCGGTGGCGGTGGCTGCCGAGAACGCCGAGCGCAACGGGGCCGAGCTGGAGCTGACCGGCGACCCACCCTCGGCCATCCCCGGCACCTTCGACCTCGTCGTCGCCAACATCCTCGCCAACGTCCTCGTGGAGCTCGCGCCCGACCTGGCGCGGCGGGCGGCCCCGGGCGGTGAGGTGGTGCTGGCCGGCGTCCTCGTGCCCCAGGAGGCGGAGGTCGCCCGGGCGTTCCTGGCCCAGGGGCTCGTGGCGCTTCCCGGGGAGCGGCGCGGGGAGTGGTCGCTGCTCCGCTTCCTCCGCCCGGAGGGGCGGTGACCCGTCGCAGGGTCCACGTTCCCCCCGAGCGGATCGAGGGCGCGGTGGCCCGTCCCGACGCCGCCTCGCTCCACTACCTCGCCGACGTGCTGCGGCTCGAGGCCGGCGCCCCGGTGGAGGTGTTCGACGGCGCCGGAAGCGCCTGGGACGCCTCGTTCACCGGGAGCGAACTCCGACTGGGGGAACGCCGCGCGGCGCCGCTGCCCGGAGCCACGGTGTGGCTGGCCTTCGCGCTGGCCCGCGGCGAGAAGGGGGACTGGATCGTCCAGAAGGCCACCGAGCTCGGGGTCTCGCGCCTGGTGCCCTGGCAGGCGGAGCGCTCGGTGGTGCGGCTCGAGCCCGACCGGGCCGCGGAACGGGCCCGCAGGTGGCGGCGGATCGCCGAGGAGGCGGCGCGCCAGTGCGGGCGGGTCGACGTGCCGGAGGTGGCCGTTCCCGGCACCCTCGCCGGGGCGCTGGTGGTCCCGCCCGGCTTCGTGCGGATCGCCTTCCACGCCGGGGCCGGGGCTCCCATCGCCGAGGTGGCGCGGAGGGGGGCGCCCGGATTCCTGGCGGTGGTCGGCCCGGAGGGGGGGCTTACCGATCGTGAAGTGGAGGCCTGCCTGGGCTCCGGGTGCGTCCTGGCGACGCTCGGCCCGCGCGTGCTCCGGGCCGAGACGGCCGCGGTCGCCGCCTCCGCCCTCCTGCAGCACCTCGCCGGCGACCTCGGATAGCACCCGATATCCCGGGGCGTCCCGCGCCAGCGGCTTGACCCCGCCCGGGGGCGCCGGTACTTCTTCGAGGCGTGCAATGCCCCCGCTGCCGGACGGAGAACGGCGAGGCCGCCATCCGATGCTCGGGGTGCGGCGCGCCCATCGCCCTCGGCGACGAGGCGGTGGGCGCTCCCGTCGACGCACCGGTCCCGCTCGATCGCCGTTCCGAGCGGCGCGAGCGCGCCACCCCCGCCTGGGAATCGTTGCGCCCCGTCCCCATGGACTGGGAGATGGCGCCTCCGGCGGAGGCCACTCCCTCCGCGCTCCGCACGCCGTCCCGCCCGGCCTCCCGCACGGCGTCCCGGCCGCGCTCGCGGCCCCGCCCCAGCGTCCCGGCACCCCCCGCGCCCGACTTCGAGGTGGTGATGGAGGTCGACGCGGTCGAGGTCCACCGGGTGCGCGCGCCGGCCTGGCGCCGCGCCGCCTCCTGGGTGGTCGACGGCCTCCTGCTCGGCGCGGTCCTCTCCGCCATGCTCCTGCCGGTGCTCGGGCCGGTGCTGGGTCCCGGCGAGCCCGGGCCGGCGCGCGACGTCGCCGTCCCGGCCATCCTGGTGGTGGCCCTCGTCGCCTTCGTCTACCAGTGGCTGGGAATCACGCTGACCGGCGGCACCCCGGGGATGCTCGCCACCGGGCTGCGGGTGGTGGGTCCGGACGGACGGCGACCGTCGCCGGGCAGGTCGGCGGTGCGGGCCCTGCTCGGCCTGTTCTCGGCCGCGCTGCTCGGGGCCGGGCTCCTGCTGGCCTTGTTCACCAGAAGTGGAAGAGGCGCCCACGACCTCGGCGCCGGAACCTGGGTGGTCCTGGCCGTCCGGGACGGAAGGGCGCCATGAACGAGCCGCTCCTCTCCCGCCTGGTCGCCGACGGCGCCATCACCAGCGAGGACGCCGAGCGGGTCGTGGCCCGCCTGGCCCGGACCGGGGGCGCGGTGGACACCGTCCTCCTCGAGCTGCACCTCGTTCCGGTCGCGCGCCTCCCGGAGCTCCTGGCCCAGGTGAGCGGGCTTCCCGCGGCGCCGGAGAGCGCCTTCGGCGCCCCCGACCCGCGCTCGCGGCGCGTCTTCCCCGCCAAGGTCGCCGAGCGGCACGCCATCGCACCGTTCGCGCTCGACGGCCGCGAGCTCTCGGTGGTCACCGGCTACCCGCCCGACAAGGGGCTCCTCGAGGAGATCGGCTTCCTGCTCTCCCTGAACCTCCGGCCCCACGTGGCGCCGGAGTGGCGCGTCCGGGCGCTCGTGCAGCAGCTCTACGGGACCCCCATCCCGGCGCGGCTCGCCGCGATGGGGGGCGCTCCCGGCAAGGAGGAGGCCGGCGACCTGCCCGAGGCCGAGGTGCTCCCCGAGGAGCACGACCGGGGGGACACGCGCGCGCCCGACTGGACCCCGGCCCAGGCGCGCGATGCCATGGCCGCCGCCGCCGATCCCGACGAGGCCATCCGGGTGGCGCTGCGCGCCGCGCGCGACCGCTTCACCTACGCCGCCGCCTTCTCGGTCCGGCGGGACTCCCTCTCCGGCCACGATGCGCTCGGGCTCGATCCACGTGCGCGGGACGCCTGCCGCCGCGTCGCCGTGGACCTGCGCGACCCCGGCCTCTTCGGTCCTCCGCTCCAGACCCGGGCGCCCTACCTGGGCCCGCCGCCGACCGATCCGGTCACCGCCTCGGTCCTCTCCGGGCTGGGCCGGGTCGGTCCCCGGACCGTCCTCGTCGCCCCGGTGTGGATCGGAGACCGGGCCGCCTGCGTGGTCTACGCCGACAACGACGACAGGCCAGTGGCGTCGGGCCACCTCGCCGATCTCTTCCCGCTCCTGGGCGCGCTCGGCGAGGCGCTGGCCAGGATGATCCGGGAGCGAAAGGCCGGAGGAGCCTCCAGCGAGAAGCCACCGGCGCCGCCGCCGCGCGCCCCCGTCTCCCCGCCTCCACCCGGGTGGAGGCCGGTCCTTCGCGCCCGCCGGCCGGGGAGGACTGGAGCGTCGTCGAGCCGGCACGCGCCGAGCCGGAACCGCTGCGGTTCGCCGTCGACGTCGATCTCGGGGAGTACGAGGTGATCCCCGCCGCGGAGGCCCTCACGAGCGGGCGCGCCGAGGACCTCCCCGCGCTCGTGGAGGCGCTGGCGGCGAGCCAGCGCGACTCCGACGACCGGAGGGAGCTGGTCTCGCGCCTCGTCGCCGGTGGTCCGGAGGCGGCCGCCGCGCTCGTGGCGCGGCTCCCTGGCCCCGCGGAATCGGGGCAGTCGCTCGCCGAGCCGGTCCCGGTCGAGGAATGGGGGCCCGTCTTCGCCGGCGTCGTCGCCGCCGGGCGCGTCGCCGAGAAGCTCCTCCTCGCCACGCTCGAGGACGTCGATCCCGAGAGGCGCCGCGCGGCCATCGCGCTGCTCTCCCGGCTCGGCGGGCCCGGCTCGCTCCCCGCCATCGCCGCGCTGGTCCAGGACGAGGACGGGCGGGTGGCGGCCGAGGCCGCGCTGGCGCTCGGGGCCGCGCGCGGGTCGCCGGCGCTCCTGCCCACCGTGGCCGAGATCCGCCGGGCGCTCGCCTCCGGCCGCCCGGTCAAGGCCGCGCGGGCCGCCAGGGCGCTCGCGCTGCTCGGCGACGCCGACTCGGTTCCGGTCCTCATCCAGCTGCTCGACGCGGGAGGCGACCTGGGCGCGGCCGCGTCCGAGGCGCTCACCTCCATCACGCTGCAGCGGCTCGGGCGGGACTCCATGCCCTGGATCGCCTGGTGGCGCGAGTGGCGGGCCGCGCCCCGATCGAGCTGGCTCTTCCAGGCGCTGGGGAGCGCCGAGCCCGACCTGCGGCGCCGCGCGGCCGCCGCGCTCCGCCGCGCCGGGGAGCCACCCGAGCCCTACGATCCCGACGGCCCCGAGCCGGAGCGGCAGCGGGCCGCCAAGGCCTGGGCGGCCTGGTGGCGGGAGGAGGGGCTCGCGCTCTAGCGCCGGCCTCGCTATCCTCCTCCCCTCATGTCGAAGCCCGTCGATCCCGATCCGCGTCGCGCCGCTGCTCGACGCCATGAACGAGTCCGCCGAGCGCGGCGGCGGCGAGGAGCGCATCGCCCGCCAGCACGAGGCCGGCAAGCTCACCGCCCGAGAGCGCATCGATCTCTTCCTCGACCCCGGAACCTTCGTCGAGGTGGACAAGTTCAAGACCCACCGGAGCGCCGACTTCGGGATGGAGAAGCAGAAGATCCCCGGCGACGGCGTGATCGTCGGGCACGGCCGCGTCGAGGGGCGCCAGGTCTTCGTCTTCGCCCAGGACTTCACCGTCTTCGGCGGCTCGGTCTCCCGGGCCTACGCCGAGAAGATCTGCAAGGTGATGGACCTCGCCCTCCAGGTCGGCTGCCCGGTGGTGGGGCTGCACGACTCGGGCGGCGCCCGGGTCCAGGAGGGGGTCGAGGCGCTGGCCGGCTACGCCGACGTCTTCCTGCGCAACACGCTCGCCTCCGGGGTCATCCCGCAGATCTCGGTCATCCTGGGCCCGTGCGCCGGCGGCGCCGTCTACGGCCCGGCCATCACCGACTTCGTCTTCATGGTGAAGGGCGCCTCGTCGATGTTCCTGAACGGGCCGGAGGTGGTCCGCGCCGTGACGCGCGAGGAGGTCACCAAGGAGGAGCTGGGCGGGGCGCGCGCCCACGCCACCCGCTCCGGCGTGGCCCACTTCGCCTTCGACACCGAGGAGGCGACCCTCCAGGCCGTCCGGGAGCTGCTCTCCTTCCTGCCCCTGAACTCGGCCGACGACCCGCCGGCACAGCCCTGCACCGACGACGCCGGCCGCCAGGACGCCGCGCTCAAGACCATCGTCCCCGAGAATCCCAACCGGCCCTACGACATCCGCGAGGTGGTGCGGGCGGTGGTCGACGACCGCCACCTCTTCGAGGTGGCCCGGCACTTCGCCGAGAACGTGGTCTGCGGCTTCGCGCGGCTGGACGGGCGCCCGGTGGGCGTGGTCGGCGAACCAGCCGGCGGTGCTGGCCGGGGTCCTCGACTCCGACGCCTCGGTGAAGGCGGCCCGCTTCGTGCGCTTCTGCGACGCCTTCGAGATCCCGCTCCTCACCTTCGTCGACGTGCCCGGATTCCTCCCCGGGGCCACCCAGGAGTGGGGCGGCCTCATCCGGCACGGCGCGAAGCTCCTCTACGCCTACGCCGAGGCCACCGTCCCCAAGGTGACGGTGATCACCCGGCGGGCCTGGGGCGTGGCCTACGACGTCATGGCGTCGAAGCACCTCCGCGCCGACGTGAACCTGGCCTGGCCCACCGCCGAGATCGCCGTGACCAGCCCCGAGGGCGCGGTGAACGTCATCTTCCGCAAGGAGATCTCCTCCGCGCCCGACCCGGCCGCCGAGCGCGCGCGCCTCACCGCCGAGTACCGGGAGCGCTTCGCCAATCCCTATCGCGCCGCCGAGCTGGGCTACGTCGACGAGGTCCTGAAGCCGGAGGAGACGCGGCCGCGGGTCATCCGCGCCTTCGAGATGCTGCGCACCAAGCGGCAGGAGAACCCGCCCCGGAAGCACGGAAACCTCCCGCTCTGACGGCGGCGTGAGCCCCTGCAGATGACCGGCGCGGCTCTCCTGCTCCTCTCCGTCGCCGTCGTCGGGCTGGCCATGCTCGGGGTGGAGGGACGCGCCCTGCGGCGGCAGCTCTCCGGGTCCGCTCCGGTGCCGCGCGGAGCGGCGGGCATCTCCGTCCTGAAGCCGCTGCGCGGCGTCGACGACGACCTGGAGGCCAACCTGGCCTCCTTCGCCGCGCAGGAGTGGCCCGACTGCGAGGTGCTGCTCGGGCTGCACGACGACGCCGACTCCGCCGCGCCGCTGGCGCATGCCGCCGCCGCGCGCTGGCCGGGGCGCTTCCGGGTGGTGATCCAGGGGCCGGACCTGGGCATGAACCCCAAGGTGAGCCAGCTGGCGTCGCTCATCGCCTCGGCCCGCCACGAGATCCTCGTCATCTCCGACTCGAACGTCCGGGTCGGGCCCGGCTACCTCTCCGAGATCGCCGCCCGGCTCGAGGATCCCGAGGTCGGCCTCGTCACCCATCTCATCGCCGGCCTGGGCGAGCGGAGCGAGGGCGCGCTCCTCGAGAACCTGCACCTGGCGGGCGGGGTGGCCCCCGGCATCGCCGCCGCCAAGGCCATCGCCGGCCGGGACGTGGTGATGGGCAAGTCGATGGCGCTCCGGGCCCGGGACCTGGCCGCGATGGGCGGGCTCGAGCCCGTGAAGGACCTGCTCGCCGAGGACTTCGTCATCGGGCAGATGGTGCCGAGGCTGCTCGGGAAGCGGGTCGAGCTCGCGTCGATGCCCGTGCAGAACGTGGTCCAGGAGCGGACCGGGGTGCAGTTCTTCCACCGCGCCCGGCGCTGGGCCGTCCTGCAGCACGCGCTGGTGGGCCCGTGGCTCTACGCCGCCCAGGTCATCCACAACCCGGTCCTGTTCGCCACCCTGGCGCTGGCCGTCGCCCCGGCCGCCTGGACCGTCGCGGCATGGCTCTCGGTGGCCGGCGCCCGCGCGCTCCTCGACGGGGCCGCCGGCGCGGCGCTTCGCCCCGGCGGGTTCCGCCCCGCCCAGCTGCTGCGCGTGCCGGTGAAGGACCTCCTCCTCGGCCTGGCCTGGATCGAGGGGTTCTTCCGCCGCACCGTGAACTGGCGCGGAACCCGCCTGCGGGTGCTCCCGGGAACGCGGCTCGCGCCTCCCGGCCCCTCCCGATAGAGTCTCCCGGACGCCATGGAGACGCCACCCGCCCCGTCGCCCGGACTCCCCGCCGTGAAGCCGCTCGTGGTGGCCGTGGACATGGGCTACGGCCACCTGCGCGCGGCCCGGCCCATCGCCCGGGCGCTGGGCGTGGAGCTCACCCTGGTGGACCGGCCGCCGCTCGTGGGTCCCGACGAGCTGAAGGTCTGGGAGCGGGTCCGCTCGGCCTACGAGTGGACCAGCCGCGCCTCCCAGCTGCCCTACCTGGGGCGCCCGTTCCGCTGGGCGCTCGACTCGGTGACCGACATCCCCCACCTGCACCCGTACCGCGACCTCTCCGCCCCCACCCGCGGCGTGGCCGCGCTCGACCGCATGGTGCGGCGCGAGCTGGGGAAGGGGCTGGTGGCCCGGATGCGCGAGACCGGCGCGCCGCTCGTCACCACCTTCTACTCGCCGGCCATCGCCGCCGACGCCGCCGGGCTCGGCAAGGTCTGGTGCGTAGTCACCGACAGTGACATCAACCGGGTCTGGGCCCCGCTCGACGCCGCCCACACCGGCATCCGCTACCTCGTCCCCAGCCCGCGGGCGGGGCGGAGGCTCCGGAGCTACGGCGTCCCCGAGCAGAACATCGTCTTCACGGGCTTCCCGCTGCCCCACGAGCTGGTGGGTGGACGCGATCTCTCCGTGCTCCGCCGGAACCTGGCGGCACGGCTCGTCCGGCTCGATCCACGCGGGACCTTCCGGCGCGACTACCGGGAGGAGCTGGCGCACTTCCTGGGGCCGCTCCCCGAGGGGGAGGAGGGGAGCCCGCCCACGCTCACCTTCGCGGTGGGCGGTGCGGGAGCCCAGGCCGAGATGGCGCAGCGGTTCCTGCCCGGGATGCGGGGGCCCATCGAGGAGGGAAGGCTCCGGCTCGTGCTCGTGGCCGGGGTCCGCGGCGCGGTGGAGGCCCGCTTCCGGGAGGAGATCCAGCTGGCCGGCCTGGAGGGGTCCCTGGGGAAGGGGCTCGAGATCCTGCGCGCCGACTCGCTCGACGAGTACTTCGAGCGCTTCGACTCGGTGATGGCGCGGACCGACGCCCTCTGGACCAAGCCCTCCGAGCTCTCGTTCTACGCCGCGCTGGGGCTGCCGCTCGTCTTCGCCCCGCCCGTCGGCGTCCACGAGCGCTACAACCGGCGCTGGGTCCGCGAGTGCGGCGCCGGCGTGGTCCAGAGGGATCCGGCGGCGGCCTGGCAGTGGCTCTCCGACTGGCTGGACGACGGCACGCTGGCCGGGGCGGCCTGGTCGGGCTTCGTCCGGTTGCCCAAGCACGGGCTCCACCGCATCCTCGACGAGGTCGCGCCGGCGCCGGCGAACCCACCGGGGGCAGGGTGATGCTGGCGGCGTTCTCGATCCTCTACTGGGCCTTCTTCGCGCTCACCCTGCCCATCTCCACCGTGATCGCGGTCGTGATCCGCGTCGTCACCGCCCCGTTCGACCGCAGGCGCGTGCTGCTGCACCTCTTCACCTGCTACTGGGCCTTCTTCTACGTGCGCGCGAACCCGATCTGGCGCTGCCGGATCCTGGGGCGCGATCGCCTTCCCTGGCGGGGGCCGGCGGTCATCGTGGTGAACCACCTCTCCGTGGTCGACATCCTGGTCCTCCACGGGCTCTTCCGCCCGTTCAAGTGGGTCTCCAAGGCGTCCAACTTCCGCATCCCCTTCCTCGGATGGAACATGGTGCTGAACGGCTACGTCCCGATCACCCGCGGAGCAGCCGACTCGGCCCGCCGGATGATGGCCCGCTGCAGGGAACTCCTCGGCGAGGGAAGCCCCGTCCTCTTCTTTCCCGAGGGAACGCGATCGGAGGACGGGAAGCTGCAGCCATTCAAGGACGGCGCCTTCCGCCTGGCCATGGATGCCGGGGTTCCCGTCATCCCGGTGGCCCTGTCCGGAACGCACGAGACGCTGCCCAAGCACGGCTTCGTGCTCCGGAACCACATGAAGGCGGTGGTCGAGGTGCTCGAACCCATCGACCCCTCCCGCTACGAGACCGCCGCCGCCCTGCGAGACGCGGCCCGCAATGCCATCGCCCGAGCGCTGGAGGGGAGATGAGCGCGGAGGGCGCCTTCTACGAGCCCCTCGGCGACGGGCGCTACCGGGCCACGCGGGCGACCATCGGCCCGTGGTCGCCGGGGCTCCAGCACGCCGGGCCGCCGTGCGCGCTCCTGGCCCACGTGCTCGAGCGGCTCTCCCCGCGCCCCGGCGCGCGCATCGCACGACTCTCGGTGGAGCTGCTCGGCCCGATCGAGGTCGGGGAGATGCGGGTCGCCGCCGCGGTGGAGCGCCCCGGAAAGCGCATCCAGCTCCTCTCGGCGAGCGCCGTGGTCAACGGGCGGGAGGCCATGCGCGCGCTGGCCTGGCAGCTCCAGGCCGAGCCCGGACGGAGCCCCGCGGCCGGGCCGCGCGAGCCGGCCCCACCGCTCCCGCCGCCGCAGCCGCAGGCCTTCTTCCCCGACCAGCCGACGTTTCCCTACGGCGAGGCGCTGGAATGGCGGTTCACGCAGGGTCACTTCTCCGCGCCGGGACCGGCCACGGTCTGGACCCGCTGCCGGATCCCCCTCGTCGCCGGCGAGCCCCTCTCCGGGCTGGGCCGGATGATCGCGATGGTCGACTCGGCCAACGGCGTCAGCTGGGAGCTTCCCCTCGGCGGCTACACCTTCGTGCCGGTGGACCTGAACGTCGTGCTCCGGAGGTTGCCGGAGGGTGAATGGGTGGGCATGACGGCGACCACCACGGTCGAGGGGGACGGCCTGGGGATGGTCCAGACCCGCCTCTTCGACTCGGCCGGCACGCTCGGCGCGAGCCTGCACACGCTCTTCGTGACGCCGCGCTAGGAGCGCCCCGCGGGCCCGTCGCGGTGGCGACGCGGGGAAGCGTGCATTAGCAACCCGATCACGATGACCAACGACGTCACCCTCCAGGTCGCGACCGCGAACGGGTCCGGCTCGCAGAGTTCCAACACCGTGCTCCTCCGCTCGCTCTTCCAGATGGGGATCCCGGTCTCGGGTAAGAATCTTTTCCCGTCGAACATCGCGGGTCTTCCCACCTGGTACACGATCCGCGCCTCGAAGGACGGGTACGTCGCCCGCAAGAAGGAGGTCGACCTCCTCGTGGCCATGAACCCGGAGACGGCCCGGGACGACGTGGCCGGGCTGCCTCCCGGCGCGGTGGTGGTCTACGACGCGCCGCTGGCGCTCGAGGGGTCGCGGGCCGACCTGATCTTCTACCCGGTGGCCTTCGACAAGGTGGTCGAGCCCATCACCGGGGAGGCCAGGCTCCGCAAGCTGCTCCGGAACATGGCCTACGTGGGCGTGGTCGCGCGCCTCCTCGACATCGAGATGGCCGAGGTCGAGGCCGCCATCGGCCGCGTCTTCGGGGAGAAGGCGAAGGCGCGCGAGCTCAACGTGGCCGCCGCGCGCGCCGGGTTCGCGCAGGCCGCCGGACTCGAGCGGCGCCACCCGCACCGCGTCGCCCGCATGGACGCGACCCGCGGCAAGATCGTGGTGGACGGCAACGCCGCCTGCGCGCTGGGCGCGATGTTCGCCGGCGTCACGGTGGTCGCCTGGTACCCCATCACCCCGTCCTCCTCGCTGGTGGAGACGCTCGCCGGCTACCTCCGCAAGTACCGGCACGAGCCCGACGGGAAGGCCACCTACGCGGTGGTGCAGGCCGAGGACGAGCTCGCCGCCATGGGAATGGTGCTGGGAGCGGGCTGGGCCGGGGCACGGGCCATGACCTCCACGAGCGGCCCGGGAGTCTCGCTCATGTCCGAGTTCGCCGGGCTCGGCTACTACGCCGAGATCCCCGGCGTGATCTTCGACGTCCAGCGGGTCGGCCCGTCCACGGGGCTCCCCACCCGCACGGCCCAGGGCGACGTGATCTCGACGGCGCTCCTCTCCCACGGCGACACCCAGCAGCTCCTCCTCCTGCCCGGCTCGATCGAGGAGTGCTTCTCCCTCGCGGTCGCGGCCTTCGACGTGGCGGAGCGCTTCCAGACCCCGGTCTTCGTCCTCACCGACCTCGACCTGGGGATGAACAACTGGATGGCCGAGCCCTTCGCCTATCCCGACCGGCCCATCGACCGCGGCAAGGTGCTCGACGAGGAGGAGCTGGAGCGGCTGGGCGGCTTCGCCCGCTACAAGGACGTCGACGGCGACGGCATCGGCTGGCGCACGCTGCCCGGGACCCGTCACCCGAAGGCGGCCTACTTCACCCGCGGCACAGGGCACGACGAGAACGCCGCCTACAGCGAGCGATCCGACGTCTTCACCCGGAACATGGACCGGCTCTCGGCCAAGTTCGACCGGGCCCGGGAGGCCCTGCCGCAGCCCGAGCTGCGCGGCTCCGGCCGGGCCAGCGTCGGGGTCATCGCCTACGGCTCCTCCGACCCCGCCATCCGCGAGAGCCAGGACCAGCTCCGCGCCGAGGCGGGGCTCGAGACCGACTACCTCCGGGTGAGGGCCTGGCCGTTCTCCCGCGCGGTGCTCGACTTCGTGGCCGCACACGAGCGGGTCTACGTCGTGGAGCAGAACCGGGACGGACAGCTCGCGGCGCTCCTCAAGCTCGACCTCCCTCCGGAGCAGGTGACCCGGCTCCGCCCGGTCGCCCACATCACCGGGCTGCCGCTCGACGCCCGCTCGGTCACCGACGAGATCCTCGCGAAGGAGAAGCGCTAGATGGCCGCTCCCGGCACCACCACCGCCGCCGCACCGAAGCAGAACCGCATCGGTCTCACCGTGGTCGACTACCGCGGTGGCAAGACCACGCTCTGCGCCGGTTGCGGCCACAACGCCATCTCCGAGCGCATCCTGGAGGCCTGCTTCGACCTCGGCATCCCGCCCGAGCGCGTGGCCAAGTTCTCCGGCATCGGCTGCAGCTCGAAGAGCCCCGCCTACTTCCTCTCCCGCAGCCACGCCTTCAACTCGGTGCACGGGCGCATGCCCTCGGTGGCGACCGGCGCGCTGCTCGCCAACAAGAACCTGCTCGCGCTCGGCGTCTCGGGCGACGGCGACACGGCGTCCATCGGCATCGGCCAGTTCGTGCACCTCATGCGGCGCAACCTGCCCATGGTCTACGTGGTGGAGAACAACGGCGTGTACGGCCTCACCAAGGGGCAGTTCTCGGCCACCGCCGACATGGGATCGGTGCTCAAGGGGGGCGCGGTGAACGACCTTCCTCCCATCGACACCTGCGCGCTCGCCATCCAGCTCGGCGCCACCTTCGTGGGGCGCAGCTTCTCGGGCGACAAGAAGCAGCTCTCGGCCATGCTCAAGGCGGCGCTCGTCCACCGCGGCACCGCCTTCCTCGACGTGCTCTCCCCCTGCGTCACCTTCAACGATCACGAGGGCTCGACGAAGAGCTACGCGTTCCTGAAGGAGCAGGTCGAGCCGCTCCAGGAGATCTCCTTCGTGCCCCACTTCGAGGACATCGCCGTGGAGTACGACCCGGGCACCACCGTCGCCGTCCGCATGCACGACGGCTCGCACCTCCAGCTGCGCAAGCTGGAGGCCGACTACGACCCGGGAAGCCGCTCCCGCGCCGTGGCCCGGCTCATGGAGTCGGCCAGCCAGGAGTCCGTGCTCACCGGCGTCCTCTTCGCCGACCCCGACGCGCCCGACTTCCTCACCCGGCTCGGCACGGTGGACGCGCCGCTGGCGACGCTGCCGCAGGAGGCGGTGCGGCCGTCGCGCGCGGTGCTCGACGAGGTGAACGAGTCGCTGCGATGAGTCGAGCGTCCGCGCCGCGGACCTCGGTCAGATGTGGCTTTCACGGATAGTGTCTTGACACGTGTTCGGCGAGATCTCGCTGCCGTGGACGTGACGCCGCGGTAACCGGTGTGTCGCGACCGCATGTCGCCCAGGAGTGGCGCGCGTCGCTTCGGGCGGGGTTCGAGATCTCCACTCCGGAAAGGGCTCCAGCGCCCGCCCTGGTGCACTTGGCGAGGGCCGGATTTCCCGTGAGATGGTGGTTCCATGAACGCACGCGATTGGTCCCTCCGCATCGCAGATCTGGCCCGCCGTGAGCACTCCGCTCTCGCGGATTTCCTCGTCGCCCTCGCCGAGTTCGACCGGCTGGGGGTCCACCGCCAGCTCGGGTTCCCAAACCTCTTCGAGTACCTGCTCCGGGAGGTCGGGCTCTCCCGGGGTTCGGCCTTCTACCGACAGGTCGGCGCCCGGCTCGTCGGGCGGTTCCCCGAGGTCGTGGAGCCCCTCCGAGACGGGCGGCTTTGCATCTCCAACCTCCCGCAGCTCGCCAAGGTGATGACCGAGGAGAACCGGACCACGGTGGTGCAGAAGTTCTTCCACTGCTCGAAGCAGGAGGCGAAGCAGGTGGTGGCGGAGATGCTTCCGGCGGAAGTGGTGCCGAGGAGAACGGTCGTCACCGAGTTCCCGATGATGGCGCCCGTCTGCGTTCAACCGGTTGAACGCGATCCGACCCACCTCGAAGGGGCGAGGGCCGCCCAGGAGGTGCGAAGGACCGTGGTCGAGCCGCTCACCCAGCACGAGAGCCGGATTCACATCACGGTCAGCCCGGAGTTCGTGGCCTTGCTGAAAAAGGCGAAGGCGGGTCAGTCGCACGTCCAGCCCCGGGCGACCGACGAGCAGGTGCTCACCGCGGCGCTGCAACTGCTCGTCGCGCAGCAGAAGAAGAGGAAGGCCACGGTTCCGGCGAAGGTGAAGCGGGAGGTGATGGCTCGCGACGAGGGGAAGTGCACGTGGCCGCTGGCGGACGGCGGGACCTGCGGCGCAACCGTCCGGTTGCAGATCGATCACGTTGTCCCGCGCGGGAAGGGTGGCCCGTCGACGCCGGGCAACTGCAGGGTCCTCTGCCAGGCCCACAATCTCGAGGCGGCACGCCAGGTCTACGGCGACGCCCACATGGATCTGTTCGCGGTGCGAGCACCGGCCGTGAGGGAGGCTTGCGCCGCCTACTTCGTAGCCGGCGCCGCTACAGCTCCACCTTGTCCACGAAGAGGATCTCGTCCTTGCGCGCCCGGATCCGCTCGAGCAGCTCCGGAGGCGGCGACTCGTCGAGGTCGATGGAGCAGGAGGCCGCCTGCGCCTCCTCGAAGACGGTGTTCTGCACCTCCTCCACGTTGATCCCCGCCTCGCGGATGAGGCCGAGCACGTTGGCCAGCACGCCCACCTTGTCGAAGTGCCGGATGACGAGGCGCGCCCGCGCCGGCGTCTTGCGGGCCACGTTCACGCAGCTCGGAACGCGCCCGGTCCGCAGGAACGACGCGACGATGCGCACCGTCTCCCGCGCGATGGCGTCCTGGGCCTGGGCGGTCGAGGCCCCGATGTGGTGGGTGCCGTACACGTTGGGCAGCTTGCCCAGCTCGCTCTGGAAATCGGCCTGCCCCTTCTCCGGCTCGCCGCTGAAGACGTCGGTGCCCACCCGGATGCGGCCCGCGCGCGCCAGCTCCAGCAGCGCCTCCTGGTCCACCACCTCCGCCCGGGCCGTGTTGAGGAAGATGGCGCCGGGGCGGAGCGCCTCGAGAACGGCCCGGGAGATCGCGCCGCGCGTCTCCTTCGAGAGCGGCAGGTGGACGGAGAGCACGTCCGACCGGCGCGCCAGCTCGACCAGGTCGGCGACCCGCTCCACGCCGAGCTGCTTCGCCGCGGCCTCGTCCAGCGATCGCGACCAGGCCACGATCTTCATTCCGAGCGCCTGGGCGCGCCGCACCACCTCGCGCCCGATCGAGCCCACGCCGGCGATGCCCAGGGTCCGGCCGAAGATCCCTTCCGCCTCCGAGAAGGACTTCTTGTCCCACTTCCCGGCGCGCAGGAGCGCCACGTTGTCCGGGATGCGCCGGTCGAGCGCCACGAGCAGCCCGATGGCGAGCTCGGCCACCGCGATGGAGTTCTGCCCCGGGCAGTTGGCGACGTACACGCCGCGGCGAGAGGCGGCCCCGACGTCGATGGTGTTGACGCCCGCCCCGGCCCGGACCACGAGCGAGAGCGCCGGCGCCCCGGCGAAGACCTCCCCGGTGACCTGCTTGCCCCGGACCACGAGGATGCGGGCCTCCCGGGCAGCGGCGGGGAGGTCCGCGACGGAGACGGTGGGCTGGTGATCCACCTGGAGCCCGAGGGCCCGGAAGTCGTCCAGCCGCTCCTTCGGGAACGCGTCGGCGACGAGGATGCGCATGTGGCCCGGTAACACGGCTTCCAGGGGCGCGATAGGGACCGGAAGGGGACCCGGATGACGCGCGGCGTCGCGCCTTGTTCGTGGACCCCGCCCACCCCACTCGGTATTCTGGCGAGCCTTTCTCCGCGCCCCGAGCCAGATGACCCAACGCCGGCCGATCCAGAAGATCCTCGTGGCGAATCGCGGAGAGATCGCGGTCCGGATCCTCCGCACCTGCCGGGAGATGGGCATCCGGACGGTGGCGGTCTACTCCGAGGCCGACCGGGGCTCCCTGCACGTACGCCTCGCCGACGAGGCGGTACACGTCGGGCCGGCCCCGGCCCGCGACAGCTACCTCGTTCCCGAGCGCATCCTCGAGGCCGCGGCCCGCACCGGCGCCGACGCCCTCCACCCCGGCTACGGATTCCTCTCCGAGCGGGCCGACTTCAACCGGGCCTGCCGGACGGCGGGGCTCGTCTTCATCGGCCCGCGCCCCGAGAGCCAGGAGGCCATGGGCGTGAAGACCAGCGCCCGCAAGCGGATGCAGGCCGCCGGCGTGCCGGTGGTGCCCGGGAGCGAGGGGCCCATCGCCGACGAGGCGGAGGCCGCGATCGAGGCGGCGCGCATCGGCTTCCCGGTGATGCTCAAGGCGGCGGCGGGCGGCGGCGGCAAGGGGATGAAGCGCTGCGACCGGGCCGCCGACTTCTCGAAGCTCTGGCAGACCGCCAAGCGGGAGTCGGCCTCGGCCTTCGGCGACGATCGCATCTACATCGAGAAGTTCCTGGAGAAGCCGCGCCACGTCGAGGTGCAGGTCTTCGCCGACGAGCACGGCAACGTCGTGCACATGGGCGAGCGCGAGTGCTCGGTGCAGCGGCGCCACCAGAAGATCGTCGAGGAGAGTCCGAGCGCCGTGGTCGACCCGGCCATGCGGGCGGCCATGGGGAAGGTGGCGGTGGAGGCGGCGCGGGCCGTCGGGTACGTCGGTGCGGGCACGGTGGAACTGCTCGTCGACGCCTCCCGCAACTTCTACTTCCTGGAGATGAACACCCGCCTCCAGGTCGAGCACCCGGTCACCGAGATGGTCACCGGCATCGACCTGGTGCGGCTGCAGATCGAGGTGGCCGGGGGAGGGCGGGTCCCCACGCAGGAGGACATCGCACCGCGGGGCCACGCCGTCGAGGCCCGGGTCTACGCCGAGGATCCCGCGCGCGGGTTCCTGCCATCTCCGGGAAAGATCACCTACCTGCGCGTCCCGGGCGGACCCGGCTTGCGCGACGACTCGGGCGTCTACGGCGGGTGGGTGGTGCCCCCGTACTACGATCCCATGATCTCCAAGCTGGCCGCCTGGGCGCCCAACCGGCAGCAGGCCATCGACCGCTTGCTCCGAGCGCTCGCCGACTACCACGTGCACGGCATCGCCACGAACATCCACTACCTGCGGGCCGTCCTCGACCACCCGGCGTTCCGCGCGGGCGACTACGACACGGGCTTCTGCACCAGCTTCGCCAGGGAGCTGCTCAAGCCCCCCGATCCCGCGCTCGAGCCCGTCGCGCTCATCGCCGCCGCGGTGGCCGCCCACAAGCGCGACCACGACCGGGCCGACGACTTCGCCACGCGGGCCCACGCGCCCAGCCCGGCCTGGGTTCGCATGGGCCGGCTTCGCGCGCTGCGCGGGGGTGAGCCGTGACCGCCACGACCTACGTGGCCCTCCTCGACGGGGGGAAGCGCGAGGAGACGCTGCGCGTCGAGCGGGTGGGGCCGGGCGTCTACGAGGTGACCCTGCGGGGCGTCACCCACCGGGTCGACGCCTTCCACCACGACTACGGCACCATCTCGGTCCTCGTGGACACGGAGAGCTACTCGGTGCAGCTCGACGAGCGCGGGAACGGGATGCGCGTGCATCTGCGCGATTCGATCTTCCCCCTCGAGATCCTCGACGAGCGACGGGCCCGCATGCGCCGGTCGCCTGGCAAGCTCACCGCCGACGGGCGGATGCCGCTCGTGGCGCGGCTCCCCGGCAAGGTCGTCGGGGTCCTTCGGGGCCCCGGCGAGGCGGTTCGCGAGGGCGAGGGCGTGCTGGTCGTCGAGGCAATGGGAATGGAGAACGAGGTTCGCAGCCCCAAGGACGGTAAGGTGGTGGAGATCGCCGTCGGGGTCGGGCAGTCGGTCGAGGGCGGGGCCACCCTGGCGTCCGTCGAGTGACTACGGAAAGGCCGACGAAGTCGGCCGCGCAGAAGAGGGATTCAATGGCAAAGGCCAAGTCAGCGAAGGCGACGAAGAAGCCGGTCAAGGCCGCACGGAAGCCGGTCAAGGCGAAGAAGCCCGCCGCGAAGAAGCCAGCCCCCAGGGCGAAGTCCGCCCCGAGGGCGAAGGCCCGCTCCGAAGAAGGCCGCCGCCCAGAAGCCGGCCGCGAGGCCCAGCCCCACCGCCGCCTGGCTCGCCGGCCCCTACGCCAAGGCCGTGGCCAAGGCCCCCGAGCGCAAGAAGTCCTTCCGGACCACCAGCGGCGGCACGATCCAGCCCGTCTACGGAGCGTCCGACGTCGCGCCCGGACTCGAGGCCCGCCTCGGCCTCCCCGGCGACTACCCCTTCACCCGCGGCGTGCAGCCGACCATGTACCGCGGTCGCTTCTGGACCATGCGCCAGTACGCCGGCTTCGGGACCGCCGAGGAGTCGAACAAGCGCTACCGCTACCTGCTCCAGTCGGGCCAGACCGGCCTGTCGGTCGCCTTCGACCTTCCCACGCAGATGGGGCGCGACTCCGACCACCCCCGCGCGCTCGGCGAGGTGGGCAAGGTGGGCGTGGCCATCGACTCGATCGACGACATGTCGACGCTGCTCGACCAGATCCCGCTCGGCAAGGTCTCGACGTCGATGACCATCAACTCGACGGCGTCCATCCTGCTGGCCCTGTACCAGGCGGTGGCCGAGAAGCAGGGCGTGGCCGCGGCCGACCTGCAGGGCACCATCCAGAACGACATCCTGAAGGAGTACGCGGCGCGCGGGACCTACGTGTACCCGCCGCGGCCCTCCATCCGCATCATCACCGACATCTTCGCCTACACCGCCAGGTTCCTCCCGAAGTGGAACCCCATCTCCATCTCCGGCTACCACATCCGCGAGGCGGGCTCGACGGCGGTGCAGGAGGTGGCCTTCACGCTGGCCGACGGCATCAGCTACGTGGAGGCGGCCGAGCGGGCCGGCCTCGACGTCGACGCCTTCGCCGGACGCCTCTCCTTCTTCTTCAACGCCCACAACAACGTGCTCGAGGAGGTGGCCAAGTTCCGCGCCGCGAGGCGCCTCTGGTCGCGCATCATGAAGGACCGGTTCAAGGCCAAGGACCCGCGCTCCTGGATGCTCCGCTTCCACACCCAGACGGCCGGCTCCATGCTCACCGCGCAGCAGCCCGAGAACAACGTGGTGCGCGTCACCCTGCAGGCCCTCTCGGCCGTGCTGGGCGGCACCCAGTCGCTGCACACCAACTCGCGCGACGAGGCGCTCGGGCTCCCCACCGAGTCCTCCGCGCTGCTGGCGCTCCGCACGCAGCAGATCATCGCCAACGAGTCGGGCGTGGCCGACGTCATCGACCCGCTGGGCGGATCCTGGGCGATCGAGGCCATGACCGACGAGATCGAGGGCAAGGCCTCCGAGTACATCGAGAAGATCGACGCCATGGGCGGCATGGTCGAGGCCATCGACAAGGGCTTCGTCCAGCGCGAGATCCAGGACGCCGCCTACGCCTGGCAGCGGCAGGTGGAGGACAAGGAGCAGGTGGTGGTGGGCGTGAACGCCTACAAGACCGCCGAGCCGCCGGTCACCGTGATGCGGGTCGACCCGGCGCTGGAGGCCGCGCAGGTGGCGCGGCTGAAGGCGTTCCGCGCCGCCCGCGACAGCACGGCCGCCAAGCAGGCGGTCGACGCGGTGCGCGCGGGGGCGAAGGGAACCGAGAACCTCATGCCCCTCATCCTCGCCGCGGTGAAGGCGCACGCCACGCTGGGGGAGATCTCCGACGCCATGCGGGACGTCTTCGGCGAGTACCGGGAGACGGTGGTAGTCTAGCCACCGGTGAGCGGACAGCAGAAGAGCCCGGGGGCGAACCACGGCCTCGAGGCGCCGGAGGTGACGGTCGCCTCCGCCATCGCCGCCGGGATCTCCGCCCAGGGCTCCCTCCAGGAGCGAAGCGCGCTGCACCTGCACTACCTGGCCGCGGCGACGCAGGCCTCCGGCCGGCTCATGCTCGAGTCCGGCGGGGCCGTCTGGACGCTCACCTACCGGCGCGGCGTGGTCGAGCACGTCACCGGGAGCCGTGAAGAGGACGACCTGGCATCCTTCCTGGTGCTGCGCGGCCTGCTCGCCGCCGAGGCGGCCGCGGACGCCCGCCAGATCGCGGCCGGGCTCGGAGGTGACGTTCTGGGGGCCCTCATCGACCTCCGGCTCCTCGACCCCGCGGCCCGCTTCCAGGACCTGAAGGAGCACGGGGCCGGGCTGGTCGCCCGGGCGCTCGCCAGCAGCGACGGGGCGTGGCGCTGGGAGCCGGGCGTTGCCCCGCCGCCCTCCGGATTTCCGATCGGGAGCAGGTGGGGACTGCTCGTCGACGCCATTCGCCGGATCGAGCCCTCCGTCGTCCGGGCCCGGCTCGGGGTGCAGGGAGCGCTCTCGCTGGCGCGCGCCGGCGGACGCGTCGCGGTGGCCGATCTGATGCTGAATCCCCAGGAGGCCCGCGCGGTCGCCCGCATCGACGGCGTCCAGAGCGCCGACGAGCTCTGCGCCGCCCACCCCGCCGACGCCGACGCGCTCCGCCGCGTGGTCCTGCTCCTCGCCGAGACGGAGCTGGTCAGCTTCGGAGCCCCGCGTCTCGGGGCCGCTCCGTCTCCTGGCCCGACGCCTCCCGCGGCCCGGCCCGCGCCTGCTCCCGCGCCTGCCGCCGCCCCCAGGGCCGCGCAGGTGGCCGCTCCGGTCGGCGAAGCCTCCGGCCCCTCCTCCCGCCAAGGCGGCCCCCAAGGCCCAGGGCGCCGCCCCGGCGGGGCCCACGCTCGAATCCCTCCAGGCGGCCGCCCAGAAGCTGGAGAACGCCGACCACTTCCAGGTCCTCGGCGTCGGGCGAGACGCCGACGTGGCGCGGCTCAAGGCCGCCTACTTCCAGCTGGCCCGGACCTACCACCCCGACGCCGCACGGGACGGGGAACCCCCCGAGGCCCGCGCGTTGCGCGCCGAGATCTTCGCCCGGGTGGCGGCAGCCTGGGCCGCCCTCGAGACCGACGCCGGACGGCAGGCCTACCTCGAGGAGCTCAAGGCCGGCGGGTCGGTCCAGGTCGACATCGGCCGCATCTACCAGGCCGAGCAGGCGTTCGAGAAGGTGGGACCGCTCGTGGCCGGGCGCGCCTACCTGGAGGCGCTGGCGCGGGTGAACGAGGCCGTGTCCCTCTACGCCGACGAGCCGGAGTACCATGTGTGGAAGGCCTGGCTCGAGTTCCTGGTCGCCCCGGAGCCGCAGCGCAAGGCGCAGCGGATCGCCTCCGAGAGGGCCATCGAGGCCGCCCTCCAGAAGAGCCCGAAGTGCGTCCCCGGGTGGCTCTTCCTGGGCCGGATGGCCAAGATCACCGGGGACTTCGGCGCGGCCGAGCGCGCCTGGAAGCGCGGCATCGACAAGGTGAACGACCCCGAGCTGGAGCGCGAGCTCCGGTTCCTCAAGAGGTGAACGTGGCCGATTCGATCAACCCCAAGAAGCGCTCGCTCATGCCCTCGTCCCCGCTGCGCCGCAGCCTCCGCGCGGCAGGGCACCACCTCTCCCCGGTGGTCCAGGTCGGGAAGGAGGGGGTGACCGAGGCCGTCCTGGCCCAGGTCGACCAGGCGCTCTTCGACCACGAGCTCATCAAGGTGAAGTCGGGGACCGAGACGCCGGAGGACCGGTTCGCGACCGCCGAGGCGATCGCCGCGGGCGCCGAGGGATCGCAGCTCGCCCAGATCCTGGGGCGCACCCTCTTGCTCTACCGGCGCCACCCCGACAAGCCCAGGTTCGAGCCGCTCCCCGCCCCGCCGAAGGCAGCCCGCCCCGACCGGAAGTCCCGTCCGGCGGGGACCACGCGCCCAGAGCGGGGTGGCCGCCCCGAGCTCCGCAGCCGTCCGGAGCGCACCGCCCGCCCCGAGCGAACTGGCCGCACCGACGCACCGGCCGCCCCGAGCGCACCGGCCGCCCAGAACGAACCGGTCGCCCCGAACGCACCGGCCGCCCCGAGCGCACCAGCCGGCCCGACCGCACCGGCCGCCCAGAGCGGGCCGGCCACACCGGCCGCACCGGTCGCCCCAGCCGCACCACCGGCCGGCCTCCCCCCCGCCGCCGGTAGCCCCCACCCGCGTTCCTCCCTCGGCAGGCGAAGCAGTGCGTCGCCGAGAGAGGCGCCCGAGGAGGGAGCAGCGGAGGCGTAGCAGCGCTACGTCGAGCAGCGCACCGACGAGGCCGCCTCTCGCAGGCAGCAATGCTTCGCCGGCATCAGTGCAGGCTGCCGTCCCGCTCCCGGGAGTACCGAGGGGCGCTGTTCTGCTCGAAGTACCGGCGCGCCTCCTCGAGGTCCTCCTCGTCGGCGACGCCCTTCTCGAGCAGGACGGTCTCGGCAACGTCGATGCGCAGCGCGCTGCGGGAGGCCTCGGTCTCCACCGCCTCGAGCCGCGCCGCCATGCCACGCACCTGCTCGGCCATCCCCGCCGCCTCGGCGCTGCGCAACCGCCAGGAGCGAAGCGCCACGACGGCCAGGGTCACCGGAACCGCGAAGAGGACGCCGAGGGCGAAGGGCAGCATGGGCCGGAGAATCCTACGGCCTCCATCCCGGGGCGACAAGCACCATGGAGGGGTGACGGGGGGAGCTTGTCGGGACGGGCCCGGAGAGATATCGATGGCATGTGGCCCGCCGCCCCCAGATGACACTCGCAGTGAAACGACTGATCCGGGACCTGGTGGCCCGGCTGCCCGAGCTCTCCCACGTCAAGCCCTCCCGCGTGCTGGTGGTGGCCGGGGAGGCGCGCCGGGCCTCGCGGGCCACCATCCGGCCGGCCCACTTCGGCGAGACGCGCGCCCGCGGCGGGCGGGGCGGCCTGCGCAAGCCCCTCATCCGCATCGGCGGCAGGAAGATCCTCTACGTGATCACCCTCCGCCCCCTGTGGTTCCGGGCCTCGACGCCCGAGCAGCGCATCTCCACGGTCCTCCACGAGCTCTGGCACGCGAGCGAGCGCTTCGACGGGACGCTCCACCGGGGACGGGTCCACAGCCGCCTTCCCCGGAGCCGCTACGAGCGGCGCATCCGCGCGCTGCGCGACCGGTACCTGGAGGAGGCACCCGCCGAGATCCTCGCGCCATTCACCTACAGCGGAATCTGCCTGGCCCGCATGTGGCTGGAGCGCCCGGCCGGGTTCTACCGGGTGGGGGAGTACGGCGGCCGGCGCACCTACACCGAGAAGCAGCTCTACCTGGGGCTGGTGCGGATGAAGACCCCCATCCCGGGACGGCTGCTTGCCCGGCGGCGCCCCGGACGGTAGAGGACGGGGAGCATTCCAGACGGAGGTCGTCCACGTGAAGGTTGCCATCCTCACCGGGGGAGGAGATTGCCCGGGATTGAACGCGGTCATCCGCGCCGTGGTCCGCCGTGGCGAGCAGCACGGCTTCGAGTTCACCGGCGTGCGCGACGGCTGGAAGGGGCTCCTCGAGGACGACCACTTCCGGGTCACCCGCCAGAACACCTCCGGCATCCTCCAGCTGGGTGGGACGATCCTCGGCACCTCCCGGACCAACCCCTTCAAGCGTCCCGACGGCCCGAAGATCGTCATGGACGCGCTGGCCCGCTACCACATCGGCGCCGTGGTGGCCATCGGCGGGGAGGACACGCTCGGGGTGGCGTCGCGCTTCCACGAGCTGGGCATGAACGTGGTGGGGGTGCCGAAGACCATCGACAACGACCTCTCCGGGACCGACTACACGTTCGGCTTCGACACCGCGGTCACCATCGCCACCGAGGCCATCGACCGGCTCCACTCCACCGCCGAGGCCCACAGCCGCGTCATCGTCTGCGAGGTGATGGGGCGCCACGCCGGCCACATCGCGCTCCACTCCGGCATCGCCGGGGGCGCCGACGTGATCCTGGTGCCGGAACGCCCCATCGACCTGCAGGACGTGGTGCGCCACATCCGGGCGCGGCAGAAGCGAGGTCGCCACTTCTCCATCGTCGTCGTCGCCGAGGGGGCCAAGATGGCCCGCAGCAAGGAGACCACCGTCTCCGACGTCCTCGACGAGTTCGGCCACGTTCGCCTGGGCGGAATCGGCGCCTACCTGGCCAAGGAGATCGAGCGGGAGACCGGCTTCGAGGCCCGGGTCACGGTGCTCGGCCACATCCAGCGTGGAGGCACGCCGACGGCCCGCGACCGGGTGCTCGCCACCCGATACGGCGTGTTCGCCTGCGACCTGGTGAAGGCGGGGCGCTTCGGCCTCATGGCGGCGCTGCGCGGCGACGACATCGTCCCGGTCCCCCTCGTCGACGCCACGAAGGAGCTGCACCTCATCGACCCCGCCCTCTACGACATCGCCGAGGTCTTCTTCGGCTGATGGCACCGTCCGTGACGACCCGCCACGAGGTCCACCTCCCCGAGGGAACCGCCGGCCGGCTCGACCGGGCCCTCGCCGACGCCATGGAGGTCGGCAGGGCAGCGGTCAAGCGCGCCTTCCTCCAGGGCCGGGTGCGGGTGGGCGGGCGGCGCGTGCGGGCCAGCGACCCGGCACTCCCCGGGCAGGTCGTGGAGCTCGAGCTGGAGGCGCCGGCTGGCGCCCCGGTCCCCGACGCCGGCGACCCGCTGCACGTGCTGGCCGGATCGCACCGATGGATCGTGGCCGACAAGCCCGCGGGCGTGGCCACCCATCCGCTGCGCGACGGGGAGCGGGGGACGCTCGCCAACGCCGTCGCCGCCGAGTACCCCGAGTGCGCGGACGCGTCGCGCGACCCGCGGGAGGGGGGCGCCGTCCACCGGCTCGACGCCGACACCAGCGGCTGCGTGCTCTTCGCCCGGGACCGCGAGGCCTGGGAGGAGTTGCGGCGCCAGCTCACCGCACGCACGGTGGAGAAGGTCTACCTGGCGCTGGTCGCGGGCCGGGTCTCGTCGGACGGAGCCTGCTCGGTGCCGCTCTCCCAGCGGGGCGGCCGCTCCGTGCCCGTTCCCGACCTGCGCCCCGGCGACCGGCTGCCGTCCCGCGCCGGAGCGCCGCGGCCGGCCGAGACGCGCTGGGTGGTCGCCCACGCCTTCCCGCACCACACGCTGCTGGAGGTGCGCATCCCCACCGGCGCCATGCACCAGATCCGGGCGCACATGGCCCACCTGGGGCACCCGGTCGTGGGCGACGTCGACTACGGGGGAGCGGCCAGCCAGCTGCCCGGGCTCGAGCGACACTTCCTGCACGCCTGGAAGCTGGGGTTCGAGCGCCCGGAGGGGGGGCGCGTCGAGGTGCAGAGCCCGCTCCCGCCGGAACTGGCGGAGGCGATGACGCGCCTCGTCGGTCCCTCGAAGGACGAAGGCCCCGCCGCGGTCTCGCGGGCGGGGCCTGGGAGCGGCCGGGATTCCCGGGCGGCTACTGCGGAGCGGGGGGCGGGGCCTCGCCGGCCGGGGCGCCCTCGACGGCCTCCACCACCATCGGCGGGTCCGTCATCATCCCGATGGTGTTCACGCCGGCCTTGTGGGCCTCGTCGAGAACCATCACGGCGAACTCGTACCGCGTGCCGTCCTGGGCGTTGAAGAAGAGGACCTTGGAGAGGTGCCCCTCGTAGACCGGCTTGAGCTTCGCCATCGCGTCCGGGACCGTCATCTCCGTCTTGTTGAGCAGCACGCGCCCGTTCTTGAGGGCGGTGAGGACGATCTGGTCGGGCGGCACGGCGTCGGGCGGCACGATCTGGGTGTTGGGCGGCTCGAACTCCGGCACGCGCATGTACATCTGCTTCTCGGCGAGCGGGGTGAGCACCATGAAGATGATGAGCATCACCAGCACCACGTCGATGAGCGGCGTGACGTTGATGTCGGTCATCGGGGTCTTCGACCCCAGGGACATCGACATGGCTACTTCGCTCCCTTCACGTCGCTCGAGTCCTTGAGCTGCGTGGCCGCCAGCGAGACGCCCATCACCCGGGTCTTGGTCACCTCGAGGATGGCCTCGCGGATCACCTTGTAGTCGGCCTCCCGGTCGCCCTTGAACATGATGGGCGCGCCCGGCAGCTTCGCCATGGCCGCCTCGAGCGCCGGCGCGAGGTCGTCCTTCTTCACCTCTTCCTTCTCGATGTACGTCTTCCCGTCGCGGGTCACCGAGAGGATGATGGGGTCACCGCCGCTCTTCAGCTCGCTCACCAGCTTGGCGTCGGGCAGGGTCACCGCCTTGCCGCGCTGGAGCATGGGCGTGATCACCATGAAGATGATGAGGAGCACCAGCACCACGTCGACGAGCGGCGTGACGTTGATGTCGCTCTTGACGCCCTTGCTGCCTACGTCCATCGACATGACGGAGTTCCCTCGGCGGGCCGGACCGGCCTACCGGCCTTCCTTGATCATGAAGTCGACGAGCTCGGTGGTGGAGTCGTTGACGTCGACCTGGATCTCCTCCACCCGGTTGGTGAAGTAGTTGAAGAACATGACGGCCGGGATGGCGACGAGCAGGCCGAAGGCGGTGGTCACGAGCGCCTCGGCGATGCCGGCCGAGACCGAGCCCAGGCCGCCCGAGCCCGTGGCGGCCATGGCCTGGAAGGCGGTGATGATGCCGGCGACGGTGCCGAGCAGCCCGACGAACGGGGCGGTCGAGCCGATGGTGGCGAGCGAGCCCAGGCCGCGGCGCATGTCGGTGATGGTGCGGAGCGTGCTGCGGTCGATGGCGCGGTTCACGGCCGCCACGATGTCGAACTCGCCGATCTCGTGCTTGCCGCCGTCCCTGCCGTGCGAATCGATGCCCTGGCGGTACTCCTCGAGGGCCAGGCCGAGCACCTTGGGCAGGTAGCCCTTGGCGAACTCCTTGGAGTGGGCCAGCTCGACCGCTTCCTTGAACTTGCCGGCGGGGAGCAGCGTCGCGAGCTCGGCGGCGTACTTGCGCGAGGCGGATCCGGCGCGCGAGTAGGTGAGGATGCGCTCCACGGCAACCGCCAGGGACCACACGCTCATGACGGCGAGCACGATCGCGATGAACTTCGCGAACGGGCCCATGCTGCGCCACATGTTCAAGAGGTCGAAGGACATCACGGGCTCGGCGGCCGCGAGCACCACCTGGTTGACGACGTCGATCACGGGAAGGGACATCTGGCTGTTCTCCTGGGGTGTGGCGGAAGCGGAAGTGCCCTACTGCAGTCGGACGGGCAGGATGACGTAGATCGGGGTGGGCCTGCCCTGCGCGTCGGCGCCCGGGATCCAGGTGCAGTTGGCGAGGGCGTTGCGGATGGCGTCGGCGATGCGCTGGTCGGGGACCTGGCCCATCACCGAGAAGGCGCCCACCGAGCCGTTGGGGTAGACGGCGAACTTGACGGTGACCGAGGTGACGAACCCGGCGAGCGCGGGCGGGATTCGGAAGCTGTCCCGGAAGCAGTCCTTCTCGGCCATCTTCGGCGCCTTGAAGCCCGCGCCCATGTACTGGGGCGCGTCCTCGTAGCCGCCGCCCTTCGAGACCTGGCCGCCCACGACGCCGCCGACCACGCCTCCCTCGACGCCCTCGCCCGAATCGTCGCCGTAGTCTTCCTCGGGCTCGTTCGGATCGGGCGGCTTGATCTCGTTCTCCACGTCCTTGGGCTGGATCATCGCCATGGGCGCGGCCTTCTTGGTCTCGACCTTGGGCCTGTCGCTGGGCGGCTTCTTGCGGGCCGGCGGCGGGGGAGGAGGAGGGGGGGGCTTCGGGGCCGCGGCGCGGACGAACTTCACGTCCACGACCGGCTCGGACTTCACCGCGGCCCGGATCCTCTCGCCCGCCACGATGAGGAAGGCGACGAAGAGGATCTGGACGACCGTGGAGCCGGCCAGGAAAGCACTGCGCCGGGCGACGCGCTTGCCGCCCTCTGTCTTTGTGACTTCGTCGAACACGCCGGGGCCTCTTTTGACGTGAGAATCAGCCCGGAAAGGGAAGGGGAAGACGGGCGGCTTTTAGCGGCCATTGAAACTCTTGTCAACCGCTTACTCTCGCCATTCCTCGACCGATCACGGGGCTCCGTCCCATCATCTAGATAACCGCGCCCGGCAGCGTGGATCGACCCGCGGGTCTCGAAACTTTCCGGCGCCCTCTGGCCTGCGTGGTGCGAGGACCGGGATCTGGCTCCAGTCCACCATTTCGAGGAGAAGAGGGGCGGAGCCGCGCCGGAGGAGGTCGCAGGGGACGGGTAGGAACACGTGCAAGGCCGTTGACATTCCCCAACCCGGTGCGTAGAAATCGCACACTTCGGCCATCCCGCAACACTGTGTTGCGGGACCGTTTCAGGGCGGCCTCAAAGGGTTTCAAGCTGGCTCCACCGTCTGGCTTCAGCTTCTCGCATCTCTCCTAGGGAGGAAGTCATGAGGAAGAAGTTGCTGCGCCTCCTGTGGGTGGCACCCGTCGCGATGCTTCTCTTCGCCGGGTCCGCCATCGCACAGTCCACTGGTACCATCGTCGGTGTGGTGAACGACGCCGCCACGGGCAAGCCCGTTGCCGGCGCACTCATCATCGCCACGTCCAAGGCCCTTCAGGGCGAGCAGACCGCGGTCACGGACGCCCGGGGTCAGTACACCCTCACGGCCCTGCCTCCCGGTCTCTACAAGCTCTCCGCGCAGCTCCAGGGCTTCAAGCCCGCCGAGCGCACGGACATCAACCTCCGCGTCGACTTCACCCTGCGTGCCAACATCGCCATGGTCCCCGAGTCCGTGCAGATGGAGGAGCAGGTCGTCAGGACCGGCACGGCACCCGCGGTGAACATCGGCTCGGCCGAGGCCGGCACCATCGTGTCGAAGGAGTTCCTCGCCACCGTGCCGACGACCCGCACCTTCGAGCAGGTCGCCACGATCGCCCCCACGGCGCAGCGTGACCAGTACGGCGTCAGCTTCGCCGGCGCCAGCTCGCCCGAGAACAACTACATCATCGACGGTCTCCGCGTCTCCGACCCGAGCTACGGCACCCTCGGCACGAACCTGCTCACGAACTTCGTCGATCAGCTCGACGTCAAGGTCGGCTCGTTCATGCCCGAGTACGGCTACTCCTCGGCCGGTATCATCAACACCGTCACCAAGTCGGGCGGCAACGAGTTCCACGGGTCGATCTGGGGCAACCTGACCCCCGGCATCTTCACCCCGTCCACCCCGGGCACCTTCCAGAACGGCCAGGCGGTCGCCTCGCAGTCCACTCCCTACAGGGGTTCCTACGCGGCCGACTTCGGCCTCGAGGTGGGCGGTCCCATCGTCAAGGACAAGCTCTGGTTCTACGCGGGCTTCGCTCCCCAGATGACGTTCAACGCGCGCACGAAGTACTACCAGTCCCGCACGCTGTGCAATCCGTCCGTCGCGGGCTCCTGCGCCGGCGCGTTCCAGCTCGATCCCTTCGGCCAGTACGTCATGACCCCGATCGCCGGGTCCGAGAGAGGCTACGGCTCGGGCTTCGACCGGTACTTCGCGATCGCCAAGCTGACCTGGCTCATCAACGAGAACCACAACGTCTTCGGGTCGTTCAACACCCAGCCGACGACCACCTACGGCATCACCGCGTCGAACGGCAACGACAGCGCGAACTCGCTGTCGACCACCGAGAACAGCACGAACGCCACCTTGAACTACAGCGGCAAGTTCCTGGACAAGCACCTCCTCCTCGAGGTGCGCGGCGGCTGGTACCAGAGCACCCTGACGGAGAACGCCACCAACTACGGCGGCGTGAACAACCTCACCACCCCGCAGATCAACTGGGTCACCAACCAGCCGCTCGCGAACTTCGTCCCGGGCTTCACCTGCCCGCTCTCGAACGCCGGCGCCTGCAACGTGTCCCAGTACTTCACCGGTGGCGCGGGCTACTCCGACGCGCCGAAGAGCACCCGGTACGCGGCCAACGCCGCCCTCACCGGCCTCTTCGACCTCGCCGGCCAGCACCAGCTCAAGGCCGGCGTCCAGATCGACTACGCCACCTACGAGAACGACCGCATCTACACGGGCGGCGCCGCCATCCGGGCTCGCAACGTAGCCGCCACCGTGGCCGCCGGCGCGGTGAGCACCAACAACTCCTTCCAGATCTTCCGCGCCTACGGCAATCCCGCCCCCGGCTCGGAGGTCTCGCCTGGCAAGTTCACGAACTGGTGCGCCTCGATCGACGCGAACGGCAACTGCGTCAACCCCGGCCTGAAGGACCCGACCAACCCCGGGCACTCGGCCGCCGAGACCAACACCTGGTCGAACGGCTACTACATCCAGGACAGCTGGACGATCGCCAACGTGCTGACGCTCAACTTCGGCGTCCGCCTCGACACCCAGAAGATGCAGTCGCCGACCTGGCAGAGCGTCGACTCCACCTCGCCCGTGCTCAACATCACGGACCAGTGGGCTCCCCGCGTCCAGGCCATCTGGGACTTCACCGGAACCGGCCGCGGCAAGATCCAGGGCAACTGGGGCATGTACTACGAGGCCATCCCGCTCGACATGGCCCTCCGCGCCTTCGGCGCCGAGCAGCAGATCCGCGGCGCCTACCAGCTGTCCAGCTGCGCCAACCGTGACCCGCTCACCAACGGCGCGGTCAACCCGATGGCGGACTGCACCGACGTCTACGGTCTGAGCCAGGGCCAGGGCCCCGGCCCGAACACCGCGACCCTCGGCGCCGTCTCGGTCGGCAACGGCTTCGGTCTGACCAGCTCGTTCTACTCGCCCGTCGCCCCCAACCTGAAGGGCGCCTACACGACCCAGTTCGGCGGCGGCATCCAGTACGAGGTCCTCCAGGACCTCACCGTCGGCGTCGACTACCTCGGTCGCCGCATCGGCAACATCATCGAGGACATGTCCTCGGACGACGGCACCAACTACTACATCGCCAACCCGACGGTCTCGGCCCCCTGGACCCCCACCGCTGGTCCGTACCAGGGCATCACCTTCAACCCGAGCAACGCGGCCGGCACGAGCTTCACCACCGGCACCGTGTACTCGGTGAACTGGCCGAAGCCCGAGCGTTCCTACGACGCCGTGTCGTTCACCATCAACAAGCTCTTCTCCAAGAAGTGGCTTGCCCAGGCCAGCTACACCTGGTCGTCGCTGCGCGGCAACTTCCCCGGCCTCTTCCGCGGTGAGAACGCCCAGCTCGACCCGAACATCACCTCGGAGTACGACCTGGTGGCGCTGCTCGGCAACAAGCAGGGCCCGCTCAACGGCAACAAGACCAACCAGATCAAGCTGGCGGGTTCCTACAACGCCACGCTGTCGCCGGACGTCACCCTGGTTCCCAGCATCAACTTCCAGGCCTTCTCCGGCGTTCCGGTGAGCGCCACGGCCGCCCAGGCCCTCTACGGCAACGGCGAGTCGTACCTCCTCCCCCGTGGCGTCGTCGGCAACCTCGACTGGACCTTCCAGCTCGACGCCGGCGCCAAGGTCATGTGGGCGCTCTCCGGCCCGTACACCCTGCAGTTCAGCCTCGACATCTTCAACCTGCTGAACATGCAGACCACCCAGTGGGTCGACATGAACTACACGTTCGACTTCGCCACCCCGATGCAGAACGCCCAGTGCGGGAACAAGACGTCGGCGACGGCCAAGGACCCGCTCACGGCCCTGAACGCTGCCTGCCCCGACCTGCCGTACGCACGGACCCTGGAAGATCGGCGGATCAGCCCCAACCTCAACTTCGGACGCCCCACCACCAACGTCAACATCTCGGCCTACCAGGCCCCGATCTCGGCACGGTTCGGTGTGGCTCTGAGCTTCTAACCGGGCGATCCCCGAGAAAGACAAGGAAACCCCAATGAACACGCGCAACAGGACCCTGGGGGGATTCGGGATCGCGGTGGCCGCTCTGGCCATTCTGTCCGTGACCGCCTGTGACCCCTACACCGCTGCAAACAACGCTGCGCCGGTCGTCCTCGGCGTCAGCATGACCGACACCAACTACAACGAGATCGTGCCGCCCGATGCTCCGGGCTGCCTGGCTCCCTACCCGCAGGTCGACAAGGCCTGGGCCGACGTGGCCTTCCCCGGCCTCTGCAATCCGGACAACGCCGCGTTCGGCATCCCGAGCGTCTGCCCGGTGGTTTGCTTCCCGCCGCGCATGGGTCCGGGCTACGCCCCGCTGTTCACGGGCAACCTGGGCGGCACCTACCAGACGACGCTTCCTGGCGTCCTCAGCACGTTCACCTACTCGCTGCCCACCACGTACGTGCTCGGCGCCATCAGCCCGGTGCCGCCGGTCTACGACAACCAGGATTTCGGGGCCACGTTCACCTACGGTACGATCCGGATCCTCTTCAACAAGCTCCTGGATCCCCAGACCGTCCAGCCCGATCCGCTCGTCTGCCAGCCGCCCACCACTGCGGGAGCCCTCAAGGTCTTCCGTGACACGGTGGACGTCACGGCGACGCATGCCGTCTGCTACAACCCCAACTCCGACACGGAGTACTGGGGCGCCAGCATCACGGTCACGAGCCCGGAGCTTGACCCGGACACGGAGACGGAAGTGTTGCTGCCGAACTCCACGTACCGCGTCGTCGGAACCGTGCAGGACCAGCAGGGCAACTCGCTGAACGTCGACGTCACCGTCATCACCGGCACCAACGTCGTCGTGCTTCCCCCGGCCCCCGCCGCAATTCGGGCGAAGTAGAGGGTCGCAACCGGGCCTCCGGGCCCGGCCGCTGAAGTGATCGGGAGCCGGCCTTCGGGTCGGCTCCCTTTTTTCGTGCCCGGAGTCGCCGGCTCCCGGGCATGAAGAAGGCCCCGGTCGCTCGCGCGGCCGGGGCCCGGGTGCTGCGGTGCGCGGTGAGGCCAGCTACTTCAGGCCGGCCACCTTGGCGACCTCGGCGGCGTAGTCCTCGGTCTTCTTCTCGAGCCCCTCGCCGAGCACGAAGCGGGCGAAGCGGCGGACCTGGATGTTCTCGCCGATCTTGGCGATCTGGTCGTTGATCATCTCCTGCACCGACTTCTTGTCGTCCTTCACGAAGGGCTGCTCGAGCAGGCAGACCTCCTTGTAGAACTTGTCGACCTTGCCCTGGGCGATCTTCTCGATGATGGCCTCGGGCTTCTTCTGCTCCACCATCTGGGCCTTCGCGATCTCGAGCTCCTTCGCCACCACCTCGGCGGGGACCTCCTCGCGCCGGACGCACTGGGGAGCGGCCGCGGCGATGTGCATCGCCACGTCCTTCACGAGCGCCTGGAAGGCCTCGGTGCGGGCCACGAAGTCGGTCTCGCTGTTCACCTCGACGAGCACGCCGATCTTGCCGCCCATGTGGACGTAGCTGCCGACCGCGCCCTCGGTGGCCGTCCGTCCGGCCTTCTTGGCGGCGGAGGCGAGCCCCTTCTTGCGCAGGTACTCCTCGGCCTTCGCGAAGTCGCCGCCGGACTCGCCGAGGGCCTTCTTGCAGTCCATCATTCCGGCCCCGGTCTTCTCCCGGAGCTCCTTCACGGCGTTTGCAGTGATCTCTGCCACGTTCGTTCCTTCCTTTCGGGTGCTTTTGAAAACGAGAGGGCGGGCCCTGTGCGAGCCCGCCCCCGGAAATTCGGTCGGCGGACGACGCCTAGCTGGCGGCCGGCTCGTCGGCGGGCGGGACGACGACCTCGCCCTTGCGGAGAACCTCGACGTTCGCGCTGGCGGCGCCGCGGTCCTCGCGGGGCTCACGGCGGGGGCCACGGCGGGGGCCGCGCCGGTCGCCGCGCTTGTCGCCGCGCTCGCTGGCGGCGTCACGCTCGTTCTGCTCGGCCTGCTCGTCGCGGCCGCCGTGCTCGGCGACCCACGCCCCGTAGCGCGCCTTGCCCTCGATGCAGGCCTCGGCCACCTTGGAGGTGAAGAGCCGGATGGAGCGGATGGCGTCGTCGTTGCCCGGGATCGTGAAGTCGATGCCCTCGGGATCGCAGTTGGTGTCGACCACGGCGACCACGGGGATGCCGAGGCGGTTCGCCTCGTGGACGGCGATGTACTCCTTCTTCGTGTCGATGACGAAGAGGGCGGCCGGAAGCCGGGAGAGGTCCTTGATGCCGCCCAGGTTCTTCTCGAGCTTCTCGCGCTCGCGCTCCAGCGAGGCGACCTCCTTCTTGGGGAGGCGCTCGTAGGTGCCGTCGGCCTTCATCTTCTCGATGGTCTTCAGCCGGTCGATGCCGGTCTTGACGGTCTTGAAGTTGGTGAGCGTGCCGCCCAGCCAGCGGTTCGTCACGTAGAACATGCCCGAGCGGCTGGCCTCCTCGCGGATGGCGTCCTGGGCCTGCTTCTTCGTGCCCACGAAGAGCACGGTGCCGCCCTTGGCGGTCACGTCGGAGACGAAGCGGAACGCGCTGCGGGCGAGCCCCACCGTCTTCTGGAGGTCGATGATGTAGATGCCGTTGCGGGCGCCGAAGATGTACGGCTTCATCTTCGGGTTCCAGCGCTTGGTCTGGTGACCGAAGTGGACGCCCGCCTCGAGCAGCTGCTTCATCGTGATGGCCGAGCCGCTCGACTGGAGCGCCGCGGCCATGGTGTTCTCGGCGGGGGGTGCGGGGGGAGGCGGCGACGGGCTCGACGGACGGGTCCTGCGGAACCTGCGTTTCCATGTGAATCTCCGGTTGTGGCCTCCACCTCTCCGTTTCACGTCGGCGCCCTTCGCGCGAGATGCGCGACCGGTGGAGCCGACCGGGAGGTGTGTGAATTTACGGCGGGGAGGTACCTAACACGGCGCGGCGCGCACCGCAACACCGCGGAACGGCGAGAGGAATCCCGAACCGGGGCGTTGCGCCGGAGGCGCCCCGGAGTGTATCTCCCACCCCGGGAGGTCGCATGGCACTCGAGATCGGAAAGAAGGCTCCGGACTTCACGCTCCTCGACCAGGACGGGGCGAAGGTCAAGCTGTCGGATTTCAAGGGGAAACGGGTCGTGGTGTTCTTCTACCCGAAGGCCATGACCCCTGGTTGAAGCCAGGAGGCGAGCGACTTCCGTGACGAAGTCGAGGCATTCCGAAAGAAGAAGGCCGTGATCCTGGGCGTGTCGAAGGACCTGCCCGCGACCCAGAAGAAGTTCGAGGCGAAGTTCCAGCTGCCCTTCCGGCTGCTCTCCGACCCCGACGCCGAGATGCAGAAGGCCTGGGGCGTCTGGGGTGAGAAGAACATGTACGGAAAGAAGGTCTTCGGGACCATCCGGACCACCGTGGTCGTGGGGCCCGACGGGAAGGTCGAGCAGGTGTTCGACAAGGTGAAGGTCGCCGGCCACGTCACCGCGGTCCTGGAGGCCCTGTAGCCCGCGATCACCACCGCGGCGCGGGATCGCCCCGGGCGTTCGCCCGCCGGCCGCTGCGCGACGACCTCGTCGACGCGGCGGTCCTCGAGGTGCTCGGCCTGGTGCGCGAGCAGGGCTGGCTCGCCGACCGGGCGCTCGAGGTCGTGCTGCGCCGGGAGAAGCGGCTCTACTCGGTGGAGCGCCGCGCCGCCGCCGAGGCCGTCTACGGCGTCCTGCGCGCCCAGGGGCGCATCGAGTGGCTGCTGGGGCACCGGGCCTCCATCGCCGAGCTCTACGCCGCCTCCCTGTTCGGGCCAGGGGCCCTCTCGCTCGACCAGGCGGAGCGTCGCACGGGTCTCGCGAAGGGCGCGCTCGCCCCGCTCGCCGGCGCCGAGGCCCGCATCGGCGCCATCGAGGACCCCGTGAAGCGGCTCGGGGTGGCGTCGTCGCTCCCGCCCTGGCTCGCCGAGCGTCTGGTCGCCGAGATGGGGATCGACGAGGCGGGGAGGTTCGCGGCAGCCGTGAACGTCCGCGCGCCGCTCACCGTGCGGGCGAACCTCCTCAAGACCACGCGCGACGACCTCCGGCGAAGGCTCGAGGAGGAGGGGGTCGAGTCGAAGGAGACGCAGCTCTCCCCCTGGGGACTCGTGCTCGACGGCCACGCCAACGCGTTCGGCCTCGACTCCTTCAAGGGCGGCCTCTTCGAGGTGCAGGACGAGGGGAGCCAGCTCATCGCGCTCGCCTGCGGCGCCCGCTCCGGCATGAAGGTGGTGGACGCCTGCGCCGGAGCCGGGGGCAAGACCCTGGCGCTCGCCGCGGAGATGCGGAACCGCGGCGTCCTGCTGGCCCTCGACGCCGACGCCGACCGCCTCGAGGAGGCGCGCCGGCGCGCCCGGCGGGACGGCGTGGACAACCTCCGGACCCGGGCCATCCCGGCCGATGCGGAGGCGGACGCCGCGCTGCGCGAGGACGAGGGCAAGGCCGACGTGGTCCTCGTCGACGCCCCGTGCAGCGGCCTCGGCACGCTCAGGCGCAAGCCCGACGCCCGCTGGCGGCTCGGGCCGGCCGACCCGGCCAGGTTCGCGGCGATGCAGAAGGAGCTCGTCCTCCGCTTCTCCCGCCTCGTGAAGCCGGGCGGGCGGTTCGTCTACGCCACCTGCTCGGTGGCCCGGGCCGAGAACGAGGAGGTCGCCGCGACGGCGGCCGCGTTGCCCGGATTCGCGCCCATGCCCCTCGAGAAGACGCTCGGCGCCGACCTGGCCCGGGCGGCCGGCGCCACCGGCAACGAGCTCCGGCTCTGGCCCCACCGGCACGGCACCGACGGCTTCTTCGTGGCCGCCTTCGAGCGGCGCAAGGTCTGAGAGCCGTGCCGGAGCTTCCCGAGGTCGAGATCGCCGCGCGCAACCTCCGGCGCTGGGCCGAGGGGAAGCGCATCTCCAGGGTGGCCACCGATCCCCGGGCGGCGCGCATCTTCCGGCCCGGCGACCGCGGCGCCTTCGCCCGGGCCCTCGCCGGCGCGAGGCTCGAGAAGGTGGACCGCCGCGGCAAGCACCTGCTCGTCACGCTCGCCGACCGGCGTGGGCATCCCGTCGGACTCTGGTCGCACCTGGGCATGACCGGGAAGTGGGTCCTGCGCGAGGCGTCCGACCCCGAGCCCACCCACGCGCGGGTCCGGCTCGACCTCGACGACGGCCGCACGCTCCTCTACCTGGACCCGCGCCTCTTCGGCAGGCAGCGGATCGTCCCCCGGGCCGACTTCGCGGCGCTGCCGGAGGTGGCGGCCCTCGGCCCCGACCCGGTCCACGACGGCATCGACCCCGGACGGCTCGCCGAGCGGCTCCGCGCCACCCGGCGCGCCGTGAAGGTGGCGCTCCTCGACCAGGCGGTGCTCGCCGGTGTCGGGAACATCCACGCCAGCGAGTCGCTCTTCGCGGCGCGCATCGACCCGCGGCGCGCGCGGTGGGGGGCTCTCCCCGGCCGAGGTCCGCGCGCTGGCCAGGGCCATCGCGGCGTCGCTCCGCCGCGGGATCGAGATGCAGGACGGTCCGGAGATCGCCTACGTCGAGGAGCCGGGGGCGCCGAACCCGTTCCGCGTCTACGCACGGGACGGGGAGCGCTGTCCGCGCTGCCGTGACGCCGAGATCCGGCGCATCGTGCAGGCCCAGCGGTCGACCTTCTTCTGCCCCCGCTGCCAGGTCGGGACTCCCGCCCGCCGGGCGTGACGGGCTCCCGGCCCCGTCGGCTACCATCCCGCACCGATGCGCCTCGACGAGCTCGCCTCGCTGTCGGTCGCCGAGCTCCGGGCCCGGTACGTGGACGAGGGGCGGCCGCTTCCGGCCGGGGCCGAGGCCGCGCTCGCCGAGGACCCGCGCGCCGGGGCCCGCTCCGTCCTCGCCGCGGTGCGCCGGCGCCGGAAGGCCAACCGGGCGGAGGGGCAGAGGCTCCGAAACCTCCTCCGGTACGAGAACCGTCTCTGGGAGCGCGGGGTCACGCTGGTGGCCGGCGTGGACGAGGCCGGCATGGCGCCGCTCGCCGGCCCGGTCGTGGCAGCCGCCTGCATCCTGCCGCGCGACTACCGCCCCCGCGGCGTGGACGACTCGAAGCAGCTCGACGCGGCGGAGCGGGAGCGGCTCGCCGAGGACATCAAGCGGAACGCCGTCTGCTGGGCGGTGGGGCGGGCCGAGGTGGGGGAGATCGACCGGCTCAACATCTACTGGGCCGGGATCCTGTCCCTGCGCCGCGCGGTGCTCGGGCTCGACCAGCGTCCGGAGCACCTGCTCATCGACGCGCGGCGCATCCGCGACCTCGACATCCCCCAGGACGGCATCGTTCACGGCGACGCCCTCTCCCTCACCATCGCCGCGGCGAGCATCCTCGCGAAGACCACCCGGGACGCGCTCATGGCGCGCATGGACGACGAGTACCCGGGCTACGGCTTCGCCCGGCACAAGGGATACCCCACGCCGGACCACGTGGCGGCGCTCCGCGAGCGCGGCGCCTGCGCCATCCACCGGCGCTCCTTCGGGCCCGTCCGGGAGGTGCTCGGGCTCGAGGCGGAGCAGGTGGAGATGTTCAAGGAACGTTGACGCGGCGCGTATCCGGGCGTAAGTACTGGCCACAAAGGAAATGCCCGACGGCGAAGGTGCGTCTCGCGGGCCCGGTGGATGAGCCCCGGGCGAGGCGCCCCCCGACTCCGGCGAACAAATGGAAGAAATCCAGAACCGAGACCCCCAGACAGCAGCAGGCGCAGGACCCCCACAAGAACCAGAGCAACGGCGACGCGAAGCCTTCGGACGGCGCGAGAGGCGATCGTCCGCCCGGGAAGCGCCGGCGCCGGTCCAGGAGAGGACGCGGGCGAGGCGCGGGGCCGGGTGAGGCCCGCGAGGCCGGGGCTTCCGGCGAGACCCGCGTCATCCGCGAGATCCCCGCCACCCGGGAGATCCCCGTGCACCGGGAGATCCCGGCCCACCGCGAGGAGCCCCGCGCGGCCCGCAGCGAGCCGCGGCCGCACCGCGAGGAGCGGCACCGGGACGACCGGCGCCGCGAGCGGCACGACGACGAGCGGCGTCCCGGGCCGCCCCGGGGCCTGGCGCTCGACCCCGAGATGCCCGGTCCCGATCGGGAGCAGGAGATCCCGCTCGACCGGCTCGACCGCGACGCCGTGAAGGTCATCGCGCGCCTGCGCGCCGTGGGGCACAAGGCCTACTTCGTGGGCGGCTGCGTGCGCGACGCCCTCCTCGGCCGGACCCCCAAGGACTTCGACCTCGCCACCGACGCCCACCCGGGCGAGGTGCGCGCCATCTTCCGCAACTGCCGGCTCATCGGGCGGCGCTTCCGGCTGGCGCACGTCTTCTTCCGCGACGGCAAGATCATCGAGGTCGCCACGTTCCGGCAGAACCCGGTCGACGTGGGCGACGACGTCCCCTCCGACGCCGACCTGCTCATCACCCGCGACAACGTCTTCGGCACGGCCGAGGAGGACGCGCGGCGCCGCGACTTCACGGTGAACGGCCTCTTCTACGATCCGTTCCAGGGCGAGGTCATCGACTACGTCGGCGGTCGCGCCGACCTCGAGGCCCACCGCATCTCCACCATCGGCGACCCCGAGATCCGCATGCGCGAGGACCCGGTGCGGGCGCTCCGCGCCATCCGCTTCGCGGCCCGCCTCGGCTTCACCATCGAGCCCGAGGTCTTCGAGGCCATGCGACGTCACGCCGGCGAGCTGGCCCGCTGCGCCCCGCCCCGCGTGCTCGAGGAGACCTTCAAGATCCTGCGCTGCACCGGGGCGAGCCGCGCCTTCGAGCTGCTCCGCACCGCCGGGCTCCTGCCGGTCATCCTGCCCTCCCTCTCGCAGGCGCTCGACGCCGGCGGGCCGGAGGCGCGGGCTCGCTTCCAGGCCCACCTCTCCGCCCTCGACGCCCTCGTCCGGGACGGGGAGCCGGTCTCCGACGCGATGCTCCTCGGCGCCCTGCTCGTGCACCTCCGGACCGGGCCGGTCGGTGACCCGGCGGCCGACCACCTGCTCGCCGAGCTGGTCCAGACCGCACGGCTGCCGCGCAAGATGGCGGAGCGCACCCGCATGGCGATGCAGGCCCAGAAGCTCTTCCACGGACCTCCGCGCCGACGCCGCCGGGGGGGGCTCGCCGGCCAGGCCTACTTCACCGATGCCCTCCAGCTCCTCCGGGTGACCGTGAAGGCCACCGGGCAGGGTGCAGAGGCACTCTCGCGCTGGGAAGACGAGGCGCAGCAGAGGGACGGCGAGGGCGGGGAGGAGATCGAGCCCTCGCAGCTCGCCGAGGCAGTCGGCGACGCGGCCCCCGAGACGGCCGTCACGGCGGACGAGACGGGCGACGCGGCCCGCCGCCGGCGCGGAGGGCGTCGCCGCCGGCGTCGCGGAAGGGGAGCCGGTGCATCCTCGCAGGCCGCACCCCCAGCCACTTCCGGGGCCCCGTAGCCGGGAACCCAATTCGAGTACAATGCGACAGCCCACGCGACCCCCCATGAAGACCTCGAATCCCAGCGGCAGCGAGAAGCAGAAGGCCCGGTACCGGCGCGTCCTCATCAAGCTCTCGGGCGAGGCGCTGATGGGCGACGGCAAGTACGGCATCTCGCCGAAGACGCTCATCGCCATCGCCCAGGACGTGAAGGAGGCGGTCGACCTGGGCATCCAGGTGGCGCTGACCATCGGCGGAGGGAACATCTTCCGCGGCGTCTCCGGCGCCACCGAGGGCATGGACCGTTCCAGCGCCGACTACATGGGCATGCTGGCCACGGTGATCAACGGCATGGCCCTCCAGGACGCCTTCGAGAAGCTCGGCGTGGAGACGCGGGTCCAGTCGGCCATCGAGATGCACCAGATCGCCGAGCCCTACATCCGCCGCCGCGCCATCCGGCACCTCGAGAAGGGGCGGGTGGTCATCTTCGCCGCCGGCACCGGCAACCCCTACTTCACCACCGACACCGCGGCGAGCCTCCGTGCCATGGAGATCCACGCCGACGTGCTGCTCAAGGCCACCAAGGTCGACGGCGTCTACAACGACGACCCCAAGAAGAACCCGGCCGCGGTGAAGTTCAAGCAGCTGTCGTACCTCGACGTGCTGAAGAAGAACCTCAAGGTGATGGACTCCACCGCCATCAGCCTCTGCATGGACAACGACCTGCCCATCGTGGTGTTCGACCTCACCGAGCGCGGCAACATCCGCCGCGCCGTGATCGGCGAGGACATCGGAACCATCGTGGGAAAGATCCCGACGCGCGCGGCCTAGCCCGTTCGTCGAACCCGCCGCCGGAGGGAACATGAGCGTCGCCGACGACATCCTGAAGGACCTCACCGACCGGATCGCCAAGACCATCGAGTCCTTCAAGGGCGACCTGCAGGCCATCCGCACCGGTCGCGCCAACCTCCACGTCCTGGACGCGGTGCGGATCGACTACTACGGCCAGATGACCCCGCTGGCGCAGGTGGGCACCCTCGCGGTGGCCGACGCCCGCCTCATCACGGTGAAGCCCTGGGAGAAGAACCTCATCCCGGCCATCGAGAAGGCCATCCGCGACGCCAACCTGGGACTGAACCCCCAGTCCGACAAGGACATCGTCCGCATCCCCATCCCGCCGCTCACCGAGGAGCGGCGCCGGGAGATCGTCAAGCAGGTGAAGCACAAGGGCGAGGAGTTCAAGGTCGCGGTGCGCAACGAGCGGCGCGACGCCAAGGAGTTCATCGAGGCCGCCGAGAAGGACGGCGACATCTCCCAGGACGACGCCAAGAAGGCCCTCGAGAAGGTGCAGAAGGCCACCGACGACGGCGTGAAGAAGATCGACGACGTGGTGGCCGCGAAGGAGAAGGAAGTGATGCAGGTGTGAGCGGGCTCCTCGGCCCGAACACGCTCCTGCTCCTCGGCGGCTTCCTCGCCGTGGGGACCATCGCCGCGACCTTCTTCGCGCTGGCCGGCCGCTCCTCCGCGCCGCGCTGGCAGCGCCGCGTCTACGGAGTCCTCTGGGTGCTCGTCCTGCTCGTGGGCGGGCCGCTGTGGCTCGTGGCGGCGGCGGGGCTCGGCCTCTTCTGAGGCGGGCCGTCGATGGTGACGCCCGATCGTGCGGCCGGCGCCCGGGTGGGCCTCGTCTCCGCGCCGCTTGTCCTCGCGCCCCGGGGAAGGCGTGGTCGCGGCAACAGGGTGAAGCATCCGCCCCGATGCCGCTCCTGCTCGGGGACCTCGATCGTGGCGCTGCGGAGGCGGCGCCCGACGAGGCCACCCGGGCGCCTGGCGGATGGGCGTCGCCGCGACGCCCGCGTGCGGGAAGAGGCCGCGCTCGCCGCCGCTCGCGGGCAGGTCGTCGCGAGTGGCCGCTCGCGGGTCCCCTCGAAGCCCGCACGCCCGAGTCGCCTTCGGCCCGGGCCGTCCCAGCCGGCGCGGGCGCCCCTCCGAGCATCGCCTCCGCAGGAGGCGCCGGGAACCGGCGTCGCTCGGGCCCGGTGTTCCCCGGCGCCATTCACCCACCGTACGCCCTCGCTCCGAGGACCAGCGATGCGGAGAGGGGCGTCCCGCGCCCGGCGGCAGACGACCGACGGAACGAAGGCGATCCGGACGGCTGCCCGGCGCCCGGCGGCAGACGACCTGACGGAACGAAGGCGATCCGGACGTGCTGCCCTACCGGAACTGCGGCATGGCCGGAGATCCGCTCGAGCGCGTCGGCGGGCGCGTCCGGCGGGAAGGGCGCCGAGGAGCGGGCCAGCCGGACCAGCCAGCGGGCGTCGAGCGGCCGGGCCGGGAGGGCCGGCGGGAGCGCCGCCGCGGTGGTCTCCGCCTTGGGGCCGGAGGCGTCGCCGTGCCCGACCGCGAAGCCGGCCAGCAGCAGCGCGGAGCGGGTGGCGGTGGCGGTGGAGTAGGTGAAGAGCGTGGCGCCCGGGGCGCAGCGGGCGGCCAGGCGCGAGAAGGCGCCGGCGGTCCAGAGCGCGCCATTCACCTTGGGTGAGAAGGGGTCCCAGTAGACCACGTCGGCGCGGAGCGGCTCGGCGTCGAGCCGGTCGAGGGCCTCGCCGAGCCGGAGCTCCCAGGTGAGCCCCGCCTCCTCGTGCCGCCCGTCCCGCAGCAGGGCGCGAGCCGCCGCGGTCTCCTCGTCGGTCCAGCCGAGCCGGCGCGCCCCGTCCGTCGGAGCAGGCCAGCGAGAGCGCCCCCAGCTCCCGCTCGAAGCTGACGATGGCGAGCGGACGGCGCCCCGGCGGCGCCGCCCGGGCGGCCCGGACGGCGGCCAGCGCGTTGCCGGCGGCGCCCAGGCCGACGTCGAAGAGGACCAGGGCGGGGCCCGGCTCGAGGAGGCGCTCCACCAGGCGCGACTGGGCCACGTAGAGCCGCTCCGACTCGACCGTCGCCCCGATCACCGGGTGCATCACCTCGCCCGCCTCGGCGTCGCGCACCGACGGCCGCGCCGCTCGAGGTGACCACGATCTCGAAGCGGACGTCCGGGGCGGGCGGGACGGTGGAGGGCGCGGGCGGCGGCAGGGCGCGACGCCCCGGGAGAGCGGCGGCTGGCGTCGTGCTCGTGCCGGTCGATGGCGGCCATGGTCTCGCGCATGAAGGAACCGTATCGCCCGGCCTCGATGGCGGCGCGGGCGGCGCGCATCAGCTCGAGGTAGTGGTGCAGGTTGTGGATGGCGAGGAGGCGCGGACCGAGCGGCTCCTTGCACTTGATCAGGTGGTGCAGGTAGTCGCGGCCGTGGCGCTGGCAGGTGGGGCAGCCGCAGGCCGGGTCGAGCGGGGCGTCGGAGTGCTTGTGCTCCGCGCGGGTGAGCCGGACCCGGCCGCTGCCGGTGAAGGCGGTCCCCTGCCAGGCCAGGTGGTGGGGATGACGCAGTCGAACATGTCGACGCCGTGGGCGATGGCCTCGAGCAGGTCGGGCGGCGTGCCCACGCCCATGAGGTAGCGCGGCCTGTCGCGCGGGCAGCAGCCCGGCGGCGAGGCCCACCACGTCGAATCGCTCGGCCCGGGTGTCGCCCACCGCCAGCCCGCCGATGGCGAAGCCGTCGAAGGGGTGCTGGGAGAGGAAGCCGGCCGACTCGGCCCGCATCGCGGGGGAGAGGCCCCCCTGCACGATGGCGAAGAGGGCCTGCTCGCCGTTGCTCCGGGCGGCCAGGCTGCGCAGCGCCCAGCGGTGGGTCCGCTCCATCGCGGCGCGGACCTCGACTTCACCCGCGGTCGACGGAAGGCAGATGTCGAGCACCATCATCACGTCGGAGCCGATGGCCTCCTGCATGGCCACGGACGACTCCGGCGTGAGCAGGTGGTACCGGCAGTCGACGTAGCTCTGGAAGCGCGCCCCCTGCTCGGTGATGGTCCGCTCGGCGGGGAGCGAGAAGATCTGGAAGCCGCCCGAGTCGGTGAGGATGGGCCGATCCCAGGCCATGAAGCGGTGCAGCCCGCCCAGCTGCCGCATGGACTCGAGGCCGGGGCGGAGCAGCAGGTGGTAGGTGTTGGCGAGGACGATCTCCGGCCCCCAGCGACCGGAGGTCGTCGGGCGTGAGTCCCGTCACCGATCCGCGGGTCCCGACCGGCATGAACGCCGGCGTCTCCACCCGGCCGTGCGGCGTGGTGAAGGCGCCGCGGCGGGCGTCGGTCTCGGAGTCGCGGACCCCAGGCGTGAACTGGAACGGCATGCCTCAGGCCACCGTCACCTTCTTCACGCCGCGCTTCTCGAGCCAGGCCCCGACCCGCTCCCGCGTGTCGCCCTGGAGCACGAGCGCCGCCCCCTCGACCACGCCGCCGCACCCGAGCGCCCGCTTCAGCTCCCCCAGCCACGCCTCCAGCTCCGACCGCCCGGAGCTCCAGCTTCTCCACCACCGTCACCGTCTTGCCGCCCCGTCCGGCCCGCTCCATCCGCACCACCGCGCGCGCCGGCGCAGGCTTCACGGCAGGACGCGGAGCCGCCGGAACCTCCCGGCGCAACCGGAACGTCCCCCATCCGCGCCGCCAGCCCGGCCAGCCCGGCGTTGAACGGCCCCGCCGTCGGCGCGCGGCGCCCGCTCTCCCTTCTCCCTCTTCCCCATTCGACCCGATGATCGCACAGCTTCCCTGCAAACGGGGCCCGCGGCTCCCCTCGAAGCAGGCGCGACCGGGTCGCCTTCGGCCCCCCGTCCGTCGCCAGCCGGCGCGGTCGCCCCTCCGAGCATCGCCTCCGCAGCGGCCCCTGCACCGTTCACCCACCGCGAATCCCCCCTGCCGCGAGGACCAGCGATGCGGAGAGGGGCGCACCGGCGCCCGGCGGCAGACGTGATCCCGGGCCGAAGGCGCCTACGGCCTCCACCCGTGCGCGATGGGGAGCCTGCGGCCCTCCCCGAACGCCTTCCCCGTCACCTTCAGCACCGGCGCCGCCTGCCGCCGCTTGTACTCGCTCCCGTTCACCATCCGCAGCACCCGCCGCACCAGCGCCTCCGGGTGTCCGCGCCGGACGATCTCCTCGAACGGGCAGCCGCTCCTCCACGTACGCGGCCAGGATGTCGTCGAGGACCTCGTAGGGAGGCAGGGAGTCCTGGTCGACCTGGCCGGGCTTCAGCTCCGCCGAGGGCGGCTTCGTGAAGGTGCGCTCCGGGATGGCGTCCCGCCCCAGCGCCCGGTTCGCCGCGCGGGAGACCCGGTAGACGAGGGTCTTCGGCACGTCCCCGATCACCGCCAGCCCTCCGGCCATGTCGCCGTAGAGCGTGCAGTAGCCCACCGCGAGCTCGCTCTTGTTCCCGGTGGAGAGCAGCAGCGCGCCGGTCTCGTTGGAGAGCGCCATGAGGATCTGGCCGCGGACGCGCGCCTGGACGTTCTGCTCGGTGAGGTCGCCGGGGACGTGCCCGAAGGCTCCCGTGAGCGAGGCCAGGTAGGCGGCGTGCATCGGCTCGATGGGCACCTCGTGGAAGGCGATGCCGAGCCGCTCGGCCAGGATCCGCGCGTCCTCGCGGGAGTGATCCGAGCTGTAGCGGGACGGCATGGCCACGCCGGTGACGCGTCCGGGGCCGAGCGCCGCCGCGGCCACGGCCGCGGTGAGCGCGCTGTCGATGCCGCCGGAGAGGCCGATCACCGCGCTCCGGAACCCGCACTTGCGCACGTAGTCGCGTACCCCGAGGACCAGCGCCCGGAAGACCTCGTCGGCCTGCCCGTCGGGGGAGGAGTCCGGAGGCGAGGGCGCGGGCAGGACGCGCCCGTCCGGAGCCAGGATACGGATCCCGCCGCCGTCGAGGTCGGCGACCACGATCGCCTCCTCGAAGAGGGGCGCCCGCGCCAGGACCCGGCCGTCGGCGCCGACCAGCATCGACCCGCCGTCGAACACCAGCGAGTCGTTCCCGCCCACCTGGTTCACGTAGGCCACGGGCGTGCCGTGCGTGCGGGCCGCCGCCCCCAGCATGCGCTCGCGGAGCGCGGCCTTGCCGAGCGCGTAGGGAGACGCGGACACGTTGAGGACGAGCTCGGCGCCGCCCGTGACGAGGTCGGCGATGGGGTCGCGGTCGTAGCGGGGCCGGTCCCAGAAGCGCTTGTCGTTCCAGATGTCCTCGCAGACCGAGAGGCCGAGGTTCAGCCCCAGCGACCGCGCCGGCGCGGCCGTGCTCGAGGATGCCGGGAGGAAGTAGCGGGTCTCGTCGAAGACGTCGTAGGTGGGCAGGAGCGACTTCCGCCCCACCGCTGCGAGCCGCCCTCCTTCCACGAGCGCGACCGCGTTGTAGAGCCCGGGAGGTGGAGCCCCGGGGGCCTTCTCCGGGAATCCGAAGGCCACCGCCACGCCCCGCGACCAGTCCGCGGCCCGCGTCAGCTCCTCCACGGCGGCGGCGCAGCGATCCACGAACTCCGGCATGTCGAGGAAGTCGCGTGGCGGGTAGCCGCAGATGGCCAGCTCGGGGAAGACCACCAGTGCCGCGCCGGCCTCGCGGGCGAGCGACGTGCAGGCGCGGATCCGCTCGGCATTCCCGCCGAGGTCCCCGACTGTGGTGTCGATCTGCGCGAGGGCGATGCGCTTCGCGGGCACGGGCCCGGATGGTAGCATCCCCGTCCGCTCATGGCCCACCGCATCCTCCTCCTCGACGGCAGCCCACCCCTGGTCGCAGCCCTTCGCCGCTTCCTCAAGGGAACCGACCTCGAGGTGCAGGTCGCCTCGCCGGCGGGCGGGCTCGAGGGGATCGACCTGGCGAAGATCTCGGTGGCGGCCGTCCGACCTGCCTCCCCGGAGGGACGGCGCGCCTTCGAGGCGCTCCGGACCGCCGATCCATCGCTCCCGGTCGTCCTCCTGGTCGACGAGGAGGACGAGCCCGAATCGCGTCTCTCCGCGGACGGAACGCTGGTCTCGCCGCTGACCCGCACCGCCGTGGTCAGCCTGTTCCGGCGCACTGGCCCGGCTCCGCGCCGAGGCCGAATCGGGCCGGACGCTGGCGCGCCAGATCGCGGCGCACCCGGCGACCCTTCCCGACTACGAGTTCTTCAAGAAGCTCCTCCTCGTCGAGGTCAAGCGGTCGCGCCGCTATCACTATCCCGTCAGCCTGGCGCTCCTCGCCGTCGACGGCTGGGCCGATCGTGCGGCCCGCCTGGACGAGGCGCTGCGGTCGGCCATGCTCGGCGAGGTCCTGGCGCTCGTGGCGAGCGGCGTGCGGGACATCGACCTGCCGCTGCTCTACGACGCCGAGCGAATCCTGGTCTTCATGCCCCACACCGACGCGCTGGGAGCCCGGACCGCGGCCGACCGGCTCGTGAAGCGTGCGCGGGCGCACCCCGGCGACCTCACCGCCAGCGTGGGAGTGGCCTCCTTCGACGGGGAGGGGACCATGTCCTTCGCAGCCCTCGTCCGCGGGGCCGCCGACGCGCTCCTCGAGGCGCAGGGGAAGGGCGGCGACCAGGCTGCGCACGCCCCCGCGCGCAAGAGCCGCGAGCCCTCGACCTGACCGTGCGCACCCTGGCCGCCGCGCTCTGGCTGTCTTGCGCGCTCTGCGCGCTCTCCTGCTCGTCGGGAGCGCCGCTCCCCGAGGTGAGGGTCCACGCCACCGTGTCGCCGGTGGCCACCCAGGCCCTCGTCACCCTGGCGGTGAATCGCCGGCTGGCGCGGGTGGTGCTCGTCGACGATCCCGCCGAGGCCGACCTCGCCTGGTTCGGCGATCCGGCCCAGGCGCTGCGACAGTCGCGATTGCTCGTGCCCGGGTCGGCGCCGGATGCCGCGGGCGTGGCGAAGCGCTGGAAGGACCCCTCGCGTCGCTTCTTCCCGGTGGGAGCACGGGCACGGGTCTTCCTCGTCAGCCCGAGCGCCACGCTTCCGGTGCAGCCGCGCCGCCTGCGCGACCTCGCCGACCCGCGGCTCGCCGGGCTCCAGGCGCTCGCCACCCTGGACCGCGGGGAAGGGCCCGCCACCTTCGCCGCGCTGGCGGTCCTCTCGAGCGACGAGGCGGCGCTGGGGCTCGCGCGGGCCATCGTCGCGCAGCGCCCGCAGCTCGCTCCCGACGGGCCCGGGGTCCAGGCGCTCGTCGCGTCGGGCAAGGCGGCATTCGGCCTGGCCGGCTCCGAGCAGGCCGCGGCCGGAGCGGTGAGCGTTTCCGCCCTCGAGGTCGTGTACCCGGACCAGGCGGGGTTCGGGACGCTGGTGTTCCCGACCGCGGCCGCCGTGCTGCAGCGAGGAGTCGCCAACCCGGCCGTGCACGCGCTCGCCGACTGGCTGGCCGGAAGCGACGCGGAACAACTCCTCGTGGCCCGCACTCCGGGGCTCATGCCGCTGCGCGTCGAGGTTCCGCTGCCACCGGGCGTCAAGTCGGCCCGGGATCTCCGGTCGCCCGAGATCGACTGGGATCGGCTCGCGGAAGCGGATCAAAGACTTACGCCCCATCTGGGACGACTCCGGGAGCCTTGACCGGGACGCTGAAAAACCATGTCGGGGCGTCCCGGATGGATGCCCCATTCACTCGTGTTTACAGCCCCTTGGGGGTGCGAAGTCGACTTCGCGTCACCCAATCATGGACAGAATCAATCGTGATTCCGTACCCATATGATGGTTCACGGAAATGGGCCCCAGGGGGGTGCCAGTCAGACGGGGCGTTGCTATCGTAGGGAATAGAAACCCGACCGGGTTTGCGGGGGGGAGCAGCAAAAATCCGCGTTCGGCCGGGTACGGAGCCAGCCTCGAAAGGAAATGGACGAACCCATGGCCCAGATCGACATCGAAATCCTTCAACCCTTCGCGACGCGATTCCTGGAGGGCACCAATCTCACGCCGGCGGAGCGCGCCGAGGTGCTCCGCATCGCCCAGGGATTCGCCTGCAAGGACTCCGCGTCCGCCGCCGGCGTGTCTCCGGAGACCATCCGCGCGCGCCGCAAGCGCATCTACCGCAAGCTCGACGTGCCGGGCTCGGCCGAGCTGCTCGCCAAGCTCCTCGCGCTGTCGCTCAAGATGCTCTCGAAGGGGGAGCGGCTCGAGGCTCGTCCGGTGGCCGTGGCCATGCCGATGCAGGTGCCGGTGCAGGCCCAGCCGGTCATGCGCTAGGGAACGCCCGCAGGCAAGGGCGGTCCGACCGCCTGCCCGCGACGCCCCGTCCTCCTCCTGGAGGCGGGGCGTTTCCGCTTCAGGCCGAGAGCCAGCCCTCGATCCGCGCCGCCACCTTGGCCGGCGTGAATCCGTAGGTCTCGGCGAGGGACTTCTCCGGCGCGCTGGCGCCGAAGTGGTCGATGCCGATGACGAGGCCGTCCGACCCGACGAGCCTCCACCACTCGATGCCGCGTCCGGCCTCCACCACCGCGACGCGCTGGCCGGCGGGGATGACCTCGCGCCGGACGGCCTCGGGCTGGGCCTCGAAGCAGGTGAGGCAAGGCACCGAGACGAGCCGGGTCGCGATGCCCTTCGCGGCGAGCAGGGCCGCCGCGCCCTGCGCGGTGGCGAGCTCGCTGCCGGTGGCGACGAGCGTCACCTTCGCGCCGGGCGGGTCGGCGACCACGTAGCCGCCGCGGAGCACCTTGGCCGGGTCGAAGGGCACCGGGCGCTCGATCCTGGCGATCTTCTGCCGGGTCAGGACGAGCGCCGTGGGCCCTTCACGGCGGGTGAGGGCGTGCGCCCAGGCGAGCGCGGTCTCCAGGCCGTCGGCCGGGCGCACCACGTGCAGGTTGGGGATGGCGCGGACCGCGGTCAGCTGCTCCACCGGCTGGTGGGTGGGGCCGTCCTCGCCCAGGAAGATCGAGTCGTGGGTCCAGACGTAGATTGCCTGAAGTCTCGCCAGCGCCGCGAGGCGGACCGGCGGTCGCATGTAGTCGGAGAAGACGAAGAAGGTGCCGACGAAGGGGATGTGGTTGCCGTCGTAGGCGAGCCCGTTGGCGATCGATCCCATGGCGTGCTCGCGGATGCCGAAGTGGACGTTTCGCGCCGCGTAGCTGCCGGGGAGGACGCCGCCGGCCCCCTTGATGTCGGTGAGGTTCGACTCGGCCAGGTCGGCCGAGCCGCCCACGAGGCACGGCACCAGCGCCGCGGCCTTCTGGGCGATGGCCTGGGAGAGCTTGCGGGTGGCGTCGGAGCCGTCGGCTCCCTCGAGCAGCTTCGCGGCCAGGTCGGCCGGGACGGTCCGGTCGAGGTGCGCGTCGAGGAGCCTGGCCGCGTCGGGATTCGCCGCCCGCCAGGCGTCGGCGCGCCGCTTCCAGGCCTCGTGCTCGGCCTTCTTGCCGCGGACGACCTCGGTCCAGAGCGCCTGCACGTCGTCGGGGACGAGGAAGCGCGGCTCCTGCGGCCAGCCCAGGAACTCCTTCGTGGCCTTGAGCTCGTCCTCGCCGAGCGGGGCGCCGTGCACGCTCGACTTGCCGTGCTTGTTCGGGGACCCGTAGCCGATGACGGTGTGCACGCGGATGAGGCTCGGGCGGGTGAGGTCCGCCTTGGCGGCCTCGATGGCCTTGGCGATCCCCTCGCGGTCGCGCCCGTCCACGCTCAGGACCTGCCAGCCGTAGGCCTCGAAGCGGCCGGTGACGTCCTCGCCGGAGAAGGCGAGCGCGGTGCTCCCGTCGATGGTGATCTGGTTGTCGTCGTACAGGTAGATGATCCGCCCGAGCTTGTTGTGCCCGGCGAAGCTGGCGGCCTCCGCCGACACGCCCTCCATGAGGTCGCCGTCGGAGACGATGCCGTAGACCCAGTGGTCCTCGACCGGATTGCCGGGCCCGAGCCGGGCCGAGAGCATGGCCTGGCCGAGCGCGAAGCCGACGCCGTTCGCGAAGCCCTGGCCGAGCGGGCCGCTCGTCACCTCGACGCCGGCGGTGTGGCCGAACTCGGGGTGGCCGGGGGTGCGGGAACCGGCCTGCCGGAAGTTCTTCAGATCGTCGATCGAGACGTCGAAGCCCGCCAGGTGGAGCAGCGAGTACAGGAGCATCGACCCGTGGCCGGCCGAGAGGATGAAGCGGTCCCGGTCGATCCAGCGCGGCTCGGAGGGATCGAACCGCAGGTAGCGCGTCCAGAGCACGAAGGCCATGTCGGCCGCGCCCATGGGCATGCCGGGGTGGCCGCTGTTCGCCTTCTGCACGCCGTCGGCGGCGAGCATGCGGATGGTGTTGACGGCCTTCTCGGCGAGTGCGGTGCTCGGGATCTGGGACAAGGATTCCTCCGGCGGGGGGACGGCGGCGGGGCGAGGCGGGTCCGCAAGATCGCGCACCGGAGGAGGGAGATCAAGGGCGGAGGGGCGCCCGCATCTCGACGAGCGCCCGACGCCGAGACGCCGGCGATCCGAGGAGCTTCGGCATCCCTCCCTCCTCGAGAAGCCTCGGGAATTGCTCCTGATATCCCGCGGGCATCGGGATGCCGTTCACCGAACCGCCGTGGATCCGCCAGCGCCCGTGCTCGCCCCGGGCGAGGAGGAGGTCGACCGCCGACTGGTTCCCCGCCGGCTGGACGCGGCGAAGGCGGCGACACCGACGGGTCCATACCCATACCGACAGTCACGGCGACCCGGCCCCATCCGGGTCGCCGCGTTGCCACGACGCTGCGCCGCCGGGCTACACTGACCGGCGATGGTCCCGATCCGCATCGCCGCCGTCGTCGACGTGACCGAGGCCGAGGGGCCGGGAGCCCGCTTCGCGGTGTGGGTGCAGGGGTGCGCCCTCCGCTGCCCGGGCTGCTGCAATCCCCACATGTTCGATCCCGCGGGCGGCGAGGTGGTCGAGATGGTCGACCTGCTCGCCCGCCTGGACGCGGTCCGGGATCGGGTGGAGGGGGTCACCCTCCTCGGAGGCGAGCCCTTCGAGCAGCCGGGCGTGCTCGCTCCCTTCGCCCGGCTCGTCCGTGACCGCGGACTGTCGGTGATGGCCTTCACCGGCCACCTCCTCGAGGACCTCCGCCTCGGCCGGCCGGCGGGTGCGCGGGAGCTGCTCGCCCACGTCGACCTGCTCGTCGACGGACCCTACCGGGCCGACCTTCCCGAGCGGCACCGCCGCTGGTCCGGCTCCGCGAACCAGCGCTTCCACTACCTCACCGGGCGCTATCCACCCGGAGTCGAGCTGATCGCTCCGGGCGATCTGGAGCGCACCATCGAGCTTCGCATCGGCACGGACGGCCGCATGCAGCGCAGCGGGTGGCCGGAGCAGTAGCGCTTCCCGTCAGCCCTGGCGCGTCGTTCCCTTCGTCACCGCGGGCTGCTGGTAGTACTCCGACGTCCTGGTGCGCTTCTCCACGCTTCCGAGCGCCTTCTCGAGCGCCTCGGTCTCCTCCATGCAGGTCTTGCCCTTCAGGCCACGGGTCTCGAGGCGCACCTCGCCCTCGGGCGTGAAGACGAGCTCGATTTCGATCTTCTCGGCCACGTTCACCTCCAGCGCTGCATGACCACGCGCACCGAGCCGTCGACCTGCTTCTCTTCCTTGGCCACGGTGTATCCCTTGCGCTTCAGCTCGCCCACCGCCTTCGAGTAGGCCCAGCGCTGGGCGATCCTGCCGGCCAGCGCCTTTCCGGGGCCGGCGTCGCAATCCTTGGGGATCAGGGTCACCTTCTCGGTCTTCCTGTCGACCTTGACCCCCACCTCGGCCTCGCCGTCCTTCACGACGTAGTCGACGTCATGGGAGGCGCCGTCGACGGTGCGCATCTTCTTCTCGGCGCGGTACTCGGCGCCCAGCTCGGCGATGACGTCGAGGAGCATCGCGATCCCCTGCACCGCCACCACGATTCCCACGTTCTGCGACATCACCACCTCCGGTAGCGGCGCCGTCCCGGCGAGAAGAGCGCGATGATCAGCCCGAGGAGCATCATGCCCACCATCTGGATCTGGCCGCGCCCGAAGAGGAGCAGCAGGAGCGGGACCCCGATGCCCACGCAGGCCGCGGCGATGCGCCAGCGGAGCCCGGGCAGCATCCGCAGGAGCCGCATGCCGGTCGTGTCGGAGCCGGGTCGCGCCACCGGACCCTGGCCGATCGGCCCGCCGTCGTAGTCGGCCTCGACGCGGTCCTTCTCGCGGCGGGCCATCTCCTCGGCCAGCTCGCGCCGGTGGCGGGCGTTCTCGGCGGCGTCGCGCTGCCGGGCCTTCTCCCGCTCCGCCAGCGTCCCGCTTCTCGGTCTCGGCCTGGGCCTGGCGCTCCGCCCAGAGCCGCTCGTTGTAGGCGCGCTGGGCCGGCGTGTCGAGCTCGGCCCCGCAGTTCTGGCAGGTGGCCGCGTAGACCGTGTTGTCCATCTGGCAGGACGCACAGCGGGTGAATGGCTGCGCTCCCTTCCTCCCGTCGTCGGTCTCCAGCGGCCGCTCGGGCGGAGGGCGGAACCGGTCGGTGGACGAGGAGGGGATGGACGGTCGCGGCGCCGGCGGCAGGGGAGGGCGCGACGGCTGCCGCCCGATCCCCTCGAAGCGATCGTCGTCGGGGAGCGGGTCGGGCGCGTCGGAGCCGCCCGGCCGGGCGCGCTCCAGCTTGAGGAAACGGTCGCGGCGCTCCGAGGACACGGGTCAGCCGAAGCGGGAGGTGATGGGGCGGGGGACTTCCTCCGCCGGGACGGTGGAGGCCGGGCGGGTGCGGGTCTTGGCCCATTCGCGGAGCTTCTGGATGTCCTCGCGCATGGTGGTGGCGAGCGGGAAGGTCTCGGCGACGGCCCGGTCGAGGTGGCGCTGCTCGAGCTCCTTGCCCTCGGCGAAGGCGTCGTAGAGGGCGGCCACCACCACCTGCTCGATCTCGGCCCCGCTGAAGGCCTCGGCCGCCGCGGCCAGCCTGGCCAGGTCGAAGTCCTCCGGCTTGCGCCCGCGGCGCCCCACGTGGATGCGGAAGATCTCCTCCCGCTCCGAGCCGCGCCGGGAGGTCGATGAAGAAGATCTCGTCGAAGCGCCCCTTGCGCAGGAGCTCGGGGGGCAGGAGGTCGATGCGGTTGGCCGTGGCCACCACGAAGACCGGCGCCGTCTTCTCCTGGAGCCAGGTGAGCATGGTGCCGAAGACACGGGCCGTCACGCCGCCGTCCGACATGCCGGAGGATCCCGACCCGGACAGTCCCTTCTCGATCTCGTCCGTCCAGAGCACGGCCGGGGCCACGCTCTCGGCCACGCGGATGGCGCGGCGCAGGTTCTCCTCCGACGAGCCGACCAGCCCGCTGAAGATCCGCCCCATGTCGAGCCGCAGGAGCGGCATCTTCCACGAGGAGGCGATGGCCTTCGCGGTGAGGCTCTTGCCGCAGCCCTGCACGCCGAGCAGGAGCAGGCCCTTCGGCTCCGGCAGCCCGAAGCGGCGCGCCGGCTCGCTGAAGGCGTTGCCGCGGCGGGCGAGCCAGGTCTTGAGGTTCTCGAGCCCGCCGACGTTCGCGAACTGCTCCTCGGTCGGGTAGTACTCGAGGAGCCCGCTCTTGCGGATGACCTGCCGCTTCTCGTCGAGGATGAGGCCGATGTCCTCCTTGGCGAGGCGCGAGTCGGCGGCGATGGCCTTGGCGAAGGCGTTCTCGGCCTCGGAGAGGGTGAGCCCCTGCGCCGCCTTGGCGATGGCGTCGGCGTCCTCCCGGCGCAGGCTCACCGAGGCCCGGTTCCCCTTCACCACCACCTCGGCGATCTCCTTGAGCAGTCCGTAGAGCTCCTCGTGGGTGGGGAGCGGGACGTCGAGGACGGTCATCTCCTTCTCCAGCTCGGTGGGGATCTGCAGCACCGGCGAGAGGAGGATGACGGTCGTGTAGGTGGTCTTCAGCGAGTGGGCCAGCTCGCGCAGCCCCCGGATCACCGCCGGGTCGTTCAGGTACGGGTGGAAGTCCTTCAGCACGACCAGCGAGGGCTCGGTGAGCTTCTCGATGGCGGCGAGCGCCTCCATGGGCTCGCGCGCTCCCTCGGGACCGCCGCCGCGCATGCCGCCCACGCGGCGCAGCCCCTTCGTCACCGACCAGGCGATGAGCGCCTTGCCGTGCCGCTTGGCCAGCTCGTCGAGGATGGTGTCGAGCCGCTGCTCCTCCCAGGAGACCAGGTAGATGAGCGGGTAGCGGGCCCGGACGAGGGTGTCGAGCTCCTTCACGAAACGGGGCAGCTCGACGTCGGGTGACGCCGAAGCCGGGGGCGCCGGGGGTGCTGCGCCAGGCGGGGGAGGGGTCGGGCCGGTGGCCATCCGGCCCAGCATATCAGGGGGAGCGCAGCCACAGCAGACGAGGCGCGGGACCGGACACGTCGAGCGCCGCCACCGTGCCCGGGGGCACCGGCAAGGGCTTCCCGGCCGCGATCGCCACCGCCTCGGCGAGCTCCGGATTGTGTCCGACCAGGGCCGTTCCGGCCGCGGCCTGCGCGCGCCAGCTCGAGCAGCTCGCGGCCTCCGGCATGCCCCGACGCGAGGTCGTCGGAGGACTCGGCCGGAGCGCCGGTGGCGAGGGCCAGGATGCTGGCGGTCTCGCGTGCCCGGCGGAACGGGCTCGAGAGGATCCGGTTCGGCGCGAGCTTCGGCCCGAGCGCCTGCAGCAACCCGGAGAAGGCCGCCCTGCCGCTCGAGGTGAGCCGCCGGTCGGCGTCGTGCCCTCCGGCCTCGGCCTCCGCGTGGCGAACCAGGTAGACCACCGAGGTCACGCCGCGCTCTCCCGGAGCCTCCCGGTGCGCTGCGCCAGGGCCGACAGCCGCTCGGACGCGGCCCGGTCGGCGAGCAGCGCCGACAGGAGCGCGGGCACCCGGTACGACCAGTTGTCGTCGTTCACGGTGCCCGGGACGTTGACCCGCTCCCGGGCCCCCACGGCGTCCTGGAAGGGGAGGAGCAGCAGGTCCGAGCCGGAGGCCGAGACGAGGCCGAGCAGCGCGTCGCGCACCTCCTCGTCGAAGGCGACGGGCGCCCGGGCGGAAAGGGTCTCCAGGCCGGGCAGGGCGAGAAGGGCCTTCCGCTCGGCCGCGGGCAGCGCCTCCCACCAGTCGGCGAGGGAGTCGGTGTCGTGCGTGCCGGTGGTGGCGAGCGACACGGCCGGCCACTTGGCCGGATCGCGGAAGACCGCGTCGTCCTTCTCCCAGCGGAGCACGCGGTAGCCGGGGATGCCGAGCCGGGTCAGCGAGGCGCGGACGAAGTCGGGCACCGTGCCGAGGTCCTCGGCGATGACCCGGGCGCCCTTGGAGAAGGCGGCCATGACCCGTTCGCCGTTCACGATCTGTGCGGGCTCGGTGTCGGGCACGAAGGCCGGCGGCCCCCCGTCGTTGGGGCGGAAGTAGCTGCGGTAGAAGCCGACGACGTGGTCGACCCGGTAGGCGCCGTAGAGCTCGGCCGACCGGGCGGCCCGGGCCGCGATCCAGGCGTAGCCGTTCTTCTCCATCTCGTCCCAGCGATAGACCGGAAGCCCCCAGTCCTGCCCCTCGGCGCTGAAGGCGTCGGGAGGAACGCCGGCGCGCGCGTCGAGACGGAAGTCGAAGGGGCGGGCCCAGACGTCGGCCGAATCCGTGGCCACCATGAAGGGCAGGTCGCCCATGAGATCGGCGCCGGCCGCGACCACCGCGCGCCGCGCCTCCTGCCACTGCTCGTCGAGGTGCCACTGCAGCCAGGTCCGGTAGAGGATCCGCTCGGAGAGCGAGGCGCGCGCCTCGGCGAGGGCCTCGGGGTCGCGGCTGGCGAGAGGCTCGGGCCACTCCTGCCAGCTGCGTCCGCCCTGCACGTCGTCGTGCAGGGAGACGAAGAGCGCGTAGTCGGCGAGCCAGGAGGCGTGCTCGCGCCGGTAGGCCCGGAGCGCCGCGGCCCGCGCCGTGCTGGCGTGCCACTCCCGCGCCAGGAAGGAGCGGAAGGCCATCTCGCTGGCCCGTTCCTTGAGGGCGCGCACGGCCTGCCAGCGCACCGCCGGCGAGGCCCGCAGCTCGGCGAGCAGCGCCCGGTCCTCCGGGGAGAGGGCGTCCACGCCGCCGGCGGCCTGGAAGTCCTCCGAGGCGTCGAGGGCCAGGTAGATCGGGTCGATGGCGAAGGCCGAGATGGCCGAGTACGGGCTGTTCTGCCCGCGGGCCGCCTCGTTCACCGGGAGCACCTGGATGAGCGAGAAGCCGGCCGACACCGCCCACCGCGCGAACGGCACGAGGTCCGGGATCTCGCCCAGGCCCCAGCCGCAAGGGGAGCGGATCGAGAACAGCGGGAGGAGGACGCCGGATTCACGCATCGGGGATGCCGTCTTGTAGCCGGGGGTGGAGCGGGTTATCCAGGACATGTTGTCGCACGCCCCCGCCATCCGCGGAAGATTCGCCCCCAGTCCCACCGGCCCCCTGCACCTGGGGAACGCCCGGACCGCGCTCCTCGCCTGGCTGGACGCCAGGTCCCGGGCGGGTGCCCTGACCATGCGGGTCGAGGACCTGGACGGCCCGCGGGTGCGTCCAGGGCTGGAGGCCCGCATCCTCGAGGAGCTGCGCTGGCTCGGTCTCGACTGGGACGAGGGCCCCGACGTCGGCGGCCCACACGGACCCTACCGCCAGTCGGAGCGGGGAGGGCGCTACGCGGCGGCGCTCGAGCTCCTCCGCGGCCAGGGCCTCGTCTACCCGTGCTTCTGCTCCCGCGCCGAGATCGCCCAGGCCTCCCAGGCGCCGCACGCTTCCGACGAGGGGCCGCGCTACCCGGGGACCTGTCGCGGACTCCCACCCGACGAGCAGGCCGCACGGATGGCGCGGCGTCCGCCCGCCTGGCGGTTCCGGGTCCCGGACGGCCCGGTCGCGTTCCGGGACGCATTCCACGGAGAGTGTACATTCGACGTGGCCGCCACGGTGGGGGACTTCGTGGTGGCCCGCGCCGACGGCGTCCCGGCCTACCAGCTCGCCGTGGTGGTCGACGACGCCGCCATGGAGGTGACCGACGTCCTCCGCGGCGACGACCTCCTTCCCTCCACGTCGCGCCAGCTCCTGCTCTACCGGGCCCTCGGCCTCCCCGCGCCGCGCTTCGCCCACGTCCCGCTGGTGGTGGGCGCGGACGGCGAGAGGCTCGCCAAGCGGCACGGGGCCTTCTCGGTGGGAGAGCTCCGCGAGCGGGGCGCCGGTGCGTCGGCCGTGGTGGGGCTGCTCGCGGCGGCCTCCGGGCTCGCGCCTCCGGGAGCGCGGGTCATGCCGGCCGACCTCGTCGCCGGATTCCGGATCGATCGGGTTCCGCGGGAGCCCGCCTGCATCGACGGAGGAGGTAGCATCTGCCCGTGAACATCCTCCGCTCGAGCACCGACCCGCGCTGGGTCGAGGTGGCCCTCTCCGACCTCGACGCCACGCTGGGCGATCACGCGCACTGCGAGAAGAAGGCGGCAGCCACCGCGGTGAAGCTCCTGGCCGACAACGCCGACAGGCCCGACCTGGTGCGCAAGCTGGCGCGCCTCGCCCAGGAGGAGACCCACCACTTCCTCGCCGTGCTGAACGAGCTGGCGGTTCGCGGGCGGACGCTCCCGCCCGACGTCGGCGACCCGTACGTGCAGTCGCTCCTGCGGCTCGCCGGTGGGGGGCGGAGCCGGCTCTGCGAGCAACTCCTCGTGTGCGCGCTCGTGGAGGCCCGCAGCCACGAGCGGCTGTCGCTCCTCGGCGAGGCGCTCGCCGAGCCCCGGCTGCAGGAGTTCTACCGGCGGCTCGCCCAGTCGGAGGCCGGCCACGCGCAGCTCTTCGTCGACCTGGCCCGGGTGCACGGCGGGGGCATCGACGTCGACGTGCGGCTGGCCGAGATGGCCGACGAGGAGGCGGCGGTGGTGGCGGGGCTCCCGCTCCTCCCCAGGATCCATTGAGGCTCCGCCCGGGCGCCCCGTCCGGGACCTCGCCTGTCGGGGTCGCCGTGGCCCTGTCCGGAGTTCCCGACACCGTCACCCGGCAACCCCCCGGATTTCCTGTGGCCAGGTCCTGGCAGGCGCGCTGCAATACCTCTCAGTAACCAAGGAGGACGTCATGACCCGCAAGACCCCCACCATCATCGGCGCCGCAGTCGGACTCGCACTGTTCCTCGCCCTGGGTCTCCTTCCCGCGCTGCTGTACGGCGGGTACGCGGGCGTCATGCTCGCCAGCGGGATCGCCGGAACCCCGGTGGAGGCCACCTTCATGGTCCGCGCCCTCATCGTCTTCGGGATGGTCCTCGGCGTGACCGGCGTGGGCGCCCTCTTCGCGGTCGGCGGCGCGGTGGTCGGAGCGGCCCTGGCGGCGCTGACCGGCGTCCCCGCGAAGAAGGAAGCGGCCAAGGGCGGCGCCAAGGCGTAGCGAAGGCTCTGCATCGGGCGCAGGTCCGAAGCCCGCAGGGCCGGTCCGGGAGGGGCCGGCCCTGTGTCTTTTCAGTGGGTCAGGCGCCCGCCCCCAGCACCGCGTCGACCGTCGCCCGCAGGTACCGCGCCGCCACCCCGAGCGTCCGCTCCGCACCGCCCGGCGTCCGTGCGATGGGCGGCGCCACCTCCATCACGTCGCCCCCGACGAGCGTCACCTCCCGTCCCAGGCGGCGGATGAGCTCCACCACGAACTCCGGGTGGAGCCCTCCCTTCTCCGGCGTGCCGGTGGCGTCCACCCAGGCCTCGTCCGTGCCGTCGACGTCGTTCGACAGGTAGACGCCCTTCGCACCCGACGCCCGGACCGCGGCGACCACCGCGTCGAGGGCTGCGGCCGGGTCGGCCAGCGCCTCTTCGGCCCAGATCTGGCGCACCCCCAGCGTCGACTCCCAGTGGGAGCGTCCGTGGCGCGACACGCGGATCCCCACCTGCACCAGCCGGCCGCCCCGCCCCAGCAGCTCGTTGGCGTGGAACGACCACGTGCCGAAGCAGTACTTCACCCCGAGTCTCTCCTCGAGCAGGTCGGTGTGGGCGTCCACCTGCACCACGCCGAATCCGGGACGGGCCCGGTGGAGCGCGGCCACGGCCGGCCAGGCCGTGGAATGGTCGCCCCCGAGCAGCACCGGCGCCGCGCCCGGGTTCACCGAGAGGACGAGTTCGAGCGCCCGCTCGGCGATGGAGAGCGGGGAGACCGGGAGCCGCGCGGCCTCCTCGGGAGGGAGGCCCGGGTAGAGGGCGCGGCGCGAGGCCGAGAGCTGCGCCGGGGAGAGCATGTCGTCGTGGAGGAGCTGCGGGACGACGAAGACGTCGCCCAGGTCGAGGAGTCCACGCGCCTCGGCTCCGGCCAGCCAGTCCGGATCCTCCTCGAGGAGCCGGGTGCGCAGCGCCAGCGGTCCCTGGTTGGCGCCGCGCAGGTAGCCGGCGCCCACGTCGGAGGGAACGCCGAGCAGGACGGCCCGCGCCGAGCCGATGGCCGCCAGCCGCTCCCGGAAGCGGGCCTGGACCTCGTCGTCGGTGGCGACGCGGTGGAGGCGCCGCTGCGCCGCCGCCTGGGCGTCGCGCCCGGAGGAGACGAGGTGCACGCCGCCACCGGCGGGGCGGAGCAGCAGCGCGAGCTCCTCGACGGTGGTCATGCGGGATGCCCCGGCTCAGCGGCGCGCCGGCCGCGACTCCTCGTGGATGCGCGCGCGCACCAGCTCGACGAGCGTGCGCACGCCCACCCCGGTGCCGCCCTTGCCGATGTAGCCCTTCTCCTTGGTGGTGCTGGAGGGGCCGGCGATGTCGAGGTGCACCCAGGGTGCGTCCCCGACGAACTCCTTCAGGAACCAGGCGGCGCTGATGGAGCCGCCCATCCGCGTCCCGGCGTTCTTGAGGTCGGCCACGTCGCTCTTCAGCTCCTCCTTCACCGAGTCGGTGAGGGGCAGCCGCCAGGTGTCCTCCCCGGCGGCGCGGGCCGCCGAGAGCACGGCGTCGATGGCCGGGCCGTCCGGTCCGAAGGCGCCCACGGTCGTCATGCCGAGGGCCACGATGCAGGCCCCGGTGAGGGTGGCGAGATCGACGAGCAGCGCCGGCTTGAGCGTCTCCACGCCCCAGGCCAGCACGTCGCCCAGCACGAGCCGCCCCTCGGCGTCGGTGTTGGTGATCTCGACGGTCTTGCCGTTGCGGGCGATGAGGATGTCGGACGGCTTGTAGGCGCGCCCGCCCGGCATGTTCTCGCAGGCACCCACCAGCGCGTGGACCGGGAAGGGGGGCGCGAGCTCGGCCACCACCTTCATGGCGGCGATGGCGGCTGCGGCGCCGGCCATGTCGGTCTTCATGTCGACCATGCCCTCGGTGGGCTTGAGGGAGAGGCCGCCGGAGTCGAAGGTGATGGCCTTGCCGACGATGACCACCGGCGCCTTCTTCCCGGCGGGGCCCTTCGGCATCCAGGAGATCTTCACCAGGCGCGGCTCCTCGGCCGAGCCGCGGGTCACGCCCAGGAACATTCCCATGCGCAGGCCGGCGATCTCGCGGGGGCCGAGCACCTCGACGTGCAGGCCGGCCTCCTTGGCGAGTTCGCGAGCCGCGTCGGCGAGGCGGGTGGGGGTGAGATGGAGGGGCGGCTCGTTCACGCGATCGCGGGCCCAGGAGACGGACTGGGCCACGGTGCGGGCCAGCGCCACCGATTCCTTCACCTCCTTGGAACGCTCCAGGCCCTGCGGCACGACCACCAGCAGCGACTCGAGCAGGCGAGGCTTCTTCTTCTTCTCCTCGGTCTTGTAGCGATCGAAGCGGTAGGCCCCGAGCAGCGCTCCCTCGACGATGGCCCGCGCCTCGTGGGCGGTCTGCCCGGGGAGGCGAGGGGCGGCGAAGGCGAGACGCCTGGCGCCGCACTTCTGCGCGTGGCGGGCCGCGTCCCCGGCCGCGACGCGGAGAGGCTCGAATCCGGCGCGGGGAAGGGCGGTCTCGGCGCCGTCGCGCTTGCCCAGCCCGACGAGCAGGAGCCGTTCGGCCCGGAGCTTTCCCATCGTGCGGAGGGCGAGGGTCTGCCCGGCCTTGCCCTGGAACTCCTCCTCGGCCGCGGCGGCGGCGAGGTGGCCGTCCAGCCGGCGGTCGATCTCGGCGAAGGTGCCCTTCGGATCGGCCGGATCGCCCTCGAAAACGGGAACCGCCAGGACCGATGCCTCCACCTCGATCGGGCCCGAGCCCGTCACCTCGACCTTCATCCGTACCTCCCCGGGTTGCACCGCCGCGAAGGCGGCGGAAAGCGCGAAAGGGATAACACGATCAGCGCGCGGGCGCCGCCTGCGGAGCCCCGGCTGGCGGCAGGGTGCGACCGTGGAGGACGAGCGCCGTCCCGGCCACGCCGAGCCCCAGCACGAGAGCCAGGACGGCGAGGACGCGCAGGAGGCGTCCCCGGTCGACCTTCGTGACCGTCGCCGCCCGAGGGGGCACGGCCGGCCGCGCGGTGTCGCTCCGGGGCGCCTGGAAGCTCGGGCGGGAAATGGGATCGGGACGGGAAACCGCCCCGCCCAGGGCTCTCGCGAGGTCCAGGGCGAGCGCCGCCGCCGAGGGCGGCCGCTCCGAGGGGTCCTTGGCGCAGGCGCGGGCCACGGCCGCGACCAGCTCCGGGGGAACGCCGAGGTCGGGTCGGACGGCCGCGATCGAGGGCACCGGGTCCCGGGCCTGCATCCGGATCAGGGCCTCCGCCGAATCCGCCGCGAACGGGGTCCGGCCGACGAGCATGCGCCAGGCCATGATCCCCACCGAGTACACGTCGGAGCGCGCGTCGGCGGCCTTTCCGAAGGCCTGCTCGGGCGACAGGTACTCGGGCGTTCCCACCACGAGCCCGGTGTCTCCCCCCTCGCCGTGCGCGCCGCCCGCAACCCCGAAGTCGAGGAGCTTCACGACCGGGGGCGCTCCGCGGCGCCCGTGAAGGAAGACGTTCTCGGGCTTGAGGTCCCGGTGCACGACCCCTTGCCGGTGCGCTGCCTCCAGGCCGTTGCACACCTGGACCAGGATGGCGACCACCTCGGCCGGACGGAGCTCCCCCTCGCGCCTCACCCGATCGAAGAGCCCCTCCCCCTCGAGCAGTTCCATGGCGATGAAGCAGGGACCGTCCTCGCCCCCGTGGTCGAGGACGCGCACCACGTTCTCGTGGTCGATCATCCCGGCGATGGCTCCCTCGCAGAGGAACCGCCGGACCGCCTCCGGGGAGCGCGCCAGGTGCGGCGCCAGCAGCTTGAGGGCGACCTCGCGCCGGTCGCGGGTGTCCTCGGCGACGTAGACTGCGGCCATGCCGCCGGAGGCCAGGTGGCCCGAGAGGCGGTAGCGCCCCGCGACCACGGTTCCCAGGAGTGACTCGGGCTGGAACGGAACCGCCCCGTCCACCCGCACTTCCACCCCCGAGGGAATCGCTGATCCGTCCGGCATGTGCCGGCGAATCTACCACCCTCGGGGGAGGGGAACCCGCGCTAACGGCCCGCGGCCGCCGGGCGCCGTCCGTGGGTGACGGTGATCACGGTCCCGATTCCGCCACGGACCAGGAAGTCGCCCTGGACCTCGAGCCAGCGGGGCTTCATCGCGCGCACGAGATCGTCGCAGATCTCGTTCGTCACCCGCTCGTGGAAGGCTCCCTCGTTCCGGTAGCTCCAGAGGTACAGCTTCAGGCTCTTCAGCTCGACGCAGAGCTTCGCCGGCACGTACCGGATCCGGATGGTGGCGAAGTCGGGCTGCCCGGTGAGCGGACAGAGGCAGGTGAACTCGGGCGCCTCCATCGCGATCTCGTAGGGGCGGCGCGGCTCCGGGTTGGCGAAGACTTCGAGGGTGCGGGTAGGTTTCGTCGACATGGCGGGGGAATCTACCACCCGGCCGCCTGCGGCGCCGCATCCGGGTCGCCCTCGCGGTGGTAGGCCTCCAGCTTCCGCCAGAGGGTGTTCCGGGCGATGCCCAGGACCCGGGCGGCCTCCGCCTGGTTCCCTCCGCAGGCCGCGACCACCGAGAGGATGTGGCGTCGCTCGACCACCGCGAGCGGCTCGAGACCCGCCGTGGCCTTGCGCGCGCAAGGCGACGGACGGGGCGAGGGCGGCGCGCGCTGGAGCACCTCGTCGGGAAGGTCCTCCAGCTCCACCTGGGCGCCACGGGCCATGGCGGCCGCGTGCCGGACCGCGTTCCCCAGCTCCCGCACGTTTCCGGGCCAGGGGTGATCGAGGAGGGCGCGCTCGGCGGCCGGGCTGAAGTGGACGGCGTTCCCGGGCAGGTGGACGAGGATGTCGATGGCCAGCGGCAGGATGTCCTCGGTCCGTTCGCGCAGCGGAGGGAGCCGGAAGGTGAACACCTTGAGCCGGTAGTACAGGTCCTCCCGGAAGGTGCCGGCCCTCACCAGGAAGCCGAGGTCCCGGTGCGTGGCGGCGATGACCCGGACGTCCACGGCCGACGATCGGTTCGCGCCGACGCGCCGCACCTCGCCGTCCTGGAGGACGCGGAGGAGCTTCACCTGCATGGGAAGCGGGAGCTCGGCGATCTCGTCGAGCAGGATGGTTCCGCCCGCCGCCTCCTCGAAGAGGCCGCGCTTCTCGGCGACGGCGCCGCTGAACGCTCCGCGCACGTGGCCGAAGAACTCGCTCTCGACGAGCTCGGCGGGCATGGCGCCGCAGTTCACGGCGACGAAGGCGCCGGAAGCGCGCGGGCTGGAGGCGTGGAGGACGCGGGCCAGCACCTCCTTGCCGCTTCCCGTCTCGCCCAGGATCACCACGGGTGCATCGGACGCGGCGACGGGGACGGCGCGCTCGAGCAGGGCGCGCATCGTCGCGCTCTCGGCGACGAGCCGCACGCAGGGCTTCACGGTCTCGGTGGGGTGGCTGAGGCACAGGGCGCAGAGCCGGCCGCCGCCGTCGAATGGGCCATTGCAATTGGAGTGCACGACGCTCCCTCCCTCCCTGCCGTTCCATATGGTCCATTTTGTCGCACGGTGCATGTCCCACGGTGAGGCGTCGGGAATCCTCTACAAGCGGGCACTTGCACCTGCAAGCGATTCGAGACCCGCCGGCGTTTACCTCCCTGGATCGGGCTGGATCCGCGTCGTTCCCTCGAAGGGGGCTCCCCCGATGAAGGGAGAGATCCGGGAGCCCCCGCGGGATCCAGCTCCCCCGAAAGCCATCGGCACGCCGCAAGCAAACGCATTGGCGGACAGGCAACGGCGCCTGCCGTGCCGTTGCGAGCGGGCGCACGCGCGCCAGCGAGGGAGCCATGAAGAACTGGATCGACCGGATCACCGCAAGCGTGGCGCGCCTTCTCGTCACCGGGAGCCTCGTCGTCGCACTGGCGCCGCACGCCTGGGCGCAGTCCAGCTCCGTGACCCTGAACGTCGTGAGCGCCACCGACGGCGCTCCGATCGGACAGTTCCGCTACCTCCTCAGCATCGACAACACCGGCAGGACGACACAGCGGATCCCCACCGACGGTTGCAGCCCGGCGAGTCCCGGCTACCCGGCGTCCTGCCTCTGGACCTCGATCGCCGGCGTTCCCGGATCGAGCCCGATCTACACGCAGGGCGACCCAGGCCGACTTCCCGCTCACGCTTCCGGCCGGCCGGTACCTGGTCTCGGTCCTCGCCGACGGCTACAAGATCGACGGCGCCCACTTCACCGTGCCGCTCCCCGCCGAGGCCGGTGGGGTCGTGACCGTCCGGATGCAGCCTTACGCACTTCCGACGGCGACCATCCAGGCGGCGGTCTTCGAGGACATCTCGCCGGTCAACGGGGCTCCGGACGTGCCTGCCGAGCACGGTCTCGCCGGATTCCAGGGAAAGATCGCCGACTACCTCGGCGACGTGTCCACGGACGTCTTCGGAAATCCCCATCTGCACCGAGTATCAGCGCGATCCCAGCGGAAACGTCATCTTCGACGCGGGTGCGCCCGTCGTGGCGGTCACCGGTGGAGTCTGCCTCAGCAAGTGCTACGTCGTGGAGAACGGCGTGGACGTCGGAACGGTTCCGGCCGTGGATGCCGCTGGCCGCTGCCCCACGACCACCGCCACCGGCCAGGTCGTGGAGGGGAAGCTCAAGATCCCGAACCTCGGCACGAACCGCTACGCGCTCACCATCACTCCGCCGAACGGCTCCGGCTGGGTCCAGACCACGACCCTGGAAGGGAACCTGGACTGGGATGCCTGGGTCATGGAGGGTGCCACCGGGCTCGACACCGAGTTCATGGTGGCGGGTGAGCCCTTCCCCGCCATCATCTTCGGCTTCGTCCCGGGCCCGTCGTTGAACAGGCTCCCCGCCGGCGGTACGGGCTCCATCAGCGGCCTGGTGGAGGCCGTGAAGATCTACGTCCCGGCGAAGGGCGGCGTGGCCGGCCTCCCCGGGACCATCTGGGGCGGCCTGGCCGGGAGCGAAGCTCGACGCCCCCGTACCGAATCCCTGGGTGACCCTCACCGACCTCACCAACGGCGACACGCGTCGTCTGGGTCGGGCGTGGCGGGGCGGACGGCAAGTTCCAAATCCCCGGCGTCCCCGCCGGGAACTACACGCTCACCTGGTGGGACGAGAAGCTCAACTACATCCTCGACCTCGTCAGTGTCACCGTGGGTGATGGGGAGACCGTCGACATGGGCATCCTGCCCCTCACGGGCTGGTGGACCCGCTTCGAGGGCTACGTCTTCGACGACCTGAACCTGAACGGCAAGATGGATGCCGGGTGAGCCGGGCATCCCCAACTTCACCCTCACCATGCGCAAGCGCGAGAACACGCTCATGGACCGCGGCGCGACCGCGGTGTCGACCGACCAGTCCGGCCACTACGTCATGGAGAACGCCTACCCCATGACGCAGTGGCTCGTCATGGAGGCCTATGACGACCGGTACTACACCACCGGCGTCACCTTCCAGGCCGACAACCAGCCCACCCCGACGACGCACCTGGGCGCCGGCGTCGACATCAGCGTGCTGCCGATCATCGGCCTCTCCGGCCGGGTGGACTGGGGCAAGCGCCCGTACGATCCCACCGGCGCGAGCGTCGTCCGAGCAACGGCGGCATCGTCGGGACGGTCAGCTACGACACGACCCGGAACGAGCTCGATCCGCAGCTACGCGGCCGCCGAGGACTGGCAGCCGGGCATCTCCGGCCTGACCGTGAAGCTCTGGTCGCCGGTCGTCTGCGGGACCAACGCGGGAACCCCCTGCGACCCGATCGGGCGACTACGAGCTCGCGACGGACGGCTCCTACGCCAAGGGCAAGCTCCTCAACACCTACGTGACCGAGGCCTGGCAGCGCCCGACGGGCTGCGTGGCCCGCGACGTCGACGGCGTGCCTCTCGTGCACGGCGTCGACGAGTACGTGCTGCCGACCGACCCGGACGCGGAGTGCCTGGAAGGACCGCTCATGGGCGTGCAGTTCGGCACCTACGCCAGCGGCCAGGGCACCGCGGACGCGAACTTCGGCGCCAACGTCGACGGCAACTACGGGTTCGGCGACGGCTGCTTCGACGGCACGCTCGACGCCACCGATCCGTCCGCTCCGGTCTGCGTGGGCGGCACGTTCGAGGTGCTCCCCGGCGCGAGCGACTACCTCGTCGAGGTCGAGATCCCGAACGACGACCTGGGACGCCCTCGCTACAAGGTCACCCGCGAGGAGGACATCAACATCGGCAACGGCGACGAGTTCGTCCCGGCGGTGCCGCCTCCCGCCTGCGCCGGGCCGCTCCACATCGTGGACGTGTCCGGGTCCGCAACGGACGGCTACCCGTCCATCGTCGGCGACGATCTGAACGGCGTCCCCGCCGGCGTCACGGTTCCAGCCTCCACGCCCACGGTCAACCCGACGTTCGTCGACATCGGCGGCTCTCCGTACGAGGGGCAGGCCCGCCCGCTCTGCAACGTGAAGCTGGTCGGGCTCGGCAACGGCAAGTCGATCGTCCCGATCTTCCACCTCTTCACCGACGTCCCGCTCCCCGGGCGCTTCTGGGGCCTCATCGTGGACGACCTCACCTTCTCCGCCGACCCCCGGTCGCTGCTCTACGGCGAGAAGGCAGGAATCCCCTTCGCCCCCGTGGGAATCTACGACTACACCGACCGTCTCATCACGACGGTGGAGTCCGACTTCAACGGCCTCTTCGACGTCCTGCTCCCCTCCACGAACCGCATCAACTGCCCGACCCCCTCCGGCGTCTGCGCCAACCTGTACCGCTTCGTCGGCAACGATCCGGGCGTCCCCGGGCGACTCAACCTGAACTACAAGCCCCAGTTCCGCACCATCGCCGCCGAGTTCGAGGCCATCCCCGGCGTGCTCATCCCGGCCGACCTCGCCCCGACGCAGGTGGGCGTCACCGTCCAGCTTCCCGGCGGGCAGGTGAACTCGGTCAGCTGTGCGCTCGATGCGGCGACCCCGCAGCTCCACGCGGTCAACCGGCCCTACGTCACCACCGCCCTGCGCTCCATCACGATCTCGGGCGTGGGCTTCGGAACGAGTGGCCAGCTCACGCTCGACGGTGCCCCCGTCACGACCACGTCGTGGGCGAACACCGAGATCACGTTCACGCTCCCCGGCGGCTACTCGGTGGGACCCAAGCAGCTGAAGATCAGGGCCGAGAACGGGCAGACCACGGTGAACGGGCTCACCATCCACGTGCTGGGTGGTGGCTACAACCCGGCGCTCTACGAGGTCGGACCCGGAAGGACCTACGCCCCGGTCGAGTCGCTCCCGGCCGTGGCCGACCATGCCATCCAGCGCGCGCTGGACGCCGCCGCGACGTTCGTCGCCGCGTCGAACGCCAACGCCAATCGCGGAGCGCTGGTGGTGGTCTACCCGAACACCAACACCGCCAGCAATCCCCGCCAGAACCCCCGAGGCGCCTACTACGAGAACCTGATCATCTCGAGCAAGGTGAAGCTGCAGGGTGTCGGCCCCGGTAGCCCCGACGGCTCGGTGCGCCGGCTCCATCATCGACGGCGCCGCCTTCGGCGGCGACAGCCCGGTGGCCACCGACTGGTACGCCCGGATCGGGACGCTGACCTGGGCCGGCAACCAGACCATCTACGACGGCGCGGTCATCTCGATCTTCCTCCCGAGCACCGGGAGGAACGCCTTCCCGTCGGCGTACGCGGCCAGCACCGCGCCCTCGATCGACGGCTTCGACCTGCGCGGAGGTAACCAGCAGGGCTTCCCCGGCAACATCAACGTGATCGGCGGCGGACCGACCGGCCAGCCCGGCGGGCTCGTCACCCAGGGTGGGGCAATCTTCGCGAACGCCTTCGCCCGGAACCTCCAGATCACGAACAACGTGGTCCAGAACAACGGCGGCGCCTACGGCTCGATCCGGATCGGCTCGCCGGACCTGGCCGACCCGGACAACCAGAACGACGGCGTCCGCATCGCGAGCAACCGGATCATCGCCAACGCCGGAACGAACCTCGCCGGAGGCATCGGGCTCTTCGCCGGCGCGAACGGGTTCGAGGTGACCGGCAACGACATCTGCGGCAACTTCTCCGCCGAGTACGGTGGCGGCCTGAGCGTCTATGGCTACAGCCCGGTCGGCAAGATCCACCACAACCGCGTCTACTTCAACCAGTCCTACGACGAGGGCGGCGGCATCATGATCGCCGGCCAGCTCCCCGCGAACCCAGCGACGCTCTCGCCAGGCTCCGGACCGGTCGACGTCTACGCAAACCTCATCCAGGCGAACCTGGCGAACGACGACGGCGGAGGCCTCCGGTTCCTCATGGCCGGGAACTTCCCGATGAACGTCTACAACAACGTCATCGTGAACAACGTCTCCACCCACGAGGGCGGCGGCGTGTCGCTGAACGACGCCCCGAACGTCCGGTTCTACAACAACACCGTGATGAAGAACCTGACCACCGCGACCGCGGTCACGAGCACCGGCGTCCCGGCGCCGGCGGGTCTCTCCACCTCGCTGAACAGCAACGCCCTGCAGGCGACCCTTCCGGCTGGGTCTCCCGCTCTTCAGCAACCCGCTGCTCTTCAACAACGTCTTCTGGGACAACCGGGCGGGATCCCGCGCGGCGGGTGCCGTGATCTCGACGGGGATCGGCCTCGCCGGCGACCCGAGTGCGATCAATCACTGGGACATGGGCGCGGCCGACGGTTCCGGGTTGCTCTCCCCCACGAACTCGATCCTCCAGGTGACGACGGGAACCGACGTCGAGCCCCACCAACGCATCGTCCGACCCGGGCGTGGTCGCACCGTACGACACGTCCGTCGCCTTCGCGCCGTGGCGGACGAACCCCGCCTTCATCGGCGCCATCCTGGTCGCTGTCGACCTGCCAGCCGAACCTGATGGGCAACTACCACCTGGCCGCGAACACTTCGCCTGCGTACAACACGGGAGCCGCGTCCAAGAGCGGCGTGGCACGCTCCGGCGTCCGACATCGACGACGGCGCGCGCCCAGCCGGTGGCGGCTTCGACATGGGTGCCGACGAGTTCGGGTCGGCCGGCGGAGGAGGCGGTGGTGGCGGCGGTGGTGGCGGCGGCGGGCTGGCGCTCCCGACGCTGGCGCTCCTCGACAGCTTCAACCGCGCGAACGCGAACAACCTGGGCGGGAACTGGTACCAGGTGACGATCCTCGGGGCGGCGGCCATCCGGGTCAACGCCAACCAGGCGTCACGCCCTGCTGCCCGGCCAGGCGACAAGGACGGCGGGCCTCGGGACGAAGCAGGGAGCGGCCTTCACGTTCGTGCAGTCCGGGACCTCCCCCAACGCGCCGATCACCGGGTCGAGCCTCGTCCTCAAGGCGACCAACGGGGCCGGAACGAACGCGAACCCGGCGAACTACCTCCGCGTCCAGTACCAGACCACCGGTGGCGGCCTTGTCCTGGTCCAGTCGACGACCAACGGGAACGCCCTTCTTCCGACGTACACCACCATCGGAGTGCTCCCCTCCGGGGCCTTCGCGGCGGGCGACACGCTGACGGCCGTGGCCAACCCCGACGGCTCGGTGGATGTCTGGAAGAACGCCACGTACCTCGGCCAGTCGCCGACCTCGTCCTTCACAGGAGGCGGACGCATCGGCATCCAGCTGCCGATCGGAGCACGCGTCGACAACTTCCGCGGCGGGAACGTTCCCTGACGAGGCCAGGGGGGGGCAAGGGCCTGGCCCGCACCCCCTCCGCCTCCTCCCCACCATCCACAGGAGACGCGTCATGAGCTCGAAGTCATCTCGCAGGCTGTTCGACAGGCGGACGTTCCTCAAGGGCGCGGGGGTGGCGCTCGTGGCCTCGGCCGGAGCCGGCCTCATGCCCGGGTTCCTGCGCAAGGCGCTCCTCCCGACCGGAGTCGGGACCGCTTCGGCTGCGGATCGGCCGCCCGATCTCTTCTTCGCGGGTACCGACGGCTGGATCTCGCTGCCTCGGACCCCGGCCATCGCCCCCTTCCACCCGGACGTCCTGGCTCCCAATCCGTTCACGACCTACATCTTCGGCTTCCGGAACGTCACCGGGATGACGGAACCGCAGCGGGCGGCGCAGAAGAACAAGGCGCAGCACCCGGCGCCCATGTTCTGGGCGACCGAGGGGCAGGACTTCCGGGTCCAGCTCACCAACCTGGGCCTCGCCCTGCGCCCGGACCTCTTCGACGAGCACACCCTCCACTGGCACGGCTTTCGAAACGTCATCCCGTTCTTCGACGGGGAGCCCACCGGATCGGTCGCGGTGCCCACCGGCCGCGACTTCACCTACGTCTTCCGCCCTCGCGACCCCGGTACGTACATGTTCCACTGCCACGTCGAGGACACCGAGCACGTCCACATGGGCATGACCGGGCCGGTCTTCGTCCGTCCGGCGCTCGGGCCCAAGTTCGCCTACAACGACCCGGCGACCGCCTTCGACCGCGAGTTCGCGATGTTCCTCTCGGAGGTCTGGGCGGAGTCCCACTGGGCCGACGCCCACATCCAGCTCCCCGAGTGGTCCGACTACCGCGCCGACTTCGCGCTGCTGAACGGCCGGGTCTATCCCGACACGCTCGAGCCCAATGGCTCGATCGACCCGTTCCACCCGGTCTTCGACGCGAACGGGGACCTCATCGCGCCCGCCGGAAGGCCGGACCTCCAGTACCAGCCGCTCTCCTCGCTCGTGACGTGCAACGCGGGCGAGCGGGTCCTCCTGCGCTTCTCCAACCTGGGCTTCAAGGAGGCGGCGATGACGCTCGCCGGGATCAGGATGCGCGTGGTCGGGAAGGACGCGACGCCGATGCGGGGCCGGGACGGCACCGACACCAGCTACGTGGTCAACACGGTGTCCTTCGGGGCCGGGGAGAGCATCGACGCCATCTTCACGGCTCCGCCGCACAGCGGCGGCGTGGGGCCGGACGTGTACGTCCTCTACAACCGGAACTTCCTGCGGTCGAACAACCTGGCGCCCGGCGGCTTCGGGGGGCAGCGGACCGAGGTGCACGTCTACCCCGTCGGGCACGCTGGCCCCGCAGGTCATCCCCAACACCTAGGTCGCGAGGAGAGACGAACATGCGCGCACGGCGATCAAATGAAACGAAGTGGGGAATCGCGGGACACGTCGGCCTCGCACTCCTGTCGGTCACCTTGCTGGCCGGCGCCCGTCCGGCTGCGGCCCAGGCGATGCCCCCGGTGGGCGTCGTCTGCACGAATCGGACTCCTGGTCGGGACGACGCGAACGTTCAACCTGACCACGAGGACGGGCTACATCAACCTTCCCGACGGCACCACCGCGTACATGTGGGGCTTCTCGGAGGCGGGGCCAACCCCTTCCAGCACCCGAGCCCCGTCCTCTGCGCGAACGAGGGCGAGACCGTCTCCGTCGTCCTGACCAACCCGTTCGACCGAGGACGACGTCTCCATCGTCTTCCCGGGCCAGGAGGGCGTCCTCGCCAACGGGGCGCCAGCCCAGCCCCAGTTCGACGGGAGCACCCTCGTCTCCCTCACCAACGTGGCGGCGAAAGCCGGAGGTAGCGTGACCTACACCTTCGTCGCCACGAGGCCCGGGACCTTCCTCTACGAGAGCGGCACCGAGCCCCAGAAGCAGGTGCGGATGGGGCTCTTCGGAGCGCTCCTCGTGAGGCCTGCCGCGGGCGCGAGCCACGCCTTCAATCGCGCCGACAGCGCATTCACCGCCGGGCGAGGAGTTCATGGTCCTGCTCTCCGAGATCGATCCCTACCAGCACGCAGGCGGTCGAACGAGCAGACGCTTCAACATGAACAACTACCACCCCCGGTACTGGCTCGTGAACGGGCGCGGCTTCCCCGACAGCATCGCCGACAACGGCGCGAGCTGGCTGCCGAGCCAGCCCTACGGAGCGCTGGCGAGGATCTACCCCAAGCCACCCGGAACCCTGCCCGGGATGATCCGCTACCTCAACGTCGGCACCGAGGACTTCCCGTTCCACCCGCACGGCAACAACGGCCTCGTGATCGGCCGCGACGGCCACCCGCTCGAGGGGCCCGGAGGGGAGGACCTCTCGTTCGAGAAGTTCGCCATCAACATCGGGCCCGGCGCAGACCTGGGACGTCATCTTCCGCTGGTGGGACGCCGAGGGCTACTCGCCCACCAACCCGGTCCCCGTCACCGTGCCGGACCTCGCGAACCTGACGCCCGGGATGTTCTACAGCGGGAGCCCGTACCTCGGCGAGCTGGGACCGCTGCCGCCCGGTGTCCACGACGCTCAACCAGTGCGGCGAGTACTACATCATCTCGCACAACCACGCGCTGTATCAGATCACGTCCTGGGGCGTGAACATGACCGGACCCGATCACGTACCTCCGGATCGATCCCCCCCTGCCCAACAACTGTCCGTAGTAGTCCCGGAGCCCGCCATGACCACCTCTCTGCGGCATGACGTTCGGAATCGGCCTCCTCCTCGCTGACGGGGGTCGCCCAGGCGGCCACCGTCACCTTCGACCTCTACGGCGACGACGCGGCTCCACCACGCTGCCCGACGGCGCCACCGTGCCGGTCCTGGGATACGCCCTCGCGCCGGCGACCTCGGTCGCGGCTCCAGGCGGCCCGGTGCTCGTGGTCACCGAGGGTGACGTGGTGACGGTCAATTCACGAACGGCCTCGCGAACCTCACCAACGACCTGGTCGGCGAGGTCACCGCGATCCACTTCCAGGGGCAGGCGATGGTGCCGGACACCGCCGGCGTCGCTCCGGCGGCACCAAGACCTACACCTTCACCGCGTCGAGCCCCGGTACCTTCCTCTACGAGGCGGGTCTGCTCCCAGGGCTCGGCGCACCAGGCGGCCCGTGGGCCTCCACGGCGCGCTCGTCGTCCGCCCCCTCGCGTCGCCCCCGTCCAGGCCTACGCGGACCCGGCGCACCGCCTTCGACGACGAGGCCGTCCTCGTGCTGAGCGAGCTCGACCCGGTGCTGAATCGGAGCGCCAGCCCGGCCGCCTTCGACATGCGCAACTTCAAGCCGCCGTACTTCCTCATCAACGGGAAGCGCCTACCCGGCGACCAGCCTCATCACCACCGCGCCCGGCAACCGCGTGCTGCTCCGGTACGTGAACGCCGGGCCAGCAGCAGCACTCGATGACCCTTCTCGGAACGCAGCAGGTCCTCGTGGGCAAGGACGGCAACGCCCTGTCCCATCCCCGGGACGCGCGTGGCGGAGACCATCGCTCCCGGCGAGACCCTGGACGCGATCGCGACGATTCCGGCTACCACCCCTCCGGGAAGCAAGTTCGCGCTCTTCGACGGAAGCCTGATGCTCGTCAACTCCAACGCCTCCGGATTCGGCGGGATGCTCACCTTCCTCCAGGCTGGCAATCCGGTCGTCGGGGGGCCGGACGTGGTCGGTCCCGTGGCGCAGTTCGTCACCGTCGGCGCGATCGTCGGCGGAAACGTGACCCTGTCGGCGACCATCAGCGACGCGGCCTACGGCAACGCGAACGTCGCCGCGGCCGAGTACCAGATCGACGGCGGGGCCACAACCACTCCGATGGCTGCGACCGACGGGAGCTTCAACTCGTCCACGGAGGCGGTGAACGCCACCGTCCCGGTCGGCGGGCTGTCGAGCGGGAGCCACACCCTCTACGTCCGCGGGCAGGATGCCGCTGGGCAACTGGGGCGCCTGGGGCGCCACCGTCCTGTCCATCGACACCACGGGTCCGACGACCTACGGGCTCGCAGCGAATCCAGCGACCTCCTCCGGCGCGGTGAGCGTGGCCTTGACCGGGAGCGCCAGCGATGCGGCGACGGGCGGGAGCAGCATCGCCGGCGCCGAGTACTTCCTCGACGCGCAGGGCACCACCGGGTCCGGCGCTGCCTTGACGGTGTCGCCGGGGGCCCAGTCGATCGCGAGCCTGACGGCCACCATCCAGGCTGCGACCGTGGCCGCACTCGCCGAGGGCAGCCACTCCGTGCACGTTCACGCCCGCGATGCCGTGGGGAACTGGGGCCCGTACCCGGCGCCTCCGCTCGCCCTGATCGTGGATCGCACCGGTCCCACGGTGTCGAATCCGGCTCCCGTTGTCTCGAACGGCACCACGGGCGTCAACTCGAGCACTCCGGCGGTCCGGGTGACGACCACCGCCACGGACACACTCTCGATCGTCAGCCGGGCCGAGGGCTTCATCGACACCGTCGGAACCCCGGGCAGCGGAATTCCGTTCTCCCCCGCGGACGGAATGTTCAACAGCATGACCGAGAGCGTGTCGGGAGACATCCCTCTCTCGACGGTGAACCTGCTCTCGACGGGCAACCACACCATCTACGTCCGCGCCCAGGACGCAGCCGGGAACTGGGGTGCGTTCGCGACGACCACCCTGCTCGTCGACAAGACCGCTCCGACGTTCACGAGCATCACGCTGTCGCCCACCACCGCCATCGTGGGGGAGACCGTGACGCTGACCGCGAACGGAGCCAGTGATGCGGCGAGCGGTATCAGCGGCGGCCAGTACTGGTTCGACACGGCGAAGCCCCCGGCGTTGCCGTTCTCCTTCACCGGGACGACCACCACGACCTTGTCCTCCCCGACGGGCGGGGTCCGCACCGTCTACGCCCGCGTGCGCGACGGCGCCGGCAACTGGAGCCCGGTACGGAGCGAGACGCTCACCGTGCCGAGCGCGGTGAACGACACGCGCACGATCAACGCGAACGGGGCCGTCACGCAGAACAACAACCTGTCCGCGCCTGGCGCCCTCGCGAACGACCTGCCGATCGGGATGGCCGGACGCACGGCCAGGCTCACGACCGCGCCGGTCAGGCTCACCGGGACCGGTGCCGGGACCGTCACTCTGGCCTGCCCTGGCACGCTGGGCACCGCCGGCCCCTCGGTCGGTGGGAGCGCCATCTGCACGAATGGTGCGTACCAGACGCAGCTCCACGGCGTCGGGAGCAACAACCCCGCCCGGGCAGCCTCGAAGCGCGGGACGTTCCGATTCACCTACACCGAGACCTTGAACGGCAAGACGACGCCGCCGGCCACGGTCACCATCACCGTCAACTAGGGGAACGCCATGTCTAGCCGACTTGCGGGAAGTGGACGGGCGAGGCACCGGGGGTGGGTGGGCGCACTGGCCCTCTCCGTCGCGGCCGTCGTCGGAGCCTCCCTGCCCGGCATTGCCCTTGCGGGTGGCCGGGGGGAGGAGCCCACGCTGTCTCCATGGACGCCCATTCCGGAGGGCGCCCTGGAAGCGATCCACGGGATCCGGGTCAACCAGATCGCACGTGACCGCCGGGGGAGGGCTCGTGGACCTCCGCTTCACCGTCCTCGACCCGGTCAAGGCTCGCCCGCTTCTCGCCGGCCACGCCAGCCTGCCGCGTCTGGTCGTGCAGGGGAGCGGCATCGAACTCCAGGCGCCGAAGCACGGAGCGATGCGGGGCATCCGCCTCCAGAAGGACGCCGCCTCCTTCCTCCTGTTCCCGAACACGCGGAACGCGATCCGCCCAGGGACGCGGGTGGCAGTCGCCTTCGGGGACGTGCAGGTGGAACCGGTCGTGGCGAAGTGATCGAAGGAACGCGAGGGGAACGAGATGAGAATCGACCATCCTGCTGGCAGCGCTCCTGCTCTCGGTCCCCCTCGTCGCGTCGCCCGCCGCGGCCCCGCAGGTCACCGTGATCGTACGGATGAAGGCCCAGGCCGACCTGCGGCGCTTCCAGGCCCTCCCGCGTGAGCCGCGGCGGCAGGGCGTGGTCGAGGCACTCCGGGCCGCGGCCTCGGCCGGGCAGGCGGGGATCCGTTCGCACCTCCGGCAGAGGCAGACGGCAGGGCAGGTGACCCGCGTCCGTCCGCTCTGGGTCGTGAACGGCCTGTCGGTGACGGCCACGCCCGAGGTGATCCAGGCCCTGGCCGCCCGGCCGGACGTCGCCGAGATCGTTCCCGACGAGGTACCCGTCGTGCCGGCGGCCCTCCCGGCCGAGGCCAACGTCGCCGCCGTCGGCGCGCCCGACCTCTGGAGCCTCGGATTCCAGGGGCAGGGAGTGGTGATCGCCACGCTCGACAGCGGCGTGGACCTGAGCCACCCGGACCTCGCGTCCCGGTACCGCGGCGGCACGAACAGCTGGTTCGATCCCTACGGCCAGCACGCCACCCCCTACGATCGCACCGGGCACGGCACCTGGACCGCGGGCGTGCTCGTCGGGGGGGACGCCGGTGGGACCTCGATCGGCGTCGCTCCCGGAGCGATGCTCATCGCGGCCAGGATCTGGAACGACGCCGGCTCGGCCACGGCCACCGCCATCCACCAGGCATTCCAGTGGGTGCTCGACCCGGACGGTGATCCCGCCACGGACGACGCCCCGGACGTCGTCAACAACTCCTGGTCCTACGGGGCGCCGGGGTGCAACCTCGCGTTCCAGCCCGACCTCCAGGCGCTGCGGAGCGCCGGAATCGTCCCGGTCTTCGCGGCCGGGAACTTCGGCCCGGGCTCCCAGACGAGCACCAGCCCGGCCAACTACCCCGAGGCGCTCTCGGTGGGATCGGTGAACGACCTCGGCACCATCGCGGCGAACAGCAGCCGGGGACCGTCCGCCTGCGGTGGCGCCACCTTCCCCGACGGTCGTCGCGCCGGGCGTGTATGTCCGGACGACCGATCTCTTCTCCAGCTACGCCGACGTTTCCGGCACCTCCATCGCGGCGCCACACGTCGCGGGGCTCCTGGCGCTGCTCATCGGCGCATTCCCGGGCGTCAGCGGGGCGCAGGCGGAGGCGGCCATCGTCCAGACCGCCAGGGACCTCGGCGTCGCCGGTCCGGACAACGACTTCGGCAACGGCATCGTGGACGGTGCTCGCGTCCTACGAGGCGCTCGCTTCCGCGCCTCCACCTCCTCCGATGGCGGCGGACGACGCCTTCACGTCCCGGGCGACGATCGCGACGGCGATCGCCGATCCCGGCGTCCTCGCGAACGACCAGGATCCGGGCGGCCTTCCGCTCTCGGCGATCCTCGCGGCCGCGCCGGCCCACGGCGTGATCGACCTGCAGGCCACGGGCGGCTTCACCTACACCCCCGCCGCCGGGTTCAGCGGACCGGACACCTTCGGCTACAAGGCGAGCAACGGGACCCAGGAGAGCGCCGTCGACGACCGTGACGCTGACCGTGATGGCCACTGCGCCCACCGCGGCGGGAGAGAGCTATTCGCTTGCCGAGAACGCCACCCTGACGGTGGCCGCTCCGGGGGTCCTCGGCAACGACTCCGACCCGGCAGGCAAGCCGCTCTCGGCGGTCCTCGCTGGGCGCCCCGCAGAACGGGACGGTGGTCCTCCAGGCGAACGGCGGGTTCACCTACACGCCCCGGACCAACTTCTACGGGACCGACAGCTTCACCTACCAGGCGAGCAACGGTGCATCGAGCAGCGCGCCGGCGACGGTCTCCCTGACGGTCACCTTCGTCAACCAGCCGCCGGTGGCCCGGAACGACGCCGCGACGACGACGCGCGGCGTCGCGGTGAACATCGCGGTCCTGGCGAACGACAGCGACGTCGACGGGACGCTGGTGGCGAGCACGCTCACCATCGCGACCTCCCCGAGGAACGGGTCGGTATCGAGGAAGAGCAACGGCACCGTGACCTACACGCCGAAGCGCACGTTCCGGGGCACGGACTCCTTCGCCTACAAGGTGAAGGACGACAACGGCGCGACGTCGAACGTCGCGACCGTGACGGTGCAGGTGAAGTAGTGGAACGACGGCACACTCTGCCCCTGCTGCTGGCGCTCGGGCTCCTCGCCTGCACCTGCGGTCCCCCGCCTCCGCAGGCGGGCAGGCAGGCAGGGGAGCGCGGCTCCCCTGCCGCCGGCCGAAGCGCCTCGGGTTCCTGGGCTTCGGGGTCGGGTGATGCTCGCCCGGGAAGGGTTGCAGGCGGGGCGATTCCCGCGGTGGAGATCCAGGTCGTCCCGGAGTCCGCGATGATCGAGTTCGTCGCGACCCGGCTCCAGGCGGCGCACGCCGCGCTGGCCCGCACTGACGGAGGCGCGGGAGCGGGCGGCGCAGGAGGCCAGGGCCGCCCTCGCCGAGAACGACCGCGCCGACCAGGAGTGGAAGAAGACGATGGCCAAGGGACCTGCGAGCCCGGCTGGAGATCGCCGTCCGGAAGTCCGCGCGATCCGGTCGAGGTCCAGGGCAAGCATGCCGACCTGCTCGCTCGGAAGAAGGCGTCCTACCGGAAGGCGGTCGCCGCCGGCAAGCGGTCCCTCGAGAGGGAGCGGGCCGTGGCGGCCCTCGAGCGGGAGGCGCGCCGGTTTCGCGAGGCCCGGTACTTCACGCGAGGGGCTGCCCGCCCCGTCCGGGCGACCCGCACCGACTCGTCCGGGGAGGTTCTCGATGGACGTTCCCCCGGGCCGCTACGCGCTGGTGGCGCTGCCGGAGGCCCAGCCGGGGGACTCCCGGCGGGCTGGCTCCTCTGGATCGAGGTGCGAGAGGGCGCACCCGAGCCCATCCTGCTCGACGACCACAACCAGCACGGGACGGACTGCGACGCCTGCGTCGTGACCGTGAAGGAGCTGCGATGAACCGGCGAATGACCTCGAGGAATCGCCTCGCTGCGCTGTTCGTGGTCGGCGGCCTGGCGGCCTGCGGCTCGCCCTCCAATCCGGATCCCCAGGCGAGCCCGCGGCGGAGGGGCCGTCTGCGGCAGGGCAAGGCGGTCCGGCCCCGGCCGATCCTCGACCGGCGCCGTCACCCGCGGTGATGCCCGTCGCTCCGCCCCAGCCCGCCCGCATCGCCGCGAAGGCCGAGCCGTCGATCGAGGAGTGCATCGAGCGGAGCATCCACGACAAGGAGTACGACTCGCTGAATCCCGCGCGACGCTCGCCGCAAGCTGCGCCGGCTCCAGGTGAAGGCCGACTGCGAGCAGCAGCTGGCCGCGCGCTGAGCCTCGCGGCCCCGGCGGCCTTCAGCCGTCCAGCCCCGCCCCGCACCTCGGGCACCGGTGGTCCCGCTCCACCTGCGTCGGCACGGGCGCGGTCGGCGGCCCGGGACGCTCGCCCCGCAACCAGAGGTTCTTCCCGCAGGCCGGGCAGTGGGGGATCGCCAGCGCCCGGATCACCAGCGCGAAGAGGAGCCCTCCGCCGAGGAGCGGCAGGCCGGCGCGCCAGTTCCGGGCCGCCACCGAGATGAGGGACCAGCCCAGGAAGGCCGAGAGGAGCGCCCAGGGCACCAGGCGGCGCGCGCCCCGGGCGCGCTGCAGCTCCTTGCGCACCGGCTCCCAGCCGGTCTGTGGAGGGGCCTTCGCCATCAGATCCGGATCCCGAAGATGGCGAGGATCGAGAAGACGAGCACGACGAGCGCCTCCCCGGTGATGAACCCCGAGGCCAGCGGCATGGAATAGGTGGCCTCGGTCCGCGGGCTCGTCCGCACCCAGATCGCCTGGGCCACGCCGCCCGCCACCATGGGGATGACCGCGTAGCCGGGGATGAGCATCCCCAGGCCCACCGCCGTGGGCGAGGGAAGGAACCGGTGGTACTTCGGCTCGAGGACGGTGATGATCGTGCCCACCACCAGCGCCGCCGCCAGCGCGGTCATCGAGCCCTCCGGCAGGAAGGCGAATCCCTTGGAGAGCAGCTCGGCGAACCCGGCCCACTTGACGCTGATGGGAGAGGTGAGCCCCCCCTCGCCGAAGCCGTACTTGGCCCGGAGCGCCGGGTAGACCACCGCCACCGCCGCCGCGCCCACCGGGATGCCCAGCAGCTGCAGCATGGTGAGGTGCCGGTTGTTCGAGCCGATGATCTTCCCGGCCCGGTAGCACTGCATGAGGTGCTCGCCCTGGCCGGCCACCGTCCCGCTCATCCCCGAGCCGACCATGTTCACCGGCAGGTGGCCCGGCGAGAGCGCCGCGAAGACCGCCTGCATGAGGTTGGCCAGCGCGCTGATGGGAGCCCAGTTGGTCTCGCCGAGCACCCGGATGCCCACCAGCATGAGCGGGAAGGAGAGGAGCAGCGAGACCACCGAGAGCCAGATCGGGAAGTCGAGCGAGACCTTCTGGACGACCGCGAGCGCGATCGACGAGACCACCGCCCCGGCGATGGTCCAGCGCATGGGGAACTCGGTGCCCTCGGCGTCCTTTGCGGAGAGCCCCTTGAAGGTGCGGGCGATGACCTTCCAGTTGAGCACGAGCGCGGTGATGCCGCCCGCCACCATGAGCCCCGTGGCCGGCCACATCACCCACTTCAGCACCTCGGCGAAGGTCATGGCCTTGGCCCACCCGTGGGCCACGAGCGGCCCCGGGGCGATCACCCAGGCGAGGATCGACCCGAGCAGCATGGAGAGGGTCACCCGCAGGCCGATGAGCATCCCGGCGCCGAAGGAGAGCACCCCGAGCTCCGACCCGAGGCGCAGCGCGTGCCCGTTGGCGCCGAAGGACACCTCGCCCGGGAAGAGCTTCCACGGGCCGTCGCGCAGGAAGCAGAGGAGGCCGGAGATTCCCATGCCGGCGGAGAGTGCCCGGAGCCGGTCGGCCGCCTCCTTGCGCCCCTGGTAGAGGACCACCAGCGTCTCGCCCGCCGCGGTACCGTCGGCGAAGGTGAGGTTCTCCTCGTCGATGTAGTGCCGGCGAAGCGGGACGGCGAGGAAGGCCCCCACGAAGCCGCCCAGGGTCAGCCACCAGAAGATCTGCCAGCCGGTGAGGTGCAGGGAGAAGCCCAGGCCGGCCCGCTCGTTCAGCATGTCGATGGCCGCCAGCACGATGACCATGAAGCCGGTCTGGCCGGCCGCAGTTCCCGCGGTCTGGGCCATGTTGGCCTCGAAGCGGTTCGACGCGACGCTCGCGAAGAGCCCCACCACCCCGAGGATCATGTAGGCGAAGAAGGCGCTCACCACCGAGATGTTCGGACCGTAGCCGAGCTTGAGCACGACGTACGGGTAGGCCGAGCCCATGATCAGGGCCACCGCCACGGCGGTGAGGACGGCGCGGAGGGAGAACTCCCGGGGCGGAGACGACGCGGCGAGATCGGCCATGGGGCGCGGATTCAACCCGATCCGGGGCCCGGGCGCCAGGGGATGCCGCGAGGAGCGGCTTGCCTCCCGGGCGACGATGTTCGAGATTCTGGGCCCCGGAGGTCCCACATGAACGTCGTCGTCGCCGTCCTCGCCGCCTCGCTCCTCGCCTCGCCCCAGGCCGCGCCGGCCCCCCAGCCGCCGGCGGAGGGCGCGCCCCCAGGGCCGCAGGCGCCTGCCGGCGGCGCCCACGCCGCGAGACCCTCCAGAAGTGGGGCAACGAGATCGGGGCCCTCCTCCTGAAGGGGGACACCGACGCCGTGGCCCTGAGGTTCGCGCCGTCGCTCGTCGCCGTCCTCCCTCCCTGGCGCTTCGGGCAGGGGTGGCACGGCATCGAGGACCGGAACGGGAAGATCCGGTCGGTGGGCGAGGCGGAGGTGAAGCCGACCGCCAAGGAGCCGATCGTCGTGGTTCCGCTGCAGATGGAGCGAAGCGAGTGGCGCGCCAACCTCGTCTTCGACGCGCAGGGGCGGCTCACCACCGTCCGGTTCGCGCCGGCCACCATGGCCCCGGCCACCCCGCTGGCGGCCGACTGGCGCGCACCGGCCTACGTCAATCCCAAGAAGTTCCGGGACGTCGACGTCCGCGTGGGCTTCTCGCCGTGGGTCCTCGTGGGTGCCCTGAGCCTTCCGGCCGGGAAGGGGCCGTTCCCGGCGGTCGTGCTCGTCCACGGCTCCGGGCCCAACGACCAGGACGAGACCGTGGGTGCCGTGAAGCCCTTCCGCGACCTGGCCTGGGGGCTCGCCTCGCAGGGGATCGCGGTGCTCCGCTACGAGAAGCGCACCCGGACCTACGGCGAGAAGATGTCGAAGCTCCCGGTGACGGTGAAGGAGGAGGTGATCGACGACGCGGTGGCCGCCGTCGACTTCCTCCGCGACAACGACGCCATCGACAAGAAGCGCATCGTGGTGCTGGGGCACAGCCTGGGCGGCGCACTCGCTCCCCGCATCGCCGCCGCCACGAAGGGAAAGGTCGCCGGCGTGGTGGTGATGGCGGGGCCGACGCGCCCATCTCGGACATCGTCGAGGAGCAGGTCGCGTACCTCGTCTCGGCCGGCGCGGCCACCGAGGAGGCGGTCGCCCCGATGCGCGAGGACGCGAAGAAGATCCGCGCCATCGACCCGAAGAAGCCGCCCGAGGGGAAGCTCCTCAACGCTCCGGCGGGCTACTGGATCGACCTCGCCTCCTACGACCCCGGCGCGACGGCCCGCGCGAACGCGCTGCCCATCCTGGTCCTGCAGGGCGACCGCGACTACATGGTCACGGCGAAGGACCTGGAGGGCTGGAAGAAGGCGCTCGACGGAGCGCCGTTCGCGAAGTTCCAGACCTTCCCCGACGCCAACCACCTCTTCGTGAGCGGGCAGGGGAAGTCGCTCCCCGCCGAGTACCAGATGGCCGGGAAACGTCTCGGGCAACGTGGTGGACGCGATCGCCGCCTGGGTGAAGGGGCTGCCCGGGGGGAAGTAGGGCCTAGAACTCCAGCACGACCTTCCCGAACGAGTCGTTCCGCTCGAGCTGCTCGTGGGCGTCCCTCACCTGGCTCGCCGGCCAGGCGCGGTCGAGCACCGGCTTCACCTTCCCCGCGGCCACGAGCGGCAGGACGTCGCGCGCGAAGGCCTGCGTGGCCTGGATCTTCTCGAAGAGGGGGCGCGGGCGGAGCACGGTCCCGACCACGCGGCCCCGCGCGCGCATGAGGACGCCCAGGTCCACCGTGGCCTTGGGACCGCCCATGGTGCCCACCACGACGATGCTGCCCTGGGGGGCGAGGGACGTCAGATTCTCCGCCATGTAGGGAGCGCCCACGAAGTCGATCACCACCGGCACGCCACGCCGGGCGGTGATCCGCCTCACCTCGTCGGCGAACTTCGGGTCCTCCTTGCCGAGCAGGATCGCGTGATCCAGGCCGAGGGCCCGCGCCTTCTCGATCTTGTCGGCGCTGCGCGCGGTGCCGATGACCGTGCCGCCCATGGCCTTGGCGATCTGCAGCGCCATGGTGCCCACGCCCGAGCCGATGGCGTGGACGAGCGCCGTGCCTCCCGGGCGGAATCCACCCAGGGTGACGAGCGCGTCGTGGGCGGTGATCCCGGCCTCGGGGATGGCGGCCGCGTCGACGAAACCCATGCCCTCCGGGATGCGGAGCAGCATGAACGGGTCGGCGATCACGTACTCGGCCTGGGCCTCTCCGGAGGCGATGGCCATGACCCGGTCGCCCACCTTCCACCCGGTGACGCCCTCGCCCAGCGCCGCGACCTCGCCGGCGAACTCGAGGCCGGGGACGTCCTCGCGGAAGCCGGGAGGAGGGGGGTAGAGGCCGCGCCGCTGCAGGAGGTCGGCGCGGTTGAGCGCGGCGGCGCGCACCCGGACCAGCACCTCTCCCCGCTGCGCCACCGGCGCGGCGATCTCCTGGACACTTGCCAGCTCGGGGCCACCCTTGCCTGCGAAGACGACCGCCTTCATCCCATCCTCCTCATCCCGGGCGCTCCGAAGTGCCCGGTGGGGGCCCCGAAGGGCGCCTCGTAGGTCCCGCCGCCCTCGTCGCGCGCCACCTCGGCGCGCCCCGGTTCGACGCGGGCCAGAGGATACCCGTCCGCGCGGGGCGGCGCGACCCGCTCCTCGTCCAGGACGCAGGCCCTCGACGGGTCGAGCCCGGAGAGCGCCCCGGCCGGCTCGCACGACACGGCAAGTGAATAGGCGTCGAAGCTCCCCTCCCACCACATGCGGAGCTCGGCCGGGCCGGTGGCGGCCCGGGCGGCCTCGGAGAGCAGCGCGGCGCGGAAGGCGCGGAAGGGGGCCACGTCGTGCCGCGGATCGAGGCCGGGCGTGGCCGCCGCCCCGTGGCGTCGGCGCAGCTCGTCGAGGGCGAAGAGGAGGATGCGCGCCATCCGGCGCGAGGATAGCGGCGCCGCGCCCCTCCTGCTAGGTTGCCGCCCCGTTCCATGGAACCCATCGTCACCTCCTTCGTCCTCGTCGCCGTGAGCGAGATGGGCGACAAGACGCAGCTCCTCGCCTTCTCGCTCGCCTCGCGGTACCGGCGCCCGTGGGTGGTGATGGCCGGGATCCTCGTCGCCACCATCCTGAACCACGCGCTGGCCGCCAGCGTGGGCACCTGGGTCTCGGCCCACGTCCCGCCCCGCGTGATGGCCGGGATCCTGGCCGCGACCTTCATCGGCTTCGGGATCTGGACGCTCAAGCCCGACACCCTGGAGGAGTCGAAGGGTCCCGCCGGGCTCGGCCCGTTCCTCACCACCACCATCCTCTTCTTCCTCGCCGAGATGGCCGACAAGACCCAGCTCGCCACCGTGGCGCTGGCGGCCCGCTACCAGTCGGTGGTGCTCGTCACGGTGGGCACGACGCTGGGGATGCTCGCGTCGGACGGGCTGGCGGTGTTCGTCGGCGAGAAGCTCGCCGAGCGGGTCTCGATGAAGTGGATCCGCATCGTCGCCGCGGGGATCTTCTTCGTCTTCGGGCTGGTCTCGGCGTGGGCGGCGCTGCGGGGCTGAGCCCCGCCCGGCTACGACGCGTGGCGGATGTTCATGATGTCGCCGTCCTTCACCACGTACTCCTTGCCCTCGAGCCGGAGCTTGCCCTCCGTGCGGGCCTTCGACTCGCTGCCCAGCACCACGAAGTCGTCGTAGTGCACGACCTCCGCGCGGATGAAGCCGCGCTCCAGGTCGGAGTGGATGCGGCCGGCCGCGCGCGGGGCCTTGTCGCCGCGCCGGATGGTCCAGGCGCGCACCTCGTCCTCGCCCACGGTGAAGATAGGAGATCAGGTCGAGCAGGTGGTAGGCGGCCCGGATGAAGCGGGCCCGGGCCGGCTCGGCGAGCCCCAGGGAGGCCAGGAACTCGGGCTGCTCGGCCGGATCGAGGTCGGCGATCTCGGCCTCGACCGAGGCGCAGAGGGAGATGCTCTCGGCGCCCCTCGCCCGCGCCGCCTCCTCCACCGCCGGAGGCGGGGGCGCCGCGGCATCCCCCTCGGCGGCGTTGACCGCGACGAGCATCGGGCGACGCGAGAGGAAGGCGAAGTGGGCGAGCTCCTTCTCCTCGGCCTCGCTCCACGTCATGAGGCGCAGCGGCTGCCCCGCGTCGAGCTGCGCGTGGAGCCGCTCCAGCTCGTGGAACTCGCCGGTCCCCTTGCCGTGCTCCTTGCGCATCCGGTCGAGCCGCTTCTCGACGATGGCGAGGTCGTGGAGCACCAGCTCGGCGTCGAAGTCGGCGAGCTCCCGGGCCGGATCGGCCGGGCTGCCGTCGAGCCCCGGGAAGCCGCGAACCACGAGGCAGAAGGCGTCCACCTCGGCGAGCGCCCGGAGCGACTCCGAGTCGAGGCCGGTGCCCTTGCCGGCGGGACCCGGGACGTCGACGAAGCGCATCTCGGTGAAGGTGGTCTTCTTCGGCTTGAACATCGCCGAGAGCCGGTCGATGCGAGGGTCGGGCACCTTGATGGCGCCCAGGTTCACCTGGCCACGCCCCGACGCGCCGCCCTTGTGCAGGCCGGTGAGCGCGTTGAAGAGGGTGGTCTTGCCCGACTGCGCGAAACCGACGAGCCCTGCCTTCATGGCCGGACACGGTAGCACCACCGGCGCGGTCGGGGTAAATGCTGCCCATGGCCATCGCCGGGATCCTCCTCGCCGCCGGGTCGGCGACACGGATGGGGCGGAACAAGCTCCTCCTCGAGCTCGCCGGGGAGCCCCTGGCGCGTCGTGCCGCGCGCACCGCCCTCGAGGCAGGCCTCGACCCGCTGCTGGTGGTGGTGGGGCACGAGGCGGAGAGCGTCCGGGAGGCGCTCGCCGGCCTCGCCTGCCGGTTCGTCCTGAACGAGGACTGGCGGCACGGGCAGAGCACCTCGGTCTCGGCGGGCGCCGCTGCGGTACCGTCCAGCGCCGAGGCTGCCGTCGTGCTCCTCGCCGACATGCCCCTCGTGGACGCGGAGGCGATCCGGGCGGTGGTCTCCCGCTGGCGAGACAGCGGAGCGCCCATCGTCTCCTGCCGATACGGGGGCGTCCCGGCGCCGCCCACGCTCTACTGCCGGCCCCTGCTCGCGGAGCTGCAGGGCGGGGTCGGGGAGGGGAGGGGGCGGGAGGTCGTGCAGCGCCACCGGGAGAGCGTCGCCTGGGTCGACCGGCCCGCCGCCGCGCTCGCCGACGTGGACGTTCCGGAGGATCTCGAACGAGCCCGGGCCTCGGCCGGGCGGGAGGAGCGGGCCGTGACCGACGACGCGGAGGTGCTGGAGCAGGCGGCGGCCTGGAGCGACGCCGGGCTCGGGGTGGCGCTCGCCACCGTGACTTCCACCTGGGGCTCGGCGCTGCGCCCGGCCGGGAGCCAGCTCGCGGTGAACGACCGGGGCGCCTTCGCCGGCTCGGTCTCGGGCGGCTGCATCGAGGCGGCGGTGGTCCAGGAGGCGCTCGCTCGCCATCGGGGACGGGAAGCCGCGGCGGCTCAAGCTACGGGGTGTCCAACGAGCGGGCCTGGGAGCTGGGGATGGCCTGCGGCGGCCAGATCGAGGTCTACGTGGAGAAGGTCGGATGAGGCGCGCGATCCTCGAGGATCTGCGGCGGGATCTGAGGGCGAAGCGCCCTGCGGTCCTCGCAACCTGGCTCGAGACCGGCGAGTCGAGGCTCCTCCATCCACTCGAGCCGGGCGCGGCGGGCGAGGAGGCCCTGCTGTCGCAGGCACGCGAGGCGGCGCTGCGAGACCAGTCGCGCACCGTGGAGGGCGCCGGGCGGCCAGGTCTTCCTGCGGGTCTTCAACCCGCCGGTCCGGCTCGTCGTGGTGGGGGCGGTCCACGTCGCCCAGGCGCTCGCTCCCATGGCGCGCCTCGCCGGGTTACGACGTCCTGGTGGTCGATCCGCGGCGGTCGTTCGCGGCCGAGGAGCGCTTCCGCGGGGTCGAGCTCTCCCGCGAGTGGCCCGACGAGGCGATGCACCCGGGTCGGCGTCGACCGGCGCACCGCGGTCGTGACCATGACCCACGACCCCAAGATCGACGACCCGGCCCTCGCCGCCGCGCTGCGCACCGACGCCTTCTACGTCGGGGCGCTCGGCAGCCGGAAGACCCAGGCGGCGCGGCGCGAGCGGCTCCGCGCCGAGGGCTTCTCCGAGGCGGACGTGTCTCGGATCGACGGGCCGGTGGGGCTGTCCATCGGTTCGGTCTCGCCCGGGGAGATCGCCGTCTCGATCCTGGCGCAGATGGTGGCCCGGCTGCGGGTCCCGTGACATGTCACTCCGCACGTGCGTCCTGGGCACGTGCGCTCCGCCGGAAACGCAGTCCTCGCAGGCGCTTGGCCGCGCGGCCCCGCTGGTGCGGTCCTTGCTCCCCTACGGCGCACGAACGCGCGTCCCGCGCGTCCACAGGAGACTCCATGATCTACGCCGCACCCGGCACCGCCCGGCAGCAAGGTCACCTTCAAGAAGCGCTACGAGAACTTCATCGGCGGCGAGTGGGTCGCGCCGGTCAAGGGCCAGTACTTCGAGAACGTCTCGCCGGTCACCGGCAAGGTCTTCTGCGAGGTGGCCCGCTCCGACGCCGACGACATCGAGCTGGCCCTCGACGCCGCCCACGCCGCCAAGGCCGCCTGGGGCAAGACCTCGCTGCGCCGGCGCGCGCCTCATCCTCAACAAGATCGCCGACCGGATGGAGCAGAACCTCGAGCTGCTGGCGGTGGCCGAGACCTGGGACAACGGCAAGCCGGTCCGCGAGACGCTCGCCGCCGACCTGCCGCTCGCCATCGACCACTTCCGCTACTTCGCCGGCGTCATCCGCGCCCAGGAAGGCTCGGTCTGCCGAGATCGACGACGACACCGTCGCCTACCACTTCCACGAGCCGCTCGGCGTCGTCGGCCAGATCATCCCCTGGAACTTCCCGCATCCTCATGGCGACCTGGAAGCTCGCGCCCGGCGCTCGCCGCCGGCAACTGCGTGGTCCTGAAGCCGGCCGAGCAGACGCCCGGCCTCCATCCTGGTGCTGCATGGAGCTCATCGGCGACCTGCTGCCGCCCGGCGTGCTCAACGTGGTGAACGGCTTCGGCCTCGAGGCCGGCAAGCCGCTCGCCTCCTCGTCGCGCATCGCCAAGATCGCCTTCACCGGCGAGACCACCACCGGCCGGCTCATCATGCAGTACGCCTCGCAGAACCTCATCCCGGTCACGCTGGAGCTCGGCGGCAAGTCGCCCAACATCTTCTTCGAGGACGTGCTCGCGAAGGACGACGACTTCGTCGACAAGGCGCTCGAGGGCTTCGCCATGTTCGCCCTCAACCAGGGCGAGGTCTGCACCTGCCCGTCGCGCGCCCTCGTCCAGGAGTCGATCTACGACCAGTTCATGGAGCGGGCGCGTCGCAGCGCGTGGCGGCCATCCGCCAGGGCAACCCGCTCGACACCGACACCATGATCGGCGCGCAGGCCTCCAACGAGCAGCTCGAGAAGATCCTCTCCTACATCGACATCGGCAAGCAGGAGGGCGCCAAGGTCCTCATCGGCGGCGAGCGCAACGTGCTCGGCGGCGACCTGCAAGGACGGCTACTACGTCAAGCCGACCATCTTCCAGGGCCACAACAAGATGCGCATCTTCCAGGAGGAGATCTTCGGCCCGGTCGTCGTCGGTGACGCAGCTTCAAGGACGAGGCGGAGGCGCTCGCCATCGCCAACGACACGCTCTACGGCCTCGGGCGCCGGCGTCTGGACGCGCGACGGCAACACCGCCTACCGCATGGGGCGCGGCATCCAGGCCGGGCGCGTCTGGACCAACTGCTACCACGCCTACCCGGCCCACGCGGCCTTCGGCGGCTACAAGCGCTCCGGCATCGGCCGCGAGAACCACAAGATGATGCTCGACCACTACCAGCAGACGAAGAACCTGCTGGTCAGCTACTCGCCCGAAGGCGCTCGGCTTCTTCTAGGCGCCACGGCGATGCCGCCCCGCCTCGCGTGTCGTCGCCACCGAGGCGCGCCCTCGCCCTCATCGCGAAGCTCCGGGCCGCGCCACGGCGCGCTCATGTTCCACCAGTCGGGCGGCTGCTGCGACGGCAGCGCGCCGATGTGCTACCCGAGGGCGACCTCCTCATCGGCGACTCCGACCGCCTGCCTCGGGGAGATCGGCGGCTGCCCGTTCTACATGGGCGCGGCGCAGTTCGAGTACTGGCGCCACACCCAGCTCATCATCGACGTCGTGCCGGGGCGCGGCGGGATGTTCTCGCTGGAGAACGGCGAGGGGGTGCGCTTCCTCACCCGCTCGCGGGTCTTCACCGACGAGGAGTACGGCGCCCTGGCGGCGGTGGAGGGCGGCCGGACCCGGGCTCGAGCCGCGGCCGCTCCGGCCGTGAGCGAGGCGGCTGCGGAGGCCGCGCGGCTCAGGCCGGGCGAGGCCGAGCCGCTCCAGGCGCCGGTAGAGCGTCATCCGGGAGACGCCGAGCGCCTTGGCCGCCGCGGCGAGGTTCCAGCCGTCGCCTCGAGGTGCGCCAGCGAGCGCGAGCCGCTCCTCGGCCTCGGCCGCGGTGAGCGGGCGCCGGCGGGGGAGGCGCGGGGCCGAGGCGGCGCCGCGCGGGACGCTCGGCCGCCTGGGTGGTCGTCGGCGGGCCAGGCGGCCCGGACCTCGGCCGGCAGGTCCACGGCGCGCAGCTCCCGCCCCGGCGCGGTGGCGGCGGCGCGCAGCACCACGTTGCGGAGCTGCCGGACGTTGCCGGGCCAGGAGCAGGCCTGCAGCGCGGCCATCGCCTCGTCGGAGAGGGTGAGGCCGGTGCGCCCGACCTCGGCCTCCGCCTGCTCCAGGAAGGCCTGGGCCAGGAGCGGCACGTCCTCCGGCCGCTGGCGCAGCGGCGGGATCGGGATGGAGAGGACGTCGAGCCGGTAGTAGAGGTCCTCGCGGAAGCGGCCGGCGGCCACCTCGCCGCGGAGGTCCCGGTGGGTGGCGGCCACCACCCGCACGTCGACGCGCCGGGGCGCGCCGCCGCCGAGGCGGGCCACCTCGCGCTCCTGGAGCACCCGCAGGAGCGCCGTCTGGCCGGCCGGCGGGAGCTCGCCACCTCGTCGAGGAAGAGGGTGCCGCCGTCGGCCTCCTCGAACGTGCCGGCGCGCCCCTGCCTGCGGCCGCCGGTGAAGGTGCCCGGCTCGTAGCCGAGCAGCTCGGCCTCGACGAGGGGGGCCGGGATGGAGCCGCAGTTGACGCGCCACGAGGCGCCCGGCGGCCGCGCGCTCCGCCGCGTGGATGGCCTGGGCGAAGAGCTCCTTGCCGGTGCCCGACTCGCCGGTGAGCACCACCGGGAGGCGCGTTGCGCGCCGCGGTGCGCCGGCGAGCTCGATGGCCTGCCGCAGCGCCTCCGACTCGTGGAGGATGGCGGCGAAGGGTCTCGCGCCCCGGCGGGCCGGCCGGGCTGGGCGGCCCTGCGGCGCGGCGCGCAGGGCCGGCCGCGGCCGGAGCGGGCCGGCGGCGCGCGGCACCACCGCCCGCACCACCGCGCCGACCGGGCAGCCGTCGTGCCGCACCGGCTGGGCCACCACCTCGAGGTCGCGCCAGCGCAGCGTGAGGTCCTCGGCGACCCTCGCCGAGCACCGCCTCCTCCACGGCGCGCCGCAGGTCGGGCGGGAGGCGCCCCGACTCGAGGCCGATGCGGGCGCTCGCCTGGCCGTTGGCCGCCAGGATGCGCCCCTCGCCGTCGATGGCCACCAGGGCGTCGCCGGTGGCGCGCGCCCCCTGGAAGGCGAAGCGGATCACCTCGTCGCGGACCCCCTGGGCCGCCGCGGAGCCGGTCCTCCACGGTGCGGGCGATCGCCTCGGCGAGCTGGAGCGCCTGGGGCGAGCGGGCGTCCCAGGGGCCGGTGATGTCCACCAGCCCCACCGGCGCGTCGCTCCCCGGGCGGAAGACCGGCGCGCCGGCGCAGGACCAGCACTGCCAGGCCTCCACGAAGTGCTCCGAGGCGAAGACCTCGATCGGCTTCCCCTCGCGGATGGCGGTGCCCGGGCCGTTGGTGCCGGCCGACTCCTCCGCCCAGCTCGCCCCGGGGCGAAGTTGATCTCGGCGACGCCCTCCACCACCCGCGGGTGGCCCTGGAGCGAGAGCATCCAGCCGGCCGCGTCGAACCAGGCGAGGACGTGGTGGGTCGCGCCCGAGGCGCTGCGGCGTAGCTGCTCGAGCACCGGCTGGGCGAGGCGGAAGGCCTGGTCGCGGCGGCGCCGCTCGTGGAGCGCGTCGGCGGCGAGCGACCCGCTGGCGCCCGGAGCAGCGTCGGGTCCACGCCGTAGCTCTCGCGGGCCCGGCGCCAGGAGCGGACGATCTCCGGCGGGAGGCCGGTCGGCTCGGTGCCGTCCTCCACGTAGGCGAGCCAGGCCCGGTCGAGGAAGCGGCGGCGCTGCACCAGGAGTGAGGTCGGCTGGGGAGAGGAGAGGCCGTTCGGCATCGGTGCGGGGGAGTCTAATCCCCGCGGGTCCCGCGATCGCGCCGCGGTGCGTCAGGGCGTCACGAGGTCCGGCAGATCCCCCGCGAACAGCAGGAGGTCGAGGGTCTCCCCGGGCATCCGGACCGTCCCCTCCCGCCGCATCCCGATCCGCTCGAGCACCCGGATCGATGCGGCGTTCTCCGGGTCGGTGATGGCCAGCACCCGCCGCAGCCCCAGGACGTCGCGTGCATGGCCGAGCACGGCCGCCGCCGACTCCCGCGCGTATCCGCGCCCCCAGGTCCCGGGAAGGAAGGCGAAGCCCACGTCCACGTCGGGGAGGGTGTCGCGCCGGATGAGGCCGCACATGCCGGCCGGTGCGTCGCCGCCCTTCGGGACCACGCACCAGAGCCCGAAGCCGTTCCGGGCCTGGCTCTTCCTCGGGCCGTCGTCGAGGTACCGGCGCGCGTCCTCGAGGGTCCGCACCCCGCGATCGCCGATGAAGCGCAGCCAGGAGGGCTCGTTCAGGAGGCGCAGGACGAACCCGTCGTCGTCGTGGGTGAACTCGCGCAGGACGAGGCGCGGGGTCTCGAGGATCACGCCCGGGAGGGGGTCGGAATGCGGCGACACGTCCGTTTGCTTATCACGCCGAGAATGGAACCCGACCTGAACCCCCAGGCCCAGCACATGGCCGACGAGTCGATGGTGCGAAACCTGGCGGCCCAGGCCGAGGCGGTCTGGCCGCAGGAGCTACCCATCCTGCGCCGCCACTCCCTTCCAGCGGCCCCGCGCATCCTCGACGCCGGCTGCGGGACCGGCGAGGCGAGCTGGCGGCTCGCCGAGGCGTTCCCGGGCGCGACCATCCTCGGCGTGGACGTCCTCGACGCGTCCCTGGAGCGAGCCCGCCCGAAGGCTGCTCGCTTCGGCGACCGGGTGCGTTTCGAGAACCGGTCCATCTTCGATCTCGGCCTGCCGGCCCGGTCCTTCGACCTGGTGGTCTGCCGTCACGTGCTCCAGTCGATCCCGCATGCCGAACGGGCCATCGCCGAGCTCGCCCGGGTGACCTGCGCGGGCGGCACGGTTCACCTGATCGCCGAGGACTACGGGATGATCTTCTTCCCGACGCGGCGGTTCGACCCCAAGCGGCTCTGGCCGGAGGCCCCCGTGCGCTTCGGCGCCGCCACGGGAACCGACATGTTCATCGGCCGGCACGCGCCCGCGATCCTGGCCGGCCTCGGTCTCGCCAACGTCACGGTCGAGTACCTGGCCGTCGACACGCTGCGCGTCCCCCGCGAGACCTTCGCCCGCATCTGGCTGGCCTGGCGCGATGGATACGCCGGCACCATCTCCGAGCACCTGGGCATGACGCCGGCCGAGGTGGAGGCCCTCTTCGACGACCAGATCGAGACGATTCGCGACCCGGCCAGCTACGCCGCCTGGCTGGTGCCTGTGGTGACCGGCACGGTGCGGTGACTCCAAGGAGATCCCATGTCCCGACGCTTCCTCCCGCTCCTCCTCGCCGCCCTGGCGCTCCCCGCGGTCGCGGCGGACGCGCCCCGCAAGAAGATCGAGCGCGCCGACCAGCTCCCCACCCGGGCCTATCCGGTGGCGATGAAGCCGTCGGCCCTGATCCAGGATCCGAAGGCCACCGCCGCCCTCGCGACCGCACTGCGCAAGGACCTCGAGTCCGACCTCCGCGACTACGACATCGAGGACAGGGCGACGCGGATCGGCTTCCTCGGGACGCTCACCCAGATCGCCGTGCTCGAGGGAAGGTACGACGACGCGCTCGCGCTCTCCGCCCAGGCCAAGGAGCTCCAGGAGAAGCCGGCGTTGAAGCTGCTCTCCGGCCTGCTGCTCCGCGCCCTCGTGGCCTCGAAGCGCGCGCCGGTGGAGAAGCGTGGCGACGCCTTCCTGGCCGAGCTCCGCAGGGAGCTCGCGGCGCTGCCCTACGACCAGGTCCAGGCGGAGCTGAAGAGCATGAAGGGAAGGGCCGAGGTGGTCGCGCCGAACCTGGTGGTGGGCATGGCCGAGGAGCGTCTCGACGCCGCCGCGAAGGACGGGAGCCTGCCGCAGGACATGGCGACGAGCGCGCTGGGCTCGGCCTACACCCTGCGCGAGGTCATCCCGCTCAAGGAACAGATGGTGAAGGCGCTCTCCGAGGTCGTCGATGCGCACAGGACCGAGAAGCCCGACATCTGGGCCGCGCGCAACGTCACGCTCGGCGCCGGGGAGAAGCTCTCCCCCGCCGTCGTCGCCATCTGGGACACCGGCGTGGACGTGACGCTCTTCCCGGGAAAGCTCTGGGTGAACGGCAAGGAGATCCCCGACAACGGCAAGGACGACGACGCGAACGGCTTCGTGGACGACGTGAACGGAATCGGCTGGAGCTGGACCGGTGAGAAGCGCACCGGTGCGCTCGGCCCGGTCGAGATCTCCCCGGCGGCGCTGGCCTCGGCCGCGCAGGCCTCGAGGGGCTTCAGCGAGCTGCAATCCGGCCTGGACACCCCGGACACGGCCGCGCTGAAGAAGAAGCTCGCCGGGCTACCCAAGGACCAGGTGAAGGGCTTCATCGAGTCGCTCAGCTTCTTCGGCGACTGGGGGCACGGCACGCACGTGGCGGGGATCGCCACGGTGGGGAACCCCGCCGCCCGCATCCTGGTCGTCCGCTTCGAGTACCCCTGGCGGATGATCCCGCCCGTCCCCGACGACGCCTGGGCGGACGGGATGGTGCGGCAGATGAAGGAGAGCGTGCGCTACCTCGTCGCCGGAGGCGCACGTGTGGTGAACATGAGCTGGAGCTACACCCCGAAGGAGTTCGAGGACATGCTGGAGGCGAACGGGGTGGGAACCCCCGAGGAGCGGCGCACGCGGGCGAAGACGTGGCACGCCGCCATCGCGGCTGCGCTGCGGGAGGCCATGGCCGGTGCGCCGAACGTGCTCTTCGTGCCCGCGGCGGGGAACTCGAATGCGGATGCGCGCTTCGAGGAGTCGATCCCGTCCTCGTTCGACCTTCCCAACTCGCTCACCGCGGGAGCGGTGGACCGGGCCGGCGACGAGGCCGCCTTCACCAGCTACGGCAAGGTGGACGTCTACGCGAACGGTTACCAGGTGGAGAGCGTGGTGCCGGGTGGGGCGACCATGGCCTGGAGCGGAACCAGCATGGCCGCGCCCCAGGTGGTGAACCTGGCGGCGAAGATCCTCGCCCTCCACCCGCAGCTCACCGCCGTCCAGGTGAAGAAGCTCATCGTGGACGGGGCCCAGGTGAAGGAGGTCGCGGGGCGGAAGCTGCGGATCATGGATCCGAAGAGGTCGCTCGAGCTGGCTGCGGGGAAGTAGGGCTCTCGGCCACCCCGGCGCATCCCGACGGTCCTGCCCGGCCAGGAAGCAAATCGGCCACCCCGGCGTCGCCGAGGTGGCCTCTCGCCCCCGCGGAAGGGGCGATCCCTCCGGATCCCGCTATCCGTTCGACGTCGCGTTCAGGGGCGCGGACGCCATGGGCGGCGAGGCGGAGGAGTGCTTCGGGGTCGAGGAGATCTGGGCGACGAAGGCGCCGAGGACGATGGCGAGGAAGCTGACCACGAAGAGGTCCTTCCAGCCGTGCTTCGAGACGTTGAAGTGAAGGGTCGTCGGATTCTGGGTCTGGGTCGTCATGGCGTTCTCCGTTCCGCGTTCGGGGTTGGAAACCGTTCGCAGTACTGGAGGCGGCGGCGGGGAGGATGTGACGGAACCCTGGCGCGGCTGCGAAAGTTCACCCGGGTGAACCGGCGAAGTCTCTGCGATTTGCTCACCTTGCGGGTGCGCCCAGCCGCGACGAGCCAGGCCCTCGTCGCCTTCGCCTCGGCCAGCAGCGGGATGTCGGGATCCGCGTTCGCCCAGAGACGGAGCATCTCCGCGTTCCGCTCCCGCGCCTTCGCGAGGTCGCCGACCGTCTCGTAGCAGAGCGCGAGGGAATGCAGCACGAACGGGAAGAGCGCCGGCTTCTCGCCGACGAGCCAGTGCCACGGGACGGCGCGCGCACGCTCGTAGGCGACGATGGCCCCGGGACAGTCCCCGCGCGCGCGCAGGTAGTGCCCGAGAAGCACGTTGCCCGGAAAGCGATACCAGACCTGGGGATGATCCGCGATGGCCAGGAGGTCGGGAGGTACTGCGCCGGAGCGGGAGTCGCTCGCGGCGACGATCGCGGCCATGAACGCACGCTCCGGGGAGGTGGGATCCCGCATCGCCCCGCCCTCGAGCACTTGCCTGGCGGTGGGTCCGGCGAGGTCGAGCCTGCCAGCCATCGCGGTGGCGTCCGCGCTCTTGGGTCCCTCGAGCCAGTTGCCGCCGTCCTTGCCGCGGAACAGTCCCAGGGCAGCCAACTCGCGCGTGGTGGCCTCGAGTCGCGCATGATCCTGCTGACCGGCCGCCGCCCACTGCCGGCCTTGGAGAACCCGGTAACGCCAGTCCGGGTCGTCGGGGCGTCCGGAGCGAACCTGGCCTTGTGCGCCGCCGTGTCGCGGAACCTGCCCTGCGCCTCGAGTGACTTGTCGAGCGTGTAGCGGCGGTTCGCGACTGGCACGGGGGCCTTCCCCGCGCGGCGTCCCTCGGCTCCTTGCGGGCGATGTTCTCGCGCATCGCTCCCTCGGCCTCTGGGGCACGCCCGTGGTGAACCCAGTAGAGGGCCAGCGGCGCCCAGGTCACCTTCACGCCCTCTCTGGCATTGAAGTCATCCTGGATGCGGCGGCGTCCTCCTCCTGCCCCGCGGAGAGAAACGCCCAGAGAAGCGCTGTCTTCTCTTCGATCCGACCGGGCCAGCGGGACCTGCGCCCGCAGCCAGTCGACCTCCTCCGCGGCCCGTCCGAGGCTGGTCAGCGACCATTCGAGATGGTCGGCGGCGAGCCGATAGCCCGGATCGAGCTGGAGCGCCCTCCGGAAGTAGGGGATCGCCTCGCGCATCCGGAGTCGGAGTGGTAGCGGATGTCGCCGGCCAGGAAGATGGCCTCCTTGTCGAGCGGGAACATCGCTGCGACGTGATCGCGGATCTCGCCGGCCACGTCCCATCGCTTCTCCAGGCTGGCGCGCATGGCGCGAAGCGAGAGCCGCTCCTTCTCCGGGAGACGGTCGGAGAAGGCCTCGACCTCCTCGAGCGCCTTCCGGGTCTCGACCTCCTTGTCCCTGTCGAGCCAGGCGTCCTCGTTGTTTCCCCAGACCGCCCAGGTGGCGTCCAGCGCGAGGAAGCGGGCGAGGGCGAAGTCGGGATCCTCCTTCGAGGCCTCTCGCGCCAGCGCGGCCGCCTCGTCCGCCGCCCCTGGTCCCTCGCCTGCACGGCGCGGAAGAAGAGGTCCCAGGCCTTCGGGCTCGTCGTGGTGATCGCCGAGACCGTCGTCACCGGAGGCGCGGCGGCGTCGCCCGTTCCGAGCCGTTTCCTCGCGACGGCTCGCCAGCCGGTCGACGATGTCGAAGACGCCCGCCTTCGTCGCCGCCTGGTCGCTCACGGTGAACACGTACTCATCGTGCAGCGGGTCGAGCGCCCGCATCTCCACGACGAAGGCGTCGCCCATGCGGCGGATGGTGGCGAGGAGCAGCGCATTCGCCCGGGCCTGCTTGCCCGACCTCCCGTGCAAGCGGCTCGTCGATGCGCTCGGACGTCGTCCTTCCCGAGCTGCCTCAGCACGTCGAGCATCCGGCCGCGGGTGAGGACGCGGAGCTGGGTGCCCTGCTCGAGCGAGGTGATGAGGAGGCCCGAGATGCCGTCGAGCTCGCTGTCGCCGGTCTCGTTCGTGAAGTCGGCGACGGCGACGGTGGGGCGTCCGCCGGGAATCTGCCGCTCCCAGACGCGCCAGGTGGCGAAGCCGCGACGGCGAGGCCGACCAGCACGAACGCCGTGGCGAAGATCGCGATGCGGCGGATGCGCTTCGGCCGCTCCACCCGCAGTCGAGCGGAGCGAAGCTCCGAGAGCCAGGACCCTCCGTCCCTCGGCCGCGCCGCCGGATCTTCGGAAAGCGCCGCCCCCACCGCCTTCGCCACCGGGCGCGGCACACGGGCCAGGGCAGGGGGTGTCCCCGGACTGACCGGCTCCTTCGCCGCCTCCCACATGAGCTCGGTCCGGTCCGCGTCCGTCCACCGTCGGCGTCGGCGTCCGCTCCACCGGCCGCTTCCCGGTGAGCATCTCCCCGAGCACCATCCCCGCCGCCCAGACGTCGGCCCGCTCGTCGATGACCGCGCCCGCCGCCTGCTCCGGCGCCATGTAGGCCGGGGTCCCGGCGCCGCTCGAGCCCTCGGTCCCGAGCAGGTGCGCCAGGCCGAAATCGAGCAGCTTCACCCGGCCGTCCTCGCAGACGAAGACGTTCGCCGGCTTGAGATCCCGGTGCAGCACCCCCCGTGAATGGGCGTGGGCCAGCCCCTCCGCCATCTGCTCGGCGATGCGTAGCGCCTCGTCGACGGGCAGCGGCCCCTGCTCGATCCGCCGCGCCAGCGTCTCGCCCCGGAGCAGCTCCATCACCAGGTACGCACCGGCCGGGCACGTCCCGACGTCGTGGATGGTCACGATGGCCGGGTGGTCGAGCTTCGCGACCGCCTCGGCCTCCTTCTGGATCCACTCCTCGGAGACGGGGTGCTTCGAGCGTCCTGGCTTCAGGGCCTTGAGCGCGACGACGCGGCCCAGCTGCGGATCGAACGCCTCGTACACCGCGCCGAATCCGCCGCGGCCGATCTCGCGCCGGATCTGGTATCGCCCGACGACGTCACCGGGCTCGAGCGGCTCGCGCCACGACGCGGCGAGGTCCTCCTCCGAGGCCCGCGCGATCTCCACGAGCAGCCGTGAGACGGTGCCTGGCTCCGCGGCCTGTCCCGTGTCGCGTGTGGAGTCCGTCACGTACGACCCCCGTGGAGGTCGATGCTACGCGAGCGGCGTCGGCCTTCTCAAACGGGACGACCGCTCCCGGCGGAAGTGACGCCGAAAACGGGTGACGCGTCGCGTTTTCACGGTGCGTCATTGACGAGGATCACTTGCGCCCCAGCCGGGTCAGTCGATCTCCCCGTCCGGGTCGGCCTACTGTCACACACACCATCGACTTCACTCAGCGCTACATCGGCCTGGGACGCGGACCGGCGTCCAACTTCAGGGGGATCGATGAACGCGAATCCGACGTGGGCGTGGATGCGGGCGTGCCGAAACGGGCGATTGCTGGCGTGCATGGCGCTGCTCGCGGAAGCAGGCGAGGTGCGGGCCCAGACCACCGGCACCCTGGTGGTAACCGCCACCGACGCCGCGACGGGGAAGCCGGTGGCCGGGGCACTGGTCATCGCGACCAGCCCCAGCCTCCAGGGCGATCAGACCGCGGTGACGGACGCCCGCGGCCACTTCACCTTCACGCTGCTGCCTCCCGGGCGCTACAAGCTCGCGGCCCAGGTCACGGGGTACCTGCCCGCCGAGCGCACCGGGCTCGTGCTCCAGGTGGATTACACCCTTCGTGCCAACCTGATCCTCACGCCCGAGGCGGTGGAACTCGAGCCGCAGGTGGTGCGAAACGGCGGCGTGGCTCCCGCCGTGAACGTGGGCAATGCCGAGTCGGGTGCGGTCATCACCCGGGACTTCCTGGCCACCATCCCGACGACCCGCGACTACGAGGGGACGGTCATCATCACTCCAACGGCGCTACGCGACGTGGGTGGCATCAGCCTGGCCGGTGCGACGTCGCCCGAGAACAACTACATGCTCGACGGCCTCCGGGTCGGGCGACCCGGGCTTGAACTACGTCGGCTCCAACCTGCTCACCAACTTCATCGACCAGATCGACGTGAAGACGAGCGGGTTCCTGCCGGAGTACGGCTACTCGTCCGGCGGCATCGTCAACACGGTGATCAAGTCGGGCTCGAACGAGTTCCACGGCTCGATCTCGGGGCAACCTCACGCCGGGCCTGTTCACGCCCTCCAGCGAGGTGGTCGGCCGGAACGGGGAAGCCATCGCGTCCTACGCCTCCCCCTACAAGGGCGGATACCAGAGCGACTTCGGCCTGGAGGTGGGCGGACCGATCGTGAAGGACCGCCTGTGGTTCTACGCCGGCCTGGCCGCACAGCTCGACTACAGCGTCCGCACGGGTTTCTACCGCAGCCGGGTCGCGAGCGATGAAGACCCCAGCGTCTCCAGGTTCGATCCCTACGGCATGTTCGTGATGGAGGAGCATCCCGGGACCGAGTTCGTCTACGGGACAGGGTTCAGCCGGATCTACGCCGTGGGGAAGCTCACCTGGCTCGTGAACGAGAACCACAACCTGTTCCTGAGCGCGAACACGCAGCCCACGCGTGACGGGGGACGGCGCATCGTGAACGCGACCGCGGCGGCCAGCTACTCGGAGGTCGACTTCAACACCACCAACGTGGTGCTCGGATACGGAGGGAAGTTCCTCGACAAGCACCTGCTCCTCGAGGCGAACCTGGGCTGGTACGACTCGCCGTGGCACACCCGACCGAAGGTCGTGAACGGCGTCGACCAGGCGACGGCGCCGCGGATCCAATGGCGCACCATTCAGCCACTCCAGAACTTCGACCCTTCGGTCGCGAACTCCTGCCCGTACGAGAGCCTCCAGGCGGGGATCGGCGCCGCGCCCGGATGCTACGTCCAGCTGTACAGCACCGGGCGGAATTGGCGGCTACGAAGACAGCGTCACGAGCCGCCTCGCCGGGACGGCGTCGGCGACCGTGCTCTTCGACCTCGCCGGCCAGCACATGCTGAAGGGCGGCGTCCAGATCGACTACGCCGAGTACAACGGCACCCGGGGTAACTACGGCGGTGCGTTCTGGTTGGCGTGGGGCCGGTTCCTGGGCCCGGGCGTTCCCGGGACCGGCGGGAGCTTCAATGCCTTCCAGATGTCCGCGTACGGCCAGGGAGCTCCGGGGAGCGAGATCACACAGCCGGGCGGTCAGACGGTCTATTCCAACTGGTGCGCTGCGATCGACGCCAACGGCAACTGCGTCAACCCGGGAGGAAAGGACCCCAGCCAGGGCGGCTCGGCCAACGTGCTCTCCAGCAACTGGTCGAATGGCTACTACCTGCAGGACTCCTGGACCATCGCCAACGTGCTGACCCTGGGCTTCGGGGTGCGCCTCGACACCCAGCTGATGAGGAACGCGTCCCCGGGCAACCCGCCCTGGACGCCGCAGTTCGACACCGGAACGAGCTGGGCGCCGCGTGCGCAGGCTGTCTGGGACTTCACCGGGCAGGGGCGCGGGAAGGTGCAGGCCAACTGGGGGCGTTACTACGAGGCGGTGCCGCTCCTCATGGGATTCCTGTCGCTTGCCTCGTCGCCGTCGGTCAACGGGAGCTACCAGATGTCCACCTGCACGGCCGACATGATCCCGGGCCCGTCGTCGATCGGAAATCCCGCGGCGAGCTGCCCGAACGTCTACGGCCTGGCCGCCGGATCGGGCCCCGGCCCCAACACCCGGACGCTCGGCCCCAGCCCCCTCACCGGGTCCGGCTTCTCGGTGTCGGGAGGGTACACGCCCGTCGCTCCCGGCATCCAGGGGCAGTACACCGACCAGTTCGGCGGCGGCGTGCAGTACGAGGTCCTGCAGGACCTATCACTTGGAGTGGACTACGTCGGCCGCCGCCAGGGGACCGTGATCGAGGACATGTCCTCCGACGACGGCAACAACTACTTCATCGCGAACCCGGGCGCCTCCCAGCCCTGGACCGCGACCGAGGGGCCCTACGCGGGGATCACCTACAATCCGAGGAACGCGGCAGGTCTCGCCTACTCGGACGGCACGGTCTACACCGCCGCGTTCACGCCTCCGGTCCGCTCGTACGACGCCGTGACCGTGTCCCTGAACAAGCTCTTCTCGAGGCGCTGGCTCGCCCAGGCGAGCTACACCTGGTCGTCGCTCCGCGGCAACTACTCCGGGCTCATCCGCACCGACATCGGGCAGTTCATGCCGAACCTGGTCACCGAGTACGACCTCGTCTCGATGCTGGGGAACCGCAGCGGGCCGCTGGGCGGGAACCGGACGCACCAGGTCAAGGCGGCGGCCTCCTACCTCGTGACCCTGAGCGAGGCGGTGTCGCTCACCCCCGGATTTCAGCTCTTCGCCATCTCCGGTGCACCGGTGAACACCCTGGGTTCCCATCCCCAGTACGGCGCCACGGACGGGTTCCTCCTCCCTCGGGGTTCGGCCGGCGACCTGCCCTGGGAGATCAAGCTCGACCTCTCCGGCAAGCTCTCCTGGGCCATCGCGGGACCGTACACGCTCACCTTCACGGTCAGCGTGTTCAACGTGCTGAACGCCCAGGCGGTGAGCACCGTGGACCAGCGCTACACGTTCGACTTCATCACGCCGATGCAGGGAGCGCAGTGCAGCTCCAGGAACGCCATCTCCCAGAAGGACCCGGCCGCGGCGCTGCTGGCAGCCTGCCCCGACCTGGCCTACGCCCGGACGCTGGAGGGCCAGCGGGTGACGCCCAATCTCAACTACGGGAGGCCGACGAGCCTTCCAGGAGCCGGTCTCCGCGCGGTTCGGCGTGGCGCTGTCGTTCTGATCGGGTCGCTACCGGGCGGAGGCGAGGCGGGCTTGCATCGCCTTCGCCTCCGCGAGGAGCGGGACGTCCCGGTCGGCGCGGGCCCAGCGCCGCAGGAGTTCGTCGTTCCGCGCGCGCGCCTTCTCGACCTCACCCAGCTTCTCGTGACAGCTGGCCAACTGGAAGAGCAGCACGCTCTGGATGGCGATCCGGTCGTCGGCGGGGTAGACGATGCCGGCGTTCCAGGCCTTCTCCATCTCGGCGACGGACAGGGCGCAGTCGCCGTCCTCCCGGGCCAGGAGGCCGAGCAGGTAAGTGGCCCCAGAATCGGGCCGCAACGTGTCCCTGCGACGAGAGCGACGCGAACCCCCGGCGGGCCTCCTCACGAGCGCCTCGTCCCCACGCGATGAGAGGCGATATCCATGCCCGGCCGGCTCTCGTCCTCCTGAGCCAACCGTGGGCTCGCGGCGGCCTTCCCGGCGAGATGGGACAACGTCGAGCCGTCGCCCGCCCCGGCGGCGATGAACATGTACGCGACGAGGGCGCCCAGGTCCTCGAGCTCGCCCATCCGTTCCAGCTCCACGATCGCCTTCCGGACTCCTGGCCGGTCCCCGGCGGCGAGGGAGGCGAAGGCGCGAGTCGCTACTCCATCCGATTCCGGGTCCTGCGGACCGTCCATCCCGGCGACGGCCTCCGCGAACCGTCCCTGCCCGATGAGGCTCAACGAGAGGAGCTGCTTCCAGAGTGTGACGTGCCTGGGCTTCGCACTGGCAGGGAGATTCGCGAGATCGTGGCGGACCTTCACCTCCGCCTCCGGTGCGCGACCCGCGAGGACGAGGTGCCTGGCGTACACGGGATGCGTGTAACGCCTGCCCTTCATGTCCTGCGAACGGTTCCAGGCCTCGACGGCCAGCTCTTCCCGGCCGGCGTCGAGCAGCGCCCAGGCGACGGACCCGAGCTCTCCCGGATTGCGGCTCGTCCGGGCCTTCTCCTCGAGCCATCCGACGTTCCGCCGCGACGTGCCCTCCTGCGATCATCCCCTGGAGGAGGTGCTCGGTGGCGAGCGTCTGGTCGGGGTCGAGCTGGAGAACCCGCTCGAAGTAGGGCAGGGCGCCCGACATGTCGTGCCGGTGGTAGCGCACGTCGCCTGCGTGGAGGAGCACTTCCTTGTCGAGGGGGTAGGCCTGCGCTGCCCGGTCCCAGAGCAGGGTGGCCTCGTTCATCCGGCCGTCGAGCTGGGCGTGGAGCGCCTCGAGCGAGAGCCGCTCCTTCTCGGGGAGGCGCGCCGCCCTCCGCTCGGCCGCCTCCACGCTGGCGAGGGTCTTCTGCGCCTGATCCGGGGAACCGTCCGAAAGCCAGTGGGTCGCGATCGCCAGCTGGTAATGGGCCAGCGGGAAGTCCGGCTCCTCCTTCAGTGCCTCCTCGGCCAGTCGCCTCGACTCGGCGAGGTCGTCCCGGTCGAAGGCCCGCCGGGACTCGGACAGGAGCTCCCAGGCCTTCACGTTCTCCGTCGTGATGGTGGCGACGCGGGCCGGAGGGGCGGCGGTGTCGTCCGCTGCGCCGAGCCGCTTCCGGGTGGAGGCTCCGAGGCGGTCCACCAGGTTGAAGATCCCGTCCTTGCCGGCGGCCCGATCGCTCACCGTGAAGAGGTACTCGTCGTGGAGCGGGTCGAGCGCACGCATCTCGACGACGTAGGCCGCGCCCAGCTTGCGGACGGACCCGAGCAGCAGCGCGTTCGCGCGGGTCTCCTGGCCCACCTCCCGGGCAAGGGGCTCGTCGATCCGCTGGACGTCCTCCTTCCCGAGCCGCTTCAGGACGCCGAGCATGCGACCGCGGGTGAGGACCCGGAGCTGGGTTCCCTGCTCGAGGGAGGTGATGAGGAGGCCCGAGATGGAGTCGAGCTCCGGGTCTCCGGTCTCGTTCGCGAAGTCGGCGACGGCCACGGTGGGCCGCCCGCCGGGAATCTGCCGTTCCCAGACGCGCCAGGTTGCGAGGCCGGCGAGGGTGAGGCCAACGACGATGCCGACTCCGGCGAGAAGCGCCACGCGCCGGGCTCGTCGCGGGCGATCCTTCCGCAGGCGAGCGGAGCGAAGCTCCGAGAGCCAGGAACTTCCGTCCCTCGGTCGCGCTGCCGGATCCTCGGAGAGTGCTGCTCCCACGGCCTTCCCCACCGGGCGCGGCAAGCGGGCGAGGGCAGGTGGTGTCCCCGGACTTGCCGGCCCCTTCGGCGCCTCCCACAGGAGCTCGGTCCGATCCGCCTCCGCCCCGTCCCCGCCGTCGGCGTCCGCTCCACCGGCCGCTTGCCCGTCAGCATCTCCCCCAGCACCATCCCCGCCGCCCAGACGTCGGCCCGCTCGTCGACCGCCGTTCCCGCCGCCTGTTCCGGCGCCATGTACGCGGGCGTTCCCGGCTCCGCTCGAGCCCTCCGTGCCCAGCAGGTGCGCCAGGCCGAAGTCGAGCAGCTTCACCCGACCGTCCTCGCAGACGAAGACGTTCGCGGGCTTGAGGTCCCGGTGCAGCACCCCCCGTGAATGGGCGTGCGCGAGCCCCTCCGCCATCTGCTCGGCGATGCGCAGCGCCTCGTCGACGGGGAGGGACCCTTCTCGATCCGCTTCGCCAGCGTCTCGCCGCGGAGCAGTTCCATCACGAGGTACGCGCCGGCCGGGCAGGTCCCCACGTCGAGGATGGTGACGATGGCCGGGTGGTCGAGCTTCGCGACCGCCTCGGCCTCCTTCTGGATCCACTCCTCGGAGACCGGGTGCTTCGACCGCCCCGGCTTCAGGGCCTTCAGCGCCACCGTCCGCCCCAGCTGCGGGTCGAACGCCTCGTACACCGCGCCGAACCCGCCTCGGCCGATCTCCCGCCGGATCTGGTACCGACCGACCACGGCGCCCGGCTCGAGCGGCTCGCGCCAGGAGTCCCCGTCCGCAGGGGCATGGGCGATCTCCGCCAGAAGTTGCGACAGGTCGCCCATCTCATTTCACCGCAAGCCGAGCCTGAAGGGCCTTGGCGTCGACGAGGAGCGGGAGGTCAGGGTCGGCGTTGGCCCAGAGGCGGAGGAACTCGTCGTTCCGCTCGCGCGCCTTGGCGAGGTCCCCCAGCTTCTCGTGGCACTCCGCGAGCCAGTGAATCAGCTGGGGCTCCTGGGCGGCGCGGAACATGACGACGGCGCTCGGGGGGATGCTTCGCGCCCGCTCGAGCAACGGCACGGTCTCGGCGCAGGCGCCGCGCTGCCGCAGCAAGCGGGCCAGCACGCGCGCCGTGTCGAACTGGCCTCCCAGGTGGGGATGGTCGAGCGCCGCGCGGATGCGACCCTCCCCGTCCGGAGCGCCTTCCGCAAGGGACGCCATGGCGTCCGCCCAGAGCCGGTCTGCGTGTGGGAGGTCTTCCCAGTGCTGGCTCTCGCGAACCTGGGCGTAGAGGGGCGCGGCCTCCCGGACGAGCCCTCCCTCCACCATCCAGTTCGCCGCCCAGCGGCCGACCTCCGGGTCGTCCTTCACGCCGAGCGCTGCGAGGTCCAGCGACGCGGTGCGCGCGTCGTCGAGGGCTCCCGTCGCGGCATGGATGGCGATCCGGAAGACGGCCTCCTCCAGCGCGGGCAGCCCCGTCCACGTTTGCAGGGCCGCGAGCGCCTCCCGGCGCCGTCCCTGGCCGGTGAGTGCCTCGAAAAGGATCTGCGTGCAGAAGGACAGCAGGCCCTCCTGGGCGGTCTCGGGGACCCGATCGAGCGAGGCGAGGCAGTCTCTCGCCATCGCCTCCGCCTCCACCGGCCGGCCGGCGTGGGCCCGGTAGAGGGCGAGCCGGGGAAGGGGGAACGGCCAGCCCTTGGCCGCTCTGGCGCGTTCCAGGAGGGCGGCGGCATCCTCCTCCGCCCGGGCGGCGAGAAGTGCGCTGGCGAGGTTCTCCATCAGCGGGGGCTCGGTGGCCGCGCCCGCGAGCTGGCGGAGGAGGCCCAGCTTCTCCTCGGCGCCGCCCAGCGTCTGGAGCACCCAGGAGAGCTTCATGATGGCGGGTGCGTAGCCCGGGTCGAGCTGGAGGGCGCGGTCGAGGTAGGCGATCGTTCGATCCCGGCCGGAATAGAAGTAGTGGAACCGGACCGTCCCGCACTCCACGAGGATCTCCTTGTCGAGCGGGAAGGAGGACGTCAGCTGGTCGCAGAGCGGATCGATGAGCTCGGGCTTGCGGTCTCGCGCTGCCCGCTCGAGGCGGAGGAGCAACCGCTCCCTTTCCGGGAGGCGATCGGAGACCGCCTCGGCGGACGCGAGGGCATCGCGAACGGCCCCCGCTCGATCCCACCCGGAGGGAGCCGGACGCCGCCAGTCGGTCGTGATCCACGCCTGGTAGCGCGCCAGCGGGGAATCGGGATCCAGTGCCACCGCTTCCCTGGCGAGCTGGTAGGCCTCCTCGAACTTCGCCAGGTCGAGCGCTCGACGCGAGCGGAAGATCAGGTCGAAGGCAGCCAGGTTCGGCGTGGCGATCTCCGCGACCTTTGGCGGAGGCAAAGCCTCGTCGCTTCCCGCGCCCAGTCTTGCGCGGGTCGTCGCACCCAGGCGATCGATCAGGTCGAGCACGTCCCGCTTGCTCGTCGCCCGGTCCTTCAGCGTGAAGACGTACTCGTCGAGGAGCGGGTCGAGCGCCCGCATCTCCACGAGGTAGGCGTCGCCAGTCTTCCGAACCGAGGCGAGCAGGAGTGCCCGGACCCGGGAGTGCTTGCCCACCTCCCTGGCGAGCGGCTCGTCGATGCGCTCGACGCTCTCCTTGCCGAGCTGCTTCAGCACGTCGAACATCCGGCTGCGGGTGAGGACGCGAAGGGCGGACGACTGTTCGAGGGAGGTGATGAGGAGCCCCGAGAGCCCGTCCAGTTCCTTCTCCCCGGTCTCGTTCACGAAGTCGGCGACGGCGACCGTGACGCGGCCGCCCGGGATCTGCCGCTCCCAGAGACGCCACGTGGCCAGACCTGCGACGGCCAGGCCGACCAGCACGAACGCCGTGGCGAAGATCGCGATGCGGCGGATGCGCTTCGGCCGCTCCACCCGCAGCCGAGCGGAGCGAAGCTCCGAGAGCCAGGACCCTCCGTCCCTCGGCCGCGCAGCCGGATCTTCGGAAAGCGCCGCCCCCACCGCCTTCGCCACCGGGCGCGGCACACGGGCCAGGGCAGGGGGTGTCCCCGGACTGACCGGCTCCTTCGCCGCCTCCCACATGAGCTCGGTCCGGTCGGTCTCCACCACCGGCGTCGGCGTCCGCTCCACCGGCCGCTTCCCGGTGAGCATCTCCCCCAGCACCATCCCCGCCGCCCAGACGTCGGCCCGCTCATCGATCGACGGCTCCCGCCGCCTGCTCCGGCGCCATGTACGCCGGGCGTCCCGGCGCCGCTCGACCCCTCGGTCCCGAGCAGGTGCGCCAGGCCGAAGTCGAGCAGCTTCACCCGACCGTCATCGCAGACGAAGACGTTTGCGGGCTTGAGGTCCCGGTGCAGCACCCCCCGTGAATGGGCGTGGGCCAGCCCCTCCGCCATCTGCTCGGCGATGCGCAGCGCCTCGTCGACGGGGAGGGGACCCTTCTCGATCCGCCGCGCCAGCGTCTCCCCGCGCAGGAGTTCCATCACGAGGTACGCGCCGGCCGGGCAGGTGCCCACGTCGTGGATGGTGACGATGGCCGGATGGTCCAGCTTCGCGACCGCCTCGGCCTCCTTCTGGATCCACTCCTCGGACACCGGGTGCTTCGACCGCCCCGGCTTCAGGGCCTTGAGCGCAACGACGCGCCCGAGCTGCGGATCGGCCGCCTCGTACACCGCGCCGAAGCCGCCCCGGCCAATCTCGCGCCGGATCTGGTAGCGACCGACGAGGTCGCCTGGCTTGAGTGGCTCGCGCCAGGACGCGGCGAGGTCCTCCTCCGACGCCCGCGCGATCTCCACGAGCAGCCGCGAGACGGTGCCCGGCTCCGCGCCCTGTCCCGTGTCGCGTGTGGAGTCGATCACGAACGACCTCCGGTGGAGGTCGATGCTACGCCGCCGGTGAAGGGCTTCTCAATGCAACCCGGGTGACGCAGCGCGCCAGCGTATCGGGACGACCGGGGCGCCAGAACGTGACCCATTCCGCGACCGGTTCGGAGGCGCGGGGTAGCCGTGGAGCGAACAGGTCCATGTGCGCGTCGCCGTATACTTGGCGTGCGGCTTCGCGGTTGTGGACGTCGCAGAGGACCCTGCAGTTGTCCACGGTCGAAGGACCGCCCCTCCCGCGGGGCACCACGTGATCGATCTGCAGGCGGATGGTGGCGCCGCAGGTGCCACCGGCCGCCAAGGGCCACGTACACCTGCCCCCGTCCCGCTTCAGGACCTCTCGCTTCACGCGGGGAGGAACGCGACGCCCGCCGCTTCTCCTGCTGGGCGATGAGCAACTCAAGCGCCGCCGTCAGCACCTGCTCGTCGGTCGCTCCCGGCTGGACGTGGGACTGACCCGCCTTGGCCTTCTTCAGGAGGGCCACGAACTCCGGCGACACCGTGACGTGCATCCGGGTCTCGGTCCGGGTGAGCGGCTCGACCACGGTCCTCCGCACCTCGGGAGCGGGCCTGTCCCCTTCGGGGAGGGACTGGTCGCGTCCAACCGGTTGGACGATCGCCGCGGCCGGTTTCACCGGTGCAACCACGGTGACGACCGTCCTCGTCGGCACCACCTCCGCCGGGAGGATCTCCGCCACCACCTGCCTCGCCTCCTGCTTCGAGCAGTGGAAGAACTTCGCCACCACCGTGGCCCGGTTCTCCTCGGTCATGACCTTGGCGAGCTGCGGAACGTTCGAGATGCAGAGCCGTCCGTCTCGAAGGGGCTCGGCGATCTCCGGGAACCTCCCGAGGAGCCGGGACGCGACCTGGCGGTAGTAGGCCGACCCTCGGGACAGCCCGACCTCCCGGTGCAGGAAGTCGAACAGGCTCGCGTGGCCGAGCTGTCGCCAGACCCCGAGCCTGTCGAACTCCGCGAGGGCGAGGAGGAGATCGACGAGGGACGAATTCTCGCGCCGGGACAGTTCGGCGATGCGGAGGGACCATTCGCGTGCGTTCATGCAATCCACCATCGCACGGGATTTTCGGCCCTCGCCAAACGCGCGGGAATGGCCTCCCGCGCGAATTCCGGCGCCGGGATCTCGAACCTCGCCAGGAATCTCCGGCGCCGCTCCTGCGCGAAATGCGCGGCAACCAGCGCCATTCCCTCGGCGCCCCGTCCGCGGCATCGCGATTCGCCCGGATCGCCGTCAACAGACTACGAGTGAACGCCCCATCTGGCCGACGGTCCGCGGCGCGGACCGATGCGAGTCCTCGCCGCACCCCGAAACGAAAACGGCCACCCCGGCATCGCCGAGGTGGCCACCGCCCCCGCGGAAGGGGCGAATCCTCCGGTATCCCGCTAGCCGTTCGACGTCGCGTTCAGGGGCGCGGACGCCATGGGCGGCGAGGCGAAGGAGTGCTTCGGGGTGGAGGAGATCTGGGCGACGAAGGCGCCGAGGACGATGGCGAGGAAGCTGACCACGAAGAGGTCCTTCCAGCCGTGCTTCGAGACGTGGAAGTGAAGGGTCGTCGGGTTCTGGTTCTGGGTCGTCATGGCGTTCTCCGTTCCGCGTCCGGGGTTCCAAATCCGTTCGCAGTACTGGAGGCGGGGGCGGGGAAAGATGTGACGGGGGGGCGCACCCAGAAACACCACGGCCACCCCGAATGCCGCCGGGGTGGCCCGTGTGCCCCTCTCGGGGCGAGCGCCGGGACTTGTCTAGCCCTGCGACGCGGTCGGTCGACGACGCCGTGGCAACCGGGATGGAGCGCTGCGCGCGGCTCGGCGTGGACGAAATCTGCGCCACGAAGGCGCCGAGGACGATGGCGAGGCAGGAGACCACGAAGGCGTCCTTCCAGCCGTGGGACTTCGAGACGTTGAAGTGGATCGTCTTCCGGGTCTGGGTCGTCATGGCGCTCTCCGTTCCGCGTCGGGGGTTCGAAAGCCTCTCGTATGAATGGAGGCACCGGCCCGGCGGATGTGACAGCGCCCGCAGAATGGAGGTCCGACGGCTACCCGCTCGCCTCCGCCGCCGGCGCCGACAGCCGCCGCATGACCGGCAGGAGCGCGATGGCCACCAGCGTCCCCACCGTGGCCACCATCCCCAGCCCGAGGAACAGGTTCACGTAGAGCGGAAGGGTCTCCACCGGGTTGGTGACGTTCTCCGGGACGCTCGCGAAGTTCGCCACGTAGCTCCCCAGGTACTGCGAGATCCCGGTGGCGAGGAACCACAGCCCCATCACGAAGCCGCGCAGCTTCGGCCCGACGTAGCGCGCCACCATGGCGAGCCCGAGCCCGCTGATGAGGATCTCGCCCAGGGAGTAGAGACCGTACCCGCCGATGAGCCACCAGACCGAGACCCGGCCGTCGTTGGCGAAGCGGCCGGAGACGCCGAACATGAAGAAGCCCGCCGCCAGCACCGCGAAGCCCAGCGCGAACTTGGTGGCGATGGAGAAGTCGCCGCGGCCGCGGGCCATGCGGTCGTAGCCCCAGGCCACGAGCGGCCCGAGGATGAAGATCCAGATCGGGTTCAGCGCCTGCAGCTGCCCGGCCGGGATCTGGTAGCCGAAGAGGAAGTTCAGGTCGACGTTGCGGAGCGCGAAGAGGGTCAGCGACGTCGACATCTGCTGGTAGAAGATGAAGAAGAGGATGCCCTGCGCGGTGAGCACGAAGACCGCGATGAGCCCCTTGCGCTCCTGCGGCGTGCCGCGCGCGATGAGGATGCCGAAGATCCCCAGGATGGCGATGGCCGCCGTCCAGACGACCATGCGGGCGAGCGCCAGGTCCTGCACCACCACGGTGACGAAGACCACGGCGGCCGCCGCGCCGACGAGCACGACGGCGAGCTTCTTCACCTCGAGCGGCGCGAAGTCCGGCGGCGAGCCCACGTGGGCGAGGTGGCGGCGCATGGCGAAGTAGTTCAGCACCGAGAGCAGCATGCCCGCGGCGCACACGCCGAAGGCGGCGTGCCAGCCGGCCCAGATGGCGATGAGCGGCGTCAGGATCTGCGAGAAGGTCGCCCCGACGTTGACGGCCATGTAGTAGAGCGTGAAGGCGCTGTCGATCTTGGACGGCTCGCCCTCGTAGACCTTGGAGACCAGGTTGGCGGGGTTGGCCTTGAAGAGGCCGTTGCCCACCGCGACCACGCCCAGCGCCGCGAAGAGCGGCCCGTCCGGGATGGCGAGCAGGACGTAGCCGAGCGCCAGCACCAGCGCGCCGAGCACGGTCATGCGCCGGCTGCCCAGCACCCGGTCGCCGATCCAGCCGCCCACCGCCGGCGCCGCGTAGACGAGCGCGGTGAAGGCGCCGAAGGTCAGGTTGGCCCGGTCGTCGGTGTAGCCGAGCTTCTGCACCATGTAGAGCAGCACGACCGCGGTCATGCCGTAGTAGCCGAACCGCTCCCACATCTCGACGAGGAAGAGGGTGGTGAAGGCGATCCTGCGTTCCTTGGGCGGGGTCGTGCCAGCGGCCGCGGTCGTCATGGCGCGGCACTCTACGTTAGAACCACCCTCCCTGGAGCCTCCGTGGCCGGATTCGAGCGGGACTTCGGCGCGCGGGTGGGGGCACTCCGAGCGGGTGGCCAGACCGGGTTTTCAGCATCGACAACCCGCAGAGATTCGGCCGTGAGTCCCGGCATTTGCGCGTCGCCAATCGCGAGCG